>JAWKXB010000003.1:0-460688 GCA_041397225.1 Paracoccaceae bacterium | reverse complement strand
CTTCACCAGCCATTTCGCCAGCGTGCCTTCCTCCATCGTGGGAGAAAGAGCGGGCATCAGAACTTCGGTTGCCATTATCTCAGCTCCTCAGCGATAGGTGACTTTTTTCACCGCCTCGACGATCTCATCGGGGGTGATCAAAGCCAGTTTCTCAAGGTTGGCCGCATAGGGCATCGGCACGTCCTTGCCGGTGCAGTTGATCACCGGCGCGTCGAGCCAGTCGAACGCCTCCTGCATCAGGACCGACGAGATGTAGCTGCCGATCGAGCAGACCGGCCAGCCCTCCTCGACCGTGACGCATCGGTTGGTCTTCTTGACGGACTCGATGACCGTGGCGGTGTCGATGGGTCGGAGCGTGCGCAGGTCGATGACCTCGGCCTCTATACCTTCCTTGGCGAGCTTGTCGGCCGCTTCGAGCGTGTGGCTCATGCCGATGCCGAAGCTGACCATCGTCACGTCGGCGCCCTCGCGCCAGACCCGCGCCTTGCCGAAGGGGATGGTGAAATCCTCTAGGTCCGGAACCTCGAAGGTCCGGCCGTAGAGGATTTCGTTTTCAAGGAAGATTACCGGGTTGGGATCGCGGATCGCGGTCTTGAGCAGCCCTTTCGCATCGGCAGCCGAATAGGGCATCACCACCTTCAACCCCGGGATCTGTGCATACCACGCAGCGTAATCCTGGCTGTGCTGGGCGGCGACGCGGGCAGCGGCACCGTTCGGCCCGCGAAAGACGATCGGGCAGCCCATCTGGCCGCCGGACATGTAGAGCGTCTTGGCCGCCGAGTTGATGATCTGGTCGATCGCCTGCATGGCGAAGTTGAATGTCATGAACTCGACGATCGGCCTCAGCCCACCCATTGCCGAGCCGACGGCGATGCCGGCAAAGCCATGTTCGGTGATCGGCGTGTCGATCACGCGTTTCGCGCCGAACTCGTCGAGAAGCCCCTGGCTGATCTTGTAGGCGCCCTGATATTCGCCGACCTCCTCGCCCATGAGGTAGACATCGCCGTCGCGTGTCATCTCTTCGTGCATGGCCTCGCGCAGGGCTTCGCGAACGGTCATCGACTTCATGGCCGTGCCTTCGGGCCAGTCCGGCGAGCGGTCGGCCTTGGGCGCTTCCGGCGCTTCGGGCTTCGGCTCTGCGGCCTTCGTCTCGGTGGGCTTGCTGTCCGAAGCCGCGGCTTTCGGGGCGGCAGCGGGCACATCCTCGCCTTCCTCGACGATGACGGCGATGGCGGTGTTCACCTTGACGCCTTCGGTGCCTTCGGCGATCAGGATCTTGCCGATCACCCCTTCATCGACGGCCTCGAATTCCATCGTGGCCTTGTCGGTTTCGATCTCGGCAAGGATCTGGCCGGCGGACACGGTGTCGCCCTCTTTCACCAGCCATTTTGCCAGTTTGCCTTCCTCCATCGTGGGCGACAGGGCGGGCATCAGAATTTCGGTTGCCATCTGCTTTGTCTCCCCCTCAGGCGTTCTGCGGCGCCACGTCGGCGTAAATGTCGGTCCAAAGCTCCTCGAGCGCGGGCTCGGGGCTTTCCTTGGCGAATTCGGCGGCCTCGTTGACGACGGCCTTGATCTCCTTGTCGACGGCTTTCAGTTCATCGTCGGTCGCGTGCTTGCCCTGCAGCAGCAACTCGCGCACGTGTTCGATCGCGTCACGCTCCTCGCGCATCTTCTGCACTTCCTCCCGGGTCCGGTACTTCGCCGGGTCAGACATCGAATGGCCGCGGTAGCGGTAGGTCATGACTTCGAGGATATAGGGCCCTTTGCCCGAACGGCAGTGCGCGACGGCCTTTTCGCTCGAGGCCTTGACCGCCAGCACGTCCATGCCGTCGACAATCTCGCCCGGAATACCGAAGGCTTCGCCGCGGGTGTGCAGTTTCGGCGTCGAGGTGGAGCGCTTCTGCGCCGTTCCCATCGCGTACTGGTTGTTCTCGATCACGAAGATCACCGGCAACTGCCAGAGGGCGGCCATGTTGAAGGTCTCGTAGACCTGGCCCTGGTTCGCGGCGCCATCGCCGAAATAGGTGAAGGTGACGCGCTTGTTGTCCTTGTATTTGTCGGCGAACGCGAGACCCGCCCCCAACGGAACCTGCGCGCCAACGATGCCGTGGCCGCCGTAGAAGTGCTTTTCCTTCGAGAACATGTGCATCGAGCCGCCCTTGCCCTTGCTCAGTCCGCCCTCCCGGCCCGTCAGTTCGGCCATGACGCCCTTGGGATCCATCCCGCAGGCCAGCATGTGGCCGTGATCGCGGTAGGACGTGATCCGCTTGTCGCCTTCCTCGGCGGCGGCCTCAAGTCCGACAACCACGGCCTCCTGTCCGATGTAGAGGTGGCAGAAACCGCCGATCAGGCCCATTCCGTAAAGCTGTCCCGCCTTTTCCTCGAATCGCCGAATGAGAAGCATGTCGCGGTAATACTTCAGCAGTTCGTCTTTTGATGTGTTTGACTTTGCGGCGCTTTTTCGTGCGGCCATGCGAAGAACCTCCCAGTTCCGAAAAAGTAGTTCAACGTTAAACTATCGTATAGCGCAAATGCGCCCGCTTCGCGAGTGGTTTTTCCGGAAGGAGTGTGCCCTGAATTCCGCGGGAGTCCAACACCTTCGACCCCGCTGCGCAGAACACCGCGGGGACGCGAAAGAAAAGTGGTGGAAGCGCTCAGTTGATGACGATCTCGTCGGCGCGGATCAGGCCCAGCACATCGCGGGCACGCTCATCCAGAAGATCGAGGTCGAGATAGTCGTCCGACAACCGGCGGGTCAGGTTCTCCATCCTCGCGACTTCGATGCGGAGCTTTGCCCTTTCGACGGCCAAAGCCTCTCTCTCGGCGCTCGCCTGGACCCGGCGGAAGACGCCGAAATCGCCCTGCACGGCGGCGAACGTGAAATAGAAGCCAAGGCAGAAGGCTGCGGCGAAAAAGATCACAACACCTATCGCTGGCCGTTTGCGGTTTGCCGACATGCTCGTCCTCATCCGCCCGCCTCTGTCGGGCGGGTCGGCGCAATCATGTCACATCGGTGACGGCAAGGGAATCCCCCAAAACCGGAAAACTGAGGTCTTTCAACGGTCAACCGGCGATTGAGGCGTCGTGGATGCTCTGTATCGTCGTGTCGAGGACGCGATTGAACTCCGCGTCGTCCTGGCTGGCCGAAAGCCCTTCGGTCAGCGCGCGCGAGAAACTGGCGATGACGCCGGTGTTCTTCGCCAGAAGCGCGTTCGCCTCATCTCGCGAATAGCCGCCCGACAGCGCGACGACCCGCATCACGCGCGGATGGTCGACGAGCGGCTTGTAGAGGTTCGCCTTGGTCGGCAGCGTCAGCTTCAGCATCACCTCATGGCCGGCGGGCAGGGCGTCAAGCTGCTTTGTCAGTTCGGCCAGGAGGATGTCCTCGGCCTCGGCCTTGTCGGGGATGGAGATCGTGACCTCCGGCTCGATGATCGGCACCAACCCATGCGCCAGCACCTGCCGCGCAAGGTCGAACTGTTGCGCGACGTTCAGGGCGATGCCCTTGGCGTTGGCCGCCTCGATGACCGAACGTTCCTTGGTGCCGAAGATGCCCGCCTTGACCGCGCGCTTCAAAAGCGCGTCCAGACCCCCGATCGGCTTCATCAGCTTCGCGCCGTCGGTTTCATCCTCAAGCCCCTTGTCGATCTTGAGGAACGGGACGACCCCCCGGTCTTCCCAAAGGAACTGCGCGGACGGCTTGCCGCCGATTTCGCTGTCCATGGTCTTCTCAAACAGGATCGCGCCGATCACCCGGTCGCCGGTGAAGGCCGGCGCTGTGGCGATGCGCGACCGCATCTGGTGGATCAGCGAGAACATCTCGTCATCGGTCTTCCACGCATCGCCCGTCACGCCGTATAGCTTCAGCGCCTTGGGCGTCGAACCGCCGCTCTGGTCGAGCGCTGCAATGAAGCCCTTGCCCGAGCGCATCTGTTCCGCCTGCTTTTGCCGTGACATGTCCACCTCCGCTGAGTGCCGGTCGTCCCAGGGCGGCTGGCCCCGTTCGATTGCTTCTAGGCGAGTGGCCCCGTCCTTGCAAACATGGTGGCGCTAACGCGGCCCGCATCGCTTGAAACGGAAACAATGCCCATCCGCCGGCCCCGCCGATCCGGGGAAGGCGACGCTCACTTCATGAAGCGCGCCGTGACGTTCGTCGTCAGGAACCGGGGGGAGAAACGCGGCAGAAGGGCGATGATCTTGTTCAGGAGCCCCGGCACACAGATCCGTCGGCCGCGCTTCATCGCCTTCCAGCCCTTCCTTGCAACCCGGGCGGCGGACGCCACGGGGAAGGAGCGAAACAGCGCGATGTTCTCCATCTTCGCATCCTTGGCGAAATTCGTCGCCGTGGCCCCGGGGCAAAGCACCGTCACCGTGACCGGCTGGCCGCGCAGCTCTTCGGCCGCCGCCTCGCTCAGCGACAGGACGTAAGTTTTGGTCGCGTGATAGACCGCCATGTTCGGCCCTGGCATGAAGGCGGCCGTCGAGGCGACGTTCAGGATGCGCCCGCCGCCTTGCTTCAGCATGTGCTGGACGCCGCGCTTCATGAGGATCGTCAGTGCGGCGACATTGACCATGACCGACGACATCTCGCGCCCGAAATCATCACCCGCGAACGGGCCGTTGTAGCCAAGTCCGGCGTTGTTGACGAGCACGTCGATATGCCGCCGCAACGCCACCTTGCGCCATAGCGTCTCGACTGCGTCGGGATCGCCGAGATCGGTCGGCCAGACCTCAACCGCGATCTTGTGGCGGCGGCGCAGGTCCTCGGCCAAAGCCTCCATCTTCGCCGCCTGCCGCGCCACGAGGATCAGGTCGCGCCCTTCGGCCGCGGCGAGCCGCGCGAACTCGACCCCGAGCCCTTCGGAGGCGCCGGTGATCAGCGTCCAGTTTGCGGCCATTCGTTCTCTCCTGTCTCGTACCGGGGCGACCCTAGACGGGCGGGTTCATTCCTCAAACAGGAAATCGGGCACCGCCGCCGTTACCTCACGTTCCGCCCGAGGTCGAAGCGCTTGCGGACGCGGTCGACGGGCCTGCCATCGCTGAGCGGGATGCCGCGCAGCCGGGCGTAGTCAGTGAAGCCAAGGCCGCCGTAGTAGTGCAGGCCCGCGGCATTGTCGGCGCGAATCGTGGCGTCGATCGCGGTGACGCCAGCGTCGCGGGCCGCAGCCTGCGTCACAGCCCACAGCGCGCGGCCAATGCCACGTCCTTGCATGTCGGGGGCGACGAAGCTCGCGATCACCGCCCAATCGTCGGGCAGCCTGTCCGGTCCGGTCCAGGCGGGATCGCACCACTCCAGCGCCTGAAACCCGACGATCCGGCCACCGTCTTCGGCGAGGGTGCAGGAAATCCCGAGCGGCGGTGCAATGTAGAGCTGTCGCGTCCGCTCTTGGGTGAAAGGTCTCAGATGCGCGGTCGAGCCGCCCAGTGCGATGATTTCATTGAGAAGCGCCGTCATGCCCAAGGCATCTCCGACGCGTGCCGCTCTCACGTCGATCGGCACCCGAATCTCAGCCGCCAAGCGCGGCGACCCCGGGCAGCACCTTGCCCTCCATCCATTCGAGAAAGGCGCCGCCGGCGGTCGAGACATACGTGAAGTCATCCGCGACGCCCGCCTTGTTCAGCGCCGCGACCGTATCGCCGCCGCCCGCGACCGAGACCAGCCTGCCGCCGCGCGTCAGTTCCGCGGCCTTGCGCGCTGCGGCAGTCGTCGCCGCGTCGAAGGGCTCGATCTCGAACGCGCCGAGCGGGCCGTTCCAGATCAGCGTGCGGCACCGGGCGAAGACCTCGGCCAGCGCATCGACAGTATCCGGTCCGGCGTCGAGGATCATCGCGTCGGGCGGACAGTCCGTCACGGGCAGCGTTTCGTTGGCAGCGCCCGCCTTGAACTCCCGCGCCACGACGATGTCGTCGGGCAGATGGATCGCGCAGCCGGTTTGCTTGGCCTTTTCCAGAATCGCCGCGGCAGTGTCGGCCATGTCGCGTTCGGCCAGCGACTTGCCGACCTCGATCCCCTTGGCGACGAGGAACGTATTGGCCATGCCGCCGCCGATCACCAGATGATCCACCTTCGCGACGAGATTGCCGAGAAGATCGAGCTTCGTCGAAACCTTCGCCCCGCCGACGACCCCGACGACCGGTCTCTCGGGATCGCCAAGGGCGGCGTTCAGCGCCTTCAACTCGGCTTCCATCAGCCGGCCGGCGCAGGAAATCATGATGCGGGCGATGCCTTCGGTCGAGGCATGCGCCCGGTGCGCTGCGGAAAAGGCGTCGTTGACATAGACATGCCCGAGTGCGGCCAGCGCGGCGGCCATCGCCGGGTCGTTCTTTTCTTCACCGGCATGGAAGCGGGTGTTTTCCAAGAGAAGCACGTCGCCCGGCGCCATTGCCGCCACCGCCTTCTTGGCCGGACCGCCGATGCAGTCCTCTGCGAAGGCGACCTTCTGCCCAAGCGCCGTTTCCAGCGCGGGCAGCGTCACCTTCAGGCTCATCTCGGGGACAACCTCGCCCTTGGGCCTGCCGAAATGGGCCATCAGCACCACCTTGCCGCCCTTGGCCTGAATGTCCTTCACCGTCGGCACGATCCTTTCGATCCGTGTCGCATCCGTGACCTTGCCGGCCTCCACCGGGACGTTGATGTCGACGCGGACAAGGGCGACCTTGTCCTTGAAATCGAGATCGTCGAGGGTTTTCCAGCTCATCGGCAGATTCCTTTCGCGGCGGTGACGTCCCTGCTTTACCCGCCCGGTCAGGCGATGCAAAGCCGCCTCCCGCTGTCGCGGCGGCGGCTTTGCCCTTTTCTTGGCCGTCCCGCCGCTCTAGGGTCCGGCCGAAAGCTGAAGGAGGCCATCATGGCAGAGATCAAGGATCCCGAGAACACGATCATCATCGAACTGAAGGACGGCCCCGTCACGATCGAGCTTCTGGCAGATGTGGCGCCCAAACATGCCGAGCGCATGAAGGAACTGGTCCGCGCGGGGAAATATGACAACGTCGCCTTTCACCGGGTCATCGACGGGTTCATGGCGCAGACCGGCGACGTGGAACATGGCAACATGGAAAGCGGCTGGAATGCCCGGCGCGCCGGGACCGGAGGCTCGGACCTGCCCGACCTGCCGGCAGAATTCTCCAAGCTGCCGCATGACCGGGGCACCATCGGCGCCGCGCGGTCGCAGAACCCGAATTCCGCCAACAGCCAATTCTTCATCAACTTCAAGGACAACAGCTTCCTCAACGGGCAGTACACGGTCTATGGCAGGGTCATCTCGGGCATGGAGCATGTGGACCGCATCGCGCGGGGCGAGCCGCCGGCGAATCCCGATCGGATGATCTCGGTCAAGGTCGCGGCCGATGTCTGACACGCGCACGTTCCTGACCGCGATCGGGGTCGCGCTGCTCGCGATCGCGGCTGCCGTCTGGCTCTATGCGCGCGGTTCCGTAAGCGCCCTGGAAGGTGAGGATAACCCGGGGCCGAACCTGGTGATCACCGTGGAGGGCGAGGCCAACGGCCAGTTTGTCATCGACCTCCTGCCCGACCTCGCGCCCAGGCACGTCCAGCGGCTGGTCGAGCTGGCCCGCACCGGTGCCTATAACGGCGTCGCCTTCCACCGGGTCATTGACGGTTTCATGGCGCAGACGGGCGATGTCCAGTACGGCGTGGTCGGTGCCGATCCGTCGAAGGCGGGGCAGGGCGCATCCGAGCTTCCCGACCTCGCGCCGGAATTCTCCGACGTGCCGTTCCGCCGCGGCGTCGTCGGTATGGCGCGCAAGGCACGGCCCGACACCGCGAACTCGCAGTTCTTCATCATGCTCGCTGCGGGCGAACATCTGAACGGCGACTACACGGTCGTCGGCCATGTGCTGTCGGGGATGGGCGTGGTGGACCAGATCAAGAAGGGCAGCACGGACCTCAATGGCGCGGTCGAAGATCCGGATCGCATGGTCAGCGTCCGGGTCGAGGAGTGATCCGGGCGGCGGCCGTCTGACGGCAGGCCGGCCCGGCGTGTCCGCTTCCGGTTGATTTGGGCGCGAATGCCCCGTAACCAGCATGTCGAGAAACGGGTGAGCCTATGGCCAGGAACGACTTCGAAGCGCGCCATCTTGAAACACTTGACCGCGACCTTGGCCGGTTTTCCACGCTGGAAGCGGCCACGAGCTATGCGGCGCGGCCGATGGTCGGGCCGGGGATCGCGTTTGTCTTCGTCGTGCTTGCCGGCCTTGTCGCCGCGCTCTTCTTCGGACAGACGAACCACACGCTGATCGTCGTGATCGCCGCCGCCTTCGGCGCCTACATGGCGCTGAACATCGGCGCCAACGACGTGGCCAACAACATGGGGCCAGCGGTCGGCGCGAATGCGCTGACAATGACCGGCGCAATCGCCATCGCGGCGATTTTCGAAACCGCGGGGGCGCTCATCGCCGGGGGCGATGTCGTGTCGACCATATCCAAGGGCATCGTCGCGCCCGAAAGCATGGCGAGTCCGGCGATCTTCATCTG
Source organism: Paracoccaceae bacterium (assembly GCA_041397225.1). GTDB lineage: Bacteria > Pseudomonadota > Alphaproteobacteria > Rhodobacterales > Rhodobacteraceae > Albidovulum. The sequence goes on along the minus strand of JAWKXB010000003.1, from coordinate 452,191 downwards.
GGCGATGATGGCCGCGCTGCTCTCCTCAGCGCTCTGGGTGAACCTCGCCACATGGATCGGCGCGCCGGTTTCGACCACTCATTCCGTCGTGGGCGGCGTCCTGGGGGCGGGCATCGCCTCGGCCGGTCTCGCGACGGTAAACTGGAGCACGATGGGCGCGATCGCGGCTAGCTGGGTGGTCTCGCCGCTTCTCGGCGGGCTGATCGCGGCGGGATTCCTGTGGTTCATCAAGGCGCGGATCATCTTCCAGCCCGACAAGATCAAGGCGGCGCGGAAATGGGTCCCGATGCTCATCGGCATCATGGCCGGGGCCTTTGCGGCCTATCTCGCGCTCAAGGGGCTGAAGCACATTTTCAGGATTTCCTTCGGCTCAGCGCTTTTGATCGGCCTCGTGGCGGGCGTCGTGACATGGATCGCGATGGTGCCGGTCATCCGGCGCCAGTCCGAGGGGCTGGAGAACCGCAACAAGTCGCTGAAGGTGCTGTTCGGCATCCCGCTGGTGATTTCCGCCGCGCTGCTGAGCTTCGCCCACGGCGCGAACGACGTGGCGAACGCCGTCGGTCCTCTCGCAGCCATCGTCCAGGCCTCGCAGTCGGGCGATTTCGCGGATGCGGTCAGCATCCCGCTTTGGGTAATGATGATCGGCGCCTTGGGAATTTCCTTCGGCCTTTTCCTCTTCGGGCCGAAGCTGATCCGCATGGTCGGCAGCCAGATCACCAAGCTGAACCCGATGCGGGCCTATTGCGTGGCCCTTTCCGCCGCCGTCACGGTGATCGTGGCAAGCTGGCTCGGCCTGCCGGTCAGTTCGACCCATATCGCCGTGGGGGCGGTGTTCGGCGTCGGATTCTTCCGCGAATGGGATGCCGAACGTCGGCTCCAGCAGGCCCGCATGGCGATGCCCGACCGCATGCCGCTCGCGCCCGAGGAACGCCGCCGCCGCAAGCTCGTGCGCCGGTCGCATGTCCTGACCATCGCCGCCGCCTGGGTCATCACGGTACCTGCCGCGGCGCTTCTGTCGGCCGTCATCTTCCTCGGGATCCGCACCATCGCGGGTTAGGCCCCAAGGACCGCGCCGTCTTGTCGAAGATCGCGGAATGACACGGGCCATCACCTTCGGGTGAGACCGGCTTTGCATCCGCCGTCATCCCCTGCAGACTGGGGGCGGAGGCCGCAATGACCTTTCTTCGCATCATCGCCACGCTTGCATTCCTTGTCCCGCTGGCGCTTCCGGCAGGTGCCAACCCCGATCAATGGCGTGCCGAATGGCCGGCGACCGACTTCGCCAAGAGCGCGGTCGATCTCAACGAAATCCTATCGGGCGGGCCGCCCAAGGACGGCATCCCGGCTCTCGACGCGCCCCGGATGATCGCGGTTTCGTCCGAAAATCGACTCGCCGATGCGGAACCGGTCATGGTGCTTGAGCTTGAAGGCGCCCGTCCGCGCGCCTGGCCGATCCGCTACCTGACCTGGCATGAGATCGTGAACGACGAGGTCGACGGAGTGCCGATCGCCGTCACGTTCTGCCCGCTCTGCAATGCCGGCATCATCTTCGACCGCAGGCTCGACGGCGAATTGCTGAGCTTCGGCGTCTCGGGAAAGCTCCGCCATTCCGACATGATCATGTATGACCGCCAGACCGAAAGCTGGTGGCAGCAGGCGCTTGGCGAAGGCATCGTCGGCCGGATGACCGGCAAGCGGCTGACCCAGCTTCCCGGCTGGATGGAAAGCTGGGGCGCCTACAGGGCCCGCAACCCCGATGGTCTTGTCATGGACCAACCCGACTGGCCGCGCAGCTATGGCCGCAATCCTTACGTCGGCTATGACAGCGCGCCGCGGCCGTTCCTCTACTCCGGTGAAATGCCGCCTTACGGGATCGAACCCTTGTCACGCGTTGTGCGGGTGGGGAACCGGGCCTGGCCGCTCGACCGCATCGCGGAGTCGGGCAAGCTGATCGATGGGGGCGTGACGATCACCTGGAGCGCCGGTCAGGCATCGGCGCTTGATTCCGGTCAGATCGCGAAAGGGCGCGATGTCGGCAACATCCGTGTGCAGGACACAGCCACGGGGCGCGACCTCGTGCACGACGTGATCTTCGCCTTCGCCTTTCAGGCGTTCCATCCGGACGGGATGTGGATGGTGCCGAGGTGATCGCCAGGCGGCGCCTCAGCCGAGCACGACGAGAGCGTGGCGCTTCTTCCCTGCGGTCAGTTTCAACGGTTCGGCCAATTGCCCCGCGCCGATCATCTGCCCGGCATCGGTGGCGACCTCGTCATTCACCCGCGCTCCGCCCTCGGCAATCAGGCGCTTGGCGTCCTTGCCTGACTTGGCAAGGCCGGCGCGCACGAAAAGCTGGGCAAGGCTGATCCCCTCGGCCACCTCGGCCGCCCCGACTTCGAGCGTCGGAAGATCATCGCCCACGCCGCCCTTCTCGAACACCTCGCGCGCGGTCGCCGCGGCGGCCGCTGCGGCGTCGGCGCCGTGGCAAAGCGCCGTCACCTCATTGGCGAGGATCACCTTGGCTTCGTTGATCTCCGACCCTTCGAGCGCGCCCAGCCGGTCGCATTCCCCGACCGGGAGTTCGGTGAACAGCTTGAGGAACTTGCCGATATCGGCGTCGGGCACGTTCCGCCACCACTGCCAGAATTCGTAAGACGACATCATGTCTTCGTTGAGCCAGACCGCGCCATCGGCGGACTTGCCCATCTTCTTGCCGTCGGCGCGGGCTACGAGTGGCGTGGTCAGGCCGAAGGCTTCGATGCCCTCGACCCGCCGGATCAGGTCGACACCCGAAACGATGTTGCCCCACTGATCCGACCCGCCCATTTGCAGAAGGCAGCCGTATCGGCGGTTGAGTTCAAGGAAGTCGTAGGATTGCAGCAGCATGTAGTTGAATTCGATGAACGACAGCGCCTGTTCGCGGTCGAGCCGCGACTTGACGCTTTCGAAGGCAAGCAGACGGTTGATAGTAAAGTGCTTGCCGATGTCGCGCAGGAAGGCGATGTAGCCCAGCTTGTCGAGCCATTCCGCATTGTTGACCAGAGGCGAGTCGGTTGGTCCGTCGCCATACGAGATGTAGCGGGCGAAGATCTTGCGGATGCCGTCGGCATTCTCCGCGATCTGCTCGACCGAGAGTATCCTTCGCATCTCGTCCTTGCCTGACGGGTCGCCGACCTTGGTCGTGCCGCCGCCCATCAGCGTGATCGGGCGGTGTCCGGTCTTCTGCAGCCATCTCAAGAGCATGATCTGGACAAGGTTGCCGATATGCAGGCTGGTGGCCGTCAAGTCGAAGCCGATGTAGCCCGTCACCGGCCCCTTCCGAAGCGCCTCGTCAAGGCCCTGATAATCGGTGCAATCGGCCAGAAAGCCGCGCTCCATGATGACGCGCATGAATTCCGATTTCGGGTGGTAGGTCATTGCCGTATCGTCCATTCTGAGGCTTCCGGGTTCTATATCGGCGCCCGGCGTTGAGGGGAAGGGCATGTTGAAGGCTGAAGCGGTCTGGGCGCTTGGCACGATGTCGGGCACGTCGCTCGATGGCGTCGATGCCGCGCTCCTCAGGACCGACGGTGAGCGCATCTTCGACTTCGGCGCAAACGGCTATCGCGCCTATTCGCCCGCCGAGCGCGACACGATCCGGGCCGCGCTTGGCCGCTGGCCGGGCGATGAGGGCGTCGCCGAGGTCGCGGAGATTGTCGAGACGGCTCATGCGGCGCTGATGGGCGGGTTTGCCGACCGCGCGGCCATCGCCGGGTTTCATGGCCAGACGCTCGCCCACGATCCCGGCGGGCGCGGCACCCATCAGGCGGGGGACGGCAGCGTCCTGGCAGAGGTTCTCGGCCTGCCCGTCGTCTGGGACTTCCGCTCTTCCGACGTGGAGTTGGGCGGGCAGGGCGCGCCGCTTGCGCCATTCTTCCACTTCGCCTGCGCGAAGTGGATCGGTGCGGAAGAGCCGCTTGTGTTCCTCAATCTCGGCGGGGTCGGCAACCTCACCTGGCTCGACCCGCGCGAACCCGCGCCCGAAGTCGCCGGCGCGTGCCTCGCCTTCGACACCGGCCCCGCCAATGCGCCCGTCAACGACCTGATGCAGGTGCGGCTCGGCCATGCTTTCGACCTCGACGGGGCGCTGGCGAGGATGGGCCGGGTGGACGAGGCTGTCATCGCGGCCTTTCTTTCCCACCCGTTCTTCCTGCGCATCCCGCCGAAATCGCTTGACCGCAACGCCTTCCCGGACCTGGCCGAGGCCGTTGCGGCGCTTTCGGACGCCGATGCCGCCGCCACCCTGACCGCCGCCGCCGCCGCCGCTGTCGCGCGCGGTGCCGAGCATTTTCCTGCGCCGGCCTCTCGCCTTCTGGTGAGCGGCGGCGGACGCCATAACAGGACGATGATGGCGATGCTGGCCGAGCGCATGGGCTGCCCCGTCGATCCGGTCGAGGCGGTCGGGCTGAACGGCGACATGCTTGAGGCGCAGGCCTTCGCGTATCTGGCCGTCCGCGTCGCGCGCGGCCTGCCGACCTCATGCTCCGGCACGACCGGCGTGGCGGCGGCGGTGGGCGGTGGCCGGATCAGCCGGCCCGGCACGAAAGGGGTCATCGTGGCATGACGGAACGGACCATCATCGTCGGAGCGGGTGTCATCGGCGCGGCGCTGGCCTATCGGCTTTCTCTTGCCGGGATCCGCGTGACCGTGATCGACGCCGAAGCGCCGGCTTTCGCCGCGTCCGGGCGCTCATTCGGCTGGATCAACGCGAGTTTCTATCTCGACCACGATCACTTCGCCCTGCGGCAGGCCGCGATGGAGGCGTTCCATGCACTGGCGACCGATCTTGGCCCGACAGGGGCGGCCTGGTGCGGCGCGATCAACTGGGAAGAGGTGGGCGAGGCGCAGGAGGCGACCGCGACAGCGCTGGAGGATCTTGGCTATCCCCTGCGCCGGATCGGGCGGGCCGCGTTCAGACGACTTGAGCCGGCGGTGGCCGACGCGCCCGAAGAGGCGCTTCTCTTTCCGTCCGAGGGTGCCGTGGACCTTGCCGATCTGACCCGGCGGCTCCTGGCAGGGGCCGGGCAGCACGGCGCCCGGTTCTGCTTCGGGTTGCCCGTTCAGGAGATCCGCCTTGCGGGCGGCAGGGTCAGCGGCGTCGCTACGCCCGATGGCGTTCTGCAGGCGGAGCGGGTCGTGATTGCCGCCGGCACCGGAGCGCCCGCGCTGATCGCGCCGCTTGGCCTTCAGCTTCCCATGCTCAGGCGTCCCGCCCTCATCCTGCGCACCGCGCCTGTCGCGCCCCTGATCGGCCACATCCTCGCCAGTCCCGGACAGGAACTGCGGCAGGAACCGGACGGGCGTATCCTTGCGCCCACATCGGCGGGGCATCAGAGCGACGATGCGAGCGAGATCGGCGGCAGTCCCGAGCGTCTTGCCGAGGCGGCGGTCGACCGTCTGCGCGCGATGCTGCCCGGGGTCGACCTCCGGCTGGAACAGGTGATGCGCGCGTTCCGCCCCGTGCCGGGTGACGGGTTTCCCGTGGCGGGTCAGACGGCGGTCGACGGGCTGTGGCTTGCCATCATGCATAGCGGCGCGACCCTCGCGCCCCTCATGGGCGCGCTTCTGGCGCGTGAAATCGTCGCGGGCGACGCCTCGCCGCTGCTCCGGTCCTACAGGCCCGCGCGCTTCGCCTGAGCGCGGCTGCGCGCCTGGCCGAACATTGCCAGGCTGTAGATCACCAGCGCCGCCCAGATCATCGGAAAGGCGATGAGCCGGGCGCCCGCGAAGGGTTCGCCGAAGACGAAGACCGCTGTCAGGAAGATCATGGTCGGCGCGATGTACTGCATGATCGCGATCGTCGAAAGCTTGAGCCCCTTGGCGCCGTTCGCATAGAGGATCAGCGGAATCGCGGTGACGAGGCCGCAACCGAGCAAGAGCCAGGTATCGACCGCGACGCCTTGCAGGAAGTGGCTCTGCCCCGATCCGGCCAGCCAGACCATGTAGATCAGGGCGGCGGGGGTCAGAAGCAGCACTTCAAGCATGAAGCCCTGGTTGGGGCCGATTGGCAGGGATTTCTTGAGAAATGCGTAGCAGCCCCAACTCAGCGTGAGGCCGAGCGCCACCACCGGCAGGCGCCCCGCCTCCCAGGTGATGATCGCGACGGCGGTTGCGGCAAGGGCGATTGCCGTCCATTGCGCCCTGCTCAACCGTTCGCGCAGGAGAACCGCGCCGAGGAAGATCGAGAACAGCGGGTTGATGAAATAGCCAAGGGCGGCGTCGAGAGCGTGGCCCGAGCCGATCGCCCAGACATAGATTCCCCAGTTGACGGATATGAGCGCGGCCGTCATCGACGCCATCCCGATCATCCGCGGCGATCTCAGCGCCCGCGCCAGATCCGCTGTCCGTCCCGTCGCGAGCAGCACCGCGCCCGCGATAGGAACCGACCAGATGACCCGATGAACGATCACCTCGACGGGCGGGATATGCGCCAGCGCCTTCATGTAGATCGGCAGGAAACCCCAGAGCAGATAGGCCGCAAGCGCATAGCCGAAGCCGCGGAGGGAATCTTCGTTCAGCGAGGGTGCGGGGCGTTGGGTCATGCCCGTTGACTAACCCCAGGCGTCGTCCCGCGCCACAGCAAAAGCGGAATGACCTTGCGTGGAAGCATGAGCATCGCAATTCGCCCGGTCTTGCGGCGGAACGGCCATTCCGCTCAAGGTCATGCCGACCCCATTCGTGCCGTCACAAGCGCCGCGCAAGGTAGTCGCGATTGAAGGCCGCATAGCCATCGGCGGTGACGCAAAGACGCCTCTGCATGATCCGGTGAAGGTCGGACAGACGGTGAAAGGGAACCGCGGGAAAGACGTGATGCTCGGCATGATAGGGCATGTTCCAGGCCAGAAAGCGCACGATCCGGTTGGTGAAGGTCGTGCGCGTGTTCTCGAACATGTTGACGACGAACGGGCAGTCTCCGTGTTCGGCAAGAAGGTAGAGGCGCAGGAACGGCTGACCCAAGAGGGCGGGGACCAACCAGACCCAGACGAGCGCGGGCGTGAGCAGCAGGCTCAGCCCTGCCAGCGCATAAAGTCCTGCCATGATACGAGCCTCGCGCTCCATGCGGGGCAGGGCGCTCTTGGGGAGAAAGGCCGCGCGCTCGCGGCCAAGGCAAAGCCGCCAGAGACGCGTCACCGCCGCCCACCAGAACGGCAGGCCCGAGACATGGCGGAGCCATTGGGCCAGCGTCTCGGGCTTCGGTCCGTCCAGTTCGGGATCCTGGCCGGGGATGTTGGTGAAGCGGTGGTGGGCAAGGTGGAAATAGCGGAACCAGTCAAAGGGCTGCAGGATCACGAACCCCGACACCCGCCCGACCCATTCGTTCAGCGCGGCGGACCGGAACGGGGTCTTGTGAGTGCATTCGTGTTCCAGCGTGAAGAGAAAGCAGATGAGCACCCCCTGCGCCGGCAGCAGAACCGGCCAGAAAGGCACCCGCGCGGCGATCAGGCCGCCGATGAGCACGATCAATCCGCCGTGCAGCAGAAGATGCCGTAGGCCCGGTGCATCGCTGGTATCGGTCAGGCGGGCCTTGTCCTCGGCGGAAAGGGTCGCGAGGAATTCCTTGTGGCCCATAGGGTTGGACATGGTCATGGCACGGCCGCTCCGGGAATGGCGAAATCGGGCGCGGCAAGCTCGAAACCGTCGAAGCGGAAACCGGGCGAAACGGTGCAGCCGACGAGGGTCCAGTCTCCGGTTGTCCGCGCCGCCTGCCAGTGATGCGCCGGGACAAGTATTTGCGGCCGTTCGCCGTCCAAAAGCGCGCGGCCCAGCCGGCTGTCGCTCGCCGGGCCGGTTACCTTTTCCGAGATGGAGATGATCAGCGTTGCACCGGCGTAGTAGTGCCAGATCTCGGCGGCATCGACGCGATGCCAATGGCTCCGCTCCCCGGCTTTCAGCAGGAAGTAGATGCAGGTGCCAGTGGGACGGCCCTTGGTCTCGGCGACCCAGGTCTGGCGGTACCACCCCCCTTCCGGGTGCGGCGCGAGGCTCAGGTGCGAGATGATCTCATCGGCGGTCATGCGGTACAGTTGCGCCGTGCGGGGCGACTGGCAAGAGCGATCGTGCCGGCCGGCCCCACGACATGGTGCAGGCCGGCAAGGCCGCGCTGAACTGACTTGCCACGACATGATGGCCCGGAGGGATGCGCGCCCTCAGCCCCCGACGACTTCGGGCAGCCGGGCGGCGGGCGGCGTGTTGCGGCTGCGGGTCGTGCGGACCAGACCGTCGATGATCGTCATGCCGACGCCGGGCAGGTTGCCCTGACGGACCGAGCCGAGCATGTCGCCGCCCGGCGCGTGCTGGGCCATGTCGATCAGGACGAAATCGGCGCATTTTCCGACCTCGATGATCCCGCAGTCGAGATCGCGCATCCTCGCGGTGTTGCCGGTGGCGAAGCAGAACGCGATCTCGGGCGGGACATCGCCGAGCGACGACAGCATGGCGACCATGCGGAGGATGCCGAGCGGCTGCACGCCCGACCCGGCGGGCGCATCGGTGCCGAGGATGATGCGGTCGGGCTGGCCGAGTTCGAAGGCGGTGCGCATGGCGAGAAGCCCCGCGCGTTCGTTACCGTTATGGACGATCTCGATGCCTCTCAGGCAGCTTTCGCAAAGGCAGGTGATCTGGTCGTCGGGCAACGCGGTATGGCCGCCGTTGATATGGCCGATGATGTCGGCATCCGCCTCAAGCACCACGTCCTTGTCGATGAGACCCGATCCGGGGATCGAGGGACCGCCGGTATGGATCGTCGACTGGATGCCGTATTTGCGCGCCCACTTCACCATCTGCGCGGCGGTCTCGCCGGCCTTGACGGAACCGAGGCCGACCTCGCCCAGAAGCTTCACACCGGCATCGGCGAGGTCTTTGAAGTCGCTCTCCACCATGCCCTCTTCGAGGACCGGCGCGCCGGAATGGACCTTGACGCCGGAGGGGCGGAAATTCTCGTACCAGCGCTGCGCGGCGATGGCCATCGCCTTGAGGCCGACGATGTCCTTCGGGCGGCCGGGCGCATGAACCTCGCCCGCCGAGATCATGGTGGTGACGCCGCCGTGGAGGCACGAGTCGATCCAGTTCAGCTGACTCTGGCGCGGCGTGAAATCGCCGATCACCGGGTGGACGTGGCTGTCGATGAGGCCGGGGCAGAGCGTGACGCCCTTGGCATCGACGGTCGTGGTCGCCTTGCCGGTGTCGAGGTCCTTTTCCCTGCCGACCGCCGTGATCCGGTCGCCCTCGCAGACCACGCAGTCGCCGTCGATCAGCGGTTCCTCGATTTTCCCGGAAAGGATCTGGCCGATGTTTCGGATGACGAGCTTGGTCTCGGACATGGCGCCCCCCTGACGCGCGAATGGTCCCACAAGTGTCGCCGGCAGGCAAACCCTTTGCCGCGTCAGTTCTCCGGGAAAAAGCAGGCCGCGGGATGGGCGCTTCCGTCGAGCTTCGGGCGCTCGGCGCGGCACTTGTCCTGCGCCTTCCAGCAGCGCGGCGCAAACGCGCAGCCAGGCGGCAAGTTCATCGGCGAAGGAAGCTCGCCCTCAAGCTTGATGCGCGTCTTCTTGGCCTTGGGATCGGCCATCGGCGTCGCCGAAAGAAGCGCCTTGGTATAAGGGTGCTTCGGACGGGCGAAGATGTCGGCCTTCGCGCCCACTTCGACCGGGCGGCCGAGATACATGACGATGATGTCGTCGGCCATGTGCTTGACCACCGACAGGTCGTGGCTGATGAACAGGTAGGCAAGCCCCAGCCTGTCCTGGAGATCGACCAGAAGGTTGAGGATCTGGCTCTGGATCGACAGGTCGAGCGCCGAGACCGGTTCGTCGAGCACCAGCACCTTCGGTTCCAGCATCAGCGCGCGGGCGACGGCAATGCGCTGGCGCTGTCCGCCCGAGAACATGTGCGGGTAGCGGTCGAAATGCTCGGGCCTTAGTCCCACGAGCTTGAGCATCTCCCGCGCCTTGGCGGTGCGGTCCGCCTTCGACATGGCGGGGCGGTTTATCTTCAGCGGCTCCTCGAGGATCGCGCCGATCCTCTGGCGCGGATTGAGCGATCCGTAAGGGTCCTGGAACACGATCTGCACATCTGTGCGAAGCTCCGCCCGCGTGTCCGGGCCAGCCTCGGTCCCGCCGATGGAGAAGATGCCCGAAGTCGGCTCCTCGATCATCGTGATGAGCCGGGCGAGGGTGGACTTTCCGCAGCCCGACTCGCCGACGATGGCGAGCGTCTTGCCGGGATAGAGCGTGAAGCTCGTCTCGGACACGGCGCGGACGACGCCGGCCTTGCCAAAGAGCCCGCCTTTCACGTCGTAGTGGCGCGTGAGGTCGCGGGCGACGACGACGGGTTCGCTCATGCCTCGGCCTCCGCTTTTGTGTTCAGGGGATAGTGGCAGCGCGCGAAGCCGAGCGCAGGTGCACGCGGTTCGGGCGGGACCGTGCGGCACTTGTCATCGGCAAACTCGCAACGGGGCGAGAAAAGGCAGCCCGCGGGCCGGTCGAACTGGCCGGGCACGACGCCGGGGATGGTCGGCAGGTGGCGCGAGGTCGCGCGTTCGGGCAGTGCCGCCAGAAGCGCGGCGGTATAGGGATGATGCGGCACCTCGAAAAGATCGCCGACCGGCTGCTCTTCGACCTTCTGGCCGGCATATTGCACCGACACCCGTTCGGCCGTCTCGGCCACCACGCCCATGTCGTGCGTGATGAGGATCAACCCCATCCCGGTTTCCTTCTGCAAGCCGGTGAGCAGGTCGAGGATCTGGGCCTGGATCGTGACATCGAGCGCCGTCGTCGGCTCGTCCGCGATCAGGAGCTTGGGATTGCAGGCGATGGCCATGGCGATCATCACCCGCTGGTTCATGCCGCCCGACAACTGGTGCGGAAAGGCCTTGAGCCGCTCTTCCGGCGCCGGGATGCCGACCAGCTCGAAAAGCTCGACGGCGCGCGCCTGGCGTTCCCGCGCGCTCATCCTGAGGTGGATGCGCAAAGCCTCCTTGATCTGGAACCCCGCGGTGAAGCAGGGATTGAGCGACGACATCGGCTCCTGGAAGATCATCGCCATGTCCTTGCCGATGATGTCGCGGCGCTTGCGGGCGGAAAGGCCGCGCAGGTCGGTGCCATTGAAGCTCATCACGTCGGCAGTCACGGTCGCGGTCCACGGCAGGAGGCCCATCATGGCGAGCATGGAGACCGACTTGCCCGAGCCGCTTTCGCCGACGATGGCAAGGATCTCGCCCGCGTCGACCGCGACGTCAACGCCATCGACGGCGCGGAACTGGCCCGAGGCGGTGGCGAAATCGACCGAAAGGTTGCGGATCTCGAGAAGGGCCATCGCGTCAGCTCCGCTTCAGTTTCGGGTCGAGCGCGTCGCGCAACCCGTCGCCCATCAGGTTGATCGCGAGGACCGTGATGAGGATGGCGAGGCCGGGGAAGGTTACGACCCACCAGGCGCGCAGGATGAACTCGCGCGCTTCGGCCAGCATCGTGCCCCATTCCGGCGTCGGCGGCTGCGCCCCCATACCGAGGAAGCCAAGCGCGGCGGCGTCGAGAATGGCGGTCGAGAACGAAAGCGCACCCTGCACGATGATCGGCGACAGGCAGTTCGGCAGGACGGTAATGAACATCAGACGCGGAAGGCCCGCGCCAGTGACCTTGGCCGCCGTCACGTAGTCCTTGGAGCGTTCGGAAATCACGCTTGCCCGTGTCAGTCGCACGTAATGCGGCTGCAGCACGATGGCGATGGCGATCATCGCGTTGGTTAGCGACGGGCCGAGGATCGCCACCAGCACCAGCGCCAGAAGCAAGGACGGGAAGGCGAGGATGATGTCCATCACCCGCATGATGATCGTATCCACCCATTTCGGCGCGAACCCGGCCAGAAGCCCGACGATGATCCCGCCCGAGGCGGCGACGGCGACGACGATGATACCGACATAGAACGAATACCGCGCGCCGTGGATGAGCCGCGAAAGCATGTCGCGGCCAACCGCGTCGGTGCCGAGCAGGAACGAGGAATCGCCGCCAGCCTGCCAGAAGGGCGGCTGCAGCAGGTGGTCGCGGAACTGCTGGGTCGGGCTGTGGGGCGCGATGAGCGGTGCGAATATCGCGACAACCACGAAGGCGGCAAAGACCCACAATCCGAAAACGGCGCCGCGGTTCTCGCGGAAATAGTACCAGAACTCTCTCAGGCGTCCGGGGCGGGCTTGGGTGGCGGCGGTTGCATCGGCCATGTCAGCGCTTCCGGATCTTGGGGTTGATGAGGCCGTAAAGCACGTCCACGGTCAGGTTCACGACCATCACCATCACCGCGATCAGCAAGAGGCCGCCCTGCACGACCGGATAGTCGCGGCGGAAGATCGAATCGACCATCCATTTGCCGATGCCGGGCCATGAGAAGATGGTCTCGGTCAAGATCGCTCCGGCCAGCAGCGTTCCGACCGAGAGCCCGATGACGGTGATGACGGGAATGAGCGCGTTTCTGAGTGCATGGATGCCGTTGACGCGGGCGGGCGCCAATCCCTTGGCGCGGGCGGTGCGGATGTAATCCTCGCTCAGCACCTCAAGCATCGCCGAACGGGTCTGGCGGGCGATCACCGCAAGCGGGATGGTGCCCAGCACGATGGTCGGCAGGATCAGGTGGTGCAGCGCCGACAGGAAGGCGCCGGACTGGCCCGATCTCAGCGCGTCGATCAGCATGAAGCCGGTCGGGTCGTCGAAGTAGTAAAGCAGGCTGATGCGGCCCGATACCGGGGTCCAGCCGAGCATCCCGGAAAAGACGATGATCAGGAGAAGCGCCCACCAGAAGATCGGCATCGAATAGCCGACAAGGGCGGTCGACATCAGCGTGCGGTCGAAGAACTTGCCGCGGTTCACCGCCGCGATGACCCCTGCCGGCAGGCCAAGCGCCACCGCGAAGATCATCGCGCAGATCGACAGTTCCAGCGTCGCGGGGAAAAGCGCGAAGAACTCGTCCCAGACCGGCTTCTTGGTCACGAAGCTTTGGCCCAGGTCGCCCTGCACGACGCCGGCGAGGTAGTCGACATATTGCCGCCAGAGCGGCTGGTCGAAGCCGAATTGCTTGATGAGTTCCTCATAGCGTTCGGCGCTCACCCCTCGCTCTCCCGCCATGACGATGATCGGGTCGCCGGGCAGGAGCCGTATGAACGAGAACGAGATCAGCGTGACACCGAAGAAGGTCGGAAGGAACGTGAGAAGCCGCGACAGAAGATATCTCAGCATCAGCCGACGATCCTCATTTCTTTCGGGAAGGTCGTCAGCGAGCGGCAGCCGTCACTTGTCACCAGCACATCATCCTCGATCCGGACACCGAAGCCGCCGATCCGGTACAGGCCGGGCTCGTTGGTAAAGACCATGCCGGGTTCCAGGACCTGGTGGTTGCCGCGCATGATGTAGGGCGCCTCGTGCACGTCGCGGCCAAGGCCGTGGCCGGTCTTGGTGCGGATGCGGTCGGCATGGGGCGAGGCCTCAAGGACCGAGGTCACCGCGTCGTCCACGTCATGCGCGGTCGCCCCGGGCTTTGTCGCGGCATGGCCGGCGAGGTTGGCGTTCAGGACGGTCTCATAGACCTCCTGCGCCTCGTCATCGGCGTGGCCGACAAAGACGGTCCGGGTGATGTCGGCGCAAAGACCCGACTTGCGGGCGCCGAAATCCAGCAAGAGCGCGTCGCCGGACCGGATGACGTAGTCGGCGCGTGCATGGGCGTGGGGGCGGGCGGAGTTGTCGCCGGCGGCGACGATCGGGCCAAAGGCCATATCCTCGGCACCGTGGGAAAAGAGCGCGAGCGTCAACATGCGCTCCACATCGGTTTCGGTCTGGCCGGCGCGGACCTGATCCAGAACATCGGAAAGGGCCGCTTCGGAAATGCCGATGGCGTTTTCCAGCGCGGCGATCTCGGCCGGTGTCTTGTGAAGCCGCAATCCGGATATCTGTCTCTCGGCGTCGACGATCTTCAGCCCCGGATTGGCCGCCATCAGCGCGTGATGGACGAAGACCCGCATCACCTGTCCCTCGACGCCCAGCGAGCGGACGGGCAGATGCGCGGCCAGGGCGGCGAAGGCGTCGGCATAGCCGGTCTGGTCGCGCCAGTCGAAGACCTCTCCCTCAAATCCGATCAGGTCGAAGGAGCGCAGTTCGAGATTGGGGACAAGCGCTGCCGGTGCGCCCTCGGCAGGGATTACGATGACCAGCGGGCGCTCATGGCTGTGGAAGCTCTTGTCGTAAAGCCGCTCGAAATTCGGTCCCGGCACCAGCGCCACGGCGTCCAAGCCCAAATCACGCGCAATGCCACGGAAAGCGGCGTAGCGGTCAGCCATGCCCGGTATCCTTCAAGGAACGGGCGGGGCCGGTCGCGGCCCCGCCCTTTGGTCTCATTCGGCGATGTCGACGCCGTAGAAGATGTGCCCGCCCAAGGGGTGAACCTTGTAGCCGGTCACTTCGGGACGGAGCGGCATGAAGACGACCGAATGGGCGATGGTGGCCCAGGGCGCCTCGCGCTTGAAGACGACCTGCGCCTCTTCATAAAGCTTGGTGCGCTCTTCGATGTTCGACGTCACCTTGGCTTTCTGGATCAGCCCATCGAACTCCTCGTTGCACCACTGCGCACGGTTCGATCCGCCGACCCCATCGCAGCCGAGAAGCACGGCAAGGAAGTTGTCCGGATCGCCGTTGTCGCCGGTCCAGCCCAGAAGCACCGCGCCATCGCGGTCTTCGGCCTTGGAACGCTCAAGATACTCGCCCCACTCGTAGGAGACGATTTCCACGTTCACGCCCACCTTGGCGAAGTCCGCCTGCATCAGTTCGGCCATGCGCCGCGCGTTCGGGTTGTAGGGCCGCTGAACCGGCATCGCCCAGATCTTCATGTTGAGATCGGTGACGCCTTCGGCCTCAAGCGCGGCCTTTGCGGCTTCGGGATCATAGGGATCATCCACGATCGCGTCGTTGTAGGACCACATGGTCGGCGGGATCGGGTTCTTGGCGATCTTGCCCGAGCCCTGGAACACCACATCGATGATCGCCTGCTTGTCGATCGCCATGTTCAGCGCCTTGCGGACATTGGTGTTGTCGAAGGGCGCGACCTTGGTGTTGTAGGCAAGGTAGCCGACATTCAGCCCCTCCTGCTCAAGCATGTTCACATCCGGATCGGCCTTCATCGCCTCGATGTCGGCAGGGTTCGGATAGGGCATGACATGGCATTCGCCCGCCTTCAGCTTCTGGTAACGCACCGAAGCGTCCGGCGTGATGGCGAAGACGAGGTCGTCGATGGGCGAGGCGCCCTGCCAGTAGTCCGGATTCGCCTTGTACCGGATCACCGCGTCCTTCTGATAGGCCACGAACTGGAACGGCCCGGTGCCGATCGGCGCCTGGTTCAGCATCTCGGGTGTGCCGGCTTCGAGCATCGCGTCGGCATATTCCTTCGACATGATCGACGCGAAACCCATGGCGAGGTTCGACACCATCGGCGCTTCGGGCCGGTTCAGCACGAACTTGACCGTGTAGTCGTCGACCCTGACGATTTCCTTGATGAGGTCCGGCATCGACATGCCGTTGAAGTACTCCCACGTGCCGCCCGAGACCTGGTTGTAGGGGTTCTCGGGGTCCTTCTGACGCATGAACGAGAAGATCACGTCATCGGCGTTGAAGTCGCGGGTCGGCGTGAACGTGTCGCTTGAATGGAACTTGACGCCTTGCCGCAGCTTGAATGTGTATTCGAGCCCGTCATCCGAGACTTCCCAGCTTTCGGCGAGGCCCGGAACGGTGTTGGTCGTGCCGGTCTCGAAGAGTACGAGCTTGTCGTAGATGGGGTGTTCTGACGCATCGAAGGTGGTGCCGGACGTGTAAAGCGCCGGATCGAAGCCCTCGGGTGATCCTTCCGAGCAGTAGACCAGCGTCTTGGCCGAAGCCGCACCGCCCATGAGCGCCGCAAGCACGAGGCCTGTCGCGAGTTGGTATCTGAAATTCATTCCCGTTTCTCCCAATCGGTGGATTTCATCTTTTGTTTTGCCGTCTGTTGCCGAAACGAGTGCTTGGGGTCCGATCGCATTTCGCCAGAGATTGGGCGGAGTTGCGGGCAGCTTTGGGCAAGCGTGTCAGCGCGCGGCATGCGCCAAGTAGTAACCCACGCGCCGGGAACGTCAACTCATTTGGGCGGTCGGGTTCCGCCGGGTCATTGCGTCGGGCATGGCCTGACGATGACCGCCTCGCCGGATGCCGCGCCGATTTCGCGGCATGCGCCTTCGACGCATATCCGCCAGCCGCCCTGAGTTGTGCCCGAAGCCGCGAGGACCAGCGACGGCACCGGCGGCACGTCCGGCGTCCAGACCCACCATCCGCCTTCCAGTCTGGCGCCCGGGCCGGGGTCCATTCCCGCGCCGGAACCCTTCACCGCGGCTTCGGTCAGGTGCAGGGCGTGGTTCTCGACCACCCAGCTTTCGCGCCATTCGGTCCTTTCGACCGAGTGCCGCCATGTCAGGTCGAATCCGCCCGAGGCGAGCGGGATCGAGATTGCACCGACGAGCAGGCAGGCCGCACTCATGCGACATGCGCGGTGCGGGTGCGCCAGAGCAGGAACGTGACTGCCGCGGCCAGTGCGAAACCGATCTCATCCGTCAGAGGCAGCGCCGCGATGAGCGTGATCGCCGCCGCCGCCGCGAGCGCGCGCAGCGGCCAGCCGAGGGGCCGCCCGAACCAGCCGATGACCGCCATGCCCCAGAACCCGATCGCGAGGATGCACTTGGCGACGATGTAGGCGACCGCAGGGATGTACCCGATGGTGACGGACAGCGGCCCGCCGTCCTGCAGCATCAGGGCGGGCGTGTAGACGGCCATGTAGGGGATCACGAAACCGGCGGCTGCGACCTTGATCGCCTCCATCGAGATTTTCAGCCCGCTCTCCTTGGCGATCGGCGCCGCGGCAAAGCACGCGAGCGCCACCGGCGGCGTCAGGTCGGCGAGGATGCCGAAGTAGAAGACGAACATGTGGCTGACGATCAGCGGCACCCCGAGCGCGAGAAGCGCCGGTCCGGCGATGGACGAGGTGATGATGTAGTTCGGGATGGTCGGGATGCCCATGCCGAGTATGATGCAGGTGATCATGGTCAGGACCAGTGACAGGATCAGGCTTTTTTCACCGACCGAGACGATGAACTGCCCGAAGGTGTTGGCCGCACCCGTCAGCGTCATGGTGCCGATGATGACACCGACCAGCGCGCACGCGATGCCGACGGGCAGCGCGGTCTTGGCGCCCTCGGCGAGGCTGTCGCGGCAAAGCGCCAACGTCCCGCGCCCACCGGACGACACCGCGTTCCACGCGATGAGCGCCCCGATGGCGACGGCGACCGGCAGGATGCCGTATTCGAAGAATGCCGCCGCGATGACGCCTAGGGCGATCCAGAACACGAACCGCAGCACACCTTCAGGAAGGCCGAGCGCGATGGAGCCGCCAAGGATCAGCATCACTGTCAGGGCAAGGCCGATGGTCCCGGCGAAGAGCGGCGTGAACCCGGAGAAAAGCAGGTAGACCAGTACGGCCAGGGGCAGGATCAGATACCAGCTTTCTTTCAGCGCGCGGATGGGAGAGGGCAGATCGGCCCTGGCCATGCCCTTCAGCCCGTGGCGACCGGCTTCGAGATGCACCATCCAGAAGGCCGACGCGAAATAGAGCACCGCAGGGATCAGCGCCGCCCGCACCACCTCGACATATTCGACGCCCAGCGTTTCGGCCATGATGAAGGCGACCGCGCCCATGACCGGCGGCATGAGCTGGCCGCCCATCGACGAGGTCGACTCGACCCCGCCGGCGAAGGCGGCGCGGTAGCCGAAGCGCTTCATCAGCGGGATCGTGAACTGGCCCGTCGTCACCACGTTCGCGACGCCCGAGCCCGAAATCGTGCCCATCAGGCCCGACGAGACGACCGCGACCTTGGCCGCGCCCCCCTGTTTGTGCCCGACGAGGCCAAGCGAAACGTCGGTGAAAAGCCGGATCATGCCGGCGCGTTCGAGGAACGCACCGAACAGGATGAAAAGAAAGATGTAGCTCGACGAGACATAGGTCGGGATGCCGTAGATGCCCTCGGTGCCATAGGCCATGTGGTCGATGACCTGGGCGAAATCGTAGCCGCGATGGTTGAGCGGCGACGGCAGGTGCTGGCCAAAGAAGCAATAGGCGAGGAAAGTGCCCGCGATGATCGGCAGGGCCGGCCCCATGAGCGACCACGCCGCGGCGAAGACCGTCAGAAGCGCGATGATGCCGATGACGATGTCACGTGGAAGCGGATCGCCCGCGCGCAGGAGAAGCGGCGTGTATTCCCACCACTGATAGAGGGCCACGACAACTCCGGCCGCAGCCAAGACCCAGGCGACCGCCTTGACCGGCACGGACCTGCGCCGGAGCGCCGCCAGAAGCGGGAAGCCCAGAAGCGTCAGAAAGCCGACATGGAAGGCCCGCACGACCTGGCTGGAGAGGTCGATCAGATGCGCCGCCGTCGCGATCTGGAAGGCTGAAAAGACCACCGCGATCCAGAAAAGCGCACGCCCCTCCGCCGTCGCCGGAAAGCTCTCGGCCAAGGGGTCATGCACGCTTAGTTCGGGCGCGTCCTTGGGCATGTCACGATGCGGGCCGGCATTGGCCATGTCGGTCTTCCCCTTCCCGGAAAGCCGCGCGGTCCGGGCGCCATTTCTTCGCCCGGGCCTGTCGGATCACATGAGGCCGACTTCCTTGTAGTAACGTTCGGCGCCCGGATGCAGCGGGATCGGCATGCCGCTCAGCGCGTTTTCCAGCTTGATCTGGGCGGCGGCCTTGTGGGCGGCCTCCAGTTCCGGCAGATGCTCGAACAGAAGCTTCGTCATCTGATAAGCTGTTTCGTCCGACACATCCTCGTGCGTGACGAGAAAGTTCACCACGGCCACCGTGGGCACGTCGGCGTCCTGGCCCTGATAGGTGCCCGCCGGAATTGTCGCCGCGATATAGGGCGCACCGAGCGCCGCGACCACCTCTTCGGGCACCGACACCATCTGGATGTCGAGTGACGTCGAGAGGTCCTTGATCGACGCGACGCCAAGGCCCGCCGACTGGAGCGTGGCGTCAAGCTGGCGGTTCTTGATCAGTTCGACCGATTCCGCGAAAGGCAGGTATTCGGCCTTGCCAAGGTCGTCATAGCTCATCCCCGCCGCGGCGAAGATCGCTCGGGCGTTGAGTTCGGTGCCGGACTTCGGCGCGCCGACCGACAGGCTCTTGCCCTTCAGCCCGTCAAGCGAGGTGATGCCGCTCTCCTTCGATGCGACGATCTGGATGTAGTTGGGGTAGACGGCCGCAATCCCGCGCAGCTTTGCCAGCGGCTCCTTGAAGCCGGCGTCCGCATCGCCCTCCCATGCAAGCTTCACGCTGTCGCCGAGCGCCAGCGCCAATTCTCCTTTGCCCTGCTGGAGAAGGTTCAGGTTCTCGACCGAAGCCTTGGTCGACTGCACCTGAGTGCGTACGTCCGGGATGTTGTCGGCGTAGATCTTCGAAAGGCCGACGCCGAGCGGATAATAGACGCCCGAGGTTCCGCCGGTGAGGATGTTGATGAACTCCTCGGCCTTGGCCGCCACCGGTGTCATCAGCGCGGCAGCCGCGATCATGGCCGTGAGTCTGGTTTTCAGATTTATCATTGTCATCTCCCGTTGTCGTCCAATGGGGCAGTTTCGCGCTTGCGCGCGCGATTTGCCAGCCGGATCGACCGTAACCCTGCAGAGGCATGACGCCAACAGGCGAATTCGCGAAGGGGACTTCGCATCGGAACGGGACGAATTCCGATTCAATGTGGACGCAAAGCGCCCTAGACTGGCGCCGCGAAGGAGGGACGGATGATCCGACGGGCAGTCTTGCTGGCGCTCTTTCTTGCGCTGTCAACGGGTGTGACCGGAGCTGTCTGGTGGCGCGCGCTGACCGACGCGCTGACGCGGCTGGAAGAGCGCGGCCGCGCAGATCTGGCGCTGGCCGGCGACCGGCTGACCGCGCAGCTTCAGCGTTACCGCACGATGGCGGTCCTGGCCGCGCGCCACCCCGACATCCTTGCGCTGTCGCTTGGCCATCCGGTTCCGCCCACGACGGTCGATGCGCTTCTGCTCAGGACCGCCGACATGACCCGGTCGGACGAATTCGTGCTGATCGACAGCCGGGGCAGGGTGATCGCCTCGTCCGGCGCCGATCTTGGCGGGGACCGCGCCGCCACGCCGTATTTCCGGCGGGCGATGCAGGGCGCGCTCGGCTTCCATCAGGAAATCGACACGGCGACCGGACGGCGGTTCTTCGTCTACGCCGCGCCGGTCTTTTCGCCCGAAGGGCCGGTCGTCGGCGCGCTTGCCGTCAAGGTCGATACCGAGGCCGCCGAGGTCACGTGGCGCGGCGAGCCGATGATCGTCTACTTCACCCGGCCGGACGGCGTGGTCTTCGTGACCAACCGCGACGAACTGATCCTTGCCCGGATGACGCCGTCCGAGGCGCGGACCGGCGCCGAAGAGGCGCGCCTTCTGCCGCATGAGGCGGCATGGACCGCCGGCCACGACCTCTGGACGCTCGACGGTGGTCCCTATCTGCCGGAACGCGCGCTGCATCTGACGCAAGCCCTTCCGGTGATCGGCATGACCGCGGAGGCGCTGATCGACATCGCGCCCGCCGAGCGTCAGGCAGCCTTGCAGGCCGGGATCGCCGCGGCGCTCTGTCTTGGTCTCGGCGCGCTTTTCTACGCACTGGCCGAACGGCGGCGCGCGCTCGCGGCCAGGCTCGCCGTCGAGGCGGAAGCGAATGCGCGGCTGGAAGGCCGGGTCGCCGAACGCACACGGGATCTGTCCGAGGCGAACGAACAACTGCGCCGCGCGCAGGCGGACCTGGTGCAGGCAGGCAAGCTTTCGGCCCTTGGCCAGATGTCGGCAGGGATCAGCCACGAACTCAACCAGCCGCTCATGGCGATCCGGTCCTATGCCGAGAACGCGGGCCTGTTCCTCGATCGCGGCGAGCCGTTGAAGGCGGCGGACAACCTGACGCGCATCACGGAACTGGCGCGCCGGATGGGGCGCATCATCCGCAACCTGCGCGCCTTCGCGCGGCAGGAAAGCGAGGCGATGAGCGATGTCGATCTCGTGCAGGTCGTGGCGGCAGCGCTGGAACTGACCGAACTGCGGCTGCGCTCTGCCTCGGTCACGGTCGACTGGAGCCCGCCGGCGCAGCCAGCCTGGGTCCGCGGCGGCGAGGTGCGGTTGCAGCAGGTGCTGGTCAACCTTTTGTCCAACGCGGCCGATGCGATGGCCGAAGGCGGCAGGGTGACGGTCCGCATCACGCGGCCCGCCGGCCGGGTCCGGCTGAGCGTCGCCGATACCGGCCCCGGCATCACCGAACCCGACCGCATCTTCGATCCGTTCTATTCCACCAAGGAGGTCGGGGCGAGCGAGGGAATGGGCCTTGGCCTTTCCATCTCATACGGGATCGTTCAGAGCTTCGGCGGCTCCATCACCGGGCGTAACCGGGCGGAAGGCGGCGCGGTGTTCATCGTGGAACTTGATGCGGTGACGAAGAAGGCGAAGGCGGCATGACCACCCGTGTGCTTCTGGTCGATGACGACAGGGCGGTCCGCGAGGCGCTGGGCCAGACGCTCGACCTTGCCGGCTTCACACCGATCCTTGCGGGGAGCTATATCGAAGCCAAGGACCATATCTCCGCCGATTTTCCCGGTGTCGTGGTCAGCGACATCCGAATGCCGGGCAAGGACGGCTTCGCGCTTCTGGACCACGCGCGCAAGACCGATCCCGACCTGCCGGTCGTGCTTCTGACCGGCGAAGGCGACGTTCCGATGGCGGTCAAGGGCATGGCCGGCGGGGCTTTCGACTTTCTCGAAAAGCCATGCGGCCCTCAGGATTTCCTCAGCGTCGTTGAGAAGGCGCTGAGGACCCGCGCGCTCGTCCTTGAAAACCGCGCGCTGAGGCGCGAGATCCGGCGCGGCGACGCGGCGGCGCGGATGCTCGTCGGCACTTCGGCGCAGTCCGAACAGATGCGCGAGGCGGCGCGCGCGGCGGCGCGAACCTCGGCCGAGGTGCTGATCTCCGGTCCCCCCGGGGCCGGCACCGCGAAGATGGCCGAGGTCGTCCACCTGATGTCCGCCGCGGCGATGCGTCCGTTCCTTAAGCTCGCGGCAGCGACCGTCACCGCCGAGGGGCTGGCGGGGGCCTTCGACCGCGCCGAGGGCGGGACGATCTTTCTTGACGAGGTCGCCGCCCTCGGACCCGCCGCCCAGTTCGCCGCGATCGATCTGATCGAAAACCATCCCGGCACAAGGGTCATTGCCGGAACCTACCGCGATCTGGCGCGGGAGGCCGCCGAGGGCAGGTTCAACCCCGATCTTTTCTACAAGCTCGACGTGATGCGCATCCGCATTCCGGCTCTGAGGGAGCGGCCCGAGGATATCCCGGTGCTGTTCCGTCACTATGTCGCGATTGCCTGCGAGCAGTCCGACCTGCCGATGCCGGAAATCACGCCCGACATCACGGCGGGGCTGATGGCTCAGGACTGGCCCGGCAACGCGCGGGCGCTGATGAACGCGGCGATGCGCTTTGCGATGGGCCTGGGCGAGGCGCAGCACGACACCGACGCGCCCGGTCTGGCCGGGCAGATGGCGCGGGTCGAACGGTCGCTGCTGATCGAGGCGCTGGAACGGCATGGCGGCAACGCGACCGAGACGGCGGCGGCGCTGAAACTGCCGCGCAAGACCTTCTACGACAAGCTGGCGCGCCACGGGATTCGCCCCGAGGACTACCGGGCATAGTGTGCGGTTTTTCGCACAATGGGCGGTAACAGATGTGTGAAGTTCCGCCCGTAGTCCGACCCAGGATTTGGGGGTCCGGCGCCAAGGGGCTGATAATCGGTCAAAAAAAACCGCACTCCGATCCTTCAACAGACCGGTTGCCCGATCCCGCGCGGATCGCTTTGCTGTGTGCAGGCACCGGCACGGGATCGGTGCGCGGGATTTGAACAGCTCAGACGGGAGGAGCGACATGAAGAACCACATGACAGCAATGACGGCGATCGCGCTGGTGATGACGGCAGGGATGGCGGTGGCCACGCCGGGCTGCGACGATGGTGAAATCGTGATGAAGTTCGCCCATGTGACGAACTCCGACAAGCACCCCAAGGGTATCGCCGCCGCGCTCTTCGCCGAGCGGGTGAACAACGAGATGGACGGCAAGGCCTGCATGGAGGTCTATCCGAACTCGACGCTGTACGATGACGACCAGGTGCTCGAGGCGATGCTTCAGGGGGACGTGCAGTTCGCTGCCCCGTCGCTCTCGAAGTTCGAGGCTTTCACCAAGCAGTTCCAGATTTTCGACCTGCCGTTCATGTTCAAGGACATCAAGGCCGTCGATGCCTTCCAGGCCTCGGAAACCGGCGCTGCGATGAAGGACTCGATGGTCCGCCGCGGCCTTCAGGGGCTTGAGTTCTGGCACAACGGGCTGAAGCAGATGTCGGCCAACAGGCCGCTGCTGCTGCCCGAAGACATGAAGGGCCTGAAGATCCGCGTGCAGCCCTCCGACGTGATCGTCGCCCAGATGGAGGCGCTTGGCGCCTCGCCGCAGCCGATGGCCTTCGCCGAGGTCTACGGCGCCCTGCAAACCGGTGTCGTCGACGGCCAGGAGAATACGTGGTCCAACATCTACGGCCAGAAATTCTACGAGGTGCAGGACGGCACGACCGAGACCAACCACGGCGTGCTCGACTACCTCGTCGTCGCCTCGGTCGACTGGATGGACAGCCTGCCCGAGGATGTGCGGACACAGCTGACCACGATCCTCAACGAGGTGACGGTCGAACGGAACGCGGCGGTGAACGATGTCGACGCTGCCGCACGCCAGTCGATCCTCGACGCCGGTGGCGTGATCCGCGAACTCGACGATGCGCAGCGCCAGCAATGGGTCGACGCGATGAAACCTGTCTGGGACCGGTTCGTCGACGGCGTCGGCCAGGAGAATATCGACGCGGCGCAATCTTTCAACTCCGGCAGCTGAACCACCACTCACGCACGGTGTTGATCCGGGTCCGGCCGCAATGGCCGGACCCGAATACCAGCAGGGGGAGCAGCGATGAGCGGCAAGTACGAACCGGCAACCGCGCTTGGCCGTGTGGTCAACGGGTTTGAGGAAACCTTCATCGCGGTGATTCTTGGCCTGATGACGGCGATCACCTTTGCCAACGTGGTGATCCGCTATGTCTTCAACTCTGCCGCGGGACAATGGGTCGAACGAACCTTTTCGATCGATCTGCCGGGCTCGCTCATCTGGGGGCTCGAACTGACTTCGGCGCTCTTTGCCTGGCTCGTCCTTTTCGGCATGTCCTACGCGGTGAAGGTCACCGCCCATCTCGGCGTCGATGCGATCATCAACCTCCTGCCGCACCGGGGCCGGCGCATGCTCGCGCTGATCGCCGCTGCATGCTGCCTTGCCTATGGCTTCCTGCTGATGAAGGGCGCCTGGGACTACTGGGCGCCGTTCGGCGGGTTCGAGCAGACCGGCGGGCGCTGGTTCCCCGAGGGTTTCATCAAGACCCGGGACCAAGGCTGGTATGAGACCGAGCAGATACCGATGCCCGACTGGCTGCGCTTTGTCGAGCCGATCTTCAATCAGGGCGAGCATTACGAAAAGCTGCCCCGCTTCATCCCCTATCTGATGCTGCCCATCGGCTGCGCGCTGCTCATGTTCCGGTTCATCCAGGCGACGTGGGAACTGATCGCGGGCAAGCGTGAGGGCCTGATCGTCAGCCACGAGGCCGAGGATGCCATCGAGGATGTCCGCCACATGAATTACGAGGAGTAAGGCGAATGGAAGTCGTTCTTCTCTTTGTAATGGTGGTCGGCCTCATGCTGATCGGCGTTCCGATCGCGATCTCGCTTGGCCTGTCGTCCACGCTGTTCCTTCTGTGGTTCTCGGACACCTCGCTCGCCTCGATCGCCCAGACTCTCTACCAGGCGATGGAGGGGCATTCGACGCTGCTGGCGATCCCGTTCTTCATCCTCGCCTCGACCTTCATGTCGACGGGTGGCGTCGCGCGGCGGATCATCCGTTTTTCCATTGCCTGCGTCGGCCACTTGCCGGGCGGGCTGGCCATTGCCGGCGTCTTCGCCTGCATGCTTTTCGCCGCGCTCTCGGGGTCGAGCCCCGCCACCGTGGTCGCCATCGGTTCGATCGTCATCGCGGCGATGCGGCAGGTCGGCTACTCCAGGGACTTCGCGGCGGGTGTGATCTGCAACGCGGGCACGCTTGGCATCCTGATCCCGCCCTCGATCGTCATGGTCGTCTATGCATCGGCCACCGATGTCTCGGTCGGGCGCATGTTCCTTGCCGGCGTCTTCCCCGGACTTCTCGCCGGCGGCATGCTGATGGCGACGATCCTGATCTGGGCGATCTGGAAGAACCTGCCCAAGGGCGAGTGGCTGGGCTGGGGCGAGATCGCGGAAAGCTTCGCCGACGCATTCTGGGGGCTTATGCTGATCGTCATCATCATGGTCGGCCTCTACGGCATTCCCGGCGTCATGGGCGCGATCTTCACGCCCACCGAGGCGGCCGCCGTCGCATCGGTCTGGGCCTTCTTCGTCGCGACCTTCATCTATCGCGACATGGGGCCGCTGGCGAGGGAGGGCGGCAATCTGAGTCTTCTGCGCAAGCCCGTCGCGCTTGTCACCGCCTTCTTCCACCGCGACACCAAGGCGACGCTTTTCGAGGCCGGCAAACTCACCGTCACGCTCATGTTCATCATCGCCAACGCGCTGATCCTCAAGCATGTGCTGACGGACGAACAGATTCCCCAGCAGATCGCCGCGGCGATGCTCGATGCGGGCTTCGGCAAGATCGTGTTCCTCATCATCGTCAACGTGATCCTGCTGATCGGCGGGCAGTTCATGGAGCCGTCGGGCCTGATCCTGATCGTGGCCCCGCTGGTCTTTCCGATCGCGCTGTCGCTTGGCGTCGATCCGATCCATCTCGGCATCATAATGGTCGTGAACATGGAGATCGGCATGATCACGCCGCCCGTGGGTCTCAACCTGTTCGTCACGTCCGGTGTCGCCGGAATGTCGATGATGCGGGTCGTGAAGGCGGCGCTGCCGTTCCTCGCCGTGCTTTTCGTCTTCCTGATCATCGTGACCTATGTGCCGGTGCTGTCGACCTGGCTGCCGACGAAGGTCATGGGGCCGGAAGTGATCGTGAAATAGCGGGTGGCGAAAGCGGCAGGGCGGCTACTCGCCCGGTCGCGTCAGGCGGCTGGCCAGCAGATCGCCGGTTTCCGACAGGATCGGATAGGCGATCATCGTGAATGCGGAATTGACCTGCTTCAGCGCCCTGAGCGTTTCCTGATGGATGTTCGAGGTCTCGATGCTCTCGCTCAGACCCTCCTTGAGCCGGTCGAGATGGGAGCGCTGGAGCCGTTGCTCGATATCCCGCACGTGGTCCTTCTCCTCAACCAGCGCGCGCGCAGCGTCGGGGTTCAGCGTCATCAGCACGTTGAGTCCGGCCTGCGCATTTGACAGGACGCGGTCGTGGAAGTCGCGGATTTCCTTCAGCCCGGTCTCGGAGAACGCGGCCCCGCTCAGATCGAGCCGCCGCGCGAGGCCAAGCATCGTGTCGGCAATCGCATTGCCCGCGCTTTCGAGATTGACCGCCATGTCGGCAAGCTCGAGCCCGCGCCGGGCGACATCCTCATCGTCCGAGTTGCGTTGCAGCTTGGCGAGAAACATCTTGGTCGCGATGTGCATCTTGTCGACCTCGGCCTCGCGCGCCTTGATGGCGTCGGCGGTGGTGCCGTTCCAGTTCTCGTAAAGGCCGACGACCGAGCGCAGCATCGCCTCGACCGCTTCGCCCATCTGCAAGACCTCGCGCGCGGCGCAGGCCAGCG
Source organism: Paracoccaceae bacterium (assembly GCA_041397225.1). Classification (GTDB taxonomy): domain Bacteria; phylum Pseudomonadota; class Alphaproteobacteria; order Rhodobacterales; family Rhodobacteraceae; genus Albidovulum. The sequence continues at coordinate 425,248 of JAWKXB010000003.1, read as the reverse complement.
CGCGGTCGGGTTGCGACAGGGCCGCGGGGTCGAGCGCGCTGATCCGCGCCAGAGCGGCGGCTTCGGGCGGTGGCGCGATCCATCCGCCCACGACCTTCAGCGCCGGGCCGGTCATCGGCAGGGCGAGCATCAGCACGACGAGGTTGAACGCCAGATGAAGGTTGATGACCTGCCGAGCGGGCGTAGCGCCCAGCATGTCGAGCGGCGGCGACAGGAGGTAGAGCGCCAGCAGCGCCATCGCGGCGCCGCCGCCCCGAAGCGCGAGGTTCGCCGCGATCACCCGGCGCGCGGTGGTTTCGGAACTGAGCGTCAGGACGTAGGCGATGACCGCGCCGCCAAGGTTGGCCCCCAGCACCATGGCCGCCCCGGCCATGACCGGCAGGATACCCTGCGCCGCAAGCGTGACGAAGAGGAGAACCGCCGCGACCGAGGAATGCACAGCCCACGCAAAGAGCGCGCCGATGACGAAGGCGGTGGCCGGATCGCTGCCGAGATAACGCATCCCCGAAACCAGCCCCGCGCTGTCGCGCAAGGGTTCGGTGGCGTCGCGGATCATCGAAAGCGACACGAAGATCAGCGCAAGACCGATGAGAACCCGGCCCGCCATGCGGTAGTCGCGGCTCTGCGCCCTGAGGAAAAGCGCCACGCCGGACACCAGCAGGACCGGCACCAGCCAGTCGGCCCGGGTCAGCAGTATCTGCGCCACGATGGCAGAGCCGAGATCGGCGCCAAGGAGGATCGCCAGCCCCGCGGCAGGGGCGAGCGTGCCCGCCGAGACGAAGTTCGCCATGAGGATCGCAACGGCGGTGGAGCTTTGCAGCACGACCGCGGCGCCCGTGCCCGACGCCGCGGCCAGCACGCGATTGTCCGAGCCGCGCCGCAACAATCGCCTCAGCGGCACCGACCATCCGCGCTCGACGCCTGTCCGCACCAGCCTGACCGCCCAGATCAGAAGCGCGGCAGCCCCCGCCACATGCAGGACGAAGAGGAGGGGCGAGGTTTCGGCCAAGTCGGACTCCATCCAGACGCCCGAGTCGGCGCCGTTACAAAACTGTCATAGAGCCTTCACAAAACGAGGGAAGGCACAATGGCCCATGCGGGATTGGCCGTGCCGTGCCGCGTTTTTGTTATTGCGAACGAACCGTCGCCGACGCAGAGTTCGGCATTGCGGCGGGCACCCAAGCGGCCGCCGACCGCGATGGCGAACCGGCCCCGATCAAGCGGCCGGACCATATCCAGGGAGGAAGACAGCATGATGAGGAAGCTACTGATCTCGACGACCATCCTGGCGGTGGCCGGATCGAATGCGGCGCTGGCGCAGATGACCGCGATCGGCGACAGCGAAGGGCAGGTGAACATCGTCGCCTGGCCGGGCTATATCGAACGCGGTGAAACCGACCCCGCCTTCGACTGGGTCACGAAGTTCGAGGAAGCTTCGGGCTGCAAGGTCAACATCAAGACGGCCAACACGTCCGATGAGATGGTCGCGCTGATGAACGAGGGCGGCTTTGATCTGGTGACGGCGTCGGGCGACGCCTCGCTCCGCCTCGTCGCGGGCAAGCGGGTGCAGCCGATCAACACCGATCTGATCCCGTCCTGGTCGAAGATCGACGACCGGCTGAAGGATGCGCCCTGGTTCACCGTGGACGGCGTCCACTACGGCGTGCCCTATCAATGGGGTCCGAACGTCCTGATGTACAACACCGATGTCTTTGCCGAACCGCCGACGTCTTGGTCGGTCGTCTTCGAGGAGCAGACCTTGCCCGACGGAAAGTCGAATACGGGCCGGGTGCAGGCTTATGACGGGCCGATCCACGTGGCGGACGCGGCCCAGTTCCTGATGGCCCACAAGCCGGAGCTGGGGATCACCTCGCCCTATGAGTTGAACGAGGACCAGTACAAGGCGGCGCTCGATCTCCTGCGCGGTCAGCGCGCGCTCGTCGGGCGGTACTGGCACGACGCCTTCATCCAGATGGATGACTTCAAGAACGAAGGCGTCGTCGCGTCGGGATCCTGGCCGTTCCAGGTGAACCTCCTGAAATCCGAGGGCCTGCCGATTTCCTCCACCATCCCCGAGGAAGGGGCGACCGGCTGGGCGGATACGACGATGATGCATGTCGACGCCGCCAACCCAAACTGCGCCTACAAGTGGATGGAGCACACGCTGTCGTCGAACCTGCAATCCGATCTTTCGGTCTGGTTCGGCGCCAACCCGGTGGTGCCTGCCGCGTGCACCGACGGCTCGGGTCAGCAGACGGCTGAAGGCTGCACGGCGAATGGCATGGACGATTTCGACCGGATCCGATTCTGGACCACTCCGGTCGCCGACTGTGCGCAAGGTGAAGGCGCCTGCGTGCCCTATTACCGCTGGGTCAGCGACTACATCGGCGTGATCGGCGGGCGCTGATCCCGACTTTCGCGGGGGACGGCGCGCCGCCCCGGAACTGATCTGTCGGCCCCGCGAAAGCGGGGCCGCATTCCGCATGACGAGGCCGTGCAGCCATGATTCCCGCCGTCGAATTCGTTTCGGTCTCGCGCCATTTCGGCGCGATCCGTGCCGTCGATCGGGTCGACCTGACGATCGCCGAGGGGTCGTTCTTTGCCATGCTGGGACCGTCCGGGTCGGGCAAGACCACGTGCTTGCGGTTGATTTCGGGGTTCGAGAAGCCGACGGCGGGCATGGTCCGCATCTTTGGCGAGGACATGGGCGCGGTGCCGCCCAACCGGCGTCACGTGAACACGGTCTTTCAGGACTACGCGCTCTTCCCGCACATGTCGGTGCGAGACAACGTCGCCTACGGATTGATGGTTCGGGGCGTCGACCGCCGGGCGCGCCGGGCGAAGGCGGACGAGATGCTGGCTCTCGTCAAGCTCGATGGGTTCGGCGACCGCCGGCCGGCGCAACTGTCGGGTGGCCAGCGACAGAGGGTGGCTCTGGCGCGGGCGCTGGTCAATGAGCCGAGGGTGCTTTTGCTTGATGAACCCCTCGGCGCGCTCGACCTCAAGCTTCGCGAGGCAATGCAGGATGAGTTGAAAGGACTGCAGCAACGGCTTGGAATCACGTTTGTTTTTGTCACCCACGATCAGGGCGAGGCGCTCAGCATGGCGGACCGGGTGGCGGTCTTCAACGCCGGCCGGGTGGCACAGGTCGGCGCTCCGGCCGAGGTCTATGCGCGCCCTGCGACGCGGTTCGTGGCGGACTTTGTCGGATCTTCGAACGTGCTTTCGCCGGAGCTGACCCAGGCCTTCGGCGGGCCGGCGCGCTGGTCGAGCCTGCGGCCCGAGGCGGTCCGGCTGGGGGCGGGCGGGCTGCGCGGAACCGTCGTGGCGGCGCGGTATCTTGGCGCGGGCTGGCGTCTAACGGTCATCCCCGGGGCGCTGCCCCGGACCCCGAGGTATTTGGACCAAGATGAAAGAGGTATCGCGGTGCTCCTGCCGGCGGGCCAGCCGCTGCCGGAGATCGGTGAGGAAGTCGGGCTTAGCTGGGATCCCGACGCGCTTCATCTGATGGAGGCGGCGGAATGAGCATGTCCGCCCATCCCGCGCGGGGGACCGGCGACCGGCTGAGCGAGCTTTTTTGGCGCCGCCCGAAACTCCTGACGGCGCTCTTGATCGCGCCGCCGCTTCTCTGGCTGGGCGTGGTCTATGTCGGCTCGCTCATCGCGCTGCTGATCCAGAGCTTCTATTCGATCGACCGGTTCTCCGGTGTGGTGGTCAAGGAATTCACGCTTCGGACCTATGGCGAGCTTCTGATACCGTCGAATTTCGACGTGATCCTCAGGACGGTCACGATGGCGGCGGCGGTGACGCTGGCTTCGGTCGTGGTCGCGTTCCCGGTGGCCTTGTTTGCCGCGCGTCATGCGAAGGGCCGATGGAAGGCGGTGTTCTATCTCGGGGTCATGCTGCCCTTGTGGTCGTCCTACCTGGTCAAGATCTATGCCTGGAAGCTCATCCTCGCCAAGGAGGGCATCGTCACCTGGGCGGCGGAGGGGATTGGCGCGGGCAACCTTCTCAATGCGGTGCTGGCGCTGCCGGTGATCGGCGGCAACTCGCTTTCCACCAGCTATATCGGGACGTTCCTGGTCTTTCTCTATGTCTGGCTGCCGTTCATGATCCTGCCGATGCAGGCATCGCTCGAGCGGGTGCCGGCCTCGATGATCGAAGCCTCTGCCGATCTTGGCGCCGGGTCGTGGCGGACCTTCCGGAGCGTGATCCTGCCCCTGGCGCTTCCGGGCGTGATCGCCGGGTCGATCTTCACCTTCTCGCTCACGCTCGGCGATTACATCATTCCGCAGATCATCGGGTCGAGCCGCTTCTTCATCGGCCAGGCGGTCTACAGCCTGCAGGGCACGGCGGGGAACATCCCGCTGGCCGCCGCTTTCGCCGTCGTGCCCATTGCGATCATGCTGGTCTATCTGACGATCGCGCGGAAGATGGGGGCGTTCGATGCACTCTGAGGCGCGCCCGCCGCTCGGCCTGACGCTCGGCGCCATTGCGGGGCTTCTTTTCCTGCATCTGCCGATCCTCCTGATCTTCCTCTACGCCTTCACGACCGAGGACCGCAGCTACCAGTTTCCGCCGCCGGGACTGACGACGAAATGGTTCGGCGTTGCGTGGAATCGGGAGGATATCTGGCCTCCGCTATACCTTTCGCTTCGGGTCGCGGCGATTTCGTCGGCGCTGGCGCTGGTGCTTGGCACACTTTGCGCTGCCGCGATGGCGCGGGCGCGGTTCTTCGGCCGCGAAACGGTGTCGCTCCTGGTGGTCCTGCCCATCGCGCTGCCCGGGATCATCACCGGCATGTCGCTGCGGTCGGCCTTCGCGATCGGCGACATTCCGTTTTCGACGTGGACCATCGTGCTTGGCCACGCGACCTTCTGCATCGTCATCGTCTACAACAACGCCGTGGCGCGGTTCAGGCGGCTCGGCGCCTCGATGCTTGAGGCTTCGGCCGATCTCGGGGCGAACGGTTTTCAGACCTTCCGGCACGTGATTCTGCCGAATCTCGGCTCGGCGCTTCTGGCCGGCGGGATGCTTGCCTTTGCCCTCAGCTTCGATGAGGTCATCGTCACCACCTTCACCGCCGGCCAGCAATCGACGCTGCCGATCTGGATGTTGAACGAGCTTGTGCGCCCGCGCCAGCGGCCCGTGACCAACGTGGTGGCGATCGTCGTCTTCACCGCGACGTTCCTGCCTATCCTTGCCGCCTACTATCTGACGCGCGGGGGCGATGAGACGGCTGGCGGCGGCAGGTGAGCGTTGCGCCTACGCTGCGCCGATCGCGCGGGCTATGATGGCGGGAACCTCTGGATGGACCCCGAGCGGGTCGAGGAGATGCCCGGCAAAGCCTGCCTCGGCCAATGCCGCGGGAATGTCGGCCACGACGTGGCCCCAGCGCGCGACGAAGAGCGGCAGGCAGAGCGACTTTGCCCCGCTCCCGCGCGCTGCATCGGCCAGGACGGGCCGTTGCTCGATAAAGCCGGTGCGGATGGTCTTGAAGCCGGATTCAGCGGCGAAAACATCGGCGATGCGGTGGGCTGAGGCGGCAGGGCGCGGGCTGCGGCCCGATCCGTGGGCGGCGAGGACGAGCGTGGTTTCCGCCTCGGTCCAGCCCTGCGCCGCGGCGGCGTCGCGGGCGACGGTGACAGCGAGGGCGGCGGTCTCGGCCAGGAGGCCAAAGGGCGTCAGGACCGGCAGGTCCGGCTCGTCAGCCTCGGCAAGGCGGCGCGGCAAAAGGCTGCGGATGAACCAGCCGTCGGCCATGAAGAACGGGAATATGGAAGGCTTATCAGAGCTTTGAAGAGCAATCCTCAGAGCGTCTGGTGCTGCGAGTGTCGCGGAGCCGATCTGCCAGCCAGGCAAGTGTGCGGCAACGGCGCGGGCAAGTGCGGCCATTTCAGCTTCGGGCGGACCCGGTTCGGACGGTTGACCATGAGCGATGATGAGGGCGGATCGGATCATGGGACGAACCTATAGCGTTTTGTCCGTTTGGGATGAAACGCAAAACGCTTTGACGGTTCGCCCGCCGCTCGGTCAGTCCCGTGCGAGGGTCACCGTCTTCAGTATGGCGAAGCAGTCCACGCCCGGGGCCAGGCCAAGCGCCATTGCGGAACGTTGCGTGATCCGGGCACTGAGCGCGGTCCCGCTGCAATCCAGCCGCACCTCGGCGGATGCCGAACCGGCCGTCGCCACTGAAATGACCCGGGTGGGGAGGATGTTGAGCGCGCTCAACCCCTCGGGTCGATGGCGGGCGAGCATGACATCGCGGGCGCGCACGAAGAGCCGGACCCTGTCGCCGGAATCGCCCATCCGTTCGGGGGTGAGGATCGTGCCGCCGGAAAAGACGAGTTCGCAAAGGCCGTCCCCGGTCATGCCGCGCACGGTGGCGGAGATGAGGCATCCCGTCTCTTCGGCGCCGAAAGCGGCGGCGGCGGCGGGATCGGAGAGGACATCGCCCGCGAGACCGAAACGCAGCACCCGGCCCGACGCAAGCGCGAGGACGTTCGTGGCGAGCCGCGTGACTTCCGACAGGCTGTGGCTGACATAGATGACGGGCACCTTCGCTTCGTCACGCAAACTCTCGATATATGGAAGAATTTCCGTGCGGCCGACATGGTCCAGTGCCGAGAGCGGCTCATCCATCAGGATCAGGCGCGGGTTGGTCAAGAGTGCACGGGCGAGCGCCACACGCTGCGCCTCGCCGCCGGAAAGGCCGTGGATTCGGCGGTCCATGAGCGGCGTCACGCCAAAACGCGCCGCCATTGCGGTGACGGCATCGGTCTGGCCCGAACGGCGGGCGGCGTAGGCCAGGTTGCCGGAAACGTCGAGATGGGTGAAAAGGCGGGGTTGCTGAAAGACCGACGCGATCCGGCGGCGATGGGGCGGCACAAAGCGGGCTGCGTCCTGCCAGACCTCCCCGGCGAAGGCGATGCGCCCCTCGGCGCGGTCGAAACCGGCGATCGCGCGCAACAGCGTGGTCTTGCCAGCGCCACTGGGCCCGAAGATCGCGGTGACACCGGAAACCGGGAGGACTTCCCGGACAGTCATAGTGAAGTCAGCGTGTTGCAGGCAAATGCTGAGGTCGAGGCAAGTCATGCGCGCAATCCGATGCGCGTGCGCCCGTTCAGAATGTACAGCCCCAGAAGGATCGCGAACGAGAACAGCAGGAGCAGCGCGGACAGCCCGTGCGCGGCCGCGTAGTCGAGTGTTTCGACCCGTTCGTAGATCGCGATGGAGATCAGCCGGGTTTCGCCGGGGATATTGCCTCCGACCATCAGCACGACGCCGAACTCGCCGATCGTGTGTGCGAAGGTCAGCACGGCCGCGGTGAGATAGCCCCGCAACGAGAGCGGCAAGGTGACGGTCAGGAACGCGTCCAGTGGACTGGCGCCAAGGCTTGCGGCCGTTTCGCCCGGCGCGGCACCGAGGGCGCTGAAGGCCGTTTGAAGCGGCTGGACGGCGAACGGCAGCGAGTAGATGAGCGAGGCGAGGACGAGGCCGGTGAAGGAAAACGTCAGCGTGTGGCCCGTCAACTCAAGCCAGAATCGGCCGAAAGCCGCGTTGGGGTTGAACGCGAGGAGAAGATAGAAGCCGAGCACGGTCGGCGGCAGCACCAGCGGCAGGGCGGTCAGCGCCTCGGCCACGGGCCGCAGGCGCGACCGGCTGCGCGCCAACCAAAGCGCAAGCGGCGTGCCGAACAGCAAAAGCAGCGCGGTCACGATCGCGGCGAGCTTCAGCGTCAGCCAGAGCGCGGAAAGGTCGGGCAGGGTCATGGTGCGGTCCCATAGCCGAAGCTGCGGATCACGATGCGGGCGGGATCGGTGCGCAGATAGTCGAGAAACCCCCGGGCCGCCGTGTTTTCCGCGCCGTGCGGCAGGAGAATCGCCACCTGCTCAATCGGCGCGTGGCAGTCGGCGGGAACCGGCCAGGCGCTGCCGGTCGCGCCGATCAGGCCCGAGGCCGCGACAAAGCCCAGCTCTGCCGCGCCGGAAACGACGAGGCTGTGGGTCTGGCCGATGTTCTCGCCGGTCACGATCCTGTCGGCGATCTCGCTGGAAAGATTCATATGTTCAATGCATTGGGACGCGGCTTTTCCATAGGGCGCGAGCTTTGGGTTGGCGATCGCGACGTGCCGGGCCGTGCGCAGCGCCTCGGACGGATCCGAGAGGTCCATCGTGGCATCCGCCGACCAGAGGACGAGTTGGCCGATACCATAGACGAATTGCGACCCGGCGATGGCGTGGTCGGTTTCGGCCAACGTGTCCGGCGTTTCCTCATCGGCCGACAGGAAAGCGTCATAGGGCGCCGCCGCCATGATCTGCGCCGCAAGTTTGCCGGTCGAGCCGGACGTGAGCCGGATATCGTTGCCGGAAGCCGCGCTGTAATCGGCGGCGAGAACCTCGGCGGCGGGCAGGAAATTGGTTGCCACGGCGACAAGCGCGGTTTCGGCGTGGAGTGCGCCGGGATGCAGGCATAGGAGAAAGGCGATCAGAAGCCGCATCGGGCGCCTTGCGTTATGGTCACGCGGAGATAACGGAGAATTCCCGCCGCCCGCAAGCGTTATTTCCGCTCGGGAATAACGGAGAGGCTGGCGATGGCCTCGATCTCGGCGGCAAGCGCTGCGGCGCCCTTGTCTTGCATCCGCCGGTAGAGGCCAAGCACCTCCTTCCCGGTCCCGGTCAGTTCGGCCCCGCCGTGACCCGCGCCACCCCGGCTGGCGCTGACCAGCGGTTCCCGGAACATCGCGTTCATCACCTCGACGAGCCCCCAGGCGCGCTTGTAGCTCATCCCCATCCGGCGGCCGGCGGCGGAAATCGAGCCGGTCTCGGCGATGCCTTCGAGGAGGTCGGCCTTGCCGGGTCCAAGCCACTCGCCGCCCTCGACCACGAGGCGGAGCTTGAGAACTGGATCGGTGAGGATCTTGGTCATGTGGCTTTCAGCGATCCTTCGGCTCAGGGCATGGCAGGCGGCGGACGGCGGTCGGGCCAGCCGGTGGCCTGGTGGTAGGCGTGGCCGAGGGCGAGGATGCTGGCGTCCGATCCGGTTCGTCCGATAAGCTGCATGCCCATCGGCAGGCCATGGTCGCCAAACCCCGCCGGAACCGACAGACTCGGCAGGCCGATCAGGCTGACCGGCACGACGATCTCCATCCAGCGGTGATAGGTATCCATCTTGCGGCCGTTGATCGCCTCGGGCCAGCGCCACTCGACCGGGAAGGGCCAGACCTGCGCCGAGGGCAGGGCGAGGGCGTCATATTTTGCGAAAAGCCGCGCCGCCTTCGCATACCAGTGCGAGCGGATGGTGCTGGCCTCGTAGACGGCGGTGGCGCTCAGCTCGCGGCCTTGCTCGATTTCCCACAGGGTTTCGGGCTTCGTCAGGGCGCGCTTGGCCGGGTCGTCGTGCAGCGCCGACTTCGCGCCCGCGTTCAGCATGGCGCGCAGGGTGGTCCAGGACTGCCAGAGTTGTTCGGCGGGGAAAGGTGGGGCGACGGGTTCGATCGCCGCGCCGAGTCCCTCGAGGGTCTTGAGGGCGGTTTCACAGACCCCAAGAATCCCCGGCTCCACCGGATAGGCGCCGCCCCAGTCGGCGAGCCAGCCGATGCGCAGGCCCTTGACGGGCTGGTCGAGGTTTTCCGCATAGCGGGCGGCGGGGCGGCCGAACGGGGTTTCGGGGGCAGGGCCGGCGAGGATTTCGAGGAGATGCGCGATGTCTTCGGGGCTGCGCCCCATCGGCCCGTCGGTCGCGAGGGTGGCAAGGAACGTGTCGCCCTCTGCATCCTGCGGCACGAGGCCCCAGGTCGGGCGGAAGCCGTAGACATTGCAGAAGGCGGCGGGGTTGCGCAGGCTGCCCATCATGTCGGACCCGTCGGCGACCGGCAGCAGCCGCGCCGCGAGCGCCGCCGCCGCGCCGCCCGACGAACCGCCGGCGCTGCGGCTCCGGTCGTAGGGGTTGAGCGTCGTGCCGTGCACCGGGTTGAAGGAGTGCGAGCCGTGGCCCCATTCGGGCGTGTTGGTCTTGCCGATGAAGATCGCGCCCGCCGACCGCATCCGTGCGGCGATGAGATCATCGGCCTCGGGCAAGAAATCGGCATGAAGCGGTGAGCCGAAGGTCGTTCGCAGCCCCTTGACCGCAACAAGATCCTTCACCGCGAGCGGCATTCCGTGCAGCCAGCCCTTCCGGCCCGTCCTGTCGGACGCGTCAGCCTCGGCCAGAAGCTCGGCGCGCGGGCGGAGTGACACGATGGCGTTGATGGCGGGGTTCACCGCCTCGATCCGGTCGAGATGCGCTTCCATGACTTCGCGGGCCGATACCTCGCGGGTGGCGATCCGGCGGGAAAGTTCGGCCGCAGACAGGTGCGTCAGATCGGAGGTCACGCCGCTGTCCCCTTGCTCAAGGGCGGGCGCCTGTCGATCCAGGGCTGGGCGGCTTCGATCTCGGCCGAGAGGGCGACAAGCTCCTCGTCCGCGCCGAACGGGGCGGCGAGGTGGATGCCGATGGGAAGGTTCCCGGCGTTCCAGTGGAGCGGCAAGGAAACGGCGGGCTGGCCCGAGGCGTTGAAGGCGGCGCAGAAGGGCGAATACTCGAAGACCATGCCAGCACCCATGCGGTAATCGAGATAGTCCTTGCCGCGATGCGAAAACCGGCCGATCCCGGCGGGCGGTTCGGCGAGGGTCGCCGTCAGCAGCACATTCCAGCCCTCGTCAAAGAACCCCGCCATCTCGCGCCCATAGGCATGGATCTTGCCGACCGAGTCGAGATAATCCGCGCCGCTGAGTGTGGCGGCGTAGCCGATGGCGCTGCGGGTGACATCGTCCACATCGTCGGGCTGAAGCGTCTTGCCGCGCACGGCGAGCGCCTTTTGCACCGAAAGGGCGGTTCCGCAGCCGACGATCCGGGTCCAGGCGCGCATCATGCCTTTGGTGTCCGCGTCGGGCCGAGCCGGTTCGACATGGTGGCCGAGGCCTTCGAGAAGGGCCGCCGCGCCGAGGACGGCGGCGCGGCAATCGGGATGGATCGCCTCGCCGGTCAGTGTGGTTTCACACAGCGCGATCTTCAGCCGCCGGGGTGGGCGGGTCATCGCCGCGCGGTATCCGTCGGCGAGCGGCGGCGCCCAGTAGGGCGCACCGGAATCGGCGCCGGCCGAGGCATCGAGAAGGGCCGCCGTGTCGCGGACCGAGCGCGTGAGGAATCCGTCGATCGCGAGACCCGCCCAGCCTTCGCCTGCATAGGGGCCGTCGGGCAGCCGGGCGCGTGTCGGCTTGAACCCGACAAGGCCGCAGGACGAAGCCGGAATGCGCACCGATCCGCCGCCATCCGATCCGTGCGCCGCGGGAACGATTCCCGCCGCGACGGCCGCGCCCGCGCCGCCGGAAGAGCCGCCCGGTGTGCGGTCGAGGTTCCATGGATTGCGCGTCGGCCCGCCATAGACGGCCGCCTCCGTCGCCGGACCGATGCCGCCTTCGGGCGAGGTCGTGCGACCGAAGGTCACGACGCCGGTGGCGCGAATACGCTCAAAGATGGCGCTGTCTCTCGCGTAGCGCGTATTGGCGAGAAGCCGCGAGCCGTTGTGCGAGGGAAAGTCGACCGCCTCGCAGCCGAGGTCCTTCAGAAGAAACGGCACGCCTTTGAACGGGCCGTCCGGCAGCCCCGCGGCGATAGCGCGGCGCGCCGTTTCCTCCTGAAGCAGGACGACGGCGTTGATCTCGGGGTTGTGCCTTGCGGTGCGCGCCAGCGCTTCATCCAGCAGTTCGGCGGCACAGACGTTGCCCTTGGCGACCTGCGCGGCCATCTCCGTTGCGTCCCAGTCGCCGTATTCCGCGATCATGCCAGCCTCCGCCCGTTGCGACGAGGTTAGGCACAGTCACCCCGCATCGGCAACGCGGATTCCGCTTTGGCCTATTCCGCCGCCGCCCGACCGCAGGCCGCTGCGTAGCACTCGCGAAAGACGGCGTTCCAGCCCTGGTCGTAGTTGTCGCGGGTTTTGGCGCCGTCGGCGCCATGCTTTTCCCATCCGCCATGGGTTAGGGTGACCCTTGTGCCCGCTTCGTTTGCGGCAAAGGTGATGCGCACCTGGGTCGCTTCGGACTCGGGGCGCCCGAGCTGCCATGTGTGGGCCATCGCCTGACCCGGCACCCACTCGGTGACCGTTCCCCAGTGCTGGCGCGTCCCGTCCTCCATGATCTCGGTGATCGCGCCCCCGAGTTTCGGCTCGAACTCGATCCCGCGCGCTTTCTGTCCGGCCATTCCGGACAGGGAATGGGTGTGCAATGGCCACCAATGCCCGATCTCGGACCAGTAGATGCGGAAGGCGTCGGCGGGGCTGGCCGGCACGGTGATTTCCTTGAGGACGGGAGGGATCATTCTTCGGTCTCCTTCTTGCGGACATGGTTTGCGAATGCCGTCAAAGCGTCGTCCCAAAGCGTGTCGAGGTAATCGCGGATGGCCGCGAAGCCGTCGCCGTGAAGGGCGTAGATGCGGCTCGTCCCGCGCGGCTCCACCGTGATCAGGCCAGCTTCGCCAAGTACCTTGAGGTGCTGCGACACGGCCGGGCGGCTGACCGGCAACCGCCCGGCGAGTTGCCCGACGGCGGAAGGTTCCCGCGCCAGCGCTTCGACGATCGCGCGGCGGGTCGGATCGGCAAGGGCGGCGAGCGCGGCGTTGCGGAGTAAATTGTTAGCCATGACTTACGGTAAGCAAAAACTTACACAAAGTCAATGCCGCGAACCGGTCCACCGGCCCTTGCAGCCCCTGGTGCGCGCCACTAAGACTCGGTCAACACTCAGTGCCTATGCACTTCATCCGGGAACAGCGACAGGCGGACGACAATGAAAGACCCCCATGATCTTTACATGAACACCCTCGTGCCGATGGTGGTCGAGCAGACGAGCCGCGGCGAGCGCGCCTATGACATCTACTCGCGCCTCCTGAAGGAACGGATCATCTTCCTGTCCGGTCCGGTTCATGACGGCATGTCGACGCTGATCTGCGCCCAGCTTCTTTTCCTCGAAGCGGAAAACCCGTCGAAGGAAATCGCGATGTACATCAACAGCCCCGGCGGCGTGGTGACGAGCGGACTCTCGGTCTACGATACGATGCAGTATATCCGGCCCAAGGTGTCCACGCTGGTCATCGGTCAGGCGGCCTCGATGGGTTCGCTTCTTCTGACCGCTGGAGAAAAGGGCATGCGGTTTTCCCTGCCGAACAGCCGGATCATGGTCCATCAGCCCTCGGGCGGCTATCAGGGTCAGGCGACTGACATCATGATCCACGCGCAGGAAACCCAGAAGCTGAAGGAACGGCTCAACGAGATCTACCACAGGCATACGGGCCAGCCGATCAAGAAGGTCGAGGCCGCACTGGAGCGGGACAATTTCATGTCGCCCGAAGAGGCGAAGGACTGGGGTCTGATCGACGAAATCCTGTCCGCCCGGCCGGGTGAGGAGGACAAGAAGTAAAGCCACACGCCCGAAACCGTGAGGCGCGGTCGGGCAATTTGGCATTGTGATGGTTCGGCGGCTGCCCTAATCTTGCCGGCAAGCGCAGCCAGACTGGAAATTTGGACGTTTTGCGAACAGGCCGCAGAGGGTGACGATGGCGAACAATTCAGGCAGCGACAGCAAGAACACGCTCTACTGCTCTTTCTGCGGAAAGAGCCAGCATGAGGTGCGCAAGCTGATCGCGGGGCCGACGGTCTTCATCTGCGATGAGTGCGTCGAGCTTTGCATGGACATAATCCGGGAGGAGACCAAGTCCACCGGGCTCAAATCCGCCGACGGGGTGCCGACGCCGCGCGACATCTGCAAGGTGCTGGACGATTACGTCATCGGACAGGAGCATGCGAAGCGCGTCCTGTCGGTTGCGGTCCACAACCACTACAAGCGGCTGAACCACGCCTCGAAATCGGCCGATATCGAACTGGCGAAATCCAACATCCTGCTGATCGGTCCGACGGGTTGCGGCAAGACGCTGCTGGCCCAGACGCTGGCCCGCATCCTCGACGTGCCGTTCACCATGGCGGATGCGACGACGCTGACCGAGGCGGGCTATGTCGGCGAGGATGTCGAGAACATCATCCTGAAACTGCTGCAGGCATCGGAATACAACGTGGAACGGGCGCAACGCGGCATCGTCTACATCGACGAGGTCGACAAGATCACCCGCAAGTCCGACAACCCCTCGATCACACGGGACGTGTCGGGCGAAGGGGTGCAGCAGGCGCTTCTGAAGATCATGGAGGGCACGGTCGCCTCGGTTCCGCCGCAGGGCGGGCGGAAGCATCCGCAGCAGGAATTCCTGCAGGTGGACACGACCAACATCCTCTTCGTCTGCGGCGGCGCGTTCGCGGGGTTGGAGCGGATCATCGCGCAGCGCGGCAAGGGTTCGGCGATCGGCTTTGGCGCCGAGGTGAAGGATCCCGATGCGCGCAGCGTCGGCGAGATGTTCACCGAGCTTGAGCCGGAAGACCTCTTGAAGTTCGGGCTGATCCCCGAATTCGTCGGTCGACTGCCTGTCATCGCCACGCTGACCGATCTTGACGAGGATGCGCTTGTCACGATCCTGACCGAGCCGAAGAATGCGCTTGTGAAGCAGTATCAGCGACTGTTCGACCTTGAAAACGTGAAGCTGACTTTCACCACCGACGCGCTGACCGCCATCGCCAAGCGCGCGATCAAGCGCAAGACCGGCGCACGGGGGCTTCGTTCGATCATGGAGGACATCCTTCTCGATACCATGTTCGAACTGCCAGGGCTGGCTTCTGTCGAGGAAGTCGTGGTCAACGAGGAAGCCGTCGACGGCGGTGCCAAACCCCTCCTGATCCATGCCGACACCAAGGGCGAAAAAGCCGCGACGGCTGGGTAGGCCGCGGTCGTTGTCCGTCAGACTGCCACGAACAATCCCGGATAGTCGGTGACGAAGCCGTCCTGATCCACGGTCAGCACGGCTTCGAAGCTGCCATCTGACGACTGGTAGCGATAGTGCGCCGGGTCGAGGCGGGTGTAGGTCTGAACGTCACGGAACGGCGCGAGCGTGTCGAGCGGTATCCACGCCATCTCGAAGGTCCGCGGTTCGTCCTGGCTCAGCGCCACGCGACGGATCGGCAGCGTGTTTGTCAGCGGCGAGCCCGAGAGATCAATGTCGATGGCACCGCCGAGATCCGGCAAGACCGCCCCGGCTCCGTCGCGCCAGGCCCCGGCTCCATCGGCGGCGAGAGTCCACGCCGTCCCGTCCGTGCGTTTGATCGTGATCTCGCGGAAGACCCAGGTGGGCGTGAGCCTGAGCCGGTAGAACGCCCCATAGCGCCGGCCTTCGCGTTCGCCGATCGTCACGCCGTCCGCCATGATGCCGTCCGCGGTGGCGGTCACTTCGACCTGCTCGTAGCCCTCCCAGGCCAGCGGCCGGTAACGCAGGATGCGATGCAGCATGATGGTCCTTTCGTGACGCGACAGCAGGCTTAGGACCGCCCGTGCTGCCGATCAAGCCCGGCCTTCGCTCTGGACCTCGCCCGCGCCTCGGCTATAAGGGTGCAGGACTGCCCGGAGGACACCGCATGAAATTCCTGCTCCGCTTGCTGACATGGTGGAATGGCCAGACGCTCGGCACCCAGCTTTTCACCTGGCGGCGCGGCCAGAAGGTTGGCGAGGACGATCAGGGCAACGTGTTCTTCCAGACCCGTGACGGCAAGCGGCGCTGGGTGATCTACAACGGCGAATCCGAGGCGTCGCGGATCAACCCCGACTGGCATGGCTGGCTGCATTTCACCTGGGATCAGCCGCCGACGAAGGTGGCCCTGCCGCGCAAGGCCTGGGAAAAACCGCATCTGGAGAACCTGACCGGCACGCCGCTCGCCTATGCGCCGGCCGGCTCGATCCGGCGCGTCCTGCCGGCCGAGCGAAGCGACTACGAGGCCTGGAGCCCGGAATAGCATGGCCGAGAACGTCACCGAGGTTCTGACCGGCGCCGGGGTTCTCGCGGCTGCGCTTGGCTTTCTGGTCTATGCCGGCGGCGGCGACGGCCTGACCGCGCGGGCCGACAGCTATGAGCTCAACGCCAGCTTCCGCTCGGTCGAGGGTGTCACCATCGGCACCGACGTGCGCATGGCCGGCGTGAAGATCGGCAGTGTAACGGCGCTGAAACTCAATCCGCAGACCTTCTTCGCCGACGCGGTCTTTACCGTTCAGAATGGTGTCGTCGTGCCTGAAGACAGCACCGCCGTCATTGCCTCGGAAGGGCTTCTGGGCGGATCGTTCCTTGAGATCCTGCCGGGCGGAAGCCCGTCCGATCTGGCACCCGGCGCTGAGATCGAAGACACGCAAGGCGCAGTCAGCGTCATCGCGCTGATGATGAAGTTCGTCGGCGGGTCGGGCGACGAAGGCGACACCGCGGCACCATGAAGTTCGTGCTGGCAATCGCGCTTGCGCTGGCAGGCGGGTCGGTCGCGTTTGCCGAAGAGGTGGCAGCCGCACCCGGTGCGCTTCTGCGCGGACTCGACAAGGTTTCCGGATTGACGACCGACATCGAACTTGCGCGCGGCCACAGCACGACCTTTGGCCGGCTGAGCGTCACACTGTCGGATTGCCGCTATCCGGTCGGCGACCCTGCCTCGAACGCCTATGCGTTTCTGACCATCGCCGACACGGCAAGCGGCGCTTCGGTTTTCGAAGGCTGGATGATCGCGTCCAGCCCCGCGCTTTCGGCGCTCGACGACCCGCGCTATGACGTCTGGGTGCTGCGCTGCATCAGCAGCTGAGGCGAGGGCGTTTCGGGCCTGGCGAAGTCCGCCGTGATGTCCAGCGCGCTGGCCAGCCGCCTGCGGTAGTCGGCGCGCGTGATTTCGACCGCGCCGAGCGTGCTGAGATGCGGTGACTGGAACTGCGTGTCGAAAAGCGTGAAGCCGCCCTGCCTCAAGCGGTCCACCAGATAGGCCAAGGCGATCTTCGAGGCGTCGGTGCGGGTCGAGAACATGCTTTCCCCAAAGAACGCCGCGCCCAACGTGACGCCGAACACTCCGCCCGTCAGCACGCCATCCTGCCAGACCTCAAGCGAGTGGGCGTGGCCCATCCGGTGGAGTGCATCGTAAAGACCGATCAGCGGAGCGTTGATCCAGGTTTCACCGCGCGCGGCGCAAAGGGTGACAACCTGCGCAAACGCGCTGTCGGCGCGGATGTCGCGGCCGCCGCGCAGGATCGCCCGGCGAAGCGACCGCGAAACATGGAATCCGCCCAGAGGGATGATGCCGCGCAGGCGCGGATCGACCCAGTGCAGTTCCACGTCATCGCGGCTTTGCGCCATCGGGAACACGCCCTGCGCATAGCCGGAAAGCATCAGTTCGGGCGTCAGCATCGCCACCCTCGACCGTCTTCTGCCCGGGTCAGCCGAATTCCTTGGCAAGCCACTTTTCAAGCCAGTGGATGGAATAGTTGCCGGTCTGGATGTCCTCTTCGTCGAGGAGCGCGTGAAAGAGCGGAATGGTGGTGTCGACCCCGTCGACGATCAGCTCGGACAGCGCCCGCTTCAGCCGCGCCAGCGCCTCGGGCCGGTCGCGACCATGCACGATGAGCTTGCCGATCAAACTGTCGTAATAGGGCGGGATGGAATAACCGTCATACAGCGCCGAATCCATCCGCACGCCCAGACCGCCCGGAGCGTGATACTGGGTGATCTTGCCGGGGCAGGGCGAGAAGTTCGGCAGTTTCTCGGCATTGATCCGCACCTCGATCGAGTGGCCGTTGACCACCAGTTCATCCTGCGTGAACGACAACGGCAGCCCTTCGGCCACGCGGATCTGTTCGCGCACGAGGTCGACCCCGAAGATCGATTCCGTCACCGGGTGTTCGACCTGCAGGCGGGTGTTCATCTCGATGAAGTAGAATTCGCCGTCCTCGAAGAGGAACTCGATGGTGCCGGCGCCGATATAGTTGATCTTGGCGACCGCGTCGGCGCAGACCTTGCCGATCTTCGCCCGGGTCTTCGCGTCGATGACCGGGCCAGGCGCCTCCTCGAACACCTTCTGATGGCGACGCTGCAAGGAACAATCGCGTTCGCCCAGATGCACGGCCTTGCCCTTGCCGTCACCGAAAACCTGAATCTCGATATGGCGGGGGCGTTGCAGGTATTTCTCGATATAGACTTCGTCATTGCCGAATGCGGCTTTCGATTCAGATCGCGCGGTGCGGAAGGCGATCTCCAGTTCGCTCTCGTCCTTCGCGACCTTCATGCCGCGACCGCCGCCGCCGGCCGTCGCCTTGATGATGACCGGATAGCCGATCTCCCTGGCGACCTTCTTTGCCGAGGCGACATCCGGCACCCCGCCATCCGAGCCGGGAACGCAAGGCACGCCAAGGTTCTTCATCGTGTCCTTGGCGGTGATCTTGTCGCCCATGATGCGGATGTGCTCCGCCGTCGGGCCGATGAAGGTGATGCCGTGATCCTCGAGCGCCTGCACGAAGGTGGCGTTTTCCGAGAGGAAGCCGTAGCCCGGATGGATCGCCTGCGCGCCGGTGATCTCGCAGGCCGAGATGATCGCCGGGATCGAGAGATAGCTTTGCGACGAGGGGTTGGGGCCGATGCAGACGGATTCGTCGGCCATCCGCACATGCATCGCGTCGGTGTCCGCCGTCGAATGCACCGCGACCGACTTGATGCCCATCTCGCGGGCGGCGCGGATGACGCGCAGGGCAATTTCGCCCCGGTTGGCGATCAGGATTTTTTCAAGCATCTGCCCCTCACTCGATGATGAGAAGCGGCGCGCCGTACTCAACGGGGCTGCCATCCTCGACGAGGATGCGCTTCACCGTCCCGGCGCGGGGCGCCGGGATATGGTTCATGGTCTTCATCGCCTCGACGATCAGCACCGTCTGGCCTTCCTTGACCTGTGCCCCGATCGTCACGAACGGGTCCGAACCGGGTTCGGGCGAAAGATAGACCGTCCCGACCATGGGCGAGACGACCGCGCCCGGATGGCTGGCCGGATCAGCCGGGGCCGCCGTGACGGGCGCCGCAACGGGCGCGGGCGCGGCGGCGGCGGGGGCCGGAACAGCGGGGGCGGCAAAAGCGGCGGTCTGCGCCGCGTATTTCGTCACCCGCACCTTCAGGCTGTCGTTCTCGCCATATTCGCGATTGACGCTCAACTCCGCGAGGCCGCTTTTGTTGAGCAGTTCCGCAAGCGCCTCGATGAAGGCGACATCGGTGTCGTGGGAAGGTTTTGTCATCGATATCCTCGATCGGTCCTGTCCGGGGTCCGTCTTTGCTGCGGACCTTTGTTCCTTGCCGCTTATACCCGCTACGGGAGAGGGTGAAAAGCGGGAGTTTCCCCACGACGGTCGCGCATCCGGCGCCGAGGCAACGGTTCGAGGTAATTATTTACCAGTTGATAAAAAATGAATTCGGTGGCAGCCTGATGCGAAGGATCAATGCGAGGGAGGTCGCCTTGACGAACAGTCAGCTCACACCGGGAATTGCGGCAGGCCGGCTTGGCGCGGAAGACTACGCGCGAAACTTTGCGGACATCGCGCCGCGGCTTGAGCCGCATGAGGCGCGGGTGGCGGCGGATCGCTGTTACTTCTGCCATGACGCTCCCTGCATGACGGCCTGCCCGACCACGATCGACATTCCCCTTTTCATCCGCCAGATCGCCACCGATACGCCCGAGGCGGCGGCCAGGACGATCTTTTCGCAGAACATTCTCGGCGGCATGTGCGCCCGCGTCTGCCCGACAGAACAGCTTTGCGAGGAGGTCTGCGTGCGCGAGGTGGCCGAGGGCAAGCCGGTCGAGATCGGGCGGCTGCAACGCTATGCCACCGATACGCTGATGGCCGAGAGCGTGCATCCTTTTGCCCGTGCGAAGCCGACCGGCAAGACGGTGGCGGTTGTGGGCGCCGGGCCGGCGGGCCTGGCGGCGGCACACCGCCTGGCGATGAAGGGCCATGACGTCGTGATCTACGATGCGCGCCCGAAGGCGGGCGGGCTCAACGAATATGGGATCGCCAGCTACAAGACCCCGGACGGCTTCGCGCAGGCCGAGGTCGACTGGCTCATGAAGATCGGCGGCATCCGGATCGAACACGGCAAGGCCATCGGCAAGGGGCTTACACTCGACGGGCTGAAGAAGGATCATGACGCCGTCGTGCTGGCAGTCGGCCTCTCCGGGGTGAACGCGCTGAGGGCCGAGGGCGAGGATCTGACGAACGTTCTCAACGCCGTCGATTTCATCGCCGATCTGCGCCAGCAGCCGGACAAGTCGAAGCTTTCCATCGGTCGCGATGTCGTCGTGATCGGCGGCGGCATGACGGCGGTCGATGCTGCCGTGCAGTCCAGACTGCTTGGCGCAGAGAACGTCACCATTGTCTACCGGCGTGGACGCGGGAAGATGAGTGCGTCGGAGCACGAGCAGGAACATGCGACCAGCGTCGGCGTGCGGATCATCCACAACGCGGCGCCGGTGAAGGTCCACGGAAACGGCGCTGTAGCGGAGATCGAGTTCGCCTATACCGAGGACGGGCCGTCCGGGCTGAAGCTGAAGGACGAGACCTTCCGCCTGAAAGCCGATCAGGTGATGAAGGCCATCGGTCAGACGCTCGACGGCACGCCGGAGGGGCTGAAGATCGAGGGCGGCAAGATTGCCGTGACCGGGGCCGGACGGACATCGATCCCCGGTGTCTGGGCGGCGGGAGATTGCGCCAGCGGGGGCGAGGATCTGACCGTCACCGCCGTCGCGGAGGGCCGCGACGCGGCCGAGGACATTCACGCGAGCCTGAGCGCATGACCGGAGAACCGTTACCCACAACGGCGCGAATGGCTCTCCCCGCCGAGGGCGGTTGCCGGTGCGGGCAACTCCGGTTTCGGGTCACGCAACAGCCGATGGCGACGGCGCTCTGCCACTGCACCGGGTGTCAGCGAATGAGCGGAGGCGCCTTTTCGACCACCGTCATCGTTCCCGGTGACGCTTTCGAAGTGACGTCGGGAAAGAGCATACTGGGCGGGCTGCGCGGCCCTGAGATACACCATCATCACTGCCCGGATTGCCTGAGTTGGGTTTTCACCCGCTTTGAAGGCATGGATCAGTTCGTCAATGTCCGCGCCACGATGCTGGACGACGCGTCCCAGTTCTCGCCCTTCATCGAGACCTGCACGTCTGAGAAGCTGCCTTGGGTGGCGACGCCCGCAGTCCACAGTTTCGAGAAGTTTCCCGAATTCGAAGCCTATGCAGCGCTGATCGCGGAGTATGCGGCCAGCCTTGGGTCTGAGGAGGAACGACATGGCTGATCTGACCACCACCTTCATCGGCATCAAATCCCCCAATCCGTTCTGGCTGGCGTCCGCGCCGCCGACGGACAAGGAATACAACGTCCGCCGCGCCTTCGAGGCCGGATGGGGCGGGGTTGTCTGGAAGACGCTCGGCTCCGAAGGGCCGCCCGTCGTCAACGTCAACGGCCCGCGCTACGGCGCGATCTGGGGCGCGGACCGGCGGCTGCTGGGGCTGAACAACATCGAGCTTATCACCGACCGGTCCTTGGAGGTGAACCTGCGCGAGATCAAGCAGGTGAAGCGCGACTGGCCGGATCGGGCGTTGGTCATCAGCCTCATGGTGCCGTGCGACGAGGAGTCGTGGAAGGCGATCCTCAAGGCCGTCGAGGATACCGAGGCGGACGGAGTGGAACTGAACTTCGGCTGCCCCCACGGGATGAGCGAGCGTGGCATGGGGTCCGCCGTGGGACAGGTGCCGGAATATATCGAGATGGTGACGCGCTGGGTGAAGCAGCACAGCCGCATGCCCTGCATCGTCAAGCTGACCCCCAACATCACCGATGTGAGAAAGCCCGCCGAGGCGGCGAAGCGCGGCGGGGCGGATGCGGTCAGCCTCATCAACACGATCAACTCGATCACATCGGTCAATCTCGACAGTTTCGCGCCGGAGCCGACGATCGACGGCAAGGGCGCGCATGGCGGCTATTGCGGTCCGGCGGTGAAGCCGATCGCCCTCAGCATGGTGTCGGAAATCGCCCGCCACCCCGAAACGCGAGGCCTGCCGATCTCGGGAATCGGCGGCGTCACGACGTGGCGCGACGCGGCGGAGTTCATGGCGCTTGGCGCGGGCAACGTGCAGGTCTGCACGGCGGCGATGACCTATGGGTTCAAGGTCGTGCAGGAGATGATCTCGGGCCTTTCGCAATACATCGACGAAAAGGGCTTTGCCTCGACCGCCGATCTCGTCGGCCGGGCGGTGCCGAACGTGACCGACTGGAACCAGCTCAACCTCAACTACGTCACCAAGGCCCAGATCGATCAGGACCTCTGCATCAAGTGCGGGCGCTGCTATGCCGCCTGCGAGGACACCTCGCATCAGGCCATCGCGATGTCCGCCGACCGCGTGTTCTCCGTCATCGACGAGGAATGCGTGGCCTGCAACCTCTGCATCGACGTCTGCCCGGTCGAGAACTGCATCACCATGCGCGAGCTTGGCAAGGGCGAGGTCGATCCCCGGACGGGCAAGAAGGTCGGCGACTACGCCAACTGGACGACCCATCCCAACAACCCGATGGCCGCGAGGGCGGCGGAATAGGCCGCTCACCCTTTGGTGCTTTGACAAGTTGCACCGGACCGTGCTCCCCTTTCCGGCATGAGGGAAAGGCTGGCGCATTTGAGACTGCTTGCATTTGCCGCTGCTTGCGTAGTCGCGATTCCGGCGGTCGCTGCCGATTGGCCGACGAAACCCGGAGATGAGCGGTTCTCGAAGGCCGACCTCGCGGAGTTCATCGCATCGAACGATGTGCGTTTTTTCGACGGCGGCCGATCGGAATACGGACCGGGCGAGGCCTATGCTTATGTCTACTCGAACGAGGACCGCGCCGAGGGCCGCTACCGGATCGAACAGGACGGCTCGGTCTGTGTCGACTTCATCAACGGGTTCACGCGTTGCGACCTTTACGTGCGCAACGGCGGGCGTGTTCTTTTGATCGACGAGAAAGGCGACCGCTATCCGTTGCGATGATCGGGCGTCAGCAGCCTGCGGAAGAGCTGTTCGAGAAACCCCTCGGCCTCCGCGTAGGGGTCGTGGCCGGGCCCGAGTACGGCGCGGACCTGGACGTCGAAATCGGCGTAGTGCTGTGTCAGCGCCCATATCGAGAAGATCAGGTGATGCGGCGGCAGATCGGCGATGCGGCCGGCCTTCATCCAGTCGGCGAGGGTTGCGGAGCGCGTATCGACCAGCGCCTTCAGTTCGCCCCCCAGAACCTCGGCGATCCGCGGCGCGCCTTGCAGGACCTCGTTGGCGAAAAGCCGGCTTTCGCGGGGATAATCGCGGCTGAGTTCAAGCTTGCGGCGGACATAGGCCAGGACCTCCTCCACCGGGTCGCCATCGGGGTCGAGCGCGCGCAACGGGTCGAGCCACGCATCCATCAGCGTCGACAGAAGCTCTCCATGGATGGCTTCCTTCGAGGCGAAGTAATAAAGCAGGTTCGGTTTCGACAGGCCCGCGACCTCGGCGATCTGGTCGAGCGTCGCGCCGCGGAACCCGTGCTGGGAAAAGACGTCGAGTGCGGCGTCGAGGATTGTCTGGCGGTTCCTCAACTGGATGCGGGTCGGCGGACGATCCTCGGATTTCCGGTCTTGCACGCGCGGAGTCTCCCTCAGCCTTTCAACATCTGCTAGCCTGTTCCTGACCATAAGGTCAAATGCCGAATTCCGCGTCCGCCGCGGAGGAGGGGACATGACGCGAGAGATTTGCAGCACCGACGAGATGATCAATGATGAACGCGTGCGCGTCACCCGCTTCGATTTCCCGCCGGGGACCGAGACCGGCTGGCACCGGCACGGTCATGACTACGTCATCGTCGCGATGACCGACTGCGTCATGCTGATCGAGGAGCCGGACGGCGGCGTGCGGCAGGTGACGGTGCCAGCCGGCAGCGCCTATCGCCGCGACGCCGGGGTCGAGCACAACGTTGTCAACGCGGGCTCCATGCCCATGAGTTTCGTCGAAGTGGAAATCAGGTGATCCTGCCGTGAGGCGGGTTGGGTCGCGGTGGACGGCTTGACCGCGCGGCACATCAGGTACTTCCGCCTTCCTTCCGCGAAGTCGCGGTATATCCATGAGTCCCGCGTTCCGGCCCAGAGCTTCCCGGCCCGACGCAACCCGATGGGGAAATACCGGTCGATCACGCCGGCGCGGCGTTCGCTGTCGCGGTCGAGGCCCAGAACGATGTTGCGGGTGATGTCGGTCACGTCCAGAAGCTCAAGGCCCGCGCGTTCGATCTCGATGAGCAGTTGTTGCCGCTCGTGTTCGGCATCCCCGCCCGCACTGGTGAAATCCGCGAACAGGAGGTCGCCGCCGGGGGCCAGCACCCGCATCACTTCGTCGAAGAAACGGGGGCGCTCGGCGTAGCAGTGCGCGCTCTCGACATTGAGCACTGCGTCGAACGTGGCGTCTTCGAACGGCAGCCGCATCGCGTCGCCGCGGCAGAACCGCAGTCCGGCGGTGCCGGCATGGACGCGGTCGCAAAACGCCACGACCTGGCCGGTCTGGTCGCAGCCCACGGTTTCGGCAGGGCGCAGATCGCGGTGTATATGGGCCGCGCCGCCGCCGCGCCCTGACCCCACGTCGAGAACGCGCCTGCCCGCAAGATCGGCCTGGGACGCCACGACGCGATAAAGTTGCGCGCAATAGCGCTCCGGCTCATCGTCTGGCCCAAGCGCGCCGTCCCCTTCATGGGCAAAGCCGTAGTTCATGAAGTGCACATTGTCCGCGTTGCGGCACTGCCAGCCGATGAGGGCGTAGAGCAGCGAAGCCCAGCGGCCGTGGAAGTAGCGTCTGTTGCTCAGTCTGACAGGCAGGGCAGCGGCTTTCCGAATGTTCGATTTCTGTCATCCGACGATTGTTCGGGGGAAATTGCTTCGTCAACAGGAAAGCCGGTTCGGCCCGAGAAAGGGTGGCATGGTGCTTTTTCTGCCCGGGTTTTCGGGGGTTATTCACGTGTTGGTTGCAAGTCGCGGCGCTCAGATCGCCCCGATGCCGCGCAGGATGACCGACTTGACGCTGTCCTTCGCCGCCTTCCACTGGCGGTCCGAAAGGGGCCGCCCGCCGTTCAGCGTTTCGATCTGGTGGCCGAAATCGGCGTAGTGCTGGGTCGTGGCCCAGAGCATGTAGAGCAGGTGCCGGGGATCGACGGCGGCCATCTTGCCTTCGTCGATCCAGCGCTGGATGACGGCGGCGCGGCCCGCGGTCCATTCGCGAAGCGTGGTCTCCAGATAATCCTGGATCACCGGTGCGCCGTGCATCACCTCGCTTGCCCAGACCTTGGACCCGTCCGCATGGCGGCGCGAGATTTCCATTTTCGCGTCGATATAGGCGCCGATCCCTTCCACCGGGCCGGGGGCGTTGTCGAAACTGTCAGCGGCATGGAGCCAGATCTCGAAGATCTGCTGGACGACCTTGCGGTAAAGCTCCTCCTTGGTCGCGAAGTAGTAGTGGAGGTTCGCCTTCGGCAGACCAGCCATGTCGGCGATAAGCTGCATCGTCGCGCCGCCGAAGCCCGCTTCGGCAAAGACCTTCTCGGCCGCGGCAAGGATGATCCGCTCATTTTCCCGACGGATCGTGTTTCGTTTCGAGAGGCGCTCGACTTCCGCCATTTTCCTCAGATTTCCGTTGACCGGTTGGTCAGGGCGTGTAGCGTGAACCTGACCATATGGTCAGAAAGCGAGTCGCCGCAAGGGGCATCAAGACCCCGCCAGGCAAGCCGACAGGAGGACGACATGCCCGCACCCGGAGAGAACCTACGGATCGACAGCGCACGGCTGTGGGACGCGATCATGGAGATGGCGAAGATCGGCCCCGGCGTGGCGGGCGGCAACAACCGCCAGACGCTGACCGACGACGACGCCAAGGGCCGGGCGCTCTTCCAGAAATGGTGCGAGGAGGCCGGGCTGACGATGGGCGTCGATGAGATGGGCACCATGTTCGCCACCCGAGCGGGTGAGGATCCGGATGCGCTGCCGGTCTACATGGGCTCGCATCTCGACACGCAGCCGACGGGCGGGAAATATGACGGGGTGCTGGGCGTCCTCGGCGCGCTGGAAGCGGTGCGGACGATGAACGACCTCGGCATCAAGACCAAGCATCCGATCGTCGTCACCAACTGGACGAATGAGGAGGGTACGCGCTTTGCCCCCGCCATGCTGGCTTCGGGCGTCTTCGCGGGCGTGCTGAAGCAGGACTATGCCTATGCGCGCGAGGATGCCGAGGGCAAGAAATTCGGCGACGAGCTGAAGCGCATCGGCTGGGTCGGCGACGAAAAGGTCGGCGCGCGGAAGATGCATGCGATGTTCGAACTGCATATCGAACAGGGTCCGATCCTCGAGGCCGAGGGCAAGGATATCGGCGTCGTCACGCATGGGCAGGGTCTTTGGTGGTTGCAGGTCACACTGACCGGCAAGGACGCCCATACCGGCTCCACCCCGATGAAGATGCGGGTCAATGCCGGTCTCGGCATGGCGCGGATCACCGAAGCCGTGCACGAAATCGCGATGGCGAACCAGCCGAACGCGGTGGGCGCGGTCGGGCAGGCGAACGTCTATCCGAATTCGCGGAACGTCATTCCGGGCAAGGCGGTCTTCACCATCGACATCCGCTCGCCCGAATTGCCGAAGCTGAGCGTGATGCGGGAGGAGATCGAGCTTGCCGCCGCGCAGATCGCGCGCGACCTCGGGCTCGGGATCGAGATCGAGCCGGTCGGGCATTTCGATCCGGTGAAATTCGACGAGGGCTGCGTTCAGGCCGTGCGTTCGGCGGCGGAACGGCTGGGCTACAGCCACATGAACATCGTCTCGGGCGCGGGCCACGACGCCTGCTGGGTCAACAAGGTCGCACCGACCGCGATGATCATGTGCCCCTGCGTGGACGGGCTTTCGCACAACGAGGCCGAGGAGATCAGCCCGGAATGGGCGGCGGCGGGAACGGATGTGCTGCTGCACGCGGTGCTGGAGACGGCGGAGGTTGTGGGGTGAGTTTGCCCGACAGTAGGTTGCGAGGACAACTAACTGGCAATACAGGTTTATTCCATGTTGCCCGTGAACTTTCGCGTCGGGGCTGGAACGTCATGCTTACAGTCAGAAATGCGCGCGGTGCCGATCTTTATGCTGCGAATGATGACGAAACAATGGTGCATCCGATTCAGTCGAAGGCATTGTCCAAGCGAAGCGATGTTCCACTTGGAACCTCCATTCAAAACCTTAGATCTTCATGGTGGGTTGTAACGATGAACGCGAATTCGGATCAACCAACTTGCTACGTACTATCGCTCGATGAAGTGAAGTCGTTCGCGATCGAGAATATTAAGGACGGTAAGTCGACTTTCTGGCTGCCGTACCGCTTGTACACAAAGCCAGAGTTCAAGGACGCGTGGCATCGTTTCGGCCAGACGAGAGAGGTATTTATCAATGACCACAGTCATCAAGAACGGCACCATCGTCACCGCCGATCTGACCTTCGGGGCGGAGGCTGTGGCGTGACTCTCTCGCAAAACTCCGTCCCGGACTTGATCCGGGACCTCTGCCTCAACCCGCGCGGTGGCCGGGCAGGAGGCCCCGGGTCAAGCCCGGGGCGGGCTCCCGGGTCAAGCCCGGGGCGCGGTTCATACATGGTTAACCCTGTCACGCCAACATCCCGTCATGGCGCACTATGTCTACATCATGGCCTCGCGGCCCGGCGGAGCGATCTATACCGGTCGCACGTCGAACCTCGCGGCCCGGGTCGAGGCGCATCGCGCGGGGCGTTCAACGCATACCGCGAAATACAAGATCCGAACCCTTGTCTGGTTCGAGTGCCACGAGGGTTTCGCGGAGAGCCTGCGGCGCGAACGGGCCATAAAACGCTGGCCGCGCGCCTGGAAGAATGCCTTGATTCACGAACGCAATCCGAACTGGCAGGACATGACTGCCCATATTCCCACCTGAACCGTCCCCGTCCCGGGCTTGACCCGGGACCTCTGCCTCAACCCGCGCAGTGGCCGGACGGGAGGCCCCGGGTCCGGCCCGGGGCGGGCTCCCGGGTCAAGCCCGGGGTGGACTCCCGGGTCCGGCCCGGGGCGGGGTTTGCTGCGGCTCAGGGCCGGGACGGGCATAGGAAGGAGTTCAAGCCATGACCACAGTCATCAAGAACGGCACCGTCGTCACCGCCGATCTGACCTACAAGGCGGATGTGCTGATCGAGGGCGGGAAAATCGCCCAGATCGGGGAAAATCTCAAAGGCGACAACGTGCTCGATGCGACCGGCTGCTATGTCATGCCGGGCGGGATCGACCCGCATACGCATCTGGAGATGCCCTTCATGGGCACCTACTCCACCGACGATTTCGAATCCGGCACCCGTGCGGCCTTGGCGGGCGGCACCACGATGGTCGTCGATTTCGCGCTGCCGTCGCCGGGGCAGGGGCTGCATGACGCGCTCCAGATGTGGCACAACAAGTCGGGCCGGGCGAATTGCGACTATTCCTACCACATGGCCGTGACCTGGTGGGGCGAGCAGGTCTTCGACGAGATGAAGACCGTGATCGAGAAGGAGGGCATCACCACCTTCAAGCATTTCATGGCCTACAAGGGTGCCTTGATGGTCAATGACGATGAGATGTACGCCTCGTTCAAGCGTCTCGCCGAGCTTGGCGGCATCGCGCTGGTGCACGCCGAGAACGGCGACGTGGTGGCGGAACTGCAGCGCAAGCTGATGGAGGACGGCAATACCGGACCCGAGGCGCATGCCTACAGCCGCCCCCCGCAGGTCGAGGGCGAGGCCACCAACCGCGCGATCATGATCGCCGACATGGCGGGCGTGCCGCTTTACGTCGTGCACACGAGCTGCGAGGACGCGCATGAGGCGATCCGGCGGGCGCGGATGCAGGGCAAGCGGGTCTGGGGCGAACCGCTGATCCAGCACCTGACGCTGGACGAATCCGAGTATTTCAACAAGGACTGGGACCATGCCGCCCGCCGCGTGATGTCGCCGCCCTTCCGCAACAAGCAGCATCAGGATTCGCTCTGGGCCGGGTTGCAGGCGGGCTCGCTCTCGGTGGTCGCGACTGACCATTGCGCCTTCACGACCGAGCAGAAGCGCACCGGGGTCGGGGACTTCACCAAGATCCCGAACGGCACGGGCGGCCTTGAGGATCGGATGCCGATGCTCTGGACGCATGGCGTGAATACCGGCCGGCTCACGCCAAACGAGTTCGTCGCGGTCACTTCAACGAACATCGCCAAGATATTGAATTGCTATCCGAAAAAGGGTGCGATCCTTGTAGGTTCCGATGCCGATATCGTGGTCTGGGATCCCGAGCGTGAAAAGACGATCAGCGCCAAGACCCAGCAGTCGGCGATCGATTACAATGTGTTCGAGGGCAAGAAGGTGAAGGGCCTGCCGCGCTACACGCTGACCCGCGGCATGGTCGCGGTCAATGACGGCAAGGTCGAGACGCAGGAAGGCCACGGCGAGTTCGTGCGGCGGGAGGCGAACAACCCGGTCAACAAGGCGCTGTCGAGCTGGAAGGAACTGACCTCGCCGCGCCCGGTGAAGCGGACCGGCATTCCGGCGAGCGGGGTCTGATGTGAAGGATACATCGGCGATCGCGACGCCCGTGATCGAGGCGCGGGGGCTGGGTCTGACGTTCCGGACCGGTGACGGTCCGGTCCATGCGCTGAAGGATGTGAGCCTCACCATCGAGAAGGGTGAGTTCGTCAGCTTCATCGGCCCGTCGGGTTGCGGCAAGACGACGTTCCTGCGCTGCATCGCTGCACTGGAGCATCCGACCGAAGGCAGCCTGACCGTCAACGGGATGAGCCCGGACGAGGCGCGGCAGGCGCGGTCCTACGGCTACGTCTTTCAGGCGGCGGGGCTATATCCGTGGCGCACGATTGCCGGGAATGTCAGGCTTCCCCTTGAAATAATGGGGTTTTCCAAGGCGGAGCAAAGGGAGCGGGTCGAGAAGGTGCTGGCGCTTGTCGACCTTGCGGGGTTCGGGAACAAGTTCCCTTGGCAGCTTTCCGGCGGCATGCAGCAGAGGGCCTCCATCGCCCGCGCCCTGGCGTTTGACGCGGATATTCTCCTGATGGACGAGCCTTTCGGCGCGCTTGACGAAATCGTGCGGGATCATCTGAACGAGGAGCTTCTGAAGCTCTGGGCGCGGACCGAAAAGACCATCGGTTTCGTGACCCATTCGATCCCGGAGGCGGTCTATCTTTCGACCCGGATCGTCGTCATGTCGCCCCGTCCGGGGCGGATCGCCGATGTGATCGAGAGCACCCTGCCGAAGGAAAGGCCGCTCGATATCCGCGACTCGGCCGAGTTCATCGCCATTGCGCACCGGGTGCGGGAAGGCCTCAGGGCGGGGCATGGCGATGAGGTGTGAGCGCCTGTCGGCATCCGTCGGGTTTCTGTCGGGTTCGCGCATGACATCCGTCGGGACGGCGGAACGGATGCTTCGGTGTGCCCGCCGGGCGGTGGACGGGGGGCTGTCCGCCCCCCGGCCCCGGATCAAATCCGGGGCTCCCCCCGAGGGTATTTCCGGACAGAAAGCCGGATGGCCGGGATGAGGTCGGTCCTGCCCATCCTGACGGTTCTTCTGGCGATCGTGGCGATCTGGTACGCGGCGGCGGTGCGGCTGAACAGCCAGTGGACCCATGACCAGGCGGCGCGGGCCGGGGTGGAGGTTTCGTTCGGGGAGGTCGTGAGCGATACGCTGCGGCAGGAACGTCCGGTCCTGCCGGCGCCGCATCAGGTTGCCGCGGGGCTGTGGGAGGGGCTCGCGGGGCAGCGCCTCACCTCGAAGCGCAGCCTTGTCTACCACGGCTGGGTGACGCTTTCGGCGACGCTGGTCGGCTTCGTCATCGGCACCGGGCTGGGCGTTCTCCTCGCGGTCGGGATCGTGCACAACCGGGCGATGGACATGAGTGTCATGCCCTGGGCGATCGCCAGCCAGACGATTCCGATTTTGGCGATCGCGCCGATGGTGATCGTGGTCTTCGCCTCGCTGGGCGTCACCGGGCTTCTGCCGAAGGCGGTGATCTCGGCCTATCTTTCGTTCTTTCCGGTTGTCGTCGGCATGGTCAAGGGGCTGCGGTCGCCGGGGGCGATGCAGCTTGACCTTCTCAAGACCTACAATGCGAGCGGCGGGGCGACGCTGTGGAAGCTCAGGCTGCCGGCGTCGATGCCCTATCTCTTCGCTTCGCTGAAGGTCTCGGTCGCGGCTTCGCTGGTCGGCGCGATCGTCGGCGAACTTCCGGCGGGCGCCAGCGCGGGGCTTGGCGCGCGGCTTCTGAGCGGCAGCTACTATGGCCAGACGATCCAGATCTGGGCCGCGCTCTTTGCCGCCGCGATCCTGGCGGCAGGGCTGGTCATCATCATCGGCGCGGTCGAGCGCGGGACGCTGCGGCGGATGGGGATGGGCCGATGATCTGGCTTTGGGGTGCTGTTCTTTTCTGGCTTGCGGCATGGGCGTTCAACGCCTGGCTGGCCAATCAGCCGATCGCGCGGAAGCGCGCGGTCAGGCTTTTCATTCCGGCGCTGTTCGGGGTGACGCTTCTCATTCTCTGGGAAGGGCTGGTGCGGGGGCTGAACGTGCCGAGCGTGATCCTGCCGGCCCCGTCGGCGATCTGGACGACGATCACCCGGGCGACGCCGGTCCTCTGGGGCGACTTCGTTCAGACGATCCTCAAGGGCGCGCTGTCAGGCTATCTCATCGGTTGTGGCGCCGCGTTCCTGACCGCCATCGCGATCGACCGCTCGCCCTTCCTGCAGCGGGGTCTGCTGCCGGTCGGCAACTTCGTCGCGGCCTTGCCCATCGTCGGGATCGCGCCGATCCTCGTCATGTGGTTCGGATTCGACTGGCAGTCGAAGGCCGCCGTCGTCGTCGTGATGGTCTTCTTTCCGGTCCTCGTGAACACGGTGGCGGGTCTCGCTGCCACCGACCGGATGCAGCGCGACCAGATGGCGACATGGTCGGCCTCGTACTGGCAGTCGCTCGTGAAGCTGCGGCTGCCGGCGGCGATGCCCTTTGTCTTCAACGGGTTGAAGATTGCGACGACGCTGGCGCTGATCGGCGCGATCGTAGCGGAATTTTTCGGATCCCCCATCCGCGGGATGGGGTTCCGCATCTCGACGGCCGTGGGCCAGCTTTCGCTGGACATGGTCTGGGCGGAGATTGCCGTGGCGGCCGTGGCCGGTTCGGCATTCTACGGTCTTGTGGCGCTGATCGAGAAAGGCGTTACATTCTGGCATCCGTCGCAACGCGCGCGGAGCTGACAACAGGGGAGTGAGACAATGAAAAGACTGATGACTTCGGCACTCGCGGCGGGGCTGTTCGCCACGTCGGCAATGGCGGCGGACGATGTGACGCTGCAGCTCAAATGGGTCACGCAGGCGCAGTTCGCGGGCTATTTCGTCGCCAAGGACAAGGGCTTTTACGACGAGGAGGACCTCAACGTCACGATCAAGCCGGGCGGGCCGGACGTGGCGCCGCCGCAGGTCATGGCCGGCGGCGGGGCCGACGTGATGGTCGACTGGCTGCCTTCGGCGCTCGCCGCGCGGGAAAAGGGCCTGCCCATCGTCAACATCGCGCAGCCCTTCAAGTCCTCGGGCATGATGCTGACCTGCCTGAAGGAAAGCGGGATCGCGGCGCCGACCGACTTTCCCGGCCATGTGCTGGGCGTCTGGTTCGGCGGCAACGAATATCCGTTCCTGTCGTGGATGGCGACGCTCGGCATCCCGACGACGGGTGGGGCCGACGGGGTCGAGGTGCTGAAGCAGGGCTTCAACGTCGATCCGCTGTTGCAAAAGCAGGCCGCCTGCATTTCGACGATGACCTACAACGAGTACTGGCAGGTCATCGACGCCGGGATCGCGCCCGAAGACCTGGTCACCTTCAAATACGAGGATGAGGGCGTGGCGACGCTTGAGGACGGCCTCTACGTGCTTGAGGAGAACCTCAAGGACCCGGCCTTCGAGGACAAGATGGTGCGCTTCGTGCGGGCCAGCATGAAGGGCTGGAAATGGGCCGAGGAAAACCCCGACGAGGCGGCGATGATCATTCTCGACAACGACGAGACGGGGGCGCAGACCGAGCAGCACCAGAAGCGGATGATGGGCGAGATCGCCAAACTGACGGCGGGTTCGAACGGCGCGCTTGATCCGGCGGATTTCGACCGGACGGTGAAGATCCTGCTGGCGGGCGGTTCGGACCCGGTGATCTCGAAGGAGCCGGAAGGCGCATGGACGCATCAGGTCTCCGACAAGGCGCTTCAGTAGGCGGGCGATGCGGGGCGCGCGCGGGCAAACCCCGCGCGCCTTTGCTTTTTGCTTGATCCCGGCGGCGCTTCGCGGTCTATCTCGGGCATCACAAACGGGGGCAATGGGCGATGGTCGGTCTGAAACGCATCTTCACTGCGGGGCGTCTGGGCGCGGCGGCTTTGGTCGCGTTGGCGGTGCTGGCGGGATGCGCCCGTGACCGGCTTGAACCGACGGCCTGCGTCGATGGGCAGCCGGTGATCGCGCGGACGCTGGACGTGGCGCCGCCGAATTGCTGAGGTCTTGAAAAGGCCCATGCAACCTATTTGACTCTCTTGGAAAATGTGTAAACTTCGGGTGTGAACGGACGGGTTCGCGCTGGAGGATGGCGATGCCGCGCACGGCGCTCACTGGAACGAGGGTGCGGGAAAGGCGGCTGCTGATTGGCCGCAAGCAGGCCGATCTGGCGCGGGCGGTCGGCATCTCGCCGGCCTATCTCAACCTCATCGAACACAACCGGCGCAGGGTCGGGGCGGCGCTCTTGTCGGATCTGGCGGGTGCGCTCGGCGTCAAGGAGGCGGCGCTGGCGGAGGGTGCGGAGAACGCGCTTTTCGAGGGGCTGCGCGAAGCGGCGGCGGGGCAGAGCGCGCCGGAAGTCGAAGGGATCGAGGAATTCGTCGGCCGGTTTCCGGGCTGGGCCGCGCTTCTGGCCGCGCGGCAGGCGCGGATCGCGATGCTCGAGCGGGCGATCGAGGCGCTGAACGAGCGGATGGCGCATGATCCGTTCCTCTCGGCCTCGCTGCACGAGGTGGTGTCGGCGGTCACATCGGTGCGTTCGACCGCGGCGATCCTTGCCGAGGGCGAGGAGATCGAGCCGGACTGGCAGAGGCGCTTTCACCGCAACATCTACGAGGACAGCATAAGGCTCTCGGAGGCGGCCGCTGCGCTTGTGGCCTATCTCGACGAAAGCCAGTCGAGCGAGACCGGAATCTCTTCGCCGC
Organism: Paracoccaceae bacterium; assembly: GCA_041397225.1. Lineage (GTDB taxonomy): Bacteria > Pseudomonadota > Alphaproteobacteria > Rhodobacterales > Rhodobacteraceae > Albidovulum. Next base: position 390,988 of record JAWKXB010000003.1, on the reverse strand, counting down.
AGGAGGAGATGGAGGCGTGGCTTTCCGCCTCGTCCTATCATCTCGCAGCGCTGGAGGGCGCCGCGCCGCCCGACCCGGCGCGGATGATCGCCGGGGTGCCGGAACTGGCGAGTGGGGCGGGGCGGAAACTGGCGCTCGCGCATATCGCGCGCTACCGCGCCGACGCCGAGGCGCTGCCGCTTGCCGCATTCGCCAAGGCGCTGCGGGAATGCGGGCCCGACCCGGCAGCGATCGCGGCGCGGATGGGCAGCGCTCTGCCGCCGGTCCTGCGCCGGATGGCGACCTTGCCGCGGGGGATGGGGCCGGAAACGGGGCTGGTGGCCTGCGACGCCTCGGGCACGCTGACCTTCCGCAGGCCGGCACCGGGGTTCCTGCTGCCACGCTTCGGCGCGGCCTGTCCGCTCTGGCCGCTCTACGAGGCGCTGGCGCGGCCGATGGTGCCGATCCGGGCCGAGGTCGAGATGGCGGGGCGGGTGCCGCAGCGATTCCTGACCTACGCGTTCAGCGAGCCGCGCCATCCCGGTGGCTTCGACGGGCCGGCGGTGGTCGAGGCGTGGATGCTGATCCTGCCGGCAGCGGGCTCGCGGACGGGGATGGAACGGCCGATCGGCGCGTCCTGCCGGATCTGTCCGCGTGAGGACTGCGTCGCCCGGCGCGAACCGTCGATCTTCGCCGAAGGTGGCGAGGGCTAGGGGCGCAATGACCCCGAGCGAATTGCGATGTCCCCGGTTCAGGGCAAGGCCGTCGTGTTTTCGGAGCGGCAGGTTTGCGCCAGCCGGACGGCGCGCGGGCAACCGAATGCCTTTTGACACCCCGCACCCTCTCGGCGATAGTCGGTCGGGAACGAGCCGGCGCGGGGGAGGGCGGCCGATGGCCGGGAAGGTTCTTCTGATCGAGGACGAGCCGCATATCGCCGAGGCGATCCGCTTCATCCTTGCGCGCGACGGCTGGAGCGTGGCGAGCCATGCCTCGGGCGACGGCGCGGTGCAGGCGGTGCGGCGCGAGGCGCCCGATGCCATCGTGCTTGACGTGATGCTGCCGGGGCGGAGCGGGTTCGACATTCTGGCGGACCTGCGCGCCGACCCGGCGACGGCCGGCCTGCCGGTCCTGATGGTCAGCGCCAATGGCCGCGAGCGTCAGCGCGCCGAGGAGGCCGGCGCGGCGCGGTTCATCTCCAAGCCCTTCGCCAATTCCGAGATTGTCAGCGCGCTTCGCGACGTGGCGGGCGGCTGAGGTCATGAGGTGAAGAAACCCGGCCAGCCCCTTTTCCTCGCCCGGCGCAACTATCGCCGGCGGCGGCTGGTCGATGCGGCGCGGCTCTTGCCGGTCCTGGGGCTCTTTCTGGTCCTTCTGCCGATCCTGTGGCATCCGCAGACGACGCCACAGGCAGATACGGTGGCGGGCGGGGAATACCTTTTCGCGGTCTGGTTCCTGCTGATTGTGGCGGCGTTCGCCGTCTCCCGTTTGCTGAACGCCCGGCAGCCGCCGGAAGGTGACAACGAGGATGCGCGCTGATGGTGCCGTTCAACATCCTCATCGCGGTCTGCCTGGCCTATGTCTGCCTGCTGTTCCTTGTCGCATTCGCCGCCGAGCGCCGGGCGGAGCGCGGGCGCGGCGGATGGCTGCGTTCTCCGGTCGTCTATACGCTGTCGCTGTCGATCTACTGCACCGCCTGGACCTTCTACGGCGCGGTCGGCTATGCGGCGCGGTCGGGGCTTGAATTCGTCACGATCTATCTTGGCCCGACCATCGTGCTGATCGGCTGGTGGGTCGTGCTGCGCAAGCTGGTCCGGATCGGACAGGCCCAGAGAGTCACCTCGATCGCCGATCTCATCTCGGCGCGCTACGGCAAGTCGAACCTGCTGGGCGTGATCGTGACGGTGATCGCCGTCGTCGCGGCGACACCCTATATCGCGCTGCAACTGCAGTCGGTCACGCTGTCCTTCGGCGTCTTTGCCTCGGGCACGCCCGAGGGTTGGGCGCTGCCGGACCAGAGCGCGACCGCGCTTTGGGTCGCGGGGGGGCTGACGCTTTTCACCATCCTCTTCGGCACCCGCAACCTCGATGCGAACGAACGTCACCACGGCGTCGTCATGGCCATCGCGCTTGAGGCGGTGGTGAAGCTCGTGGCGCTTCTTGCGGTCGGCATCTTCACCGTCTGGGGTATCGCCGGCGGCTGGGGCGCGATCGCCGAGCGCGTCGCGGCTTCGCCGATCGCCGACTGGCCGCTGGCCCCCGGCCGCTGGATCGGCCTTACCTTCGTGTCGGCCGCCGCTATCCTGACCCTGCCGCGCATGTTCCAGGTGATGGTCGTCGAGAACTCGGATGAAAGGCATCTTGCGACCGCCTCCTGGGCGTTCCCGCTTTACCTGATGCTGATGAGCCTGTTCGTCATCCCGATCGCGGTCGTCGGGCTGGGCGAGTTGCCCGCCGGGTCCAACCCCGACTTGTTCGTGCTGACGCTGCCATTGCATGCGGGGCAGGGAAAGCTCGCGATGCTGGCATTCCTGGGCGGCTTTTCCTCGGCGACCTCGATGGTCATCGTCTCGGCCATCGCCCTTGCCACGATGGTCTCGAACCACATCGTGACGCCCCTCTGGCTCGCGATGCGCGCCGGGGGCGCGCGGGCGCCGGGGGACGTGCGCGGGCTGATCCTGATGTCGCGCCGGGTGTCGATCGGCGGCATCCTTGTTCTTGGCTATGTCTATTACAGCCTCTCGGGCGGTTCGGCCGCGCTGGCGGCGATCGGGCTTATCGCCTTCGTTGGCGTGGCGCAGATCCTGCCTGCGATGCTTGGCGGCATATTCTGGCGCGGTGCGACGGGGGTGGGAGCGGCGCTGGGGCTCGCGACAGGCTTTGTCGTCTGGCTCTACACACTCTACCTGCCATCCTTCGGCGAAAGCGGTCTGATCTCGCACGAGGTGCTGGCCAACGGACCCTTGGGGATCGGCTGGCTGAGGCCCCAGGCCCTCTTTGGCATCGACGGCATTGATCCGCTTCTGCACGCGCTTTTCTGGTCGGTTTCGCTGAACACCTTCGCCTTCGTCGCGGCATCGCTGGTGACATTTCCAAGCCCGGTCGAGCGGATGCAGGGGTTGGCCTTCGTCAACGCATTCGATCTCGACCCCACGGCGCGCGGCTGGTCGCGCGGCGGCGCCGAGGCCGAGGATCTCTTGACCATGGCGCAGGGCATCCTTGGTGCGGAAGAGGCGCAGGCTTTTTTCGAAGCCGAGGCGGCGGCGCAGGGCAAGGGCGGCTTCCTGCCCGAGACGACGCCGGATTTCATCGCGACGCTGGAACGGCGGCTGGCCGGGGCGGTCGGCTCGGCGACGGCGCATGCGATGGTGGCGCAGTTCGCCGAAGGCGCTGCGGTGTCGGCGCAGGATCTCATGGCGGTGGCTTCAGAGGCGCAGCAGATCCTCGAATACTCGAATCAGCTCGAGGCGAAGTCCGAAGAGCTTGCGCGCACGGCACGGCAACTTTCGGACGCCAACGAGAAGCTGAAGGACCTGTCGGTGCAGAAGGATGCGTTCCTGAGCCAGATCAGCCACGAACTCAGAACCCCGATGACGTCGATTCGGGCGTTTTCCGAGATTCTGATGGACCCCGAACTGCCTGACGAGATGTCGCGGCACTATGCCGGCGTGATCCAGGAAGAGGCGGTGCGGCTGACGCGGCTTCTGGACGACCTGCTCGATCTCAGCGTGCTGGAAAACCGCAAGGTCCAGCTGAACGTGACGGTGGCCAATCTGCACGATCTTATCGACCGGGCGGTTCAGGCGGCCTCGCACACGCGGCCCGAGCGCGTATTCACCATCCACCGCGATTTTCCGGCAGAGCATGTGCCGGTCATCACCGATACCGACCGGCTGGTGCAGGTCTTCATCAACCTTGTGTCGAACGCCCGGAAATACTGCGATTCGGAGCGGCCGACCCTGACCGTCAACGTGCGCAAGCGTGGCGGCCGGATCACCATCGACTTCATCGACAACGGATCGGGGATCGCGAAGTCGTCGCAGACGCTGATCTTCGAGAAGTTCTCGCGTCTGACGGATACGCAGCGCGCCGGCGGGGCCGGGCTTGGCCTGGCGATCTGCCGCGAGATCATGGTCAATCTCGGTGGCACCATCGCCTATCTGCCGGGGCAGGGCGGCGCGGCGTTCAGGGTGTCGTTGCCTGTTCGACCGGCCGGCAGGGCCGAGCCGAAGGGCGCCTGACCGCGGCGGGACCGGTCAACACTTTGGTAACGCCGATCTGGCAAGGCTGGACGAGGTCCGCATTCCGCGGATGCGGGCGGAGGCATGACGGACGGCGCGCCAGAGACGGTCCTGAAACGCAAGGCGGCGGCGGGACGCGGGGTCGGGCGTGGCGCAACGATGACGCCGGCGCGGGCGCTCACGCAGGCGCTCGCCAGAACTGCCGAAACCCTGATGAAGCTGCCGCTGCGCGTCGTGGACCTGAAAGAAGCGCGCATGTCGCTGGCGGAACTGCCTGAGCGGCTGGCCGAACGTTCACTGCTGGCCGTGCTCGAAGGTCCGGGAGAGGCGCTGGGGTTGATGGCGCTGGCCCCCGGAACACTCGCCACGCTGATCGAGATGCAGACGACCGGCCGGATCGGCGGCGCAGAGCCGCTGCCGCGCCGGCCGACGCGCACCGACGCCGCGATGTCGGTTCGGTTCATCGACGGGCTGATGGGAACGTTCGAGACGCTGCTCGCCAGCGATCCGGCCGTCGTCTGGGCGGGCGGGTTCCGCTATGCGTCCTGTCTCGATGATCCGCGCCCCCTGGTTCTTCTCCTCGAGGATCAGGCCTATCGCAGCTTCCGGCTGACCGTCGATTTCGGCGCCGGGGCCGAACGCCGGGGCGACATCCTGATCGCGCTCCCGGCAGAGGGAAGCGGGCGTCCCCCGGCGGCATTGCCGGCGGCAAAGGTCGATCCGGGCACCATGGCGGCCGAGGCGGAGTGGCAGGGGCAAATGGAGACGGCAGTTCTCGGGGCAAGGGTTGAGGTCGACGCCGTGCTGGACCGGGTGACGCTGCCGCTTTCTGCGATCGCGACACTTGCGCCGGGATCGGAGATCGCACTGTCCAGCGGCGTCGTCGCGCGGGTCCGGGTCGAGGGACGGGACGGCCAGCTCATCGGTTGGGCGCGGCTCGGCCAGTGCCAGGGCAGCCGGGCGCTCCGGCTGCGATTGGCCGCGATGGAAGATCGGCAAGGGGTGTGCGGCGGGCGACCGGAGGCGGCGCTTTCGCCCGCCGAGAGGGCGGCGACGGCGGGGGGCAGTGAAGAAGCCCTTGCCCTGACCGCGGCCCACGCGGACGCCGACCCGATCCGGGGCGACGGTGCGGGGTGATGTGATCCCGCTCGTCATTGATCCGCTTGAATTCACGTCGAAAAGTTCAGGACGGTTTCTGCCGACGGGCACTTTTCGAAACCCAGATAATGACCCCTGCGACGATTCCCCAGAAAGCGCCGCTCACGCCCAAAAGCGTCATGCCGCTTGCCGCAATCAGAAACGTCATCGCGGGCGCTTCCAACCGTCCGGGTTCGCTGAACGCCGCCGATATTGCACCAACCAGAGCCGGAATCAGCGCAAGACCTGCAACGGCTGTCACAAGCGCGGCAGGAGCGAGGCTGGCGAGCGAGACGACCTTCGCCGCCGCAAATGCCAACAGCAGGTATGCCACGCCCGAGGTGATCGCCGCCCAGTATCGGCCCGCCGGATCGCGTCCGGCATCCTCGCCCGCCATCATGGCCGCCGTTATGGCGGACATGTTGACCGGAATCGATCCGAAAGGCGCAATGGCGAGGCTGACGAGACCGGTCTTGCGAAGCAGAGTCTGCCGGTCGACGGCGTATCCATTAAGCTCCAGCACCGCAAAACCGGGAATGTTCTGACCAGCCATCGTCACGAGATAAAGCGGCACGGCGACGGAAACGAAGGATCGCAGCGTGAAGACCGGTGTGACCGCCGCAAACTCGGGCAACAACGCGGCATCTGCCCGGACGCTGCCTGCCGACGCATCCGCGGCGAAATAGAGCACGACCACGAAGGTAACGACGGCAAGCGGCATTGCGGCCAGCCTGTTCCAGGTCAGCCCAGCCAGCCAAGCGACCAGGACCGGCAACACCAGGAGCGGGATCGTCCCAAGCGCCGCGGCGGGCGCGAGACACAGTTTCAGCAGCACCCCCGCCAGCAGTCCGCTTGCGATCGGTTTCGGTATTGCGGCGACGGCCCGACCGAAGGCCGGAACAAACCCCGTCAGGGCGATCAGTCCGGCACAAAGGATGAGTGCCCCCACCGCTTCGCCAAAGCCGCCGGGCAGGGCCGAGGTCGAGGCAAGGAACGCTGCGCCGGGTGTGGACCAGGCCACGGCGGCAGGGGTCCGCGCGGCGGCCGGCAGCCAGATGCTGCAAACGCCCATTCCCAGGGTGGCGAAGAACAGGCCGGTTGCCGCCTGCGCGCCTGTAGCGCCCATCGCCGTTATCCCGGCGAGCACGATGGCGAAGGAGGCCGAATAGCCGACAAAGGCGGCGAGCAGCCCCATGTAAAGAGCCGAGGCGGAAAGATCGCGGATCATTGGCGGCCGATACTCTCGTGGCTTCAGTATCGCGAGCTTTGCAGAGCAAGTCGGCCTGCGCCAGAGCAGACATTCGGCAAATGGCGGCGCCATCCCGGATTGCGGAGTTTCAAACCGGGGCAGGCGGCAATTTTCTGACATTGACAAGAACCGACCGGTTGGCACGTGTTGTTTGAATGAACGGGCCGCCGATGCCCGAAGCCACGAGGAAACCGGACGCCAGGGCCAAGCTCTTGAATGCGGCGCTCACGGTCATCCGGACCAAGGGCTACTCGGCCCCCTTCGCCAGCGCGTCGATCTGCGGACGGAGGGGTTCGAGGTTGTAGCCCCAGCGCGCGGCGCTTGCGATCATGTCGGAGGTCGGATGCGTGCCGGCCTGGCTCAGCGCCCAGACGATGGACGAGCGGTTGCCGGACGCGCAATAGGCCAGGACCGGACCGTCGGCGGTTGCGATGGCCTCGCCCTGAACGGTGACATTCTCCATCGTGATCGCGCCGCCGATCACGGGGTTCAGGACGAAGCGGAACCCTGCGGCCTCGGCGGCGGCCCGCATCCTGGCGGCGTGCAGGTCCGCGGGGATCTCGGCATCGGGGCGGTTGTCGATGATCGTGGTGAACCCGGCTTCGTGCAGCGCCGCAAGATGCTCGGGCCCGATCTGCGGGGAAACGGCGTAGCTGTCGGTCAGGTGGCGGATGTCCATACGTCGTCCTCAGGCGGTGGCGGGCAGGCCGAAGCGTGCCCGGATCGAAGGCGTGGCGACCATACCGGCGATCATCGCCAGAAGGAAGACGATGCCGCCCCGGCCGCCGAAGGAAACCGAGGCCATGGCGGGGCCGGGGCAGAGGCCGGCAAGCCCCCAGCCGAAACCGAAGAGAAGCGAGCCGATGGCGATGCCGCGATCGACCCCAAGGCCGAGCGAGCCGGGAATCGGCGTTCCGAGCACCGCCTGCTGTCGGCGCGCCGCGATGCGCCAGGCGATGGTCATGGGCAGGATCGCCCCGCCCATGACGAAGGCGAGCGTCGGGTCCCAGTCGCCGAATATGTCGAGCCAGCCGATCACCTTGGTCGTGTCGGTCATGCCCGAGACGACAAGGCCGAGGCCGAAGAGAGCGCCAGCAAGCGCGGCGAAGAGGTTGCGCAGCATCAGATCGCCCCCAGGACATGGCGCAGCACCAGAACCGCGATTCCGCCACCGAGAAGGTAGAAGAGCGTGGCCGCCAGTCCCCGCCGCGACAGCCGCGAGATGCCGCAGACTCCGTGGCCCGAAGTGCAGCCATTGGCGAGCCGCGTTCCGATGCCGACGAGCAAGCCCGCAATCACCACGAGGGCCAGCGACGGCGTCACATGCGTCTCGTCGCGCGCCAGAAGGGGTGCGGCTACCGCGGGCAGGGCCACCAACCCCGCGATGAATGCCAGACGCTCCGCCGCCGTCGTGCGACCCGAGCCGTCGACCAGCCCGCCCAGAATGCCGGACGCCCCCATGACCCGGCCGTTCACGAGCAGATAGAGCGCCGCCGCGGTGCCGATGATGAAGCCGCCGGCAAGGCCCCAGAGCCAGTCCGCCTGCATGATGTCTCCTCTTCCGCCGCGCCCTGGCGCGGCCCCGTTGCGCATCGCGATACTTACGGGGGCTGCGGCGCATTTCAAGAACCGAATGCGGCGCCGGCGCCACGAAGTAAGAGTTTGACTTGTGTCAAGGCCGCGTCAGGATGGGGATCGGTAGGCTGGTTCAAACGCATGAAGGAGAGCGGGATGAAATCTGTCGAGACGCGCAAGGCCGAGCTTGTTGCCCGCCGAAAGGATCTGATGAACCGTATCGAGGGCATCGGGGCCGAGCTTGAGAGCCACGAGGCCAAGGATTGGGAAGAAATGGCGACGGAGCGCGAATCCGACGAGGTTCTGGAAGACCTCGGCCAGTCGGCCCAGGTCGAAGTCCGCATGATCGACGCCGCCTTGCAACGGATCGAGGAAGGCGAATACGGCTATTGCACGACATGCGGGGACCAGATCGGCGAAGAGCGTCTTGACCTCATTCCCGCGACCCCGTTCTGCCGCAACTGCGCGCCCGGCTGAACGAAGGCCCGGCGGCCGCATGGCCATTGCCAATCGGGCCTCGTGGCTTAGAGTAGCCGCCGAGGTCAGGTCGACTGGAGTTGAGGCATGAGCGAGCGGGTCCGGATCAGCGTGGACATGGGCATCGCGACCGTCAGGATGGACAATCCGCCGGTCAACGCGCTCGGGGCGGAACTCCGGTCCGGGCTGATGGATGCGCTGGACGCGGCCAATGCCGATCACGCGGTCAGGGTGATCGTGCTTCGGGCCGATGGCCGCACCTGGCCCGCCGGCGCGGATATCAAGGAATTCGGCCAGCCGCCGGTGACGCCGATCCTGCCGGAGCTTTGCGCCGCGGTTGCAGCCAGCGGCAAGCCGGTGATCGCGGCGCTGCATGGCACGGTGCTGGGCGGCGGGCTGGAACTGGCGCTTGCCGCGCGGCTGCGGCTCGCGTCGTCGAAAACCACGCTCGGCTTGCCGGAGGTGACGCTCGGCATTCTGCCCGGGGCTGGCGGAACGCAGCGGCTGCCGCGGCTGATCGGAGCCAAGCGGGCGCTTGGCATGATGCTGAGCGGCTTGCCGATCGAGGCCGCGCGGGCCGAGGAGATCGGGCTTGTCGATGTCGTCACGGACGAGGATGTCGGGGAGGTAGCCCAGAGGCTTGCCGTCGCCTATGTCGCCGGCGAGGCAGAGTTGCCCACCGATCAGGACCGCGCGCTCAAGGCCGATCCGGCGGGTTGGCTGACGGCGGTTGCGGAAGCGCGCAAGGGGCTTGGCAATCCGCGCCTGCCCGCGCCGGGCCGGATCATCGACTGCGTCGAGGCGGCGCTCCTTTTGCCCGAGGACGAAGGCTATGCCTTCGAGCGCACCGCCTTTCAGGAGCTAGTGGCCTCACCCGAGGCCGCCGCGCTCCGCCATGCCTTTCTGGCCGAGCGTCGCGCCGCCAGGCCGTCGGGTCTTGAAGGCGTCGCCCCGCGGGAGATCACCTATGTGGGCGTCGTCGGCGGCGGATTGATGGGATCGGGCATCGCAACGGCGCTTCTCGGTGCGGGGTTCAAGGTCACGATGGTCGAGCGCGACGCGGACGCGCTAGCCGCCGGGCTTGGCCGGGTCGCGGCCAACCACGAAAGCGCGGTTCAGCGCGGCCGCCTCAGCCCCGATGCGCGGGAAGAGGAATGGGACCGGATCGCCGGGGCGACCGATCTGGGATCGCTCAAGGGCGTCGATCTGGTGATCGAGGCTGTGTTCGAGGACGAAGCGGTCAAGATCGACCTCTTCCGCCAGCTTGACAGGGCGATCCGTCCGGGTGCGATCCTGGCCACGAACACCTCCTATCTCGATGTCAACCGGATCGCCGGGGCCACGGCGCGGCCCGAAGATGTTGTGGGCCTGCATTTCTTCTCGCCCGCCCATGTGATGAAGCTTCTTGAGGTGGTGGTCGCCGACAGGACCGCGCCGGATGTCGTCGCGACCGCCTTCGCCCTTGCCAAGCGGATGCGCAAGGTCGCCGTCCGGGCAGGGGTCTGCGACGGCTTCATCGGCAACCGCATCCTCACCGCCTACCGGACGGCCACCGACTTCCTGCTCGAAGACGGCGCCTCGCCCTATGAGATCGACCGCGCGATGGTCGAGTTCGGCTTTCCGCTCGGCCCCTATCAGGTGCTCGACATGGCGGGGCTCGACATCTCCTGGGCGCGGCGCAAGCGGCTGGCGCCGTCGCGCGACCCGTCGCGACGCTACGTCGAGATCGGCGACCGCATGTGCGAGATGGGCTGGCTTGGCCAGAAGGCGGGGCATGGCTATTACCTCTACGCCGATGGCAGCCGCAAGGGAGAGGAATCCCCCGAAGTGCTGACGCTGATCGAGGACACTCGGGCCCACAAGGGGATCGTGCCGCGCAAGGTCGGCGGCGACGAGATCCGTCGGCGCGCCCTGGCGGCGATGGTCAACGAAGGCGCGCGCATCCTGGAAGAGGGAATTGCCGGGCGGCCGTCGGACATCGACCTGGTGATGATGACCGGCTACGGCTATCCGCGCTGGCGCGGCGGGCCGATGCAGACGGCGGACGCCGTGGGTCTGCTTCCTATCCGCGATGACCTCCGGTCCTACGCGCGGGAGGATGACTTCTGGGAGCCTTCGGCTTTGCTCGACGACCTGATCAAGAACGGTCGCAAGTTCGCCGACCTGAACGACTGAACCTGCGCGCGCGGCTCAGAAGCTGTCGCCGCCCTGCTGCCAGGGCCTGACGAGGTTGCCGAAGCGGGTGAACTGACCCTCGAACGAAAGCTCGACATGGCCGATCGGCCCATGGCGCTGCTTGCCGATGATGACCTCGGCACGCCCGTGGACCTGCTCCATGATCTCCTGCCAGGCAGCCATCTTGTCAAGCTCGTGGTCGCCGGGCTTTTCGCGTTCCTTGTAGTACTCGTCGCGGTAGACGAACATGACCACGTCGGCATCCTGCTCGATCGAGCCGGATTCGCGAAGGTCGGACAGCAGCGGGCGCTTGTCCTCGCGGTTCTCGACCTGGCGGGACAGCTGCGACAGGGCAAGCACGGGGATATTGAGTTCCTTCGCTATCGCCTTGAGGCCTTGGGTGATCTCCGAAACCTCGTTGACCCGGTTGTCCTTGGCCGAGGCGGGCCGGACGAGTTGCAGGTAGTCGACCATCAGCACGTCGAGCCCGTGGGTCCGCTTCAGCCTTCGCGCGCGGGCCGCAAGCTGGCTGATCGGCAGCGCCGGCGTATCGTCGATGTAGAGAGGGCAGCTTTCCAGCGCCTTCGCGGCCTCGACGAAGCGGCGGAACTCGGCCTCGGTCATGTCGCCGCGGCGGATCTGCTCGGACGACACCTCCGACGCCTCCGAAAGGATGCGCGCCGCTAGCTGTTCGGATGACATTTCCAGCGAATAGAAGCCGACGACGCCGCCGTTCACGGTGCCTTCGGTCCCGTCGGGGCGTTTTCCCTTCTTGTAGGCCTTGGCGATGTTGAAGGCGATGTTGGTGGCGAGCGAGGTCTTGCCCATCGACGGCCGTCCGGCGAGGATCAGGAGGTCGGACGGATGCAGCCCCCCGAGCTTCTTGTCGAGATCAGTCAGCCCTGTCGAAACCCCGGCCAGCCCGCCCTCGCGCTGATAGGCGGCCACGGCCGATTGTACCGCCTCCGTCGTCGCCTTGAGGAACGAGACGAAGCCCCTCTCGACCGTGCCCTGTTCGGAAAGCGTGTAAAGCCGCTGTTCGGCCTCGACGATCTGGTCCTTGGGGTCGTTGTCGACCTCGATGGTCTGCGCGCGCGAGGATATCTCCTGCCCGAGCCGGATGAGTTCGCGCCGCACCGCGAGGTCATAGATCATCTGCGCATAGTCGCGCGCGGCATAGGCCGAGATCGCCGCCCCGGCGAGCCGCGCGAGATAGGGTGGGCCGCCAAGCGCCTTCAGCCCCTCGTCCTCCTCGAGATAGCCCTTGAGCGTCACCGGCGAGGCCAGCGCATTCTTCTGGATGCGAGCGATCGCCGTCTCGTAGATGCGCTGGTGGACCGGTTCGAAGAAATGGTCCGCCTTCACCAGGCTCGCGATGCGGTCGTAGATGTCGTTGTTGGTCAGGATCGCGCCGAGGAGCTGCTGCTCGGCCTCGATGTTGTGCGGAAGCGTCTCTGAGTCAGCGGTTTCCTTGATCGCCCGAATGGTCGCCACGTCGTTCATTTCTGTCCCTCGTTGTTGCGAAGGGGTATGCGTCATCAGGGATCACGGCGCAAATTGTATAACGCTGTGGATGACCTGTGGAGAAGCCGCACACAGGATATGTTGCGATTTCGGGCGACATTATGTCAATATGTTGATGGAACCAACTTGGGGTTGCGGCCATCCTTTGCCGCCCGGCGGGCTCATACCTTGGCGCGCGCCTGTTGCCAGGGCCGTGGGCTGGTGAGGAACGCCTCGACCTCGTCCAGCGTCGGCCGATCGAAGGCTTGCGATTCGCGCGCCTCGGCCAGAACGTCCCACCAGGTGCAGAGATGATGCAGCGCCACGCCGTGGTCCGAAAGCGTCTTCACCGTCTCGGGGAAGATGCCGTAGTAGAAGATCACGGCGGTATGGGCGCAGGTCGCCCCCGTTTCGCGGATCGCGTCGACGAAGCTCAGCTTCGATCCGCCATCGGTCGTCAGATCCTCGACCAGAAGCACGCGCTGGCCTTCCGTCATGACGCCCTCGATGCGCGCATTGCGGCCGTAGCCCTTGGGCTTCTTGCGGACATAGGTCATCGGCAGGGCCAGCCGTTCGGCCACCATCGCGGCGAACGGAATCCCCGCCGTCTCGCCCCCGGCGATGTTGTCGAAGGCTTCGAACCCGGCCTCGCGCATCACGGTGACGGCGAGGAAGTCCATCAGCGCCGACCGGATGCGGGGATAGGAGATCAGCTTGCGGCAGTCGATATAGGTCGGCGACGGCAGGCCGGAGGCCAGCGTGAACGGCTCCACCGCGTTGAAATGCACGGCCCTGATCTCCAGGAGCATCCGCGCCGTCAGGCGGGCGATTTCCTCTTTCGGGGGGAACGCGCTCGGGATCATGGTCTGTCCTCACCAGGTTTCATTGTGGCGCAAATACTCCCGCCGGAGGCTCCCGCCACTGCGTCGGACGCCTCCGGCGGGAGTATTTCGACCACCGTGAAAGATCAACCCGAGACTCGCCAGACAATCTCGAAGCCGGGGTCGAAGACCGTCACCGGACCCGCGCCGGTTTCGATCCTGGCCGGGCAGGCGGCGGGATCGCCCTTGGTCAGCGTGATGCGGCCCGCGTTGGGCGCCAGCCCGTAGAACGCAGCGCCATGGAGCGAGGTGAAGGCCTCGAGCCGGTCGAGCGCGCCCTCCTGCTCGAAGACATGGGCGAGGATCGGCATCGTGTTCGTCGCGGTGAAGCAGCCGGCGCAGCCGCAGGCATGTTCCTTCAGCGGGTCGGGATGCGGCGCGGAATCGGTGCCGAGGAAGAAACGCGGCTCGTCCGATGTTGCCGCCTCGCGCAGCGCCAGCCGGTGGGTTTCGCGCTTGGCGACGGGCAGGCAATAGTAGTGCGGCCGGATGCCGCCGGCCAGGATGTGATTGCGGTTGATGATGAGGTGATGGGTGGTGATCGTCGCGCCAAGGTCATCGCCGCCCGAGCGGGCATAGGCGACCCCTTCTGCCGTCGTGATGTGCTCCATCACCACCCGGAGGCCCGGCGTGGCCCGGCGCATGGGGTCGAGCACGCGGTCGATGAAGACGGCCTCGCGGTCGAAGATGTCGATGGCGGGGTCCGTGACCTCGCCGTGGACGCAGAGCGGCAGGCCGATCTCGGCCATCTTGTCCAGCACGCCGCGCACGCGGGCGAAGTCGCGCACGCCGGAGGCCGAATTCGTCGTCGCCCCGGCAGGGTAGAGCTTGACGGCCTTCACGAGGCCCGAGGCATGCGCGGCGGCGACATCGGCCGGGTCGGTCGTCTCGGTCAGGTAGAGCGTCATCAACGGCTCGAAAACCATGCCGTCGGGCAGGGCGGCCATGATCCGGTCGCGATAGGCGCGGGCCTGATCGCCGGTGACGACTGGCGGCACGAGGTTGGGCATGATGATGGCGCGCGCGAAGTGGCGCGCGGTTTCGGGCAGCACGGCTTGCAGCATCGCGCCGTCGCGCAGGTGCAGGTGCATGTCGTCGGGGCGGCGCAGGGTGATCGTGTCGGTCATGCCGTTGCCCTACACCGACACGGGGGCGGTTTCCACTCCCGTTCCACTCCCGCGCGCGCAGACCGGGGCAGTTTCGGTGCGCGCTTCACAGGAGCCTCGCCATTTCTTGAGCGGGTGTGGCGCGCGGACGTGCTAGGATGGCGGCGTCGGTGCCGTCCGGTGCTTTCCGTGCCCGACCACGACTCCGGGCCGGAGGTCTGGCCGCGCGGCATGATCTGGCGAAGCGGGGTGAAACCATGGCCAACACGATAGGAAATCCGCTGTCCTGGGGCGCACGCATTCTGGGTGCTGCGGGACAGGACATTGCTGATGTCTCGCGCGAGATAGGCGGCCGGGAGGCCGAGCCACCCGAAGTCCGGCGCATCGGCATGGCCGACATCCGCGCCGCGATCCGGCTTGGCGCGGCGGATTTCGCCGCGCTGAGGACGGATGTGCTGATGATCTGCCTTCTCTATCCGATCATCGGCGCCGTTCTTGTCTGGGCGGCGTTCAACCGCAACATGCTGCCCTTGGTGTTCCCGCTCATCTCGGGCTTCGCGCTGCTCGGCCCGGTCGCCGCGATCGGGCTTTACGAGATGAGCCGAAGGCGGGAGGCCGGGCAGACGGTCAGCTGGGCCGACGCCTTCGCGGTGCTGGGATCGCCGCGTTTCGGTGCAATCCTGGTCCTGGCCGCGGCGCATTTCTTCATCTTCTTCCTTTGGATCCTCGCCGCATACGGCGTCTTCCTTGCCACGCTGGGGCCCGAAGTGCCGGCGACGGCGTCTGCGTTCTTCACCGAGGTGCTGACCACCAACGCCGGATGGGCGATGATCGCGGTTGGGCTGCCGCTGGGTTTCGTCTTTGCGGCGATAGTGCTGGCCAGCAGCATCGTGTCCTTTCCTCTCCTCATCGACCGGCCGTCGGGGCTTCCGGTGGCGGTCGTCACATCGTTCCGCGTTGCGCGGGAGAATCCGGTCACGGTGGCGGTCTGGGGGCTGATCGTGGCGGCGCTGCTGCTTCTTGGCTCGATCCCCTTCCTTCTGGGGCTGGCGATCGTGTTGCCGGTGCTCGGCCATGCGACCTGGCACCTCTATCGCCGCGCGGTGGTGCCGCCGCGCTGAGCGGGGTTTGCCGCCGATCCGGATGCCTGCGCGCGCGAAGGCCTTGCGCGATCGCGGCCTTGCGCGCAGAATCGGCGGCAAGGTGCACGCAGCGGCGCCGGGAAAGGATCGGGCAGGATCATGAAGCAGTTCTCCATCATCTTGGCGCTGGCCGTTACGGTTTCGGCCTGCACGCAGGATCCGGGATTCACCGGTGTCTCCGGCGTGCGCGAGGCGAGTGCGGCGGAGGTCGCGCAGTGTACCTATGTCAGCGACATCCGCATGACGCCGGGCGTCTACGGCGCACTCGCGACGCAGGGGCTGAAATACGCCCGCAACAAGGTCATGGCCGATGCCCGGGATGCCGGAGCCAATACGGTCGTCTTCGACCAGACAACGCCCGGGGCCGATATCTACCAGTTGCACGCGGTCGCCTATCGCTGCTGAGCAAGGGTCTTGTCTCATCGGCGGAAAACTGCCATGTCTTTGCCAGTGGCGGGGTGCATGATGTTTGGTATTGCGCGTGTAGGTAAAGTAGGCACCGTGGCGATCTTTGTTGTCGCCAACAGCGGTCTGGCTCTGGCGGCGGGGAATTCCTGCCCCGATCCGGACGATCTTTCCACAGGAATCCGGGCGGAATACTCCGATGGCGGTGTCGTCGATGTCCGGTCGGCCGGCGGCGGCGCGGTCGAGCTCTTCGAACCTGATGCCGGGACGGGTCCGGACGGATTGCTGTTCCATAGCCTGCACGGGCTTTACGATACGCGCGTGGCCTATGCGGCAGCGGGAACCGAGGACCCGGATCGGAGTCTCGTCTACGACTATTCGGTCGACCCGGCGGAGTTGCCGGTGCCGGAGCAGGGCGAAAGCTGGCTCGGCGGCGTCACGACCACATGGCCCGATGGCAGCAAGGACTATGAGACCGCTGTCTATGTCTTCGGTCGCGCCGACAGGCGCAAGATCGGCGACTGCGACTATGCCGCGATCCCGGTCAAGGCAAGTTTCATGGATGGCGATGACTGGGTGGCGCAGGACTTCATCTATTTCAGCGACCTCGGTTTCGCGATCGCGACCGGCATCCAGTCAGCGGATGACGAATCCCCTCTCTGGCGGGCGGTGGTCAGCCTGAGCCCGCTTGGTCGGTAGACTTGCCGCCCCGTCAGTCGCTTTGCATCGCCTTCTCGAGTTCCTGCAACCTCTTGCCGAAGCCGTTCTGCTGGCCAAGGCGGCTGATCACGTTGCGGCAGAGCATCGTGGCAAGTTCCGGCCGCCCATCACGGTCGAGCCGGGCGAGCAGGTTGTAGAGATAGGGCCGGTAATTGCGCCGGCTGCGGTAGAAGATGGCAAACAGCCTTTCATCGAGTGCGTCGGATGACGCAGCGGCCAGCATCGACGGCAGAATGCGCATCTGGTCGAGCGCCACACCGATGTCGCGGCCAAGATGCTGGCAACCGATGAGCCTTGCATGTGGACGCGCGAAGAGCGCCGCGTGCATCGCATCCAGCGCCTGTTCGGGATCGTAGATGACAAAGACCTTCCCCGCGCCGTCGGTCATGTCGGGGGCATAGCCGTAGCGATCGGTGAAGGAAAGCCGCCGCTTGTCGACAAAACGCGGATCCCAGCCGGCAAGGCGCGGGTCGAGCGTGGCTTGCGGCTGCACCGCGATGACGGTGGCGCCCGGCGCCGTCACCGAAAAGGCTGCGGCGGCATAGCCGCACATGCCTGCCCCGTAGAAGACGACATGGTCGAAATCCTCGAAGAACCCGTCATCGACGAGCCGGTCGAAATAGGCATAGACCGTGGGGTCGCGATACCAGTTGTCCGCCGAGGCGATCAGGCAAAGATGCGACCAGGCGCGGGCGCGGGCGACGTGATAGCCCATCGGCAGTTGGCCCGGCTGGCGGTCGCGGATCTGGCGCACGGTTTCGAACGTGACCAGAAGCGTGGGGCTGTCATCGACGAAGAATGCGGCGTGGTCGGCTCCGAGCGGCTCGAAATATCCCGCTTCCTCACCGATCTCTTCGATCCGCGCGAACCACTCGACATCCGACATGGCGGTCAACTCCGCCGCGTTCGCGTCAACGCCCTGCATTACCCACACACCCAAGTTCCCGGCCCATCTGATCGTGCGGCCGGCCATTGTGCAAGTGGTCTAATGACCCTGGGCCGAATTTGCGAGAGTTCCGTTACGTATTGTTTCCACGAAGGTTTTTATTCCGAATGGCCGCGCCGATCTGTTTCCCGGCGACCCTCCGCCGACGCGCCGCGCGCCGCATGTCCGGCGATGATCCGATGCTCATCTGCGGTTAGAACCCGGCTTTCCCGGGCCATCAGAAGGCGACCGTAGAGGCCCCGATAACGCTCGTCGAGCATCAGTGATTCGAACTTCTCGCGGCGCCAGATGACCGCCGCCTCGTGCAGGCGCGCGAGTTCCGGGTCGGCCTTCAGGCGGTCGCGCTCGTGCGCGGTGCGGGCGGCGATGGCGTCGATGCTCCGGTCCTCCTCCGCGCAGAAGTTGCGTTCGACCCAATAGGACATGTCGAAGGTCGAGGCATCGCGGTTGGCGCGGCCCCGGTCGCATTTGACGATGTAGCTTTCCATCGCGCCCAGCGGGTAATGGTTGAGTTGGGCAAGCCGGTAGTTGTCGCGCCCATAGTCGGAAAATATGCGGCCGGTATGAAAGGCGGCAGGCAGGCGGCGGCCCGCCCCGTCGAACCAGCGCTGATCCTTCATCCGCGCCCGGTCCGGCTGACGCGGGCGGTGGACGCCGAGTTTGCCGTAGCTGCCGTCGTTGCGAAAAAGCGTCTTGAACATCGCGGCGCGCCAGGGCCAGCCCATCACGGCAGGCGCGGCGCGGGTGAACTGCTCGGTGACGGGGCGGTCCTCATAGTCCCTCACGCCGCAATTGCCGAAAAGCCGCCAGGTCAGCGGAATCGCCGTCGCCTCGGGCAGCGCGGCGCGCAACGCTTTCAGGCTGCGGTCGCCCACATGGATGTTCACGAATTCGTCGATGTCGAGAAAAAGCACCCAGTCGGCGGCAGCCTTCAGCGGATGCCGGTCGGCAGCCTTGAGCGCCGACCATTGCGGGCCTTGCGGATGCGGGTCATCGTTGCGCAGGTGGGTCAGCACGCCCATCTCTTCCATCCGGTCGAGCATCAGGTCGGTTCCGTCTTCGCAATCATTTGAAAAGACGAGGAAACCGGTGAAGCCGGTGGCGATGTGGTGGGCGAACCAGTCGATCAGGAACGCCGCTTCGTTGCGGACCGTTAGAACGGCAAGGGCTGACGTGCCGGTGGGGGACATGGGGCCGGTTCTGCCTGTCTTTGCCGCGTTGCCCCTGACTAGCACAGCTGCGGTTCGGGTGAAAACCGAATTGGGATCGGCGGGGAACCGCACGGCGCCATTGCTTGTTATGTCTTAACACCGCGAAGCGGCCTAGGTTCGGGACGACCGGCGTCGAGGACGTTCACGAAGGGCCGGAAGCAATCGGGAGAACGCTGATGAAGAGCAGGATGAAAAGCACGACCGCGCTCCTTGCGAGCCTTTCGCTGATGGTGCCCGCGCCGCTGATCGCGCAGGAAAGCGCGCCGGCGATGATCTGCGCCGACGGGTCCGAATTGCCCTGTGCGGAGGGCGTCGCCGAGGTTCCCGCGCCTGCGGAGGCGGAAGAGGCAGCCCCGGCTGCGGAAGAGCCCGCGGCGGAGGAGCCTGCTGCTGAGGAGCCTGCTGCTGAAGAGCCTGCTGCGGAAGAACCAGCGGCCGAGGAGCCCGCTGCCGAGGAGCCTGCTGCGGAAGAACCAGCGGCAGAACAGCCGGCGGCCGAGGAGCCAGCTGCGGAAGCACCCGCTGCTGAGGAATCCGCTGCGGAACAGCCTGCTGCCGAGCAGCCGGTGGCGGAAGAGCCGGCAGCGGCGGAACCCGCCGCCGAGGAGCCGACAGCCGAAGAGCCCGCCGCCCAAGAACCAGCGGCCGATCAGCCTGCGGCAGAAGCGCCTGCGGCCACGGAACCCGCCGCTGAGGAGTCAACAGCCGAAGAGCCGGCAGCCGAAGAGCCTGCCGCCGCGGAACTCGCCCCGGAAGCTCCGGCAGAGGCCGAGGCGGCTGCTGCGGAACCCGCGCCCGACCTTCCGGTCCAGCCGGACGCCGCCTCGGGCGAAGCGCCCGTGGCTGCGGCTGCAAGTGCGGAGATCGACGACAACCCCGACGCGGTGGCGCCGGGCGCCGAAGTGACCGAAGAGGTCGTGACCGATGAAACGGCCCGCTCGTCGGACGAAGACTTCACGACCACGGTCAGCGGCAAGAAGAAAAAGAAACCCGCCGCCGGAGCCGACACCGACCAGGGCCTGAGCGGCGCCGAGAAGGCGGTTCTTCTCGGTCTTGGCGCGATCGCCGTCGGCTCCATCCTGTCGAACAACCGCAAGGTGGAGCTGAACTCGGGCGACCGCGTCGTCGTCGAGCGTGATGACGGAACCTACCAGATCATCAAGGACGACAATGCGCTCCTGCGGCGGCCAGGTTCGACCGTGAGGACGCAGACCTTCGACGACGGGTCCACCCGGACGGTGGTCCTTCGCGAGGACGGAAGCCGGATCATCACGGTCCGCGATGCCGAATACCGCGTCTTGAAACGGGTCTGGCGCGGGCCTGACGGCACCGAATATTCGCTGATCGACGATACCGAGAGCTTCGAACCCGTGGTGGTCAGCCAATTGCCGCCGCCGGCGCCCGACCTGGGGATAGATGCCGGTGCGAACGAGGCGGCCCTGCGCGCGGCGCTGGAGCGTGAGGCACGGATCGGGCGCACCTTCAGCCTTGCCCAGATCCGCGACATCGAACAGGTCCGCGCACTGGTCCCGGTGATCGACCTCGACACGATCACGTTCGAGACCGGGTCGGCGGCGATCAACCCCGATCAGGCCCGCTCCCTGTCGCATCTCGGCACGCTCATCAGCGACTACGTGGCCGAGAATCCGCGCGAGATGTTCCTGATCGAAGGGCACACCGATGCGGTGGGATCGGCTGCATCCAACCTCGCGCTGTCGGACCGGCGGGCGGAATCGGTCGCCCTCGCGCTCACCGAGTATTTCGATGTGCCACCCGAGAATCTCGTCGTGCAGGGCTACGGCGAGGAATTCCTGAAGATCCCGACCGAGAGCGCCGAGCGCGCGAACCGGCGGGCGAGTGTGCGGCGGATCACGGATCTGCTGCGTCAGGCGGCGAGGAACTGACCGGACCGGTCCCTGCAAGCCGCGCGACGAGCGTGTCGAGTCGCGCGGCTTGCTCAGGCAGCGGGTAGGGGGCGTTGACCACGTAAAGCCCCGACCCGACCATGCCGTGGCCCTCGCGTACCGGCGGAAACCTGATTTCATGCCGGAAGGCCCCGGCAAGGTTTGCGGCGTCGAGCGCCGACCCCATCGCCCGGTGAGCGCCGCCCTGGAGAATCGGATACCAGAGCGCGATGATCCCGACATTCCACTTGCCGTGAAGGCGGGCGATGAGGGGCGGAAGGATGTCGTAGTCCGCCTTCACCTCATAGCTCGGGTCGATGAGCATCAGCCCCCGACGCGGATCGGGCGGCGTGAGGGCCAGTGCGCGTTTCAGGCCGTCCTCCTGCCGGCAGACGGCGTCGTAAGGGGCCATCACGTCTTTCAGCGCGCCGAATTCGCGGGGATGCAGCTCGCTCAGATGCATCCGGTCGCTGGCCCGCAGGATCTGCGCCGCGACAAGGGGCGATCCGGGATAGGCGGCATCTCCGTGGCGCGCGCGCGTCGCGGCCAGCACGTCGGCGTAAGGGTGTCCGGCGGGCAAGAGCGGCCCCGCGCGGCCGATTCCCGCCGCCGCCTCACCGGTTTTCAGCGCCTCGGCGGCGTCGAGCGCGTAAAGACCGCGTCCGGCATGGGTCTCGATGTAGCTGATCGGCTTCGGCTTGCGGATCAGGTAGTCGAGCATCACCGCGAGAAGCGCGTGCTTGTGCACGTCGGCAAGGTTTCCGGCGTGATAGCTGTGCTGGTAGGAAAGCAATCCCGTGACCCCGCGAACGAGAGCTCCGGATCTTCGCCGAAAACCCGCAACCGTCCCTATCTCGGGCCGATCATCATCACCATCTGACGGCCTTCGAGCTTTGGAAAGTTCTCGATCTTGCCGATCTCCTCGACATCGGCGGCCACGCGGTTGAGCAACTCCAGACCAAGCTGCTGGTGCGCCATCTCGCGGCCGCGGAAGCGCAGCGTGACCTTCACCTTGTCGCCTTCCTCGAGAAACTTCTTCACCGAGCGCATCTTGACGTCATAGTCATGCACGTCCGTGCCGGGGCGGAACTTGATTTCCTTGATCTCGATGATGTGCTGCTTCTTGCGCGCCTCGGCCTCTTTCTTCTGCTGTTCGTATTTGAACTTGCCGAAGTCCATGATCTTGCAGACCGGCGGCGTCGCGTTCGGCGAAATCTCGACGAGGTCCAATCCGACCTCCTCGGCCATCTCCATGGCGCGGGCGGGTGTGACGACGCCGACATTCTCTCCCTCGGCACCGATCAGGCGGATTTCGGGTGCGCGAATGCGGTCATTGACGCGGGGGCCCGTATCGCGGGTCGGCGGGGCGTTGTGCGGTCTGCGAGCTATGGTGGCACTCCTTCTGTCGTTGCCATTTCAGGTGGCGGGCAAGTTAGTCCCGCAGACGCGCCGATTCAAGCCGGTTTCGCCGCAACTGCATCTGCGCGCTTTCCTATTTGGCGATGTTCTGTCATAGCGACGGAATTGACCCTGTATTGAAGTGTGAGGGAAAGAGAATGAACAGAAACCTTCTCGTCGTCATCCTGATCGCCATTCTGGCGATTGGTGGATACTACTACTATTCATCGTCGCAGCGCGCGGCCGAGGAAGCAGCCGCGATGAAGGCCGCCGATGAGGCAGCCGAAGCCGCCAAGAAGGCCGAGGAAGAAGCTGCCGCGAAGGCCGCCGAAGAGGCTGCCGCCGCCGAAGCAGCGGCTGCCGCGGAAGCCGACGCCGCAGCCGACACGGCGACCGACGCCGCCACCGACGCGGCCGACACCGCCACCGACGCGGCCGACACCGCCACCGACGCGGCCACTGACGCCGTCGGTTCGATGGCCGAAGCGCTCGACCCCGCGAACTTCGACATCACCAAGGTGAACGAGATCATCGACGGGTCGTCGCTTGACGATGCCACCAAGACCTCGCTCAAGACGGCGGTCGAGGCGGCCAAGGACAATCCGGACATGCTGAAGACCGTTCTCGACCAGATCAAGGGCGCAATCGGCCAGTAAGCCGAAGACCTGAACCGACGCCGCGCGACCCGCTTCGCGCGGCGTTTTTCTTGGCCGTGCCGCAAGATCGTGTTGTAGCGATGCGTTGAAACCGACCCCGCATGGCGGGCCAGCGCGGACCCGATCAGATCCCGTCGCCGACGAAGGCCTTTTCGACGACGTATTCCAGCGGCTCGGAATTGGCGCCTTCGCGCAGGCCAAAGCCCTCGAGCACCGCTTTCACGTCGATGTTGAACGCCATCGAGCCGCAGACCATGGCGCGGTCGGTCGCCGGGTCCATCGGCGGCAGGCCGAGATCGCCAAAGACCTTGCCCGAGGCAAGGTTGTCGGTGATCCGGCCCATCTGGCCGCTCTCTTCCCGCGTCGTCGTCGGATAGTATTTCAGCTTGTCGCCGACGAACTCGCCGATCAGCGGGTCGTCCCTCAGGCTTTCGACCAGTTCGCGGCCGTATTCCAGCTCGGCCTGTTCACGGCAGGTATGCATCATCACGACCTGCTCGTACTTCTCATAGGTCTCGGGGTCGCGCATCAGGCTGGCGAAGGGCGCGATGCCGGTGCCGGTGGCGAGGAACCACAGCCGTTTGCCGGGCAGAAGCGCGTCGAGGACGAGCGTGCCCACTGGTTTGGGGCGCAGGATGATCTGGTCGCCGGGCTGGATATGCTGGAGCTTCGAGGTCAGGGGGCCGTCGGGCACCTTGATCGAGTAGAATTCGAGCTCCTCGTCCCAGGAGGGCGAGGCGATGGAATAGGCCCGCAGGAGCGGCTTGCCGCGCTCGTCCAGAAGCCCGATCATCACGAATTCACCCGAGCGGAAGCGCAAGGACTGCGGCCGCGTGACGCGGAACGAGAACAGCCGGTCGGTCCAGTGCCGGACCGAGGTGACGGTCTGGGCATCCGGCAATGTGCGGACGGGTGTGGCTTGGATTTCGTTCACGGTTTTCAGATCGTTCATCTATGACATGAGCGCGTAGCCCGCCCATCCTTCTATTCAGGTTTGTGAATGGGGGAAACCCCCGGATCAGGCTTTCAGCCGCGACCGATAGTCATGGTCCCGCCAGTCGGAGCGGGCGAGCCACTGACCGGCAGGCTGGCGGGCGGCCAGATCGTCGGGGATCTCGACCTCGTCGAAGCCAGCGCGCCTGGCCATCGTGTACTGGTCGGCGATCAGCGGACCGGTTGCGCGAAGCCGGCCGGAATAGCCGTTCGTCCTCAGATGCCTTGCCAGCGTGAAGGCGCGACCGTCGGCGAAGTTCGGGACCGTCACGCGCAGAAGTTCGACGCCGGCGAAATCCGTTGGAACCGCATCCGGCGGGGTGTCATGGGCGATGTCGAGTGACGCTTCGCCTGCATAGTCCTCGGCGTGAAAGCCGTCGTCGCGCACGATCACGCTCATGCTGCCGTCTCCTTCGTCTCGTCTGCGGGAAGCGGGCCGCGTACGACCCTGCCATCGATGAAATGGATGCCGCATTCCTCTTTTTCCTTGCCGCGCCAGCGGCCGGCGCGCGGGTCCTCACCTTCCTTCACCGGGCTTGTGCAGGGCGCACAGCCGATCGAGGGATAGCCTTTCGCAACCAGCGGATGACGCGGCAGGCGGTTGTTGACGATGTAGTCTTCGATATCCTCGCGGCCCCAATGCGCCAGCGGATTGACCTTGATTCGTGCGTCGGCCTCGTTCTCGAAGAACTCCAGCGTCGCGCGGGTGCCTGCCTGATAGCGCTTGCGCCCGGTGATCCAGCCGTCGAACGTTCGCAGCCCGCGTTCCAGTGGAACGGTCTTTCGCAGATGGCAGCAGGCGTCGGGTTCGCGTCGGTTGAGCGTCCCGTCAGCGTCCCGACGCGCGATGTCCCGCTGATCGGCGCGGATGATGCGGATGTCGGCCAGGTTCAGCTTGCCCGCAAGTTCCCGCTGGTAATCCAGCGTCTCGGGGAAAAGCATCTGGGTGTCGATGAAGATGACCGGCGTGCCGGGCGCGATCACCGAGACGAGGTGCAGCAGCACCACCGATTCCGCCCCGAAGGACGAGACGAGCGCGAGATTGCCGACCTCGGGGTCGAAAAGCGCGCGTTCAAGAACCGCCGTCGCCGAATGGTGACGGTAGCGGTCGTTGAGGGTAGCCACCCGCTCGTCGAGTGAGGGAAGGGGTGCCTCAAGCGGCATCGCGTTCGGCCTCGGCGGGGTAGAGTGCCGCCTTGAACGGTTCCGCGCCAAGGCGGCGATAGGCGTCGAGGAACGTTTCGGATGCGTCCTCGCGCAGGTCGAGATACGCGCGCAGCAGCCGCTCGATCGCCGGGACGATTTCGTCGTAGGCGAAGCCCGGACCGGCGCGTTCGCCGATGGTCAGGTTCTCGGTATGGTCGCCGCCGAGCGTGATCTGGTAGTTCTCCACGCCCGCGCGGTCGAGGCCGAGAATGCCGATATGGCCGACATGGTGATGACCGCAGGCATTGATGCAGCCCGAGATCTTGATCTTGAGCGCGCCGATCTCCTCCTCAAGCCCGATGGCCTTGAAATGCGTCGCCAACTGCTGCGCGACCGGGATCGAGCGGGCGGTGGCGAGCGCGCAGTAGTCCATGCCGGGGCAGGCGATGATATCGGAGACGAGGCCGATATTCGCCGTCGCCAGACCTTGCGTCTTCAGCGCGGCGTGCAAAGCGGGCAGGTCCGATTTGTGGACATGTGGAAGGATGACGTTCTGTTCGTGGCTGATGCGCAGTTCGCCGTGCCCGTACTTGTCGGCCAGATCGGCCATCAGGCGCATCTGGTCGGCGCTCGCATCGCCCGGCGTTTCGCCATGCGCCTTGAGCGAGATGGTGACGATGGCGTAGCCCGGCGCGCGATGCTCGGCCAGGTTGGTGTCGGTCCATGACCGGAAGACCGGATCGGTGCGGCGGGCGGATTCGTAGCCGCCCGCGAACGCGACGCGGAAGGCGGGTGGGGCGAAGGAATGTTCGATACGTGCAACAGATTCGCGATCAATTGCCCCAAACTCTGCCCTGGTTTGTTCGAAACGCGCCTCGACCGCGTCGCGAAATTTTTCCATTCCATTCTCGAACACGGTGATCTTGACCCGGGCCTTGAACTTGTTGTCGCGGCGGCCCATCCAGTTGTAGGTCGACACGATGGCTTCGAGATAGGGCAGAAGGTCTGCTTTTCTCAGGAACGGACGGATGACCTGCGCCACCATCGGCGTCCGGCCGAGACCGCCGCCGACGAGCACCTCGTAGCCGGTCTGGCCCGACCCGCCGCGCACGATCCTGAGGCCGATGTCATGCGACTTGGTGACCGCGCGGTCGTTCGGAGAGCCGGTGACGCCGATCTTGAACTTGCGCGGCAGGAACTGGAACTCCGGATGATCGGTCGACCATTGGCGGATCAGCTCGGCCGTCGGGCGGGGGTCTTCGATCTCGTCCGCGGCGGCGCCGGCGAAGTGGTCGGCGGTGACGTTGCGGATCGTGTTTCCGCTGGTCTGGATCGAATGCATCCCGACCTCGGCCAGCGCGTCGAGGATGTCGGGGACATCCGTCAGCTTCGGCCAGTTGAACTGGATGTTCTGGCGCGTGGTGAAATGGCCGTAACCCTTGTCCCACCGCTCTGCGATCATCGCGAGCTGGCGCATCTGGCGCGACGAAATCGTGCCGTAGGGGATAGCTATGCGCAGCATGTAGGCGTGAAGCTGAAGGTAAAGACCGTTCATCAGGCGCAGGGGCCTGAACTCGTCCTCGGTCAGGGAGCCGTCGATGCGGCGGTCCACCTGCGCGCGGAACTGGGCGTTGCGGCGTTTCACGAAGGCCGCGTCGAAGTCGGTATACTCATACATGGCGGGCCTCCTGCTTGCCGTGCGGATAGTTCGACGGGCCGCGGGTGCGGAAGGATTCGCGGAAATGCACGGGTTCGGGGCCGCGTGATCCGGACCGCGCATCGGCAAGGTAGGCGCCGACGATCAGCGCCCGCTGCCGTTCGGCCTGAAGCAGCCGCAGTTGGGCATGCGCCTCGTCCTCGATCAGCTCCGCTTCGGCATGGTCGCGGGTCCAGCGGTCATCGGCGGTGAGATACACGACATCGCCCTCAAGGAGCGCATTTGCGGTGACAACTTTCGGCGTGAAGGCACGGCTCACGGCGGATCCTCCGGATGGGATGTATTGCTCTTCCAATATAGGAAAATTTCCTGATCGAGCGCCATATGCTCTTGTCAATAAGAACGATTGTTCTGTAATACTGGCTTTGATGAGCCTGTGTCCCGGAATCGGAGGAAAAGACGAATGGCAGTCCGGATCGACGACACCGATCGGAAAATCCTTGGCGAGCTGCAGGAGGATGCCGGTCAGTCGCTGGATGAAATCGCCCGCAAGGTCGGCAGTTCCAAGACGCCGGTCTGGAACCGGATTCGCAAGATGAGGGAGGCGGGCGTGATCGGTCGGCAGACCGTCATGCTCGATGCAGAGGCTTTGGGGCTGGAGGCGTGTTTCTTCGTGCTGATCCGCACCAGCGAACATGAGGCCGGGTGGCAGAAGAAATTCCTCAGGGCGCTGCGCGAACGCCCCGAGGTGCTTGAGGCGCATCGCCTCGCGGGCGACATCGACTATATCCTGAAGGTGCGGGTGGCGAACGCGCGGGCCTATGACACGTTCTATCAGGCGCTGATCTCGGAGGTGAAGATCTACAACGTCACCGCCCTTCTCAGCATGGAGGAGATCAAGGCGACGACGTTGTTGCCGCTGTGAGCGCCGGGGGCGCTGCCCCCGGACCCCCGGGGTATTTTCGGACAGAAAGCAGATGATCAGGGCCGAAGGATCAGCCGCTCGAGCCCGTGGAAATGATAGAGGTTCGCGTAACGCGGCGGTTCGGCGAGGGCGAGGCCAGGAAGCCGGTCGAAGAGGATCGGCAGCGCGGTCTGGAGTTCGAGCCGCGCGAGGGGGGCGCCGACGCAGAAGTGGAGGCCGGCGCCGAAGGTCAGGCCGGGCTTGACCGGGCGGCCGGGATCGAAGCGGGCGGGATCGTGCCAGGCCTGCGGATCGCGGTTGGCGGCGGCGAGAAGGCAGCCGACCTCATCTCCGCGGCGGAAGGTATGTCCGGCGATCTCGATATCCTCGTAGGCGTGACGGGTGAAAAGGTGCAGCGCGGGATCGAAGCGGAGGATTTCCTCGACCGTGCCCTCGACCCGGTCCGGGACAAGGGATTCGGCGCCGAAACCGTTTTCGACCAGCGCCTTGACGCCGTTGCCGAGCGTGTGGACCGTGGCCTCGTGACCCGCGTTGAGAAGCAGGATGCAGGTCGTGATGAGTTCATCCGTCGACAGCTTCTCACCCTCCATCTCGGCGGCGATGAGATGGGTGATGAGATCGTCGGCGGGCCGGGTGCGGCGTTCGTCGACATAGGCGCGCAGGAATGCGGAGAAGTCGCTGGCCGCCGCGGCCGCCGCGTCCTCCATGTCGCGCGTGCGGCGGGCCTGATACATGCCGACCATGGCGTTCGACCAGCCCAGGAGGTCGTCGGAGCGTTCCTCGGGCACGCCGAGCAGGCGGGCGATGATGATGACCGGGAGCTTCCGGGCGAAATGGGCGAGAAGGTCGAACCGGCCTTGGGGGAAGACGTCGATCAGCGCGTGGCTGAGATCGGCGATCTCGGGCTGAAGGGCGGCGATCCGGCGCGAGGTGAAGGCGCGCAGGACAAGGCTGCGGAGCCGCGTGTGGCGGGGCGGCTCCAGTTCCAGCATCGAATGCGCCTCGACCTCGTGGAAAGGGGCGAGGTGGCCGGGGATGGGCTTGCGGTTCTCCTCCGGCACCTCGCGGCCGAAGCGGCGGTCGCGCAGGATGGCGCCGACGGCGGTCGCGGAGGTGGCGCAGACCATGCCGTAATCGGTCCAGCGGAAAAGGGGGCCGCTGGCGCGGGCGCGGTCATAGAAGGGGTAGGGGTCCTGGACGAAGCCGGGATCGGTCGGCGACTGTTCAAGGCTTTGCATGGCCGGGTTCAGGCCGAAGCGTCGAGAGCCGCGATGATCGCGCCGAAATCGGCGGCCTTGAGGCTGGCGCCCCCGACGAGCGCGCCGTCGACGTTCGCCGTGGCGAAGATCTCGGCGGCGTTCGAGGGCTTGACCGAGCCGCCATAGAGCAGGCGGACGCCGTCGGAATCCTTGAAGCGCTTGCCGAGCCCGGCGCGCAGGAAGTCATGCACCTCGGCAATCTGGTCGAGAGTCGGCGTGCGGCCGGTGCCGATGGCCCAGACCGGCTCATAGGCGATGACGGTGTTGGCTGCTGTGGCGTCGTCGGGAACGGAACCGTTGAGTTGGGTTCCGATGACGTCGAGCGTCTTGCCCGCGTCGCGCTCGGCCTCGGTCTCGCCGACGCAGATCACCGCGACGAGGCCGGCGGCATGGGCGGCGAACGCCTTGGCGCGGATGAGAGCGTCAGTTTCGCCGTGGTCGGCGCGGCGTTCGGAATGGCCGAGGATGACGAAGGCGGCCCCGGCATCGGCGAGCATGGCGGCAGCGATGTCGCCGGTATGGGCGCCCGAGGCGTCCCGATGGCAGTCCTGCCCGCCGAGGGTCACGGCGCTGCCCTTCAGCGTCCAGGCCGCCTGCGCGATAAGCGTCGCTGGCGGGCAGATCAGAACCTCGCAGGCGGGGGAAGGGTGGGCCGCCGCGAGCGCTTTCAACTCGCCAAGGCTGCCGCTGGTGCCGTTCATCTTCCAGTTGCCCGCCGCCAGTTTCCGCCGCATGCGCACGCTCCTCAGTCCAGGTGTGTAAGTGCCTCTCTTGCGAGATCGCAGGCCACGGCCGGATCGTCAAGCGCGGCGTCAGGCAGGCGCCAGTAGGGCATGGCGGTAAGCTTGCGGCCCTCGCGCTGATAGGTCCAGCGTTGCCAGCCCTCGGCGGCGATCCGGTCGGCGAAGGCGCCCGCACCCTTCAGCCAGATCGAGCCGTCGCTGTTCAGGATCGCAAAGATCGTGCCGTCGCAGTAGACGGAGAGGCCGCCCATCATCTTGCGCGACGTGAGCGGGCCGAGGCCGTCGAACAGCTCGAGTGCGAAGGCGATGTCGGCGTCGGAAATGCTCATGCGCGCTGCGCGGGCTCTTCGGGCATGTCCTTGAACTTGATCGATTCCCCGCAGCCGCAGGCTTCGGAGACGTTGGGATTGTTGAACCGGAAGCCGGATTCCAGAAGCGAGGTTTCGTAGTCGATCTCGGTCCCGAAGAGGAACATCTGCGCCATCGGGGCGATCATCACCCGCGCGCCGTCCTGTTCGATGACCTCGTCGTTCTCACCGGGTTCGGCGGCGACTTCCATCGTGTATTCCATGCCCGCGCAGCCACCCTTCTTGACGCCGAGCCGGAGCCCGTGGGCGCCGTCCCGCGACATCAGGCGGCTGATCTGGGCGACCGCGCGCGGCGTGAGCGTGACCGGCGGTTTTCCTGGAATGCCGAACATGAGTATCTCCTTCGCCCTCTAATCTAAGGGTTTAGGTCGGGAATTCCAAGCGGCGGCAATGCGCCCAGCGCCGTGATGGTGAACGTGGCCACCGTTATCGCCCACGCGAAGGAGGCGAGCGTGCCGATGATGACGTATTCGCTGACGGCGCGGTCGTCGCGGGTCGTGCCGAAGCGCAGGATTGACTTCGCTGCGATGAGAAGGCCGATGGCCCCCGCCTGCCCGGTGAGAATGAGAAGAAAGACAAGCGCGCGTTCGAGCGCGCCGATGGCGCGGCCGCCGTTCGGCAGCCCGACGGGCGTGGCGGCCGACCAGGGCTCCATCAGGAAGCCCACCGCAAAACCGCCGGCGCGGACGGTGAGGATGAGGCTGGCCCCGATCAGCATGAGGGCGGGCAGATGCGGCAGGCCCGCCCAGAGGCCGGAGGACCAGAGACCGGGCGCCCAGACCGCGAGGGCGCCGAGGCTCGCCAGATGCGCCGCCTGGTCGGCGAGGAATGGGGCGAGGCCGCGCAGGCCCGAATGGGTCTTGACCGCGTCGATCACGAGATGGGCCGCCACGACCGCGAGGAGGATCGGATCGAGCGATCCCATGGCGGCGGCCGTGCAGGCAAGAACGACGGCGACATGGGCGAGCATCGCCGCGGGCCGACGCTTGTTCGCCACCATCCAGCCGGTTTGCAGGACGAAGTCGGCCAGCGCGTGGGCCAGAAGGAGGGCGGCGAAGGTTTCGATCATGTTGCGCGTCCCTTTTCCCAGGCGTGCAAGGCGCGCTTTATCGCCGCGGCGCCCGCGCCGCGCAAGCGGTAGTTGACGGCCTGCGGGGAAATGCCGAGCCGTTCGGCGATGTCCGCCTGGGTCGGATCGTCCGGGTGTAGCGCGAATGCCATGGCCTCGGCCTGCTCCGGCGTCCAGCGTCCGGTGCGTTCGTCGAGAAGGTCGAGGATGGCCGCGTGGAGCGGGGTGACTTCGGTCCCGCCGATGGCGAGGCGGTCATTCTTCGCCAGGTCTTCGAGCGCGCGGCCCGAGGACGAGAAGGCGGGGCCATGCGCATCGCCGAGATCGTCGGTGCCGAGGCTGTCGGCCGCGCCGAGGCCGATGGCGATGCGCGTCGCGGGAAGCGCGGGATGTGCGGCGAGACGGGCGATGACCAGAAGCGCCGCGCGAAGCGCCCGTTCCGGCGGCAGGGCGATGAACTGCCAGCCGTCGCCGCGGAACCGGGTGAAGCGGGTGGGGGCGGCTTCGGGCCATCCGGCGACGTCCCGGGCCGCCGTTGCCAGAAGGCTCATGGCGCGGTCGGTCTTTTCCGGCCCGAGCTTGGACGAATCGACAAGGTCGCCGGTCAGGACGGCAGTTTTCTCAAGCTTCGAAGCTTTCGTTTCCATGTATCAAGCTATAAGACTTGTTTTATTGAATATCAAGTCAAAAAGCTTGTTACAATCACATGAAGCCCAGTTCCAGTCGTGCCTCGTCGGACATCATCTCCATGCCCCATTGCGGCTCGAAGGTCATCTGCACGTCGACCTGCTTCACGCCGTCCAGCGGCTCGACCGCATCGGCGACCCAGCCAGGCATCTCGCCCGCGACCGGGCAGCCGGGCGCGGTCAGGGTCATGACGATCCCCACCTCGTTCTCGGGCGAGATGTCGATCGTGTAGATCAGGCCGAGATCGTAGATGTTCACGGGGATTTCCGGGTCATAGACCGTGCGGCAAGCATCGACCACACGCTCGTAAAGCGGGTGCTCGGTCGTCGATGGCCGGATAAGAGGCGTGCCTTCGACCGGGGTGGCAGTTTCGGCGGTCATGTCAGTCTCGCATAGTTGTTGAGTGAATATATAGGGAATTGGCGCGCGGGCGTAAAGAGCGCCACCTTGCAGGGCGGGAGCGCGCCTCGGTTCAATTGCGCGCGCAGGCTTGCTGGCGCTTCGTGCGGTCCACCTCCGGCGGCGGCATTTGGGCAATGAAGAAATGGACGCTCTGCGTCTTCGGCCCTTTCAAAGGAATGCCGAACGGCGTATGAGCCGCCGCCATGTCGAAGCGAATTTCCTTTGATCTGAAAGCAACCAACGGCAAGGCGCGGACCGGTGTGATCCGCACGCCGCGGGGCGAGATCCGCACGCCCGCCTTCATGCCGGTGGGCACCGCCGCAACCGTCAAGGCGATGCTGCCCGAAAGCGTCCGTGCGACCGGCGCCGACATTCTTCTGGGCAACACCTATCACCTGATGCTGCGCCCGACCGCCGAGCGGATCGCCGCGCTGGGGGGGCTGCACCGGTTCATGAACTGGGAAAGGCCGATCCTGACCGACAGCGGCGGGTTCCAGGTCATGAGCCTCGCCAGCTTGCGCAAGATGAGCGAGGAGGGTGTGCGCTTCTCGTCTCATGTCGACGGCTCCAAGCACATGCTGTCGCCGGAACGCTCGATGGAGATCCAGCGGCTTCTGGGCAGCGACATCGTGATGTGCTTCGACGAATGCCCGGCGCTGCCTGCGCCGGTGGAGACGGTGGCCGAGAGCATGCGGTTGTCGATGCGTTGGGCCCGGCGCAGCCGTGACGCGTTCGGCGACCGACCGGGCCATGCGCTGTTCGGGATCATGCAGGGCGGCGTGACGCGGGAGTTGCGCGCCGAAAGCGCCGAGAGGCTGTGCGAGATCGGCTTTGACGGCTACGCCGTCGGCGGTCTTGCCGTGGGCGAGGGGCAGGAGGCGATGTTCGGTGTCCTCGACTACGCGCCGGGGATGCTGCCCGAGGACAAGCCCCGCTATCTGATGGGCGTCGGCAAACCCGACGACATCGTCGGCGCGGTGATGCGCGGGGTCGACATGATGGACTGCGTGCTGCCCTCCCGTTCGGGCCGCACCGGGCAGGCCTTCACCCGGCGCGGCGTGGTGAACATCAAGAACGCGCGGCATCAGGACGATCCCCGGCCGCTGGACGAGGATTGCGCCTGTCCGGCCTGCCGGTCCTATAGCCGCGCCTATCTGCACCATGTCTTCCGCGCGGGCGAGATCATATCCTCGATGCTGCTGACCTGGCACAACCTGCATTATTATCAGGAGCTTATGCAGACCATGCGCGATGCCATCGCGGCGGGGAGATTAGCGGCATTCCGGGCGCGGTTTGATGCCGAACGCGCGGAAGGGGACATCGAACCGCTGTGAGCCGGGCAGTGGACATGACGATCGCCCGGGGCGGGGTCGCCTTGGCCGGCACGCTGGTTCTTCCGGACGGGCCGGGGTCGCACCCGGTCGTGCTGATGCTGCATGGCTCGGGGCCGCTCGATCGGGACGAGAACATGGACGGGCAGAAGCTCGATGTGTTCAACCGTCTGGCGGAGGCGCTGGCGGCGGCCGGATATGCGAGCCTGCGCTATGACAAGCGTGGGTGCGGGGCGTCCGGCGGGGACTATCCGAGCCTTGGCTATGCCGACCTCGTCGCGGATGCGCGGGCCTGGGCGGATCTGCTTGCCGCCGACATCCGGATGGGGCCGCTGTATTTCCTGGGGCATTCGGAAGGAACGGTCATCGCAGCCAAGGCGGCGCGGGGACGTGGTGACGTTGCCGGGCTGATCCTGCTTTGCCCCTACGTCGAGGACGGCGAGACGATCCTCATGGCCCAGGCGCGCGCGATGGAACGGTTGCTGGACGGATTGTCGGGCTGGCGCGGTGTCGTTGCGCGGCTGTGGCGGCGCCTTTTCGGCGGGCCGGAGCGCCAGCAGCGTCGGCTGATCGCCCGGCTCAGGGCGGGAACGGAGCCGGTGATGCGCATGCGCGGGCAAACGGTCGCGGCGCGGGCGCTGCGGGATTTCCTGATTTCCGACAATGCTGGCGTTCACGCCGCGGTCGTGGTGCCATCGCTGGTCTTCGGCGCGGGCAAGGATATCCAGTGCAATCCGGCGGATGTGGCGCGCATCGCGGCGCTCCACCCGGCGGCGACGGCCGTGGTGATCGACGATCTTACGCACGTGCTGCGCCGCGACTCCGGCGCGCATGGGTTCGGATCCTACGCGGGGCTGTTGCGGAGGGACATGGACCCGGTCGTTGCCGGAACGGTAATCGGCTGGCTGGACCGGCGGGGCGCCGATCACCCGAATTGAAGCGACCCGTTGCAACACCGCCTTGCCCTTGCCACTCATGCGGGGCATTCTCGCGGCCGAAGAAAGGCTCAGGTTGAAGCCGGGGCGAAGCCTGCATAGATAAAGGCGCAGAACGGAGAGGGCCGGGTGCCGCCGAAGACCGGGGCCGGTGTCCTCTTGCGAAAGACAGGAAACGCGAATGAAAGAAGCCCTTGCCCCCAGCTATCCGGTGTTGCCGTTGCGCGACATCGTGATGTTCCCTCACATGATCGTGCCGCTTTTCGTCGGGCGCGAGAAATCGGTGCGGGCGCTGGAAGAAGTGATGCGGGAGGACAAGCAGATCCTGCTGTCCTCGCAGATCGACCCGACCCAGGATGATCCGACCACGGACGGTATCTACAGGGCCGGGGTGCTGGCCAATGTGCTGCAGCTTCTCAAGCTGCCGGATGGCACCGTGAAGGTTCTCGTGGAAGGCCGGTCGCGCGTGCGCATCGTCGACTTTCTCGAAAACGACAACTATTTCGAGGCGACCGCCGAGGCGCTGACGGAGATGCCGGGCGAGGACGCGACCGTCGAGGCCCTGCTGCGCTCGGTCGGCGAGGAGTTCGAGCGCTACGCCAAGATCAAGAAGAACGTGCCGGAGGAGGCGCTGACGGCCGTCGCCGAGGCCAATGACCCGGCAAAGCTCGCCGATCTCGTCTCGGGCCATCTCGGCATCGAGGTGGGCCAGAAGCAGGAGCTTCTGGAGACGCTGAACGTCGCCGAGCGGCTGGAAAAGGTCTATGGCCTGATGCAGGGCGAAGTGTCGGTCCTTCAGGTCGAGAAGAAGATCAAGTCGCGCGTGAAGTCCCAGATGGAGCGCACCCAGCGCGAGTATTATCTGAATGAGCAGATGAAGGCCATTCAGAAGGAGTTGGGCGACGGCGAGGACGGCCAGAACGAGATCAACGAACTGGCCGAGAAGATCGAGAAGACCAAGTTCTCCAAGGAGGCCCGCGACAAGGCGGATGCCGAACTGAAGAAGCTGAAGTCGATGTCGCCGATGTCGGCCGAGGCGACCGTGGTGCGGAACTACCTCGACTGGCTCCTGAGCCTGCCCTGGGGCGTGAAGTCACGGGTCAAGAAGGACTTGCGCAAGGCGCAGGAGGTTCTCGACGACGATCACTACGGGCTTGAAAAGGTCAAGGAGCGGATCGTCGAATATCTGGCCGTGCAGCAGCGCAGCCAGAAGATGAAGGGGCCGATCCTCTGCCTTGTCGGCCCTCCCGGCGTCGGCAAGACGAGCCTTGGCAAGTCGGTCGCGCGGGCGACGGGGCGCGAGTTCATCCGCATCTCGCTGGGCGGGGTGCGCGACGAAAGCGAAATCCGCGGCCACCGGCGGACCTATATCGGCTCCATGCCGGGCAAGATCATCCAGGCGCTGAAGAAGGCCAAGACCACGAATCCGCTCATCCTTCTCGATGAAATCGACAAGATGGGGCAGGATTTCCGTGGCGACCCGGCTTCGGCGATGCTCGAGGTGCTCGACCCCGAACAGAACAGCACGTTCACCGACCACTATCTCGAAGTGGAATACGACCTTTCCAACGTGATGTTCCTCACCACGGCGAACAGCTACAA
Source organism: Paracoccaceae bacterium (assembly GCA_041397225.1). GTDB lineage: Bacteria > Pseudomonadota > Alphaproteobacteria > Rhodobacterales > Rhodobacteraceae > Albidovulum. The sequence goes on along the minus strand of JAWKXB010000003.1, from coordinate 355,169 downwards.
CATGCCGGGACCGCTTCTCGACCGGATGGAGATCATCCCGCTTGCCGGCTACACCGAGGACGAAAAGCGCGAGATCGCCAAGCAGCACCTGATCCCCAAGCAGATCAAGAACCACGGGCTGAAGAAGACCGAGTTCAAGCTGACCGATGCGGCGCTGCAGGAAATGATCCGTACCTATACCCGCGAGGCCGGCGTGCGGAACCTTGAGCGCGAGATCTCCAAGCTGGCGCGCAAGGCGCTGACCAGGATCATCCGCAAGGATGCGGCGACCATCGAAGTGACGCCTGAGAACCTTGAGGACTTCCTTGGCGTCAAGCGCTTCCGCTACGGTCTTGCCGAGAAGGAGGATCAGGTCGGCGTCGTCACCGGGCTTGCCTGGACCTCCGCCGGTGGCGATCTGCTGTCGATCGAGGCGCTGAAATTGCCCGGAAAGGGCCGGATGAAGACGACCGGCAAGCTGGGCGACGTGATGAAGGAATCGATCGACGCGGCGTCGAGCTTTGTCCGCTCGATCAGCCCCGACATCGGCGTCAAGCCGCCGCAGTTCGAGAAGGTGGACATCCACGTCCACGTTCCTGAAGGCGCCACGCCCAAGGACGGGCCGTCGGCGGGTGTCGCGATGGTGACCTCCATCGTCTCGGTCCTGACCGGAATCCCGGTCAGGAAGGACATCGCGATGACCGGCGAAGTCACCTTGCGCGGCCACGTTCTGGCGATCGGCGGGCTGAAGGAAAAGCTGCTGGCGGCCCTCAGGGGCGGGATCAAGACGGTGCTGATCCCCGAGGAGAACGCCAAGGATCTGACCGAGATCCCCGACAACGTCAAGTCGGGGCTCAAGATCATCCCGGTCTCGCGCGTTCGCGAGGTGCTGAAGCTCGCGCTCGCCCGGGCGCCCGAACCGATCGTCTGGGACGAGGCGGCCGAGGAGGCGGCGGCCAAGGCGGCGGTCGCCGACAAGGGCGAGAAGCCGGGCGCGACGGCGCACTGAGCCGGCCGGAAACCGCCGGGAAAGACAGGGCGCGCCTTCGGGGGCGCCCTTTTTGCTGCTCCTGCGCCATCCCTGACAATATGCCTATGCCGGGAGAATTGTTTCCGCGCGGCGGATGTGTCACAGAGGTTGCGGACGATCAGGGATATGAGGGGTCACGGACATGACGACGAAGAAACCGGCAGCGCGAACCACCAAGGCCGCTTCGCCGAAGGCGTCGGCGACGCCCGCACCCGTGACGGCGGCACAGGCCGTGCCCGCCGCCGGCGCACCAAGGCTTGCCGCGGTTCCGGCCGCTGCCCCGGTGCAGCCCGCCGACGAGCCTATCGCGGTGACGGTGCGCGAACCGGTGCTGAAGAAGAAGGAACTCATCGAACGGGTGGTCGAGGCTTCGGGCATGAAGCGCAAGGACGTGAAGCCGATCGTCGAGAGCACGCTCAAGGTTCTTGGCGACGCGCTCAGCGCCGGCGCGGGACTGGTCCTGCCGCCGTTCGGAAAGGCCAAGATCAACCGCCAGAAAGACCTTGCCTCGGGCGAGATGATGATCATCAAGCTCAGGCGCGACGGGCCGGCCTATGAGGCATCGCGGGATGCCGACGAAGACCTTGCGAAGGACGACGATTAGCGCTAGGAACCCGGCCCATCGGGTGATTAGCTCAGCGGTAGAGCGCTTCGTTCACATCGAAGATGTCAGCGGTTCAAATCCGTTATCACCCACCAGAATTCACCAAGGCGCGCCCGCTGTGGCGCGCTTTCCCTTTCGGACGGGCAGCGGACGGTCGCGGGCCGGGTCTCGCTCTTCCTGCGCGGCGCCGTTCTTGGCCTCGACCTGGGCGGCATCGCGGCGCTGCCGGGCGGTCAGGGTGTCGTCTACCGGATCAGGGACGGCCGAACGTGACGGCAAGGCAGGCCGCCCCTGTTGGCGCGACCCCCCGTGCATCAAGCTCAGTTGCCGTTCTTCGCTGGCTCCGGCGTCGCTTTCCGCGGCTCCTTTGCCGGCGCCTTCTTGAACTCGATACCGCATTTCTTGCGGATGCTGATCTGTTCGAGCGCCTCCATCTCGCCCTTGAGGCGCGCGACCTCGGCGCTGGTTTCCGAGTCGCCCTTGATGAAGAAAAGCGCGGGCCAGAACAGGATCATGCCGACCGCGGTCGCGGTGGCGTCGCTGTTCGCCTTCTTGTCCTGCGCGCCCATCACCTGTGACGCGCGTGCCGAAATGCGCATCGCCTCTTCGGAAATCTGGCGGCAGGAGTAGCTTTCGTACTGCATCGGCGAAATGTAGGCAGCCGAAATGTTGCTGCTTTTCTCGGCGCAGGCGGAAAGGGCGATCGTCGCCGAAAGCAGCATCGCGGCGGTAGGTTTCGACATCTGGTTTCTTTCTTCATGTCAGTGGTTTGGCGCATGTCCGTCAGTTGGCGGACCGCCTGCATCTGATAGGAAGGGGTGATGACCAAACCATTGCCGGGCGCAGGTTTTGAACTGGAAAACTGCTTCGAATTCGCCGGATGTCCGGCGCCGCCGGGGCAGGACGCCATGACCTGCGGCATCGGTTCTGGCGCTGCGGCCCCGGCCCATGATCTGCCCTTGCCGAACCGGGGCGAGCCGCGCTATAGCGCAGCCGGCGGGTCGTTAGCTCAGTTGGTAGAGCGCTTCGTTTACACCGAAGATGTCGGGAGTTCGAGCCTCTCACGACCCACCATCGTCCCGTACTCCCGCGCCGTCAGAACGTGATGCGGAACCACGCGCCGGGGCTGCGGTCTTCGAGCGCGAGCGTCGCCCCCTGCGCGGCAAGCAGGCTTTGCGCGATGGCAAGGCCCATGCCGGTGCCGCCCGCTTCGCGCCGCGTGGTGAAGAACGGCCGGAACAGGCGCTCGCGGTTGCCCTCGGCGATGCCCGGACCGTCATCCCCGACAAGAAGCGTGGTGCCCCGGGGGGCGTCCTCGGCCTTCAGGCTCAGGTTCCGCGCCCCGGCTTCCGCCGCGTTCCCGGCAAGGTGGCCAAGTGCCGCGCCAAGGCTTTCGGGCGTCACCGGCAGGCCTATGTCCTGCCCTTCGGCCCGGATCGTCAGCGCCGGATGGCCGGTGGCCAGCGGCCCGAGCACCGCCTGCAGCGTGGTTTTCCCCCGTGCAGCAGGCTCGCGCGCCGCTGCGACCTGGCGCGCGGCGGCAAGGAGCGTCTCCATCCGCGCCGCTGAGGTGAGGATCGCATCGACCAGGCGGCGGTCCCCGGCGCTGACCTCGGCCGACAGAAGCTCTGCCGCGCCGCGGATCGCGGTGATCGGAGCCTTCAGTTCATGGGTGACGTGATCGGTATAGGCACGCACCGTCGCCTCGCGGTTCTGCAGCGCCGCGGCCATGCCGAGCACGCTTTCGCCAAGATCGCGGAGTTCCGGCGTGCCGTAATGGGCAAGCGGGCGAAGCGCTTCGGCATCGCCCTCGCGCAGGCGATGCGCGCGGTCGGCCAGCGCGGTGACGGGGCCGAGGAGGAGCCGCCAGAGCAGGAAGGCGAGCAGCGCGGTCGCGGCAAGAACCGTCGCGCCGACGATGGCGGCGGCGATGCGCATTCCGACGACCGGCGCGAGCAGGGGCAGGGCGAGGATGCCCGTCAGCCCCGCCGCGAGCACGGCGGCAAGCGCGCCGCCCAGCACCAGAAGCAGCGGCGGGCGCCATTTGCGCCTTATCCGGTCCGGCATGGAGCCATCCTGACGCCGACCCCGTGCAGCGTTTCGATCGCGTCGGCGCAGCCGGCCTCGGTCAGCTTGCGGCGGAGGTTGCGGAAATGGCTGTCGACGGTGCGGTCCGAAGCATGGATGTTCGCGCCGTAAAGCGCCTCGCCCAACTGGCGGCGGCTGACGACCTGGGCCGGATGCCGCATCAGGCGTTCGAGCAGTGCGAGTTCCGAGGCGGTGAGCCTCAGCGCCAGGCCCGCGACCCGGCAGTCATGCGCGCCCGGGTGAAGTTCGATGGGTCCGTGGCGAAGGACCGCGGGGGTGCTGCCGCCCTGCCCGTTGCTGCGCTTCAGGATCGCGCGGATCCGGGCCACCAGTTCGCGCGGGCTGAAGGGCTTGGTCACATAGTCGTCCGCCCCCAGTTCCAGCCCGAGGATACGGTCGATCTCGTCGTCGCGGGCGGTGAGGAACAGCACCGGCAGGTCCGAGCGCGCGCGGAGCCGCTTGCAGACGTCAAGCCCGTCAAGCTCCGGCAGCCCGATGTCCAGGACGACGAGATCGGGTGCCGCGCTCGCCGCAGCCGCCAGCGCCGCGCGGCCATCCGACGCCGCGATGGTGGCAAAGCCCGCGCGTTCAAGCGCGATCCGCACCACGTCGCGGATCTGGGGGTCGTCGTCAGCGACGAGGATTTTCGCGGGCATTGCCGCCATGCTCCGGGCTGGTTGCGCTGGTCTCAAGGTAGCGCCGGACCCGCCAGGACCGGAACCCCCAATCGCGCCAACCCTCGATCGCGGGCGCTGTGGCCCACATGTCGCCGGCGCAAGGATGCTGTCCGGTCTCAAGCTCGAAGCGGCGCCATGCCCCGGCGGCGTCGGGGCCGAGGGTGCAGATGTAGTGCCAGTCGGTCGCTATCGTGCCACGCGTCTCGACGAACCGGTCGAGATTGTGGCGGGCGATCATGTCGGCGAAATTGACGAAGGAGGCGGCATAGAGCGTCGCTGCCAGAAGGATGCCGTTTGTCTTCAAGAGCCAAAGATTGTCCCTGCCGCGCCAGATCTGCCAGATCACGCTGACCAGCCCGGCCGCGACCAGACCCATCCAGATCGCCGCCGCGACGCGCAGATGGGTCAGGCCGTAGCTGTCCACATAGAGATCGAGCCGGTAGAGCGAGGAGACGACAAGCGCCACGTTCTGGCCGACCCAGGCGAAAAGCAGCGCGCGGATGGCGGGCCTGCCCTGGGTGAAGGGTCGGCAGGCGAGGGCGAAGAGACCGGCGAGCAGGGCGGTCGCCACCAGAGGGTAGGCGCCGCGATGGGCATAGGCCGCATGGGTCAGACCGTCGGGCAGGGCCGCGCCGCTCCACAGATAGCGCAGGTCGAGGACGGTCTGGACCGCGAAGATCAGGTTGAAAAGCACCAATGCGCGCGACACCGAACCGGGGTTGAACCCCAGCCCGCCAAGCGGTCGCGCCGCGGGGCTGGGCCGGTCGCCGGCCAACAGGGATCGCAAACCGCGTGCGAATGGCGCGGCAAGGCGCGCGCGGATCGGGCCGGACGCAAGGAATGGCCAAAGGAACCAGGCCGCGACCGACCAGAACAGGATTCGCGTGCTCAATATGTCCAGCGAGAGGATGGCCCCGGACAGATCGTCGAGCCAGCCTTCGGCGACCGGGTTGGCCATGGTGAGCAGCCAGAGGAAGATCGACCCGATCACGATGGGCATGGCCCAGCCCGCGGCGTATGCCCTCCAGCCGGTCACGCTTGCCGCTCGCCCGAAAAGGCGGCCAAGCTCCGCGCCGGAATACCATGGCAGCAGCGCCGCGAACCGCAGCATCGCCGGGGCGATCCGCCGGGCCAGGCCGCGGCCGAGGATGAACCGCGCGGTGGCGCCGAGCGTGCCGAGCGCAAGAAAGGCGACCGACAGAAGCTGCACCGTCTCGACGGCGGGCAGCAGTGACGCGATGAATGGCGCGAATGTCGCCGCCTGCATGGCAAGCGGTTCGTCCCGCCGATCCGTCAGGACCCTCACCGACAGCATGAGGGCGAGCGCGAAAAGGGCGACGGACAGGCCCGCCGCGTGGTGCCAGAAAAGGAAATCCGCAAGCGTGACCAGTGTCGCCAGCAGCGGCAGCGCGAGCGGGTTGAGCGAACCGCGCGCCATGCCGCCGGACCCGGCCCGGCCACCGCCCGGCCCATCGCCCCCGGCACCGGCGATGGCCGGACTGAGCCACCATCCATCGCGCCTCAGCGACCGGGGCACGCCCCGCACCACGAATTCCGTCATCTCGCCCTCGTTCCTTTCCCGCCGCTTTCCGCCCGCGGCAGGACAAGGGCTAACGGGGCGATGTGCAGACGGTCCGGGCCGGTTCAGCAGGATTTGCGCAGAAGGGGATCGCGCGCGAACCCGCCATTCGGGCCCGGCGCGACGAATGGCGGATGGGCGTCCCCGAAGCCGATCTCCAGCGCTGCCGAAGCATCATTGCGTTTCGGCGGGACAGCGGACGCTCGCCGCTTGGCAGACCATCGTTGTTTGGCGTGGCGATGAGATGTTAGGCTGAGGATGACAAGCGGGGTTGCCGGTCAGGTCGACCGAGGGCCGACATCGCTCGACCAGATCGATCAGCCGTGGCGTGATCCTCAGGAACAAGGCTCGCCGACAAGGATGGAGTTGTCCCGGATACTGGATGATCGGCCAATTGAGAGACATCGGAATGCGAAGAATGCTGGCACTGGTTCTGGCGATGTGGTTGAGCCAGGGAACGGCAGATGCCCAGGGCGGGTGGCCGACCTCGCAACCAGGAGAGATCCAGCAATTTGTCAACCTCTGGCAGATGTGTCGCTATGGTCATAGCAGCGATTGCCGGGAGTTCTTGCGTCGTGTGCAGATCATGCAGGGGCACTCTCGGATTCCTCTGCATTTTCAGGGAATGACGATCCCACCCGGCGCCGCAGCCATCACCGAATGGTTGAATGTCATGATAAAGACGGCGGAGAGCTGCGAAGCAGGTTCCGAAACCCATTGCGCGCTTTTCACTCATCGCCTCTGGGACGGTCACGGTGGCGCCATGTTTCCGATCTCCGCGGTCGATCTGATGAGGAGATACTGCCGGCGTGACATGGTGCAATCCTGCAAGGATCTTGAGCGTGCCGAGGCAATTCTGGACCGGCTGCCCGAGAGGCCGCGTCAATGACGCGCCGCCACCTCGGTGGCATAATGGAAGCGATGTCACCCCGATTTCCAGGTTGAGGAGTTGCAGCCTCTCATGCCCTTTGTCTGCTACCCGTGAATTCGCAAGATACTCCGCCTCGCGGATGTGGCGGATAGCGGCAATCACGGGCCGCAGCGCCGCATCCGATCACCCCGCTGAAGGTCAGCTTCGGGCCGGCTTTGCCTTCGCCGATCCCCCGTGCACCTCGTGGTCGATGCAATTCGGTCGCGCCGCGCTTCCAGCCCATAAGGTGCATTCGTAGCATGTCATGGTTCCGAAGGCCGCAAGTGTTCGCGGTCGCCTCGTTTGATCTCGGTTGTCTACGACATTGTGGTCGCAGAGCGTTGCCAACCACGCCGCAGTCTGCCCCAGAGTTGCAGAGCCCGGAAGACGATTGCGGGTGGGATCCTGCGATTGTCGCCAACAGTCCCCCTTCTGGTGATCCGGGCACCGCAGTCCACGAGGAACGCCACCGTTATCCCGGAAACGGTGGCCTCAAGGCTCAAATGCCCGCCATTGCGCAGCAACCCCTGTTCGGCTTCGCGAAAGAGCTTTCCGGCCGCCCTGATCGCGCCGCTAAACACATAGAAATAGAGAGCTCTTCCCTTGATCGCCGGGAAATCGAGGCGCGCACCCGCCTCCAGTCGGATGTCGTAAAAATCCACTTCGTTGCGAACCCTGAATGGCGCGGTGGTCCCCTCCGGTCCGAAAAGGTGGCGCCAGACATTCGGAGACGACGGCGCAACCGGCCCATGCTGAATGCTGGGTTCCAGATCGACATCATGTGGTCTGACAAAGATCTGCAGCATGTCGAGCGGCGGATCGGTGCGCAGCGTCTCTTCCGAATGCCAGAAGCTCCGGCCGGCATTCATGACCATCAGATGGTCCTGATCGATGACCAACTTGCCGGTTGCCCGGTCATCGTGGCGCATCACGCCGGTGGGCACCCAAGAAGCAATCTCATCGTTCTGATGCTCGTGCATGGCGATGAGGCGACCGGGGTCAAGGACAGACCGGACGATCATTGCAAGCGGCCCCAACCCGTGATCCTTCGATTTAGGATCGACCCATCCGGGCATGTTCGGAAATGCGATGAAGCCACCGTTGTCAAGCCTGATCGGCGTTCGATCACCCTTGATCAGCAAGGCATCCTCCTGTCGGGAGGTCAGACACGTCAAACATATTCTGCGATCATTGCGGTCGTCAGACAAGATGGGATTGTTGTCTCACGTGGCGACTGGATTGACCCCAAGCACTGCGCATCCGAAAGATGGTCGTCGGCGGGACACCACAAAGGCCTTCGCACACGCCAATGGGTTCAGAGATGAACAGAGCGGGCGCTTTGTCCGCACCTCGGTCCTCGGTCTCCCGGAAATGCTACGAGATCGACGAATGGCCGCTTCTGGGCTGTGGCCTTTGGTAGAATGACCGCAATGGGCCGTTCGCGTCGATTGAAGCCTGCACCCGGTTCGGCAGCGCCGTCCTGTGCAAGCGCGATCTGTCAGCCGGTTGCGATGCCGGGTTGCGCCTGACCGGGTGCGCAGTACATCTCGTAAAGAAGCCCGACGAGCCGTTCCACCTTCGGGTCGCGAAGCGAGTAGTAGATCGCCTTGCCCTCGCGGCGGGCGGAGACGAGGCCTTCGATGCGCAGGCGCGCCAACTGCTGGCTGACGGCGGCCTGGCGCGACGACAGGAGGACTTCAAGCTCCGTCACCGACCTTTCGCCCCGCGAAAGGTGGCAGAGGATCATCAGCCTGCCCTCATGCGCAAGCGCCTTGAGAAACGCCGACGCCTCTTCGGCGCGCGCGATCATGTCCTCGGGCGCGATCGTCAGGGCGTAGCCCGGCTGCGTGCCGTCGGCCTGCTCCGGGGTGGGGTTCTGGTGCGCAAGGTTCGTCATGGCCCTGCATATAGGCGGTTGCGCGCCGATTTGCCAGAGCGCCCGATGTCGCGCGCCGAGCGATCCGACAAGTGACTTTACGCGGCCGATGGGTTCGGCAATGCTCCGGCGCGGTATGGACGAGGACCTGGAAACCCTGCGCGCCGAGGCGCTTCGGCTGTTTCGGGCCGGGCTGGAGGCGGTCGATCCCGGCGTCGCGCTGCGCCGGTATCTGGCGCAGAACCGTTTGCCCGCGCCCGGACCCGGCGGACGGCGGCTGATCGCCGCCGCGGGCCGCGCCGCCCCGGCGATGGCGGACGAGGCGACCGACGCGCTCGGCCCCTGCGAGACGCTGGTGGTCACCGATCATGGCGGTAGCGCGCCTTTCGCCGGCGCGCGCCTGCTTCCGGCCGGCTTCCCGGAACCCGACGTGGCGGGCATGCGCGCGACCCAAGCGGTGCTCCATGCGCTCGGCCGGCTCGGACCGGAGGACCGCGCTGTCGTGCTTCTGTCGGGCGGGGCGGGCACCATGCTGACCCTGCCGGTGGATGGCGTGTCGCTGGCGGACAAGGCGGCCGCCCTGCGGCTGATGCGCGAGGCGGGCGCCGGGCTGCGCGAACATACGCTGGTCGCACAACATCTGTCGCAGGCAAAGGGCGGCGGGCTTCTCGGCGCCGCGGCGCCGGCGCGGCTGACGGCGCTCATCCTTGCCGACGCGGCCGGCGACGACGCCCGCATGTTCGCGGGCGGGCCGGTCTCGCCGCCGCTCGGCAGCCGTGCGACCGCCCGCGCCGTCATCGAGTTGCATGGCATGTGGGACCGGATGCCCGCCTCGGTGCGCGCCCACCTTTCGCGACCGGCGCCGCCGTTGCCGGCCTCGGGCAGGGCCGATCGCATCGTCGTGGGATCGAACCTTCAGGCGGTCACCGCGATCGCGGCGGAAGGCGCGCGGGCCCATGCGCGGCCGATAGCCGGCGATGTGGAGGAGGTCGTGCACGATCTGCTCGCCGCGATCTCGAACGCCCGCCCCGGCGAGGCGGTGGTTTTCGGCGGCCGGGTGGTCACGCTTCGGCGCGCGGCACTTCCGGACGATGAGTCGGAGGAGGCCGAAGACGGGCCGGGGCCGGATCTGCGCAACGGACATGCCGAAGAAGGCCGGCTGCACCGCCTTGCCCTTCGCTTCGCGGAACATGCCCGTGACCGGCGTCTGCCGGGCGACTGGGTTCTGCTCGTCGCCGCGACCGATGGTGGCGACGGCAACGGGACGACCGCCGGGGCCGTCGTCGACAGCGGCCTGATCGGCAGGATCGCCAGCGGGGGCGTGGCCTGGCGCGACGCGATCCGCCGCGGCGATCCGCAGGATCTGCTGCGCGTCGGCGGCGCGCTCTGCGAGATCGGGCCAACCGGGGCCGATGTCGGCGATCTGGCGATCTTCATCCGACGCTGACGCGCCTGGCGCCCGGCCAAAGGTCTCAGCCGTGGTGCAGGAAATCGCCGTAGCGCCCGCCCCAGAAGATCAGCGGCTCGCCCCCGCCGATGGCGGCGCGCGTCACCCGGCCCACCAGAATCGCATGATCGCCTCCGTCATGGACGGCATGCGCCTCGCAGTCGAAGCGGGCGAGGCAGCCTGGCAGAAGCGGCAGGCCTTCGGGCGTCTCCGAGGTTTCCAGCCCGCCGAAATTGCCGCCTTCACGGGCGAAGCGGCGGCAGAGCGCAAGCTGGTCGGCGGCAAGGATGTGGATCGCATAGCGTTTCGCGGCGACGAACGCGTCGAAACGTTCCGAGGTGCGCGCCGGACACCAGAGAACCAGCGGCGGGTCGAGCGAGACGGAGGTGAAACTGTTCGCCGTGATGCCGACCGGGCCGCGCGCACCGACCGCCGTCACCACCGTGACGCCGGTCGCATAGTGCCCGAGCGCCGCGCGGAAGGCGCGCGCGTTGTCGGGATCGGGGCCGGGGGTCAGATGTTCCATCCGCTGTCCTGTCGCCTGTCCTGCGGGGCAGGATGACATTGCAGCGGCCGGATGACCACACTTGAGCTGAAATCGGACGATCCGGTCGAGGCCGGCTTCAGACTTCCTCTTCGCCGGTATCGACGAGCCAGCCGCCGGGGCCGGCGATGCGATCGGGCAGCGCGAGGATGAGGAGTTCCCGAAGGATCATGCAGACCAGAAGGCTTGCCGCGATTTCATCAAACGATATCTGGTTCAGAAAACTCATGATCCCCTCCGTGATACTCGCTGCGTTGTGCCAGCGAATGACGGCGGGATTTTGGCGTGGCCGGGGCATTTGGGGGCCTTTGTGGTGTCGCGGGCGGGTCGCCGGTGTTGTAGAACGACCACGCAGGGCCGGCCCGCCGGCCTCGGGCGGGGTTGTTCTTGTGTGCAGCGGCCCTTATGTCGCCCCCATCGCTTCGGAACGCTGCAACGCCTTCCGGCGAAGGACGGAGCCGCCGATGACGATCGCACTGCACTACTTCAGGTGGGCCTTTCTCGTGACGGCGGCGGGACTTGTCGGCGCATTCTGGCTCGGCTGGAGCTACGGCCACGGCCTTGGCCCGGCAGTGACCTTCCTGATGATCGGCGCGGTGCTCGCGGTTCTGGAGATTTCGCTGTCGTTCGACAATGCCATCGTCAACGCCAACAAGCTCAAGGACATGACGCCCGTCTGGCAGCGCCGGTTCCTGACCTGGGGCATCCTGATCGCCGTCTTCGGGATGCGCGTCCTGTTTCCGCTGCTGATCGTCGTCATCGCCGCAAGGATCGGCCCGTGGCAGGCGGTGCATCTTGCCGCGACGCGGCCCGACGAATACGCGCAGATCATCGGCGGCGCGCATCTGTCGATCGCCGCCTACGGCGGCACCTTCCTGATGATGGTCGCGCTCAACTACTTCATCGACGAAGGCAAGGAAGTTGACTGGATCCGGACGCTGGAATGCCAGCTCAGGCGCTGCGCCTCGGTCCGGGGGCTTGAAATTGCGCTGGTGCTGCTGGTCGTGCTGCTCTTTTCGGCGGTGATGCCGACGGACGACCGGGCAAGGTTCCTTTTCGCGGCGATCGGCGGGCTTCTGACCTTCCTTGCCGTCGAGGTTCTGGGCCATGTGCTCGATCACAGGCGGGAAGCAGTAGATGCGGCGGCGCGCGGCGGGCTTGGCGCGTTCCTCTATCTCGAGGTTCTCGACGCCTCGTTCAGTTTCGACGGCGTGATCGGCGCCTTCGCCCTGACCCACAACCTCTTCCTGATCGCGATCGGGCTTGGAATCGGCGCGATGTATGTGCGCTCGATGACGATCATGCTGGTGGAGCGGCAGACCCTGTCGCAGTTCCGCTATCTCGAACACGGGGCGTTCTATTCGATCCTGGTCCTGTCGGTCATCATGTTCGCCCAGACGCTGATACATGTTCCCGAGCTTGTCACCGGGGCGCTCGGCTCTGCCTTCATCGGCATCGCGCTCGTATCGTCGATCCTCTACAACCGCAGCCAGCGTGAGGCCTGAGGCGGGGTTTCAGCCTTTCAGGAGTTGCGCCACGCGGGCGATGGCGAAGGCATAGCCCTGAACGCCGGCCCCCGCGATCACCGTGTCGGCGCGGGCCGAGACGTAGGTTTGGTGCCGGAACGGCTCGCGCCGGTGGATGTTCGAGATATGGACCTCGATCACCGGCCCGTCATAGCTGTTCAGCGCGTCGAGGAGCGCCACCGAAGTATGGCCGAGACCCGCGGGATTGATCACGATGGCGTCGGCGCTGCCGCGCGCTTCGTGAATCCAGTCGATAAGCTCGTATTCCCGGTTCGACTGGCGGAAGTCGGTCTTCAGGCCCAGCCGCTTGGCTTCGGAAGCGCAGAGCGCCTCGACATCGGCGAGCGTCTGGCGGCCGTAGACGTCCGGCTCCCGCTGGCCGAGCAGGTTGAGATTGGGTCCGTTGAGGACGAGGATAGGGTTCATAAGGCCGGCTTTCCGTGGCAGGATCGGCGCGATCATGGTCGAAACCGGCAAGCGCTGCAACAATCCGCGCTGCGCGGGCGGGCCATTGTTGCTCCGCTGCGCCGGTCGGGCGGGTGCGGAGGCCGAACGGCGGGGAGAGCGGCGTGACGCTGAAAGGACGGCTTTCGCGGTTGCTGGTCCGGGTGCGCCGGCGGGTGCCGCCGGGTCTGCGCACGTTGCTTGGCGTCCTGCTGATCGGCGGCGGCATACTGGGCTTCTTGCCGGTGCTGGGGTTCTGGATGGTGCCGCTGGGCGTCCTGGTCGTCGCGCTTGATGTGAAGCCGCTTCTGCACTGGCTGCGGGCGAGGCGGGACGGCAAGCCGCCGGGAAGGGGGCCTCAATGAAGTTTTCGCGGTCGGACTTCCCCGAAGGGTTCCTTTTCGGCGCGGCGACGTCGAGCTATCAGATCGAGGGCCACGCGCATGGCGGCGCCGGGCGGACGCACTGGGACGATTTCGCCGCAACACCCGGCAATGTCGTCCGGGCCGAGAATGGCGCGCTCGCCTGCGATCACTATCACCGCTGGCCCGAGGATTTCGACCTCATGGCCGCGGCAGGGTTCGATGTCTACAGCTTCTCCGCCTCATGGGCGCGGGTTCTGCCCGAAGGCCGCGGGCCATCCAATCCGGAGGGGTTGGACTTTTACGACAGACTTGTCGACGGGATGCTGGAACGGGGGTTGAAACCGGCGCTCAGACTCTACCACTGGGAGCTTCCCTCGGCGCTCGCCGATCTCGGCGGCTGGCGCAATCGCGACATAGCCGGATGGTTCGCCGACTATGCGCAAACCCTGATGGCACGGATCGGCGACCGCATCTGGTCGACCGCGCCGATCAACGAACCCTGGTGCGTCGCGTGGCTGTCGCACTTCATGGGGCTGCATGCGCCCGGACTGCGCGACATCCGCGCCACCGCGCGGGCGATGCATCACGTGCTTCTGGCCCACGGCCGGGCCATCGAGGCGATGCGCGCATTGGGGATAGGCAATCTTGGCGCGGTCTTCAACTTCGAATACCCCGAACCGGCCGATGCCAGCGGCGGGGCGGCGGCGGCCGCTGCGCGCTATGACGCGATCTACAACCGCTGGTTCCTTTCGGGCGTGTTCCACAAGCGATACCCGGACCTCGCGCTGGAGGGGTTGCTGCCGCACATGCCCGACGGCTGGCAGGATGATTTCGACGTGATCGCCGCGCCGCTCGACTGGGTCGGCGTCAACTACTACACGCGCAAGCTGATCTCGCGCGACCCGGGGGCATGGCCCGCGCTGAAGGAGGTGGAGGGCCCGCTTGCGAAAACCCGCATGGGATGGGAGATCTATCCGCAGGGCCTGTCGCACTTCCTGCGGCGAGTGCATAACGACTATTCCGGCGGTCTGCCCGTCTATGTCACCGAAAACGGCATGGCGAGCGCCCGTGCGCCCGACGATCAGGACCGCGTCGCCTATGTCGACGCCCATCTGGCCGAGGTCAAGGCGGCGATCGCCGACGGTGTGCCCGTCGCGGGCTACCTCTACTGGTCGCTTCTCGACAATTACGAATGGGCGCTTGGCTATGACGAACGCTTCGGGTTGATCCACGTCGATTTCGCGACGTTCGAGCGCCGCCCCAAGGCGTCCTACCACGCGATGGCAGAAGCGCTGCGGCGCTGAGCGGCGTGGCCGGCGGTTCCGCAGCCGCGGGTCAGCACCGGTTTGTGACATCCGGACGCGCGGGCCCCGCCCGCGCCGCCTTGCAAAGCCCCCCTGCCGACTATAGGTTCCCGGCGACAAAACCGGCGCCAGGCGCCCCATCGTTGCAAGAGGACGCTTTCATGTTGATCACTCCCGCCTACGCACAGGCAGCCGGCGGTGGCGGCGGCGCTGCCGCGCTCACCCAGTTCCTTCCGCTCATCCTCATCTTCGCGATCATGTATTTCCTGCTGATCCGCCCGCAACAGAAGAAGGTCAAGGAGCACCGGGCCATGGTCGAGGCGCTTCGCCGGGGCGATCAGGTGATCACCCAGGGCGGCATCATCGGCAAGGTGTCGAAGGTCAAGGAAGACGGCGAGCTCGAGGTCGAGATCGCCGATGGCGTCAAGGTCCGGATCGTGCGCGCCACCATCGCGCAGGTTCTCAGCAAGACCGAACCGGCGGCGACGTCGAAGTAACCGCATATCCCGAAGGCACGAGACAGAGTCCCTGCACATGCTGAACATCCCCCTCTGGAAGCGGATCCTCATCTGGGGAATCTGCGCCCTCGGCCTTCTGACGGCGATGCCGAACCTGTTCTATGGCCGGGTCGAGCCCCATAACGATGCGGTCGCCGCCATCGAAAAGGCCGGTTTCGCGACCGATCAACAGACCGCCGATCGCGCGCTCTGGCCCGATTTCCTGCCATCGGGGCTTGTCAATCTGGGCCTCGATCTTCGCGGCGGCGCGCATCTTCTGGCCGAAGTGCAGGTTGCCGATGTCTACAAGGCGCGGATGGACAGCCTCTGGCCTGAGATACGCCGCGCCCTGACCGATGCGCGCGCCGATATCGGCGGCATCCGCCGGGTCGAGTCCGATCCCGCCGAACTCCACATCCAGATCGAGAAGCCCGAAGGCATGGCCAGGGCGGTCGAAGCCGCACGCGCGCTGGCAAGCCCGGTCGTGACGCTGACCGGCGTCGGCTCGACCGACCTTGACGTCACCGCCGAGGGCAACACGCTCATCGTCCGGTTGTCCGAGGCCGAGCGTGCCGCGACCGACGATCGGACGATGCAGCAGTCGCTCGAGATCATCCGCCGCCGCGTCGATGAGGTCGGAACCCGTGAACCGACGATCCAGCGCCAGGGGCAGGACCGCATCCTGATCCAGGTGCCGGGAATCGGATCGGCGAGTGAGTTGAAGGAGCTGATCGGGACGACCGCGCAGCTGACATTCAACCCCGTCGTCGGGCGCGGAACCGACGCCAACGCCGTCGCAAAGCCCGGCACCGTGATCTATCCGTCGATCGACGACGGTGAGAAGGGCATCTACTACACGCTCGAAGAGGTACCGGTCGTCACCGGCGAGGAACTGGTCGACGCGCGGCCAGATTTCGACCAGAACGGCCGGCCCGCGGTCTCCTTCCGCTTCAACGCGACCGGTGCCCGCAAGTTCGGCGACTACACGGCCAACAATGTCGGCCAGCTTTTCGCCATCGTGCTCGATAACGAGGTGATCTCGGCCCCCCGGATCAACCAGCACATTCCCGGCGGTTCGGGCATCATCACCGGCTCGTTCACCGTCGAAAGCTCCACCAAGCTCGCCGTCCTGCTGCGCGCGGGCGCGTTGCCGGCCAAGATGAACTTTCTCGAGGAACGCACCATCGGCCCGGAGCTTGGCCAAGACAGCATCGACGCGGGCCGGATCGCCGCCATCGTCGGCCTTGTCGCCGTCGTCTTCTTCATGATCGCGAGCTACGGGCTTTTCGGCGTCTTCGCGAGCGTCGCCCTCGGGCTCAACATCGCCATGATCTTCGGCGTCCTGTCGACCATCGGCGCGACGCTGACGCTGCCCGGGATCGCGGGCATCGTCCTGACGATCGGCATGGCCGTCGACGCCAACGTTCTGGTGTTCGAGCGCATCCGGGAAGAGATGAAGACCGCCCGCAGTCCGGCGCGGGCCATCGACCTTGGCTATGAAAAGGCGATGTCGGCGATCATCGACGCCAACATCACCACCTTCATCACCGCCGCGATCCTCTTCTTTCTCGGCTCCGGCCCGGTCAAGGGCTTCGCGGTCACGCTCGTTGTCGGTCTCGTCACCTCGGTCTTCACCGCGATCTACGTCACCCGGCTTTTCGTCGTCACCTGGTTCGACCGGAAACGGCCGAAGACCATCACGGTATAGGGGCACAACATGGCATTCCGTCTCAAGCTGGTCCCCGACAACACGAAGTTCGACTTCTTCCGCTGGGCGAGCGTGACCTTCGGCGGCTCGGTCGCGCTGGTGATCGCGGGGATCATCGTCACATTGATCATGGGTCTCAACTTCGGCATCGACTTCCGCGGCGGCACGACGATCCGCACCGAGTCGACCCAGGCGGTCGATGTCGGCGCCTACCGGACCGCGATCCAGCCCCTGAACCTCGGCGATGTCTCGATCACCGAGGTCTACGACCCGACCTTCCGCGCCGACCAGCATGTCGCGATGATCCGCATCCAGGCGCAGGAGGGCGATGAGGCGATCACGCCCGAGACCATCGCAACCATTGAGGGCGCGCTTCAGGCCGTCGATCCCTCGGTCACGTTCCCGTCGGTCGAATCCGTCGGCCCCAAGGTGTCGGGAGAGCTGATCAAGACCGCGGTCCTGTCGGTGCTGGCGGGCGTCATCGGCATCTGCGTCTACATCTGGCTCCGCTTCGAGTGGCAGTTCTCGCTCGGCGCCGTTGTTTCGCTGATCCACGACATCGCGCTCACCATCGGCATCTTCTCGCTCTTCCAGATCAAGTTCGACCTGACGATCATCGCCGCCCTGCTGACGATCCTCGGCTATTCGATCAACGACACCGTGGTCGTCTTCGACCGCCTCCGCGAGAACCTGATCAAGTACAAGACCATGCCCCTGCGCGACGTGATGAACCTGTCGGTGAACGAGACGCTGAGCAGGACGGTCATGACCTCGGGCACCACGCTTATCGCGCTCATCGCCCTTCTGGTGCTCGGCGGCGACGTCATCCGCGGCTTCGTCTTCGCCATGACCTGGGGCGTGATCGTCGGCACCTATTCCTCGGTCTATGTCGCCAAGAACGTCGTCCTCTTCCTCGGCGTGAAACGCGACTGGAGCAAGCCCGAGGACAGCCCCGCCGGCACGCGCTTTGCCGAAGGCGGCAAATGATCCGGCTGACCGAAACCGGTTTCGGCGACGCAAGGCCGATCGACGGCTACGGGCCGGGTTTCTTCCGCGTCGGCGGCGAGGTGCATGTAGGCGGGGTTCTCGTCGCCCCCGGCGGCACCGGCGCCTGGCAAGGCCTTGGGGACACCGCGCCGCTTCTGGCGCTTGCCGGGGAGGTCGACGTTCTGCTGCTCGGCATGGGCAGGACCATCGGCCATCCGCCGAAGGCCCTGACCGAACCGCTCGAATCCGCCGGGATCGGTGTCGAGCCGATGGACAGCCCCGCCGCCGCGCGCACCTACAACGTCCTCCTGTCCGAGGGGCGGCGGGTCGCCGCGGCGCTCCTGCCGGTGGATTAGCCGCTTGGCCGCGATG
This sequence comes from Paracoccaceae bacterium, assembly GCA_041397225.1. Taxonomy (GTDB): domain Bacteria; phylum Pseudomonadota; class Alphaproteobacteria; order Rhodobacterales; family Rhodobacteraceae; genus Albidovulum. The sequence goes on along the minus strand of JAWKXB010000003.1, from coordinate 337,232 downwards.
CTCGCCCTGCACGACGTATCCGTCACCCGCGGCGGCATCGCCATCCTGGATGGCATCAGCTTCATGCTCGGCGCGGGCGCGGCGCTGATCCTCCGCGGTCCGAACGGCATCGGCAAGACGACGCTCCTGCGCACCGTCGCCGGGCTTCAGCCGCCGCGCGCCGGCTCGATGGACCTCCCGCCCGAAGGGACCGCCTATTCCGGCCATGCCGACGGGCTCAAGGCAACCCTGACCGTCTCGGAAAACCTGGCCTTCTGGGCGCGCATCTACGGCCAGACCGATATCGCGCCGGCGCTCGGGGCGATGGAGCTCGAAGCGCTCCGGGACCGGCCCGCGCAGAACCTTTCCGCCGGACAGAAGCGCCGGCTCGGCCTTGCCCGGCTCCTCGTGACGGGCCGGCGGCTCTGGCTTCTCGATGAACCGACGGTCTCGCTCGACGCGGCCTCGGTCGCGCTCTTCGTCGCTTCCGTGCGCGCCCATCTCGCGGCCGGCGGCGCGGCCCTGATGGCGACGCATATCGACCTCGGCCTCGCCGAGGCAAGGACCCTCGACCTCGCGCCCTTCCGCGCCAAGGCACCCATAGGCGGGATGGGCGGCTTCGACGAGGCTCTTGCATGACCGCCCGTTTCATCTTGGCTGAAATACCTCGGGGGTCCGGGGGCGGCGCCCCCGGGGCACCCGGCCTGCCGAGGGCCCGCGGATGATCGCCCTTCTCCTCCGCGATCTCAGGCTTGCCACGCGTGCCGGCGGCGGCTTCGGCCTCAGCCTCGCCTTTTTCCTCATCGTGACGGTTCTTGTCCCCTTCGGCGTCGGCCCGGAGGGCGGGATACTGGCGCGGATCGCGCCGGGCATCCTTTGGGTCGGCGCGCTTCTGGCCTGCCTTCTCTCGCTCGACCGCATCTTCGCGCTCGACCGGGAGGATGGCTCGCTCGACCTTCTCGCGACTGCGCCGATCCCGCTCGAAGGTGTCGTCGCGATCAAGGCGCTGGCGCACTGGCTGACGACGGGGCTGCCGCTGACGCTCGCCGCGCCGGTTCTCGCCGTGCTGCTCAATCTGCCGGCCTCCGGCTTTTTCTGGCTGACGCTGTCGCTTCTTCTCGGGACGCCGGCGCTTTCGGTGATCGGCGGCTTCGGCGCGGCGCTGACCGTGGGGCTGAAGCGGGGCGGGCTTCTGCTGTCGCTTCTTGTCCTGCCGCTCTATATCCCGACGCTGATCTTCGGGGCCGAAGCCGCGCGGCGCGGGGGCGAGGGGCTGGCGGCCGGAACGCCGCTTCTGATGCTGGCGGGTATCACCGCCGGCGCGGTGGCGATCCTGCCATTTGCGGGGGCTGCGGCAATCCGCGCGGGTCTGCGCTGAGGGGGCGATGTGATAAGACGGTTGAGCCCGTTCGGGCAAATGACTAGCAAGGGCGCCATGTCGATCTGGGAATATGCCAACCCGAAGAAATTCATGCAAACCTCGGCCTGGGCCTTGCCCTGGGTGACGGGGCTTGCGGTCGTGGCGCTTTTGACGGGGCTCATCTGGGGGTTCTTCTTCACACCGGACGATTTCAGGCAGGGATCGACGGTCAAGATCATCTACATCCACGTCCCCTCGGCGATGATGGCGATCAACGCCTGGGCGATGATGCTGGTGACCTCGCTGATATGGCTGATCCGCCGCCACCATGTCTCGGTCCTGGCCGCCAAGGCGGCGGCTCCGATCGGCGTGACGATGACGCTGATCGCGCTCTTCACCGGGGCGATCTGGGGCCAGCCGATGTGGGGCACGTGGTGGGCCTGGGATCCGCGGCTCACCTCGTTCCTGATCCTCTTTCTCTTCTACCTCGGCTACATCGCCCTTTGGGAAGCGGTCGAGGATCCCGACACCGCCGCCGACCTCACTTCGGTCCTCTGCCTCGTCGGTTCGGTCTTTGCGCTTCTCAGCCGCTACGCGGTGCTGTTCTGGAACCAGGGCCTGCATCAGGGTGCGTCGCTGTCGCTTGACCGCGAAGAGCATGTTTCGGACGTCTATGCCTGGCCCCTGTGGATTTCGATGGCGGGTTTCGTGCTTCTGTTCCTGACGCTCGTCCTTTTCCGCACGCGGACGGAGATCCGCGCGCGGCGGCTCAGGGCGCTCGAAGCGCGGGAAAGGATGGCGTGATGGTCGAGCTTGGCAAATATGCGGGGACGGTGATCGGCGCCTATGGCGTGACGCTCGCGCTTCTCTTCGGGCTGATCTGGCTGACCTTCCGCCAGGGCGCGAAGATGCGCCGGCGTCTGGAAGATCAGGAAAGGCGGATGGGGCGGCATGGCTAGGGTATCCCCGCTGATGATCCTGCCGCCGGCGATCTTCGCCGGCCTCGCGCTCATGTTCGTCTGGGGCATGGGGCGGGACAATCCCGACGCGCTTCCCTCGACGCTGGAAGGCCGCCAGGCGCCTGCGGTCGCGGTCACGCAGCTTGCCGATCTGCCTGTCTTTGGCGACGCCGATCTGCGCGACGGCAACGTGAAGCTCGTGAATTTCTGGGCAAGCTGGTGTGCACCCTGCCGGGTCGAGCATCCCAACCTGTCGAAACTTCGGGCCGAGGGCGCCACGATCTACGGTGTGAACTACAAGGACAGGCCCGAGGCCGCGACGCGGTTTCTTGACGACCTCGGCAATCCCTATGCGGCGATCGGCGCGGACGAAAGCGGCCGCATGGGCATCGACTGGGGGCTCTACGGCGTGCCCGAGACCTTCGTGATCGACGGCAAGGGCAAGGTCATCCTGCGGTTCGCCGGACCGATCACCGAGCGGGTTCTGGAAAGCGAAATTCGCCCCGCCATGGACAAGGCGGCGGAATAGTGCGGGCGGCGGCGCTGTGCCTTTGCCTCGTCGCGGCGCCCGTATTGTCACAGACCGACGGGCCTGCGCCTGAATACTTCAAGGGAAGATACCTGATCGTCGGCACTGTCGACGCCGAGCCACCGCGCCTCGTGCATGACCAGCTCAGGCTGGATGTCGATGGGGATGAACTGGTCGTTTCATCCTGTAAGTCCGGGGCGGGCCGTCTGCGGCGCGGGACGGGGTTCGAGGTGCCGAACGTCTACGAAGGCGATATCGGGGACTGGGACGTCTTCTGCGAATTCCACAACGACAGCTCCAACTACCCGGTGCTGCTTTGCCTTTCGCAAACGGGTGCGCGGCTCACGCTTTGGTCGATGCAGGACGGGTCGGCCGATACGCTGCTTGGGTGCGGCGCCTGACGGCCCGCAGGGAAAACCGGCCGCCGCGGTGTAGCTGCAGCCCGCGACGGCCAGCCATCACCCTATCGCAGTTGCGAGATGGCGATCAGAACCAGCAGGCCGGCGGTCTCCACCACGGGCATGCTCGGTGCAAAAGGCAGTTTCAGAACCAGTACTCTCATGCCTGAGTGATACCGCACGCGGTTTGCGACGCAAGCGGCGGAAATCGGAATTTCACAAAAGCCCCGGAAAACATCGTTATCTTTCTTGGCCTTGCTTCGTCAGTATTGCCTGAATGGCGACAGCGCCCGCTTTTCCGTCCGATCATTGCCGGAAGTGGCTCGTGCGACAGGCAGGCGGCGGAGAATCGAAGCCATGTCTGTCGGCAACACGAACCGCGCGGCGCGGGCGCCGCACGGCCTTTTCGGACGATCGTCGTTCCTATGCGCTGGCCAGGTCTCGCAGCACGTAGTGCAGGACGCCGCCGTGTTCGACGTAGTCCTTCTCGATCGCTGTATCTATCCGGCATTTGAGCTGGATCGTCTTCTCGGTCCCGTCCGCATATCTGATCGTGCAGGGCACGAGGCTCAGCGGCTTCAGGTCGCCTTCGAGCCCGTGGATCGCGACAACCTCGTCGCCCTTCAGCTTCAGCGTCTTGCGGGTGTCGCCGCCGGTGAATTCGAACGGGATGACGCCCATGCCGACGAGGTTGGAGCGGTGAATACGCTCGAACGATTCCGCGATCACCGCCTTTACGCCGAGAAGGCTGGTGCCCTTCGCCGCCCAGTCGCGCGACGATCCCGCGCCGTACTCGATGCCGCCGATCACGACGAGCGGTGTGCCCGCTTCCTGATACGCCATCGAAGCGTCGTAGATCGAGGTCTGCTTGCCGTCGGGGCCAAGCGTGTAGCCGCCTTCGACGCCGTCCAGCATCTCGTTCCTGATGCGGATATTGGCGAAGGTGCCGCGCATCATCACCTCATGGTTGCCGCGCCGCGAGCCGTAGGAGTTGAACTCACGAGGCGCGACCTGACGCTCCACCAGATACTTCCCGGCCGGAGAGCTGTCCTTGAACGAGCCGGCGGGCGAGATGTGGTCGGTCGTGATCATGTCGCCGAGAAGGGCGAGGATGCGGGCGCCCTCGATGTCGTGGATCGACCCCTTCTCCTTAGCCATGCCCTGGAAATAGGGCGGGTTCTGGATGTAGGTCGAGGTCGGCGGCCAGTCATAGGTCTCGGACTCGGTGATCTCCACGCCCCGCCATTTCTCGTCGCCCTTGAAGACATCGGCGTATTTCGATTGGAACGCCTCGCGCGTCACGGTCTTCTCGACAAGGTCGGCGATTTCCTTGGTCGAGGGCCAGATGTCCTTGAGGTAGACGTCCTTGCCGTTCCTGTCCTGCCCCAGAGGCTCGCGCGTGATGTCGACATTCATGTCGCCGACCAGCGCATAGGCGACCACGAGGGGCGGCGAGGCGAGGTAGTTCGCCCGCACGTCGGGGCTGATCCGGCCTTCGAAATTGCGGTTGCCCGACAGGACCGAGGTGGCGATCAGATCGTAGTCGGCGATCGCCTTGGATATCGTGGGCTCCAGCGGGCCGGAATTGCCGATGCAGGTGGTGCAGCCATAGCCGACAAGGTTGAAGCCGATGGCGTCGAGATCCTCCTGAAGTCCGGCGGCTTCCAGATATTCGCTGACAACCTGAGAGCCGGGGGCGAGCGAGGTCTTCACCCAGGGCTTCCGGTTCAGCCCGAGTTCGCGCGCCTTCCGGGCCACCAGCCCCGCGCCGATCATCACGTAGGGGTTGGAGGTGTTGGTGCAGGAGGTGATCGACGCGATCACGATGGAGCCGTCGTGCAACTGGTAATACCCGTCATCGCCCTCGCAGGCGACATAGCCACGCTTGTGATGGCCCTGGTCGCCGGGGATCTTGCGCGGTTCCGGCTGGCCGCCTTCGCCTTCCCAGCGCACCTCGGCCTTCTTGCCGGCATCCTTTCCCTCGCGCGCGCCTCTCACATACTCGCCGAACGCCTTGGCGGCATTGTCGAGCGCGATATGATCCTGCGGGCGCTTCGGACCGGAAATGGCGGGAACGACCGTGCCCATGTCGAGCGACAGGGTCGAGGTGTAGATCGGCGCGTATTCCTTGCCGCGCCACATGCCGTTTTCCTTGGCATAGGCTTCGACCAGCGCGATGCGGTCCTTGTCGCGGCCGGTCTGTTCCAGATAGCGCAGGGTCTCGCCGTCGATCGGGAAGAAGCCGCAGGTGGCGCCGTATTCGGGCGCCATGTTGGCGATCGTCGCCCGGTCGGCAAGCGGCAGGTGGTCAAGCCCGTCGCCGTAGAACTCGACGAACTTGCCCACAACGCCGTGCTTTCGCAGCATCTCCACGACCTTCAGCACAAGGTCGGTCGCCGTCACGCCTTCGACCATCTGGCCGGTCAGCTTGAACCCCACGACCTCCGGGATCAGCATCGAGACCGGCTGGCCGAGCATCGCCGCCTCCGCCTCGATCCCGCCGACGCCCCAGCCGAGCACGGCAAGGCCGTTGACCATCGTGGTGTGACTGTCGGTGCCGACGAGCGTGTCGGGATAGGCGACCTCATTCCCGTTCTGGTCCTTGTCGGTCCAGACCGTCTGGGCGAGGTATTCGAGGTTGACCTGATGGCAGATACCGGTTCCGGGCGGCACGACGCGGAAATTCTTGAACGCGTTCTGACCCCATTTGAGGAAGACGTAACGCTCCATGTTCCGCTCATACTCGCGGTCCACGTTCATCTGGAAGGCGCGCGGATTGCCGAATTCGTCGATCATGACCGAGTGGTCGATGACAAGGTCCACCGGGTTCAGCGGATTGATCTTCTGCGCGTCGCCGCCCAGCGCCTTGATCCCGTCGCGCATCGCGGCAAGGTCGACGACGGCGGGGACGCCGGTGAAATCCTGCATCAGCACGCGCGCCGGACGGTAGGCGATCTCACGCGGGTTCTTGCCGCCTTTCTCGCCCCACTCCGAAAACGCCCTGATGTCGTCAACCGAAACCGTCTGACCGTTGTCTTCGAAGCGAAGCATGTTCTCCAGAACGACCTTCAGCGCGGCGGGCAGGTTCGAGAACGTGCCGAGGCCCGCCTTTTCGGCGGCGGGGATCGAATAGTAGGAAACGGACTTGCCGCCCGCGGTCAGCGTCTTGCGGGTCTTGGCTGTATCGGTGCCGATGACGATGGGCATGGATTCTCCCTCCGATTATGGTGGTGCCGGGGTTTCCTGTCGGCCTGATGGTGCTTGACGGTCAGGCGGGCAAGATGAATTCGAGAAATGTATACCATTGTGCACAATAACCCGCAAGACCACTCACGCAACCTTCGCGCGGACTCGCAAAACCTTGATTGGTCAATCGGGCGGCGGGCGGCTAGTTAGGAATGGTCTAGGGAACGGATAGCACGATGCGTCGAATGGTAGTGGCAGCGCTGAGCCTTTGGCTCGCGCTCGGTGGGTTGGCTGGCGCACAGTCGTCTGGCGACAGTCCCGTGGTCCTGGAGCTTTATACATCCCAGGGCTGTTCATCCTGCCCGCCCGCCGACAAGATCCTTGCGGGGATGGCGGGCCGCGACGATGTGATCGCGCTGGCGCTGCATGTCGACTACTGGGACTACCTCGGGTGGAAGGACGCCTTCGGCGATCCGAAGTTCAGCAAGCGGCAGCGGGCCTATGCGCGTTTTGCCGGCGCGCGGACGGTCTACACGCCACAGATGATTGTCGGCGGCATGGACCACCTCGTCGGTGTGCGCCCGGCCGAACTTGACGCGCTGATCCGAAGTCATGCCAACAAGGCGGAAAAGGTCGATCTCCGGCTTGGCCGGCAGGGCGGAGCCGTGCAGCTCAGCGCCACGGCCGCGGCAGCCCTGCCGCGCGGCTCGGTGGTCCAGCTCGTTCGATACAAGCCGGTCGAGCGGGTCGAAATCCGCCGTGGCGAGAATGCCGGCCGCGTGTTCGACTACGCCAACATCGTCACCGAATGGAGCCAGATCGCCGAATGGGACGGGGCGAGCCCGCTTGATCTTCGGATCAAGGCCGGGGGTTCCGACCCCGTGGTTGTGATCATCCAGGAACCCGGCCCCGGCCCCATCCTCGCGGCGGCCCGTCTGCGCTGAGACATGCCGCCGGGTCAGGCGTCGGAGACAGGTTGACCTTCCGTCCGCCGCGCTGTTCCCATGTCCGCGGTTGCGGCAAAGGGGATAGGTGAATTGGCATCCAGCGCATCAGACCAATGGGAGGTGCGGCTCACGCGCCTCCTTGACGCGCAGCGCCGGGCGTTTCAGGCAGCGCGCGCACCGGACCGCGCGGCGCGACTCGTCGGGCTCGGCGCACTCAAGACCGCGCTTCGGGCGCACAAGGCCGGATTGATCCGCGCCGCCGCGCAGGATTTCGGCCGGCGTTCGGCTGAAGAGACGGTGATCTACGATCTGGGGCAGGTGGTGCAGGCGATAAACCATCTGAGTCGCAACCTGCGGCGCTGGATGCGGCCTGAACGGCGCGGTCTCAGCTGGCCGTTCCTGCCGGGCCGCGCGAGGGTGATCTATCAGCCGAAGGGCGTCGTTGGCGTCATGGCGCCCTGGAACTATCCCTACAACCTGTCGCTCGTGCCGCTTGCGACGGCGCTGGCCGCGGGCAACCGGGTGATGCTGAAGCCGTCCGAACACGCGCCGGAAAGCGCCCGCGCGATGGCGCGCCTGCTGGAGGAGTGCTTCGACGCCGACGAGGTCGCCGTGGTCCAGGGCGACGCCGTCTGCGGCGCGGCCTTCGCCGCCTTGCCGTTCGATCATCTCGTCTTCACCGGCAGCACCGCCGTCGGCGCCAAGGTCATGCGTGCGGCGGCGGCGAACCTCGTGCCGGTGACGCTTGAACTGGGCGGCAAGTCTCCGGTCATCGTGATGCAGGGCGCCGATCTTGGGCGGGCAGCGCGCGACATCGCCTGGGGCAAGATCGCGAATGCCGGCCAGACCTGCATCGCGCCCGACTATGCGCTGGTGCATGAAGAGGATGCCGGGCGGCTCGTTTCGCTTCTGGCGGATGAGATGGCGCGCCTCGTTCCCGACGGCGCCCGCGATCCGAAGATGACGACGATCATCAGCCAGCACCATGCAGACCGGCTTCGCGGGCTGCTCGACGACGCACGGGCGAAGGGCGCGGCAGTGACCGAAATCGGGGCGGGGGCGGCGGCGCGCGCGGTCGCACCAGCCATACTGGCGAAAGCCGGTCCGGAGATGGACGTGATGCGCGAGGAGATATTCGGTCCGCTGCTTCCGGTCCTGACCTACGCCAGCGCCGATGAGGCGATCAGCTTCGTCATTGCCCGCCCGCGGCCGCTGGCGCTTTATGTCTACGGGCCCGCCGGGGCGGCGCGCGATGCGGTGCTCGCGCGCACGATCAGCGGCAACGTCACCGTCAACGGGGTGATGACCCATTTCGGTATCGAAAGCCTGCCATTCGGCGGCATCGGCGCAAGCGGGATCGGCGCTTATCACGGGCGCGAGGGGTTCCTGGCGATGAGCCACGCCAAGGGCGTCTACTACCAGCCGAAGTTCAGCATGATCCCGCTGGGGCGCGTACCGGGAGGGCGGTTCGCGCGCCTCTATGCCTGGTTCACGATGCGTTGAGCCGCTACTTCCAGCGGCGGTGGATCCAGAACCACTGCTGCATGTGCTGGCGGGTCAGCGCTTCAAGGCTGTCGTTGATCGCCTGGCTCATGGCGATGGGATCGCCATGCGGGATCGGCGCCTCGACCACGATCTCGAAGCTCAGCCCGTCGGGCTGGCGGATGCCATAGACCGGGATCAGCTCGGCCGCGTATTTCAGCGCGAGATCGGCGGCCGAGGTGGCGGTCAGGGCGGGTTTGCCGAAGAAGCTTAGCCGTTCGCCATGCGACATGCGCTGGTCCATCAGAAGCCCCAGCATGCCGCCCGATTTCAGGAACCGCACCATCTGGCCCATGCCGCGCTGGCCGCGCGGGAAGAGAGGCGTGCCGATCAGAGAGATCGCGTCGAGGTAATGGGCGTTGAAGAGGGGGTTCGCCATCGGCTTGTAGAGCGCGCCGACCCGGTAGCCCCGCGCGATGAGCGCCGCGCGCGCCACGTCGTAATTGCCGAAATGCCCGGTCGCGAGGATTACCGGGCGGCCCTCGCGATGGGCAAGCTCCAGCGCGTCGGCCCCCGGTCCGGTCAGCGGCAGATCGCGGACGCGGTCGATGAACTCGCGACCAGAATAGATCTCCATCACCGTCCGGCCGACATTGTCGGGCACGGCGCGGAGAAGCCGGCGACGCTGGGCCTCGTCAAGGTCGGGGCAGGTATGGGCCAGGTTGTCGCGGATCCGGCGCGTGTAGCCCGCGAGCGGGGCCACGATCCGCGACACGACCCATCCCGCGACAGGTACACGCCGGTCGTAGGGCAGCATCCGCGCGAGGCCGAGAAGGCCGCGGAACGCGGCGTCGGTCAGCCTGTCGGACAGGCTCGGCTGCGGATCGGATGTTGCCTTCATGTCGTCTCCTGGTCGCTTTGCGGTGCCAGGGGCGCCCGTGTTTCCCGGTGCCAGACATAGAGACCGGCCCCGATGATCACAAGCGCGCCAAGGATGGTCATGCGGTCGGGAACGGTGCCGAAGAAGGTAAAGCCCCAAAGGGTGGCAAGCGGGATGCCGACATAGCCGAACGGGGCGACGGTGCCCGCCTCGGCCAGCGTGAACGCGCGGAAAAGGCCAAGCTGGGCCAGCGCGCCGATGCCGCCGATCAGGACGAACCCCCAGAGGTCACGCAAGGCGATGGGCGTCCAGACCGCGGGCACGATCGCAGACGTGACAACCGTGCCGACCAGCGCCGCATAGAGCAGCGATGTCCAGGCGCTGTCCGCGCCGCCGATGCGGCGGCTGACAAGCGCAAAGCCGGTGTAGCAGAGCGCCCCCGCCATCGGCAGGAACGACGCCGGCGTAAAGAGCTCACCCCCCGGCCGGATCACGATCAGCGCACCGATCAGTGCGACGATGACGCCCGCAAGTCGGCGCGGCCCGATCCGTTCGCCGAGAAAAAGCGCGGCGCCAAGCGTGATGAGAACCGGGCTGGTATCGGCGATCGCCGTCGCCTCGGCCAGGCCGATGTAGCGCAGCGACAGAAAGAAAAGGCCCGAGGCGCCGAACTGGAAGAGCGAGCGGAGCGCCTGAAGCGCCGGATGGCGCGAGCGGAGCGCGCCGGGAAGGCGGGGGGCCAGCAGCGCCACGATCAGGACCGTCTGCCCGGTATAGCGCGCCCAGACCACCTGAAGCGGAGAGTAGCCCTGCAATATGAGATGTTTGGCCAGAGCATCCATGAGCGTGAAGACTGTGATCCCGCCGATCATGTAGGCAATGCCGCGCGCGGTCGGGGAAAGGGAAGTCATCGGGGGTCCGCGATCATGGCCTGACGGTCGGACCCTAGGGAGCGGGGCGAGGCTTCGCAAGAGCGGGCCGCGCGGATATGGCCGCCGGTGCAAACGGCGCGCCGCTGGGGCTTGGTCCCCGAAATCAGATGCCCGGCTTGCGGTGGCGTTCGGATCGCCCGATACGGAACCGGGCGGTTCAGCTACGCCTCACCGCCTTCGTGCGGAGCGGCCAGCACCAGTTCCCCCGCGCCTTCAAGCCCGCGGATCGCCGCGACGACGGCGGTCATCGCGGTTTCGGCATCCCTTTCCCTGACCACGCCGCGCTCGGCCATTTCCTCGCGGATCGAGGCGGCGAGGCGTTGCGAAAGGTTGTTGAGCAGGAACTCCGCCGCGGCGATGTCTTCGTCGCCCTTCGCGCCGGCCAGGGCGGCGACGAGCGTCGGCTGATCGACGGCCCGGGTCACTTTCGACACATCCCGGCCGGGCAAGCGGGCCGGAATGTCGGCGAAGGTGAAGATGGCGCGGCGAACCCGGGCGGCGAATTCGCTGTCGGCTTCGTTCAGGCCGGTCAGGACGTCTTCGCGCGTGGCGGCGGGCGAGACATCCAGGATCGCGCCGATGCGTTCGTGCGGGTCAGCCTCGAACGCGCGGACGGGCAGCGCTTCGAGCTGCGTCACGAGCGAGAGGCCGATCTGGCGCACGGTTTCGGGGTCGATGTTGGCGGTGAGCGAGACCGCATGGGCGACGCGGCGGGCGCGGTCGCCGGGAAGCTGACCAAGAAGCGCGGCGGCGCGCGCGACGGAGAGCTTCGACAGCATGACGGCGCCGACCTCGACGCTTTCGTCGGTCAGGACAGGCAGCAGCCGTTCGGGTTCGAGGGCGGCGATCCGGTCCCAGGGATCGGCCTTGGCCGAGGCGCCGGCAAGGCGGCGGAGCCGACCGGCGGCGGTTGACGAGATATGCCCGTCGAGCATCCTCAGCGCCCCGTCGATGCCGCCCGGAAAGGACAGGCCCACCGAGTCGAGCAGGGTCAGGAACTCCTCGACCACGGCGCGCAGCGTGGTCCTGTCGACGCTGCGCATGGAACCGATCTGTTCGGTCAGCGCGGCCTGCATGTGGTCGGGCAGGGACTTCAGCGGCAGATCGCCGCCTTCGGACAGCAAGAGGCGCACGATGATCGCAGCCTTTTCCCGACCGCTCACACCAAGCGCGGGGACCGGCATCCGAACCGTCCCCGGAGACATCTTGGCAAGGACCGTCATTGCGCCACGCTCCGCTTCCTGAACGGAGGCAGCGTCTCAAAAAGCCGTTAAGGCTGCGTTACAGCTCTTCAGCTTCCGACGGTCACGCAGCTCTTGGTCGCGTCGTCCCAGCTTGTCCCGTCGGCGCAACTGATCTCGGCGCGGCGTTCGTGGTCGCACCCGCCGGGGCCGGCGAACGCGGGCGCGATCGGCGCGGCAAAGGCAAGGATCGCAATCAGGATCTTGGTCTTCATGGCATCCTCCTTTCGTGTGCGTCCGAGTGTGCCAGCCCGAGGGCGGTCGGGGCAAACCAAAAGCGGCCCTTCACAAAGTTGTGTGCCTCACGCGTCGAAGACCCGGGCAAAGATCGTGTCGACATGCTTGGTGTGATAGCCAAGGTCGAACTTCTCTTCGATCTCGCCCGGCGCGAGGGCCGCGGTGACTTCCGGATCGGCCAGAAGCTCTTGCTTGAAGTCCTTGCCTTCTTCCCAGACCTTCATCGCGTTCCGCTGCACGAGCCGATAGGCGTCCTCTCGGCTGACGCCGGCCTGGGTCAGCGCAAGAAGCACGCGCTGCGACATGACGAGACCCTTGTACTTGTTCATGTTCCGCATCATGTTCTCGGGATAAACCACCAGTTTCTCGACGACTCCTGCCAGCCGGTTCAGCGCGAAATCAAGCGTGATCGTCGCATCCGGGGCGATGCCCCGCTCGACGCTCGAATGGCTGATGTCGCGCTCATGCCAGAGGGCCACATTCTCCATCGCCGGGATCACCGCCATGCGGACCAGCCGCGCGAGGCCGGTGAGGTTCTCGGTCAGCACCGGGTTGCGCTTGTGCGGCATCGCCGAGGAGCCCTTCTGGCCGGGGGAAAAGAATTCCTCGGCCTCCAGCACCTCGGTGCGCTGCATGTGGCGGAACTCGATCGCGATGTTCTCGACGGAACTGGCGATGACGCCGAGCGTGGCGAAGAACATGGCATGGCGGTCGCGCGGAATCACCTGTGTCGAAATCGGTTCGGGCCGGAGCCCCATCTTCTCACAGACATGCTGCTCGACTGCCGGGTCGATGTTGGCGAAGGTGCCGACCGCGCCGGAGATCGCGCCGGTGGAGATTTCAGCACGGACATATTGCAGGCGCGCCCTGCCGCGCTTCATCTCGGCATAGAAGCGCGCAAAGGTCAGGCCCATCGTTGTCGGTTCGGCATGAATCCCGTGGCTGCGGCCGATCCGGATCGTGTCCTTGTGCTCGTAGGCGCGTTTCTTCAGCGCGGCGAGAACACGATCCATGTCGGCCAGAAGAATGTCGGCCGCGCGCACGAGCTGGACGTTGAGCGTGGTGTCGAGGACGTCGGACGAGGTCATGCCCTGATGCACGAAACGCGCGTCCTCGGCCCCGATGTGCTCGGCCAGATGCGTCAGGAAGGCGATGACGTCATGCTTGGTGACCGCCTCGATCTCGTCGATGCGGGCGACGTCGAACTCGACATCCCTGGCCTTCCACACCGCCTCGGCATTGGCTTTCGGGATGACCCCAAGGGCGGCCTGCGCGTCGCAGGCATGGGCTTCGATCTCGTACCAGATGCGGAACCTGGTCTCGGGCGACCAGATGGCGACCATCTCGGGACGGGAATAGCGCGGGATCATGGGTGGGGCTTTCCTTTGGGTGCGGGCGCGATGCCTTTCGGCCTTGGGCCGGTCCTAGACCGCACCGGGTCGGCTGACAAGATCAGAGCCGCGAAAACGCGCTCGGCTTCGGCCTGGGCGCGGGAGATGGCCGGATCGCCGAGCATCTCGGCCAGCTTGGCGTCAAGCCTCGCGGCATAGCGCAGGATCGAGGCGTCATGTTCACCCGCTTCTGCCCTGAGCGCGTAATAGGCCGCGTCGTGGCGCGTGTTCGGGGTGCCGGGCGGGTCGGTGCCAAGGCCCTTGGCGGCGCGCAGCCGATAGGCGTCCGGTGTCTTGACCGCGTAGTGGTTGTACTGCGCGAGATCGTGGCGCACCTCGCGCGGCGGGAAGTGGCGGAGCTGCTTCCAGAGCGGCACGGCCATGTCGGGCAGAAAGGCGCCGCCATCGGCGCGCATGACGGTCAGCGCGGCTTTGGGGCCGCGATAGCCAACGAGCGAGTGATTGTGGATGCGGCCGTAATGCGCCGGATCGCGGGTGAGCGTCTTGACCGGTCCGCTGACACGGTGCCGCGTCGGGTGGCGGCGAAGGAACTGCCGCGTGACCGGCCCGGGTTCCCAGTGCTCGCGCCCGTCGCTGCCGAACGTCGCGGAGTTGAGCGCGATGATGTCGATCTCTACTCCGGCACGCGCGGTCAGCGCCTGGACGCTGTGATCGCCGGCATGGACGTTCAGGAACTCATCGGCGTCGAGCATCATCAGCCAGTCGGCGCCGTCAATGTCATGGGCGGCGCGCATCCTGGCGTAGCCTTCATGCTGCGGCAGTTTCCCCGGCGCGACATGGTTTGGCACGTGGGTGACATATCCGGCGGCCCCGAGTGCCTCGAGAAGCGGCACGGAACCGTCGTCGCAATCGTTCGAGGCGATGAAGATGCGCGTGAAGCCGACGATCAGGTGATGGGCGACGAATTCCAGAAGGAACGGCCCTTCGTTGCGGATGCACGAGAGAAGGTAGATCTTTTCGGCCATGCCGATCCGGTCCTGCATTATGACGCGCGCACTATGCGGCGGGTCCGAAGGCAGGGCAATCGCGGCCCTTGCCGTTGCGGTCAAGGCGCGTCACGGTGGCGGGAACCGGACGGGCGGCGGCATGAAACTTTCGGACTTCGAGGGAACCTGGCGACTGGCGCGCGATATCCGCGACCATCGGGGTGGCGCGGCCGGCAGGTTCGAGGGCAGGGCGGTGTTCACGGCCTGCGCGCCCGGCCTTGCCTATCATGAAGAGGGACTGCTCCGGATCGGCGGCGGCCCGCCCCTGACCGCCGTGCGGGACTATCTCTGGCGCGAGGCGGCGGGGCGCATCTTTGTCGACCATGCCGGGGGAAAGCCCTTCCATGACTTCGATCCGGCGCAGGCCGAGGCGCGCCACCATTGCGCGCCCGACCTCTACAAGGTGCGCTATGATTTCGCCGACTGGCCGGTCTGGCGCGCGGAATGGGTCGTGACCGGGCCGCGGAAGGACTATGTCATGGTCAGCGAATATGTCCGGAGCGCTAGATGAGCGTCGTCTCGATCCGCGAAACCGCCTCGAGCGTCCGGTGAACCGGGCATTTGTCGGCGATTTCCAGAAGCTTGGCGCGCTGCTCTTCATCCAGATCGCCCTCAAGCGTGATCTCTCGGTGGAAGCGGTCGATCTTCGCGCCCTTTTCGCATTCGGCGCAGTCCTCGGCATGGACCTTGCCGTGGCTGACATCGACGCGGACGTGGGCGAGCGGCCATTTCTTGCGCCGCGCATACATGCGGATCGTCATCGACGTGCAGGCGCCAAGGCCGGCGGCGAGAAAGCCGTAGGGCGACATGCCGCGGTCGGTGCCGCCATAGGCCGTCGGTTCGTCTGCCACGGCATGATGATCCGGCCCCGAGGTGATCGTCTGCAGGAAGCCGTCCGGATCGGCCTCCGACACCCGGACGATGCCTTCCGGAGCGCCTTCAGGCGGTTCGGGCACCTTGAGGTCCAGGTAACGGCTCGCCCAGGCGGCGATGACCTCGGCGGCATAGTCGGCATCGGCGGGCCGCGTGATGAGGTGATCGGCGTCGTCGAGCGTGACGAAGCTCTTGGGGTGCTTCGCGGCCTTGAATATCTCGGTAGCGTTCTCGATGCCGACGATGGTGTCGCGGGGCGCATGCATCACCAGAAGCGCACGCTTGAGGTTGGCGATGGGGGCCTTCAACTCCTCTGCCGCGACCTCGCGCACGAAATCCCGCCCGATCCGGATCGGGCGGCCGCCAAGATCAACCTCCGCGCTGCCGTCCTTTTCGATCCGGTCGAGGGCATCGGCGAAATTGTGGGTGACGTGGCCGGGATCAAAGGGCGCGCCGATCGTGACGACGGCCATTGCGCTTTCGATGCTGGAGGCGGCCTTCAGAATCGCCGCGCCGCCAAGCGAATGGCCGATCAGGAGTTCGGGGCCGAGACCCTTGCCCGCAAGGTAGTCGGCCGCCTTCACCAGATCGCCGACATTCGAGAGGAATCCGGTTTCGGCAAATTCCCCCTTCGATTGGCCGAGGCCGGTGAAGTCGAAGCGCAGGACCGCGATCCCCATCGCGGCCAGACGCCCGGCGATGCGACGGGCAGCGACGACGTCCTTGCCGCAGGTGAAGCAGTGCGCAAAAAGCGCGGTGGCCAGATGCGGACCCTCGGGAAGGTCGAGCCGCGCCGACAGATCGGCGCCGGAATGGCCGGGGAAGGTGATCCGTTCGGTGGTCATTTGCGCCTCGCTGGTTGCCTCTGGGCAGCGTGGCCTTCGCCGCGCGGTGCCGCAACCCTCGCGGGGCGGAGGTCACGCTAAGGTGAGGCGGTTCACCCGCGCGTCACCCGCGCGGCAAAGCAGCCGTACTTGGCGAAGTGGACGTGGATGTAGGCGATGCGCCCGTCATCGAGCATCGTCCTGAGCCGCGCGGCAAGCCTGGTGCCGTCGACCACGTCGGCATCCTCCATCAGGTGATCGGCGTCAAAACCGCGAACCGACAGGAGGCGCGAGGCCAGCACGTCGGGAACTTCGCCTTTCGCCGGCCGGGCCATTGGCGCGTCCTTTCGGACATAGATCGCGTGGGATGCACGAAAAGGCGAAAGTTCCGGCAGGTGTTCGTAGTTCAGAAGAAGCACCGTCTCGCCCGGTCGGGCATCGGCAAGGCTGACACGGCAGGGCGTGCCGGGATAGTCGGTGACGGTCCGCCGCATCGCGCCGATCTTCGCAAGCTCTTGATCATCGAGATCGAACAGGTGCTGGAACCGCTCAGCGGGCAGGGCGTGTATCTGGAAATCCATGAGATGTCTCCTTTGCTCTTGAAAGGAGAGTAGGGGATGGTCCGGTCCGGGCCGACCCGTTTCCTGCTGGAAGCGGTGGCGACGCCATCCGCGACGGTTGGTGCGGCAGGAGATCCCGGATCAGGTCCGGGATGCGTTGGCGCAGTCCGGCGAAGTCACGCCAGGCCCATCAGCCTTTCGTCGAACGGATAGGTCGTCAGGTTTTCGTATCCCGTCTCGGTGATCAGCACCTGATCCTCGAGCTTGATCGAGAAGCCGCCGCCCTCGGCGCCGACCAGCGCCTCGACGCAGAGGACCATGCCGGGTTCGACCACGTAGTCGAACGCGCCCTCGACGGCCTTGTCGGGATAGGCGATGAGCGGCCATTCGTCGCAAAGCCCGACGCCGTGCATCTTGCAGCCGTATTTCAGGTTCTGGAACTGATCGTCCAGCTTGTGTCCGCCGTGAACCAGGTCATTGAACGACACGCCGGGTCTCAGCATCTCCATGTTGGTCATGATGTGTTCGTGCGCATGGCGCATCGCATAGATCATGGAGTTGCTGGGCTTGGCGTCACCCACCCACCAGGTGCGCGAGATGTCGACGCAGATGCCGTAGCTGCCGATCAGGTCGGTGTCGAAGGCGACGATCTCGTTCGGCTGGATGATCCGGGGGCCGCATTCCTGGAACCACGGATTGGTGCGGGGACCGGAGGCGAGGAGCCGCGTCTCGATCCACTCGCCGCCGCGCCGGATATTCTCGGCATGGAGCACGGCCCAGACGTCGTCTTCGCTCATGTTGCCGCCGGGCACGCCTTCGCGGCAGGCGCGCTCCATCTCGGCCATCGCCGCTTCGCAGGCGTGATGGGCGCAGCGCATGGCGAGGATTTCGTCCGAACCCTTGATGGCGCGTGTCTTTTCGGTGCATTCCTCGCCTTCCTCGACGGTGAAGCCGGCGGCTTCGAGCGCGCGCAGGCCCTGCACCATGATCTTGTCCACGCCAAGCCGCCGATTGGTGCCGGCATGGGTGCGCATCAGCTCGTCCACCTCGGAGACGAAGTTCGAAGCGGCCTGCGGCCCCTTGTCGCCGGCCGAGAAGTAGAACATCGACGCGCCCGAGCGGCTTTCACGAACCAAAGGATTGTATTCGGCAAGGAACGGTGAGTTCTTGTAGTCCCAGATGACCATGTAGCCATCCGCGCAGAGCAGGACCGCGCGGAACGGGTTGTGGGTGTTCCAGAGCTGCATGTTCGTCGTGTCGGTCGCGTAGCGGATGTTCAGGGGGTCGAACATCAGAAGACCGCCCCAGCCGCGATCGACGATCGCCTGGGTCAGCCGCTTCCAGCGGAATTCCCGCATCCGGGCGAGATTGGGGAGCGTCAGCCCCGCCGCTTCCCATTCGCGGAACGCGAGCTGCGTCGGCCCGATCTCGATCCGGTCGTTGTCGTTGGGGGTGCCGTCGGGCAGCGTCGCGCCCTTGCCGGGGTCGATCTTGCGGATGTCGGAATAATGCGTGTTCATGGATGCCTCCCCTGGCAGGGAGGATGCGCAGGCGCGCGCGATAATCAATTCCGATTGCGACGCGGCACGTCGCTTTGCGGCGACTTTGGCTTAAGCGCCCGGCGGCGCTTCGGCCCTATTCGGAGAGCATGGCCTGGAGGCGGTAGAGCAGACCCGGCTGCTTGGCGAGGTCGACCGCGTTCTGCAGCACGTCGCGCCGGACTTCCGACGGCAGTTGCCGCAGCGCCCGCGCGGCGATGACGTAGTTGAGGGGGACGACGACATTGTCGTTCGCGCTTTGCATCGGTCTCATTCGTTCAACGTTCATGACTGGTACACCCGATTGTTTCCAAGGATCAGGCTGCCCTCGGAATCGGGCGGCGCCGGGGCGGGTTTGTGCCGCTCGTGGTGTCATTTCTGGATTGTTTCGGGGCGGAAAGGAGGCTCGTGTGTCAGGCGAAGGCCGGGCTTAACGCCTGCGGCGCAGGGGCGCCCCTGACGCCGGGCATCATCCGAACGTCGGTTTGATTCCGCATTGCGCGGAAACACCGCTTGCCGGCATGACCAACAAAAAGGGCGCCGGCTGGCGCCCTTTCCGTCGATCCATGAGCTTCAGCAGCTGTAATACATCTGGTACTCGACCGGATGCGGCGTGTGTTCGTAGGCGTAGACCTCTTCCCATTTCAGCGCCATGTAACCGTCGAGCTGGTCCTTGGTGAAGACGTCGCCCGCCAGCAGGAAGTCGTGGTCTGCTTCCAGAGCCTCCAGCGCCTCGCGCAAACTGCCGCAGACCGTTGGGATTTCGGCCAGCTCCTCGGGCGGCAGGTCGTAGAGATCCTTGTCCGAGGCCGGACCGGGGTCGATCTTGTTCCGGATACCGTCGATACCGGCCATCAGGAGCGCGGCGAAGGCGAGATAGGGGTTGGCGGCCGGGTCGGGGAAGCGCGCCTCGACGCGCTTGGCCTTCGGGCTTTCGGTCCACGGGATGCGCACGCAGCCCGAGCGGTTGCGCGCGGAATAGGCGCGCAGCACCGGCGCCTCGAAGCCGGGGATCAGCCGCTTGTAGGAGTTGGTCGAGGGGTTGGTCAGCGCATTGAGCGCCTTGGCGTGCTTCAGGACGCCGCCGATGAACCACAGCGCCTCCTGGCTCAGGTCGGCATACTTGTCGCCGGAGAAAAGGGGCTTGCCGCCCTTCCAGATCGACATGTTCACATGCATGCCCGATCCGTTGTCGCCCTTCATCGGCTTCGGCATGAAGGTGGCCGACTTGCCGTAGGCATGCGCGACGTTGTGGATGACGTACTTGTACTTCTGGATGTTGTCGGCCTGCTCGACCAGGCCGCCGAAGATCATACCAAGCTCGTGCTGGCCCGAGGCGACCTCATGGTGGTGCTTGTCGACCTTGATGCCCATGCGCTTCATCGTCGACAGCATCTCCGACCGCAGGTCCTGCGCGGCGTCGATCGGGTTGACCGGGAAATAGCCGCCCTTGTGGGCGGCGCGGTGGGCCTGGTTGCCCATCTCGTATTCGGTGTCGGTGTTCCATGCGGCGTCATGGCCGTCGATCTGGTAGGCGACCTTCTGCGGCGTCACCGAATAGCGCACGTCGTCGAAGATGAAGAACTCGGCTTCGGGCCCCCAATACGACGTGTCGCCGATGCCGGACGCCTTGAGATACGCTTCCGCCTTTGCCGCCGTGCCGCGCGGATCGCGGCTGTAGGGCTCACCCGTGTCCGGCTCCACCACGTTGCAATGCACGCAGAGCGTCTTTTCCGCGTAGAACGGGTCGATATAGACCGAGGACGTGTCGGGAATGAGCTTCATGTCGGACTGGTCGATCGACTTCCATCCGGCGATGGACGAGCCGTCGAACATGAAGCCCTCCTCGAAGAAGTCCTCGTCGATGATGTCGACGATCAGCGTCACGTGCTGCAACTTGCCGCGCGGGTCGGTGAAGCGGACGTCGACATATTCGACCTCCTCGTCCTTGATGAGTTTGAGAACGTCCTTGGCGCTCATGGTGTCCTTGTCCTTCTGTTCTGGATGCTCGTGTTCGTGAACCGGCCCTGTCCGGGCGGCATGTCCTCAGATCGCGTCCTCGCCGGTCTCGCCGGTGCGGATGCGGATGACCTGTTCGACCGGCGAGACGAAGATCTTGCCGTCGCCGATCTTGTCGGTTCGGGCGGCGCTGACGATCGCCTCGATCGCGGCATCGACCATGTCGTCGGCCAGCACCACCTCGATCTTCACCTTGGGCAGGAAGTCCACGACATATTCGGCGCCGCGGTAAAGCTCGGTATGGCCCTTCTGGCGGCCGAAGCCCTTGACCTCGATCACCGAAAGCCCCTGCACGCCGACCTCCTGAAGGGCTTCCTTCACCTCGTCGAGCTTGAAGGGCTTGATGATGGCTTCGATCTTCTTCATGGGGCCTGAGTCTCCCTGCCGTGTTTTTTGCAAGTCGGCCCCTGTCACCACTTTCAACGGGCGGGGACAATTGGCTAGGGTTCCGGAGAGGTGCGCGGGCAGGGGAATCCTGTGGGTGCGCCTAAAATTTGTGCATAATGATCGCTTGACGGGCGGTTTGAAAACTTTGCGGGAAAGACCATGACGGAGCTTCTGACAGCCGCCCAGATGCGCGCCATCGAAGAGGCCGCGATCGAGAGCGGCGAGGTCACGGGGCTGGAGTTAATGGAGCGCGCCGGTCGCGGCGTGGTCGAGGCGATCTTCGAGGAATGGCCGGAGCTGAAGGCGGGGTCGTTCCGGGCGGTGGTGCTTTGCGGTCCGGGTAACAACGGCGGCGACGGGTTTGTTGTCGCGCGGCTCCTGAAGGAGTGGGGTTGGGAGGTGGAGGTGTTCCTCTACGGCGACGCGGAGAAGCTGCCGCCGGATGCAAGGGTGAATTATGAGCTGTGGCGGGGGATGGGGGAGGTGGCCGATCTCAACGACGACATTTTCTTAGACTATGGAGATAATCCGCCGCCCTTGGCGCTTGCCGTGGATGCTTTGTTCGGAACTGGATTGGCGCGGGGATTTGAAGCGTTCCCCGGTGTGCGGAGCCAGCTAGGTTTCTGGGCCGCGACCTCTGGTGGAAAGAAGTTTCCTCCGGTCGTGGCCGTCGACATAGCAAGCGGGCTGTGTGCCGACAGTGGCCGCCGCCTGGGAGCATTCAAGGATCGCGATTTCGTTGATGGGCCAAGCGCAAACCTCACCGTTAGTTTCCATTGCGCTAAACGTGGGCACCAGCTCGCGGACGGTCCGACGAATTGCGGAAAGCTTGTAGTCAAGAGCATCGGGTTGGATAAAGCCGAATGGCATCGCACTTTGCAGATTTCAGAATTGGTCGATTCTTCCGGAGCACGGCCATTGTATTGTTCGCACTTGTCCAAGGCGGCATGGGGCAGCGACTCCCACAAGTACACCCACGGCCACGCCCTGATCCTCTCCGGCGGTCCGGGCAAAGGCGGCGCCGCCCGCCTCGCCGCGCGGGGGGCGCTCAGGATCGGGGCGGGGCTCGTCACCGTAGGCTGCCCGCCCGAAGCGCTGGCGGAGAATGCGGCGCGGCTCGATGCGGTGATGCTGAAGCCCGTCGCGGACGGAGATGCGCTGGGGCGTGTGCTGGGGGACAAGCGGATCAACGCGCTTCTCCTGGGGCCGGGGCTTGGAACGGGAGAGCGGGAGGCCGCGCTGGTCGCGGCGGCGCTCGGTGTCCCCGTCCCGGGCCTGACCCGGGACCCCGACCCGAGGCGCGCGACGGACGAGGAGGGAGGCCCCGGATCAGGTCCGGGGCGGCGTAAACAGGGGCGATCCGTCGTCCTCGACGCCGACGCGCTCACCATCCTCTCCCGCGACCCCGACCTCTTCGCCGCGCTGCACGAAAGATGCGTCCTCACCCCCCATGCCGGTGAATTCGCCCGCCTTTTTCCCGATATCGCCGAAAAACTCGCGGCCCCGGCGACGAAAGGCCCCGCCTATTCCAAGGTCGACGCGACGCGCGAGGCCGCCAAACGCGCGGGCTGCGTCGTGCTCTACAAGGGCCCCGACACCGTGATCGCCGACCCCACGGGTCGATGCGCCATCAACTCCGCCCATTACGAGCGCGCCGCGCCGTGGCTCGCGACGGCGGGCTCGGGCGACGTGCTTTCGGGTTTCATCGCCGGTCTCTTGGCGCGCGGCTTCGGGCCGATGCAGGCGGCCGAGACCGCCGCATGGTTGCATGTCGAATGTGCGCTGAAGTTCGGACCGGGCCTCATCGCCGAGGATCTGCCCGAACAACTGCCGGCGGTGTTCCGCGATCTCGGGCTCTGACCGCCCGCAAATTCATCTTGGCAGAAATACCTCCGCCGGAGGCATCCGCCGCCCGCCTTGCGCGACCGGACGGACCGGCTCGCCGGCGCTTTTTCCGCTCGCATCACCAGGCGACTCTTGTTAGAAGGGCGCGGATTTGAGGGGGCGGTCCCGGAATGGGCCGCTCTCAGGCATTGCGGGTGTGGCGAAATTGGCAGACGCACCAGATTTAGGTTCTGGCGCCGCGAGGCGTGGGGGTTCAAGTCCCTCCACCCGCACCAAGAGGAAAAGGACGAAGGAATGCAGGTCACCGAGATCCTGAAAGACGGCCTGAAGCGCAGCTACACGATCACCGTGCCGGCCGCCGATCTTGACGCGAAGGTCAACGAAAAGCTGGTCGAGGCGCAGCCCGAGGTCGAGCTGAAGGGCTTCCGCAAGGGCAAGGTGCCGATGCCGATCCTGAAAAAGCAGTTCGGCGAGCGGCTCATGGGCGATGCGATGCAGGATGCGATCGACGGCGCGATGAAGCAGCATTTCGACGAAACCGGCGACAAGCCGGCGCTGCAGCCGAAGGTCGAGATGAAGGGCGGCGAGACCTGGAAGAAGGGCGACGACGTCGTTGTTGAGATGTCCTACGAGGCGCTGCCCGAGATCCCCGAACTGGACCTTTCCAAGCTGAAACTCGAGAAGCTGGTCGTGAAGGCCGACGACAAGGCGGTGGACGAGGCGCTTGGCAATCTTGCCAAGGACGCCAAGAACTTCGAGGACCGCAAGAAAGGCGCCAAGGCGAAGGAGGGCGACCAGGTGGTCGTCGACTTCGTCGGCAAGATCGACGGCGAGGCGTTCGAGGGCGGTGCGGGCGAGGATTATCCGCTTGAGCTCGGCTCGGGCTCGTTCATCCCCGGGTTCGAGGAACAGCTTGTCGGCGCGAAGGCGGGTGACGAGGTCGCGGTGAAGGTGAGTTTCCCGGCCGAATACGGCGCCAAGCATCTTGCCGGCAAGGAAGCGGTCTTTGACTGCACCGTCAAGGCGGTGAAGGAGCCGAAGCCGGCCGAGGTCGATGACGAGCTGGCCAAGCGGTATGGCGCCGATGACCTCGACGCGCTGAAGGCGCAGATCCGGGAACGGCTGGAGGCCGAATATGTCGGTGCGGCGCGTCAGGTGATGAAGCGCGCGCTTCTCGACCAGCTTGACGGCCTGGTGAAGTTCGACCTGCCGCCGAGTCTGGTCGAGGCGGAAGCCGGCCAGATCGCCCATCAGCTCTGGCACGACGAAAACCCCGATCATCACGGCCACGACCACCCCGAGATCACGCCCACCGACGAGCACAACAAGCTGGCCGAGCGCCGGGTTCGGCTTGGCCTTCTGCTGGCCGAGATCGGCCGCAAGGAGAAGGTCGAGGTGACCGATGCCGAGATGACGCAGGCGGTGATGGCCCAGGCCCGGCAATATCCGGGGCAGGAGCGTGCGTTCTTCGACTTCGTCCACAAGAACCCGCAGATGCAGCAGCAGCTTCGCGCGCCGATCTTCGAGGACAAGGTCGTCGATCTTGTCTTCGCTGGCGCCAAGGTGAACGAAAAGGAAGTCACGAAGGACAAGCTGCAAAAGGCGATCGAGGCGCTCGACGAACTCTGATCGCCGCCCGGTCGGCTGACCCGGACAGGGCCGCGCCGCAAGGCGCGGCCCTTGTCGTTCAGCCCGGGATCAGCCCTTGCGCTGCCTTAGCCACCTGAAGAACGAGATCAGCAGCGAACCCGCATAGACGACGTTGATCACGATGAGCGACATCCAGAACTGGGCCAGGAGAATGCCCACGACCAGCGCCAGCCCGATCAGCACCCATGCCGTGTTGTCGCGCGGAATGCGGATGGATTTCGGCGAGAACGTCGGCAGGCGGCTGACCATCAGAAGGCCGACCGCCGCGAGATAGAACTCCACGATCGTCGGATGATCGGCGGGGTCGATCCCCGTCTCGAACCGGACAAAGACCGGCAGAAGCGCCATGAGCGCGCCCGCCGGGGCGGGCACGCCTGTGAAGTGCCGGGGCTTTTCCTCGCCGTCGGTGGCGGCGCGCGCCATGGCGACGTTGAAGCGCGCGAGGCGCATGCAGCAACAGATCACGTAGACGAGGACGAAGATCCAGCCGCCCGCCCGTTCGCTGGTGACCAGCGCCATCTGGTAGATGAGCAGGCCCGGAACCACGCCGAAATTCAGGAAGTCCGACAGCGAGTCGAGCTGGGCGCCGAAATCGCTTGTCGCCTGGAGCCGCCGCGCGATGAGTCCGTCCAGCCCGTCGAGGACGATGGAAAAGAGGATGAGCCAGACCGCGATATGGAACTGCCCCGACATGACGAAGCGGATCGCCGTCAGCCCCGAACAGAGGCCGAGCGTCGTCACCATGTTCGGAACCAGCATGAAGACCGGCAGGCTGTCGCCCTCGGTATCGCGTTTCGGTGGTTTCGGCGTGGCCATGATCAGCGGACCGCGCCAAGGCGCGGCGCTTCGGCCGATGCGAGGTCGGCAAGGACGGTTTCCCCCGCGATGGCGCCCTGGCCGACGGCGACCAGGGGCGACACGCCAGCCGGCAGATAGACATCGAGCCGCGAGCCGAAGCGGATCATGCCGAAACGCTGGCCGGTCTGAAGGGCGACGCCCTCATCGACCTCGCAGACGATGCGCCGGGCGACAAGGCCGGCGATCTGGACCACGGCGATCGCGCGGCCGTCGCCGAGACGGATCGCGAGCGCGTTGCGCTCATTGTCGGTGCTGGCCTTGTCGAGCGAGGCGTTGAGGAACTTGCCGGGACGGTAGGCGATCCTTTCGACGCGGCCCGCGATGGGGGTGCGGTTCACATGGCAGTTGAACACGTTCATGAAGATCGCGATCCGCGTCATCGGCTCGGTCCCGAGGCCAAGCTCCTCCGGCGGTGGCGCTTCGCCGATCATCTGCACGACGCCGTCTGCGGGCGAGACGATCAGACCTTCGCGCACCGGCGTTACCCGGTCCGGATCGCGGAAGAAGTAGTAGCACCAGACCGTCAGGCCGACGCCGATCCAGCCCAGGGGCTCGGCGATCCAGAACAGGACAAGCGTGACCGCCGCGAAGATGCCGACGAAGCGCCAGCCCTGGCGATGCATCGGCTTGATGACGGTGGCGATCATGGACATCTGTGTTTCCCGGCGTCGGTTTCGCGCGTTGGCTGTGTGACGTTCCTACATAAGGCAACGACACGGCAGCGCAACCTTCGACCGCAGGCGGCGCCGGCAATCCCGCCCGGTCCTGTGCGCCTTCTCAGCGCCAGATCTGGGGGTTGTCCGCGCGGGCGCAGCCATAGGGCGGCACGACATTGCCGAAGGTCTGGTGCAGCTTGCCGCAGCCCCAGTCCCTGACAGGGGCGGGCATGTAACCGGTCAGCATGATGCCGATTTCGTCGTACGGCGAGTCGGTGTTGGTTGCGTAGAGGTAGTACTGCGCGCCTGCCATGAGCATCAGGCCAGCGACGACAGCGACGATTATGGAAACCAGGCGGCGCATTGCGGGGCTTTCATTGGATCCGTTCGCATTCTCGCTAGCATGCTTGCGCGGTGGGCGAGAAGCCGGTGCGGGGGCACGGCCTGCGCGGTGCGCGACCAGTGTTGCCTGGCCACAACGGCAAACCGCGCCGGTGGCCCCGGCGCGGTTCGTTGGTTCGGTCGAAAGCTGTGCGGAACTACTCGTCGGTTCCCTTGGCCTCTTCCGTCTCTTCGGTCCCGGAATCGAGGTCCAGCGAGGCCGAGCCGATATCGTCGAAAAGTTCGGCGATCTCGAATTCTGCCTCGGCTTCTTCTTCCGCGGCGAGTTCCTGGATCGACTTGCCGGCGGCCTGAAGCTCGGCTTCCTCGGCCGAGCGGGCGACGTTCAGCTTGATCGTGGCCGAGACTTCGGGGTGCAGCACGATCTCGATCTCGTGCAGCCCAAGCTCCTTGATCGGGCGGCTGAGGACGATCTGCTTGCGGTCGACGGTGAAGCCTTCGGCGGCGGCGGCGTCGGCCGCATCGCGCGGGCTGACCGACCCGTAAAGCGCGCCGGCATCCGAAGCCGAGCGAATCACGATGAAGGTCTGGCCGTCAAGCTTCGCCGACACCTTTTCGGCTTCCTTGCGGGTCTCGAGGTTCTGCGCCTCGAGCTGCGACTTGCGCGATTCGAAGCTCTTGATGTTGTCCTCGGAGGCGCGCAGCGCCTTGCCCTGCGGCAGGAGGAAGTTGCGCGCGTAGCCGTCCTTGACCTTGACGACTTCGCCCATCTGGCCAAGCTTGGCCACGCGTTCGAGCAGGATCACTTGCATGGTCGTGTCTCCTTACTTCACGGCATAGGGAAGCAGGGCGAGGAAGCGGGCGCGCTTGATGGCGCGCGCAAGTTCACGCTGCTTCTTGGCCGAGACGGCGGTGATCCGCGCGGGCACGATCTTGCCGCGCTCGGAGATGTAGCGCTGGAGAAGACGGACGTCCTTGTAGTCGATCTTCGGCGCGTTGTCGCCCGAGAAGGGGCAAACCTTGCGGCGGCGGAAAAACGGTTTGTTCGCCATGTTTTAGGTTCCTTTCCTCAAGCTCTGGATCAACGCCGGTCGCGGCGGTCGCCGCGATCGCCACGATCACCCCGGTCGTCGCGCTTCTGCATCTGCGCCGAGGGGCCTTCCTCGTGCGCGTCGACCTTGATCGACATCACGCGCATCACGTCGTCGTGCAGGCGGGCGAGGCGCTCCATCTCCTGCACGGCGGCCGAGGGCGCGTCCGAACGCAGATAGGCGTAGTGGCCCTTGCGGTTCTTGTTGATCTTGTAGGCCATCGTCTTGACGCCCCAGTACTCGTGATCGACGACCTTGCCGCCGTTGTCCGCGAGGACAGTGGAGAAATGTTCGATGAGGCCTTCGGCCTGCGCGTTGGAAAGATCCTGGCGCGCGATGAGGACATGCTCGTAAAGCGGCATGTAGGCTCCTTTTTCGTTTCAGGCGGCTTCATAGGCGGGCGAGACCCTCCGCAGCCCGCCACGAGAGGCTTCGCCGGTTCCCGTGAATGCGGAAGGATGCGGCCTTATACAGAGGTGGCTGCGGGATGCAAGCGTTGCGACGGCCGATCCGGCCCTATCTTCGCCGCGCCGCGTGGCGGATCGCGACGAGTCCGCCTGCGGCGAGGATCAGACCGGCAATGGCCCAGGGCGCGGACGGTCCCCTGAGCGGCGTGCAATCGCCGACGCAGAGGATCGGCGGCACGAACACCAGCCCCAGCCCCTGCAGAAGCCAGAGCCCGCCCAGGGCCAGGCCGAGCATTCCGAGGATGAGGATGACCCATTTCATCGCGCCTCTCCCTTGTCCGGAGAAAACGCAAGCCGGCCGCGTGGGGTTCCCTCAGGCGACGTTCCGGGGGATGCGGGCGAAATAGCTGAGGCCGAGCCATGTGCCGATGTTCCGCGCAAGATCCCGGTCCCCATCCAACTGGATGCGGCCCGCCTCCATCTCGGCGCCGATCGTCGTCATGCCCATCCAGACCGCGGTCATCGCGCGCAGGGGGCCCGAGACCAGCAGGTCAACCTCGTGGCCGGGATCGATCTTGCAGAGGTCGACGCCGGTCTGATCGACGACGAGCCACCAGTTGCGGTCGCCTTCGCGAAGTTCGGGGTACTGAAACTGTATCGTGCAGCGCCGGCCGGGAAGAGGCCGCGGGCGGATATTGCGCCGGATGTCCCACATGAGAAGAGAAGGGTCGAGATTCCTGAGGGTTACGGATGATTCGATCCAGCGGTGCCCCCAGGTGCCCAGCGCCATGATGGTCGGTTCAAGTTCGCGGCCCATCTCGGTCAGCTGGTATTCCGGCGAACCGTCGGGGCGCGTCTCGCCGGTGAGGATACCGGCGGCCTCAAGCTCCTTCAGCCGCTTGGACAGAAGCGCCGGCGAGATCTTGGGGAGGCCACGCCTGAGGTCGTTGAATCGCGAGGTGCCGCAAAGAAATTCCCGCAATATCAAGGCGGTCCAGCGCGTGCAGACGATTTCCGCCGCCATCGAGACGGGGCAGAACTGGCCGTAGCCGTGTTTGTCGATCATCCGAGGGCCTCTCCCGTTGCGCAGTCCGGGAAGATAGCACGAAGGGCGGGCCGCGTCACCGGGGCGGTTCAGTTCCTGAACTGGACCGCCGCTATCTTTGGGCGGAGTCTGTGGCGGTCACAACGGACAACACAGGAGACATTGCCGTGGAAGACATCATTGTTGAAGTGGATATGGATAAGGCCGATCGGGCCGCCGGGGCCGGCCTTGCCCGGACGGCGGCCAGGCTGGCGGAGGATTTCTCGACCCGCGCCGAGGCGCATGACAGCGAAGAGAGCTTTGTCGCGGAGAATTACGGCAAGCTGATGCGCGCGGGCTTCATGCGCGCCGCCGTGCCTGCCGAACTGGGTGGCGGCGGGGCCGGAATCGCCGAGATGGGCGAGGTGATCCGGGTGCTCGCCCATGGCTGCGGATCGACGGCGCTGGCCTTTGCGATGCATACGCATCAGGTGGTGATCCCGGCCTGGCGCTGGCGCCACCAGCCGGCGGCGAAGGCGGCGGTCGAGCCGCTGCTGAAGCGGGTGGCGACGACCGACACGGTGCTGTTGTCGAGCGGCGGCACCGACTGGGTCGGCGGCTCGGGGCGGGCCGAACGGGTCGAGGGCGGCTGGCGCATCCATGCCCGCAAGGTCTTCGTCTCGGGCGCGCCCGCCGGCACTCTGCTGATGACCAGTGCGGTGGCGGGCGACGAGGTGATCCATTTCGCCCTGCCGATGGATGCCCCCGAGGTGAAGGTGCTCGATACCTGGCACACGCTCGGCATGCGCGGCACCGCGTCGCATGATGTGGAGATCGACGGGTTCTTCGTGCCCGACGACAAGGTTCCGCTGAAACGCGCGGGCGGCCAATGGCATCCGGTCTGGCATATCATCGCCACCCTGGCCTTCCCGCTGATCTATGCGGCCTATCTCGGCGTGGCCGAAAGTGCCCGGGACATTGCGGTCGGGATCGCGAGGAACCGCGAGGGCGCGGCCCGGCAGCCGCGGGTGGCGGGCGAAATGGAGGTGCGGCTGCGTGCGGCGCAGATCGCCCATGCCAGGATGATCGCCATCGCCGAGGAGAACGCGCCCTCGGCTGGAAGCGTCAACGAGGTGATGATCGGCAGACGTCTGGTCGAAGAGAACACGACCCGCGCCGTCGAACTTGCGATGGAACTTGCCGGCGGCATGGGGTTCTACCGGCGCACCGGGCTGGAACGCCGCCTGCGCGACGTGCAGGCCGCGCGCTACCATCCGCTGCGGCGCGAGGTGCAGGAGCTTTATGCCGGGTCCATGGCGCTTGGCGATCCGGTCGACCGGATCTTCTGACGCCGTCGCGCGATTTCTGGCGAGCCGCGTCCGGCGTTCTGCGCCGGGCGCGGCATCCGTCTGCCGTCAAAACATTGCGCCGCCGCGGACATCGGGCTATGCGCTTGGGCAGGCGACATACGGAGGGATCATGGCGCGCGCATTCGTATTTCCGGGGCAGGGGGCGCAGGTGATCGGCATGGGGCGTGCGCTGGCCGCGGCCTATCCGGCGGCGAAGGCGGTCTTCGACGAGGTGGACGAGGCGTTGGGCGAGAAACTCTCGGCCGTGATCTGGGAAGGCGAGCAGGAGGCGCTTACGCTGACCGAGAATGCCCAGCCCGCGCTCATGGCGACCTCGATCGCGGCGATGCGGGCCCTGGAGGCGGAGGGGATTGCGGTGAGTTCGGCGGCCTATGTGGCGGGGCACAGCCTGGGCGAGTACTCGGCGCTTTGCGCGGCGGAAGCGCTCAGTCTTGCCGATACCGCGCGGCTGCTGCGGTTGCGGGGCAGGGCCATGCAGGAGGCGGTTCCGGTGGGCGTGGGCGCCATGGCGGCGCTGCTGGGCCTGGATTTCCGGACGGCCGATGCGGTGGCGAAGGAGGCGGCCGGGGACGAGGTCTGCCAGGCGGCGAACGACAACGATCCCGCGCAGGTCGTGGTCTCGGGCCACAAGGGCGCGGTCGAGCGGGCGGTCGAGATCGCCAGGGCGAAAGGCGCAAGGCGGGCGATCCTGCTGCCGGTTTCGGCCCCCTTCCACTGTGCGCTGATGGAGCCGGCGGCACGGGCGATGGCCGACGCACTTGGCGATGTGGCGATCGGCAAGCCGAAGGTGCCGCTGGTCGCGAACGTGACCGCCCGGGCGGTGAGCGACCCGGATGCGATCCGGTCGCTGCTGGTCGAGCAGGTCACCGGGTCGGTGCGCTGGCGGGAATCGGTGGAATGGATGGCGGCGCAGGGGGTTACGGAATTCTGGGAAATCGGCGCCGGCAAGGCGCTGTCGGGGATGATCCGGCGGATCGCGAGCGAGGCGGAATGCCGCGCGGTCGGTACGCCCGAGGATGCCGCCGCCGCGGCGGGGTGAGATGACCGGGGAGGGCGCTGCCCTCCCCGCGACCCCACCCGGGGTATTTGGGGACAGAAAGTGAGGGGACGAGGTATGTTCGATCTGACGGGCAAGGCGGCGCTGGTGACCGGCGCTTCGGGCGGGATCGGCGGCGCCATCGCGAGGGCCCTGCATGGCGCGGGGGCGGCGGTCGGCCTGTCGGGCACGCGGGAGGAGCCATTGAGGGCGCTGGCGGCAGAATTGGGCGGGCGGGCGCATGTGCTGCCCTGCAACCTGTCGGATGCCGGGGCGGTCGAGGCGCTGCCGAAGCAGGCGGCCGAGGCGATGGGTTCGGTCGATATCCTTGTCAACAATGCCGGGATCACCCGCGACAATCTTTTCATGCGGATGTCGGACGAGGAATGGCAGCAGGTCATCGACCTGAACCTGACCTCCACCTTCCGCCTGTGCCGGGGGGTGCTGCGGGGGATGATGAAGGCGCGCTGGGGGCGGATCGTCAACATCACCTCGATCGTGGGCACGACGGGCAATCCGGGGCAGGGCAACTACTGCGCGGCGAAGGCGGGCGTCACCGGCATGTCGAAGTCGCTTGCCCACGAGGTCGCGAGCCGGGGGATAACCGTGAACTGCATCGCGCCGGGCTTCATTGCGACGGCGATGACGGACAAGCTCACCGACGAGCAGAAGGCCCGCATTTCGACGCAAATTCCTGCCGGGCGGATGGGCGATCCTGCGGAGATCGCGGCCGCCGCAGTCTATCTTGCAAGCCCGGAAGCGGCCTATGTCACCGGGGCGACCCTGCATGTGAATGGCGGCATGGACATGGCCTGAGCCCGGCTGCCGGGGTCGCCGGCGCCCGATGGACCTGAAGCATTGCGAAAGCGTTTGCCTCGGGTCTAGACTGTGCTATAGGCGGCGCTGACCAGCCGGGGCGGGTCCTTCAGCCCATCCGGCAGCCTGCGCGATATGCGGGGTCTGAGCCGCTCTGTGTGAGCAAGGGACGAGACTGCGGGGACGACCCGCGAATATGAGGATTTGACATGAGCGACATCGCTGATCGCGTTAAGAAAATTGTCGTCGAGCATCTGGGCGTTGAAGCGGACAAGGTGACGGAAAGCGCCTCGTTCATCGACGATCTGGGCGCGGACAGCCTCGACACGGTCGAGCTGGTGATGGCGTTCGAGGAGGAGTTCGGGATCGAGATTCCGGACGACGCCGCCGAGACGATCCAGACCTTCGGCGATGCGGTGAAGTTCATCTCTGAAGCGACCTGATCGGGGTCGATCGGAATGACGGACGGCGTCCCGGACGGGGCGCCGTTTTTCGTTTGGAGGCGGGGCATGGCGCCGGTGATCGGCACGGAGCGGCTGATGTTGCGCGCCATGGCGCGGGCGGATTTCGCCGCTTACGCGGCGATCTGGCAGGAGCCCGAGGTGGTCCGGTTCATCGGCAACAAGCCGCGCCCGCTGAACGAGAGCTGGACCGTGTTCCTCAAGATCGCCGGGAACTGGGTGATCGAGGGGTTCGGCCAATGGGGCGTCTTCCGCAAGGAGGATGGTGTGCTGATCGGCCAGACGGGGTTCTTCACGTCGAAGCGGGGGATCGGGGAGGATTTCGATGCCGCCCCGGAGGCGGGCTGGGTTCTCGGCGCCGCCGCGCAGGGACAGGGATACGGGCGCGAGGCTGTCGGTGCGGCTCATCGCTGGTTCGACGCGCAGCCGTTCGGCGGGCGGAGCCATGCGATGATCGAGATCGGCCATGCCGCGTCCTTCGCGATCGCGGAACGGCTGGGATATGCGCCCATGCGCGAGACCGAGGATCTGGGCGACCCGGTGATGTTGATGGCGCGCGACATCCGCGGCGGCGGGGGATCGGCATGAATCGGGACGCGATCGCGATCCTTGCGGCGGCGGGGCTTTGCCTGTTGCTTCCGGCGGCGATCGGAGCCGTCCCTGTGAAAGACCGCTGACGCGCAGAAATCGCATTGGGAATCGCACGGACGGGGGTAGAGTCGGGGCGATTGCCAGAGTCGCCGGGGGGGGGGGCCAGCGCCCGACAGGCGGCATTCGGCCAATGACCAGCAGGGAGGTGCGAAGATGATTCTCTTTCCGACGATCGAACTGCAGAACGGACACTGCGTGACTTTGCCGCGCGGTCGCATCGAGGAGCCGGCGATCTGGCATGTCGACCCGGTGGCGAAGGCCCAGGAATTCGCGCATGCCGGCGCCGAGTGGATGCATGTCACCGACTTCGATGCGGTCAAGGGCAGCAACGTGAATCACGACCTCGTGCTGAAGATCATTCGCGGCGCCGGAATACCGGTGCAGCTTGGCGGCGGGTTCCGGTCGCGGGACCGCATCGAGGAGTGGATCGATCTTGGCGCGGGGCGGATCGTCGTCGGCACCCTTGCCGCGCAGAACCCGCATCTGGTCAAGGAACTGGCGCAGCGCTATCCGGACCAGATCGTGCTCGCCGTCGACGTCTGGCAGGGTCAGGTGATGATCGAGGGCTGGAAAACCAAGAGCGCCTACAGCGCCGAGGGATTCCTTGACAGTTTTGCGGGCACGCCTTTCGCCGCGATCATCATCACCGATATCGGCGTCGATCTGAACGAAACGGATGCGTCGCTTGGGCTGATCTCGGCGCTCGCCAAGCGGACGAAGGCGCCGGTCATCGCCAGCGGGATTGTCCGGACGCTCGACGATATCTCGCGGCTGAGGCTGCTGGGAGAGGTTTCGGGCGCGATTGTCGGACGGGCGCTTTTCAACCGGACGGTCGATCTGGCCGAGGCGCTCAAGGAGGCGCGGCCCGACACCGCGCACGTGGCCGAGTTCATCTGAGAGGCAAGGAGCCGCCGGAACGGGCGACGGGCCTTGCCCGCCTTGGCCGATGCCGTGTATCAAGCCCCGGATCGCGGATTGAGTGGGGTGGGCTATGAGGCGCGTCGTCGTAACCGGACTTGGAATGGTCACACCGCTGGCATGCGGTGTGGAGGAGACCTGGAAGCGGCTGATCGCCGGGCAATCCGGCGCCGGTCCGATCACGCGTTTCGATCCCGCCAACGTCACCACGACCTATGCCTGCGAAATCCCTTTGGGTGACGGGTCGGACGGCACCTTCAATCCTGACGACTGGATGGAGCCGAAGGACCGCCGCAAGGTGGATGACTTCATCCTCTATGGCATGGCCGCCGCCGATCAGGCGGTCAAGGATGCGGGCTGGATGCCCGAGGACGAAGAGAGCCGGATCCGGACCGGCGTGATGATCGGGTCGGGCATCGGCGGGCTGACCTCGATCGCCGAGACGGCCGTGCTGATCAAGGAGCGGGGACCGAAGCGGGTGTCGCCGTTCTTCATCCCCGGCGCGCTCATCAACCTGATTTCTGGCCAGGTCTCGATCCGCTACGGTTTCAAGGGGCCAAACCATGCGGTCGTGACTGCCTGCTCGACGGGCGCGCATGCGATCGGCGATGCGGCGCGGCTCATCCAGTGGGGCGATGCGGACGTGATGATCGCCGGCGGCGCGGAAAGCCCGATCAGCGAGATCGGCGTGGCCGGGTTCAACGCCTGCAAGGCGCTGTCCACGAAGCGCGCCGACGATCCGACGAAAGCCAGCCGGCCCTACGACGCCGACCGGGACGGTTTCGTCATGGGCGAAGGCGCCGGCGTCGTCGTGCTTGAGGAGTACGAGCACGCGAAGGCGCGGGGCGCCAAGATCTATGCCGAGGTGATCGGCTATGGCCTGAGCGGCGACGCCTATCACATCACGGCGCCGTCCGAGGACGGCGACGGGGGATACCGCTCGATGCAGGCGGCGCTGAAGCGGGCGGAGATCACGCCCGATCAGGTGGATTACATCAACGCGCATGGCACCTCGACCATGGCCGACACGATCGAGCTTGGCGCGGTGGAGCGGCTATTGGGCAACGCGGCGGCGAAGGCGACGATGTCTTCGACGAAATCGGCGATCGGGCATCTGCTGGGCGCTGCGGGCGCGGTGGAGGCGATCTTCTGCATTCTCGCAATCCGCGATCAGGTCGCGCCGCCGACGATCAACCTCGACAATCCGGCGGTTGAACCGACGCTCGACCTCGCGGCGAACAAGGCGGTGAGCCGCGAGATCAACATTGCGCTGTCCAATTCCTTTGGCTTCGGCGGCACCAATGCCTCGCTCGTCCTTGGCCGGGTCGCCGGCTGATGTGGAAGCATCTTGCCTCGAATTTCCTGACGATCGCCATTCTGCTGATGATCGTCGCGGCGGGCGTCGTCGCCTGGGGGCAGCGGCAGTATACCGGGCCAGGGCCGCTGGCGGAGGCGATCTGCTTCAAGGTCGAGAGCGGCGCGAACATGCGCGGCGTCGCGGATGCGCTGGCCGGCGAGGGGGCGATCAGTTCCGGCTACATACTCAAGGTCGGCGCGGACTACGAGGACAAGGCCGGCCAGTTGAAGGCCGGGTCATACCTGATCGAGCCGAATGCCTCGATGCAGGAGATAGTGGACGCGATCACCAAAAGCGGCCAGTCCACCTGCGGGACCGAGGTCAATTTCCGCATCGGCGTGAACGGTGGCGACATCGTCCTGCGCGAGCTTGATCCGGCGACGGGCAGTTTCACCGAGATCGCGAAGTTCGATCCCGCGGAAGAGACGCCTCCGCCGGACTATGTCGACCGGGTGGGGGATGCGGATGTGCGGTTCCGCATCACGCTCGCCGAGGGCGTGACAAGCTGGCAGGTGGTCGAGGCGTTGAAGCGCGCGGAATTCCTTGACGGCGAGCCGGGCGAAGTTCCTGCGGAGGGGGCGTTGTCGCCCGACAGCTACGAGGTCGTGCGCGGCGAGCCGAGGTCGGAGCTTCTTGCCGAGATGGAGACGCGCCAGGCGGCAGATCTGGCCGAGCTGTGGGATGCCCGCGCCGAGGGTCTGCCCTATGCGACGCCGGAAGAGGCGCTGATCATGGCGTCGATCGTCGAGAAGGAAACGGGTGTTCCCGAGGAGCGGCCAGTCGTGGCGAGCGTGTTCCTGAACCGGCTGGCGCAGGGAATGAAGCTTCAGACCGATCCGACGGTCATCTACGGGCTGACCAAGGGCCAGGGCGTGCTGGGGCGCGGGCTGCGGCAGAGCGAGCTGCGCGGGCGGACGCCTTACAACACCTACGTGATCGACGGGCTTCCGCCGACGCCGATCGCCAATCCGGGACGCGACAGCATCGCCGCGGCGCTCAACCCCGAAAGCACCGACTACCTCTTCTTCGTTGCCGACGGCACCGGAGGTCATGCCTTTGCCGAAACACTGGCGGAGCACAACGACAATGTCGCGAAGTGGCGCGCTATCGAGGCGGAGCAGGGCAGCGGGAACTGAGGCCGCGGGTTAACGACAGGTTAACTCCGCGCCCGCTAACATACTGAATGAAAACGGATTTAGCTTGACTCCGCGAGCGGTCCCGGATATACATTGAGGCAAGCTAGAAGAAGTGGGCAAGCGGCCAGGGGGCGACCCCGGGCCGCTTTTCCGTTTCGCTCGTGCGGACCGGCATGAGAGGCGGGCAGAGGCTTAATGACAACAGAGAATTCGGCCGAAGGGCCGACAACGATGCCCATGATAGATCAGGCGCATGGGCTGTTGGCCGAGATCGTCGCGGAGATCAACACCGCGATGAACCGGATCAGGCTTGGGGAAATCGACGATCTGAAGGATGCAACGCGGTCGCTTCGCGACCTGCGGCAGGCGCTTCAGATGGTGTTCGAGGAAAGGACCAGGATTGCGAAACTCGACAAGGAAGAGGCAGGTATTGTTTACGACTACGCGCTTGACCTCGAAGCGGCCAGAACTGAGATCTGCCGCCGCCTTGCTCGCCTCCGTGTCGCCGGAGATGGTGGATGAGTTCCTTGGCGAGCTGACCGACGAGGCGCTGATGGCGCTGCCCTGGCTCTTCGAGTTCTGGGCGCTGCCGCATCAGTTGTCGCCCGATGGCCACTGGAAGAGCTGGGTGATCATGGGCGGGCGCGGCGCGGGCAAGACGCGCGCCGGCGCAGAATGGGTGCGGTCGCAGGTCGAAGGCGCGCGGCCGCTCGACCCCGGCCGGGCGCGGCGGGTCGCGCTGGTGGGCGAGACGGTCGATCAGGCCCGCGAGGTGATGATCTTTGGCGACAGCGGCATCCTTGCCTGTTCGCCGCCCGACCGGATGCCGGTCTGGGAGGCGACGCGGCGGCGGCTGGTCTGGCCGAACGGGGCTGTGGCGGAGGTCTATTCCGCCTTCAGCCCCGAAAGCCTGAGGGGACCGCAATTCGACGCGGCCTGGGCCGATGAACTGGCGAAGTGGTCGAAGGCCGAGGAGGCCTGGGACATGCTGCAGTTCGCGCTGAGGCTCGGCGAGCATCCGCAGCAGGTGATCACCACGACGCCGAAGAATGTCGGCGTGCTGAAGGCGATCCTCGGCAACCCGACGACGGTGCTGACGCAGGCGCCGACGGAAGCGAACAAGGCCTATCTCGCGGCGTCGTTCCTTGAGGAGGTGCGGTCGCGCTATGCGGGCACGCGGAAGGGTCGGCAGGAGCTTGACGGGGTGCTTCTGGAGGATGCCGAGGGCGCGCTCTGGACCACCGAGGGACTTGAAGCGGCGCGGGAAGAGGCGCCGGAGCGTCTTTCGCGGGTCGTCGTGGCGGTCGATCCGCCGGTGACGGGCCATGCTGGGTCGGATGAATGCGGGATCGTTGCCGTGGGCGCCCTGACCGAAGGACCGCCTTCGGAGTGGCGGGCCTGGGTGCTTGAGGATGCCAGCGTCAGTGCTGCAAGCCCCGACACCTGGGCCCGGGCGGCGGTTGCGGCGATGGAACGGCATGGCGCGGACCGGATGGTCGCCGAGGTCAATCAGGGCGGGCAGCTCGTCGAGAGTGTCGTGCGGCAGATCGACCCGATGGTGCCGTTCCGGGCGGTCCATGCGACGCGCGGCAAGGCGGTGCGCGCCGAGCCGGTGGCCGCGCTCTACGAGCAAGGCCGTGTGCATCACCTGCGCGGACTTGGGACCCTGGAGGACCAGATGTGCCGAATGACAGCGCGGGGCTATCAGGGCAAGGGGTCGCCCGACCGGGTGGACGCGCTGGTCTGGGCGCTGACCGAGTTGATCGTCGAGCCGGCGGCGAAGTGGCGGCGACCGCGGGTGCGCAGCCTGTGAGGAAATCGCCGCTGACGCGGCGATGCCTCCGGCGGGAGTATTTGGACCACAATGAAATGCAGGCGCGCTTCGGGCGCGCGGCGTTTCCGGTCGCGGGCTGAGACAGGAGAATTGCGATGGCATGGAATATCTTCCGGCGCGCGGGCGGCGCGGTTCCGGAGCGGAAAGCCTCGGCCACCGGACGGGTGGTCGCGTGGGGCACCTCGGGCCGGGTGGCGTGGAGCCCGCGCGATGCGGTGAGCCTGACCAAGGCGGGGTTTTCCGGCAATCCGGTCGGGTTCCGCGCGGTCAAGCTGATCGCCGAGGCGGCGGCGGCCCTGCCGCTCATCTGTCAGGATCGGGAGCGGCGTTACGACGTGCATCCGGTCATCGACCTGATGCGGCGGCCCAATCCGGGGCAGGGGCGGGCGGAGCTGTTCGAGGCCTTGTATGGGCAGTTGCTGCTCAGCGGGAACGGCTATGTCGAGGCGGTCGGCGGCGCGGGGTTGCCGGTGGAGCTGCATGTGTTGCGCTCGGACCGGATGAGCCTCGTGCCGGGGGCGGATGGCTGGCCGGTTGCCTATGACTATGCGGTGGGCGGACGGAAGCACCGGTTCGACATGACCGGGCCGGCCGACCCGGTCTGCCACATCAGGTCGTTCCATCCGCAGGACGACCATTACGGGTTGTCGCCGATGCAGGCCGCGGCGGTGGCGGTGGATGTGCACAATGCGGCGAGCGCCTGGTCGAAGGCGCTTCTCGACAATGCCGCGCGGCCTTCGGGCGCCATCGTCTACAAGGGTGCGGACGGGCAGGCGCAGCTTTCGGGCGATCAATATGACCGGCTGGTTCAAGAGATGGAGATGCATCATCAGGGCGCGCGCAATGCCGGGCGGCCGATGCTTCTGGAAGGCGGGCTCGACTGGAAGCCGATGGGGTTCTCGCCTTCGGACATGGAGTTCCAGAAGACCAAGGAGGCGGCGGCGCGGGAGATCGCGCTGGCCTTCGGCGTGCCGCCGATGCTGATGGGCATTCCGGGGGACGCGACCTATGCCAACTACCAGGAGGCGAACCGCGCCTTCTACCGGCTGACGGTGCTTCCCCTGGCGACGCGGGTGACGGCGGCCGTGGCCTACTGGCTGTCGACGCATCTTGGCGAGGAGGTCGAACTCAGGCCGGATCTCGACCAGGTGCCGGCGCTCGCGGCTGAGCGCGACCAGCAATGGAAACGTGTCGGCGAGGCGCTGTTCCTGACCGAGGCCGAGAAACGGGCGATCCTCGGCCTGCCGAAACTGGTGGACGAGGCGTGAGGATGGCGGGGTCGCGCTATCTGAAGGAGCCGTTCGACTGTGCGCACGAGCACCGCTTTGTTGCGACCGAGCGGATCATGGCGCTTCAGTTCGAGACCGTTGAGAAACGGCTCGAACGCATCGAGGCGATGATCGAGGGCGTCGAGAAGCGGTTGTGGATGACGGTCTTCGGGGTGGTCGGGGTCATCCTGAGCCAGGCGGTACAGTCGCTGATCGAGCTCGGGCCGAATTAGGAAATCTTGCATGATGACAAACGATTACGGGCTGGAGATGAAGTTCTGCCGGCTGGGCGAGGATATCGCCATGACGGATGGGTGCCGGATCGAGGGCTATGCCTCGCTGTTCGGCGTCGCCGATCAGGGGGGCGATGTGGTCCAGGCCGGCGCCTATCGGCGCTCGCTGCACCGGCTGGGTGCCGAAGGTCGGGCCGTGAAGATGCTTTGGCAGCACGATCCGGCGCAGCCGATCGGGGTCTGGGAGGAGATCGCCGAGGATGCGCGCGGCCTGCGGGTCAAGGGCCGCATCCTGACCGAGGTGGAGAAGGGCCGCGAGGCGGCGGCGCTGCTCGCGGCGGGCGCGATCGACGGGCTGTCGATCGGCTACCGCACCGTGACGGCGGAAAAGGATGCGAAGGGGCTTCGGCTTCTTCGTGAGGTGGAGCTGTGGGAAGTGTCGCTTGTGACCTTCCCGATGCTTCCCGAGGCGCGGGTCGGAGCCAAGGGCGATACCCCCGCCGATGCCGCGTTGCGGGAACTGGCGGCGGTCTTCGACGACGCGCGCCGGATGCTGGCGGGGCGGTGAGCCCGGCCGAACGCGACCCCAGACAAGAGGTGATGGGTATGACGAAGACCGAGACGAAGGCTCGGCCCGGGGGCGGCGTGTCCGACGCCTCGGCCGGGGACGTGAGGGCGGCGCTTCAAGGGTTCTTGGGCGAATTCAAGAGCTTTCAGGACGACATGACATCGAAGCTGCAACAACAGGAAGAACGACTGACCATGCTGGACCGCAAATCGCACATTACCGGGCGCCCGCTTCTCTCGAACGCGGTCGACCACGAGGCGCCGCACAGGAAGGCCTTTGCCGCCTATCTTCGATCGGGCGACGATGACGGGCTGCGCGGGCTTGCCCTCGAAGGCAAGGCGCTGAACACCCAGGTCAATGCCGAGGGCGGGTTCCTGGTCGATCCCGAGACCTCGGACCGCATCCGCGGCGTGCTGAAGGCCACCGCCTCGATCCGGTCGATCGCCAATGTGGTGAGCGTCGAGGCGACGTCGTTCGACGTGCTCGTGGACCATTCGGATATCGGTTCGGGCTGGGCGACCGAGACCGGGTCGCTGACCGAATCGGCGACACCGCAGATCGACCGTATCTCGATCCCGCTGCACGAGCTGGCGGCGATGCCGAAGGCGAGCCAGCGGCTGCTTGACGACAGCGCCTTCGACATCGAGGGCTGGCTGGCCGAACGCATCGCCGACCGCTTTGCGCGGGCCGAGGCGCAGGCCTTCATCGCGGGCGACGGGGTCGACAAGCCCTATGGGTTCCTCAGCCACGGCACGGTCGACAACGGCGCGTGGACCTGGGGCCGGCTCGGCTATGTGCCGACCGGGGCGGTTGGCGATTTTTCGGCCGTCAACGCGTCGGACGCGATCATTGATCTCGTCTATGCGCTTGACGCGGAATACCGGGCCAACGCGACCTTCGTGATGAACTCCAAGACAGCGGGCACGGTGCGCAAGATGAAGGATGCCGACGGCCGCTTCCTGTGGTCGGACGGTCTGGCCGCCGGCGAGCCGGCGCGGCTGATGGGCTATCCGGTGCTGGTGGCCGAGGACATGCCGGATATCGGCGCGGACGCCTATGCCATCGCCTTCGGCGATTTCCACAACGGCTACACCATCGCCGAGCGCCCCGACATGAGGGTGCTGCGCGATCCGTTCTCGGCCAAGCCGCATGTCCTCTTCTATGCCTCCAAGCGCGTGGGCGGCGATGTCAGCGACTTTGCCGCGATCAAGCTTCTGAAATTCGCCGCGTCGTAAAGCCGGCGGAAGGCCGGGGCCGGTGGCCCCGGCCGGGCGGGCGCGGGTCGTCCGGTTTCCGTGTTGTCTAGCTGCTCCCTCCGTCCGAGCAATGCGGAGCCGACCCGCGCCCGTTCCTGAAACAGGGGGGCGCGAATTTCGGAGATGACCATGATGCTGAGCGAAGTGACACCGGTGCCGCAGACGGCCCTGCCGGTGGTGGAATTCAAGGACCATCTGCGGCTCGGCACCGGGTTCGCCGATGACGGGGCGCAGGATGCGCTCGTTGCGGGCTATCTGCGGTCCGCGATCGCGGCCGTCGAAGGCCGGATCGGCAAGGCTCTGATTGTCCGGGAGTTTCTTCTGGAGCTTGACAGATGGCGTTGGCCAGATGAGCAGGCGTTTCCGCTGGCTCCTGTCCGCGCGGTCGTCTCGGTGACGGTGAAGGATCGGGACGGCGCAGCGGATCGCATCGACCCGGCGCGCTACCGTCTGGTTCCCGACATGCAGCGCCCGAAGATTGCAGCGATGGGAGCGCTGTTGCCGGGGGTGCCGGTAGGTGGGACTGTCGAGGTCGTGTTCAGCGCGGGATTCGGTCCGACTTGGGCCGACATTCCGGTTGACCTGGCGCAGGCGGTCTTCCTGCTTGCGGCCCAGTACCATGAGAGCCGTTGCGAACAGGGCGTCGGTCAGGCGATGCCTTTCGGCGTGATGGCCCTGATCGAGCGCTGGCGGACGGTGAGGGTTCTGGGCGGGGGTGCCGCATGAGCGCGCCATGTCTGAACCGCAGGCTGATCCTTGAGGATGCTCAGAGAGAGGCGGACGGCGCGGGCGGGCATCGGTTGAACTGGGTTCCGCTGGGGGTGCTCTGGGCGCGGATCGACGCGGGAACCGGGCGGGAGCGGGCCGGTGAGTTCCTCACGGTGTCGTCGGTTTCCTACCGGATCACGGTGCGCGCGGCGCCCTTCGGCGCCCCTTCGAGACCGAAGCCCGAGCAGAGGTTTCGCGATGGAGCAAGGGTCTTTCGCGTCACCGCGGTGAGCGAGGAGGATCCCGGTGGA
Organism: Paracoccaceae bacterium; assembly: GCA_041397225.1. Taxonomy (GTDB): domain Bacteria; phylum Pseudomonadota; class Alphaproteobacteria; order Rhodobacterales; family Rhodobacteraceae; genus Albidovulum. Next base: position 294,707 of record JAWKXB010000003.1, on the reverse strand, counting down.
CGCTATCTGACATGCTGGGCGCAGGAGGAGGTGGTCGCATGAGTTATGGATCTGCGGCGGCGCTTCAGGCCGCCGTCTATCAGTGCCTGCGCGCGGACAGCGGGCTGGACGCGCTGGTATCGGGCGCGATCTATGACTCGGTGCCGCCAGGCACGACGACGGGAACCTATGTGTCGCTTGGGCCCGAGGACGTGCGGGATGCTTCGGATCAGGTCGGGCGCGGAGCTGTGCATGAGTTCACGGTGTCGGTCGTGACCGATCAGGCGGGGTTTCAGAACGCCAAGGCGGTCGCTGGGGCGGTTTCGGACGCGCTGACCGGGGCGAGCCTGTCGCTTGACCGGGGGCGGGTGGCCGGGCTGTGGTTCCTAGCCGCGCGGGCCCGGCGGGTGGAGAAGGCGGACATCCGGCGCATCGACCTGACCTTCAGGGCGCGGGTCGAGGGCTGAGGCGGAGGTCCCGGGTCAGGCCCGGGACGGCGCCGGGGCGGGCGGCGCGCAACTTTCACATATCGGAGAACGGACATGGCTGTGCAGAACGGCAAGGATCTTCTGATCAAGCTCGACCTGACCGGGGGCGGGCAGTTCACCACTATCGCGGGGCTGCGGGCCACGCGGATCAGTTTCAACGCCGAGAGCGTCGATGTGACGAGCCTGGAAAGCCAGGGCGGGTGGCGCGAGCTTCTGGGCGGCGCGGGCGTCCGGTCTGCCTCGGTCTCGGGCTCTGGCGTCTTCGTGGATTCGGCAACCGATGATCGGGCGCGGCAGGTCTTCTTCGCCGGCACGATCGAGCGGTTCCAGGTGATCATTCCCGATTTCGGCATCGTCGAGGGGCCGTTCCAGATCACTTCGATAGAATATGCGGGCAGCTACAACGGCGAGGCGACCTACGAACTTTCGCTCGCCTCGGCGGGCGCGCTGGACTTCACGGCGATCTGATGGCGAATCCCTGGACAGGCGAGGTTGAGGTTCTGCTCGATGACAAGCCGCATGTGGCCAAGCTGACGCTTGGTGCGCTGGCGGAACTGGAGGCGGGGCTGGGGACCGGGACGCTGGTGGAGTTGGTCGAGCGGTTCGAGGCTGGGCGGTTTTCGGCGCGCGACGTTCTGCTGCTGCTGGCTGCGGGTCTGCGAGGCGGTGGCTGGACCGGTGGGGCAGCGGAGCTTCTGCGTGTCGAGATCGGCGGCGGCCCGGTCGAGGCCGCGCGCGTCGCGGCCGAGCTTCTTGCCCGTGCGTTCGCGGTTCCGGAGCGGCCATGAGCGAGATCGACTGGCCGGGGCTGATGCGGGCCGGGTTGGGGCGGCTCGGGCTGACGCCGGATGCCTTCTGGCGGCTGACGCCGGCGGAACTCGCGCTGATGATCGGAGAGCCTTCGGGCACGGCGCCGCTGGGCCGCGAGCGGCTTGGCGAGCTGTTGCGGGCCTGGCCGGACAACGGGAAGGAGGACTGAGATGGCGATGACGGACGGACTGGACGGGATCGAGGGGCTGGCGGCGCAGGCTGCGGCCCTGGACACGAGCCTTGGCGGTGCGCAGGGCATGGCGGCGGCGTTCAGCGCCGAACTCGACCGGATGCGGGCGAGCATGATCTATACCGGGCGCGAAGTCGGTTCGCTGTCTGCAAGCATCGGTGGCGGCCTGAGGCGGGCGTTCGACGGCCTCGTCTTCGACGGGATGAAGTTGTCGGATGCGCTGAAGTCGGTGGCGCGGACAATGGTCGAGAGCGCCTACAGCATCGCGATGAAGCCGGTTCAGGATGCCGTGGGCGGTGCGATCGCGAACGGCATGAACGGACTTCTGGGCGGACTTTTCCCGTTCGAGAAGGGTGGGGCGTTCGTGCAGGGCCGGGTGATGCCATTCGCGCGGGGCGGCGTCGTTTCAGCCCCCGCCACTTTTCCGATGCGCAATGGACGAGGACTGATGGGCGAGGCAGGGCCCGAGGCGATCATGCCGTTGGCGCGGGGGGCCGACGGGCGGCTCGGGGTGCAGACGTCTGGCGGCGGTCGGGCCGTCAACATCGTGATGAACGTGACCACGCCCGACGTGCAGGGTTTTGCCCGCAGCCAGAGCCAGATCGCGGCACAGATGGCGCGGGCGCTCGCGCGCGGCGACAGGAACCGGTGAGGAGGACGGCATGGCATTTCACGAGGTGCGATTTCCGGCAAGTCTGAGCTTCGGCTCGGTTGGTGGTCCTGAGCGGCGGACCGAGATCGTGACGCTGACAAACGGGTTCGAGGAGCGCAACACGCCCTGGGCGCAATCCCGCCGCCGCTATGATGCGGGCGTGAGCCTGCGCAGCCTGGACGATATCGGCGAGTTGATCGCGTTCTTCGAGGCGCGGCAGGGGCAGCTATACGGATTTCGCTGGAAGGACTGGGCTGACTTCAAATCCTGTCCGGCCTCGGTGACGATAGGGTTCGAGGACCAGCTGATCGGAACGGGCGACGGAGAAACGCGGGAATTTCAGCTGACGAAGACTTATGTGTCCGGTCAGGCGCGCCAGGTTCGGGTGATCCGCAAACCGGTGGCGGGTACCGTGCGGATCGGGCTGCAGGGCGATGAGCAGGCCGAGGGCGTTCACTACGCCGTCGATGCCTCGACCGGTGTCGTCGTCTTTGCCGTTCCGCCGGCAATCGACGAACGCGTCACGGCAGGTTTCGAGTTCGACGTCCCGGTCCGGTTTGACACGGACGGCATCCAGGTCTCGGTCGCATCGTTTCAGGCGGGCGATGTCCCGCAGGTGCCTGTCGTGGAGGTGCGGCTGTGACGTCCTATCCCGATACCCTGAAGCGCCATCTCGCAAGCGGCGCCACCACGCTTTGCCGGGCGTTCGCGGTGACCAGGAAGGATGGCGTGGAGTTGGGCTTTACCGATCACGATCTGGACCTTGAATTCGAGAGTGTCCGCTTTCGGGCCGATACGGGGATGACGGCCAAGGCCATCCAGCAGGCGACCGGTCTTTCCGTGGACAACAGCGAAGCGTTCGGGGCGCTGTCTTCGGATGCCATCACCGAGCGGGATATCCGTGCAGGACGCTATGACGGGGCCGAGGTCAGGGGCTGGCTGGTCAACTGGGCCGATGTGTCGGAGCGGGCGCTGGAGTTTCGCGGCACTTTGGGGGAAGTCGTGCGGTCGGGCGGCGCCTTCACCGCCGAGATGCGCGGGATTTCCGAAGGGTTGAACCAGGCGCAGGGCCTGGTCTATCACAGCCGCTGCTCGGCCGTTCTCGGCGACGGTCGGTGCAAGTTCGATCTGGCGAGAGCCGGCTATTCCGTGGAGCGGTCGATCGAGGAGGTCGAAGACGCCCGCGTCTTCCGCTTCGCCGAATTCGCCGGCCATGAGGACCGCTGGTTCGAGAAGGGGCGGTTGCGTGTGCTGACCGGCGCCGCGACGGGCCTTGTCGGCGCGGTCAAGAACGACCGGCTGGAAGACCGAGGGGCGCGTGTCGTTGAGCTTTGGCAGGCGCTTGGCGTCGCGCCGGCGCAGGGCGATCTGGTGCGCATCGAGGCGGGCTGCGACCGGCGCGCGGACACCTGTCGGCTCAAGTTCACGAACTTCGAGAACTTTCGGGGATTTCCGGACATTCCGGGCGAGGATTGGCTGATGGCTTACCCGACGCGCGGGCGCGGCAATTCGGGCGGGAGCCGGCGCGCATGAGCGAAACAGGCGATCGCGCGGTCGAGATCGCGCGTACTTGGATCGGGACGCCGTATGTCCATCAGGCTTCGGTGCGGGGGGCTGGCGCGGACTGTCTTGGACTGTTGCGCGGCGTCTGGCGCGCGATCTACGGGTGCGAGCCTGAGTACATTCCGGCATATACGACCGACTGGTCGGAACCCGGCGGCGAGGAGCGGCTTTGGGATGCGGCGCTGAGACATCTGACGGCATGCGACCTCCGGTCCGATCCGGAACCCGGTCAGGTTCTTCTGTTTCGAATGCGCCAGGGCGCGGTTGCCAAGCATCTTGGCCTGGTAGCCAGTAAAGGCGAACGGGCGCGCTTCATTCATGCCTATAGCGGCCACGGCGTTGTCGAGAGCGCGTTGTCGGCCCCCTGGTTGCGCCGTGTTGTGGCGCGGTTTGAATTTCCCTGAAGGAGACGCGGAATGGCGACCATTTTGCTGGCGGCGGCGGGCGCGTCGATCGGCGCCGGTTTCGGTGGGTCCGTCCTTGGGCTCTCGGGTGCGGTGATCGGGCGAGCCGTCGGAGCGACGCTGGGACGCGTCATCGACCAGCGGCTCATGGGGTCGGGTTCTCAGGCAGTGGAGACCGGCAAGATCGACCGCTTCCGGCTGACAGGGGCGAGCGAGGGTGCACCGATCGGGCAAGTCTGGGGGCGGATGAGGGTCTCCGGGCAGCTGATCTGGGCGTCCCGTTTCCGGGAGCACCGCAAGACAACAGGTGGCGGCGGAAAGGGGACGCCCGCGACGCCGGAGGTGACGGAGCACTCCTATTCCGTCAGCCTTGCGATCGGCTTGTGCGAAGGAGTGATCACGCGGGTCGGGCGTGTTTGGGCCGATGGCGCGGAGGTGTCGCCCAGGGACCTGACGATGCGGGTATATCCGGGGAGCGAGGACCAGTTGCCGGACCCCAAGATCGAAGCCGTCGAGGGGGCGGGCATGGCGCCGGCCTACAGGGGCGTCGCCTATGTGGTGTTTGAGGACCTTCCGCTGGCGCAGTTCGGGAATCGTGTGCCGCAGTTCAGTTTCGAAGTCTTCCGGGCGGCGCAGGGGAGGCTCATTGATGCGGCGGATGATCTGACGCGCGGTGTAAAGGGTGTGGCGCTCATCCCGGGAACGGGGGAGTACGCGCTTGCCACCAAGCCGGTGCACTATGCGAAGGGCATCGGCAGGAATGTCTCGGCGAACGTGCATTCGCCGATGGGTGGCACGGACTTTGTCAACTCGCTGGAGTCCCTGAACGAAGAGCTTCCGGGCTGCGGGTCGGTATCGCTTGTCGTTTCATGGTTTGGCGACGATTTGCGGTGCGGGCAGTGCCAGTTGCGCCCGAAGATCGAAGACGGAACGGTCGATGGGGTCGAGATGCCCTGGCGTGCCGGAGGGATCGAGCGCAGCTCTGCCGAAGAGGTCGTTCGCGATGCCAAGGGTCGTCTGATCTATGGCGGCACGCCGGCAGACCGCGCGGTGGTCGAGGCCATTCAGGCGCTTCGGGCGGCCGGTAAATCCGTCGTCCTGTATCCGTTTATCCTGATGGAACAAATTGACGGGAACCGATTGCCCGATCCCTGGACCGGCGCGGAAGATCAGCCGGTTCTTCCCTGGCGCGGACGGATGACGTTGTCGGTTGCACCGGGGCGAGAGGGATCGCCCGATCGTTCCGCTTCGGCCGAGAGCGAGGTCGCGGCATTCTTCGGCGCGGCGACCGCGGACGACTTTGCAGCAAGCGGTGCGACCATCTCGTATTCGGGTCCGGCCGAGTGGTCGTATCGGCGGTTCATACTGCACTACGCCCATCTTTGTGCGGCGGCGGGAGGTGTCGACGCTTTCTGCATCGGGTCGGAAATGCGCGGCCTGACGCAAATCCGCGGGGCAGGCGATGTGTTCCCGGCGGTTTCGGCCTTGCGGACCCTCGCCGCCGATGTCCGGGCGATCCTTGGTGCGGGCACGAAGATCGGCTACGCGGCGGATTGGAGCGAGTATTACGGATACCAGGACGGTTCGGGGGATCTTTTCTATCACCTCGACCCGCTCTGGGCGGACGCCAATATCGATTTCATCGGGATCGACAACTACATGCCGTTGTCGGACTGGCGCGACGATCGCGACCATGCCGATGCCGGCTGGGGGTCGATCTACAGGCTGGACTATCTGCAGTCCAATATCGAAGGCGGCGAGGGTTACGACTGGTACTATGCGAACTCCGCTCACAAGGCGGCGCAAATTCGGACGCCGGTCACCGACGGCGCCTATGGCGAGGACTGGGTCTGGCGGTACAAGGATATCCGGAACTGGTGGCTGAACGAGCACTCCGACCGCGTAGGCGGCGTGAAGGGCGTGAAAAGCGACTGGGTACCGCAATCCAAGCCGATCTGGTTCACCGAGTTTGGATGCGCGGCGGTTGACAAGGGATCGAACGAGCCGAACAGGTTCATTGATGTCAAGTCCTCGGAGTCGAGCCTTCCGGCCTTTTCGAATGGCCGGCGTGATGACCTGATGCAAATGCAATATCTGCGCGCGGTCATCGACTACTGGAACTGTCCGGGTCGCAATCCGACCTCCGAGATCTATGGCGGCGCCATGGTTGACATGGACCGGGCCCATGCATGGGCGTGGGACAGTCGACCCTTTCCCCAGTTTCCGGGCAACATCGAGCTGTGGTCGGACGGGGAAAACTATTCGCGCGGGCATTGGATGAACGGCAGGGCCACGGCGCAGCCCCTGTCGAGCGTGGTGGCTGAAATCTGCGAGCGCTCCGGCGTGGCGGACATTGATGTGTCCAAGCTGCATGGCATCGTTCGGGGTTACCTGGTGGCTGACGTCGGAACTGCGCGGGCAGCGCTTCAGCCTCTCATGCTGGCATACGGGTTCGATGCGGTGGAACGGGATGGCATACTCCGCTTCCGGATGCGTGACGGCCTTGTCAGCGCGGTAGTCGGTGAGAACGACCTGGCGGTCGGCGAGCACGGCGACGGCCGGGTCGAAACCGTGCGGGCAACTGGTGCCGAGATTGCGGGCCGCGTGCGGCTCAACTATGCAGAAGCCGAGGGCGACTATGAAACGCGTTCGGCCGAGGCGATCTTTCCCGACGAATCCGCGCGCGGCGTTGCGCAGTCCGATCTGCCGGTGGTCATGACCCGATCCGAGGGTCAAAGGATCGTCGAGCGGTGGCTGAGTGAGGCGCGCATTGCCCGAGACGGGGCGCGTTTCGCGTTGCCCCCCTCGCTTGGCCACATCGGCGCCGGGGATGTCGTTGCGCTGGGTCCGGACGCAAACGAGCACTATCGCATAGACCGGGTCGAACGCGCCGGCGCAATCGAGCTGGAGGCGGTGCGCGTGGAGTCGTCCGTCTATGTTGCGTCTGACGAGGTGGAAGAGAAACCTGCCGCGCGTAACTACGATCCGCCAGTCCCGGTTTTCCCGCTGTTCCTCGACCTGCCGCTAATGAGAGGCACCGAAACGCCGCATCAACCGCACATCGCCGTGACCGCGACGCCCTGGCCTGGTTCCGCCGCCCTGTACTCGTCGGATGCAGATGCGGGCTATGTGCTCAACCGGCTGATCCCGGCCGCTGCCGCGATCGGTCAGACCGAGACACTCATGGCGTCGGCGCGCGCCGGCGTCTGGGATCGGGGTGCGCCGCTGCGGGTACGGATGAGCGGGGGCATCCTGTCCTCCGTCAGCCCCGCCCAGCTCCTCAACGGGGCGAATCTGATGGCGATCGGGGATGGCGGTTCGGACAACTGGGAGCTTTTCCAGTTCGCCGAAGCGATCCTTGTCGGACCCGACACCTACGACCTGTCGATCCGTCTGAGGGGGCAGGCGGGAACCGATGCCGTCATGCCGGCGTCATGGCCGACCGGAAGCTATGTCGTCCTGATGGATGGCGCGCCCGAGCAGATCGATCTGGCGGTTGCGGAGCGGGATCTGACCCGCCACTACAGATTGGGCCCGTCGAGGCGAAGCTATGACGACGGGTCCTTTACGCACATGGTTCGGGCCTTTCGCGGCATTGGGTTGCGACCACTGTCGCCGGTTCACCTGCGCGCAAGCCGTCGCGGTGGCGGCGATCTGCTGCTAAGTTGGATCCGCCGCGCCCGAATGGACGGGGACAGTTGGTCGGGCCTCGATGTTCCGCTTGGTGAGACGCGCGAGCTTTACGCGCTGCGCGTTCTGAAAGACGGCGCGGTTCTGCGCGAGGTGACGGTTCCGGAAACGAACTGGCACTACGCCGCGGCGCTACAGGCGGCCGACGGTATCGCGTCGACTTTCGACATTCAGGTGGCCCAGCTTTCCGAAAGCTTCGGGCCTGGCCCATTCGCGAGGATCACGATCAATGTCTAGCACCAGTCAACTCGGCCTGCCGCTGGTCCAGCCGGCACAGGCGCAAAAGCATGTCACGATCAACGAAGCGTTCTCCCGCCTCGATGGGCTGGTCGAACTGACGCTGGTGTCGCGTTCGCGGACGATCCCACCGACAGCGGTTGCGGATGGAGTCTGCTATGGGGTGCCGGTCGGCGCGGTGAACGAGTGGGCAGGGCAGGCCGGGCGGATCGCCATCGGTGTCAATGGCGGTTGGGAGTTCGCCGATCCCCGGCGCGGCTGGCGCGCCATGATCCTCGATGAAGGCGGGCAGTCGCTCTTCGACGGAAGCGCGTGGCAACGGGGCAGGGTGACGCTATCGCCCAACAATTCCGGCCTGTCTTTTCACGTCGCCGAGCTGGACCATGCCATTGCGGCCGGCGCCGTTTCGACGACGTCGGTGTTGATACCGTCGAACGCGATCGTGTTCGGTGCGACGGCCCGGGTGACGCAGGCGATCACCGGGACCTTGACGTCCTGGGCCTTGGGAAATCCCGGTGCGACCGGTCGCTTCGGCACCGGCATCTCGCTTTCTGCTGGCAGCTGGGTGCGCGGCGTCTTGAGCCAACCGACGAGCTTCTACGGGCCGGAAGTCATGCAACTGGACGCATTGGGTGGCAGCTTTTCCGGCGGTGCGGTGCGAATAGCGGTTCACTTCATGGAAATCGCGCTGCCGGACCAGTGACCCATGCGCACAATCACTCACGGCGATATAAGTGTGGCTGCGCGGGCGACATGTGACCTTGAGGAGGATGCTGCGCGGGCGATGGTCAGGCGCTGGCTATGCATCGCGCACGCGGCAGACCTCTACAGAAAACACTTTGGACGGGCGCATCCTTGCTGGGGAAACGGCACCCTGACAGGGGCGGCGATGCGCAGTATTCGGCCGCGACCCGAGCCGTTTCTCGCCGACGTTGACTATCTGCAGGCAATGGCGCGCGTCATTGATACCGTTCTGGTCTGGCGCAAGCGCGGAGAGGAATGATGTGCGCCTCTTCCCGTTCCGTTTTCCGCGCCTATCTGTTATGGATGCGGCAGTTGTCGGAGGACGTGCGATGGCCGAAACGAAACCGAGATTTGCCAAGGTCGACCCTGTCTGGTCGCATATCTGCGAGGAGGCCCGGGCCGCCGTCAGGGATGAGCCACTTCTTGGCGGTTTCATCCATTCCGGGATCCTGCATCACGCAACGCTCGAGAAGGCGCTGGCTTACCGCTTTTCGCTGAAACTCGCGTCCGGAGAGATGAGCGAGCAGATCCTGCGCGAAATCGCGGACGAAGCCTATGCCGATGACCCGGAGCTTGGACAGGCGGCGCGGGCGGACATCGTCGCGGTCTATGATCGTGACCCTGCGTGCCATCGGTTCATGCAGCCGATTCTCTTCTTCAAGGGTTTCCAGGCCGTGCAGGCCTATCGGATCGGTCATCGGCTTTGGGCGCAGGGGCGGCGTGATCTGGCCTATTTCGTCCAGATGCGCGTGAGTGAAGCGTTTGGTGTAGACATCCACCCCAATGCCCGGATCGGCAGGGGGATCATGATTGACCACGCCCATTCGATCGTCATTGGCGAGACCGCGGTGGTTGGTGACAATGTGTCGATGCTGCATTCCGTGACCTTGGGCGGCACCGGCAAGGAAGACGGGGACCGTCATCCGAAGATCGGCAACGGTGTTCTGATCGGCGCCGGAGCGAAGATACTCGGCAATATCCACATCGGAACCTGTTCGCGCATCGCGGCGGGATCGGTCGTGTTGAACGACGTGCCGGAGTGCAAGACGGTCGCCGGCGTGCCTGCGCGCGTGATCGGTGAAGCGGGTTGCGATCAGCCGGCGCTGACCATGGATCAGATCATCGGCGACGGACTTTGATCGGCGACGCTGATGCGCGTTGAAGCGAACGAGGGGCGCCGCCAAGCGGGCGGCGCACGCTGATGTCGCTCAGGCCGACTTGGCCTGCCGTTTCCGTTCGTGCGGATCGAGGAACCGCTTTCTGAGGCGGACGATCTTCGGCGTCACTTCGACGAGTTCATCGTCTTCGACGTAGGCGATCGCTTCTTCGAGGCTCATGCGGACCGGCGGGGTCAGGCGCACGGCCTCGTCGGTGCCCGAGGCCCGGATGTTGGTCAATTTCTTGCCCTTCAGCGGGTTCACTTCCAGATCGTTGTCGCGGGAATGTTCGCCGATGATCATGCCCTCGTAGACCTGCTCCTGCGCGCCGATGAAGAGCTTGCCGCGCTCTTCGAGATTCCAGAGCGCGTAGGCGACGCTGACGCCATTTTCCATTGAGATCAGAACGCCCACGCGCCGCCCCTCGATCGGACCCTTGTGCGGCGCCCAGCCGTGGAAGATGCGGTTCAGGACGCCGGTGCCGCGCGTGTCGGTCAGGAACTGGCCGTGATAGCCGATGAGGCCGCGCGATGGCACATGCGCGACAATCCGGGTCTTGCCGACGCCGGCAGGCTTCATCTCGACGAGGTCGCCCTTGCGCTGGCCGGTGAGCTTGTCGATCACCGTGCCGGAATATTCGTCGTCCACATCGACGATGACCTCTTCGATGGGCTCCAGCCGCTGGCCCTCCTCCTCGCGGAAGATCACGCGGGGGCGGGAGATCGAAAGCTCGAATCCCTCGCGGCGCATGTTCTCGATGAGGACGCCCATCTGCAACTCGCCGCGCCCCGAGACGACGAAGGCCTCGCCGCCTGGCGTATCCTCGATCTTGATGGCGACGTTGGATTCGGCCTCCTTCATCAGCCGTTCGCGGATCACGCGGGACTGCACCTTGCTGCCGTCCTTGCCGGCCAAGGGCGAGTCGTTGATGCCGAAGGTGACGGAGATCGTCGGCGGGTCGATCGGCTGCGCGGGCAACGGCACGTCAATGGAGAGGTCGCAGAGCGTGTCGGCGACGGTTGCCTTGGTCATCCCGGCGATGGTGACGATGTCGCCCGCCTCGGCGGCATCGATCGGCTGCTGGCCCAGGCCCCGGAAAGCGAGGATCTTGGTCACGCGGAACTGTTCGATCCGCTCGCCCTTGCGGGAAAGCGCCTTGATCGTCTCACCCACCTTCAGCGTGCCGGATTCGACGCGGCCGGTCAGGATCCGGCCGATAAAGGGGTCGGCGGAGAGCGTGGTGGCGAGCATGCGGAAGGGTTTGCCGGCGTCGGCGATCTGCTTCGGCGCGGGAACGTGTCTGATGATGAGGTCGAAGAGCGCGTCGAGGTTCTTACGCGGCCCGTCCAGTTCCGCATCCGCCCAGCCGGCGCGGCCGGAGGCGTAGAGATGCGGGAAGTCGAGCTGGTCGTCATCGGCGCCCAGGTTGGCGAACAGGTCGAAGACCTCGTTCAGCGCACGATCGGGCTCGGCATCGGGCTTGTCGACCTTGTTCAACACGACGATGGGGCGCAGGCCGAGGGCGAGCGCCTTGGAGGTCACGAATTTCGTCTGCGGCATCGGGCCTTCGGCGGCATCCACCAGCAGAACGACGCCGTCGACCATACTCAGGATGCGCTCCACCTCACCGCCGAAATCGGCGTGGCCGGGGGTGTCGACGATGTTGATGCGGGTGGTCGCATGCTCGACCGAGGTGCACTTGGCGAGAATGGTGATTCCGCGCTCGCGCTCGATGTCGTTGGAGTCCATCGCCCGTTCCGACACCTGCTGGTTGTCCCGGTAGGTGCCCGACTGCTTGAGAAGTTCGTCGACGAGCGTGGTCTTTCCGTGGTCCACGTGCGCGATGATCGCGATATTGCGAAGGTCCATGAGGTCCGCCAAATCCTGAGGTTGGCGCCCCGATAGAGGAAATCCATACCGATGGCTAGGGGCGGAAACGGAAAAGGGGCCTTCTACCCCCTTCCCGTCGGCTCAGCCCCGTCAGGAGGCAATGCGGCTCAGACCAGCGCCTTGTTCAGGTACTCATCGACCTTTTCGAGATAGCCCATCGTCGTCAGCCACTGCTGGTCCGGTCCGACGAGAAGTGCCAGGTCCTTGGTCATGAAACCGTCTTCGACCGCGCCAACCGTGACCTTTTCCAGCGTTTCGGCGAATTTCGCGAGTTCCTTGTTGCCGTCGAGTTTGGCGCGGTGCTTGAGGCCCCCGGTCCAGGCATAGATCGAGGCGATGGAGTTGGTGGACGTTTCCTTGCCCTGCTGATGCTGGCGGTAGTGGCGGGTGACGGTGCCGTGGGCGGCCTCGGCCTCAACCACCTTGCCATCGGGAGTCATCAGGACAGAGGTCATCAGCCCGAGCGAGCCGAAACCCTGTGCCACGGTGTCGGACTGCACGTCGCCGTCGTAGTTCTTGCAGGCCCAGACATAGCCGCCAGACCATTTGAGCGCCGAGGCCACCATGTCGTCGATAAGACGGTGTTCGTAGGTGATGCCCTTCTTCTTGAACTCGGCTTCGAACTCCTCCTCATAGACCTTCTGGAACAAGTCCTTGAACCGCCCGTCATAGGCCTTGAGGATGGTGTTCTTCGTCGAGAGATAGACCGGCCAGCCGAGATTCAGCCCGTAGTTCAGCGATGCCCTGGCGAAGTCGATGATCGAGGCGTCGAGGTTGTACATCGCCATCGTGACGCCGGCGCCGGGGGCGGCGAAGACCTCTTTCTCGATCACTTCGCCGTCCTCGCCGGTGAACTTGATCGTGAGCGTGCCTTTGCCGGGGAAGCGGAAGTCGGTGGCCCGGTACTGGTCGCCGAAGGCGTGGCGACCGACCACAATGGGCTGGGTCCAGCCGGGGACGAGCCGCGGCACGTTCTGACAGATGATCGGCTGGCGGAAGATCACGCCGCCGAGGATGTTGCGGATCGTGCCGTTCGGGCTGCGCCACATCTGCTTCAGCCCGAATTCCTCGACGCGCTGCTCATCCGGGGTGATCGTCGCGCATTTGACGCCGACGCCGTACTTCTTGATCGCTTCGGCCGCGTCGACCGTGATCTGGTCGTTGGTCTTGTCACGCTCTTCAATCCCGAGATCGTAGTATTTCAGGTCGATGTCGAGATAGGGCAGGATCAGCTTGGTCTTGATGAAATCCCAGATGATCCGGGTCATTTCATCGCCGTCCAGTTCGACGACGGGGTTGGCTACCTTGATCTTCGACATCTGCACTCTCCGCTGAGGATGACTCGTTGGCCGGGTCATAGCTGAAAACATGTCACGGGGAAAGACAGTATGCGAAAGTATACCGAATTCTCTTGGCCTGTCGCGATTGCCAGATTCGGCAAAATGAGCGACACTCGCGGCATTTGCACGACGAATTTTCAGACGAGGTTTTGCCATGAAAAGGATCACGGTGTTTTGCGACGGCACCTGGAATCGCGCCGATCAACCGCATCCGACGAACGTGCGCCAGATGGTGATGATGGTGCTGCGTGACGGTGGAGACGGGGTTGAGCAGGTGCCGCTCTACTTCCAAGGCGTCGGGGTGCCCGAAAAAGGCGGCTGGCTTGAGCGGATCAACGAGAAGCTGTCGGGCGGCGCAATGGGCGCGGGCCTGGACGACAAGATCGCTCTCGCCTATACGCACCTCGCCCGCCGATACGAGCCCGGAGATCAGGTCTTCATCTTCGGTTTTTCACGGGGCGCCTACACGGCACGGTCGCTCGTCGGACTGATCCGCAACAGCGGGCTGCCAAGCGATCCGTCGACCGAACTCGTCGCCCGGTGCTTTGACCTCTATCGCGACAGAAGCGATGAGGCGAAGCCCGACGGCGCCAAGAGCCTCGCCTTCCGGCTGCGGTTCTCTCCTCAGATCACAACCAGCAAGACTGAGATGGCCTATCGCGAAGCCGGTGGCCATCCTAAAGGCAGGCCCTTCGCGGTGACCTATCTGGGCATCTGGGACACGGTCGGCGCGCTCGGCATTCCATCCCATTGGGGGCTGCCCGCGCGCTTGCTGAACCGGAAGCACCGCTTCCATGACACCGATCTTTCAAGGACGGTCCAGTCAGCGCGCCACGCCGTCGCCGTGGACGAAGAGCGTCGGCACTTCGTGCCCACGCTCTGGACCAATCTTGCGGAGCTGCGCCGTGAAAACCCCGAAGGGGACTATCGCCAGGAATGGTTTGCGGGAAACCACGGCTCTGTCGGTGGTGGCGGCGACATCGTCAGCCTCTCCGGGCTGGCGCTTGCATGGATCGCGCAAGGGGCGGTGGAAGCGCGCCTCAAACTCGACGCCGAGGCGCTGGCGCATGTACGATCCGGCTGCGACCTGCTCGGGCCTTTGCGCAACCAGTCAGGTGGAAAATCACTGACAGAGCGCTTGCTGGGCCTCACCGGCAAGGCCCGCAAGGGCCCCGATGAGGTGGGGGCGGTATCCCACCCGGCGGTGGCGCGTTGGCGGACCGACGCGTTCCCGGCCGAGTGGCGCGGCCGTCCTTACCGCCCCAAGACCTTGCAAACGATCGAGACGAGCCTGAACGGCTTCGATCTCGCCGCGATACGGGATTACAGCGCGGTCTCGTTTACGTAGGGCGGACTGCATGGTGCCGAACGATGTGAAACGCTTCAGGCGGGAAAGAACCGGCGAACCTGCTCGCGGACATACGACCAGAGCAATGGCGCGCCTCGGGCGACCTTCTGCCCGACCCGGGTCTCGATCTGATCGAACGTGACGTCGTACTCGGTCCAGCTGCCGCCACCCGACGCGATGTTGTGAAGCACGGGCTGCACCCGGTCCAGGGACTTGGCGAAGATCGCGTCAGGCGTCACGGCAGCTTCGAACTCTTCCCAAAGCGCGCGCAACTCTGCACCGGTATCGGGCGGCAAGAGTCCGAAGATCCGATCGGCGGCGCGCGCCTCGGCAGCGGCCACCTCGGCAGAGCCGTGGGCAGTACCATTCGCCGAATGGATGGGCACGTCGCCGACATCGATCTCGACGAGGTCATGCAGGATCAGCATTCGGATCACCCGCTCGATGCTCACGCCCGGTGCGGCGTGATCCGCCAGAACCAGCGCATAAAGCGCCAGGTGCCAGCTGTGTTCGCCGGAATTCTCGCGGCGTGATCCATCGGCAAGGGGGGTGGCGCGGACGACGTGCTTGAGTTTGTCGGCTTCCATGAGGAAGGCGAACTGCTTGTCGAGACGTGCGTTCATGTCCGTCGCGCGATTGGCCCGATGGCGCCGGCGCCGCTCATCCCCGCGCCTTTTCGCCCGGCAGGGCGGCTGACGTCGTGCGCGCCTTCTTCAGCTGCGCCTGAAGGAATTGCCGCGCCTTGGCGTCCGAACGCTGCGCGCGCACCGCCGCCATGAAAGCCTCCTGCAAGGCCGAGGAAGATGCCTCGACGATCTTGTTGACCTCGTTGACCAGCGATTCGTCGCCGGTTTCCGCGATGGCCCTGAGGACATCTTCGGCAAGCGCTATTCCGAGTTCTTCCGTCGTTGGCATGTCTGTTACCGTGTCTGTTCGCCCAGGCGGCGCTTCACATAGTCCTGCACCGTCTGGATCATCGGGGCCATATGCTCTTCGTCATTCTCGAAGAAATGTCCCGCGCCTTCGACTTCCTCGTGGGTGATGGTGATCCCCTTCTGTTCGCGCAGTTTGGCGACAAGACCCGCGGTGTCTTTCGGCGGCGCAACCCGATCGGCCGAGCCGTTGATGATCAGGCCCGAGGACGGGCAGGGTGCGAGGAAAGAGAAATCGTACATGTTGGCGGGCGGCGAAACCGAGATGAACCCGGTGATCTCCGGTCGCCGCATCAAAAGCTGCATGCCGATCCAGGCGCCGAACGAAAAACCCGCGACCCAGCAATGCTTTGAGTTCGGGTTGAGCGCCTGGAGATAGTCCAGCGCCGAGGCGGCGTCACTGAGTTCACCGATTCCCTGATCGTACTCGCCCTGGCTGCGCCCGACGCCGCGGAAGTTGAAGCGCAGGACGGTGAAGCCAAGCTCGTGGAACGCATAGTGAAGGCGATGCACGACGCGATTGTTCATCGTGCCGCCGAACTGGGGGTGCGGATGCAGGATGATCGCGATCGGAGCGTCGGGCTGTTTTTGCGGGTGGTAGCGTCCTTCAAGTCGGCCCTCGGGGCCGGCAAAGATGACTTCGGGCATCGCTTCGCCTGCTATTGCGGGAACCTTCGCCGTCGGTCGTGGCAAAGCCATTCTTGACGATTTTGCTCAGGCACCCTAGAACTGTTCTAAATACCGACGGATGCCGGTGACCGGGTGGGATGGAGTTAAGCGGCCTTCCGCCTGTCGTCAATGTTTTTGCGGAGGCGCGCAATGAAACTGTCGACCAAAGGACGCTATGCGATGGTTGCGCTGGCCGATCTGGCCACTGTGCGCAGCGATCAACTGACGTCTCTGGCCGAGATTTCCGCCAGACAGGACATCTCGCTTCCCTATCTGGAGCAGCTTTTCGTCAAGCTCCGCCGCGCGGGCCTGGTGGATTCGGTGCGCGGGCCGGGAGGCGGCTACAAGCTCGCGCGCGATCCCTCCGAGATAAGGGTAAGCGAGGTGCTCGAAGCGGTGGATGAAACCGTGAGCGCATTGCATACCGGGGCGGGGGCGACGGGCGGCATCTCTGGCAGCCGGGCCCAGTCGATGACGAACCGCCTCTGGGAAGGTTTGTCGGCGCAGGTTTATGTATTCCTTCATCAGACGCGGCTCTCGGACGTGATCGGCAATTCGTTGAAACCTTGTCCGGCGGTGCCGGCACTGTTCCAGTTGGTGGACGAATGACGGGACGGGTCTATCTCGACTGGAACGCGACCGCGCCTTTGCGGTCCGAGGCGCGAACGGCCATGATCGCGGCGCTCGATGTCGTCGGCAATCCGTCGTCGGTTCATGCAGAGGGGCGGGCCGCGAAGGCGATCGTCGAGAAGGCGCGCGAAGCGGTCGCCGAGACGGTCGGCTGCAAGGCGAGGGAGGTCGTGTTCACCTCGGGGGCGACAGAGGCGGCGGGGGTACTGGCAGGCTTCGGCGCGGTGACGGTGGATCCGACCGCGCATGATTGCCTGCAGGCCCATGCGAACGGGCAGGGCGGCCTGCTGGCAATGGGGCTGGCCAACAGCGAGACCGGGGTGTTGTCGGAGGTGCCCGCGCATCAGGGACCGCTCCTGCTCGACGTGGTGCAGGCGGTGGGGCGCGTGCCCTTTGCGTTCGGTTGGTCCGGAGCGGATTTCGCGATCATCTCGGCGCACAAGATCGGCGGGCCGAAGGGTGTCGGCGCCCTGATCGTGCGTGGGGGCATGGACATTCCGTCGCTCCGACCGGGTGGAGGGCAGGAGATGGGACGGCGGTCCGGGACCGAAAACGTGGCCGGAATCGCCGGCTTCGGCGCGGCGGCTGCTGCTGCGGCACGAGATCTCGCGGATGGCGTCTGGCAGCCTGTCGCCGAATTGCGCGACGGTTTGGAAGCACGTCTTGCGGCCGCGACGGATGACACCATCTTTGTAGGCAAGGACGGTCCGCGTCTGCCCAATACGTCCTGCATCCTGACGCCCGGCTGGAAGGGTGAAACGCAGGTGATGCAGATGGACCTTGCCGGTTTCGCGGTCTCGGCCGGGTCGGCCTGCTCGAGCGGCAAGGTCAGGGCCAGCCGCGTTCTGAAGGCGATGGGCTTCGGGGAAACCGAAGCGGCTTCGGCGATCCGGGTTTCGCTCGGGCCGCTGACGCGAAGCGAGGACGTCGAGAGATTCGCCGGAGCGTGGATCGAAGCATATGCGCGCCATCGCGCCAGAGCGGCATGAGGAGACGCGATCAAGCCATGGACAAGATGAAAGAAAATACAATGACTCTGGAAAGCCCCGACACCGATCTGGAAGTTCGCGAAGGGGTCGATCGCGAAACGGTCGAGACCGTTCAGGGCATGGGCGCCTACAAGTACGGCTGGAACACCGAGATCGAGATGGACTATGCGCCCTTGGGCGTGAACGAGGACATCGTTCGCCTGATCTCGGCCAAGAACGAAGAGCCGGAATGGATGACGGAATGGCGTCTGCATGCGTTCCGCCGCTGGAAGGAGATGGAAGAACCGCGTTGGGCGATGCTCAACTATCCCGACATCGACTACCAGTCGCAGTACTACTACGCCCGGCCGAAGAGCATGGATGAGAAGCCGAAATCGCTGGACGACGTCGATCCGAAGTTGCTGGCGACCTACGAAAAACTTGGCATCCCCCTGAAAGAACAGATGATTCTGGCAGGCGTCGAGGGCGCAGAGACGACACCTGCGGATGCGCGCAAGGTTGCCGTCGACGCGGTCTTTGATTCCGTGTCGGTAGGCACCACGTTCAAGGCCGAACTGGCAAAGGCCGGCGTCATCTTCTGCTCGATCTCCGAAGCGATCCGTGAGCATCCGGAACTGGTGAAGAAGTATCTCGGAAGCGTCGTGCCGCAGTCGGACAACTTCTTTGCCACCCTGAATTCGGCGGTCTTTTCCGACGGGTCGTTCGTCTACATCCCGCCGAACACGCGCTGCCCGATGGAGCTTTCGACCTATTTCCGCATCAATGCGGAGAATACCGGCCAGTTCGAGCGGACGCTGATCATCGCCGACAAGGGATCTTACGTGAGCTACCTCGAAGGTTGCACGGCGCCGAAGCGCGACGTGGCGCAGCTTCATGCGGCGGTGGTGGAAATCGTGCTTCTGGAGGATGCCGAGGTGAAATACTCCACGGTCCAGAACTGGTATCCGGGTGATGAGGACGGCAAGGGCGGCATCTACAACTTCGTGACGAAGCGCGCCGATTGCCGGGGCGCCCGGGCAAAGGTGATGTGGACGCAGGTCGAGACTGGATCGGCGATCACCTGGAAATACCCCTCCTGCATCCTGCGCGGGGATGACAGCCAGGGTGAGTTCTACTCGATCGCCATCGCCAACAACATGCAGCAGGCCGATACCGGGACCAAGATGATCCACCTTGGCAAAAACACCCGCTCTCGCATTGTTTCCAAAGGGATTTCTGCGGGCAAGGCGCAGAACACCTATCGCGGTCTGGTCTCGATGCATCCCAAGGCGAAGAACTCGCGAAACTACACGCAATGCGACTCGCTTCTCATCGGCGACAGGTGCGGGGCGCATACGGTTCCGTATATCGAGGTGAAGAACAACTCCTCGCGCGTCGAGCACGAGGCGACGACATCGAAGGTGGACGACGACCAGCTTTTCTACTGCCGGAGCCGTGGCATGGACGAGGAGGAGGCCGTGGCACTCGTCGTCAACGGCTTCTGCCGCGAGGTCTTGCAGGCGCTGCCGATGGAGTTCGCCATGGAGGCGCAGAGTCTGGTCGCGATTTCGCTGGAAGGGAGCGTTGGGTGATGAGCGGCGAACGCAGATCGCTTCCACGCCCGAGCTGGCTGACCGCGGCTCTTTTCTTGTTGTTTACACTTGGGGCGTTCATCGTTCTCAGGCCATTTGCCTTGCAGTTGGTCGAAAACCGTGTCTGGGCCTCCGCCTTAGCGGGCGGTGCCGCCGGGGCCGTTGCGGGGCCCGTGGCAACGTTCATCGTTCGGTCGCTGTTTCGGCAATGATGGTTGATTGGCTGAACAGGAAGCGCGAATGATCATCACCACAAACCCCGCGAATGAGGGCCACGAAATCGTCCGCTACGACGGTGTCGTCACCGGCGAGGCGGTCCTTGTCGCCGACACCGATCTCGACTGCGAGGGCGTCAACGACATGCTGACGGTGTCCGCCTCCGGAACGGCTGTGACGGTTGGATAAGGAATGAGTCGGAGCGCGAAAAACCACCGGCCGAAACGGCGCGCCGCCCCGATCCGCAAGACGGGGATGCCGAATATGCGCGGTTTCGTGACGTCGTGTGACGAACTGCGGCAGGAGATTGGCCGCATCGTCACGAAATGCCCCGATTCCGTTCCGCAATTCTGCCCCAAACCGACTCCAAGGTCTGGTTGTACATGGCATGAGGGGCATGCGGACGATGGCGATAGCGCTGGATCAGAAAATGTCATTTCAGGAGCGACTGAAGCGCATCAATTCCGGCACGCAATACGAACATGCCGACGTGATCGGTCACGCCACCCAGCGGGCATATACCCGGCGTTTCGGCGACAAGGCAAAGAAGCCCAAGCGCACCTTTCTCGACAATGTCATGGCCGTCGTTTCCTTTCTTTGCGGACTGATCGCGTTTCTGCTGGGCCGGGTTGCCTATTTCCACCTTTCGCGGGTCGAGGGCCTGCCCGACGCGTTCTACGATCTCGGGGCGCGCGGAATGGTGCTGTTCGGCTTCGTTGCGGCTGGCATCCTTGCCGCTGTGTTCCATCTTTCGACGCGCAAACGGCTGCCGGCGCTTCTTCTGGGTTGCGCCCTGATGCATTACGGCGAGGCCGCGATGGCCACCAACGCGCCGGACTTCTGGTCAGAGTTGTTTTCGCCGGACTATGCGGCGGAAATGGCCGAAAAGGGCCGCGACTATCGGCTCACGCCGACCGGCTGAACCCACCCCCATCCGAAACCTTCGCGGCCCGGGCACCTCGCCCGTTGGCCGTTCGTTGCATTTGAACGAGGACACCATGCTGAAAATCGAAAACCTACACGTCAGGCTCGAGGAAGAGGACAAGCCGATCCTCAAGGGCGTCGACCTTGAGGTGGCGGCGGGCACGGTCCACGCGATCATGGGGCCGAACGGGTCGGGCAAGTCGACGCTGTCCTATGTTCTGTCCGGTCGCGACGGCTACGAAGTGACCGACGGAACGGCAAGCCTTGAGGGCCACGACCTCCT
This sequence comes from Paracoccaceae bacterium, assembly GCA_041397225.1. Taxonomy (GTDB): domain Bacteria; phylum Pseudomonadota; class Alphaproteobacteria; order Rhodobacterales; family Rhodobacteraceae; genus Albidovulum. The sequence continues at coordinate 274,001 of JAWKXB010000003.1, read as the reverse complement.
CGAAATGGCGCCCGAAGAGCGCGCGGCGGCGGGACTGTTCCTTGCCTTCCAGTATCCGGTCGAGATCCCGGGCGTGGGCAACATGACGTTCCTCCGCACCGCCCTGAACGCCCAACGCAAGGCGCGCGGCGAGGAAGAGGTGAGCGCGGGCGAGTTTCTCAAGCTGATCCGCGAAAAGGCGAAGACGCTGAAGATCGACGCCGAAATGCTGAAGCGGCCGGTCAATGTCGGGTTTTCGGGCGGCGAGAAGAAGCGGAACGAGATTTTGCAGATGGCGGTTCTCGAACCGCGCATGTGCGTTCTGGACGAAACCGATTCCGGCCTTGATGTCGACGCGATGAAGCTTGTGGCGGATGGCGTGAACGCGCTTCGCGACGCGGGCAGGGCCTTCCTTGTCATCACGCATTACCAGCGGCTCCTGGATCACATCCGGCCCGATATCGTCCACATCATGGCCGACGGGCGCATCGTGAAGTCGGGCGGGCCGGACCTCGCGCTCGAGGTCGAGAAGAACGGCTATGCCGACATTCTGGCGGAGATGGTCTGATGGCGGCGCCCGTCAGAAAGGATGCGGCGCGCGATGCCGCGACCGAGGCGCGACTCGCAACGCTCAAGCCGCCAAAATCAGGTTTCAGCGCCCATGCGCGCGTCGATGCGCTGGCCCGGCTCAAGGCGATGGGCCTGCCGGGGCGGCGCGACGAATACTGGCGCTTCACCGATCCGACGACGCTGAATGCGGATGCGCCGGCCGAAGCGGCGGTGTTCGATGGCGGGGAAAGCCAGATATTCGGCGCACTCGACCGGGTCGCCCTCGTCTTTGTCGATGGCGTTTTCGATCCCGCCGCCTCGGATGATCCCAGCCTCGCCGGCGTCGAGATTTCGCGCCTGGCCGAAGCTGGCGCTGCGGATATCCACTGGGCCAAGGATCTCTACGGAAAACTCGAGGCCAAAGGCCAGGTGCCGGTCGCCCGCCCGTTCGCGGCGCTGAACACGGCAGCGGCGACGGATGGGGTGCTGATCCGGGTGACGGGAAAGGCGGCACGGCCCGTCCATCTGCTCTACCGCCACCAGTCACCGGTTTCGGACGCCGTGCTGCATCACTGCGTGAAGGTCGAGCCGGGGGCCGAAATCACCGTCCTTGAAACCGGCCCCGCCGCTGCGCGTTTCAATAATGTGATGGAGGTCGACATCGCCGAAGGCGGCCGCTTCCACCACGTCCGCGCGCAGGGTCGCGATCATGAACGTCAGGCGATCACCCATCTTTTCGCCCGCCTGGCGTCGGATGCGCTTTTCAAGAGCTTCACGCTGACCGCCAACGGCAAGCTCACCCGGAACGAATGCGTGATCGAGATCGTCGGCGACAACGCGGTCGCCCACGTTGCGGGCGCGGCCCTCGGCGACGGGCGGAACGGCAAGTTCCACCACGACGATACCGTCTTCGTGACCCATGAAGGCGTCGCCTGCGAAAGCCGGCAGGTGTTCAAGAAGGTGCTGAAGAACGGCGCGACGGGTGTCTTCCAGGGCAAGATTCTCGTCAAGCCCGGCGCACAGAAGACCGACGGCTACCAGATCAGCCAGGCTCTGCTTCTGGATGAAGACAGCCAGTTCCTCGCCAAGCCGGAGCTCGAAATCTACGCCGATGACGTGAAGTGTTCGCACGGCTCGACGACGGGCGCGATCGACGAAACCGCGCTTTTCTACCTGCGTTCGCGCGGGGTGCCGCGCGCGGATGCGACGGCCCTCCTGATCCTCTCTTTCCTCGCCGACGCTATGGCCGAGATCGAAGATGCGGCGCTGGCGACCGAGATCGGAAGCCATCTCGAAGGCTGGCTGGCCCGCAGGAAACGCTGATGGCGGTCAGCGATGACATCCTGGCGACCTATCGCCGGCCCAAGGCCGTCATTGGCCGGCTCCTGTCCGGCGCCGCGGATGAGGGCCGTGCGCTGGCCTATCTCATTGCCGCGCTCGTCGTCGCCTATGTTGCGCAATGGCCAGGCCTGTCACGCGCCGCGCACCTGGATCCGTCCCAGCCGCTGACCCAGCGCATGGTCGGCAGCTTCCTTGCGATTCTCGCCATGCTTCCGCTTTTCTACGCCGTGGCCGCGCTCAGCCACATCATCGCCCGTGCCTTCGGCGGGCGTGGCAGCTACTTCCGGGCGCGCATCTCGCTCTTCTGGGCGCTCCTTGCCACATCGCCCCTGATGCTGCTTCAAGGGCTGGCGACGGGCTTTGCCGGGGCCGGCCCCGGCGTCAACCTGCTCGGAGCCGCCGTATTCGCCGTCTTTCTCTGGTTCTGGTTCAGCGGGCTTCGCCTTGCCGAATTCGGTGAGCTTGCATGAGTGCGATGCAGCCCCAGATCAAGCTCCTCCTCGTCGAAACGCTGCGCGATCCGCAGGGCGCCGCGCGGCGGCTCATCGCGCTCAACCCGCCGATGGAGGCGCGCGTGATCGGGCTTCTGCTGGTCGCGGTCGTCACCGTGCTGATTGCGCGTCTTTCGCTTGTGATATCGCCAGCGGAGGAACTGGCCGCGTTTCTCGATCTGCTGAGTGACCCATTCCTCGGCGTCCCGTTGCAAGCTGCGATGATGATGGGTTTCGCCCTCGCGATGACGCTGGGCGGGCGCGTCGGCGGCGGCACGGGACACTATGTCGACGCGCTGCTGCTGGTGGTCTGGATGGAGTTCGTTCTGACGATCATGCAGGTCGTTCAGATGGTGGCCTTCCTCGTCTTTCCGCCTCTTGGGTTTCTGGCCGCTTTCGTTTCCGTGGGGTTGTTCTTCGTGCTCCTGACCAACTTCGCGGCGGCCCTGCACGGCTTCACCAATCTCGTCAAGGTGCTTTTCGGCATGCTGGCGAGCCTTTTCGCACTCTCTCTCGCGCTGGCCCTGATCCTTGCCATTTTCGGCTTCACCCCCCCGACGCTGGCGGTATGACCATGTACGACATCGACAAGATCCGCGCCGACTTCCCGATCCTGTCGCGGCAGGTCAACGGCAAACCGCTCGTCTACCTCGACAATGGCGCGTCGGCGCAGAAGCCACGCGTCGTGATTGATGCGATGACCCATGTCTATGAGGCGGAATACGCCAATGTCCACAGGGGCCTGCATCACCTGTCGAACCTGGCGACAGAACGGTACGAGGCGGTGCGCGGCATTGTCGCGCGATTCCTGAACGCGCCCGATCCCGATGAGATCGTGTTCACCTCAGGCACGACCGAAGGGATCAACCTGGTCTCTTACGGCTGGGCGGCGCCGAGGATGCAGGCGGGGGACGAGATCGTGCTGAGCGTTCTGGAGCACCACGCCAATATCGTGCCCTGGCATTTCCTGCGCGAACGTCAGGGTGTGGTGTTGAAATGGGTGGAGCCCGAGGCCGACGGGTCGCTCGACCCCGAGAAGGTCATCGACGCGATCGGTCCGAAGACCCGGCTTGTCGCCGTGACCCAGATGTCGAACGTCACCGGCACCCTCGTCGATGTCGCGGCGATCTGCCGCGGCGCGAAGGAACGCGGTGTGCCGGTTCTGGTCGACGGCAGCCAGGGCGCGGTGCACCGGCCCGTGTCGATCCCCGAGATCGGCTGCGACTTCTACGCGATCACGGGGCACAAGCTTTACGGCCCCTCCGGGTCGGGCGCGATCTGGATCGCGAAGGAGCGCATGGCCGAGATGCGCCCCTTCCTCGGCGGCGGCGACATGATCCGCGAGGTCGGGCGCGACGTGGTCACCTACAACGATCCACCCATGAAATTCGAGGCCGGCACCCCCGGCATCGTCCAGCAGATCGGCATGGGGGTCGCGCTCGAATACCTCATGGCTCTCGGCATGGAAAATGTGGCCGCCCACGAGGCCGACCTGCGGGACTATGCGGTGTCACGGTTCAAGGGGCTGAACTGGCTCAACCTGCAAGGGACGGCACCGGGAAAGGGCGCGATCTTCTCGTTCACGCTCGACGGCGCGGCGCATGCGCATGACATCTCGACCGTGCTCGACAAGAAGGGTGTCGCTGTGCGCGCCGGCACCCATTGCGCGATGCCGCTTCTGGAGCATCTTGGCGTCACCGCCACCTGCCGCGCCTCATTCGGGCTCTACAACACGAGGGCCGAAGTCGATACGCTGGTCGAGGCGCTGGAGCTTTGCCACGAACTCTTCGCGTGAACCATTGCAGCACCCGCGCGCAGCCGCTATAGAACGCCTCCAGTGCACCCGTAGCTCAGCTGGATAGAGCGCTGCCCTCCGAAGGCAGAGGCCACAGGTTCGAATCCTGTCGGGTGCGCCAGTCCTCCCTTCATTTCTCGCTGGATCGTCCGTCCAGATCGTTCGTCAGGGCTTGAGCTCGGTGGCAAACGACCGGCTCTTGCGACCCTCTGACCTGCGCCTGGACTCTTCGGCGGCGATGGCGGCGTCCACTGGCGTCCGGTCCGTCGCGCCGGAAAAGTTGGCCCGCGTCGGCATCGCCTCGGCGACATGCAGATAGCGCTCCTGCGCGACATCGTAGAGGCGCCGCAGTTCGGCCAGCGGGTCGGGGTGATCGTCGGCCCGCAGGTCGATCCAGGGATAGTCGTCGTCCCGGTGGATGCGGAGTGCCGCGGATTGGCGCCCGCGCTTGTCGCCGCCCGCCGCCTCGCCGGCTTCCATGGCGGTCATCAGGCGCTCGGCGAAGGGCAGGCCCAAGCTGGCGCGGTAGGCATCGAGCGCGGCCGGGACGACTTCTGGCCCGGCCAGCATGTTTCCGGCGACCGAGACGCCGTCGGCGATCAGGTGTCCGCACCACGCGATGCAATCCGCGCCGGTATGTGCAGCCGAAGACCCGACGCTGTCGATCATGTGTATCTGACGCTGCGCCTGACCTGCATCCCGCGCCACGAGATCCGCCAGGACGGCTTCCGCCGCCTCGCCCGAGGCAAGGCGATGTGCCGCCTCGAGCCCCCAGACCGGGCTGACGAAGGCCTGGGTGGCAGCGGCCGAGCGCCCGCCGCGGATGTGGGGCACCAATGCGCCGACCGCGAAGAAGCGGCTCGCGACGGCGACACCGTAGTGGCCGGTGGCAGGGTCGCGCGCGACGATCGAATAGGTCATTGCCTTGCTCCCGTGTCAGCGTCCGACCGCATATGCCTGCATCAACCGCGGCGTCGCGGCGGCCCGCAGGATGCCATTGGCGTCGCGGCTTGCGGCGGTGAGGCGTCCGACCGTCCACGGCTCGGCCAGTTCGACATCGTGGCCGCGCGCGCGAAGGTCGGCGATCGCATCGCCGCCGAAGGCAGGCTCGATCATCAGATGTCCGGGCCGGGTGTCGCGCGGATAGAACGACGCCTGGAAATGCGCGGTATGGAACAGCGGCGCATCGATCGCTTCTTGCAGGTTCATCGCGGAATGGGCGAGGCGCAGGAAGTAGATCAGCTGCCACTGGTCCTGCTGGTCGCCGCCCGGCGTCCCGAAGGCGAGCGTCGGCGCACCATGCTTGCCCGCCATCGACGGCGAAAGCGTGGTCCGCGGCCGCCGACCGGCGGCGAGCGATGTGGGCAGCCCCTCGTCAAGCCAGAACATCTGCGCCCGGCTGTTCAGCGGCATCCCCAGGCCGGGTACAACCGGCGAGGATTGCAGCCAGCCGCCTGACGGCGTGGCTGCGATCATGTTGCCCCAACGGTCGATAACGTCGATATGCACGGTGTCGCCGCGTTTTTCGGTCAGATGCGCCATGGTCGGCTCGCCCGCGCCGACGCCCGCTTCCCCGGTCGCAGGATGCGCACGGGCCGCCGCCGCCGCGGCCCATGCTTCCAGCCCGGGGATCCGTCCCGGCCGCTGTTCAAGCGATGCGCGCGCATTCAGAAGCGCGCGCCGCGATGTCGCGTAGTCGCGCGACATGAGCGTTTCGGTGGGGACAGCGCTGTGGGCGGGATCGCCGTAATAGGCTTCGCGGTCGGCAAAGCTGAGCTTCATGGCCTCGGTCACAAGATGAACGAAATCAGCGCCGTTCGTGTCCATGTCGCCGATATCGGTGCCTTCGAGAATGCGCAGCGATTGCAGGAAGGTCGGACCTTGCGACCACATCCCGCATTTCCAGACGGTCCAGTCGCCGTAGTCCACCGACAGCGGATCTTCGTAGCTCGCCTGCCAGCCGGCCATGTCCTGCCCGGTCAAGACGCCCTTGCGGCGTCCTCCAGCCGCATCCATGACGCAGGCATCGCGCATCCAGCCGTCGATCGCCTCGGCGACAAAGCCCTTGTAGAACGCGGCCCGCGCGGCCTCGATCTGCGCCTCGCGGCCACGCGCCGTCTCGGCCTCCGCGAGAAGCCTTTCCCATGTATCGGCGAGGTCCGGGTTGCAAAAGAGGCTGTCTGGCTCGGGCGCCCGCCCGTCCGGCAGCCAGGTCCGGGCAGAGGTCGGCCATTCGTCGCGGAAGAAATCGGCCAGCCCCGCGATGGTGGCCGACACCCGCTCAAGCACCGGATGGCCGTGTCGGGCATAGTGGATCGCCGGTTCGAGAATGTCGCGCAGCGCAAGCCGTCCGTGGTCGCGCAGCATCAGCATCCAGGCGTCGAACGCACCGGGAACAACCGTGGCCAGAAGGCCGGTACCCGGGATCAGGTCCAGCCCCTCGGACCGGTAGTGGGCGATCGTGGCCCCCGCCGGCGCGACCCCCTGGCCGCAGACGACCTTCGGCCGGTCGTCGCCCGCCAGCCGGATGATCGCCGGCAGGTCGCCGAGGGGGCCATTCAGGTGTGGCTCGACCACATGCAGGACAAAGCCCATGCCCGCGGCGGCGTCGAACGCCGTGCCGCCCTTTTCAAGCAGGGCCATGCCGACCGCCGATGCGATCCAGTGCGTCGATGTCGCAACGCCGAACGTGCCGCGGATTTCGGGGCGTGTGGTGAAACTCATCTGATCCTCTCCCGGTCCGGCATCCTGCCGCAATAAACGATCTCTCAGGCCTCGCGCGGGTCGAGCGCGTCGCGCAATCCGTCGCCAAGCAGGTTGAACCCGAGCACGACGAGGAAGATCGCGATCCCCGGCCACATCGCCATCCATGGCGCCTGCTCAAGGAATGCCTTGGCGGTGTTCAGCATCGAACCCCAGGAGGGCGCCGGCGGCTGCTGGCCGAGCCCGAGGAACGACAGCGAGGCTTCGGCGATGATCGCGGTGGCGATGGTCAGCGTCGCCTGCACCAGAAGCGGCGGAAAGATGTTGGGCAGGATGTAGCGCCAGACGATTGCGCCATGCCTGAGGCCGATGGCCCGCGCGCTTTCGACATAGTCCTCGGTCATCACCTGCATGGTCTGTCCGCGCGCGAGACGAATGAAGATAGGCATGGCCGAGAGGCCGATCGCGATCATCGCGTTCCTGAGCGACGGGCCCAGAAAGGCGGCGAGCGCGATGGCGAGGATCAGGAAGGGCGCGGCCAGAAGCGCCTCGGTGACGCGCGAGATGACCGCATCGGTCCAGCCGCGGCGATAGCCCGCCATCACGCCCAGCGGAATCCCGAGGCCAAGCGCGATGGCGACCGAGACGACACCGGCCAGAAGCGAGGCCTGCGCGCCCCAGATCATGCGTGACAGCACGTCGCGGCCGATCTCGTCCGTGCCCAGCCAGTGCGCGGCGGACGGCGCCTTGCGCACCGCGCCCCAGTCGGTCTCGGCCGGGCCGGGGATCGGCAGGAGCGGCGCAAGAAGCGCGACGATGACAAAGAACGCCACCAGCGCCGCGCCGAAAAGCGCCGACGGATTGGCGCGAAGATGCGCCCAGGCCCGGTTGCGGTGCCGGGGCATCGTCGCATCGGCAGGCGGTATGTTGGTCGCAATGGTCATGAGTTGCGCATCCTCGGGTTCAGGACCCGGTAAAGGGCATCGGCCAGGATGTTCATCGCGATGAAGGCGATCGCGGTGCAAAGAACGATGCCCTGCACGACCGCGTAATCCCGGTTGAAGACCGCGTCGACCACGAGCTTGCCGAATCCCGGGATCGTAAAGATCTGCTCGGTCAGCACGGCGCCCGCCAGCAGCTCGCCGAAAAGCAGCGTCACCACGGTGACGATCGGCACGAGCGCGTTTCGCAGGGCGTGCTTCACCACCACCGTCCGTTCGCTCAGCCCCTTGGCGCGGGCGGTGCGCACATAGTCCGACTTCAGCACGCCAAGCATGGCCGAGCGGGTATGGCGCATGAGTGTCGCTGCAAGCCCGGTGCCGAGCACGAAGGCCGGCATCAGCATGGTGCGGATGGATTGCAGCGGATCGTCAAAGAACGGCTGGTACCCCGAGGCGGGCAACCAGCCGAGCTTCACCGAGACAAGAAGGATCAACATGATCCCCAGCCAGAAATTCGGCACCGACAGGCCCGACAGCGCAACGATGTTGGCCAGCCAGTCGATCCAGCTTCCCTTGCGGTAGGCCGAGATGATGCCGGCGGGTATGCCAATCACAACGGCGACGATCAGCGCCATGATCGCCAGCTGGATCGTGACCGGCAGCTTCTGACCGATCAGCGTCAGGACCGGCTGCTGGGTCCGCAGGGATATCCCAAGATCGCCCTGCAAGGCATTGCCGATCCATGTGAAATACTGGACATAGAGGGGATCGTTCAGCCGGTATTTCTCGCGCAGGAAGGCGAGGATTTCGGGGTTCCGATCCTCGCCCGCAAGCGCCAGGACCGGATCGCCGGGCAGAAGCTTCTGCAAGAAGAACACGAAGACCGAGATCAGCAGGATCGTCGGTATCGCGATCAGAATCCGGCGTCCGATGAAGGACAGCATCTTGGCGCTCCGCATTTCCGGTTCGAGGGAAGTGGGCACGACATTACTGCCGGACCCACGTTGTCAATGGCTTACTCGGCGAACTTCACGTCTTCCAGGCGGATCATCCCGTCAGGATAAGCGACGTAGCCTTCGACCTTGTTGGCCAGCGCCCAGATCCAGGTCTGGTGGTAGAGGTAGATGATCGGCATGTCCTGGGCCAGGATCGCCGAGGCCGCATCATACTTGACCTTGCGGTCGGCCATGTCGTTGGACGTGCGCGCGGCGTTCAGAAGCTCATCGACCTCGGGGTTGCAGTATTTCGAGTCGTTGATGCCGCCCTCGCAGGTCACGAACTGGTGGATGTTGCCGTCGGGATCGACGCGGCCGGACCATCCGATCTGGCTGGCCTGATAGTTGCCGGCGGTCTGTTCGCTGAGCAGCGTCGCGAACTCCTTGGCGACGATCTTGATGTTGATCCCGGCCTCGGCGGCCATCGCCTGAATGACCTGCCCGACCTGCTGCACCACGGGATCGGTCGAAACCTGCACTTCGATCTCGATGTTCTCGGCGCCCGCCTCGGCCAGCAGCGCCTTGGCCGCCTCCACGTCCCGCGCCGGAACCGGGTCGTCCGCGTAATACCACGGCGAGGTCGGCGGGAAGGGCTGGTTGCCGGGCGCATTCACGCCCTCGAACACGACCTGATTCAACGCCTCACGGTGGATCGCCAGCGAGAGCGCGCGGCGCACCCTCGAATCCTGCCCCAGCGGGTTTTGCGACCGGTCGCCATTGCCGACGTTGATCGTTATGCCCTGGTAGCCAAGGGAGACGGCCTGTTCGAGTTGCAACGTGTCGTCGGCCTTGACCGATGCGACATCGGTCGCAGCCAGCCGCTCGATGATGTCCACGTCGCCGGCCCGCAGGTTGGCCAGCCGAACGGTGCCATCGGTGATCGGGAGATAGGTCACCGTGTCGAAGTGGATCGCATCCTTGTTCCAGTAGTCGGCGAACTTTTCCAGGACGATACGGTCCTGCTGCACCCGCTCCTTGAACTTGAAGGGGCCGGAGCAGACCGGATTGTCGCCGAAACCCGCCCCCGCTGCCGCAGCGGCCTTGGGCGAAACCATCATGCCCGCCCGGTCGGCGAACTGGGCGATCAGCGTCGCGTCGGGATTGGCCAGGTTGATCTTGATCGTCAGGTCATCCACCACCTCGGTCGAGGTGATCGAGGCGACCTCGGACTTGCGGCGGCTTTCCTCCAGATTCCGGCTGCGGTCGATGTTCGCGGCAACGGCCGCGGCATTGAACGGCTCGCCGTCATGGAAGGTCACGCCTTCGCGCAGCTTCATGGTCAGCGCCATGCCATCGTCCGACCAGGACCACTCGGTGGCAAGCTGCGGTATGATTTCCAGTTGCGGCGTGATGTCGACCAGCTTGTCGCAGAGCGCCGTGTAGACGATGCGGCCGACGAAGGTGCGCGACTGATCGGGATCGAGCACATCGGGGTCTTCGGCAAGGCCGATCTTCAGATCGGCGGCGTGGGCCCATGATGCGCCGATCATCAGCGCGGCGGTCATGGCAAGGATACTTTTCAGTTGCATCGGGCTTTTCCTCTCCGGTTGGTGATTGGGTCGTTCAGGACGGGCTCGCCTCCGCCTCTCTGGCGCGGGCGTCGCGATACAGCTGGAACCGGCGTTCGGCTGCTTCGGTGCGCGCCTTGCCCGCATCCGCGGTTCCGGTCAGATCGAGGGACCCGGCCCGCAGACAGGCGACGCTGCGTGCGGCGCCGGCGGGCTCAAGCGCGGGCCGGTCACGGCGACAGGCTTCGGCGGCATAGGCGCACCGCGTGTGGAATCGGCAGCCGGGCGGCGGGGCGATCGGATCGGGAAGATCGCCCTCGACCGCGACGCGGACCTTGCGCGCCCCGAATTGCGGCAGCGGAATCGCCGCCATCAGCGCCTCGGTATAGGGATGCCGGGGCGCACGAAAGAGATCCTCGGTCGGGGCAATCTCGACGACCTCGCCAAGATACATGACCGCAACCCGGTCGGCCATGTGCCGGATCACCGACAGGTCATGCGCGATCACGATCAGCGTCAGCCCGAATTCCTGCTTGAGATCTTCCAGCAGGTTCACGACCTGCGCCTGGATCGAGACGTCGAGCGCGCTGACCGGTTCGTCCCCGATCACGATCTTCGGCCCGGCGGCAAGCGCGCGGGCAATCCCTATCCGCTGCCGCTGACCGCCCGAGAACTCGTGCGGGTAGCGGTCGGCATGCTGGGGCGACAGCCCGACGCGCGCCAGAAGCTGACCGGCCCGTTCCCGGCGCTCGGCGGCGTTCCCGATTCCGTGCGCCCGCAAGGGTTCCTCGATCAGCGCACCGACCGTCATGCGCGGGTTCAGCGAGGCGAACGGGTCCTGGAAGATGAACTGGAGTTCGCGTCTCAGGCCGCGCATCGCAGCCTCGTCGAGCGCGCCGATGTCGCGCCCCTCATAGGTGACGGTCCCCGCCGACGGCGCGATCAGGCGCACGAGAAGTCGCGCCAGCGTGGACTTTCCGCAACCCGATTCCCCGACAATCGCCAGCGTCTCACCGCGCCGGACCGCAAGATCGACGCCATCGACCGCACGCACGATCGTGGGCGGGCCAAAGAGCGGTCGGTTGGTGACAAAGCGGCGCTCCAACCCGCTGGCTTCGAGGATGATGTCGGTCGCGTTCATGCCAGTTCCGCCTCGTCGAGCCGTTGATCCAGGGCGCCTTCTATCGGCGCCCTCCAGCAGGCGACGCGGTGCGACCCGCCGATCGAATGGAGATCGGGCGTATCGGCGCAGCCCGCCTTGCGGAACGGGCAGCGCGAAGCAAAACGGCAGCCATCCGGCATGTCCGTCGCCGAAGGCACCCTTCCGGGGATCGTCACCAGCCGCTCGCTGCGTTGCCCAAGCGCGGGCATCGAGCTCATCAACCCGATGGTGTAGGGGTGCTGCGGATTCTCGAAGATGTCGCGCGTCGCTCCGATCTCGACGATCCGTCCCGCATACATCACGGCAACCTCGTCGGCCATTTCGGCGACCACACCCAGATCATGGGTGATCATGATCATCGCGGTGCCCATCTCGGCCTGCAATCCGCGCATCAGGTCAAGGATTTGCGCCTGAATCGTGACATCGAGCGCCGTCGTCGGCTCATCGGCCAGGAGAAGCTCGGGATCGTTGGCCAACGCCATCGCGATCATCGCACGCTGGCGCATGCCCCCCGACAACTGATGCGGAAATTCGTCAAGCCGCTTGCGCGCCGCAGGAATCCGCACCCGCTCAAGCATCTCCAGCGCCCGGGCGCGGGCCGCTTCGGTGCCGACCCGTTTGTGCCTGCGCACAGCTTCGGCGATCTGCTCTCCGATCCGCAAGACGGGATTGAGCGAACTCATCGGTTCCTGAAAGATCATCGCCATCCGGTCGCCACGGATGCGCTGCCGTTCGGACTGCGGCAGCGACAAGAGATCCCGGCCGTCGAAAATGGCCGTTCCCCCGGTGACCGACAGGGGCGGCGATGCCAGCAACCCCATCAGGGCCAAGGCGGTAAGGCTCTTGCCGCAGCCGGATTCGCCGACGATGCAGAGTGTACGACCAGGTGCGAGCGAGAACGAGACGTCGTCGACAAGGTTGTTGCGCGCCTTTCCAACCCGAATCGACAGATTGCGCACATCCAGCAGGTCTTGCCCGGTTCCCGTCATTGGGTCTCCTTCGCGAGCGAGGCGCGCAGGTTTTCGGACAGTTCCCGGATGTGATCCGTCATCGCCGCCCGTGCGCCCGGCCCGTCGCGCGTCTCGATCGCACGAATGATTGTTCCGTGCTGCCGGTTGTAGAGTTCGAGCTTTCCGGGCGACCGGGCGCGCTGCCGTTGATGCTGCCACCTTTCGTTCATCCGGACTTCGTCGAGAAGCGTGAAGGCGGTCAGGAGGATCCTGTTGCCCGCAATGCGGGCGATCAGCCGATGCAGCGCGCCATCCCAAAGCTCTCTCGAATCAGCATCGGTTGACGAAACGACCCGCTCCGCGAGCGATTGCAGGCGTTCGACATCCTCGCCCGTCGCCCGCCGGGCGCAAAGTTCCGCCAGCCCCGGCTCGATGTGCAACCGCGCTTCCATGACCGTCAGCGGATCGGCTTCCGGCGCGATTTCCGCCACGAGCGCCCCTGCGGGGTCAGGCGGCTGGCCAAGGAACGTGCCCTTGCCCTGACGCCGCCAGATCAGCCCCTCGGCCTCCAGCGCCAAAAGCGCATTGCGCACCGCGCGTCGCCCGGCGCCCAGTCTGGCACAAAGCTCGCGTTCCGTCGGCAGCCGCCCCTGACTGGGCAAGTCGCCGGTTTCCGTCATCCGCCGGATCTGGACGAGAACGCGGTTCGTGTTGTCCGGATTGCGACCCTCGAAGGTCATGGCCACTCCGATTCAAGCGAATCAATACAACAATGGTGACGAACCATTTGAGTATTGGTTCGCCCCGCTTGCGCGTCAACCGAAGATTCCCGATGGGTGGTGCGATCGGATCAAGGACGCGGCGGATGGACCAACCTGGTCCACGCACGACCCGCCGACCCTGTCGAAACCGCACCGGCCTGCCTGGCTTCAATCAGGATCGAAGCCGTTTCTCCGTCTTCGGGTCGAAGAAGAGCGCGTTCGAGGGGTCGAAGGTGACTTTGACGGGCGTTCCTTCCTCGATCATCTCGTCGTTCCGCGTCTCGACGATGAGCCGCTCGCCCTGCGGTGTGTCGAGATAGTCGTAGGAGACGCCACCCAGTCTTTCCCGGATGTCGAGCATGACGTCCGAGGGGCCGCGCTCCACCGCCAGGTGCTGTGGTCGCAGGCCGACGACGACCTTCTGACCCGCCGCGGGCAGTGCGACCGTCGTCTCGGCGATGGCGTTCCCGAGCGACGGGATTCGGACCGCGCCGTTTTCGACCACGCCTTCGAGGAAATTCATGCTGGGCGAGCCGATGAAGCCTGCAACGAACCTGTTGTCGGGGTTGCTGTAAAGCTCCATCGGAGTGCCGACCTGTTCGATCCGGCCAGCCCGCAGGACCACGATCTTGTCGGCAAGCGTCATCGCCTCGACCTGGTCGTGGGTGACGTAGATCATCGTCGCGCCGATCTCCTTGTGGAGTCGCGCGATCTCGACCCGCATGTCGACGCGCAGTTCGGCGTCGAGGTTGGACAGCGGTTCGTCGAACAGAAAGACCTCCGGCCCGCGCACGATGGCCCGGCCGATCGCGACGCGCTGCCGCTGCCCGCCGGAAAGCGCCTTGGGCTTGCGCTGAAGATAATCGTCGAGCTTCAGGATCCTGCTCGCCTCGGCCACCTTGCTCTTGATCTCGTCTTTCGGGCGGCCGTTCATCTTCAGGCCGAAGCCCATGTTCTCCTCGACCGTCATGTGCGGATAAAGCGCGTAGGTCTGGAACACCATCGCCACGCCGCGTTCCGCCGGGTCGGTGTGGGTGACGTCGCGCGCGCCTATGCGGATTTCGCCCGCCGTTGTCTGCTCCAGCCCCGCGACCATCCGCAGAAGCGTCGATTTCCCGCAGCCCGACGGGCCGACAAAGACGCAGAATTCTCCGTCGTCGATTTCAAGATCGACGCCGTGGATCACGTCCACCGGGCCGAACTTCTTGACGACGTTGTTGAGTGTAACCCCGGTCATTCGTTTCTCCGTTCCTATGTCCGTTCCGGAAAGCGCCAGCTTTGCGCATCATTCGCGATCTGATCGGCCACCTTCAGCAATTTGCCGGAATATGTTTCGAGTTGATCGAGTGTCGCCCTGTTCGTCGAAGAGGTCAGCGACAGCGCGCCGAGAGGTTTTCCGACGCGGCTGAGGATCGGCACCGCGCAGCAGATGATGCCCGGCTCGTGTTCCTCGCGGTCGAAGGCGTAGCCGCGTTCGCGTATTTGGGCGAGTTCGGCGCGCAGCTCGCGTGCGTTCGCAATGGTGTTGGCGGTATGGCGGTAGAAACTTTGCGCCTTGAGCGCGTCTTCAAGTCCTTCCTTGTCCAGATAGGCGAGCATCGCCTTGCCGACACCGGTGCAGTAGGCGGGGCCGACGCGGCCCGCCTGCGCGAACATCTCGATCGCGCGCGCCGCGTTTCGCTTGTCGACGTATAGCACCTGGCCGCGGTCGAGTTGCGCCAGGTGGATGGTTTCGCCCGTCTCCCGCGACAGGGCGTCGATATAGGGCCGGGCGATCGGAGCGAGCGAGCTTTGCGCCCATGCGGAATGCGCCAGACGCACCAGCCGCACGCCCAGGAAGTAGTTTCCGCTCTCGGAGTCGTGGCGCAGCATCTGTTGCTTGGTCAGCGTCTGGACCAGCCGGTAGAGCGTGGCCTTGGGGTAGCGCGACATGTCCAGAAGTTCGGAGAATCGCACGGACCCGCCGCGCTCCGCGACCATTTCGAGCACGTCCAACGCCTTGCCGACGGTGCCGTCCGCGTGGCCTTCCGATGCCATTCGCGCCTCCTCCGCGACTCAGTTGACAGCTGGCAGGTTAGCGTACATAGTTTCCATTATTCAAGAATTAGTTTCACTAAATGGAACCATGAGGGAGGACACCATGTTCCACTACATGAAGGGCGCAATCGCCCTGACCGCCGTGTTGCTGACGACCACGGCGGCCTTCGCGCAGGACAAGCGCGTCGTAAAGTACAATGCAGACTACGATCCGGCGCCGCTGGCGGCGATGCAGGAAGTGATCGCTGATTTCGAGGCGGCCAACCCCGACATCAAGATCGAATTGAACAACTTCGACCACGAAGGCTACAAGACGGCGATCCGCAACTTCCTGACCGCCGACGCGCCGGACCTGGCCAACTGGTATGCCGGGAACCGGATGGCGCCCTTCGTCACGTCGGGTCAGTTCATGGATGTCTCTGACGTCTGGGAGGCGAACGGCCTGAAGGATTCGCTCGGCTCCGCGCTCGCCTCGATGACGATCGACGGCAAGCAGTGGGGTATCCCCTACACCTACTACCAGTGGGGAATCTACTTCAACAAGGATGCCTATGCGTCGGCTGGCGTCGACGTTCCGGGCCCCGAAGGCATCAGCTGGGATCAGTTCATCTCCAACTGCGAAAAGTTCGCGGCTGCGGGCATTGACTGCGTGACCACCGGCACGAAGGCGCTGTGGCCGGGGGCGGGCATCTTCGACTATCTCGACCTGCGCACCAACGGTTACGAGTTCCACATGGACCTGACCGCCGGGAAGGTGGCGTGGACTGACGACCGGGTCAGGGCCACCTTCGCGGAGTGGGCGAAGGTCCAGCCCTATATCACCAAGAACCACGCCGCCCTCGACTGGCAGGACGCCGCAGCGCTTCTCGTGCAGGGCAAGGCGGCAAACTATGTCATGGGCAACTTCGCCGTCGCCGTCTTCAAGGAAGGCGGGATGACGGACGAAAACCTCGGCTTCATGCGCTTCCCTGAAATCACCGCGGGCATCGCCCGAGCGGAAGAGGCGCCAACGGATACGGTCCATATCCCGGCCGGCGCGAAGAACGTCGAGGATGCAAAGACGTTCCTCGCCTATCTCGCCACCGCCGAGGCGCAGACAAAGATCAACGAGGCGATGGGTCAACTGCCGATCAACAAGGATGCGACCGTCGGCGACGACCCGTTCCTCAAGGCCGGCTTTGAAATGCTGTCGACCGCCGATGGCGGCATCGCGCAGTTCTTCGACCGTGACGCCCCGGCCGAGATGGCCAAGGCGGGCATGGAAGGCTTCCAGGAGTTCATGGTCAAGCCCGAGAACCTCGACAAGATCCTTGATCGGCTCGAGAAGGCGCGCGCGCGCGCCTACTGATCGCGAACGACCCTTCGGGCGCCCCGTCGCGGGGCGCCCTTCTTCGTCCACACGTTCCAGGGAGGAGTGAAATGCCTGTCTCCGCATGGAGGGCGAACCAGCGACGCCTCGCCCCATGGCTGTTCCTCGCGCCCGGCCTCATGATGTTCGCGGTCTATGTAGTCATCCCGATCTTCCAGAGCATGTGGATCAGCTTTTACGACTGGGACGGCCTGGGCGAAAAGACGTGGATCGGAACCGAGAACTACGTCGAACTGATGGACGATGACGCCTTCTACACCTCGCTCAAGAACAACGTCATCTGGCTCGTGCTCTACATGCTGTCGGTGCCGGCCGGCCTCATGATCGCGATCTTCCTCAACCAGTCGATCCGCGGCATGCGGCTTTACAAGTCGATGTTCTTCTTTCCCTTCGTGATCTCCCAGGTCGTGGTCGGCCTGATCTTTTCATGGTTCTACGCCCCCGATTTCGGCCTGCTCTACAAGCTGATCGACGTCCTGACCGGCTCGGGCGTGGCGATCCTCGCCGACGACCGCTATGTCACATATGGCATCATCGCGGCGGGCCTCTGGCCACAGATCGCCTATGTGATGATCCTCTATCTCACCGGGCTCAACAACGTCTCGCCCGACCAGATCGAGGCCGCGCGGCTTGACGGCGCAAAGGGCTGGAAGATGCTCTGGCACGTCGTCCTGCCGCAGCTTCGCCCGGCGACGTTCATCGCGGTGGTCGTCACCGTGATCGGCGCGCTCCGGTCCTTCGACCTCGTGTCGGTGATGACTGACGGCGGGCCCTACGGCTCCAGCCGCGTCCTGTCCTTCTACATGTATGAACAGGCGCTGTCGGAATACGGCTACAGGATGGGCTACGGGGCGGCGATCGCGGTCGTTCTTTTCGCGATCATGATGATCTTCATTTCCGGCTTCATCTGGAAGATGTGGCGCGACGAGACGGAGCGGTAGGATGTTTCCCAGACCGATCGAACAGGCCGCGCCCACCTCGCAATGGCTCTACAAGGCCGCGGTGCCCGTCGCGTTGCTGTTGTGGCTCCTGCCGCTTCTCGGTGTGGCCGTGACATCCATTCGGCCAGCATCCGACCTCGCGCAGGGCAACTATTTCGGACTTCCATCCTCCGTCGCCTTCTCGAACTACCGCGAGGTTTTCGCAAACTCGCCGATGGCGTCCTACATGCTGAACTCGTTCAAGGTGACGGTTCCGACCGTGATCGGGGCGGTGGCCCTTTCGTGCATGACCGGCTTTGCGCTCGCCATCTACAAGTTCAAGTCGAACCTCCTGGTCTTCTTCATGTTCGTCGCCGGCAACTTCGTGCCGTTTCAGATCCTCATGGTGCCGGTGCGCGACCTGACACTCAGCCTTGGGATGTACAACACCTGGTATGGGCTCGCGCTCTTTCACATCGCGTTCCAAACCGGGTTCTGCACGCTCTTCATGCGGAACTTCATCAAGGCCCTGCCTTTCGAACTGATCGAAGCGGCGCGTGTCGAGGGGGTGAGCGAGATCCAGATCTTCTGGCACGTCGTCCTGCCCCTGATGCGCCCCGCCATCGCGGCGCTCAGCGTGCTGATCTTCACCTTCATCTGGAACGACTTCTTCTGGGCGACGGTGCTGTCGAACTCGCCCGAGTCGCAGCCGATCACCGCGGGGCTTTCGTCGCTGAACGGCCAGTGGATCGCGCAGTGGCATCTCGTCAGCGCGGGGTCGATCCTCGCAGCCCTGCCACCGGTGCTGATGTTCTTCCTGATGCAGCGGCATTTCATCGCCGGCCTGACGCTCGGAGCGGTGAAGTGATCCGAACCTGGTCTCTTCAGGACAGCCGGCAAAGCCTGGTGCTCGCCACCGAGGGCAAGCGCCTGCCCGAAGTGGTCTATTGGGGGTCGCGATTGCCGGACGACGAAGACCTCGCGACACTGGCCTTGGCCAACGCGCTCGACGTGACGGGCGGCATGCTCGACCGCAATCCGGAGCTGTCGATCTGCCCGGAAGCGACACGCAGCTTTCCGGGCCAGCCCGGCCTGATCCTGAGCGACGAGACCGGCGCGCCCCTGTTGCCGACGTTCCGTTTCGTCGAGGCGATGGAACACGAGAGCAAGCTTGAGCTTGTCTATCGCGACGACAGTCACGCGCTGACATATCGCGCGGTATTCTCGATCAACGGCAAGACCCATCTGATCGAGGCCCGGTCGGCCATCGAAAGCGGCGCACCCGTTCATCTTCACTGGCTTGCGGCTCCTGTCTTTCCGGGCCCGCAGCTTTCGGATGAGATGCTGGATTTCGCCGGCCGGTGGTGCGGCGAGTTTCAGATGAACGCGACCGCATGGTCGCCCGGAATGAGGTGCCGCGAAAGCCGGACGGGCAGGACCGGGCACGAACATTTCCCCGGCCTGATCGTTCCTTGCAGGGGCGCGACGAATACGCAGGGTCACGCCTTCGGCTTTCACTACGGCTGGTCGGGCGGGCACCGCATGGTCGCCGAAGAGCTTGCCGATGGGCGTCGCCAGATCCAGTTCGGCCATGCCGCGCAGCTTGAGATCGAACCGCAGACCCGTTTCGAATCCGCGACACTCCATGCCGTCTTTTCGGACGGTGGGATCAACGGATGCGCCGTCGCCTTTCAGCGGCACCTGCGCGATCAAGTGGTTCGGTTCCCCGATCCGCGTCGCCCGCGCCCGGTTCACTACAATTGCTGGGAGGCGATTTACTTCCACCACAATCTGCCGGAACTGAAAGAAATCGCGAACCGCGCAGCGGCGCTTGGCGCGGAACGCTTCGTCCTTGACGACGGCTGGTTCGGCAGGCGGGACGACGACACCACATCGCTTGGCGACTGGATCGTGGATGCGCGGAAATATCCCGAGGGTCTCGGCCCGCTGATCGACCATGTCCACGGGCTGGGCATGACCTTCGGCATCTGGTTCGAACCGGAGATGATCAATCTCGACAGCGACACCTGCCGCAGACACCCTGGCTGGGTGTTCGGCGCTGCCGATCAGATCCCTGGCCGGCAGCAGATGGTCCTGAACATGGCGCTGCCCGAGGTGCGCGATTTCCTGTTCCAGCGGATCGGCGCGATCCTGACGGCGCACCCGATCGACTATATCAAATGGGACCACAACCGTGTGCTGCCGATGCCCGATGCGGCGCAGACGCGCGGAACCTACGCACTGCTCGACCGGCTTCGCGAGGCTTTCCCCCGTGTCGAGATCGAAAGCTGCGCCTCGGGCGGCGGCAGGATCGACTTCGGCATCCTGAAGCGCACCCACCGGGTCTG
Organism: Paracoccaceae bacterium; assembly: GCA_041397225.1. Taxonomy (GTDB): domain Bacteria; phylum Pseudomonadota; class Alphaproteobacteria; order Rhodobacterales; family Rhodobacteraceae; genus Albidovulum. The sequence continues at coordinate 254,152 of JAWKXB010000003.1, read as the reverse complement.
GCTTTCGGACAGCAATGACGCGCTCGAACGGCTGAAGATCCAGCACAACGCGGCGATCTTCCTGCCGCTCGTCGTCACCGGCAGCCATGTCGGCCCGCGCGAATGTCATACCTCGGGCCGGGTGTTCGACATCCGCTTCCGCGCCTGGGTCGCTGCGCAGCGTCACATGGGATTCGAGATGGACCCACGCGAACTGACCGATGAGGAAGCTCGGGTTCTTGCCGGCGTGACCGGTTGGTGGAAGCAAAACCGCGACTGGATGAGCCGCGCCGACATCCTGCGGCTCGACAGCGCCGACCCGGCCGTGATCGCCGAACAGCAGCTTTCCGAGACGGGGGAGCGTTTCGTGGTCTTCGCGGGCAGGGCCGCGGCATCAGACCAGATTGCGCCGCGCCCGCTGCAACTGACGCGGCTCTTGCCCGGTGCGCGCTACCGGATCGAACTTCTCAACCGCGCCGACGCGCCGGGCCTTTCGCGCGGCGACCAGATCCTGAAGTCGGGGCCGGTTGAACTCAGCGGGCAATATCTGATGAATCACGGCCTGACCCTGCCGTGGAGTTTTCCCGACCGAATGTGGGTCATCGAAGGACAACGCCTATGACGAAGGAACGCCGGAACCGGGCCTGGTATGGAAAGCACGACAAGGATGGTTTCATCCACCGCTCCTGGATGAAGAACCAGGGTTTCCCCGACCACCTGTTCGACGGCCGCCCCGTCATCGGCATCTGCAACACCTGGTCGGAACTGACCCCCTGCAATTCTGGCCTGCGCGAACTGGCCGAAGGCGTAAAGCGCGGCGTCTGGGAGGCGGGCGGCTTTCCGGTCGAATTCCCGGTGATGTCCTTGGGCGAAACGCAGATGAAGCCGACGGCGATGCTGTTCCGCAACCTTCTGGCGATGGATGTCGAGGAATCGATCCGCGCCTATGGGATGGACGGCGTGGTCCTGTTGGGCGGCTGCGACAAGACCACGCCGGGTCAGCTCATGGGCGCGGCCTCGGTCGATCTGCCGTCGATCGTCGTCTCCTCCGGCCCGATGCTCAACGGCAAGTGGCGGGGAAAGGACATCGGCTCGGGCACCGATGTCTGGAAGTTCTCCGAAGCGGTGCGCGCGGGCGAGATGACGCTGAAGGATTTCATGGCGGCAGAGTCCGGCATGAGCCGGTCGAAGGGCGTCTGCATGACGATGGGCACCGCCTCGACCATGGCGAGCCTCGTCGAGGCGATGGGCCTTAGCCTGCCGACGAATGCGGCGCTTCCCGCCGTCGATGCCCGCCGCATGGCGCTGGCGCATCTGACCGGCAAGCGGATCGTGGAGATGGTCGAGGAAGACCTCAAGCCTTCGGACATTCTCACCAAGGGGGCCTTTGAAAACGCGATCCTCGCCAATGCCGCGGTCGGAGGTTCGACCAACGCCGTTGTCCACCTGCTCGCACTCGCCGGGCGTGTCGGCGTGGATCTCGGCCTCAAGGATTTCGAGATCGGCAGCGAGATCCCGCTTCTCGTGAACTGCATGCCGTCGGGCAAGTATCTGATGGAGGATTTCTGCTACGCCGGCGGAATGCCCGTTGTGCTGAAGGAACTTCGGGACGCGGGCAAGTTGCGCAAATCGGTCACCGTTCTCGGCAAGGACATTTCGGACTATGCCGATGGCGCCGAATGCTTCAACCGCGATGTCATCCGGTCCTTTGCCGAGCCGCTGAAGCCCGCCGCGGGGCTGCGCGTCCTGCGCGGCAACCTCGCCCCGCAAGGCGCGATCGTGAAGCCCTCGGCCGCGACCGACCGGCTTCTGGAGCATCAGGGCGAGGCTTACGTGTTCGAGAACATCGAGGACATGAAGGCCAACATCGACCGCGAGGATCTGCCGGTGACGCCCGATACGATCCTCGTGCTGAAAGGCTGCGGGCCGAAGGGCTATCCCGGCATGCCCGAAGTCGGCAACATGCCGATCCCGAAGAAGCTGGTGCAACAGGGCGTGCGCGACATGATCCGCGTGTCGGATGCGCGCATGTCGGGAACCGCCTTCGGCACGGTGATCCTGCATGTCAGCCCCGAGGCGCAGGCGGGCGGCGTGCTGGCGCTCGTCAAGACCGGCGACCGCATCCGCGTCAGCGCGTCCGAAGGCATGCTCGAGCTTCTGGTCGATCAGGCCGAGATCGACCGCCGCCGGGACGCATGGAGGCCAGAACCACCGCATTATGAGCGTGGCTACGCGAAACTCTATGTCGATCATGTCCTTCAGGCCGACCGGGGGGCCGATCTCGACTTCCTCGTCGGCAAGGACACGCGGCCCGTCACGCGGGAGAGCCATTGATGCAATCGCCAGCCACGTTCCACGACCTTAAGGGCGTTTCGGTCCTCATCACCGGCGGCGGCTCCGGCATCGGGGCGAGCCTGACCGAGGGGTTCCTGCGGCAGGGCGCGAAGGTGGCCTTCGTGCAGCGATCGGACTCGACCGCGTTCTGTGACGAAATGGAGAAGGCTACCGGCAATCGCCCGATGTTCATTCCTTGCGACATCACCGACACCGCCGCGCTGAAATCCGCCGCGGATCGGGCCGCGTCGGCACACGGGCCGGTCAAAGTGCTGGTGAACAATGCCGCCAACGACAAGCGCCACAAGACCCTGGAAACGGATGAGCACTTCTGGGACTGGTCGATGGCGATCAACCTCGGGGCCTATTTCTTTGCCGCACAGGCGGTGATTCCGGGGATGCAGGCGGCAGGCGGCGGGTCGATCATCAACTTCTCGTCGATCAGCTACATGATGGGGAATGCGGGCTACCCGGCTTACGTGACCGCGAATTCCGGCATCAACGGGATGACGCGCGCGTTGGCCCGCGAATTCGGCCCCGACCGGATCCGCGTGAACGCGCTTGCCCCCGGATGGGTTCTGACGCAGAAGCAGAAGGATCTTTGGGTGACGCCCGAGGGGCTGGCGGCCCATCTCGAACGGCAGTGCCTCAAGGATACGCTGTCCCCCGAGGATATCGTGGGCGGCGTGCTGTTCCTGGCCTCCGATGTGTCGAAGATGATGACCGGTCAGGCCCTCGTCATCGACGGCGGCGTGGTGGTGACGGGATGAACGAGCGCGCCGCCAATCCCGACTGGATCGCGGTGGACTGGGGGACATCGCACCTGCGCGTTTGGCGGATGCGCCGGTCGGGCGCGGTCCTTGGCCGCATCGACAGCGATCAGGGCATGGGCAGGCTTGCGCCCGAAGGATTCGAGCCGGTGCTGCTCGATCTGTTGAAAGACGATCTTCCGACCGAGGGCCATCTCTCGGTCATCTGCTGCGGCATGGCCGGGTCGCGGCAGGGCTGGGCCGAGGCCCGGTATTCCGCCGTCCCCTGCCCACCGCCGGGCATTCGGAAGGCGACGCTGGTCCCGACCGGTTGCGAAAGCCTCGTCGTCCACATCCTCCCGGGCCTGAGCCAGAACTCTCCGCCCGATGTGATGCGGGGAGAGGAAACCCAGATCGCCGGGTTCCTCGCGACGGAACCCGACTTCGACGGCGTCATCTGCCTGCCCGGCACCCATTGCAAGTGGGCGCATGTCAGCGCGGGCGAGGTGGTGAGCTTCCGCACCTTCATGACGGGGGAGCTGTTCGCGTTTCTCTCCGGGCAGTCGGTCCTGCGCCACAGCGTTGCGGGATCGGGGATGGATCCGGCCAGCTTTTCCGAAGCCGTGGAGCGTGCCATCTCGCGCCCCGAGGCGCTTGCCGGTGACCTCTTCTCGCTCAGGGCGGAGGCGCTTCTTCGCGGCCCCGATCCGGTCATCGCGCGATCACGCCTCTCTGGACTTCTCATCGGGGCGGAGCTTGCCGCGGCGCGACCCTACTGGCTTGGCCGCGATATCGTGATCGTGGGGGAAGGCGGGATCGCCTCGGCCTATGAAGGGGCGCTGGCGGCGCAGGGGGTGGCTCCGCGGAAGTTCGACGCCGAAGAAATGACGCTGGACGGCCTGCGCGCCGCCTACGCCCAGTTGAGGGAACACGCCCTATGAGCCGCGAAATCATCGCGATACTGCGCGGCATCCGCCCGGATGAGGCCGACCGGATCTCGACGGCCCTGATCGACGCCGGGATCACCCGGATCGAGGTGCCGCTGAATTCGCCGGAGCCTTTCGACAGCATCGCCCGAATGCGCGCGCGTGCCGGGGATGCGGCCATCGTCGGGGCGGGGACGGTCCTTTCGGTCGCCGATGTGGCAAGGCTTGCCTCGATCGGGGCGCAGATGGTCGTGTCGCCGGATTTCAACCCCGAGGTCATCCGCGCCGCCAAGGCGGCGGGCATGCTCTGCTATCCCGGCGTGTTCACTCCCACCGAGTGCTTCGCGGCGCTTCGTGCCGGCGCGGACGGGATCAAGATATTCCCCGCCGGCCAGCTTGGACCGGCGGGCCTGACCGCTATCAAGGCGGTGCTGCCGGAGGACGCGCGCACCTATGCGGTCGGCGGGGTCGGACCCGGGGATTTCGCCGCATGGCACAAGGCGGGCGTGACCGGCTTTGGCCTTGGCACGGCGATCTACAAGCCGGGCGCGGGTGCAGGTGACGTCGCCGAGCGCGCGCGCGCCATCGTTGCGGCCTATGATGAGGTCTTTTCGAAGTGACCGCCGACATCTTCTCGGACACACCGTGTGCGCTTGGCGAGGGGCCACTCTGGCACCCTGAACGGGCGGAGTTGTTCTGGTTCGACATTCTCGGCAAACGGCTTCATGCGAAGGGCGCGGGCGGTGAGCGCCGCTGGCAGTTCGCCGAACACGTCTCCGCCGCAGGACGGATCGACCGGGACACGCTTCTTGTCGCCAGCGAGACCGGCCTTTACAGGTTCGACATCCCGTCGGGTGAGCGCAGTCTTGTCGCGGCGCTTGAAGCCGACAACCCCGTCACCCGGTCGAATGACGGTCGCGCCGACCCTTGGGGCGGCTTCTGGATCGGCACGATGGGCCGGAGTGCCGAACCGGGGGCAGGGGCGATCTACCGTTTCTTCCGCAGTGAGGTCCGAAAGCTGGTCAGGGACGTTTCGATCAGCAATTCGATCTGTTTCGCCCCGGATCGCAGCGCCGCCTACTATGCCGACACGAGGATCGGCAAGATCATGCGCCAGCCGCTAGCGGCGGCTGACGGCTGGCCAAAGGGCGCGGCGGGGGTGTTCCTTGATCTCGGCCATAGCGATCGGCTTGGCGTCGATGGTTCGGTCATCGACAGCGAGGGGTGCCTGTGGAACGCGCAGTGGGGGGCGTCCCGCGTCGCGCGCTATGCGCCGGACGGCAAGCTTCTGGAGACCATCGCCGTGCCGACGCCGCAGACCTCGTGTCCGGCCTTCGGCGGCGGCGATCTGCGAACGCTCTACATCACGACCGCTGCGGTCGGCGTCCGGGGTGACGCCGCAGGCAAGACCTATGCCGCCCGCATCGCCGTCGCTGGCATGGCCGACCCGGCGGTGCTGCTGTGACTGCCCTGCGCCGCACGCTGGGGGTCTGCTACTATCCCGAACACTGGCCGGAGGCGCAGTGGCCCGACGACGCGCGCCGCATGGCCGAGGCCGGGCTGACCTGGGTCCGCATCGGGGAATTCGCCTGGTCCCGCATCGAGCCTGAGCCGGGCCGTTTCGACTGGGGCTGGCTCGACCGCGCGATCAGTATCCTGGGCGCGGCGGGCCTCAAGGTGGTGCTGGGCACGCCGACCGCCACGCCGCCGCGGTGGGTTCTGGACCGTCATCCCGACATGCTGGCCGTCGATGCACAGGGCCAGCCACGCAAGTTCGGCTCGCGCCGGCATTACTGCTTCAGCCACGAGGGTTTTCTGGACGAATGCCGCCGCATCGTCACCGAGCTTGCCCGCCGCTACGGCCAGAACCCGCATGTCGCCGCCTGGCAGACGGACAACGAATATGGCTGCCACGACACGGCGATCTCCTATTCCGGGTCAGCCGCCCGCGCTTTTCGCGAATGGCTGCGCGCGGCCTTCCCGGCGGCGAACGGCAATGGCGGAGACATTGCGGAGCTCAACCGTGCATGGGGCAATGTCTTCTGGTCGATGGACTATGGCGATTTCGACGACATCGACCTGCCCAATCTCACCGTGACAGAACCCAACCCGGCCCACTCCCTCGCGTTCCTTCGCTTCAGCTCTGCCCAGGTCGTGCGTTTCAACCGCGCCCAGGTGGAGATCATCCGCGCCCATTCCGACGCGCCCATCGCGCACAACTACATGGGCCGGGTGACGGAGTTCGACCATTTCGCCGTTGGCGCCGACCTCGATATTGCCGCGTGGGACAGCTATCCTCTGGGCTTCCTTGCAGACCGCGCCGGCGCAAGCGCCGAGGATCAGCGTCACTTCGCGCGCCAGGGCGATCCCGACTTTCAGGCCTTCCATCACGATCTCTACCGTGCGGTGGGGCGCGGCCGCTGGTGGGTCATGGAACAGCAACCCGGCCCGGTGAACTGGGCACCCTACAACCCCGCGCCGCTGCCCGGAATGGTGCGGCTCTGGAGCTGGGAAGCCTTCGCGCACGGGGCCGAGGCCGTATGCTATTTCCGCTGGCGCCAGGCGCCCTTTGCGCAGGAACAGATGCATGCGGGCCTGTTGCGGCCCGATAGCGTCGATGCGCCAGGTCTCGCCGAGGCAGCTCAGGTCGCTCGCGAACTGGTCGAAGCGCCCGATGTGACGGCGGTGCAGGCACCCGTTGCATTGATCTTCGACTATGCCGCCGACTGGGCCTGGAAGGTCCAGCCGCATGGGCGCGGCCTCAGTTACTTCTCGCTCGTCTTCGACCACTACCGCGCGCTGCGCCGCGCTGGTCTTTCGATCGACATCGTCCCGCCGGATACACGCGACTTCTCCGGCTACCGCGCCGTATTTGCGCCCGGTCTCATGCATATGCCCGACGATCTGAAATCGGCGCTGGCAGGTTGCGGGGCCGAGGTCGTGATCGGCCCGCGCGGCGGCGCGCGCGACGCGCATTTCTCGATTCCGCTTCCCTTGCCGCCGGCCTTTCCCGGTCTCGACACCACGGTCGCGCGGGCTGAAAGCCTGCGTCCCGACATGCCGGTCCCGGTCCGGGGCGGCGGCGCCGTGACCGGCTATCGGGAGGAGCTTGAGGGCGCGTCCGAACCCCTGTTCACCGACGAAAGCGGCGCGCCGGTCGCGGTCCGGCAGGGTCAGATCGCTTATGTCGGGGGCTGGGGCGACGATGTCCTGCTTGACCGCCTGGTCGCCGACATCTGCCAAAGGGTCAGGGTCGCCACCCTGGCGCTGCCGCGCGGGATCCGCGTTCGGGACACCGGCCTGGAGCGGTTCTGGTTCAATCACAATCCGCATCCCGTCGAAACGCCGGTCGGCCGGATTCCGGCTGCGGGACTCCTTCGGACCGTTCTGGCATGAATCTCTGCCGGTCATGCCGGCCTGCCAAAAAATGGCCCGGCATCCTCAAGGATACCGGGCCGGACCGTCAGCAATCAGGTCGCACGGCGACCGGATCTAGTTCGTCAGGTAGTCGTACTTGCCGTCTTTCCATTCATACATGACATAGCCGGGCAGCGTGACGTCGCCCTTGTCATCGAACGTCAACTCGCCCAGCACGGTCTTGAAATCGCCGGCGTTCAGGGCGCTGACCACGCCCTCGTAGTCGGTTCCGCCGGCCGTCGTCACCGCGTCGGCCCAGATCTGGATCGCGCCATAGGTGTAGAGCGCGTAGCCCTCGGCGGTCTTGCCGGCGGCTTCCAGTTCGGCGACGACGGGCGCCGCCTCGGGGTTGCGGCGCGGGTCGGGCGAGAAGGTCATCAGCGTGCCGTTGCCCGCATCGCCGGTGATCGCCCAGTATTCGTCCGTCACAAGCGCATCGCCGGACATCAGGATCGTATCCATGCCCTGCTCCTGCATCTGGCGCTTCATCAGGCCGGCCTCGGTGTGGTAGCCGCCGACATACAGCACTTCGATGCCGTTCTGCTTGAGCTTGGAAACCAGCGCCGAGTAGTCCTTTTCACCGGCGGTATAGGATTCGACCAGCGCCGGCGTGCCGCCCAAGGCTTCGTAGTTGGCCTGCGTCGCGTCGGCCAGTCCCTGGCCATAGGCGGTCTTGTCGTTGATGAAGGCGATCTTCTTGTCGGCGAAATTGTCCATCAGATACTTGCCGGCGACTTCGCCCTGCTGGTCGTCACGGCCGCAGACCCGGAAGATGCCGTCGCTCGGACGTTCGTCAGTGAACTTCGGGTTCGTCGAGGCGGGCGAGATCTGAACGATGTTCTCGTCGGCATAGACCGCCGAGGCCGGGATCGACGATCCCGAGCAGAAGTGCCCGGCGACGAACACGACGCCCTGTCCGGCGAACTGGTTGGCCACGGCCACGGCCTGCTTGGGGTCGCAGGCATCGTCGCCGACGACGAGCGCGAGTTGCTCGCCGTTGACCCCGCCGGCGGCATTGATGTCGGCAACCGCCTGTTCGGCGCCCGCCTTCATCTGCTCACCGAAGGATGCATACTGGCCGGTCATAGGACCGGCGACGGCGATGGTGATTTCGGCCCAGGCCTGACCGCTGAACAGAAGCCCCAGCGCGGCACTCGTCATAAGTGTCTTTTTCATTCTAACTCCCCTTGGCAACACCATTCCATTGGCAAGCACGGGAACGAGGTGTCCAACGCGACCGTGCCGATTTTGCGGGGCCAAGCCCCAAACGATTGTCGCATCAAAGCGCAAGTTCTTCGCGAAAGAAAGCCTTTAGCGGCGCGCGTTTGCACTATTTCTAACGTTTCGACCTCCAACCGAGCGGGCCGGCGCGTTCAAAGCCGAAACTGTATTGCGAGGCCATTTGCCCCGCCCGGGTGGCAAGATAGGCCAGATAGCCGATGCCCAGCAGGACGACCAGATCGACGACAAAGTAATGCAGCGTCAGAAGCGTTCCGCCGAACAGCGCGAAATGGATGAAGCGCGCGGCGCAGGCCAGCAGCAGAAGATAGGCCACCAGCTTCCACAAGGCGTCCCAGCCAAGCGCCACGGCGCGCCCCGTCATGTAGGCGCTGCCCCCGGCAAGCGCGACGGTCACGAGAAGAAAGGCGCCAAGCGACTCTTCCCAGATCAGATTGCCCATGCCGCGTCTCCCGTCATCAATGCACCCCGCCTTCGAGATAGGCGGCGCGAACATCCTCGCGCCCCAGAAGCTCGGCGCCGGTGCCGCTCATCGTAACCCTGCCGTTCACCATCACATAGCCGCGATGCGCCAGCTTGAGTGCATGAAAGGCGTTCTGCTCGACAAGGAACACGGTCAGCCCCTCGTTGCGGTTCAACTCGCGGATGGCGTCGAAGATCTGCCGGACGATCAACGGGGCCAGACCCAGCGACGGCTCATCCAACAGCAGCAGCCTCGGCCGGCTCATCAGGGCACGGGCGATCGCCAGCATCTGCTGTTCGCCGCCCGAAAGGGTGCCGCCGCGCTGCGAAAGGCGTTCCTTGAGGCGGGGGAACAGGTCGAACACCTTGCGCAGATCGTCGTCGAAATGCTCGGGGTCGACCAGCGAGGCGCCCATCTTCAGGTTTTCGAGGACCGTCATCGCCCGGAAGATGCGCCGTCCTTCCGGCGACTGGGCGATGCCCATGCGCATGATCTGATGGGTCGGCATCGCGGTGATGTCGTGGCCGTCAAAGATGATCTGGCCCTGGCGCGGGTGCGGGTCGCCGCAGATCGTCATCATCAGCGTCGACTTGCCCGCGCCATTGGCGCCGATCATCGTCACGATCTCGCCCTTGTGCACGTCGATGTCGACGCCGCGGAGCGCGACGATCTTGCCGTAGTAGGTGTGGATGTCGCGGGCCGACAGCATCACGTCACTCATCGCCGGCCTCCTTGTTCGCGGCGGTGGTGGCGGCTATGTCCTGCCGCACTTCCGGTATGTCCACCTCAGCCTCGTCATCGACGCCGAGATAGGCGGCGATGACCTTGGGATCGGCCTTGACCGAGGCGGTGTCTCCGTCGGCGATCTTGACGCCGTAGTCCAGCACGACGACATGGTCCGAGATTTCCATCACGACACCCATGTCATGCTCGATCAGCAGGATCGACGTGTCGTGGCTGTCGCGGATGTATTTCAGAAGCTGGTTCAGATCGGCCGACTCGCGCGGGTTGAGACCCGCCGCCGGTTCGTCGAGGCACAGGATCTTCGGCCCGAGGCACATGGCGCGGGCAATCTCCAGCCGGCGCTGATCGCCATAGGGCAGGTCGCCCGCCGCATCATCGGCGCGCTCGACAAGGCCGACCTGCTCAAGCCAGTAGACCGACTTGTCCATCGCCGCCTTTTCAGCGTTCTTGTAGCGCGGCAATCCGAAGATGCCGGCGACCGAATAGCCCGACGCGACCATCAGGGGATTGTGCTGCGCGACCAGCAGGTTTTCCAGAACTGTCATCCCGCTGAACAGCCGGATGTTCTGGAACGTCCGCGCGACTTTCGCCTTTTGCGAGATCTCGTGGTCCGGCATGCGTTCAAGAAGGAACACGGTGCCGGCGTCGGATTTGTGCCAGCGCTGGCCTGCCACGGTGGCCGCGTTGACCGCCTCTTGCTGCGCACCGGAGCCGTGGCGTATGACGATCCGCCCCTCGGTCGGCTTGTAAAAGCCCGTCACGCAGTTGAAGACCGTCGTCTTGCCCGCGCCGTTCGGGCCGATCAGGGCGGTGATGTCGCCGCGCCCCACGTCGAAGGACAGGTCGTTGATCGCCACCAGACCGCCAAACCGCATCGTCAGATGCTCGACCGTCAGGATCGGGTCGTCTTTCCAGCGGTGCTGCACGGCGGAGGAAGAGGGTTGCGCGCTCATGCTCAGTGCTCCTCCCCCTGAGAGATGTTGTCGGCGCCGATCAGCTTCTTCTCCTTGAGCGTCGCCGAGGGTTCCCTGGTGGAGACCAGTCCGCGCGGTTTCCAGACCATGATCACCACCATCGCCAGCCCGAAGATCAGCATCCGGTATTCCGTCGGCTCGAACTCGGGTCCGAATATCCCCTTGAGGAACTGAAGGTTCCTGAGCACCTCGATGCCGCCGATCATCGCGATCGAGGCGATGACGATGCCCATCTGCGAACCGAGGCCGCCAAGCACCACGATGGCGAGGATGATCGCCGATTCAAGGAAAGTGAAGCTTTCCGGAGAGATGAAGCCCTGCCGGGTCGCGAAGAACGACCCTGCGAAGCCTGCGAACATCGCGCCGATGGAAAACGCGCTGAGCTTGGTGTTGCGGGTGTTGATGCCGAGGGACCGGCAAGCGATCTCGTCCTCGCGCAGCGCCTCCCATGCGCGGCCGATCGGCAGCCTGCGCAGCCGCATGGTCACGAAGTTGGTCAGAAGCGCCAGCCCGAGGATGATGTAGTAAAGGAAGATGAACCGCTGGATCGGATCGTAGGGGATGCCGAAGACCTCGCCGAAACTGCCTTCGCCCCGGCCGATCTCCAGACCGAAGAACGTGGGCTTCGGAATCCCCGATATGCCATTCGGCCCGTTGGTGAAATCCTGCCAGTTGATCAGGACGATGCGGATCATCTCGCCGAAGGCGAGGGTGACGATTGCAAGATAGTCGCCTCGCAGCCGCAGGACCGGAAAGCCGAGGATCAGGCCCCAGGTCGCCGCCAGGAGGCCCGCCATCGGCAGCGCCATCCAGAAACCGAAGCCGAAATACTGGGCGGAGAGCCCGAAGGAATAGGCGCCGACCGCGTAGAAGGCGACGTAGCCAAGGTCGAGAAGACCGGCGAGGCCGACCACGATGTTCAACCCCCAGCCAAGCATGATGTAGGTCATGATCAGGATGGCAAGGTCGATGTACTGGCGGTCCCTTTGCGGAAAGAACCACGTGAAGAAGAAGGGCAGGACCAGCGCGAAGGCGAGAAGGGCGCGCGACAGGATCCAGCCGATCGGAAACCGCGGGGCCGCCTGGGACAGTGCGGTCGTCCGCGGGCGGCCCCAGCTTCTGCCGAAGACGAAGAGGTTGAGCACGAGCCGCGCGACGAACACGATTCCGATCGCCGTCAGCCACAGCCCCCAGCGCGTGGTGACCGCAAGACCGCCCGACACGATATCGGTCCGGAGCCCGAGGAAGAAGAAGCCGAGAACGCCGGCCAGCCCCGCCGCGATCAGCGCCTCACGCAGCGACGTGCCGAGGTGGCTTTCCGCCGGCGCGCCCGGTGCCGCTCCGGCCGACACTTGCCCCGCCGCCATCAGACTTTCTCGATTTCAGGCTTGCCCAGCAGTCCGGAGGGCATGAAGATCAGGACGATCGCAAGGATCGAAAAGGCCGCCACGTCCTTGTACTCGACGGTGAAATAGGCAGACCAGAACACTTCGATCAGGCCGATCAGGAGGCCGCCCAGCATCGCGCCGGGAAGCGAGCCGATGCCGCCGAGAACCGCCGCGGTGAAGGCCTTAACGCCGGCGAGAAAGCCGATGTAGAAATCGATGACGCCGTAAAGCAGCATGAACATCAGGCCGGCCACGGCGGCCAGAGCTGCGCCCATGACGAAGGTCAGGGAAATGGTGCGGTCGACGTTCACGCCCAGAAGAGCCGCCATCTTGCGGTCCTGTTCGCACGCGCGCTGCGCCCGGCCAAGCGGCGTTTTCGAGATCAGCAGCGAAAAGGCCACCATCAACACGAAGGTCGTGGCGATAATGATCATCTGCATGTAGGAGAACTGCGCGCTGATCGTGCCGCTTTCGTTCGACCCGGTCATCAGGGTGATGCCGCCGTTGATCTGCGGCGGCAGCGGCTTGACCCGCGCGCCCTGCGTTACCTGCACGAAGTTCTGCAGCACGATCGACATCCCGATCGCGGTGATGAGCGGCGCAAGCCGGAACGATCCGCGCAAGGGCCGGTATGCCAGCCTCTCGACGGTCCAGCCCCAGGCGGACGTGAAGAGCATCGCGACGACCAGAACGAGCAGGAGCACCAATGGCAGGAAGGTCACGCCAAGCATCGTGGTCAGCACGAGGAACGTCGCCAGAGCGATGAACGCGCCGATCATGAAGATGTCGCCGTGGGCGAAGTTGATCATGCCGATGATGCCATAGACCATCGTATAGCCGATCGCGATCAGGCCGTAGATCGACCCCAGCGTCAGCCCATTGATCAATTGCTGAACGAAATACTCCACGTCTCCCCCCCTCGAATGCCGCCTTGCGGCTTATGCCTTTTGACCATTGCTAGCGTGACCCTGCCGGAACGCAAACAAAAACGCGCGGCGCGGGGCTGTCCGAATGGTGGGGCTTGTTATGCGTGGAAGGTTTCGATTGGGCAAGGGGTGATTTCGGCGGAAAGGTTCGGGTCGCGTCGATTGCGCGGGGCTTCGGGCGCTTTCCGGCAAATGCATGACGGCGGGGCCGCGACATGCGTCACGGCCCCGCGCCGATCTCACATATGCCGTTCACACAGGGGGTTTTCCCCGGACGGCGCGGGCAATCATCGCGACGATGAAGAGCACCAGGAACACCACGAACAGGATCTGCGCGATCCCGGCCGAAGCGCCGGCGATGCCGCCGAAACCGAGTGCGGCGGCTATGAGGGCGATGATGAGGAATGTAATGGCCCATCCAAGCATCTGAACTGCTCCTTGATTGTTGTCGACACGGAGGTCGCTTGCACAATGAGAACGCGTGGTGCCGGCTTTGGTTCCTGTGGAATTTAGGTGCCGCGAGGCGGAACCCGGCACGGGCGCCGGACGTTTCCCCCCTGCAACCAGCGCGGGTTCGCGCTTGAGACGATTTAGGAGGCTCTCATGTTTGAACTTTCAGGCCTCGGTGGCCTAGTCCTTCTCGCCCTCGACCTCTGGGCGCTGATCTCGATCTTCGGTTCCGCCTCGGATACCGGCCGCAAGGTCTTGTGGTCGCTTCTGGTGATCCTGCTGCCGCTTGTCGGCTTCATCATATGGCTCATCGCCGGACCACGATCCGAGACGCGGGATATCTGAACCGGCGCGCCCATGGAGGGGTCCGCCATCTTCAACGTCAACGTCATTGCGTGAAGGAAACCGAAATGAACAGCAACGATCTGAAAGAAACCGCAAGCAAGGCGGCCTCGGCTGCGAAGGAAGCCGGGCGCGAGGCGGTCGACAGCGCCAAGTCGGTGGCGCGCGAGGCGGCTTCCGACGCGAAGGACGCGCTGCGCGATGAGGCCCGCGCGCGGGCCGAGGCAGGCAAGGACACGGTGGCCGATCAGGGCCAGCGGGTTGCCCGGAAGATTCGCGAATCCGCCGAGGCGAAAGACAAGGACAGCTTCCAGAGCCGCCTTCTCGACACCATCGCGAACGGCGTTTCGGGATTCTCAGAGGACATTCGTGGCAGAAGCCTCTCGTCTCTTGTCGAAGAGGCCGAGGGTCTGGCGCGGCGGCATCCCGGCGCTTTCGTCGCGGGTGCTGCGGTTGCCGGCTTCGCGCTTGCGCGCTTCGCCCGTGCGTCGGGCGATCATTCCGACGCCAGCAGCGAGGCCGCCCGCGTGACCCGACCGGAGTTCCCCTCGTGACCGACGATCCGAATGCCAGGCCGACGGGCACGCTGATCACCGACATCCTGCATCGCCTGTCGAGCCTGCTGCGCGGTGAGGTCGCGCTGGCCAAGGCCGAGGTGGAGGCCAGCTTCCGCGCCGCCTGGCTCGGGATTGGCCTTCTGGTAGCGGCCGTCGTGCTTGCGCTGACCGCGCTCAACGTTCTGTCGGCGGCGCTTGTCGCGGCGCTGGTCGAACTCAACATGTCGCCCGGCTGGGCAGCGCTTGCGGTCGGCGGGGCATTCGCCCTTGTCGCGCTGCTGTTCGCCTGGAGGGGCGCGAATGCCCTCAAACCGTCGAATCTCGCGCCGCGCCGCACCGTGCGGAACGTCCGGCGCGATGCTGAAACCATCAAGGAGATCGTTACAAATGGCACATCCGTCTGACACCGACACCATCGAAGCCGGGATCGAGCGCGACCGCGCGTCGCTCGCCTCCACGCTCGGAACATTGCAGGATCGCATGTCCGTCGAGCAGATGGCGCATGAAGCGCTCGGCTACGTGCGCACCAACGCCGCCGAATATACCCGGTCGATCGACAACGCGGTCCGTTCGAATCCGCTGGCGCTCGCGCTGACCGGGATCGGCATTGCGTGGCTGATCTTCGGCAGCAAGAAATCCGACGAGCAGGAGGCCGCCCGCGCCGCGCCGCGCTGGGACTACGATGATCCGACGCCGCGGCGCTTCCCCGACGGCGACGGCGCACGGTCGCGCGCGTCGGTTGACGATGAGTGGAGCCGCAACATCGACGCGCTCCGCGATCAGGCGTCCGCCAGGGTGCAAGCGATCGAGAATGAGGCGCGCAGCTACACGGCGCGGCTCCGCGCCGGGATCTCTGACGGTCTGGCCGAGGCGCGCGATTTCGCGGCCGAACGGTCGGCGGCCCTTGCCGAGTTCGCCGAAGACATGAAGCGCGGCTTCCTGCACGGGCTTGACGATCTGTCGGACACGGCGCGCCAGACGGTCGTCGCGGCGCGGGAGCGCGCCTATGCCGCGAAGATCCGCGCCGGACGCATGGTGCGGGGCGGAACCCAGGAAGCCGGACGGCTGATCGAGGATCATCCGCTTGTGGCCGGCGCCGTCGCGCTTGCCCTCGGAGCGGCCCTGGCGGCGGCGCTGCCGCGCACCCGCAAGGAGGATCAGGTCTTTGGCGATCAGAGCGACCGGTTGATGGAGGAGGCCAACCGCCTCCTGCATCGGGAGCGCGAGCGCGTCGCGCGCGTCGCATCGGGCGTGGCGGACGAACTGAAAGAGGGTTCAAGGTCCGCGCTCGACACGGTCACGGACCAGGTCGCCAAGACCGCCAAGGCCGTGAAGGAACGCGCCGAGGACGAAGCCCGGAAATCGCCCGGGAAAGCGGCCAATGCAACGGCCAAGGCCGGTTCCTCCCGCAACGGATGACCGGACCCGACAGGACAGATGCGAACGGCCGGCGCGAATGGCGCCGGCCGTTTTCTTGTGGTCAGGTCATCGGGGCTATGGGCTATGTGTCGAAGCGGACCGCCACATGTTCGCCGAGGTCCGGCTGATGCCCGGTCGACAGGTTCGCACGGGCGATTTCGATGCCCGTGGCGATCGCGCTTGTGGAGGCGGCCCAAAGTGCCGCGTCCTGCAGGTTGAGCTGCAAGAGCATGACGTTCGGATCGTCGCGACCCTCCTTGAACCACGCGGCTGCGGCGGGCGACCAAAGCTCATCCAGTTTTCCGCTGTCCTGGCTCTGGACCAGTGTCCCGCGCAGGCAGGCGTAGACGCCGTCATCCGGCGCTGCGACACAGTAATGGGCCCGCGCGCCTTGCCCCACCGCCCTGGCCAGATCGGTCTCTGCCGAGGTGATGAAGCAGACAGTCGCGGCCTCCGCGTCGGCAAAGTGGGTCATCGGCTGCATGTGCTGGCCGGAATCGTCCACCCCGAGCATGCCCGCGGCCGTGTTCGACAAGGCGTCGAACACGGCCGCGCGCGGATCTTTCTGCATTGAATCACGCACCGACATCACTCAGACGCTGCGCCGCCACTCATCGACCTCGCGCTCGGCTGCTTCCTTGGTCTTGCCGTACTTTTCCTGGACGATCCCGACAAGCTCCTCGCGGCGGCCCTCGGCCTTGTGCCATTCGTCGTCGGTGATGTCGCCCCACTTGGCCTGCGCCTTGCCCTTGAGCTGCTTCCAGTTGCCTTTGACTTCATCCCAGTTCATTTCTTTCTCCTTTGATTGATTCAGCGGTTGCTGATGGAAAGGAAACGCCCCGGCGGGCGGACGGTTCCTTGCCCTTGCGCTCAAACCCCATGGTTTCTCCGGTGTCGGCGCCATCCCGCCGGCGCAGGTGCGGCCAAGGGAACCGGGTGGCACATCTTGTCGTTGGCAATGGTGGGGTAGGGGGGAACATGGGCCAGCTGGACCGGCTTTCAAAGATCTCGATCATCGTTGTCGGCGCGATCGCGCTTTTCGCCGCACTCGACGCGCTGGAGGGCATTTTCGCGCCTCTCGCACTCGCGCTTGTGACCGGTGTCGTCCTGTCGCCGCTTTCCGACTTCTGGGAAAGCAGGGGGTATCCGACCGTGATCGGCGCGCTGCTGGGGCTGATTGCCACGCTGGCGGTGATTGCCGGCCTGACTCTCGTCTTTCAGCCGGTCATCGCCCAGCTTGTCGACCAGGCGCCGAAGGTCTGGTCCGACATGCAGGAGACGATCAGGACGATCCGATCGCTGCTGCGCGGTCTCGCCGACGTCACCGACGACATCGGCAAGGCCGTCTCGCCGGAAGCCGGCGCCGCGACGAACGACGCAAAGCCCGCCGCCGAAGGGATGGCGATGCCGACGGTTGCCGATGCCGTCATGGTCGCCCCCGCCGTTCTGTCGCAGCTGCTGATCTTCGCCGGCACGCTTTTCTTCTTCGTGCTGACCCGGACCGAAATCTACGACTGGGCGGCGCTCAGGCTTTCGGAGCGCGGCGAACGCGCGCAGACCGCGCTCAAGCTGCGCCGGGCGGAACGCCAGGTCTCGCGCTATTTCCTCACCATCACGATGATCAACGCGGGCCTCGGCGCCGCGACGGCGGTGGCGCTGCAGATGCTCGGGATGCCGGGGGCGATGCTTTGGGGCGTGGTCGGCTTCCTGCTGAACTTCATCGTCTATCTCGGGCCTGCGATCTTCGTCGTGACCCTCCTCTTCGCCGGGGTCGCGGTTTTCGACGGCTGGCTCGCGGTCGGGCCCGCGCTGTCCTTCGTGGCGCTCAACGCGATCGAGGGTCAGTTCGTCACGCCGGCGCTGGTCGGTCGGCACCTGAGGGTCAACCCGCTGCTGGTCTTTCTGGCGCTCGTGTTCGGCATCTGGCTCTGGGGGCCTATCGGCGGCATTGTCGCGATACCGCTTCTGCTCTGGATACTGGTGCTCAACGACGCTGTCGCTCCCGCGGCCACGCCGCTTTCCGAGGAGGCGGCC
Organism: Paracoccaceae bacterium; assembly: GCA_041397225.1. Classification (GTDB taxonomy): domain Bacteria; phylum Pseudomonadota; class Alphaproteobacteria; order Rhodobacterales; family Rhodobacteraceae; genus Albidovulum. The sequence continues at coordinate 236,211 of JAWKXB010000003.1, read as the reverse complement.
GGCCAGTCCTGAAACGCGCAGGGGCCTAGACCACCTCGTCGGGCAGCATCGGAACCGCCGATCCGAAACGTTCGGCGGCGCCGAGATCGTAGGGCAGGAGGAAGCCCTGGCGCTTTTCCGGGATCCGCCTGGCATTGACGTTCGCCAGCGCTTCCCATGCCGCGCGCGCGGTTTCGCCGTCGAAATATTCCGCCCCGGCGCCTCGCGGCAGCCAATGCGCCATCACCCGCTGCCGAAGTGTCCGGACGTCTTCGGGCGAACTCAGCCAGACGCCGGCTTCGGTGTCCCAACGCAGGCTTCGTCCGTTGAGATTGGCGGAAGAGACGATTGCGGCGCTCTGGTCGAAGATCGACACCTTCGCGTGGGTGTAGATGATCGGTGCGCCGTTGAGCCGGTCGCGGCCATTGCCTTTCCCTGACCCCGCCGGCCGCGCCTGCGCCGCGCCGCCGGTGAAAAGCCGCGGCCCGAAACCGTCGCGCAGTATCCGCAGCGCCTGCGCCTGCAGGAACTCGCCGAACCGGGCATCGAGGCTTTCGTTGCCGTCAAAGGCGACATCGTCCGGCGCGCCGGGCAGGATCAGGATCATCTCGAGCCTCGGGTTCTGCCGGGCCGTGTCGGCGAGGAACCGGGCCAGCTTGCGGTCGCGGAAATACTGGGTTTCGACGTAGATCAGCCGCTTCGCGCGCCGCGTCAGCATCTGATGCGCGGCGAACACTTCCTGCGCGACGGTCTCTGGCCCGATGCCCGTGAGCCAGCGCCGCCGGGGGCGCGACAGCGTGCGCAAGAGCCGCCGCTGCGCGATCGGCTCGACCTTGCCGGAGGTCACGTCGAGGAAGGTTTCGAGATGTGCCTGCGCTTCGGCCGCGAATGGCCCCTCGATCAGAAGCTGCACGTCATGCCAGGTCTGGTCGCTTCGCCGGTCATGGCGCGGGCTGTCGAAGAAGCGGTCCTTGAGGTCCAGCCCGCCGATATAGGCGGTCCGCCGGTCGATCACGGCAAGCTTCTGGTGGTGCGTGGCCGGGCAAAGCGGCGGCAGCGACAGGTAGCGGGGGCGAAGCCGACCGTTGCGCGCCCGCCGGATCCAGTTCCATACCCCCGGCATCTCGCGCAGGGCGGCGGTCCGCTTGCTGTCCGGCATGTCGTTCAGCCGCCGTGCGGTCGCCCTCAGCTTTTGCACGATGAGCGGCCAGAAGACGAGCCTCGGCAGAATTCCCGAACGCGCGGGGTGCATGGCCGGGATCACCTTCAGCCTTGCCGCCGGTCCGGCGATTTCGGCGGCGGCGATGAGTATCCTCACGCTGCGCCAGGTGCCGCTGTGTCCTTCGCACCAGGCCACCGGGTCGAAATCGGAAATGACAAGGCGGATGCTGACACCGCGCTTCAGCGTGTCGGCGATAAGCTCGAACCAGGTCCCGCCGATCGTCCTGCCTTCGGCGGAGCGCAGGGCGGTCGTCGGGTCGAAGATGCGAAAACTTGCCCAGATTTCCCTTTTGGCGCCAAGGAAGGCGCGTTCTAAGGCGGGATATGCCTCGGCCGCGGTCAGGAGAACCCGGACCGGCGGACGCGGTGGTTGCGGAACCTCTCGTGACATTGCTTTTTCGCCCGTCCTCGGAGGGGCAACGTGCCCGAGCGCCCCGGGGTTCCATTCCCGAGGATCATCGGCCGGCCGAGGCGCGCCGGCTCAGGGGCCGTCGGCCGCGTCCTGTCCATCCTCGCGCAGTTCGGCCGCGCTGAGCGGCTTGATGTCGAACGTGATGGCAAGCCGGTATTCGCCATTGCCCGGCGCACGCTCCACCTGGCCGCCAAGCTGCGCGGCGAAGGCGGTGATGAGTTGCGTGCCAAGGCCGGTGCGCAAGGCGCCGGACTTGTCCGGGGCGGTGGAGTTGACCACCCGCAGTTCCGCCCCGCTGTCGCCCTTGCGCCGCAGGCTCACGTCGATGCGCAGGTTTTCGCCGCCGCCATGCTTGATGGCGTTGGTCAGCGCCTCGGCCACGAAAAGCCCCAGGGGCACCGCCTGATCGGGGATCATTCGGATATCGTCGAAGCCGGTTGTGACGTCGAAGGTGTGGCCGGGCTTCATCGCGGCGCCGGTGATCTGGCGCACGATGCTGGCCAGCATTTCGTCGGCATGGATGTCGGCCCGCCCGGCCGTCTCGAAAAGCTCGCGGTGGATCGTGGCGAGGCTCATGACGCGGTTGCGCAGCTCGATCAGCATCTGTTTCGATTCCGCCGATTGCACCCGCCGCGTCTGCATGTTCATGATCGAGGCGATGAGCTGAAGGTTGTTCTTGACCCGGTGGTGCAGCTCGCTCAGCAGCACCGCCTTCTGATGGGCGAAATACTCCAGCCGCGCTTCCTCGCGCAGGATGTTTTCGGTCATCGCCTCATAGGCCGCCGCCATCTCGCGGATTTCCAGCGGCGCGTTTTCGACCGCGATGTCGCCCACCACCCGGTTGCCTCCGGCGAAGGAGGTGATCGACGCGCTGAGTTTGCGGACATGGCGCGTGACCAGGCGTTCCACCGCCAGCCAGGCGACTGTGAGGCTGGCGAGCCACATCAGCGCGGGCAACAGGAACGGCGCTGAAAACGGACCAGCGAGGATCGTTCCGGGCGCCGCGGGGCGCGCGCCCAACGCATACAATTGGTCCACCACCAGCGGCACGACGGAATAGACCCGCGCCCGCCCGTCTTTCGCTACCGCGCTGAAGGACATGGGCACCGGGCTTGTCAATGCCGATAATGCCCGATCCCCCGGCAGGACCGACTGCCGGTCGGGGGCGTCAGGGTCGCCCAGAACCGCACCCGTGCCGTCGAAATAGACCATGTCCGCGGGCATCTCCGCATCGTCGCCGGTATCGGCTGCCGAAAATTCGCTGAGCGGCAGGGACAACGACACCAGCCCGACCAGCCTTTCGGCGCCGTCATAGACAGGATGCGAAAAGCCGAGGATGGGGGTGTTCACGCTAAGGCCGGCGGGATTGAGGAAGATCGCCGGGGCTGCCTCATCCATCACCCTGATGAAGATCGGAGATTGGGAAAAGTCCATCTCCTGACCGTAGGTCGAACATTGCATCAGGCCGTCGCGGCGGACATAGGCGATCAGCGAATACTGCGGCTGTCTCCTGATGAGTCCGGCAAGGGCCGCCGAGCATGCGGCGGGGTCGTCCAGAAGCGGGACGACCCTGTCGGCCAGCGTCGCGGCCGTCGCCCGCGCCTCCTGAATGAGCCGCAGCTGGGCGGCGACATTGCGCATCGTTTCGCCGACCAGCGCCGCTTCGGACCGTGCCGCGGCCTCTCTCGTCACGGCGACGGACTTCGCGACCGAGATGAAAGTGAGCGGCAGAAGCACCGCCGCCAGGATGAATGCCAGCTGAAACCCGAGCTTGTCGCGTGTCCGGCGACGCTGCGCCGGGTCATCCGTCATGCCGCGTTCACCCCCGAACGTCCAAGAACCGCGAGCATCGCTCCATCTGGATCCGCGACCGGGTCCTCGCCTTCCTCAAGGCCGAGCATGTCGCACAGCCGCGCCCGGGCCCTGTTGGCCCGGCTCTTGACCGTGCCCACCCTGACGCCCATCATTCCCGCCGCCTCTTCGTAGGAAAAGCCCGACGCCCCCACCAGGATCAGCACCTCGCGGTGTTCGGGCGACAGTTGGTCGAAGGCCTTGCGGAAATCGGTCATGGCCAGCCTGCCGTCATGCGCGGGCTTTTCGCTGAGCCGTCCGGCATGGATGCCGTCGGGATCGGGCACCTCGCGCTTGCGCTTGCGGCGGATCGAATAGAACGTGTTGCGAAGGATCGTGAAAAGCCAGGCGCGCAGGTTGGTGCCGGTCTCGAACTTGTCCATGTTGGTCCATGCCTTGACGATGGTGTCCTGCACCAGATCGTCGGCGGACGAGGTTTCCCGCGTGAGGCTGATCGCGAAGGCCCGGAGTGCCGGCAGATGCTCGGGCAGTTCGTCGCGCGGATCGGCGGACGGCCCTGTCATTTCGGCGGTTCCTTCTTGCGAAGCTCCTCGAGCAGAAGCTTGAACCGGTCGGGCACTTCTTCCTCAAGCGCCTCCTGATAGACGCGCTTCAGGTTCTCATCGATCCGCGCCCGGATCCCGGCCGCGTCACGTTCGTTCGCTTCCCTCGCCATCTCCTGCCACATATATTTTGTCCGCTACCCAATCTTGCATGGAACCAAACGCATGCCCAGCGCGTTCGGTTCCACGAAAATACGACATGGGGGATATTTGATGGAAAAGAACACCGCGCCGGGACTTGCATCGTCGATCGCCGCGAACGTGCCCTTTCTGCGCAGGTACGCGCGCGCCCTGACCGGAAGCCAGGAAACCGGCGACCGCTACGCGACCGCCACGCTTGAAGCGATTCTGGAGGACAGCAGCGGGATGGGCAGCGGCGCCGACGTCAAGGTCGCGCTGTTCCGCGCCTTCCACCTGGTCTGGTCCAGCGCCGGCGGGCCGGTGGGCGAGGCGGATACCCGCCTTTCCGCGCGCGCGCAGGACCACATGGCGGGCCTGACGCCGAATTCGCGCGAGGCTCTCTTGCTGCACGCGATCGAGGGGTTCAACGCGGAAGATATCGGCGCGATCATGGATGTCGACGCCGACGAGGCCGCGGAGTTCATCGACATCGCCCGTCGCGAGATGGAAGCGGCGGTCGCCGGCAAGGTGATGATCATCGAGGACGAGGCGATCATCGCCATGGACATCGCCGCGATCGTCGAGGAGATCGGCCACAAGATCACGGGGATCGCCCGCACCCACAAGGACGCGGTGGCGCTTGCCGGGAAGGATCGCCCCGACCTTATCCTCGCCGATATCCAGCTTGCCGACCGATCGTCGGGCATCGACGCGGTGAACGACATCCTTGCCCAGTTCGAGGATCTGCCGGTGATCTTCATCACCGCCTTCCCCGAGCGCCTTCTGACCGGTTCAAAACCCGAGCCGGCCTTCATGATCACCAAGCCCTTCAGCGAGGATCAGGTCCGCTCGGCCGTCAGCCAGGCGATGTTCTTCGCGTCGACCGAAACACTCGCGGCATGATCGGGCGGGTTCCCTCCCCCCTTGCCTGATCGTGAAACTGCCCCGGACCCGATAGGCCCGGGGCTTTTTCCTTTGGGGAACCATTGCCTTGCTGACGCGTTGAGGACGCAGGCGGCGGCGATTGCGCCGTCGCGCAGAAACGGAGTGGAGCAGAACCATGTTTCGCAAAGTCGCAATGTCGGCGCTGACCGCCGCGATCCTCGCCGCGGCCTTTCCCGCCGCGTCCCAGACCCTGGTGAAGGAGGTCGAGGTCGAGGCGGATATCGAAGCCCTGCAGAACGCCCCGGCCGCGGCGCACTGGACCGCGATTTCCGACGATCTGGAAAACGCCATCGTCGCGCGCCTTGTCGGCATGACCGCCGATGACGGCGTCAAGATTTCGGTCGATATCGATACGGTGGAGCTTGCCAGCAGTTTCCAGTCGGCGATGGGCACCGCGGAATCGAAGCTGAAGGGACGGGTGAACGTCACCAGCGACACCGACAACACCAAGTTCGACACCTATGACCTGACGGTCGGGTTCGAACAGGCCGGTCCGTTCTTTCTGCCCGACACGGACCTCGCCGCGATAACGACCGACAGCAAGGAATACTATGACGCGATGATCACGGCCTTTGCCGACAGCGTCGTGCAGCGGCTCAGATAACGGTCGTCAAGCTCGCTTCGGCGGCCGTGATCCGAATGCCTCCGGGGGAGGGAGAGTCGGAGTTTGAAGAAGACAGAGCACATACTGGAAACCGGCAAGGACCTCTGGGCCGAGCTTGGGTCGGACAGGATCGGCCTAATTTCTGCCGGTATCGCCTTTTACGGGCTTCTGTCTCTGTTCCCCGGCATCGCCGTGATGCTGTCGCTTGGCGGGCTCCTGACCGAGCCGCAGGATCTTGTCGACAGCTTCCAGAGCGTTTCACGTGTCCTGCCGCCGGCGGCCGCCGAGATCATCTTCGATCAGGCGACGGCCGTGGCCGGATCGCGCAACGGCGGGTTGGGCCTTACCGCGCTCGTCGGTCTCGCGCTGGCGCTCTATTCTTCGTCCAAGGCGGTCGCAAGCCTCATTCAGGGCGTTCATGTCGCCTATGACGAAACCGACGACCGGGGCTTCATCGCCAGTCTGGCGCTGACATTGGCGATGACGCTGGTCTTCATGACGGTCGTTCTTCTGGGCGTGCTGTCGACCATCGGCGTGCCGGTCGTTCTCTCGGCCCTGGCGCTCGACGGCACTGCGGCGGGGATCGTCGCGCTTCTGCGCTGGCCGGTGCTTGGCGCGTTGACGGCGCTCGCGCTCGGGATCCTCTACCGCTATTCGGTCCGTCACCAGAACCCGCGCGTTCAGTGGTTCACGCCGGGCGCGGTGATTTCCGCGGTGCTGTGGATCGTCGGTTCCTGGATCTTCTCGCTCTACGTCCAGAACTTCGCCAACTACAATGAAACCTTCGGAACGCTGGGGGGCGTCGTCTCGCTCCTGATGTGGATGTGGCTTTCAGCTTACGTCATTCTTCTTGGGGCCGAGATGAACACGGTGCTCGCCCCGAAGGGCGCCAAGCACGCAGATGGCAAGACTGCAGGCCGGGGGAGGATGGCCGATGCCCCGTCCTGAGCGAGAAAGACGGATCGGCCGCACGGGCTGCTGGCGCGCTTGGGCGCTTGCGGCCCTGCTTGCCGTCCTCACGATCCCGCCGGTCGCGGTAGCGCAGGAAAGCCCCTCCGAAGGCACCGTCTCCACCACGGAGGAGCGGGTGGAGATCAGGCCGGATGTCGCCGACGAGGAAATCGCCGCGAGGTTGACCGACATCCTTCAGGCGACCGACTGGTTCAGCAGGCTGGGCGTCCGGGTCGAGGACGGCGTGGTGTTCCTGACCGGCACGACCGGAGCGGCCGACAACAGCGACTGGGCGCAGCGCCTTGCCAACAGGACCGACGGCGTCGTGGCGGTTGTGAACCGGATCGACGTGGAAAAAGTCGTCAACTGGAGCATCGAACCCGCGCTGAATGAACTGCGCAGACTCGCCGAGGGGGCGATAACGGCGGGGCCGCTGATCATCCTCGCGCTTCTGATCCTGCCGGCCGCGTGGATCACTGCCGGACTTGTCGCCCGCCTCGTGCGCTGGCTTCTGCAATCGCGGGTCCGCACGCCGTTTCTGCGCGACGTCATTGCGCGGGCGGCAGCCTTCCCGGTCTTTCTCATCGGCCTTTACATCGTGCTTCAGGTCGCGGGCCTGACGCAGCTTGCCCTGTCGATACTCGGCGGCGCAGGGGTCCTCGGCATCGTCATCGGCTTCGCCTTCCGCGACATCGCCGAGAACTTTCTGGCGAGCCTGCTGCTCAGCATCCGCAGACCCTTCCAGAGTGGCGACCGCATCACCGTTGCGGGCGAAACCGGCGTCGTGCAGAGCATGAATACCCGCAGCACGGTTCTGATTACGCCCGAGGGGAACCACATCCAGATTCCCAACGCGTCAATCTTCAAGAGCACGATCGAGAATGAAACCGCCGCCGCCCACCGGCGCGACGACTTCGTGGTCGGCATCGGCTATGACGACACCGTCGCCGATGCGCAGGACCTCATCCTCAAGGTTCTCGAAGCGCATGACTGCGTCGTGGCCGATCCGCCGCCGATGGCCCTGATCGACCAGCTTGGTGCCTCGACCGTCGATCTCAGGGCCTATTACTGGTTCGACGCGTCACAGGTTTCCTGGCTCAAGCTCAAGTCGGCCCTGTTGCGGCAGGTCAAGCGCGCCCTGACCGAGGCGGGCGTCACGATGCCGGACTCCGCGCGCGAGGTGATCTTTCCGCAGGGCGTTCCGATCGTCCGGTCCGAAGACGACCGACCGAAGCCGGGTTCGACCGGTATCGAGGCGCGATGGCCGCTGGAAGGGACAGAACCCGAAGTGGCGGCCAGCGACAGGGACCTCAAGCCCGACAGCGACCTTCTGAAACGCCAGTCCGCCTCCCGGGTTGAAGAGGGGGAGGCTGACCTTCTTGACAAGTAGGCTGCCTTTGATGGCCCGCCCGCGTGGCCTGTTCCTATGTCAGCAGGGCAAGATACCGAAAGACGATGTCGGGCGTGAACGGCCGCTGCAGGACGAGGTGGGCGCCGACGGTGTCAGCCTCGTCCTCGGCGGCGTCTCCGAGGTAGATCACGCGCCCCCGGCGGGCCGCGATGGCGGCGGCAAGCGCCGATCCCGCAAAACGGCTCGGCGACATTTCGATGAACGCTACAGCCAGCCTTGCGGCCGAGTCAATCTTGCGCAGCGCCTCGCTGGGCGATGTGACGGCAATCACCGGCGCCGCCGGGTCGAACTCGGCAATCGTCTGGGCAAGGTCGCTCAGGACCACGCCGTCGTGGACGACCACAAGGTAGTGCGCGCTCGACGGTGGCTCAGAATCTTTAGGACACATGGCGAAACCCCGCTAAAAGGGGACTATGGGGCCGAAGCGGACGCCGCGCATTTAACTGCGACATATCCTGTGGGGAAAACCGAGAATGACGACGACCGGCTGCGGCGCCTGCCCGTTGCGAAAGCGCGATCTCTTCACGCCGTTCACGGCTGAAGAGCTTGACTTCATGGTCGGTTTCAAATCCGGCGAACTGACGGTCGAACCGGGCACGACGATCCTGATGGAAGGCTCCAGCAGCCCGCAGGTCTATACCGTTCTCGAAGGCATGGGCACACGCTACAAGACGCTTGAGAACGGTCGCCGCCCGGTCATAAACTTCGTCTTTCCCGGCGACTTCGCCGGGCTCCAGGCCGGTGTGATGGGCGAAATGCAGCATTCGGTCGACGCCGCCACACGCATGAAACTCTGTGTTTTCAAACGCGAGGGGCTCTGGGACCTCTTCAGGTCGCATCCCGAACGTGCCTACGATCTGACCTGGATCGCTGCGGTCGAGGAGCATTTCCTTGGCGAGACCATCGCAACGCTGGCGCAGCGTGACGCGACCCAGCGGCTTGCCTGGGCGCTGGTGCGCATCTTCCAGCGCCTGCGTGCCGTCGGTCTTGAAAGGGCAGGGACCGTTCCGCTGCCGTTCCGTCAGCAAGACGTCGCCGATGCGCTTGGCCTGTCGCTGGTCCACACCAACAAGACGCTCCAATCGCTGCGCGCCAGGGGCCTGGTCGACTGGCGCAAGGGGCGTTTGACCATTTCCAAGCTCGGGCCGCTTGCCGATCTCGCGATGATCGACCTTGAACGGCCGCAACGGCGCCCGATCCTCTGAACCTGTCCGCGCCGTCGTCGGGCGAAGGAAAAAAGGGCCCGCTCAGTGGCGGGCCCGATACTCGTTACAAGCGAAGCGCGTCAGTTTTCGTAGGTCGGCATCGCCTCGAGTTCTTCCTTGGTCTGCGACAGGTAGACCCTCAGGTCGCCGCCGTCGGCAGTACGCAGGATTTCGACGTCGTCAAGCTTCAGCGCGACTGGCTTCTCGCCGATCCCGAGCCATCCGCCGACATCGACTACCGCCTCGGAGACCGAGCCATCGTCAGCGAGAACGAGCTCGGAAACCTCGCCGATCCATTCGTCATTGGCGTCATAGGCCGGCGCTCCGGTCAGCATTTCGGCGGTCAGATCGGTCTGTTCGGCAGCGACGTAGCCGTCGCGGGCGATGGGGGTGGCCGTCGGGTCTGCCGCAGCGGTGTCGGTCGCAGCGGTATCGGCCGTGGCGTCAGATGCGCCAGCGTCTGCCGCAGCGGTGTCGGTCGCAGCGGTATCGGCCGTCGCGTCATCTGCCTTGTTGGCCGTCATTTCGGCATCGCGCTCCCAAGTGTATTCCGGCGCCTCTTCAAGCGTTGCGCGCGGTGCATTCACGACGAGGAAGTAGTCAGACAGATCTTCAGGCGTCGCGTCGTCCGCAACGAAGCGGACCGAACTCATGTCGACGGCAATCTGCCGTTCACCCATGCCGAGGAAGCCGCCGACGTCGATCAGGACCGCGGCGACCTGGCCGTCGCGCGAGAGGATGACATCGTTGATCTCGCCGATGTCCTCCCAGTCGTCCTGAACGCCGTTGAACGCGTCACCTTCGATGTTGGCTTCCGAGGTATAGACGTTCTTTCCGATGAAGTCGGAGGCATGTATCTCCATCGGATCGGCTTCGGCGCGGAAGGTTGCAGTCGCATCCTGAGCGTAGCCGGCCGCACCGGTCACGGCAAGGAAAGCCGTTGAAAGCAAAAGCTTTTTCATTGGTTCAAACTCCTATGTGTCTTTCGGCAAGCGCCTCGTTCGCGCTTATCCACTCAACGCGGATCGGCGCGGCGGGTTCCCAGGATTCTTCCCCGGTCGATCCCGCCGATCGGAATCGGGAAAGGGAACCTATCGGCCGCTGCAACGTTGTCGAACGAACCAAAGAGAGGAGACCGACCCATGCGTAGTATCCTGCTTGTCCTGCCGCTCGTGGCCGCGACTGCGGCTTGCGATACGCCCCAGCAGACGGCCTTCGCCGGCGCCGCCACCGGCGCCGCGATCGGTGCCGCTGTCGCCGATGGCGGTGATGAACTGCAAGGCGCGGCTCTCGGCGGTGCTGCCGGACTTGCCGCCGGCGCGCTGATCGGCGAGGCCAACAAGCCTGGCGACTGCTACTATCGCGATGCCTATGGCCGCAGATACGTGGCTCCCTGCCGCTGACGGCGCCCGCGCCGGCTTTCTTCGCCGGTCGCGGAACCAAATGGCCGGCTGAGAGTTTTACCCGGCACTGCGGCAGGCCCGTTCCGCTTCCCTTGGCCCTGCCCGTGTGCCCTAGGCGATGCATTTGAGTGGGTGCGCCGCCTTCCCGCCGGAGGCGTGTCCCCCAGGCCTCCGGCGGTTTCATGTCGGGGATCAGGCGCAACAGCTATCGGAGGTTCCATGCTGTCGGACAGACAAGAGGCGCTGTGCGCCGAAAGCGACATTGATTTCAGCGGCCTGAAGGCGCTTTTCATAAACACGTCGCTGAAAAGGAAGTCCGGCAACAGCCACACCCAGCTTCTGCTCAATGTCGCGGCCGAGATCATGGGCAAGAACGGCATCGGGGTGGAGCACGTGCACATGCTTGACCACACCATCCCGCCGGGAGTCTATCCGGACATGACGGATCATGGCTGGGACCGGGACGACTGGCCGGATATCTGGCAGAAGGTTCTGGCGGCGAACATCCTTGTCATCGGAACGCCGATCTGGCTTGGCGAGGAAAGCAGCGTATGCCGTGTTCTGATCGAGCGGCTCTACGGCATGTCGGGCGAGCTGAACGACAAGGGACAGTCCATTTTCTACGGAAAGACCGCCGGCGCCGTTATTACCGGCAACGAGGACGGCCTCAAGCATTCGGCGATGACGATCCTCTACGCGCTCAGCCATGTCGGCTACACGATCCCGCCGCAGGCCGATTGCGGCTGGATCGGCGAGGCCGGTCCCGGACCGTCCTATGGCGATGAGCAGGATGATGGCAGCGGGGCGGGCTTCGACAACGAGTTCACCCAGAGGAACACCACCATCATGACCTGGAACCTGATGCACCTGGCCAGGATGTTGAAGGATCGGGGCGGATATCCGGGCCACGGCAATGACCGCAATGCCTGGAAGGCCGGGTGCCGGTTCGATTTCGAGAACCCCGAACACCGCCGGTAGCGGCGGCTGGCATGCCGATGCGGGCGCGGGCGGGAACCCGTGCGGCCTCATGCGCGTTCCTCATGTTCAACGTCACATCAACTCTGGAGGGATCATGTCCCGCATTCAACTTATCGTCCTGTCGCTGATCGGCCTCATGGGTCTTGCGGCCTGCGAAACCATCGAGGGCGCCGGCCGCGACATCGAGTCCGCGGGTGAGGCTGTGACCGACACCGCCCAGGACGCGCAATACTGAGCCCGCGACTTCGCGACGCGCCCCCATCCCGCTTCCCTCGCCGCATGCCGCGCGAAGTGCCCTCTTCGCGAGTCGGCCCCTATTTCTCGATATCAGAAACAGCGCGCAACCTACGGACTATCACGCTTTTGAGAGATCGGGAACCATTCCGGCGCGGTGCCGTTGGGGTCACATGGCGGCGGGCACAACGTGTCGGTCCGCTTTGAGAAACAGTAGGAAGGAAAGACAATGAACACCAAGATTCTCGCTCTCGCCCTTGTTATCGCTCCCGCTGGCGCCGCGTTGGCCCAGGGTGGCTCGAATTTCGCCACGGTCGATGCGGACGGCAATGGCCAGATTTCGATGAAGGAGATGGAGGCCGCCTACAAGAACATCATGGTCGCCGACTTCGTCCGGATCGACACCAACGAGGACTACTTGATCGACGAAGGCGAATACATGCAGGCGCTCGAGCAGAACATCATCGACCAGAACGGTACTGTCACGAGCGGTGGCCAAAGCAACTGACCGCACTGACAGCAGCACATGTCAGGGGCCGCGATACACTCGCGGCCCCTTTTCCTTGATTTGAGGGTTCCGGCCGCAGCCGGTCAGAGCCAGAAATACGGCACGCCGTAGTGGTCATAGAGGCGCGTCTGGTAGGTCCGGTCGCGATACCAGTTTTCGGGCCGGGGCGGCGCCGCCTTGAGCTGGTCGGGCGTGATGTCGGTCACGAAGCCGCCGGCGCTGCGGTCATAGTTCAGCGACCCCCACGGGATCGCGTATTCCTCTTCGCCGAGGCCAAGGAAACCGCCGAAACCCATGATGGCATAGGCGACCTTGCCGGTTTCCTTGTCGATCATCAGATGGTCGATGGTTCCGACATGCTCGTGCTTCAGGCTGTAAACGGCGGTGCCGTCCACATCGCGCGAGGATACGAAATCGTGGTTGTGGTCTTTTGCGGCGTCTTGCATCGTTTGCTCCTTTACGTATGGATTGACGACTTCAGAACGTGCGATCGAGTTCTGCTGTTCCCGCACATCCGCGCGATTTCCGCCCGATACGGGCGCCTTGCGTTTCTCTGGACAGGACGGATGCTCACCATTAGCGTTCATTGCGCAAATGGTCAGTCGATCGCGGAGAACCGCCATGAACGACGATACGCGTTTGGCCGGCGATCCCGGTGCGCTGTCGGCTTCCCCCGATATCCTGCGTGAGGTTCTCGACAGCGTCGTCGCCTTTGTTGGCATCCTGACGCCGGACGGCATCCTGACCGAGGCGAACAGCCCTGCGCTCCAGGCTGCGGGGCTGAAACGGTCCGATGTCATCGGCAAGCACTTCTGGGACTGCTATTGGTGGAATTTCGACGCCGCCGTGCAGGACAGGCTGCGCGCCGCCGTCGCACAGGCGGCCGGCGGCGACCCTGTGCGGTATGACAGCGAGGTGCGGGTTGCCGAGGGTGCGCTGATCACCATCGACTTTCAGCTTGTCCCGCACCGAGACGCTGACGGCCGCGTCGATTTCCTTGTCCCGTCGGGCGTCGACATCACCGAGCGCAAGCGCCAGGAACGGTTGCTCCGCGCGGCGCGCAATACCTTTGCCGAAATGGTGATCAATTCGCCGTTCGGCGTCTATGTCGTCGATTCCGATTTCCGGCTGGCAATGGTCAGTGCCGGCGCGCAGAAGGTCTTCAGCCAGGTGCGCCCCCTGATCGGGCGCGATTTCGCCGAAATCCTGCGGATTCTCTGGCCCGAGCCGTTTGCCTCCGAGGCGATAGAGAGGTTCCGGCACACGCTGGCAACCGGCAAGTCCTTCCACGAGCCCCGGACCATCGAGAAGCGCAACGACACTTTCCAAACCGAGTCCTACGACTGGAAGATCGACCGCGTGCTTCTGCCGGATGGCCGTTTTGGGGCGGTGTGCCACTTCTACGACCTCTCGGAACGCGAGGAACATGAGGCGGCCCTGCGCGCCAGCGAGGCAAGGTTTCGTACCACTTTCGAGAATGCCGCGGTTGGCGTGGCGCATGTCTCGCCGGATGGCCATTGGCTGCGGGTGAACCAGAAACTGTGCGAGATCACGGGATATTCGCAGGACGAGCTGATTGGCCGCAAGGTTGAAGACCTGACCCATCCCGACGACCGGCGCAAGAATCTTGCGCTGAAGGAAGCGTTTCTCGCCGGCGAGCTCGACCAGCAGCAGGTCAGGACTCGCTACCGGCGCAAGGATGGCAGCGACGTGTGGGTGCAGGTGACGGGAAGTTGCGCCCGCGACGAGTCCGGCGCGTTGCAATATTTCATCGGCGTGATCGAGGACATCTCGGTCGAAATGGCCGCCGAGGAACGGCAGGAGCTTTTGATCGGCGAACTCAACCACCGGGTGAAGAACCTGCTCGCGACGGTGCAGGCGATGGCGTCGCACACGCTGCGCTCATCCACCGACATGCAAGGCTTCCGCGAGGCCTTTTCCGGCCGCATCCGGGCGATGGCCGCAGCGCATGACAGCATCTTCCGGGATGGCGGGGTGCAGGCCGATTTCGCGACGGTGATCCGCAGCCAGCTTGCCCCCTATGCCGCCTCCAGCAAGGACAAGCTGCGCTTGTCCGGCCCCGACCTGCGGCTGGAGGCCAGCACGGCCCACGCGCTGGGGCTGATCCTGCACGAATTGGCGACCAACGCGGCGAAATACGGGGCGCTGGCGCGCAAGGAAGGGTTCATTGCCGTGACATGGGAGCTTGTCAGCGGCGACGGACCGCGCCGCGTCCGGCTGACCTGGACCGAAACCGGCGGCCCGCCCATGAAGCCGCCCGAAAAGGCCGGGTTCGGCAGCCGGCTCATCCTGTCGACCGTGCAAAGCCTGCACGGCAAGGTAAGGCCCGACTTCCGGCCCGAGGGGCTGAAGGTCGACATGACCTTCGACCTCGCGGAGCCAGATACCGACTGAAGGCACAGCCCCGGACGGAACCCGCGCCCCGGCCGCCGCGTTGTCCTTGAGGAACGGCAGAAGGGGGCGCCGATGGCCGATTTCAGACGCAACCGCATCACGAGGCCCATCTTCCGCTGGGCCCGGGGTGTCCTGCCGCGCCTGTCGGAGACCGAGCGCGACGCGCTGGAAGCGGGTGAGGTCTGGTGGGACGCCGATCTTTTCGCCGGCAATCCCGACTGGGCCAAGCTCCATGCTGTCGCCAAGCCGATGCTGAGCGCCGAGGAACAGGCGTTCATGGACGGCCCCGTCACCGAGCTTTGCGGCATGATCGACCAGTGGCAGATCGACTGGGAACTGCGCGACCTGCCGCCCGAGATGTGGCGCTTCCTGCGTGAAAAGCAGTTTTTCGGCATGATCATCCCCAAGGAGTACGGGGGGCTTGGCTTTTCCGCCTTCGCCCATTCCGAAGTCGTGCGCCGCGTCTCCACCCGTTCGGTCAGCGCCGCGGTGACGGTGATGGTTCCCAACTCGCTCGGCCCGGGCGAACTTCTGATGCAGTTCGGCACAGACGCGCAGAAGGATTACTGGCTGCCCCGGCTTGCCGACGGCAGCGAGATACCGGCCTTCGGCCTGACCAGCGAAGAGGCCGGATCGGACGCCGCCGCGATGGTCGATACCGGGGTCGTCTGCAAGGGCGAGTGGGACGGCGAGGAGGTTATGGGCCTGCGCCTCAACTGGTCGAAGCGCTACATCACGCTCGGCCCGGTGGCGACTGTGCTTGGCCTCGCCTTCAAGCTCCGCGACCCTGACGGGCTTCTTGGCGGCGAGGTCGAGCGCGGGATCACCGTGGCGCTCGTCCCGACCGACCTGCCGGGGGTCGAGATCGGGCGGCGGCACATCCCGGCGATGCAGTCCTTCCAGAACGGCCCCAACCAGGGCCATGACGTCTTCCTGCCCATCGACCACGTCATCGGCGGCAGGGACGGGATCGGCCGCGGCTGGCCGATGCTGATGAGCGCGCTGGCCGCGGGGCGCGGCATCTCGCTTCCGTCGCTCGCCTCGGCCGCCGCCGCCTTCGCCGCGCGCACCACCGGCGCCTATTCGCGGGTGCGCGAGCAGTTCGGCATCCCGGTCGGCAAGTTCGAAGGCGTGCGGGTGCGGCTTGCCCGGCTCGCGGGTTATGCCTATCAACTCGATGCCGCGCGGCGGCTGACCTGCGCGGGTCTCGACGAGGGGCGCCACCTTGCCGTGATCTCGGCGATCATGAAATCGACCGCGACCTACCGGATGCGCACCGCCGTCGACGACGCGATGGACGTGCATGCCGGCAAGGCGGTGATCGACGGGCCGCGCAACTATCTCGGCAACCTGCATCGCGCCGTGCCGGTGGGCATCACCGTCGAGGGCGCCAACATCCTGACCCGCAACATGATCGTCTTCGGCCAAGGTGCGATCCGCTGCCATCCCTACCTTCTGGACGAGATGCTGGCCCTGGAGAACCCCGACAAGGAAGAGGGACTGAAAGCGTTCGACCGCGCCTTCTGGGCCCATGTCGGCCATGCCTTCAGAAATCTCGGCCGCGCCTGGGGACGAAGCTGGACCGGCGGCCTGTTCGCGCCCGCGCCGGGCGATGCCGGGCCGACGGCGCGGCACTACCGCGCGCTTTCGCGTTATGCCGCCGCCTTCAACATGGTCGCCGATCTGCTTTTCCTGACCATGGGCGGCGCGCTGAAACGGCGCGAGTCGATCTCGGCCCGGATGGGCGACATCCTCGGCGAACTTTACATGCAGTCGGCGGTCCTGAAACGCTGGCAGGACGACGGACGGCCCGACGACGACCTGCCGCTGGTGGACTGGAGCCTTTCCCAGGGTCTCGAACTGATCGACCGGCAGCTTTCGGGCGTTCTCCACAACATGCCCAACCGTTTTGTCGCGGCGCTCGCGCGCTTCGTCGTCCAGCCGCTCGGTGCCCGCAGGCGGGGGCCTTCGGACGTGCTGATCGACAGGGCCGCCGAGACGGTCTTCGCGCCCTCCGAAACCCGCGACCGGCTGGTGGGCGATATCTTCTGCGGAACCGGCAACGACGCGATTTCGCTGCTCGAGACCGCCTGGGACGGGGCGACCGGAACCGAGAGCCTGCGCCGGCGCATGAAGGACGCGGGGCACGACAGCTACGCGGAGGCAGAGAAGGCCAATGTCCTGAGCGCCGACGAGGTGGAGCGGCTGGACGCAGCCGATGACGCGGTCGCGGCGGTCATCAAGGTCGACGACTTCGCGCCCGAGGAAATCACCGGGCATGCGCACGAGCCCGACAAGGGGCGCAACACGAAGAAGCGGGCGACCGAGGCGCCACGGCGCAAATCGGACAACGCCCGATATGGCAAGGTCGTCGAGAAGATGAAGGGAGCCGCGGAATGACCCGTCCGGTCTATCTGGTCGATGGCGCGCGCACACCGTTCCTCAAGGCCAGGGGCAAGCCAGGGCCGTTCACGCCTGTCGACCTTGCGGTGCAGGCAGGGCGGCCCCTGCTGCTGCGTCAGCCGTTTGCCGCGTCCAGCTTCGACCAGGTGATCCTCGGCTGCGTCAACGTCATCGCCGACGAGATGAACCCGGCCCGCGTCGCCGCACTCCGGCTCGGGCTTGGCGCCGACATGCCGGCCTACAGCGTCCAGATCAATTGCGGCTCGGGCATGCTGTCGATCGACCTCGCCTTCCGCACCATCGAGAACGGCCGGGCCGAGATGATCCTCGCCGGCGGGACCGAGGCGCTGAGCCACGCGCCCCTGGTGCTGCGGCAGGAGGCGGCCGAATGGTTTGGCGAATTCGCCGGCGCAAAGGGCGCCTGGGAACGGACCAAGGCGCTTGCCGATCTGCGGCCCGATTTCTTCAAGCCGGTTATCGGGCTCGAACGCGGGCTGACCGATCCGATCACCGAGCTGAACATGGGTCAGACCGCCGAGGTGCTGGCGCAGATATTCGACATCTCCCGCCGCGAGGCCGACCAGTACGCGCTGGCAAGCCACGCGCGGCTTGCCAAGGCGCAGGAGGACGGCACGCTTGAGGGTGAGGTTCTGCCGGTAGCCGCCCGGGACGGCACGCTTTTCGACCATGACGACGGGGTGCGCCCCGACGGCACCATGGAAAAGCTCGCCGGGCTGAAACCGGCCTTCGAACCGCCTTACGGCAAGGTGACGGCGGGCAATTCCAGCCAGATCACCGACGGTGCCTGCTGGACGATCCTCGCCAGCGAAAAGGCGGTCGAGGAACACGGGCTGACCCCGCGCGCGCGCTTCGTCGACAGCGAATGGTCCGCGCTCGATCCGCGCATCATGGGGCTGGGGCCGGTTCTCTGCTCGACCGCCGTGCTTCGACGCCAGTCCCTGTCGCGCGAGGATGTCGGTCTGTGGGAGATCAACGAGGCCTTCGCCGCCCAGGTGCTCGCCTGCCTCGCCGCATGGGAGGAGGGGGCGTTCTGCAAGGATATTCTCGGTCTCGATGCGCCGTTCGGGCGGATCGACCATGACCGGCTCAACGTCGATGGCGGCGCCATCGCGCTTGGCCATCCGGTCGGCACCTCGGGCAACCGGATCGTGCTGCATCTGGCCAATGCGATGAAGGCGCGCGGCGCGTCGAAGGGCATCGCCACCGAATGCATCGGCGGCGGGCAGGGCGGCGCGATGCTTCTGGAGGCGGTCTGATGGACGGAATGCAAAGAACGCCGGTCATGGACGCCCTGCGCGGGCGGGAGCTGCGGATCGGCCCCGAGTTGCGGGCCATCGACGGCATGAAGAACTGGCGGCTTGGCCATGATGATGGCGTGATGTGGCTGGCGCTCGACTGCCAGGATGCGACGGTCAACACCATCTCCGAGGCGGAACTGACCGAGCTTGACGGGCTTCTCGACCGGATCGAGAAGGAAAGGCCGAAGGGTGTCGTGATCCTCTCGGCCAAGACGGGCGGTTTCGCCGCCGGCGCCGATATCGGCCAGTTCAGGGGCATGACCGAGGCGGGCGAGGTGCGCGAGAAGATGGCGCGCGCCAACCGTGTGACCGACCGCCTCGCAGCACTGCCCGTCCCGACCTTGGCGCTGATCCACGGCTACTGCCTTGGCGGCGGCCTTGAAATCGCGCTCGCCTGTGACAAGCGGTTGGCGGTGGGCGAGGTGTCGCTCGGGTTTCCCGAGGTCAGGCTGGGGCTGATCCCCGGCCTCGGTGGGGTGCACCGGCTGACGCAACTCATCGACCCGGTCGAGGCGATGACCATGATGCTGACCGGCAAAAGCGCCCACACCGGCAAGGCGAAACGGCTGGGGCTGGTGGACGACGCGGTGCCCCACCGCCACGCGCGGGCCGCGGCGCTGGCGCTGCTGGAAGGCGAGGGTGGCCACGAACGCGGGCTGAAGGCGCGGGCAATGTCCTCGGCCCCGGCGCGGATGATCGCCGCCCGCCAGATGCGCGGCAGGGCCGAGGAGCGCGCGCCAAAGGCGCTCTATCCCGCGCCCCACGCACTCATCGATCTCTGGGAAGAGCATGGCGACGACCCCGAGGCGCTTGCCGATGCGGCCCTTCATACCTTCGCGGACCTCCTGACCGGCGAACCGGCGCAGAACCTGATCCGGGTCTTCTTCCTGCGCGAGGGGCTGAGGGCAAGGGGCGAGGGAGATCACGGCATCGGTCACGTGCATGTCGTCGGTGCCGGCACGATGGGCGGCGCCATCGCCGCCTGGGCGGCGCGCGAAGGCTTCCGCGTCACGCTCGCCGATCTCGACACCGAGGCGCTGGCCCGCGCGATCGGGCGGGCGACCGACCTTTTCGACCGCAAGCTCTATGACAGCGCGGCGCGGCGCGATGCCCGCGACCGGCTGGTCGCTGATTTCCGGGGCAATGGCGTGGCCCATGCCGATCTGGTGATCGAGGCGATCGCCGAGACCGCCGGGGCCAAGACCAAGCTCTATGCCGCGATCGAGCCGAAGATGAAGGCCGAGGCGATCCTCGCCACCAACACCTCGGCGATCCCGCTGGCGGATCTGCGCAAGGGGCTGAAACGACCGGGGCAGCTTCTGGGCCTGCATTTCTTCAACCCGGTATCGGCGATGGAGCTGGTCGAGGTCGTCTCGGACGACAAGACCGATACATCGGCCACCCATCGCGCCGCGGCCTTCGTCCGCGCCATTTCGCGGCTGCCCGCGCCGGTCCGAAGTGCGCCCGGCTTTCTCGTGAACCGGATCCTGATGCCCTATCTCCTTGAAGCGGTCGTGATGATCGACGAAGGCGCCCGGCCCGAAACCATCGACGCCGCAGCCGAGGCGTTCGGCATGGCGATGGGACCGGCGGAGGTGGCCGACCGGGTGGGTCTGGACATATGCGAGGAGGTCGCCGGACAGTTGCGCAAGGATCTCGACTCGCCGTTGCCCGATCTGCCAGAGTGGCTGCAAGGGAAGGTCCGGGACGGCGATCTTGGCGCCAAGTCCGGCAATGGCATCTACAAGTGGGATGATGACGAACCGCGCAAGGAAGAGGCCGGAGAGGTTACGGACGACATGACCGACAGGCTGATCCTGCCGATGGTGAACATGGCCGCCGCCTGCCTGCGCGAGGGCGTCGTTGCGGATGCCGACATCCTTGACGGCGCGATGGTTTTCGCCGCCGGTTTCGCGCCGGTGCGGGGCGGGCCCATCCATTACGCGCGCGGGCGCGGGATGGGCGAGGTCAAGCGCCGGCTGGCGGAGCTCGGCGACCGTTATGGCGCCCGATTCGCGCCCGATCCGGGTCTCGACGCGCTCGCATGACACTGCGCCACGACGATCCCGGCCCGATCGTCGATGCGATCCTGGCCCATACCGGCGGCAACGTCGTTCTTGGCTTGCCGCTCGGGCTTGGCAAGGCGCCCGCCATCGCCAACGCGCTCTTCGATCGCGCCGCCGGCGATCCGGCGATCCGGCTGCGCATCTTCACCGCGCTCACGCTTGAGCCGCCGCCGGCCGGCGACGGACTCGCCGGCCGGTTCGTCGGGCCGTTGGTCGAACGGCTCTTCGCGGGCTGGCCGGAGCTCCACTATGCACGCGCCCTGCGCGAGGGAAGCCTGCCGGCAAATGTCGACGTGAACGAGTTTTTCCTTCTGGCCGGACGCTGGAAGGGCATCGGGCTGGCGCAGCGCAGCTACATCCCGGTGAACTACTCCGACGCCCCGGCGCTCCTCCGGCGGCTCGGCGTCAACGTCATCGCCCAGCTTGTCGCCGAACGGCCGCGCGAGGTGTCACTGTCGTGCAATCCCGACATCACCCTGCCGCTCATCGACCTGGTGCGCGCCGGGACTTGCCTGCTGGTCGGTCAGACGAACGCGGAACTGCCCTTCATGGCCGGACCCGCGGCCCTGCCCGAAAGCGACTTCGCCCACATTCTGACCGGCCACGACTTTCCGCTTTTCGCGCCGCCGAACCAGCTTGTCTCGGACGCGGACCATGCGATCGGCCTTCGGGTCGCGGCGCTTGTCCCCGATGGCGGCACGCTTCAGATCGGCATCGGCTCCATCGGCGATGCCGTCGGGGCCGCCCTTATCATGCGGCACAAGGCGCCCGATCTTTTCGCGGCGACACTGGAAAGGCTCGGGCCGTGGCCGGACAGTATAGGCCCGCCACGAACGGATCGGTTCGATGCCGGGCTTTACGGATGCAGCGAGATGGTGGTGCCGGCGTTCCTCGAACTGATGAAATCCGGCGTGATCCGCCGAAGGGCAAATGACGGGGCGCTTCTGCACGGCGGCTTCTTCGTCGGCCCGCGTGGGTTCTACCGCGACCTTTGTTCCTTGCCCGATGGTGATGTGGTCATGGGCGGGATCGGGTTCACCAACACGCTCTTCGGCGACGAAGAGATCAAGCGGCGCGACCGCCGGGGCGCGCGTTTCGTCAACAACGCGATGATGGCGACGCTCAGGGGCGACATCGTGTCGGACGCGCTCGAGAATGGGCAGGTCATCAGCGGCACCGGCGGGCAGCACGATTTCATCACCCAGGCGTTCGCGCTGGACGACGCCCGCGCCATCGTCGCGCTGAACGCGACCAGGGCGGGCGGTCAGTCGAATATCGTCTGGACCTATGGCAACACGACGATTCCGCGCGCGCTGCGCGACATCGTCGTGACCGAACACGGCATTGCCGATCTGCGCGGCGTGAGCGAGGCGGAGTGTGTGAGGCGGATGCTGGCGGTCGCCGATCCACGCTGTCTCGGACCGCTGCGCCGGGCGGCGGCGGAAGCGGGCTACGTGCCGGAGAACTGGCGGCTGCCCGCCGCCAATACCCCCGACCGCATCGAGACCGCCTTGCGCGACGCCCGCGCCGAAGGCTGGTGCGCGCCGTTCCCATTCGGGACGGACCTGACGCCGGACGAGCAGGACCTTGCTCCGGCGCTCAGCTGGCTCAGGGAGCGGATGGCCGGCTGGCGCGGACGCGCCCGACTGCTCGGCGCGGCGTTTGAGCAACGGGCGAGTGAAGGCGAGGCGCGACTTCTCGCGCGGCTCGATCTTGCCCGACCGCGCGGCGGAAAGGACCGGCTGCTGAAAAAGCTTGTCCTGCACGCGATGCGCCGCGCATAGCGGACATGTCCCATCTGAACTGTTGCGCCGCCGCAGGGCGGGAAGGCGCGGCATCTAGGCACCGGGCGGGTCGTCGTCGTTGCGGCTCCAGGGCCGGGGGGCGTCGACCTTCTTGCAGAGATCGCGAAGTGCCGGCCTCAGACCCTCCTCCAGCGTCGGGTGGTAGAACGGCAGTTCGAGGATGTCCGCCACGGAAAGCTCGGCGCTGATCGACCAGGCAAGAAGATGCGCGAGGTGGCCGGCATCGGGGGCGCAGAGGCTCGCGCCGGTCAGCCGTCCATCGCCGCGGCGCGCGTGGAGGCGGCAAAGGCCGCCCGTCCGCGCCTCCACTTTGGCGCGGCCCTGATCGTCGTAGCTGACGCTGGCGGCGACGAACGCGGTATCTTCAGGGTCCGGCACATCACCGACGGTCGCCGCTTCGGGGCGGGTGAAGGTGATCGCCAGCGGCACCTTGCGGCGCGCGGCATCTACGGAGGGGAAGGTCGCGGCGTTGTGCCCCGCAATGGCCCCTTCGTGCGAGGCTTCGTGCAGGAGAGGCCGGTCATGGTTGGCGTCACCGGCGATGAAAACCGGCGAAGTGCCGCATTGCATGGTCGCCGGATCGAATACCGGTGTGCCATGGTCGTCGAGTTCCAGTTGCGCCGAGCCGAGGTTCAGCGCGTCAAGGTTGGGTGGCCGTCCGGCGGCGACCAATAGCCGCTCGAACACGGCCGTCTGCCCGGCCCACCCGACCCGCACGCCGTCCTTGACGCGCTCCACCGAGGTATCGACATCAGCGTGAATGGGTGCGTCACGCCCGATCAGGTCGCCGAGAACCGCGCTGACTTCGGCGTCCCGCATCCCGCCGATGCCCTTTGCCTGATCGAATATCTCGACCCGCACGCCGAGCCGCGCCAAAGCCTGACCCAGCTCCAGCCCGAGCGGGCCCGCGCCGATGACGCCGACCGACTCCGGCAGGTCTTCAAGTTCGAAAATCGTCTCGTTCGTCAGGATGCGGTCGCCGAGTCTGGCAAACGGACCGGGTATCGCGGCGGACGCGCCCGTCGCGATGATGACTGCTCGGGCGGTGACCTTGCGCCCGTCGTCGAGCGTGAGGGCGCCTGGTCCGCTGAAACTTGCCCGCGCCTTGATCGCGATGCCGTCGGGCAGGCCATCAATGGAGCGCTTCACGCCGGCGGCGAACCTGTCGCGCTCGGCCCGGAGCCGTTTGAACACGGCGGGACCGTCGGTTTCGGCCGTCGCCCTTATTCCGAAGACATCCGCGTGACGCACCGACCAGGCGGCATCGGCCGCCGCGATCAGGAGTTTGGAGGGCATGCAGCCGACTGTGGCGCAGGTCGTGCCGGCGAAGAGCGGGTCGATCAGCAAGGTCGTGGCGCCCGCCTTGCGGGCATGGTGTTCAGCGGTGAGTCCGGCGGTCCCGGCGCCGATCACGGCGACATCGCAGGTCAGGTCGGTCATGGGCCGACCTCTCGCCTCAGCCGCCGCCGCGCCTCGATTCCGATCATCCGCAATTCGTCCGCCCGCGCCGCCTCGATCGCGAAGGCGGCGTCCGGCACCGCGCCCGGGTCTTCCTGGCCATCCTGCGGGATCGGATTGTCGGGCAAGGCCTCCTCCAGCCAAACAGCGCCACCGGGGTCGGCGGCGACACGGGCGGTGAGACGCGCGAGCGTCTGGCGCTGGGCGAGTAGCCGCCCCTCGATTTCGGCATTGGTCATGGCGGACACTTCCACTTTCCCCGGACTGAGGGACAACGCCGGGAGGCGGGATCGGGTTCCCGCAGTCGGGAACCCTTCGCCTTGCCGGGCGTTTTCCGATGGCGACGAACCCGAAGGAGGCCGAGATGCCCGCCAAATCCAAAGCGCAACAGAAAGCTGCCGGAGCGGCCCTGTCCGCCAAGCGCGGCGAGACACCCGTTTCTTCGCTGCAAGGCGCCTCGAAGGAGATGTATGACACGATGACTGAAGAAGAGCTGGAAGACTTCGCGTCCACCAAGCGCAGCGATTTGCCGGACAAGGTGGATGACAACTGAGACGCAGTTCGTCCCCGCTCATGGCGGCCGGAGAATGAGCCCGCTTTTTCGGGCGGGCGCCGCTTGACGGGCGGACAAGGGATGCCTATTACGCATTCCACGCTCGGGCGGCGATCCGGGCGGGTGGACACGCGGTTGTAGCTCAGTCGGTTAGAGTACCGGCCTGTCACGCCGGGGGTCGCGGGTTCGAGCCCCGTCAACCGCGCCACCACCCGGATCGCCCGAGAGCGCCCATGCGCGGTTGTAGCTCAGTCGGTTAGAGTACCGGCCTGTCACGCCGGGGGTCGCGGGTTCGAGCCCCGTCAACCGCGCCATTTCGCAAGAGCGGTATCAAGTCAGAAAGTCCATGAGCGCGGCTGCGGTCGGCCCAGGTGCCGTGTCGATGAAGAAATGCCCGCCCGCAATGGACGCCGACCGCATGTCGGCAAGGCGGCCGTCCCAGGTGGCGGGCACATCGTAAGCCCGCGCCATAGCGCCGTCCGCGCCATGAAGGACAAGGGTAGGTACGGTCACGCGACGGCCGAGATCGGCGGCGTCCATTTCGAAATCGAGCCGCAACGTTGCCCGGTAGTCATCGCACATGGCCCGGGTCGTTTCGGCGTCGCGCCAGGCGGCCCGGTAGGCGGCGAGCTGTGCCGGCGCGAAATCCGCGATTCTGGCGCCGCCCCAGCCGAGAAGGCAGGTTTCGTAGAAGTAATCGGGGTCGGACAGGATCAACCGCTCGGGGAACGGCGCGGGCTGGGCGAGGAAGAACCAGTGGTAATAGGCCGCCGCGACATTGCGGTGCAGATCGCTCAGCAGGTGGTGCGTGGGGACGACATCCATCAGCGTAAGGCTGAGGAGCCGCTGCTCGCCGTCAAGCGCCATCCGGTGCGCGGTTCGCGCGCCCCGGTCGTGACCGACGAGGTGGAAGCGGTGGAAGCCGAGATGCGACATGAGCGCGAACTGGTCGCGGCCCATCTCGCGGAATGTGTAGTTCTCGATGCCGGAGGGCTTCGATGACCCGCCATAGCCGCGCAGATCGGCGGCGACCACGGTGAA
This sequence comes from Paracoccaceae bacterium, assembly GCA_041397225.1. Classification (GTDB taxonomy): domain Bacteria; phylum Pseudomonadota; class Alphaproteobacteria; order Rhodobacterales; family Rhodobacteraceae; genus Albidovulum. Next base: position 210,766 of record JAWKXB010000003.1, on the reverse strand, counting down.
CCGTCCGGCAAGCCTCGGCGCGACGTCCCGCCAGAGCGCGCGGGTCTGGGGAAAGCCGTGCAGGAGAAGGACGGCGGGCCCGGTCCCGCCGACCGAACAGGCAATCTGTTGCCCGTTGACGGCGACAAGCCGGTCCTCGAACCCCTCCATCAACGCAGCGCGTCGAGAATGCGCGCCCAGCTCCGGATGCCCTTGTGGAAGCTCTGGATGTCATATTTCTCGTTCGGGCTGTGGATCGCATCGTCGTCATTGGCAAAGCCGATCAGCATCGCATCCATGCCGAGAACGGACCTGAAGAAGCCGGCAATCGGGATCGAGCCGCCCATACCGACAAAGACGGCCTCGCGGTTCCATTCGTCCGAGAGGGCGGCGCGGGCGGCTTCGAATTCCGGCCGCTGCGTGTTCATCACAGCCGCGGGCGAGCCTTCGAGGTCCTGGTCCCAGATCACGCGGGCATCGGGCGAAAGCCGCGCCTCGACATGGGCGCGGATCTTCTTGCGCAGGTCGTCGGGGTCCATGTCGCCGACCAGCCGGCAGGTCAGCTTGCAATGCGCCTCGGCCGGGATGACGGTTTTCGACCCCGCCCCCTGATAGCCACCCCAGAGGCCGTTGATCTCAAGCGTCGGGCGCGACCATTGCTGTTCCAGCGTGGAGTAGTCCTTTTCGCCGTGCGGCACCGTGTAGCCGACGCTGTTCAGGTAGGTCTTTTCGTCGAATCCACAGCTTTGCCATTGCTTCAGGAGGTCGGCGGGCACCTCGTGCACACCCTCGTAGAAGCCCTCGACCGCGACGCGGCCCGTCCCGGCGTCATGGAACGACGCGACGATGCGGGCAAGCTCGCGCAGGGGGTTCAGCCCCGGCCCGCCATAGTGGCCGGAATGAAGGTCGATCCGCGGGCCGTGGATGGTGAACTCATCCTTCAGCATGCCCCTGAGCTGCGAGGCGATGGACGGAACGCCCGGCGAAACCATCGAGGTGTCGCAGATGAGCGCCAGATCGGCTTTCAGCTCGGCGGCGTTGTCTTTCATGAAGGGGATGAGCGAGGGCGATCCAGACTCCTCCTCGCCCTCCAGAAAGATCGTGAGCCGGCCCGGAAGCGTCCCGTGCACCGCCTTCCAGGCGCGGCAGGCTTCGACGAAGGTCATCAGCTGACCCTTGTCGTCGGACGCGCCGCGGCCCCGGATGATCTTGCCCGCGGGCGTGTCCTCTATGACCGGATCGAACGGGTCGCGGTGCCAGAGGTTCAGGGGATCGACGGGTTGCACGTCGTAGTGGCCGTAGAAAAGCAGGTGCCGGCCTTCACCCCTTGAATGACCGACAACCATCGGATGTCCGGGCGTCGGGCGCGCCGCGGCGTCGAACCCCAGGCCCGAAAGGTCTTCGGCAAGCCAGTCCGCCGCCTTTGCGCATTCGGCCTTGTAGGCGGGATCGGTCGAAATCGACTGGATCCGCAGCAGCCCGAACAACCGCTCGATCGCCGCGGGCAGGGTCTTGTCGATATGCGATAGCACGGCATCTAGGCTCATTTCCCGTCTCCTGGTGGCGTTTGTGCCGGACCCTATCAACGGACAGGCGCTTGTCCAGATTGGTGCGCGGCAAATTGTACCCTCGTCATGGCGTTATTTGACCTTTATCAATGTGCAAGGCGAGCAGGGCCTCTAGGGCTGGGACAGCAAAAGAAGTGCCGGGAGACGGAAATGGACTACGAAGCGCAACTCGACGCGGCGATTCGGCGCCTGCATGACGAAGGCCGCTACCGCACCTTCATAGACATCGAGCGTCGCCGGGGCCACTTCCCCAAGGCAATATGGCAACGGCCCGATGGATCGGAAAAAGAGATCACCGTCTGGTGCGGCAACGACTACCTCGGCATGGGCCAGCATCCCGTCGTTCTGGGCGCCATTCACGAGGCGCTCGACGCGACGGGCGCAGGTTCGGGCGGCACCCGCAATATCTCCGGCACGACCGTCTATCACAAGGCGCTTGAGGCCGAACTCGCCGATCTGCACCACAAGGAAGCGGCCCTGGTCTTCACGTCTGCCTATATCGCCAACGATGCGACCCTTTCGACGCTGCCGAAGCTCTTTCCCGGTCTCATCATCTATTCGGACGAACTGAACCACGCCTCGATGATCGAGGGCATCCGCCGCAATGGCGGCCAGAAACGCATCTTCAGGCACAACGATCTGGCCCATCTGCGCGCTTTGCTGCAGGCCGACGATCCGGCCGCACCGAAGCTGATCGCCTTCGAATCGGTCTATTCGATGGATGGCGACATCGGCCCGATGGGAGAAATCTGCGATCTGGCGCAGGAGTTCGGTGCGCTGACCTATCTGGATGAGGTCCATGCCGTCGGCATGTATGGCCCGCGCGGGGCAGGCGTCGCCGAAAAGCTGGGGCTGATGGGCCGCATCGACATCATCAACGCCACGCTCGCCAAGGCCTATGGCGTGATGGGCGGCTACATCGCGTCGACGGCCAAGATGGTGGACGCGGTCCGTTCCTATGCGCCCGGCTTCATCTTCACCACCTCGCTGCCGCCGGCCGTGGCCGCCGGCGCCGCCGCTTCCGTGCGGCATCTCAAGGGCGACCAGTCGCTGCGCGACAAGCAGCAGGAACACGCGCGCGTCCTCAAGATGCGGCTTCGGGCGATGGGCCTGCCGATCATCGATCACGGCACCCATATCGTGCCGGTCCATGTCGGCAACCCGGTTCACTGCAAGCTCTTGTCCGACATGCTGCTGGAAGACTTCGGAATTTATGTTCAGCCCATCAACTTCCCGACGGTGCCGCGGGGCACCGAAAGGCTGCGGTTCACGCCTTCGCCGGTTCACACGATGGCCGATATCGACCACCTCGTCAGGGCGATGGACAAGCTCTGGTCGCGTTGCGCGCTGAATCGCGCCGAACTGACGGCGTGACATCTTCACCGGTCGCTTTCCCGCTTGCCGTGTGCTATCAAATCTTCGATAGGACGGCGTGAAGCACGGCGAATCGTCGGCCGCTGGGGAAGAAGGGAACGGGGCAGTAGGCATGATCGGGCGGAGGGTTCATCCTTCGACGGGCGAGGTGGACAAACCCAAGGGGTTTGACGACTTCGAATTGCGTCTTGGCGACGTGATGCGCGGCGAACGTGCGACCATGGCCAAGTCCCTTCTTGATGTGCAGCGGGAACTGAAGATCAAGGCGAGCTACATCGCCGCGATCGAGAATTGCGACGTCTCTGCCTTCGAGACTCCGGGCTTCGTTGCCGGCTATGTCCGTTCCTACGCGCGCTATCTTGGCATGGATGCGGAATGGGCCTTTCGCCGGTTCTGCGACGAGGCGAATTTCTCGGTCGCGCACGGCATGTCGGCCGCCGCGTCCAGCCGCCAGATGTCTGGCCGCGCCAAGCCGGCATTCGTCGAACCGCTCGCCAATCCCAATGCTTCCTTCGTGCCGCGTAGCGAGGCGCTTTTTTCGCAGGTCCAGCCAAGCGCCATCGGCTCGATCCTTGTTCTTCTCCTGCTGATCGGCGGGATCGGCTATGGCGGCTGGACCGTCTTCGAGGAAGTCCAGAAGGTGCAGCTTGCCCCGGTCGACCAGGCCCCCGGCGTCATCGCCGAGCTTGATCCGCTGGCGGGAGCGGGAGCAACGCTGGAGAGCCAGACCTCCACGGCCGAAATCGCACTCGGCGCGGCTCCGGGCCAGGACATGGCCCCACCGGCGACCGAAGCGCTTGACCGGCTCTACAGACCCGAGGCGCTCGATGCGCCGGTCATGGTCGCCCGCGACGGCCCGATTGCCGCGATCGACCCGAATTCCGTCGGCGCGCTGGCATCCCTCAACAGGCCCGTCGCCGAGGTGCCCGAGACGCCGATCGACGAAACACCCGTTCAAGTCGTCGCCGCCGATGCCCCGGCGGTCGAGCTTCTGGCAGTCCGGCCCTCGTGGGTGAGGGTGCAGGCGGCTGACGGCACCGTGATCCTCGAAAAGATCCTTGATTCCGGCGAACGCTACGCGCTTCCCAAGCTCGAAGCCGCGCCGACGCTCAGGGTCGGGGAGTCCGGGGCGCTTTACTTCGCCGTGAACGGCGAGACCTATGGACCTGCCGGCGCAAGGGGAACGGTGACGAAGAATGTCGAGCTTTCGCCGGTCGCCCTCACCGCGAAATATGCCGTCGCCGATCTCAGCGGGGACGCCGACCTGGCCCAGTTCGTGGCCGTGGCGGATGCCGCAGCCGTGACCGGAACCGAACCCGCGAGCGAGTAGGCAGAGCATTGCCGTTTGGGGGTCGGAGGGTTATCTAAAGCCCAATCACGTTCTGAGACGAGGCAGAGATGTCCCACAATCCGATCCGTCCGTGGCGGAATGTCGACCGTCGCCGGTCGCGGCAGATCATGGTGGGCAAGGTCGCGGTCGGCGGCGACGCGCCGATCTCGGTGCAGACCATGACCAATACGATCACCTCGGACGTCAAGGCCACCATCGAACAGGTGCAGCGCGCAGCGGCGGCCGGCGCCGACATCGTCAGAATATCGACGCCGGATGCGGATTCGACCCGTGCCCTGCGCGAGATCGTGCGCGAAGTGCCGGTGCCCATCGTGGCCGACATCCATTTCCACTACAAGCGCGCCATCGAGGCGGCCGAGGCGGGCGCGGCCTGCCTTCGCATCAATCCCGGCAATATCGGCGACGCGAAGCGGGTGGCCGAGGTGGTGAAGGCTGCCAAGGATCACGGCTGTTCGATCCGCATCGGTGTGAATGCGGGGTCTCTCGAACGGCATCTGCTGGAGAAATATGCCGAGCCGTGTCCCGACGCCATGGTCGAAAGCGGGCTCGACCACATCAAGCTCTTGCAGGACCACGACTTTCACGAATTCAAGATATCGGTGAAAGCGTCCGACGTGTTCCTCGCCGCCGCCGCCTATCAGCAACTGGCCGAGGCGACCGACGCGCCGATCCATCTCGGCATCACCGAGGCGGGGGGCTTCGTCTCAGGCACGGTGAAGTCGGCGATCGGGCTTGGCAACCTTCTCTGGATGGGGATCGGCGACACCATCCGCGTGTCGCTTTCCGCCGATCCGGTCGAAGAGGTCAAGATCGGCTTCGAGATCCTGAAATCGCTCGGTCTGCGGCATCGCGGGGTCAACATCATCTCGTGTCCGTCCTGCGCCCGGCAGGGCTTCGACGTGATCGCCACGGTGGCGGAACTGGAACAACGGCTTGCCCATATCCACACTCCGTTGTCGCTTTCGATCATCGGCTGCGTGGTCAACGGGCCGGGTGAGGCGCTGATGACCGATATCGGCTTCACCGGCGGTGGTGCGGGATCGGGGATGGTCTATCTGGCGGGCAAGCAGAGCCACAAGATGACCAACGGCCAGATGATCGACCACATCGTCGAACTGGTCGAAGAACGCGCCGCCGAGATCGAGGCGGTGAAGGAAGCGGCGGAGTAGGGGACCGTCCGGCGACGGTCAGCGCGTCACAGTATTCCAAGCGACGTCGCCAGCGCCATGTGCAATGCCGCGAGGGCCGCGAATGCGAGCGCCGGCCACGGACCGAAAGCCACGAACACTGCGCCTGCGCCGATTGCATACATCGCCGCCTTGAACCCCGCAAGCGCTGCGCCGTCAAGCCGCGACCGTGACTTCGGAGCGGCAAGCACTGCCCAAAGGCCGACCACGCAGCCCGTCAGCGCCGACGCCAAGACCCATTTCAGGACGGCATGATCGCTCAGCCCGTAGCCGAAGCGAAAGACGCCGATGACAAGAGCGATCTCCAACGCAAGCGCCAGCGTGTGGTTGAGGGCGATCAGCATGCAGGCTCCGCGGTGGTCAACCGCCCGTGACGACGCGACGCGCCTTGTTGGCCCGTCCGATCAGGGGCTCGGCAGGTTGATCATGGTTCGGGGTCCGAATAACGCAAGCACGGCTCCGGCGGCGAGGGCTGCGCCGTGCAGATCGTGCAGGATCAGCAGAACCGGCATCGCCGCGACCCCCGAGGCGCCGACGAGACGCGCCGGGCCGTCGCCCTTCAGAAGTGCGGCGACAAGAATCCCCCCGCCGAGACCCATCACCATGATCGAGTTTCCCGCTCCGATCGGGGCCCAGAAAAACCCCGCACTCTCGCCGGCGACGGCACCGGCGAGGACCAGCGCGGCCCAGCCCTTTCGCGAAAAGATCCGCTCGGCGAGCGTTCCGATGGCGATGAATGCGACAATGTTCCATATCCCGCCCCCCAATCCCCCGTCCTGCATGACAAGCGCCGTCCCGAGCCGCCAGACCTCGCCGTCCTCAACCGCGCCCGAGTTGCGGCGAAGCGCCGTCAGAAGCTCGGGAAACGTCAGTTGAGCTGCCAGACCCGCCGTCAGCACTGCCGCTACCGATGCTGTCATCACCGGCCTGGCCGGCGGCCGCGCCCGCGCGACCCGCATTCCCGCAGCGGCGGCCAGCACCGTCGCCGCGATGACAAGCGCGTCGGTCAGCGCCATCCGGCTATCCGCGCAGGATGCTCCGCCCCGCATATTCCGCCGTCTCGCCCAGCATTTCCTCGATGCGGATCAACTGGTTGTATTTCGCGAGCCGGTCGGACCGGGCGAGCGAGCCGGTCTTGATCTGCCCGCAATTCGTGGCCACGGCGAGGTCGGCGATGGTCGCATCCTCGGTCTCGCCCGAGCGATGGCTCATCACGCTGGTGTAGCGGGCGCGGTCGGCCATGCGGACCGCGTCGAGCGTTTCGGTCAGGGTGCCGATCTGGTTGACCTTGACCAGCAACGAATTGGCGCAACCCTCCTTGATGCCGCGCGCCAGCCGATCAGGATTGGTGACGAAGAGATCGTCGCCGACAAGTTGGCACTCGGCGCCCAGCACGTCGGTCAGATGCTTCCAGCCGTCCCAGTCATCCTCCGCACAGCCATCCTCGATCGAGATGATCGGGTAATCCTTCACCAGCGCAGCGAGGTAGTCGACATTCTCATCCGGCGACAGAGATTTCCCTTCACCTGAAAACACATACTTGCCATCCTTGAAGTACTCCGTCGACGCGCAGTCGAGCGCGAGGCAGATATCCTCCCCCGGTTTGTAGCCGGCTTTCTCGATTGATTTCAGAATGAAATCAAGCGCGTCTCGGGTGCTGCTCAGATTCGGCGCGAAACCGCCTTCGTCGCCCACGCCGGTTGCCAGACCCGCCGCCGAAAGCTCCTTCTTCAGCGTGTGAAAGACCTCCGAGCCCATCTGCACCGCGCCCCGCATGTCCGGGGCGGCCACCGGCATGATCATGAATTCCTGGATGTCGATGGGGTTGTCGGCATGTTCGCCGCCGTTGATGATATTCATCATGGGGACCGGCAGGATGCGGGCCGAAGTGCCGCCGACATAGCGGTAAAGCGGCTGCATGGTGAAGTCGGCCGCCGCCTTGGCCACGGCGAGCGACACGCCGAGGATCGCGTTGGCGCCCAAGCGGCTTTTGTTCGGGGTGCCGTCAAGCTCGATCATCAGCCGGTCGATGGCGACCTGTTCGGTCGCATCCTCGCCCACGAGGTTCTCGGCGATTTCGCCGTTCACCGCCGCGACGGCCTCCAGCACGCCCTTGCCCATGTAGCGGTCCTTGTCTCCGTCGCGCTTCTCGACCGCCTCATGCGCGCCGGTGGACGCGCCCGAAGGCACTGCGGCGCGGCCCATGGTGCCGTCTTCGAGCGTCACGTCGACCTCGACGGTCGGATTGCCGCGGCTGTCGAGGATTTCGCGGGCGTGGATGTCGATGATCGTGCTCATGCTGGGTGTCCTTGGCGTCGGGATCGGTTGCCGCCCTATACCCCGCTGGGTGCCGCAAGGGAAGCACGGCGCGCGGATCGTCGGACTCGGGCTTCGCGCAGCAGGGTGTAGATGCCCGAGCCGACAATGATCGCTGCCCCGCCAAGGGTCAGCGCATCAGGGCGCTCGCTGAAGACGACGAACCCGACGATCAGGGCGAAGATGATTCGGCTGTAGCGGAAGGGCGCAACGACCGCGACTTCTCCGATCCGGGTTGCGGCGACGACGGCAGTGTAGGCCACCACGCCGATGGCGAGTGCCGCGGCAAGACGAGCGAGGTCGGTCGGTGCGGGTGTCTGCATCGGCTGGCCCAGGACCGCCAGCATGGCAAATCCGGTCGGCACGAGCGACGCGAAGGCATAGGTCGAAAGCTGAACGGACGTGATGCTGGCAGGCACCTTGCGCGTCGCAAGGTCGCGGATCGCGAGGCCGACAACACCCTGCACCGCGAAGAGCGATGCGGGGACGAAGCCGTCGAGTCCCGGCCGGATGATGAGCAGGACGCCAAGGAACCCGACGAGGATCGCGCTCCACCGCCGCCAGCCGACGGTCTCGCCCAGGAACAGGGCCGCGCCGAGCGTGATGGCGAGTGGCACGGCCTGCAGGATCGCCGAGGCTGTCGAGATCGGGGTCAGGGCAAGCGCCGTGACGAAGCCGATTGTGCCGACCACCTCGCCAAGCAGTCGCCAGACGACGGCGCCGTTCAGGATGTCGCGCGAAAATATCCGGTCGCCGCGCAGCCAGGCGGTCGCGGCGAAGATCACCGCGCCGCCGGCGCCCAGCAGAACAAGGATCTGCCCGACCGGCAGCGCCCCGGCCATCTGCTTGATGAACATGTCCTCTATCGCGAAGCCGGCCATGGAAAGCACCATCAGGACGCTGCCGCGCAGATTGCCCATCGCGCCGGTCTTTTCCGAAATCGGTCCTGTGGTCATTTCTTCAGCGGCACGCCGAAAAGCTCCAGCCGGTGGCCCTTGAGCCTGTAGCCGAGCCGTTTGGCGATCCTGTCCTGCAATTCCTCGATCTCCTTGTCGACGAATTCGATGACTTCGCCGGTCGTCAGGTCGATCAGGTGGTCATGGTGGGCGCGTTCGGCATCCTCGTACCGTGCCCGCCCGTCGCCGAATTCCAGCTTGTCGAGAATTCCCGCCTCATCAAACAGGCGGACGGTCCGATACACGGTGGCGAGCGATATCTTCGGATCGACCGCACAGGCACGGGCATAAAGAACCTCTGCATCCGGATGATCGTCGGCCTCCTCCAGAACCCGAGCGATCACCCGCCGCTGTTCGGTCATCCTGAGGCCCTTTGCCTCGCAGCGCTCGAGAATGGACTGGGTCATTGCCGCTCCGCGATCGTCGTCAGGGCGGTTTAAGGGATTTGCCCCTTGGGGAAAAGGCGGAAGTGGCGGTTCGGCAACATTCAGGCTTGAAATTTTAAACTTGAAACGAAATCTGTCCGATGTCAGTCTGATCCCACTCACGCCGGGAGGGCGAATGAAGATCCTGTGCCTCGGGGGCGGTCCGGCCGGCCTCTACTTCGCGATCTCCATGAAGCTGCGCGATCCGTCGCATCAGGTGACGGTGCTTGAGCGGAACCGCGCGAACGACACATTCGGCTGGGGCGTGGTCCTGTCGGATGACGCGCTGGAGCGGATGGAGAGCAACGACCCCAAATCCACGGAAGAGATTCGCAATCACTTCGCCTATTGGGACGATATCGCCGTTGTCCATGACGGCCACCGCACGGTGTCCGGCGGCCACGGCTTTGCCGGGATCGGTCGCAAGCGGATGCTGATCATCCTGCAGGAGCGCGCGCGCGAGCTTGGTGTCGAGATGAGGTTCGAGACCGAGTTCAAGTCGGCCGAGGATTACCGGCGCGACCACGATCTCGTCGTCGCGGCTGACGGCATCAACTCGCTTGTCCGGCGCGAATACGAGGAGGTGTTCAGGCCCGACATCGACACCCGCCGCTGCAAGTTCGTCTGGCTCGGCACGCATCAGAAGTTCGACGACGCCTTCACCTTCATTTTCGAGAAGACGAAACACGGCTGGGTCTGGGCGCATATCTACCAGTTCGACGACGAAACGGCGACCTTCATCGTCGAATGCCTGCCCGAGACCTGGGACCGCTGGGGCTTCGAGGAGATGACGAAGGAAGAGACGGTCGAGACCTGCCGCAAGATCTTTGCCAAGCATCTCGATGGCCACGAGCTCATGTCGAACGCCGCGCACCTTCGCGGCTCGGCCGTCTGGATGCAGTTCCCGCGCGTCATCTGCGAGAAGTGGTATCACGGCAATGTCGTCTTGATGGGCGACGCGGCGGCGACGGCGCATTTCTCGATCGGCTCCGGCTCTCGCCTGGCCTTTGACAGCGCCATCGCACTTGCCGACTACCTGCATTCGGAACCCTCGCTGGAACAGGCCTTCGAGCGCTATCAGGACGAGCGGCGACTTGAGGTTCTGCGCCTCCAATCGGCTGCCCGCAACTCGCTCGAGTGGTTCGAGGAGGTGGAGCGCTATCTCGACATGCCGCCGCTTCAGTTCGCCTACTCGCTCCTGACCCGGTCGCAGCGGATCAGCCACGAAAACCTGCGCCTTCGCGATCCGGACTGGCTCCGCGCCGCCGAGGACTGGTTTCAGGATCGCGCTGGCGGGCAGAAAGGCCGCGCGCCGATGTTCGCGCCCTACCGACTGCGGGACATGAAGCTCGACAACCGCGTCGTCGTCTCGCCGATGGCGCAATACCGGGCGGTTGGCGGATGCCCGACCGACTGGCACCTCGTCCATCTCGGCGAACGCGCAAAGGGCGGCGCGGGGTTGGTCTATACCGAGATGACCTGCGTTTCGCCCGAAGGCCGCATCACCCCCGGCTGCCCCGGCCTCTATGCGCCCGAACATGAGGCGGCGTGGAAAAGGATCGTCGATTTCGTCCATGCCGAAAGCCGGGCGAAAATCTGCTGCCAGATCGGGCATTCGGGGCGCAAGGGCTCAACCCAGCTTGGCTGGGAGGAAAGCGACGCACCGCTGAAGGCCGGCAACTGGCCGCTGATCTCCGCCTCCGCGGTCCCGTGGTCGCCTGCCAACGCCGTGCCGAAGGCGATGGACCGGGCGGACATGGACATCGTGACGGGTGAGTTCGTGGCGGCGGCGAAGATGGCCGCGCGGGCCGGCTTCGACATGATCGAGCTGCATGCGGCGCACGGCTACCTCATCTCGTCCTTCATCTCGCCGGTGTCGAACACCCGCACCGACGACTACGGCGGCAGTCTGGAAAACCGCCTCCGCTATCCGCTGGAGGTCTTCACCGCCATGCGCGCCGTCTGGCCCGAGGCGAAACCGATGTCGGTCCGCATCTCGGCCAACGACTGGATAGGTGCAGACGGGGTGACGCCGGAGGAAGCGGTGGAAATCGCCAAGGCGTTCCACAAGGCCGGGGCCGACATCATCGACGTATCGGCGGGGCAGACCTCGACCGAGGCCCAGCCGATCTATGGTCGGATGTTCCAGACCCCGTTCTCCGACCGTATCCGCAACGAGTCGGGCATCGCCACCATGGCTGTCGGGAATATCTACGAGACCGACCACGTCAACTCGATCCTGATGGCGGGGCGGGCCGATCTTGTCTGCCTTGCCCGCCCGCATCTGGCCGATCCCTACTGGATGCTTCATGCAGCCGTCGCACTGGGCGACAGCCATGTGCAATGGCCGTTGCCCTACCTTCCGGGGCGCGATCAGGCCTATCGCCTCGCCGAGCGCGCGCAGGAGGCGATACGGGCATGAGCATGCAGGGCAAACGCGTTCTGATCACCGGCGGCGGCACCGGAACCGGGGCGGATCTCGCCCGGGGCTTTTCGGAGGCGGGTGCCGACGTGTTCGTCGCCGGGCGCCGCGCAGGGCCCCTGCGGGCCGTGGCGGTCCGACATGACCGCATCCAGAGCGTCACCGCCGATGTGACCGACGAGGCCTCGGTGGCGGCGATGTTCAAGGCCTCCGGCCCGGTCGATATCGTCATCGCCAATGCCGGGGCGGCCGACAGCGCCCCCTTCGCGAAGACCTCGCTCGCGCAGTGGAACGCGATGCTGGCGGTCAATCTCACCGGGGTGTTCCTGACCTTCCGCGAGGGATTGAAGCAGATGGGGCCGGATGGCCGGCTAATCGCCGTCGCATCGGTCGCGGGGCTGCGGGGGCTGGCCTATACCGCGGGTTACACTGCGGCAAAGCACGGCGTGATCGGCGTGGTGCGTTCGGTGGCGCTGGAAGTCGCGAAGAAGGGTATCACCTGCAACGCGATCTGCCCCGGTTTCATCGACACCGAGATGACCGAGCGCACCATCGCAAACATCGTGGAAAAGACGGGGCGCACGCGCGAGGACGCGCTGGCCACCCTGACCGCGACCAACCCGCAAGGCCGCCTGATCCGGCCCGACGAGGTGACGGCGGCCGCCCTGTGGCTTGCCTCCGACCTGGCCGGCGCGGTCAACGGGCAGGCGATCGTGCTCAACGGGGGCGAGGCATGAGCGATCTTTCCAAGCGCCGTCTCAAGGCCTGGATCCGGCTGCTTGGCGTCACCCGTGCGGCCGAGAACCAGCTCAGGGAATATCTCAGGGTCAACCACGCGACGACCCTGCCGCGCTTCGACGTGCTGGCGGCGCTCTACCGGCGCCGCGACGGTGTGACGATGAGCGAACTGAGCCGGATGCTTCTGATGTCCAACGGCAACGCGACCGCGGTGGTGGACCGGTTGGAGGGCGAGGAACTGGTGCGCCGCACCCCCTCGGAGACCGACCGCCGCACGGTGCATGTCGCGCTGACGCCCGGAGGGCTGGCGCAATTCGAAAGGCTCGCCGCCGATCACGAGGCGGAGGTCGATGCGATCTTCGGCGCACTGGGCCAGACCGATCTCGACCGGCTCACCGATATTCTCAAACGCGCCAAGGGGGGACCCGCATGACCGAACTCGCGGGGCTTTGCCCCAGGCATTTCCTCTGGGAGGTTTCGGATCGGATCGCGACGATCCGGCTCGATCGCCCGGACCGCAAGAACCCCCTGACCTTCGACAGCTACGCCGAACTGCGCGACACGTTCCGCGCCTTGCCCTACGCCACGGATGTCGACGTCGTGATACTCGCTTCGAACGGCGGCAACTTCTGTTCGGGCGGCGATGTGCACGACATCATCGGTCCGCTGGTCGGAATGGACATGAAGGGGCTTCTGGCCTTCACCCGCATGACCGGCGATCTGGTCAAGGCGATGCTGCATTGCACCAAGCCGGTCATTGCCGCGGTCGACGGGGTCTGCGTGGGCGCCGGTGCGATCCTCGCCATGGCCTCCGATCTGCGGCTGGCGACGCCCGGGGCGGTCTGCGCGTTCCTTTTCACGCGTGTGGGCCTTGCCGGCTGCGACATGGGCGCCTGCGCCATGCTGCCCCGGATCATAGGTCAGGGGCGGGCGGCGGAACTGCTTTATACCGGGCGGTCGATGCGGGCGGAGGAGGGCGCGGCCTGGGGTTTCTGGAATGCGCTCCACCCCGCGGACCGGCTGGAGGAAGAGGCGATGACCCTGGCGCGGCGGCTGGCCTCCGGCCCGACCTTCGCGCACGGCATGACCAAGACGCAACTGAACCAGGAATGGACGATGAGCCTCGATCAGGCGATCGAGGCCGAGGCGCAGGCGCAGGCGATCTGCATGCGGACCCGCGATTTCGAGCGGGCCTACCGGGCCTTCGTCGCCAAGCAGAAACCGGTGTTCGAGGGGGATTGAGGGCGGACCGGGGGTTCCACCCCCGGACCCCGGAGGTATTTGGGCCAAGATGAAATGACAGACAGAAGTTTTCTCGGCTGGCCGTTCTTCGAGGACCGGCACCGCGATCTCGCGGCGCGGCTGGAGGAGTGGTGCGGCGCGCATCTGCCCGTCGATCACAGTGACCCGGATGCGGCCTGCCGGGGACTCGTGGCGGCGCTGGGGCAGGGGGGCTGGCTGGCGCATTCCGGCGCGGGCGAGGCGGAGCGGCTCGATATCCGCACGCTGTGCCTGATCCGCGAGACGCTCGCGCGGCATGACGGGCTGGCGGATTTCGCCTTCGCGATGCAGGGGCTCGGGATGGGTGCGGTAAGCCTGTTCGGGACGCCGGAGCAGCGGAGGTGGCTTGAGCGGACCCGCGCCGGCACGGCGATCGCCGGCTTCGCGCTGACCGAGCCGGGGGCGGGGTCGGATGTGGCGGCGACCGCGACGGCGGCCGAGCGGATTGCGGACGGCTGGCGGCTTTCGGGCGAGAAGACCTACATCTCCAATGGCGGCATTGCCGACATCTACGTGGTCATCGCCCGCACCGGCGAGGCGCCGGGCGCGAAGGGGCTTTCGGCCTTCCTGATGCCCGCGGCCGCGCCCGGTCTGTCGGTCGCGGAGCGGATCGAGGTCATGGCGCCGCACCCGCTTGCCCGACTGAAGATGGCGGATGTGGACCTGGCGGCAGAGGCGCTGGTCGGACAGGCGGGCGAAGGCTTCAGGGTCGCGATGACCGTTCTCGACCACTTCCGCCCGACCGTCGGCGCGGCGGCTTTGGGCTTTGCCCGCCGGGCGCTTGACGAAGCGGTCGTTCGGGCCGGCAAGGCGCGGCCTTCGGGTCGGCTCGCGGATTACCAGATGGTGCAGGGCCACCTCGCCGACATGGCGCTGAAGATCGACGCGGCCGCGTTGCTCGTCTACCGCGCCGCCTGGGCGAAGGACGCGGGCGCCGCGCGCATCAGCCGCGAGGCGGCGATGGCCAAGCTCTACGCGACCGAGGCGGCGCAGGAGGTGATCGACATGGCCGTGCAGCTTCACGGCGGCGACGGCGTTCGCACGGGGTTCGCCGTCGAGAGCCTCTACCGCGAAATCAGGGCGCTTCGCATCTACGAAGGCGCGTCGGACGTGCAGCGGCTCATCATCGCGCGGAGCATCCTGCCATGAGCTACACCAAACGGTTCACCGTGAATTTCGGCCAGTGCGATCCGGCGGGGATCATCTTTTATCCGCGCTACTTCGAGATGCTGAATGCGACCCTGGAAGCGTTCTTTGCCGAGGCGCTGAGCTACTCCTTCGCCCGCATCCACATCGACGAGGGCTGCGGAGTGCCAACAGCACATCTCGATGCCGATTTCGCGGCCCCTTCGCGGCTCTCGGATGATCTGACCTTCACGCTGAAGGTCGCGAAGATCGGCCGGTCGAGCGCCACCTTCGAGACCCGTGTGACCTGCGGCGCGGAGCACCGCATGACCGCGCGGCAGGTCATCGTCTGGACCGGCCCCGGGCTGAGGCCGGCGCGCTGGCCCCAGGAACTGGCCCGGGCGCTCGCCACGCATCTGATCGAAAGAGAGGCCCGGACATGAGCCCGCATGACATCCTGCATCCCGCGACCTGGAAACCGGCAAAGGGCTACGCGAACGGCGTCGCCGCGACCGGCCGGATGGTCTTCACCGGCGGGCTCGTCGGCTGGAACGCGGATTGCGTCTTCGAGACGGACGACTTCGCGGAACAGGTCGAGCAGGTGCTGAAGAACATCGTCGCGGTTCTGGCCGAAGGCGGCGCCGAGCCGCAGCACCTCGTCCGTCTCACATGGTACGTCACCGACAAGCGCGATTACCTCGCCAGCCAGCAGGCGGTCGGCGCGGCTTATCGCGAGATCATCGGGCGGCACTATCCGGCGATGGCCCTGGTGCAGGTGGTGGCGCTGGTCGAGGACCGGGCGAAGGTCGAGATCGAGGCAACGGCCGTGGTGCCGGAGTGAGGGAGGAAGCGATGCTGGGACCATCGGCGCATGTGGACACGTTCACCCGCGACAACCTGCCGCCAGCCGGGCTTTGGCCCGAGATCCTGCTGGACGGCTTCGACTACCCGGAGCGGCTGAATGCCGGAACCGAGCTGACCGATGTCATGGTGGCGAAGGGTTTCGGCGATCACACCGCGCTTATCGGAAACGGCCGCATCCGAACCTACAAGGAACTGACCGACTGGTCGAACCGGATTGCGCATGTTCTGGTCGAGGATCACGAGGTAAAGCCCGGGAATCGCGTGCTGATCCGCTCGGCGAACAACCCGGCGATGGTGGCCTGCTGGCTTGCGGCGACCAAGGCCGGGGCGGTCGTCGTCAACACCATGCCGATGCTGCGGGCAGGCGAGTTGTCGAAGATCGTCGACAAGGCCGAGATCGCGCTCGCGCTGTGCGACACGCGCTTGATGGACGAGATGGTCACTTGTGCGAAAGGATCGAAATTCCTCAGGAAAGTCATCGGTTTCGACGGCACGGCCAATCACGATGCCGAACTCGACCGGGCAGCGCTCGGCAAGTCGGTGCTGTTCAAGGCGGTCGAGACCGGGCGCGACGACGTGGCGCTTCTCGGCTTCACCTCGGGCACGACCGGAGAGCCGAAGGCGACGATGCACTTTCACCGCGACCTGATGATCATCGCCGACGGCTATGCGAAGGAGGTCCTGGGCGTCACGCCGGACGACGTCTTCGTCGGCTCGCCACCGCTGGCCTTCACCTTCGGCCTTGGCGGGCTTGCGGTCTTTCCCTTGCGGTTCGGGGCGGCTGCGGCGCTTCTTGAAACGGCCTCCCCGCCCAATCTCATCTCCATCATCCAGGAACACAAGGCGACGGTCTGTTTCACTGCACCAACAGCTTACCGGGTGATGTTGAAGGCGATGGAGGAGGGTGCGGACCTCTCGTCGCTCCGCGCCGCGGTCAGCGCGGGCGAGACGCTGCCCGCTCCGGTCTACGAGGAGTGGATGAAAAAGACCGGCAAGCCGATGCTCGACGGGATCGGCGCGACCGAGATGCTGCATATCTTCGTCACCAACCGGTTCGACGACCATCGCCCGGCCTGCACCGGAAGGCCGGTGACGGGATATGAGGCGAAGGTGGTGGACGAGGCGGGCGACGAGGTTCCGCGCGGCACGCCCGGGCGGCTTGCGGTCAGGGGGCCGACCGGCTGTCGCTACCTCGCCGACGAACGCCAGAAGGACTATGTCCAGAATGGCTGGAACATCACCGGCGACACGTTCACGCAGACCGAGGACGGCTATTTCCACTTCGCCGCGCGCAATGACGACATGATCCTGTCTTCGGGCTACAATATCGCCGGGCCAGAGGTCGAGGCGGCGCTGCTCGCCCATCCCGACGTCTTCGAATGCGCGGTGATCGGGGCCGAGGACGCCGAGCGCGGCCAGATCGTTGAGGCGCATGTGGTGCTCGCCGAAGGAATTGCACCGAACGAGGCGACGGTGAAACGGCTTCAGGAGCATGTCAAACAGGCCATCGCGCCTTACAAGTATCCGCGACGGATCGTCTTCACAGGTGCGCTGCCCAAGACCCAGACCGGGAAGATCCAGCGCTTCCGGCTGCGGGACGACGGCTAGCCTGACGGGAAAAGATGCTGGACCAAATGCGGCAAACGCGCAGAACTGACAGTCAACCAGAACAGGGAGAAGAAAATGGACATCAGACACACAATCGCGGCGGGCCTCGCCGCATCGGCCCTGATGGCCGGAGCGGGGGTCGCCGATCCGGTCAAGGTCGGCATGATCACCACGCTTTCGGGCGGCGGCGCCGGGCTTGGCATCGACGTGCGCGACGGTTTCCAGCTTGCGCTGAAGATGGCCGGCGACGCGGGCAAGGAGGTCGAACTGATCGTCGAGGATGACCAGCAAAAGCCCGACATCGCCGTGCAGTTGGCCGACAAGATGATCCAGTCCGATCAGGTCGACGTGCTGACCGGCATCATCTGGTCCAACCTCGCGATGGCCGTGGTACCCGCCGCGGTGGCGCAGGGCAAGTTCTACCTCTCGCCCAATGCCGGCCCCTCGGCGCTGGCGGGCGCGGGCTGCGACAAGAACTATTTCAACGTCGCCTGGCAGAACGACAACCTGCACGAGGCGGCCGGAGCCTACGCCAATTCAGCGGGTTACAAGAACTCCTTCATGCTCGCGCCGAACTATCCGGCCGGCACCGACGCCATCGCCGGCTACAAGCGTTTCTACGAAGGCGCGACGGCGGGCGAGGTCTATACCCAGCTTGGCCAGACCGACTACGCCGCCGAGATCGCGCAGATCCGCGCCTCCGGGGCCGATTCGGTCTTCTTCTTCCTGCCGGGCGGGATGGGCATCGCCTTCATGAAGCAATATGCCGAGTCGGGCGTCGGCATTCCGCTGATCGGGCCGGCCTTCTCGTTCGACCAGAACATCCTTCAGGCCGTGGGCGACGCCGCACTTGGCGTCAAGAACACCTCGCAATGGTCGAAGGACATCGACAACCCGATCAACCGGGCCTTCGTCGAGGCGTATCAGGCCGAGTATGGCCGCTTGCCGTCCCTCTATTCCAGCCAGGGCTTCGACACCGCCAATCTTCTCCTGTCGGCGATGGCGGCCGCGCCCGTGACGGATCAGGATGCGTTCCGCACCGCGCTCGAGACGGCTGCCTTCGCGTCGACGCGGGGCGATTTCAAGTTCGGCCCGAACCACCACCCGATCCAGGACATCTATGTCCGCGAGGTGGTGAAAGAGGGCGACATCTACACCAACAAGATCATCGGCACCGCGCTGGAAGACCGCGGCGACGCGTATTCCGACGAGTGCAAGATGTGAACGGCCGGGCCGGGGGGCGACCCCGGCCAGAGCCTTGGGGGAAATCGTGACGTGATGCTGCTGGCAGAGCAGGCGCTGAACGGCCTGCAATACGGGATGATGCTGTTTCTCATGGCCGCCGGGCTGACGCTCGTCTTCGGGGTCATGGGGCTGATCAACCTTGCCCACGGCTCGCTCTACATGGTGGGCGCGTTCGCTTGTGCGGTGGTCGCCACCGCGACCGGATCGTTCTGGCTCGGTCTTGCGGCCAGCCTCGCCGCCGCCGCCGCCCTCGGCGCGCTTGTCGAGATCGTGGTGATCCGGCGGCTCTATGCCCGCGACCATCTCGACCAGGTGCTGGCCACGTTCGCGCTGATCCTCGTCTTTTCGGAAGGCACGCGCTGGCTTTTCGGGTCCTTCCCGCTCTACCTCAGTCTTCCGCCGGTCCTTTCCGGCGCCGTCACGTTGCCGGGCGGGTTCGTCTACCCGGCCTTCCGGCTGGCGATCATCGCGATCGGCGCCGTGGTCGCCTTCGGCCTCTTCTGGCTCGTCGGGCGCACCCGGCTCGGCACGCGCATCCGTGCGGGCGAGGCCGACCGCGAGATGATCGCCGCCCTCGGCGTCGATATCGCCAGGCTCTACACCGCCGTCTTCGCCCTTGGCGCAGCGCTTGCCGGCCTTGCCGGGGCGCTCGTGGGGTCGGTGCAGGCGGTTCAGGTCGGCATGGGCGAACCGGTGCTGATCCTCGCTTTCGTCACGGTCGTCATCGGCGGCATCGGCTCGATCAAGGGCGCGCTGATCGGGGCATTGCTGGTCGGCATGACCGACACGCTGGGGCGGGCGCTGCTGCCCGCCTTCTTCGCCCGCTTCATGGAGGCGTCGGCCGCCACATCGGTCGGCTCGGCGCTTGCCTCGATGCTGATCTACGTCCTGATGGCGCTGGTTCTCGTCTGGCGGCCCACCGGGCTTTACGGTGCGCGGCCATGAGGCTTGTCGCGGCGCTGCCGAACCTCGTCATCTTTGCCGCACTCGTTGCGACGACCGTCGTCGCGGCGCTGACCGGCAACCCCTATATCGTGACGCTTGCCACCAAGGTCGCGATCCTCGGACTGGCCGGCGCGGGGCTCAACCTCGCGCTCGGCTATGGCGGGATGGTCTCATTCGGGCACGCCGCCTTCTTCGGCCTCGGCGGCTATGTCACCGCGATTCTGGCCAGCCACGCGGCGAACGGAACGCCGGTCGCAACCTTTCCGTTCGCCATGACCGGCACCACCGAGATGCTGGCGATCTGGCCCTTCGCCATTGGCGCAGCCGGCCTTGCGGCCCTTGTCATCGGTGCACTCAGCCTGCGCACGACCGGCGTCTACTTCATCATGGTGACGCTCGCCTTCGCGCAGATGCTCTACTACTTCGCCGTTTCGTGGCCCGCCTATGGCGGCGAGGACGGGCTGTCCTTCTACGTCCGCAACAGTTTTCCCGGCCTCAACACCTTCGCGCCGCTTCAGTTCTTCGGGATCTGCGCGGCCGCGCTTGGCGCGGTTCTGATCCTCGAAACGCTTCTGACCCAATCGCGCTTCGGCCTTGCGCTGAGGGCGGTGAGGCAGAACGAGGGCCGGGTCATCGCGACCGGCATCCGGCCCTATGGCATCCGTCTGACGGCTTTCGTCCTGTCGGGGATGGTCGCCGGGCTGGCCGGATCGCTCTTCGCCGACCTCAACCGCTTCGTCAGCCCCGCGATGCTGTCCTGGCACATGTCGGGCGAGATCATGGTCTTCGTCATTCTCGGCGGCGTGGGCCGGCTGGCCGGACCGATCGCGGGGGCGGCGGTGTTCATTGCCCTCGAATATCTTCTCGGCCCGGTCAGCGACCACTGGCAGGCGCTTCTGGGCCTCTTGCTTCTCGCCATCGTCCTTTTCGCGCCCGGCGGGCTGATGGGCCTTGTCCTGAGGCGACGCCATGTCTGAGCCGATCCTGTCGATCCGCAACCTCACCAAGAGCTTCGGTGCGCTGAAGGCGACCGATGACGTGTCACTGGACCTGCGCCCCGGCGAGATTCACGCGCTGATCGGCCCGAACGGCGCGGGCAAATCCACGCTCATCAAGCAGATCGCCGGCGAGATCAGGCCCGATGCGGGCCGTATCACGCTCGAAGGGCAGGCGATCGACATGCTCGGCGCCGCCGAACGCGCGCGGCTTGGCCTTGCGCGCAGCTTCCAGGTCTCTTCCGTCATCGGCGACTGCACCGTCCTTGAAAACGTCATGCTTGCGGTCGAGGGCGCATCGGGCCGGGTTTTCCGCTTCTTCAGGCCCGCCCTGTCTGATCGCAGCCTGACCGACCCCGCGCTCTTCCACATCTCGCATGCCGGCCTTTCGGGCCGCGAGGCGACGCGCGCCCGCGCCCTGTCGCATGGCGAGCGCCGGAGGCTGGAAATCGCCATGGCGCTGGCGATGCGTCCAAGCGCCTTCCTTCTCGATGAGCCGATGGCGGGGATGGGCGCGGACGGGGCCCGGGATCTGACCGCGATCCTCGCCGAACTGAAGACCGAAGCGCCGATCCTGCTGGTCGAGCATGACATGGATGCCGTCTTCGCGCTCGCCGATCGGATATCGGTTCTGGTCTATGGACAGATCATTGCGACCGGGACCGTCGACGAGGTTCGCGCCAACGATGAGGTGCGCCGCTCCTATCTGGGAGAGGAGGCATGAAGCCGCTGCTGGTCCTGCATGGCGTCCAGGCGGCTTACGGGTCGATGCAGGCGCTCTATGGTGTCGATCTGCGGCTGGACGAGGGCCAGGTCGTCGCGCTGATGGGTCGCAACGGCATGGGCAAGACCACGACGATCCTCACCATCATGCGGATGCTGGCCCTGACCGGAGGCACGATCTTTTTCTCGGGCCAGGACATGGCGCGGCTGTCCTCGCACCGCGCCGCCCGCGCGGGTCTTGGCCTTGTGCCCGAGGGCCGGCGCTGCTTTGCGCCGCTGACCGTGGCCGAGAACCTTTCGGTTGCGGCGCGTCCGGGGGACTGGACGCTGGCGCGCGTTCTCGATCTCTTTCCGCGGCTGGGCGAGCGGATGGGCCAGGCGGCGCAGACGCTTTCCGGCGGTGAACAGCAGATGCTGGCCATCGCGCGCGCGCTCCTGACCAATCCGCGGCTCCTGCTTCTCGATGAAGCGACCGAGGGACTGGCCCCCGTCGTCCGGCAGGAGATATGGTCGGCGGTTCGGGCATTGAAGGGGCAGGGCATGTCGATCCTGCTGGTCGACAAGTCGCTGGCCGAACTGCGGGCCGTCGCCGATCGCGCGGTGATCCTCGAACGCGGCGCGTCCGCCTGGTCGGGCGGTATGACGCGGCTTGACGATGCCACCGCCCGCCGGTTTCTCGGTGTCTGAGCCGCGCGCCATCTGGATCGCCCGCCTCAGGCGTGGCACTCTCGGTCCGGGGCTGGAGGCTACATGAAGGCATATCCCGACTTTGACGCACTCGGCTCCGCCGCCTTCCGGGCCGATCCCTATCCGGTTCTCGCCCGACTTCGCGCCGAAAGCCCGGTCTTCCGCCATGCGCCGGGCCTCGTCACCAGCCACCACTTTTTCCGCTACGACGACATCCGCGCCGTGCTTGCCGACCCCGAGACCTTTTCGTCCGACCGGTCGCTCTTGGGTGGCGGCGAGCTTGGCGACGCGAACCTCGCCTTTCTCTTCAACAATCTCATCTCTGCCTCCGGCGACAAGCACCGCCGGCTCAGGATGATCGGCAACCGCGTCTTCATGGCGAACCGGATCGAGAGGTTCCGATCGGCTCTTGAAACCGTCGTGGCGGAACGCATCGACCATGCGCTCGGGGCGGGCGAGATCGACATCGTCGAGGAATTCGCGGCCCCGATCACGGTGGCGATGATCACGGCGATCCTCGGCCTGCCGCTGGCCGACATGCCGCAGATTCGCCGCTGGGCCTCGGTGCTTGGCGACAACAGCGGTGCGGCCACATGGCTGGCCGCGATGGACCCGGCGATCCTTGACCGGGGCCGCCGCACCGGCATCGAGATGTCCGAGTATTTCAGCGACTACATCGAGGAGCGCCGCCGCACCCCGCGCGAGGGCGACATCATCTCGGACTTCCTGACGGTCGAGGTCGAGGGCCAGCGGCTGACCGGTGACGAAGTCCTGTCGATGGCGATGCTGATATTGCTTGCCGGGAACGAGACGACGACCAACCTGATCGTCAACCTTCTGCGGCTGCTCGACGCCAACCCCGGGCAGGCGGCGAGGCTGCGCGCCGATCCCGGATTGGCCGACCCCGCCGTCGAGGAGGTTCTGCGGCTTCGCAACTCGATCCGCAACATCGACCGCTACGCGCTCGGCGAGGTCAGGATGCGGGGGGTGACGATCCCGGCGGGCGGGCTTTGTGTCCTCTGGCTCGCCGCCGCCAACCGCGATCCGGAGGTCTTCGCAGATCCGGACGCCTTCGTCATCGACCGCTACCTGCCGCAGAACGCCACCCCGCGCCATCTTGCATTCGGTTCGGGTATCCATTTCTGCCTCGGCGCGCCGCTCGCGCGGCTGGAGACCTCGATCACCGCCCGCGCCATCGCACGGCGCACCAGGGCGGTCGAGATGACCGCGCCACCCGAATTCGGTCTCAACGCGAATTTCGACAACGTCACCCGCCAGCCCGCCCGGTTCCACGCCCTGTAGGCCCTGCGACTGATCCGGCCAGATGTCGGAAAGCGACAAGACACGGCGGGTTTGGTCCTCGAACACTCGCGGCAAGAACGGCATGGAGGCGAAACATGGACGAATCCCACCGACGTCGGGGCCGCGCGGCGCGGCGCAGCGCGGCACCTGCGCGGCAGGTCGATTACCGGCAATTGCGCCATCCCTTCGCGCCGCAAAAGGCCATCAGCGACGATGCCGTCGGCGCGATCCACGAAATGGCGCTGAAGCTGCTCGAAGACCTTGGCCTGAAGATCCTTCTGCCCGAGGCGCGGGCGATCTATGTCAAAGGCGGGGCGCTCCTCGACGAAGGCAGCGAAATGGTCCGCATCGGGCGGGAGATGGTCGAGGCGGCGCTGGCAACCGCGCCGAAATCCGTCCGCATGCGCGCGGCCAATCCCGCCCGCGAACTCGTCTACGAGGACGGGGCGCTGATCTTCTCGCCCGCCGGCGGCTGCCCGAACGCGACCGATGCCGTCCGGGGCCGCCGGCCCGGCAGCCTCGCCACCTATGACGAGACGCTGAAGCTTCACCAGAGTTTCGACGTCATCCACAAGCTCGGCCCCTCCGCCGAACCGCAGGACGTGCCCGCGAACATTCGCCACTACGCGATGATGCGCGGCCAGCTCACGCTCTGCGACAAGCCGATGTTCGTCTATGCGCGGGGCCGGGGCCAGATCGAGGACAGTTTCGAGATGATCCGCCTCGCCCTCGGCCTTTCGGACGAGGACTTCACCGGCGGCGCCTGGAGCACGACCGTCATCAACACCAACTCCCCCCGGCAGATCGACAAGCCGATGGCGGAAGGCATCATCGACTTCGCCCGCGCGGGGCAGATGTCGATCATCACGCCCTTCTGCCTTGCGGGCGCCATGGCCCCGGTGACGGTCGAGGGTGCCTTGGTCCTCCAGCACGCCGAATGCCTCGCCGGGATCACGCTCGCGCAACTCGCCAAGCCCGGCGCGCCGGTCAGCTATGGCGGCTTTTCGTCCAACGTCGACATGAAGTCCGGCGCGCCCGCCTTCGGCACGCCGACCCATATCCGCATGGCGATCGGCACCGGCCAGCTTGCCCGTCATGTCGGGCTGCCCTGGCGCTCCGCCGCCGGGTCGGCATCGAACGTGGCCGACATGCAGGCGGCGGGAGAGAACCACATGGGTCTATGGGCCAACCTTCTGGCCAACGCGACGCTTACCGTCCATTCCGCCGGCTGGCTCGAAGGCGGCCTGACCTTCGGCTACGAAAAGTACATCAACGACATCGAGGCGCTCCAGACCATCGCAGAGCTTTGCCGGCCCCTGACCTCGCCGGAAAGCGAACTTGCCTGGGACGCGCTCGCCGACGTCCAGCCCGGTGGTCACTTCTTCGCCACCCAGCACACGATGGACCGCTTCGACCGCGCCTTCTACGCCCCCCTCGTCGCCGATCTTTCGAACCACGGCACCTGGGAGGCGGCGGGCGGCCAGACCTCGACGACCCGCGCCACTTCGATCTGGCAACAGGTGCTCGCCGACTTCCGGCCGCCGCCCGGAGCGGACGAACGCGGCGACCGTATCGCTCAGTTCATCGCCGACCGGACGGAAGAGGGTGGGGCGCCGCCGCGGGATTGAGAATCCCGCCCGGCGACACTTGACATCCCGCCCCCTCTGCCCGATAAGCCCGCATCCCGGCGGGTCTCGGACCCGGCCGGACCTCTATGTTTGAAATGTCGTCCCCTCGCGGGGGCGCGCTGCCCGAGGCGGGGAACCCCCGAAAACGCCGGACATTCCGGGGCCACAGGGCGCGGCAGAAATGAAGGAAAGACCCATGTTCGCGGTCCTCAAGACCGGTGGCAAGCAGTACAAGGTCCAGGCGGGCGACGTGCTCCGCGTGGAACTGATCGCCGCCGCCGCTGGTGACAAAGTCCAGTTCAACGAGATTCTGATGCTCGGCGGCGACAAGCCGAAGCTTGGCGAGCCGCTCATCAAGGGCGCCGCCGTCCAGGCCGAAGTCATCGACGAGATCAAGGCCGACAAGGTCATCACCTTCTGGAAGCGCCGCCGCAAGCACTCCTCGCAGCGCACCCGCGGCCACCGCCAGAAGCTGACGCTGCTGCGCGTCACCGACATCCTCGCCACCGGCGCGGAAAAGTCGGGCGTGAAGGAAGCTATCGGCACCCATGTCGCCCGCGTCGCTGCGCATGGCTCCTCCGGCACGGCATCGAACAAGGCCGAGAAAGCGCCTGCCAGGAAGGCCGAGGCCGCCCCGGTCAAGAAGGCCGAGCCCGCCAAGAAGGCCCCGGCAAAGAAGGCCGCCGCGGACGATCTGAAGCAGCTTTCCGGCGTCGGCCCGGCGCTTGAAAAGAAACTGCACGAAGCCGGCGTGACCAGCTTTGCCCAGATCGCGGGCTGGAAAAAAGCCGACATCGCCGAGTTCGACGAGAAGCTGTCGTTCCAGGGCCGGATCGAGCGCGACGACTGGGTTGCACAGGCGAAGAAACTCGCCGCTGAGAAGGAGTAACACCCCATGGCACACAAGAAAGCAGGCGGTTCCTCCCGCAACGGCCGCGACTCGGCCGGACGCCGCCTCGGCGTGAAGCTCTTCGGCGGTCAGTCCGCCCAGCCGGGCGCGATCATCGTGCGCCAGCGCGGCACCACCTGGTGGCCGGGCGAAGGCGTCGGCATGGGCCGCGACCACACGATCTTCGCGACGGTCGATGGCCACGTGACCTTCAGGAAAGGCCTCAAGGGCCGCACCTTCATTTCGGTCCTCCCGGCGGCGGAGGCAGCCGAGTAGCCGAACCTTTACAATCGGATTGTAGCAAGGGATCGGTCGCAAGGCCGGTCCCTTTCGGCTTTCTGGCAGGGGTCTGCCTTCAAAATCGCCGCGTCGGGCAAATATCGCCTAAACGCGGACAAGTGAATGGTGTAAGGTTGATCCAGACATTCTCGTGCCCCATTTGATCTGTATCGAGCACTGAGGCGCATGGGGGCTGACCGAGAAGTCTGGCGCCGGGATGCGATCCGGGAGAACCGTACTGGCCTGTAGGGGGCTGCGGTGTTCTCGCGTCGTTTCGGAGGAGGGAAGGAATGATACAGGAGCCTATCGTCGTCCAGCCCGCGCTGGCGTCCGAGCGGTTTTTGCTGCGGCCACTCAGAAAGTCCGATACCGGGCTGATCGAGATGTACACGTCCGAACGGCGAATCGCCGAAGGGACGCGGACGATCCCGCACCCGCTGCCGCCCGGCGCGACCGAGGCCTTCGTCGCCCGCGTCACTGCCGAGGGTCACACACAGGATGTCTGGGTGCTCGATGCGTCCGAGCGCGGCCATGCCGAGGTGCTGGGCCTTGTCAGCCTCACCCCGATGGACCGCAACCAGAGCGAGATCAAGTATTGGGTCGCGCCCGCTTTCTGGAATACCGGCTACGCATCCGAGGCGGTCGCCGCCATCGTCGCGGCCAATCCGCAGAAATCGCGCACGCTCTTTGCCGAGGTGTTCCAGGACAATCCCGGCTCGGCCCGGGTGCTGACCAATTGCGGCTTCGAATATCTCGGCGACGCCGAAGCGTTTTCCGTGGCCCGCAATGCGACGGTGCCGACCTGGACATATCTGCGCAAGATGGGCTGATCCCATGCCCCTTCGCGCTGTCATCAGAACGGCGCGGCTGACCCTGCGCCCGCTCGGCCCCGCCGACGAGGCGCCGCTTGTCGCCGCACTTGGCGACAGGCAGGTCAGCTACTGGCTGACCGTCGTGCCCTTTCCCTACGCGCCGGCGGACTTTCGCGATTTCGCCGCGCAGGCCGAACCGGGCGAGACCTGGGCCATCGACGACGAGAACGGCTTTGCCGGCGTCATCGGCCTGGAAGGGGAGCTTGGCTACTGGCTCGCCAGCCACGTCTGGGGCAGGGGCTATGCGACCGAGGCGGCGCGGGCGATTCTGGCCGCGCATTTTGCCGATCCCGCCGCGGGCCCGATCCGTTCCGGCCATTTCGACGGCAACGACCGCTCGCGCGGTGTCCTCACCAAAATCGGCTTCCGGCCAAGCGGCTACTGCATCCGCCGCCCCGCCTCTCGTCCCTCTGACGAGGTGCTCTTGTGCCAGATGACCCTGACGCGCGCCGACTGGCTCGCCGCCAACCCGCTTCGCATCGAAACCGGCCGCCTGGTCCTCGCCCCGCTCGACGCCGACCGCGACTGGCGCGACCTCGCACGGATCGGCGGCGATCCGGCCGTGGCGCCGATGCTCATGTCGGTCGTTTCGCCGTGGCCCGAGGACGAGGTCCGCGCCTGGGTCGCAAGATCGCTCTGGCGCGGCTTTCCCGGTTTCCGGCTCGGCATCTTCCTGAAGGACGGGCCCCTCGTCGGCATGGTCGGCCTCAGCCCCCGTCCAGCGACGGTCATGTATGCCATCGACCCGGCGCTCTGGGGCAGGGGCTATGCGACCGAGGCGATGCAGGTCTTTCTCGGCTGGGCGGTGGCACGCTTCGGCCTGACCGGGATCGAGGCCGACCATTTCGCCGACAATCCCGCCTCCGGCCGCGTTCTCGAAAAGCTCGGCTTCGAGCGCATCGGCTCCGGCACGGGCACCTCGCGCGGAAGGCACGAACCGGCGCCCAACGTGCTTTACCGCTACCGTCCCGGCACCTGAACCCGCTTTCATTGTGGTCCAAATACTCCGGGGGTCCGGGGGTGGAACCCCCGGCTGGTCGCCCCGGACGATGTCCGGGGCGAAGCAAGGACGTTTCGCTCGCAAAACGGGCAGGGGATCGAAACCCTTCGCAAGCCGGCGCCCGCCCTTGCGAAAACCGCCATCTCGCTCTATCGCCGTTCTGACCAAAAGAAAGCCCGTCCATGAAGTTCCTCGATCTCGCCAAGGTCTACATCCGCTCCGGCGGCGGCGGCGCGGGCTGCGTCTCGTTCCGGCGCGAGAAGTTCATCGAGTTCGGCGGGCCGGACGGGGGCGACGGCGGCAATGGCGGCTCGGTCTGGGCCGAGGCGGTCGACGGCCTGAACACGCTCATCGACTTCCGCTATCAGCAGCACTTCTTCGCCCGCAACGGCCAGCCGGGGATGGGCAGCCAGCGCACCGGCAAGACCGGTGAGGACATCGTGCTAAAGGTTCCGGCCGGAACGGAAATCATCGACGAGGACGAAGAAACGGTGATCGCCGATCTGACCGAGGTCGGCCAGCGGGTCCTGCTTGCCCAGGGCGGCAATGGCGGCTGGGGCAACCTGCGCTTCAAGTCCTCGACCAACCGCGCGCCTTCCCGCGCCAATCCCGGCCAGCCGGGCGTTGAGCGGACGATCTGGCTGCGCCTCAAGCTCATCGCCGATGCCGGGTTGCTGGGCCTGCCCAATGCCGGAAAGTCGACCCTTCTCGCCGCCGTCTCGAACGCCCGGCCGAAGATCGCCGACTATCCTTTCACGACGCTGGCGCCCAATCTTGGAGTCGTCGGCGTCGACGGCAGGGAATTCGTCATGGCCGACATTCCCGGCCTCATCGAAGGCGCCTCGGAGGGGCGTGGCCTCGGCGACATGTTCCTTGGCCATGTCGAGCGCTGCGCGGTCCTCCTGCATCTTGTGGACGGAACATCTTCCACGATCGCAAAGGATTACAGGACGATCCTCACTGAACTCGAAGCCTATTCGGACGCGCTGGCCGGCAAGCCGCGCATTACCGCGCTGAACAAGGCCGACGCGCTCGATGCAAGGACGCTGGCAAGCCGCAAGCGCAGCCTCGAAAAGGCGAGCGGCGGACCGGTCCACGTAATATCCGGCGTGTCGGGGCAGGGCATTCAGGAGGTGCTCCGCGCGCTCTGCTCGATCATCGCCGAGAGCCGGGTGAAGACCGAGCCGGAGGAAGGCGGATGGCGGCCCTGACCCCCGACATCACCCGCGCGCGGCGGCTTGTCGTGAAGATCGGCTCGGCGTTGCTGGTCGACCGCGACAGCGGGCTGCGGCAGGACTGGCTCCTCGGGCTGGCCGCCGATGTGGCTGTCGCCAAGGCGCGCGGCACGCATGTGATTCTCGTCTCGTCCGGTTCCATCGCGCTCGGCCGCCGGGTGCTAGGCCTGCCTCCGGGTGCGCTGACGCTGGATCAAAGCCAGGCGGCGGCGGCAGTGGGCCAGATACGGCTGGCGCGCGCCTATGAAGAGGCACTGGCGCCGCATGGCCTGACAGCCGGGCAGGTGCTGGTGACGCTCGAGGATACCGAAGACCGCCGGCGCTACCTGAATTCCCGCGCGACGATGGAGACCCTCCTGTCGCTGGGCGTCGTGCCGATCGTGAACGAGAACGACACGGTGGCGACCGATGAGATCCGGTTTGGCGACAACGACCGCCTGGCGGCGCAGATCGCGGTGACGATCGGGGCGGATCAACTGCTGCTGCTGTCGGATGTGGACGGGTTCTACAATTCCAATCCGAAGGTGAACCCGGACGCCGAACGAATTGAAATCATTGAGAAGATAACACAAGAAATCGAGGCGATGGCGGGTGATGCCGTCTCCGGCCTCTCGAAAGGCGGCATGAAGACCAAGCTTCTGGCCGCCAAGACCGCCGTCGCCGGCGGTTGCGCACTGGCGATCACCGAAGGCTCGGTCCTGCGCCCGCTGAAGGCGCTTGCCGAAGGTGCCGCCGCGACATGGTTCCTGGCGCAGGGCGACCCGCAGCTTGCCCGCAAGCGCTGGATCGCGGCGATGAAGCCGCGCGGGGAGCTGCGGCTCGACGCCGGCGCCGTCGTCGCGCTGGGGCAGGGCAAGTCGCTGCTTCCGGCCGGCGTGACCGCGGTTCTCGGCGCTTTCGAGCGTGGCGACCCCGTGGCGATCCTTGGCCCGGGCGGCGAGACGCTCGCCAAGGGCCTGGTGCGCTACTCGGCGGAGGAAGCGAAGGCCATCGCCGGACGGCGCTCGGGTGACATCGAGAGCATTCTCGGCTATGCCGGACGCGGGCCGATGGTCCATCGCGACGACATGGCGTTGTGACGGAACGGGCCTTGCGGCCCGTGCCTCCGGCGGAGGTATTTGGGCCAAGATGAAAGGCCGGGGCATGAAGGACATGGATGACGTCGCCGCATTGATGAGCGAGATCGGCAGCAAGGCGCGCGCGGCGGCGGCGGAGCTGGCCTTCGCAAGTGCGGAGCGCAAGCATGCGGCGCTCATCGGCGCGGCGGAGGCCGTGTGGGCGCGCCGGCAGGAGATCCTCGACGCCAATGCCGAGGATCTGGTCCATGCCGACGAAAAGGGCCTGTCGCCGGCGATGATCGACCGGCTCACGCTTGACGGGGACAGGGTGCGCGGGATCGTGGACGGGTTGCGTTCGGTCGCCGAGCAGGCCGATCCGGTGGGCGCAGTGATCGCCGAATGGGACATGCCTTCGGGCCTGCACATTCAACGCGTGCGGACTCCGCTTGGCGTTGTCGGCGTGATCTATGAAAGCCGGCCCAATGTCACCGCTGATGCAGGGGCGCTTTGCCTGAAGTCCGGCAACGCGGTCATCCTGCGGGGCGGGTCCGAGAGCTTCCATTCCAGCCGGGCGATTCACGACTGCCTCGTGCAGGGCCTGACATCGGCCAGTCTGCCGGAGGCCGCGATCCAGCTGGTGCCGACTCGGGACAGGACGGCGGTGTCGGAAATGCTGCGCATGGTGGACCAGATCGACGTGATCGTGCCGCGCGGCGGCAAGGGGCTCGTCGGGCTGGTGCAGAAAGAGGCGCGGGTGCCGGTCTTCGCGCATCTCGAGGGCATCTGCCATGTCTATGTAGGCGCGACCGCCGATCCGGCGATGGCCGTCGAGGTGGTGCTGAACGCCAAGACCCGGCGGACCGGCATTTGCGGCGCGATGGAGTGCCTGCTCATCGACTGGCGCTTCCACACGCAGCACGGACCTGTGTTGATCGAGGCGTTGCTGAAGGCGGGTGTCGAAGTGCGGGCGGCGGGCGATCTTGCCAAGGTGAGGGGAACGGTCGCGGCGAAGGACGACGATTTCGGCCACGAGTTCCTCGACATGACCTGCGCAGCGAAACTGGTGGACGGGGTGGACGAAGCGATCGGGCACATCCGCCGGTACGGGTCGAACCACACCGACGCGATCATCACGGCGGACGACCAGGCCGCGGCGCATTTCTTCGCCCGGCTCGACAGCGCGATCCTGATGCGCAACGCCTCGACCCAGTTCGCCGATGGCGGTGAGTTCGGGATGGGGGCGGAGATCGGCATCGCCACCGGCAAGCTGCATGCGCGCGGGCCGGTCGGCGCCGAGCAGCTGACCAGCTTCAAGTATCTCGTGACCGGCAACGGCGCCGTGCGCCCGTGAGCGACGCGCCGACCGAGGCGGAGCTGACGGCGCGCTACCTGCCGCGGATCGAGGCGGAACTTGCCGCGCTCGATACCGAAAGCGCGGCGACGAGCGGTGACAGGAAGCCGGTGGTGCTGGATCAGCAAGGCGTCGGCCGGCTGAGCCGCATGGACGCGCTTCAGGGGCAGGCGATGGCCTCGGCGCTCGAGGTGCGCCGGTCGCGGCGGCGGCAGATGCTGGAAGCGGCCCGCGCCCGGATCGCGGCGGCGGAGTTCGGGTGGTGCGCCGGCTGCGGTGGCTTCATAGGAGCGGGACGGCTTGACGTCGATCCGGCGGCGTTGATGTGCGTGACCTGCGCGGGCGGGCGTCAGTAGCTGATCGTGACCCGTGCGGGGCCGATCTCCGCTTCCGCCCTGAGACCCTGCCTCGCGAGTTCCGCAGGAAGCAGCGCGAACTGCACATGGGCAGGCGCCAGGCCGGCCGTTCCGGCGTTCCTTTCGGTGATGCGCGACCAGAGCGCAGGCTCCACCCTCAGCTTCTCGCCGTGTCCTTCGATCCGCCATGCCGGGCCATCGGATCCGATGGTGACGCGGCCGCCGAAGGGCAGGGCGGTCTCCATGCACTGAAGCGCAAGGAAGGCGAGCTTGACGGTGGGCCGCGCAACGTCGCCCGGAACCTGCCAGTCGACGGAAAGCCGCCCGCCGCGCGTCACATCTTCGAGCACCGACAGGACCTCCCTGCGGGCAACCGCGTGACCACGCTCGGCCGCGCCGTAGGCGATGCGGAAGAAGCGGATGCGGGCATTGGCGTTGTTCACGCTTTCCGCGATCAGCGCGACTTCCGGGCCGGCGGTGGCGGCCGTCATGCCCAGAAGCTCCACCCCATTGCCGATGGCGCCAAGGGGGCTGATAAGGTCGTGGCAGATTCGCGAGCCGAGAAGGGATGTCAGGTCGGTCGGATCAGTTGTCATTCTCGGGTCCTCGATGGCCGGAGGGAAGATGTACGAAGTGCTGGAGCCGGGGATGATCGTGCGTCATCCATCGCAACCCGATTGGGGGATGGGCCAGGTCCAGTCGCGGATCGGGGCGCGGATCACCGTGAATTTCGAGAATATGGGCAAGGTCGTTCTGGATGGGCGTGAGGTTCAGCTTGAACTGGTCAATAATCCGGACAACTGACCTGCGGGTGTTGCGGAACACGTAACACAACCTTAACGCGTGTCAATCCCGCAGGCATCCGCGCCAGTGTTGCAAAATGCACGACCCGCGCCTACAACCCGCTCATGTCACGCCAAGCGGAATCCCCGGCGCCAGAATGACCCCCGACAATGGATATCTCAGGATCCGGCTGGCCGCAGGCGAACAGGACTTTCTGGCCGCGCAGCGCCTGCGCTATCGGGTCTTCGTCGAGGAGCTGGGCGGCGACGGACCGCTTGTCGATCATGCCGGCCGGTTCGAGCGGGACGCGTTCGACCCCGTGAACGATCACCTCATTCTGGTCGATACGCGGCGCGATCCGGCGACGCTCGACCATGTCGTCGGCGCCTACCGGCTTTTGCGCGGCGATCAGGCGGCGCGGTTCGGGCGCTACTACTGCGACGGCGAATATGACCTTTCGCTGCTCCGGGCTTCCGGCCGACGGTTGCTTGAGCTGGGCCGCTCATGCGTCGATGCGGAGTTTCGCGGCAGCACGGCGATGTATCTGCTCTGGAACGGGCTTGCCGAGTATGTCCTGGCGCACGGGATCGAGGTGCTGTTCGGCGTGGCGAGCTTTCACGGCACGGATCTCGAACCGCTGAAGATGCCGCTCTCGTGGCTGCATCACCATCATCTCGCGCCCGAGGCGCTGCGGGTGCGCGCGCTTCCCGGCCATTTCCAGCGGATGGACCTGATCGCGCCCGGCCGGCTTGACCAGCGGGCGGCGATGGTTGCGATGCCCGCGC
Source organism: Paracoccaceae bacterium (assembly GCA_041397225.1). Lineage (GTDB taxonomy): Bacteria > Pseudomonadota > Alphaproteobacteria > Rhodobacterales > Rhodobacteraceae > Albidovulum. The sequence goes on along the minus strand of JAWKXB010000003.1, from coordinate 177,439 downwards.
TCATCAAGGCCTATCTCAGGCTTGGCGGCTTCGTCGGTGAAGGGGCGTTCGTCGACCACGCGTTCAACACGACGGATGTCTGCCTGCTCATGGACACGACGGCGATGAGCGCGCGCCACAAGGGTTTCTACACCCGCAAATACGAGGCGAAGGTGTGACGACCTGGCGGACCGGGGATGCCGAGACGCATGAACCCATCGGTGCCGTCGGATGGGTGCTGATCGCCGTCCGGGCGCCGGTTCTCGCCGCGCTGACCTATGGCGGGCTTCTGGCGATGCTTGCGGTCAGGCTGATCGAATGGCCGATCTATGGCAGTGACCGGCCCGTCACACCGCAGATCACCCGATTTGTCAGCCGCGCGGCATTTGTGGTTCTCGGCATCCGTTACCGGGCGCGCGGCAAGCCGATGCGGTTTCGCGGCGCGGTCGTCGCCAACCATTCCTCATGGCTCGACATATTCGCGCTGAACGCCTGCCAGACCGTCTACTTCGTGTCGAAATCCGAGGTTGCCGGCTGGCCCGTCATTGGCTGGCTCGCACGGGCTACCGGCACCGTCTTCATTGCAAGGAATCCCAAGGAGGCCAAGGCCCAGCAGGCGCTCTTCGAGACGCGGATTCGCGCGGGCCACAAGCTTCTCTTCTTTCCCGAAGGCACCTCGACCGACGGGTTGAGGGTTCTGCCGTTCAAGTCGACGCTTTTCGCCGCGTTCTACAGTCACGGGCTTGAGCATGTGATGCAGATCCAGCCGGTCAGCATCATCTATAGCCCGCCCGCCGGAAAGCAGGCCGCTTTCTATGGCTGGTGGGGCGACATGGACTTCGCGCCGCATCTGCTCAAGACGCTTTCCGTGCTGCGCCACGGCGCGGTCGAGGTGATCTTCCACGATCCGGTGAGCGTGGACAGCTTCGCCTCGCGCAAGGAGCTTGCGCGGCATTGCGAGGAGGTCATCCGTCAGAGCCTGACCGTTCGCAGACCGCCGTGCGGATGAAACGTTTCCGGGCGGGGGCGCCCGGCGCCGCCTGACGGCGCACAATCGCTGCTTCATTCCGGGCATGGCCCATGATCCGAGCGTCAGCAACGTCCCGCGTTGCCGCAAATCTGCGCCGCGCGATGCCGGTTGCGCCCTGGGCGAAATTTGCCCATTGTCATCGGTCGCCTTTCCCCGGTAATGTCGGCGAACGTCGGTATGCGTGCCAAACCACGCTCCGGCCTGCAAGATTTTCTGTCGATTCATGCGCCCGAGCTTCGTGCAAAGGTTGCGTCGATGACAGACCGAATGGCCGAAAGGCCTCACATATGTCCCGCGCCCGCTGAAAGGCCGGGGCCAGAGTTGGCTGCCGCAAGGCATCCGGGAAAGAACCGCGATGAAACGCGCGAGGGTAGAGCAGCGAAATCCGGGCAGGCCATTGGCCGCCCCTGCTGGATTCTCTTCGCCGTCATTCGCCTCATCTATTGAACGAAACTTGCGTGTCGGGTCTTTGCGGGCCGGGCCGCCAGGGGCGTTCGGAAAGTTAAAATGGCCAAGAAGATGCTCATCGATGCCACCCACGCGGAAGAGACCCGCGTCGTGGTGGTCGACGGAAACAAGGTCGAGGAATTCGACTTTGAGACCGTCAACAAACGCCAGCTAGCCGGCAACATATATCTAGCGAAAGTCACCAGGGTCGAACCGTCGCTTCAGGCGGCCTTTGTCGATTACGGCGGCAACCGCCACGGCTTCCTCGCGTTTTCGGAAATCCATCCCGACTACTACCAGATCCCGGTCGCCGACCGGCAGGCGCTCATCGCCGAGGAGCGGGCCTATGCCGAAGCGCAGGAGGAAGAGGACAACAACAACCGTCCCCGTCGCCGCGGCCGGTCGCGGCCGAAAGCCGAGCGGGCGTCTTCGCGCGACGCGGTGACGACGAGCGACGACGTCCCCGGCATGGCTGTCCTCGATCTGTCGGATGACGAGGCGGATGCCGTCGAGGCGAACGGGGAAGACGCGCCGGAGGCACCCCAGGCCGAGACGGCGGTAGCAGACATCGCAGAGGTCCAGCCCGAGGGCGAGCAAGCCTATGTTGCCGCAGATCACGCATCGGACAACGACGATGACATCGAGTCGGTCGCCGATGAGGACGTGACCGAGGAAATCCGCCAGCCGCGCAAGCCCCGGCCGCGCAAGTACAAGATCCAGGAAGTCGTCAAGGTCCGGCAGATCATGCTGGTCCAGGTGGTCAAGGAAGAGCGCGGCAACAAGGGCGCGGCGCTGACGACCTATCTGTCGCTCGCCGGCCGCTACTGCGTCCTGATGCCGAACACCGCCCGCGGCGGCGGCATCAGCCGCAAGATCACCAACGCGGCGGATCGCAAGAAGCTCAAGGAAATCGCCGGCGAGATCGAGGTGCCTGAAGGCGCCGGTCTCATCATTCGCACGGCCGGCAGCCAGCGGACCAAGGCCGAGATCAGGCGCGACTACGAATACCTGATGCGGCTTTGGGAACAGATCCGCGATCTGACGCTGAAGTCGATCGCCCCCGCGCCGATCTACGAGGAAGGCGATCTGATCAAGCGGACGATCCGCGATCTCTACAACAAGGACATCGACGAGGTTCTGGTCGAGGGCGAAAAGGGTTATCGCGCGGCCAAGGACTTCATGAAGATGATCATGCCGTCCCACGCCAAGAACGTGAAGCACTACCATGAGGGGCTGCCCCTTTTCGCGCGCTTCCAGGTCGAAAGCTACCTTGGCGCGATGTTCAACCCCACGGTGCAGCTCAAGTCCGGCGGCTATATCGTCATCGGCGTGACCGAGGCGCTGGTCGCCATCGACGTGAACTCGGGCCGGTCGACCAAGGAAGGATCGATCGAGGACACCGCGCTCAAGACCAATCTTGAGGCCGCCGAGGAAGTCGCGCGGCAGTTGCGCCTGCGCGACCTTGCCGGTCTCATCGTCATCGACTTCATCGACATGGAAGAGCGCAAGAACAACGCCGCCGTCGAGAAGCGCCTGAAGGACAAGCTCAAGACCGACCGCGCCCGAATTCAGGTGGGCCGCATCTCGGGCTTCGGCCTTCTGGAGATGAGCCGCCAGCGCCTGCGTCCGGGGATGCTCGAAGCGACCACGGCGCCCTGTTCGCATTGCCATGGCACCGGCATCATCCGCTCGGACGACAGCCTTGCGCTTCAGGTGCTGCGCCAACTCGAGGAAGAGGGCACCCGCAAGCGGTCGCGCGAGGTGCTGCTGAAGGCGCCGGTCGCGGTCATCAACTTCCTCATCAACACCAAGCGCGAACATGTCGCCCAGATCGAGATGCGCTATGGCATGGCGGTGCGGCTGGAGGCGGATCCGTCGATGGTCAGCCCCGATTTCTCGATCGAGAAGTTCAAGACCGCGACCCGCAGCGTGCCCGAGGCAACCTCGGCGGTCGTGTCGGTGGATGCGCTGCGCATGGCCGACGAGGACGAAGAAGACGATCTGATCGTCGAAGAGACGCAGGAGGAGGAAGAGGCCACCTCTGCCGCGCCGAACGGCGAGGGCGGCGACGGCGACCAGCCGCGCAAGAAGAAGCGCCGTCGGCGGCGGCGGCGCAAGGGCGGGAACGGTCAGCAGGGCGAGGCGCAGGGCGCGGGACCCGGCGACAACATGCCGGAAGACGCCGCGCCGCAAGCCGAGGAGGCGCCTGCCAACGCAAGCACGGAACCCGTGGCCGCGGACGCCTCCGAAGAAGCGGCCAAGCCCAAGCGCCGGACAAGAAGCCGTTCGAAGCCGAGGGAAACGCCCGCGGACGAGGCGGTTGCGATGACAACGGCCGAGGCCGAGCCGGTCGCGGCCGAGCCGGAAGCCCCCAAAAGGAAGGCACCGGCGCGCCGCAAGAAGGCCGCTGCAGACAAAGCCCCGGAAGAGGCTGCGCCGGAAGAGGCCGAGGCCGAGGCAGCGCCGAAAAAGCCGGCGCGGTCCCGCGGACGCGCAAAGAAAGCGGACGCGGCAGAGGCCGAGCCGGCACCCCAAGCGGCGGGCAAGGCCGAGCCGGCGTCGGAGACGCCCAAGCCGATGCCCGCGCCGGAACCCGCCACCGCAACCGCATCGCTGGTCCGCGATCCCGAAGAAGCGTCGGCGAAGGACGAGGAGTCAAAGCCGAAGCGCCGCGGCTGGTGGTCGCTGGGGCGGTAGGGCCGCGACTGAAGACAAAGGAAAAGCCGGGCAAACGCGCCTGGCTTTTTGCTTTGCGGTGCGGCGAGCGTATGCGTCTGCCGGGCGGGATGATACGGACCTCCCGAGCGCAATGTCCGGCAAGAATGAAGCGGCTTTGACCTCAAAGCCGCTATCCGGGATCACTTTTCGCATTTCGCACGGCTTGATTGCGCAGGGCGGGCGACAGTGTGGTGCCGGCGGACTGTTTGCCACAGCCTTGTGACGCCCCGTGACCGATTGCCCGCGTGACGCCGCCACGGGCTTGCGCTAAGGCTGGGCGGATGTTGGAAACCGGGATCATCGACGCGGGCTTCGTGCTTGCCGCTCTCATCGCGCTTGCGGCGGGGACTCTTTCGTTCCTCAGCCCCTGCGTGTTGCCGATCGTTCCACCCTATCTTGCCTATATGGGCGGGATCAGCATGGGCGAGATGACTTCCAGCCGTGCCGGTCGGCGCCGGGTCATGGTCGCGGCGATGTTCTTCGTGCTGGGGCTCTCCACGGTCTTTCTGTTCCTCGGGTTCACCGCCTCGGCTTTCGGGCGGTTCTTCCTGGGCAATCAGGACTGGTTCGCGCGGGTTGCGGGTGTGCTGGTGATGATCTTCGGGGCGCATTTCCTCGGCGTGATCCGTATCCCCTTTCTCGACCGCGAGGCACGCATGGACGCGGGCGACCAGGGCGGCTCGGCCTTTGGCGCCTATGTCCTCGGCCTCGCCTTCGCTTTCGGCTGGACGCCCTGCATCGGTCCGCAACTGGGCATGATCCTGTCGCTTGCCGCACAGGACGGGTCGGTGGCGCGGGGCACCGGACTTCTGGCTATCTACGCCATCGGGCTCGGCATTCCGTTCCTGCTCGTCGCCGCGTTCTTCCCGCGGCTGACGGCTGTCATGGCCTTTCTCAAGCGGCACATGGCCCGGATCGAGCGGGTAATGGGCCTTTTGCTCTGGACGATCGGTCTTCTGATGCTGACCGGCGGATTCAGCCAGTTCTCCTACTGGCTTCTCGAAACATTTCCGTCACTTGCCGTCCTTGGTTGACGCCGCGGCAGTTCGCCCGGCGGTTTCTGTTTCATCGAAAATCCGGCCGGACGCGACGATTTTGCGCCGTCAGCCGACAGTTGGCCGCCCTGGGGGCCGGTAAGGACTTCCTGACGACGCCGTGGACGGCCACTGTGCTAAAACCGATGCGGCAGTGCGAATCGTCGCATATTGATTTGAGCATGTATCCATGAGTGACAGGCAAGGAGCCTGCGGCCAGACCCGGCGCATGAGGACAACGGACACTCCGGCAGATGGCTCTGCCGCAAGCCTACCCCGCGCGCCAGCGGAGATCGCCGTCCATGCGCCCCGCCTGCACGTGGCCGCGCAGCATGTTCAGGCGAATGAAGCGCGACTCGCGGATCGCATCCGCGCCGAAGTCAATCGCGCGGACCAGTTCGGCAAGCTCCCGCACAGCCTCGACGAAATCCTTCTGCGGCTGGTGGTCCGGTGCAAGTCGGGCGAAACGCGAGAAATCCACGCGGTAGGATCGGTTGTCGGGTGCGGCATCGGTGTTGATCTCGACCGCGACGCCGCCCAGAACCTCGGCCACGTCGCGCGCAAGCTGGCCGATCTGCCAGGTCCAGCGGGCGGACCCTACATTGACCTCGACAAGCGCATCGCCATCGCGGGTCGCGGCCCATTCGATCGCGCGGGCCATATCCTCGACATGGATCAGCGGCCGCCATGGCGAACCATCCGACAGAACCTCGATCCGGCCGGTCCGCAGGGCCGTCGCGACGAAATCATTGAGCACGAGGTCAAGCCGCAGCATCGGGCTCGCGCCGCAGGCCGTGGCGAAGCGCAGGCTGGTGATCGTGAACCTGTCCCCGGCCAGTCCGCGCAGGCCCTGTTCGGTCGCCACCTTCGATCTGGCGTAGGCCGTAAGCGGGTTGAGCGTGTCGGTCTCGGTCCTGAGCGCGTCCGATCCCGCGCCGTACATGGAGCAAGAGCTTGCGAAGACGAACCGCGCCACTCCCGCCTCGAGCGCCGCTTTGGCCGCAGAAACGACCGCGGCGGAATTGATGTCGGCCGTCGCCCCCTCGAACTCCTTGCCGAGCGGGTCGTTCGACACCGCCGCCAGCGCCACGACCGCGTCCATCCCGGCCAGATCGGCGGGCTGGAGGTCGCGCACATCGGCCTGCCGCTGGCTGGCGAAGGCCGCGTCGGGGAATGGCGCGGCCTCGGCGCCGGTGAACCAGTTCGCGTCGATCCCATGCACCTCGCATTCCGGCAGCGCCGCCTTCAGATGGCGCGCGGCGACGGGGCCGATGTAGCCGCGATGCCCGACAAGCATGATCTTCATGGCAAAAGTGTTCCCCCAGCAATACGCGCCCTGCCTTCCGGCTTGGCAGATGTAGCCAAAACGGGGGCACTGCGCTACCCCGTATCGCGGGCCGCGGCAGCGCCGCGGACCCACCGAAACCCTTTGAGGATACCAAGATGAAATGCGTCATTCTGGCCGGCGGGCTGGGCACCAGGCTTGCCGAGGAAACCGTCCGCATTCCCAAACCGATGGTGGAGATCGGCGGCCGGCCCATCCTCTGGCACATCATGAAGATCTACGCGGCCCATGGCGTCAACGACTTCATCATCTGCTGCGGCTATCGCGGATATGTCATCAAGGAATACTTCGCGAACTATCATCTGCACGGCTCGGACGTGACCTTCGACCTCAGGACCGGCAATGCCGAGATCATCAACAACCAGTCGGAGCCCTGGCGCGTCACTCTGATTGACACCGGGCAGGACAGCATGACAGGCGGCCGGCTAAGGCGCGTGATGCCCTACCTGAAGGACGAAGAGGCGTTCTGCATGACCTATGGCGACGGCGTCGGCAACATCGACGTCACCCGGCTGATCGCGTTCCACAAGGCGCATGGCAAGGAAGCCACCGTCACGGCGGTGCCGCCCGCGGCGCGGTTCGGGCGGCTTGAGATCGTCGATGGCCGGGTCGAGGATTTCTCGGAAAAGCCGGCGGGCGATGGCGGAGTGATCAATGGCGGCTACTTCGTGCTTTCGCCAAAGGTCGCGCGCTATCTCGAGGATGACGCGACGATCTGGGAAAGGTCGCCGCTGCAGGGTCTTGCCCAGGACGGAGAGCTTATGGCGTTCGAGCATCGCGGCTTCTGGCAGCCGATGGACACGATCCGCGAGAAGCAGGAACTGGAAGCACATTGGCAAACCGGGGCCGCACCATGGAAGATCTGGTGACAGGCACGGATGCCGGGATCGGTAGGAGATTACGAGTGAGCGAATTGCCCAAGTGCCGCCATTGCGGCGCGGACCTGAAACAGACCTTCGTGGACCTCGGCCTGTCGGCCGTCGCCAATTCCTATGTGCCGATCGACCGGGCCGACAAGCCGGAACCAGTCTATCCGCTGCACACCCGCGTCTGCGAAAACTGCTGGCTCGTGCAGGTGGATGAGGATGTTCCGCCCGAGCAGATATTCACCGGCGACTATGCCTATTTCTCGTCGTTCTCGGAAAGCTGGCTTGCGCATGCGCGGGACTATGCGCTGAAGATGAAGAAACGGTTGGCGCTCGGGCCGCACAGCCTGGTCATCGAAATCGCATCCAATGACGGATACCTTCTGAAGAACTTTGTCGAGGCCGGCATCCCGGTTCTGGGGATCGAGCCGTCAGGCAGCGTGGCCGCGGCCGCCGAGAAGGCTGGCGTGCCAACCCTTGTGGAGTTCTTCGGCGAGGGTCTGGCCAAGCGGCTCTACGATGAGGGCAAGCGTCCGGATCTGATCTGTTCGGCCAACGTCCTCGCCCACGTTCCCGACATCAACGACTTCGTCGCAGGCGTCGCGGCGCTTCTGACGGGCGACGCGATCTACACGGTCGAGTTCCCGCATCTCCTGCGGCTGATCGAGGATGTGCAGTTCGACACGATCTACCACGAACATTATTCCTACCTGTCGCTTCTGGCGGTGGAGCGGGTGTTCGCCGCGCAAGGTCTCCGTGTCTTCGACGTCGAGGAACTGGCGACGCATGGCGGTTCGCTCAGGGTCCATGCCTGCCGCAACGAGGCGTCGCACGAGGCTCAACCGGGGGTCGCGAAAGTGCGCGCTGACGAGGCGGCGGCGAAGCTCGACCGGATCGAGGGTTATCAGGGCTTCGCCGGTCGGGTCGAGGCGGTGCGGGATGGTCTTCTGAATTTCCTCAACCGCGCGAAATCACAGGGCAAATCGGTTGCGGCCTATGGCGCGGCCGCCAAGGGCAACACGCTTTTGAACTATTGCGGGATCGGGCCGGGGCTGATCACCTTCTGCGTCGACCGCAATCCGGCCAAGCAGAACACGCTCCTGCCGGGCAGCCGCATCCCGGTCTTCGATCCGGAGGAACTGCACAGGCGCAAGCCTGATTTCGTGCTGATCCTGCCGTGGAACCTGAAGGATGAGGTCATCCGCCAGCTTTCCGCGCTCAGAAAGGACGGAACCCGCTTCGTGACCGCTGTGCCGGGCATCAGGGTGACCGCGTGAGCCGTGGCCGCGTCCTGCTGACCGGGGCGACCGGTCTGATCGGGCGCGCCATGCGGGCACCACTTGAAGCGCAGGGATTCGATGTGGTGGCGTTGTCCCGCGGCGGAGGCGATGTGTCGGGAAACCTGCTGGACGATCCTCGCCGCATCGTCCGTGAGGCGCGCGCCGATCATCTGGTCCATCTTGCTTGGCATGACGACCCGGTCGAGAGGTGGAGCGCGCCTGCGAATCTCGACTGGGTCGGGGCCAGCCTCGGCCTCATGCGCGCCTTCGCCGAGGCGGGCGGCAAGCGCGCCGTGATGGTGGGAAGCTGCGCCGAATACGACTGGTCGGCGGGGCGGATGAGCGAGACCACACCCCTCAAGCCGTCGACCCTCTACGGTGCGGCGAAGGCGGCGACTGGAATTGCCGCGATGGCCGGGGCCGGGCGGCTCGGCCTTTCGCTCGCCTGGGCGCGCGTGTTTTTCGTCTACGGACCCGGAGAGCCGGAGGGAAGGCTTCTCGGCGACCTGGTCCGGGGACTGGCGGGGGCGCGCGAGGTCGCCTGCACCGACGGGCTGCAACGCCGCGATTTTTTGCACACCGATGACGTGGCGGCGGCACTCGCCGCGCTTCTTGCAAGCCCGGTCGAAGGTGCGGTCAATATCGGTTCGGGGCAAGCGGTCGAAGTTCGCGACATGATCGATCGCGTCGCACGCCTCTTGGGCCGGTCGGAGTTGGTCCGCCTCGGCGCGCGGGCGCGTCCCGAAACCGACCCGCCGTTGATCGAGGCCGTCGTGGGCCGGTTGCGCGACGAGGTCGGGTTCCGCCCGTCGCATGATCTTGGCAGCGGCATCCGCGCCGTCTTGCGGGCTGAAGGCGTGACGCCATGATCGAACGGCTCCGGGCACGGCCCGACCTTTGGCGTTTCGTGAAGTTCCTGTTCGTGGGCGTATTGAACACGATCTTCGGATTTGCCGCCTATGCCCTGTTCCTGAAGCTGCTTCACTTTCCGCCGCAGGTGGCGCTCGCGCTTTCCTATGTGCTCGGCGTGCTCTGGAACTACGGCACCCACGCGCGCATCGTGTTCAAGTCGCAAGGATTCCGCCGCCTGCCGATCTATGCCGGGGCCTACGGCGTCCTCTACGTCCTCAATGCCGGTGCGCTGAGCCTCGTCCTGAAATCCGGCCTGGCGCCCCTTGGGGCGCAGGCGGTTCTGGTGCTGCCGATGGCGATGCTCGCCTTCGTCCTGATCTCGCTTGTCCTGACCGGGCGCTTGCCGTTCATGGGCGGTCGCCAGGGCCGGTAGGGCCGTGATCGGCCTACGGTTTCCTGCTTTCCCAATCCGTCGCGTATGCCACGACGTTGCGGTCCGGGAAGGCGGCGCCGATCGCCTCAAGATCGGTGTCCGGCGTCCGCAGGACAAAGATCGGGCCGTCTGAACCGGCGAGCCATGGATCATTCAACACCATCGCCGAGCCTATGTCGCCAGCCGTGTCATAGACCACGACATCGTTGCCGAAATCTCCGGCCCTGGCGGCCTGGACGAAGGTTGCGTGGAAGCCGCCGTATTCGTGGTACTTCACGACGCCGCGCCAGGGCGTGAACACCGTCAGCCCGAAGAAGCAGCAGACCCCGATGATCGCGTCGATCCGGGTGAAGCCACGCCCGTCCGCGCCGGGAAACCGGGTGCGCAGCGCCTCGTAGCCCCGCGCGCCGAGGAAGAAGAACGCGAACGCGGCGGGGAACCAGTAACGCGGACCGAGGTAGTAGCTGTCGGCGAACCAGTAAAGGCCGACCGAGAGCATCACGGCGGCGATCACGATAAGCATGACCCCATCGAATGCGCGCGGCCTTTGCCACAGCAGGAAGGCGAAGACGAGCGCGAGGGAGCCGACGCTCCACCCCAGAAGCTCGAACTGCAGGCTCACCAGAAGGTTGACAACGTTGATGACCGCCTCGAGCGGGGAATGCCCGCGCCAGAGGTCAAGCGCGCCCCAGCCCTCCGGCGGCCCGATCTCCCGCCCGAAGCCATAGGCATTGGCGCCGGGCTGCCAGAGCCTGTCGAGGTAGTCGGTGAGCGGAAGCGAGAACATGCTGCCGGTGATCGCGTGGTTGTAGATCAGAAGCAGCCCGCCGATCAGCGCGCAGCCGATCACGTAGGGGACCGCGCGGCGTTTGGTCCCGTGCGGGCCGGCCAGCACCCACAACCCGGTCAGCCCGCCGAGGACGACCCCGTCCAGCGGGCGGGCCGCGAAGATCCAGCCCATGGCCAGACCGGCCACCAGAAGCCGCCGCAGTTCGTGCGGTCCATGCGGGTTGGAGCGCAGGATCATCCACCACGACACAAGCAGCAGGAACAGGGTGAACGTGTGCGGCATGTAGGACGCCGCCGCCGCCAGAAGCCACGGGCTGCAGGCCATCGTCAGCGCAACAAGATCGGCCTGCTCGCCGCCGGCCTTGCGCCGCGTGATGTCGTAGGCCAGCAGGACCGAAAGCCCGGCCAGGATCGGGTTGATGAGCCATTGGAGCCCGACCAGTACGCCCAGCGACAGGGCGGCGGGCCAGCCGGGCAGGGTGGCGGCGAACCATCGCCCGTCCTTGATGTCCAGCAGGTAGTAGTCGAGCCCCGCCAGCGCCGCCTCGGGCGGGGCGGGTGCGGTCAGCGCGCCGCCGGCGAACGTCCTCGCTTGAAAAAGGTACGCAACCTCGTCCTGCACATGCGGCATCCGCTCGAACGCGAAGAAGGACAATGCAAGGCTCGCCACGACGGTGAACGCCGCCGGGACGACCGGGCTGATGCGGTGCAGACCGCTGACCGGGCTTTTCACCACGGCCATCGCGACAAGAACCACGCCATGCAGCGAAATCAGCACCGCACCGGCGGCGACATGCGCAAGATAGGCCGCAAATGCCCCGCGTCCGATATAGCTGATCACCGGGACCGCAAAGGCGAAGCTGAGCAGCGCAAACAGGATGATCCGCCCGATGCCGAGCTTGTCGACGCTGCGCGACAGCAGTTCGCGCGCGGCGGGACGGGTCAGCACCAGCGCCGCGACAAGACCCTCGAACGCCATCAGCCCGACCATGAGCCATTCCCGCCAGCGTTCTGGCGTCAGGCGCAAGGTCTGGAACCATAGCGGCTCGGTCATGTAGAGCTGCGCGCCGCCGCCCGTCAGGAACACGAAAGCCAGAAGCGCGAAGGCCGGCGCCTCGCGCCTGAGCGAATATCCGGCGACATAAAGCGCCAGGGCAAGCACCGCGATCGCCCAGCGGTCGAGCGGGGCGAGGTCCGCTTCGATCGACAGCGCCGGAAGGAAGCCGGTGAGAAGCGTGGCCACCACCAGGACGATCGAGGCGAGGCTGAGGGTGCCGCCGGCAAGGCGCATTTGCGTTTCGGTCATCTGATCACGCCTTCCGCGCCGCAAGCGGCGTTACAGGTTTCGGACCTTCCCCGGCCGGGGTGATCGCGGAGATATTGATCTTCTCCCGCTCGATCACGGCCGGACCGCCCCGGACCTGGTTGTGAATCGCGGTGATGTACTCGCCCAGCATGCCGATGAACAAAAGCTGGATACCCGACAGGAAGAAAAGTGCCACGATGATCGTCGTCGTGCCGCGCGGCGCGACGCCGATGCCGAAGATCCAGGCGAAAACCGAGAAGATCGAAAACAGGATCGACAGGATCGCGATGCCGAAGCCGACAAAGGTGCAGAACCGCAAGGGCGCGCGGGTGAAGGCGAAGATGGCGTTGAGCGCCTGATCCGTCATCATCATCAGGCTGTGCTTGCTGACGCCGTGCTTGCGCGCCTTCCAGGTGTAGGGGATGATCACCTTCCTGAACCCGACCGAGGCGATGATGCCGCGGATATAGGGATAGTGGTCGTTGTGGCGCAGCACCGCCTCAAGCACCTTGCGATCGATCAACTGGAATTCACCGACATCGGGCGACAGCTCGAAATCCGAAAGCGCATTGACGATACGGTAGAACGTCTTGCGCGCGGAGCGCAGGACAAGGCCTTCCTCGCGGGTCGAACGGGCGCCTGCGACGACATCGTATCCGCTTTCCCAGAGCTTGACGAATTCGGGAAGCAGCTCGGGCGGGTCTTGCAGATCGACCGGCAGCATCACCAGCGTCGCGTCGCCTGTCGCATATTGCAAACCGTTGAAGGTGGAGCGGAAGACCCCGAAATTCCGGGCATTCACGACGATCTTCACCGAAGGATCGCGGGCGGCCAGTTCGCGCAGGATTTCCACGGTGCGGTCCGATGAGGCATTGTCGATGAAGATGTGCTCGCGCTCATATTCAGGCAGGTCGTTCCGGAAGATGTTCCGCACGGTTTCGTAGCACGATTCGACGTTGTCCTCTTCGTTGTAGCAGGGGGAAACGACTGAAATTCTTTTCATAATACCAATGGCCCTGTCTTCCAGGTGCAAACGCCCGTCTACCGCTGCAAGCACTCGGCACCCCCCTTTTAGACATTCTTCCGCGGGGGATGAAATACCTTCGTCGGTTTCGTGCTGACAAAACGCCAGCCGGCCGGAACTTTGGATCAATTATAGCATCCGGTCGCCTCATTGTCTCCGCATGCCATACAATGGGCGGCCGGAGCGGTCGGGCAGGCCGCGTGATTCAGTGCGCTTGCCTGCGAAATCAGCAAAGAATGCTTCGCTTGGCGCAAACTCACGATGCAACGCTTCGCTATAGTCTGCGGCCAGGAGGATTCACGATGCCGCTTTCCATGAACAAGGATGTTTTCATCACCTGCGCCGTCACCGGTTCGGGCGGCACGCAGGACCGCAGCCCGCATGTCCCGCGCTCGCCCGCCCAGATCGCCGAAAGCGCCATCGCGGCCGCGAAGGCGGGGGCGGCGATCGTCCACTGCCACGTCCGCGACCCCGAAACGGGCAAGCCCAACCGCGACCCCGCGCTCTTCCGCGAAGTGACCGAACGCATCCGCGACAGCGCGACCGATGTCGTCCTGAACCTCACCGCCGGGATGGGCGGAGACATGGTCTTCGGCCCGGTCGAAAGCCCGCTGCCGACCAATCCCAAGGGCACCGACATGGCCGGTGCGACCGAACGTGTCGCCCACGTCGCCGACTGCCTGCCCGAGATCTGCACGCTCGACTGCGGCACGATGAACTTCGCCGAGGCCGACTATGTGATGACCAACACGCCCGGCATGCTGCGGGCGATGGGCGCGATGATGACCGAACTTGGCGTCCTGCCCGAGATCGAGGCCTTCGACACCGGCCATCTCTGGTTCGCGAAGGAACTGGTCAAGGAAAGCGTGCTGAAATCGCCCGCGCTCGTCCAGCTCTGCATGGGCGTGCCCTGGGGGGCGCCCGACGACCTCAACACCTTCATGGCGATGGTCAACAACGTACCCGAGGACTGGACCTGGTCGGCCTTCTCGCTCGGGCGCAACGAGATGCCCTATGTCGCGGCGGCGGTCCTGGCGGGCGGCAATGTCCGCGTCGGGCTCGAGGACAACCTCTGGCTCGCCAAGGGCGAGCTTGCGACCAACGCGCAGTTGGTGGAACGTGCGGTGACGATCATCGAGAACATGGGCGCAAGGGTCATCGGGCCGGACGAGGTGCGCAAGAAGCTCGGGTTGACGAAGCGGGCGCCGGTCGGGAAATGATCCGGCTCGCCTCGCCGCTTGCGATCCTTGTGGCGCTGTCGGGCTGCGTCCCCGAAGCCGCGCCGACAACCGGCGCTAGCTGTCTTGCGGAGGGTGGCCGTGAGGTCCGGGGCAAGGGCGGCCCGATCTGTCTTCGCCCGACAACCGACGCGGGCAAGGCCTGCGCGACCGCGGCTGGGTGCGAGACCTACTGCCTCGCCGATACAAGAACCTGCGCGGCCGAGACACCGCGCCTCGGCTGCTTCAGCTATCTCGACGCAGGCGGGCAAAAGGTCGCGCTTTGTGTCGACTGACGCCGAGCGATGCGTCGGGACGGAAGCGGGACGGATACCATACAGGCCCGACAGGGCGACTGAAGGAAGGAACGGACAGAGATGACGCGCAAGGCATCCATCATCGGCGGGGGCGTGATCGGCGGCGGCTGGGCCGCGCGGTTTCTTCTGAACGGCTGGGACGTGGCGGTCTTCGATCCCGACCCGGAAGCCGACCGCAAGGTCGGCGAAGTGCTGGCAAACGCCCGCGCCGCATTGCCAGCGCTGTCGGATGTGCCATTGCCGCCCGAGGGTCGGCTGACTTTCCCGAAAAGCATCACCGAGGCCGTGGAAGGCGCCGACTACGTTCAGGAATCCGTTTCGGAGAGGCTCGATCTCAAACACCGCGTCTTCGCCCAGATCCAGCAGGCGTCGCACGGCGTTCCGATCGGCTCCTCGACCTCCGGTTTCAAACCCTCGGAACTTCAGCAGAACGCCGCCGACCCCTCGACGATCTTCGTCGCGCACCCGTTCAACCCGGTTTATCTCCTGCCCTTGGCCGAAGTTGTTCCGAGCACAAAGTCAGATGCCAAACTTATTGAAAACGCAAAGGACATCCTGCGCGAAATCGGGATGTTCCCGCTCCATGTCCGCAAGGAAATCGACGCCCACATCGCCGACCGCTTTCTCGAAGCCGTCTGGCGCGAGGCCCTGTGGCTGGTCAAGGACGGCATCGCCACGACCGAGGAGATCGACGAGGCGATCCGCATGGGCTTCGGTCTCCGCTGGGGCCAGATGGGGCTGTTCGAGACCTACCGCATCGCCGGCGGCGAGGCGGGGATGAAGCACTTCCTCGAACAGTTCGGGCCCTGCCTGACCTGGCCGTGGACAAAGCTCATGGATGTGCCTGAATTCAATGACGAACTGGTCGAACTCATCGCCGGCCAGTCGGACGCGCAGTCCGGCAAATACTCGATCCGGGAGCTTGAGCGCATCCGCGACAGCAACCTCATCGGCTTCATGCGCGCCCTGAAAGACCGCGACTGGGGCGCAGGCAAGGTGCTGAAGGAACACGACAAACGCCTTGCTGCCCAGCTTCCGGCCCCGCCCGGGGGCGAACCGATGGTCATGGCCCACATGCAGGTTCTTCCGGGCTGGATCGACTACAATGGCCATATGACCGAAAGTCGATATCTTTTCGCCGGATCAGAGACGTGCGACAACTTCCTGAGACTGATCGGCGCCGATATGGACTATGTGAAGGGCGGCCATTCCTACTACACGGCCGAGTCCCACATCGTGCATCTGGGCGAGGCCAGACTGGGCGACCGGCTGACCGGCAGCTTGCAGGTGCTGCATGCCGACGAAAAGCGCCTGCATATCTTCACCCGGATCGAGCGCGAGGGGAAACCCGTGGCAACCGTCGAGCAGATGCTTCTCCACGTCGACATGGGGGCCGGCAAGACCTGCCCCGCCGCGCCCGAGGTGCTGGCGAAACTCATGCCCATCGCCGAGGCGCACAAGGCGCTGCCGCTTCCTGACAGCGTCGGCCGGCATGTCGGCCAAAGGAAGGGCTAAGCCATGGATTTCGGACTGAGCGACGAACAGAGGATGATCGTCGAGACGACGCGCGCCTTCGTCGAGAACGAGCTTTACCCCCACGAAGCCGAGGTCGAACGCACCGGTCATCTGCGCATGGATCTGATAAAGGAATTGCAGGTCAAGGCGATGGAGGCCGGTCTTTACGCCGCCAACCTGCCGGAGGAGGTGGGCGGCGCCGGACTCGATACGCTGACCTGGCTCCTCTACGAAAAGGAGCTGGGAAAGGCGAACTATGCACTGCACTGGACCTGCGTCGCGCGGCCGTCGAACATCCTTCTGGCCGGGAACGACGAGCAGCGGGAACGATATCTCTACCCATGCGTCCGGGGTGAGAAATGGGACTGCCTCGCCATGACCGAACCCGGCGCCGGGTCGGACCTGCGCGGCATGAAGGCCAGCGCGCGCGAGGAGGGCGACGACTTCATCCTGAACGGCACCAAGCACTTCATCTCTCACGCCGATCTTGCTGATTTCACGATCGTTTTCATGGCGACGGGTGAGGAGCAGACTCCGCGCGGACCGAAGAAGAAGATCACCGCCTTCTTCGTCGACAAGGGAACCAAGGGGTTCACTGTCCGCGACGGCTACCGCAACGTGAGCCATCGCGGCTACACCAACGCCGTCCTCGAATTCGACGATTGCCGGGTGAACAAGCGGCAGGTGCTGGGCGAGGTCCACCAGGGCTTCGAGGTCGCCAACCAGTGGCTCGGCGCGACCCGGCTCCAGGTCGCCTCGACCTGCCTCGGCCGCGCCGAACGGGCGCTTTCGCATGCGGTCGGCTATGCGGCTGAGCGCGAACAGTTCGGCCAGAAGATCGGCAAGTTCCAGGGAATTTCCTTCAAGCTCGCGGACATGGCGATGGAACTCAAGGCGGCCGAACTGCTGACCCGCGAAGCCGGGTGGAAATACGACCAAGGCACGGTCACGGAAAGCGACATGTCGATGGCCAAGCTCAAGGCGACCGAAGTGCTGGCCTTCATCGCCGACGAGGCGATCCAGATTCACGGCGGAATGGGCCTCATGGACGAACTGCCCCTCGAACGCATCTGGCGAGATGCCAGGGTCGAACGGATCTGGGAAGGCACGAGCGAGATCCAGCGCCATATCATCAGCCGCGAGCTCCTGCGCCCGCTCGGCGCCTGACCGCGACCGCCCCGGGGGGCCGTCTGCCCCCCGGACCCCCCGAGGATATTTCCGAACAGGTGAAGCAAGGAAATGTTAACACATATCCGTCAGGAAGGACTTGCGGTACAGGCTGGGAAGCCGATGACCGCAACAGGTGAAGGCCCCCGGACGCGGTGCGCCGCTTTCAGGGGTCTTCCTTCCACCTTCACCTGTTTCCAAATATCCCGGAGGTCCGGGGGCAGCGCCCCCGGGGTCTTGCAGCATCGCAGGGCGCGGAGATGAGCCGCGACCTCTCCCGTCTTCTCCGCCCGCGCTCCATTGCCGTGATGGGATCGGTCTGGGCCGGGAACGTCATCGCCCAGTGCCGCAAGATGGGATTCGCGGGGCCGGTCTGGCCGGTTCATCCGACCAAGGCCGAAGTCGGCGGACTCCCGGCGTTTCCCGCGCTTTCCGCCTTGCCCGAGGCACCCGACGCGACCTTCATCGGCGTCAACCGCCATGTCACCGTCGCGGTCGTGGGCGAACTGGCCCGGATGGGCGCGGGCGGCGCGATCTGCTTTGCCTCGGGCTGGACAGAGGCCGGGGAGCCGGGGCTCCAGTCGCGGCTTGTCACGGCGGCGGGCGGGATGCCGATCCTCGGCCCCAACTGCTACGGCGTCATCAACTATCTCGACGGCGCGCTGCTCTGGCCCGACCAGCATGGCGGGCGGCGCGTCGAACGCGGCGTGGCGCTTCTCAGCCAGTCCTCGAACATCGTCATCAATCTCACCATGCAGTCCCGAGGCCTGCCCATCGCCTATGTCGCCTGTCTCGGCAATGCAGCACAGATCGGATTGGCGGAACTGGCCGGGGCGCTTCTGGCCGACGATCGGGTGACGGCCATCGGCATGTATGTCGAGGGCGTAGGCGACGCGCCGGCCCTTGCAGCCCTCGCCGAGGCCGCGCGGAGCGCGGGCAAGGGGATCGTCTGCGTGAAATCGGGCAAGACCGAGGCTTCGCGGACCGCAGCGGCGTCGCACACCGCCGCACTTGCGGGGGGTGGCGCCGCCTCGTCCGCCTTCCTGCGGCAGGCCGGGATCGCCGAGGTGACGACGCTTCCGGAACTGATTGAAACATTGAAGATATTTCACGTTCACGGACCCCGCATCGGCACGCGGCTTTGCTCCTTGTCCTGTTCCGGCGGCGAGGCGGGGCTGGTCTCGGACCTCGCGCAGCCCTTCGGGCTCGACCTCCCTCCGCCATCTTCGGACCAGAAGCGCCGGCTGGGCGAGGTGCTGGGACCGCTCGTCACTATCGCCAACCCCTTGGATTACCACACTTTCATCTGGGGTGACGGGCCACGCACCACCGATGTCTTCACCATCATGCTCGAAGGCTACGACGCCGGCATCTACATCATCGACCCGCCGCGTCCAGACCGCTGCGATCCCGCTTCGTTCCAGCCCGCGCTCGACGCCATCGTCGCGGCGCAGGGGGCGACGGGGAAGCCCGCATTCCCGGTGGCCTCGCTGCCGGAAAATTTCGACGAGGATCGGGCCGTCGCCATGATCGGCCAGGGCATCGCGCCGCTGATGGGGCTGGAGACGGCGCTCGGCGCCCTGAAGGCGGCGCAGACCGGGCCGGGCCGGGCCGGGTGGCGGCCCGTCGCAGCGAGTGCCGCTCGCGAAACGCGGCTGCTGGACGAGGCCGAGGGCAAGCGGCTTCTGGATGCCGCCGGGGTTGCGATCCCCAAAGGCGTGCTCGGCGGAACGCTGGACGAGATCCGGGAAAAGGCTGCCGGATTGACCCCGCCCTACGCCCTGAAGGGGCTTGGCTTCGCCCACAAGACCGAGGCAGGCGCCGTCAGACTCGGCCTTGACACCCTTGACGGGCAATCGGAAATCCCCGGTGCCGACGGCTATCTGGTCGAGGAGATGGTGACGGGCGGGGTCGCCGAGATCCTTCTCGGCCTTCGCCGCGACCCGGTCTACGGGATCACGCTGACGCTCGGCCACGGCGGGGTGACGGCCGAGGTTCTGGCCGATACGGTGACGCTGGTGCTGCCGGTGACGGAGGATGAAATCCTTGCCGCCCTGCGTGGCCTCAGGCTCTGGCCGCTGCTAGACGGCTATCGCGGGCGCCCCAGGGCGGATATGCAGGCGGTGGCCGGGATCGCGGCGCGGCTCGGGCGAGAGATGCTCGACCGGCCGGAACTGGAAGAGATCGAGATCAACCCGATCCTCGTCCGGGAAACCGGCGCGGTGGCGGTGGATGCGCTGATACGGGAGGCTGTGTGATGGCGAAGATGGAGATGCGGACCGGGGGGCCGATCCGGACAAGGGTCGAGGGCGGCATCCTGGAAGTGACGCTCGACCGGCCCAAGGCCAATGCAATCGACCTTGTCACCAGCCGGATCATGGGCCTGACCTTCCGCGACTTCCGCGACGATGACGCCTTGCGCGTCTGCATCCTGCGCGCCGAGGGCGGGAAGTTCTTCTGCCCCGGCTGGGATCTGAAGGCCGCGGCCGATGGCGACGCGGTCGACGGCGACTATGGCGTGGGCGGCTTTGGCGGCTTGCAGGAACTGCCCAATCTCAACAAGCCGGTGATCGCGGCGGTGAACGGGATTTGCTGCGGCGGCGGACTGGAACTCGCGCTCTCCTGCGACCTCATCCTCGCCTCGGACAACGCCACCTTCGCCCTGCCGGAAATCCGCTCCGGCACCGTCGCGGATGCCGCCTCGATCAAGCTGCCGAAGCGAATCCCGTATCATGTGGCGATGGACCTCCTCCTGACCGGGCGCTGGTTCGACGCCGAGGAGGCGCTCCGTTGGGGGCTTTTGAAGGAGATCACGACACAGGCCGACCTCATGCCCAAGGCATGGGAACTCGCGCGGGTTCTCGAAAGCGGGCCGCCCCTGGTTTATGCCGCGATCAAGGAGGTCGTGCGGGAGGCGGAGGACATGCGCTTTCAGGATGCCCTCAACCGGATCACCAAGCGGCAGATGGCGGCTGTGGACCGGCTTTATTCGTCGGAGGATCAGCTTGAGGGCGCCCGCGCCTTTGCCGAGAAGCGCGACCCGGTCTGGAAGGGGCGCTAGGGGGCATTCTGCCCCCGAACCCCGGATGTGATCCGGGGTTCACCCCCTGAAGGTATTTCAGCCAAGATGAAATGCGGAGCGTGTTTCATCCTGCCCCTACAGCCGCCTGAGGTTGGATTCCCACCGTCATTCGCCGCGGGGGAAGCGTTTCGAGTCCTCGAGCACGTTCAGGTCCATGTGGTTGCGCATGTAGCGCTCGGAGGCTTTCTGAAGCGGCTGGTAGTCCCAGGGGAAGTAGCTGCCGTTCCTGAGCGCCTCGTAGACCACCCAGCGCCGCGCCTGGCTGGCCCGCACCTCGGCGTCGAAGCGGGCGAGATCCCAGCGCGCGTCCGCCTTGGCGCGGAGGCTCGCAAGCGTGCCTGAATGGGCGGGGTCGGGGGCGAGGTTGACGAGTTCGTGCGGGTCGGCCTCCAGATCGAAAAGCTGGTCGGGATCGAGCGCGCAGCGGTTGTATTTGAAGCGCCCGTCGCGCAGTGAGACGAGGGGCGAGTAGGAGGCTTCGGCGGCGTATTCCATCATCACGGGCGCGGTGCGCTCGGTTCCGTTGGCCAGCGGCAGGAGGCTCGTCCCGTCGGTCCAGGGCATCACCTCCTCCATGCTGACGCCAGCAAGATCGCAGAGCGTCGGCGTCACGTCGATGGTGGAGGCCGGTGTGTCGATGCGATGTGGCGTGAGGCCCGGCGCGGCGATCATCAGCGGCACGCGCGAGGAACCTTCGTAGAAGTTCATCTTGAACCATAGGCCGCGTTCGCCCAGCATGTCGCCGTGGTCGGAGACGAAGAGAATGACGGCCTCCTGCCGCGTCGTCTCCAGTGCCTCCAGTATCCCGCCGATCTTGTCGTCGAGATAGGAGATGTTGGCGAAATAGGCCCGGCGGGAGCGGCGGATGTCGTCCTCGGTGATGGTGAAGTTCTTCCAGTCGTTGGCGTCGAAGATGCGCTTTGCGTGCGGGTCGTGATCCTGGTAGTCCATCGCCGGGATCTCGGGCAGCAGATGGTCGCAACCCTCGTAAAGGTCCCAGTATTTCTTCCGCGCGACGTAGGGGTCGTGCGGATGGGTGAAGCTGACCGTCAGGCACCAAGGACGGTCGTCGAGCCCTCGGGCGAGGTCGTAGACCTTGGCGGTCGCGTTGTAGGCGACCTCGTCGTCATACTCCATCTGGTTGGTGATCTCGGCCACGCCCGCTCCCGTCACCGACCCCATGTTGTGATACCACCAGTCGATCCGCTCGCCGGGTTTGCGGTAGTCGGGCGTCCAGCCGAAATCGGCGGGGTAGATGTCGGTCGTCAGCCGTTCCTCGAAGCCATGAAGCTGGTCGGGGCCGACGAAGTGCATCTTGCCGGACAGGCAGGTCCGGTAGCCGGCGCGGCGCAGGTGGTGTGCATAGGTCGGGATGTCCGAGGCGAATTCCGCGGCGTTGTCGTAGACTTGGGTTCGGGACGGCAGTTGCCCCGACATGAACGAGGCGCGGCCGGGCGCGCAGAGCGGCGAGGCGGTGTAGGTGTTGGCGAACCGGACCGCGCGTGCCGCCAGCCGCTTGAGGTTGGGCGCGTGCAGCCACTCGGCGGGGCCGTCGGGAAAGAGCGTGCCGTTCAGCTGGTCGACCATGAGGATGAGAAAGTTCGGACGTGACATGAGGCTCTCCGGCGGTTTCTTTTCGGGCGGGGTAGCAGGGGCTTGCGCCTGTTGCTGGTCGTTTGCCGACATCACGGTGACGCCGGCGGCATGGCGGTGCGCGTAGCGCGGTGAGAGGATCGCGTAAAGAGGAGGGGACGGGATGAGGACAGTGACGGACTTTCCCTTCGGGGTCAAAGAAGACCCCGATCTCGGGATCGTGCTGAAGGACGGCACACGGCTTTCGGCCCGGGTCTGGATGCCCGAGGGCGCGGGGCCGTTTCCCGCGGTTCTCGAATTCCTGCCCTACCGCAAGCGCGACGGCACCACGGTGCGCGATGCGTTGACCCATCCGTACCTTGCCGGTCATGGCTATGCCTGCCTGCGCGTCGACATGCGCGGCAATGGCGACAGCGAAGGGCTGATGGAGGATGAGTATTCGGCGCGGGAACTGAGCGACGCCTGCGAGGTCATCGCCTGGATCGCGGCGCAGGGCTGGTCGAACGGCAATGTGGGCATGATGGGGATCAGCTGGGGCGGGTTCAACTCGCTTCAGGTGGCGGCGCTCGCGCCTCCCGCGCTCAAGGCGATCGTGACGCTTTGTTCGACGGTGGACCGCTACGCCGACGACATCCACTACAAGGGCGGCTGCCTTCTGAACGAGAATCTCGGCTGGGGCGCGACGATGTGGGCCTATTCCTCGCGCCCGCCCGATCCGGCGCTGCGGCAGGACTGGTTCGAGATGTGGCAGGAAAGGCTGAAGGCCGAACCGTTCCTGCCAGCGCTCTGGCTTCGGCACCAGAACCGGGACGCCTACTGGAAGCACGGATCGGTCAGCGAGGATTTCGGCGCCATCAAGGCGGCGGTGCTGGCGGTCGGCGGCTGGGGCGACAGCTACAAGAACGCGGTGCCGGCGCTGGTGGAGAACATCAGCGCGCCGGTGAAGGGCATTGTCGGCCCCTGGGTTCACAAGTATCCCCATTTCGCCGTGCCGGAACCGAGGATCGGCTTTCTGCACGAGGCGCTTCGCTGGTGGGATCGCTGGCTGAAGGGTGACGCGACGGGGGTCGAAGATGATCCCGCCTATCGCGCCTACCTCATGGACGGTGTCAGGCCGGCCTCGTGGTACGATCACCGCCCGGGGCGCTGGATCGCCGAGCCTTCCTGGCCCGCGCCGGGGGTGCGGGTGCAGACCCTGCCGCTCGGGCCGGGCAGGCTGGGACAGGGCGGCGATTTTCGGGTGATCGTGGCAAGCCCGCAGGATTGCGGCATGGATGGCGGCGAGTACTGCGCCATCTGGCTCGGCCCCGAGATGCCGGGCGACCAGCGCCGTGATGACGCCTATTCGGCCTCGTTCGACAGCGCGCCAATGGCGGCGACCGATATTGTCGGCGCGCCAGCGGTGCGGCTCAGGCTAAGCTCCGACAAGCCCGTCGCGCAGATCGCGGTGCGGCTCAATCATGTCCACCCCGACGGTGCTTCGACGCGGATCACCTGGGGGGTTCTCAACCTCAACCGGGCGAAGTCGCGGGAGTTTCCCGAACCTCTTGTGCCGGGACAGGAGGTCGAGGTCACACTCGCGCTCGATCACATCGCCTACCGGTTGCCCGAGGGTCACAGGCTGCGGCTGGCGGTCTCGTCGAGTTACTGGCCGATGATCTGGCCGGGGCCGGAAGCGGCGACACTGACGCTGAGGGGCGGGGCGCTCGACCTGCCGGTGCGGCAAGGCGGTTCGGGCGATGAGGTCGCGTTTGAACCGGCCGAAGCCGCCCCGGCCCTGAGGCAGCGGGAGATCAGGCCCGACAGCCATGTCCGGCGGACCGAGATCGACCAATGCACCGGCATTGTCAGCCTCGTGATCGAAGATGATTTCGGTGAGGCGGAAAATCTCGATCACGGTCTCATCTCCGGCTCGGTCGCCCGCGAACGCTGGAGCATCCATCCCGGCGATCCGCTTTCGGCGCGGGGCGAGGCGCACTGGACCGAGGTCGTCGAACGGGACGGCCGCCGGCTCAGGACCGAGGCGCGGTGCGCGATGTGGTCGGACGGGGAGCAGTTCCATCTCAGCGCGCGGATGGAAGCGTGGGATGGCGACAAGCTTGCCTTCGAGCGCGACCTGACCGACAGCGTGCCGCGCGATCACCGCTAGGCGGCTGGCCGCGTCAATGGCCAGCGCGATCACGCGATGCTAGACTTGCGGCGCATGAGGCGGTAAGAGCGTTCTTGTTAGCGCTAACGGATACGAGGATACGGGGAAAACATGGTCTCACGCGTGATTCCGGTCGAACCGTTCGACCTCGTGATATTCGGCGGAACCGGCGATCTTTCGCGTCGAAAGATTCTTCCGGGCCTCTACCGCCGGTTCGTGGCGGGCCAAATCCCCGAAGGCTCGCGCATCATCGGCGCGGCGCGGGGCGAGATGGATGATACCGGGTTCCGCAGCTTCGTTTCGGACGCGATCGGCGAGTTCCTTGACCCCAAGAAGCGCGATGCAGCCAGCGTGAAGGCTTTTTTGGCTCATCTGCACTATGTCAGCATCGACGCAAGGGGGGACGGCGGCTGGGATGCGCTTGCCAAGCTGATCCGCAAGGATGTCGTCCAAGCCTTCTATTTCTCGGTTGCGCCGTCGCTCTTCGGCGATCTGGCCGAACGGCTGCACCGCCACGGCATCGCGACGCCCGGTTCGCGGATCGTTGTCGAAAAACCCTTTGGCCGCGATCTGGAAAGCGCGCGGGCGCTCAACGCGACGCTGGCCGAGCACTTCACCGAGCATCAGATCTACCGGATTGACCATTATCTCGGCAAGGAAACTGTCCAGAACCTGATGGCGGTGCGCTTCGCCAACATCCTGTTCGAGCCGCTCTGGAACGCCAGGCACGTCGATCACGTGCAGATAACCGTCGCCGAGACGGTGGGCGTCGGTGGCAGGGGAGCCTACTATGACAAGTCGGGCGCCATGCGCGACATGGTGCAGAACCATCTCATGCAGCTTCTGTGCCTGATCGCGATGGAACCACCCTACCGCTTCGACCCCGACGCGGTGCGCGACGAGAAGCTGAAGGTGATCCATGCGCTCCAGCCGGTCCAGGCGGACGACATCGTGCGCGGACAGTACCGCGGCAGCGCAAGGAAGGGGGCGGGTGGCGAACCGTCTTATGTCCAGGACGCCGAAGACCTCGCTTCGCGCACCGAAAGCTATGTGGCGCTGAAGGTTTCGATTGCCAACTGGCGCTGGAAGGGGACGCCCTTCTACCTGCGCACCGGCAAGAAACTTCGTGCCCGAACCTCCGAGATCGCGATCGTCTTCAAGGAGGTGCCGCATTCGATCTTCGGCGATGAGGAGGGCTGGCGCGAGAACGTGCTGGCGATCCGGCTTCAGCCGAACGAGGGCATGAATTTGAGCGTCATGATCAAGGAACCGGGGCCGGGCGGAATGCGTTTGACCGAGGTGCCGCTGGACATGTCCTTTGCCGAGGCGCTGGGTGAGGATGGCGCCGACATTCCGGACGCCTACGAGCGGCTGATCATGGATGTGATCCGGGGCAACCAGACGCTCTTCATGCGCGGCGATGAGGTGGAGGCCGCCTGGGCCTGGACCGACCCGATCATCGCCGGATGGGAAGCGAGGGGCGACAAGCCCAAGGGCTACGATCCCGGCTCATCCGGGCCGGAGGACGCGCTGATGCTTCTGCACCGCGACGGGCGGCGATGGAGGGAGATCCGCGAATGAAATTTGTCGAATACCCGGACCGCGATCTCATGACGATCGGACTGGCCGACATCCTGGCCAGCGAACTGGCGATGACCCTGCGCCAGAACGACCGGGCGAGCTTCTGTGTCCCCGGCGGCTCCACGCCGGGGCCGGTGTTCGACGTCCTGTCGGGCGTGAAGCTCGATTGGGATCGGGTGACGGTTTTTCTGAACGATGAACGCTGGGTTCCCGACACCCATGAACGCTCCAACGGACGGGTTCTGCGGAGGCGGCTTCTGACCGGACGCGCGACGGCGGCCGAGTTCGTGCCGCTCTACAAGGAGGTGGCGGAGCCTGAAGACGCGATCGACGAGTTGACGGCCGCCATCAAGCCGCACCTGCCGATAGCGGTCCTTCTGCTGGGCATGGGGGCCGACATGCACACCGCCTCGCTCTTTCCCGGCGGCGACCGACTTGCCGAGGCGCTCGACGACGATGCGCCGATCCTGATGCCGATGCGCGCGCCGGGGGCGGGCGAGCCGCGGGTGACGCTGACCGCGCCGGTGCTCGCCGATGCGATGAACTGCCATGTCCTGATCGCAGGGGATGACAAGCGCGAGGCGCTCGAACGGGCAAAAGACCTGCCCCCTGAAGAGGCGCCCATCCAATCGGTTCTGGCCAACGCGACGGTGCATTGGGCGGCTTGAAGCATGTGAAGTCGGGAGACCGGAATGAGCCTATGGGATGACCTTCGCCACCATCGGAACGACCACGCCTGCCAAACCATCCTTTCGCTTTTCGACAACCCCCGCCGGGCGCAGGAATTCTCGATCCGCGCGGACGGCTTGCTCTTTGACTACTCCAAGACCTCGATCGACCCCCATGCGCGCGACCTCTTGATCCGCTTGGCGGAAAGCGCCGGGGTCGCCTCGCGGCGCGAGGCGATGTTCACGGGCGAGAAGATCAATGCGACCGAGGGGCGGGCGGTGCTGCACACAGCGCTGCGCAACCTTGAAGGTGCCGTATCGGTCGACGGCGAAGACGTGATGCCCGGACTTCGCGCGACCCATCGCCGTATGGAAGAGTTCGCCCGTCAGGTCAGGTCGGGCGCCTTCAAGGGGAAGGGCGGGGCGATCACCGATATCGTCAATATCGGCATCGGCGGATCTGATCTTGGACCGGCGATGGCGTGCCTCGCGCTTGCCCCCTATGCCGACGGACCACGCGCGCATTTCGTCTCGAATGTCGACGGTGCGCATGTTCATGATGTGCTGGCGCCGCTCGATCCCGAAACCACGCTGGTGATCGTGGCATCCAAGACCTTCACGACGATCGAGACGATGACCAATGCGGAAACCGCCCGCGCGTGGATGGCGGAAAAGGTCGAGGACACTGGCGCGCAGTTCGCTGCCGTTTCGACCGCCGCCGACAGGACGGCGGCCTTCGGCATCGCGCCCGAGCGGGTCTTCGGCTTCGCGGACTGGGTCGGCGGGCGCTATTCGGTGTGGGGGCCGGTCGGCCTTTCGCTGATGATCGCCGTCGGGCCGGAAGGCTTCGCGGAGTTTCTGGCCGGCGGGGCGGCGATGGACGCCCATTTCCGCGACGCGCCCTTTGCCGCGAACCTTCCTGTCATGCTCGCCCTCGTCGGTCTCTGGCACAACCAGATCTGCGGCTACGCGACCCGTGCCGTCCTGCCTTACGAACAGCGGCTTGCACGGCTGCCTGCCTATCTTCAGCAACTGGAAATGGAATCGAACGGCAAGCGTGTGGCGATGGACGGCGGCGATCTGACGGTGAATTCGGGACCGGTCGTCTGGGGCGAACCCGGCACGAACGGCCAGCACGCCTTCTACCAGCTCATCCATCAGGGCACGCGGATCGTGCCGTGCGAATTCCTGCTCGGGCGCGAGGGGCATGAGCCCGATCTGGAGCATCAGCACCTTCTGCTGGCCGCGAACTGTCTGGCGCAGGCCGAGGCTTTGATGCGGGGCCGCTCGCTGGAGGAGGCGCGCGCAATCATGGCGGCCAAAGGTCTGACCGGCGCTGAGCTTGACCGGCAGGCGCGCCACCGCGTCTTTCCGGGCAACCGGCCTTCGACAGCGCTGCTTTACCCGAAACTGACCCCCTTCGTTCTGGGCCAGATCATCGCGCTTTACGAACACCGCGTTTTTGTCGAAGGGGTGATCCTTGGCATCAACTCCTTTGATCAGTGGGGGGTCGAGCTTGGCAAGGAACTGGCGTTGGCGCTGGAGCCGGTTCTTGCAGGGCGCGAAAGCGGCGCGGGCAAGGACGGCTCGACCCGGATGCTGGTCGAGTTTCTGCGGAAGAGTTAGCGGCCCGTCCGCATCTGACGGTCAAGAAAGGCCGCGCAACCGGTGAGCGCCGCGTAATCGTCTTCGATCACAAAGACCGGAAACTGGTCCATGAACGCGCTGAACCGGCCCTTGTCGCGGAATGCGTCGCGAAGGCCGAACGCTTCATAATGCGGGGTGAAGGCGCGGGCGACCCCGCCGATCAGGTGAACGCCGCCGAAGGGCAGGTAGCTGAGCGCGAGGTCACCAACGACGCGACCGAGAAGCCGCACAAAGGCAAGGCCCGTCTCGCGCAGCAGATCATCCGTGCCATCGGCCATCGCCGCCATGATCTCCGCCGCCGACGACCGATCTTCACGGCCCGCCCCGATTGCGTGCCACGCGAAGAGCCGCTCGAGCCCGCGCCCCGACAGGACATCCTCGACCCCGGCAAATCCGTGGGCCTGCTCAACGTATTCGGCAAGCCGGAGCTCTGCTTCGGTTCGGACAGGAAGGGTGACATGACCGCTCTCGGAGGCTGTGACGATCTCTTGTCCATCCTTGGCGATGACGCAGGCGGCGTTGAAGCCCGTACCGACGCCGACGACCAGTTGCGGGCCGGGCCGGGACCTTCCCGGCGCCGCCGGGATCAGCGGCCGCAGGCTTTCGCGTTCCAGATGGGAAAGCGCATGGCCCTGCGCCTGAAGGTCATTGAGCACATGAACGGTGGCGACCGACGTCGCCTTGGCCACCGCTTTCGGGTCGATCACCCAATCGCGGTTGGTAAGCCGTGCGACGCCGTTATCGACCGGCCCCGCGACCGCCACGCAAGCCCCGCCGCATTCGGGGCCGCCGCTTTCGCCGAGATAGGCCGCAAGAACCTGCTCAAGCGCCGGATAGTCGGCATTGGGGTAGCGGCGGATCGAGCCGTGATCGACCTCATGGCCGCGCGCCAGAGCGACCCGGGTGTTGGTTCCGCCGATATCGGCGACGAGCGAGAGCGGCGATGTCATGGTCCGAGTGTCCGGCAGGGCAGGGCAGTAGGCCCGTGGTCTACGCCAATCCGGCGGCTTGGGAAAGCCGCTTCCCAGTCAGTCCGACGTTTCGTGCGACGGCGCGTCGACGGGATCGAACGCCCCCTTGTGCGGCCAACCGGCGATTGAGTGACCCCCGCAACCGTGCCCGCAAGGGAAATCGCGGCGGGTGGCGCATCAATATCGGCGGTCGGCTTTGACAGGGCGGCCCAGCCGGTCCATTCTGTTGAAATCCAACGCGCTTTGGCACCGCCGTTGCGCTGAAGGAACAAACCGGGCGCGGGGGCGTCCGAATGGGAGGACATCATGCGCAGAACCTACTTCGCGAGCACTGCCGCGCTCGCGCTCATCGCCACATCCGCCGCCGCGCAGGACCTGAAATTCGCGCCCGGAGAGGATGCAAAGTTCAACTGGGCCAGTTACGAGGCCTATGACGCCGCGTACAACCTCGACGGGCAGACGATCACCATTTTCGGTCCATGGCGGGGTGAAGATCAGGCGCTTGTCGAAAGCATCCTGGCCTATTTCACCGCCGCGTCGGGCGTGGCCGTGAACTATTCGTCCTCGGAGAACTACGAACAGCAGATCGTGATCGACACCCAGGCCGGATCGCCGCCCGACATTGCCATCCTGCCGCAGCCCGGGCTGATCCAGGATCTCGCCTCCAAGGGGCTTCTGACGCCGCTGGGCGAAGACACCGAGGCATGGCTCAGGGACAATTACGCAGCGGGCGAAAGCTGGGTCAGCCTTGGCACCTATAACGGCGCGGACGGCACGCCGGCGCTTTTCGCCTTTCCCTACAAGATCGACGTGAAGTCTCTGGTCTGGTACGTGTCCGAGAACTTCGAGGATGCCGGCTACGAGATCCCGCAGACGATGGAGGAGTTGAAGGCGCTGACCGAACAGATCGTCGCCGATGGCGGCACGCCGTGGTGCATCGGGCTCGGCTCCGGAGGTGCGACCGGCTGGCCCGCGACGGACTGGGTCGAGGACATGATGCTGCGCACCCAACCGCCCGAAACCTATGACCAGTGGGTCACGAACGAGATTCCGTTCGACGATCCGGCAGTTGTCGGCGCGATCGAGGAGTTCGGCTGGTTCGCGCGCAACGACGCCTTCGTCGATGGCGGTGCGGCGGCGGTCGCCACCACCGACTTCCGCGACAGCCCGAAGGGTCTCTTCTCGTCGCCGCCGAAGTGCTACATGCACCGGCAAGCCTCGTTCATCCCGTCCTTCTTCCCCGAAGGAACCAAGCTGGGGCTGGACGCCGATTTCTTCTACTTCCCGGCCTATGAGGGCAAGGATCTGGGCAAGCCGGTCCTTGGCGCGGGCACGCTTGCCATGATCGCCAAGGACGGCGAGGGCGCGCGCGCCTTCATCGAATTCCTCAAGACGCCCATCGCGCACGAACTCTGGATGGCGCAATCCGGCTTCCTGACGCCCTACAAGGACGCAAATACCGACGCCTATGCCAATGAGGCGCTGAAAAAGCAGGGCGAGATCCTGCTGAACGCGACGACCTTCCGCTTCGACGGGTCTGACCTCATGCCCGGCAAGATCGGTGCGGGGGCGTTCTGGACCGGCATGGTCGACTATGCCGGCGGCAAGGATGCGGCCGAAGTGGCCGCGGGCATCCAGGCCAGTTGGGACGCGATCAAGTGAGCTGAAAGGCGACCCGGGGGCGGGTGTTCCGCCCCCGGTTTTGCGCGGGAGAGTGAGATGCAGCAGCTTTGGGCGGCCTTCTTCACCATCGCCATCGGCATTGCCGGGGCCGGGATGTACTTCTGGGGCTCGAACTGGATTCTCGACCGGGTCTTCCCCGCCCGCACAGCCGACAGCGCCGCCGCCTCGCGCAACATCGCCCGCGCCGCCCTTATCCGGCCGTGGCTGTTCCTCGGGCCGGCAATCCTCGCCTTGGGGCTCTACCTCGTTTATCCGGTCGTCGCCTCGGTCTGGCTGTCATTCCACGATCGCGGCGGGCAGAACTTCGTCGGGCTCGCCAACTACACGTGGCTGATCAACGATCCGGGGTTCCGGGAATCGATGTTCAACAACTTCCTCTGGCTGCTCGTGGTGCCTGCCGCCTCGACATTCCTCGGCCTTCTTGCCGCGGTGCTGACGGACCGCATCAGTTGGGGCAACATCGCCAAGTCGCTGATCTTCATGCCGATGGCGATTTCCTTCGTCGGCGCCGCCGTCATCTGGAAATTCGTCTACGACTACCGCTCCGAGGGGTCCGAACAGATCGGCATCCTGAACGCGATCGTCGTGGCGCTTGGCGGCGAGCCGCAAGCCTGGATCGCGGTGCCGTTCTGGAACAACTTTTTCCTCATGGTCATCCTCATCTGGATTCAGACCGGCTTCGCGATGGTCATCCTCTCGGCCGCGTTGCGCGGCATCCCCGAGGAAACCATCGAGGCCGCCGTGATCGACGGCGCGAACGGCATCCAGATCTTCTTCAAGATCATGGTGCCGCAGATATGGGGCACGATCGCGGTGGTGTGGACGACGATCACCATCACGGTGCTCAAGGTCTTTGACATCGTTCTTGCCATGACCAATGGCCAGTGGAATTCGCAGGTGCTCGCCAACCTCATGTTCGACTGGATGTTCCGTGGCGGCGGCGATTTTGGACGGGGCGCGACCATCGCCATCGTCATCATGCTGCTCGTCGTGCCGATCATGGTCTGGAACATCCGCAACGCGCGGCGCGAGATGGAGGAGCGTTGATGTCGACCGGAACCCGATCGCCGCTTGCCTGGGCAGTTCATCTGTCGGTGGTTTTCTTCGTCCTGTTGTGGACGCTGCCGACGGCCGGACTTCTCGTGTCGTCGTTCCGCGACAAGGATCAGATTTCGGTTTCCGGCTGGTGGACCGCACTTTCGACCTCGTCGCAGAACCTGGTCTTCCGCGCACCTGCGGGCGACGGCGAACAGGAGGTCGATGGCCGTTTCGTGCTGACCGGCAATGTCCTTGACGAAGGAGCGGGCCGTGTCTCGGCGTTCGGATTCTCGAGCCGCGAACCTGCCGCCTTTGAGCCGGGGGCGACGGCCGAACTGAACGATGGCGTGACCATGACCGTGGCCGAGGATGGCGCCTTTGAGCTTTCGGGGCCGGAAAGCTTCGCCGACAAGCGCGGCCAGCGTATCTTCTACACCGCCGAGGTGCCGCCACGCTTCACGATGGAGAACTACCAGAACGTGCTGACCGCCGCTGGTCTTGGGCGGTCTTTCCTGAACTCGATGACCGTGGCGGTCCCCGCGACCGTCATCCCGATCCTGATCGCCGCCTTTGCGGCCTATGCGCTGGCATGGATGCCGTTCCCGGGGCGGTCGCTTCTGATCGCGGCGGTGGTGGGGCTTCTGGTCGTGCCCTTGCAGATGTCGCTGATCCCGCTTCTGAAAATCTACAACTCCGTCGGGCAGACCTTCGGTTTCGACCCCAAAAGCTATATGGGCATCTGGCTGGCTCATACCGGCTTCGGCCTGCCGCTGGCCATTTACCTCCTGCGGAACTACATGGCCGGCCTGCCGCGCGAGGTCATGGAAAGCGCCCGTGTCGACGGGGCGACGGATTTCCAGATCTTCACCCGGATCGTGCTGCCGCTTTCCTTCCCGGCGCTGGCCAGTTTCGCCATCTTTCAGTTTCTCTGGACCTGGAACGATCTTCTGGTCGCGCTGGTCTTCCTCGGGCCGACCGACGACAAGCTCGTGCTGACGGGGCGGCTGGTGAACCTTCTCGGGTCGCGCGGCGGCGACTGGGAAATCCTCGCCGCTTCCGCATTCGTGTCGATTGCGGTGCCGGTCCTGGTGTTTTTCACAATGCAGAGGTTCCTCGTGCGGGGACTTCTTGCGGGGTCCGTGAAAGGAGGCTGACTTGACCGCCACGAAGACCACGAGAACCGGGCAGCTTGCCGGTGACCGCGACTGGTGGCGCGGTGCGGTGATCTATCAGATCTATCCCCGCAGCTTTCAGGACACCAATGGGGACGGGATCGGCGATCTGAAGGGCATCACCTCGCGGCTCGACCATGTCGCCGGCCTCGGTGTCGACGCAATCTGGGTTTCGCCCTTCTTCACCTCGCCGATGAAGGATTACGGCTACGACGTGTCGGACTATTGCGATGTCGATCCGATGTTCGGCACCCTCGCCGATTTCGACGCGCTGGTCGCCCGCGCGCATGAGCTTGGCCTGCGCGTGATGATCGACCTCGTGCTGAGCCATACGTCGAACCGGCATCCCTGGTTCCGCGAAAGCCGCGAGGATCGCGAGAACCCCAAGGCCGACTGGTATGTCTGGGCCGATGCCAAGCCGGACGGAACGCCGCCCAACAACTGGTTGTCGATCTTCGGCGGACCGGCCTGGCACTGGGAAGGGCGGCGCATGCAGTATTACCTGCACAACTTCCTGAGCTCCCAGCCCGATCTGAATTTCCACTGCGAAGCGGTGCAGAAGGCGCTGCTGGACGTCGCGCGGTTCTGGCTTGAGCGTGGCGTCGACGGGTTCAGGCTCGACACGATCAACTTCTACTTCGCCGACAAGAAATTGCGGGACAATCCCGCCCTGCCCGAGGACAAGCGCAACGCCACCATCGCGCCGATGGTGAACCCTTATAACTGGCAGGATCACATCCACTCAAAGAACCAGCCGGAGAACATTGATTTCCTGCGAAAACTCCGCGCCCTCATGGACCGCTACGGAGCCGCGGCCGTCGGAGAGGTCGGTGACGCGCAGCGCGGACTGGAGATCATGGGGCAATACACCTCCGGCGATGACCTGATGCAGATGTGCTATGCGTTCGAATTCCTGTCGGGCCCGAGGCTCACCGCCGATCGGATCGCCGACACCTTCGTGCGGCTTGGCGAGGCGGCGCCCGATGCCTGGGCGTGCTGGGCGTTCTCCAACCACGACGTCCAGAGGCATGTCAGCCGATGGCAACTTTCCGACGACGCGGCAAGGGCTTATGCAACATTGTTGATGGCCCTGCGCGGATCGGCCTGCATCTATCAGGGCGAGGAGTTGGGACTGCCGGAGGCGGAGCTTACGTTCGAGGATCTGCAAGACCCCTATGGGATCGAGTTCTGGCCCGAGTTTCAGGGCCGCGACGGGTGCCGCACGCCGATGGTCTGGGACCGGGACAACCGCAATGGCGGCTTTTCCACGGGCAAGCCCTGGCTTCCGGTGCCCGCCGAACATCTTGCCCGCGCGGTGTCGGAACTGGCGCCGGACCCGGCCGGGCTTCCCGCGCACTATCGGCATTCCATTCAACTCCGGCACGCGCATCCCGCGCTTGCTCAAGGCGAGCAGCGCGGCATGACGGCGGAGGGGGATGTCCTGCGCTTCTTCCGGGTGCGCGGTGACGAAGAGATCTTTGCCGCGATAAATCTATCCGATCGGGCCGCATCGGTCGCCGGGCCGGGGCAGGGCTGGCGGAACATAGCCGGCGCGATCGGTGGCGCGGGGATGGCCGGCGACGGGTCGGTCCGGCTCGAGCCGTGGCAATGTTGCCTGCTTCTGAAACAGAGCTGAAGGAAATGCGATGGCCAATCTCAAGCTGACGGATGTCGCGAAGGCCTACGGCGACGTGCAGGTCCTGAAGGACATCAACCTGGATATCGGACAGGGCGAGCTGGTCGTCTTCGTCGGCCCGTCGGGCTGCGGCAAGTCGACCCTTCTGAGGATGATTGCCGGGCTGGAGACGATCAGCAAGGGCACGCTGGAAATCGACGGCGAGCGCATGAATGCGGTGCCGCCGGCCCAGCGGGGCATCGCGATGGTGTTCCAGTCCTACGCCCTCTATCCGCACATGACGGTGCGCGACAACATGGCCTTCGCCCTCAAGATCGCGAAGAAATCGCGGGCCGAGATCGATGCGTCGGTGGAAAAGGCGGCGCAGATCCTTCAGCTGACACCCTATCTCGACCGGCTGCCCAAGGCGCTGTCTGGCGGGCAGCGCCAGCGTGTCGCCATCGGCCGCGCCATCGTGCGCGATCCCAAGGTCTATCTGTTCGATGAGCCGCTTTCGAATCTCGACGCCGCTCTTCGCGTCGCCACGAGGATCGAGATCGCCCAACTGAAAGAACAGATGCCGGAATCGACAATGATCTACGTCACCCACGACCAGGTTGAGGCGATGACGCTCGCCACCCGCATCGTCGTGCTTGCAGGCGGCGGGATCAGCCAGGTCGGCACGCCTCTCGAACTCTACGAAAGGCCCGAGAACGAATTCGTCGCCCAGTTCATCGGATCGCCGTCGATGAACCTTCTCGACGGCGAGATCGTTGAAACCGGCAAGGAGACGGTCGTGCGGCTCACCTCGGGGGGAACCGTCAGGGCGGCTGTCGAGACGGGGGCGGGCGACAAGGGCATGAAAGTCCGCGCCGGTATACGCCCCGAGGATTTCGTGCCTGTGGCGGAAGGAGACGACGCCATCTATCGCGGCAAGGTCGAGATCACCGAGGCTCTGGGCGAGGTTACGCTGCTTTACTTCGCAAGAGACGGCGATGCCGCCGGCGTGATAGCGAAGTTGCCGGGCATCCATGCCGGCGTCCGACGGCGGGAGGTCGGCCTCACGGCCGATCCGCACAAGGTGCACCTCTTCCATGACGGGCATTCGCTGCTTTACCGTTGAAACGCCCGGTCGCTGGTCTATTCCGCGGCGACCTTGATGACGGGCTCCATCGAGGCGAATTCCTCGTCCGACAGGTGGCACTTTACCTGAAGCCCGCCAGGGAAGGTCTTCATTGGCGGCACTTCCCTTTCGCAAAGGTTGTCCGGCACCCGCGACTTCCAGCGGCAGCGTGTCTGGAAAGGACAGCCGGGCGGAGGGTTCATCGCCGATGGAATGTCGCCCTCGAGCACGATCCGCTTTTTCACGACATGGGTGTCAGCGATAGGCACGGCCGACAGAAGCGCCTCGGTATAGGGATGATAGGGCGGGGAAAAGACCTGATCGGTCGTCCCAAGCTCGACCACATGGCCAAGATACATCACCATGACCCGGTCGCTGAGATAGCGGACGATTGAAAGGTCGTGGCTGATGAAAAGCAGCGTCGTGCGGTTCTTGCGCTGAATCTCCATCAAGAGGTCGGTGACGGCGGCCTGCACCGACACGTCGAGCGCCGAGACGGGTTCGTCAGCGACGACAATCTTGGCGCCGCCGGCGAAGGCTCGGGCGATGCCGACCCGTTGTTTCTGACCGCCCGAAAGCTGGCGCGGCATGCGGGTCGCGAATTCTCGGGGCAGCTTCACGAGGTCCAGCAGCTCAAGCATCCGATCGCGGCGCTCGGCGTCGGAATTGCCCTCACCGAAGATTTCGAGCGCCCGGATGATCTGCCGGCCGACCGTCATCGACGGGTTGAGCGTGTCGAACGGATTCTGGAACACCATCTGCACGCCGGATACGGTCTCGGTGCTGCGGTTCTCGATCGGCGTGGACTGGATCTCGTTGTCGTAAAGCAGGATCTGGCCGGATGTGGCCGTTTCCAGCCCCATCAGCACTTTCGCGAAGGTCGACTTGCCACAACCGGATTCGCCGACGATCGCAAGCGTCTCGCCCTCATGCGCCTCGAAGCTCAGCGTCTCGTTTGCCTTGACCACCTTTGAATCGCCGCCGCCGAAGAGTGCGTTCGCCGAAACCTCATAGTATTTCCGGAGGTCTTCCATGCGCAGCACGACGTCGCCGATCGGCATCTTTTCGGACTTCTTGGCGACCTGCGGCGGAGCGTTCCAATCGATCTCGGCGACGCGGAGGCAGCGCGTTTCGTGGCGGTCGTAACCTTCGACATCGAACATGGGCACGTCGCCGGCATCGCAGCGGCCGGCTTGGAAATAGTCGCAGCGCGGGCCGAAGTTGCAGCCGTTCGGGCGTTCGTGCGGCAAGGGGAAGTTTCCCGGAATCGCGATCAGCGGGCGCGAGTTCTTGTCCGCGCCGGGCAGCGGGATCGAACGGAATAGCGCCTGCGTGTAGGGATGCTGCATCTTGTCGAAGACATCCTTGATCGAGCCGGTCTCAACCGCCTCGCCGGAATACATCACGCAAAGCCGGTTGCACACATCGAGGACGAGCCCGAGATTGTGCGAGATGAACAGCATCGACGTGCCGTACTTCTTGCCGAGATCCTTGACCAGATCGACCACGGCCGCCTCGACGGTCACGTCGAGCGCCGTCGTCGGTTCGTCGAGGATCAGCAGCGCAGGCTTCGACATCAGGGCCATCGCGATGACGATGCGTTGCTGCTGTCCACCGGAAAGCTGGTGCGGATAGCTTTTCAGGATGCGCTCGGGGTCGGGAAGGCGCACGTCCCTGACAACCTCGAGCGCGCGTTGATAGGCGTCGGCCTTCGGCACGCCCTCGTGGATCATGGGCACTTCCATCAGCTGCTGGCCAACCTTCATCGCGGGGTTGAGCGAGGCCATCGGCTCCTGATAGATCATGGCGATCTCGGACCCGCGGATATCGCGCAGTTCCTGTTCGCTCATCGTGGTCAGGTCGCGGCCCTTGAACTTGATCGTGCCGTTGACGATTTTACCGTTCTTGCCCAGGTCGCGCATGACGGCGAGTGCCACCGTCGACTTGCCGCAGCCGGATTCGCCGACCAATCCCATCGCCTCGCCCGGCTGGACCACGCAGGAAAAGTCCATGACGGCCGGGATTTCGCGCAGCCGCGTGAAGAAACTGATCGAGAGGTTCTCGATCTCCAGGATCGGGCCGTCATAGTCCCATTTGGTCATGGCGTTTCCCCTTAGTCCCGCAGGCTTTCCTCGCGCAGGCCATCCGCGAGCAGATTGAGGCCGAGCACCAGACTCATCAGCGCGAGCGCCGGCACGATGGCCGGGTGCGGCGCGATGGTCAGAAGCTTGCGGCCGGCATTGATCGTCGACCCCCAGTCGGGGCTTTCCGGGCTGAGGCCGAGGCCGAAGAAGCCGAGGGTCCCGAGCAGGATGGTCGTATAGCCGATGCGCAGGCAGAAATCGACGATGAGCGGGCCGCGCGCATTGGGCAGAATCTCCCACAGCATGATGTACCACGGCCGTTCGCCGCGCGTCTGGCCGGCGGCGACATAGTCGCGCGTCTTGATGTCGAGCGTGATGCCGCGGACGATCCGGTAGACCGTGGGCGAGTTCACGAATACGACCGAGACGAAGACGATCAGGATGTTACCCGGCACATGGATGAAATCAGCCGCGCCCGGCAGCACCGCGACCCGCGTTCCGACCTCGCCGACAAGCGACAGATAAAGATAGCCGCCGACGACGGCGATGATGAGCATCACCTTGTTCCGGAAGGCGGGCACCACGTAGTAGCGTGAGTTGACCAGCACCATCATGAAGGCGATCGGGAACAGAAACAGGACCAGAGCCATGTATTGCGGCAATCCGGTCTCGACGATCTCCGGCGTGACCAGCAGGTAGAAGAGCAGGATCACCGGGAAGGCCAGGATCAGGTTGGCCAGGAACGACAGGACGGTGTCGAGACGGCCGCCATAATAGCCCGCCGGAAGGCCGAGCGAAATGCCGACCATGAACGCGAAGAGCGTCGCCAGCGGCGCGATCTGGACGACGATGCGGCTGCCGGCGACGACACGGCTGAAGACATCGCGGCCAAGGTGATCACCGCCAAGCAGATACCAGCCGGATCCGTCCGGCGTCGCCGTCCCGGGGAACTTGTTCTTCATCTGGCTGATCTGGCCCAGTGTGTCGTGGGTGACGATGAGGTCCGAAAAGATCGCGGTGAAGACCCAGAACATCACCAGCGCGAAGCCGATCATCGCAATCATCGAGTCGAAGAGCTTTCCGTAGAGGCCAAGCCGGCGCTTGTAACGGATCGACACTGCGAAAAGAACCGCAAGCGAGATCCAGACCGGCAGGAAGTTCCGCAGGATCGCGACGACAATTCCGCTCCATCCGAGGTCTTCCATGTCAGCTGATCCTAATTCTCGGGTTGAGATAGACGTAGCCCACATCCGAGATCAGCTGGGTCACGAGAACGACGATGACGGCGACCACCGAACAGCCAAGCAGGAGCTGGATGTCGTTGTTGCCGGCAGCCTGCACCAGCGTCCAGCCGAAGCCCTTGTAGTTGAACAGGGTCTCGACGATCACGACGCCGTTCAGAAGCCATGGGAAGAGCAGCATGATCACCGTGAAGGGCGCGATGAGCGCGTTCCTCAGCGCGTGTTTCATCACGACGTTCATGAAGCTTACGCCCTTCAGACGCGCTGTGCGGATGTACTGCGCGGTCATCACCTCGGCCATAGAGGCGCGGGTCATCCGTGCGATCTGCCCGACGCCGTAAAGCGCGATCGTCAGGACAGGCAGGAAGAAGTTCTCGAACGTGATCCCCTCCATCGCCGACGCCGCCGATCCCTTGAACCATTTCAGCCCGGTGATCGAAGAGGCGAAGACCGCGATGAAGATGACGCCCGAGACGTATTCAGGCGTCGCCGCGGTGCTGATCGAGAAGGTCGACAACGTCCGGTCGAGGCGCGAACCCTCCCGCATGCCCGCCAGGATGCCGATGAGCAGCGAGAAGGGAACCATCGTGATCATGACCCAGAACATCAGGATGCCGGTAAGGCCCAGGCGCGTGCCGATGATGGTCGAGACCGAGTCCTTGAAGACCGAGGATTGTCCCCAGTAGCCTTGCAGGATACCGCAGAACCGCGCGGCGTCGGCCGGATCCTGACCGCGCGAGATGCAGCGGCCGGTTGTCCTGCCATTTTCCTCGTAGGTCCAGCCGGGCATCAGGCCCAGCCATTCGCCGTAACGCACGATGAGCGGGCTGCCATGACCGTTCTTGTTCAGCCAGCTTTGAACCTCGTCGTCGGTAATCCGGCTTCCCGCCTCGGACTTGGCGAGCTTTTCGAGGTTCGGCGGCAGGTTGGTCAGGTAGAAGACGATGAAGGTCAGGCACAGGGCCGTAAGGATCATCGTAAATACGCGCCGGGTCAAGAATGCGAGCATGTGTTACCTCTTCCGTCTCCGCGAGAGGCGCGGAAGGCGTTGGGCTTGTTGCCGGAGTCGTCCCGAAGGGGACTGGGGCGCAGAGCTTGCTCCGCGCCCCATCATTTGCATCAGGCCTCGACCCACCACCTGTAGTGGTGATGTTCGAAGGTCGGGTGCATCTCGGCACCGTGGACGTTGGTCTTGTAGTGGCGGTAGAGCGAGCGCCAGTAGGGCTGGATCAGCACGCCTTCGTCCTGCATCAGCTTCTCGATCTTCGCCATCACTTCGCGCCGCTTGTCGTCATCGGCGATCGACATAGCCTCGGCGAGGAGCGCGTCGAACTCGGCGTTGTTGAACGCGGTTTCGTTCCAGGCGCCGCCGCCCTTGTAGGCCAGCGCCAAAACCTGCACGCCAAGCGGGCGCATGTTCCATTCGGTGGCC
The DNA here is from genome assembly GCA_041397225.1 of Paracoccaceae bacterium. Classification (GTDB taxonomy): domain Bacteria; phylum Pseudomonadota; class Alphaproteobacteria; order Rhodobacterales; family Rhodobacteraceae; genus Albidovulum. The sequence goes on along the minus strand of JAWKXB010000003.1, from coordinate 137,041 downwards.
GAGAACGGGTACTTCGTCCAATCGTTCCAGAAGGTCGACCCCGGCAGGATCGTCCGCTTGATGTTCAGGCCGGCGTCGCGAAGCTGCGCGGCCACGGCATCGCAGGTCGCTGCCTGCCAGTCGTCGTCGATCGAGATCAGGTCGAACTCCGTGTCGGTCTGGCCGGCGGCATCGATCATTTCCTTTGCCTTGGCCGGATCGACGGTCAGCGGCGGCAGTTCCGCGTATTCGGGATGGATCGGGCAGACGTGATGGTTTTCCGCGACCGTGCCCAGCCCGGCATATCCCAGTTCGAGGATCACCGCATTGTCGACGGCCATCTGCAGCGCCTTGCGGACATTGACGTCCTTGTAAAGCTCCGCATCCTGGTTGAAGCGCACCGCGATCGTCGCCGACGTGATGGCTTCGGACTTGTCCCAGCCGAGTCCGTCGAAGATCTCGACGAAGTCGCCGCGGGTCTGATAGGTCGCGTCGATCTCGTCGGCCTCGGCCGCCGCGAAGACAGCCGATGAGTCGGTCCCGAGGTCGATGTATTCGATCCGGTCGAGATAGGGGCCGCCATAGACCTCGGTGCCCCACCAGGTGTGGTCGGGGTTGCGGACCAGCACCTGCTTGACGCCGACTTCATTGGTTTCCGGTATCCATGCGCCGGTGCCGATCGGGCTCGCCGCCGGATCGCCGCCGTCATAGGACTGGTGCACGACCGCCGCGGGATAGTCGGCCATGCCGACGATGACCGTGATGTCCGGCGCGTTCAGCACCAGTTTCACGGTCTGCTCGTCCACCACGGTGATCGCGCCATCGCGCGCCGCCTTGGTCGACTCGTCCATGAGGCTCGCCATGCGCGAGGCCATCGAGTTGCCCTCGACATTGCCATCGCACCAGCGGGTGAGGTTGTGGGCCACGTCGTCGGCGGTGAAGGGCTCGCCGTTGTTCCAGGTTACGCCGGGGCGCACCTTCAGCGTGAATTCGGTGGCGTCGTCGTTGGCCTCCCAGCTTTCCAGGAGCATGCCGCGGACAGTGCCGTCGGCGTTGTACTCGACCATGTAGTCAAGCCAGCCGCGGGCGAAGTTCGCCATTTCCGACCAGTCCCAAGTGCGGGGGTCCTTGCCGGCCTTGGTTTCCATCTGCATGCGCAGCGTGCCGCCCATCGTCGCTTCCTGCGCGACGGCCTTCGGTGCCGCCATGCCAAGCAAGCCGTACGCCGCGACCGAGCTGACGCCGAGCGCCGACGCGCGGGTCAGGAATTCGCGGCGGCTGAGCGTTCCGGCGGCGACTTCATCGGCATAGCGTTTGGCTGCCGGATGAATGGAATCCGGCGTGAAGTGTTTTGTCATTCGTTTTCTCCCTGCGGGTCAGTTTCTCTTTTTTTCTGGCCGCGACACACGATCCATCGTCTTTGCGAACCAAAATTGCTTGCGCGCGTATTGCGCATTCTTTTTGTTGCCGCGTCAATGGTGGTTTCCGTCACATTGCGGCGATTAGCGACATGCCCTTCCGGGCGTCCTTGGGTCAGCCTCCCTTCCGAAAAGCCGATGGCGTTTTTCCGGTCCGGTGCTGAAACGCACGCGTGAAGTAGGCGGCGGACGTGAACCCCAGAGAACGTGAAACGCTCGCGATCGGCATTCGCGTTTCACTAAGCAGCATACGTGCTTCGAAGATGACGCGGTCATGCAGCAGGTCCGAGGCCGACCTGCCGCAGGTCTGGTTGCAGACGCGCGTCAGATGCGTCGGCGTCACGCCCAGTTCGTGCGCATAACTGCTGACACCTTTGCCGGACCGGAAGTCGCGTTCCAGAAGTTCGGCGTAGCGTGCGGCGAGCCGTCTCGATGCGTCGGGCTTTTTCGCGTTCGTCCCGGTGTCATCGGCATGCCGTTCGATCCAGACGCCGAGCAGGCCAAGATGGTGATGCGCCGCGCGCTCCGCCCCCTGTTTTCCGCTGTCGATCTCGCGCTGGATGTTGTCGATAATGGCCGAAAGCTCCGCCTGCGGCCCGACTTCCCGCACCCTCAGGTGAAGCGGCCTGTCGGGCAGCGACACCGTGGCATCATGGCCAAAGAAAACCGCGGTTCCATAGGTCTGCGCGCCGACCTCGAACCCGTGCATCACGCCGGAAGGAATGAAGATCGCGTTGTGTGCGCCATAGCCGCGCGTCAGACCGCCGACGGTGATCCGCCCCTGGCCGCGCGTGAACCACAGGAGCAACGGCTCCGAGAGCGAGCGCATCGCCTCGACCCTCCAGCGGCCTCCGGTCGCGAGGCGCTGGATCGGCACGACACGCAACTTCGACCGCGCCGCCTGGGGCAGGGCGTCGGCGGGCAATTGCGCCTTTTTTTTGCGCTCAACCGCCTTGTCGCCGAACTGCGCGAGCGGCGTACCGGAGAAGAGTTTCAAAGACCTGGTCCTCGCGATAGGGCCGGCGTCGGGCGGTTTCAGGTTCCAATCGGTCCCTATACTATTCGCCGGCATTTCAAAACCCAAGATAAAATTGGAATAACAGCAGGATCAACGCCGCGAAAAAGGACGGCCTCAGTGGGCCGACAGCCATTTCCAATCGCGCATCCGGCCCCGAAACCAACTGCGCTGGCGCTTGGCGTATTGCCGGCTTGCCGCCTGCGCGGCCTCGACGGCTTCGGGCAGCGCACACGCCCCCCATAGATGGGCGACAAGCTCAGGTGCGCCGATCGCCTTGGCCCAGAGGGCCGAGGGGTTCCAGAAGGGCAGCATGGCGCGCACCTCCTCCAGCGCTCCGTCGGTCACCATCCGGGCAAATCGACGGTTGATGCGATCTGCGAGCCATTCGCGATCTGCGTCGAGCACAAGTGCTGTGGTCTTCGCCAGCGGCAGAAGCGGTTCGCCGGTCGCGGCCTGCCACTCGGCCAACCCCCGACCCGTCGCCTGCATCACTTCCCAGGCGCGCTGGATCCGCGCGGGGTTGCGCCGGTCGATCCGCGCCGCTGTCTCGGGGTCGATCTCGGCGAGCATCGCATCAGGCCCGGCGTGTCGCATTCGAATGTCCGCCTCGTCCCGGATGGCTGGCGGGGTGGGCGGGATCTCGGCCAGGCCGGAGGTGAGCGCACTGAAATAGAGCCCGGTCCCGCCGACAATGATGGGCCGATCCGCGCCGTCGAGAAGCGGGGCGATCTCGCGCAGCCAGTGACCGACGGAATAGGCGGCGTCATGCGGCAGATGGCCGTAGAGCAGATGCGGCGCGCGCGCCACGTCTTCGGGGCCGGGACGCGCCGAAAGTATCCGCCAGCAATCCCATACCTGCAACGCGTCGGCGTTCACGATCACGCCGCCCTTCGTCTCGGCGATGGACAACGCCAGTTCGGACTTGCCCGAGGCGGTGGCGCCGCAGATCAGAACAGGCTTTTCAGCGTCTATATTGTCGATATTTATCAAATGCCTGCCCGCCATTGCTCAGGTTGCACCAACCGCCTGCGGCCCGCCGGATCGGTTTTCCGGCCGTAGTCGGTTGAACCCGCCGTCGAATTCCTCCATTTTGCGCCGGAACGCAAAAGGCGGCAAGCGGAGCGCATCATGGACGGAACGGAAGAACCGGAAGTCACCTACAAACGCGTTCTTCTGAAGATATCCGGCGAAGCCCTGATGGGCGACCAGGGCTATGGTCTGCACCCGCCAACCGTCGACCGCATCGCCAAGGAAGTCAAATCGGTCCACGATCTCGGCGTCGAGATCTGCATGGTGATCGGCGGCGGCAACATCTTCCGCGGGCTGCAAGGCTCCGCGCAGGGGATGGAGCGGACGACGGCCGACTACATGGGCATGCTCGCGACGGTCATGAACGCGCTTGCCATGCAGGCCGCATTGGAGGCAATCGGAGTCCATACGCGTGTCATCAGCGCGATCCCGATGGATCAGGTCTGCGAGCCCTATATCCGCCGCCGCGCCGTCCGGCATCTTGAGAAGAAGCGCGTCTGCATCTTTGCCGCCGGCACCGGCAACCCCTATTTCACCACCGACACGGCCGCGACGCTGCGCGCCAACGAGATGAGCTGCGAGGCCATCTTCAAGGGCACGAAGGTCGACGGCGTCTATGACAAGGATCCCAAGAAACACGCGGACGCCAAGCGCTACGACAAGGTGAGCTATGACGAGGTGCTGCAAAAACATCTCGGTGTCATGGATGCCTCGGCCATCGCGCTCGCCCGCGACAATCGCCTGCCGATTGTGGTCTTCTCGCTGGACGAACCCGGCGGTTTCCGGGGCATTCTTGCCGGAGACGGGACATACACGCTGGTCGGCGGCTGAATCAGTATCCCGCTTTGCACTTTCATGCTAAAGGGGCGCGAAAGTCATGTCGAAGAGCAGAAAAACGGTAGCACGATGTCCGACGATATTGAAATTGACGTTGACGATCTTTCCCGCCGCATGGACGGAGCGATGGTCGCGCTGCGCCACGAGTTCGGAACACTGAGGACCGGCCGCGCCTCGGCCGCGATGGTCGAGCCGGTCATGGTCGACGCCTACGGCGCGCTGACCCCGATCAATCAGGTCGGCACGATCAACGTGCCGGAGCCCCGCATGGTCACGATCAATGTCTGGGACAAGGGGCTTGTCGGCAAGGTGGAGAAGGCGATCCGCGAAAGCGGGCTCGGCATCAACCCGCAGCTCAACGGCACGATCATCATGCTGCCGATTCCCGAACTGAACGAGGAACGGCGGCGGGAACTCACCAAGGTTGCCGCGCAATATGCCGAGACCGCACGCGTTGCCATCCGCAACGTGCGGCGCGACGGGATGGACCAGATCAAGAAGGCCAAGGGCGAGGGCATGAGCGAGGATGACCAGAAGTTCTGGCACGACGAGGTTCAGGCCCTGACCGACAAGGCGATCGCCGCGGTCGACGCCGCGCTTGAAGAAAAGCAGGCAGAGATCATGCAGGTCTGAGCACCTGCTGAGGTGCCGGAAAGGGCAGGGCCAATGGCCGCGAAGGATATCACTGGGGCCGTACCGGCGCATGTCGCCATCATCATGGACGGCAACGGACGCTGGGCGACCTCGCGTGGCTGGCCCCGTCTTGTCGGGCATCGCCGGGGCGCGGAGCGCGTGCGTTCGATCGTCGAGGCGGCGCCGGGGCTCGGCATCCGCTACCTGACGCTCTATGCGTTCTCGACCGAGAACTGGAAGCGTTCGACCGAAGAGGTCATCGGCCTGATGACGATCTTCGCGCGCTATATCCAGTCCGAGGCCGACCGCCTGTCGGAAGAGGGCGTCCGGCTCAGATTCATCGGCGGCCGCGCCGAACTTGACAAGAAGCTGCAAAAGCTGATGGCCGGGATCGAGGAGCGGACCAGGGGCAATGACCGTCTGCATCTCACGGTTGCCATCAATTATGGCGGCCGCGACGAACTCGCCCGCGCCGCCCGCCGCATCGCCGAGGAGGTGGCCGCCGGACGGCTCAGGCCCGAAGATGTCGATCCGGAGAGGTTGGCGACGCACCTCGACACCCATGACCTGCCCGACCCCGATCTGGTGATCCGCACCAGCGGCGAGACCCGGATTTCCAACTATCTGCTCTGGCAGTCGGCCTATGCCGAGTATGCCTTCACCGATACGCTCTGGCCCGATTTCACGCCGGCGGAACTGGGGGCGATCATCGGCGGATTCAGCCAGCGCGAGCGTCGGTATGGCGGCGCGCTCACGGCATGACCGAAACCCGCAAATGGGACGATCTCGCGCCTCGGCTGATCTCGGGCGCGGCAATGGCGGCTGGTGGTCTGGGATTGGTCGCCGCCGGCGGCGTCTGGTTCGCGGCGCTGGCGGTTGTCTGCGCGACCTTGATGATCTGGGAACTCGCCTCGATGACCGCCCCCGGCAAGTCCGGCGAAGCCGTCGGATTGGCGCTGATCGCGGGTCTGTCGCTGACCGCGGTCCTCTACTTTCACCGGCCGCTTCTCTTGCCGGTGCTTCTGCTGCCGACCGTCGCCGGGGCGGTGACGCCGGGCCGGCGGCTGAGGATCGACTACGTCGTCTATTCGGCGATGATCATGCTGGCCAGCTATGGGCTTGTCGCGTTCCGCGAGGGCTACGGCATGCTCTGGCTCATGTGGCTGGTTCTTGTCGTGGTGATGACCGATATCGCGGGCTACTTCGCGGGCCGGGTTGTCGGCGGGCCGAAGTTCTGGCCGGCCATCAGCCCCAAGAAGACGTGGTCGGGCACGGCGGCGGGCTGGATCGCGGCGGCGATCATCGGCTGGATTTTCCTGTGGTTCACGACGGCGGGCATCGACCTGATCTGGATTTCGGCGCTTCTGGCGTTTTCGTCGCAACTGGGCGACATCGCCGAAAGCGCGATCAAGCGGCGGGCGGGGGTCAAGGATTCGTCGAACCTCATTCCCGGTCATGGCGGTCTGATGGACCGGTTCGACGGGCTTCTGGGCGCCGCGCTCTTCATGCTGCTTGTCGCGCAGTTCACCCCCGTGCCCGTCCTCAGGCTCTGACCGATGCGTTCGGTTTCCGTCTTCGGCGCCACCGGTTCGGTCGGCCAAAGCACCATTGATCTCCTGATGCGTCAGGGCGGGGCCGGCGCCTACCGCGTGGTCGCGCTGACCGGCGGACGCAATGCCAGACGGCTGGCCGAACAGGCCCGCGCGCTTCGCCCCGAAATCGCGGTCGTGTCGGACGAAACCGCATTGCCCGAACTTCGCGCTGCGCTTTCCGGCACCGGGATCGAGACGGCAGCGGGCGAGGCGGCGGTGGCGGAGGCGGCGGAGCGCCCGGCCGACTGGTCGATGTCGGCGATCGTCGGCGCGGCGGGGCTGGTTCCCGGGTTCCGGGCGCTGTCGCATCGCGGCACGCTGGCGCTTGCCAACAAGGAAAGCCTGGTCACCGCCGGCCCGCTGCTGATGGAGGAGGCGCGCCGGCACGGCGCGCGCATCCTGCCGGTGGACAGCGAACACAGCGCGGTCTTCCAGGCGCTGGTCGGCGAAGACATGAAAAGCGTCGAGCGCATCACCATCACCGCCTCGGGCGGCGCGTTCCGAGACTGGCCGCTCGATCGGCTGGCGAAAGCAACGGTTGCCGAAGCGTCCACCCATCCCAACTGGGCGATGGGGCAGCGGATCACCATCGACAGTGCGTCGATGTTCAACAAGGCGCTGGAAATCATCGAAACGCGCGAGTTCTTTGGCATCGACCCCGATCGGATCGAGGTGCTCGTCCATCCGGAGTCGCTGGTCCATGCACTGGTCTGCTTCCGCGACGGCGGGATGATCGGCCATCTTGGCGCGCCGGACATGCGCCACGCCATCGGCTATGCGCTGAACTGGCCCGAGCGGGTGCATCTGCCGGTGGCCCGCCTCGACCTTGCCAGCGTCGGCCGGCTGAGCTTCGCGGCACCCGATCCGGCGCGCTTTCCCGCGCTCAGGCTCGCGCGCGAGGTGATGGAGGCTGGCGGCCTGGCGGGCGCCGCCTTCAACGCCGCCAAGGAAACCGCGCTCGATGCCTTCATTGATGGCGATCTCGGATTCACGCATATGGCGGTGGTCGTCGAAGAAACGCTCAGGCGGCTGTCGGGCGGTGCGGGGCTTGGCAAACCCGCCTCGGACGTCGATATGGTTCTGGACATGGATCGCGAGGCGCGCCGCGTGGCGCGCGACGTGATCGAAAAGAAAGATTGGATCTGAACTTGGAATTTCCGGCCCTCCTGCTCGGCCTCGGCGAGATCGGCTACACCGCGCTGACCTTCATCGTCGCGCTCTCGATCATCGTTGCGGTGCATGAATACGGACATTACATCGTCGGGCGCTGGTCGGGCATTCATGCCGAGGTATTCTCGATCGGTTTCGGTCCCCGGCTCTGGAGCAGGCAGGACAGGCGCGGCACGCGCTGGCAGGTCGCGGCGATCCCGTTTGGCGGTTATGTCAAATTCCTTGGCGATGCGAACGCGGCCTCGGCCGGGGCCGACGAGGAAACCATGGAGCGTCTGTCGAACGAGGAGCGGCGGCACACCATGCATGGCGCGCCGCTCTGGGCCCGGGCGGCGACGGTCTTTGCCGGCCCCTTGTTCAACTTCATCCTCTCTGTCGCGGTCTTTGCGGGGATGATGCTGGTCAGCGGGGTCGCGACCGAACAGCCGAAAATCGAGGCGCTGCGCGACCTGCCGGTCGCCCATGATCTGCGCGCGGGTGACACGATCCTGGCGATAGATGGCCACGAGACGCCGGGCTACGCCGAGCTGCGTGCAGCGGCCGACGATCTGCCGGCGCAGACGCTGTATGACTACAGCGTGCTCCGCGACGGAACCGAGCAGGTCGTGAAGGGGCCGTCGCCCATGCCGCCGCTCATCCTTGGCGTTCTTCCGAAGAGTGCGGCGATGGATGCCGGTCTGCGCGAAGGCGATGTCATCGTCGCCGTCGACGGGCAGCCGACGCCGCGCTTTCTCGACCTTCAGTCGGCGGTTCGCAACAGCGGCGGCAGGGGGCTTGCCCTGACGGTTTGGCGCGACGGAGAGCAGATCGCGGCGACCCTGACCCCGCGCGAACGTCCGATCCAGAGCGAGGAGGGCGGCTTCGACACCGGCTACCAGATCGGCATCTCAAGCGGTTTCATGTTCGAGCCCGCAACACGCAGACCGGGCGTGATCGAGGCGCTCTCGAACGGCGCCTCGGCGACATATGGGGTTGTCGAAGGGACGTTCAGCGCGATCGGCAGCATTTTCGCGGGCCGCATATCGACCTGCAACATCAATGGCCCTGTCGGCATGGCGCAGGCCGCCGGCGCGGCAGCGACCGCGGGCGTGATGAGCTTCGTTGCGCTGGTCGCCGCGCTTTCGACCGCGATCGGGCTGATCAACCTCTTCCCGATTCCGATTCTCGATGGCGGGCACCTGGTGTTTCATGCTTATGAGTGGGCCTTCGGAAAGCCGCCATCCGACCGTTTCATGAATGGTGCGATGGCGGTCGGCCTTGCATTGGTGTTGTCGCTGATGGTCTTCGGCCTGACGAACGATCTCTTCTGCAAATGACAGCCGAACGGCGCCGGATCCGGTGGCCAAACGCCCCAATCCTGCCACAATCGCGACTTACCGTCGGGTCAGTGGGGCCGATGACTGGAAAGGGCCAAGGCGATGAGTATTGTTGAGCGCGGATTTCGCGGCTTTTCACTGATGATCGACCTCAGCGCCGACCGCATCCTGATTCCGCTGGCGATTGTTGTCGGTCTCGTCGGGGGCGCCATGATCGGCGCCGAAATCGTGGAGCTGCGCGCGCCGACGATCCAGTCTCCGCACTAGATCCGCACGTTCCAGATTGCATAATTGCGGCAGTCGGCGCAGGACTTCGCGCGACTGGCCCATGGCTTTTGACAAGGTCCGGCTTTCCCGCTAGTGACTCCCTCAGAGCATTCTAAAATCAATATGCAGGGGGCAGACATGTCGGCAGGGCGGCTCAACGAATCCGGGGTCGGCACGCCGCGCGCGTCGCGAATGCGTTCGGCGATTTTCGTCGCGCTCACAATGTCTTGCAGCGCCATCGTCCTGCCCGCGCTGGCGCAGAGCTACAGCTTTTCCCAAGTGCTGGTCGAAGGCAACGAGCGGATCGAAACGGCGACGATCGTCAAATTCGCCGGAATCAGCCGTGGTGAGTCCGTAACCGAGGCGGGCCTGAACGATGCCGTCCAGCGGCTTGTCGCATCCGGCCTGTTCAAGAGCGTCGATGTCGTGCCGTCGGGTGGAACCCTGATCATTCGCGTCGTGGAAAATCCAACGATCAACCTGGTCAACATCGAAGGCAACCGGCGGATCAAGGACGAGGATCTCGCCAAGGTCATCCAGTCGCAGTCCCGCCGCGTCTACTCGCCAGCGCAGGCCGAGGCGGATGCAGCCGCCATCACCAAGGCCTATTCGGATGCCGGCCGCCTTGCGGCAAGGGTCGAACCGCGCGTCATCGACCGCGGCGACAACCGCGTCGATCTCGTCTTCGAGGTGCGCGAGGGCAGGGTGACGGAGGTCGAGCGGCTGAGCTTCACCGGCAACCGTGCGTTTTCGGACCGCCGGCTTCGGCAGGTTCTGGAAACCAAGCAGGCAGGCTTCCTGCGCCAGATCATCCAGCGTGACACTTACGTCGCCGACCGCATCGAGTTCGACAAGAGCCTGCTTACCGACTTCTACCGCGAACGGGGCTATATCGACTTCCAGGTTCTGTCGGTCGCCCAAGAATTTTCGCGCGAACGCGATGCCTTCTTCCTGACCTTTGCCGTGCGCGAAGGGCTCAGCTACAAGTTCGGCAACATCAGCACCGTCAGCGAATATGAAGGTGTGGATGCGGCCGAATACGAACAGGTCATGCGCATCCGCTCCGGCGTCACCTATTCGCCGACCGCGATCGACACCACCATCGCGCGGATGGAGGCGATCGCGCTGAAACAGGGCGTGAACTTCCTCAACATCGAGCCGCGCATCACCCGCAACGAACGCGACCAGACGCTCGATGTGGTCTTCGCGCTGACCAAGGGGCCGCGCGTCTTCGTCGAGCGCATCGACATCGAGGGCAACGCCACCACGCTCGACAAGGTCGTGCGGCGGCAGTTCCGCACGGTCGAGGGCGACCCCTTCAATCCGCGCGAAATCCGCGAGGGGGCCGAGCGGACCCGCGCACTTGGCTTCTTCGAGAATGCCGACATCAACGCGCGTCCGGGGACCGGACCCGACCAGGTCATCGTCGACGTCAACGTCGAGGAAAAGCCGACCGGCTCGCTGACCTTCGGCGCTTCGTACAGCGTCAGCAGCGGCGTCGGTTTCAACGTCGGACTGTCGGAAGCGAACTTCCTCGGGCGCGGCCAGTTTCTGAGTGTCAACCTGTCGGCCGGGGCGAAGAACCGGAACAGTTCCATCACCTTCATCGAGCCTGCATTCCTCGACCGCGACCTGAAGTTCCGTTTCAACGCCTATTACAACACGACCGACAACGACAAGATCATCTCCGACTACTCGACCGACCGGATCGGCCTCTCGCCGTCGATCGAGTTTCCGGTCAGCGAATTCGGGCGGCTGGAACTGCGCTACAAGATTTCCAGCGACGAGTTGAAGAACGTGAGCGCGCGGTCGTCCCAGGTGCTGCAAACCGAAGCTGCGCGCGGCGCCGAGTTGACCAGCGCTATCGGCTATACCTACACATACGACACGCGCATCAGCGGCATCGACCCGAACAACGACCTGCGGCTGCGGTTCGGTCAGGACTTCGCCGGCGTCGGCGGCGACATCCAGTCGATCACGTCGACGGCCGGAGCCACGTTCCAGACCAAGATCATGCGCGAGGAGGTGACGCTGCGCGCCGATCTCGAGGGCGGCGTGGTCGCCAGCCAGAACGGCGACAGCCGGCTTGTCGACCGCTTCACCGCGAACGGCAGGCTCCGCGGCTTCGAGCCCAACGGCATCGGTCCGCGCGACCTGACGGCCCCGAACCGCGACGCGCTTGGCGGCAACTACTTCGCCGTCGCACGGTTCGAAGCAGAGTTCCCGGTCGGCCTGCCCGAGGAATACGGCATAACCGGCGGGCTTTTCGCCGATGTGGGTTCGGTCTGGGGGCTGGACAACGATTTGAATGGCGCCATCGACGACAGCATGTACCTGCGGTCCGCCGTCGGCGTTTCGATCTTCTGGAACACCGCGATCGGTCCCCTGCGCTTCAACTTCTCCAAAGCGATCGACAAGAAGTCCTACGACCGCGAACAGAACTTCGACCTGACGATCTCCACGCAGTTCTGATGCGCTGGCTGGCGTCCGCGCTGATGGCTGTCGCGCTGGTTTCTTCCGGCGCAAACGCCCAGTCGCCGGAGGAACCGCCCCGCATTCAATCGCCGATCCTGACGCTTGATCAGGAACGCCTGTTTGCCGAGACGCTCTGGGGGCAGCGCGCGAACAAACGGATCGAAGAGGCTTCGGCGGCGCTTGCCTCCGAAAACCGGCGCATCGAGGAAGATCTGAGCGCCGAGGAACGCGCCCTGACCGACAAGCGGCCGTCGATGCCGGTCGAGGAATTCAGGAAGGCTGCCGACGCCTTCGACGCCAAGGTGACAGAGATCAGGCGCGTGCAGGACGCCAAGGAGCGTGGCATCGCCCAGGTGCAGGACGCCGAGCGCAAGCGTTTCTATGCCGCCGCCCTTCCGGTGATGGGCGACGTGCTGCGCCGTCGCGGCGCGCTTGCGGTTCTCGATTCCCGCGCGATCTTCGTCTCGGCCGACGCGATCGACGTCACCGATGAAATGATTGCGGAAATCGACGCGGCCCTCGGCGCCGGCACCGCCGCCACCGAGCCTGAAACCGTCCCCGCGCCCGCCCCGGGCGACAACTGACGCGCCGCTTGCCAGTTTCGGACCGACTTGCTAGCTAGTCCCGACTTCGCCGGAAATGGAGGAAACATGACCGACGCCCCAATCACCGAAGCCGATATCCATCTTATCCAGCGGATCATCCCGCACCGGTATCCGTTCCTGCTGATCGACAAGGTCGTCGGTATCGAGCCGAACAAGGGCTGCATCGGCATCAAGAATGTCACCTTCAACGAACCGCATTTCCAAGGTCATTTCCCCCAGACGCCGATCATGCCGGGTGTCACCATCGTCGAGGCGATGGCGCAGACCGCTGCGGTTCTCGTCGGCATCTCGATGGACGTGATCGACCGCGACATGCTGGTCTATTTCATGTCGATCGACGCCTGCAAGTTCCGCCGCAAGGTGGTGCCGGGCGACGTGCTGGAGCTTCACATGACGGTGAAGCGCGGCGGAGGCAAGATCTGGAAGTTCCACGGCGCGGCGAAGGTCGAGGGACATCTGGCCTGCGAGGCCGACGTCACGGCGATGATGGACCTCAGGGACTGAACATGACGATCTCTCCAAGCGCCCAGGTTCACCCTTCGGCTCATGTCGAGGCGGGCGCCGTGATAGGGCCGGGCTGCCGGGTTGGGCCGTTCAGCCTGATCGGGCCCGAGGTGCGGCTGGCGGATGGCGTCGAGGTCAGGAGCCACGCGGTCATCACCGGCGCGACCGAGGTCGGTGAAGGCACGGTCGTGTTTCCCTTCGCGACGCTTGGCGAGGTTCCGCAGGACCTCAAGTTCAAGGGCGAAAAGACGCGTCTTGTGATAGGCGCGCGCAACCGGATCCGCGAACATGTCACGATGAATGTCGGCACCGAAGGCGGCGGCGGCGTGACGCGGGTCGGCGACGATTGTCTCTTCATGGCGGGCGCGCATGTTGCGCACGACTGTCAGATCGGCAACCGCGTCATTCTCGTGAACAACGCCGCCCTAGCCGGTCACTGCGTGCTTGAGGATGACGTGATCATCGGCGGCCTTTCGGGCGTGCACCAGTTCGTCCGCATCGGACACGGCGCGATGATCGGCGCCGTCTGCATGGTCACGGCCGACGTGATGCCGTTCGGTCTTGTCCAGGGGCCGCGCGGCACGCTCGACGGGCTGAATCTCGTCGGCCTCAAGCGCCGCGGCGCGGGGCGGGCGGACATCGCGGCGCTGCGCGACCTTTACGACGCGCTCGGCCAAGGCAACTTCCGCGAAAACGCGCGTCGTCTGGCCGAAGACGCAGCCGACAACGCTCATGTCCGCGAGGTGCTCGATTTCATCCTCGGCCCCTCGGACCGATCCTTCCTCACGCCGCGATGATCAAGACGGCGATCATCGCAGGGCAGGGCATGTTGCCTGTCCATCTCTCTGACGCATTGGCGGCGGAAGGCGAAGATCATCTTGTCGCAGAAATGGAGGGTTTCCCGAGCGATCTGAAATCGCCGGATATCCAGCGCTTTCGTGTCGAACGCCTTGCTCCGTTTCTTGACCACCTCACCGCCGAGGGCGTAACGCGCGTCGTTTTCGCCGGCTCCATCCGCCGCCCCCGGCTTGAACCCGGTCTGATCGACCCGAAGACCGCGACGCTGGTTCCGCGACTGCTTGGCGCGGTCCAGAAGGGGGACGATGCTCTTCTGCGCGAGGTGATCTCGATCTTTGCCGACTGGGGTTTCGATGTCGTCGGCGCCGATGTCATCGCGCCCGGGCTTGTTCCCGGCCCGGGCGTTCTTGTGGGCGCGCCGTCCGAGGCCGACCGCCACGATGCCGCCCGCGCGGCCGAGATCGTGGCCGCGTTGGGTCAGCTCGATACGGGGCAGGGGGCGGTGGTCGCACAGGGTCTTTGCCTCGCCGTCGAAACCCTGCCCGGAACCGATGCGATGCTGGGATTCGTCGCTGCCCACGCCGCGGGGCTGCGCCCCGATCCCTTGGGGGCCGGAGGCGTGCTCTACAAGGCGCCGAAACCGCATCAGGACCGTCGCATCGACCTGCCGGTGATCGGGCGCGACACCGTCCGCGCCGCCGCCGCCGCCGGGCTTGCGGGTATCGTCTGGGAGGCGGGCGGCATCATGCTGCTGGACCGCGAGGCAACCATCGCGGCGGCAGACGAAAGCGGCCTCTTTCTCTGGGCGCGGGAACCATGAGGTTCTTCCTCGTTGCGGGCGAGGCCTCCGGGGATGCGCTTGGGGCCGCACTCATGGCGGGGCTGCGAACTCTGGCCCCCGAGGTCGAATTCCGCGGTGTCGGTGGGCCGAGGATGGAGGCGGAAGGTCTCGCCAGCCTCTTCCCGATGGAGGAGCTTTCGGTGATGGGCCTTGTCGAGGTGCTGCCGAAGTATCGCCATCTCAAGCGCCGCATTGCCGAGACGGCGGCCGAAATCCACAGTCTCCGGCCCGACGCGCTGATCACGATCGACAGCCCCGACTTCTGCCTTCGCGTCGCCCGCGCCGCGCGGGTCAAGGCGCCGGACCTGCGCACGATCCATTACGTGGCCCCGACGGTATGGGCATGGCGTCCGGGGCGGGCCGCGAAGATGGCGCCCGTCATCGACCATGTGCTGGCGCTGTTCCCGTTCGAGCCGCCCTACATGGAAGCCGCAGGGATGAGCTGCGACTTTGTCGGCCATCCGGTGGTGACCGAGCCGCGGGCGGCGCAGGAAGAAGCGCGCGGCTTTCGCGAGGATCACATGATCGGGCCGGATCAGCCGCTGCTGCTTTGCCTGCCCGGTTCGCGGAAGGGAGAGGTCACACGCCTCGCGCCGCGCTTCGAGGAAGCGATCGCCCGGCTTCGCGACCGCGCCCCTGATCTGCGTGTGGCGATCCCGACGGTGCGGGGCGTCGCACCGATCATCCGCGATTTCGCAAGCCGATGGAAGGTCGCCCCGCTGGTGGTCGAGGACGCCGCAGGCAAGCGGGCCGCCTTTGCCGCCGCCGACCTGGCGCTCGCCGCCTCCGGCACGGTCAGCCTCGAACTCGCCGCCAACAACGTCCCGATGGTGATCGCGCATGACTTCAACCGTCTGAGCTGGTGGATGATGAAGCGGGCGGCGTTGATCGACACTGTGACGCTGGTGAACATCGTCACCGAGACGCGCACGGTGCCGGAGTTCCTGGGACCCGCCTGTCAACCGGGGCCCATCTCACGCGCGCTGATGACGCTGATGGACGACGAGGCGGTGCGCAAGCAGCAATCGGCGGCGATGGCGCTGACCATGGAGCGGCTTGGCGCGGGTGGAGACGCGCCGGGGCTTCGTGCGGCAAGGTCGGTGCTGGCCCATCTCATCACGCCGGTTGATTGAAGAGATCGCCGCCGCAATCCCGCGAAACCTGCGCCGCCGGCACGCTTCGCCGGCGGTCAAACCTGCCTAGCAGCCCCGCCAGATCCAGCCGCCGCCAAGGATGCGGGTGCCGCCTGTCTCGTAGAAGACACAGGCCTGTCCGGGGCTCACACCTTCTTCGGGGTCGAGCAGTTCGACCTCGGCCTGCGTCGCCGACAGGGGTCGTATCACCGCAGGGCGCGGCGGGCGGGTGGAGCGGATGCGGACATGGACGCGCCATTCCGCCGCGCTGTCGAAGGCCGTGTCACCAAGCCAGTTGATCTCGCGCACCGGAACAATCTTCGTCGACAACGCCTCTTTCGGCCCGACGATCACGCGGCGCGCGTCGGGATCGAGCTTGACGACATAAAGCGGGTCTTCGAGGCCACCGATGCCGAGACCGCGCCTTTGGCCGATGGTGTAGTGGATCACGCCACTGTGTCGACCGAGGATGTTGCCCTCCATATCCACGATCTCGCCCGGATCGGCGGCGCCAGGGCGCAGCTTCTCGATCACGGCGGCATAGTTGCCGTTCGGCACGAAGCAGATGTCCTGACTGTCCGGCTTGTCGGCAACCGAAAGCCCATATTTCGCCGCAAGCGCGCGGGTTTCGGCCTTGGACGCGAGATGCCCAAGGGGAAAGCGCAGATACGAAAGCTGCTCGGGCGTCGTCGAGAAGAGGAAATAGGACTGGTCGCGATGCGGATCTGCGGCGGCATGCAGTTCGGGCCCCGCAGCACCGACTTTCCGCTGGATGTAGTGGCCCGTCGCCATGCAGTCGGCGTCGAGGTCTTTCGCCGTCGCCAGAAGATCCTTGAACTTCACCCGCTCATTGCAGCGGATGCACGGGACCGGCGTCGCCCCGGCAAGATAGGCGTCCGCGAATTCGTCGATCACCGCGTCGCGGAAGATGTTCTCATAATCGAGCACATAGTGCGCGAACCCCATCGCCTCGGCCACGCGGCGGGCATCGTGGATGTCCTGCCCCGCGCAACAGGCGCCCTTTTTCGCCAGCGCCGCACCGTGGTCGTAAAGCTGAAGCGTCACCCCGACGACGTCGTAGCCCTCGTCCTTCAGCATTGCCGCGACAACGGAACTGTCCACACCGCCCGACATGGCGACGACGACCCGCGTGTCGGCGGGCGGCTTGGGCAGGCCAAGCGAATTCAGTCTGGTTTCGTCAAGCGGCATTGCGGGCCTCCGGGGAGATCTGAAGGAATATAGGAAAAACCTAACTACTCACAAGCCGGGGTTTCACGGCACGTTAAGTTGCGACAGCGAGGCTTTCGGTCGGGGATTACGAAGGGGTGAGTGATGTATCTCAGAAAGATCGACGGGCCAAGGGCGATAACGCTTCCCGATGGCACGGTCATGACGCGGGCCGATCTGCCCGCTCCATCGACGCGGCGCTGGGTCGCGAGCCGCAAGGCGCGCGTCGTCAGGGCGGTCGTTTTCGGCCTGATGCCGCGCAAGGAGGCGCTGGAGATCTATGCGCTGTCGGAAGAGGAGTTCGATCTTTGGCGGTCTGCGGTCGAACGCCACGGCGAGGGGGGCTTGAAAGTCAC
This sequence comes from Paracoccaceae bacterium, assembly GCA_041397225.1. Taxonomy (GTDB): domain Bacteria; phylum Pseudomonadota; class Alphaproteobacteria; order Rhodobacterales; family Rhodobacteraceae; genus Albidovulum. The sequence continues at coordinate 119,843 of JAWKXB010000003.1, read as the reverse complement.
GGCCATTCAGAAATATCGTCAACCATAGGTTGAATAGCGCCGTGGTCAGGTGCCAGTAACTTGTGATTAACCATTCTCGGTCAGTGTCTTGGATGATCGAGGGATTAATGCGGAGAGCGCCTGATGAGAGTTCTGTTGGTCGAGGACGACCCCACCACATCGCGCAGCATCGAACTCATGCTGACGCACGCCAATCTCAATGTCTACTGCACCGATCTGGGCGAGGAGGGTATCGATCTCGCCAAGCTCTACGACTACGATCTGATCCTTCTCGATCTGAACCTTCCGGACATGAGCGGGCATGACGTTCTGCGGCAACTGCGACTGGCAAAGATCGAAACGCCGATCCTGATCCTGTCGGGCGCCGATGACACGGAAAGCAAGTTGCGCGGCTTCGGTTTCGGCGCGGACGACTACATGACCAAGCCTTTCCACCGCGAAGAACTGGTGGCACGGATCCACGCGATCATCCGCCGGTCGAAGGGACATGCGCAGTCGGTCATCCGGACCGGCAAGATCAGCGTCAATCTCGATGCAAAAACGGTCGATGTCGATGGCGAGGCCGTGCATCTGACCGGCAAGGAATACCAGATGCTGGAGCTTCTCTCGCTCCGCAAGGGCACCACGCTGACGAAGGAAATGTTCCTGAACCATCTCTATGGCGGCATGGATGAGCCGGAGCTGAAGATCATCGACGTGTTCATCTGCAAGCTGCGCAAGAAGCTTTCCGAGGCCACGGATGGCGACAACTACATCGAGACGGTCTGGGGCCGCGGCTATGTCCTGCGCGAGCCTGCCGCCGCGTCGCTGCCGCGCAAGATCGCCGTGGGGGCCTGAAACGCCCCCGCAACCGCGGGCACCGACGCCCGCGCCAGGCGTTGGGCGCCTGCAAAGGCTGGACCTCTCCGGCGCCGCAGCCTAACAATTTGAGGGGCTGTTTCGGAGAGGTTCATTCATGTCTGCGGCGGAACGTTCTTCTGGTCCGGCTGCGGCGGGCGCAGGGCGGGCCGGGTTTCCCGATGTCGCGGTCGAGGTTCTCGACGGCGATCAGGCGGCGGCCGAATGGTCCCGGCTTGCCGCGCTGGTCGCCGAGGCAAACCGGGCTTATCACACCGAAGACGCCCCCGCGATTTCCGATGCCGACTACGATGCGCTGAAACGGCGGCTTCTGGCGATCGAAGCACGGTTTCCGGACCTCGCGGCAAGGGGCAGTCCGACGCAGGACGTGGGTGCGGCACCCTCCGACACCTTCGCGAAGGTGCGCCACGCCGTGCGGATGCTCAGCCTCGAAAACGCCTTCGAACCGGACGAGATCACCGATTTCGACGATCGAATCCGGCGTTATCTGAACCTCGGCCCCGATGCGGCCCTGACCTATACCGCCGAGCCGAAGATCGACGGCCTTTCGCTATCGCTTCGCTATGAAGGCGGAAGGCTGGTGCAGGCGGCGACCCGCGGTGATGGCGAGACCGGGGAGAACGTCACCGCGAACGCCCGCACGGTCGCCGACATCCCGCAAAAGATCGCGGATGCGCCGGACATTCTCGAGGTCCGGGGCGAGGTCTATATGAGCCATGCCGATTTCGCCGCCCTGAACGCGCGCCAGGCCGGGGCGGGCGGCAAGACCTTCGCCAACCCACGCAACGCCGCCGCAGGGTCGCTGCGCCAGCTCGACGCCTCGGTGACAGCCGCGCGGCCGCTGAGGTTCTTCGCCTATGCCTGGGGCGAGCATTCCGAACCGCTGGCCGAGACCCAGATGGAGGCGATCGAGCGGTTGCGCGGCTTCGGCTTTTCCACCAACCCGCTGACCCGCCGCTGCGACGGGCCCGAGGCACTTCTTGCCGCCTACCGCGAGATCGAGGCGATGCGCGCCACGCTCGGCTATGACATCGACGGGGTGGTCTACAAGGTCGACGATCTGGCCCTGCAAAGGCGGCTCGGCTTCCGCTCCACCACGCCCCGCTGGGCCATCGCCCACAAGTTTCCCGCCGAGCTCGCCTGGACCCGGCTCGAGGCGATCGACATCAATGTAGGCCGCACCGGCGCACTCAGCCCGATCGCGCGGCTGATGCCGGTGACGGTGGGCGGCGTCGTCGTGTCGAACGCGACCCTGCACAACGAGGACTACATCGCCGGACGCGACGCGAACGGCGACCCGATCCGCGGGGGCAAGGATATCCGCGTCGGCGACTGGGTTCAGGTCTACCGCGCCGGCGACGTGATCCCCAAGATCGCCGATGTCGACCTTGCGAAACGCCCCGGAGATGCCGAACCCTATGCCTTCCCGACGACCTGCCCCGAATGCGGGTCGGACGCGGTGCGCGAGCCGGGCGATTCCGTGCGCCGCTGCACCGGTGGCCTGATCTGCCCCGCGCAGGCGGTCGAGAAGCTCAAACACTTCGTCTCGCGCGGCGCCTTCGACATCGAGGGGCTGGGGGCCAAGCAGATCGAGATGTTCTTTGCCGATGCGACCCTGCCGGTTCGCGAACCGGCGGACATCTTCACGCTTGCCGTCCGCGATTCCGCCAATCCGGCGAAGCTGAAGAACCGCGAAGGCTTTGGCGAGAAGTCTGCGAGCAATCTCTTCCAGGCAATTGAGGATAAACGAACAATACCGCTCAACAGGCTGATCTTCGCACTCGGCGTCCGGCATGTGGGTGAAAGCGCGGCGAACCTTCTTGCCCGCCACTACGGCACCTGGGCCGCGTTCGAATCCGCGATGACCGCCGCGCGTATCGGAGAAGGGCCGGAATGGGCGGACCTCCTGGCGATCGACGGCGTCGGCGCCGTTCTTGCGGCCTCGGTCGTCAATACCTTCCATCAGGAGGCGGAGCGCGCCTCGATCGACCGCCTGGTGGCCGAACTCGACGTGCAGGAGGCGGCGCGGCCAAAGACCGAGGGCAGCCCCGTCGCCGGCAAGACCATCGTCTTCACCGGCACGCTCGAAAAGATGACGCGGGCCGAGGCAAAGGCGCGGGCGGAAACGCTCGGCGCGAAGGTCGCGGGCTCGGTCTCGGCCAAGACCGATCTTGTCGTCGCCGGACCCGGCGCCGGGTCGAAAGCCAAGCAGGCCGAGGCGCTTGGTGTCGAGATGATCGACGAGGATGCCTGGCTGAGGCTGATCGGCGGATGAGCCGCCCGGCGATACTCTTTCCGCTTTTCGCGGGGCTGGAGACGCTCGACGGCGTCGGTGCGAAGACGGCGCGACATTTCGCCCAGATGGGTGTCGAACGTCCGCGCGATCTTCTCTTCACGCTGCCCCATGCCGTCGTCGATCGGCGGCTGAAGCGCTCGATCCGCGAAGCGCATCTGCCGGCGACCGTGACGGTGGAGGTGGAGATCGGCGGCCACGTCGCACCCAAGCGCAAGGGCGGTCCGGCGCGGGTCTTAGTGCGCGATGCGGAGACCGAGTTTCAGCTCGTCTTCTTCCACGCGCGCGGCGATTATCTGCAAAAGCAACTGCCGACCGGCCAGCGCCGCATCATCTCGGGCAAGGTCGAGATTTTCGACGGTCTGGCGCAGATGGTCCATCCCGAACATATCCTGCGGCCCGAAGAGGCGACGGATCTGCCGGAATTCGAACCGATCTATCCGCTGACCGCCGGGATCACGCAAAAGATGATCCAGAAGGCCGCCGCCGCCTCGCTCGCCCGGGCGCCGGCGCTTGCGGATTGGATCGACCCGCCATTGAAGGCGCGCGAGGGCTGGTCGGACTGGGCCGCCGCGATCCGATCCGCGCACACGCCCGCGACCCTGTCCGATCTCGCCGCAGAGTCGCCTGCGCGCCAGCGGCTCGCCTATGACGAATTGTTCGCCCATCAGTTGACCCTGGCGCTCGCGCGCGCCTCGCTGCGGCGGGGCAAGGGCAGGGCGAGCGTGGCCACCGGCGCATATCGGAAAAAGGTTCTTGCCGCGCTGCCCTATGCGCCGACCGGCGCACAGACGCGCGCGATCGCGGAAATCGCCGCCGACATGGCGTCGGACAAGCGGATGAGCCGGCTTTTGCAGGGCGATGTCGGATCGGGCAAGACGCTCGTGGCGTTCATGGCGCTTCTCATCGCGGTCGAGGCGGGCGGGCAGGGGGTGATGATGGCGCCCACCGAAATCCTGGCCCGCCAGCATCTAGAAAGCCTGCGGCCGCTGGCCGAGGATGCAGGCGTGGTCATCGAGTTGCTGACGGGTCGCGACAAGGGGGCGGAGCGCACGGCCAAGCTGAAGGCGCTGACGGACGGAAACATTCACATCCTTGTCGGCACCCATGCCGTCTTTCAGAAGGATGTTGTGTTTCGGGATCTCAGGCTCGCCATCATCGACGAACAGCACCGCTTCGGCGTGGCGCAGCGGATGGAACTTTCGGCCAAGGGGCTTGTCGCCGATGTCCTGGTGATGACCGCGACGCCGATCCCGCGATCGCTGAGTCTGGCGCAATACGGCGACATGGATGTGTCGGTCCTGGATGAAAAGCCCGCGGGCCGGAAACCGGTGAAGACAGCACTCATTTCGGCAGGCCGCTATGACGAGGTTGTCGGGCACTTGCGGCAGGCCGTCGCCGACGGAAGGCAGGCCTACTGGGTCTGTCCGCTGGTAGAGGAAAGCGAAGTCGTCGACCTGACGGCGGCCGAGGACAGGTTCAAGGCCCTGCGCGCGGCTTTTGGCGAGGGCGTGGTCGGGCTGGTCCACGGCCAGATGCCGCCATCCGAAAAGGATGCATCGATGGCTGCTTTCGCGGGTGGCCGGACCAAGGTCCTCGTCGCGACGACGGTGATCGAGGTCGGCGTCAACGTGCCCAACGCTTCCATCATGGTGATCGAGCGGGCCGAGATCTTCGGGCTGGCGCAGCTTCATCAGTTGCGTGGTCGGGTCGGGCGGGGGGCGGCGGAGTCCACCTGCCTTCTGATGTATCAGCCTCCGCTTGGCGAGGGGGCCGAACGCCGCCTGTCCATCCTGCGCGAGACCGAGGACGGATTCCGCATCGCCGAGGAGGATCTTGCCATGCGCGGGGCCGGCGACCTGATAGGCACGGCGCAATCGGGCCTGCCGAGGTTCCGCATCGCCGATCTTGAACGGCAGTCGGCATTGATGGCGGTCGCGCAAAAGGACGCGCGCGCGCTTCTTGCCGCCGATCCCGGCCTGACCACGCCGCGCGGTGAGGCTGCGCGCGTGCTTCTGTGGCTGATGGAGCAGGACCGGGCGATCCGTCTCATCAAGGTCGGTTGACCGAGATCCCTCTTTGTTCTCTGATGTTCTTAAAAAGTTCTTTACAAGCCGTCTCGGATATGAGAACAAATAGGCAACAAAGGCGACGTTGAGGAGAAACACCAATGCAGTTCGATCTGAAATCCATCCTGTCCCGCACCCGTGGAACGATGGCTGAAGACATGCTGGGGCTCGCCTCGCTGATCGTCATGCTCTTGGTGGGGCTGCATCTGCCAAGCCTGATCTGACGCCGGTCCGAGTTACTGCCTCGCGGTTGTCCACCTCCGGCGCTTGTTCCCTGTCCCCCGGCTCCCCAGCCGCCGCGTCCGGAATTCGGAAATCGCAGCCTGCCGCCGCATCCCCAAAGGGATCGCGGCGGTTTTTTTGTCCGAAGGGTCAGGCTGCCTTTTCGGCCTCGGCCAGCGCCTCGGCAGTGGCCTCGAGCGCCAGGAGGATCGAGGCGTGGCGGTTGCGGTAGTCGCGCGCCGGCTCCAGCACCTCGTAACCGGTGAAGGGCGCCGACGGGACCGGGCCGCCCTCTTTCAGCATCGCCCTGAGTTCGTCGCGCGCCCGTTCGACCTCGGCCCGGGTCCGCCCGATCATGTGCGCGCCCGAGATTGCGGCCGAAGCCTGACCAAGCGCGCAGGCCTTCACGTCCTGGCCGTAATCGGCGATGCGGCCATCCTTCACCACCACGTCGACCGCCACGGTGGAGCCGCAGAGCGGCGAGCGTTTGCGGGCGCTCGCCGTCGGGTGATCGAGCCGTCGGGCATGGGGAATGTCGGCCGCGAGCGCCAGGATGCGCTGCGAATAGAGCTTGATGAGATCGGTCTCGCTCATGGCTTTCCCCGTGCGGAATTTCCCCCTAGATAGGGCGGCAGGCAGCGAATGGAAAGGTGTGGCATGGCCTTCGACCCGGCAACGCTGAACTATGACGCGCGGGGGCTGATTCCTGCCATCGCGCAGGATCACGCCTCGGGCGAGGTGCTGATGCTGGCCTGGATGAACGCCGAGGCGGTGGCGCGTACGCTGGGGACTGGCCGCGTGACCTATTGGTCGCGCTCGCGCCAGGCGTTCTGGGTCAAGGGCGAGACGTCCGGCCATGTGCAGAAGCTGGTCGAGTTGCGCCTCGACTGCGACCGCGACTGCCTTTTGCTGCTGGTCGAACAGACCGGCCCGGCCTGCCACACCAACCGGCGAAGCTGCTTTTACACGGCGGTGCGCGAGGGCGACGAGGTGGAGATTCTCTCTCCGACGGCAGATTAAAGCCCGACCATCCGGCGGATGTCGGCGGGCGTCGCTCCATCCTCGCGGTATTTGCGGATGGCCCGGGCGTCGTCGCGCTTGGCGAGACGCTTGCCGGCCGTGTCGCGGATCAGGCGGTGGTGGTGATAGGTCGGCGTGGGCAGGCCGAGGAGGTGCTGGAGGATGACCTGGATCGGCGTGAAGTCGAAGAGATCGTCGCCCCGGATCACATGGGTGATCGCCTGGTCGGCATCGTCGAAGGCGGAGGCGAGGAAGTAGGCGACGATGGCTTCGCCCTTCCGGCTCAGCACGATGTCGCCGATGGTGGCGCGGGCGGTGTCGGGATCGACCCGGTGGCGGCCGGCATGAGCGGGGCCAGTTTCGATGAAGGCGATGGCCTGCGGGTCGAGCGCCGCCAGCGCCTTGTCGAGATCGAGCCGGAGCGCGTCGCCGGGTTTGCGGCCGGACATCGGACGGCCGCGGCAGGTGCCGGGATAGACCGGGTGGGCGACGCCCTCCTGCGGGGCGGAGAGGGCGGCCCGGATGTCGCCGCGGCTGCAGGAACAGGGGTAGAGAAGGCCGCGCCCGCTCAGCGCCCCGAGGCGGGCGTTGTAGCGGTCGATATGCTCCGATTGCCGGTGCACCGGCCCGTCCCAAGTGAGGCCGAGCCAGGTCAAGTCGTCAAGGATCGCGGCTTCCCATTCGGGCCGCGAGCGTTCGAGATCGGTATCCTCGATGCGCAGCAGGAATGCGCCGCCCGCCGCACGAGCCATATCGTGGGCGAGGATCGCCGAATAGGCGTGGCCGAGATGGAGGGGGCCAGTCGGCGACGGAGCAAACCGGGTCCGCATCAGCCCTGGCTCGCAAGCCATTCATCGAAAGCGGTTTTCGCGCGGTCGGTATAGGCCTTGTAACGGTCCTTGCGGCCCTTCCGCCCACCCTTCGCGTCGATCGGCGGGAAGAGCCCGAAATTGACGTTCATAGGCTGGAAGGTCTTTGCATCCGCGCCGCCCGTGATATGGGTGATGAGCGCGCCCATGGCGGTTTCGGGCGGTGGCGGCGCCATGTCGCGGCCGAGGGTGTTCGCCGCTGCCATGCGGCCGGCGAGAAGGCCCATCGCGGCGCTTTCGACATAGCCCTCGACGCCGGTGATCTGGCCGGCGAAGCGCACATGCGGGCGGGTTCTCAGCCGCATATGCGCGTCGAGAAGCGTGGGTGAGTTGATGAAGGTGTTGCGGTGGATACCGCCAAGGCGCGCGAAGCTGGCATTTTCCAAGCCGGGTATCATTCTGAAAACAGCGTTCTGCGCGCCATACTTCATCTTGGTCTGGAAGCCGACGATGTTGTAGAGCGTGCCAAGCGCGTTGTCGCGGCGGAGCTGCACGACGGCATAGGGCTTAACGTCGGGCCGGTGCGCGTTGGTCAGGCCGACGGGCTTCATCGGGCCGAAGCGCAGCGTCTCGCGGCCGCGTTCGGCCATCACCTCGATCGGCAGGCAGCCGTCGAAATAGCCGGCGGTCTCGCCTTCGTGAAACTCCGTCTTGTCGGCGGCGAGGAGGGCGTCGATGAACGCCTCGTACTGGTCGCGGTTCATCGGGCAGTTCATGTAGGCGGTGCGCTCGGCTTCCGTTTCGCCCTTGTCGTAGCGAGACTGCATCCAGGCGACCGACATGTCGACGCTTTCGGCATAGACGATGGGGGCGATGGCATCGAAAAAGGCGAGCGCCTCGGCCCCGGTCTCGGTGCGGATAGCCTCCGCCAGCGCGCCGGAGGTGAGCGGTCCGGTGGCGATGATCCATTCGCCGGACAATGGGAGGGTGGTGACTTCCTCTTCCGAGACGGTGATCAGCGGATGCGCCCTGAGCCGCTGGGTGACGCTTTCGGCGAATGGGTCACGATCGACCGCCAAGGCCCCGCCGGCGGGCAAACGGTTCTGGTCGGCCATGTCGATGATAAGACCGTTCGCTGCACGCATTTCCCAGTGCAGGAGCCCGACGGCATTCCGCTCGTCATCGTCGGACCGGAAGGAGTTCGAGCAGACCATCTCGGCCAGGTTGCCGGTCCGGTGGGCGAAAGTGCCGACTTTGGGCCGCATTTCATGGATCGTGACCGGCACACCCATATTCGCCGCCTGCCAGGCCGCTTCGGCCCCGGCCATACCGCCGCCTACGATGTTCAGTCTGGTGTCCATGGCCGCGCATTAAAGCGTTTTGCGGCTACATGAAATCCGAATTCGCCGATCTGGGGCGGATTCCGCATTTGCCGGCTCCGCAGACCGGCGAGGCTTTTGGGCAGATGCGTCAGTTCTGAAAGCTCCGGCCGTCCAGGCTGGAGCCTTCGGTCGGATCAGAAGTTCACTTCGGTCCCGAGGTCGCGCAGGTAGCCATTGTCTGCGGCGGCGGCGTGATCGGCCGTCGGGCCGGTGCTGCTGTCGCTGTCCTCCTCGTGCCGCACCGCTGAACCGAAGGTGCTGATCGCTGCGCCGGCCTCTGCGAACATGGTGGCAATCGCCGTCAGGATCGCGGGGCGCTGAGTTGCGCCGCTATGGGCTGGCATGCCGTATTCTGCCTGGCTCATCTTCTTTCTCCGCTTGGCGGGCGCGTGGCCCGGATCGAGTGGTAATCTCCCCGGTTATTGGTTCCGGGCTGCCGTGCCGGAAAGTCTCTGCCGCAAAGCTTGAGACTTCCTTAACAAGACCGTTCCCGCCTCATCCCCATGGCGTCCGGCGTCTTGACGAACAAACGTCGTGTCAGCCGTCCAAGCGGGAAACAGTCTCGCCATGAATAGAAGACTGTCTGAAGAATAAGGCGAAAGTTCGGTCAAAAACGGCCATTTCGTGCGGCATGTTGTCTCCGAAACCGGAAATTGCCGGGGGAAATGGAAACAATCACCGGGTCGATCGGCGATTGCAGTCCGTCTTGCGTATCAACCGGAAATTGATTCGGCTGTCACGCGTCGCTGTCGTCGTCGCCCTGATCCGCGATCCGGGCGACCGAGACGACCTCTTCGCCGGTGCCGGTATCAAAGACCTTGACGCCTCCGGCGGAACGCGAGCGGAAGCTGATGCCGTCGACCGGACAGCGGATCGACTGGCCCGTGGAGGTCGCCAGCATGATCTGGTCGTCGATCTCCACCGGGAAGGACGCGACGAGCGCGCCGCCGCGCATCGCCTTGTCCATTGCCATGACACCCTGACCGCCGCGCCCGCGAACCGGATAATCATGGCTCGACGAGATCTTTCCCGAACCCTTGGCCGAGATCGTCAGGATCAGGTCCTCGGCCGCCGACATCTCGGCATAGCGTTCTTGCGAAAGCTGGCCGGCCTCGACCGTCTCTTCATCCTCATCAGCCTCGGCGCCGTCATCCAGCGCGCCTTCGACGGCGCGGCGCATCTTGAGGTAGGCGGCGCGCTCTGCCGGATCAGCCTCGAAATGCCGGATCACCGACATCGAGACAACCGAGTCCTTCCGGGCCAGCCGTATGCCGCGCACGCCGGTCGAATCGCGGCCCTTGAAGATGCGGACCTCGGTGGTCGGGAAGCGGATCGCCCGGCCCAGCTTCGTGACCAGCATGATGTCGTCGTTCTCATCGCATATGCGAGCGTTCACGAGGCTGACGCCCTCGGGCAGCTTCATCGCGATCTTGCCGTTCGACTTGACGTTGGTGAAATCGGAAAGCGCATTGCGGCGGACATCGCCTTCGGTCGTGCAGAAGAATATCTGCAGGTCCTCCCACTCCTCCTCGGGCGCGTCCACAGGCATGATCGCGGCAATCGAAATGCCGGTCGGGATCGGCAGGATGTTCACGATAGCCTTGCCCTTGGCGGTGCGCCCGCCAAGCGGAAGCCGCCAGGTCTTGAGCTTGTAGACCATGCCGTCGGTCGTGAAGAACAGAAGCTGGGTGTGGGTGTTGGCGACGAAGAGGGTGGTGACGACGTCGTCCTCCTTCGTGGCCATTGATGAAAGTCCCTTGCCGCCGCGTCGCTGGGCGCGGAAATCGGCGAGCGGGGTGCGCTTGATGTATCCGCCGGAGGTGATCGTGACGACCATGTCCTCGCGCTCGATCAGGTCCTCGTCATCCATGTCGCCGGCCCAGTCGACGATCTCGGTCCGGCGGGGAACGGCGAACTGCTCGCGCACGTCACGCAGCTCGTCCGATATGATCGCCATTATCCGGTCGCGAGAGCCGAGTATTTCCAAGTAATCCCTAATCTTTGCGGCAAGTTCCTGAAGTTCGTCGGTAACTTCCTTCACGCCCATCGCGGTCAGGCGCTGCAAGCGCAGGTCAAGGATCGCGCGGGCCTGGGTCTCGCTCAGATTATAGGTGCCGTCGTCGTTGACCGGGTGGGTCGGATCATCAATCAGCTTGATGTACTCGATGATCTCGCCGGCTGGCCAGCGCCTGGTCATCAGCCGTTCCCGCGCCTCGGTGGGATCGGCCGATGAGCGGATCGTCTGCACGACCTCGTCGACATTCGACACAGCCGCGGCCAGACCGCAGAGGACATGGCTGCGTTCGCGCGCCTTGCGCAACTCGAACGCCGTCCGGCGAGCCACAACATCCTCTCGGAAACTTATGAAATGAATGAGGAAATCACGAAGCGTCAGCGTTTCCGGGCGGCCGCCATTCAAGGCCAGCATGTTGCATCCGAACGAGGTCTGCATCGGCGTGAAGCGGAAAAGCTGGTTCAGCACGACCTCGGGGGTCGATTCGCGCTTGAGTTCGATCACCACCCGCACGCCGACGCGGTCGCTTTCATCCTGTACGTGTGAAATGCCCTCGATCTTCTTGTCGCGGACCATTTCGGCGATGCGTTCGATCATCGTGGCCTTGTTGACCTGATAGGGAATCTCGTCAAGGATGATCGCGTAGCGGTCCTTGCGAACCTCCTCGACCCGGGTCTTGGCGCGGATGATGACGGAGCCGCGGCCCTCCAGATACGCCTTGCGCGCGCCGGAGCGGCCAAGGATGATCCCGCCCGTCGGAAAGTCCGGGGCGGGGATGATCTCCATCAGCGCTTCCATGCTCAGATCGGGGTTGCCGATCAGCGCCAGCGTTCCGTCGATCACTTCGCCAAGGTTGTGCGGCGGGATGTTCGTCGCCATGCCGACCGCGATTCCGCCCGCGCCATTGACGAGCATGTTGGGGAAGCGCGCGGGCAGCACCGTCGGTTCCCGGTCCTTGCCGTCGTAGTTGTCCTGAAAGTCGACGGTTTCCTTTTCGATATCGGCGAGAAGGGCGGCGGCGGGCTTGTCCATCCGCACCTCGGTATAGCGCATGGCCGCCGCGTTATCGCCGTCCATCGAACCGAAATTGCCCTGGCCGTCCAGCAGCGGCAGCGACATCGAGAAGTCCTGCGCCATGCGGACGAGCGCGTCATAGATCGAGGCGTCGCCGTGGGGGTGATATTTCCCCATCGTGTCGCCGACCGGACGTGCCGACTTGCGATAGGGTTTGTCATGCGTGTTGCCCGTTTCGTGCATCGCGAAAAGGATGCGCCGATGCACGGGCTTCAGACCGTCGCGCAGATCCGGAATCGCCCGGCTCACGATCACGCTCATCGCGTAGTCGAGATAGGCGGTCTTCATCTCCTCCGCGATGTCGACCGAGGGGCCGTCATAAGGCGGACGCCTTGGCTTTTCGTCAGCGTTTTCAGGAGTTTCCGGGGTATCTGTCACGGCTGCGCGCCCTTGCCTTATTGTTCTTCTTGTGCGTCTAGATGTTGTTGCACGAGACTATATCCCATGCCATCCATGGGGTGCAATGGCAGGAGCCGTCGTTTTGCGCGCTTTTGATGACGCAAAGATAACACATTGTTTTCATTGTCGTTAACGCAAACTGATTTACAATTGCATCGGGGGAGTGCTGACGGAGGCTGAAATGCGTGCCGAAGGACACCGCGCCGAAACGGAGCTGATGCTCAGGGGCTACGGGCTAACGACGGCGGAACTGTACTACCGGATGCCGGATTACCGGAATGTGCTGAACTCGTTCATCTGGCAGGAATACGATCTTGCGCCGGACTACCCGGAGCTTTTCCGCTTCATCGAATTCTGGCAGGAGAAGATCGAAGGACCGCTGCATTCGGTGCGGTTCTGTCATCGGAAACTGATAGCACCCGGTGAATGGCGCAATGTCGTGGCGGAGTTCCGGCTGCACTGATCCGGCACTCGGGACACGGCGGCCACGTCGCATTCAATACGGCCGATGACGCCGTAGACCCTTGTTTTTTTCCCGCAAGCGTCGAAAAGAAGAGAATACAAAGCCGACCACAGGGAGAATGACATGAAACCGCTTCACAACGCCGCGCTCTGCGCTGGCTTGATTCTGGCCGCCGCAGGACCTTCGCTTGCGCAGAACGACTGCGCCGCCGGCAAGACGATCAAGGATGGCGTCCTGACCGTCGCGACCGGCAATCCGGCCTATTTCCCTTGGGTGATCGACAACGATCCTGCCGCAGGCAAGGGGTTCGAGGCGGCCGTCGCCTACGAGGTGGCCGCACGCCTCGGCTTCGCCGCCGACAAGGTCGAATGGACCACGACGAGCTTCGATCAGGCGATCCAGCCGGGCGCCAAGGAGTTCGACTTCAACCTTCAGCAATTCTCGATCACGCCCGAACGTGACGAGGTCATCGATTTTTCGACACCTTACTATCAGGCCGCGCAGGCGGTTCTGGTGCGCCAGCCGGTGATCGACGCCGGGGCGACGCCGACGCTGGCCTCGCTCAAGTCCCTGAAATGGGGGCTGGCGGCGGGCACCACGGCTCCGGCGCTCATCCAGCAACTTGTCGCGCCCGAAACCGAGCCGCTGCTTTACGACGATACCGCCGATGCGGCCGAAGCGCTGAAGGCAGGGCAGGTGGATGCGACGCTGATGGATCTGCCGACGGCGCTCTTCACCGCCGCTGTCGTGCTTGACGACGGTGTGGTGCTTGGCCAGTTCCCGAAGGGCGCCGATGCGCCGGATGCCTTTGGTCTTGTCTTTGCAGAGGGCAATCCGCTCCGCGACTGCGCGAACGAGGCGCTGGCCGAAATGACCGCCGACGGCAAGCTCGAATCGGTCGAGGCGGAGTGGCTGCAAGAGGCGACCGGTGTTCCGGTGATCGAATAAGCCCCGGCATGAGTGCGGCGAACGATCAAAGGCCCGCGACCGGCGCGACGCCGGCCGCGAGGCTGCCGACGCGCCGGGAGGTTCGCGAAAGGCATCTGCGCCGCCGAAGCACCTTCATCGCAACAGCCAGCATGGTCGTCGTGATTGCTCTCATCGTCATTCTCGTGCCGATGGCGCCGGGGTGGGAGAGGGTCCAAAGATCGTTCTTCAACCTTGATATCCTGGCGCGGACTTTCCCCGGTCTTCTCAACGCCTTCCTCATCGACGTTATGATTTTCGCCTGGTGCGCGCCGATGATCGCCGTCCTTGGCCTTGTCATAGCGCTTTGCCGCGACGCGCGTTCGCCCGCGCTTTTTCCGCTGAAGGCGTTCGGGATCGTCTACAGCGATATCTTTCGCGGCGTGCCGGTGATCCTCGTGATCTACCTGATCGGCTTCGGGGTGCCAGGGCTCGGTTTGCCGCGGCCGTGGAACAGCCCCTATATCTGGGGTACGGTCGCGGTCGTCCTGACATATTCCGCTTATGTGGCAGAGGTTTACCGGACGGGGATCGAGTCGATCCATGAATCGCAGCGCGCCGCCGCCACGTCGCTTGGCCTCTCGCACTGGGATGCGATGCGCTACGTGATCCTGCCGCAAGCGATCCGGCGGGTCATTCCGGCGAACATGAACCTACTCATCGCGCTGCAGAAGGACGTGGCCCTTCTGTCGTTCATCGGCCCCGTCGAAATTCTGCGCCAGGCAGGTGTCTACAAGTCCCTTCTGGCGAATTTCACGCCGTATCTCGGTGCGGCAATGATCTTTCTGGCGGTCACGGTTCCCGCGACGCGCGCCGTCGACCGGATGATCGCGCGGCAGAACAAGGCGCGGAGCTGATGGTGCCGAAACTCGAACTCCGCTGCGTTCAGAAGAGCTTTGGCGCGAACCGGGTTCTTGGTGGCATCGACCTGACCGTCGGGCAGGGCGCGATGGTCTGCCTCATCGGCGCGTCCGGGTCCGGCAAGTCGACGCTTCTGCGCTGCATCAACCTGCTTGAGCCGGTCGATGACGGTCTGATCCTGCTCGACGGCAAGGACATCACCGACCCTTATCTTGACCCGCAGCCGATCCGGCAAAGGATCGGTCTGGTCTTTCAAAGTTTCAATCTTTTCCCGCACATGAACGCGATTGATAATGTTCTTCTTGCGCCACGGCGCGTGCACGGAAAAGCCCGTGCGGCACTTCTGCCGGAAATTGCGGCACTCTTCGAACGTTTCGGACTTGCCGACCGGATGACGCATTTTCCCGATCAGCTTTCCGGTGGCCAGCAGCAGCGTGTGGCGATCATCCGCGCCTTGGCGATGAAGCCCGAACTGATGCTGTTCGATGAGGTGACATCGGCTCTCGACCCCGAACTGGTCGGCGAAGTGCTTGACGTGCTGCGCAGGCTGAAGTCCGAAGGCATGACGATGGTGCTGGCAACGCACGAGATGGCGTTTGCCCGCGAAGCCGCTGACAAGGTTTGCTTTCTCGACGCAGGCCAGGTTCTTGAGGAGGGCGCGCCAGAGCAGCTTTTTCGCTCACCGATGCATGAGAGGACGCGGAGTTTCCTCAGGCGCGTCATGTGACCGGGTGGTTTTGCCCATATCCGTATATTACATAATTCTGCTTATCGGACTTAAATGCCTGCCGGAGACAGGCCCACCGGGTCTCCCCCACGCCATACGCCGACGAGCCTCAGTTCATCACTCAGGTGGACAAAGTCGGCGCGGCGCCCGACCGCAAGTTCGCCTGCGCTTTCACTGATCCCCATCACCCGCGCGGGAATGCGTGTCGCCATCGCCAATGCCCGGTCGCGCGCAACACCGACGTCGTCGCAAAGCACCTGCAACGCCGTCGCAAGATCGAGATCGGCGCCCGCAAGCGTTCCATCGGCAAGCGTCAGCGATCCCTGCGACCGCCTTATCTCGCGTCCGTTCAGACGGAACGCACGGATGGTCGACCCTGCGGGCGCCATCGCGTCGGAGACAAGGAAGATATCCCCCGGCCCCGTCTTGGCCCGGAGTGCGGCGGCGATCGTCGCGGGGTGAACGTGGATCCCATCGGCGATGAGTCCGGCATCGAGTTCGCCGGCAACCAGCGCGGCACCCACCAATCCCGGTTCGCGGCTGCCAAGCTGGCTCATCGCGTTGTGCAGGTGCGTCGCCACCCGGGCGCCTGCCAACATGGCGGCGCGGCAGCGGTCGTAGCCGGCGTCGGTATGGCCAAGCGAGACAACGACACCCGCTGCGGCCAAGGCGGAAATCTGGGCGTCCGTGACATTTTCCGGCGCGACCGTGACCATCAGCCGCTCTACCCGCCGCACTGCGCCGATGAGGAAACTCAGGTCATCCGCCTCCATCGGTCGGATCAATGCCGGATCGTGCGCGCCTTTTCGCGCAAGACTCAGGTGCGGCCCTTCAAGATGAAGGCCCGCGATCCCCGGCATGGCCTTGGCCCGCGCAGCCTCGACCGCCGCCACTGCGGCCTCCGTCGTCTCCCTCGTATCGGTGATCAGCGTCGGCAGGATCGTGAGCGCACCAAGGCCAGCATGCGCCTCGGCAATCCGGGCCAGAGTGTCGGGCGTCGGCGCATCGTTGAGCATGATCCCGCCACCGCCATTCACCTGCAGGTCGACGAAACCGGGCGCGAGGATGCCGCCGGGCAGATCGACCATGTCGGCGCCGCTCACCTGCGCGCTTTCGTCCAGAAGCCCGGCGATCTTGCCCGCTTCGACCAGAAGCGCGCCGGGGAAAAGCCCTTTGCCGTCGAAGATCGCGGCGCCGGTGAACAGGGTCCGTCCCATCACACCGTTTCCGTCACCTTGCGCAGATGGCGCGGTCTGTCGGGATCGGCGCCCCGGGCCCGCGCGACCTGCTCCACCATTGCGTAGAACGAGACGATCAGCGTTATCGGATCGGTCAGTGGGTGGCCGGTTCTCACCGCCGGCAGGGCCGCGGCCGATTTTGGCTTTGCGGACGTCACAAACACCGCGGCGCCCTTGCCGGCCATCGCGTCGGCGACCTCGACCACGGCATCTTCGGCGGCATCGGCCGAGGCGAAGGCCAGTACCGGAAAATCCTGGCCGACGATGGAGACCGGGCCATGCAGCACCTCGGCGGACGAATAGTTCTCGGCGTGTATCTGGCAGGTTTCCTTGAATTTGAGCGCCGCCTCTCCCGACATGGCGAAGGCCGGACCCCGACCGAGGGTATAGAGCGACCGGGCGTTGGTCAGAAGCTCCGCCAGCGCCCCCCAATCCGCTGTGACCGCCGCCTCCAGATGCCCCGGCAGATCGGCGACCGCCCGCAAGAGCGCGGCATCGCCCTTCCATTCGGCGACAAGCGCCAGGCCCGCCACAGCCGAGGTCACGAAGGTCTTTGTCGCGGCGACCGACAATTCCGGCCCCGCCTCGAGGCCCAGGATCAGATCGCTCGCCTCAGCCAGCGGTGAGGCGGTGTCGTTCGTGACGGCCACGGTCAGCGCCCCCCCTTCCCGCGCGGCGCGCGCCATTTCGACGATGTCCGGGCTTCTGCCGGACTGCGACACGCTGATGCAGAGCGCCCGGTCCAGTTTCAGCGGTGCGCGATAGATCGAGGCGACCGACGGACCGATGGAGGCGACCGCAAGGCCGAGGCTGAGTTCCGAGACGTATTTCAGATAGGTGCAGGCATGGTCCGACGACCCCCGCGCCACGGTCGCGATGAAGGCCGGATCGCGCGCCCTGGCCTCGTCCGCCGCCGCCCGTATTGCCGCGCCGCCGCGGTCAAGCAGTCGTGCTACGGCGGTGGGAATTTCCCGCACCTCCTGACGCATCAGGGACTCGGCCTTGTTCATGTCATTTCTCCGGAAGGCGAAGTTCGGCGACGAAATCATAGGTGTCGCCACGATAAAGGGACCGTGTCAGTTCCACGGGACGGCTGTCGGGCAGGTAGGAAACCCGTTCGATCTTCAGGCCCGCCGCCATCGGCGCCACCCCAAGAAGTTCGGCATCGGCCACGCTGAGGTTGACGGCCGAGATCTTCTGCGTGGCCTTCACCGGCCTCAGACCCGCCTCGCCAAGCACTTCGTAGAGCGAATGGGTGACGATCAGCGGATTGGGCAGGATCGCTGTCGGCAGCGAGGCGCGCTCGATCGCCATCGGCCGCCCGTCGGCACGCCTCAGACGGCCTAGCCGCGCCACCTGCTCTCCGGCGAGAAGCCCCAGCGCCGCCGTCTCGTCGGCATTGGCTTGAAAGAGCCCACGTTCGAGCCAGTCCATCTCGGATTTGAAACCGCGCCGGGCCATGTCCTCGGAAAACGAGGTCAGCCGCGACAGAAGCTGTTCGACCCGGGGCAGCATCGACGGAGCGACGAAGGAACCCGAACCCTGCCGCTGGACGATCAGCCCGCGCCCGACCAGTTCAGCGATCGCCTTGCGCACCGTGACGCGCGACAGATCGGTCAGGCTGGCGATCTCGCGTTCCGCAGGGAGCGGCATGTCGGGGGCGAGAAAGCCGCTCGCGATGCCCTCTTCGATCCGACGGCGCAGCTGTACGTAAAGCGGGCCGTTCTTCGGGTCCATCCAGTGTTCAGGGGCGAGAAATTCGCTGATGGTCATTGCCCGGCCCCCGCCCTACGCCGTGCGAGAACCAGCGCGCCGTCCAGAGCGTTGCCGGCCGGCGGGCGCAGGGCCGCGACGACGTCAGGTTCGAGCCAGTCGCGATAGGCGGGCCCGACCCCGCCCGTAAGACAAAGCACCTCTGCCGGCGTCCAGCCGAGCGTGTTGAGCGCCCCCCTGATATAGGCCGCACCCTCGTCCATCAGCCTGCGCGCGATGTCATCGCCCGCCGCCGCAGCCGCCGTCACTTCGGGAGCGAGCGTGGCATAGTCCGCCGGGGTGGCGCGCAGGCTGAAGGCAACGATTCCCGCTCCACCCTCCATGCGATCAAGGAGTCGCCTCGACAGCTCGCTTTCCGGGACGAGGCCATCATGCGCGAGAAGCGTCTCGGCCAGCATTCTGCGGCCCAGCCAAGCGCCCGAGCCCTGATCGCCGAGCCGCCACCCCCAGCCGCCTACCGCGCGGATCGTGCCCTTGGCCTGACGGCCGACGAAAGAACCGGTGCCAATCGCAACCACGGCGCCGGATCGGTCGCCAAGTGCGCCGGCGATCATGGTCGGATGATCATCGGTGACCGTGACATGACGAAACGGAACCGCCGCCGCCACCCGCGCCGCGTCGGCGTCCGTCATCACGCCGGCAAGACCAAGATGAACCCACGCGGCGTCTTGCGCTTCATCCCCCAGCCCGGCCGCCGACACGATCCGCGCCAGAACGGCGTTGATTTCCGCAAGCGCGCCGTCAAAGTCGGAGACGTTCGCCGGCCCACCCTTCTGCTCGACGCGGCGTCCGCCATGCACGAGGACCGCGCGGCAGGATGTTCCGCCGCCGTCCAGTCCGATGCAGATGGGAGCCTGCCGAGTCATGAAGATACCTATATAATACCTTTAGGAGCCTTGAAAGCGGTAATTGGGCTGATGCAGCGCGATTGGCGGCAGAACTCCCGCTGCGCTGATTTTGGGATAGACAAAAGGTATTATAAAGGTATCTTCAGATGGCAAGGGGGGATTCGATGCGGCTGCCGACGACCGAAGAGATGAATCCGCTGGCAAAGGGGCTGGACGCCAAGCCGTCCGACGAGGTTCTTCGCCGGTTGCTGTCCGGCCAGGTCGAGGCGGCGCGTGCGGTGGCCGACGCCCTGCCAGCGATCGAAGCGGCCGCCGGGATCGCAGCCGACGCCCTGCGGTCGGGCGCACGGCTCGTCTATGCGGGCGCGGGATCGTCGGCGCTGATGGCGAATGCCGACGCGATGGAGATCAATGGCACCTTCGGCATAGACCCTGACCGCATCCTGCTGCTGATGGCGGGCGGGCTTCCGAAGGATGCGCACATGCCCGGAGACTCCGAGGATGACGCCGCAGCGGCCGGGCGCGCCGCCGAAGCGATCGGCCCGGGCGATGCGGTGATCGCGGTGACAGCCTCGGGCCGGACGCCCTACCCGCTTGCGATCGCCCGGATCGCCAAGGCGCGCGGCGCGCGGGTCATCGCCATCGCCAACAACCGGGACGCGCCGGTCTTCGGCAGCGCCGATGTGGCGGTCTGCCTGCCCACGCCGCCCGAATTGATCGCGGGCTCCACCCGCATGGGCGCGGGCACGGCGCAGAAGATCGCGCTCAACATGATATCCACCCTGATGGGCATCAAGCTTGGCCAGGTCCATGACGGGATGATGGTGGGGCTGATCGCCGACAACGACAAGCTGCGCGGCCGCGCCGCGGGCATGGTCGCCGCGATTGCCGGCGTGTCGGGTGGCGCCGCCGACATCGCGCTTGGCGACGCGAAAGGCAATATCAAGCTGGCCGTCCTGATCGCAAAGGGCATGGCGGCCGCCGCCGCCGATGCGGCGCTGACGCAGTCAAACGGGAACCTCCGCTCGGCTCTCGCGCGGATAGAAGAGACCGGCCGCAAAGACCGGAGAACAACGACCAACCACGGGAGTGAACCATGACCACCAGGAAACTGACGGCCCTTCTCTTGGCCACGACGATCCTTGGCGCAGGCGCCGCCGCAGCCCAGGATGTCACGCTGACCATCGAAAGCTGGCGCAACGACGACCTGACCATCTGGCAGGACAAGCTGATCCCCGCGTTCGAGGCCAGTCACCCCGGCATCAAGGTCGAGTTCACGCCCTCGGCCCCGGCCGAATACAACGCGGCGCTCAACTCCAAGCTCGATGCGGGATCGGCGGGCGACCTCATCACCTGTCGCCCGTTCGACGCCTCGCTGGCGCTCTACGACGCGGGGCAGCTCGCCGACCTCTCGGGGCTCGCCTCCATGGCCAACTTCTCGGATGTCGCGAAATCGGCCTGGCAGACGGACGATGGTTCGGCCACTTTCTGCGTGCCGATGGCGAGCGTGATCCACGGCTTCATCTACAACAAGGATGCCTTCGCCGAACTGGGGCTGGACGTTCCTGCGACCGAGGCCGATTTCTTCGCCGCCCTCGACAAGATCAAGGAGGATGGCACCTACATCCCGATGGCGATGGGCACCAACGACCAGTGGGAAGCGGCCACGATGGGCTACAACAACATCGGGCCGAACTACTGGAAGGGCGAGGAAGGTCGCCTCGCGCTGATCAAGGGCGAACAGAGGCTGACCGACGAGGACTGGGTCGCGCCCTACCGTCAGTTGGCCAAGTGGAAGGATTATCTCGGCGACGGTTTCGAGGCGCAGACCTATCCGGACAGCCAGAACCTCTTCACGCTGGGCCGAGCGGCGATCTACCCCGCCGGGTCGTGGGAAATCTCGGGCTTCAACGCCCAGGCCGGTTTCGAGATGGGCGCCTTCCCGCCGCCGGTCGCGAATGCCGGGGATGAATGCTACATCTCGGATCACACCGACATCGCGCTTGGCATGAACGCCAAGACCGCCCATCCGGACGAGGCCAAGGCCTTCCTCGAATGGGTCGGCTCGCCGGAATTCGCAACGCTCTACGCCAACGCCCTGCCCGGCTTCTTCTCGCTCAACTCGACGCCGGTGGCGATGGAAGACCCGCTCGCGCAGGAATTCGTGAGCTGGCGCGACAAGTGCCACTCGACGATCCGCTCGACCTACCAGATCCTGTCGCGCGGGACACCGAATCTCGAGAACGAGACCTGGAACGCCAGCGCCGCCGTCATCAAGGGCACCGAGACGCCCGAGGATGCGGGTGCGCGCCTGCAGGAAGGCCTTGCCTCGTGGTACGATCCGCAGAAGTGAAGTGATCCGGTTGTCGCCCCGGATCAGATCCGGGGCGCCCCGCCGGGGGGCTGTCTGCCCCCCGGACCCCCCGAAGGTGTTTCTTCCAAGATGAATGGTGGAGGCCGACATGGCATCCCGATCACGCATGCACATCGCCGTGTTCCTGGCGCCCGCCGTTCTTGTCTATACGGCGGTGATGATCTGGCCCCTCTTCAACACATTGCGGCTTTCACTCTATTCCGGAGCGGATGGCGGCAAGGTCTTTGCCGGGCTCGACAATTTCCGGACGCTCTTCGGCGATCCGCGCTGGTCGGCGTCGTTCTGGAACGCGCTTGGCAACAACTTCTGGTTCTTCTTCATCCACATGCTGGTGCAGAACCCGATCGGGGTCGCGCTGGCCGCGATCCTGTCGCATCCCCGCCTGCGCTTTTCCGCGCTCTACCGCTCGGCGTTTTTCGTGCCGACGATCCTTTCGTTCGTCATCGTCGGGTTCGCCTGGAAACTGATCCTGTCGCCGATCTGGGGCATCGCGCCCTCGATGCTCGACGCGGTGGGATTGAAGTCGCTTTTCGCGCCGTGGCTCGGCAAGGAGGAATACGCGCTCACGACACTCGCGCTGATCTCGGTCTGGCAGTTCGTCGGCATCCCGATGATGCTGATCTACGCGGCCCTCCTGTCGATCCCCGAGGAGATCCTCGAGGCGGGAGAAATCGACGGCATCACCGGCTTCTCGGCCTTCTGGAAGATCAAGCTGCCCTTGATCCTGCCGTCGATCGGGATCATCTCGATCCTGACTTTCGTTGGCAACTTCAACGCCTTCGACCTCATATATGCAGCGCAGGGCGCGCTCGCCGGACCGGATTTCTCGACCGATATCCTTGGCACCTTCCTTTACCGCACCTTCTTCGGCTTTCAGCTTCAACTGGGCGATCCCTATATGGGGTCGGCCATCGCGACCGCGATGTTCGCGATCATCCTGACCGGAGTGTGCATCTATCTCTTCGCCATCCAGACGCGCATGCGGCGCTATCAGTTCTGAGGGGAGCACATGAACACGGCCCGCCACAGCCCGTTTCGCAGCCTCGCCGCCCACGCCGCGCTGATCACCTGGACCGTGATCGCGCTTTTCCCAGTCGTCGTGATCCTCATCAACTCGTTCAAGACCCGCAAGGCGATCTTCCGCGAGCCGCTGGCCCTTCCTGGCAGCGAGAGCTTTTCGCTGATCGGCTATCAGACAGTCATGAAACAGGGCGATTTCTTCCAGTACTTCCAGAACTCGATGATCGTCACCGTCGGCTCGCTGTTCCTGATCCTGCTTTTCGGGGCGATGGCGGCCTTTGCGCTTTCCGAATACCGTTTCCGGGGCAACACGCTCATGGGGCTCTATCTGGCGCTCGGCATCATGATCCCGATCCGGATCGGCACGGTGGCTATTCTGCAGCTGATGGTGCAGACGGGGCTCGTCAACACGCTGACCGCGCTCATTCTTGTCTATACGGCGCAGGGGCTGCCGCTTGCCGTCTTCATCCTCAGCGAGTTCATGCGCCAGGTCTCGGACGATCTGAAGAACGCCGGGCGGATCGACGGGATGAGCGAATATGCCATATTCTTCAAGCTGGTAGTGCCGCTTGTTCGACCGGCGATGGCGACCGTCGCAGTCTTCAACATGATCCCGATCTGGAACGACCTCTGGTTCCCGCTGATCCTCGCGCCGTCGGAGGCGACCAAGACGCTGACGCTCGGCTCCCAGGTCTTCATCGGCCAGTTCGTGACCGACTGGAACGCGGTCCTGTCGGCCCTGTCGCTGGCGATCCTGCCGGTCCTCATCCTTTACGTCCTCTTCTCGCGGCAGCTCATCCGCGGCATCACATCGGGAGCGGTGAAATGAGAGTTCTGATCGCGGGCCTCGGAAATATGGGGCTGTCACATGCGCTGGCGCATCACAACCTGCCGGGAAGCGAGATTGTGGGACTCGTGAACCGGTCGAGGGTGCCCCTGCCCTCCGAGCTTCAATCCTATCCGTATTACAATGATTTCGCCGAAGCTCTTGAAGCGGCGAAGCCGGATGTCGCTGTCATCGCCACCTATTCCGACAGCCACGCCGACTATGCCTGCATGGCGATGGAAAAGGGCGCGCATGTCTTCGTCGAGAAGCCGCTGGCGACGACGGTCGCGGATGCGCGGCGGGTGGTGGATTGCGCCCGGCAGTTCAACCGCAAGCTCGTTGTCGGCTATATCCTGCGCCACCATCCCTCGTGGCAACGACTGATCGCCGAGGCGCGGGCGCTTGGCGGGCCCTACGTCTTTCGGCTGAATCTCAATCAGCAGTCGAAGGGCGCGACATGGGAGACGCATAAACAGCTGATGCAGACCACGCCGCCGATCGTCGATTGCGGCGTGCATTACGTGGATGTGATGTGCCAGATCACCGATGCAAAGCCGCTGCGGGTGCATGGCATGGGGCTGCGCCTTTCGGATGAGATTCCGGAGAACATGTACAATTATGGTCAGTTCCAGGTCGTCTTTGCGGACGGTTCGGTCGGCTGGTACGAGGCCGGCTGGGGGCCGATGATGTCCGAGGTCGCCTATTTCGTGAAAGACGTGGTCTCGCCCAAGGGGGCGGTGTCGATCCTGTCCGGCATGCACCCGGAATCGGACAGCGTGGAGGGACATACCAGGGTCGGCGCGCTCAGGATTCACCGGGCGGGCGGCACGGACCAGGACGTCGAATTCGAGGATGAGCCCGGCCATCAGGCGCTCTGTGACGCTGAACAGGCCTATCTCTGCCACGCCATCGCCGAGGACATCGACCTTGCGCGCCACATGGAGGATGCGGTCCAGTCCCTCGCCATCTGCCTTGCCGCGGACGAAAGCATCCGCACCTGCCGCGCCATCGATCTGGGAACCACGACATGACCGCACTGGTGCTGGAGAACATTCACAAGTCCTTTGGCGAGGTTGAGGTTCTGAAGGACATCAGCCTGATGGTGAGCGAGGGTGAGTTCGTCGTTTTCGTCGGCCCGTCCGGCTGCGGCAAGTCCACCCTTCTCAGGGTCATCGCAGGGCTCGAGGACACGACCTCGGGCAGCATCACCATCGGCGGTCGCGACGTGACGCGAACCCCGCCGGCAAAGCGCGGCATCGCGATGGTGTTCCAGTCATATGCGCTCTACCCGCACCTCGATGTCGAGGGCAACATGACGCTGGCGCTGAAACAGGCCGGCGAAGACAGGGCCGTCATCGCGGAGCGCACCGCGATGGCGGCGAAGATGCTGTCGCTTGAGGACTATCTGCGCCGCCGCCCCGCCGAGCTGTCGGGCGGCCAGCGTCAGAGGGTCGCCATCGGCCGCGCGATCGTGCGCAAGCCCGAACTCTTCCTCTTTGACGAGCCTTTGTCGAATCTCGACGCGGCTCTCCGGATGGCCACCCGGGTCGAGATCGCCCGCCTGCACCGGGAGCTCGGCGCGTCGATGATCTATGTCACCCATGACCAGACCGAGGCGATGACGCTCGCCGACCGGATCGTTGTGCTGCGCGACGGCCGGGTCGAGCAGGTGGGCGGCCCGATGGAGCTTTACAACGACCCCGACAACCAATTCGTCGCAGGCTTCCTCGGTGCGCCGTCCATGAACTTCCTGCGCGCCGAGATGTTCGGCCAGAAGGGTGCGACGCTTGGCATACGGCCCGAACATCTGAGGGTCGCCGCCGACGGCCCCATCGCCGGAACGATCAGCCATGTCGAACGTCTCGGCGGAGATACCAACCTTCTCGTGTCGCTCGCATCCGGAGACGTCATCACCGTGCGCCTCTTTGGCCAGCACGACTATCGTGTGGACGACGGTATCGCGCTCGGCTTCGACGATGTTCATGCCTATGCGTTCGACGCCGAAGGTCGTCGGATAAGAAATTGATCCCGCTTCACTTTCTGTCCGGAAATACCCCGGGGGTCCGGGGGCGGCGCCCCCGGCCGCCGGTCAGGTGATCACATCCGGCCCGTTGCGACCGGTTCCCGCCCGGATACCCGTCAGCGCCTCGGCCGCGCGGACCACCGGTGAAAGGGCATCCGGCACCGCCACGTTCAGCCCCTCGGGCCCCGCGACGTAGCGCTCCAGGTAGAGACGGATCGTTGCCCCTTCCGTGCCGGTGCCGGACAGGCGCAGCACGATCCGGGAACCTTCGACGAAAGCGATCCGGATTCCCTGCATGCGCGCGACCGAGCCATCCAACGGGTCGACATAGGCGAAATCGTCGGCCGATGTGATTGTCATTCCCTCGACCGTCTGGCCGGACAGGTGTCCGAGCCGCTCGCGCAGCCGGTCCACTATGCCGTCGGCAACGGCACCCGGCAGAGCTTCGTAGTCGTGCCGGGAATAGTAGTTCCTGCCGAACCTCCGCCAATGGTCGGTCATTATTTCCTCAACGGAAGCCTTGCGTTCCGCTAGGATATTCAACCAAAGAAGAACGGCCCACAGACCGTCCTTCTCGCGCACGTGGTCCGAGCCCGCTCCAAAACTCTCCTCACCGCAGAGCGTGGCAAGGCCGCCGTCAAGAAGGTTTCCGAAGAACTTCCAGCCGGTCGGCGTTTCATGGCAGCCGACACCGAGCGCCTCCGCGACCCGGTCGGCGGCCGACGAGGTCGGCAT
The DNA here is from genome assembly GCA_041397225.1 of Paracoccaceae bacterium. Classification (GTDB taxonomy): domain Bacteria; phylum Pseudomonadota; class Alphaproteobacteria; order Rhodobacterales; family Rhodobacteraceae; genus Albidovulum. Next base: position 93,849 of record JAWKXB010000003.1, on the reverse strand, counting down.
CGACCGGGCGATACCCTTCAGGCCGGCACGATATCCCGGCGCGAGATGGGCGTTGGCGACGAGAATGGCGAAGCTGTCGGACGGCGCCACGTAGATGCCGCGTCCGACCACCATGTGGCGGTCGCCGTCACCATCGGAGGCGGCGCCGAAATCCGGGGCGTCGGGACCGAACATGTGGCCCATCAGGTCATGCGCCCAGCTCGGATTGGGATCGGGATGCAGGCCGCCGAAATCCGGCAGCGGCGCGGCATTGACGACCGAGCCCCTGGCCGCCCCGAGCCGTCGTTCGAGTATTTCCCTGGCGTAAGGCCCCGTCACCGCACACATCGCATCAAAGCGCATCCGGAAGCCGCCGGCGAACATGCCGGCGATCGCCGGGAAATCGAAGAGGCTTTCCATCAGCGTGGCATAGTCCGCCACGGGGTCGATCACGGAAACCGTCATGTTTCCAATGTTCTGCAGTCCGATCTTCGACAGGTCCACATCCTGCGCGTCAGCGATCCTGTATTCGCCGATCTCTTCCGTGCACCTGTGGATCGCGTCGGTGATCGCTTCCGGCGCCGGCCCGCCGTTCGATATGTTGAACTTCACGCCGAAATCGCCATCCGGGCCGCCGGGGTTGTGGGATGCCGACAGGATGATCGCGCCATCCGCCCGATTCAGCCGGACGAGATGGGATGCAGCGGGCGTCGAGAGCAGCGCCCCTTGTCCGACGATGACGCGCGCCGCGCCGTTGGCCGCTGCCATCTTCAGGATCACCTGAGCCGCGCGGTCGTTGAAATAGCGTCCGTCGCCGCCGAGAACGTAGCACTTGCCATCGGCCCCCCCGGTCGCGTCGAAGACTGACTGGATGAAATTCTCCAGATAACCATCTGACATGAATTCTCTTGTCTTCTTTCGAAGCCCGGAGGTCCCGGGTTTCTGGCCGGCAGTCGGCTGTGTTTTCACAATCGTCACTGACAATCCCTCAACTCCCAACGCTCGGCTCTGCCCCAGCGGCTCGACACCGGACATGCATGTTGATCCATGGCGACCCGACTGTGCATAGCCGCATTCCGCACGCCCTTGCAACGCCCCGGCTTCGCGCATAGCGAGGGACAATGCTGTCGCTTGTCACGTCACCCGCCGATCCCTGCCCCGCGCCGTTCAACATGGCGCGCCATGTTCTGGCCCTTTCCGGACGACTTGGCGGCAAGAGCGCGCTACAGGTTCTTCGCGCGGGCGGAGCTGAGCGGTGGAGCTTTGACCGGCTTGAGGCCGCGGTGCGCGGCGTCGCGACCGGGCTGCTCGATCGCGGCTTGCAGCCGGGTGACCGCATCATGCTGCGGATGGGCAATGGCGTTGGCTTTCCCCTGGCGTTTCTCGGCGCCGTGACGGCCGGGATCGTGCCCGTCCCGACCGCGGCCGGTCTGACGGTGCCGGAGGTGGAACGCCTCGCGGGAGTGATTGCCCCCCGGCTCATCGTGGCCGGCGAGGGTATGGCACTTCCTGCCGATCCGCCCTGCGCGATCCTGACCGAGACCGGGCTGCGCGGGTTCGAAAACCTGCCCCCGGCCGACTGGCAGACGGGCGACCCGGACCGGCTTGCCTACATCGTCTTCACATCCGGCACTTCGGGCAAGCCTCGCGCCATCGCGCATGCCCACCGCGCCGTCTGGGCGCGGCGGATGATGGGTGCGGGCTGGACCGGCATCGCTGCGACCGATCGCCTGTTCCACGCGGGCGCGCTCAACTGGACCTACACGCTCGGCACCGGACTGCTCGATCCCTGGGCCGCAGGAGCGACAGCGCTGGTGACCGACGGCAGCGTCGGGCCTGCCGAGATCCCGCTTTTGCTCAAACGGTTCGACGTGACCATCTTCGCCGCCGTGCCGGGCGTCTACCGTCGCATCCTGTCGCATCGCCCAAGCCTCGACCTGCCGCATCTGCGTCATGGGCTTTCGGCCGGCGAGAAGCTTCCATTGCCGATCCGTCAGCGGTGGCGTGCCGCGACCGGCACCGATCTGCACGAGGCGATGGGTATGTCGGAATGCTCGACCTTCATCTCCTCAAGCCCGGAGCGCCCCGCGCCCGACGGCGCCACGGGCTATGTCCAGAAAGGACGCACCGTCGCGGTTCTCGATCCTGATGGAGAGCCTGTGCCGCGCGGACAGCCAGGCGAGCTTGCCGTCCACCGGAGCGATCCAGGCCTGTTCCTTGGCACGGTGGAAGGCGATGCAGTCCTGGGGTTTGACGGCGATTGGTTCCCGACCGGCGACATGGTCGTCATGGCCGAGGATGGCGCCATCAGCACCCTTGGCCGGGGTGACGACATGATCAATGCCGGCGGCTTCCGGGTTTCGCCCGCGGAAATCGAAGACGCGCTCGCCGCCTGCCCGGGCATCGCAAGTTGCGCTGCGGTCGAGCTTGCCGTAAGGGCCGACGCCAGTGTCATCGCGCTCTTCTACACCGGCGACGCGGCGGACGAGAGATTGCAGAAGCACGCGGAAACCTGCCTCGCGCGATACAAGCAGCCGCGACTATATCTGCGGCGCGACAGGCTTCCCGTCACGGCGAACGGCAAGATCGACCGCCGCGCTTTGCGTGAGGAATGGAAGGAAAGCCAATGATTAGGCTTGATATTGTCTCGGATGTGGCCTGCCCGTGGTGCTATGTCGGCAAGGCCTATCTCGACCGGGCGCTCGAAGCGCATCCCGACCATCCGTTCGTCATCGAGTGGCACCCGTTCCAGCTCAACCCCGAACTGCCACGCGAAGGCATGGATCGGCGCGCCTATATGGAGGCGAAGTTCGGCGGCAGGGAAGGCGCCGCACGTGCCTATGCGCCGCTCGTGGAACACGCGGCGTCCGCAGGGGTCGAACTGAACCTCGACCGCATCGCCCGCACGCCGAACACGCTCGACGCGCACCGGCTGATCCACTGGGCGGGGCTCGAGGGGCGGCAGACCGCAATGGTTTCCGCCCTCTTCCGCGCGCTCTGGCGGGACGGGTGCGACGTGGGCGATCGCGAAACGCTGGCCGATATCGCCGGAGAGGTTGGCCTTGACCGGGAGATGATGCACCGGCTTCTGGATGGTGACGGCGATGTCGAGGATATCCGCGCCCGCGATACCCATGCGCGAACGCGCGGCGTCAATGCGGTGCCAACCTTCATCATCGCGAACGCGCATGTGCTGCAAGGCGCCCAGCCGACCGAGACCTGGGGCAATGTCATCGAGGACCTCGCCGCCAGACTGGCCGAAACACCGGAAAGCGACGCATGACCGATACCACCGAAAACGCCGCCGAGGCGCGCCGTCTGTCGATGCCGGAATTCACCGCGATGCTTGCGATGCTTTTCGCCACGATTGCCTTTTCCATCGACGCGATGCTGCCCGCGCTGCCCGCGATCGCCGCCGAACTGACGCCTGACGCGATCAACACCGCGCAACTGATCCTCACGGCCTTCGTGCTTGGAATGGGCGCGGGCACGCTCTTCGCCGGGCCGATCTCGGATGCGATCGGGCGCAAGCCCACAATTGCCATCGGCTTTGCGATCTACATCGCCGCTGCCATCGCCGCGCACTATGCCGGTTCGATAGAAGTGCTGCTGATCGCGCGCGTCGTGCAGGGCCTTGGCGCTGCAGGCCCGCGAATCGTCGGGCTGGCGATGGTGCGCGATCTTTACGAGGGGCGCGAGATGGCGCGGGTGACCTCGTTCGTGATGATGGTCTTCATGCTGGTGCCCGCGGTCGCCCCGTCGATCGGGGCCGTCATCATCGGTTTTGCGGGTTGGCGCGGCGTGTTCCTTGCCTTTGTCGTCTTCGGCCTTGTTGCGCTTACCTGGGTGACGGTCCGGCAGCCCGAGACGCTGCCGCCGCCGCGCCGCCGACCGCTGTCCGCGCGCGGTATCATCGGCGCCGCCGCCGAGGTGTTGCGCAACCGCGAGGTGATGATCTACACCGCCGCGATGACGCTCGGTTTCGGGCAGATGTTCGGGCTTCTGTCGTCCGCACAGCAACTTTTCGATGTAACTTACGACCAGGGCGACAATTTTCCACTGTGGTTCGCGCTGATGGCCGCGCTTGCCGGCACCGCGTCGTTCATCAATGCGCGGCTGGTGATGCGCTTGGGGATGCGCAAACTCGCCACCGACGCCTATCTGGCGCAGGCCGTTTTCTCGGCGCTGATGCTCGCCGTATTCGCGTCGGGTGTGCTGACCGGCTGGCCCGCCTTCGCCGCCTTCTTCCTCTGGGCGACAAGTGTTTTCTTCATGGCTGGTCTGACCTTCGGCAACCTCAATGCCCTGGCGCTTCAGAAGATGGGCCATATCGCGGGCATGGCGGCTTCCATCGTCTCGGCGATCTCGACGGTGCTCGCAGTCGCGATCGCGGCGCCGCTGGGTCTTCTCTTCAACGGCACGCCCCTGCCCGTCGTCAGCGGGGTGGCGCTCTGCTCCACACTCGCCTGGCTTCTGATGCGGCCGACGAGGAAGTTTGACTAGAGTTTGCCGGGCGCGCCATTCTTGGCGTCGGTCTGCGCCTTTTCCGCAAGGTCGCGCGCGATTCCATACGCGCCCTTGATCTTGTCGCTATCCTTGGTCCAGTCGCGGCGGACGATGATCTTGTTGTCCTTGATCTTGGCCATGCCGCGCTCGGCCTGAAGGTAGTCCACCAGACCCGCGGGATTGGCGAACCTGTCGTTGTGGAACTGCACCGTCGCCCCTTTCGGCCCCGCATCGAGTCGCCCGATCCCGGCGCGGCGGCACATCGCCTTGATCCGCATGACGAGGAGAAGCGTGTTCACCTCCTTCGGGACAGGTCCGAAGCGGTCGATCAACTCGGCGGCGAAGCCTTCGAGTTCGACCTTGGTGGTCAGCGAGGAGAGCCGGCGGTAAAGACCAAGCCGCACGTCGAGATCGGGGACATAGCGTTCCGGGATCATCACCGGCACGCCAAGATTGATCTGCGGCGACCATTGGCCATCGTCGCCACTCGGCGTTTCAAGCTCGCCCGACTTGATGCGGGAAATCGTCTCCTCCAGCATCGCTTGGTAAAGCTCGTAGCCTACCTCGTTGATATGTCCGGATTGTTCCTCGCCGAGAATATTGCCGGCCCCACGCAGGTCGAGATCCTGGCTGGCCAGCGAAAAGCCCGCGCCGAGGCTGTCGAGGCTGCCCAGAAGCCGCAGTCGCTTCTGCGCGTTGGGCGTCAGCGGCGCGCGGGGTTTCGTCGTCAGATAGCAATAGGCGCGGAGTTTCGCGCGCCCGACCCTGCCCCGGATCTGATATAGCTGGGCAAGGCCAAACATGTCCGCCCTGTGGACGATCATGGTGTTCGCGGTGGGGATATCGAGCCCGCTTTCAACGATCGACGTGGCGAGCAGCACATCATACTTGCCGTCGTAGAAGGCGTTCATCCGGTCATCGAGCTCCCCGGCGGCCATCTGGCCATGGGCGATGACGTAGGACACCTCCGGCACATGGGTTTTCAGGAACTCCTCGATTTCGGGCAGGTCGGCGATGCGCGGCACGACATAGAACGACTGCCCGCCCCGGTAGCGTTCGCGCAGAAGCGCCTCGCGGATGGTCACCGAGTCGAACTCGCTTACGTAGGTCCGGATCGCCAGCCGGTCGACCGGCGGCGTGCCGATGATGGAAAGGTCGCGAACGCCGGTCAGAGAGAGTTGCAGCGTGCGCGGGATCGGTGTCGCGGTCAGCGTCAGGACATGGATCTCCGACCGCATTTCCTTGAGTCGCTCCTTGTGGCTCACCCCGAAATGCTGTTCCTCGTCAATGACCAGCAGGCCGAGATTGCGGAACCGCACGGACTTCGCCAGAACCGCATGCGTGCCGATCACGATGTCGACTGTGCCGTCGGCCAATCCCTCGCGCGTGGCCTGCGCGTCGCGCGCCGAAACGAAGCGCGACAGCGGGCGCACGGTGATCGCTGTGCCCCGGAAGCGTTCGGCAAAGGTCTTGAAATGCTGGCGGGCAAGCAGCGTCGTCGGCGCAATGACCGCGACCTGAACACCGGACATGGCGGCAACAAAGGCCGCCCGCATCGCGACCTCGGTCTTGCCGAAGCCGACATCGCCGACGATCAGCCGGTCCATCGGGCGGCCTTCGGCCAGGTCGGCCGCCACCTCGTCGATCGCCGTCATCTGATCGTCGGTTTCCTGATAGGCGAAGCGGGCGGCGAAGGCGTCGTATTCGTGATGCGGCGCCTCGAGGATGGGCGCCTTGCGCAAAAGCCGTTCGGCGGCGACGCGCATCAGACGCTCGGCGATCAGGCGGATACGTTCCTTCAGCCGCGCCTTCTTTGCCTGCCAGGCCCCGCCGCCAAGCTTGTCGAGCAGCCCCTCTTCGTGCCCATAGCGGCTGAGGAGCTCGATGTTCTCCACCGGTAGATAAAGCCGATCGCCGCCGGCATATTCGAGCGCCACGCAATCATGCGGTGCGCCGAGTGCGGTGATCGTCTCAAGCCCGGTGTAGCGGCCGACGCCGTGATCGACATGGACGATCAGGTCTCCCGGTGACAGCGACTGGGCTTCGGTCAGGAAATTCTCCGCCTTCCGGCGTTTCTTGGCCCCGCGGATCAGCCGGTCGCCCAGAACGTCCTGCTCGGAGACGACTGTCAGGCCGCCGCCGTCGAACCCGTGCTCCAGCGCCCAGATGGTGAGGAAAAGGCCGCCCTTGCCCTCGGGCACGTTCCGGATGTCGCGGATCAGTGCCGCGCCGTGAACGTCCTCATCTTCGAGCAGCCCCTTCAGGCGTTCACGCGCGCCTTCGGAGTAGGACGCGATCACCACTTGCCGTTCCGCGCGCCGAGCACTGATATGGTCTGATAGAGCACTGAAAAGATTTACATTTTCTAGCTGACGCTCGGGCGCGAAGTTTCGGCCAATCCTGCCGCCGGCGTCAAGGACACCCGGACCGGTTGCCAGCGGAAGCTCGACCAACTGCACCACGCGATGCCCGGCGATGGCGACTTCCCATGCGGTATCGTCGAGATAGAGCAAGTCCGGCGGACAAGGCTTGTAGACCGAGTCCAGCCGGTCCTTGCGTTTCATTGCCTCGAGCCGCGTGTCGTACTGGTCCTCGATCCCTTCCCAACGGGCGAGACGCGCGGGTGTCACCTGATCGTCGAGCATCACGCCCGCGCCGGGCAGATAGTCGAAGAGCGTCTCGAGCCGTTCATGGAAGAACGGCAGCCAGTGCTCCATGCCCGCATGTTTCCGCCCCACGCTGACCGCTTCGTAGAGCGGATCGTCGGTGCCGGCGGCGCCGAATTCGATCCGGTAGTTCTGACGGAACCGGGTAATCGCCGCCTCATCGAGGATGACCTCGGAGACCGGGGCGAGTTCCACCGTCGTCAGTTTCGCGGTCGTGCGCTGGGTCGCCGGATCGAACCTGCGCGCTCCGTCAAGGACGTCGCCGAACAGGTCGAGCCGAACCGGCCCGCCCTCGCCCGGCGGATAGATGTCGACGATGCCGCCCCGGACCGCATAGTCGCCGGGCTCGGTGACCGTCGGGCTTTGCGAAAATCCCATGCGGACGAGGAAGTTCCGCAAAGCTGCCTCATTGACGCGCCCCCCGACCCTGGCGGTGAAGGCCGAGGCGGTCAGAACCTCGCGCGCCGGCAGCTTCTGGGTTGCCGCGTTGAGCGTGGTGAGCAGTATGAACGGTCCCGGCAGGCCTTGGGCGAGCGCCGCAAGCGTCGCCATCCGCGTGGCAGACACATCGGCATTGGGTGAGACACGGTCGTATGGCAGGCAGTCCCAGGCCGGAAAGGTCAGCACGAGCGCATCAGGGGCGAAGAAGGCGAGCGCCGCGCGCATCGCCTCCATCCGCTTGTCGTCGCGCGCGACATGCAGCACCGAGCCGCTGCGGGACAACTCGCGCGCAAGCAGCAATCCGTCGAACCCCGCTGGGGCGCCAGAGAGCGTGATGTGATCGGCAGTCTTCATGGACCGTCACCTAGACGTTTTTCCGCTGGGGGTGAATCGGAAACCGTCCCGTCCCCGGTCGGCTTCCATGCCTGATCCCGGCGTCAACCGGGCAGGACCGAGACGTTGAAGTTCTGCAGCATGCCCCAGAATGCCGTTATGAAGATCGAGATCATTCCGATGATCTGGACCGTTACGCGGTGCACCGCAAGCCGCCTGCGCAGGGCTTCGCCGCGTTCTTCGCCCCGCTCGATCCTGCCGGCGGTCGAAAAGCTCATCATGCCGACAAGCGTCAAGGGCATCAGGATCAGAAAGACAGCCTGACAGAACTCCACCCAATACACGAAGCCCAGAAGACAGAGCGTGGTCAGAACGAAGGCCGCGAGCGTGGCGAGAATCAGCCCGGCCTCGCGCCCGATATAGAGGATCCGGTTGACGTTGACCCGGATCAGGTCATGCAGGTCGTTCTCAGCCTGCCCGCCCTGCCGCTTGGCGCGAAGCACCATGTCATAGGGCACGCCCAACACCCAGTGCGAGGCGGACGACCAGGTGACGGCCAGCGCGATCCAGTACCAGAGGTTGGAGAACGACCTCAGGTCGATTATCTCGAATATTACCAGCGTCCAGTCCAAAAACCCGTCCCCGTTCCCGACTTCGCGCGATGCTAGCGACGCCCTGCGGCGGTTTCTACCCTTGAGGTAGGCGCCAAACCGTGTCAGCGGTTGAAAAACATCGCCGGGGTCCGAGATGCCGTTCACAGCAAGCCCATTTCCCGTCACGCGTTTCCGCCGCCTGCGCCGCACCGTCGCGCTCCGCGATCTGGTGCAGGAACATCGGCTCAGCGTCAAGGACCTGATATGGCCGGTCTTCGTCACCGACGTGGCCGGAGCCGATGCAGAGGTCGCCTCGATGCCCGGCGTCGCCCGACGCACCGTCGATGGCGCGGTGCGCGCCGCCGAAGAGGCCGCAAGGCTCGGCATCCCGGCGATCTGCCTGTTTCCCTACACCGATCCGGCGCTCAAGACCGAGGCCTGCGAGGAGGCATGGAACCCCGAGAACCTCTCGAACCGCGCGGTGCGCGCGATCAAGGCCGCCGTGCCCGAGATCGCCGTGATGACCGACGTGGCCCTCGATCCCTACAATTCCAACGGCCATGACGGACTGGTGAAGGACGGCGTCATCCTGAACGATGAAACGGTCGAGGCGCTGGTGAAGATGGCGCTCGCGCAGGCGGAGGCGGGGGCCGACATTCTCGGGCCTTCGGACATGATGGACGGACGGATCGGCGCGATGCGGGCCGCACTTGAAGGCGCGGGACACAAGGATGTGACGATCCTGTCCTATGCCGCGAAATACGCCTCGGCGTTCTATGGGCCGTTCCGCGATGCGGTCGGCGCATCGGGCGCGCTGAAGGGCGACAAGAAGACCTATCAGATGAACCCGGCGAACCGCGACGAGGCCCTGAGGCTCGTCGTGCGCGATCTGGCCGAGGGTGCGGACATGGTGATGGTGAAGCCCGGCCTGCCCTATCTCGATATCTGCGCCGCGGTGAAGGGCGAATTCGGCGTGCCGACCTTCGCCTACCAGGTGTCGGGCGAATACGCGATGCTGAAGGGCGCGATCCTGAAGGGCTGGGTGAGGGATGAAGTGATCCTGGAAAGCCTGATGGCCTTTCGCCGGGCGGGCTGCGACGGCGTGCTGACCTATTTCGCGCCTGATGTCGCAAGGATGCTCTCGGTCTGAGGGCGGCCGTTCCTTGCGCACGATGTGGTGAATCACCACAAGAACTAATGACACGCCCAGGGTTCTGCCCTATAGATGGTGGCGAACCGGTCGGAAAAGGCCGGACGGACAATTGAGCGGAGCAGAGAGAGATGACAGGATTTTCCCGTCGGCAGATGATCATTTCAGGCGGCGCGCTGGCCGGGCTTTCGGCCTGCGGCAACGGACTTGGCGGCAACGGCGCGGCAAGGCTTGACGCGCGGGTCGATGCGACGCGCGACTATCTGCTGCAGCGCTATCCGGGCACCGCCGATCTGATGAACAAGGCGGTCGGTGTGCTCTACATGCCGCTGATGACCGAAGCCGGCTTCGTCTTCGGCGGCGCCTATGGGCGCGGCGCGCTCCGGATCAACAACGTGACGGTGGACTACTACTCGGCGACGCAGGCAAGCTGGGGGCTGCAGATCGGCGCCCAGCAATATGCCCATGCGCTTTTCTTCATGACCGACCGGGCGCTCGCCGATTTCCGCGCGGCCGATGGCTGGGCCGTCGGCGCCGACGCGAAATACGCGCTTCCCGACAAGGGCGGGTCGCTGGCCGCCGACACCACGACGACGCTCGCACCGGTGATCGCGCTCGTCTTCGGGCAGTCCGGGTTCATCGCCGGCGCGACGCTTGAAGGCACCAAGTACACCCGCATCATTCCCTGATGCGGTTTCGGCCCGGCCCCCGGCCGGGCCGATCCGGCGGGGCGGGCCTGCCCCCGCACCCCCGGAGCATTTGAGAACAGAAGAAGAAACCGTTCAGTCGAGCGCGCGCAGCCGTGCAATGAGGCTTGACGTGTCCCAGCGCCCGCCGCCCATCTTCTGCACATCCTTGTAGAACTGATCGACAAGCGCGGTGACCGGCAGGCTGGCCCCGTTCTCGTTCGCCGCCGAAAGGCAGATGCCGAGATCCTTGCGCATCCAGTCGACGGCGAAACCGTGGTCGAACTTGCCATCGGCCATGGTCTTGTGGCGGTTGGCCATCTGCCAGCTGCCGGCGGCGCCCTGGCTGATGACCTCGACCAGATCCTCGATATCGAGGCCGGCCTTTTCGGCGAAATGCAACCCTTCGGAAAGGCCCTGGACAAGCCCCGCAATGCAGATCTGGTTGACCATCTTCGCGAGTTGCCCCGCGCCCGAGGGGCCGAGGCGGCGGCAGATGCGGGCATAGGCCGCGATCACCGGCTCGGCCGCCGCATATTGCGCTTCATCGCCGCCACACATGACCGACAGGACGCCGTTTTCCGCACCCGCCTGCCCGCCCGAGACCGGCGCATCGACGAAGCCGAGACCCAGGTCGGAGGCGGTGGCCGAGAGCTCGCGGGTGACGGCTGCCGAGACCGTGGTGTGGTCGACGAAGACCGCCTCCTTGTCCATGCCCGCGAAGGCGCCGTCATCGCCGAGGCAGATGCTGCGCAGGTCGTCATCATTGCCGACGCAGGCCATGACGAAGGCATTGCCGCTGGCGGCTTCGGCCGGCGTGGCCGCCACGCGGCCGCCGTGCTGCGCGAGCCATGCCTTGGCCTTTCCGGCGCTGCGGTTGTAGACCGTGACCTCATGGCCCTTGGCAGCGAGATGCCCCGCCATCGGATAGCCCATCACGCCAAGGCCGAGAAATGCCACCTTCGCCATATCATCCTCCCAACGTCATTGCGGTCCGCGCCGTTCTGCCCTAGTTAACCGCCCTGCCTCCGCCGTCAACCGTCCGCTGTCGCGGCGGAGCGCGGCAGTCGTTACAAAGCGTCTGTTGACCGGGTTTTCATGCTGACCGCGTTTCGCTGGCTCCTGCGCATCTTCACTGGGCTTCTTGTCCTGACGATTGCGGCTGCCACGCTCGTCTACTACTTCGCCGCGCGGTCCTTGCCCGACTATGACCGGACCTATGCGCTTGGCGGCGTCGCCGCGCCGGTCGAGATCGTGCGCGACACCGCCGATGTGCCGCATATCTTCGGCGCGGGCGATGCGGATGTGTATTTCGCCCTCGGCTTCGCGCATGCCCAGGACCGGCTCTGGCAGATGACGATGCTTCGCCGCACCGTCCAGGGGCGCCTCTCGGAAGTTTTCGGGGCCACAACCGTGCGGAGCGATGAGTTGATGCGGCGGCTCGACCTCTACGGGTTGGCGGCGAAGTCCGTGGCGGCGCAGGACGAGGAGACCAAGGACGCGCTTGAAGCCTATGCGAAGGGCGTCAATGCCTGGATCGAGATCGTCAACCGCGATGCGAAGGGGCGCGGCGCGCCCGAATTCTTCATGTTCTCCAAGGAGATCTCGTTCTGGCAGCCCACGGACTCCGTCGCGATCCTGAAGCTGATGGCGCTGCGCGCAACCGCCCAGACCCGGAATGAAGTGCTGCGGGCGCGGGTTTCGCTTCTGTCGCAGGACTGGGTCAAGGACATCATGCCCGACGTGCCGGGTCCCGGCATGGCGGCGCTTCCGCCCTATGCAAGCCTGGTGCCGGGCACGCATCCCTCTTACGCGGCGCTGAGCGAGGATCCCCTGCCCCTGCTTCCGGTCCCCGGGCGCGCCTTTGCCGGGGCGTCGAACGCATGGGCGGCGGCGCCCGCCCGATCCGCGGCGGGCGGCTCGCTTCTGGCCAATGATCCACATCTCGACTTCTCGGCCCCTTCGCTTTGGTATCTCGCCCGTCTCGAACTGAAGTCCGGAGGGGTCATCGGCGCCACGATCCCAGGAATTCCGGCCATACTTGCCGGGCGCAACAGCGATTTCGGCTGGGGCATCACGACCGCATGGCTCGACGATCAGGATGTGTTTCTCGAGGAGTTGAATCCCGCCGATTCGGAACGTTACCGCACCCCGGAGGGCTGGAAGCCCTTTGTCAGCCGCCGGTCGATCATCGAGGTGAAGGATGCCCCGCCCGTGACCGTGACACTGCGCTGGAGCGACAATGGCCCGGTCATCCCCGGCAGCCATTTCGACCTTGCCTCAGTGACGCCCCAGGGCCATGTCGCAGCCCTTGGCTGGACCGCGCTCGATCCCGCCGACCGCTCGATGACCGCTTCGATCCGGCTGATGCAGGCGCGTTCGACCGGCGACGCCATCGCGGCGGGCGAAGACTTCGTCGCGCCGGCGCAGATGGTGACGATGGCCGACGAAAGCGGCATCGCGATGGCGCTGTTCGGCAAGGCGCCCGACCGAGCACCCGACATGCTTGGCCAGGGACGGGTGCCGTCGCTTGGCTGGATGGAAAAGAACCGCTGGCGCGGGTATCGGCTCTACGCGTCCAATCCGCGCTTCGTCAACCCGACCGGCGGGATCGTCGGCAACACCAACAACAAGGTCGTCGACCGCGCATTCCCCAATCATGTCAGCTTCGACTGGGGCGACACCCAGCGCGTCCAGCGCTGGACCCGGCTCATGCAGGAGCGCGAGGTGCATAGCCGCGAAAGCTTCATCGCCGCGCAGCTCGACACCACGTCGCCGGCGGCGCGGACGATCCTGCCGCTCATCGGGGCCGAGTTGTGGTTCACCGGCGAAGCCGCGCCGGCAGGGACGCCGGAGCGGCTCAGGCAGCGCGCTCTTGAGCTTCTTGCCGAGTGGGACGGCAACATGAACGAACACCTGCCCGAACCGCTGATCTATGCCGCCTGGGTGCGTGCGCTGCAAAGCCGCCTGATCCGGGATGAGCTTGGGCCTCTCGCCGATGCGTTCCCGCATGTGGAGCCGCTGTTTCTCGAACGGGTCTATCGGGATATCGACGGCGCCGCGCGGTGGTGCGACGTCATGCAGTCCGCCCCGGTGGAAACCTGCGGCGACATCGCGCGGTTCGCGCTTGACGATGCGCTGCTCGACCTGTCGGAGCGCTACGGGTCCAACCCCGAAAGCTGGCGCTGGGGCGATGCGCATCAGGCGACCCACGATCATCCGGTGCTGGGACGGACGCCGATCCTCAAATGGATCGTGAACATCCGGCAGTCCACCAGCGGCGGCGACTTCACCCTGGCGCGCGGCCTGACCTCGGCTGAGGAGCCCACCCCCTATCTCAACGTGAACGGAGCCGGCTATCGCGGTGTCTATGACTTCGCCGATCCCGACAGTTCGGTGTTCATCATCTCCACCGGCCAGTCCGGCCACCCCCTGAGCCGGCACTACGACGACATGAGCGAGCTGTGGCGGCGCGGGGAATACGTGCCGATGTCGCTCGACCCCGAGCTTGCACGGGCCGCGGCGACGGGTGTGACGGTGCTGACGCCGGCGGAGTGATCCGGACAGGACACCGAGTGATGACCACGGACCAGGATTCCATTCAATATATTGAAAACATTTGTCTTACTCAGACCATTCGGCTCGATCATGTGCCGGCTTCGGTGCAGTGTTGAAATCGCCCAGAAGAGTTTGGTCGGACTGGAGTCAGATGCCGCGAATGGACCAGCGTAACTGCCCAACCTTGACACGAATCGCTCGCTGTCGGACCTTATTGTCATTCAACTTGTTCCATTTTTGACACAATCAATGGGTGAGAATGATGTTCAGAACGCTTATTATAGCGGGTGCATGCGCGCTTTCTTCGTCCGTCGTTTCTCCCGCCAATGCTGAAATCGCGGGAACAGTCACGAAGATTACGGTGGTGAGGGGCCAAGTGAATGGCTCGGTCCATATCGAGGTCGCGGACACACTCCAGCCGGGTGTGTGCAGCCGGAAACTGACCTCAACCCTCAACAAGCAGAACAACGATCTTGTAGCTCGGGTGAGCCTTGCTGCGATGCTAGCGGGGAAGCCTGTAAAAGTCGCCTATGAAACGTCGAACTGCGAACTGGTCTGGATCGAGGTGCGCGACTGAGGAGGGATGCGAGATGGTACGATCAACTTCGTGCGCCTTCACGATTTCGGTCCTGTGCTGCCTGTTGCCCCCGGTAGCATATGGCGAAGAACCTATTGGCCAGTCGAAATCGGAGCTTCGCGGCGGCGAGACGATCACCGGATTTGCGGGCGTCGTCGAGGTGGTCGGATGCGGCGGGGCAATGGTCTCCGCTAATACCGTCGTGACGGCGGCGCATTGCTTGCAGACAGGTGCAAACGCACCGACGGGTGGGACGTTCGCTAGCGCGACCATCATCTACTATGATCCGCTGGAGGGACGCCGCACGGTTTTCAGCGGTCCTGCCCGCTGGTGGGTAGTCAAGGGTTTCGATATAGCCGACGTCAACACCAACGACCGAAATTTTCTGGAAAAGGACGTTGGTGTCGTTCGCGTGACAGGCTCGTTCGCGAATACCGACTACAGCGACTACATGCGGCTTTATTCCGGATTTGGCTCGAAGATCGGGGATGGTCTTGCGATCTATGGCGGTGGAATCCACAATTATTCCGGCGGTTCCGATGACGCGCTCCGCAAGGCGACGTTCGATATAGAAGACGTGGACCGAGACGTGATCGAGGTCGACACCCGGAAACTCGTCGGTCTGTGTCCCGGCGATTCCGGGAGTCCGGCCATCCGCTTCGGCTTTCTTGGAGTTACCGCGATCGTTCCTCAGCTTGTCGGAGTTGTGTCCGCGACAGATCCGAACGAGGGAGACGAAGGAACAGGGGCCGGGGCGTTTTGCAGCAACAACGATCCGCCCTACGACGACGGCTATGTCGCCAGGGTGAATTGGGGCAAGTTCGTCGATCTCGCCCGAAGATCCAAGCTCGATTGCCCACTTTTTGGTACGGAGGAAACGGCCTACCGACGCTGTTTCGAGCTTCCGTTTATCGAAAATGTCCCATACGAGGGCACGCTTTCGCGCGAAATGGCCACTGCCATTACCGTCAGCGGCGTTCTCTGACAGTCGGACAGGTCGCGGTCGTGCCGGGCCGAACCTACACGCTCAAGCTTCGTGTAGAGCGATCGGATTCGAACGACCTGCCAGCGTTGCAAAAGGCGGTCGTGACGCCCGGAAACCCCTCAGAAACTTGTCCATAAGGCCCCCTCACAAGCCCTCGAAGGCCGCCTTTTGCCGTGCCGTCCACCGCACTTTCAGGTGTTGGCCATCCTCCGCGTCTCGCTCGGAGGTCACGACGCCCTGCTCGTGCAGCCAGGCCCGCTTGCGCCCCTCGCTGAAGGCAAGGATCAGGTCGGTCTCGTGCCGCTCTTCGTCCAGTTCGGCGCCGATCGCGGCGAGAAGCGCGTCCAGCCCTTCTCCGGTCAGGGCCGATACGGCGTGCACGCCCGGCTTGCGGGCATCCTGCACCCGAAGGGCGTCGCGCAGCGGCGGGGCCAGCAGGTCGATCTTGTTCCAGACCTCGAACATCGGCACCGACCTGTCGACACCGAGGCTTTCGAGGATGTCGGCCACATCGGCCGCCTGCTCCTCGGTCTCGGGATGCGCTATGTCGCGGACATGGAGGATGAGATCGGCCTCCAGCACCTCTTCCAGCGTCGCGCGGAAGGCGGCGACAAGCTGGGTCGGCAGGTCCGAGACGAAACCGACGGTGTCGGACAGGATGACCTTCTGGCCGGATGGCAGCGTGACGCCGCGCATCGTCGGGTCGAGCGTGGCGAAAAGCATGTCCTTGGCCAGCACGTCCGCCCCGGTCATCCGGTTGAAGAGCGTGGATTTTCCGGCGTTGGTATAGCCGACGAGCGCCACGACCGGAAACGGCACCTTGCGGCGCGCGGCGCGGTGCAGCTCGCGGGTCTTGACGACCTTGGAAAGCTGGCGCTTGATCTTCACCACCTCTTCGTCGATGGCACGGCGGTCCGCCTCGATCTGGGTTTCGCCGGGGCCGCCGACGAAGCCGAGCCCGCCGCGCTGGCGTTCGAGGTGGGTCCAGGCGCGCACGAGCCGGGTGCGCTGGTAGGACAGCGCCGCGAGCTCCACCTGCAGCACACCCTCGCGGGTCCGGGCGCGGTCGGCGAAAATCTCGAGGATCAGCCCGGTGCGGTCGAGAAGCTTGACCTTCCACTCCTTTTCCAGATTGCGCTGCTGGACGGGACTGACCGGCCCGTCGACCAGCACAAGCTCGATCTCGGCCTCGGCAAAGCGCGCGCCGAGTTCGGCGATCTTGCCCGATCCGAACAGCATTCCGGCATGCGCCCTGGGCAGCCGCACGACCTCGGCCCCGACGATCGTCAGATCGGGCAAGGCGGCGGCGAGCGCGGTCGCTTCGCCCAAGGCATGCTGAGGCAATCGCCGCGTGCGCCCCGACTTCATCTCGGGATGCAGCACATAGGCCCGGGTCGGGCGTTCCTTGGCGGCAATCGGATCGGTCAGTCTTCGCCCTCGTACAGCGAGATCGGCTGTCCCGGCATGATGGTTGAAATCGCGTGCTTGTAGACCAGCTGCGACTGGCCATCCCGCCGCAACAGCACACAGAAGTTGTCAAACCAGGTGATGACGCCCTGAAGCTTCACTCCGTTGATGAGGAAGATCGTGACCGGAACCTTGGCCTTGCGAACGTGATTGAGGAAAGCGTCTTGCAGGTTTTGCTTGTCGGCAGCCATGATTATTGTCGCCTTGTTCTTTTCTTTGCGCATAAAAACGCCCCTCGGCGCTGCACCGGAGGCTTGCCTTGGAGTATGCGCAAGATCGGGGGAGTTTCCAGCCCCAAAGTTCCGCAGCGCATTCGCGTCTCAGCGGCGCCAGAAATCGGGGTTCATGAGCGCGATGATCGCCAGCGTCTCCAACCGTCCAAGCACCATCGCGGCCGCGGCCACGGTCCGGGCAAAGCTGTCGAGTTCGACCCAGTAAAGCGGTGTCTCGGCCGCCACTGCGGCAAGCGGGCCGGTCGTGGAGAGTGCGGCGACCGCGAAGACGGTCGATGCGACGAAATCGAGCCCCGACAGCGCGAAGGCCAGCATCGTGACCGCGATCGAGAGGGCGAAGAGCATGAAGAATATCCAGGCCATCTGCGCGCCCTGCCGCCTCAGTCGCCGGGCCTCGGCGCCCGATCCGCCCACCGAGCTGGGGTGGATGAGGCGCTCCACCTCGCGTTCACCGTGGCGGAAAAGCGCGTAGACCCTGAGCAGCTTGACGCCGCCCGCCGTGGTCGCCACACCGCCGCCGATCACCGACAGACCTGCAAGGATCAGCCCGGGCGTGCTGAGGCCGGACCAAACGCGCGCTTCGGTCCAGTCGACCGATTCGAAGCCGGTCGTGGTGAGGAACGAAAGGACGGTGAACACCGTGCCCCAAAGCGCACCCATCGCGGCTGCTGTGTTCTTGACGTCGTCGACCTCAAGCGCGCCGACCCAATGGCGAAGGAAAAGCAGCGCCGGAACGACCGCGACAATCAAAAGCGCCATGCGCAGTTCGGGGTCGTCGAACAGCCCCGTCGTGCCGCGCAGCGATCGTCCGCTTGGCAGGAGTCGGCGAGACAGGCCGAAGACGAGGAAGATCAGGATCAGAACCTCGCCCGCGACGCCTGACCGCCCGCCCGAAAGCCCGCCCACCGGCGAAATGCCCGAAGTCGAAAGGGTGGACATCGCGTGGCTCGCAGCGACAAGCGACCTGTCCCCCGACACAAGCAGCGCGACCCAAAGAATGAGCGTCAGGCCGACATAGACCGGCAGCAACACAAGCGCGATCCGGATGGTCCGCTGGTTGGGCTCGGTTCCGCGTTGGGCCTGCCCGCCCGTCACGGCGCCCTGCCCCGCCGTGACCCCGGTCAGCACCTCGTATCCGCCGAGGTTCATCGGCGCCAGAACCGAAGCCGCGGTGACGAGGATGAAAAAACCGCCCATCCAGCCGACCATCGCCCGCCAGAGGTGCACCGAATCGGCCAGGCGTTCGGGCTCGAACAAGGTGGCGCCTGTCGTGGAAAAGGCCGAGAGCATCTCCCACCAGGCGCTGAAATAGC
This sequence comes from Paracoccaceae bacterium, assembly GCA_041397225.1. Classification (GTDB taxonomy): domain Bacteria; phylum Pseudomonadota; class Alphaproteobacteria; order Rhodobacterales; family Rhodobacteraceae; genus Albidovulum. Next base: position 75,362 of record JAWKXB010000003.1, on the reverse strand, counting down.
TGGTGTCCCGCACGGTCTCGGCGAGGGGCACCGCAAGGATCAGCGGCAAGAGCGTGTAGGCGGCGACGAGCGTGAGAAGCTGGTCGCGCGCCTTCGGGCCGGTGCCGCGCGACGCCGTGGCAAGCCCGATCAGGGCCGCCAGAACCAGGATCAGCGTGCCCGAATAGAAGAAGATCCGCGCGACGAAATAGGCCCGCGACACGAAGGCATGCAAAGCCGGGACATACATCGCCAGCGCCCCGATCCCCATCAGGAGCACGAAAAGCGGAAGATGGGCGAGCCGCCGCATCGCTCAGAAGAAGTCGATGGAGACTTGGAGAAGCCGCTCGACCTCGGGCACGTCGCCGGACATCGCGAAAAGCGCTATCACGTCGCCTTCCTCGACCTTGGTGTCGCCGGTCGGCTTCACCACCTTGTCGCCCTTCATCAGCGCCCCGATCAGCACGCCTTCGGGGAATTCGATGTCGCGCACGAGCCGGCCCGAGATCGGCGAGGTCGAGAGCACCTGCGCCTCGATCACCTCGGCCTCGGCATCGCCGATGGAATAGATCGCGCGGACCCGGCCGTGCCGGATGTGGCGCAGGATCGACGAGACGGTCGTGGCGCGCGGGTTGATGTAGGCGTCAATGTCCAACGCTCCCATGAGCGGCACCAGCGTCGGATCGTTGATGAGGGCGATCGCCATCGGGCAGCCGGCCTGCTTGGCGCGGACGGCGGCAAGGATGTTCGTCTTGTCATCGTCGGTGACAACCAGAACCGCGTCCGCCCGGTCGATGCTCGCCTCGTTGAGAATATCCGCGTTGAGGCCGTCGCCGTTCAGCACGATCGTACGTTCCAGCGCATCTGCCGCGCGTTCAGCCTGGGCGCGGTTGCGTTCGATCATCTTGGCGCGGATGCGGTCGGTCCGCGTCTCGAGCGCGCGAGCCACGGCCAATCCGACATTGCCGCCGCCGATGATGACCACGCGTTCCTGCTTCTTGGTGGCCTTTCCGAAAATGTCGAGCGTGCGGTTCACGTCCTCGACATGGGAAAAGACATAGATCTGATCGCCCCCGAAAAGCTGATCACCCGGTTCGGGCGCGAAAAGACGGCCTTCGCGGCGGATGCCGACGACGATGGCCCTGAGGGTGGAGAAGAGGTCGGTCAACTGGCGAAGGGGCGTGTTCAGGACCGGACAGTCCTCATCCAGCGCGACGCCAAGAAGCTGGGCGCGCCCGTTCATGAAACTCTCGGTGTCAAAGGCGGAAGGCGCTGCCAGGCGCTGGAGCGCCGCTTCGGCGACCTCGCGTTCGGGGCTGATGACGACGTCGATCGGCAGGTGGTCGCGGCGGTAGAGGTCGGAGTAGATCGCATCCATGTAGGATTGCGCCCGAAGCCGCGCGATCTTGCGGGTGATGCCGAAGACCGAATGGGCGACCTGGCAGGTGACCATGTTCACCTCGTCCGAGTGGGTCGCGGCGATGATCATGTCTGCGTCGCGCGCGCCCGCGCGCTCAAGCACGTCCGGGTAGGAGGCAAAGCCCGCAACCCCCTGCACGTCCAGCGCCTCGGTCGCGCGGCGAACAAGATCGGGATTGCTGTCGACGACGGTCACATCGTTCTTTTCACCCGACAGATGGCGTGCAATCTGCCAGCCGACCTGACCCGTGCCGCAGATGATGACCTTCATGCCCGCACTCCCTGCTCAAGGCGCCGCCCTTGATAGGCATGGGATGCGGAAATGGTCAATGTGGCGCGGGCTCAGACTGCGCCAGCCGCCGCGGCCCCTCCCGCGCGATCACCAGAAGCCAAAGCGCAAAGGCGGTTTCGGCCAGAAGAGGCAAGGCGTATGCGTAGGCAAAACCGTCACTCAGCGCCGGTGAAAGAAAACGCAGATAGCTCCCCGTCAGATAGACGGTCCCAGCGCCCGCAAGAAGCCATCCGATGATGCGTGGCGCCCAACCGGATCGCAGGATGATGAGCGCAAGGACGATATTGCAGACGCCAAAGAAGACGAGTCCGAGATCATAGCCGAGGCTCTGAACCTGCATGAGGTGCAAAGCCGAGGGACCGGGATGCGCGGACCCCGCCGCGCCCTCATTTGCCCCGATCACGAGAAGCGCCGCCTGCTGGTTGAGCAGATTGGCCACCAGCGTCGACGTCTGGATCAGCCGGAACACCATTGCCGCAAGCGCCAGCGCCGCGCTGACGGGCCACAGCAACACGAACAGCAGCACGGCCACCCCGGCATCGCAGAGCGCCATGATCGTGTCGGCGGCGAAGCTCAGGCGGACCAGCCCTTCGGCCGCGGCCAGGTTGGCGGCTGTCGCCGCCGTGTCGCCGGGCACGATCAACGGCGCGCGCACAAACGCCTCGCTCCAGATGCCGGCCGCGATGATTACGACATAAAGCGCGCCGGCCAATCGCATCTGAAGCCTGCGCGATTCAGCGGTTTGGACCATGGGCATGACTGGACCTCCCTCCGATGGCATGGACGCGGGAAGGATAACGCCAAGGTGCGATCAGGCAAAACCGCGCCGCAGCGCGCCTTTACCCATCGCAGGACGAAGGCGGATTCGGAATGGTGACTTCAGACCTCCTCGTCCGCGTCCTCGTCTTCCAGATGCGCGACCCGCGCGCCGGATTTGGACGTCGTGACGACGCCGAGCGACTTGAGCTTGCGGTGAAGGGCCGAGCGCTCCATTCCGACAAATGTCGCCGTGCGGCTGATGTTGCCGCCAAACCGGTTGATCTGGGTCAGGAGGTATTCCCGCTCGAACAGCTCGCGCGCCTCGCGCAGGGGAAGCGTGGCAAGCCCGCCCGACAGCACGATCCGGCCGTCATCTGCAGCGCTTTCGCCCTGGCTCGGAAGCTCCTTGGCCTCGATTTCGCCGGTCGCGTCGCCAAGGATCAGGACACGTTCGATCACGTTCCTGAGCTGGCGGATGTTGCCGGGCCACGACATCGTCTGCATCAGCGCTTCGGCCTCATCGCTGACCTGCCTGAGTGGCAGCCCCTGCGTCCGGTTGAACCCTTCGATGAAGTAGCGGGTCAGTTCCGGAATATCCTCGCGCCGCTCTTCGAGCGAAGGCACGGCGATCGGGACGACATTCAGCCGGTCATACAACTCCTGTCGGAACCGCCCGCCCGCGATTTCCGCCTGCAGGTCGCGGGTCGTGGACGAAATCACGCGAAGATCGACCCGGACCTTGTCGGAGCCTCCGACGCGCATGAACTGCTGTTCGGTCAGCACGCGCAGGATCTTCGACTGGGTTCCAAGGGGCATGTCGGCCACCTCGTCGAAATAGACCACGCCGCCATGGGCCTGTTCGAGCAGACCCTTCTCGACCCCGCGCCCCGGGGTTTCGCGCCCGAACAGCACCTCTTCCATCCGCTCAGGCTCGACCGAGGCGGAGGTGACGGTGACGAACGGACCGTTGGCGCGGTTGGAATTCGTGTGGATGTAGCGCGCCGCCAGTTCCTTGCCCGAACCCGGCTGGCCGGTCAGCATCACCCGGCCATTCGACTTCGTCACCTTCTCCAACTGGTTCTTGAGCGTGCGGAACCCGTGGGATGATCCGATCATGTCCGACGTGGTGACATCGCGCCGGCGCAGCGAGGCGTTTTCGCGCCGGAGCCGCGAGGTTTCCATCGCGCGGGTGACCACCACCGTGAGCTGGTCGATGTTGAAGGGCTTTTCGATGAAGTCGTAGGCGCCCTGCTTGATCGCCGCGACCGCTATCTCGATATTGCCGTGGCCGGATATGATGATGATCGGCACGTCGGGATTGTCGCGCTTCACGGTCTTGAGGATGTCGATCCCGTCCATCCGGCTGTCCTTCAGCCAGATATCGAGGATCATCAGCGCGGGGGCCTCCGCGTTGATCTCGCTCATGCATTCGTCGGAATTCGACGCCAGCCTGGTCGAGAACCCCTCGTCCCGCAGGATATCGGCAATCAGTTCGCGGATGTCGCGTTCGTCGTCAACAATCAGGATGTCGCTCATTTACCACCTCCGGCCGGCTCAGCGGCCCTTTCCTTCTGTCCCCGACCGGTCCGCGCCCGGGGCAGGCGTATCTCGGCCATCGCGCCCCTGTGGACGCATCCCTCGAACAGTTCGGCATCGCTCAGTGCGAGCGTGCCGCCATGTTCCTCGATAATCTTCTTGACGATCGACAGGCCAAGACCCGTCCCCTTTTCGCGCGTCGTCACGTAGGGTTCGAACAGTCGCGCCCGGTCCTCGGGCAGACCGATTCCGTTGTCGGCGATCCGGATCGTCACCAGATCGGGCCTGACCTCCATGCCGACGCGGACTTCGGGTGCAAACCCGTCCGGCGCGCCTTTCTCGACCAGCGACTCGACCGCCTCGCCCGCGTTCTTGATGAGGTTGGTCACGGCCTGCGAAATCATCGTGGCATCGATCTCGATCACCACGGGTTCATCGGGCAGGTCGGCGGTCAGACGGGCGCCGTGCAGCGCCTCTTCCTGCAAAAGCACGGCATCTCGCATGAGCTTGGTCAGGTCGTGGTCCCGCCGGTCGGGTTCCGGCATCCGCGCGAACTTGGAGAACTCGTCGACGATCCGGCGCAGGTCGTTCGTTTGCCGGACGATGACGCTTGTCATCTGTTCGAGGGTGTCGGCCTCGTCCCCGACCAGCGGCGTGAATTTCCGCTGGATGCGTTCGGCCGAAAGCTGGATCGGGGTCAGCGGATTCTTGATCTCGTGCGCGATCCGGCGCGCGACATCGCCCCAGGCGGCCATGCGCTGGGCGCTGACGAGGTCGGTCACGTCGTCGAACGCGACGACATAGCCTTCCAGCCGCCCGTCGGCGTTGCGCCGGATCGCCATGCGCACCAGGAGGCTTTCGAGCCTGCCGCCCCGGCTGACCTTGATTTCCTCTTGCGCGACCTCGCCGATCCCGTCCCTCAGGCGCTGCAGAAGGCCCCGGAACTCCGGCACCGCTTCGCCGAGCAGGCGATCGTGATCAGTGTTCTCGTCCAGTTGCAAGAGCCGCGTCGCCGCCCGGTTCAGGAAGTCGACGCGCCCTTCGGCGTCAAGACCGATCACCCCGGACGTGACCGAGGACAGCACCGAATCGAACAGCCGCCGCCGCCGTTCTGTCGCGCGGTTGGTTTCGATCAGCGCCTCGCGCTGGGTGCTGAGCTGGCGGGTCATCTGGTTGAAGACGCGCCCAAGCATCGCGATTTCGTCGTCACCCTGTTCCTCGATCACCTGCACACCGAGATCGCCGGCGCCAACCCGCTGCGACGCCGCGGCGAGCCGTCCGATCGGCCTCGACAGACGCTCGGCGAACCAAAGGCCCATCCAGATCGCGGCAAGGACCAGGATCAGAGCGAAGCCGACATAGACGAGGCCAAACTCGAAAAGCACCTTGCCGCGTGTCGCCTCAAGCTGCTGATAAAGCCCGACGGTTTCGCGCGTCTGGTCCAGAAGGCTGAGGATGCCGCCATCGACCTGGCGGCTCACATAAAGATAACGGTCCACGAAGGCGGGAAGCTCCACCAGCGCGCGGAACTCGTTGTTTGACCAATCCTCGATCAGCACCGTCTCGCCCGCCTGTGCGCGGGCGATGTCTTCGGGCGGCGGGGTTTCGAAATCGAAAAGATAGCTGCGGTCGCCACGCGCGCGGATCGTGCCGGTCCCGTCCACGACATAGGCCTCGCGCAGGCCGCGCTGGATGAGTCCCTGCCCCTGGATCAGGAATTGCCTGAGATCGCTGTCGGACATCAACACATCCGCCTGCCGCGCGGAATCGAGATAGCCCGCCAGAGCCGTAACGTCCGCGATCAGATCGCGGCGGTGTTCGTCCTGATAGGCCTCGGCCGCGGCGAGCGAGGTGCCGACGACGCTGCGCACCCGGTCGGAGAACCAGCCTTCAAGCCCGATATTGACGGTCAGTCCGGCAAAGACCGCGACCAGAACGGCAGGCACCATCGCGATCCCGGCAAAGACCCCGGTCAACCGCAGGTGAAGACGCGAGCCCGCTGATTTTGCGCGCCGCGCCGCGATCATCCGTGCAAGCCGCGCCAGCACGAGACCGCCGAGCAGGAGGAAATAGACGAGGTCCGCCAGAAGGACGAGCCGCAGCGCGCTGGAGTTCGCGCCCTGTCCGAACGGACCCAGCGCCAGGAAGGTCGCAAGCGCGAGGAGCGGCCCGAGAACGACAAGGCCGACGGTCATGACGCTCTGGAATCGCCGCTGACGGCGAAGCCGGTTCAGCCGGTCCCATGTTGCACTACGCGCCACGCCTTCCAAAAGGCTGCCCCTGATGTTGCGCCGCCAATGCGGCCACCGCCGATATGTCGTAGCTTTCTTTCTGCTGAAGCAGATGAGCCACGCTCTGTGTTGCGGTTTTACATCAACTTGCGGCGCCGAGTCACGCGGATATCGAGATCGGTGATCTTCTTGCGAAGGGTATTCCGGTTGATCCCGAGAAGGTCGGCGCATTTCGCCTGGTTGCCGCCGGTCGCTTCCAGCGCAATCTCGATCAGCGGCTGCTCCATCTCCGTCAGGATGCGTCCGTAAAGGCCCGGAGGTGGAAGGGCTTCGCCGTGAAGGTCGAAGTAACGCCTGAGGTGCCGGCCGATCGAAGCGGCGAGCTGTTCGCCCTCATGGACGACGCTGGCGGATGGCCGCGCAGCGGGTGCATCCGTCAACTGCGCCGCGACTTCCGCGGCACCGATCTCGGGCTCGGTGGCGGTCACGGACAGGCGACGCAAGGCGTTTTCGAGCTGCCGGACGTTGCCGGGCCAGGGATATCCGCGAATCAGCGCCGTCGCCTCTTGGGTAAGCCGTCGCGGCGAAGCGCCTTCCCGCTCGGCCCGCGCCAGGAGGTGTTCGGCCAAAAGCGGGATATCCTCGACCCGCTCGCGCAAGGCGGGAACCGCGAGCGTCACGCCGTTGAGCCGGTAGTAGAGATCCTTGCGAAACCCGCCGCTGTCGAGCCGCGCGGTCAACTCCTCCTGGCTGGTTGCAAGGATGCGCGGCGCATTGTCGGGCAGCGCATCGAGCAGGCGCACGAGGCGGCCCTGCGCCTCGGCGTCGAAATCGCCGATTTCGTCGAAGACGATCGTTCCGCCCTTGGCGCGCGCCATCAGTGCGGACGGGCCGTCGGCTCCGCGAAGATCCTCCGGCTGGGCCGCGACGAACGGCAAGGTGCGCCTGTCGGAGAAGTCGTGAATCGCGCGCGCGACAAGCGACTTGCCGCTGCCCGACTCTCCGATGATGAGAACCGGCAGGTCGGCATTCATCACCCGCGCCACGAGCCGGTAGAGCTCCTGCATCGCCGGGCTGCGCCCGACGAGCGGCAGGTCGTCGGCCGGCGCGCGCGCGCCGGTCTGGGGCGACGCGGCGCGGCGTTTCTGGCCAAGCGCGCGGGCGGCGCGTTTCATCAGATCGGGAAGATCGAACGGTTTCGGCAGATAGTCGAACGCCTCGGCTTCGGCCGCCTGGATTGCGGTCATGATCGTGTTCTGCGCCGAGATCACGATGACCGGCAGCCCCGGCCGTTCGCGCGCGATGCCCGGCAGCGCCTCGAGCCCGTTGCCGTCCGGCATGATGACATCGGAGATGACCAGATCGCCCTTGCCTTCCTCGACCCAGCGCATGAGCGTCACAAGCGATGAGGTGGCGTGAACCTTGCAACCGGCCCGCGTCAGCGCCTGGGTCAGGACGGTTCGGATCGTGCGGTCGTCATCGGCGACAAGAACTGTGCCATCCATCAGGCTCTCTCCTCTGGCTTCGGCGCGACCGGGAGCGACAGGCGGAAGCAGGTCCGGCCCGGCGCCGTTTCAAGACTGATCCAGCCGCCGTGATCCGAGATGATCTTCGACACCAGCGCGAGGCCAAGGCCGGTCCCGTTCTCGCGACCCGAGACGAAAGGGTCGAAGACATCACCGGCGATGTCCGGCGGAATGCCCGGCCCGTCGTCGATGACCTCGATCTGAAGCGGCAGCGGCTGGCCGCCTCCATCGGCGCGCCGAAGGCGCAGCGCATGGTCGTAGTACGTGCGAAGCCGGATCGTGCCAGCGCGGTTGCCCGCCGCTTCCGCGGCATTCCTGAGAAGGTTGAGCAGGACCTGGACCAGTTGATCGGCATCGCCCCAGGTCGGCGGCAGCGACGGGTCATAATCCTCCACGATGTTCATGGTCGCGGCAAAGCCCAGCAGGGCGGAACGCCGCGCCCGGTCCAGGACGTCGTGGATGTTGGTCGCGCCGGCATCGGGCGGGCGCAGGTTTCCGAATTGCTCAACCTGCTCGAGAAGTTTCACGATACGCCGGGTTTCGCTCACGATAAGATCGGCAAGTTCAATATCTTCCGCTGCGAGGTTCATCGCAAGAAGCTGAGCCGCGCCAGAGATTCCGGCGAGCGGATTCTTGATCTCGTGCGCCAGCATCTCGGCCATGCCGACTGCCGAGCGCGCCGCCGACTTCATCCCCCGCCCGATCTTTTCGGCAAACTCGCGCGGCGAGATCAGGAGAAGCACCTGACCGGCCCCCTCGCCGAGCGGCGCGGCCTGCAGGTTGCAGATCACCGGCGCGCGGTCTCCGGTGCCGACGTCCACGTCATTGATGAACACCGAAGAATGGCTGCGCCGGACGCGGGCGAAGACCTCTTCCAGCGGCGCGTCGATGGCGAGCCTGTCGAAAAGCGGCTGCCCCTTGAGCGCGCGCGCCGAGACGTTCAGAAAGGATTCCGCCGCGGGGTTCACCTCGACCGTGCGGTCCGACTCGTCAAACAGGATCGCGGGCACCGGCAGCGACGCCCAGAGCGTTGCGGCTTCGGGCAACGTCATGCCGCACGCCGGGTGGCGGTTTCGGCAAAACCCTCCCCGATCAGGCGCATGACCTCGCGCGGATCGGTTTCGGTCATCAGCCGCGCCCTGAGCGTCGGGCAGGTTCCCGCCTCATCCGCATACCAGCCAAGGTGCTTGCGCGCGATGCGGATGCCGGACGTGCGGCCGTAGAATCTCAAAATTGCATCGTAATGTTCTGTAATCATGGCGGAACGCCCATTGCCAAGGGGGATTCTCGGCCGCGCGCAGCCGTAAAGCGCTGCGGCGATCTCGGCCAACCGCCAGGGCGCGCCCTGCGCCCCGCGCCCGACCATGACGCCATCTGCGGACGAGGCCTTCAATGCCCCCGCGGCGGATGTGATGTCGGTGATGTCGCCATTGGCGATGACCGGGATCGTCACCGCCTCTTTCACACGGCGGATCGTGTGCCAATCGGCGCTACCCTTGTAGAATTGCTGGCGGGTGCGGCCATGCACGGTGACCATGCGCACCCCCGCCGCTTCCGCCCGTTTCGCGAGTTGCGGCGCGTTCATACAGTCGCCGTCCCAGCCGAGACGGCATTTGAGCGTGACCGGCAGGTCGACCGCGCCGACCACCGCGTCGATCAGGCCGAGCGCATGGTCGAGGTCGCGCATCAGGGCCGAGCCGGACAGGCCGCCGGTCACCTTCTTCGCAGGACAGCCCATGTTGATGTCGATGACCCGTGCGCCCATGTCGGCGACGATCCGCGCCGCTTCGGCCATCGCCCCGGCTTCGCGCCCGGCAAGCTGGACCGAGGTCACCGTGCCGTCCGCGAGCCCCAGATCGGTGCGCGCCTTGGCCCGGACGGAAGGCTTCGCGGTCAGAAGCTCGCCCGATGCCACCATTTCCGAGACCACCAGCCCGGCCCCGAACGACGCGACGAGCCGGCGGAACGGCAGGTCGGTGATCCCCGCGAGCGGGGCGAGGAAGACGGGCGGGTCGAGGTTGAGGTCGTTGAGGCGGATCAACTGCCCAATCCTTGTGCAATCGCCACTCTGTTAATCGCCCCTGCCCGACGACGCAAACAAAACCGACCGGAGGCCATAGCTGAACCGGCTTTGTCCGGAAATCGTGCATGCCAGCGAAGATGTGCCGGCCATCACGCCATTGCCGTCGCCGGGCGGGCGGATTAGACGAGAACAAAGCGGAGGCGTTCTTGACGGATCAGACCAGAACGGCGGTCATTATCGTGGCGGCGGGGCGCGGCGCACGGGCGGGCGGCGAGGAGCCGAAGCAATGGCGCGTGCTCGCCGGTCGGACCGTCCTACATCGCAGCGTGGCGGCGTTCGGCGGGATCGGCCGCATCGTCGTCGTGCTGCATCCGGACGACATGGCGCGCGGCATGGCGGAGTTCGGCGGCCGTGTGACGCTTGTCGCGGGCGGCGAAACGCGAAGGCAGTCTGTCAGAAATGCGCTGGAGATCATTGATCCAAAAACGATTTCCGAGGTGTTGATCCATGACGGCGCTCGCCCGTTCGCGTCCGCCGCGCTGATCGGGCGGGTGCTTGACGCGCTCAAGGACGCACCCGCCGCCGCACCTGCCCTTGCCGTCAGCGACGCGCTCTGGCGCGGCAGGGATGGCCGGGTCACGGATGCTCAACCGCGCGACGGCCTCTTTCGCGCGCAGACCCCGCAGGGCTTCCGATTTCCCGCGATCCTCGACGCCCACCGCGCCCATTCGGGCGATGCCGCCGACGATGTCGAGATCGCCCGCGCCGCAGGGCTTGACGTGACCATCGTCGAGGGCGAGGAGGAGAACATCAAGATCACCTGGCCCGGCGACCTTGCCCGCGCCGCGCGCATGTTGGGAGAAAACATGGATGTCCGCACTGGCACCGGCTTTGACGTTCACGCCTTCGCGCCCGGCGATCATGTCATGCTCTGCGGGGTGCGGGTGCCGCACGGCAAGGCGCTGCTCGGCCACTCGGACGCGGATGTCGGCATGCATGCGCTGACCGACGCGATCTATGGCGCGCTGGCCGAAGGCGACATCGGCCGCCATTTCCCGCCCTCCGATCCTCAGTGGAAGGGCGCCGCCAGCGAGGTCTTCTTGTCTCATGCGGCTGAACTGGCGCGCTCCAGGGGTTACGCGCTCTCCAACGCCGATCTCACGCTGATCTGCGAGAGGCCGAAGATCGGGCCGCATGCCATTGAAATGGCGCAGGAAATTGCGCGAATCGTCGATGTCCCACCCGATCGGATCAGCGTCAAGGCGACGACGTCCGAAGGGCTGGGCTTCACGGGCCGGGAAGAGGGTATCGCCGCGATGGCGAGCGTCACGCTGGTGAAGCCATGACCTTTCCCCGCCTTCTCGCCACCTGGTTCGGCACCGGCCTTCTGCGACCCGCCCCCGGCACCTGGGGCTCGGCGGTTGCGGTCGCGCTCGGGCTTCTGATCGACAGGATCTTCGGCTTTCCCGCGCTTTTCGCGGCCACCGCCATCGTGATCCCGCTTGGCTTCTGGGCGATCGCTGCGACGGTTGCCGGAAGCGATGACAAGGATCCCTCCGAGATCGTCATCGACGAGGTCGCGGGCCAATGGATCGCGCTCATGTTTCCGGCGGCCGCCTTCTGGCACCGGGGACTTGAGGACTGGTGGCTGGCCGCCTGGCCGGGCTGGGTTGCGGCCTTCCTTTTCTTCCGCCTCTTCGACATCTGGAAGCCCGGCCCGATCGGCCGCGCCGACCGGCGCGGGGATGCGTCGGGAACGATGGAGGATGATCTCTGGGCCGGTCTCTTCGCCGGAGTGGCCACCCTGATTGCCGCGGCCGTCGCCCATGGAATCATGCGCCTATGATCCTGGCGGAAAAGCTTCTTGAGGCCGCGCGCAGGGCCGGCGCGACGATCGCCACGGCGGAAAGCTGCACCGGCGGCATGATCGCCGCCGCGATCACGGATGTCCCCGGTTCGTCCGACATGTTCGACCGGGGCTTCGTCACCTACTCCAATGCAGCGAAAGAGGCGATGCTGGGCGTGACGCCCGCCACGCTCGCGGTCCACGGCGCGGTCAGCGAGGACGTCGCGCGGGAAATGGCGGAAGGGGCGCTGGCCCGCTCGAATGCCAGCCACGCGGTCGCCGTCACCGGCATCGCCGGACCCGGCGGGTCGGAGTCGAAACCCGAGGGTCGCGTCTGTTTCGGTCTGGCGCGCAAGGTTGCCCCGACCTTCACCGAGACCGTCGAGTTCGGCGCGGTCGGGCGGGCCGCGGTGCGCCGCGCGACGGTGGATCACGCACTGTCGCTGCTGCTCGGCACGATCAGGGGCTGACGCTCAGTCCTGCCCGTACAGCGCGGCCGCCCGCGCCTCGAACGCCCGCACGACCCGATGCATCGCCTCGTCGAAGACGACTCCGATCAGCTTTTGAAGGATCGTGTTCCTGAACTCGAAATCGACGAAGAACGACACTTCGCAACCACCCTCGGCATGGTCGCGGAACGACCAGCACGACCGCATGTAGCGGAAAGGCCCGTCGAGATACTCGGTGTCGATCCGCTTTTCCGAAGGCCAGAGCACGACCCTGCTGCCGAAGCGTTCGCGAAACACCTTGAACGATATGACCAGATCGGCCTCCATGACCTCCGACCCGTCGGCCTTGGCGGTCCGAGAGCGGATGCGCGCCGCTGCGGTCCAGGGCAGGAATTCGGGATAGCGCGCGACATCGGCGACCAGGTCATACATCTGATCGGCGCTGTATGGCATCCGGCGCGTTTCGGAGTGGCGCGGCATGGTTCCCTCGCGTGACTTTGGCGGTGGGTGTCGCTAAATGGACTGACAAAAGCAAGGGGGCCCCATGCCGCAGCGACCATACGAGATCGACGAAATGATCTCGGCCAAGTCCATCGCCGCCCGCGTGGAAGCCCTGGCGAAGGAAATCACGAAGGCTTTTCAGGGCACGGACAAGCTTGTCGTCGTTGGCCTTCTGCGCGGCTCGTTCGTCTTCATCGCCGATCTCGTGCGCGAGATCGACCTGCCGGTCGAGGTCGATTTCCTTGAAGCTTCGTCCTACGGCGACGCGATGGAGTCCTCTCGCGAAGTCCGCATCCTGAAAGACCTTCGCGGCGAGATTTCCGGTCGCGACGTTCTGGTCGTCGAGGATATCGTAGATACCGGCTTTACCCTGCATCATGTCGTCAACCTGTTGAAAAGCCGGGGGCCGAAGCGGCTGGAGGTCTGCGCGCTTCTCGACAAGCCATCGCGCCGCGAGGTGCAGATCAAGGCGACCTGGACGGGGTTCGAGATTCCCGATGAGTTCGTGGTGGGCTACGGCATCGACTTTGCGCAGCGCAACCGCAATCTGCCGCATATTGGCAAGGTGCGTTTCACCGGCGAGGCGGTCGAAAAGCCATGAATCCGCGTCATCTGCTGCGAATGGCGAGATTGGCGCGGAATCCGCCGTCGCTGCGGCGCGTCGTGCTTGTCTTTTCGGTGGTGGCGGCCTGCTTGGCGGTCTTCGGTCTGGAATGGTTCGGAGTCCTGCCCGATGGCTTCGGTCTGTCGCCGGGGCGGCAGATGCCCAAGGCTCACGCCCTGCCCTGACCCGCGGCGGCGAGACGGGGCCGCATTTCCGACAGTGCCTTCACAAGCGCGCGGCGCGCCTCGGCAAATCGCGGAACATCGGCAAGGTCGGAATGGCTCGCCACCCAGACGGGCGCGGACAAGGCGGGCAGCACGTCCGGCACCGCTTCAAGCCGTCCGTCCTCAACCCCCAGAAACTCGGGAAGGATCGCGAGCCCCTGCCTCGCTGCTGCGAATTCGCGGATCACGAGGAAGCTGTCGGCGGTCGCCACGACACGCTGCGGCGCGACATTGGCGTCGAACCAGGTGCTTGCCACCGTGTGCGCCAGCGGTCCGGCAAGGCCGATCCAGTCCTCCCCGGCATAGCCCTTGGCGCGAAACAGGCCGAAGCCGAGATCCACCGCCTTCTCTCCGGTCAGATCCGCGGGCAGCCGCAAGGCGGGCCGAACAGCGATGTCGGCGTGAATCCGGCCGAGGTCGAGATGGGCGTTGGTGCAAAGAAGTTCGATCTTCAGTTCAGGCGCGTCACGCCGCAGGCCGGCCAGGGCCGCCGGCAGGACATGGCAACAGAGCGAGTCGGTGGAGGTGATCCGGATCTCGCCGGTGAGCGGCGCCCTCGCCCCCTGAATGAGGCGACCGACAGACTGCACGGCCCGCTCGACCTCGCGCGCCGCGTCGATGATGCGCTTGCGGGCATCGGGTACGGCATAGCCCCGCGCGGTCTTGTCGAAGATCGCGACACCGGTGGCGGCCTCATAGGCGGCGACCCGGCGCAAGACGGTGGCGTGGTTCACGCCCAGCCGCCTCGCCGCGCCGCTGACCGAGCCCTCGTCGGCCACGGCGAGCACAAATCGAAGGTCGTCCCAGTCGTCGCGCATCCTGTTCTCCGGTCACGTTTGCGTGAAAAGAAACGGCCCATGCCGCGCGGAAAGCGCCGGGTGGCCGCGTTTTGAAGCGATCCTCCCCAATCTCGTGCGTATTTTCACATTAACCCTGCGAAGATTCCATATGGTAATGAAATTTGTCACAGATAGGCTGACTGCATCCAACACGAGGGAGTTCACCGATGAAGACCATCATTGCCGGAATAGCCGCCGCGACCTTCGCCCTGACCGGCATCGCCATCGCGCAGGAAGACGGGCCGTTCAAGATGGAGATCAAGGCGCGCCAGGGCATCATGAACTACCGCGCGCTCAATCTCGGCGTGCTCGGGGCGATGGCGAAGGGCGAGGCGGAATATGACGCCGCCGCCGCGCAGAAGGCGGCCGACAACATCGCGGCCTCTGCCAAGCTCGATGTCTCGATGCTGTGGCCCGAAGGGTCGGACAATTCCGCCAATCCGATGTCGACGGCGGATGCGAAGGGATGGACGGCGGAAGCCGGCGTGGGCGAGAAGGAAGAAGCCTTCGTCACCGCCGCGATGGCGATGCAGGCGGCGGCAGGCAACGGCCTGGACGCAGTGAAGGAGGCGATGGGGCCGCTCGGCGAGAGCTGCGGCGGCTGTCATAAGGTCTCGCGCATTCCGACGAACTGAGTGCATGATGTGAATCGTCAGGGGCGGGCCAGTCCCGCCCTTCGGGATGATCAACGATGCGCCGGGTTCTTCTCTATCTTCTCCTGATCGCCGTAGCGGGGCTCGCGGCGGCCTATATGGTCGTCCGCCCCCGTCCGCTCCCCGCAGATGCGCTCTCCGGCCTTGCCGGCGACGCGGTGCGTGGCGAACAGGTGTTCTGGGCCGGCGGCTGCGCCTCTTGCCATGCCGACGAAAAGGCTGAAGGCTCCGACAAGCTGGTGCTCAAGGGCGGGCAACATTTCCCCTCGCCCTTCGGCACCTTCATCGCGCCCAACATCTCCAATGACCCGGATGCGGGCATCGGCGCCTGGTCCGATACGGACCTTGCCAATGCGATGGTCCGGGGCGTCTCTCCGAAAGGCGCGCATTACTTCCCGGTCTTTCCATATGCGAGCTACGCGAAGGCGACATTGCAGGACATCGTCGACCTGCGCGCCTATCTCGCGACCCTGCCCGCCGACCCGAGCCCGAGTGCCGCGCATGAGGTCGGCTTTCCGTTCAACATCCGGCTGAGCCTTGGCGGCTGGAAGTTCCTGTTCATGGATGACGGCTGGGTCGTCACCGGCGATCTGTCCGAGACCGAACAGCGCGGGCGCTATCTGGCCGAGGCGCTGGGTCACTGCGGCGAGTGCCATACGCCACGCAACAGCCTTGGCGCAATGGACCGGTCGCGATGGCTGGCCGGTGGCCCGGTGCCGGCCGGCAAGGGCAACTTCCCCAACATAACGCCCGCAAAGCTCGACTGGTCCGAAGCGGACATCGTCGAATACCTGACCTCGGGATTCACGCCTGACTATGACAGCGCGGGCGGGCACATGGCGCTGGTGGTCGAGAACATGGTAAAGCTGCCCGATAGCGACCGGCGGGCGATCGCGGCTTATCTCAAGAAGGTGCCGCCGGTGGAGTGAGCCGCGGCCCTACCCCCGCCCCAACTTTTCCATGCGCGCCGCTCTCAGACGGGCGAAGTCGTCGCCGGCGTGATAGCTCGACCGGGTGAGCGGGGTTGCCGAGACCATCTGGAAACCCTTGCCGTAAGCCGCGGTCTCATAGCCCCTGAATTCCTCCGGCGTCACGAAACGGTCGACGCGGTGGTGTTTCGGCGTCGGCTGCAGGTATTGCCCGATCGTCAGGAAATCCACATCCGCCGCGCGCATGTCGTCCATCACCTGACGGACGCCCTGCGCATCCTCGCCAAGGCCGACCATGATGCCGGATTTGGTGAACATCGCCGGATCGAGCTCCTTCACCCGCTGGAGGAGCCGCAGCGAATGGAAGTAACGCGCGCCGGGACGGACCGAGGGGTAAAGCCCCGGCACCGTCTCAAGGTTGTGGTTGAAGACATCGGGGCGCGCTTCGACCACCTTTTCCAGCGTTGACGGCGCGCATTTCAGAAAGTCCGGCGTCAGGATCTCGATTGTCGTCCGGGGCGCGCGATGGCGGATGGCGCGGATCGTCTGGGCGAAGTGCTCCGCCCCGCCGTCGTCAAGGTCGTCACGATCGACGCTGGTGATGACGACATGCTTCAGGCCGAGCGTTTCGACCGCATGGGCCACCCTGCCCGGCTCAAAGGCGTCAAGCGCATCGGGACGGCCGGTCGCGATGTTGCAGAACGAACAGCCCCGGGTGCAGATCTCGCCCATGATCATCATGGTGGCGTGGCCCGCGCTCCAGCATTCGCCGACATTGGGGCAGCCAGCCTCTTCACAGACGGTGACGAGCTTGTTGGTGCGCAGGATGTCGCGGGTCTGCTTGTACCCGGCCGAAGTCGGCGCCTTAACCCTGATCCAGTCGGGTTTCTTCGGTTGCGCCTGATCGGGGCGATGCGCCTTTTCCGGATGGCGCTGATCGGGAATCCTGAGGTCTCGCATGACGGCTCCTGAGCGGTTGCCCGCAACATACGTCAAAATCGCGGGTTTGCCAGTGGCGGCGGCAAGATTGCATGGCCGGCAGACAGAATCCGGTCAACGGGTCGAGGATTGTCGGTCGCTGGCGGTCAGGCGCATCTCTCACCCGCTGGCTCTTTACCGCCTGCGGCGTTAAACCCGGTCGCCAAAGCTCGTCGAAATAGTTTAGAATGGTTCCAATATGATTCATTCAACCTGGGGGCCTCCGATGAGCAAGAAACTGACCACGACCGCCGGCGCGCCGATTGCGGACAACCAGAATTCCTTGACCGCGGGCGCGCGCGGACCGGTCCTTCTGGAAGATTACCAGCTTCTCGAAAAGCTCGCGCACCAGAACCGCGAGCGTATTCCGGAGCGGGTTGTCCACGCCAAGGGCTGGGGCGCATTCGGCGATCTCGTCATCACGGGTGACATCACGAAATATACCTGCGCCAAGGTGTTCAAGCCGGGCACCAAGACGCCGATGCTGGCCCGCTTCTCCACCGTCGCGGGTGAGATGGGTGCTGCGGACCATGAGCGTGACGTGCGGGGCTTTGCGCTCAAGTTCTACACCGAGGAAGGCAACTGGGATCTCGTGGGCAACAACACGCCGGTCTTCTTCGTCCGCGATCCGCTGAAATTTCCCGACTTCATCCATACACAGAAGCGCCACCCGCGCACCAATCTGCGCTCCGGCACCGCGATGTGGGATTTCTGGGGGTTGAGCCCGGAATCACTTCATCAGGTCACGATTCTCATGTCTGACCGCGGCCTGCCGAAAGACCCGACCCACATGAACGGCTACGGCAGCCACACCTATTCGTTCTGGAACGACAACGGCGAGCGTTTCTGGGTCAAGTTTCATTGGAAGACCCAGCAGGGGCACGCGTTCTATACCAATGCCGAGGCGGCCGAGATCGTCGGGAAAACCCGCGAGGGCTATCAGGAAGCCTTGTTCGGCAAGATCGAGAATGGCCAGTTCCCGCGCTGGACGCTTCAGGTGCAGATCATGCCCGAGACGGATGCGGAGAAGACCTCATACAATCCTTTCGACCTCACCAAGATCTGGCCGCATGCCGAGTACCCGCCGATTGAAGTCGGCTACATGGAACTGAACCGGAACGCCGAAAACTACTTCGCCGAGATCGAGCAGGCCGCGTTCAGCCCGTCGAACAAGGTGCCGGGTATCGGCTACAGCCCCGACAAGATGCTCCAGGCGCGCGTCTTCTCCTACGCCGACGCGCACCGCCACCGCCTTGGCACGCATTACGAGGCGCTGCCCGTGAACGCACCGAAATGCCCGGTCCATCACTACCACAAGGACGGACAGATGAACTTCTTCGGCCACAAGCACGGTTCGCATGACGCCTATTATGAGCCGAACAGCTTTGATGGGCCGAAGGAAGAACCCAGCGTGGTGGAACCATCGCTGCGCATCTCCGGCGATGCCGCCCGCTACAACCACCGCGATGGCAATGACGACTATGGTCAGCCTCGCGCGCTGCACGACAAGGTGATGAACGACGAGGAGCGCAAGCGCCTTTACCAGAATATCGCCGAGGCCATGCAGGGTGTTCCCGAGGCTATAGCCGACCGGGCCATCGGAGAGTTCACCAAGGTCTCGAAGGCTTACGGCGACGGCATCCGGGCGGCGCGTGCTGCCCTTGCAGGGGCGAAACAGGCCGCGGAATAGTCCGTTACGACGATCAAAGAAGAAGGGGCGCCAGGAAAGTCTGGCGCCCCTTTTCCATCAACCGATCAACGGCGAGCCCTGCCCATAGGTCTCAT
Organism: Paracoccaceae bacterium; assembly: GCA_041397225.1. Lineage (GTDB taxonomy): Bacteria > Pseudomonadota > Alphaproteobacteria > Rhodobacterales > Rhodobacteraceae > Albidovulum. The sequence goes on along the minus strand of JAWKXB010000003.1, from coordinate 56,789 downwards.
CATAGTGCCGCTTCAGCCGCTCAAGCGCGATGCGAAGCACGATCTTGCCGGAACGCGCCGACCAGCCCAGCCGCTTTTCGGCTGCTTCGAGCCCCTCCAGAAAACAGCAGCAGCGCAGCACCATGTCGCCAAGTCCGGGGCCGAGATCCCTCAGCGCCGCGGCCACCCTGTCACGGGCCTTTGCCGATCCGCCGCCAGCACCAGGGCCCGACTCGAAGCCGCCCCGCTCTCCCGCTGTAAGGAAACGATCCCAGTTCTGCGCGACGCGCGGGCCAAGCTGCGCCAGCTCGAAATCCTCCCTCAGCCGCTCACCGGCGGTCACGTGGGCAGGCGAGAGGAACGGCCGGCCATCCTTCTCCTTGCGCCGAGCAAGGACCGCGAGCGGGCTTTCGGCCAGGTTGAAGCGCAGCTTCCGCGGTGCGTCCCCCCCGGGTTCCATCACGCTCCGCTCGCCCCAGATCCGGTGCTGTTCGGCGAAGGGCGACTGCGCCTCGGCCAGCCCCGGCGCGAGGGCGAGCTGCTCGTCGGCCAGCAGACGCTTGAGCGCTGCCCGGCCCGCAGCGGTGATCGCATAGGTCGTCACCCGGCCGCGTTTCTGGACCGCGATCCAGTCTTTCAGCGCGAGCGCCTGGGCCACCGACCGTTCGATCACGGCGGTCCGAACGGGGCCCTTCAGCACGACGGCCTTGTCCAGGTCAGGCGCCACAGCCAGAACCGAGCCGATTTCACACAGGCGTCTGAGTATCCGCCGGGCTTCACGGTCGATTGTCGCATCATCGGCGATCCGAGCCTGAGGTTGACGGATTGGTGCAGTCATTGGGCAGCCCCCTTCTTTGGTTCCAGATGTTTCGCCCGTCGCCATCCGGTTCGGCGGCAGGGTTTGATTGTTTGGCAGTCGTCCGAGCCGGTTCAGCGCCTCGTCGACCAATGGGTCGTCGCGCCGGTTTTCGCAGGCGCGAACCCGGCGCAGCACGGTCGACGGATGGCAGCCCTCGTCCCGCGCTATCTCTCTCAGTGAATGCCCCTTCTCGACATGCCGCAGATAGACCCTTGCGCTCTCGGGCAGCCAGGTCGGCAGTTCGGCGATGCGCTGCGCCGTGGCAGTCATGTTTTCCCCCAGTCTCAGATGCTGACTTTACGCGGTGTTAACCGCGGCGAAGCAACCGTGGGTTGTCTTGATTACTCGTTGGTTAACGCTCGGTCCGTTCCCGATATTTCTTGAGAATTGATAAACTTGCCTGAATCGCACGGACGCCGAATTGCGACAATCCGCAACACAGCCGATTTGTGTTTCATCTTCCGATTGAAATGTCTGGAGATACCATGTCGGAACTGCTGCCGTTGATGAACGAACTTCGCCGCCCCCGTCTTCTGGTGCGCGCCGCGCGCGCTGGACTGGAGCGTTACAATCGCAACCGGGATCTGAAACGGCTCATGCGCCTGCCAAGCGCGCCGGGAACGGCGGACGCGCTGCACATGCTGCTGGATGAGGAAGCGCGCGTGGAGGAAGACCGACGGGCCGGGCGCGCCAGCTACAGCTTCGTCCGGCATCTGGAGTTGCTGATCGCAATGATGGCCGAGGCACGGCTGTTGCCACGCCCCGAGGGGGCATGACGGCTGTCATGTGACCCGGTTCCGGCCGCGCCGTTCGTCGCGGCCGGGCAGGCTACATGAAGGCGTCGGGCATCGAGGTTTTCTTCCTGGCGACATAGTCCAGAAGCGCCTCTTCGATTCCCGGGTCGATGCTGGGCTTCTGATAGTCGTTCAGTTGCTTCGCCACCCGCTCGCGGGCCAATGCGACGGTGTCGCGGGCACCTTCCTCGTCCCAGGTCTCGAAGGGTTTGTAGTCAAGAAGCTCGGTGCGCCAGAAGGCGCTCTTGAAGTTCGCCTGGGTATGGGCGCAGCCGAGGTAATGCCCGCCCGGACCCACTTCGCGGATCGCGTCCATCGCTTGCCCGGTCTCGCTCATGTCGACGCCCCTGGCGAGATGATGCAGGATGCCCAGTTGGTCGGCATCCATGACGAATTTCTCGAAGGACGACACCAGGCCGCCTTCCAGCCAGCCGCAGGCATGGAGCATGAAGTTTACCCCGGAAAGCAGCCCCATGTTGAGGCTGTTCGACGTCTCGTAGGCGGCCTGCGCGTCCGGCAGCTTCGAGCCGCAGAAAGACCCGGCAGAGCGGTAGGGAAGCCCCATCCGTCGCGCCAGTTGTCCCGCGCCATAGGTGATATGCGCCGCTTCCGGCGTGCCGAAGGTCGGCGCGCCCGAGTTCATGTCGATCGAGGTCACGAAGGCCCCCATGATCACCGGGGCACCCGTGCGGACAAGCTGGCTGTAGGCGACGCCAGCCAGCACTTCGGCCAGAACCTGCGTCAGCGTGCCCGCGACCGTCACCGGCGCCATCGCGCCACCGACGATGAAGGGCGAGATGATGGCGGCCTGATTGGCCTTCGCGTAGACTTCCAGCGCACCCATCATGATCCCGTCGAAGGTCATCGGCGAGTTGATGTTGATGAGCGAGGTCATCACCGTGTTCCGGTCGACGAACTCGTCGCCGAACAGAATCTTCGACATCTCGACCGAATCCTCGGCCCGCACCGGTTCCGTCACCGAACCCATGTAGGGCTTGTCGGAGAGCGTCATGTGGGCCAGCAGCATGTCGAGATGACGCTTGTTCACCGGCACATCGGTCGGCTCGCACACCGTGCCGCCGGAATGGTGAAGCCATTTCGACATGTAGCCGAGCTTCACGAACTTGTGGAAATCCTCCAGCGTCGCATAGCGCCGCCCGCCATCGGCGTCGCGGACGAAGGGGGGGCCGTAGACGGGCGCGAGGACCAGCCCGTTGCCGCCGACGGTCACGTTGCGATCGGGATTGCGGGCGTGCTGGACATAGGATGAGGGCGCAGTCTTGCAAAGCTGGCGGGCCAGGCCCTTCGGAATACGCACACGCTCGCCCTGAACGTCAGCCCCCGCATCTTTCCAGCGTTTCAGCGCCTCGGGATTCTCGACGAAGTTTACGCCGACCTCTTCCAGGACCGTCTCGGCATTCGCCTCGATGATCTCCAGCGCCTCATCGTTGAGGATTTCGAGATTGGGGATGTTGCGCTCGATGAACCTGGCGCATTCGATCCTGACCGCCGTGCGCTCGGCCCGCCGCGCGGCACCTCCGCCGCCCCGTGCCCGACGCCCTTCCGCTGCTGCCTCTGTCATGCGCGCCCTGAGCCTCCTGATTGCTGGGTCTAGGCGTCTTTTATCGCGAATGCCGAAGCGTCCATCGCGCATAGCGGCATCTGGCATGCGAAAACGACATTCTGCGACGAGACAGGCGTAACCCGAGGGGCGGGGTCAGCCCTCTTCGAGCACCATCAGATCACGGTCCGACGCGCCCTTCGCGTGGGCAAGTGCCGCCTGATAGTCATCGCTTCGATAGCATTCGACCGCCGCGTCGAGCGACGGAAAACGCGCCACGACATTGCGCGGGCGGTCCTTGCCTTCAAGCTGCACATAGCGTCCGCCCCGTGCCAGAAAGACGCCGCCATGCTTGGCGATGGCCGGGCCGGCGAGGGCGGCATACTTGCCGTAGGCCTCGGCGTCGAGCACCTCGACATGGGCGATCCACAGGGCTGTTTTCACGTCACTCATTGTCCGCCTCCAATCACCGCCTCGGCGGCTTTCACCGCGTCATCCGCCTTCGAGGCGTCCGCCCCCCCGGCCTGCGCCATGTCGGGCCGCCCGCCGCCGCCCTTGCCGCCAAGCGCCTCGGCCGCGGCCTTCACGATGTCGACGGCCGAGAGCTTTCCGGTCAGATCGCCCGTCACCCCGGCCGCGACCGCCGCCTTGCCGCCGGTATCCGCCACGACGAGCACCGCGCCGGAACCAATGCGCGCCTTCAGTTCATCAACCAGCGCCGGCAGATCCTTGCCCGACACGCCCGCGACGATCTGCGACAGGAATTTGACACCGCCGATCTCCTTCGCGTCGGTTCCCGCGCCGCCGCCGCCCATCGCCAGTTCCCGCCGTAGCTGCGCGACCTCGTTGGCAAGCGCCTTCCTTTCGTCCATCAGCGCCTTGACCCGCGCGGGAACGTCCGAAGGCTGCGCCTTGAGCGCCGCCGCGACTTCGCCAAGCCGCGCCGCCTGGGCGTTGAGATAGTCCAAGGCGGCCTGCCCCGTCAGCGCCTCGATGCGACGAACGCCGGAGGACGACGCGCTGTCGCCAAGCGCCACGAAGGCGCCGATATCGCCGGTGCGGCCGACATGGGTGCCGCCGCAAAGCTCGAGCGAATAGGTAGCCCCGTTGCCGCCCTTTCCGGACCCGGGCAGGAGGCCCATCGACACGACCCTGACCTCATCGCCGTATTTCTCACCGAAAAGCGCCTGCGCGCCGATCGCGCGGGCATCGTCCGGCGTCATGATCCGCGTCTCGACCGGCGCGTTCTGGCGGACATAGTCGTTCACCTCGGCCTCGACCCCCGCCAGTTCCTCTGCCGTCAGCGCCTTGGAGTGGCTGAAGTCGAAGCGCAGCCGATCCTCGGCATTGAGCGAGCCGCGCTGTGCGACATGATCGCCAAGCGCGCGTCTCAGCGCCTCATGCAGCAGATGGGTCGCAGAGTGGTTCGCGCGAATTGCCTTCCGCCGCGAATGCGCGACCTCGAGCTTCGCCGGCTGACCCCGCGCGATCTCGCCCTCGGTCACTTCGGCGATATGGATGAAGACACCTGCCGACTTCTTCGTGTCGATGACCCGCGCCATGCCGGTATCGGTGCGGATGAGGCCGGTATCCCCGACCTGCCCGCCCGCCTCGGCGTAGAACGGCGTCTGGTTGACGACGATCTGCACCTTCGTGCCGGTCGCCGCAGATCCGGTTTGCTTGCCATCGGCGACCAGCGCCAGGATCTGCCCCTCGGCGGTTTCGGTGTCATAGCCGAGAAACTCGCTTGCCCCGTGCTTCTCTGCCAGGTCGAACCAGATCGCGGCATCACTGGTCTCACCCGACCCGGCCCAGGCGGCGCGCGCCTTGGCCTTCTGTTCCGCCATCGCGTGATCGAAGCCGCGGATGTCCACCGCCCTGCCCTTTTCGCGCAGCGCGTCCTGCGTCAGGTCCAGCGGGAAGCCATAGGTGTCATAAAGCTTGAACGCCGCCGCCCCGGGCAGCGGCTCGCCCTCGCCGAGCTTCGCCAGTTCGTCATCGAGAAGTCTCAAGCCCCGCTCCAGCGTCTGCTTGAAGCGCGTCTCCTCCAGCTTCAGTGTCTCCTCGATCAGCGCCTGCGCGCGTTGCAATTCCGGGTATGCCCCGCCCATCTGGCGCACCAGCGCCGGCACCAGCCGGTGCATCAGTGGCTCCTCGGCGCCCAGAAGATGCGCATGCCGCATCGCCCGCCGCATGATCCGGCGCAGGACATAGCCGCGCCCCTCGTTGGACGGCATGACCCCGTCGGCAATCAGGAACGAGGTGGAGCGCAGATGGTCGGCAATGACCCGGTGATGGATCTTGCCCGGCCCGTCCGGGTCGGTCGAGGTGGCATGGGCCGAGGCCTCGATCAGGCTCCGCATGAGATCGGTGTCGTAGTTGTCATGCTTGCCCTGAAGAAGCGCTCCGATCCGCTCCAGCCCCATGCCGGTGTCGATCGACTGCATGTCCAAGGGCCGCATCGTGCCGTCCTCGAATTGCTCGTTCTGCATGAAGACGAGGTTCCAGATCTCGATGAACCGGTCGCCGTCCTCTTCGGCCGAGCCCGGGGGGCCGCCCCAGATGCTCGGCCCGTGATCGTAGAAGATCTCGGTGCAGGGGCCGCAGGGGCCGGTCGGCCCCATGCGCCAGAAATTGTCGTCGGTCGGGATGCGGATGATGCGGTCGTCCGGCAGGCCCGCGACCTTCTTCCAGATCGCCGCCGCCTCGTCGTCGGTGTGGTAGACCGTGACCAGCAACCGGTCCCTGTTCAGCCCGAAATCCCGTGTCAGAAGCTCCCACGCATAGGGGATCGCCTGCTCCTTGAAGTAGTCGCCGAATGAGAAGTTGCCGAGCATTTCAAAGAAGGTGTGGTGCCGTGCGGTATAGCCGACATTGTCGAGATCGTTGTGCTTGCCGCCCGCCCGCACGCATTTCTGGCTGGTCGCGGCGCGCACGTAGTCCCGCGTCTCGACCCCGGTAAAGAGGTTCTTGAACTGCACCATCCCCGAATTGGTGAACATCAGCGTCGGATCGTTGCGCGGCACCAGCGGAGAGCTGTCCACGACCCGGTGGTCGTTGCGCCGGAAGTAATCGAGGAAAGTGGAACGGATGTCGTTCAGGCTGGGCATCGGGCAGGCCTCGTCGGGCGGAAGGGATCAGCCTTGGCGTGTTAGCCCGTGTCCGGCCCCATGTCCATATTCCTGCGGTGCAGCATGGGCCGTCAGGCCAGATGCACGAAGACCTTTGCGACGATCTGCCAACGGCCGTCGTGGTTGATGATCCGCATCCCCCAAAGCGTGAAAAACGGCACGGACCTTCCCGGACCGCGCCGTCATCATGCCACCCGGAGACCCGGGCACCAAGGCCGTGGCTCAGGCCTCCATCACCTCGTCGCCCGAGTCGTCCGTATCCGAGGCTCCGAAATCCAGCCCGTGACCGGCACGGATCTTGTCCTCGATCTGGTAGGCGACATCCGGATTGTCCTTCAGGAACTGCTTGGCATTCTCGCGGCCCTGTCCGATGCGCTCGTCGCCGTAGGAATACCAGGCGCCCGATTTCTCCACGACGCCGGCCTTGACGCCGAGGTCGACAAGCTCGCCCGTCTTGGAGATACCCTCGCCATACATGATGTCGAACTCGACCTGTTTGAAGGGCGGCGCCACCTTGTTCTTCACCACCTTGACGCGGGTCGTGTTTCCCACCACCTCTTCACGGTCCTTGATCGCGCCGATCCGGCGGATGTCGAGGCGAACCGAGGCGTAGAACTTGAGCGCGTTGCCGCCGGTGGTGGTTTCGGGGGAGCCGAACATCACGCCGATCTTCATGCGGATCTGGTTGATGAAGATCACCATGCAGTTCGACCGGCTGATCGAGGACGTGAGCTTGCGCATCGCCTGGCTCATCAAACGGGCATGGACGCCGACGCTCGAATCGCCCATGTCGCCTTCAAGCTCGGACTTCGGCGTCAGCGCCGCGACGCTGTCGACGACCACAAGGCTCACCGCGCCCGACCGCACCAGCGTATCGACGATCTCCAATCCCTGCTCGCCGGTGTCGGGCTGCGAGATGAGCAATTCGTCGAGGTTCACGCCCAGCTTCCTGGCGTATTGCGGGTCGAGCGCATGTTCGGCGTCGACAAAGGCGCAGACGCCGCCCTTTTTCTGTTCCTCGGCCACGACATGCAGCGTCAGCGTCGTCTTGCCCGAGCTTTCCGGCCCATAGATCTCGACCACCCGGCCCTTGGGCAGCCCGCCAATCCCGAGCGCAATATCAAGGCCAAGGGAGCCGGTCGAAGTCGCCTCGATCTCCATCACCGGATTGTCGGCGCCGAGCTTCATGATGGAGCCCTTGCCGAACTGACGCTCGATCTGCGCCAGCGCGCTGTCGAGCGCCTTCTGTTTGTCTGCGGAGCGCTTGTCGTTCATGTCGAGAAGGTTCGTCACTGCCATTGTTCGCATCCTTATTTCATACCCTGCCGGGCGCAGCAATCTTTGCCTGTGTTCGCCTCTTGTTCTCACATCTATGAGATCAAAAAGAGAACATTTCAACCAATTTCTCTGAAAACCGACCTTTTCTTCTTTCGGTAAATCTTTAGTTAATGGCGGCAAGTCCCCTTCTCAGCCGCACGGAACCCGATCGAAATGCTGGTTTTCTGGAAAGAACGTCTGGTTTATCTCGCGACGCCGAAGACCGGCTCGACGGCGATCGAGGCGGCGCTCGAATCGCTCGCGAGCGTGGTGATCCAGCGCCCACCCGAGCTGAAGCATACGTCGGTCAGCCGGTACTGGCAGTTTCTTGCGCCCTATCTGGAAAAGGCGGCCGCAGAGGATTTCATGGTCGTGGCGATGATGCGCGAGCCGATCGGCTGGCTCGGCAGCTGGTACAGGTATCGCCAGCGCGAAGGCGTTCCCCGGCCCGAGCGGCGCACCAACGACATCTCGTTCACGACCTTCGTCGAAGGTTATCTCTCAACGCCGCAGCCGGCCTATGCCGATGTCGGATGCCAGAGCGCCTTCCTCGCCCCCGGCAAGGGACCGGGCGTTGATCGTATCTTCCGCTACGAGGAGATCGGCGCTTTCGTCCATTTCCTCGAAGACCGGCTGGACTGCGAGATAACCCTGCCCCGGCTCAACGTGTCACCGGAAGGCTCGACCGAACTTGCGCCCGAAACCGAGGCGCGTTTGCGCAAGGCCTATCGCCGCGACTTCGAGCTTCATGAGGCGCTTGGCCGGACCGGCGCATGAGAGCGTCGGCCGGCGTGGCCGGCCCATGCGGTGCGACGTCCCGTTCCGGTCGGTGTCCGGCGGCCGTCAGTGTATCTGACCCTGCACCGTCGCGGTGAGTTCGTTGAGCGAAAACGGCTTCGGCAGAAAGACCGAATTCGGAACGCGTTCCCGTGTTTCGGTCAGGCTCTCCTCGGCGTAGCCGGACACGAACACCACCCGCGTGCCGGGGCGTTCCTTCAGCGCCTCGCGCACCCAGGTCGGACCGTCCATTCCCGGCATGATGACATCCGTCACGAAGACATCGACGGCCAGGGCTTCGTCTGCCAGCGTCCTGAGCGCCTCTTCCGCGTTCTCGGCCTCGATCACGGTGTAGCCGCGCATCCGCAGCGCGCGGCTTGCGAAGGCCCGCACCGGCGCCTCATCCTCGACCAGAAGGACGACGCCGCCCTCGCGCCGGGCCGAACGCCGCGGCGCAACGGCGGGCCCGGTACCGGCATCGATCTCTTCCGCGCCATCGAAAGCGGGAAAATACAACGTGAATGTCGTGCCTTGCCCGACGACGCTGTCGCAGAAGATGAACCCGCCCGTCTGCTTCACGATGCCGTAGGCGGTCGAAAGGCCAAGACCGGTGCCCTCGCCCTGACGCTTGGTGGTGAAGAACGGCTCGAATATCTTCTGAAGCCGGTCGGGCGGGATGCCGCAACCGCCGTCGGTGACGCGGACGACGACATAATCCCCCGCGGCAAGCGTGGCGCGGTCGCGCTTGAAGTCCTCGCCCAGATGCACCGCTTCGGTGTCGATCCGGATATCTCCGCCCTCGGGCATCGCGTCACGCGCGTTGACCACCAGGTTCATGATGACCTGCTCGAGCTGGCGCTTGTCGGCGCGGATCGGGCCGAGTTCTGGATCATGCGCCAGCGTCAGGCGCACCTTCTCGCCGACCAGCCGGTTCAGAAGATGCGTGAGATCCGACAGCGCATCGCGCATGTCCACCACCTGCGGCTTCAGCGTCTGCTTTCGGGAGAACGCGAGCAGTTGCCCCACGAGGCTCGCGGCCCTGTTGGCGTTCTGGTTGATCTGAACCAGATCGGCATAGTCCGGGTCGCTCTTGTCGTGGCGAAGCAGAAGAAGGTCGCAATGCCCTGAAATCGCTGTCAGAAGGTTGTTGAAATCATGTGCCACGCCGCCGGCGAGCTGACCGATCGCCTGCATCTTCTGACTTTGCACGAACTGCGCCTCGAGCGTCTTGAGCTGCGTCGCATCCGACAGGATCGCGACAATGGCCGGTTGCCCGTCCTCCAGAACCCGCGTCAGCGTCACCTGAAGGTAGACGTCCTGCTCGGTCGTGCGCAGCCGCAGCACCTCAGGTCTGCGGTCGGCACGTCCGGCCACCGCATCGCGCAGCCAGTCGCCGACCGGCCGACCGAGCCCTTCGAGAAGCGAGGAGAGCAGCGTGCCTGGTTGCACGTCGCCGAGAAGCCCGCGTGCGGCGCGGTTGGCGGCGATGAGATGCCCCTCGGCCCCGAGCTTGAGGAGCGCGACCGGCAGGGCCTCAAAAGCGCTCGGATCGGCGCCGAAGGGCGCGGGCGCGTCGGAGACGGGCAAAAGGAAAATCTCGAACCGTCCCGCGCCGCCCTCGATCTGCACGACCTGTGCGCGCACCGGACCTTCGGCGCCCGAGACCTCATGGACGGCGCCCGTTCTGAGCGGAAGATCCCGGAAAACGCGGTCCAGCGTCCGAACCCGCTCCCCCACGACCCGCCGCAGCGCCTCGTTCATGAAAAGGATCGTGCCGTTCCGCGACACCGTCAGCATCGGCAGGCTGATCGTTTCGGCGCCCCGCCCGCCCGCAGCGCGCTCGGCCATGTCCTCCAGCCGCCAGAGATATCCGGCTTCGCCGACGCGATGCACGGCAAGTCGCACGTGCCCGCGGCGCGTCACCAGATCCTCGCGCGCCGAACCCAGTGCCTCGGCGCGGTTCTGGAGGCGGTGCACGACGGCGCCCGGATTGGCAAACAACTCGCCCAGCGTTCGGGTCAGCGTGTATCCAGTCCGGGTGCCGAACCGTTCGACCGCGGCGCGGTTCTGGGTTTCAATTTCGCCCTCGACACCGGTCGTGAAGCTGGGCGACGCGTCATGGGCGATGAACTCCGCGATCTGGTTGCGGAAACGGACCGCGGACCGCCTGTTTCGCCGCGCCAGCAGACGGATCAGCCCCCCGGTGGCGGCCAATGCGCCGGCCGCCGAGAATGCCGCAAGCCCCGTGACACCGTCGGCCATGAGATACGCGCCGGCGGCGGCGATCGTCGCCCCCGCGATCAGATAGGCGCTGTGCGGCACCAGCGATCGCGCCGTGCGTGTCATCGGATGCGGGGAAAGCGCGGTGTGCGACACGTCGGTCCCTTCCTTCAGATTCCGTTCCCCGCCATTCGGAGCCGAAAAGATTAAACGGCCCTTAATCGCAAACCTCGCGCTACTCAAGATTGTCTAAATTTGGAGTTACACACGCGTCAAGAGAGCGCTGTAGAAGCCGTCACCGTTTTCCAGCGGAGTGAAGCGGCGCTCCGCTTCAAGCGTCCAGCCCGGCGACCGCTCGAGGAACGCATCGATCTGATCTCGGTTCTCCTCTGCCAGAAGCGAGCAGGTCATGTAGGCGAGTCTTCCGCCCGGGCCGACCAAAGCCCCTGCCGCGTCCAGGATGCGCGCCTGCAAGCCCGTCAAGTCCGCAAGTCCCTGGGCGGTGAGGGTCCACTTCGCCCCCGGCGCACGACGCCAGGTGCCGGTGCCGGAACAAGGCACATCCGCGATGACGAGGTCGAAGGGCGCGATACCGCTCAACTCGTCACCCGTGACGATCGAGACCCGCGCGCCGGCCCGCGCGGCCCGCGCCGGCAGGTCGCGCATCCGCGCCGGGGCAGCGTCATGCGCGAAGAATGACGCCTCGGAGCGCGCCGCCAGCGCCAGGGTCTTGCCGCCGCCGCCCGCGCAATAGTCCAGGACGCGCTGTCCCGGTGCGATCGGCAGCACCTCAACCGCAGCCTGCGGACTTGCATCCTGAAGCTCGATCAGGCCCTCCAGATAAGCGCCGCCCGACTTTATTTTCTGCGCGTTCTCCGACACTTCCAGGGCGAAGCTCGAAAGCGGATGCGGTTTCGTGCCTATTCCGTCGCAAGCCAGCCGCCGGATCGCCGTTTCCCGCGTCGCGCGCGCGGCGTTGACGCGCAGGATCACTGGCGCACGCTCGCGCATCAGTCGCAGGACCGGCCCGGCATCGGCGCCAAGCGCGTGCTCGAAACGCGGGCGCAGCCAATCGGGGCAGTCAAGGTCCGCCAACTCTTCCGTGACGACGCCGTCGCTGGCCGTCGCCAGGGCGCGCTCCGCATCGGTCAGCGGGGCGGGCGAATGCGGCGCGCCTGTGAAGGCAAGGTCCGGATCACGGCCCGCCGCCAGGATCGCGCCCAGCATCACCGCCCGGCCACCCGGCTCCCGCGCCCCGGCGAGTGCGCTCAACGACCGGAGGCAGCGCAATCCGTCGAAGACGTGGTCGCGGATCGCGGCGCGGTCGCCCGACCCCGCAAAACGGCTCGTGCGCGCCCATGCGGTCAGCGCCTGCTCGGCAGGCGCGCCGGCGAGGATACGGTCGAGCAGTTCGATTGCGGTCTGGATGCGGGCATCGGGGCGCATGGTCTTTCTCCGCCGGACTGATCTGATCGGATACAGCAGCCGATCCTCGAACAACAGGGGCCGGCGCGTCGCCGTTCAGATCCCCAGATACGCCTCGCGGATGCGCGGGTCGGCGATCAATTCCTCCGCCGTCCCGGTCATCGAGATGCGCCCGGTCTCCATGACATAGCCGCGATCGGCGATGGAAAGCGCGCCGAAGGCATTCTGTTCCACCAGCAACGCGGTCACATCGAGCGCCCTGAGCGACCTGACCACATCGAAGATCTGCTGCACGAGGATCGGCGCAAGCCCCATGCTCGGCTCGTCGAGCAACAGGAAGGACGGCCGCCCCATCAGCGCCCGCCCGATCGCCAGCATCTGCTGCTGCCCGCCCGACAGGCCACCCGCATCAAGATTGCGTTTGTCCTTCAGCACCGGGAACATCGCGAAGGCGTCCTCCATGTCACGCTCGACCCGGTCGTCGGAAAAGAGGAACGCGCCGAGCCGCAGGTTTTCCTCGACCGTCAGGTTGGTGAAGATCTGCCGCCCTTCCGGCGACTGCGCCAGGCCGCGCCCAAGCCTCCTGTAGCCCGGCACGTGGGTGATGATCTCGCCGCGGAAGGTGACTTCGCCGCCCGAGACCGGCTGCACCCCCGACAGGCATCGCAACAGCGTCGTCTTGCCCGCGCCGTTCGCGCCGACGACTGTGACGATCTCTCCGGAACTGACGGTCAGGTCGACGCCGTGCAGGACCTCGATCCGGCCGTAGCGCGACCGCAACCCCTCAACCGTCAGCATCGGCCGCCTCCTCCGCCCCTGTGCCAAGATAGGCGGCTATCACCTTCGGGTTGCGCGCGACAGAAGCGGGATCGCCTTCGGCGATCTTCTCGCCATGATCGAGAACGACGATGTGGCTGGATATCCGCATCACCATTTTCATGTCGTGTTCGACAAGAAGGATGGCGACGCCTTCGGCGGCCACTTCGGCGATGAGCGCGTCGATCTCTTCGGTCTCGACCGCATTGCATCCGGCCGCCGGCTCGTCGAGCAGCAGCACCCGGGGATCGAGCGCGAGGGCGCGGGCGATCTCAAGCCGCTTCAGCGCGCCGTAAGACAGGTTTCCCGCCTCCTGCTCGGCTGCCCGGGCAAGCCCCACGCGCTTCAAAAGCCCATATGCGCGCTCGGCCGCCAGCCGCGCCCGGGCGCGTGACCCGGGCAAGGCGAAAAGATCGGCCAGCACATGTCCGCTTTCCTGCAGATGAAAGCCGGCGATGGCGTTTTCGAGCACCGTCATCTGCTGAAATATCTGCAGGTTCTGAAACGTCCGCGACAATCCCCGCCGCGCCAGAAGATGCGGCGCAAGGCCCGTGACGTCGGCCCCGCCCAGCCTGATGCGTCCGGTATCCGGCAGATAGATGCCCGAGATCATGTTGAAAAGCGTCGTCTTTCCGGCGCCGTTCGGGCCGATGATCGAGACGATCTCTCCGGGCTCCACGGCAAGACTGACGTCATGGACCGCACGCACGCCACCGAACGCGATGCCAAGGCCGTCGATCTCCAGAAGGCTCACTCTCCCCTCCCCCGGATGAGGCGCAGGATCGACGGCAGGAGCCCGTCGCGCATGAAGATCATCACCAGCATCATCACCAGACCCATCAGCATCTGTTCGTACTCGGCAAAGACGGTCAGCACCTGCGGCAGCATCGTCAGGATGCCTGCGCCGAAGATCGCGCCAAGGACCGATCCGGCGCCGCCGAGGACGGTCATGGTCACCAGTTCGATCGAGTGGAGATAGCCTGCGACATCCGGTGTGATGAACTTGTTCTGCAGCGCCAGAAGCGACCCGGCGACTGATGCGTAGACGGCCGAGATCACGAAGGCCTGCAGCTTCAGCTTCGCGACATCGACGCCAACCGTCCGCGCGGCAATCTCGGATCCGTGCAGCGCGCGGAGCGCCCGCCCCGTTGGGCTGTCGTGCAGGTTGAGCGCCAGCCAGGCGCCGATGAGAAGGCACAGGCCGCTGAACGCATACCAGAATTCCGAGTTGGTCAGGTCGATGCCGGCGGACTTCAGGAGCGTGCGGAACCCCGGATCGGCCACGGCCATGCCGTCAGGCCCGCCGGTGATAGCGGTTTCATTGGCCAGCACCATCGCGACGAGTATGCCGAAGCCAAGGCTCGCCACGGCCAGGTAATAGCCCTTCAGCCGCAGGATCGGTCGCCCTACGAGCCAGGCGAGAGCCGCCGAGATGGCGGCGCCGAGAAGGGCGGCAAGGCCCGGATGCAGGCCGAGATGAACCGGGGCGAGCGCGCAGGTATAGGCGCCGATCCCGGCGAACCCGGCATGGCCAAGGCTGATCTGTCCGGCATAGCCGAGCAGGATCGCGAGGCCGGTGACGGCGATGCCGTTGACGAAGATCAGAGAACCGACGCGGTAGTAGTAGGACGACGGAAAGAAGAAGGGCGTCACGACGATCAGAAGCGCCAGAACCAGAAGCGTCGCCTGTTTGGCCGAGAGCCGCATCATCAGACCCGATCCGTCGATTTCTTGCCGAAAAGTCCCTGCGGCATCGCGAAAAGGACCGCGAGGATCACGACGAAGGCGGCTGCGTCCTTGTACTGCGAACTGATGTAGCCCGCCGTCATCGCCTCGATCAGGCCAAGCAGGATGCCCCCGACAAGCGCACCCTTGGGGTTGCCCATGCCGCCCAGCATCGCCGCCGCGAAGCCCTTCAGCGCCAACGCGATGCCCACGTCATAGCTGGTCAGCGTGATCGGCGTCACGAGCACCCCCGCCAGCGCGCCGATGGCGGCCGACAGCGCGAAGGAAAGCGTCATCACCCAGTCGGTGTTGATGCCGACGAGCTTGGCGGCAAGCCGGTTGTTCGACGTGGCGAGCATCGCCTTGCCCATCAGCGTTCGCGTGAAGAAAAGCCACAGAGCCACAAAGACCGCAAGCGCGCCGGCCAGCACCCAAAGGCTCTGCGGCAGGATCGTCGCGCCCAGAACCCTGATCGGGTCGTCGCCCGAAATCGAGGGGAAGCGGTGGAGCTGCTTGTCGAAGCCGACCTGCGCTGCGCCCCGGATGAAGATCGACGCGCCAATCGTGATGATGATGAGCGAGGCGACCGGAGCCCCCCGCGCCGGTTCGATGGCGAGCTTGTTGAGCGCGACGCCGATCGCTGCCGTCGACGCCACGGCGACCAGCGCGGCCAGCGGCAGCGGCAGTCCCGCCTGATCGGCGAAGACGGTGATCATGCCGCCGAGCATCACGAATTCGCCCTGGGCGAAGTTCACCACATCGGAGGCGTTGTAGATGATCGTGAAGCCCAGGGCGACCAGCGCATAGACTGCGCCCACGGTCACGCCGGACATCAGAAACTGCATGAGTTCGGCCATCGGCGCCCCCCGGCGTTCGTCGTCAGTCGGACGGGGCCGGGCGCGAACGCCCGGCCCGTTTCTGGCCCCGCTTACTCTGCCGGCACCCAGTTGCCGTCCTTCACCTGAAGCATGCGGAAGGCGCTGAGGTCGAGGCCAAGGTGGTCCTCTGCCGACATGTTCACCTCGCCGCCGGTGCCGATATAGCCCGCGGTCGCCTCGATCTGGTCGCGGATCGCCTGCGGATCGGTCGAGCCGGCCCGCTCGATCGCCCCTGTCAGGATGTGGAAGGCGTCATAGGCATGACCGCCGAAGGTCGAAACCGGCTCACCGGTCGCGTCCTCGAAAGCCGTCTTGTAGCCGACCACCACAGCGCGCTGCGGGTCGTCCTCGGGAAGCTGGTCGGCGATAAGCAGCGCCGCCGCCGGAAGGCGCACGCCCTCGGCCGCCGGACCGGCGAGTTCGATGAAGCTTTTCGACGCCACGCCATGCGACTGATAAAGCGGAACCTCAATGCCAAGTTGCGCATAGTTCCGCGTCACGATGGCCGGGCCCTGCCCGAACCCGGCGTTGAGCACCGCCTGAAGCCCCTCGATGCCGCGAATATTCGTCAGCTGCGGCGTCATGTCGGCGTCCTGCGGGCCGTAGCTCTCATCCGCCGCAACTTCGATCCCGTAGTCGCCGACCACCGACATGCACTGGTTGCGCATCGAGGCGCCGAAGCCGTCGGTGCCCGAGATCATGCCGATCTTGGTGATGCCCTTGGCTTTCATGTCGTCAAAGATCTTCTCGCAGGCCATGCGGTCGGTGTGCGGCGTCTTGAAGGTGAAGGGTTTGACCGGCTCGATGATGTCGACGGCGCCGGCAAGCGAAATGAAGGGGATCCCGGCGTCCTCGACGACCGGGATGATCGCCATCGTGGCACCGGTGGTCGAGCCGCCGATGATCGCCACGACCTCGTCATCCTCCACAAGCCGGGTGGCGAAGGTCCGCGCCTTGTTGGGGTCGCCGCCATCGTCATAGGCGATCAGGACGATTTCTTCGCCGTTGATGCCGCCCGCCGCGTTCGCCTCGTCGACGAGCATCTTCAGCGTCTTCGCCTCGGGGTCGCCGAGGAACGAGGCGCCGCCGGTTTCGGCAAGCGTCGCGCCGATCCGGATTTCAGCCGCCACCGGGCCGGCGAGGCCGAGCGTCAACAGCGTGGCCAGTGTGGTGCAGGTAAGGGTTCTCATACTTTCATCCTCCGCGATTTTATCTGAAAAGCCCGGTCGGGCCCGGAAGGGCCGAGTCGAGTTGACGAGTAGGTGCGCACGGATCAGGGCAAACGGATGACGCCCGTTTCGCGCGGCAATGTAGATGAATGTTGGGGATCATGCACGCATACCACGAAGGCAAGGCACCGCTCGGCGGGTGGCCGTCCCTGGACGCAGCCATTGGCAATCCCCTCCCTGAATTGGGAAGATAATTGACTGACCGTTCGGTCTATGCAACAGTTTTTTGCGCCGCTCCGAGGGGCCGCGCGCCGTGGGAGACGAGATGACGGCAACGAATACGGTAGCGACGGAATTCGCGAACGGGGTCCTTCGGCTGACGCTGAACCGGCCGGAAAAGCTCAATTCCTTCAACGAAGACATGCACCTTGCGCTCCGTGCCGGGTTTGAAAGCGCGCTGCAGGACAAGAAGGTCCGCGCCGTGCTGCTGACCGGTGCCGGCCGCGCATTTTCCGCCGGTCAGGATCTCGGCGACCGCGACCCGAGCAAGGGCGGCCCGGCGCCCGATCTGGGACATACGCTCGACACCTTCTACAACCCGACCTTGCGTTTCATGCGGGCGCTCGAAAAACCGATCGTCTGCGCAGTCAACGGCGTCGCTGCGGGCGCGGGCGCCAATATCGCGCTGTCCTGCGACATCGTTCTCGCCGCCAAGTCGGCGAAGTTCATCCAGGCCTTTGCCAAGATCGGCCTTGTTCCCGACGCGGGCGGAAGCTGGATGCTGACCCGCGCCATCGGGGAACCCCGCGCCAAGGCGCTGGCGCTGACCGCAACCCCGGTCGAGGCGGAAACCGCCGCCGCCTGGGGGATGATCTGGAAGGCGGTCGACGATGACCTCCTGATGGACGAGGCGGTGGCTCTGGCGGAAAGCCTCGCCGCCGGCCCGACGCTCGGGCTCGGGCTGACCAAGTCGCTCATCCATGCCGCCGCGACCAACTCGCACGACGCGCAGCTCGATCTCGAGCGCGACTACCAGCACCGCGCCGGCAAGAGCGGGGACTACGCCGAAGGCGTGCGCGCCTTCCTTGAGAAACGCAAACCGGACTTCCGCGGCGAATGAAGGACGCACGCACGATGACCGCACAGGAACTCGCCGAAGCCTCGGCGCGCGTCATGTGGAACGACGATTTCGCCTCGCAGCGGCTGGGGATGAGCCTCGATAACATCGCACCCGGCGCGGCGACGCTGTCGATGACCGTGACGGCGGCGATGTCGAACGGCCACGGCAACTGCCACGGGGGCTACATCTTCACCCTCGCCGACAGCGCTTTCGCCTTCGCCTGCAACAGCTACAACCAGGTCACGGTCGCGCAGCATTGCTCGGTCACATATCTTGTGCCTTGCCGCATCGGCGACCGGCTGACCGCGACAGCGAAGGAGGTCAGCCGCCAGGGGCGGTCCGGCATCTACGACATCCGCGTGGCCAATCAGGACGGCGTTCACGTTGCGGAGTTCCGCGGCCATTCGCGCACCGTCAAGGGCACCCACCTGCCCGAGTGACCGGCCCGTCCCGAAGGAGAAGAGCATGGAAAACCTTTCCCCCCGGCCCGGCGACCTTGATCCGATCGAGACGGCGTCGCGCGACGAAATCGCTGCGCTCCAGTTCCACCGGATGAAACGCTCGCTGCGCCACGCCTACGCCAATTCGCCGTTCTACCGGCACCGCTTCGACGATCACGGCGTGCACCCCGACGATCTCAAGACGCTCGGCGATCTCGCGAAGTTTCCGTTCACCACCAAGGCCGATCTGCGCGACACCTACCCCTTCGGCATGTTTGCCGTGCCAAGGCACGAACTGGTCCGCGTTCACGCCTCTTCCGGCACGACCGGAAAGCCCACTGTCGTCGGCTACACCAGGCATGACATCGAGGTCTGGTCCGCCGTGGTCGCCCGCTCGATCCGCGCCTCGGGCGGCCGCGCCGGCGACATCGTGCACATCTCCTACGGCTACGGGCTTTTCACCGGCGGTCTCGGGGCCCATTACGGGGCCGAGAAGCTGGGCTGCACCGTCGTGCCCGTCTCGGGCGGGATGACCGAGCGGCAGGTCACGCTGATGGCGGATTTCAAGCCGCGCATCATCATGGTGACCCCGTCCTACATGCTCTCCATCCTCGACGAGTTTCGCCGTCAGGGCATCGACCCGCGCGAAAGCTCGCTTCAGGTCGGCATCTTCGGGGCCGAGCCCTGGACCAATGCGATGCGCGCCGAGATCGAACAGGCCTTCGACATGCATGCGGTCGACATCTACGGCCTTTCCGAAGTCATGGGGCCGGGGGTCGCCAACGAATGCGTCGAGACCAAGGACGGGCTGCATGTCTGGGAAGATCACTTCTACCCCGAGATCATCGACCCCGAGACCGGCGAAGTCCTGCCCGACGGCGAGATTGGCGAACTGGTCTTTACCACGCTGACCAAGGAAGGTCTGCCGATGGTGCGTTACCGCACCCGCGACCTGAGCCGGCTCTTGCCGGGCACCGCGCGCACCATGCGGCGGATGGAGAAGATCACCGGACGTTCGGACGACATGATCATCCTGCGCGGCGTCAACGTCTTTCCGACCCAGATCGAGGAGCAGATCCTGAAATGCCGTGGCCTCGCCCCCCATTTCCAGATCGAACTGACGCGGTCGGGGCGGATGGACAGCATGACCGTCCATGTCGAATGCGCCCCCGACGCGGCGGAGGCGGCGGCCCGGGACGCCGCCGCAAGGGAACTGGCCCATCATATCAAGAGCGTCGTGGGCGTGACCACGAAGATCGACGTCCACGATCCCGAAACCGTCGCCCGCTCCGAGGGCAAGGCCAAACGGGTCGTCGACAACAGGCCCAAGGACTGACGGACGGCAGGTCCGCGGAAGGGAACGGAAGGCGATGGCACGCACACGCGCGACGGATTTCGAGGAAAAGCAGAACGCGATCCTGGCGAGCGCCGCCGCCGTCTTCGCCGAACAGGGCATGGACAAGGCCTCGATGGCGCAGATCGCCAGCCGCTCGCAGGTGTCGAAGGCGCTGCTCTACCACTACTATCCCAGCAAGGACGCGCTGATCTTCGCGATCATCCACGCCCATCTGAGCGACCTCGATGCCGCCATCGAGGCAGCCGACCGCCCCGAACTGCCGCCGCAGGCGCGGCTTCGGGCGCTGGTTTCGGCCGTGCTTGAGAACTACCGGGGCGCGGATAACGAGCACAAGGTGCAGCTCAACGCCGCGGGCGCCCTGACCGACGATCAGCGGGTTGAGATCGAACAGATCGAACGCCGCATCGTCCGCCGTTTCTCAGCCGTCCTCGATGTGATCAACCCGGATCTGAGGCGAAAGGAGCGCCCGCTCCTGATGCCGGTCACCATGTCGCTTTTCGGCATGATGAACTGGGTTTACATGTGGTTCCGCGAAGGCGGTCCGCTGACCCGCGAGGACTATGCCGAAGTTGCGACGACGCTGATCCTCGAGGGGATCCGGGGAGTGAGGTAGGACGACCGCCACGGGGGCCCGAACCTACACGTCGCGAGGACAGGCGTTTTGCAGCTGCGGTAGCCGTCCCGGACCTCGGATCAGAGCGCTTCGGCCAAAATCACTTCCGACGGCACCGTCGCGCTGACGACTACTTCCCGATATGCGATCCGCCAACGGGCGCCGTCGATGAAGGCTGAGAGGGCCAGAGGGCGGCAGCCGCCCACGAGGGACGGGTTCATGCCGTGAAGCCATGTCCAGACTGTACTTGTGGCCCTGGACAGAACACCGGTCCCCTGCGTCAGTCCGGCGACGCACAGAAACCCGCCCGGGCGGGTCGCCGCATGGGCCCCGGAAAGCGCCCTGGCGATGTCCTCGGGGCTGAGCAGGTCGAACACGTAGGTGCCGACCACCCGGTCGAATGCGGCGCCATATGCCGAGAAGTCGAAATCGCCGACGCTGACGCGCACTTCGGCCCGGTCGCCCCAACGCTCAAGCCGTCCCGCGGCCAGGCCGACCATCGTCTCGCTGATGTCGACCCCCACATAGCGCGCCGAAGCGGGCAGATGATCCGACAGAAGGCGTGCCGCCAGCCGGCCTGTTCCACAGCCTATCTCGAGAACTGACCGTGCCGCCGAGAACGCGCCGTGTTCGATCAGCAGATCGAGCGCCCTATCCTCGTAGAACCCCTGCCTGTCCTGTTTCATGCCGAATCGGTCGTAGAAGCGTCTTGCATCCTCGCGGCTGAACCGGGCTGTTTTCGGCATGATCCGCCACCACTCCCTGTTTTGCCGCCGCCTGACGGCCCCTACTCCTTCGCGACCATCGTCAACACGTCATACTGGGCGACGGCCTCATCCTTCTGGTTTGTCACGAGGCAATCCCAGCGCACCTCGCCGTAGTCGGCACTGGCGCGCGGATTGATCTCCTTGGCAGTCAGGCGGACCTGCAGTGTGTCGCCCGGATTGACCGGGGCGAGAAAGCGAAGATTGTCGATGCCATAATTGGCAAGGACCGGTCCCGGCGCGGGATCGACGAAAAGCCCCGCCGCAAAGGACACGATGAGATAGCCATGCGCCACCCGGCCATCGAAGAACGGGTTGGCCCTGGCGGCTTCCTCATCCATATGGGCATAGAATGTGTCGCCGGTGAACTTCGCGAAATGTTCGATGTCGGCGAGCGTCACGGTCCTGGTCCCAGTGACAAGCTGATCGCCGATCCGAAGCTCGGCCAGCGCCTTGCGGAACGGGTGTATGCCGCGGTTGGTATCGGCTCCGTCGACCCAGCGCCCGGTGACAGCCGAGAGAAGGCGCGGCGCGCCCTGAACGGCGGTGCGCTGCATGTAGTGCTTCACGCCGCGCATTCCGCCCATCTCCTCGCCGCCGCCGGCGCGCCCCGGACCGCCATGCACCAGCGGCGCGAGCGGCGAACCGTGGCCGGTCGAGCTTTTCGCCGAGGCGCCGCTCCCGATCAGCACCCGCCCGTGATAAGGCGCGAGGCCAAGGACCGCCTCTTCGGCGACGTCAGGATCGCTGGTGAAGACCGAGGCGACAAGCGACCCCTTGCCGCGCCGCGCCAGCGCAACCGCTTCATCAAGCGTGTCGTAGGGCATCAGCGTCGCCACCGGACCGAAGGCCTCGACGTCATGCACCGCTTCGGCCGCGAAAGGCCGGTCGCAGTAAAGCACCACCGGACCGAGGAACGCCCCCCGCTCGGCATCGCCCGACACGATGCGCGGGTCGCCGGAATCGCCCGCGACGATTTCGGCCTCCGCGCGAAGCTCCGCGATGCGCCCCCGCACTTCGTCGCGCTGCGCGAGACTTGCGAGCGGACCCATCCGCACCGCCTCGTCGGCGGGATCGCCAATCACTGTCTTGGCCAGACGCTCCGCCAGCGCCCTGGACAGCGCCTCGATATGGCCGCGGGGGGCGATGGCGCGGCGGATCGCGGTGCATTTCTGCCCCGCCTTCACCGTCATCTCGCGCGCGACCTCGCGGATGAAGAGGTCGAACTCGGCGCTTCCCGGCCCCGCATCGGGGCCGAGGATCGTGGCGTTCAGGCTGTCCGCCTCCATCGTGAAACGCACGGAATTGTCGATGATCGCCGGATGGGCGCGCAAACTCCGCCCCGTCGCGGCCGAGCCGGTGAAGGTCACGGCGTCCTGACAGGTGACGTGATCGAGAAGATCGCCCGCCGATCCGGAGACGAGTTGCAACACGCCCTCGGGCAGGATGCCGGTGCCGATCATCCGGCGCACCATCAGCTCGGTCAGATAGGCCGTCTGGCTGGCCGGCTTCACCAGCGCGGGCATGCCGGCGAGGATCGAGGGCGCTATCTTTTCAAGCATCCCCCAGCACGGGAAGTTGAAGGCGTTGATGTGGATCGCCACACCTTCGAGCGGTGTCAGGATGTGCTGCGCCGAAAAGCTCGCATCCTTGGAGAGGGGCTCCAGATCGCCATCGGTCAGAACGCGGGTGTTGGGCAGCTCCCGCCGCGCCTTCGAGGCGAAGGACAGAAGGGTGCCGATGCCGCCTTCGATATCCACCCAACCATCCGTCCGAGTCGCTCCGGTGGCCAGGCTTTCGGCGTAGAACTCCTCCTTCATCTCCATAAGCGCGAGGCCGAGCGCCTTCAGCATCAGCGCGCGCTCGTGGATGGTCATGGCCCGCAGCGCCCGGCCGCCCTTTTCGCGCCCCCAGTCGAGCGCGGCGGCAAAGTCGAGACCCGTCGCGTCGATGACCGCGACCGGCGCGCCGGTCGCGGCATTCAGAAGGCTCGTCCCCCGCCCCGCGCCGCGGACCCACGCGCCGCAGAGGTAGCTTTCCAGTCGGCGCGGCGCGGTTGCAGACATGTCGCAAATCCTCAGTTCAGTTTCAGCTTGCCGAGCGCGGCTTCCGCCACCGCATTCCACTCGTCCAAAAGCGTCTCGTTCGGGACATGCCGCAGGCCGAAGCGCTTAAGCGTCTCGAACCGGCCCGACCCCGCCATGCCGAAGGTCGCGGCAACCCGGGGCCGCCAATAGCCGACTGCGGCCTTCGCCTCTGTCCGTCCGGACTTGTCGGCCGCAATCCGGGTCAGCCCTTCCAGCCCAAGCTCGGCATGGCGTGCCTCGCGCGGGGCTATGGCGCGGAAGACCTCGGCCAGCGGCTGGTATGAGACGCGCGACAGCTCCTTCAGTTGAATGCCGGTCGCCAGCCCCATCAGCACGTTCATCACCACAGCATCGACCCAGCCCTGCAAGGGGTAGTGGAAGACCGACAGCCGCATGTCGCCGCCCTGACGCCGGGCGCCAAGATCGGTGTCGCGTGCCACGCGTTCGGCCCAGGGATGGTGGACGGCGTAGCGGGCGGTATCGGCGCCGAATTCACCCATGATCTCAAGCACACGCTCGGCATGATCCGCCTTTTCCAGCACGACCCGTGCTGCGGCGATCCGGCTCTTGATTCCGGGCGCGTCATTGATGGCATCGGCGAAGCCCGCCGACCCCGCCAATTCGCTGTCGACGAACGAGGCCATGAGCCGCATCAACTCGCCCCGGTAGCGCGCCGGCACGTTGTCGGGGGCGGTCAGAACGCCCCCCTGCGCCAGATAGTCCTCGATCTTCATCGTGTCGGACATCGGGTTCCCCTTCATTCGTCGTAGGTGAGGACAAGCCGGTCGGTCAGCGGAAAGCACTGGCAGGTCAGCACATAGCCCTGCCGCACCTCGTAGTCCTCAAGCGCGTGGTTGGTGACCATCTCGACCTCGCCCTCCAGCACCTTGGCGCGGCAGGTCGAACAGACGCCGGCCTTGCAGGCGAAGGGCACATCAATGCTGTGTTCCAGCGCGGCATCAAGAAGGCTCTGCCCTTCCTTCGGCATCCGGAAGCTGCGCGTCGCGCCGTCGAGCGTGACGACCGCCTCGGTCGCGGCCCCCGCCGACGCGGCGGCCTTCGAGACCGGACGCGCCCTGGCCCTTCCGGGCTGGCCGGAGGCGAAAAGCTCGAACTTGATCTGTGCGTCACTCAGGCCGTGCGCGCGCAGGGACGCCGCGATCGCCAGCATCATCGGTTCGGGCCCGCAGATGAAGGCGGCATCGACCGATTTCGGGTCGATCCAGTGGGCAAAGAGCGCGTCCATCTTCTTCGCGTCCACCAGCCCGGTGAAAAGGTCGATCTCCTGCGCCTCGGATTCCAGCACATGGAGGACCGAGAAGCGGCCAAGATGCAGGTTCTTCAGATCCTCAAGCTCTTCGCGGAACATGATCGAACTGATCTGCCGGTTGGCATAGACGAGCGTGAATTCCGAAAGCGGTTCCCGCGCCAGCACCGTCTTGATGATCGACAGCAGGGGCGTGATCCCCGATCCGCCGGCGAAACCGAGGTAATGACGCCTGGCGGACGGGTCGATCGGCGTGAAGAACTTGCCCATCGGCGGCATGGCTTCCAGCACCGCGCCCGGCGCCAGGGTCTCATTTGCCCAGGTCGAGAAGGCCCCGCCATCGACCCGCTTTATGCCGACACGGATGACGCCGTCGTCAAGCCCGGCGCAGATGGAATAGGACCGGCGCAGTTCCTCACCGTCGAAATCGCGGCGGAAGGTCAGATACTGGCCTTGCGTGAAGGCGAAGGCGTCGCGGTCTTCGTCGCGCGGGCGCAGGGTCAGCACCACGGCGTCGCGCGTATCCTTGCGGACTTCGGTGACTTCAAGGGGATGGAAACGCGCCATCGGGTTACCTCCGCATCCTCAGATGCATTTGAAATAGTCGAAAGGGTCCAGACAATCCTTGCAGCGCCACGAAGCCTTGCAGGGGGTCGAGCCGAACTGGCTCAGCCTTTCGGTATTCGCCGAGCCGCAGCGCGGACAGGCGACGACGAGGTTGCCACGCCCCGAAAGCCGGTCCGCCCGCGCCACGAGCCGGCCGTCCGCGGCGGTCCCGTCGATCGGTGGCGCGATCCCGAAGGCGAGCAGTTTCTCGCGGCCCCCGGCGCTGATCCAATCGGTCGTCCAGGGCGGCGACAGCCGCCGTTCGAGCCGGAGCTTTTCGATCCCGCGCGCCCTGAGCGCCGCCTCGATGTCGAGGTTGATCACCGTCGTTGCCGGGCAGCCCGAATAGGTCGGCGTCACCGAGACCACGAGCGTGTCGTCCTCCCAGACGACATCGCGGATGATGCCGAGATCGGTGAGCGAGATCACCGGTATCTCCGGGTCCGGCACTTCGGAAAGCCAGCGCCAGACGTCATCGGTCGAAGGCAGGGTCCCGGCAGCCATCGCGCTACCACACGCTGCCCGGATAGGCGCGCTGCAGGAACTGCATCTCGGACAGGATGTGGCCGAGATATTCGCTGTGCACGCCGCGGCGGCCGCCTTTGTGGACATAGTCGGTTCCCGGAATGGTCAGCGTCGCCTCGTCCAGCACCGTCCCGACGGTCTCATCCCAGGCGGGTTTCAGGCTTTCGGGCGCGGGCGCGATCCCGGCCTTGGCCATCGCCTGATCCACCGCGTCGGCGACAAAGAATTCGCCCGCATAGGTCCAGAGTTCATCGAGCGCCGCCTGCATCCGGCGATGGCTTTCCTCGGTCCCGTCACCCAGCCGGATCACCACGTCCGACGACTTTTCAAGATGATAGGCCACTTCCTTGACCGCCTTCGCCGCGATCTCGGCCACGCGCGGGTCGGCGGACCGCATCAGCCCCATCAGCATCTCGATATGCCAGGCGTCAAACAGGAACTGCCGCATCATCGTATGGCCGAAATCGCCGTTCGGACGCTCCACGATCAGCGCATTGCGGAAATCCCATGCGTCGCGCAGAAAGGCGAGGTTGTCGGCGCTGCGGCCCTTTCCCTCGACCTCGCC
The DNA here is from genome assembly GCA_041397225.1 of Paracoccaceae bacterium. GTDB lineage: Bacteria > Pseudomonadota > Alphaproteobacteria > Rhodobacterales > Rhodobacteraceae > Albidovulum. The sequence goes on along the minus strand of JAWKXB010000003.1, from coordinate 30,794 downwards.
CGCGAGGCCAAGCCAGAGCTGGGTCTGGCCAATCAGGTCGAGCGCGTGATTGGCCAGCCCGATATCCTCTTCCAGAACCGGCGCATGGCCGCACCATTCGGAAATCCGGTGCCCGAGGATGAGCGTGTTGTCCCCCATCCGAAGGAGGAATTCGAAAAGCGCCTCTTGGTCGACCTTGCCGGCCATCACATCTTCCCCACTTCGTCGGGGATGTCGAAGAAGGTCGGGTGGCGGTAGACCTTGGAATTCGACGGCTCGAAAAGCGGCCCCTTGTCCGAGGGGCTGGAGGCGACGATGTCGCTTGCCCTGACCGCCCAGATCGACACGCCTTCATTGCGGCGCGTGTAGACGTCACGGGCGTTCTTGATCGCCATCTCCGCGTCGGGCGCGTGCAGGCTGCCGACATGGCGGTGATTGAGGCCGTGCTGGCCACGGATGAATATCTCCCACAACGGCCATTCGCTCGACATTCGCTTCCCTCCCTGAAACCCCGGTCACGCCGGTCCTTTCACTCAGCCGCCATCCGCCGCGCGGCGGCCTTTTCGGCATAAGCCTGCATGCCCTCGCGGAACCATGCGCCGTCATCCCAGGCCTTCACGCGCGCATTCAGCCGCTCGCGGTTGCACGGGCCATTGCCCGCGATCACGTCGAAGAACTCCGACCAGTCCGGATCGGAGAAATCGTAGCCACCCTTCTCCTCGTTCCAGGCGAGCTTTTCGTCGGGGATCGTGAGCCCCAGATATTCGGCCTGCGGCACGGTCTGATCGACGAAGCGCTGGCGCAGGTCGTCATTGGTGTTGATCTTGATCTTCCACGCCATCGACTGCGCGGAATGGACCGAGTCCTTGTCGGACGGTCCGAACATCATCAGCGACGGGTACCAGAAGCGGTTCAGCGCATCCTGCGCCATCGCCTTCTGCTCGGGCGAGCCCGCGACCATCTTCATCATGATGTCGTAGCCTTGCCGCTGGTGGAAACTTTCCTCCTTGCAGATGCGGACCATCGCACGGGCATAGGGGCCGTAGGAGGTCTTCTGCAACTGCACCTGGTTCATGATCGCCGCACCATCGACCAGCCAGCCGACCGCGCCGATATCGGCCCAGTTCAGCGTCGGATAGTTGAAGATCGACGAATACTTCATCTTGCCGCTGTGCAGAAGCTCCAGAAGCTCGTCGCGGCTGACGCCGAGCGTTTCCGCGGCGGCGTAGAGGTAAAGCCCGTGCCCGGCCTCGTCCTGCACCTTGGCCAACAGGATCGCCTTCCGCTCGAGCGTCGGCGCGCGGGTGATCCAGTTGCCCTCGGGCAATTGCCCGACGATTTCGGAATGGGCGTGCTGGCCGATCTGGCGGATCAGGGTGCGCCGGTAGTTCTCCGGCATCCATTCCTTCGGCTCGATCTTTTCGTCGCGGTCGATGCGGTCCTGAAACGCGCGCTCCTCGGGCGACATGTCACCGCGCGCCTTCACCTTGTTGCTGTCGGTCTTGACCATCTGCGCATACATGGTGGTTCCTCCTTCGGGTCAGACCCGTTCGATGATGATGGCGATGCCCTGCCCCACGCCGACGCACATCGTGCAAAGCGCATATCGCCCGCCGGTCCGCTGCAACTGATACATCGCCGTGGTGACAAGCCGCGCGCCGCTCATCCCGAGGGGATGACCGAGCGCGATGGCGCCACCATTGGGATTAACATGGGGTGCGTCGTCGGGCAGTCCAAGGTCGCGCAGCACGGCGAGCGCCTGCGCCGCGAATGCCTCGTTGAGTTCGACCACGTCCATCCGGTCGAGCGTCAGGCCCGCGCGGTCGAGCACCCTGCGCACGGCGGGCACCGGACCGATGCCCATGACGCGCGGCTCCACCCCGGCTGCGGCCATGGCGACCACACGGGCGCGCGGCGTCAGCCCCTGGGCCTTCGCGGCCGCTTCCGATGCGACAAGAAGTGCCGCAGCGCCGTCGTTGACGCCCGAGGCGTTGCCGGCGGTCACGGTCAGCCCGGGGCCGTTGATGCCTTTGAGGCTTGCGAGCTTCTCAAGAACTGTGCCGGGGCGCGGATGTTCGTCGGTGTCGACGATTAGCGCCTCGCCCGTCTTCTGCGGGATCGCGACCGGCACGATCTCATCGCCGAAAAGGCCTTTCTCTTGCGCTGCCGCCCAACGGGACTGGCTGCGCGCCGCGAAAGCGTCCTGATCGGCGCGGCTGATCCTGTAGTCGGCGGCCACGTTGTCGGCCGTCTCGGGCATCGAATCCGTGCCGTGGGCTGCCTTCATCCGCGGGTTGACGAAGCGCCAGCCGATGGTTGTGTCGAAAACGGCGTGGGCGCGGGAAAATCCGGTCTCCGCCTTGGGCATCACGAAGGGCGCGCGGGTCATGCTCTCCACCCCGCCAGCGATCACCATGTCGCAGTCACCCGCCCGGATCGCCCGCGCCGCCATGCCGACCGCATCCATGCCCGAGCCGCAAAGCCGATTGATTGTGGTGCCGGGCACCGAGACCGGCAGACCGGCCAGAAGCGCGGCCATCCTTCCGACATTGCGGTTGTCCTCGCCGGCCTGGTTGGCGCAGCCATAGATGAGATCGTCAACCCTGGCCCAGTCGACACCGGCGTTGCGTTCCATCAGCGCGCTGAGCGGCAGGGCCGCGAGGTCATCGGCCCGAACCGTCGCCAGCGCCCCGCCGTAGCGTCCGATCGGGGTGCGGACCGCGTCGCAGATGAAAGCCTCGGCCATTCCGTCGCTCCTCCCCCACGGCATCGGAATGCCGCACAATTGATCGACCGGTCGGTCATTTTATGATGCCAAACCATGTCCGAAGTAAAGACAAAACTTCGCGAAACGGCTGCCGACCGGCCAAGCGCAGGAGGCGCCGATGCATCCGCTACATCACCCTGTAGTTCGGGCTTTCGCGGGTGATCTGCACGTCGTGGACATGGCTTTCCTTCAGCCCCGCCCCGGTGATCCGCACGAAGCGGCAGTTCGACCGCATCTCGGCCACGGTGCGGTTGCCGGTATAGCCCATCGCAGCGCGAAGGCCGCCGACGAGTTGATGCACGACCGCGGCGGCCGAGCCCTTGTACGGCACCTGCCCCTCGATCCCTTCGGGCACCAGCTTGTCGCTGGCCGCGTCCTTCTGGAAGTAGCGGTCGGCGGAGCCGCGCGCCATGGCGCCAAGGCTGCCCATGCCGCGGTAGCTCTTGAAGCTGCGGCCCTGATAAAGAATGACCTCTCCGGGGCTCTCATCGGTGCCGGCAATCGCCGAACCGACCATCGCGCAGGATGCGCCCGCCGCGATCGCCTTGGCGAAATCGCCGGAGTACTTGATGCCGCCATCGGCAATCACCGGAACCTCGCCTGCCGCCCCCGCCGCATCCATGATCGCGGTCAACTGCGGCACGCCCACGCCCGCGACGACGCGCGTGGTGCAGATCGAGCCCGGACCGATGCCGACCTTGACCGCGTCAGCCCCCGCCGCGATCAGCGCCCTTGTCGCCTCGGCCGTGGCGACGTTGCCGGCCACCACCTGCACCGCGTTCGACAGCGCCTTGACGCGCTCGACCGCCTTCGCGACGCCCTCGGAATGGCCGTGCGCGGTGTCGATCACCACCATGTCGACGCCCGCGTCGATCAGCGCGCGGCTCCGCTCGAACCCGGCCTCGCCCACGGTCGAGGCGGCAGCGACCCGGAGCCGCCCAAGCTCATCCTTGCAGGCATGCGGGTTCAGAACCGCCTTTTCGGTATCCTTCAGCGTCAGGAGCCCGGTCAGCTTGCCCTTGCCGTCCGTCACCAGAAGCTTCTCGATCCGCCGCGCCTTCATCAGGCTCTTGGCCTCTTCCAGATCCGCCGGTTCGCGCAACAGCGCGAGATTGTCGGCGGTCATCATCGCGTGGACCGGTGTGCGGTCATCCGAGGCGAAACGCATGTCGCGATTGGTGACAATCCCGACCACACGGCCCTGATTGTCCACAACGGGGAAACCGGTGACGTTGTAGCGGTCCTGCAGGGCCTTGGCATCGGCCAGCGTCTGATCCGGCGTCAGCGTAATCGGATCGTAGACGACGCCGCTTTCAAAGCGTTTCACCCGACTGACCTCCGCCGCCTGCTCCTCGATCCCGAGATTGCGGTGGATGACGCCGATGCCGCCCGCCTGCGCCATCGCGATCGCCATCCGCGCTTCGGTCACGGTGTCCATCGCCGATGACAGAAGCGGGATGTTCATCCGGATCGCGCGGGTGACGAAGGTCGAAGTGTCGGCATCTGCCGGCAGCACGCTGGACGCGGCCGGAACCAGAAGAACGTCATCGAAGGTCAGAGCCTCGCGAATCTCCATGGGGATCCTCCTGGGGAGCTTTCGTTTGGCGCTTCCCTGTTTCACGCGCCGGGCGCAATGACAAGACCTAATTCCGCACGGTCGACACCCGCTTGCAGCCGGTCAACCTGCCCGGATAAGCATTGGACATAGGCCGGAGGACACCATGCGCGTCGCGATCGTGGAGAACATGAAGGACACGCCCCTGGGCCAGGTCGGCGCCGCACTGGCCGAGGCGCAGGCCGAAATCACCCACTTCACGCCGCATGCGGGCAACCTCCTGCCCTCTGACCCGGACGCATATGACGCGCTTGTCGTGCTGGGAGGCGAACAATCGGCGCTGGACGACGGCGCGCATCCCTATCTGCCCGATCTGGCGCGGCTGATGCATGACTTCGCCAATGCGGATCGCGCCGTTCTCGGCATCTGCCTTGGCGCGCAGATACTGGCGCGCGGCTTTGGCGGCCGGAACATCCTTGGCGCCGCGCCGGAATTCGGCTGGCAGGGGATCGCGCTGACCTCGGCCGGACAGTTGGACCCGGTTCTTTCCGCCGCCGGCGCGCGGTTTCCCATCTTCCAGTGGCACAGCGATACGTTCGACCTGCCCGCCGGAGCCGTCCACCTCGCACGGAACGGAACAGTGGAAAATCAGGCGTTCCGGCTGGGTCGTGCGGCCTATGGCATGCAGTTCCATTTCGAAGCGCATCGCGGAATCGTCGCCGACTGGTCCCGGGCATTCCCCGACGCGGCGCACGCCATGCGCCCCGATTGGTCCGATACGCACGGGCGCGACGCCGGGCGCTTCGCGGACGCGTCCGACGCGGCGGGACTGGCCCTTGCCCGGGCCTGGGTCGCGCAGATCTAGGCCGTCGCCGCGTTCGTCTTGACCGCAAGCTGCCCCCGCGCCCAGAGCCTGAGTATCTGGAACGCTATCGGCGGGACGATCATCGTCGCCGCCACGAGGGTGACGCCGCCCGGAATGCGCCACACCCCGCCAAGCGAGATCCAGAGCGATGCGGTTGCCGCCAGCGGAAAGGTGAACGCCCCCCAAAGGGCCGAAAAACCCCACTCGGTCATCCACCGCGCCCTGAGCGCCAGCCAGCCAAGCAGGAGCGCGGCCACCGCCGCGCAGCCGGTCGCGACCACCTCCAGCCCCAGCGACAGGGCGACCAGTCCCAGAAGCGCGATCGGCGCGAGGTGGATCGCCAGAAGTGGCCGCAGGGGTGCCGGGACATCGGCGCGGAGGATCTGGTCAAGGCTCACCGACCAGATCAGCGCCGCCATCACGGCCGTCAGCGCGAAAAGGATCAGCGCCAGCGACACCAGACCGAAGGACATCGCCGCCAACGCGCCGACGATGAAGCCGACGAAGCTCAGATGCCAGACCGGCGTGACCCTTCGCTGTTCCGCCGGCCCGGTGACAAACACATAGATGAGAAGCGCGACCAGCCCCAGATGAACGGCGAAGCCCGCCATCAGGACCATGCGCGCGATGTCACGCGCATAGGGCGCGATCGCGATCGACATGAGATAGATGCAAAGCACCAGGGCGCTCACCCCCGAGCGGCCGGGAAGGATGCGAAGCTCTTCGACGATGGCCGCGGGCCGCCGGACGATCTTGGCCCCGTAGGCGACCAGCGCAAACAGCATGAGAAGCGTGGTGCCGCCCAAAAGCGCCTCGCCGATCGCCTCGGGTATGGAATAGGGCAGGACGGCGCGGCGCCAGGCAAGGCCCAGCCCGAAAAGCCCCATGATCGAGGGAAACACAGCCGGCGGAGTCCGCCGCCATAGCCCCCTGGTTGCCGGATCGGGTGGTTTGAATGCCATGTCACACACGCCTTTTTGACTTTGGCGCGAGCCTAGTCGGTCTTTCGCGGAAGAGGCGAGCGCAAAAAATCGGGCACACTCACATTTTGCCCGCGCTGCGGCATCGTTGCCGCGCTTGGGCTTTCGCAGCCTTGCAGAACCGTCTAGCGTCGCGCCGAAAACCCGGAGGCAACGATGAAGAGCGTTCCCGTCATCCACCGGCCCGTCGCCGCCGCCGTGTGGATGATCGGTTCCATCGCCGGGTTCTCCGCGCTCGCGGTATCGGGGCGCGAGATCGGGGCCGCGCTCGACACGTTCGAAATGATGCTCTACCGCTCGCTGATCGGCGTCGTCGCGGTCAGCGCCTTTGCGATCGTGACCGGGCGGCGCGGCGAGATCGAGGCGCGCCATCTGCGCCTGCACCTGTTCCGCAACATCGTCCACTTCGCCGGCCAGAACCTCTGGCTCGTCGCGCTGACGCTGATCCCGCTGGCGCAGCTTTTTGCGCTTGAGTTCTCGTATCCGATCATGGTGGCGCTGACCGCACCGGTCTTTTTGTCCGAACGGCTGACGCCGACGAAGATCGCTGCAGCGGCAATGGGATTCCTTGGCATCCTGATCGTCGCCCGTCCTTTCGGCGCCGAGGGTTTGTCGATCGGCCTTGTGACCGCGCTTCTTTGCGCGCTCAGCTTTGCCGGCTCGGCGATCATCACCAAACGCCTGACGCGCATCGCGACCGTGATCTGCATCCTCTTCTGGCTCGCGGTCATGCAGACCGGGCTGAGCCTCATCTGCGCCGGCTGGGACGGCCGGATCGCCCTTCCGACGCGCGAGGTGCTGCCCTGGGTCGTCGTGATGGGCCTTGCCGGGCTCGGCGCGCATCTCTGCCTCACGATGGCGCTCTCGCTCGCGCCGGCGTCGGTCGTCACGCCGGTCGACTTCCTTCGCCTGCCGATCATCGCGCTGGTGGGCATGAGTTTCTATGGCGAAGCGCTCGATCCTTGGGTCTTTGCCGGCGGCGCGGTCATATTCGCTGCGAACTGGATCAACATCCGCGCCGAAAACCGGGTCCGTTACGTCACATAGCGCAACGCAATCGCCCGAACGCTACGTCATTGATTGACGGAACGACCCCGAGCTTTCTACGCTTGCACCACGACAACAACAACACGCCAGGGATGAGGTTTGCTATGGGACGTGTATTTGGTGTGGCGGGCGCGCTTGCATTGGGTGCGTCATCCGCCATTGCGGGGGGCGTTGACCGGTCGGGGCAATCCGTCTCGGTGATCTTCGAAGACGGCAACTACGCGGAATTCAGCCTCGGGACCGTCAGCCCTGACGTGTCCGGCACGGCCGTCGCAGTTCCGGCGCCGGGTCTCAACGGCGCGAAGTCGGGCGACATGGCGGCGAGCTATATCCAGTTCGGCGGCGCCTACAAGCACAGGTTCAGCGACCAGCTCGACGCGGCGATCATCGTGGACCAGCCCTTCGGCGCCGATGTTTCCTATCCCAACGGCACCAACTACTACGCCCAAGGGGCCACGGCGGAGTTGAACACCACGGCGATCACGGGCGTTCTGCAATACACGATGCCCTCCAATGTCAGCGTCTATGGCGGTGTCCGCTATCAGACGATGTCGGCGGACGCCTCGATCCCGTTCGTCGGCGGCTATGTCGCGAAGGGCGACCGCGACGGAGCCTTTGGCTATCTGCTCGGCGTGGCGTATGAAAAGCCCGAAATCGCGCTCAGGGTCGCCCTGACCTACAACTCGAAGATCAAGCACGAGTTGAAGACCAGCGAGAATTCGGCGCTCGGCCCGCTGTCGACCGTCACCGACATAGAGACACCGGAATCGGTGAGCCTCGAATTCCAGTCGGGCGTCGCCAAGGACACGCTCGTCTTCGGTTCGATCCGCTGGGTCGACTGGTCGAACTTCGACATCACGCCGCAGCAATACCAGACCCTCACCGGCGGCGGCTCGCTCGTGTCCTACAACGACGACACGGTCAGCTATTCGCTCGGCGTGGGCCGCCGGTTCAACGAGCACTGGTCGGGTGCGCTCACCCTTGGCTACGAAAAGCAGCACGGCGGCATATCCTCCAACCTCGGACCGACCGACGGCTACAAGAGCATCGGCCTGGGCGCGACCTATACCCAAGACAACATGAAGATCACGGCGGGCGTGCGCTATGTCGACATCGGCGACGCGCAGACCCAGCTTCAGACCGTCGTGCCGTCGGCCAACTTCAAGGGCAACAGCGCGATCGGCGTGGGCGTGAAGGTCGGCTTCACTTTCTGATCCGAACAGCCGGAACCAGCAGGGCGGCCCCGAAACGGGCCGCCCTTGCTTTTCCGGCGTGGCGCCGCCTCGTCGGACCCCGCCGGAATCCGGACGATTTCCCCGCCACTTCCGGCGAATGCCGATTCGATGTAAACGCAAGACGCCATAGTCAGGGCGCAAAAGACGGACGGGGCACGATCATGCTTTACAAGACGGCACAGGACTGGCGCGCGGCCGATCGCAGGCGCGCGCTTCTCTTCGGCATGTCCGGCCTTGGCAAGACCCATGTCTCCGCCCTCCTGCGCGACAGCGGCAACTGGTTCCACTACTCGATCGACTACCGCATCGGCACCCGCTACATGGGCGAGCACATCGCCGACAACTTCAAGCGCGAGGCGATGAAGGTGCCGCTCCTGCGCGAGCTTCTGATGACCGATTCCGTCCATATCGCCTCGAACATCACGTTCCACAACCTCGCGCCGCTTTCGACCTATCTTGGAAAGCCGGGCGATCCGGCAAAGGGCGGCCTGCCCTTCGCCGAATACATGGAGCGGCAGGCGCAGCACCGAGACGCCGAAATCTCCGCACTTCTCGATACGCCGCGTTTCATCCGCCGCGCCCGCGAGCTTTACGGCTATGAGCACTTCGTCTGCGATTCCGGCGGCTCGATCTGCGAGGTGGTCGAACCCGACGATCCCTCCGACCCGGTCCTTTCGGCACTGTCCGCGTCGGTGCTGATGATATGGATCAAGGGCAGCGATGCCCATACCGAGGAGTTGATCCGCCGCTTCGACCGGGCGCCGAAGCCGATGTATTATCAGCCTGCCTTCCTCCAGGAGGCATGGGACGAATATCTGAATAAAAACAGGGTGAAGGAAGGCGACGTTGATCCGGACGCCTTCGTGCGCTGGACCTATGCGAAGGCGCTTGCGCACCGGCAGCCGCGTTATGAGGCGTTGGCGCGGAACTGGGGGATCACGCTGACCGCCGAGGATGTCGCGAAAGTCCGCAGCGGGCGGGATTTCGAAGACCTCGTTGCGCACACCCTTGAGGAGCGGGGCTGACCCGACTATCCCGGGCCTTGCCGAAGGAGACATCATGCCGATTACCCTGCCCCGGAACCTGCCCGCCTTTGACGTCCTGCAGCGGGAAGGCGTCATGGTCATGCGCCCCGATCGTGCCGCGCATCAGGACATCCGCCCGCTCAGGATCGGGCTTCTGAACCTCATGCCGAAGAAGATTCAGACCGAGAACCAGTTCGCCCGGCTCATCGGCGCGACGCCGCTGCAGATCGACTTTCACCTGATCCGCATGACCGGGCACGAGACGAAGAACACCGCCGCCGAGCATATGGAGGCCTTCTACCGCCCTTTTCAGGAGGTGAAGTCCGAAAAGTTCGACGGCCTCATCATCACCGGCGCGCCGATCGAGCATCTGCCGTTCGACGAAGTGACCTACTGGGACGAGATGCGCGAGGTGATGGACTGGACCCAGACCAACGTCCATTCCACCTTCGGCGTCTGCTGGGGCGGAATGGCGATGATCAACCATTTCCACGGAGTGGCGAAGCACATGCTGGACCACAAGGCGTTCGGTTGCTACCGGCATCGGAACCTTGCGCCCGCATCGCCCTATCTGCGCGGCTTTTCGGACGATTGCGTCATTCCGGTCAGCCGCTGGACCGAGATGAAGCAGGCCGAGATCGACGCCGCACCGGGTCTGAGGACACTGTTGGGTTCGGATGAGGTCGGCCCCTGCCTGGTCGAGGATACCAGCCACCGCGCGCTCTACATCTTCAACCACTTCGAATATGACTCCGGGACGCTCAAGGAAGAGTATGACCGCGACGTGGCGGGCGGCACGCCGATCAACGTCCCGATGAACTACTACCCCGCCGACGATCCCGCGCGCCAACCGCTCAACCGCTGGCGAAGCCACGCGCATCTGCTCTACGGAAACTGGATCAGCGAGATCTACCTGACCACACCGTTCGACCAGTCGAAGATCGGCGAGGAGGTGACCGACCTTCGTGGCTGAGCGGCGATTGCAAGCCCGCCGCCAATCGCCATACTGGCAAGATGCAAACGCGAGGCACTGAAATGGCCAGCCCCAGCCCGAAGCCGCCGCAGGACATTCCCTTCGTCGGCGACATCACGCGGTTTCTCGAAACCGAAGCGCCGGCGGCGATCCGCAAGGCCATCGCCGGGGCGGACAAGGATGACATCCTGTCCGAAAGCTACCCTTACGACGGCAAGATGAAGCGCAAGGACTACGACAGGCACATGCATCGGCTCCAGATGGAGCTGGTGAAGATGCTTTACGATCTGCGCGTCACCGGCAAACGTCTTTGCGTTCTTTTCGAGGGGCGCGACGCGGCCGGCAAGGGCGGCGCGATCGAGCGTCTGCGCGACAACCTCAACCCGCGCGCGGCCTATATCGTCGCGCTCTCGAAGCCGTCCGACCGGGAAGCCGCGCAGTGGTATTTCCAGCGCTACATCGACTGGCTTCCGGCGGCCGGGGAAATCGCGCTGTTCGACCGGTCCTGGTACAACCGGGGCGTGGTCGAGCATGTCTTCGGCTTCTGCACGCCCGAACAGCGCCAGCTGTTCTTCCGCCAGCTGCCGGAATTCGAGAAGATGCTGGTCGATGAGGGCATCGTCCTCGTCAAGCTCTGGCTCAATGTCGGCAGGGCCGAACAGCTGCGCCGGTTCCTGGCGCGCGAGGCCGATCCGCTGAAGCAATGGAAGCTGAGCTGGATCGACGTGGAGGGGCTGAAGAAGTGGGACGAATATACCGCCGCGATCACCGAAACGCTGGAAAAGACCCACAGCAAGATTGCGCCCTGGACGGTCGTTCGCGGCGACGACAAGAAGCGCGCGCGCATCGCCGCGATCCAGACCGTGCTGAGAAGCGTCGACTATGCCGGACGTGACTTCAAGGCGATCGGCAAGCCCGATCCGGCCATTTGCGGAGGCCCCGGCATCCTGAATGGCTAAGCGGGGCTACCATCACGGCAACCTGCGTCAGGCGCTGATCGACGCTGCGCTGGAACTGATCACCGCGCAAGGGCCGCAGGGTTTCACTCTGTCGGACGCGGCAAAGTCTGCCGGCGTGACCCCTGCCGCCGTCTACCGTCACTTCGCGGGGCGCGATGACCTGCTTGCCGAGATCGCGCGTCAGGGCTTCGGCATGTTCGCCGACCTCATGGAGCACGCCTTCGATCAGGGCGGGCCCTCGCCGCTCCGCGCGTTCGAGGCGACGGGTCGCGCCTATCTCGCCTTCGCGCGAAAGTTTCCCGGCCATTACATGGCGATGTTCGAAAGCGGCATCTCCCTTAACACCAACCCCGAACTGGCGCGCGCCTCGGACCGCGCGCGCGGCGTCTTTTCCCGCGCCGCCGAAGCGCTGTCACAGCAGCTTCCCGAGGGCCGCAGGCCGCCCGCCTCGATGTTCTCGGCCCATATCTGGGCGATGAGCCACGGCGTGGTGGAGCTTTACACCCGCGGCGCTCCCGGCGCCCGGTCCCCCTTCCCGCCCGAGGAGCTTCTGGAGTCCGGCATCGGCATCTACCTGCGCGGTCTGGGGCTGGTGCCGCCGGATGCGTGAGTCCGGCGCGCTTTTTGCCGCTTGAAACTCCCTTCGCGCGCGGAATAGGCATTGCACATGGAAGTCACCGCCCCCCTGCCCGACTATTCGCATCGCGCGCGACGCAATGTTTTCGTTCTGATCCTCGCGCAGGCGATCCTCGGCTCGCAAATGCCGATGATCTTCACGGTGGGCGGGTTGGCGGGTCAGATGCTGGCGCCCAACCCATGCCTCGCAACCCTTCCGATCTCGATGATCGTACTCGGCTCGATGCTGACCGCGACGCCGCTTTCGGCCCTGATGGGGCGCTATGGCCGCCGCGCCGGGTTCTGGATCGGCACGTCGGGCGGCGCCATCGGCGGCACGATCGGTGCGCTCGGGCTTTACCAGGGCTCGTTCGCGCTCTTTCTTCTGGGGTCTCTCCTGACCGGCATCTACATGTCGGCGCAGGGATTCTACCGCTTCGCCGCCGCCGACACGGCGTCCGAGGCGTTCCGGCCAAAGGCGATCTCCTGGGTCATGGCCGGCGGCCTCGCCTCGGCGATCATCGGCCCGCAGTTGGTCAAGGTGACGGTCGAGGCGATGCCCGTGGCCTTCCTTGGCACCTATCTGGCGGTGATCCTGCTCAATGTCCTTGGCGCCACGCTTTTCCTGTTTCTCGACATACCGAAGCCGCCGCGGCCCTCGACGGGTGTCGATGCAGGCCGCAGCCGGGGCGAGATGCTGCGCGATCCGACCATTCTGGTCGCAATGATCTGCGCGATGGTAAGCTACGCGCTGATGAACCTCGTGATGACCTCGACGCCGCTCGCCGTGGTCGGCTGCGGTTTCGACAAGGCCGACGCCGCCGACATCGTCTCGGCGCATGTTCTGGCGATGTTCGTTCCGTCTTTCTTCACCGGCCATCTCATCGCCCGCTTCGGCGCGCCGAAGATCGTCGGCGCCGGCCTTCTGATCCTCGCCGGCGCCGGGGCGGTCGCGCTGTCCGGGGTGGAGCTGGAACAGTTCTTCCTCGCCCTCGTCCTTCTCGGTATAGGCTGGAACTTCGGCTTCATCGGCGCCACGACGCTTCTGGCGTCATCGCATGCGCCCGAGGAACGCGGCCGCATCCAGGGCATCAACGATCTTGTCGTCTTCGGCGGCGTCACCGTCGCCTCGCTGGCTTCGGGCGGGCTGATGAACTGCTCCGGGACGACGGTCATCGCCGGGTGGCAGGCGGTCAACATCGCGATGCTGCCGCTCCTTGTGCTGGCGGGCGGGGCGTTGATCTGGCTCGTGCTGCGGCCGCGCGCCATGTGAGGCGGGGTCAGATACGACCCAGCAGCGCCCGCCACAAGAGCCCGCCGCGCCGGCCGAAATCCGATTGCCCGAGCGTGCCTGAGGCGACGCGCGACGGCTCCCGTTCAACCTGGGCAAGGATCGCGGGCGCACCCGATCCGGTCCAGAGCGCAGGCAGAGCGCTGCGGGGGATGGCGGCCCGACGCGCCCTCGCCGCCGCGATGCGGGTCCGCCCCTCGGCGGCAAGTTCGGCCAATGCGGCGGGGCGGCCGTCGATGACGGGGATACGGCCACGCGCCTCAAGCTCCGGCACGGCGCGAAACCAGGCGGCAAGCCCCGCACCCCAGGCGAAATCGCGGATCGCGGCTTCGGCATCCGCGGGCGCGCCGAGAGCATGTGCAGCGGCCCACATGAGGTTCCCGGCGGTGGTGTCGATATGCGCGTCAAAGGCCGCGCGGTCGGCGAAGGGTTCGGTGCCGATGTCCCAGTACCGCGCTTCGGCCATGCCGATGAGAAGGCGGGGCGGGATGCCGGTCCGGTTGATGAGTTCGGCCAACGGGGCCGCGACCTCATGCGCGCGCGGCGGCTTGCCCTGCCCGATCTCCTCCACCGTGTCGATCCAGAACTGAAGCCGCATCTCGGCGATCATCGGCTCGGGCGTGACCCATGGCGCGCGGGCGATCTCGAGGTTGTAGGCGTAGAGCGGCCAGAGATTCGCCCGCGCCCCGGGGGGGGCAGCCATCGTGGCAGCGAAACGGTCGGGGTCGCCGCGTTCGACGAGGGCGGCGCAGGCCGTGACGCTCATGCCACTTCCGCACCGTCGTGGACGAGTTTCCAGACGATCGCGTCCAATAGCGCCTCGAAGCTGGCATCGACGATATTGGGGCTGACGCCGACCGTGGACCAGCGGTGGCCTTCGCTGTCCTCGCTGTCGATGATGACGCGGGTCACAGCCTCGGTGCCGCCTTGCGTGATGCGGACCTTGAAATCGACAAGCCGCATGTCGTCGATCATCGCCTGATAAGGGCCGAGATCCTTGGCCAGCGCCTTGGAAAGCGCGTTGACTGGCCCGCGGTCCGACCCCGTTTCATCCATCGATTCCGAGACTGAGAGCATCTTCTGCCCGCCGATCTTCACGACGACCACAGCTTCGGACAGAGTGACCATCCGGTCGCGCTTGTTCTTGCGCCGCTCGACCGTCACGCGGTAGCGCTTGACCTCGAAGAAGTCCGGCAAGAGCCCGAGCTCCCGCCGCGCCAGTATCTCGAACGAGGCCTGCGCGCCGTCATAGGCATAACCCTGGTCCTCGCGCTCCTTGACGACTTCGAGAATGCGGGCAAGCCGCGCGTCCTTCGCCCCGACCTCGATCCCGGCCGAGACGAGCCGGGCGCGCAGGTTCGACTGGCCGGCCTGGTTGGACATCGGGATGACGCGCGCATTGCCGACCGTGGCGGGATCGACATGTTCATAGGTCGCGGGATCCTTGGCGATGGCGCTGGCATGCAGCCCCGCCTTGTGGGCGAAGGCCGAGGCGCCGACATAGGGCGCGCTGCGCAACGGCACGCGGTTGAGAATGTCGTCGAGCATCCGGCTGGCCCGGGTGAGGTTCTTCAGCCCCTCGAGGGTGACCCCGGTCTCGAACCGGCTGGCATAGGGCTCCTTCAGAAGAAGCGTCGGGATGAGCGTGGTCAGGTTGGCATTGCCGCAGCGTTCGCCAAGGCCGTTGAGCGTGCCCTGAATCTGCCGCGCGCCCGCGTCGATGGCGGCGAGGGTGCAGGCGACGGCGTTGCCCGTGTCGTCATGGGTGTGGATGCCGAGCCTTTCGCCCGGAATGCCCGCCGCAATCACGGCAGCGGTCATCCGGCCCACCTCGGCGGGCAAGGTGCCGCCGTTGGTGTCGCACAGGACGATCCAGCGCGCGCCGGCGTCATGGGCGGCATGGAGGCATTCCAGCGCGTAGTCCGGATTGGCCCTGTAGCCGTCGAAGAAATGCTCCGCGTCGAAAAGGGCCTCGCGGCCCTCGGCAACCACATGCCGGACCGAGGCGGCGATGCAGGCGATGTTCTCGTCCAGCGGGATGCCGAGCGCGGTCTTGACATGGAAATCATGCGTCTTGCCGACAAGGCAGACGGCGGGGGTTCCGGCGTTGAGGACCGCCGCCAGCACGTCGTCATTCTCGGCCGAGCGCCCTGCCCGCTTGGTCATGCCGAAGGCCGTGAGGGTAGCGCGGGTTTCGGGACGCTGGTCGAAGAATTCGCTGTCGGTCGGGTTGGCCCCCGGCCAGCCGCCCTCGATGTAATCGAGGCCGAGGGTGTCGAGGGCTTGCGCGATCTGGGCCTTCTCGGCGGCCGAGAACTGCACGCCCTGGGTCTGCTGCCCGTCGCGAAGGGTGGTGTCGTAGAGGGTGAGGCGGGTGCGGGTCATGGCGCAACCGCGCCCCGGCCGCCGAGCCGGGGCCTTCTGGCGCGGCAGAGGTCCCGGGTCAAGCCCGGGACGTGCGCAAGCCTGTGCTGCGCTCCGATTGCCACCCGCGGACTCATTTCAGGGCCTCCAGTCTGGCGGGATCGAAGTCATCCGTGACATCTGCATGCGGACCGAAGGTTGTCGAACGGATTCTCAACCCCGTCGCTTCCAGAGCGGCCTTGTACTTGTCGGCTTCCGCATATTGCTTCGTTTCCCGCAATGCCTGCCATTTGGCCAGGAAAGGTCGAAGCAAATCGTGCTGCGCCCCCGACGATGATGTGCCAAATGGAGCATCCCGGAACCACTCGGTCTTTTCCGGATGGGCAAAGCCGGCAAGCGACATGGCCGCACGGAGCTCAGGGGCCTTCGCGGCCTTCGCCAGACCGTGCATATGCGCGATCAGGCCGGGTGTGTTCAGATCGTTCGAAAGACCTTCGACCACGTAGTCCGGGACCTCGCCTTTTGGTTGGCCATCCACGAGGCGAAACCATCCCCTCAGCGTCGCCTCCGCTGCCTTCGCCTTCTCCTCGGTCCAGTCCATCGGCTTGGAGTAATGCGTCTGCAGGAACACGAACCGGATCACCTCGCCCGGCACGCCCTTGTCCAGCAAATCCCGGACGGTAAAGAAGTTGCCCAAGGACTTGGACATCTTCTTGCCCTCGACCTGGAGCATCTCGTTATGCATCCAGACCTTGGCGAAATCGCCCTGAGGGTGGGCGCACATCGACTGGGCGATCTCGTTCTCATGGTGCGGAAACTGCAGGTCGATGCCGCCGCCGTGGATGTCGAAGCTGTCGCCCAGAATCTCATGCGCCATCGCGGAGCATTCGATGTGCCAGCCGGGCCGCCCCCGGCCCCAGGGCGAATCCCAGCCCGGCAGGTCGTCGGTGGAGGGTTTCCAGAGGACGAAGTCCATCGGGTCTTCCTTGAAGGGCGCCACCTCCACCCGCGCGCCCGCGATCATGTCGTCGACGGACCGGCCCGAGAGCTTGCCGTAGTCCGCATAGGACCGCACGCGGAAAAGGACGTGGCCCTCTTTCTCATAGGCGTGGCCTTTGGCGATCAGGTCTTCGATCATCGCGACCATCGCGCCGATCCATTCGGTCGCGCGCGGCTCCTCCGTCGGGTCGAGATTGCCGAGTGCGGCCATGTCGGCGTGATACCAGCCGATGGTCTCATCCGTGCGCTCGCGGATCAACTCCTCGAGCGGGCGCGGATCGCCCGCATCCTTCCTGCGCTGCGCCTCGGCGTTGATCTTGTCGTCGACGTCGGTGAAGTTGCGCACATAGGTGACGTGATCCGCGCCGTAGACATGGCGCAGAAGCCTGAAAAGCACGTCGAAGACGATGACGGGCCGCGCATTGCCAAGGTGGGCGCGGTCATAGACGGTCGGGCCGCAGACATACATCCGCACGTTCGCGGGGTCCAAGGGGGCGAACTCCTCCTTGCTCCGTGTCTTCGTGTTGTAAAGCCTGATGGTCGTCATGAACCGAGTCCTTGCACGGATGTATCCCGCGGGCTTTAGCAACTTCTTCTTTCAGGGAAAAGGTGACCGGCCCGCGACGTGTGTCAGCAGGTGATAATGCAGCAGATGGCGATGGCATTCATGGTCATGCGCGAAGCCATACCACTTGTGGCGCCCCTCTGCCAAGCCACTTGCGCGAAACCCCGCGACGCGCGATGCTCGTCCCATGTCCCGCGATCTGGTCAACTCGATCTGCAAGGGTTTCCCCGGCGCCGAGGTCTCGGATCCCTGGGGCGGTGGCCACGACGCCTGGAAGGTCGGCGGCAAGATGTTCGCCTGCATCGGCGCGGTGCAGACCGGCGTTTCGGTCAAGACCGACAGTGTGGAGACGGCGGAGATGCTGATCTCCGCCGGCATCGGCAGCAAGGCCGCCTATTTTCACCGTTCGTGGATTCATCTGCCTGACGGCGTTGCCGAGGACGAATTGCGCCACAGGCTCAGGCAATCCTATCAGATCGTCAGGTCGGGTCTGCCGAAGAAGGTGCAGGCCGCCCTGCCCGACCCGGACTGACCGGCAGCGCCGCCGCGGCTCACCCGCCGAGGCGGCTGAAGGTTCCACGGGCGTCGGGCCCGATTCCCAGCCAGCCGGCGATGACCCGCCGGACATGGGCCGTGATCTGCGATTTCTGGGATTCGCCGCGCGCGCGGGCCATCGCCATTTCGGCCCCGCCGAGCGCGGGAAAGGCGGCCTCGACCTTCTCGGGCCCGGCAAGCACCTCGCCCGTTTCGGCATCGGCCGCCGTGATGATGAAATCGATGTTGTGAACGCCGCCGCCTGCGCGGGATTCGGCCTCGAAGGTCAGGGCGTGGAACCGAGTCACGACGACATCGAGCCGCACGGGGCGCGACCCCGCAAGGCCGGACGCGCCTTCGCGCACGGCGTCGGTCATGATCCTGGCGACCTGCGCCCGCCGGTCGCCGGGCGGGTCTTCCCGCCAGACGATGTCAGCGCGTGGAAGAAGCGACCGGGCCTCGGACACGCTCAGGCTCTGGGGCACCGCGACCCGCACATCGGCCAGACTCCATGTCGCGGTCTGCGAGACGGGCGCGGCATTGTCGTAATGGGTGCGGAAGGTCGCGCTGCAGGCAGCCAGACCGAAAACGATCAGCGTGACCGCAAATCCCTTCTGCAAGGACCATTTGAACATTGAAGGCACCCCCCGGCAGACGATCGCGTTCGGCGCGCTTGCGGGCCGAATCACGACATGACACATCCAAGCATACGCAATTTGTCGCGCATAGGCCCATGAACTGCACAAAATGTGGGGGATGTTCCTCAAAAGTCGCGAAACTCCGCCGATCCCCCCAGGTTCCTGCGCTGATTCCGGTTTGTCGACACCCCTTGTCCGTGGCAGGGTTCGCCAGTCCGTTTTGGTTGGTGGTGCCCATGTATCGTGTCGTGACAGGTTTCGTGCTTTTGTGGTTGGCCCTGGCAAGCCCGCTGGCGGCGGACCGCTATCCTCTGCCCGGGGATCTCTTCGTCAACGATCTTGCCGAGGTCATCCCGCCGGAGACCGAAACCCGCATCCGCGACGAACTTCGGCGTCTGAAATCCGAAACCGGCATCGAGATGACGGTGCTGACGGTCCGGTCGCGCGAAGACTTCGACCCATCGCCTTCGCTCAACGACTTCGCAACGGGCCTTTTCAACGCCTGGGGTATCGGGAACGCCGGGACGAATGACGGCATCCTGGTTTTCGTCGCGACCGAAGGCCGCGAAATGCGCATCGTGCTCGGCAAGGGCTACAACCAGGGCTACGACGTGCTGGCAGAGGACATCGTCAGCCGGTATTTCGTGCCTGACCTGCGTGAAGGCAATTTCGGGCGCGGCATCGAGACCGGCACGGCCGAGACCGTCGCCCGCATCGCGCGCCGCCATTCGGCCAAGCTTGAACCGCAACCGCTGCCCGCGAAGCCCGGCGCCTCGATCAACGGCCTGGTGCCCTACGCGATCGGAGCGATTGCGGCTCTGATCGTCGCGACGCAGGTTTTCGGCCGGCGATTGCGGGATGCGAGCTACGCTCTGCGGCGCTGCCCGGCATGCGGCCAGCGCGGGATGACGCGGCACAGGCATTCGCGCGCCAACCGGCCGGGTCGGGAGGACGGCGTTCTGACGGTCACGACCGCATGCCGGCACTGCGAATTTCGCGATGAGAGGGAAACGAGAGCGCGTGCGACCGGCGGTTCCGAAGGAGGTGGCGGCCGGTCGTTCGGCGGCGGATCCTCATCGGGCGGCGGCGCGAGCGGCAAGTGGTAGCGGGCGGAAATCGCGAGGATCTCCGCCCGCCGGCCGTTTCTTAGAAGCGGAAGCCGACATTGACCGACGCGGTCGTCGCGTCGATGTCGGTCGCGGTGCCGTTGAAGTTGTCGAACTGGTGCGACAGGATTTCACCGCCGACAGTCCACTGGTCGGTCAGCGCATAGTCCATGCCGATACCGCCGTACCAGCCATTGTCGGACCCGACGTTCTTCACGTCGGCGCGTGCGCCACCCGCGGTCGCGTAGACCAGTGTGCGACCGAGGTCGGCACCGACCCTGAGCCCGAGGCGGGCGACCGAGTCAAGCTTCTCGGGGCCGCCGCCAAGCTTGATGTCGGACGCGTCCCAAGAGGCTCCGGCGCCAAGCACCCAGTTGCCGAAGTCCCAGTCGTAGCCGGCGCGAATACCGTAGATCGCGCCATCGCCGTCCCCGCCGGGACCCGACGCGTTGACGTCGGCGTAGCCAAGCTGGGCGCCGATATAGCCGCCGGTCCAGTCCGCGCTCGGCGCGACAGGGGCCGCCGGGACCATCACGGGGGCTTCGGTCATCGGTTCGGCCAGACCACCGGCAAGCGCGGGCGCTGCGATGGCGCCGGAAAGGACCGCGCCGAGGGCGGCTTTCGTCAGCATGTTCATTTCAAACTCCAGTTCTGCTCTGCGTTCCACGGCGCCGCGTCGGAATGGTTTTTGTCCTCCATCCATCGGCGGCCGCTTTCCCTTAACTATCCTACCTTTGAAAAGTTCCAAGGCCGCTCACGATTGGTTGAACGGGCGCTGGCGGAAACCAGCCTGAGGCGACCGGTTCCCGACCTTCCGGACGGCGAAGTTCCGCCATCCGGGACGCTGGACAGCGGCGCTTTGACGCAGTACTTACTGAACATACGTTCATTTAGTGGGGATCCATGAAGCTCTCATCCGCGGTTGCGCTCGTCACGGGCGGTGCGTCTGGCCTTGGCGCCGCCACGGCAGAGGCGTTCTCCGCCGCGGGGGCCCGCGTGATGATCCTCGACCGTGAACCGGCGGGGGCGCAGTTCGCCAGCCGGATCGGCGCCGAGTTTCGCGAGGTTGACGTGACCGATGAAGACTCCGCCAAAGCCGCAATCGCCATGGCGGTTTCAACGCTGGGCCGCATCGACGTTCTGGTCAATTGCGCCGGGATCGCAACCGGCGAAAAGACGGTGGGCCGCGACGGTCCGCATTCGCTGAAGGCGTTTGCGCGGACGATCGACATCAACCTGGTCGGCACCTTCAACATGATGCGCCTTGCCGCCTCCGAGATGGCCGGGAACGAGGGGCCGGAGCGGGGCGTCATCGTCAACACCGCCTCGATCGCCGCCTTCGACGGGCAGAAGGGCCAGGCGGCCTATGCGGCGTCCAAGGGAGGCATCGTCGGACTGACGCTGCCCGTCGCCCGCGATCTCGCCAGCCTCGGCATCCGGGTCTGCGCCATCGCGCCCGGCATCTTCGCCACCCCGATGCTGCGCGGCCTGCCCGAGGAGGTGCAGGACAGCCTCGCTGCCGAAGTCACCTTTCCCAAGCGTCTCGGCGATCCGGCGGAATTCGCGGCGCTGGCGCAGTTCATCGTCGAATGCGGCTATCTCAACGGCGAGGTGATCCGGCTCGACGGGGCGCTGAGGATGCGCTGATGGCCCGGCAGAACCGCGTCACCCCGGAAGGTGCGATCATCGCCGATCCGGCGCGGGGCATGTTCATGGGTGGCCGCGGCATCCTGCATGATGAGGCGGGGCGCATCGTCGCGCCCTTCCGCCACCGGAACTGGGTCTGCTGCCTGACCGCGTTCAAGGGGCGCAGGCGGCCGATCATGGCGCCCCGCCGCTACACGGAACTGTTCTTCCTCGACGAGGCGACGGCGCTTGCCGCGGGCCACCGGCCCTGCGCCGAGTGCCGCAGGGCTGACTACAACGCCTTCCGCGCATCGTGGGCGAAGGCGACGGGCCTGCCCCCGCCCTCGGCGCGCGACATGGACCGGGCGCTGCATGCTGCGCGGGTCGCGCCCCGCAGCCGCGTCAAGCGGACGTATGAGGCAGATGTCGCGACCCTGCCAGATGGCGCGTTCGTGCGGTTGGCCGGCGGACCCGCGCTTGTCCGCGAGACGGGTTTTTGGCCCTCGTCGCCCTCGGGCTATGGCCCGGCCCTTCCGCGCCCGGCCAGCGGCCCTGTCACCGTGCTGACGCCAGAGCCCACCGTCGAGGTGCTCCGCATGGGATATGCGCCCCGCCTGCACCCCAGCGCCGGATAGGCGCGAGAGCGACGCCGGTTGTCGCGAAGGGGCTTGCGGCGGATATGTCGGAAGCCGAGGCTGGGGCGAAGACAGGAGGCCGCGCCATGAACGAACATGCCCGCCACAACCTCACCCATGCCGAAGAGCGCACGGATCTGGCCGCCGCCTTCCGCTGGACCGCGCGGCTGGACATGCACGAGGCGGTCGCCAACCATTTCAGTCTCGCGGTCAGCGAGGATGGCCGGCGGTTCCTCATCAATCCCTTCGGCCGCCACTTCGCCCGCATCCGGGCGAGCGAGCTTCTTTTGCTCGACGCCGACGATCCGGCCACGCTTGACCGGCCCGACGCGCCCGACCCGACCGCCTGGGGGCTGCACGGCGCGATCCACCGCGCCTGTCCGCATGCCCGCTGCATCATGCATGTGCATTCCGTCCATGCGACGGTTCTGGCCAGCTTGGCCGACAGCCGGCTGCCGCCGATCGACCAGAACAGCGCCATGTTCTTCGCCCGGCAGGTGGTGGACGAGCATTTCGGCGGCATGGCCTTTGCCGACGAAGGCGCGCGCTGCGCCGGTCTGCTGACAGATCCGAAGGTCAAGACCATGATCATGGGCAATCACGGGGTTCTGGTGATCGGCGCGACGGTGGCCGAGACCTTCAACCGCCTCTACTATTTCGAGCGCGCGGCCGAGACCTATATCCGCGCGCTCCAGACCGGGCGGCCGCTGCGGATGCTTCCCGACGCGATCGCCGAAAAGACCGCGCGGGAATGGGAGGACTACCCCGACCTCGCGGGGCGTTTCCTGAGCGAGATCAAGGCGCTCCTGGACGAAGAGAAGGCGGATTTCCGCGACTGAGGTGCCGCGCCCGGGGCTCAGCCGCGCACATCCACCACGACACGGCCCCGCACCTGCCCCTTCAGGATGTCGGCCCCGAGCTTCGGCAGATCGGCGAGCACCGCGGGCCGGATCATCGCCTCGAGCTTCTCCATCGGCAGGTCGCGGGCGATCCGGTCCCAGGCGCGGAGGCGGTTGTCATAGGGCTGCATCACGCTGTCGATGCCCAGAAGATTGACGCCGCGCAGGATGAACGGCGTGATCAGCGCGCCCTCGATCGCAGCGCCCCCGGCAAGGCCGACGGCGGCGACCGAACTGCCGTATCTCATCTGCTTCAGCACCCGGCCCAGCATCGCACCCGCGACCGCGTCGAGGCATCCCGCCCAGGTCTCCGCCTCAAGGGGCTTGCGCGTCACCTCGGCCAGGTCGTCGCGCGCGACGATCGTTGCCGCGCCGAGGCCCTTCAGGTAGTCCGCCTGTTCGGGGCGTCCTGTCACCGCCGCGACCTCGTGCCCGAGCTTCGCCAGGATCGCCGTCGCCACAGATCCGACGCCGCCGGCCGCGCCGGTGACGAGGACCGGCCCCTGCCCCGGCTTCAGGCCGTGATCCTCTAGCGCCATGACCGCCAGCATCGCGGTCAGGCCGGCAGTGCCGACCGCCATCGCCTGCCGGGCCGTCAGCCCCTCCGGCAGCGGCACCAGCCAGTCGGCCCTGACCCGCGCCCGCTCGGCATAGCCGCCCCAATGCGCCTCTCCGACGCGCCAGCCGGTCAGCAGCACCTTGTCGCCGGGTTTGTAGCGGGGGTCGTCCGACGCCTCGACCGTTCCGGCGAAGTCGATGCCGGGAACATGCGGCCAGGTCCGCACCAGCCCGCCGCCCGGACCGATGCAAAGCCCGTCCTTGTAGTTGAGCGTCGAATATTCGACCGCGACGGTGACATCGCCCTCGGGCAGCCGGGCATCGTCGAGTACCTGCACGGATGCCGCGATCTTGCCCTCTTCGTCCTTTTCGACGAGCAGCGCCTTGAAGCTCATGTCATTCTCCTTTTTTTGGCCAAGCGACCGTCAACCGGCCGCGCTGACCCGATGCGCCGAGCGCGCCAGCCAGTCGGGATTGATCTCGACCCCCCAGCCCGGCCCGTCGGGGATTCGCACGCGCCCGTCCCCGACCGCGAAGGGATCGCCGAGGAACAGTCCTTCCTGCCAGGGATAGTAGTCCGGCCCCTCGATCGAGAGTTCAAGGTACTTCCCCGCGTTCGGTATCGCGCCGAGCAGATGCATGGTGCAGACCGTGACGAGCGAGAGATTGGCGCTGTGCGGCGTGCAGGGCAGCCCCGCCTTCGCCGCCATGCCGGCGACGAGAAGCGTGCGGGCGATGCCGCCCATATACATCACGTCGGGTTGGACGATGTCGACGGCGCGCATGTCGATCATTCGCCGCCAGGTCGCCAGATCCCAGTCCTGTTCGCCGCCGGTCACATCGATGGAAAGCGCCTCTGTCACGTCGCGGGTGGCGTCGAGATCCCAGTAGGGGCACGGCTCCTCGAAATGGGAAACGCCCTCGGCCTCCAGGAGATGGCCGACCTCGATCGCACGGCAGGGCGAGAAACCGGAATTGCCGTCGACCAGCTTGGCAACCCCCTCGCCGAGGGTCCGGGCGACGACCGGCACGACCTCTTCCGTGCGGCCCGGCCATTCATCCATGTCGCGCCCGCATTCGGCGCCGACACGCCACTTGAAGGCGTCGAATCCCTTCTCGTCGCGCAACCGGACGAACCGCGCGGCCTCATCCTTGGGCGTGATGTCGCGCTTCATCGACGAGGCATAGGCGCGCAAGGGTCCGGGCCTGCCGCCCAGAAGCTCCACCACCGGCCTGCCCTCCCGCCGCCCGCGCAAATCCCAGAGCGCGGTATCGAGCCCGGCCAGCGCCCGGCAGCGGTAGGAGCCGGGAAACTTGTGCTCCTTCTCCTCGATCCGCTGGACGAGGCCGAGGATGTCGTGAGTGCCTGCTCCGAGCGCGTGCGGCGCGACCTGACGGTGAAAGACCTGTGCGGTGATGTCGGCGTTGTAGGTCGAACACTGGCCCCAGCCGATCGCCCCGTCATCGGCGGTCAGCCGCACGAACGAGACGAATTCGTCCGAGAAGGTCTCGAGCTTCGCGATCGTGTCCATTCATGCCTCTCCTAGCGCATGTCGTAGTAGAGGCCGACAACGTGTTCAGCCTCGGCGAAGAACAGCCATCTCGCGGTGAAGGCGCCGATGAGGTGTAGCACGAACGCCCCGCCAAGCACCAACGGCAGTGGCGGCACGAAGAACAGGAGCGCCGCCGGCAGGAGCGAGGCGAAGACCACCGCGATGACGCGCAGCCGGTCGGCATGCTTGCGCCCGACGACATGGATCATCTCGCGCACGAGGTAGTTCGACCCGGTATGGGCGGGCGCGAGTTCGCGCACGCCGCCCAGGGTGCCGAGTCCCGTCGCCGAACCGAGGGTCGCTCCGGCCTTGGCGAAACGTCCGTCGCCGTGCCGGAAGGCCCAGATCAGCAATGGGCCGAGCGCCAGCGTGAGGACTGCGGCGGGCAGCTGCACGCCCGCGATGATCCCGCCGCCCGCAAGCGCGAAGATCACGAACAGCACCGGCGTCGACCAGTGGTTCCAGCGCGGCACGGTCCTGAGCTGCGCGTAGATCATCGACGTGGCGACGACCGTCAGAAGGGCGGCCGCCGCGCCCGTCATCCCGAAAATCGACGGAAGCACGCCGCCAAGAACCGCCGCGAGCGCCACCGGGCCGAGCAGCAGCAGCGCGCCGACCGAGGCCCATGCCTCGCGGCTCAGCCAGCTCGTCCGCCATTGGGTGAAGGCCCGAAGCGCCCGCTGCGGATTGCCGAGATGGAACGTCGAGGCCAGAAGGCCGACAACGGCAAGCGCGTAGCCCATCCCCCATATCAGGAAGCCGCCCAGGCCGTGATACGGGCCCGCGCCAAGGCCGAGCCAGAACAAGAGGCCAAAGCCCGCGCCGGAGAGAACCGTAAAGATGATGACGGAAGGGGCCGGATGCATCAGAGCTTCTCCAGCAGCCGGTCGAGCCAGCCGGCGAAACCCGTCGCCTGAATGTCGAGCAGCGGCGCAAGCGGGCTGGTCTCGGCTGCCCCCTTTCGTCGTGGCGGCAGGTACTTGTTCACCGGCTTCGTCCCCAATTCGGGCATCAGGTCATAGCCGCCGCGATCGGCCACAAGCTGGCTCACGGCGCTGGCCGGATCACCGAGATCGCCGAAATGCCGCGCGCCGGTCGGGCAGGTCCGCACGCAGGCGGGTTCCCGGTCTTCCTCCGGCAGGTTCTCGTTGTAGATCCGGTCGACGCAGAGGGTGCATTTCTTCATCACGCCTGCCGCCTCATCCATCTCCCGCGCGCCGTAAGGGCAGGCCCAGGCGCAAAGGCCGCAGCCGATGCAGGCGGCTTCGTTCACCAGAACGATCCCGTCCTCGGCCCGCTTGTAACTCGCTCCGGTCGGGCAGACGGTCACGCAGGGCGCGTTGTCGCAGTGGAGGCAGGAGCGCGGGAAGTTTACCACTTGCGCCGGGCCGACGTCAGGTTGCGCCTCATAGCTGTGAACCCGGTTAAGAAACACGCCGTAAGGCTCTGATCCCCAAGCATTCTGGTCCGACAATGGCACGCCATAGCCGTGATCGTTCCAGCCCTTGCAGGCGGTGACGCAGGCATGGCAGCCGACGCAGGTGTCAAGGTCGATGACGAGGCCGAGTTTCTTCGTGGAGGGCGGCGGAAGCGAAGTCATGGACGGTTCCTTTTCGCCGGCGGCACGGGCGAGGCGATGGGGCCGAAGGCCGGTTGCGCCTCCCCCGGCGGGTCGGTCTTTTCGATCTTCACCCGCAGGTCGAACCAGGCGGCTTGCCCCGTGATCGGGTCGGAGTTCGACCAACGCAGCCCGTCGCCCCTTTCCGGCAGAAGTTCATGGATCAAGTGATTGAGAAGAAATCCTTTCGTCGCCTCAGGTGCTTCGGGATCGAGCGCCCAGGCGCCCTTTCTCTTGCCGATGGCGTTCCAGGTCCAGATCGTGTTCTCGTTCAGCGCCGCCATGTGAGCGACCGGCACGGTGATCTCGCCGGTGGGAGAGGTCACGCGCGCCCAATCGCCATCCTCGAACCCGTGCTCGTCCCAGAGCTTCGTCGGCACGTAGAGCGGATTGACCCCGTGGATCTGCCGCAGCCACGCGTTCTGCGACCCCCAGGAGTGATACATCGCCATCGGCCGCTGGGTCAGGGCGTGGACAGGATAGTCGGCGTCCGCCGCCTCGCCGAAGGGTGGGTGCCAGATCGGCAGCGGGTCCATCATCGCCTTCAGCTGCGCGCGCAAATGCTCGGGCGGCTGCCGTTCGCCATGGCCTTCAGCCGCCAGCCGGAACCTCTGCAACGGCTCGGACCAGAGCGAGAAGAGATAGGGCTGCGGCTTGTCGTAAAGGCCCATCCCGACCGCCCAGTCCTGGTACGCGGTGTTCCACGGTTTGAAGAACGTGGCCTCATCGGGGATGTGTTCGACGCAGAAACCGCCATTGTCGATATAGCGCCGCAACTGGTCGGGGTTCGCCGGGCCGCGCCCAACCTGATCGCCGTCCCCTCGCCAACCCATCAGCGGACCAACGCCGGGGCGGCGTTCGTGGCGGACCATGTAATCCGCATAATCCCGATACCTTGCGTTGCCTTCCTCATCCACGAAACCGGGCAGGCCGAGCCGGTTGGCAAGGTCCACCAGCACCGACTGGAAGCCCCGGACCTCGCGGTCCGGCTCCACCACCGGCCAACGGATCGCGTCCGCTGCGGCGTCCGGCTCGCAGATCGGGCGGTCCAGCAGTGAGATGCAGTCGTGGCGCTCCAGATAGGTCGTGTCGGGCAGGATGAGGTCGGCATAGGCGACCATCTCGGAGGCATAGGCATCGGAATAGATGATGCGCGGAATCACATACTCCCCGTCCGTGTCCTTGTCGGTCAGCATCTCCATCACGGCCGCCGTGTTCATCGACGAATTCCATGACATGTTCGCCATGTAGAGCATGAGCGTGTCGATCTTGTAGGGATCGCCGGCATGGGCGTTCGGGATGACCATGTGCATCAGCCCGTGCGAGGAAAGCGGGTTTTCCCAGGTGAACGCCTTGTCGATCCGCGCCGGACTGCCGTCCTTCTTCAGGGCCAGATGCTCCGGCCCCTGCACGAAGCCGAGATGCGGGCCATTGAGCGGCTTGCCCGGCGTCGCACCGCTGTGCGGGGTCGGATGCGCTTCGGCCGGTTTGGGGTATGGCGGCTTGAAGCGGAAGCCGCCGGGGGTTTCGACCGAGCCGATGAGGATTTGCAGGAGATGCAGCGCGCGCGCCGTGTGAAAGCCGTTGGAATGGGCCGAAATGCCGCGCATGGCGTGCATGGCGATCGGGCGGCCCTGCATCTTGTCGTGCCGTTCGCCCCGGAAATCCGTCCATGCCCGATCAATCACCACGGGCGCGTCGAAAGCCGCCGCGATTTCCGCCGCCAGTCCCCTGATGCGGGCCGCCGGAATGCCGGTTCGCGCCGCCACCGCCTCGGGCGCGTAGTCTGGTGAAAGATAGCGCTCGGCGAGGTGCTGGAACACGGTTCGGCAACCCTTGTGCTCCGCCCCGAGGTCCGGTCGAACACCCTTGCGGTCGAAGGGCGCCGGTTTGCCTGTCGTGCGGTCGATCACCAGCAGCCTGCCCCCGTCGCCGCGCAAGAGCAGCCCCTTCCCCGGCCCCTCGGCCTCATCGACCAGGCAGGGCGCGTTGGTGAATCGCGCCAGGTAGTCGAGATCGACCTTTCCGGCCCGCAGCAACTCATGGACCAGCGACAGGATCAGCAGGCCGTCGGTCCCCGGCGTGATCCCGTACCAGTCATCCGCGACGCCGTTGTATCCGGTGCGGATCGGATTGATGCCGATGACACGGGCCCCCCGCGCCTTCAGCTTGCCGATGCCGATCTTGATCGGGTTGCTGTCGTGATCCTCGGCCACGCCGAAGAGGAGGAAGAGCCTGGCGCGGTCCCAATCCGGCTGGCCGAATTCCCAGAACGCGCCCCCCATCGTGTAGATGCCCGCCGCCGCCATGTTGACCGAACAGAACCCACCGTGGGCGGCGTAGTTGGGCGTGCCGAAACCCTGCGCCCAGAAGCTGGTGAAGGATTGCGACTGGTCGCGGCCGGTGAAAAAGGCGAGCTTTTCCGGCGCCGTTTCCCGCAAAGGCTTCAGCCAGGAAGCCGCGATGTCCAGCGCCTCGTTCCAACTGATCTCCTCGAACGCGCCCGACCCGCGCGGGCCGACGCGCTTGAGGGGCGCGCGCAGCCGCGACGGGGCCGTGACCTGCATGATGCCGGCGGCCCCCTTGGCGCAAAGCACGCCCCTGTTCACGGGATGGTCACGGTTGCCCTCGATGTAGGAGACCTTGCCGGAGTTCAGGTGCACGTTGATACCGCAGCGGCAGGCGCACATGTAGCAGGTGGTGCGCCGGATGTCGTCCGAGACCTTGGGAGATGTGTCCAGTTTCGGCTCAGAAAAGCCCATGGTCGTTCCTGCCTTCTGCCCCCTTCGGGAACGTTCTTCGTGATTTCCCTGCGATGCAAGCCGCTTGTCTCATCATTTCGGTTTTCCGAGGCGCGCGCGCACGGCGGCCGCGATATGCCGTTCCTCCTCGGCGGGGACGACCAGCACGGGGATGGGGCGTTGTCCGTCGAACCGGATGAGCCGGCGTTCCGGCGCGTCGAGGCGTCCGGCCCCCCGGCGGTTCGCACCGGCGTCGATCGCCACGCCCATGAAGGCCAGCCCGTCGCATATCCGTGCCCGCACCTCCGTATCGTTCTCGCCAATGCCGCCGGTGAAGGCGACACAATCGAGTCCGCCCATCGCGGCGATCATCGACCCGGCGTGACGGATGGCCCAGTAGCAGAAATGCCTGATGGCAAAGCGGGCCTCGTCGGTGTCCGCAGCGTGCAGGGCCCGCATGTCGGATGCGCCGCCAAGCCCCAGAAGCCCGCTTTCGCGGTTGAGGATGCGCGCCGCGCCGTCGATCCCGTGATCCTCGGCGATCCGCAGCACCGCGTTGCCGTCTATGGCGCCGGTGCGGGTGCCCATCGTCAGCCCGTCGAGCGGCGAATAGCCCATCGTCGTCGCAACCGAGCGGCCCTCGCGAATGGCGCAGAGCGAGGCGCCGTTGCCGAGATGGAACGCCAGCACCCGCTCCGGCAGCCTGGTCCCGAGCAGTCGAGGCAGCCGCGCGGTCAGGCTTTCAAACGAGATCCCGTGAAACCCGTAGCGGCGGATGCCCTTGGCCTCTTGGTCCGCGGGAAGCGCATAGCGCTGCGCGACTTCCGGGTTCGTCGCATGGAACGCGGTGTCGAAGCAGGCGAATTGCGGAAGCTCGGGCGCCAGTTGCCGCAAGGCGCGAATGGCAGACAGGTTGTGGGGATTGTGAAGCGGGGCCAGTGGATTGCAGGCCTCGATTGTCACAAGAACGTCGTCGTCCAGGCGCACGGGGGCGGTCAGGTTCCTGCCGCCGTGCACGACCCTGTGGCCGGCCGCGCCAAGCCGTGCCACCGGGAATCCGGCCTCCTCCTGCCCTGCCAGCAGCAACGACAAGGCCGTCCTGTGATCGGGCGCGTCGCAGCCGCGCTCGGTTTCGCCCAGCTTCAGCGTCGCTTTGCCGCCGATTTCGGTCACAGCCCCGGTCGCGAGCGTCTCCAGCCGCTCGTCGAACAGCGCCACCTTGATCGACGACGACCCGGCGTTGACGACAAGGATCATTCCGCCCCCGCCAGAATCGCCCCGAGCGCCGCCGAAGCGATCCGCGCCGCCGATTCCTGCGCCCGCGACGTCAGGAGGATCGGCACCCGCGCGCCCATCACGACGCCGCCCGCGCAACAGCCCATGCCCAGTACCATGAGCTTGAAGATCGCGTTGCCGCTGGTGATGTTCGGCACCAGCATGATGTCGGCGTCGCCCGAGACTTCGGAAACGTAGTTCTTCGCCGCTGCAGCGTCGCGCGAAAAGATCAAATCAAGCGCCATCGGTCCCTGCACGACCGCCTCGGGCAGCGCGGTCTTCGCCCATTCGGCGATGTCTGCGGCCTCCACCGTGTTCGGCACGGATGCGACCACGTCCTCGGACGGCGCAAGGATGCCGGCCTTGGGCCGCGCGATGCCGAGACGTCCGGC
>JAWKXB010000002.1:0-1127182 GCA_041397225.1 Paracoccaceae bacterium | reverse complement strand
CGTGTTGAACCCGCCCGCCAGCACCGGCCAGCGCCCGACGCCTTCGCCGAACTCTCCATGGCAGGTCGCGCAGTTTTCCGAAAAGAGCTCCTCGCCCGTCAGCGCATCGCCCGACCCCTCGGGCAGACCGAGCCCGTCGGGGCGCACATCGTGGTCCCATGCGGCGACCTCTTCCGGCAGGGCGGGACGGCCAAGACCGAGCTTCTCGGCGTGGGCCGGCGCGGTGACCAGCGTGGCGGCGATGGCCGCGGCCCTAAGAAACTTCGACATTCTCGGCCTCCCCGCTCGGCTTGACCCACCAGGTCTGGATGCAGTTGTTGTGGTAGATGGAATTGACGCCCCGGAAGGCACGCAGTTCGGTCTTGGTGGGCTGAACATAGCCCGTCGTGTCCATCGCGCGGCTTTGAAGCAGCATCTCCGATCCGTCCCATACGTGGTCGAAATAGAACCTCGTCAGCGCCTTGTCCTGACCCGGCGCAGCCAGCCGCGCCTCCTTCCACGTCTTGCCGCCATCGGTGGAGACATCCACCCGCGCGATCGCGCCGCGCCCCGACCACGCAAGTCCCGTGATGACCAGCGGCCCGGTTCCATGGGTGATCGGCATTTGCGGCGACGGCGATGTGATGACCGACTTCGCGTCCATGACCCAGGTCCATTTGCGGCTCGTGCCGTCGTCGAGCGTGTCGGTGTATTTCGACGTCTCCTCGCGGCTTTCCCAGGGCTGGTCGCCCACTTCGACCCGGCGGAGCCATTTGACCCACATGTTGCCTTCCCAGCCCGGAACGACGAGGCGGACGGGGTATCCGTGCTCCATCCGCAACGCCTCGCCGTTGGCCTTGAAGGCGACGAGGCAATCGTCCATCGCCTTTTCCAAGGGGATCGAGCGGCCGTTCGAGGAAGCATCCGCGCCCTCGACATAGACCCATTTGCCTTCGGCTTTCACACCCGCCTCTTCCAGAAGCGTCCGCAGCGGCACACCGGTATATTCCATGTTGTGGATCATGCCGTGGGTGAACTGCGAGCCGTTGAGCTGCGAGCCGGCCCATTCCATGCCGGTATTGGCGGCGCATTCCAGAAAGAAGGTCCGCGTGACACGCGGGAAACGTTCGAGATCGGCATAGGTGAAGATCAGCGGCTGATCGACAAGGCCGTTGATCATCAGCCGATAGTCGTCTTTCGAAAGCTCGATCGCGCCGGAATGATGCCGTTCGAACGCGCAGCCCTGGGGCGTGATCGTACCGTCGAGCGCATGGATCGGCGTGAAGTTGATGGACGAGATCGCATCGGCGGTCAGCCACGGCACGTTGCGGCGGATCACGTCCTCTTCAAACCGGATCGGCAGGCCATAGGGGGTCGCGTCCACGCCCTCGCCCAGTTCGCGGGCCCAGGGCT
Organism: Paracoccaceae bacterium; assembly: GCA_041397225.1. Lineage (GTDB taxonomy): Bacteria > Pseudomonadota > Alphaproteobacteria > Rhodobacterales > Rhodobacteraceae > Albidovulum. Next base: position 1,125,790 of record JAWKXB010000002.1, on the reverse strand, counting down.
GGACCTCGGTGATGAGCGGATCAGGCGCGCCCTGCGCGCGGGCAAGCCCTGCGGTCGCGACAGCCCCGCCCGCGGCCAGGCCAGCGCCCAGAAAGGCGCGGCGGCTGGCGCCGTTGTGCTTGGTCTCAGGCATCGAAACGTCCTCTTTCGTAGTCTTCTTCCTCATGTCACGCCCCGGCAACCTGCACCGAGGTGTTCGGGTCGACCGTCACCGTGCCCTGCCGCGTAATCCAGGCTTCGACCAGATCCCAGATCGCGGGGCCCTCCGTGCCTTCATTGACGCTCGCCCAGCCGGCGACGGCGTAGGTCCGGGCGGGATCGACCGCCTCACCCGTCTTGAGCATGGTCATTTCGGTGATGCGGCTGCCTTGCGGTTTCGTGATGTCGATGCGGTAGCCCATGCCGCCGACGCGGACCATGTCGCCGCCCTGCTGATAATAGGGATCGGGGTTGAAGAGGTTGTCCGCGACATCCTCAAGGATCGTGTGCAGGGTCTCGCCGGTCATCTCGGTCCGGTAGGCCGCGGGATAGGACATGGCGGTCGCGTTGTGCAGGTCTTCGCGGGTGATGTTCGCGCCCGGCAGAAGCGACGGGCCCCAGCGGAAGCCCGGCGACAGCGCGATGTCGGCCTGATGCTCGTCAATCAGCGCATTGCAGATGAGGTCATCCCAGGTGCCGTTGAAATTGCCGCGGCGGTAAAGAAGGCTGTCGGTCTGGCCGAGCACCTCTTCCAGTTCCGCCTTGAAGGGTTCGCGTTCGGCGTCGATCAGCGCGGCGACCTCCGGGTCAGGTTCGATCACGTCCGAGAAGATCGGGATCAGCTTGTGCTTGAAGCCCATCATCTGGCCGTTCTGCACGTCGAGGTCGAGACGTGTGACGAACTTGCCGTTGGAGCCGGAGGCGATCAGCAGCGTCTGGCCGACCATCACCGGTTCAGGCAAGGCATCATGGGTGTGGCCGGTCAGGATCACGTCGATCCCCTCGACATTGCCGGCCATCTTGCGGTCGACATCGAAGCCGTTATGGGAAAGCACCACGACCAGATCGGCGCCCGCTTCGCGGACCTCCTGCACGACTTCGGCCATACGCTCCTCGCGCACACCGAAGGAAAGGTTGGGGAACATCCATTTCGGATTGGCGATGGGCAGGTAGGGGAAGGCCTGACCGATCGCGGCGACCTGCGCGCCGCCGACCTCGAACATCTTGTAGGGCTCATAGGCCGGCTCATCCCATTCAGCGTCGAAGATGTTGGCGCCGAGGAAGGCGAAGGGCAGTTCGTCGACGATCTCTGTCACCCGGTCGATGCCGAGCGTGAATTCCCAGTGCGAGGTCATCGCATCGGGCTTGAGCGCGTTCATGACATTGACCATGTCCTGACCGGCGGTCCTTTCTGCGGTGAGCGAGCCCTGCCAGGTATCCCCGCCGTCGAGCAGGAGCGCATCCGGGCGCGCCGCTCGGATTGACTTGATCACGGTCGCCGCCCGATCGAGCCCACCCATCCGGCCATAGGCTTTGGCAAGCGCAACGAAATCCTCGTGGGTCAGCGCATAAGCATGAGGGGAGCCGGCTTCTATATTGAAAAGACTGAGGAAATCGGCGCCGGTCACATGTGGCGGAAGGCCGTTCACCGCACCGACGCCAAGGTTGATCTCAGGCTCCCGGAACCAGATCGGCTTCATTTGCGCGTGGATGTCGGTGATGTGGATCAGCGTGACATTGCCGTAGTCATCGAACTCGAGAAGCTTGTCCTGCGTCAGCGCCTGCTGCGCGGCCAGCCGCGCCCAGTTGCCGACACCCGAAGCGCCCCAGAGCGCCGAAGCGGCCACGGTCGCCTGCAAGAAGTCCCGCCTTGAGATCATGTGCCTGTCCTCGTTTCCGGGCAAAGCGCGGCCATCGCGCCCGTGCGCGTTCGGCCCCTGCCCCGGTCTCAAATGATCAAACGAACATGCCGGGCGGCGCACCACCCGGCATGGGTCACTAGTTACGCACTGACGGCCCTTCGACCGACAGCCCGTTGCCACGCGAGGCTACATAAAGCTCCAGCGCGATGAACTCGGGCGAGCCTTCGGCAAAAGGCACGCCACGCGTATCTCGGATGCAGCCCTTGAAGCGGTTGTGCTGCGAAACCAGCGCGGCCTGCTTCAGCCGGTATGCGGGGAAGCCGTTGGTCTGGCCCTGGCTCAGATGGTCGGCGCGGATGTAGTTGCCGTAGTTGTCCTCGTGGCAGTTGGCGCAGGCAAGTTCGAGTTGCCCGTACCGGGTATAGTAGATCTCCTTGCCCTGTTCCCAGAAGGATTGGGCGGGCCCGTCGATCGCCACGTTCATCGGCATCCCTCGCGAGACGGACGACAGAAGCGCGGTCATGTTGACCATCGGGTCGGAGGACCAGCCCCAGGCCTCGGCCCCCATGCGTTCCGTCCGGCAGTCGTTGACGAACATCTCAATCGTGTAGAGCGTGCCCTTTTCGTCATTGTACTTCGGCGTGACGGCACGCAGCCCGGCCATGCTTTCGGGTGCCTCGTGGCAGGTGACGCAGGCTTTGCCTTCGGTCCCCTCGACGGTGTTCCAGGCGTCGACCGCCGCCTCGACCCCGAGCATGCCGGGATTGTCGAAGTCGTCACGCTCCATATCCCGGGTGTCGTCTTCGCGGAAATGCCAGCCGGAATAAAGCTCCGACAGGCCGCCTATGTAGTCGGGCGCATTGTCGACATGGGTGACAATCTCGAGATCACCGTTGATGACCAATGCGTCGTCCACGGGATCGGCCCCTGCCGAAAGCGCACCGATTGTAACGGCAGCCACCCATCCGCCAGCGAGTGTCTTGATATTCATGCGTTATCCTCCCTGAAAGGCCGCGCCTGATCGGCCGGCGCTGGCCCTGTCCTGTCTGGCGATGTCACGCGACCTCGATGGGCTTTGCGTCCTCGTAGACCGAGCCGTCATCGTCGTACCAGGTGAACTTGAACTCACCCGCCGCATCGACCTTGGCATCGAACTCGAAATACGGGTTGGTCGAGATCGCCGGGTCGAGTGTCACGTCGATCACGTTCGCGCCGTTGAAGTCGCAGGTGAAGCGGTTGATGATCGAACGCGGGATGACGTTTCCGTCCTTGTCCTTGCGCTGACCGCTTTCCATCGGGTGGCTGATCAATGTCTTGATCGTCACCACCTCGCCGACGGCGGCGGATTTCGGGACTTTCACGCGGGGTTTGACGTCTTTTGCCATGTCTTCTGCTCCCTCTTCTCAGCCGCCGCAGCCGCCGATGGTGACTTTGACGGTGGACGACGCCTGCACGACGCTGCCATCGGCCATTTTCGCCAGCGCGACCACATCCTGGGTCTTGGCCAGACGAATCCGGGTGGACGCCGCCTGCGATCCCGCAGCCGGTCCGAAGTTGAACGTGCAGACCGCCGGCGTCGGGTTGCCGCTGGCCAACAGCATGATCGCCGTTGCCCCCGGCGCGTCGACCGAGATCGGCACGGTGTTGCCGTTCTCGGCGATTTCCGGCGCCGTGAGGGTGATCCCACCGGCGCCAATCTCGGCGCCGCCGGCAAATTCGGCTGTCAGTTCCTCGACCGTGGCCGCGACCGCCGGCAGCGGCAGGGCGGCGAAGGCGACGCCGCCAAGGCCAAGCGCCATGGCATCACGTCTTGATAGTTTCATCTTGTGCTCCTCTTCGTGTAGGTGCGCGATACCGACGCTCATTCCTTGAGCGTGACGAGATAGGCGACGACGTCCTCGATCTGGCTTGCGGACAAGAGTGGCGGAAGATCCCCCTCTGGGGCTTTGCCGGTATAGGCGTCGCCGGGCCGGATGAAGCCGTCGGTCTTGTAGAACGCCGGCATGATGGTGCCCTCGAACGTCATCTTCGCGTTCGAGACGATGCCGCGGATCTGCGCTTCTTCATACCGGTCGGCCACCCCGTCGAGCGCGGGGCCGACATTGCCCTGGAACGGCACGTCGGGCATTGCGGACAGGGCGTGACAGGACACGCAGTTGCCCAGCCCCTTGTCGGCTATGATCGCGGCGCCTTCGTCGGGATTCCCGGCCGCGCCGGTAAGCGATTGCCCGACCGCGCCCTCCTCGAACATGACGTCGCCCGGGGCCATTTCGGCCACGGCCGCGGATGCGACCGACATGGACGCGACGAGCCCCATCAATATGTGGCGCTTCATTGAAGTCCTCCCTGTTCTGTCCCGAATCGAAGGGTAACTGAGGCAAGCTGTCGCACGCAACATAAAATTCAACAGCGTGAATATGAGAATGTGTTCAGGCGCCTCGCCGCCTTCGATGCCCTAGTTCGATGTGCCGCCGGTCACGCGCTCGGCGAGGTATTTCTGGAAATGCACACCGGATTCGTACTCATGATCCTTGACCCAGGTCAGCAGCGCGGCGGTCGTCCCCTTGCCGAATGCGCCCGGCATCGCGACGACGGCGGCCTCGGCGGCCGTCTGCCCGTCGGCCACTTCCTCGGGCAGGAAGATCATCGTCGGGGTGAAGACGACGCTCCAGCGCTGCGCCATCTCCTTTTCCGGAAGCACGGTGCCGTCGAAATCTGTGACCTCGACATCGCCGAAGAGGTTCATCTGCACGACGAAGTAGTTTTCGCGGATCAGCGCGTCGATCTCGGGATCGGGAAAGATTTCCTCGTGCATCTTGGTGCAGTAGATGCAGCCGCGCTGTTCGACGATGATGAGAAAGCGCTTGCCCTCGGCATTGGCCTCCGCGAGGTCTTCACGCAAGTCCTTGAACGTATCTCGCAACCAGTCGGGCTTGTGCAGGCCGTCGTCGCCCAGTTCGACCCCAAGGGCCGGCGTGGCAAGGGCAAGAAGAACGGGGACAAGGCGAATGAGGTGTTTCATGACTTCCTCCCTGAAGGTCAGATGAACTTGGTGGTCCACGGCATGTTGCGGATCATGAAGTCGGCGATGGCATTGACCGATCCGGTAGCGATCAGCACGGCGAAGAGGATCAGCATCACACCCATGACCTTTTCGACATGGCCAAGATATTTGCGATAGCGGCTCATCAGCCTGAGGAACGGCTTGGCGAAGGCGGCCGCCAGAACGAACGGAGCGGTCATGGCCATGCCGTAGACAAACAGCAAGGCGGCACCGCGCCAGATCGTGTCGAGGCTGGAGGCGACCATCAGGATCGCCGCGAGCGCCGGACCGACGCAGGGCGTCCAACCAAAGCCGAAAGCCAGTCCCATGACGTAGGCGCCGGCGATCGTCGTCGGCTCGACCTTCGCCTCGATCCGCGCCTCGCGGTAGAGGAACGGGATGCGCAGGATGCCAAGGAAATGCAGGCCGAAGACCAGCAGCACTGCCGCGGCCACCCAAGAGAGGGGTTCCATCCATTGCCGGAAGGCATTGCCGATCGCCGTCGCGCCCATGCCGAGCAGCATGAAGATCGACGTCACGCCAAGCGCGAAGAAGACGGCAGACAGGATCAGCCGACGCTGCGCGCCCGGCGCGATCGTCGCGTCAGAGCGCAGTTCCTGCATCGAGATTCCGGCCATGTAGCAGAGGTAGAACGGCACCATCGGCAGGATGCAGGGCGACAGGAAAGATAGGATCCCGGCAAGAACCGCACCGCCAATTGTGGGATCGAAAAGCACGGGCCACCTCGCCTTGCCGGTTACGCAAAAACATATTACGATCTTTATATGTAATCGAAAAGGCGTCAACCATGCGTAGCGCCCTCATCTGGTTCGTTGTGCAGATCGGGCTTGCCGCAAGTCCGGTTTCGGCGGAGATGCGGCTCCTGATGGTGGAACAGGAAGGCTGCGTCTACTGCGCCGAATGGAACCGGGTCATCGCGCCCATCTATCCCAAGTCGCCGGAGGGCAAGGCAGCACCGCTGGAGCGCATACACATCCGCGGACCCTACCCCGAGGATGCCGCGCTCGGACCGCGCCCGGCTTTCACGCCGACCTTCATCCTGGTCGCGGACGGACGGGAAGCCGGGCGCATCGAAGGCTATCCGGGCGAGGATTTCTTCTGGGGGCTGCTCGCAAACATGCTCGAAGCCACCGGCAAATACACGAGGGAGGATACCGAATGAGGAAACTCGCACTTGCCGCCGCGTTGATCGCCACTCCGGCGCTGGCGCAGGATGACGGGGCGTTGGTGACGCTGCAGGTCATGAAGCCGGAAACCGCGCTGAAGCTTGCCCAGACCGCGATGGAGCATTGCCGGGACGAGGGCTACCAGGTCGGCGTCGCGGTCGTCGATCGTTTCGGCGTCACGCAGGTCTTCCTGCGCGACCGCTTCGCCGGTCCGCATGTCGAGGAAACCGCGCGGCGCAAGGCCTGGACGGCTGTCAGCTTTCGCATCGACACTCTGACGCTGGGTGAACAGACGGCTCCGGGCACTATCTCATCGGCGATCCGCGATCTCTCGCAACCCTTGGCGCTCGGCGGCGGCGTGCCGGTGGATGCGGCAGGCACGCTTGTCGGCGGCGTCGGCGTTTCGGGTGCTCCGGGGCCGGATATCGACGATGCCTGCGCCCGCGCCGGGATCGCGGCGGTCGAGGAAGAGATCAGCTTCTGACAGGGATGGATGCAGGGGAACCGCCATCGTGAGTGCTGAGGACGGCAGCAAAAAGACGGTCGCAGCTGGCGCAACGGATGCGGGCTGCGCCCTTGGCGCAGTCGATCCGGCGATGCTCGCGAGGCGGGCCGACCAGGCGTCGAACCTGCTCAAGGCGCTGGCCCATGACGGGCGGCTGATGATCCTCTGCCACCTCGCGAACGGCGAGAGATCCGTCACCGAGCTTGAAACCCTGCTCTTCTCGCGTCAGGCTGCGGTCAGCCAGCAACTGGCACGGCTCAGACTGGAGGGGCTGGTGAAGGCACGGCGCGACGGCAAGGCGATCTATTACTCGCTGAACGACGATCGCGCGGCGCGTGTCGTGGAACTGATCTACGACATGTTCTGCAATACGGGCTGAAGCCGGCCACCATTTGGCCGACAGGGAGGAAGACCGATGGAGGCACTACCGCCGGGTGTTCTTGCGGCGATCGTCGGGCTTGTCGGTGGCATCGTCCTTGGGCTTGCGGCGCGGCTCGGGGAGTTCTGCACGCTCGGCGCGATCGAGACGGCGTTCTACGGCAACGACCAGCGCCGCCTCAGGCTTTGGGGTATCGTGCTTGGCACCTCCATCATCGGCACATTCCTTGCCGCCTCGCTCGGCTGGGCCGATCCGGCGGCGACCTTCTACCACACGATCGCATGGAGTCCGGTCGCGTCGATTCTCGGCGGACTCATCTTCGGTTACGGCATGGCGATGGCCGGGAACTGCGGCTTTGGCGCGCTCGTGCGGTTCGGCGGCGGCGACCTCAGATCACTTGTCGTCGTCGTGGTTCTGGGCATCTTTGCCTTCGCGACATTGTCGGGGCCGCTCGCTCCGATGCGGACCGCGTTGTTTCCGCAAGGGGTTTCGGACGACCCGCAAGGTTTCGCCTATCTCTTTGCCGCCCAAACGGGCATGCCGCCCCTTCTCTTCGCGCTCCTCGCCGGCGCGGGGGCGTTCGCCTGGGCGCTTTCGCATGAACCGCTGCGCCGATCGCCAAGACAGATCCTGTGGGGAATCGCGGCGGGACTCGCCATTGTGTGGTGCTTCGTCGGCACGACCTGGCTGGCCGATGCGAGCTTCGGCGAAATCGGCGTCGAGGGCCCCTCTTTCACTGCCCCCCTTGGCCGCGCGATCATCTATGTCATGACTTCAAGCGCCGGTGGGCTGAGCCTGTCGGTGGGCATCGTCGTCGGCGTGATGGCCGGTGCTTTCGCCGGATCGACAATCCGCGGTATGTTCCGTTGGGAAGCCTGCGAGGACCCACGGGAGCTTGGCCGTCAGGTGGCGGGTGCGGCGATGATGGGCATTGGCGGCACGCTGGCCCTTGGTTGCTCGGTCGGCCAGGGAATCACCGCGATGTCGACGCTGGCCTATTCCGCGCCGGTCACTCTTGCCGCGATCGTCTTCGGGGCGCTCGTCGGGCTTCGGCGGCTGATCCACGGGTTTCAGCCGGACTGACACCGCCTGAGGCAGCGGGAACCGCAAAGTCATTCAAATTACAAGATTAAACCCGAACCGCCGCGCGCTTCGGCAAGCCTGTCTTAAGACCGGACCGGCGACAACGACCCCCTTCGTGACCGCGTGTCCGCGCAATGGGGTGGGTCGGCATGGGTTTCAGCGCTTTTCCGGCGTCGCAAGAGCGGCGTCGCTATGTTCGTCGGCTGGTTCAGCAGTTGATGACGGCATTCGCCCTTCTGGCGCCTCCGGTGTCGCCGGCCATTCGCGCAGAGGCGGCGACGGTCGAAACGACGCGCACCATCATCACCAACGACACGGGCGGTTCGGTCGCGGAACGGGTCCGCACGATCAGGAAGATGCGCCACGAAGGACAGGGCGTGGCGATTCCCCGTGGCCGTTGCCTGTCGGCCTGCACGCTCTATCTCGGCCTGCCGAACACCTGCGTCGGACGCCGCGCACGTTTCGGCTTTCACGGTCCAAGTTCTGCCACGCCCGGCATCGGACTGCCGCGGGCCGAATTCGAGCGCTGGTCAAGGATCATGGCGGAGCACTATCCCACCCCGATCCGGCGTTGGTTCCTGCAGACTGCGCGGCACAGGACGATCGGCGTCTACATGGTTTCGGGCGCCGAACTGATCCGTTTGGGGGTGCCCGAGTGCCGGCCGGAGGCGGGGCCTGAACAGCCCTGAAAGGTCAGGAGCGTTGCTTCGCCCTAGCTGCGCGATGCATTGGTGCCGCCTGACGGATTGGCCGGGCGGTCGGAAGACCCGCCCCCGGCCGACGCGATCGCGCCGAGGTCGATCTCGGCCGCGTTGCCTTCGGCAACCATCGCCGCCGCCTCTTCCAGGGCGTCGCCAACATCCGAACCCGACGAGGCCGCATCCGCGGCGATCCGCAGGGCTTCGGCCACGGTCGGCGCCAGTTCGGGATTCGCCTGAACCAGCGCGACAAGCTCCCCCGCAATCGCGGCGATGGTTTCATCCATGTCATTCGCACCGGCCCCTGCCGCGGCGGCCGATCGGATCGCGCCTTGAACCGCCTCGGCGCATTGGCCCTGGGCGCAACCTTGGACAACGGCGTCGATATCCGCCAGGACGGCGGCCATCGAACCGGAAACGAACAGCGATGCTGACAGGAACGCCGCTGAGAACACACGACCGAAAAACTTCATTTCGAGACCTCGGCAAAGGGGAAGAACACAAGTACTGATAGAATCGGATAAAAAATGAATCAACCTATGATAGTTTACCGTCCCAAGCCCGAACCAATCTTCTGTCATGTGTCAAACGCCCCCTGCAGGTTCGCGTCCTGCCTGCGAGGCCGCGGGAGCGCGATCTGAAAATGCCGCCTTTCAATCCCCGCGGCGCGCGTTTGATGCTTGCGGCCGCCGGCATGGTTCTGGCGGTCGCAGGCGCGGCCGGCTTCCAGCGCGAGGCGGCCGATTTCTTCCGGTCCTCAGAGATGGCGCCGCAACGCGCATTTGCAAGGCCCGATCGCAGCCCGACGATGGCGATCGGACTTTCGTCGGTCGCGGAAGGGTTGGAGCCTTGCCTGATCGCGATTGACAGGATCGCCTGGGGCAAGTTCCCCGAAGACGAGCGGAGGCAAACCGCGCAGCATTGCCTCGCGCGGGCCGACCGGGCGCTGCGGCTATATCCGGCGCTGGCGGCGGCGCACCAACTCCGGGCCGAATGCCTCAGCTTGCTCGGCGCGACGGATGCAGCGGTCGAGAGCCTTGGCTACGCCGCGGCAACCGCTCCGAACGACGCATGGCTTCTGCAACGCCGGGTCATGCTGGCGCTCCTCCTGCCGCGGGACGAGCGCGCGGATCTGCAACCGCTCGTGGATGCGTCGGTCATCCGGCTGATGCGGACCTTTCCGACCCGGCAATGGCTGGCGGAGTTGTATGCGAGCGCGCCTGAACTGGGAAATGCGATTGCCCGCAACGAAGCGGATATCGCCCCGCGCGATCGCCTGAGTTTCCTCCATCTCGCCCAGCGGGCGAGCAAACCGGTGGTGCGTGAACCGTGATCGACCTTGAACGCCTGAGGGCGAAGCGCGCTGCCAGCTTGGCCGCCTATCGGCAGAGTTCCGGCTTCCATCGGGTTGGGCAGGCGGCGCCAGCGCCAGGGACGGGCGCATCTCCAAGCAGCTTGAACGCGATCTTCGCGTGGTTCTGTGTCGCGCTCGTCGCGGTGGCGCCCCTTCCCCTGGGCTCGAACCGGCCGGTCTTCTGGATGCTCTGGGCATGCCTCATCGGCGTTTTCTTCATGCTTTTCATGGTTGCAAAAGCGATCCGCCGGACCGACCGCCCCCTGCGGACGGCCGGTTTCGCGCCGCACATCGCACTGGCGCTGGTCCTGCCCGGCTGGGGCCTGATCCAGGCCCTCCCGATCGGGGATTGGGCCCGCGCGCTGAGCTACCCGAACGATCTCTCGCCGTGGCTCAGAACCGGCTCGATCACCATCGCGCCGGGGGCGACGGTGCTTTCGGTGATCCGGCTGGTTTCGTACGTCGTGTTCTTCGCGCTGGTTCTTGAGACTGCAAGCCGCGCGGGCCGCGTCGCGGCAGTGATCCGCGCGATCTTCCTGATCGTCACCGCCTACGCAGTCTCGGGGTTGGTGATGCTCACCGTCCTCGGCGATGCCGCGCCCTGGGGCGTCAAGTCGGCCTATCACGGCATGGCGACCGGTCCCTTCGTGAACCGCAATTCCTTCGCGAGCTTTCTTGGGCTCGGGCTGGTCATCGGCGTGACCCTGCTGATGGAATCCGGCAAAGACGAACGGCAAGCGACGCGGATCGTCGCGAAGCTTGCGCTCGCCCTCGCCACCGGGCTCATCTTTGCGGCCCTTCTGGCGACCCAGTCCCGCTTGGGTCTTGCATCATCGCTCGTCGGAGCGTTTGTGGCAGGAGTCGCCATGCGACCGGGCGTGCCTCGACGGCGGCGGGCCGCCGGGCGGAGTATCCGGATCATGACGCCGGTCGCGATCCTCGCCATCGGACTTGCGGCCTTTGGAACGCCGGTCGCGGAACGCCTGCTCTTCAGCGCCCCTGATCTTGGCGTCCGGCTTGCGATCTATGGCGAAGCGCTCGCCCGCATCGCCGAAAGGCCGCTGACGGGCTATGGCCTTGACAGTTTTGCACTGGTCCATTCGCTTGGACGCGCCGACGCACATTTCGACGACCTGATCTACACCGACGCGCATTCGACCTACCTGGAGAACTGGGTCGAGGGCGGACTGATCGCCGGATCGGCGCCGATCCTTTTGGGCGTCCTCGTCGCGTCGCGGTTGCTGCGATCCCTTGGCGATGGAACGCGCACCGCCGCCGCCGCGGCCTGCGGCGGACTGGTGCTTTGCGCGACCCATTCAGCCCTCGATTTCCCGTTCGAGATAGAGGCGAACATGTTCCTGCTCCTCCTCGTGATCGCGCTCGGATTGGCTGCGCCACGGCGTGGCGCAGACCCTTGATTTCCCGATCCTGTCACGCCGCACTTTTGCTACAATCATAAGTTGTATCTCCGGGCAGTTACCGGTTAACCATTGCCGGAGTCCGCCGATTTCGCCCCCACCCAGGAACCGCCGCCGATGACTGATGCCAATCCCGATGTGATCGACCTGAGGGGCCTTGTCGCGCTCTTGCGGCGGCAGGTCAGGCTTATTGCCCTGACGACCGCCGTCGTTCTTGGTGCAGCGCTCCTCTACCTCCTGCAGGCGGCTCCGATCTATCGCGCGGGGGCGCTGATCCTCGTTGATCCGTCCTACAAGAACATCCTCGTCGGCCCGACCGAAACCACCACGTCCGGGAGCGCCGAAAACGCGCGTCTGGAAAGTGAGCTTGAAATCCTCCAGTCGCCAAAGGTGCTGCTGAGCACGATCGAGCGTACCCGTCTTGTGGAGGATCCGGAATTCGGCCCCGCGCCCAGCCTTTTCGACAAGCTGCGATTCGCAGTCGGTGCCGAGGCCTCGGCCGATCCGGCGCCGGCGCAAGTGATCGACGCGACCTTGCAGGAATTTCGCGACGCCACATCCGTTCGCAGGCGCGGACTTACCTACCTTCTCGACATCTCGGTTGCCTCGCGTTCCCCCGAGAAAGCGGCAAATCTCGCCAATGCGCTTGCCCGGACCTATATCGACCTGCAACTCGCCGCAAAGGTGGATCTCGCGCTCGGCTCGCGCGATCTGCTGCAACGTCAGCTCGACACCGCGCGCGACGCGCTGGCCCAGTCCGAGGACCGCGTCGACGGCTATCTGCGCGACAATGCCGACCGGATCGCGGAAGAGACCGGGAACACCAATGTCGCGCGGCTCGGCGTCGAGTTCGGTGCAGTCGACCGCCAACGGCTTGGGCGGGAAATCGCCAGGCGCGATGCCGATGCCGCACTGGCGGCGCAAGACTGGGGGCGGCTCGTCGATGCGCTGAACGACCAGTCGCTCGCCGCTCGGGCCAAGCAGCGGAGCGAGATCGCCCTGCGCCTCGGGCAACTGCCCGAGGGGTCCGAAGAAGAGGTCAGCCTGCGCAACGGATTGGCCGAGATCGAAAACTCGATGAAGATGTCGGGGCAGGATTCGATTGCGGGGCTGCGGCAGGAGATAGCCGAACTAACAAGGGATACCAATCGCTTGCGGACCGATCTTCGCAAGGAGGTTCTGGGCGGCGACCTTTCCTCAACCACCCTGACCGCGATCTACGAGCTTCAGCAGGAAGCCGACATCGCGCAGCGCCACTACACGACGCTTCTGTCGCGCATGCGTGATCTTGAGGCGCAGGCGGTCGTGCAAGTCGCCGACAGCCGCATCGTTTCCGAGGCTTTGCCGCCCGCCCTGCCCGCCTGGCCGAAAAGGATGCTGGTGCTGGCGCTTGCGGGCGCAATCGGACTTGGCGGCGGCGTGGGGCTGGCGTTTCTTTCCGAGACCTATGCCGGAGGCATCGTCGCCCCAAGCGCGCTTGCCGACATTCTGCCGGCCAGCGCCGCCACCGCGAACGCCATCCCGCGGGTCGAGCCGAAGAGCCATCATCATTCGGTTTCGGATCTTCTGCGCGACGCCCCGCTTTCGGCCTATGCCGAAGCCTTGCGCAAGCTGCGCGCGGCGGTCGATCAGGCGGTGCTTCGGCCGCATGGCGCGAAGGTCATCATGGTCACCTCGGCGCTTCCGGGGGAAGGCAAGACCTCGGTCGCGCTGGGGCTTGCGCGGACCTACGCCGCGGCGGGGTCGAACGTGCTCTTGATTGATGGCGACATGCGCAAGCCTTCGCTGCACAGGCACCTCGGACTTGAGCCGCGCATCGGCTTTTCGGAGTTCCTCACCAGCCCGGACGATACGGACGCGCCCGACGATTTCTACTGCCTCGACCCGCAGTCCGGACTGGGCGCGATCCTTGGCCGCGACCGTCCGACCGTCCCGACCGACAGGCTGCTTCGTTCTGACACGTTCGCCAAGCTGATCAAACACGCGCGCTCCGTCGTCGATGTCGTGATCATCGACACCTCGCCCCTGATCCCGGTCGTCGACGCCAGATACGTCGTGCCGGTCGCCGACGTGGTGATCCTGGCGGTACGCTATGCCGCCACGACGCAATCCGATTTCCGCGCCGCATATGAACAGATCGTCGCCACTGCGGGGACCAGCAAGCCGGTGATCGCCGTCCTGAATGCGGATGCGACCGTGTCCGCCTACGGGTATGACGGCTACTACACCGAGACGCCATCGGGGTGATTGCGGAATACGCCTACTGGCCCGGCGCGATGGTCTCGGGCGCTTGCCGGACCATATCCGCCGTTCTGCGGCCGAGAAGCTCGTATTGCAGGAACATGATGAAGATGCGCGGCCCGGTGACCAGATACCGGCGCCACATCCGCCGCGGGTCGGCCAACAGACGGAACGCCCATTCCAGCGTCAGTTTCTGAAGAAAGCCCGGCGCGCGCTTCTGCTTGCCGGTCAGATAGTCGACGCTGGCCCCGGCGCAGATCGCGAAACCGCGCGTGCGGCCGTGCGCCCTGAGATCGTGCACAAGGTATTCCTGCTTCGGAAACGACAGGCAAGACAACAGCAAGTCGAAATCGCTGCGCGCCAGCCTGTCAAGCAGGCCCACCCATTCCGGGCTGCCCCGCACAAGGTCTGGCGGGGCCGCGACGAATTCGAGCGCCGCACCCGGCAACTGCTCGGCAAGCCTGTCGAAATCCTCCCGCGCCGGTCCGACGATGGCAATTCTCAATGTGGCACAGCCTTCATCGCGCAACACGGCGCGCACCAGATCCGCGCCCGGCGTGGTGCGCAGCGACTTGCCGCAAGCCCGTGCGAGAAGGCCAAGGATGCGGCTGTCGTTCATCATCAGCTCTGCCGCGGAATAGGCGGCAGTGTCGAAGGTCTGTCCGAGATAGTTGACGAGGTGATCGACATTCGGCGTAGCGAGATACCCGAACGGTTCCTGCCGCGCCCGTTCCTTGAGGAAGGCGATCCATTCGCCCAGGGTCCGATCCGTGAACCGAACCGACATGAAATTCACTTTCGGGCTGCCGTGCATTCCTTCCTCCCGTTCCTGTCGGCGGCCGTGCAAGCCGAGGCATCCGACGCGCAATCTAAGGTTGTTTCTTGCTTTCCAGATTTCGCGCGCGGCAAAGTTAATAATGGGTTAATAATTGGTCAAAATTACATTTTTCACAGATTGCATTTCGTCCTTGAGTTGTATTGAAAACCGAACGAGAGTGAATGCCGGATACCGGCGCCCCGGTCGGGGTAGCGCCCGATCCGTCGCAAGGCTTCGCCATCGACAAGCAACCGGACGAGTTCGAATTGAAGAGAAGCGAAGCATCGGAGCGCGGCGCGCAAACCCGGCAACCAAGGGCAAGCGGACTGGCCGTATCGTCGTCGATGATTGCGGCCAGCCTGGCGGGGCTCGGCCTGTCGGTCAGCGTGCCCCTGCTTCTGCCAGCCACGGAATATGCAGTCTTCGCCACCGCCTGGGCAATCGGCCAGTTGATCGCCAGCCTAAGCTATGAATGGATGCGCTACTCGGTCCTGCGTTTCGGCGTCGGCGCGGACCCCATCGGCACGCGAAGCCGTCGCCATGTTCTGGCAAGGCTCTATATTGCGGTGACGGCGATCCTGCTGATCGGCGCCGCCGCCGGCGCAGTGATCGGGGCCAACGGGCACGGCAAGGCGATGCTCGCCGCCATCGTGCTCCTCTTCGCGGCGGCGAACGGCGCTTTTGACGGGCATCAGGCACTTTCACGGGCCGAGTTCCGCGACGCCGACTTCGCGCGGGGCCGCCTGCTGCGGACCGTCCTCAGCCTTGTCCTGTCCCTCGCCGCGGCCCGGTTCATGGGCAATGCCGCCGCCGTCCTTCTGGGCCTCGCCGTGTCCTTTCCCCTGGCAGTGGCGATATCCCACCGGCGGCGGCCTTCCCCGCCCGCCCCTGCGACGCCAGACGCTGCATGGCCGACCTTGCGTTTCCTCTTCGGCTTCGGACTGTTCGCCGCACTGGGCAGCAACCTGTCGATGCTCGTGCCTGCGCTCCAACGCATGATCGCGGTCGGCGAGTTCGGGCTGGCGGCCTCGGCCGGTACGACGCTGGCCTTCGATCTGGCGCAGAAAGCAGTCTCGGTGACGGGGCTCGCCGTCAACGTCGTGATGATGCAGCGGGCAATCCGCGTGGCGGAGTTTGGCCGGGCCGAGGACCAGCCCCGTCAGGCCGGACGGCAGATCGCCGTGACCTACGCCTTCGTGGCCCCGGCGACCACGGGCTTCTATCTCATCGCCGCGCCCTTCGCACAGATCATGGTCAGCGACGGCCTTCGCGCCGCCTACCTTGCCACGATCGGCCCGGCCTGCCTGTCGGCGGGCCTAATCGCTTTTCGGCTTTTTGCTGTCGATCCGCTGTTCGTGGTCCGGCAGAGAACCCGTGCGGGAACGCTTGGGCCGCTGGCGACCGCCGGCATTCTTGCGGCCTGCCTCTGGACCGGCCTGCCCTCCGCCGCCTCCTATGCCTGGGTCATGGTCGGGGCCGCCGCCGCCGGCCTTGCCGTGGCGCTCATCGCACTGTTGCGCGAAGGCAGGATCGACTGGCCATGGCCGGACCTCGCCCGCGCCACGCTGGGATGCCTCGCCATGGCCATCGCACCTGCGCTGTGGGCCTTGACCACCGGCATTTCCGGACTGGCCAGCGTGTTCCTGCTTTCCGCGGCCGCCTATGTGCTGACGGCGCTGGCGCTGGACACTGGAGGCTGCAGAAAGACCGTCCGGCAGGTGCTGCAATGAAGGGGCAAGCCCCCGGCCCCCGAGCGGCATCCTGCACCGGTCCGGACCGTGATATTGCGGGGCGGCCCGCCGGGTTTCTCGCTACCGGGTGGTTGGTGTTTCTCTTCGCGTTGCTCAGCGGCGCGTTTCAGCGCCCTTTGGGTGGCGATGGACTGCAAGGCTCGATGACATCGATGATTGTCCAGCCCGAGAACCGTGCCATTCTGATGCTGGGCGCCGGGACCATCGCCCTTTCCGGTCTGCTTGTTTTGCTGCGGCTTCCACGCATCGCCCTTCCTCCGGGCGGCGGCTGGGCGCTCACGCTCAACCTGCTCGCTCTTCTCTCGGCCCTCTGGAGTCCGCTTCCCGAGCTTACGCTGAAGCGCGCCGCCGGACTGAGCGGGGCGACGCTGATCGCGATCCATCTCTATTCCGTCTATCGCTGGCGGGATATCGAGCGCGGGCTGGTCTGGACCTGTTCCGGCCTCGTCGTCGTGACCGCCGTCATCGCACTGGTCCTGCCCGGATACGCGTATCACCAGCCGGGGGAGTTCTACGCCGAACATGCGGGTATGCTGAGAGGCAGCTATGTCCACAAGAACTCTCTCGCGCGCATCCTCACCTTCGCATTGGTCGTCATCGTCTGCCTGGGTCCGCGGACCTTCCGGAAGCGACGGGTCAGCGCCGGCCTCGCCGTCGCGACCCTCTTCCTGATCGGCATGACCGGGTCGGCGACGGCCCTCGTCACCCTTCCCGCCGCCTTTGGGACAAGCTGGCTCCTCTTCCGCGCCAGGTCATTGCCGGGCCGCATCTTCATGCTTGCCGCCGTCGGGTATGTCGTGGTTCTGATTTCAGCCTCGGGTATTGATGAATGGCTCAGGGGGACACTTCTCGAAGGACTCGGGCGCGATGCCACGATGTCGGGCCGAACCCTGATCTGGCAATCGGCGATCGACTACACCTTCAAGCGGAACCAGTGGCTTCTGGGCGGGGGCTACGAGACGGCCTGGCAAGCCGGGATCGGGGACTACGTGCAGTCCCGCATCACCTTCAACCCGGGGCACCCGCATAACGGCTACATCGCCCTTTTCAACCAGATCGGCATTCTCGGCCTGATCATCGCCGCGCTGCATCTCACGCGGTGTTTCTGGCGCATCCTGCGGCAGGCTGATCCGGTCGGCCTCCGCCTTTCCCGGTTCTCGATGACCTGGCTCATCCTCTTCGTCGCCAACAACAGCGCCGGCAGCTACTTCATGCAGGCGATGGACATCTACTGGGTGATCATTCTGCTCACGCCCGCGCTCGGCCACTGGGCGCGGCGTGATGACGGAATGGCTTTGACCAAGGTCAGAGCCTGCGAAACTCGATCCGCGACACCAGCCGGGTTGCAAAGACCGGCCATTGTCCGGCGGCCAGCGTAGTCACGCCAAGCGCCTCGGTCGCACCTCCCACCGCGACGATGCCAACGCTGTAGTCCCCCGCCGCAAGATCTGTCGTGACGGCATCGGCAAGACGCGTCGCGACCGCGGTCGTCGTGGGCATATAGCTCGTGGCCTCGGACCCCGCTTCAAGCTGTACCGCAAGCACAATCACGCTTTGGCCGGGAACGGCGCTGCCTGGCCCGATTCCGATGGAATGGGTTGCCCCGGCGGCCGGCGTGAAGCGAAGAACCAGCCGCCGCGTCAGACCATCCGCCAGAAGCGCGTCGCCCAGCACCGCGACCGCGCCTGCGCCGTCATCCGAAGCGGAAAGGCTTCCCAGCGGCCCGGCGGCCTGACTGCTCTTGCCGGTCGTGGCGTTCTTGAACATGACCAGAATCGACCCGGAGCTACCGGCGCGCACGAATGCCGTCAGGACGTGACTCATCGCCCCGGCCAGCGCGATGTTGCGTATCGCCCGGTTCCATGTGGCCCCGGTGCTCGCCACCGACACACCGGAAAACCGCCCGAGCGCACCGAGAGCCAGCCCGCCCAGCGTCGCCGAAGAAGAGGACCACGCGCCCACCCCGCCCTCGGACTGGACCAGAAGGTTGCTGCGATGCGGTTCCAGCACCAGCCCCAGGCCCGCACCGGGATTCGCGGGCTCCGAGCTGAAGCGCGCCGCATCGGGCGCATAGCTGACGATCGACCCATCGGTGTAAAAGCCCGTGCCCGCTGAAGCGCGCGTCACGGCCAGACCTGGCGGCAGTATCCCGGTGGAAAAATCGAACGTCCGCGGCGTGGCAACCGCCCGGTGACGAAAGGCGTTCGTGATCGGCGAGATTTCAAGCGACAGCATCGGTCCCTCCTTTGAATGCGCGGCTCAGGACAGGCAGAGCGCGTGAATGCCCGACGCCGTGGTGCCGGTCGCATGCACCTGCCGCACTCCGACCGGCACGAAGGTGAAGTCGGGAATGTTGAAGGTCCGAACCACGCCTGCGGCAGTCAGCACCGTGACCGCGCCGCCGGTCTCGACGTAAAGCGCGATTGCGGTCTGGACGAGTTCGGCGGCATCGTCCGGCTCGACCGGGACGATATCGGTTGCCGGACCGGACAGCGATCGGACGCGGTTCTTGAAAGGATTGCTCATGTCGGTTCCTCAGTCATTGCGGGATGAGTTCCGGCGCACCGGACCTCGGACGCGCAGAACCTAGGAGGGTCGACTTATGTCGACGTGAACAGAGCGTTCGCGGGCCTCAGGCGCCGGCGGGCTGGCCTCGCAGCGCGGCAGGCCGGCCAGCGCCCTGTGTTCGTTCCAGATCTTGTTCAAGAGCACCTGAGGTGCAAAACCCGCTACGTTCGCCGCGACATCCTCGGGCGCGATGCGACCGGCCCGAAGCCGCTTCGCCAGCCCGAGGATTTCCCCTGCCATCCGCTCCACCATGCCGGACCCCCTGGACACGAGCGCACCTGCTCTACCCGTCGAGAATATCGGCTCAATCTGCGGCAGGTGCAGTGCGACGACCGGCCGTCCGGAAGCAAGGCATTCGATTACGAAGCGCGGCATCCCCTCGATATCCGAAGTTAGCAACCCGATATCGCTCGCTGCCACGATCCCGGCAACCTCGGACGCCGTCCGCCGCCCGTGCAGGACGCACAGATCGCGGATGGCCGCGAATTCGGCGTACCGCCCCAGATCGCCGTCCCCGACATAGTGGAACTCGACCGGCAGCCCCAGAGCATGAACGCGGGCGATGACCCGCATCATGACATCGAGACGCTTGAAAGCGTCGGTGCGCCCAGCGAATACGAGCCGTATGGGGCCGTGGAGGCGAAACAGGGCGGGACGGAACAGGTCGGTGTTCGCCCAGGTCGTCAGCGTGTCGAACTTGGAACCGAACGGCCAGTATTTGCGGGCATACATCGCGGTGTAGTCCGGATTGACGCTGTAGAACTTTTCGCTCAGCGCCGCGGCGGCATATTCGCTCAGCGCCCGGATGCGGTGATGCCGTCCAAGAACGCCGCTCATGGGCTGGGACTTGTCGCCCCAAAGATGCACCATCGAAAAGACCGGAACACCCATCCACCAAAGGACAGGAGCGTATTCGACGCGCCGGACCTCTGCCGTATAGCCGCCGCGGCGAAGGATGTCCCGGATCAGCCGGCGCTTCCGCCAGATGAGCCTGGCGAACCGGAACGTCTCCGACTCCGAGATCGAGTCGGGATATCGGTTGACGCTGTCGCCGAGGCGGCTGAGGGGCAAGAATCCGATCCGGCGCCCACGAAACTCGACGTCGTTGATCCTGTCGAGCACAAGGTCGCCAACCTCGTCCGGCCCGATGAAAAGAAGGTTCATGTCGCCCGGATGGTACTGGATGTAATCCCGCGTGTAGGTCTCGATCCCGCCGACCTTCAACCCGCGCGGGTCCGCGCTGTTGAACAGCGCCACATTGCATTTCGTCATGGCATGACCTCCCGTCGCGCTCTTCGTGCCAGCCCATGCCGCACCAGCCGGTCGGTCGGTCGCTCGACGAACCGCCACGAAAGAAGACCGGCCAGAGCCGCCGCGCTTGCGACCGAAAGCGCGAAGGCCAGCCTCCAGGCCGGACCATCGGAAGGCAGGCCAAGCCGAAGCCAGACCGAGACGCCCGCCGACAGCGCGACGCCGTGGACAAGGTAGATTGTGTAGGACGCCTGACCGATCAACAGGGGCAAGCGCGCCGTGAAGGCCAACCCGCCCCGCTCAAGGCTGAGCGCGCCCATCACGATCAGCCCGGCGGGCAGCCCGTAGGCGATCAAGCGGTCGCCGCCCGTTCGAGATATCTCGGACGGAGAGAGCGCGAGCAGCAGAAGACCAAGCGCGACAGACGTCCACGCGGCTTTGCCCGACAGCCATCGGCCCGCCGCGACCCGGACCGCGATCATGATGCCTAAGGCAAACTCCAGCACGATCGGCGCTGTGTAGAAGCCGGGCGCTCCCCCAAATCCGTCAGAAGCTGCACCGAGCAAAGCCAGACCCGCGAGCGTCAGCAGCAATCCCCACAGCCGCGCCCGCGCCTTCAGGCACAAAGACAGCGCAAAGAGACCATAGAACGCCATTTCGTAGTTCAAGGTCCAGCCGACAAGCAAGAGCGGCGCGATTTCGCCCGGTCGGCCCGGATGCTCCATCGCCACGAACGCGTAGGAGGAAATTGCGTGCCGCCAATCCAACGCGCCGGTCGATACCCGGTTCGTTCCGAAGATCAGAATCGCGATTACAAGGCTGGTGACGATCCAATACATCGGGACGACCCTGATGAGCCGCCGTTTCAGAAAGTCTGCCGCAGACACCGGCTTTTGCCGCGTGGTGGTCCACATGATGAAGCCGCTGATGACGAAGAACACGTCGACCCCTGCGGAGAACGCCGAAGGCCAGCCACCATCATGGCCCAGCCGCTTCAAGGGATCTCCGAGATGAAAGACGAGCACTGAAAGCGCAGCGGCGGCGCGGAGCATCTGGATGGAGCCGTAGGTTCCGGGCGAAACCACTTCCGAAGACCCGACTTCGCTCATTCCGGACTTGCCTGATATCGTGATTTCGCTCTACCTATGCTTGTGTGTAGATTTCATATTCTATTCATGGATGCAACCGAATCCGAAGGATACGCCGCTGAATGAAACGCCCGCCCCTGCCGCGCCAACAACTCACCGTGTGCCTCGTCGCAGAGGCGCTCAGGTGAGGCGGATCCATTTCGGCGCACTCGGCGAACCCGTTTCGCAGATCGGCATGGGATGTGCGTCGCTTGGCTCACGCATCTCGCCGCGTCGTGGCCTGGAAGCGTTGGAACGCGCCTTTGATGCCGGCATTTCCTGGTACGATGTCGCACCCGCCTACGGCGCCGGAGCCGCCGAGGGCCTTGTCGGACGGTTCGCGCAGAAACGACGCGACCGGATTCAGATTTGCACCAAGGTGGGCCTCGCGCCGCCGGCGCGGAACAACACGCTGCGTCTGGTCTATGCCGTCGCCCGTCCCGCGGCCGCGATGACCAAGGGCCTGCGCAGCGGCTTCCGAAAATCCGGGCTGACGCGGAACCGGCATCTCGACCTTACACCGGGGCTCGTCCTCGCCTCCCTTGAGCAATCGCTCAGACGGCTCGGAACCGACCATGTCGACGTCTATGCCCTGCACGATCCCATCCCCGACGATACAAGGCGCGAGGATATCGTTGCCGCGCTCGAGGACATTCGCGACCGGGGGCTCGCCCGCGCCATTTCGATCGCCGGAAGCGTCGAAGCCTGCTGCGAGGGTCTCCGGGCGCCCTCGCCCTTCCGCATCGCGCAACTCGCTGACCCACCGCACAGCGGCGCCATTTCACGCGTCCTCGCCGCCACTCACCAACGACTTTCCTTTGTCACCCATTCCGTTCTGGGGGTGAACGGCCCGGCCGACCTGCTGGCCTCCAGATTGCGAACCGACGCGGGCCTGTCGAGGCTTCTGTCAGACCACGGATTCGCCAACTCCCCCGCCGATGTCGCGGCGAGCCTCCTCACAAGGCGCGCGCTGATGGTCAATCCGGATGGCGTCGTGCTGCTCTCCATGTTCTCACACCGCCATCTTGCCGCCTGTCTCGAAGCCGCCTCCGCGCCCGCGCTTCCGCATCAAATCCTTTGCGCGATCGATTCCGCCAGCACTGCCCGCCGTCTGGAGAACACCGCTTGATCGTCTCCTTTCCAGGGACCGTTGCTGACGCGTTCCATGACATATGCATCGTCGGCTCCGGTCCCGCCGGAATATCGCTGGCGCTTGAGCTGGAGCGACTGGGGTTGAGCTCGCTGATCCTAGAATCCGGCTGCGACCGGCACTCCGCACCGCACCAGGCGCTTTCCGCCGCCGAAAGCTACGATCCGGCACGCCACGACGACATGCGGATCGCGACAGCTCGCAGATTCGGCGGTGCATCCAATCTCTGGGGCGGCCGGTGCCAGCCGATGGACGCTATCGACTTCCTGCCCAGGTCCGGCCCGCGCGGTGCATCCTGGCCAATTGCGAAGACCGATCTGGCGCCGTTCCACGACCGCGCGGCCGAACTCCTGTGCTGCGGAAAGCCTGTCTTCAACGCAGACCTCCCCGACCTGCCCGCAACCGACGCCGACTACACCGCGCGTCCGCAGGAGCGGTTCTCAAACCGGCCCGCATTGCAGCGGGCCCACGAACTACAGCTCAACCGATCGCGGCTCATCACCGTCTGCCTGGATGCGACCGTCGTCGAGGCCCGTTTCAACGGCGACCGCGTGATCAGTCTTGGCGTGCGTTCCCTTGACGGCACACGCGCCGATATCCGCGCCCGCCGCTTCGTTCTGTGCTGCGGCGGGCTTGAGAGCACGCGGCTCCTGATGGTCTTCCAGCGGGCCAAGCCGGACCTTTGCGGCGGACAGGGCGGCGCGCTTGGCCGCTACTACATGGGCCATCTGATCGGCGAGGTCGCCGACATCCGCATCGCCGATGCCGCGCTCGACGCCGCGCTCGACTTCCGGCTCGACGGCTATGGCAGCTACGCACGGCATCGGCTTGTCCCCTCAGCCGGCCTGCAACAGCGGGACGGCCTGCCCAACGTGTCGTTCTGGCCCGTCGTACCGCCCGTCTCCGATGCAAGCCACCGCGACGGCATCCTGTCGGCGGTCTATCTCGCCTTCGCGATTGCCCCGCTTGGTCGCCTTCTCGTTGCCGAAGCCATCCGCAAACGCCATGTGCCGCCCGGCGTCTCGGCCCTGCCGCATATTGCCAATGTCCTGCGAAGCCTGCCGCGCACCGCCTGGCACCTGCCCCGCCTGCTTTGGGCGCACTACGCCGCGCGAATGCGCCTTCCCGGCTTCTTCCTGCGCAATCCGGCGCGGCTCTATGGGCTGTCGTACCACGCCGAACAGACCCCCGATGCCGACAGCCGGGTCTGGCTCGGGGACGCGACCGACAGTCTCGGACTGCCCCGCCTGCACATCGACCTTCGCTTTTCCCGCCACGACGCCGATGCGCTTGCGCGCGCGCATGTCCGGCTTGATGCCTGGCTCCAGCGCAACGCACTCGGCGAGTTGATCTATCGTCAGCCAAAGGCGCGGACGGCAGAGGCGATCCTGGGGCAGGCCGCCCATGGCACGCACCAGATCGGCACTGCCCGGATGGCCGAAACCCCGAAGAACGGCGCGGTCGATCCCGACTTGCGCTGTTTCGGAAGCGAAAACCTCTATCTCTGCAGTTCGGCCGTCTTCCCAACCTCGGGTCAGTGCAACCCGACCTTCACCATCGTCGCGCTCGCGTGCCGGTTGGCGCATCGTCTGTCGGACCCGCAAGCGCCACTCATCGTCGAAAAGATGTATCAGGCCGACAAGAAGAACATGAAGAAACCCACGCTTCTGGAGGCCTGAGGCCTGCGCGACGCCGGCAAATTCGCGCCGGGTTCGTCAAACGGCGCCGGCCGTGCTATGCTCGCCGCACGGAAGGGATCGGCTAATCTCGGATTGTGAGATTTGATATGAACGATCGTCATTTTGGTTCTAGTTCCAGTCGCGCGCGTGTGCACCAGCAATATTCGGCTTGCTGACGGATGCAACATTTGACCGAGCCGCTTGCGGCATCCGCCAGCAGGGCATCCGGTACGCCCGCGCCTGTGTTGAGCATCGTAGTTGCCGCCTATAACGAAGAAGAGGTAATCCAGCTCTTCTTTGACAGGCTTCGTGTTGTCCTGGACGGTATCGGAGAAAGCTACGAAATCGTCTGCGTGAACGACGGAAGCAACGACCAGACCCGGCGATTGCTCGACGAGGCCCATCTCGCCGATCCGCGAATAAAGGTCCTCCACCTCGCCCGCAACTTCGGCAAGGAACGTGCCCTGACCGCGGGGCTGGATCATGCTTCGGGACAGGCAGTGGTCCCGCTTGACGCCGATCTGCAGGATCCGCCCGAACTCATCGCCGACTTCGTCCGACTTTGGCGTGAAGGGAACCACGTCGTCTACGCGGTGCGACATGCCCGCGATACGGACAGCTTCCTGAAGCGAACGACGGCGGGGGCATTCTACGCGATGGTGAACCGGGTCTCCAACGTCGAAATTCCCAGAAATGCCGGCGATTTCCGCCTCATGGACCGCCGCGTCGTCGACGCGCTGAAAGGCATGCGGGAACGCAACCGCTTCATGAAGGGGCTGTTCGCCTGGGTCGGATTCCGGCAGACCAGCATCAGCTACGAACGACCTGCCCGTGCGGCCGGGAAGACCAAGTTCAACTACTGGAGGCTCTGGAACTTCGCCATCGACGGCATTACCGGCTATTCGACGGTGCCGCTACGTTTTGCGGGATATTTTGGCCTGATGTTCGCGATGCTCGCGATGCTCTACGGCCTTTACCTGCTCGTGCGCACCATGATCTACGGGGCGGATGTTCCGGGCTACGCCTCCATCATGGTCGCCGTCGTTTTCATGGGCGGCATGCAGCTTGTCGTTCTGGGGATCATCGGCGAGTATCTCGGCCGGCTCTATGACGAAGCAAAACAACGCCCGCTTTACATCATAGAGAGTTCGGCCGGCTTCGATGTGCCGCAGGCTCTAACAGACCCGCATGATGGGCGACCGAAGTGAGCGCCAAACCTGCGTCCGGCGCCGCGCTGCCCGCACGGCTGAAGCAGAACGGTGCCCTCGCACTTGCCCTAGCGCTTTATCTCATCGTGACGGTCTACGGCGTGCTGAACGACGGCTATTCATCCGACGACTGGCGCCACATCAATGGTGCCTCCGACATCTGGGCCGGGGTTGAGGGGCGATGGCTGCTCGACGTGATCTACCGATACCTGCTTGGCGAACGCTTTCTGCCACAACTGCAATTGACGCTCGCCTTTCCTTGCTTCTATGGCACCGCCTATCTCCTGGCGAAACACGCGACGACAAAGGAATGGCAGCCGGCCGCCACTTTGGGGATATTCGCGATCGGAACCAATCACATCTTTATGGCGGATGTGCTGAGCTTTTCGGCCAACATCTTCGCCTATCCCCTTGCGCTGGCCCTGTCGGTCGCGGCGTTCGAGTTGATCTGGCGCGCCGACGGCCGTCCGCGCGGTGTTCAGGCGGCATGGACCCTGGCATCCGCCATCCTTCTGTCGCTCAGTATCTCGATCTATCAGACCTTTGCCCTGACCGGGCTCATCATTCCGGTCCTGGCGCTAGTGCGCGTCGACCGCGTCAGCATGGCAAGTGCGGTGCGGCTGGCCATATTGGGCGCGGTCGCTTCCTTCGCCGCGCTGGCGCTCTACCTCCTGGAATGGCGGCTTTATGTCGACCTGACCGGCGCGTACACCGGCGTAACGCGGCTCAATACGCTCAACGCATCGGTGATAGGCACGAAGTGGGATGAACTGCCGCAGCTTTTGCGAAGCCTTCATACCGGCACCTTGCTGGCCCTGCCGCCGGTCCTGAAAATAGCGCAGGGGCTCTTTTCGCTCGCGGCGCTCGGGCTGTTGGGCGTCGCCGCGCTCGGTTGCCTGCGTCAACCGGGCAGCCTCGGGTCACGGAGCCTCGCGATCGCCCGACTCGGGCTCGGGGGCGGGCTCTTGTTCTTTCTCGTTCCGGTTCTCTTTTGGCTGATCTATCGCGGCGACACCGCACCGGCACGCGCTTTTGGGTATATGGGCTTTTTTGTCAGCGCTGTTTTCGTTTCCGCGCTGACGATGTCAGTCAGGCTTTTCGATAGCAGGCTCCAGACCCGGCGTTTTGTCGACACAGCGGTCTTCGGCTTCCTCGCCGTTGCCGTCGTTCAAGCCTTCACGACGTCCGCATACTGGAGCGACAGCGCCCGCGCGGGAGCGCGCGACGCCGACCTCGCCCGAGCAACCTACGCCCGCGTCAGTGCGCTTCCCGGCTATTCCGGCGGACCGTTCCGGCTTGCTGGCAGATATGACCATCCCGAGCTTTCGTGGGGAAGCCTGACCGGCTGGTCGCTCTTCCATCCCGGCAACCCGAACATGGGCATCTACCGCGCTTTGTTCGGCATGAATGAGGACATGTCCGTCCTGCCGGTAAGCCCGCGAAAATGCGGCGCCTTCCCGGCCTCGGACGCAGCTTTCGTGCATGACGGCAACGCCTATCTCTGCCTTGAAGAACTGGCGCCCTTCACGGAAACCCTCACCTGCACGCCGTTGAGGCACGAACCGGATGCTGCGCTTTGCATCGGCAAGGCCGCTCTCCTGCTGGCCGCGCCGGACTGCCAGTCCTATTCGCGCGATACGCCGCAAATCCTGGCTGAGGTGCGCCATGACGGACAGGACTATGCACCCGTCATCTCGTTCGACCTGCCCAACTCGGACATGCGCATCGGCGAAACATGCTACCTGCCCGCCATTGCACCCGACATCGATGGCTTCGCAGCGATTGACATCCGCCTTGTGACGCTGGATGGGACAACCGCCTGGCAGGAACGGATCGAGCCTGGCGCCTTTGCCGCGCGTGATACACCCTGATGCAGACGGCGGATCCGATCATTGGGCCAGGATCAAACCGCCCGCCTCCGGCCAACTGACGCAGACCGGCGCCCCGAGCGAAAAACCCTCCCCCTCGGCATTGCTGACCGAAACCGCCATCGGCTGATCGAGGCCGGCGACCGCCACCTGATAGTGCACCCGGTCGCCGAGATATGCCGCCTCGCGCACCTCGCCATTCAGCCGGTTCGGCCCGGACCCGGCATGGCCTGCCGCAAGCGTCAGCTTTTCCGGTCTGAGCGCCAGATAGGCGGCGGCGCCGGCCCGCAGCGAACCGACCGCCTCCGCGCCAAACATGCCAAGATCTCCGGCGTCGAGCCTCGCGCCATTCCCGGTCAGCGCCGCGACATGCCCCGGTATCAGGTTCATCGAGCCGATGAACTCCGCGACGCGGCGGCTGGCGGGGCGCTCATATAGTCCGCGCGGGCTGTCTATCTGCAAGACCCGGCCATCCGCCATCACCGCGATCCGGTCCGAGAGCGTCAGCGCCTCTTCCTGATCGTGAGTCACGAAGACGAAGGTGATGCCCACCATGCGCTGCAGGGCCCGCAACTCAAGCTGCATCTCCTCGCGCAGCTTCTTGTCCAATGCTGAAAGCGGCTCATCCAGAAGCAGAACCTTCGGCCGGCAGACGAGCGCGCGCGCGAGGGCCACACGCTGACGCTGGCCGCCCGAAAGCTGATGCGCGTTGCGTGTCGCCAGACCGTCAAGCTTCACAAGTCCGATCGCCTCGGCCACTCTCTCCCGCGCATCGTCCTTCGTCAGCCGCATGTTGCGCAGGCCGTAGCCGATGTTCTCCTCGACATTCAGGTGCGGAAAGATGGCATAACTCTGAAAGACCATGTTCGTCGGCCGATGATTGGCGGCCACCCCCGCCATCGGTTGCCCGTCGATCAGGAGGTTTCCGCCGGTCGGCTGTTCGATCCCCGCGAGAATGCGCAGCAACGTCGTCTTGCCGCATCCCGACGCGCCGAGCAGCGAAAAGAACTCTCCCTCAGCGATGTCGAAGCTGATGTCCTGAAGCACCGTCAGTGCGCCGAATTTCTTGCGGATGTCGCGAAGCTCGATGATCGGGCTGACGTCGGTCATGGATCAGATATCCCCGGGATTGGCGGAAGGCGCGCCGCGCTTCCGGATAAGCTCGGCGACCAGCACCAGAACAGTCGATCCGACAAGGATGAGCGTGCCAAGCGCCATGACCCCCGGCAGCCTGTTCGGAAACCGGAGCTGGCTGAAAAGATAGACCGGCAGCGTGTTTTCCGTGCCCGTCAGGAAGAATGCGATCACGAATTCGTCGAATGAGATGATGAACGCCATCAGCAGGCTCGACACCACCCCGGGGGCCGCCAGCGGGAAGGTCAGCCGCCAGAACGTCTGCCAGGCGGTGCAGCCAAGATCGCGCGACGCCTCTTCGAGGTTCGGATCGAACCCTTCGAGCCGCGACATGAGAACGGACATGCAGAACGGCAGGCAGATCAGCACATGCCCCGCCGCGACTGTCCAGAGCGACAGCTGAATCCCCAGTATCTTGAGGATGATGACCAGAAGCGCGACCGCGATCACGATCGAGGGCATGACGAGCGGCAGCATCATGAAGCCGTGGATCGGCCCCCCGCCGGGCAGCCGGAACCGCGTGAGCGCCAGCGAGGCCGGCATCGCAAGCGCGGTCGAAAGCAGGGCGACGCCGATCGCGATCTTCAGGCTGTTCTGCAGCGCCATGATCATCGAGGTATTCGCCGCCATCGACTGGAAGTTCCTCAGCGTGAATCCTGCCAGAGGAAAGGTCGCGAAGTTGCTGTCATTCAACGCAAATACCGGCAGCAAGAGAACCGGGCCGTAGAGGAAGGCCACGAAGATGATCGCGTAGATCCAAAGCGCGTCGGGCCTGCGGAACATGATCATGTCCTCCGCGCCCGGATCCGGGCATAGCCGATCGCCCAAAGAAACAGCGCGACCAGCACGCCGATAAGGAGGATCATCGCAACCGCGACCGCAGCGCCGAGCGGCGCGTCGTTCCGCTTGAGGAACAGGTCCTGGATGAGATTGCCGATCATCGTGCCACCCGGCCCGCCAACAAGCGTCGGCGTGACGTAGTCGCCCACCGTCGGGATGAAGACCAGAAGCGCCGCCGCGACCGTGCCGGGGGCCGAAAGCGGCAACGTGATCCGCACGAACCGCTTCCAGCGACTGTCGCCCAGGTCGGATGCCGCCTCTAGCAGCGAGCGGTCGATCTTTTCCAGCGACACGTAGATCGGCAGGATCGCGAAGGCGACCCAGGAATGCGCAAGCGTGAGGACCACGGCGCCGGGATTGTAAAGCAGGAACTCCAGAGGTTCGTCAATGATTCCAAGCGCTTTCAGCCCCGAGTTGATGGCCCCATTGAACCCCAGGACGACCTTCCACGAAAAGACCCGCAAGAGGTAGCTTGTCCAGAAGGGGATCGTGATGAGGATGATCCACAGGGCCTTGTGCCGATGCACGCGGAACGCCAGGAAATACGCCATAGGGTAGGCCAGCGCGATCACGGCGGTCGTCGCCATCAGGGACATGACGATCGACTTCAGCATCAGGATCGCCGGCACCGGATATGCGAAGTAGAACGGGATGCCGAACCAGATGGTCGGCTCTTCCTTCAGTTCGACAAGCGTGCCGTAATTCGCCGATGTCAGCGTCCGGTCAAGCTCGTAGCCGGACTGCGTCCAGAAACTCAGAAGCACCAGCGCCGCGATCGGCAACGCCAGCATCGCGACCATGACCAGAAAAGCCGGTGACAGAAGACCATAGCCCCTCAGCCACCGCCTGATCTGATCTCGGTCACGGACCTTCTCGGCCCGATCGATGCCGGGAAGTGCAACCATTTCAGTTCAGTACTTCAATGCCTTGATGTCGCCCCACGCCTTGTTGTGGTGCTCCTGAACCTCATCGGGCGGCGTGCGGAAGACCAGCGTATCGGCCATCATCCCCACCGGATCGGTGATGCCCATCGCCGCGATTGCCTCGGGATCGGCGATTTCGAACGACTTCATGTTGGCGTGGCCGTAGCCCGAGCCTTCGATCAGCACCTTGCCGGTTTCGGGGCTGAGCCACGCATCAAGGAAGTCATACGCAGCCTGTTCGTCCGCGTTGCCGCTGTTGAGCAGCGTCAATCCGCAGAACCAGGTGAACATCCCTTCCTTGGGCTTGGCGTACTCCACCGGAATACCCTCTCTGCGAAGGTTGGCGACAAGGTCGTTCCAGGCATAGGCGGCGACGATTTCGCCCGATGCCATCGCCTGCTGAAGTTCCGACGCATCGGTCCAGAGGAACCTTGACACATTGACCGCCTTCGTTCCCCATTCCTTGGTCGCGGCTTCCAGTTCCGCGCCGTCCAGCTTGTAGGCTTCGGAATACGGCATGCCGCCGACCATCGCCCCGATCAGGATCGCGATTTCGTTGTCGTTCATCGAAACGCGCCCGGTATAGGCATCGTCAAAGAATATCGCCCAGGTCGGATCGGCCTTGAACGCATCGTCGATCAGATCGGGCCTGTAGGCGATCGAGGAATTGCCCCAATCCGCCGGGGCCATGACCACCTCGCCGTTCTCGATCACGCCCTCCGATGTCTGCAGCACGGGGAAGATGTCGTTCCAGTGCGACAGACGCGCAGTGTCGATCGGCTTGGTCAGCCCGGCATTGACGAACCGGGCGACGGAGTAGTTGCAAGGGTGCATGACGTCAGCGGCGAACCCGGCCAGAACCTTGGCCAGCGCGTCCTCTTCGCCTGCGAAGATCGAGAAGTTCGGCTGCACCCCGTATTTGTCCAGATAGGGCTGGAAGAACTCGGCCGAGTCGTAGCCGCCCCATTCGAGACAGGTCAGGACTTCCGCCGAGACGGCGCGTTTCGGCAGAACCATGGTTCCAATGCCGAACGCCCCCGCAGCCTGCATCATCTGCCGGCGAGAGACTTTGCCCTGCGACATTTTGTCAATGAATTTAACCCTTTGCATGCCTATTCCTCCCACCAGGCGATTGCTTGTGACCAAAGCGTATCACTCTTTCTCGCGCCTTCGAGAGATTTATTTGGACTGCCGGTCGACAAAGCTGTTTCATCGTTCTGACGCGCCGGATCGCCCGCGCGGACCCGAGGAACGGAGAGCGCCATGCTTCAAGCCGATACTGTCGTGGTCAACGGTGACATCCGGACGATGGACCCACATTCGCCCCGCGTTCAGTCGGTCGCAATCCATGCAGGCCGGGTGCTGGCGTCAGGCAGCAACGACGACATGCGCGACCGTGCGGCGCCCGGTGCGAAGGTAATCGACGCCGGCGGCCGGCTGGTTCTGCCCGGCTTCCACGACACCCACCTGCATGTTCAGGACGGCGGCCAGCACTACGCCCACTCGGCCGACCTCTCCGAGGTGCGCAACCCCGATGAGATGATCTCCGTCCTCCGCGACTTCGCGGCGACCCACGACCGAAGCTGGGTCGAGGGCGGCTTCTGGTATTCCGGCGTGTTCAACGAATCGAACCTCGACCGCCATGTCCTCGATCGCGCCGTGCCGGACCGGCCGTGCTTCATCCTCTCATCGGACGCGCACAACGCCTGCATCAACAGCCGCGCCTGCGAGGTGGTCGGGCTGACCAAGGGAACGCCCGATCCCGACAACGGGCATTTCGTGACCGATGCGAAGGGCGAACCGACCGGAATGCTCTACGAACGCGCGGTCGACTGGGTGAAGGACCGCATGCCCGAAGTCGGCGACGATGAGTGGCGCGACGGCGTTCGCTACGCGCTCGCGCATGCAAACCGTCACGGGATCACCGGCGTCCTCGATGCGCTGGTCGAGGAACGGCACGCAAGGGTCTACCGCCAACTCGCAGAGGCCGACGGCCTTACCGCCCGCGTTCTTGCCACGGCGCTCGTCAGGCCGACCGAGACGACCGAAGCGGCGCTTGCCCGTGTATCGGCGCTGCGCGCCGCCAGCCAGTACCCGATGTTCCGCATCCACTCGGCCAAGTTCTTTTTCGACGGCGTCTTTGAAAACCGCACCGCCGCGATGATCGCCGACTATTCGGATCCGCCGGGCGGCAACGCGCCCCTGATGTTCACGCCAGAACAGATCAACGAGATGTTCACCGCCTTCGACGCTGCACGCTTCCAGATCCACGTTCATGCCATCGGCGACCTTTCGGTCCGCGCGGCACTGGACGGCATGGAAGCGGCGCGCAAGGCCAACGCCCCCTGGCCATCGTTCCACCAGATCGCCCACATACAGTCGATCGACCCCGCCGACATCCCGCGTTTCGCCGAACTTGGCGTCGTCGCCAACATCCAGCCGCTCTGGGCACGGCATGAACCAAGCGTCACCGATGTGGCGCTGCCGATGGTCGGGTCGGAGCGCGGCAGATGGATGTATGCGTTCCGCTCGCTCCGCGACGCCGGGGCGCTGCTCGCGCTGTCGAGCGACTGGACGGTATCCACCCTGAACCCGTTCCAGATCATGGAAACCGCGATCACCCGCCAGCCGCCGCGCAAGGATAGCAATCACCCGCCCTTCCTGCCCGAGCAGCGCCTGACGATCGCCGACTGCATCGAAGGCTACACGGTCAACGCCGCGGCCGCGGGCTGGCGGCTGACGGACACCGGATCGCTCTCGCCCGGGAAGTGGGCCGATCTCATCGTCCTCGACCGCGACATCTACGATTGCGACGTCTATGAGATTGGCGACACCAGCGTCCTGCTGACCCTTCTCGCGGGACAGGAGGTGCATAGCCAGTAGCGGCACACGGGGGGCGCCGAAAGCCATTGCCAACGGCGGCCTCGGGGCGGTATAGACGCTGCGCTGGCGGGTGTAGCTCAATGGCAGAGCAGAAGCTTCCCAAGCTTACGACGAGGGTTCGATTCCCTTCACCCGCTCCAATCCCGCCCATCGACCAGCAGCGGAGAGGCCCATGTCCGACATCACCCGTATCGAAACCGGCAAGCGCATGTCGCAGGCCGTCATTCACGATGGCGTCGTCCACCTCGCCGGAATCGTTGGCGAGCCGGAAGGCGATGTCGCCGAGCAGACCCGCGACTGCCTGCGGGAAATCGACCGCCTGCTGGCGCTTGCCGGAAGCGACAAGACCCGCATCCTGCGCGCGCAGATCTGGCTTGCCGACATGGCGGCGGATTTCGCGGCGATGAATTCGGTCTGGGACGCCTGGGTGCCGCAGGGGCACACCCCCGCGCGCGCCGCCGGCGAGGCCAGACTTGCCGCGCCTGAATACCTTGTCGAGATCATCATCACCGCCGCCCAGGGCTGAGCGGCGCGGTCTTCAGAGGGCCGCGACCATCACGCACAGCATCTCGAACATGAGCGAGGCGCCAAGCCAGGCGGTTCCACCGGTCTGATCGAAGGGTGGCGACACCTCGACAAGGTCCGCGGCGGCGATGTCGAGTCCGGCGCATTCGCGCACCACCTGCATCGCCTGAAAGGCGTTCGGACCGCCCCATTCCGGTGTCCCCGTCCCCGGCGCGACCGAGGGATCGACGAAGTCGATATCGTAGGACATGTAGGCGGGCTTCGTTCCCACGATTTCGCGCGCCTCGGCCATGACGTCCGGAAGGCCACGGGCGAAGAATTCCTCGATCGTCACGATCCTGATGCCATGCGCCTTGGCAAAATCACGGTCGTCGTTGTCATAGGCCGTACCGCGAATGCCGATCTGGACCATCCGCTTCGGGTCGAGCAGCCCCTCTTCGACGGCCGAACGGAACGGATTGCCATGGGTCAGCGTCGTACCGCCGAAATAGGCCGGATAAAGGTCCGTGTGGCTGTCGAAATGAACAAGGCCAAGCGGGGCGTCCTTCGCGATCCCCCTGAGGACGGGCAGCGTGCAAAGGTGATCGCCGCCGACCGACAACGGGCGAATGCCGCGTCCCTTCAGACCTGCGAAATAGCGCTCGAACCGGGCGAGTGTGTCGGGATTGTCGACCGGATTCGGCCCGACGTCGCCAAGGTCGGCGCAATTGGCCACCTCGAACGGCCTGATGCCCGAGACGGGATGCTGCGCGCGGATCATCGTCGAGTAGTCGCGCAACTGCCGCGGTCCGTGGCGTGGTCCGGGCCGGTTCGACACGCCGCCATCCCAGGGAAGGCCGACGATCCCGATCTGGACATCCTTTTCGCGCGGATGGCCGGCCGGAACATGCGGCAGGCGCATGAAGGTGGGGATTCCGGCGAACCGCGGCAGTTCCATCCCTGATATCGGTTGAAAGAATGCGTCGGCCATGATCCCTCCCCGGCCCGTGCCGGGGCCGGCCAATCCTCGTCAGGCGTCCAGTTCCGCATCCCAGTAAAGATAGTCAAGCCAGCTTTGATGCAGGTAGTTCGGCGGAAACCGCCGGCCGGCGCGCTGCATCTCGTCCGAAGTCGGCTGATGCGGTCTTCTGCGCAGGTTCAGACCCGACTCGCGCAGGAGCTTGTTGGCCTTTCGCAGATTGCACGGCGCGCAGGCCGCGACCACGTTGTCCCAGCTCGTCACGCCGCCGCGCGACCGGGGCAGGACATGATCGAAGGTCAGATCCCCCTTCGAGCCGCAATACTGGCAGCAGAATTCGTCCCTCAGGAAAAGATTGAAGCGCGTGAAGGCCACGCGCTTCTGAGGTTTCACGTAATCCTTCAGCACCACCACCGAGGGTATTCGGAACGCCTGATGCTGGCTGCGGACAACCTCTTCGTACTCGGCGAGGATCAGGACCCGATCGAGGAACACCGCCTTGATCGCCTCCTGCCAGGGCCAGAGCGACAGGGGATAATAGGAAAGCGGCCGGAAATCGGCGTTGAGCACAAGCGCCGGGAAATGCTTGAGCGCCGATGGCTCGCGCACGAAGCTGGTCCTGAATTCGGTCTCGGTCGGTCTGTCGAGCATTCTAATCCCATCCACGCACAGGCGCTTCGCCGGCACCTTCGGGGCGGGAGCGCCGCCCCTGCTTATCCACAACTATATATGGCGCAATCGGCCTGACAAGCCCCGCTATATGCGATAGGCTCGCAATACACCGGCAAAGTAACGAGAAGATCACGAAATGCCCGCGCCGCAGATCCTAGGAACGCTCGAATCCGCGCTTTATGCCGATGATCTGGCGGCGGCGGAATCCTTCTTTGCGGGCACGCTTGGCCTCAGCGTCATTGCGCGGCAGGAGGGGCGTCACGTGTTCTTTTCTACGGGCCACTCGGTGCTTCTGGTCTTCAACCCGTCCGCAACCGCCCATCCGCCCCGCCCGGACGCGGCGCTTCCCGTGCCGCCGCACGGCGCACGGGGACCGGGGCATTACTGCTTTTCCGTCCCGGCCGAAGCGCTGGATGACTGGCGCGCGCATCTTGAACAGCAAGGCGTCGCCATCGAGGCCGATTTTTGCTGGCCGGGCGGCGCGCGATCTATCTATGTCCGCGATCCCGCAGGCAACTCTGTGGAATTCGCCGAACCGGGGCTGTGGTTCTAGAGCGTTTCGGGTTTGTGTGGAAACATCAAGCATCGGAACTCGAACAGGAAAAGTTCGAATTCCGATTCGACTTAAACCCGAAACGCTTTAGATGGGCAGGCGTTCCTTCAAAAACGCCAGCGCCACCGAGAGGCCGTCCGGCGCGATGCCGTGACCTGTTCCTTTCATCACGTGGGCATATGTCTCGAACCCTGCGGAGACAAGCGCGTCGCCCGCAAGGCCCATGTCGGCGAAAGGGACCATTGGATCGGCATCGCCGTGGACAAGCAGAACCGGCGGGCGCGAAACCGTTTCGGCCGCCAACTGCTCTGGTCTCAGCAGGCGTCCTGAAAAGGCGACGATCGCCGCGACAGGCTCAGCGCGCCGCGGCAGGACATGCAGCGCCATCATCGACCCCTGCGAAAAGCCGAACACGGCCAATTGCGCGGCTGCCAGTCCCTCGGCTTTAAGGCGCGCGTCCAGAAACGCGTTCAGATCGTCCGCCGCGCGTTCAAGCCCCGCAACAGCCTCGGCCTCTGTCGAGCCATCAAGCCACGGGATCGAGAACCACTGGCGTCCGAAAGGATTGCCGGCGCAGGGTTCCGGCGCGTCCGGCGCGACAAAGACCGTATCGGGCAGATGCGGCGCGAGAGGATCGGCAAGCCCAAGAAGGTCGGCGCCGTCGGCCCCATAGCCATGCAGGAAAACCACCATCGAACGCGCGGCGCCCGACCTCGCCGCCCGGCGGCCAAATTTCAGTTCGCGCGTCACCGGATGCCCTCGCGTTTCCTCACGTGCCGGTAGTAGGCCCAGAGCGCTCGCGCCGCAACAGCCCGCCACGGGCTCCACGCATCGGCCATTGACCTCAGTGTCCGTTCCGACGGACGTTCCGGCAAGTCGAACAGAAGCCGCGCACCCTCCTGCAGGGCCAGATCACCCGGCGCGAAGACATCGGCGCGGCCCAGCGAGATGATCGCATAGACCTCGGCGGTCCAGCGCCCGATCCCGGGAAGCGCGGTCAGGGTCGAGATAACGGCTTCGTCGGGCGCACGGCGAAGGGCTGCATAGTCGATCCGCGCCTCTGCCAGTACCTGGACGTAGCGGATCTTCTGGCGGGAAAGCCCGCAGGCCCGCAACACCTCCTCATCGGCACAGATCATTCGCGCCTCGTCCATCAGTCCAGCCGCCTCGAGCCGGCCGCGCATCGCCGCGGCCGAGGCGGTGGAGACCTGCTGGCCCAAAATCGCGTCAAGCAGGGCGGCGAAGCCGTCCTGCCGCCGCCGCAATGGCAGCGGGCCGGTTTCCCCAAGCAGCGCCGCGAAGCGCGGCTCGCACCTGGCAAGCCAAGCGGCGCCCTCGGCCACGCAGCGATCCGTCTCGATGATCCGTCCCGGCATGCGTCAGTTCGCCCGTTGGCCCGCGAAAGTCCCCGGCCAGATGGGGACGGCATGTCATATCCTCGGACATACGCTCCGCAGCCCCGCGTTCCGGCTTGTTCCATTCGGTGTAACGGACACATCGAATAGCATCAAGACGCCGGCAGACCGGCTGCGCCCACCCGCATTGGTGCGACGCGGATCCTGCCGCTGCGGCGCGGGCTCTAACCCGCGACCGCCTCGATCGCGATCGACCGGCGCCTGAGCTCGGAATAGAGCGCGGGCAGCACCCGGGTCTGGTTGACCGCATGGCGCAATGCTTCGCCGATCACGCTTTCCTTGGCTTGACTGCGCACGCGCCATACCATGCGCCGTTTTACGCCGTCATCGTAGACGATCTCGACCACGCCGGACGGACCTTTGCGCAAGCCAAGGATATCGAAGCCCCCAAGGGAGCTGTGGTAGGACTGGAGGGGCATTTTGCTGCTCTGTTTTACTGCCTCAAGCCCGCACCATGGGGCCGAGACCGCCCCTCGGTCAATCGGCCATCCACACAAATCGGCGTGAGCGGGTCCGCCGCGCAACATTCCGCCGGTCGGCTAAGATCACCGTGCCGCAGCATCGCCGGACAACTGCAATGCCATCCCCTCGATACCTTGCCGGATTGCCACGTCGAACGACACGTCCTCGACCGCCAGCACATCGGCCTGATCGGCATGGGCCAGCGTCCATTCGATGTTCCAGTATCCGC
This sequence comes from Paracoccaceae bacterium, assembly GCA_041397225.1. Taxonomy (GTDB): domain Bacteria; phylum Pseudomonadota; class Alphaproteobacteria; order Rhodobacterales; family Rhodobacteraceae; genus Albidovulum. The sequence continues at coordinate 1,088,028 of JAWKXB010000002.1, read as the reverse complement.
CCTCCGTGAGCGTCAGAACGCCGCTCAGGATCGCATCCGCCCCGGGCAGCGCCAAGGATGCGGCATCGCGGCGCAACAGTTCCCGAAACGGAACGGCGGCGGCTTCGGCCTGTCGCGGCAGCCGGACCGGAAGTCCGCGCCGTTCCGCTGTGTCCATAAGCGCGAGCCGCTGTCCATACCCTTCGGTTCCATCCTCGGTGATCACGAACCGGCCGGTCCCGGTATCCACACCAAGCCACACCGCCACCAGCGGCCGGTCCAACGCCCAAACGTCCAGCCCCGCGCCGGTGATCGCAGCTTCAAGCGGGCCCGAAGCGAAGGTCGCGGTCAGAACATGCGGCCGCTCGCGGGTGCCCTGTTCGTCATGGACGGGTATGCCCTTCATCCGGTCTTCGAGCGTCATGTCATCCAAGAATGCCCGCGGCTGCTCGAGGATCGGGGCGTAGAGTGGCCGCGTCTCGGGGCGGGCGTCGCCGGTCAGCTTGATGACCACATCCTCGAGCGCCGCGCGCAAGCCGCGAGTCAATTCGGGATCTTGCGTGCCCGTGATGATGGCGCGGCCTGTGTACAGGCCGGGAATCTCGATCGCCGAGGCGGTCGGGCCGGCGACCAGCAGCGCCAGACCAGCGCCAAACAGGTGGGTGAGCATCCGCATGTCGGCAATCATACTCGCCCGGCGGCCTGGACCGGAAGATCAAACAGCGATGCCGGCGTGGTCTGGAGAGACCGCAAACAAAAAGCGCAGCCGAAGCCGCGCTTTTCCGATTGATCTTGGGCCCCCGCTGCGCCGACTTGGTCAGCGCTTCGAGAACTGGAACGACTTCCGCGCTTTCGCCTTGCCATATTTCTTCCGTTCGACCACGCGGCTGTCGCGGGTCAGGAAACCGGCGGCTTTCAGCGCCGAGCGCAGGCTCGGCTCGTAAAGCTGCAGCGCCTTCGAGATGCCGTGCTTGACCGCGCCGGCCTGTCCGGAAAGACCGCCGCCCGCAACCGTCGCCATCACGTCGAACTGGCCTTCGACGTTCGCGACCTGGAACGGCTGGCGCAGGATCATCTGCAGCACCGGGCGCGCGAAATAGGCAGCCATTTCCTTGCCGTTCACGGTGACCTTGCCGGAGCCCGGCTTGATCCAGACCCGGGCAACCGCATCCTTGCGCTTGCCGGTGGCGTAGGACCGGCCAAGCGCATCGCGCTGCGGCTCGCGCGGCGCTTCGACCGCTTCGACAGCGGCCGGCGTGTCCGAGACGGCCGATTTCAGATCGTCCAGGGATTTGATTTCATCGGCCATGCTCATGCGCTCCGGGTATTCTTCGGGTTCATCGACTTGACGTCGAGGACTTCAGGCGACTGCGCCTCGTGCGGATGCTCGGCACCTGCATAGACGCGCAGGTTGGTCATCTGCTGCTTGCCAAGCTTGTTGCGGCTGATCATGCGCTCGATCGCCTTGATCACCACCCGCTCGGGGTGGGCGCCGTCGAGCACCTGCCCCGCCGTGCGGCTCTTGATGCCGCCCGGATAGCCGGTGTGCCAGTAATAGGTCTTGTCGGCGCGCTTGTTGCCGGTCATCTGCACCTTGTCGGCGTTGATGACGATCACGTTGTCGCCCATGTCCATGTGCGGCGTGAACGTCGGCTTGTGCTTGCCGCGCAGGCGGCTGGCGACGATCGTCGCGAGGCGGCCAAGAACGACGCCCTCTGCGTCGATCAGGATCCACTTCTTCTCGATCTCCGCCGGTTTCGCGGTATAGGTTTTCATTGTCAGCCCTTCGGGTTCGGGATCGTGCAGGCGGCGCGGAGGCGGCCCGAAATTCGGATGTCGGCTTGTCGTTGATCCGCGCGCCACCGTCAAGAGGATGCTGCACTAAATATGCATTCAATTTCAATGCGTTAAAAAATAGGTATCAAAATACCCCATTCAAACCTCTTCCGATCGCACGAAAATCAGCGCATCGGCGGGATCGAATAGGTCATGCTCGCCCGCGCGACCGGTTTGGCCAGCCCGTCCGAGCGGATCAGCACGTCCCCGACCGCCAGAACCCGACCGAGTTTCAGAAGCCGGGCCTCTCCGATCAGATCGGTGCCTGCCTCGGGTTTCCGCAGAAAGTCGATGCCGCCGTTCGTCGTCACCGCCAGCGCCACCGGCCCGATCCGCGCGAGGATGGCGAGATAGACCGCCACGTCGGCCAGCGCGAAGATGTTCGGCCCCGACACCGTGCCGCCCGGTCGCAAGTGCCGCTCGGCCACCTTCAGCCGCACGACGATGCCGTCAGCCGTCAGCCGCTCGATCGTGAAATCGTCCCGCACCTGCGGAAATTCCCGCTTGAGAAAGTCGGCAAGCTCCGACTCGGTCATCACCGCCTGCATCTTCCCTCTCTCGCATCCCCGGCCTAGACTTGACCGAACCGGGGGGAATGACAAGATGACCGACGATCTTCTTCTGCGTGATGACGACAACGGCATCGCGACGCTGACGCTCAACTCGCCGGGCAGCGTGAACGCGCTGTCGGACGCCATGCTGGCGGCGCTCAGGGCCGAGTTCGAACGGCTTGGCGCCGACCGAGATATCCGGGCGGTCGTCCTCAAGGGGGCCGGCAAGGCCTTCTGCGCCGGCCATGATCTCAAGGAGATGCAGGCGGGCCGCGCCGCCGAGGACAAGGGCCGCGCCTATTTCACCGACCTCTTCGCCCGATGCGCCGCGGTCATGCAGATGATCCCGGCCCTGCCCCAGCCGGTGATCGCAGAGGTCCACGGCATCGCCACCGCCGCCGGCTGCCAGCTCGTCGCTTCCTGCGACATGGCGATTGCCGCCGAAGGCACGCGCTTCGGCGTCAACGGCGTGAACATCGGCCTGTTCTGCTCCACACCGATGGTCGCGCTGTCCCGCAACGTCCCACGCAAGGTCGCGTTCGAGATGCTGACGACAGGCCAGTTCATCGACGCGGCCCGCGCCGCCGAGGTCGGACTTGTCAACCGGGTGGTGCCCTCGCAGGCGCTTGGCTCTGAAACCCGCACCCTCGCCGAAACCGTGGCGGCAAAACTCACCGCCGCCGTCAGGATCGGCAAGCGCGCCTTCTACGACCAGGTCGAGATGACGCGCGCAGAGGCCTACGAATACGCCGCCGCGGTGATGGTCGAGAACATGCTCTGGCGCGACACCGAGGAAGGCATCGCCGCCTTCGTCGAGAAACGCAAACCCGACTGGGCCTGACCCGCCCTTTTCATCTTGGTGAAAATACCTCCGCCGGAGGCTCCCGCCGCCGCCACCGGCCCCCGGGGCTCAGATCCCACGCGACCGCAGCCACAGGGCCGAGCCGAAGGCGGCAAGCGTCAGGCAAAGCGTCACCGACAGCAGCAGCGTGACCCCGCCCGCGCCGATCAGGAGCGCACCGGCGAAAGGAGCGAGCGCCGAAGCGCCAAGCGGCGCGATCGCAAGCGCACCGCTGATCGCGCCGAAATTCTCCAGACCGAGCGCCTCGGCCGTCAGCAGCGGCCGCAGGATCGACGAAATCCCGATGGAGGCGCCCTGGCAGACGGCATAGAGCAGCAAGAGCCAAAGCTGACCCGACGCCAGCAGAAGCGACAGGCTGGCCGCCGCCATGACAAGCGTGATCGCCCGCGCGGCCGCGCCCGACCTGATCCGCGGCCCGCCCAGCATCATCGCCAGTCGTCCGGCCACCTGCATCGGCCCGACCGTCGAGGCCACGACAACCGCCAGCGCGTGCGAGGCGCCGCGATCCATCAGGACCGGCAGGGCGAAGCTGACCAGCATCATGTGCGTGCCCATCGTAAGGCCGAAAATGCCCGTCAGCATCCAGAAGACCGGGTTCCTGACTGCGGCGCGGACCGCCCCCGCACGCGCTGGCGGCGCCGCTGCCCCGCGTCGCTCACCCCGGCGCAGCAGCCGAACGCCCGCCAGGTTTGCTGGCAGGGTGATGAAAAGCTGAAATGCCGCGAAGACCAGAAGCGCCCCGCGCCAGCCGAACACCTCGCCTGCCGAGGCGCCGATGGTGAACGAGATGGTCGACGCAAAGCCCGCGACGAGCGTGATGCGGATTATCGCGGCCCGCGCCTCAAGCCCCAACCGCCGGGTGAGAAAGGCAAAGCAGGTCTCGTATAGGCTTGCTGCCTGCGCCGCGCCGATGACGCACCAGAGCAGATACCAGGCCCAGAGACCTTGCACCTGCGACAGGGCGACAAGGCAGGCCGCGCTCAGCGCCGCCGCGCCGCCCAGAAGCGCCCCGCCATAGCCGCGATCGACCAGCCGCCCGGACATCGTTGCCAGAAGTGCCTGCATCAGCAGGCCAAGCGAGGGTCCGAGCGACAGCTCCGCGCGGCTCCAGCCGGTGCCTTTCTCCAGCGCCACCAGGATACCGCCGAACATGAAAGTCAGCGTGGCGAAGCCAAGCGTCTGGCCGATGGCGAGCAGCCAGACGCCCCGACGCTCGTCGCGCGTCATCGTCTCACAGCCCGTATATCCCGCGGAACTTCGCTTCGAGATAATCGAGAAGCGGCTCTTCTGACGGCGCGAACCCACATGCTCGTTCGATCACCTCGGCAGGCGCGTAAAGTCCGCCGAACCGTTGCACCTTTTCGCGCAACCAGTCCGTCGCGGGCTGCGCCTCGCCCCTGGCAAGGCTCGCGTCCAGATCGGGAATGGCGTCGCGAAGCGCCCGCATCAGACAGCCCGCATAGACATTCCCGAGCGCATAGGTCGGGAAGTAGCCGAAGAGCCCGACCGACCAATGCACATCCTGCAACATCCCGTTCGATGGCTTGTCCACCGCCACGCCGAAATCGGTTGCAAAGCGCGTGTTCCACGCATCCTCGAGATCAGCAACCTCGAGCTTGCCGCCAAAGAGCGCGCGTTCAAGGTCGAAGCGCATCATGATGTGGAGATTGTAGTGCACCTCGTCCGCCTCGGTGCGGATGAAGCCGGACTGCACGCGGTTCACGGTGCGGTAGAAGTCCTCCGCCGACCCGATGCCGAAATCGCCGAAGATCGCGCGCATCCGGGCGTAGAGCCAGCCGGTGAAGGCGCGGCTTCGGCCGAGCTGGTTCTCGTAGATGCGGCTCTGGCTTTCGTGGACGCCCATCGACACGCCCTGCCCAAGCGGCGTGAAGAGGTAAGCCGGATCGATGCCCTGTTCATAGGTTGCGTGGCCGGTCTCGTGGATTGTCGAATAGAAGCAGTTGAAGGGCTCGGCCTCGACCACACGCGTCGTGATACGCACGTCGTTGCCGGAGCCCGACGAAAACGGATGGACCGCGAGGTCAACCCGCCCACGCGTCCAGTCGTAGCCAAAAGCGGTGGCGAGGTCGCGGGAAAGGCCAAGCTGGCGCGCGTGATCGAACTCGCCCGAGAGCGGCTTCGGCTGATCCGCCGCACCGAGCACCGCCGCGCGCAACGCAACGAGGCGCGGGCGCATCCGGTCGAACATCGCCACGATCCCGCCCGCCGTCGCGCCGGGCTCGTAGTCGTCCAGAAGCGCATCGTAAGGATCGCCGCCGCCAAACCCGGCAGCGGCAAGCGCCTGACCCTTTTCACGGACGAGCGACACGACCCGTTCAAGTGTCGGCAGGAAATGTGCGACATCGTCCCTGGCCCGCGCCTCGGCCCAGGTGCCTTGCGCGACGCTGGTCACCCGCGCGATCTCCGACGCAAGCCGCGCCGGGATGGCAGCGTTGCGCCCAAAGGTGCGACGGATCAGCTCCAGCGACCGGGCGCCGGCGGCATCGGGGGCTTCGGCCTTCTCCAGCCAGGCGCCGACGCGCGGATCGGTGCGGCGGGCATGCAGCACATTCTCGATCGCGGCCATCTCCTCGCCGCGCTGTTCAGCTGCGCCATCCGGCATCATGGTTTCCTGGTCCCAGCCAAGCCGGCCCGCAATCTGACCAAGCGCCTCGGTTTCGCGCTGGAACGCCATGAGGTCCGAAAACACGGTCATTTGCCGCCCCGGATGGATTGAACAAGCGGATATTGCGCGCGGTGACGGGCGCGCAGAATCAAGACCCAGACGGCAACCGCGCCGATCTGATGGGCAAGCCCAAGCGCAAGCGGCGCGGCATGAAGGACGGTCACGACGCCGAGCACGACCTGCCCGAAAGTCGCGGCGGCGGCCCAGTTGAACGCAGCCCTGGTCGCGGGATGGGCCGAACGGCGACCCTTGATCCAGCCGACGATGACGAAGGCCAGCAGCAGATAGCCCGCAACCCGGTGCACGAACTGCACAAGGCCCGGATTCTCGAAGAACGCCAGCACCGTCGGCCCGCCATCCGGCAGATAGAACGCATCGGCCGGAAAGAAACCGTCGCCCATCAGGGGCCAGGTCGGAAAGGCGCGCCCCGCGTCGATCCCGGCGACGAGCGCGCCGAGCAGGATCTGCAGAAATGCGAAGTGCATCATCCCCGTCGCCAGCGAGAACAACCTCGCCTCGCGCGACCGCCGCGCCTGCAACAGCGCCGCCTCGGGTCGCGCCAGCGACAGCATGTACCAGGCGATAAGCCCGAGGATCGCGAAGGCGAGTCCGAGATGAACGGCAAGCCGGTAGGACGCGACATCGACCATCCGGCCGGTCAGACCCGAGGCCACCATCCACCAGCCGATCGCGCCCTGAAGTCCGCCGAGCAGGCCAAGGCCAAGCAGACGCCCGGTCCAACCCGTCGGAATCCGCCTGGTCGCCCAGAAGAAGACGAACCCCGCCGCCCAGACCAGCCCGATGACGCGGCCCAACTGGCGATGGCCCCATTCCCACCAGTAGATCGACTTGAAGGCCTGAAGCTCCATCTGGGTGTTCTGAAGCTGGTATTCCGGGCTTGCCTGATACTTGGCGAACTCCGCCTGCCAGTCGGTCTCGTTCATCGGCGGAAGCGCCCCGGTGACGGGCCGCCACTCGGTGATCGAAAGACCGCTGTCGGTCAGACGGGTCAAACCACCCACTGCGATCATCAGGACGACGAATGCGAAGAGAATGCCGAGCCACACGCGGACCCAGCCGCGCGCACCGCCCCTGCCCTGGTCGATCATGCCGCCTTTCGGCGCCTCGGCGGGTTTTGCCCCCTGCCCGACCTCCTCGAAGATGCTCCGCTTTCCGGCCATCCGCCCCTCCGTTGTCCGCGCCGGACACTAGGCTTGGCCAGACGGACCTTCAAGACCCGGTGCGCCGCCACGAGGCTCACATTCGGGCAAAATCCATCGTCCAGTTGGTTTCCCAGGTTTCACCGCCATCGGTGGACATCGCCTGCTCCCACCGGGGCGTCGCCGTGTCGGTCCTCAGCCAGAGAAACCGGACGCGAACGGGCTTGCCGTCGATCTGCTCGTCGGCAAAGAACGATCCGACGCCATTCTCGAAACGCCCGATGACCGGAACATCGAGCCGGTGCGGATCGTGGGTGCTCAGCCACCAGATCGCCCATTTGCCGGTGTTTTCATCGAAGGACCGGATCGCGACGGCGCGATAGGCACCACTGGGAAACTCAAGCACGTTATCCTCGACGTTGCCGTACCCACCGAGGACAAGGCGGGTGTTTGAGGTTCCCCCAAACACCTCCCAGTCCTGACAGCCGACAAGACGCTTCTTCAAACGGCGATGCTGGACTCGCCAGGAACCCACCTCGAAATCGAAGTCATGGAACGAAGCTTCGTGATTCTGCATTCCGGGTTCTCCCACCATCCCGCGGCAATCTGTTCCTGCATTGTTCTCGCCGTCAAGGCCCGTCCCGTTTGCGAACGATCTGCCGCAGGATGCCGTGCAGCGTCTGCACGTCGGCGCGTGTCAGTGGCATCCGGCTCCAGAGATTGCGGAGGGTCAGTTTCATGCTGGGCGCGCGATCGGCGGGGAAGAAATACGCCGCCGCCTCAAGCCGATCCTCGTAGTGTTCGGCAAGCTTCTCGATCTCGATCGCCGGCGCAAGGGCGGTCCCGGCAAGTTCCAGCACCTCGGGGGGCGTCGCGTCCGACTGCCGCAGCCATTCATAGGCGCACAGCAGCACCGCCTGGGCGAGGTTCAGTGACGGGAAGGCGGGATTGACCGGCACCGAGATGATTGCGTTCGCCCGCGCGACATCCTCGTTTTCAAGTCCCGCGCGCTCGGGGCCGAAAAGCACCGCGACCTTCTGGCCACCGGCAGCAAGGGCGCGGGCATGTTCCATCGCCCGTTCCGGCGTCATCACCGGCTTGGTCAGATCGCGCCCCCGCGCGGTCGTTGCGAAGACATAGGCGCAATCCGCGATCGCCTCGGGCAGCGCCCCGAAAACCCCGGCGTGATCCAGCACCCGCCCCGCCGCCCCACTCGCCATCGCCACGGCGCGCGGATTGGGCCAGCCGTCGCGCGGATCCACCAGCCGCATGTGGCTGAGTCCGAAGTTCAGCATCGCCCGCGCGGCGGCGCCGATATTCTCGCCCATCTGCGGGCGGACAAGGATGAAGGCGGGCTGACGGTCGGTCATGCGCATTTCCCGAAAGACGCGCGCCTGATACGATGGTGCGGTCTTTACCGCAAGGAGTGCGCGGATGGCCTATGACGAGGGACTGGCGCAGCTCTTGCGTGACGAACTAGCCGACGAACCCATTGTCGAGAAGAAGATGTTCGGCGGCATCTGCTTCATGCTGAACGGCAACATGCTCTGCGGCGTCCACAAGGGTGGCGCCATGTTCCGCGTCGGAAAAGAGAACGAGGCCGCCGCGCTTGCCGTTCCCGGCGCCGGGCCGATGATGATGACCGGTCGCAAGATGTCGAGCATGATCGACCTTGCCGGCGAGGCGGCCGCCGATGACGCGCGACGCGCGCGCATCATGACTCTCGCGCTCGGCTTCGTGAAGTCGCTGCCGCCGAAATGAGCCGGCTGTAGCCAAGGCACGGTTTCTGCGCTAAGGCCCGTCGGACCCTGAAAGCCGGAGCCTGACATGGCAGACGATCGCCCGCAGATTTACCTCATCACGCCGACCGAATTCGACCTCGACGTCTTCTCGGGCCAGCTCGCCGGTGTGCTCGACACGTTGGATGTCGCCTGCATCCGCCTTGCGCTCGCCAGCCGCGACGAAGACCGGATCGGCCGAGCGGCCGACGCCCTGCGCACGGTGGCGCACGAACGCGATGTGGCGCTTGTCATCGAGAGCCATCTGCGCATGGTCGAACGCCATGGCCTTGACGGTGTCCACCTGACCGACGGCGCCCGCAACGTCCGCGCCGCGCGCAAGGAGCTTGGCGCGGATGCCATCATCGGCACCTTCTGCGGAACCTCGCGCCATGACGGGATGAACGCAGGCGAGGCCGGGGCCGACTATGTGTCTTTCGGGCCGGTGGGGGCCACCGCACTCGGGGCCGACCTTCCGGCGGGACGCGAGCTTTTCGAGTGGTGGTCGGAAATGATCGAGGTGCCGGTGGTGGCCGAGGGAGGGCTGAACGCCGCACTCGTGCTCGACTTCGCGCCGGTCACGGACTTCTTTGCGTTCGGTGATGAAATCTGGTCCGCCGACGATCCCGCGGACGCCCTCAAGACCCTGCTCCGCGCGCTGTAGCCCGCCGCCGATGCTTTGGTCGCGGCGACCGGCCTGACAGACTGAAGCCCTCCGGGTAAGGGCCACGCACCATGCCCGCAATCAGGCGCGACCCTGCTGGGCAAGAACCACGAGATTCCCGTCCGGGTCACGCAGGCGGATCAGGCTTGTCGTGTCGGCGGCTTCGACCTTGCCGGGGTCAAGGCCCGAACTCGCCAGACGTGCATGTTCATCACGCAGATGCCTGACGATAAGCGTCAACGTGCCTTTTCCGGCATTGCCGGTTTCGCGAAAGAGTTGAAAACCGGCACTTTCGCCATGATGCCATTCGGCAAGGCCGTCCATCGGTCGCGCATCCGGTTCTCTATCGAAGAGCCTTGCGAACCAGTCGGCGCTCTCGGCCAGATCGCTGCAGGCAAGCTGGGCATAGATCTTTTCCAGGGCCATTCTCGCCTCCTCCTCCCTCCCAACGCGCCTCACCGCACCGTGTTCCCGATCGTCGGACGCATCGGCAGGCCAGGCCGGCGAACGGCGGTGCATCAGGGAGACATGCCGACGCTGAAACCGTCGGCGGAGATTGCATGTCAGAGGTAATCGGCCCGCTGCAGCGAATATTTCGCCATCTTCTCGTTCAGCGTCCGGCGCGGCAGGCAGAGTTCGTCCATCACCGCGGCGATCGAACCCTTGTGGCGGCGCATGGTGTTGTCGATCAGCATCTTCTCGAAGCTCTCGACATAGTCCTTCAGCGGCTTGCCCTCGGTCGTCATCGCCGGGCCCGCCTCTTCGTTCTCGGCCATCAGCAGCGAGGCGATGGAGCCGGAGCCGCGACGGTTCTGCAGGACCGCGCGTTCGGCGACGTTGATGAGCTGGCGGACATTGCCCGGCCATGGCGCCTGCAAGAGCTGCGCCGCTTCCTGTGCGGTGACCTGCGGGGCATCGCAGCCGTATTCCTCGGAAAACTGGTCGGCGAGCCGTGTGAAGAGGGTCAGGATGTCCTCGCCGCGCGACCTGAGCGGCGGCAGCATGATCTTGAGCGCCGCAAGCCGGTAGTAAAGGTCGGGACGCAACGCGTCCTCGACCGTGCGTCCCTGTTCGTGATCGTTGCAGATCGCGATGATCCGGGTCTCGGCCGGGGTGCCCTGGTCATTGATGAAGGTCAGAAGCCGAGCCTGAAGCGCCTGGCTCAGCGCTTCGATGTCTTCCAGAACCAGCGTGCCGCCGCGCGCCTCTTCGACAAGCGGGATCTGCCCGCCCTCTTCCATCGGCCCCCAAAGCCGCGTTGCCAGCATGTCGTCGGCATAGGCCGCGCAGCTCACCACGCTGAACTTCTTCCCCGCCCTGGGGCCTACCGCATGCAGGGCATGCGCCACCAGTGTCTTGCCGGTGCCCGTTTCGCCGTCGATGAGCACATGGCCATCGGCCTGGCCGAGATCGAGGATGTCCTCGCGCAGACGCTCCATCGGTGACGAGGTTCCGATGAGCTTCTTCATGATGGTCGAGCCGTCCGACAGCTCCTTCCTGAGCGCGCGGTTGTCGAGCGTCATGCGCCGCGACTGGCTCGCGCGTTTGGCAAGCTCGGTCATCCGGTCGGGATTGAAGGGCTTTTCAAGGAAATCATAGGCGCCGACACGCATCGCCTCCACCGCCATCGGCACGTCGCCATGGCCGGTGATCATGATGACCGGAAGGCCGCTGTCGACGCTCATCAGCCGCTTGAGGAACGCCATTCCGTCCATGCCGGGCATCTTGATATCCGACACGACCACGCCGGGATAATCCGATCCGATCGCCTTCAGTGCATCTTCCGCGCTGGCGAAAGTCTCGGTGTCAAAACCCGACAGTGTCAGCCACTGGCTGATCGACTGCCGCATGTCCTGTTCGTCGTCGACGATCGCTACTTTCATTGCGCGCGCCATCCGTCACCTCACTCTGCCGCCTGGGACTTGTCCGTCAATATGGGAAGCTGAACCTCGAATACAGCCCCCCCGCCGGGCGCATTGCGCGCTGTCAGCCGTCCACCCAAGTCCTTGACGATCCCGGAGGAGATGGCAAGCCCCAGTCCGATCCCCTCGCCGGGTTTCTTTGTCGTGTAGAAAGGCTCGAACAGATTGTCGAGATCGCTGATCCCGTGGCCGTTGTCGCGAACGCTGAGAGTGGCGGTCTCTCCGGCGCTGAGCAGGATCTCGATCCGGGGTTCGGCCACTGACTTGGTCGCGTCCAAGGCGTTGCGGACAAGGTTGATGATCACCTGCTCCAGCCGGATGCGGTCGGCCTGGACCAGAACGGGCACGCGTGGAAGCGTCTGCACGACCCCGACCGAGCGGTCGCGCAGCGTCGGCTCCATCATCGACAAGGCCCCCGATACACAGGCTCTTACGTCCACGGCCTCGAACGCCTCTCCGCCCTTTCGGGCATAGCTTTTCAGCTGCCGGGTGATCGCGCCCATCCGCTCGATCAGGTCGTCGATCCGCTGGAACGAGGAAAGCGCTTCTTCGGGCCGCCGCCTTTGCAACAGAAGCCGCGCGCCCGCGAGATAGGTCTTCATCGCGGCAAGCGGCTGGTTCAGTTCATGGCTCACGGCGGCCGACATCTCGCCAAGCGCGGCGAGTTTGGAAGACTGCGCCAGCGTCTGTTCGGCGACGGCAAGATCCTTCTGCACCTTCTCGCGCTCGGCGATTTCGCGCTGCAAGCGGGCGTTCAACTGGCGCAGTTCCGCCGATTCCCGACGGAACACGGCCGATTGCTGATAGGCCCGGCGCGACAGGACGTAGAAGATGAGCGCGAGAAGCATGGCGAAGCCCATGATCTCGAGCGCGAGGACGGCGTTCACCTTTTCGCGGATCGAATCGTAGGTCGTGAAGCTGATCAGCCGCCAGCCGTGGAACGGAATGCGCGCGTCGTTGCGCATCACCGCCTCGCCGCGGACATAGGCATCGGGCGGGCTGTTGGCCCAGTCCGCCGTCGCCTGAAGCGCGCGCTGGATCGCGGTCGGCGCGGGCCGGATGGCCAGCGCCTCGGCAATCGTCAGCCCACGCCAGCGCGGCTCGGTCGACAGGATCACCGTGCCCTCGCTGTCGGCGACGGCGACCGCATCGGATATCCCTGCCCAGACCTTTTCGAACTTCGCCAGTTCAGCGCCGACGACGATGACGCCGACAACGCGGCCTTCCGAGAGGACGGCGCGGGAATAGGTGAATTCGAAGCCGCCCGCATCCCGCTCGGCGACGGTGAAAACCGTGTCCTTCGACCGCTGGGCGGCAACGAAATAAGGCGCGTTGAGATGGCTCGAGCCGATCCGCGTCCGGTCCGTCGCGGCCACCGCTCTGCCGCTGTTGTCGATCAGCAGGATGGACGCCGCTCCGATTTCCGTCTGCGCCGAAATGAGACGTTGCGACGTCACCGAATATTCGCGCGAATTGAGCGACGTTATCAGCGCGGGGTCGCGGGCCAGAAGCAGCGGGACGACCGATGTCCGCTGCAGTTCGGACAGGACATGACCGGTGTAAAGCGCAAGCCGCACCTCGGCACGGTTGCGGGTCGTTTCGGAGAAACGGTCGGTCAGAAACGCGTTGGTGATCCAGATCACGACAACCGCCACGAGCACGAAGGCGACAACGGTAAGCCGCATCCACCACGGGCTCCGGCCGGCGGGCGAGAGCGCGAAGGAACCCTCCCCGCGTCCGACAGCCTGATCGTCGGACGGCGCCGCCGTTTCGTTCTGCTTCCGTTCAGCCATGCAGGTCAGAATAGGCGGGCTTTGCCGCCGTCTCAAGCATTCCCGCTCAGACCAGCGCCATCGCCTGCATGAGCGAGCGGAAAAGCACCGATCCATCGGTGCCGCCATGCGCGGCCTCCGCCATCCGTTCGGGATGCGGCATCATGCCGAGGACGCGCCTGTTGGCGGACAGGACGCCGGCAATGTCCGCAGTGGCGCCGTTGGGGTTGTCGAGATAGGTGAAGGCGATCCGGTCGTCGTCCTTCAGCCGCTTCAGGCCCTCGTGCCCGATCGTGTAGTTGCCGTCATGATGTGCGACCGGAACGCGGATCGTGGCGCCTGCGGCCCAGCCCGAGGTGAAGGCGCTGTCGGCGGTCTCGACGCGAAGGTCGAGGGCCTTGCAGACATATCGCAAGGTCGCGTTTCTCAGAAGCGCGCCCGGCAGAAGGCCGGTTTCGGTCAGAACCTGGAACCCGTTGCAGATACCAAGGACATAGCCGCCCCTCGCCGCAAAATCCTTGACCGCCGACGCCACCGGAGACTGTGCCGCGATCGCGCCGCAGCGCAGGTAGTCGCCGAAGGAGAACCCGCCGGGAATGGCGACGATGTCTGTGCCTGCGGGCAACGCCGTGTCCTTGTGCCAGACCTTGGCGACCTCGGCCCCGGATTTCTCGAAGGCGACGGCGAGATCACGGTCGCAGTTCGATCCGGGAAAGGTGATGACGGCGGCCTTCATTCGGTCCTCGCGAAAGTCGGGATGAAGCGCTGTTACCTCAATCGGAGCGCCGTTTCCAGCGGCGGATTGGGGCTCTGCCCCAAACCCCGAGGTATTTTCCGCCAAGATGAAATCAGCGGGTGAAATCGGTAATGACGGCGATCCCGGGCGGCGCGGGGCGGTCGAAGGCGGCGAGTTCGGCGGAGGCATCCGAAAGCCTGACTTCCCGGGCGATCAGCGGGCTGAGGTCGACCTGTCCCGACCCGATCAGGGCGAGGAGGCTCGGGTAACGCCAGGCGGGCATGCCGCGGGTGCCGTAGATGGCGAGCTGTCCGGAATAGATGGCATCCATCGGCAACGCCATCTCGGCATGCTTCCCCGCGGGCATGCCGACCTGCACCATGCGGCCGAGCTTTCGAAGCGATTTCAAGGCACTCACCGTCGTCTCGGCGATGCCGAGCGCCTCGATCGCGACATCGGCGCCGCCGCCGGTGATCTCGCGGACCGCTTCCGCCGCGTCGGTCCTGGCCGCATTCACGGTCGCGTCGGCGCCGTGGGCCTTGGCATGGTCGAGCTTCTCGTCGACGACATCGACCATGACCACCCGCGCGCCGATCGCGCGGCCGAGCAGCAGAGCCGACAGACCGACCCCTCCGGAACCGAAGACTGCGAGCCATTCGCCGGGCCGAAGCGCGGCGCGCCCGGTGAGGCCGTGCCAGGCCGTTGTCACCCGGCAGCCGAGGGCGGCGGCGAGCGCGGGAGACATCGTATCGGGAAGGCGCGTCAGGTTGGTGTCGGCGCGCGGCACCGCAATGCATTCCGCGAAGGCGCCGGGATGGGTGAAGCCGGGGATGATCTGTGTCGGGCAGATTGTCTGGTTTCCGGCGGCGCAGGCCGGACACCGGCCACAGGCGAGGATGAAGGGCGCAATCACGCGGTCGCCCTTCTTCCAGCGGGTGACGCCGGGGCCGGTTTCCTCGACCACGCCGCAATATTCGTGGCCCGGGACATGCGGCAGAACCACGTCGGGGTCCGAACCGGTCCAGCTGTGCCAGTCCGACCGGCAGACGCCGCAGGCAAGGACGCCGAGCACGACCCCGTCATCGGGGCAGTCCGGGTCCGGCCTCTCGGCAATCTCAAGCGGCGCGCGGTATCGGGTCAGGACCGCCGCGCGCATCAGGCGATCTCGACGGTGTATTTCTCGATCACGGTGTTGGCGAGGAGCTTTTCGCACATCGCCCTGACCTCGGTTTCGGCCGTGGCCCGGTCGGTGGCCGCAAGATCGAGTTCGATCACCTTGCCCTGGCGAACGCCCTCGACCCCGGAGAAGCCGAGCGTGCCGAGCGCGTGCCTGACCGCCTCGCCCTGCGGGTCGAGAACGCCGTCCTTGAGCATGACATGAACGCGGGCTTTCATCCTTCCGGGGCCTTTCAGTTGATCAGCGTCGGTTTGGTCAGATGCGTGGTCTGCGTCGGCAGCACGCCAAGCCGTCTGGCCACCTCGGTATAGGCGGCGGTCAGATCGCCAAGGTCGCGACGGAACACATCCTTGTCGAGCTTCTGGTTGGTCTTCATGTCCCAGAGCCGGCAGGAATCCGGGCTGATCTCATCGGCGACCATGAGACGCATGAAATCGCCGTCCCAGACCCGGCCGATCTCGATCTTGAAATCGACGAGCTTGATGCCGACGCCGTAGAAGACGCCCGAGAGGAAGTCGTTGACGCGGAGCGCCAGGCTCACGATGTCGTCGAGATCCTGCTGGTTGGCCCAGCCGAAGGCGACGATGTATTCCTCGGAGACCATCGGATCGCCGAGCGCGTCGTTCTTGTAGCTGTATTCGACGATCGGGCGCGGCAACGGCGTGCCCTCCTCCATCCCGAGTCGCTTGGCGATGGAACCGGCGGCGAAATTCCGGACGATCACCTCGAGCGGGATGATCTCGACCTGGCGGATCAGCTGTTCGCGCATGTTGACGCGGCGGATGAAGTGATTGGGGACGCCGATATTCGTCAGCCCCATCATGAAGTATTCGCTGAGGCGGTTGTTCAGCACGCCCTTGCCTTCGATCGTCGCCTTCTTCTGGGCGTTGAAGGCGGTCGCGTCGTCCTTGAAATACTGGATGAAGGTGCCCGGTTCCGGGCCTTCATAGAGGATCTTCGCCTTGCCTTCGTAGATTTTCTTGCGACGCGCCATGATCGCTCCGTTCGGCCGGCGGAAATCGCCCGCCCGTTCCCGCGCCGCTATAGGCCAACGCATCGGTCGCCGCAAGTCATGGGCCATCTTCGCGCCCTTGGGTCTTGCAGTAGGCGGGCGGCGCGGGCATATGGAAAGGACGACGCCAAAATCCACGCGGGGCCCCGGACATGACCACCTTCGACGACCGAGAACATGCTTTCGAGGCGAAATACGCTCATGACGAGGAAATGAAGTTCAAGGCCGACGCCCGCCGCAACAGGCTGTTGGGTCTCTGGGTGGCCGAGCTTCTGGGCAAGTCCGGCGAGGATGCCGCGGAATACGCGAAGGAAGTCGTCATGAGTGACTTCGAGGAAGCCGGTGACGAGGACGTGTTCCGGAAAGTCTCGGGCGATCTTGCGGGCAAGGTCGACGAGATGTCGATCCGCGCGAAGATGGCCGAATTGATGATCGAGGCCAAGCGCCAGGTGATGAACGAAGCCTGAGCCGGACGGCGACAACGCGTTGGGTTGGCCGCAGCCGCTTCCGCTCGCCTGCATGTGCATGAGCAAGATTCATATTCATCTTGCAGAAGATGGGTTTGATTCATGGTCCGGCGCATGGCAGACGGGTGGAAAAGCGGCGGCTTCCGATACCGCCCCTCAAGGCATTTTCAGAAAGGCATTCCCGATGGGCACCACGCTTTCGCGGCTTCTTGAAACGCGCGACTGGCTTTTGGCCGATGGCGCGACGGGCACCAACCTTTTCAATATGGGGCTTACAGCTGGCGAGGCGCCGGAGCTTTGGAACGTCGACCGGCCCGACAACATCCGCGCGCTTTATCGCGGCGCGGTCGACGCGGGGTCGGACCTCTTCCTGACCAATACGTTCGGGGGTAATGCAAGCCGGCTCAAGCTGCACAATGCGCAAGGACGCGTGCGCGATCTGAACCGGATCGGCGCGGCGATCGGCCGCGAGATCGCCGACGCCTGTGAACGCCCGGTGGTGGTCGCCGGCTCGATGGGACCGACCGGCGAGATCATGACGCCGATGGGCGAGCTAACCCACGAACGCGCGGTGGAGATGTTCCACGAACAGGCCGAAGGCCTGAAGGAGGGCGGCGCGGACGTGCTCTGGATCGAGACGATTTCGGCGCAGGAGGAGTTTCAGGCAGCCGCAGAGGCTTGCAGGCTGGCGGATATGCCCTGGTGCGGCACGATGAGCTTCGATACGGCCGGGCGCACGATGATGGGGCTGACCTCGGCGCAGATGGTGGCGATGGTCGATGGGCTGGCCTATCCGCCGCTTGCTTTCGGCGCGAATTGCGGCGTCGGCGCCTCCGACCTTCTGCGCACGGTTCTGGGCTTTGTCGCGGCGGGGCCGGAACGGCCCATCATCGCCAAGGGCAATGCCGGTATCCCGAAATACCATGACGGTCATATCCATTATGATGGCACGCCCGATCTGATGGCCGAATATGCGGTCCTTGCGCGCGACGCGGGCGCGACGATCATCGGCGGCTGTTGCGGAACGATGCCCGATCATCTGCGCAAGATGCGCGAGGCGCTGGAAACCCGCCCGCGCGGTGCGCGGCCCACGCTGGACCAGATAACCGAAAAGCTCGGCGGGTTTTCCTCGTCTTCGGACGGAACCGGGGCCGATGCGGCCCCGCCGCGCAGGGAACGCCGCCGGGCGCGGTGAGGCGACTCAGAACAGGGCAAGCTGCGCGCCGGCTTTCTCGGGGACAGCGAAGAGATCGGTGCGCAGTTTCGGCAGCCGTGTTGCCAGGCCAAGCCGCCTGACGGCGATCTCGAAGCGGCGGCGGACGAGATCGGCGAACGGCCCCTCGCCCGTCATCCGCTTGCCCCATTCCGGATCGTAATCGCGGCCGCCATGCAATTCCCGCACCCGTCCCATGACGCGCTTCGCCCGGTCGGGAAACCTTTCTTCCAGCCAGGCGCGGAAAAGCGGCGCCACCTCCTGCGGGAGGCGGAGCATGATCCAGCTAGCCGCAGCCGCGCCGGCGGCATGCGCCGCCGCGAGGATCGCCTCAAGCTCATGGTCGGTCAGGGCCGGCACGACGGGCGCGACCATGACCCGGACCGGGCACCCGGCCTCGGTCAAGCGGCGGATGGTCTGAAGACGCCTCTCCGGATGCGGTACGCGCGGTTCCATCGCGCGCGATACTTTCGGATCAAGCGTCGTCACCGTTATTCCGACCTGCGCCAGCCCCTGCCGGGCCATTTCGCCAAGGATGTCGACATCACGCTCGATCAACGTGCCCTTGGTAACGATCGAAACCGGGTGACGGTGCCGGTTCAGCACCTCCAGAATCCTCCGCATGATCCGATAGCGTTGTTCGATCGGCTGGTAGGGGTCGGTATTCGTGCCGATGGCGATCGGGGCAACCCGGTAGGCCTTGCGCCCGAGTTCGCGTTCCAGAACCTCGGGCGCCGATGGCCGCGCGATCAGCCTGGTCTCGAAGTCGAGCCCGGCCGAAAGCCCGAGATAGGCGTGCGTGGGGCGCGCGAAGCAGTAGATGCAGCCATGCTCGCAGCCGCGATAGGGATTGACCGAGCGGTCGAAGCTGAGGTCTGGCGACTTTACCGGATTGATCACCGAACGCGGTTTCTGCTCGGTCACTTCGGTCCGGGCAAGGCGTTCTTCCTCCGGGATGTCCCAGCCGTCGCTTTCGGCGGTCCGCTCATAGGGTTCAAAGCGTCCTGCGGCGTTCGAAGACGCACCGCGCGCCTTCAGACGCAAGAAGGGATCGGGGGGAGGCAGTGGCATGACGCATTCATAGAACATAACAGGAACATTTGTCCAGAAGCACCTTTTCATCGACAGATTGTCCGCGTGAGGCGTCGCGACAAGCGCGGCCCATGTCGCAAAACGCCAAGTTGGAACCCGGCATTGGCCGCAATAAGATCGTAAGACCAGCCAGGAGACGCGCGATGGCCGACGACGAAGAAATCATCCTCAGCGAACTTGATGACGAGGAACTTGTCCTTCAGATGCATGACGACCTCTATGACGGTCTCAAGGAAGAGATCGAAGAGGGTGTGCGCATTCTGCTCGACCGTGGCTGGCAGCCCTACGACGTGCTGACCAAGGCGCTGGTGGCCGGCATGACCATCGTTGGCGCCGACTTCCGCGACGGCATCCTCTTTGTGCCCGAGGTGCTTCTGGCCGCCAACGCGATGAAGGGCGGCATGGCGATCCTCAAGCCGCTTCTGGCCGAAACCGGCGCGCCGAAGGTCGGCAAGATGGTGATCGGCACCGTCAAGGGCGACATCCACGACATCGGCAAGAACCTCGTCGGCATGATGATGGAGGGCGCGGGTTTCGAGGTCGTCGATCTGGGCATCAACAACCCGGTCGAGAAGTATATCGAGGCGCTGGAGCGCGAGGATGCCGACATCCTCGGCATGTCCGCCCTTCTGACCACGACGATGCCCTACATGAAGGTCGTGATCGACACGATGAAGGAAAAGGGCATGCGCGACGACTTCATCGTGCTGGTCGGCGGCGCGCCGCTGAACGAGGAGTTCGGCAAGGCGATCGGCGCCGACGCCTATTGCCGCGACGCCGCGGTGGCGGTGCAGACCGCCAAGGACTTCATGTCGCGCAAGCACAACAAGCTCGCCGCGGGCTGACACCGTCTTTCCCGAAAGATGTCCGAGGGCCCCGGCGAAACCGCGCGGGGCCTTTTTCGTCCTGCCGCTTCACATCGCGACCGGGAGGACACACATTGACGGCAAGGAGATTTGACATGCCCCCTGCCCGTTTTGTCCCGATCCTTCTCGCGGTTCTGGCCGCTGCCGGGCTGACGGTCTGGGTTGCCAGTCTGGCGGGCCTGCAGGCCGGAACCGGCGGCGGTGCGCTCTGGGTGCTCATCCCGCTTCTGGCGGCGACGCTCGCCATCCTGTTCGCGAGGCGTCGATGACCCTGCCCGATGACAAGACGCTGACCGAAAGCGGCATGGCGCCAACCTCGCGCGGGCGCATCCTGCTGATCGCCTGCGGTGCGCTGGCGCGCGAGATCCTTGACCTGAAGAAGGCCAATGGCTGGCATCACCTCGATCTGACCTGCCTGCCTGCGAACTACCATCTCTGGCCCGACAAGATCACCGAGGCGGTTGCCGCCACGGTGGAAAAGCACCGCGCGGCCTATGACGGCATCTTCGTTGTCTATGCCGATTGCGGCACCGGGGGGCAGCTGTTCGAAAAATGCAAGGAATTGGGCGTCGAGATGGTCGCAGGGCCGCACTGCTATTCGTTTTTTGAAGGAAATGAGGTGTTCGCCGCCCGAGACGAATTCACGGCCTTCTATCTTACGGATTTTCTGGTACGCCAGTTCGATGCCTTCGTCTGGAAACCGATGGGCCTCGACCGGCATCCGGAACTGCGTGACATGTATTTCGGCAACTATGAGAAACTGGTCTATCAGGCGCAGACCGATGATGCAGCGCTCGACGCCAAGGCCGAGGAATGCGCGCGGCGTCTCGGCCTCGACTATGAGCGGCGTTTTACCGGCTATGGCGATCTGAGAGTGGCGTTGGAACGTCTCTGATCGGCCGCGATCGGTGGCCGACGGCAGCTAAGCCGCAGCTTCTGCCGCGTGAACCCGGATCCGTTCCACCATCGCCCGCAATCCGTTCGAGCGTTGCGAGGACAGATGTTCATCCAGCCCCAGCCTCGCCAGTTCCGCCGGCGCATCGACTTTCAAGACCTCCGCAACCGTCAGCCCGGAATAGAGCGCGTGCAGGATCGCGATCAGGCCGCGCACGATCATCGCGTCGCTGTCGCCCTGAAAGTCGAACCGCGCGCCGGTGCCCTCGCCCTCGATCCGCGGCAAGAGCCAGACCTGGCTCGCGCAGCCGTCGACCTTGGTTGCGGGCACATGGAACGCCTCGTCAAGCGCGGGCATCGCCTTGCCGATTTCGATGACGTGGCGATAGCGCTCTTCCCAATCGTCGAGAAACTCGAACGTGTCGACGATATCCTCGAATGATTGCGTGGCCATTGGCGACTCCCGAACTCTGAAACCGAATTAGGTGCAAGTCGCCGGAACGTCCAGTCGACGGCCCCTTTTCTTGGGCCATCGAATGGGCTACCCAAGGCGCAAGAGAGCGAGGGAGCGCCGGACATGAAACTGCCAGTCACCGCATTGCTGATCGCGGCGCTGTCGCTTGGGGGATGCGGCAAGATCCGTGACAGCCGGTTCAACCCGTTCAACTGGTTCGGACGTTCGCAATCAAGCAACGTTGTCGTCGTGCAGGGCGTTCCGGTCGACGGGCGGTTGCTTGTCGATCAGGTGACCGAGATGGAAGTCGCCCGCCAACCCGGCGGCGCGATCGTCCGGGCGACGGGGCTACCGCCGACGCAGGGCTGGTGGGATGCGGCGCTTGTCGCCGAGAACAACGGCCAGCCGGTCGATGGCGTGCTGACCTACCGGTTCGTTCTTTCCGAACCCCTTGGTCAGACCCGCGTCTCGACCCCGCGGTCGCGCGAGGTGACGGCGGCGGTCTACGTGTCCGACATCAAGCTGGCCGAGGTGCGCCAGATCGTCGTTCTCGGCACGCAGAACAGCCGCTCAAGCCGTCGCTGAGCCGGATCAGACGCGGACCACCCGCACCGCGCCGCCCTTGGCGGAAAGCGCGATCTCGCCCTTGCAAAGCCGCAAGGCATCGTCGCCGAACACTTCGCTGCGCCATCCGCTCAGGGCCTGAACGTCCCTCTCGCCCGCCGCCAGCGCATCGAGATCGCCGGAGCTTGCGATCAGCTTCTGTGCGACGCCCGCTTCCTCGGATTTCGCCTTCAGAAGCACCCGCAACAGGTCCGCCAATGCCGAGTCGACCTGAAGCTGGCCCCTGCCGGCATCCGGTCGCGGCTGATCCTCGGGCGATATCTCCAGACCCGCCTTCACCGCGGCAAGGATACCGTCGGCCACATCGGCCTTGCGTCCATCGCGCAAAAGCAGGCGCGACCGGCCAAGCTCCTCGGTCGTCACCGGCTTCGTCGACGCCAGCTCCAGAAGCGCATCGTCCTTGAAGACGCGGGACCGTGGGACGTTTCGGGTCTGCGCGTAGGTTTCGCGGAACCGGGCAAGTTCGCGCACCACGGCTAGAAAGCGCCCCGAATTGGTCCGGGTCTTGATCCGGAGCCAGGCTTCTTCGGGCCGGGTGATGTAGGTCTCGGGATCGAGCAGGATGGCCTCTTCCTCCTCGACCCAGCTCTGACGGCCTGTGCGCTTCAGTTCCCGGGCAAGGAATTCGTAGATGACCCTGAGATGTGTCACGTCCGCCAGCGCATAGACCTTCTGCGCATCCGACAGGGGCCGCCGGGACCAGTCCGTGAATCGCGAGGTCTTGTCGAGATTTTCCTTGGCGATCTTGCGCACCAGCGTCTCGTATCCGACCTGATCGCCGAAACCGCAAACCATCGCCGCGATCTGGGTGTCGAAAAGCGGGATCGGAAAGACGTTGCCTTCGACAAAGAATATCTCGAGATCCTGACGCGCCGCATGGAAAACCTTGACCGTGCCTTCGTGCCGGAAAAGGTCATAGAGCGGTTCGAGCGACAGGCCGGAAGCGAGCGGATCGACCAGCACCGCCTCGCCGTCGCCAGGCAGAGCCAGCTGGATCAGGCAGAGCTTGGCGTAGTAGGTGCGTTCGCGAAGAAACTCGGTGTCGACGGTAACGTATTCGCCCGCCTTGGCCGCTTCGCAGAAACGGGCAAGGTCTTCGGTCCTGGTAATCGTGCGCATGAAATGTCCGTGTTGGTGCGGGGTCATCCCGCGAGGTCCGGCTGTCTTATGCGAGGGTTCGCTGAAAGGAAAGACCGAAGCGGGCGGCCCGGCCTCTCTGTTGCGACCGCGGCGCGCAATCGCCGCGATGGATGGGGATTTGTGCGGCGGAACATCGAATTAACCAATCCGAACCGGTCGCCGGTCGCCGGCCACGAAGCGCCGCAGAACCGCAGGATAAAGCCGATGCTCAAGCTTCAGCACCCGCGCGGCCAGCGTTTCGGGCGTGTCGTCGGCAAGGACGGCCAGCCGCGCCTGCCCGAGGATCGGGCCGTCATCGAGCACGGCCGTCACTTCGTGGACGCTGCAACCCGCCTCGGCATCATGCGCCGCGATCGCACGGGCATGGGTGTTGAGGCCGGGATATTTCGGCAGAAGCGACGGATGGATGTTGAGCATCCGCCCCTCGAAGCGAGAGACGAAACCTGGCGTCAGCACCCGCATGAATCCGGCAAGGCAGACAATGTCGGGCTGCGCCGCGAAGATGGGCTTCAGCAGTTCCGCCTCGAAGGCCGCCCGGTCGCCGCCGAAGGCGCGGTGGTCGACGGCGGCGGTGGGAATGCCCATCGCCGCGGCCTTTTCCAGCCCTCCCGCTCCAGGATCGTTCGACGCAACCAGAACCGGCCGCGCGGGGTGATCGCCTTTCATGCTTTCGCAAAGCGCCACCATGTTGGAGCCACCCCCCGAGATCAGGATGGCGACGCGCTTCACAGAAGCCGGCCCCGGTAGCTGACCCCCTGCCCCTTCGTGACGCGGCCCATCTCGTGAACTGTCTCGCCCTCGGCCTCGAGCAGCCGCTTGAGGTCGGGCGCACGGTCCGCAGCAGCCACGACGGTCATGCCGATGCCGGAGTTGAATGTCTTGAGCAATTCGGGTTCCGCCATCCCGGCCGTCTCCGCCAGCCAGCGGAAGACCGGCGGCAGGTTCCAGGCCGAAAGGTCGATCTCGGCCCCCAGCCCTTCGGGCAGCACCCTCGGCAGGTTCTCGGTCAGCCCGCCGCCAGTGATATGAGCCAGCGCATGAACGCCGCCCGCGCGCAGGGCTTTCAGCGCCTGCCTGACATAAAGCCGTGTCGGGGTAAGAAGCGCGGCCCCGAGCGTATCTTCCGCAAAGGGCGCAGCTGCGGACCAATCGAGGCCCGAAATCTCCACGACCTTGCGGACGAAGGAATAACCGTTGGAATGCACGCCGTCGGAGGCCAGCCCCAAAAGCACGTCGCCCTCGGCAACCTCTTGCGGCAGGTCGCCGCCCCGCTCCATCGCGCCAACCGCGAAACCGGCCAGGTCGAAATCGCCCTTGTGATACATCCCCGGCATTTCCGCCGTCTCACCGCCGATGAGCGCGCAGCCGGATCGCAAGCAACCCTCGGCAATGCCTTCGACGATCCGCGCCGCCTGATCGACATCAAGCTTGCCGGTCGCGAAATAGTCGAGGAAGAACAACGGTTCGGCACCCTGACAGACCAGATCGTTGACGCACATCGCGACAAGGTCGATGCCGATCGTGCCCACGTTCCCGGTGTCGATCGCGATGCGGAGCTTGGTGCCCACCCCGTCCGTAGCGGCCACGAGAACCGGATCGGCATACCCCGCCGCCTTCAGATCGAAGAGCGCGCCGAACCCGCCGAGGCCCGTCACCGTGCCGGGACGCGCGGTGCGCTTCGCGGCGGGCTTGATGCGTTCGACCAGCGCATTGCCCGCGTCGATATCGACCCCGGCATCGGCATAGGTCAGTCCGTTCTTTCCGTGGCCCATCGTGCCCCTCGCGCAGCGTCATCGGTCTTCAAGCGGGTCGTTACAGGAATTGCCGGGCCCCGACAACGGGGCGGCTCCGACACTGGAGATGCGCGGGTTTGCCGTGGTGACGACCAGGTTCACGGCCGTGAAGAGCCCCGCCACCGGCAGGAGCAGTGTCGCCAGGATCAGGGCGATCGAGAAGCGGACGACGAGCCGGGAGATGGTCATGACGGCACCTCCTGACCCAAGATGCGACCATATCCGTCGTGGACGCATGAGCGAAGCCTGGCGGCAGCATTGGCTCATTCTGACGGCAAGTCAGTTTCGTTCTTCGCGCGCCTTGCGGCTTGTGCTTGACCGAACCGGACAATGTGATACGCACTTGGCCCTGGCCGGGCCTGTAGCTCAATTGGTTAGAGCAGGGCGCTCATAACGCCTTGGTTGGGGGTTCGAGTCCCTCCGGGCCTACCAGGCTATCCCATTGGAAGAAAATAAAATTCTTGCGAAACCGTGGCCTCGTCTTGATGGTTGAAATACCGGTCGCGACCTGCACGCGGAAATGGCCGGCAAGATCGGTCACCTGGTTTGTCGTTTCCGGGGCGGCATCACGCCGGCATCGCGGTTCAGCAGGGCTTGCGCGCCGGGTGCTGGCCCTGCGACGACCCACAAGAATGAGCGGCATGTCGAAGATCGTCGCGGTCGGTTCCTATCCGCGCAACACGGCGCAATATCGCTCCAGTCCCATTTCCAGTGGAACAACCGGCTGAAACCCCAGCGCGACTCTGGCGCACGTGTTGCCAATATCGGAAACTCCGGGATGAGCGCCCTTGGCGGGGCTGCATGATATCGTCGTACCGGGAAACATGCCGCCAACGATTTCCACGACCCGGGAGGCGGGCACACCAGCGCCGGCGGAAATGTTGTAAATCCGATGCCCGACTTGCTGCGCGGTCAGGGCGCTCAGAAGACCCTGCACCGCATCGTCAATGTAGAGGTAATGGGTGTGGTCAGTCGCACGGGCGGCCAAAACCGTTTCCGTTCCGGTCATGGCGCTGCGAAGCAAGTCTTCGAGTTCCGTGGGCGTCCTGCGCCCCGGTCCGTAGATCCATGCCAGACGAAGCGCTGCGGCATCGAGCCCGTGCTGGCGCACGTAGCCGATCATCGCCTGTTCGGCCGCCAGTTTGCTCGCTCCGTAGACCGAGGCAGGCTGTGGCAGCGTCGTTTCGTCGACGCGCCCGACAAACTGACCGTAGACCTCGGTCGTTGAACAGATCACGACCCGTCCGATCCGATGGCGCCGCGCGGCTTCGAGTACATGCACGGTGCCGCCGGCATTGATCCGCCAGATGTCGAGTGGCCGGTCTGGAATCACCATCGGGCCGGAAACCGCGCCGCAATGCAGGATGGTCCCAAAGTCTCCGTTGCCGATCACCGCATCGACCTCATCGAAATCGGTCACGTCACAGTCCAGGATGTCGCGTCCGGATGACAGCGGATCAGGTAGGTCGGTAGCTACAACCTCTGCGCCTTCGTTCCGCAGCCGGGCAACAACCGCCGATCCCAGAAAGCCGCGTGCCCCGGTGACAAGCACCCGCCCCGGATCGCGCGTCCCGGTCTCTGTCACGCTTTCACCGAAAGTTCGGCGATCATCTGTTCGGTCGTGCGCTGGCGGCAATAGCCGGCGATGGCGCGCAATGAGGCTTCGTGCCGTTCTTCTGAATATGTCGCGCAGGCGTCAGGAACCAGCGTCACCAGATAGCCAAGGTCGCAGGCGTCACGTATGGCCGACTCCACGCATTGATCGGTCACGACCCCGCAGAGAATCAATTGCCTCACGCCAAGGCAGCGCAGCAGGTAGTCAATGTTCGTCGAGATGAAAACGCTGGAAGAATTCTTGCGCAGCACGATTTCGTCCTCGACCGGCGCGATGGCGTCGCACACCTGCGCATCCCACGAGCCTTTCGGCACGTCGATGCCTGATATCCTGTAGTCAAGGCTCCGGTCGCGGCCATCCGCCGTCAGGTTCTCGATCACGGCATACATCACCTCGGCGCCGGCCGTCCTGCAGGCGGATTGCAGGCGCTGCATGTTCGGCAGCGCAACCTTGTCGAGCCGGTCGAGATAATAGTCGAACCGCGCCCGTTCCGTCTTGTCCAGAGCGCGGAACTCTCCGCCGTCCGGATGAGCCGCGTAGTTCTGAACGTCGATGAACAACAACGCGCCCTGCCCAGGCTGCACTGCAACCTCCCGACTGAATGCCTCGGTCATCACGCGCCCCCCTGACAAGCCAACGACAGATTAATGGCGCTTGTAACAAAATCAATATGCATGATAGCTTCCTATCAAATGTTACAACCTGCCTGACCTTCCTCATCTCAAGGACAGTCATGAACGCGTCGCCGGACCCTCTTTTGACGGTTTGCGAACTGAGCAAGAGCTTTGGCGGCGTGCGGGCGCTCGACGGGTTCAGCTTCACGCTCGGGCGGGGTGAACTTTTCGGGCTGATCGGGCCGAACGGCTCGGGCAAGACCACCGCCTTCAACTTGCTGACCGGCGTGCTGAGACCCACATCGGGCAGCATCCGCTTTGCGGGCCGGCAGGTCACCGGCAATCGGCCGGAAACCAATGCGCATCTCGGCATGGCCCGAACCTTCCAGAACATCCGCCTGTTCCGTGATCTGCCTGTCCTGGATAACGTGATGGTCGGCGTGCACATGCGCCACGGTCCAGGTTTTCTGCCGACCATCATGAGGACGCCTTCCGCAAGGAGGGGCGAGCGGGACATCCGCGCAAGGGCGCTGCGGACGCTCGACATATTGGACCTTCGACGCCGCGCCGGCGACTTGGTTGGCGACCTTCCCTACGGAGATCAACGCAGGGTAGAATTCGCACGCGCATTGGCGAGCGAACCAAAGCTCCTGCTTCTGGATGAGCCGACCGCGGGGATGAATCCGCAGGAAACCGCCGATCTTGCCAAGACGATCCAAGCTCTGCACCGGGATCTGGGCATCGCCATTCTTCTTGTCGAACACGACATGAAAATGGTGATGGGCCTTTGCCAACGCATCATCGTCGTCAATCAGGGCAAGTTGTTGGCCGAAGGCACACCCTCCGACATCCAGAGTGACGAGCGTGTCATCGAGGCATATCTGGGGCGCCGCCGGAAGGACAATCATGCTCTGGCTTGACGATGTCCATGTCCGTCGCGGCGCGAACGAAGCGATCCGTGGCGTCAACCTGACAGTGGCCAAAGGCGAGATCGTCGCGCTGATCGGTGCCAACGGGGCGGGCAAGACGACGACGCTGGCGACAATTTCGGGGTTGCTGCGGGCCAGTTCCGGAACGATCCGTTTCGCCCCTGATCCGGGCAGCGAACCGGTTGATCTTGGGCGGCTTCGGGCCGAACAGATCGTCGAGGCGGGGATATCGCATTGTCCAGAGGGACGGCAGGTCTTCGCCAACCTGTCAGTGGCCGAGAACCTGCGCATCGGGACCTATCTTCGCCACGACAGCGCCGGGATCGAAGCCGACCTGCGCGAGATGCAAGCCCAGTTCCCCATCCTGCGCGACCGCGCCTCGGTTCCCGGCGACCGGTTGTCGGGCGGCGAACAGATGATGCTGGTGATCGGACGCGCTTTGATGAGCCGACCGAAGCTCCTCTTGCTCGACGAACCTTCGCTCGGCCTCGCGCCGCGACTGGTTGAACAGGTATTCGATATCCTGGAGCAAGTCCGCAAAGAGGGCGTGACAGTGCTTCTGGTTGAACAGAATGCCGCGATGGCGCTTGATCTGGCCGACCGGGCCTATGTGCTGGAGGCGGGCAACGTCGTCTTGACCGGCACGGGGCGTGAGCTTGCGCAGAACCCCGCGGTCCGGCGCGCCTATCTGGGGGCGGCCTGATGACCAGCGCCTACATCATTTCGCAGATCGCCAACGGGATAATCCTGGGCAGCATGTATGCGTTGATCGCCATCGGCTTTTCGATGATCTACGGCATCGTTAGGCTTATCAACTTCGCGCATGGCGACATCTTCACGATCGGGGCCTTCACGACGCTCGCCAGCATCGCGGTACTGCACACTCCGTTTCCTGTGGCCATTCTGGTCGTTGTCGCAACCGGCGCCGTTTTCGGAATGCTGATCGAACGCATCGCCTTCCGCCCGATGCGCGCCGCGCCGCAGGTGACGGGGTTCATCGCCTCGCTCGCCGTTGCGATCATCCTTGAAAACCTCGCGGTGCTGACCGTCACGGCGCAGCCTCGAACGTTCCAGGTGCCGCCATTTCTGAACCAGCTTGTCACCATGGGCGGGCAGTCGTTACGGGTGATCGACCTTGTGATCGTGGTGCTCGCAATTCTCCTGATGATTGCGCTGGTGCTTTTCGTGCGCTTCACGAAGGTCGGCGTCGCGATGCGCGCGACGGCCGAGAATTACGATGTGGCGCGGCTCATGGGGATCAACATTGACCGGATGATCCTGCTCGCCTTCGCGATCGGCAGCGGCCTTGCGGCGGCAGCGGGCCTGATGTGGGGCAGCAAGTACGGGCAGGTCAGCCCGTTCATGGGCGTGCTTCCCGGTCTCAAGGCTTTTGTGGCGGCCGTCATCGGCGGTGTCGGGTCGATCTCGGGGGCGGTACTCGGTGGCTATGTCCTGGGGTTGGCCGAGGTGCTGTTCGTGGGACTCCTGCCGCCCGAATATTCCGGCTACCGGAACGCCTTTGTCTTCGGAACGCTCATCATCGTGCTCCTGGTCATGCCAAACGGCCTTCTCGGCCGCAATACGGAGACGCGCGCATGAGCGACAGCGGATTCATGCTGCGTTTCGGCATGGTCGCGATCTTCGGCGCGGTCCTGATCTATGCGGCGCTCCGGTCGTTCGAGCCTTACACGCTTTCAATCCTCGGCTTTGTGGGGATCAACATCATCCTTGCAGTCAGCCTCAACGTCACCAACGGTTTCGTCGGGCTGTTCTCGCTTGGCCATCCCGCCTTCATGACCGTCGGCGGCTACATGACCGCGATCCTCGTGATGCCCTCCACCCGAAAGGAGGTCATGCTGCCCGATCTGCCACAAGTCCTCGTCGCGCAGGAATGGCCGTTCCTGCCCGCGCTCTTGGCGGGCGGGGCGCTTGCTTCAGCGACGGCCGTCGTCATCGGCTTTCCCGTGCTTCGGCTAAGAGGGCACTATCTCGCGGTGGCGACGCTCGGCCTGATCTTCATCGTGCAAAGCTTCGCAGTGAATCTGTCGGGCCTGACGCGCGGGGCGCTCGGCCTCAGCGGGCTGCCGGCGCTCACCTCGCTCTGGTGGGTGTACCTCTTCGCACTGACGACGGTCTATGTCTGCTGGCAGCTCAAGCATTCATCGCTGGGCCGGACCATGTTCGCCATCCGCGAAAACGAACTGGCGGCGGCCTGCCTTGGTGTGAACGTCGCGCGGACACGGGTGCTTGCATTTGCCCTCGGCGCGTTCTTCGCGGGCATCGGCGGCGGGCTCTGGGTGCATCTCGTGACCCTGATCAGCCCAAGTTCGTTCACCTTCCTGCTGGCATTTCAGCTTGTCGTGATGGTCGTTCTTGGCGGGTCGGGCAGTATCACGGGCGCGATCCTGATCGCCATCGTCCTGACTGTCGCGACCGAGTTGCTGCGCCCGGTGGAGGAGGCGGCGAACCTATTCGGCGCGAGCCAGATCATCGTCGCCGTCGGCGTGATGCTGGTTCTCATCTACCGGCCTTCCGGCCTGTTCGGCACCGCTGAACCCGATGCCTCCGCGTGGCTCAAGAGATTGACGAACCGACCAGACCCAAATCCCGGGTCAACACCCTGAGAGAGGAGATCGTGATGCGAAATTGGAAAGCAGGACTAACCGGCCTCGTGGTTGCCGGCTTGGCGATTGCCGCTGGCTTGCCCGCCGCGGCCCAAGACCCGATCGACATCGCCGCACTCTACAACGTCAGCAGCGGCGGCCTCGCCTCGCTCGACGGTCCATCGCTGAACGGCGTGAAGCTTAAGGCCAAGATGATCAATGACGCCGGCGGCCTTCTGGGCGGGCGGATGATCGAAGTCACGGCGATTGATACCAAGAACGACACACGCGAGGCGGCGACCGCGGCACAGCGTGCGGTAGCGATCGAAGGGCTGACCGCCGGCATCGGCCACAGCGATTCCACCTTTGCGCTGGCGTCGGCACCGTTGTTCCAGACCGCCGGCATTCCCTTTGTGACGTCCGGCGCCACCTCGCCCGACTTGCCGGCAATGGTCGGGTCCGAGATGTTCCTCGTGCCTTTTGGCGACGACGTTCAGGCCCACGCCATGGCCGAATACGCCTATGACACGCTCGAGCTTCGCAACATCACAGTCTGGACCGACAATGCGATGGATTACACCACGGGCCTGTCCAAGTACTTCAAGGAACGGTTCACGGAACTCGGTGGCACGATCGCGCTGGAAGACGTCTACATGACCACCGATCAGGACTTCTCGGCACTTGTCGCACGACTTCAGGCGACCGAGGGCGTGGATGCAGTATTCGCATCGTCCGGCCCCGATACCGCCGGCGTGATCGTCAAGCAGATCCGCGAGGCGGGGCTTGATCTGCCTATCCTCGCGGGCGACGGCTTCGACACCGATCTGGTGCTGACGGTGCCGGGCGAAGCTCTCGCAACCAATATCTATTTCACGACCCACGCCTATGTCGGCCTCGACACGGGCCCCGCGAACGAGTTCCGCACCGCCTACGAGGCCGAATACGGCGTTCCGCCGGAAAACGCCTTTGCGGCGCTCGGCTATGACGCAATGGGCCTTGTCGCCGATGCCATCGTGCGGGCCGATTCCGCGGAACCGGCGGCGGTCAGCGCGGCACTTGCGCAAACCAGCGGATATGAGGCCGTGACGGGCACCATCACCTATCCCGAAGGCAGCCGCGTTCCGAGCAAGCCTGTGGCGATAATCAAGGTGGATGGAGGCGAGATGAGCTTTGAGACGACGGTAACGCCGAAAAGCTGAAGCCCGGCAGAGACATCGGAACCCGGTCACGCGTGGATCGGGTTCCGCCCAATGCCCGCCGAAGGAAACCGCATCGTGAAAACCACTGCAAGACTGCTGCAACCCGACGATCCGAAGCCGTTCGCGATCGAAAATGAAGACGGGGTGTCGGCGATCCTCTTCATATCGGATCACGCCGGCGTGGCGATCCCCAAGCGGTTGGGCACGCTCGGTCTTGGACGGGATGAGCTTTCGCGTCACATCGCCTACGATGTCGGCATTTACGGCGTGACCAGCGAACTCGCCCGGAACCTTGGCGCGACCTACGTGTTCCAGCCCTATTCGCGGCTTGTGATCGATTGCAACCGAAAGCCCGGAATGCCGCAATCGGTCATGGCGCAGACCGACGGAACGAAGGTGCCCGGCAATGAAGGCCTTTCGACCGAAGACATTCGCGCGCGCGAGGCTGAAATACTCCGTCCCTATCACGACAACATCGAACGTGTGCTGCGCGATCGGGCGGCGTCCTTGCAACCGACAGCCATCATCGCGATGCACAGCTGCACCGAGCGGCTGCGCAGCGATGGCCGCCCGCGGCCCTGGCAGATCAGCGTTATCGCCCACGAAGACTGGCGCATCGGCGATGCCCTCGTCGAAGTCTTGAACGCCGAAACGGGACTGTGCGTGGGGATCAACGAACCCTACACGGTCGACATGGAGATGGACTACACCATCCCGCACCATGCCGAGGGTGGAAAGGTGCCCTATGTCGAGATCGAGATCCGGCAGGATCTGATCGCCGATCCCGAGGGACAGCACGAATGGGCGCGGCGGTTGACCAGCGTCTTCCCGAAGGCGGTCGCGCTTTCGGGCGTGGTTTCGGGCTGATGGGCCGCTCACCCGCCGACGATGCCGGCCACCGTCCGACGGACGAACCGGCCAAGTCGCTTCAGGACCATGTCCGGCGCGGGCTGACAGATTTTACCGAGGCCGAACGGCGTGTCGCCCACACGCTCCTCGAAGACTATCCGATGGTCGGGTTGGAGACTGTCGCGAAATTCGCTCGGCGCGCCCGCACAAGCGGCCCGACGATCCTGCGTTTCGTCAGTCGGCTCGGATTCGACAGCTATGCCGAGTTCCAGGAAGCGCTTCGCGTCGAGATTCAGGCAAGACTTCAAGGGCCGCTCTCGCGCTATGGGTCCCGGACGGATGCCGGCAACGGATCCGATCTTTGCCAGCGGGTCGCGCACGCACTCGGCCGCAACATCGAGACCGCCGAGCGCGACTTGCCCCGAAAGGACTTCGTCCGCGCAGTCGATCTCTTGTCGGATGCAAACCGGAACGTCCTTTGCATTGGCGGCCGTTTCAGCTGGATGGTCGCGTCGTACTTTCATCACTACCTACGGGAATTGCGGCCGGGCGTCCGGATGATACGCGACAGCAGCGCCACCTGGGCGGACTACCTTCTCGATGTGCGCGCGGGCGACGTGTTCGTCGTCTTCGACTTCCGGCGCTACCAGCACGACGTTCTGGAACTGGCAAGGGGTGCTGCAGCCCAGAAGGCCGAGATCATCCTGATCACCGACATATGGTATTCGCCCATCGCCGCGATTTCGCAGGTCGTGATCCCGTGTCCAGTCAGCATCCCCAGCGCCTTCGACAGCGGCGTCACCGGCCTTGCCATGGCGGAAATCCTTACCGCCGGGGTTGTTGAGGCGCTGGATGAGGGGGCGCGAAACCGCATCTCGACACTCGAACGCCTGCGCAAGTCTTTCAACCTCGGATCCTAGACCTGGAGTAAACTGGAATGCAGCACGATGCCCTGACGATGTTCTGCTACGCGGACCTGGCCGGCCAGGTCCGGGGCAAGGGCTTTCCCACCAGGCAGATCGACAAACGCCTGAAAAGCGGCATCGGCTGGACGCCGAACAACCTGATGTTCACAGCGCTTGGAACGATCGCCCCCGGAGCCTGGGGATCACATGGTGACGTGCTGTTCATCCCGGACGAAAGCACCGGCGTCGAGGTCGATTTCGGCGACGGCAGTCCGGCGGAACGGTTCTATCTCTGCGATGTGCGCAACACCGATGGCACCGCGTGGGATTGCTGCCCCCGCACGCTGCTGCGCGAGGCCGCCGACGAGCTGCGGCGCGAAACCGGCCTGACCATCCGCGCCACTTTCGAGCATGAGTTCATCTATTCGGGCGCCAATGCCCGCGCTGCCAACAACTACGCACTTGATGCGGTCCGCCGCCACGGCATCTTCGGCGAGACCTTTCTTGGCGCTCTTCACACGGCGGGAGTGGAGGTGGACAGCTACCTTTCGGAATTCGCCGAAGGCCAGTTCGAGATCACCGTTCCTCCGCTCGATGCGCTGGCCGCCTGCGACACGGCGGTGATCGTCAAGGAGTTGGCCCGCGCGACAGCTTGGCGACTGGGTCACGGGGTCAGCTTCTGCCCCCGCGTTGCCCCTGACGGGCTCGGCAGCGGCGTGCACATCCATTTCAGCCTCTGGGACGAGGGTGGAAACGCAGTCAGCCACGATGCCTCGCGTCCCTTCGGTATCAGCGATCCGGCGGGACAGTTTCTGGCCGGGGTCGTGCGCCATATGCGCGCGCTCTGCGCATTTACCGCGCCGACGCCGGTCTCATACCTGCGGCTGGTGCCGCATTCCTGGACTGGCGTGTGGTCGAATGTCGGCTATCGCGACCGCGAGGCCGGAATCCGCATCTGCCCGACTTTCAACGCGGCCGGCGAGGCGGTTGCGCGTCAGTTCAACTTCGAGTTCCGCGCCGCGGACGCGACAGGAAACCCCTATATGCAGCTTGCCGTCATCCTGCGCGCGGGTCTCGCCGGTATCCGTGAAGGATTGCCGCCGCCCCAACCGACGAAGGAACAGGACTGCGAAACCATGCCCGAAAAGGAGCGTGCCGCGCGCGGTATCGTTCGGCTTCCCTCCTCGACCGCCGAGGCGCTCGCGGCGCTCGAGGCTGACGACGTGGTTCGTAGTTTCCTGCCGGAGCGGATGCTGAACGCATATCTCGCCAACAAACGGGCGGAATTCGAACTGAGCCGGGATTGGAACCCGGTCGAGCTCTGCCGCCGCTATGCCGAGATCTACTGAGGGACCGTTCAATGGGCAAACTCGACAAACGGGTCGCGATCGTGACAGGGGCTGCCACCGGACTTGGGCGGGGGATCGCCATGCTCTTTGCTGCAGAGGGCGCGGATGTCGCCGTGCTCGACCTGAACGGGCCGGGCGCGGAAAAGGTCGCCGCCGCGATCCGGGCCACCGGGCGGCGGAGCGTCGCCGCCGAGGTCGATGTCGGCGATGAGGAAGGGGTTAACGCGGCGATGGCGTTGGTCAGCGATACGCTCGGCCCGCCGGACGTTCTGGTCAACAATGCCGGCATCGCCACTGTCGCGCTATTGGAGCAGATGGACACCTCGACCTGGGACGAAATGATCCGGATCAACCTGAAAAGCGTATTTCTCTGCACCCGTGCCGTGCTGCCCGCGATGCGCGCGCGGCGCTATGGCCGGATCATCAACATCAGTTCCCAGCTCGCCCACAAGGGCGGTGAGGGGATGACCCACTATGCCGCGGCAAAGGCCGGCATCCTCGGGCTGACCCGCTCGCTGGCCTATGAGGTGACGCGCGACAACATCGCCGTCAACGCGATCTGCCCCGGTCCGCTGGACACCGACATGAAGCTGCCACCGGAATGGGCGGCGAAGAAACAGGGCGAACTGGTGATCGGCCGTCAGGGGCGGGTCGAGGAGATCGCGCCCACGGCACTTCTTCTCGCCGGAGAGGACGCGGCCTTCTACGTGGGCGCAACGTTCAACCCGAACGGCGGCGACGTCATGGTCTGATTCACGAACCGGAAGGTACCTCATGCAACGCCAACAAGATGCCACTCTCAGCCGCGAACGTCCGTTCGACGCCCGCCGCACCTGCCTGCTGCTGATCGACACGCAGAACTACGTTTGGAACCCGGACGTCGCGAAACGCATCCCCTATTTCGACAGCGAAATCCGCGACACCGTCCTGCCCAACATCCGCAAGCTCCTGACGAGCTTCCGGGCGGCGGGAGCCGAGGTGATGTACACCGTTATGGAAAACCTCACGGAGGATGGGCGCGACCGCAGCCTCGACTACAAATTGTCGAACTTCTTCATCGGCAAAGGA
The DNA here is from genome assembly GCA_041397225.1 of Paracoccaceae bacterium. Lineage (GTDB taxonomy): Bacteria > Pseudomonadota > Alphaproteobacteria > Rhodobacterales > Rhodobacteraceae > Albidovulum. The sequence continues at coordinate 1,052,219 of JAWKXB010000002.1, read as the reverse complement.
TCGTGGGAGGCGAGAGTTCTCGACGCCCTCGCGCCGGGTGGTGACGAAATCGTCCTGCCCAAGACGTCGTCGGGCGTATTCAACTCGACCAATATCGAATACCTGCTGCGGAACATCGGGATCGATACGCTGGTCGTGACCGGCTTCCTCACCGACCAGTGCGTTGACCACACCCTGCGTGACGCAGCCGACCGCGGCTTCTATCCCGTCTGCGTGTCCGACGCCTGCGCAACCCACACCGAGGCTCGCCATCGCAACGCCCTCGCCGCGTTCGCGGGGTATTGCCGGACGGTCTCGACCGACGCGCTGATCGCCGAAATCGGCCGTGGACCATGACGATCGCACGATTGCGCAACTTTGGCATGGGACCATTCACAGGGTTCCGCCTGTCACCCCATGTCGTGGGCCAGACGACAGCCCAACACAGACAGGTGGAACTGAAACCATAGGGAGGAGACTCCAGATGTCCGGATATTCACGAAGAACGGGGCTCTTGGCCGCGTCGATCCTTTACGCCGCGCTTGCCGCACCAATCGCGCAAGCCGCCGATCTGAAAATAGGGATGCGCGCCGATCCCGACATTCTCGATCCGGCACAGGGTGGGTCGGTAGCGGGCCGGCTGGTTTTTGCGTCGCTGTGCGACAAGCTGATCGACACCACGCCCGAGGGCGGCTTCCGTCCTCAACTGGCCACCGAGTGGGAGTGGTCCAATGACAACCGTTCGCTTACCATGCATCTGAGGCCGGAGGTCAAGTTCCACGACGGCACCATGCTTGACGCCGAGGCGGTGAAGATCAACATCGACCGGTATCGGACGGACCCGATTTCCCGTCGCCAGACCGAGTTGAAGTCGATCGACGCGGTGGAGGTCGTCGATCCGCTGACCGTTCGGATTGACCTTGCCCAGGCCGATGCACCTTTGGTGGCCGCATTGGCTGACCGCGCCGGCATGATCATGTCGCCAAAGGCGCTTGAGGCGGCAGGCGAGAACATCGGCTTGGACCCGGTCTGCGCCGGACCGTTCAAGTTCGTCGAGCGCGTCGCGCAGGACTACATCAAGCTCGAGAAGTTCGACGATTACTGGAACAGCGGCGAAATCTTCCTGGACGGGGTAACATTCCTGCCTATCCCCGACGATTCCGTCCGGCTCCTCAGCCTGCGCTCGGGCGATCTGGACATGATCGAACGGGTGTCGCCCACCGATATCAACGCGGTCGAGGAAGACCCGAACCTGACGCTGGTTCGCGGGCCATCGGTCGCATACGATCTCATCTCGATCAATGTCGCCCATACCGATCAAGCCAACAATCCCCTTGGCCAGGATGAACGTGTGCGCAAGGCATTGGAACTTTCCATCGACCGCAACGCGCTCAACCAGATCGTCTATGACGGCCTGTTCGTGCCGAGCAATCAGCACGAGGTTCCGGGCTCTCAGTACTATGACGCCACGAATCCGGTGCCGGAACGCGATGTCGAAGCGGCAAAAGCGCTGCTGGCGGCGGCTGGCATTCCCAACCCCAGCTTCACTCTGACCGTCGCGAACAGCCCGGTGTCCCAGCAGGTCGGCCAGATCGTCCAGTCGATGGCTGCTGAATCCGGGTTCGACGTAAAGCTGGAGGCGCTTGAATCCTCGACCATGGCGTCGCGCGCGGATGCTGGCGACTACCAGGCCTCGCTTGTCATATGGAGCGGCCGCCCCGACCCGGACGCCAACGTCGCGCCTTGGGCTTCATGCGATGGGTTCCTGAACTGGGGGAAGTTCTGCGATCCGGCTTTGGATGAAATCCTGAAACAGGCGCGGCAGACAACCGACCCGGCCGCGCGTTCGAACTTGTACCGTCAGGCGGTGGCGCTCTACACAAAGAGCAATCCGCACATCATCCTGTACCACTACACATCGCTGTTCGGCCTCCGAAACGACGTGACTGGCTTCGCGCCGTTCCCTGACAGCCTGATCCGGCTTCAGGGCGTGAAGAAGTCCGGCTAGCCCGACAGCTGACGCAGCCCCCGCTTCAGCAGGCTGCGCCGGATCGACGAATTGCGCGTGGACGATCCGTTCGCGGGCGGCCGGACGATGAAGGGGCTGGCGTGCCAGGAAGGCTTTGCCGCTGCGCGGCTGCACATGCCTGCGCCGATGAAGCCGATGGGCATCAAGGCACTGTATCGCAGGCCGAACACAGCGAAACCGGCGGCGTCTACATCGTCAGAACGAGAACTCAGACGATGAGCCCGACCGGAACCAGCAGTTCCAGCCGGTTCACGGCGAAATCGACCGGCGTTTCCTGACCGGCATTGCCGATGATGACGACGGTCACGCGCATCCGGTCGATATTGTTGGAATCGCTCTTCGCGCCGATGAACTGGCAGGCGCCGGTATTGGCGATTTTCTCGACGTGGGAACTTTCGCCGGTGCCGGTGTTCGACACCTCAAGCCTGACCTTGTAGGGCTGTCCGGGACCGGCGGCGTCCGGCGCGGGTTCGACATCCAGGCCCGCGCCGATGACCGGGTGGTCGAAGTCCAGCAGGAAGGCGAGGCCGGGGGTGTGGTTGGTCGAAATCAGCGTGTCTCCATGCTCCTGGAAGTGGCCGTTGAAGCTCAGCCCCTGGGTCAGCCTGACGAGCTGAGCCGCATTGGCGATGCTGCACCACGATCGCTTCTGGCCCGACCGCATGCGCGAGAACCTGAGCGTGTTGCCATCGGCGGCAATGCCCTTCCACGTCTGGAAATCGGCGTCGGGATCAGCCGCGAAGGTCGGGCGATCGGCGACTTCGGTAACGTTGAAGGCCATGACAGCACTCCTACAGTGGGCGCGGTCGCGGACCGCAGCTAACTTCGGTCGGCGCCGGAATGACATCCGGCCAGGGGTCGAGCGGGCCGACCACCGGCCCGGCCGGAACCGTCGTGGTCAGCGGTCCGGAACCGAACAGCAGGAACGGCAGGCAGTCGAAATTGTTGGGCAGGATCGGATCGCCGATGACCTTGTTCTCGGTAAAGATGAACTCGCCGAAGGGGGCCACATACTGCCCAGCCACCAGACCATGCGCGGAAAGCGGCGCATCGGGCACCGGCTGGCCGTCGAGATCCGGGCCGCTCGCCACCCGCGCCATCAATTCGCGCGGCGCGCCCTTGAGGATGTCGGTATCCCGGACGAACAGCGCATTCGCGCGCTGCCCGAGGATCAGCCGGAACCGACCGAGAGGATTGGGCTGTGGGGGAACGGTGTTGAAGATGCGCAATGTGGTGTCGCCTGTCGCCCCGTCGACGTCGATCGCGTAAAGCTCGACGCTGCGACTGGGATCGGTGGTAACGCCTTCGATCTTCAGCCGGTCCTGGGTTTCCTGCGGGAATGTCGCGGTCGGGTCGGCCGGATCCGGGGGATCGCGGGTGATGCGCGGACCCTGCGTGCCGATCAGCGACCCCTCGATCAGCACATAGGCCGGGTCGACCCCGGGAGCGGTGTAGATGCCCACATTCGCCTCGACCGTATGGGCCGAGATGTAGATGTCCGCGCCGTCCTTCGCCAGCGTTCCGGCGTAGAGGATGTAGTCGCCCGGCATCAGCGGCGCCTGTTTGGTCTGGTCGCAGCCGGGGCATGGCGGGATCGGCAGCGCGCCGGCGGGCGATCCGGGCAGGGCCAGGGGTCCCATGACGAAGGTGGTCAGCGGCTTGCCGTCGGGGCCGACGGGGCGGTTCGCCGCCGGGCACTCGCCGGGGGCGCCCGCTTGTGCGACGCACATCGGATAGCCGGTGCCGGCATGGATCGTCGGGTTCGCCTCGTCCACCATGAACCGCTCGTCGGCCAGCGGGTCGGCCGGCGCGTAGACGCCGTTCGGATCATTGATGCGGAGGCGGGTGACGGGCTGCGCCGGGGCTGCCGGATCGGGGTCGGCCACGACGTGGATCTCGCCATTGGCCGTGATCTCCTTGATGTATCCCGCACCCTCGGCCAGCGAATGCTGGGTGATCCACACGAGGCCCGCAATGTATTGCTGACCGACGATGTTGCCGACCACCGTCGCCTCGTAAGAGGCGAACGGCGCGGGCGTATCGGCGAGCGCGAGGCCGGAATTCACCCCCGGCGAAACGGGGTTGAGGTTGATGATGTCGGCCGCCGTCAGATACCGCGCGGGCATCTGGATGATGAGGTTCTTCGGAAGGACGACCTCGACCCCATGAACCTTGATCTTGCCGGCCGAGAGCGGATCGGTCGCATCGTCGACCGTCAAACTCTCGATATGGCCAACCAGCAGGAACTGATGCGCCATGTCGGCCGCGGCGAGACCGGGGGCGAAGACCGCCAGCAGGGCAAGAAGAATGTGTTTCATGGCGAACCATCCTTTGCTTCGGACCCACCGTCACCGGGCGGTCCGACGTTGAAATACAAGGGCCGCTGATCGGCATATCCCACGCCTGACGAAGCGATCTGCAGGCTGAGGCCGTAGCGGCCGGGCTTCGGAAACTTCCAGTTTGCGACATAGCGGCCTTGGCCAGCCTCGGTGGCCCACTTCCGGCTCTGCCACTCGCCGCTCGACGAGAACGCCACGAGCCGGACGTCGGTGAGGCCGAGGATGGGCTTGCCGGTGCTGCCGTCGAACAACCGGACGACGAACTCGCCCCGCCTCCCGGCGACCATATCGGAAAGCATGTCGGCCTCGATTCTCGGCGCGTTGCGGCGCTGATCGTCCGCGGATTTCGAAGCGGGCTCGGCGGTGGCGGCGAAGCAGGTGACGAATCCGTCCGCATCGATGGCAACCGGGATGTCGTAGGCGCCGCCGAAGGGCAGCGTGGCGGTGGTCTCGTAGACCCCCGGCGCGGTTTCGTGGAACCCCCGGTCGATGGCCATCAGCCCCTGCACGTTCGGCCCATAGGTCTTGACCGTGCCCATCGGGCTGTTCATGCCCTCCATGTAGTAGTAGGCCACCGCCTCATCCGCGTTGCCGACCAGCGCGCCGTGACCATAGGGCGCGATCATCCGCGCGCGTGACAGCGCCTCGCGCGGCGTGACCGGGGCCGAGGCCGACTGGATGTCGACCGGGGCGAGCTTGCCCTGCCGCAGTTCGGCAAGCTCGAAGATGCTGAAATGGTCGCCCTCAAGGCCGCGCACATAGGCGTAGTCGTGCGAGAACGTGACCTCGACCGGCTGAGGCGGAGTGCGGCCGGTCGCCGAGACCGCCCCCGTGCGCGGGTCGATCAGCACCATCCGGTCCGTCTCGCGGTTGAGCGCGATGATCTGCCGGCGCCCGGGTTCAAGCGCGAGCGCGAAGATGCCCGGCTCGACCGCCACCGTCCCGCGCAGCTTCAGCGCGCGAATGTCGCGCCGCTCGATCCCGGTCGCGGCGGTCGTGGCGACAAAGACCGACAGCCCGTCCGGCGCAAGCGCGAGCGAAGGCTCGCCCGCCGGGATTGTCGCGCTGGCGGCGATGGCGCCGGTCCGGGTGTCGATGGTGGTCAGCCTGCCCGGCGCCGCAACGATCAGCCGCCACGCGCCTTGGGCCATCGCCACCGGGCCGCCGCCGACCGCGACGGGATCGGTCCGCCCGTCGCCGTCCGGCCGGGCGATCGTGACCGCGCCGGTGGCGGAGAGATAGACCGCGACCGACCCGTCGGCGAGCGGCAGCAGTTGGGTTGGCAGGCTGCCCTTGGCCAATTCGATCAGCCCGCTCATCTGGAAGCGGCGCGTGTCGATCACCGCGACGGCGCCATAGACCGGAAGCGACACGAAAAGCGTCTGCCCGTCCGCCGCCAGCGCCCAGTCGGCGGGCACGCCCGGCAGCGGGATCACGCCCTCCATCTGGGTGATGGTAAAGTCGACCTGCGGGTTGACGACGGCGATGCTGCCGTCGCGGTTCAGCACCAGAAGCTTCGAGGCGTTCAGATCGACATCGGGCCGCGCCGTCACCCGCCCTTGGGTGAAAAGCCTGGCCTTGGCGCTGCACGGCATCTCGGCGGCGACCTGGGCGTTTCGCCTGAGAAGCATCCAGCCGGCGACGCTGCGGCCCGTGACCGGAAGACCACTTGCCCCGTCGGTGATCCGCAAGGTGATGCGCGCTTCCTCTCCTGCGGTAACGGGGCCGTCGGTGATGGCGGCGACCGCTAGCTCGGTAACGGCGGTGGCCGGGTCGAAGACGCTGGTTTGCGGCACGTCCCACCCCGCCCCGCGCGACTGCGGCAATTCGTGATCGTCATGCAGGGCGTAAAGCGCCGGCAACGCGTCGCCCGCCGCGCCAAGCTCGGGGCCGTATCCATCCTCTGGCCCACATATAAAGCCAAGATAAAGCGGATCGTCGACCTGCGTGGGAGCCGGAACCAGCCCAAGCCCCAACCCCAGAAGCGCGATGGCGGCAAGCGGGGCGGAATTGGCCATGCCACCCTCCCTACCGGCAAACCTGCAAACGTCCGGTGCGGCTGTCCAGAAGCACACCGTCCTCGCAGGTCGCCGGGTCAAAGACCCGCATGATGCCCCATTGCCCGCCACCGAAGGCAAAGCCCAGCGGCGTGCGATAGAGGAAATCGCCGACCAACCGCTCGGTCCCGCCGGCGGCCTCCAGCAGCACGTTCACATGCCGCCCCGGCCCGATCGCGTTGACATCGCCGCCGCGGTTCTGCGGTCCGGGATCGTCCGTCTGCACGGTCGATCCGTCCGTCCAAGGATAGGTCACCCAGTCATGGCCGGAAAGTGTGAAGGCCCCGTTCCGCGGATGGCCCGCCGGTTCGACAATGCGCAACCGCACCGGTGTTCCTGCTGCCACGGTGAAGAGCGGCGTGGACGGGTCGCCAAAGCCGTCCTCGGGTTTCGACGAAAGCAGGTTGGAATAGTCGTAGTCCATCATCGTCTCGGGATCGGCGGCGGGGTTGGCGTCAAGCCGGGTCCAGAACGGCTCGAACCGGTAGTTGAACGCCTTTTGCCCGCTGTCCTCGGCATCGTCGCCATTGCGAAGGTTCGCCAGCGCCTCGCCGCGATAGCGCAGGCTGGCGTCATTCTGGTAGATCAGCACGAATTCGCGGAACGACTTTCCATCCGGTGTCTCGATGGTCGCCGCCGCGTTGAGGCAGTCGCGCCTGCTGTCGGCATCCGCATCCTTACGTGCGCGGATGACGGCGCAATCGGTCTGCCATTCGGCGCCCTCAGGCTCGATCACCAGCGCGCCTATCGTGCCGTGCGATGCGCCCTTGATGACGTCGGCGAAGTTCTGCAACCCGGCCACGCCGAACTCCACCGGCGTGAAGGTCGGTTCCGCCTCATCCGGCGCCTTCTTCCAGTCGCCCGCGTACCAGCGGTAGGTGACGCGGTTGTCCATCAGGTACTTGTCGTCGGGCAGGCTGTCGCCGCCGTCGCTGCCGCAGAATTGCAGCGGATCGTCGGCGTTACAGGGATAGGCGAGCGAAGAGTTGTTGAAGCCCGCCGCCGACCCGTCGTTGAGGACCGCGTTGCCGGCCACGAGCTGTGCGTGCAGTCCGATCGCGCGCGAGGCGCGGACATCGTTGAAGTTCAGGCTGTCGGCGATGGGCGGCATCATGTTCCAGCTCCAGACCGCCGGATTGGTCAGGTCCTCTGGCTCGGCGCCCAGCCGGTTGGTCAGTTCGACCTCGATGCACTCGCCGGCGCGGGCCCGCAGGATCAGCGGCTCGGGTGCCTTCTCGCCCGCCGCGATCAGCGTCACGTCGGAGTCCTGGCGGGACAGATGGCGGACGGCGGCGGGGCGATTGCCCGACGCGTCGGCCGCGCCCTCCGACGTCTCCTCGGCCAGCACGTAGATCGTCGCCGAGGGGTCGGTCAGGGTGCGTTTCGCGTGATAGCTCAGTGCGCCGCCCGGCATCAGGTCGCGCATCCGCCACGCCTCGACCCTGAAGGTCCGGCGCGGAACGCTGGCCGCGCAATTGTCCATCACCGCGCCCACAAGGCCATCGGTCCCGGCGTTGGTCGGCAGCGGCGCAAGCGAGGGCAAGGGATCGTCCGAGCCGACGACCCGCAGGAATCCCCACTGGCCGTCCCAGAAGTTGTCGGTGGCCGTGGTGCCGTAGAGGTGGTCCTTGGTCAGTTGCGGCGAGGGGTCCTGGACATTGATGTTGAACTCGAAATGCTCCGATATGCCAATATGTTGCGCGGCGCGGTAGCCGGAGTTTTCCGCCCCAGGAACCGCCAGCCATTTCATGCCGTTCATGAAGAAGATGTGGTTCTCCTCCTGCGCGCCCTGGACCAGCCGCACCTCCACGTCGTCGCCTTCGCGCGCCACCAGAAGCGGCGTCGCGGGGTCGCCGTCCTTGCGAAGGCCGGCTGGCTCCGTGCAGTTCAGGTCGTCGGTATCGGCGCAGTCACGGCGCAGGTAGTTCTCCATGAAGATGCGCCTTGTGTCGTAGGCCAGATTGTCAGCGGCGATGGCGTCGCGGATTTCCTGATCCTGCCCGGCATGGGCGTACGAGGAAAAGACGTTGGCAAGATCGCTCTGGTCGCAAAGCTGCGCGATCACCCGCGCCTCGCAGGCCGCCGCCTGATCCGGGCCCCAGGGGCCGTCGCGGCAATCGGTGAGCGCCTGCGCCGGTCTCGCCGGGTTCCCGCCGCTCGCCGGGATCGCCGTCTCGAGCGCGGCCTTGCAGGCGTCAAGCGACGATGACGCCGCATCGAAGGTTTTGAGCGACCATTTGCCCAGGGCATCGGCTGAGCCGACCCGCGCCGGAATGGGCTCGTGCCGATAGTTCATGAGCTGTCCGCCCGGATCGGAGACGGAGATGCCTTCGGGTCGCGGCAGGGTGGAGTTGAACACCATTTCCGGCAGGTCGTGATCAAGCTGGCCAGGCGGGCTGATCGGCTTGTTCTGCGGCGGTGCCGTGTAGAGAAGTGCGAAATCGGCGACGGCGATGTTGTATTCCCGCTGCGATTTCATCGGCTTGTCATCGGTCGCGGGCTCGACGATCTGCGCCGCGAACGAAGTCGGGCCACCATCGGGCCGCGCCACGATCTGCGCGCCGGTCGCGTCCTGCCCGCCAAACGTCTTGCCGGCCAGCGTCTGCCAGCTCGATCCGTTCGGTTCGATCACGAGGGCCGCGTAAAAGCCGTGCTGCTGGGCCGAGCTCGGTCCGAAATGGTCATGGGTGAACACCGTGCGGATCGACCTGTCGGCGCCGTTCTGGTTCAGGAGCGGATCGGCCCACCAGCGCTGGAAGGTCGATTGCGCGCCGCACCACGGACGGTCGGCAAGAAGATGCTCTGCCTCGGTCGGATCGGCGGGCAGGCTGTCGGGGCACTGCCCGCGCGGGTCGCCCGCCAGCGGCCCGCCGTCGCGGAAGAGGCGATGGGTCAGCGGGCGCAGTTCGGCCGTGCCCTTGAAGGCGTTGTTGGCGAGGATGCGTTCGCGGACCTCGTCGGGCGAAAAGGTGCCGTCCTCGTAGTTCCAGCCGTTGCCGGAGCCATCCGACGAAGTCACGTCAAACTTCACCAGATGGATATGCTGGCCAATCGTGTCCGTCGGCGTGAATACCTGGAAATCGTCGAGGTTGAGGTTCGAGGGAATGAGGTTCGTCGCCTCGAACGAGATGCACTCGCCCGAATTGGCGCGGAAGAAGAACGGTTCTGGCGCACGGGTATGGTCGAGGATCGAGGCCGCGTCCTCCTCAAGCGCGATCAGCCGCGCCTGCGGGTCGTGCCAGCCGTGCTTGTTCACCGGCATGTCGAACTGCAGATAGGCCGCACGATATCTCCGTTCGGGCGCAAGCTCCGCCCACTTCGCCGGATCGTCGGGGTCGTCGTCCTTCTTGCCCAGATAGAAGCGGATGGGGCAAGGATCGGCGAATGGCGCGCCGGGTTTCGGCGCATAGCCGTTCACGCGGAACAGCACGTCGTTGGCGGGCGTGTTGCAGGTGCCGTCCGACAGGCAGCTCGGATAGCCGCGCTCGGGCACACCGAATTTCGATCTTTCGATCGCCACCGCGCCGGGGCCGGTTCCGGCGTGGAACTCCATCGCCGTCTGCTCTTCCGGCGTGCCGTCCAGCGGCAGCCGTCTGATCCAGGCCTTGGTCAGCTTGGCCGCCAGCCCGAACAGCGCATCGCTCGCGTTTTCGGCTCGGACACGCGCCGCGATGCGGTTCGCCTGACCCATCGCGTCGTCCTCGGGGATGGTCGTGTCGAAATATCTTGCCTCCAACTCCTTCGGATCACCGTTTGCGTCGGTGCCGAAGGCGTCCACCCCGACTTCGCGCTCGCCCGAAAGGACGACGTGGCGCATGAGCGTTTGGCTCGTATCTTCTGCATAAGCGTCAGGATCGATGTCGAGCGGAGCCTGCGGCGGGCGGTGGCCGGCGATCCCGGCGATGTAGAAGGGATAACCCTCGAAGGCCGGGGTCGGCATCGGCGGCAGCGGCACGCCCGGCAATGGCACCACGGCCGGGTTGGGCGTCCCGCCGGCGATCTCGGCATCCGGCAGCTTGCGATCGTCGGTGCCCGCCTCGAACACGTCATGGGTGCGCCACAGCTCCCACATCCCTTGCGCGAAATGCGGGTAAAGGTGGCAATGGAAGATGGAATCCCCGGGCGTCAGGTTCCGGTTGCCGGAACCGCCGTAATGCACCTCGTAGGTGAATGACGCACCGGGAGAGATCGTCTGGCTGTCCAGATAGACCGAGTCGGCGTCGTGCCAGTCCTGCACCCATTGATGGGCGTGAAGGTGGAAGACATGGGTTTCCTTCGGGCCGGCATGCATGTTGCGGAACCGCACGCCATCGCCCAGGTAGGAATGATGGACGTTCGACGGATCGTCGGGATAGAGCGCCCGGACCGCCTTGTTGTCCGGCCCCCGCTGGATCACCAATGCCGGGTCGCCCATCGCCCAGGAGGTCAGGAAGAACTCCTCCAGCTTGCATTCGGCGCAGTCCTTGGCCGGGCCGATCCCCTTGCGGTTGGCCAGCACCATCGCGCCGAGCCCTGCCGCGCCATAATTGATGCCCATTCCGTCGCGCAGGGCCGAAATCGGGTTCTCCTCGTCTTCGAGTTCCGGGAATGCCTGCACGGCGGTGATCTCGTCATGGAAGATCACCGTGAATTCGCGGAACGGCTCGCCGCAGGATGAGCCGGGGCCGAGGATCTGGTCGCAGTTCTCGCCGTTCTCGCGCACGTCGATGATGGCATTGATGTCGGAATGGACCAGTTCGCGCGCCGCGTGCGGGTCGTCGGACGGCATCGTCATGGCGAGGATCGGTACGCCATCCGCATCGGTCACGTCGTAGTTGCCTATGATCGGCGTCCCGCGGGCGGAAGTGCCCGTGGTCGCCGCCGCGAGTTGCGGACCGGTGACCTGCGAACGGTACCAGGTCGACCCGGCCGGCTCCACGTTGACCGACCCGAAAAGGCCAAGGCCGAGCTGCCCGCCGTCGCCCTCACCTCCGGCTGCTGCGGCCATCGAGTAAAGCAGGAAGCCGCCTTCCTTCCTGGCGATCCAGGTATAGGTCTTGGTCTCACCCGGTTCGGCCAGCGACGACTCGTTGAAACCGACATTCGTTCCGTCCGATCCGAGCCCACCTGACAGTTCCAGCCCGTTCACGTGGATCGAGGCGGTGCGGGTCGCAGGTTCGTCCGAGTCGATCGAGATTTCCTCGCCCGTCGCGGGATCGATCACATGCTCCTCGCCATCGCGGTCGGGGCTGAGCAGGTTGGTGAACACGACCTTCAGGCAGTCGCCCTCGTTCACCCGCAACACGATCGGCCGCGGCCGCTTGTCGGGGCGCAGGCGCACGTTGCCGGCAAGGAGCTTGTCCGTCGCCGCGTCGGGTTCGAGCGGTATCGCCTCCCCGTCCCCCATCTCGGCGCCGGTGTTGTCGAATGCCGATTCGTCACCGTCATCGCTGACCACCACATCGCGGCGCAGCGCGTAAAGCATCCCGCCGGGATTGAAGGCGCCAAAGCGGTTGTAGATGTAGATCTGCTCCAGCGCGACGACATGCGCGACGACGGTATTCCCGACGCTGCAATACGCCGTCCCGACCGGGTCGGGCATCTCGGCCTGCTCGGTCTGCGCGAAGGATGCGGGTGCAAATGCCAGCCATCCGGCGGCACCGACCAGAAGATACGGCTTGCAGCGATCGACGAAATGGCCAGCGGCGGACATGGAGAGCCTCCATTGTCTCGGATGTCAAAAAGTCTTTGATTGAGAATACAACTACGAGGCGACTCGCAACTGACGCAGGGTAAGTAGGGGTGCGACAATTTGTCAAGTAAGGCTTTCCGGACCGGGCACCCGGTTTTCGGTGCTGCCGACCCGGCCATTGACCGAGTGACTATCCGACCACGCCTTGTGTTCGCATAGCAGAGTTCCGCGCCGACCCCGCTCCCTTCGCCATGGCATGACGCTGGTCTTTCAGGAGGTGCTGGCAGACAAATGCGAACCAGTCTCTGTTAGGACAGTGACACTGCCCGTTATTCGGCGCAGAGGCCGCGCCACTCGGCGAGAGCGGCGGTGCGGGTCTGCTTGAAGTGGGTTCGGGAGGTGAGGCTGCGTTGCTGGTTGAAATGGTTGGAGACCGAGGCGTGGACGGCGGCGAACTTCTGCAATGTTCGCATCCGGCGGAACCGGAGCATGGCCCGCTCCCGTCTTCGGAACGGCAGGTGCGAGTTCTCCACGCGGTTATTCAACCAGCGGCCGGTCTGTTGCCGGTCACTGATACCGAGCTGGCGTAGTGCGGCGCCATAGGACCGCAGCCGATCGGTGACAATCGCATCGGCAGAACCATGCCGCTTCAGCGATTTCTTTAGGAATTTCAACGCGGTCTTCCTGTCACGGGTTTTCGTGACGAAGCTTTCGAGGACCTCGCCCTCATGATCGACAGCCCGCCACAGGTAGTGACGCTCGCCGTTGATCTTCACGAAAACCTCGTCGACATGCCATCTCCAAGAACTCGAACGCATGCCTTCGACGCGCCGCTTCCGGATCTCCGAGGCAAGCACCGGACCAAACCGGTGCCACCAAAACCGCACCGTCTCGTGGCAGATGTCGATGCCTCGTTCGTGCAGCAGGTCCTTGACGTTCCGAAGCGATAGCGGGAACCGGATGTACATCATGACAGCCAGGCGGATGATCTCAGGAGACGTCTTGAAGTACTTGAAGGGCGATCATATTGTCATTTGCGGACGCTACCGAACGCCCTGCCCCACCTCAAGCCCGGTTCCTTTGACAGTGCCGGTCCGTAGAATATTGGCCCTGGGAGACCGCTTCAGGCCCTCTTGGCGCGTGGGCCGGTTAACAGCCCGACCCACATAACCCTCGAAAACAACGGAAAAATCCGGCCGCAGCCGGATCGGGAGAACGCTTTCGCTGGGGCAAGTGGCGGAGAGAGAGGGATTCGAACCCTCGAGACGGTTCCCCGCCTACACACTTTCCAGGCGTGCGCCTTCGACCACTCGGCCACCTCTCCGTGCGGCGCTGTTTAGCGTCTCGCCGGACGCTCTTGCAAGGGGTTTGCTCGGAAATCGCGTCACTCCGCCAGGATCAGGCTCACACGGCGATTCTGGCGGCCCTTCTTCTCGATCTTGCCGATGGTCACGCGACCGATCTCTGCGGTGCGGGCGACATGGGTGCCGCCGCAGGGCTGAAGGTCGATCTGCGAGGGGCCGGCGCCGATCCGGATCAGGCGCACGCGCCCCTGCCCCACGGGTGGGGCGACAGACATGGTCTTGACCAGCCCCGGCTGGGCGGCAAGCTCTTCATCGGTGATCCAGTCCTCGCTTACCGGAAGATCGCGCGCGATCAACTCGTTCAAACGCTCTTCAAGCGCCGTGATGTCACCCGGCGGCTGCGGCATGTCGAAGTCGAGCCGGCCCTTGTCGGCTCCTATCTGGCCTCCCGTCACCGGCAGGGGAATGACGACGGACAGCAAGTGCAGCCCGGTATGCACCCGCATGTGGCGATAGCGCCGGCTCCAGTCGACATGTTGCGTCACCTCAACCCCCACCGGCGGCAGTTCCTGCGGCTCGGACGGGACAAGCACGACGGCGCCGCCTTCGCCCTTCACCGCTGTCGCGATCTCGATCCGCCCTTTCGCCCAGTCGAGCGAACCGCTGTCCCCGGGCTGGCCGCCGCCGGTCGGGTAAAACAGGCTGCGGTCCAGGACGATGCCGCCTTCCGGCGTGTTTCCCGCGACGCGGGTGGAGGCGTGGCGCAGATAGGGGTCCTCCTGAAAGAGATGCCGGCTCATGTTTCTTCCCCTTCTTCGGCCGCCGGATCGTTGCGGATCGTCGCCGGATCGACGTCGGCAACGGATCTCGCCCCAGGCTCGTCACTCGAGTTTTTCGGGCGCGGCCCGCCGGCGCGCAGCTCATCCGCGTTGCGGATCCAGATATCGCGCTGAACAAAGGGAATTTCGATCCCCTCGGCCGCGAAGCGCTTGGTGATCTTGTGCAGGATTTCGGTCTGCACGCTCAGCTTGAAGTTCACATCGGACAGGATGGCGCGAATCTCGAAGTTCAGGCTGTCATTGCCCAGGGCGACGAAATGGATGGCGGGTGCAGGATCAATCAGCACCAGGGGTTCCCCCTCGGCGATTTCGGTCAGGATCGCCTGCACCTTGCGCGTGTCGCTGCCATAGGCGACGCCCACCGGGATGATGAGCCGCCCGGTCAGGTTGCCGCGCGTGAGGTTCGTGACCACACCCGACACGAGATCGGCGTTCGGCACGATGACGTCGGTCCGGTCGAACGTCTCGATCCAGGTCGAGCGCACCGAGATTCCCTTGACCGTTCCGAACTGGCCGTTCACCTCGATCATGTCGCCCTCTGAAATCGGCCGTTCGATCAGGAGGATGATGCCCGAGACGAAGTTCTGCACGATGTTCTGCAGACCAAAGCCGATGCCGACCGACAGCGCGCCAGCAACGATCGCGAGCGAGGAGAGGTCGATTCCCGCCGTCGTGATGGCGATCAGTGCGGCCAGGAATATCCCGACATAGCCAAGCCCCGAGACGACGGCGTTCTGGACGCCCTTGTCGAGTGTCGTACGCGGCAGAACGGCGGTTTTCAGCGCGCCCTGCACCAGCCGCGTAACCATGTAGCCAAGCGCGAAGATCAGAAAGAAGGTCAGCACCACGCCGGGAGACAGGCGGGTTGCGCCGATCGAGAAGCCGCCGCTGAACCGAGTCCATGTCTCGGTCAGGTCCGCGACCCTGGCGCCCCAGATCAGCGCGAAAAGCGGCAGCGTGACGATGGCGAGCACGAAGCCGAGCAGGACCGGGATGAGCGCGTCCCGACCGTCCTCGCCGGTTTGCGTCACGACAAGATAGATGTCGGTCGCGAACCTCTGCAGGAGGATGATGAGCCCGATGAGTCCCAGCGAGATGACCGTCGGCCAGAGAAGCGCGTTTGCCGCGGCGACATAGCCGATCACGGCGAGGAGCGGGGCCAACAGGGACACCCCGATGACGGCCGTGCCGATCAGGCGCAGGATCTGGGTGCGGAAGTCGGCGGAGGGGCCGGCGCTTGGGCGGCGCGGTCGCAGCAGCAGTCCCAGCCTGAAAAGGAAGATCGCCGTTATGCAGACAAGCGGCGCGGCCCAGACCGATTGCGCGGCCATCGAAAGCGGCGGCCGGACCTCGGTGATGAAGGCCTGCCGGAAGGCTTCCAGCGCCACCATCAGCGCGATCATGTTGACATGGAACCGCGCCTCGGCGGGGCGTTCGGCCAATTGCGCATACGCGCCGGGGCGGAAGAGCCAGCTTCCTAGCCAGCGGGCCGCGAAGAAGGCGAAGGCGGCGACGGGCAGCGCCTCGATCAGGGCGCGGCTGCGGATTCCGGTCATGCCGGTCCAGACGATGGCGAGGACCAGAAGCACCATCCCGCCCACCGGCACCACGATCTGACCCAAGGAGACAATGGCCGCCGCGATGTTGCGCATCCGCATCGACGCGCCGGTCTGCATCCGCGTGCTGAGCCGCTCCATCACCCCCGGACCGCGCCACATGAGAAGGCCCGCGATCACGAGGAAGAGCAGGATCAAGGGCAGGTTGTTTCTGAGCTCGGTGCGCCGGGCGGGGTTCTTCCACGCCTCCACCGTTTCCGACCACAGCGTGTGGACCCCCTGCGTCAGCACGGCGAAACCGGCGGGCCAGTTCGCGGGATTGGCCGGTGTCGGGGAAAGCTTCAGAAGGGCGCTTGCCTGCCGCGCCCGGATCATCGCATCAATCCGGCGTATGATCCCGTCCGCGCGGCTGTAGGCCTCGACCGCTGCGAGGCCGGGGGCCTGAAGTTTTGCCAGTTGATCATTGAGCGCAGCGCGGCGATCGGCGATGGCGCGGTCCTCGGTCTGACCCTCGGCCGGGGCGGCTCCGAGTGACGATATCTGGCTTCTGACCGTGTCGATCTGGGAGGCGTTGGCGCTTTGCGCCGCGGTGAACTTGGCGCGCCATGCGACCACGCGCGCGCGAAGTTCCTCGAGCGCGCTGTTGCTCACGCGGTCCTTGTCCAGAAGCGTCTCGGCTTCGGACGCGAGCGTTTCCCAGTCCTTGTAGTCCGGTGCCGGGGCGTCCTGCGCTGCTGCAGGCGCCGCAATGTGCAAAAGGAACGCCGGCGCGACCAGCGTCAGACAAAGGACGGCCAGAAGGGCGCGAAGCATCCGCATCAATCGACAAACGCGTTGGGAAGCGCCCGCGCAGGCCGGTCCAGCCACTCGGGCACCGGCAGGCCCTTGGCATGCAGAAAGTCCGGATTGAAGAGCTTGGACTGATAGCGGTTGCCGTAGTCGCAGAGCACGGTCACGATGGTGTGACCCGGCCCCATCTCGCGCGCCATGCGGATCGCGCCGGCGACGTTGATACCGCTTGAGCCGCCAAGGCAAAGCCCCTCTTCCGCCAGAAGGTCGAAGACGATCGGCAAGGCTTCGCTGTCCGGGATGCGGTAGGCCATATCGGGCGTGACGCCTTCGAGATTGGCGGTAATCCGGCCCTGCCCGATCCCTTCGGTGATCGAAGAGCCTTCGGACTTCAGTTCACCCGACGTGTAGTAACTGTAAAGGGCCGCCCCTTCCGGGTCGGCCAGGCCGATCTTCACGCCCTTGGGCTGAAGCGCCATCGCGATTCCGGCGAGCGTCCCGCCCGAACCGACCGAGCAGACGAAACCGTCAACCTTGCCGCCGGTCTGGTCCCAGATTTCGGGGGCGGTCGTCTCGATATGGGCCCGTCGGTTGGCGACGTTGTCGAATTGATTGGCCCATATCGCCCCATTTGGTTCGGTTTGTGCAAGTCTGTCGGCCAGACGCCCTGAGTACCGCACGTAATTGTTCGGATTCTTATAGGGCGCCGCCGGTACCTGGACCAGTTCCGCTCCGGCCAGGCGCAACATGTCCTTCTTCTCCTGGCTTTGCGTCTCGGGGATGACGATGACAGTCCGGAACCCCATCGAAGCGCCGACGAGCGCCAGCCCGATCCCGGTATTGCCTGCCGTCCCCTCGACAATGGTGCCACCCGGACCAAGCTGTCCCTTGGCCACCGCGTCGCGAATGATGTAAAGCGCGGCCCGATCCTTGACCGACTGGCCAGGATTGAGGAATTCCGCCTTGCCGAGGATGTCGCAGCCGGTCAGTTCACTGGCCTTGCGCAGCCGGATCAGCGGTGTCTTGCCGACCGCTTCGGCGAGGTCGCCATGAATATGCATCGTCGCAGCCTCCAGTCGCCTGCCCATTCCTAGGACGCGGATCGCCTGACCTCAAGCCCCGGCGGCACGCCCGCGGATGTCGGACCGGTTCCGATCCAGCCAGTAGGCCAGGATGAGAAGCGGGGCGTTGTTGACCTCGCCCGAGGCGACAAGCTCCATCAACCGGTCGAAGGACAGAAGATGGGCGCGGATGTCCTCCGCCTCGCCCGGCAGGCCGCCTATGCCGGCCGCCCCGTCGGGCAGATCGGCAAGCCCGACATAGGTGTAGAGATATTCGGCCAGCATTGCCGGTGAGGGATAGTAGCTGGCGACGGCGATCAATTCGCGAACTTCAAGCCCCGCTTCCTCCCGCGCCTCGCGGAGTGCCGCGGTCTCGGGCGTCTCGCCGCCGTCGACACGCCCCGCGATGGCCTCGACGAGCCAGGGTTGGGGATCGCCACGTCCGTGCGGACCCATGCGGAACTGCTCGATCACCAGAACCCGGTCGCGGACGGGATCGTAAGGCAGGACAACCGCCGCGTCGCCCGATACGAACACCGCGCGGTTCACCTCGGGGCTCATCGCGCCGTCGAAGCGCCGGAACCGGAGTTCATATTCTTCGACTGCGAAGTAGTTGGCATAGACCTGCCGGGCGCTCGTCTCGGCCACGTCCCCCTGCTGCGCAGCGCGGCGAAGCGATGGCACCAGGCTTTCGGCTTCCGCCCGGACCCGCGCACCGGCCCGCATGAGCATCATCGGATAGCGCCGCCCGAGCCTTTCGCCATCGAGCCGACCGAACTCGCGCATGAAATCGCCCGCCGCCGCAATGGCGACCGCGCCCCAGCGATCGAGCCAGTCCGAAAGCCGCCACGGCGCTGCGGGACGGACACGTCCCGGCTCGGGGAAATAGACAAGCGCCTCGACCGGGCCTGTCGACGTTTCCACCGTGACGATCCGCCTGTGGTAGCCGAAGCCGCCCTCATAGAAGTCCAGCCGCGCTTGGTCTTCCGCGCCAAGGCCGCGCAACAAGACCCCGTCCGCCCCCGCGCCCTTTTCGACGATCACGGGATAGGCGCCATCCGCAGCCCAGAAAACCGCATGGCCCGGAAGCCGCGCGGCCTCGGTCGTCACGTCGCGGCCCAGAACCTTGGCGAGAAGCGGCGGGTGGCACAGCGTGCCGTAGTAGAAATGAGTGTTCAACGCGTCACTTCCAGCGCCGCGCGGCCCATTCCGACAAGAGCCCAGCCAGACCGCCGCCAACCAGCAGCACCGCCATCACATCCCAGACCAGCACTCCGCGACCGAAGTCGAGCGCGATGCCGAATATGCCGACGATCGCCTCCATCGGTCCGTCGTAATACTGTCGCCACGCCTGGATCATCATTTCGTAGATCGAAAAGATGAGCAGCGCGATGAGGACGATTGCCACGGCGGTGCGGATGCCCGCGTTGACCGCCTCCACGTTGCCCTTGCCCGCGGCGGGACCCATGATCCTCCAGCCGCAGACCAGTCCGATCAGCAGGCAATAGAACGAGAAGTAGCCGAATTGCGTGCCGGGCGGCATGTTCGGTTTCACGACTTCGGCGGCAAAAAAGGCCAGCAACGCAAACGCGATCGCGGCAAAAAGTTTGGCTGCTGTCGGCATTTACGCTGAAGGTCTCGCTACAGTGATTTGCGTCACGTCGCAGTTTCCGCCGCGAAACGCGCCAGCGCAAGAGGTCAGATAGAAGTCCCACATCCGCCGGAAGCGGGTATCGAAGCCCATCCGGGCGATTTCTTCCCAGCTTTCGTTGAAAGCTTCGTGCCAGCGCCGCAGGGTCTGGCTGTAGCTTTCTCCGAACTCGAAGTTGCCGATCAGATTCAACCCCGCGCGCGACACTTCCCGCCTCAGCGCGGAGGCCGAGGGGAGCATTCCGCCAGGAAAGATGTATTTCTGAATGAAATCAACGCTTTTTCGATAAATCTCAAAGCGTTTTTCCTGCAGCGTGATGATCTGGAGCGTTGCGTTCCGACCGGGTTTCAGCCGCTCGCGAACCGTGTCGAAATAGACTGGCCAGTACCTTTCGCCCACCGCTTCAAACATCTCGATCGAGGCGATACCGTCATAAATGCCACGCTCGTCGCGGTAGTCCTGCAGCTTGAATTCAACCCGATCGTCAAGTCCGGCGCGATTGATGCGCACTCGTGCATAGTCGAGTTGGGCGCGCGAAATTGTCAGCCCCGTGACCTTCAGGCCACGCTCCTTGGCGGCATATTCGGCAAAACCGCCCCAGCCGCAGCCGATTTCAAGGACATGATCGCCCGCGTCAACCCCCAAGCGGTCGACCAGCGACGCATACTTCGCCTGCTGCGCCGCTTCGAGGCTTTCTTGCCCGGTTCGGAACAGGGCCGACGAGTAGGTCATGCTTTTGTCGAGCCAAAGCTCGTAGAACGCATTGCCGAGGTCGTAGTGATGGGCGATGTTCCTTTTCGCCCTGCGGCGGGTATTGGAACGCAGAACGTGGCGCATCCGCTCATAGGCGCGCACCAGCGCCATGCCGGGAAAACCGTCGTAGAGCGGCTGATCGTCGACGTGGATAAGGTCCATGAACGCCTGAAGATCGGGGGACGACCAGCCGCCATCCAGATAGGCTTCGCAAAAGCCCAGATCGCCCTCCCGGATCAGGCGGGCGAAGATGTCATCGTCATGCACGCGGATTTCGGCGACCGGACCGGCTTGCGGCGCCTCGGCGCGAAACCGGCGCCCATCCTGAAGGACAAAGTCCAGCCGTCCGGCACGAAGCGCCGAGGCGACGCGGAAGACCTGCCCGAAATAGCGCGGCAAGCCGTGCTGACCGTCCGTGGTGCGAAATGCCTGCATAGCGTCCCCCAACCTCGAAAGCCTAGCGCCATGGGGCCGGGTTGGGCAATATGCTCATCTCGCGGGCGCAGAATCCCGGTCGGCATAGGCCTCGAGCGCCCGTGCGCGCCCTTCGGCAAGGCTGATCATCGGCGCGGGATAGGCAGCTTGGGGCGAAAGCCGCCAGCTTCGCGGGACCGCACGGAAATAGGAAAGAGCGACATCGCCCGGCCCTTTCTGGCCTTCGGCGATGAAAGTCCGCCGATAGAGGCCGTCGGGGTCGAACTTCTCGGCCTGCGTCGCCGGGTTGAACACCCGGAAGTAGGGCGTGGCGTCAGGGCCGGAGCCCGCGACCCACTGCCAGCCGAGCGCGTTCGCCGCAGGATCCCAGTCGGTAAGGCAGTCGGCGAACCAGGCGAGGCCGATCCTCCAGTCGGTCAGAAGGTGCTTGGTCAGATACGACGCCGCCACCATCCGCGCGCGGTTGTGCATCCGGCCGGTCACATACATCTCGCGCATCGCCGCATCGACGAAGGGTTCGCCCGTCATACCGCGCCGCCAGCGTTCGGCATCCTCGTTGTCGCCGCGCCAGGGGAAGCGGTCCCAGCCATCGCGCCAGTTTGCCGTGGCGAGCGTCGGGTGGTGATACATCAGATGCCAGGCGAATTCGCGCCACCCAAGCTCGGACAGGAATTTCGAGGCGCCCGGATTGCCCATCTCTTCTTCCCGGCGCGCGGCATGCCAGATCGTGCGCGGCGAAATCTCGCCCCAGGCGAGGTTTTCCGACAGTCCCGATGTTCCCGGCCTGTCCGGACGGTCACGATCGGCTGGATAGGCGGCGAGGCGGTCCGCGAGAAAACGGTCCAGCCGTTCGACGGCAAGGACTTCGCCCACCACGGCATGTCGGGCGACCACGCCTGCGCCGCGATTCATCGCGGCACCCATCCGCCAGTCGTCAAGCGCATCGGAGTCCGGCCAGCGTCGCGGCGGCCGAAGATCATCAGGGGCCGGCAGCGGCCAGCCCGGGTCGCGCGCACGGATCGCGCGCCAGTAGGGCGTGAACACCGAATAGGGTCCGCCCTGCCCCGTTTCGACCGCCCACGGCTCGAACAGGACTGCGCCGGGAAAACTCTGCGCTTCGATACCGGCCTCGCCCAGTGCAGCTTTCACCGCGCGGTCGCGAGATATGCCCTGGGGATCGTAGCCCCGCGTCCAGCAGACCGCCCGTGCGCCGGCTTCGGCGATCAGCGCGCGCAGCACATCCAACGCCCGCCCCCGCCGCAGGATGAGACGCGCGCCCCGCGCCTCAAGCGACCGCGCGAAGACGCCCAGCGCCTCGCCCAGACGCCATCTGGCAGCGGCGCCCATCGCCTCAACCGTTTCGTCATGCACAAAGACGGGAATGACCGCCCCGCCCGCTTCCACCGCAGCCGCGAGCGCGGGGTGATCCGCAAGCCGCAGATCGCGGCGAAACCACACGATCGTGGGCGCGTCTTGCATCTTTTCAACCTGTTTTCCCATGCGCGCGGCGGTCAAGGCACCTTGTCGAGCGCCCCGATCAGGCGCGTGACATCCTCGGCACTTGTGTAATGCGTCATCGATAACCGCAGGACCCCTTGTGAAAGGTTGATTCCCATCGCCTCAAGCGGCCTAACGGCATAGAAATCGCCCGCACAGCAGTTGACGCCGTGTTTCGCGAGCGTCGCGGATACCGGCTCGGCGGCGCGGTCAAGCGCCACGGCCACCGTGGGCGCCCTGATCGCCGCATCGCGTGGGCCAATGAGGCGAAGATCATTGCGCGCCGAAAGATAGTCGAGAAGCGGCTGGCATACCGCGACTTCCTGCGCCCGCATCAGATCGTGCACCTGTTCCGCGCGGCGGCTTGCATCAGCTTCGGCCGGGAAGTGGTGGGCATGGAGTGCATCGAAATAATCCGCGATTCCGGCAGAGGCCGCGATCTGGGCGTGATCCGGACCGGCGGGCGTGAACCGCTTGTAAAGAGTGTCGCCGTTGAACCAGTGGCCCTGATTGGGCAGGCTCATGCCAAGCTCTTCACGGATCGCCATGATACCCTGGTGCGGGCCATAAACCTTGTAGGCAGAGAAAAGATAAATGTCGGCGCCAAGTGCCGCGACATTCGGCACGCCGTGCGGGGCATAGCTCACCCCGTCGACGCAAGTCGCCGCCCCCGCCGCATGAGCAAGCGCAACAATCTCGGCCACGGGATTGATCTCGGCGATCACGTTCGAGCAATGTGGAAAGCAGACCAGCCGCACCTTGCCGTCCTTGAGAAGCGGCTTAAGCCGTGCGGGGTCCAGATGCCCGGTCTCGGGGTCGATCTTCCATTCGCGGATCTCGATGCCCTCGTCGCCGAGCCGGCGCCAGGGGCCGGAATTCGCCTCGTGGTCCTGATCGGTGACGACGATCGCCTCGCCGGGCTTCAGGTGCCGGCGGAACGCCTGGGCGAGCACATAGGTGTTGGCTGTGGTCGAGGGGCCGAAACTCACCTCATGGGTCTTCAGCCCCATCATCAACGCCAGACGCACCCGGGCCTCGTCCATCTCGGCGCCGCCGGCCTGCGCGGCGGCATAGGGGCCGTAGGGCTGCACCTTGCGTTCGCGGTAGAACCGCGTAAGCCGGTCGATCACCTGTCCGCAAGCATAGGATCCGCCGGCATTCTCGAAAAACGCCTGATCCTTCAGCCCCTCTACCGCAAAAGCCGGAAACTGGGCCCGGACGAAATCCAGATCGAGACGCATGGCATTTTCCCCTTTCGTGTCAAACGCCGTGAATGTGGCGTCAATCGGCCCGGGCCGCAATGGCGATCGGGCGTTTCGCCGGGCAAGCGCGGCGGTCGCGCGCCCTTTCCCGGATCGGGGTTTGACCTTTGCGCGCCCGTGTGTTCGGATGCTGCGCAACGCGTCCTGTAATGCCGCGCGGCCCTTGGCCAACGCGCGAAGCGAACAAAGACACGCTGTCCGGGGCCTCGCCGGACAGGGAAGCATTCAAACAAGTGCGCCCGGAAAAGAGGAGAGAAACGTGTTCAGCCAGATCATGGTCCCTGTGGACCTGCGCCACCGCGATCAGATGCGGAAAGCTCTGGACGTCGCCGCCGACCTCGCCCGGCAATACTCAGCGCCCATATGCTATGTCGGCGTGACCAGTCCCGAACCGGGCGAACTTGGCCACCGGCCCGAGGAGTTCGCGACGAAGCTGGCCGAATTCGGCGCCGCCGAAGGCAAGCGCCACGGGCAGGACTGCACAACGCAAATGGTCGTCGCGCAAGACCCGACGACCGAGATCGACGCGAAGCTCAGTGAAACCGTCAGCGAGATCGGCGCCGATCTTGTCGTGATGGCCACGCATATGCCGAACGTAACCGACTATTTCTGGTCATCGCACGGCGGCGCACTGGCCCGCCATACCCGGGCCTCGGTGATGCTCGTGCGCGGCTAGACGGATAAGGAAACGACAGCGACAGGAGGCGACCCCATGACGGACCAGGACCAGACGCAGGGAATTCCGGTGCCCGAAGGGGCCGCAGGCCTCATCGACACCGAATACTCGATAGGACAGGACAACGTCGAAGGTCAGCTCGGCCCGTTCGGCTTCGACGTGCACAACCCGGTCTTCATGATCTCGGGCCTCAGCATCGTCGCATTCGTCTTCTATGCGCTGGCGCTTCCCGAACAGGCGAACGCCGTCTTCGGCTGGCTCAGACCCTGGCTTACATCGACTT
Source organism: Paracoccaceae bacterium (assembly GCA_041397225.1). Taxonomy (GTDB): domain Bacteria; phylum Pseudomonadota; class Alphaproteobacteria; order Rhodobacterales; family Rhodobacteraceae; genus Albidovulum. The sequence continues at coordinate 1,028,038 of JAWKXB010000002.1, read as the reverse complement.
TCGACTGGTTTTTCCTCGGCGCAGCAAACGTCTTTGTCGCCTTCTGCCTTTTCCTGATCGTCAGCCCCTGGGGCGCGGTCCGGCTTGGAGGGAAAGAGGCGACGCCGGATTACACCTATATCGGCTGGTTCGCGATGCTCTTCGCCGCCGGCATGGGCATCGGGCTGATGTTCTTCGGCGTTCTCGAGCCGGTCTATCACATGGCGATTTCGCAGCCCCTTGGCGTGCCGTCGCCCATCGCGGCGGACGGTTCGATCATCCCCGAGAATGTCGAAGCCGCCAAGCGCATGGGGCTTGCCGCGACAATCTATCACTGGGGACTGCATCCCTGGGCGATCTATGCCGTCGTTGCCCTTGCCCTGGCGCTTTTCACCTTCAACAAGGGGCTGCCCTTGACCATCCGCTCGGCCTTCTACCCGATCTTCGGAGAACGCATCTGGGGCTGGGTCGGCCATGTCATCGACACGCTTGCGGTCTTCGCAACGCTCTTTGGATTGGCGACCTCGCTCGGCTTCGGGGCACAACAGGCCAATGCGGGGCTGGAGCATGTCTTCGGCCTGCCGAACAACGTCACGGTCCAGGTGCTGCTGATTACGGTCATCACCGGCATCGCGCTCGTTTCGGTGCTGCGCGGGCTGGATGGCGGCGTGAAGGTCCTGTCCGAGATCAACATGGGCATCGCCGCCCTTCTTCTGGTCTTCGTGCTTCTGGCCGGCCCGACGATGATCATATTTGCGGACTTCTTCGCCGGTCTTGGCGCCTATGTCGGCAGCATCCTGCCCCTGTCGAACCCGATCGGTCGTGCCGATACCGACTACATGCACGGCTGGACCGCTTTCTACTGGGCCTGGTGGATCAGCTGGTCGCCCTTCGTCGGCATGTTCATCGCGCGCGTCAGCCGCGGCCGGACGGTTCGCGAGTTCATCATCTGCGTCCTTCTGATCCCCTCGCTCGTCTGCGTGCTCTGGATGGCGGTCTTCGGCGGCGTGGCGATCGACCAGGTTCTGACCGACCCCACGGGAAGCGCGGTCAAGACCTACGTGATCGACAGTTACGTGCCGGAACTGTCGCTTTTCGCGATGCTCGAAGGACTGCCGCTTTCAAGCATCACTTCGGTGATCGGCGTCGTTCTCGTCATCGTGTTCTTCGTCACGTCGTCGGATTCAGGGTCGCTTGTGATCGACACGATCACGGCAGGCGGCAAGGTCGACGCGCCGCTGCCGCAGCGGGTCTTCTGGTGCACGTTCGAAGGTGCAGTGGCCATCGTGCTCCTGATCGGCGGAGGGCTTGGGGCGCTTCAGGCAATGGTCATCTCGACCGGACTGCCGTTCACGCTGGTTCTGCTGCTGATGTGCTGGGCGATCTTCAAGGGGCTCTTGAGCGAAGCGCGCTGAACCGGGGCGCGCCGTCTTGCGGGCGCGGGGCGCCGCGCCTATATTGGTTCCGTTCGGGCTTGCCCGGACTATGGACATAAACGCGCTCGTAATAAGCGGATCGGACCCGGGGGCGGTACCCGGCGGCTCCACCAACACCCGGTATTGGCCGGTCATGGGGCCGAAACAGGATCGACGAACGTCTAAAGGGGTTATGCTTTGTCCCGGTGAGGTACCACCGTTATCGGTCCGTAAAGTACAGTTGCCAATAACAACCGTGCTCCGATGGCTCTGGCTGCGTAAGCAGTTCGAGTGATCGAAACTTAAGCCCTTGCGCCTAGCAGCGTAAGGCGGGGTTCGCAGGCACCTGGCAACAGAAGCCTGCACCCCTCTCTCGCGAAACTTTCGACCGAGCGGCCAACAGAGGCAAATTCCTTGCGGCATTGCCCGCGGACCGCCATGATCGGGCGATGGGCATTTGGCGTTGCGTCGTTTCCGGAGTCCTGCTTGCAACCCTGCCCCTCGGTCGGGCCGTCCTCGCCTGCGACGTGGCACTGCTCCTGACGATCGATGTCTCAGGCTCAATCGACCGCGGGGAGTACCGGCTGCAAGTGGACGGGCTGGCCGATGCGCTTGCCGACCCGGAGATCGTCGACGCGCTGGTTCTCGGGCAAGTCGCGCTTGGCGTCGTGCAGTGGTCCGGCACGGGCGAGCAGGTCTTGGTCATGCCCTGGCGACGGATGCTCAGCACGGGCGAGGTTGGCGATTTCGGCAAACGCGCCCGCCTTCTGCAACGCGCGTTCAGCGGTTCCGACACCGCCGTGGGCGAGGCGGTCGCCTTTTCGGTCCAGCAGTTCGCGGCGGTCGCCGACTGCCGGCGCAAGGTGATCGACATTTCGGGTGATGGCGCGCAGAACGCCGGCTTTCCGCTTGGGCCGGAACGCGGCAACGCTGAAGCCTCGGGGATCGAGATCAATGCGATCGCGATCGAGGATGTCGGCCGCACAATCGCCATTACCGAATTCTACCGCCGTTTCGTCATCACGCGAAACGGCTTTGTCGTGACCGCACGCGGGCTTCAGGACTATCCACGCGCGATCCGGGAAAAGATCCTGCGCGAGATCGCCAAGCCGATGGGCTAGCGCTGTTCGGTTTGGCATTGAATCGGACCGCATCCGGGCAATGGGGAATTCCGAACCTCCCGGTTCAGCGAAAGCGGGCAACCGCTCGGCCTTGACCTGGCCGTTCGCAGATGCGACCATGCCGCCATGGGGTCCGCGACATCGCCCCGTGAGGCCACGGCCCAAGCGTCGCATCCTTCGCAAACCCAAGAAAGGATGCCCCATGCCCGGCTTCGCAACGATATCCGTCCCGCAGCTTCATCGCCTGATCGGCACGCCCGATTGCCCGGTGCTGATCGACATCTGCCTGGAAGACGATTTTGCCGCCGATCCGCGGCTCATCCCCGGGGCGATCCGCCACCCCTTCAACCGGATCGAAACGCTGGCCCCGGGTCTTGCGGGCAAGCGCGCGGTATTGATCTGTCGCAAGGGACTGAAACTCTCGGAAGGCGCCGCGGCGCTGCTCCGTTGTCACGGCGTCGCAGCCGAAAATCTTGAAGGCGGAGCAGTCGCCTGGGCCGAAGGGGGGTTGCCAATGATCCCCGCTTCCGCGTTGCCCGAGAGCCGCCTTTGGGTCACGCGCCACCGGCCCAAGATCGACCGCATCGCCTGCCCGTGGTTGATCCGTCGCTTCATCGACCCTGAGGCGCAATTCCTTTTCGTCGCCCCCGCCGAGGTCGGTCAGGTGGCAGAAAAGTTCGGCGCCACCCCATTCGACATCGAGGGTGTCACCTTCACTCATCGCGGTGCGAATTGCAGTTTCGACGCATTCCTCGACGATTTCGCGCTGCATTCCGAAGCGCTCGACCGGCTTGCCCTGGTGGTGCGCGGGGCCGATACCGATCGTCATGACCTTGCGCCCGCCGCGGCCGGACTTCTGGCGATCTCGGTCGGGCTGTCACGTCAGCACAAGGACGACCTTGCCCAGCTTGAGGCGGGCATGATCGTCTACGACGCGCTGTACCGCTGGGCGCGCGACGGATTCGACGAAGGCCATGACTGGCCGGCGGGGCGCAAGGAATGAGCGGCGAGGAGGCGCTCTGGCGGGTCTTCGGGCGCATCGGAATACTGTCCTTCGGCGGACCGGCGGCGCAGATCGCGCTGATGCACCGCGAACTGGTCGAGACCCGCGACTGGCTGAGCGAGGAGGAGTATCTGCGCGCGCTTTCCTTCTGCATGCTGCTGCCGGGACCAGAGGCGATGCAGCTTGCGACCTATGCCGGGTGGAAACGCGCGGGCCTTCGCGGCGGTCTGATCGCCGGGGGGCTGTTCGTTCTGCCCGGCGCGGCGGTGATCCTGATGCTCGCCGCCCTTTACACCGCCTTCGGCACATTGCCTCTGGTCGAGGGGCTGTTCCTCGGCATCAAGGCCGCGGTCGTCGTCATCGTTCTTGAAGCGCTCTTGCGTGTGGCGCGGCGGGCACTGAAGGGGATCGCGACCCGCGTCATCGCTGTGGTCGCCTTCGTGGCGATCTTCGTGCTGGGGGTACCCTTCCCTGTCATCGTTCTGGCAGCGGCGCTGGCCGGGGCGCTTCTGCTGAAGACCGAAGCGCCCGCTCCGACGCCGTTTCCCGATCTGAAGCGTCTGTTGGCGCCCATCGTCGCGGGGCTGGTCATCTGGTGGTTCCCGATCGCGCTCCTCCTGCTTGCGGGGCAGACGTTTCTGGTAGCCGTCGGGCTTTTCTTCTCCAAGCTCGCCGTTGTGACCTTCGGCGGCGCCTATGCGGTGCTGGCCTACATGACTCAAACCGTCGTGCAGGATCATGGCTGGATCTCGACGGCCGAGATGATGGACGCGCTCGGCCTTGCCGAGACCACGCCCGGCCCCCTGATCCTTGTGACCGAATTCGTGGCCTTTCTTGCCGGATCGCATCAGGGGGGTGCCGTGCTTGCGGTTGCGGCGGCGGCGGTCGCACTTTGGGTCACGTTCGTCCCCTGCTTTCTCTGGGTCTTCGCCTTCGCCCCCTATATCGAGTGGCTGGCGGGCAGGCCGAGATTGACGGCGGCGCTTGCCGGGGTCACTGCCTCGGTCGTCGGCGTCATCGGCAGCCTTACGCTGTGGTTCGCGCTCCACCTCTTCTTCGGCGGCATCGGCGAGTGGCAGCTTGGCCCTCTCAGCCTGCCGATTGTGCGGACCGGAGCATTCGACTCCCATGCCGCAGGCATCGCCGCGGTGGCAGGCTACCTGCTTTTGGGACGTCACTGGCCTCTTCTCGTGGTGCTCGCCCTTTCGGCGCTTGCCGGTGCCGCCTTTGCCCTTCCGGCATGACTTCGCCGCGACCACGTCAAGGGGCGAAGCGATTGCGCCGTCGCCCCTTCCTTTCCGATCCGAATCCCTTATGCTGAAAGCCATAAAACTTGCCGGAACGCACCCATGACCAAATCGATCGACTACGGCAATCTCATGCATCAGGCCATGCGGGGACTGATCCATGACGTGCTGAAGGATATCGAGCGCGACGGGCTGCCTGGCGAGCATCACTTCTTCATCACCTTCGACACGCGCCACCCGATGGCCGAACTCGCCGACTGGCTGCGCGAACGCTATCCCGAGGAAATGACGGTGGTGATGCAGCACTGGTATGACGGGCTGGCGGTGGACGACGACGGTTTTGCCATCACGCTGAACTTCGGTGACACGCCCGAACCTCTCTACATTCCGCTCGACGCGATCCGAACTTTCGTCGATCCGTCGGTAGAATTCGGCCTTCGGTTCGAGACGCAGGATACCGATGACGACGAGGAGGACGACGAGGATGAGTTGCCCGAGGCGGACGAAAAGACCGAAGCCGAGGTCGTCAGCCTGGACAAATGGCGGAAGTAGTTCGGGCAGTCGCCTGACAGATCGTCGTTCCTTCGCCTGACGTGCAGCGAACGGGCCCACCAACAGCGAGAACGGCATGTCGAGCGACCTATCCCTGTTCTTGGGCCAGCTTCTCAAGCGGCCAAAGGAAATTTCGGCTCTCGCCCCGTCCTCGCGGATGCTGGCGCGCGCCATGGCCGCAGAGATTCCCGCAGACGCGGCCCCTGTCGCCGAATTCGGCCCGGGAACGGGCAATATCTCGCGCGCGATTCTCGAGCGGGGGATTGCGCCAGCCGACCTCACGCTTTTCGAGATGAACCCGCTTTTCTGCGAAAGGCTGCGCGTCGCCCTACCCGGTGTGCAGGTGGAAAACCGACCCGCGCAAGAGATCGTGCAGATTGCCTCCGGCGGCTTCGGTGCGATCGTCTCGGGGCTGCCGCTACTGTCCATGCCGCATGGCGTCCGGCAAGACATCATCGCCGCTGCGTTCGGCGCGCTTCGGCCCGGCGGGTGCTATATCCAGTTCACCTACGGACCGAAACCACCCCTGTCCGACGAGACGCGGGCCGAGCTTGGCCTCGGCGTCGCGCGGGGCCGGCGGGTGCTGTGGAACCTGCCGCCCGCGCAGGTCTATGTCTACCGGCGGGCGGCTGAGACCTGACGGCGCAATGCGCGGCGTTTTGGGGTTTGAGACCGACCGCGAAATCGCATAGCAAGGGGCCGGATTTCACTGAACGGACCCAGCCAATGAGCAAGACCCGCACCGAGACCGACAGCTTCGGCCCGCTCCAAGTTCCCGCGGACAAGTATTGGGGCGCGCAGACCCAACGCTCGATCATCAACTTTCCGATCGGTTGGGAAAAGCAGCCCGTGGCAATCATCCGTGCGCTTGGCGTGATCAAGAAGGCCTGTGCGCTGGTCAATATCGACCAGGGCGACATCGACGCAAAACTCGGTAAGGCCATCGCGGCGGCGGCGACCGAGGTCATCGACGGGAAGTTCGACGACAACTTCCCGCTGGTCGTCTGGCAGACAGGATCGGGCACCCAGTCAAACATGAACGCGAACGAGGTCATCTCCAACCGCGCGATCGAGATGCTGGGCGGCGAGATGGGATCGAAGAAGCCCGTTCATCCGAACGATCACGTGAACATGGGGCAAAGCTCGAACGATACCTTCCCGACGGCGATGCACGTCGCCATCGGCATGATGGCGCGCGATACGCTGCTGCCGGGGCTGAAGAAGCTGCACAAGGCGCTGGCAGCGAAATCGGAAGAGTTCAAGGACATCATCAAGATCGGCCGGACGCACACGCAGGACGCGACGCCGCTGACCCTGGGGCAGGAATTCGGCGGCTACGCGCATCAGGTCGCCAAGGGGATCGAGCGGGTGGAGGCATGTTTGCCCGACATCTACGAATTGGCGCAGGGCGGCACCGCCGTAGGCACCGGCCTCAATACGAAAACGGGCTGGGACAAACGGGTTGCCGCGAAGATCGCCGAGATCACCTCCCTGCCCTTCGTGACGGCACCGAACAAGTTCGAGGCGCTGGCCGCCCATGACGCCATGGTCATGTTCTCGGGCGCGCTGAAAGCCGTCGCGGCGAGCCTTTTCAAGATCGCCAACGACATGCGGCTTCTGGGTTCCGGCCCCCGCTCCGGCCTCGGCGAGTTGATCCTGCCGGAGAACGAGCCGGGATCGTCGATCATGCCGGGCAAGGTCAACCCGACCCAAGCCGAGGCGCTGACGATGGTCTGCGCGCATGTCATGGGCAATGACGCCGCCGTCGGCTTCGCCGGAAGCCAGGGGCACTTCGAGCTGAATGTCTACAACCCGATGATGTCCTACAACGTGCTGCAATCCATGCAGCTTCTGGGCGACGCGGCGGGGTCGTTCACCGACAACATGGTGACGGGCACCAAGGCCAACACCGCGCGGATCGAGAAGCTGATGAAGGAAAGCCTGATGCTGGTGACGGCGCTTGCGCCCACCATTGGCTATGACAACGCCACCAAGGTAGCCAAGACCGCGCACAAAAACGGCACGACACTGCGCGAAGAGGCGATCGCGCTCGGCTTCGTCGACGGCGAGACCTTCGACCGCATCGTCCGGCCCGAGGACATGGTCGGGCCGAAGGACTGATGGCCGAGATCGTCAATCTCCGTTCGGCGCGCAAATCCCGCAAGCGGGACGCGAAACGCAGCACGGGGGCGGCGAACGCGGCGCGGTTCGGGCGGGACAAGGCGGAGAAGGCGCTGGACAAAGCCCGCGCAAGAATGGCCGAAGCGCATCTGGACGCGCATCGTCGTGAAGGCGATGAGGAATGAGCCGGCCTGTCAAACGGTCACTGACGCTCAACGGTCATCGCACCAGCGTTTCGCTTGAGAATGAATTCTGGCAAGCGTTCCGAACGATCGCATCGGACGAGGGCCGGGCGGTCAACGCGCTTGCCGCTGAAGTCGACGAGCGGCGCGGCACGGAAACGGGTCTTGCCACCGCGATCCGGCTCTTTGTTCTGAAACGGCTTCAGGAAAGGTCGACGTCCGGTCAGGCGACGCTGGACGAATAGAGCGCGTCACGGATGCGGCCCGAAAGGCGCTTCTCCTGAGTCTCCGCATCGGTGAGAGCAACCGGTTTGTGCGATCTTGCGCGTAGCTCGCCGCCGAAAAGGGATTGAAGTTCTTCGCGCGAAAGTCCGGTGCTCGGCACTTCTTCGTCGCGAACGATCACCGCGTTAAAGCGGGGATAAAGCCCGATGGACCGCCAGCTTGGAACGGCGATGCGCAGGAATCCCGATGCCGAGAACGGTGGCTTGGTGTCAGTGATACGCGAAGCAGCTTGCTTCATGAACAATGTCCCCCAACTTTCGTGCCGGAAGGGTGAATTCCAGCCTACATCAAGAGGTCAGCGGCACTGGCAGGCACCGGGATGACCCCGGCCGCATACACGATTCGGTTGCGGCCATCGCGGATTAATACCGATTTCCGCAATCGGATCAATTCAAGGTTGCGTTGAGGGATTGTTTCAGCCCGTTTAAGGGCAATTACGTCACGTCACGGCGAGTGATGCGCAGGTGAATCCCGTCCCGCGAGCGTACGGTAAGATGTGCTTCGGGCACAGGTTCCGGCCCTTCCGCCGGCGAAAACCTGAGTGCCTGCACCAGTAGCGCCAGCATCAACGGGCCCTCGACCATCGCAAATCCCGCCCCCGGGCAGACCCTTCTGCCTTGCGAAAACGGAAGATACCCGCTGCGCGCCGATTGCCGCCCTTCCTGGCTTTGCCATCGCTCCGGCTCGAACGCGTCCGGGCGCGCCCAGATCCGCTCATGCCGGTGCACATGCCAGGGCGACAGCACGATCTGCGCGCCGGCCGCGATCCGCCTTTCCCGGAACTGCTCCGGGCAAGCGTTTTCTCGCACCATCATCGGAACCGGCGGATATAGCCGCAGCGCCTCGCGAAAGACATCCCGGGTGAAGCTCAGGCGGGACAGATCGGACAGTTCGACGATCGTTCCGGCCGCGGCGGCTTCGGCGGCGACCCGGTCCTGGGCGTCGGGAAACAGCGCCATGAGGTAAAGCGCCCATGCCAGCGCAGAGGCCGAAGTCTCGTGCCCGGCCAGAAAGAAGATCGCGATCTGGTCCACCATTTCCACCGTCGAAAAGCACTCTCCGGTTTCCGGGTCGGGTGTGGTCATGATCCTTGTCGCCAGATCATCGGGCGACTTCCCCGCTGCGATCTCGGCAGCGCGCATCTCGGTCAGCCGCCTGATCAGCGCACGGATCGACCGCGCCGCACGTTTGGTTTCGCGCCGGTGCAGACGCGGCAGCAGGCGCGGCAACGGCAGGAAGGCGGCGACGTTCAGTAGCGGCTGCGACCGCTGATAGGCCCGGAATTCGGCAAAGACCGCCGCCGCGATTTCATTCTCGATCGGAATCGAAAAGAGCGTGCGAAAGATCACGTCGGCGGCGGCATGGCTGGCCTCGGCCTCGATCTCCACGGTCTCTCCGGCGCGGGCGGCAAGCCGGTCGCGGGCCGCCCGCGCCGCGGCCTGCATAGCCGGAAACACCGCGCGGAGCCTACCCTGTTCGAAGGCCGGGTCGATGATGCGGCGCTGATGCGCCCACTCCTCGCCATTGGTCACGAAGACCGACCGCCCGAGAAGCGGTGCGAGCCCCTCGCGAACCCGCCTCGATTTCGGAAAATCCCCCGGCCGCTCATTCAGGACCAAACGGATCAGCGAAGGATCGTTGCAGAGATAGGAGCGGAAGAACGGCGTGCGGAACTCCGCCATCCATGCCCGGTAAAGCCGCGCCGGCTGGGCCGACAGGATATCGGCGCGAAAGAGCCTGACGTAGCGCCAGAGCGACACCTTGTCGGGTCGCGCGGCGGGCTTCGGGGGGATCATGCGATGTCCCTGTAAGGGTTGCGCGCGGTCTCGATCCGGCTCTGCGATGGCAATCTGTTTCGATACCGGGCGGCAAGCGTCTTTGGTCCCGCCGTGATGCGGAAATAGTCATAGTCGCCAGGCCGGTCGAAAGCGCAGAGATACTGGAAATGCAGCCGGAAGAACCGCCAGCGCAGGGCCTTCCAGCGCGCCGGGCTGAGCGTCTGGGTGAAGGCCGCCGAGACGATGAGCGGCCAGCGCTTGCCTTCCGGCGAAAGCCCGGAGACCAGAACCGGATCGCAGAGCGCATAGGTGCAGCCATCCCCCGGCGCGGTCACGTCGACCCACGTCACCTCTTCCCGCGTAGAAAGATAGGCAAGATCACCGCGAAGCCGCCCCGCCCCCGGCAGAAACGAGACCATCGGGACGACGTGGCCAAGCGACAGGAAACCCAATGCCGGGGCACATTGCGGAACGCGGCCGGCCCGGATCAGATCGGCCAGAACCGAAACAGCGAGATGCGCACCGGAGGAATGCCCGACGACCAGCACCTCGTCCCAGTCCTCCGCCAGCGCATCGGCGATACGATTGCCGAAAGCGGCAAGGCGCAGCTCCAGCTCAGGCGGGTTCGCTCCGCCGGATTGTGCGGTGTAGGCGTAGTCGTGCATCAGATAGTGGGCGAATAGAAGGTTGTCCTTGCGCTTGAACCATTTGAGCAGTTCCCAGCCTGCAAGAAGCGCGGCCGCCGCGTAGCACAGGCGCAGCAGCCACCCGTCCGCCACCAGCGTCATCAGCCCAAAAAGCGCCGCCACCAGCCCCAGCGCCAGCGCCATTTGCAGCACGAGCAACCCGATCGGATAAAATGCGGCAATCGCCGGCCCCTTGCGCAGCCGGGCGAGACGGAAGATCGCGCCCGAAGCGACATAGACCCAGACGGTTCGGGCAAGCTGCCGATAGGTTGCAATCACCCCCTGCGCCATCGAGGCGCGCACGATATCCGACCAGACGAGCACGTCAACCCGCGCGCCGACCTCCGCCCGATCAAACCGCGCGGCAACGTCCCAGCCATTGCCGGCCTCGCCCTGGCCGGGGGAAAGCGCCAGCTCGTAACCCGAAATCGCGGCCTGCGCCGCACCTTCCTTGCGATAAAGCTCGCGGTAGCGGCGCGGATGGAACGGATCATAGCCGGGGATGTAGAACACCCTTCGGCGCCCTACCGTATCGCTGTCCGGCTTCGCCTGCACCCGCATTTCCTATCGGTTCTGTTGGATGCCCTAAAGATCCTGCCCCGCCAGAACCGCTCCCGCCGCACGGCCGAGATCCCGCGACACGTCGACAAAGACCGCATCGAACCCGGCAAAGAGCGCGCGGTTGAGGTCCTGCCCCGCCTGACTGCGCGAGAATTCGATATATGCCTTCAGATCATCGTCCGAAAGCGGCGTATAGGCCATGGCGAGGTAGGAGTGAATCCAGAGATCGGTTTCCTCGCGGATCGAGTCCTCCTGCGTCCAGACTTCGCGCAGCATGTCGCTTTCGGTCATCTCGCCAATCAGCGCGTCCGCATCGGCGAGACCCTGATAGAACGCGTAGTTGGCGTTGAGGGCGCCGACGACATTGGTTTCGACAAGGTCATTGGCGCGCACGAAATCCTCGACCAGCGCCAGACGACGGGAGCCTTCGGCCCGCATCTCGTCCAGCTTCAGCCGGCTCGCCTCCTCGACGCCCTCGTCCAGCAGAGCGCGCCGCGCCGAAATCTCGAGCGTGGTCACTTCCTGGCCGAGATCGGAGCGGAAGAATTCCAGAATCGCCCCGGTATCGGCGCCCGAGCGTTCAAGTTCGGCGGCGAATACCCCGTTGAAATCGGGCAGCATGCGGTCGACGGAGTAGATTCCGGACACGGCGTTCTGCCAGCTTGCCCCGCCGCCTCCCGGGAACATTTCCGCCTCAAGTTCGGCGCCGTAGGCGCGCCCTTCCTCGGCCATGACCTCGAAAACCTCGGCCAGGTGCAGGGCCTCGCCCAAGGCCGCGGTGTCGGCCGCCGCCAATCCGGCCCGAGGCAGGGCAAGAACGGCAGAGACGGCGACTGCGGCGGCGAACGGGCGGAAGAACATGGCGTGACCTCGAAGGTTTCGTCCTAGACCTAGTGCGCCAGCGCGCCCATGCCAAGCAAAAGCCACCCCGCGGTTGCCATGAGACGCGGAGAGACGCCAAAGGCGACCCGGGCGCGCGCCCGAAAAGGTATTGCGCTCTCCGCACCGTGCCGCTAAATCCCGTCGCCACGACGACCCCTGACGCGGAGAGGTGCCGGAGCGGTCGAACGGGGCGGTCTCGAAAACCGTTGAAGGTGTGAGCCTTCCCAGGGTTCGAATCCCTGTCTCTCCGCCATCACCGCAATCCGCCAGCGGCAACACATCACCCGAACGGATCCGAAAACGACCTGAGAAACAGGCTGTTTCCGCATTCGCCACGGAAATTCGGGCAGCCGCGCCACATTTCGTTCTTTCAATCTCAGGTAGAATTGCTCCCCGGCTTCCCGAACAATCGCGCTGCGCTTCCGCGTCGCAGCCGGCATGAACCCGTCGATTGTTGCCTCTTTGATCGATGTCACGCAACCGCGGCGCCATGAGTTGTCGCGAGATGCGGCATCGCCTGCACGCATTCCGCAAATTCCGGCCCTACTGCGAACAGAATTCCCCTTCAGAACGGGTCATGTTCGAGTAAGCAATATTTCCTGTGTGTATTGACGCGACATCGTGCTGTCGATGATCGTCGCGCAAGGCGTATGAGTATTGTGGTTTTTCAAGCCCTCACGGGCTAAGCTGGCCGTGCCACGGTCCGACGGGCCGTGGCACGGTCAATTCCGGCCTTTCCGGCGCGTTGTCGGAGAGCATTCAGTGATACTTTGAAGATCTCGATTTCAGCATGACCAATCCTCAGATTTCCCCTCACGCAGCCGCACCCGAAGAGGCGCGCAATACCCCGGCGACCCGGCCGGCACCAAGACCGGTGATCTGGACGCTTCCGGGCTTTTGCGGAACAATGCGTGTCACCACGTCCTTCGGCGACCTGCCGCTGCAGGCCTTGCGGGTTCGCGATCCGTTGCGCACGTCGGACGGCAATTTCGCCAAGGTTGCCTGGGTCGATCAGGTGCGGTTGGACGAGGACTTCCTGTCTGCCAACCCCGACGCCCTGCCGATCCTGCTGCCCGCCGGCTGTCTTGGCCGCAACCAGCCGCGCGTCGACCTCGTCACCTCCCCGCATCAGAGGCTGCTGGTTGCCTCATCCGACGGTCAAAGCGCGCCGCGCCTCGCGCGCGACCTCCTGGGCCGGCCCGGTGTCGTGCGCAAGCCCGCGATGTCGGTGACCTACACGGTCTTTCACTGCGGCGCGCTGGCGACGATCTATATCGAGGGGCTTCCGGTCACTATCGCACCCTGACCGCGCGGCGAAGTCAGACCTCCGGCTGGCCGCGAAAACCGGTCGCGACCACGAATTTCTCCGAGCTGTCGGCACGGCTTGCCGGCGGCTTCACATTCGCCACCTTGGCAAAGGCGCGCTTCAAGAGCGTCTGAAGCTCGTTCTCGGCCCCACCCGCCAACACCTTGGCCACGAAGGTTCCGCCCTCCTCCAGCACGTCGAAGGCGAACCCCGCCGCCGCTTCGCAAAGCGCCACGATCCGCAGATGATCGGTTCCCTTGTGGCCCGACGCGGCGGCGGCCATGTCCGACATCACCACGTCGGCCTTGCCGCCAAGCCATTCCTTCACCTGCTCGTCCGCGCCGTCCGAAAGGAAATCGAGCTGATGGATCTCGGCCCCCGCGATCGGCTCCACTTCCTGCAGATCGACGCCGATCACCCTGCCGATCTTCTTGCCCGGTTTCTGACCAAGCGCATTGACCCGTTCGACCGCAATCTGGCACCAGCCGCCGGGCGCACAGCCAAGGTCGACGACGCGGGCGCCGGGCACAAGGAAACGGTACCTGTCGTCGAGTTCGAGGATCTTGAAGGCCGCCCTGCCGCGGTAGCCTTCCTTCTTGGCGCGCTGCACGTAGGGATCGTTCAACTGCCGTTCCAGCCACAGCGTCGACGAGAGCTTCCGCCCCTTCGCGGTCTTGACCCGAACGCGCAGGTCGCGGCTCCCCCGTCCCGATGTCTTTCCTGACGGCGTCTTCGCCATATCCTGCCCCGAAAGCCTCCGCGCGGTTTCATTGTGGCCCAAATACTCAAATCCGGCCCTACCCGCAATCGGACCGGTCCAGGGGCTCAGAACGGTCCATCCTCGAGCACGCCGTCCGCCGACATCTGCGCATAGAGCAGCCCCTCTCGCAGACCACGGTCGGCGACCGAGAGGCGGTCGGTCGGCCAGATCCGCATCAGCGCCTGCAAGATCGCCGCCCCCGACATGATCAGCGAATGCCGGTCACGACCGATGCGCGGATCCGCACGCCGTCCTTCCGGCCCCATCCTGAGATATTCGTGGATCACGCGGTCGATCTGGTCGGTTGTCATTCGAAGCCCGTCGACCTTGGTCCGATCGTAGCGCCTGAGCCCCAGATGGCTCGCCGCAACTGTGGTGACGGTGCCCGAGGTGCCGATGATCTGGAACCCCTCGCGCGGCTGAGAGGCGTTGTAGGGCGAGAAATCGGCCAGGTTCTCCTCGAAGAACCAGCTCATCAGCGCGAACCGCGCCGCGTCATCCTCGACATCGAAAAACTGATCCTTCAACGTCGCGACGCCAAGCGGTACCGAAATCCAGTCGACCACCTTCGCGGCTGGAAACGGGCTTTCGGGCGGATGAAACCCTGCGTGCAGCCGCATGATCGCGCGCGGCCGTTCGGGGCGCGGCACGGCCGAAAGGTCGATCCAGACAAGCTCGGTGGACCCGCCGCCGATATCCACGACCAGAAGCTGCTCTGTCCGGGTCGAGACCAGCGGCGCGCAGGACACGACGGCCAGACGCGCTTCCTCTTCGGTCTCGATGATCTCCAGCGGCAGCCCGGTTTCGCGGGTGACATAGCGCAGGAACTCGCCCGCGTTCTTGGCGCGGCGGCAGGCCTCGGTCGCGACCAGACGCATGCGCTTTACCTGATGCTGATCGATCTTGCGGCGGCAGATCTGCAGCGCCTGAACCGTTCGCCCCATCGAGGCGCGGCCAAGGCGCCCGGACGCCTCAAGGCCGTGGCCAAGCTGCACTGACTTCGAGAAACTGTCGACGACATGAAACTGGCTGCCCTTGGGCTGGGCAATCAGCATGCGACAACTGTTGGTGCCCAAATCCAGCGCCGCGTAGAGCTGCGCGGGATCGGGCCTTGGGGTATCAGGCGGCTCGACCGATCTCGGGAACGCGCCCGCCCCACTGGGACGCCTGGGCGCCATGTTCGCGCCCTCCGATGTGATGTTGGTGCCAATGTAGACCCGGCGAAGGGTTCGCGCAAGCGATCCCGGCCAGCGGAGACGCGACGCTCATGATCGTCATGAATATTAATCATGGCGCCGGGGTGGATCCGGCATGGCCAGGCCCGTGCGTCAGCGCTACCAAGGGCGCGCAGGTCGCTCCGGTTGCGCACAATGTCGAAAAACGTCATGGCCTTTCGCGGAACGAAGGATATTGAAAGCGCCAGACAAGAGGATTCGGCATGGCAGAAGTTACGATCGTCTATTGGCGCGACATCCCGGCCCAGGTCATCGTGGGCAAGGGCCGCCGGGGTGCGAAAAAGCCTTTGCCGGAACGGTTTGAACAGGCGATCGACCGCTGCGCCATGAAGATCGGCGCGCGGGAGACGGATGCCTATCTGGCAGAGTGGCGCAAGGCGCCCGCGATCGAGGTGGCGGGCGAGGACATGGAGGTCGCCGAATCCGAGGCCCGACGGCTCGATACCGAATACGACAACGAGCGCCTCAAGGCGCTTATCGCAAATGATGGTTGGGCGTGATACCCCGAGACCTGTGGAGGACTGCAATGGCACTGTTGAACTTCCGCCGCAAGGAAAGCCCGGCACCCGCGGGCGTGAATCCTGACGTCGAAGCCTTCCTGAACGGCTACTCGATCGAGGTGATGCCCCGCACCGCCGAAAAGGTCGAGGATTTCCGCGCCCTCCTGCCGAAAGGCACGCGGGTCTATGTCGCCCATATCGAAGGCACCCCGATCGAAGAGATGGTGGCGACCGCCAAGCGGCTGCACGCCGACGGCTTTCCGGTCATGCCGCATTTCCCGGCCCGGATCATCAAGGACAAGGCCACGCTCGCCGACTGGATCGCGCGCTACCAGGGTGAGGCGGACGTCAAACAGGGCTTGATGCTTGCGGGCGGCGTTGCCCAGCCTGTGGGCGACTTCCATTCCTCGATGCAGCTTCTTGAAACCGGCCTTTTCGACGGGTTCGAGCGGCTCCATGTCGCCGGCCACCCCGAAGGCAACCGCGACATCGACCCCGATGGGTCCGACAAGGCGGTGATGGAAGCCGCAAAGTGGAAGCAGGCGTTCGCGGACCGGACCGACGCGAAAATGGCCATGGCCACGCAGTTCTGCTTCGAGGCCAAGCCGGTGATCGCCTGGGTCAACCGGCTGAACGCCGAAGGCATCAAGCTGCCGGTGCATATCGGCGTGGCCGGTCCTGCAAAGCTTCAGACCCTCATCAAGTTCGCCATCGCCTGCGGTGTCGGCCCCTCGCTCAAGGTGTTGCAGAAGCGCGCGATGGACGTGACCAAGCTTCTCCTGCCCTATGAGCCGGACGACTTCGTTTCGGAACTGGCCGCGCACAAGGCCGCGAACCCGGATTTCGGAATCGAATCCGTCCACTTCTTCCCGCTCGGCGGGATCAAGACCAATGCAACCTGGGCCATCGAGCATGGCGGCGCCTCTGCCGTCCCGGCCGCACAAAGCTGAGAGAACAAGGAAACCATGACCCGCACCGTGATCGAATCGAAAAGCAAGACCGTCATCATCGGCTTTGACGAGCCCTTCTGCGTGATCGGCGAGCGGATCAATCCGACCGGGCGCAAGAAGCTCGCCGCCGAGCTTGAGGCCGGCGATTTCTCCACCGTCGAGAAGGACGCGCTTGAGCAGGTGGCCTGCGGGGCGATGGTTCTCGATGTCAATGCGGGCGTGGTCTACAACTCCAACCCCAACCCGAACGAAACCGAGCCGCCCCTCATGACGAAGATGATCGAGATCGTGCAGGGGCTGGTCGACGTGCCGCTCTGCATCGACTCGTCGGTGCCGGGCGCGCTCGAGGCGGGCCTTGCCGCCGCGCAGGGCCGTCCGCTTCTGAATTCCGTCACCGGCGAGGAAGAGCGGATGGAACTCGTCCTGCCGCTGGTGAAGAAGTACAACGTGCCGGTCGTGGCAATCTCGAACGACGACACCGGAATTTCCGAAGACCCGAACGTGCGTTTCGAGGTCGCGAAGAAGATCGTCCAGCGCGCCGCCGATTTCGGCATACCGGCGCATGATATCGTGGTCGATCCGCTGGTGATGCCCGTCGGGGCGATGGGCACGGCCGGTCGCCAGGTCTTCGCGCTCGTGAAGCGGCTGCGGGACGAACTCGGGGTCAACACCACCTGCGGCGCCTCGAACATTTCCTTCGGCCTGCCCAACCGGCATGGCATCAACGCGGCATTCCTGCCGATGGCGATCGGTGCCGGCATGACCTCGGCGATCATGAACCCGGTTCGCGCCGTCGAGATGGAAGCGATCCGGGCGGCGAACTTCCTGATGAACCACGACGCCAACGGATCGGAGTGGATCAAGTTCGCCCGCGTCCTGGAGGCGGTGAAGGAAGGCAAGGACTTTGCCACGGCATCGTCCGAAGTGGCCGCTTCCGGCCGCGGCGGCCGCGAAGGCCGCCGCCGCGCGCGGGGCTGACACCGGGTCCGACGCTCGTCACCCGGCGACCATCCGCAACGACCGCGCCCGTGCGGGCGGTATGCGGCCTATCTCCAACGCCGTGAAGACATGCAGCGTCTGAAGATCGCGGTCGACGACGGCATGGTCGCTGACCCAACCGCCCATCGCGAGATAGGTCCGCAGGAGCGGCGGCATCTCAAGCATGGCCAAGCGCCGGTCGGCCCGACGGTTCGGGAGAGCGTGCGCGAAGCGGAAACGCTGCGTGGCCTTACCTTTCGGCGCCCATCGCTCTGGCGCCGTATAGCGCTCTTTCAGCAGGGCGAAGGCATCGAGATAGACCCCTTCGTCGGTTCCGGCGAACGAGGTGCAGCCAAAAAGCATCTCGATGCGTCCCTGATCGACATGACGCGTCAGCATGCCCCAGGCGATACGCAGGATGTCTGGATCGTGTCGCGCGGGGTGCAAGCAGAAACGCCCCATTTCCAGCATCGGACCGCGAAAGCCCTCCAATGCCGACAGGTCGTAGTACCGCGCGGAATAGCTGCGCCTGAGCCCGTCCTGCCCTGCAATCGGCAAAAGCCGGAAGGTGCAGACCGGCGCGCCGCTGCGAATATCCTCGACCAGAACATGCTGGCAGACCCGGTCATGTTCGTCAGCATCCAGCCCGCTGTCGCCCGGCTCAACCCGCTGGCCGCGGAAGGCAAGCCAGCGCAAGGCCTGGGCCACCCTGACATCCGCCGCGGAGCATGCAAGTCGCGCGCGGTAGATGCCCCGGCAAAGGTCGGGCGCGGCAACGCCCCGCGCCGCCGCCGTCACGTCAGTTCTCGCCGAGGAGCTGGCTCGCGCTGATGCTGCCGATATTGCCGAGAAGCTGACGCAGGAAGCTTAGCCCCTTGATGTTGCTGTCGGTGACACGCCGCGAGATGACGACGGCCTTGCCATCCTCAAGCCCGAAGCGTTCGATGTTCTCGACCACTCCGCCCTCATCGAAGCTGACCACGACGACTTCGCGGTCGATCTCCTGCGGCGCGCGTCCCGCATAGTGGCGAAAGCGGCTTCCGACATAGTACCAGGCGCCGCCGGTCAGAAGACCCGTGGATGACGGGCGTCCGACGGCCTGCGCGACCGTTTCGCGCGTCGCTTCGCCGACCACGATCTTTTCCAGATCCTGGTCTCGCGGAACATAGCCGTGATTCTGGTATTGTGCGGTGCAGGCGGCCAGGGCCACAAGCATCAGCGCGACCACACCACGCCGCGTCGCCAAACATAGCCTGCCCATCGCGTCCTCTTGCCTTACCGCCCCAAGCCTTTTATCCGGCTTACAACATGCCGGTGCTGTCCTTCAAGGACAGAAGGTGCCAAGCTCCGGCGCCGGACCCCGATCCCGGAGAGTGTGATGCCCGATCTGCCCGCTGTCGCCCATCCGATCCGCTTGGCGGACCTTTCGGCGCGCAAGCCCACCCGGTTCGCGCTTTCGCCCGATGCAGCGACCCGCGACCGCATCGCGGCCCATCTGGGCATATCGGCGGTTGAGGCGCTCGACTTCGTCGGAGATCTGCGCCCCTCCGGCAAGAAGGACTGGACTCTCAACGCCCAACTCGGCGCGCGCGTCGTCCAGCCCTGCGTCGTGACGCTTACCCCGGTCACGACCGATATCGCCGAGCCTGTCACCCGCCGCTTCATGGCCGACCTGCCGGAGCCGGAAGACGAAGAGGTCGAGATGCCCGAGGATGACACGGTCGAGCCGCTTCCCGCCGTGGTCGATCTGGGGGCGGTGATGGTCGAGGCGCTGGCGCTGGCGCTGCCGCTCTATCCCCGTGCGGAGGGTGCCGAGTTCGGTCAGGCGCAATTCGCCGAACCGGGCACACCGCCCCTTTCCGACGAGGCGCTGAGGCCCTTCGCGGGTCTTTCCGATCTGATGAAAAAGGGCATGCGGAAGGATTGAACGGCGATCCCGCGTCCCTGCAGGCCGAGGTGCCAGAAAAGACTTGCGCCCGCCCATAAACGCAGTATGTTCCCGGCCTCGCTTGAACGTTGGGTTCGCACCCGGTCGCTTTGCAGCCGTCCCGTGACGAAACCCCAGGAAAACCGGGGCCCGGCCCCCTGAATAGCCCGAGGTTGAGACATGGCTGTCCCTCAGAACCGAACCACGCGGTCCCGCCGCAACATGCGCCGCGCCCACGATGCGCTGGTCGCCGCGAATCCGAACGAATGCCCGAATTGTGGTGAGTTGAAGCGCCCGCATCACGTCTGTGGCGCCTGCGGGCACTACAACGACCGCGAAGTGGTCGCGCAGGCCGCCGAAGTCGATCTGGACGAAGACGCGGCGTAGGGCCGCGTTCCTCGGACGGCGACATGCCCCCAGAAAATGCAGTGCAGCCGGAAGCCCCGAAAACCGGGACTTCCGGCCGCATTGTCATTTCCGTCGACGCAATGGGCGGTGACCGCGGCCCTGCCGCCGTGGTCGCCGGCATGGCTCTGTCGGCCGGGAAAAACCCCGAGATCCACTTCATCGTGCATGGCCCTGAAGAGGAACTGTCGCGACTTATCGCCAAACGGCCCGCCCTGGCCGGTCGCTGCACGATCCGTCATGCCGAAGGCGTCGTCAGGATGGACGACAAGCCGGGTCAGGTCATGCGTCACGGCGATGGCACCTCGATGTGGTCGGCGATCGAAAGCGTGCGCAATCACGAAGCGACCGTCGCCGTCAGTTGCGGCAATACCGGCGCGCTGATGGCCCTGTCGGTGATCCGGCTCAGGAAGCTTCCGGGCATCAACCGCCCTGCGATCGCCTGCCTCTGGCCTTCGCGCAACCCGGGCGGGTTCAACCTCATGCTCGACGTGGGCGCCGACATCAAGGCTGAAGCCCCTGACCTTCTGCAATATGCGCTGATGGGCGCGTCCTATGCCCGCAACGGTCTTGGAATCGAGCGTCCGCGCATCGGCCTGCTCAATGTCGGCACGGAAGAGCACAAGGGCCGGGCCGAACTGAAACAGGCGCAAGAGCTGATCGAGGCCGCGACGGGCACCGGGCAGTTCGACTATGTCGGCTTTGTCGAAGGCGGCGATCTTCCCTCCTCTCGCGTCGATGTCATCGTTACGGACGGTTTTACTGGCAATGTCGCCCTGAAGACCGGTGAGGGCACGGCGAGGCTGGTCGGCGAACTGATGCGCGACGCCCTTAATCACGGCATCCTGTCACGCTTCGGGTCGCTCCTCGCGATCGGGTCGCTCAGACGTCTGAAAGAGCGGATCGACCCCCGGCGCCAGAATGGCGGCGTCTTTCTGGGTCTGAACGGCACGGTCGTGAAATCGCACGGCTCGGCTGATGCGACAGGCGTCGACGCAGCGATCAGGCTTGCCTTCAGGCTCGCCAAATCCGGCTTTCAAGAAAGGCTTGCGGCGCGGGTTGCCTCTGTCGTTCAGGCGGGGCAGGATGACGCGCAAATCAACACAGAGAACGGGAAATCCGCATGACGATCCGTGCCGTGGTCCGGGGTGTCGGACACTACCTGCCGGCCCGCGTCGTCGAGAATGCGGAGTTCGAGGCGCGGGTCGACACTAGCGACGAGTGGATTCGCACACGCACCGGGATCGAACGCCGCCACTTCGCCGCCGATGGCGAAACGACATCGGACATGGGCGCCCGCGCCGCCGAGGCGGCACTTGCCGATGCCGGGATGAGTCGCGATGACGTCGATGCAATCATCGTCGCAACCTCGACGCCGGACCTGACTTTTCCTTCCGCCGCGACAATGGTTCAGAAAAAGCTGGGACTGTCGCGCGGCTTTGCGTTCGACGTTCAGGCGGTCTGCGCGGGCTTCGTCTTCGCGCTTGCCAACGCCAATGCGCTGATCGTGTCCGGCCAGGCAAAGCGGATTCTGGTGATCGGAGCCGAGACCTTTTCACGCATCCTCGACTTCGAGGACCGCGGCACCTGCGTTCTCTTCGGGGACGGTGCCGGAGCGGTGATGCTTGCGGCCGAACAGGGCAAGGGAACCTCGGCGGACCGGGGCATCCTTGCGACCGATCTGAATAGCGACGGCAGCTATCAGGACCTGCTCTACGTGGATGGCGGCGTGTCGACCACCGGCACCGCCGGTCAGGTAAGAATGCAAGGAAATCAAGTATTTCGACATGCGGTCGAGAAGCTGGCGGCGACCGCGCACAGCGCCTTGGAAAAGGCGGGACTGAGCAGCGGCGATGTCGACTGGATCGTCCCGCACCAGGCAAATCTGCGCATCATCAGCGCGACCGCGGCCCGGATGCAGGTGCCGATGGAGAAGGTCGTTGTGACCGTTCAGGACCACGGCAACACCTCCGCCGCGTCCATTCCGCTTGCCCTTTCCGTCGGAAAATCGCGTGGCCAGATCAAGACCGGCGACCTTCTTGTGATGGAAGCGATCGGTGGCGGGCTGACCTGGGGCTCGGTCGTCCTGCGTTGGTGAAAACGCGCTTGAAAGCCTTTCCCCAAGCCATTGATATTGACTTGGCTTTTTTATCCGCTCATCCTCACCCCAAACAACCGGGGGGACCAGATGAGCGACAAGACATTGACACGCATGGATCTGAGCGAAGCGGTGTTCCGCGAAGTCGGCCTTTCCCGCAATGAATCCGCGCAGTTGGTTGAAACCGTTTTGCAGCATGTGTCCGATGCTTTGGTGCGCGGGGAGACCGTGAAAATCTCTTCTTTCGGCACCTTCAGCGTGCGCGGCAAGGCCGCGCGCATCGGCCGGAACCCGAAAACCGGGGACGAGGTTCCCATCCACCCGAGGCGTGTCCTGACCTTCAGACCTTCGCATCTGATGAAGGATAGGGTCGCCGCCGGCAACAAGGCCTGAGGCAGAGCAGTATGGAGAAATCGGCTGAGGCCTTCCGCACGATCAGCGAGGTCTCCGATATCCTCGACACGCCCGCGCATGTGCTGCGCTTCTGGGAAAGCCGCTTTTCCCAGGTGAAGCCGGTCAAGCGGGCGGGTGGTCGGCGCTACTACCGACCCGCGGACCTGGCGCTTCTGGCCGGGATCAAGAAACTCCTGCACGACGACGGATTGACGATTCGCGGTGTCCAGAAGCTCTTGCGCGAACAGGGCGTCCGCCACGTCGCCGAGATTGCGCCCGTCGATGTCACGGCGCCCGCTGCGCCGAAGCGCGCCCGCAAGGCGGCGGCCAAACCGGCCAAGTCCAAACCGGCCGCCCCCGGGAAGAAAGCCGACGACACCGATCTCCGGCCGAAGGGTTGGCCGCCCTCGCCCGACCCGGATGTGACCGGCGCTCCGGATCAGCTTCTGCCCGACCCGGATCAGCCGATACCTGCCGCAGCCGAAGCGCCGATGGAGGTCGACGTGCCGACACTGCCATTTGGCAGGCCGGACAACGTGCTTCCGCTTGGCACCCCCATCACGCCCACCGCAGCGGAAAAGCCCGAGGCGGCGGCATCCGGCAGCCCCGCCGGCCCACCCGCCGCAGCCCTTCTGCGCGCGATGGACGCGCTTCGCGCGCGCGAGAAGCAGGCGGAACTGACCTCGGTCTATCGCCGCCTGACCGATCTGCGGGAACGTGTGGTTCGCAGTTCCGGCACAAAGGGCCGCTGACGCGACTTGACCGTCTTGCTCTTCCCTCGCCACCGGCGTTTTGGCGCTTGCCCCTGCCCCGTCAATCAGCCTATACACCGCCGCGTCGGGCCGTGGCGCAGCCTGGTTAGCGCGTCCGTCTGGGGGGCGGAAGGTCGTGAGTTCGAATCTCACCGGCCCGACCAACACCGAAACGCCCATCCCTTTGCAGGGGTGGGCGTTCGTCTATCGGGGGGCGACCCATGACCGCATCCGGCGTCTTGGCCGACAACGCGATCCGCACGCTGATCGCTTCGGGCGCTATTTCCGCCGATCCCGCCGTTACCGACACGCAGATCCAACCGGCGAGCCTTGATCTGCGGCTCGGCATGACCGCCTATCGCGTGCGCGCTTCCTTCCTTGCCGGCAAGGGCCGCACCGTGGCCGAGCGCATCGCCGAGTTCGAAATGCACCGCATCGACCTGAGCCGGGGCGCGGTTCTGGAGAAGGGTTGCGTCTATGTCGTGCCGTTGGTTGAGCGGCTGGCGCTGCCTACCGGCCTGACCGGGGCGGCAAGCGCCAAGTCCTCGATCGGGCGGCTGGACCTCCTGACCCGGATCATCACGGATCATGGCACCGAATTCGACCGGGTGCCGGACGGTTATCGCGGCCCGCTTTACGTTGAAATCTGCCCGCAGTCCTTTTCCGTCATCGCCCAGTCGGGACAGATGCTCAACCAGATCATCTTCCGGCTCGGAAAGACGCTGCTGGACGACGTCGAGCTCCAGTCCATCCACGACAAGACGCCGATCGTCTCCGGCGATGCGGTGATCTCGGGCGGGCTGGGGTTTTCGGTCGATCTGAAACCTGACGGCGGCAATCTGGTCGGCTACCGCGCCAAGCCCCATACCGGCGTCATCGACCTGTCGAAGCTGGCGCACTATCACCCGGCCGACTTCTGGGAAGAGGTGCGCACCGACACAGGGTGGATCATCCTCGATCCCGGCGCCTTCTACATCCTCGTCAGCCGCGAGGCGATCGCGATCCCGCCCGACTATGCCGCCGAAATGGTGCCCTATCTGGCAATGGCCGGCGAGTTCCGGGTCCACTATGCAGGTTTCTTTGATCCCGGTTTCGGCTGGGCCGAAGCGGGCGGTGCGGGATCGCGCGGGGTTCTGGAGGTGCGCTGCCGCGAGGCGCCCTTTGTGCTGGAACACGGCCAGGTCGTCGGGCGGCTGGTCTATGAACGCATGTCCGAACGCCCGGCACAGCTATATGGCGCGGGGATCAAGTCCAACTATCAGGGGCAGGGCCTGAAACTGTCGAAGCATTTTCGGGGCTAGGCGGCGGCGTGTCGTTCACGCGGACGCGCTTGCCGGAAACGGGCCTAAGCCGGTCGTAGGCCAGGTGGAAGAAATAGGCGTAGATTGAATAGGCGATAGTCAGCGTGAAATCGACCGCGAGCGCGCCCCAGAAGCTATGCCCGCCCAGCCATACGAGAACCGGAAGCGTCATTATGACGGCCGTCGCCTCGTGCGAGAGGGCATGAACCAAGCGCAGCCGGTGCGGGCGGTCACTGGCGAGACGCCCGGTCATGTGCAGGTCGATCAGGTCGAAGACGGTGTTATGAATAGGGCTCCAGATCATCACGATGACCGAGAGCATCGCCATCAGAAGGAGGGACTCGCTACCGCTTCGCCCCATGATGAGCGCATAGGCGGGCACCACCAGGACAAGACCGCCACCTTCAAAGCAAAGCGTTTGCAGGACGCGTTCGCGAGCACTGCGGAGGGCCATGAATAACCCCTGCATAAATTGAAATGACTGGGGCGGGTCCAGAACCGCCGAGAAATTCGAATGGGACTGAATCGAAACAAAGAAAGATAACTGCGCTAGTCTAGCGCTGTTTCGGAAACAACCAAGTCAGGGAAAGCTTACCCGATCAGCGCCCAAGCCGCCGCGTGACTTTAGCGGCCTGCCGCGCGCGCTTGGCGGTTTCGCGCGCCTCGTGGCGATGCAGCGCCTCGGTCGAGGTCACCGGAGCCGCAGGTTTCTGACCCCGCCTCGACCACCATCCGATGCCCTTGTTGATGCCGGTATTGATGAGCCGCCGCATCACGACGTTCACCACCATGTTTATCAGACGGTTGAGATTCATCGCCGCCACTCCTCAGTCCTCGAACAACTCGCTCTGCCCGGCAAGGTCTTCACCCTCATCATCAGTTATAGCCTGGCCCCCGGGCAAGGGCCGATTGTCGAGAAGCCCGGCCGCACGAAGTTCCTTCAGGCCCGGCAGGTCGCGCGCCGACTCCAGACCGAAATGGTCCAAGAACCCTTGCGTCACAACGTAGGTGACAGGTCTGCCCGGCGTCATGCGGCGGCGGCCGAAGCGAATCCACTCAAGCTCCAGAAGCTGATCCACCGTGCCCCGACTGACCGCGACGCCGCGGATTTCCTCAATCTCGGCGCGGGTGGCGGGCTGGTGATAGGCGATGATCGCCAGCGTCTCGATCGCCGCGCGCGACAATTTCCGCGTCTCGGTGGTTTCCTTCTGCATCAGGAAACCAAGGTCGGGCGCGGTGCGGATCGCCCAGGCATCGCCGACCTTCACGACGTGAACGCCCCGGCCTTCATAGCGCCGGCGCAGATGCACCAACGCCTCGGCGGGGTCGGCGCCATGCGGCATCCGCGCCTCGAGATCGGCGACGGTGACGGGGTCCGCGGAGGCGAAGAGGATCGCTTCCACCATCCGTTCCTGCTCGGCCATCGGGGGCGCGTCGAACAGGCTTTTCTTCGGGGCGGTTTCGTCGTTCACGTCGGTTTCCGTCTGATGGCGATGGGGGCGAAGGTTTCGGCCTGCCGCAACTCGATCTGACCAAGCTTGGCAAGCTCCAGCGTCGCCGCGAAGGTCGAAGCCGTGGCCGAACGCCGGCGCACCGGGTCAGCCGACCAGCCGTCGGGCAGGTAGGCCGAAAGATCGGTCCATTCACCGGCAAAACCAATGAGCCCGCGCATCCGCTCCAGCGCCTGCTCCATCGTGAAGACGTTGTCGCGGTCCATCGCGTAGGGGCGGAACTCGTCATGGGTGCGGATGCGCGCATAAGCCTGCATCAGGTCGAGGAGCGTCGCCGTGTAGCTGATCTTCCTGAAGCGCGTCACGTCTTCGGGGATGCCGCGCACGAAAAAGTCGCGGCCCAGTTGGTCGCGCGCCATCAGTCGGGCCGCCACCTCACGCATCGCTTGCAGACGCTCAAGCTGGAACGCCAGATGGGCGGCCAGTTCCTCGCCCGAGGGGCCTTCGTCGGCCGGGTCGGGTGGCAGGAGCAGGCGGGACTTGAGAAAGGCGAGCCAGGCGGCCATCACCAGATAATCTGCCGCAAGTTCGATTCGCAACAGCTTGGCTTCATTTACGAAAACAAGATACTGCTCGGCGAGCTGCAAGACCGATATCTTGCGCAGGTCAACCTTCTGGGTTCGCGACAAGGTCAACAAGAGATCGAGCGGCCCCTCGAATCCGTCGACATCGACGATCAAGGCCTCGGCGGCGAGGCGTTCGCTGACCGGCGACAGGTCTTCCTGGAAAGGCGTCGGCTCAGGCATTCGCGGGCCTTTTCAAAAGCGCCTCAAGTTCGGCCTCCAGAAGACTCGTGTCAATGGCGTCGGGGACGGTTCGGCGTGCCAGTGCCGCCTCTGCGCGCTTCGCCGCTTGTGCGGTCGGGCGGCCTGCGGCGGCCACGACGGCCTCCATTTCGTGCCGTTTGCCATTGCAGTGCAACGCAATGTCGCACCCCGCGGCAATCGCCTTGCCCGCCCGCTCGCCGATGGTCCCGTCAAGCGCCTCCATCGACAGATCGTCCGTCAGGAGCAGGCCGTCGAACCCGATCCGCTCGCGGATCAGCCCGATAACGTTCGGTGAGGCCGTCGCGGGCCGCGAGGGATCGACCGCATCGACAACGATATGCGCGGTCATCGCCATCGGCAGGTCGGCCAGCGCGCGAAATGGCGCAAAGTCGGTCGCGTCGAGTTCGTCAAGCGGCGCATCGGCCCGCGGAAGATCAAGGTGGCTGTCCACCACAGTGCGGCCGTGCCCCGGCAGATGCTTCATCACCGGCAGCACGCCGCCCGCCAGAAGCCCCTCCGCACAGGCCCGCGCCGCCGGAATTACCACATCGGGTGTCTCGCCAAAGCAGCGGTTGCGCAGGAAGGGATGCGTCTTGGGTCCGGCAAGATCGGCGACCGGGGCGCAATCGGCGTCTATGCCGACGGCCCGCAGTTCGGCGGCGATCAGTCTGTAGCGCAGCCAGAGGCTCCGCTCCGCACCGGTCCCGGCTTGCGCGACATGATCGAGAGGCGGCAGAAATTCGCGCCAATGCGGCGCGCGCAGCCGCTGCACACGCCCGCCTTCCTGATCGACCAGCACTGCGGCGTCGCGACCTACGGCAGCGCGAAGATCGTCCGTAAGACGGCGCAGTTGATCGGGCGCCCCCACATTGCGGGCGAAAAGAATGAAGCCCCACGGGTCCGCCTCGCGAAAGAACGCTGCCTCATCCGGCGAAAGGGCTGCCCCCTCGCAACCAAGAACCACCGCGGAAAGCGTCATCACCGCACCGTCGTTGGAACGCATTCGGCATTGTCGGCCTTTAGCGCGGCGCAGAAGCGGCGGGCATCGTCAAGATCGCCGAACCCCTCGACGCGCAGCCGGAAGAAGGTCTGTCCGCCACTTTCGGCCGGTTCGATCACGCGGCGCTTGCCGTCCATGAGGGCGCCGAACCGCATTGCGGTCTGGTCCCAGCCAAGGCGCGCTTCGGCCTGCGAGGGATAGGCGCCGATCTGCACCAGACGTGTGCCTTCGGGAAGCGCGTTCGCCTCGACATCGGCGGTTTCCTGCGGCGCCATCGCTTCGGCCACCGCAGCCGCCGCCGCTTCGGCCATCGCATCGACACCATCCGTGTCGCGCGGCGCCGGGCGGACCTGCGGCCGGAGCGACTGCGCGACGCCTGGAATGTCCGTGGATATGACATCGGGCGCGACGAACGCCTCGTCATCGCCGATGGGTTCGGCCGGACCATCGGGAAGCGGCTGATCGGGGCGAACCGAGGCCAGGGTCGTCTCCGCCGCCTCCTCGCCCGTGGCCGGGGCGACGACCCCTCGGGCCGGGGCAACGCCATCCGGTTGCGGCGCAAAGGCGCCCATCGGCTGGTCGGCATCACTGAGCCCGACCGCGCGCGGCGCAAGCGTCAGGCGATCGGCAGGATCGGCTGCGGTGCCTTCGGCAGCGATTTCATTCACGGCCATGCCCTGATGGACGGCCAACTCTCCGCCCGGATTGTCCGGTGCGATCCGCGCGGGCCCCTCAAGCGCCTGGATGACCGGAATGCCGCTGACGTCGCGCACGGCAAGCTTGTAGGCCCAGAGGCCAAGGCCCGCGATCAGCGCGACCGAAGTGATCGCGCCAGCACCATTGACCCAGGACTGGAAGCGTGGCCGATGGCCCATCGGGACATCTCCAACCGCAGCGATATCCTGATAGTCGTCGAAATCGTCGTAGTCAGCGTCCGCCATGCTCGCCTCACTCGCACCGCCGGCATCCGGCCGCGCGTCTTGCCTGTTGTCCCGGGCGGCGGCGCTTCTTGGTCAGCGCATTTCTTCCGCCGGGGTCACGCCAAGGATACCAAGACCAGCGGAAATAACAACGCCCGCAGCCCGCGCGAGGGCGATTTTTGCCTGACTTGTGGCCGCGTCCCCTTCTTGCACGAAGCGCAGCGAGGCATCTTCGTTGCCGCGGTTCCAGTGCGCGTGCAGATCGGAAGCAAGTTCGTAGAGATAGAAGGCCACGCGATGCGGCTCCTGACCGCGGGCGGCAATCTCCACCAGGCGCGGCCATTCGGCGATCTTCTTGGCAAGCCCGATCTCGGCTTCATGCGATAGTCTCCCCAGGTCCGCCGCGGCGAGTGTGGCGTCATCCGCCGCGATTCCCGCCTCGGCCGCCTTGCGGATGACCGAGGAAATCCGCGCATGGGCGTACTGGACGTAGAATACCGGATTGTCCTTGGACTGTTCCAGCACCTTGTCGAAGTCGAAGTCGAGGGGCGCATCGTTCTTGCGCGTCAGCATGTGAAACCGGGTCACGTCGGCGCCAGCCTGCTCCACGACGTCACGCAGGGTCACGAAGGTGCCCGCCCGCTTCGACATCTTGAACGGCGCGCCGTTCTTCCACAGCTTCACCAACTGGATCAGCTTGACCTCAAGCGGCACGCGCTTGTTCGACAACGCTGCCACAACGGCCTTGAGCCGCTTGACATAGCCGCCGTGATCGGCGCCGAGAACGTCGATGAGCTGGTCGAAGCCACGTTCGACCTTGTCGTAGTGATAGGCGATGTCGGGCGCGAAATAGGTCCAGCTTCCGTCCGACTTCTTCACCGGCCGGTCGACGTCGTCGCCGAACCTGGTGGAGCGGAAGAGCGTCTGCTCCCGCTCTTCCCAATCATCGGGCAACTTGCCCTTAGGCGGATCAAGCTTGCCGTCGTAGATCAGGTCAAGCGCCTTCAGCCTTTCGATGGCGGCCTCGATCTTGCCGGTGCCGAAAAGCGCCTTTTCGCTCGAATAGACATCCATCGTGACGCCAAGAAGCGCCAGATCGCCACGGATCAGGTCCATCATCGCCTGCCTGGCGAAGTCGCGCACGTCCGCAAGCCAGACAGATTCCGGCTTGTCTATCAGGCTGTCGCCATACTTCGCCTTCAGCGCCTCGCCGACCGGGATCAGGTAGTCGCCGGGATAGAGCCCCTCGGCGATCTCGGGGGAAAGGCCGTTGGCCTCGCGATAGCGCTCATAGGCGGAGCGCGCGAGGACGTCGACCTGCGCGCCGCCGTCGTTGATGTAGTATTCGCGCGTGACCTCGTGGCCGGCGAAGGCCAGAAGGCTCGCCAGCGCGTCGCCGAAAACCGCCCCGCGCGTATGGCCGACATGCATCGGCCCGGTGGGGTTCGCCGAAACGAATTCCACGTTGACACGGATACCCTTGCCAAGATCGGAGCGACCGAAGTCGGCCCCGGCCTCCAGCGCCGCGCGGACCACGCCCTGCCAGAGCGACGGCGCGAGCCGGAGGTTGAGAAAGCCGGGGCCCGCCACCTCGGTCGACGCAATCCGCTCGTCTTCCGACAACCGCGAGGCAAGCGCCCCGGCGATGACGCGGGGCTGCATGCCCGCAGGCTTGGCCAACACCATCGCGGCGTTGGTCGCCATGTCGCCATGCGCCGCATCGCGCGGCGGCTCCACCGCGACATTGGCCATGTCGAGGCCCTGGGGCAGTTCACCCGCCGCCGCCATGTCGTCGAGACGCGCGATCACCAGCGCCCGGATGTCCGCAAAAAGGTTCATGGTCCAATCCTTCCGTCGCGCCCGCCATGCCAGAGGCGATTTGCGCCGTCAATCCTCGCGGCTCCGGCGCGGGCCTAGCGGGCGTCGGGCCTCGCGGAGTCTTCGGCGACGGTTCCGGGCGGAAGCAGCGCGATCACCCGGGTTCCCGGCGGCATGTCGGGATCGGCATCGCCCTTGGCCAACCGGAAGTCGCCTTTCGCCGAAAGCCGCGCAACGACAAGCGCATCGGGCCGCCTTTCGCGCCATTGGTCTTGCGCGAACTCCTCGCTCAACCGGGTCAGCCGGAAAGTCCAGCCGTCGGCCATGAGGCGCTCGAACTCATCAAAGCCGCGACCCGCGCCGAAGGGGCGCCCGCCAAGCTGCGTCGGCAGCGCATGGCGTGACTTCTCGGCTTTGGCGCGCGCGATCTGCCAACAGCTTTCGCGCCCGAATTCCGGCGCGAAGTCGGTTGCGACGAGCGTGTTGTAGGCGTCGTTGTCAGTGGCCGCGACAAGCGTCCGGTAGCTCAGAAGCTCGACCTGATGCTCGGCCGCCTCCGACAGGATGTCGCCGTAGAACGTCTTGATCCCGGCAGCGCGGGCGCGGATCAGGTGGGCATGGTTCGGATCAGTGACGAGAACCGGCACCTCGGCCTTCTTCAGCACTTCGGCCAGCCCGGTCGTGAAGCGGGACCCGCCGACCAGAAGCACGCCGGGCACATCCGCGCCCGCCAGCCCGAGCCTCCTGGCAAGCGGGGCGAGCGAAAAGCCGTGCAGGACGACCGTGAAAAGGACAAGGACGAAGGCCAACGGCCCGATCAGCGCCCCGTCCGCAATCCCGGCGGAGGCGAGCCTTTCGCCAAAAAGGCCCGCCACAGCAACGAGCACCACGCCGCGCGGGCCGGTGAAGGCGATCAGGATGCGCTCGTTCCACGGCAGGCCCGTCCCGAGAAGCGAAACGAGTACGGTGAGGGGGCGCGCGATCAGAACCACCGCCAGCACAAAGAACGCGGCCCGCCACGTGAGCTGGCTCAGCGCCTCGAAGTCGAACGAGGCGGCGAGCAGGATGAACACGCCGGAGACCAGAAGGATCGTCGCGTGTTCCTTGAAGCGGCGCAGTTCCTCGTAGCTCGGCAGGTCGGCATTGGCGATGACAAGCCCCATGACGGTGACCGCCAGAAGGCCGCTTTCATGCAGCATCCAGTCCGAGATCGCATAAGCCACCAGAAGCACGACGAAGAGGACCGGAACCTTCATGTATTCCGGCACCCCGCCCCGCCAGAAGCTGCGCGCCACCGCGTAGCCGGCGGCAAATCCGATTGCCGAGGCAAAGACAATCCCGAACGCCAGCCCGGCAAGCGCCCCTGGTGCGGTCAGCCCGGTCTGAAGCACAAGGACGACCTGAAAGGCGAGCACGGCGGCCATCGCGCCGATCGGGTCATTGACGATCGCTTCCCATTGCAATAGCTGCGCAGGCCGTCGCGCGAGCCGCGCCTGGCGCAAGAGCGGCGCAATGACGGTCGGTCCGGTCACGACCATGATCCCGCCGAAAACCGACGCCGCTTCCCATCCCAGGCCCGCGCCGTAGCGCAACGCGAGCGACGACAGGAGCCAGCCGAGCGGCGCGCCGATCAGGACCAGCCGCGCGACCCCGCGCCGCGCATCGCCAAGCTTGTGCAGATCAAGCGTCAGCCCGCCTTCGAACAGGATCACCGCGACGGCCAGCGAGATCAGCGGCGCAGTGATCGGGCCGATATCGCGGGCCGGGTCGAGCACGCCCAAGACCGGGCCGATCAGGATCCCTGCCGCCAACATCAGGACGATCGCGGGCAAGTGCAGCCGCCACGCGATCCACTGGCTGCCGACACCCAGCGCGCCGACAAGCGCGAAGGCCATGGTCGGACTCATCGCTTCCGCTGCGTGTTCAAGCGCCAATTTCGTTCAGACCGATCGGGTGATGCCGCCATCGACGCGGAGGTTCTGGCCGGTGATATAGCCCGCACCATCCGAGGCGAGGAAGGCCACGGTCGCAGCAATTTCGCTTTCGCGCCCGTAGCGGCCCATCGGGACGCGTGCGCGAAACTCCTCTTTCTCGGGCAGGCTGTCGATGAAGCCCGGCAGGATGTTGTTCATCCGGATGTTTTCGGCCGCGTATCGATCGGCAAAAAGCTTGGTGAAGGCGGCAAGCCCAGCGCGGAACACCCCCGAGGTCGGGAAGACCGGATCAGGCTCGAACGCGGCAAAGGTCGAAATGTTGATGATCGCACCCGCCTTCTGCTTCTGCATGATCGGTGTGACAAGTCGGGCCGGGCGCACCACGTTGAGAAAATAGACCTCCATCCCCTTGTGCCAGTCCTCGTCGGAAAGGTCGAGAATGGGCGCGCGCGGGCCGTGACCGGCGCTGTTGACCAGAACGTCGATCCGCCCCCACCGCTCGACCGCGCCATCGACGAGTCGCTTCAGGTCGTCGTTCGACTGGTTCGATCCGGTGACGCCAAAGCCGCCAAGCTCTTTCCCAAGCGCCTCGCCCTTGCCCGATGAGGAAAGAATACCGACCCGATAGCCGTCCTCTGCCAGCCGTCGCGCCGCGGCGGCGCCCATGCCGCTGCCGCCTGCGGTCACAAGGGCGACCTTGTCCTTGCTTTTCTCCGCCATCCTCTGTCCTCCTGCTTTTTGCTGAGTGCCATCTGGCAGGGTCGGCCGCGGGAATGCAAGATTGAGCTTTTTTTCCGCCGCCGGTCCCGTGCTATGCTCGGGCCCGCGCACAGCCGCCAGATAATGCAGGAGGCCGACATGCCCGTCTCGGACACCACTCATCAGACCATCGCCCTTTTCGGGGTCATCGGCCTTGCGGCCGGCGCGCTGGCGTTGGTGAGCTATGTCATCATCCGACACAACGTCATCATCGCAGAGAACAACATCCGGATGCTGACGATCTGTCTTGTCCTGCCAATGATCGTGATGATCGCATTCATCCCGGATTCCGTTCTCTCCGACCGCTCGGCGGTCTATGGCCTGATAGGGACAATCTCGGGTTATATCCTCGGCCGCGTCCGAAGCGACGGAGAGGAGAAACTGACTGGGGACTGAGTTCGGGCTATTTGCCGAACAGGCGCTCATGTTCCTGTATCGCGAAACGGTCGGTCATTCCGGCGACATAGTCGAGCACGACACGCGCCAGTCCGGTCTTGTCGCGCGCCTCCGCCACGTCAGCGCGCCACTCATCGGGCAGAAGGGCCGGATTATCCAGGAAGAGCGGGAACAGGTCATTGATCATGGCGGTGACGCGCTGTCTTTCAGTCACGACCGAGGGCGCGCGGTACATGCGGGCAAAGAGGAACGCCTTGATCGCCTTGAGATTCTGATAGAGCGGCTTGGAGAACCGGATGATCGGCCCATCCATGCCGCGGATGTCCTGGCAGGATTGCGGCTGGCTCGCCTGCAGGCGGTTCTGCGCCACAGCTATCACATCCTCGACCATCACGCCGAAGACCCGGCGCAACGCCTCATGCCGGCGGCGCGACGGGTCCAGGCCGGGATAGAGCCGGTCGACTTCTTCGAACGCGGGCCCTGTGACTGGCAGTTCCATCAGATCGGCTTCGGTGAACAGTTCCGCCCTGAGCCCGTCATGCAGGTCGTGGTGATTGTAGGCGACGTCATCGGCGACGGCGGCAACCTGCGCCTCGGCCGAGGCGTGGGTGTGAAGCTCCAGATCATATACGGCGTTGAACTCGGCCAGGGCATAGGGCATCCGCGACGGGTCGCCCACCGAATGCGAGCCGGAGGCATGCGGGCCGATGACCGGGCCGTTGTGCTTGGCGATGCCTTCGAGCGTTTCCCATGTCAGGTTCAGCCCGTCGAAATCGGCATAGTGGCGTTCCAGCCGGGTGACGATGCGGATCGCCTGCGCATTGTGGTCGAAGCCGCCATAGGGCGCCATGAGGTCGGAAAGCGCGTCCTCGCCGGTATGGCCGAACGGCGGGTGGCCGAGGTCGTGGGCAAGCGCCACCGCCTCGGCCAGTTCGACGTTGAGGCCGAGCGTCCCGGCGATGGTGCGCGCCACCTGCGCAACCTCGATCGTATGGGTCAGGCGGGTGCGGTAATAGTCGCCTTCATGTTCGACGAAGACTTGCGTCTTGTGCTTGAGGCGCCGGAAGGCCGAGGAATGGATGATCCGGTCCCTGTCGCGCTGAAACGGCGAGCGGAAGGTCGACATCGTCTCGGGGTGCAGCCTGCCGCGGCTTTCGTCCGGGTTGCAGGCGTAAGGCGCAAGGGTCATGAAGGCCTGTTCTTGTGGCGTCTTTCCATCGCACATATATGTAGAACGCATCCGGATTGACACGGTAAACCGTCATGAACCTGACCCTGCCGCCCAAAGTGACGCCCCGCGCCTTCGCGCGGCTGGCCGAGATCAACGCCGACGCCGGTGAAACCAAGGCCCTGCGTGTTGCGGTCGAAGGCGGCGGCTGTTCGGGGTTTCAGTATGACATAAGGCTCGACGATCCCGCTCCCGACGATCTGGTGCTGGAAGGCGACGGGCAGAAGGTGCTGGTCGATGCGGTATCCCTGCCCTTCCTGCAGAACGCCGTCATCGACTACGCCGATGAACTGATCGGCGCGCGGTTCGTCGTCGAGAACCCGAACGCCACCAGTTCGTGCGGCTGCGGCACGTCGTTTTCGCTCTGACTTCCGGCGTGGTTCAGGTCGTCACCGGACGGTGCCGAACCGGCGCGAGCGGCTTCGGCAGCTTCTCGCCGAACACCAGGAGCAGCCCTGACCCGACGACAATCGCCGCGCCGACATAGACGTTGAGTGTCGGCCACTCCCCGAAGAATACCGCGCCGATCACGACCATCCACACGAACTGGATCTTGATGACCGAGGTCACAGCGTAGGCGGGAAGCAGGCGCAGCGCCGCGACCAGAAGCCAGCGCCCGAAGAACAAAAGCGCCCCGTAGACGACCACCCAAAGGGCATCGCCGAACGCCATCGGCGCCCATGAAGCGGGCAGCGCCAGCCCCATCACGATCAGGATGGCGAGATTTGGGTAGAAGACCTGCGCCAGCGCGTTTGTCTCGTGCCGCGCGATGTAGCGCGAAAGGACGATTGAAAGCGCGCCGGTCACCGACGCGACCAGCGCCGCGACATGGCCGAGTGAAACCGAGGAAATCCCGGTCGGAAAAAGAAACAGAATGCCGCCAAAGCCCGCGAACAAGGCCACCGACGCTGTTGCGCCCGGCCGTTCATGCAGGATAGTCGCCGACATCAGGGCCGCCAGAACCGGCGTGATCCCGAAGAACAGGAACACCTCGGCGAAGGGCAGGAGCCGGAACGCAAAGAAGTAGCCCAGCGAGGCGAACACCGTGAGCAGCGACCTGAGCGCCATCGCCCGGGGGCAGGTCGTGCCGAGTCCCCCCGCCGTCCCTTCGCCAACGAAATTGAACAGAAGGCAAAGAGCCGTCACGACGGCGCCCGAGATGACGAAGACCTGCGGTGCGGCATAGGACGTGGACAGCGACTTGACCACCGCGTCGCCGCAGGTGATCGCGACGGTGTAGACGAGGACAAGCAGGTATCCCGCAAGGGCCGCGTTCCTCATGGCCTCGCCTCCCGCAATCCGACCCGCGCAAAGCGGGCGAAGAAGTGTTCGAACGATCGGCTGGCGGCTTCGGCCTGAGCCAGGAGCGCGCGTGAAGTGTCGGCCAGTCGTGCTTCAACGACCGGCCGCATGCGGCGCCAATCCCCGCTTCGGCGCTGATCGAGGCCGAACATCTGCTCCGAGAGTTCACGCAACACGCCCGAACGCTCCCTGCCGCGCAAAAAACGCATCCGGCCGGACGCGAAGCGCTTGGCGAACGCGTCGCGTCCGGCGACCGCCATCAGCCAGTTGCAGATGAGGAATTCGTGGTAGTTGTCGGCGGCCGCGCTGCTTCGACCAGTCTCAACGGTGAAACGGAAAGTCTCACGGGTCAGCCAGTCCTCCCAGATTTCCGGTGGCGTGAGCCCGGCAAAGCGCATCGCGATGCAGACCTCGGCAAGCAGGTCGGCATCCTGTTCGAGAAACGCCAGAGTGCCGGCGAAGTCGAGGCTGTCTTCGGTCCCTTCGGCCAGCGCGGGATCGCGGCGACCGTATTCGGAGAGGTAGAAGACGATATGGGTCAGCTCGTATGCCGCCTTGCGGTTGGGCATCGCGAAGGTCGCCGAACGGGCCGCGAACGTCCGCATCCGGTCGTCGAGGCCAAGATCGGCGGGCAACGGATCACGTCCGCGCCGCATCATCAGACGCCGCGCTTCGGAGCGTTGAAGGTCCGACAACTCGGCTTCGGCCATACCCTCCGAGGCGATCCAGTTGACCAGCGCCTCACCCTTCCCACCCTCCATCCCGAGGTCTTCAAGATCGAGGCATAGCGACAGAAGGAAGCGGTAATACTGCGGAAAGAATTCGAGCCGCTTCTCGATCTGGTCATAGAACGGTCGATAGGCGGCGAGCGCATCGTGGTCAAGCGCTGCGCCCGTCGTCTCAAGCACGTTGAGAAGCTCGGCGTTTTCCTTGAGCCAGAACACGTCACCATCGGCGCGCCGATGAAGCGCGAAGCAGGCGGTCAGCGCCGCTTGCCGCTCGGATACGGTCTGCGCCTGAGAGCGAACGGGCAGTCTGACGACGGTCGGCATGTTGGCTCTTCCCCAGTTGCGTCATGGGCCGGGACTGGCCGCGCGCCCAGACGCGCGGCCAGAGGGTCATTCACGCGTGCGACAGGAAGAGATGCAGACCCGCACCAGTCTGGCATTCGCTTACCGATACTTCTGTGGCGTGCGACAGGACCATTTCGACCCCTGCGCCCGTCAGGCATTCGGTTGCCGGAGTTTCGGTCGCATGAGAAAGGAACATCTCGACGCCGCCACCGGTCAGGCATTCAGTCGCGGGCGCTTCAACCGCATGCGACAGGAACATCTCGACGCCGGCGCCGGTCAGGCAGTCGGTCGAAGGCGTCTCGGTGGCGTGCGACAGGCACATGTCGACGCCCCATCCGGAGTGAAGATTTGCCCCGGCATCTGCTGCAGCTGCCTCGGCCAAGGGAAGAGTTTCGAGTTTCAGGATAGCAGTCATGTTTCCTCCAAGTTGAAATGATAAGAAACAAATACACGCATAAGTAGCATTCGAGAAGACGATTATTTCCCTAGCGTGCACAAAGCGGCAAGAACATCACTTCTGTCCAGTAAGTCGCTGTTTAACGCACGATTTCCGCAGTGGTGCCGTGCGAGCGCCAAAACCCCGATCGGGGGTCCGGAGGCGCGCCGACCACCGCGGCGGCCTTCGGAAACCAGCTGACCCCGACCGCATCACGCGGGCCGATTCGGCAGCTCCGCCCTGTCCCGTCTCTTGCCGCGACCGCCCCGCATGGTGATAGTGTGACCGCGAGCAGCGGAGGCGCCATGAAGATCGCGACATTCAACATCAACGGGATCAAGGCCCGCGCCGAAGCCCTGCCGACCTGGCTCGATCAGGCGACGCCGGATGTGGTGCTCCTGCAGGAGATCAAGTCGGTGGACGACGCTTTCCCCCGCGAGATGTTCGAGGACCGTGGCTATTTCGTCGAAACCCACGGACAAAAGAGCTTCAATGGTGTGGCGATCCTGTCCAAGCTCCCGCTTGAGGATGTGGAGCGCGGCCTTCCGGGCGACGAGAGTGACGAACAGGCGCGGTGGATCGAGGCGACGGTGGTCGGCAAGACCGCGATCCGGCTCTGCGGGCTCTACCTGCCCAACGGCAACCCGGCGCCCGGGCCGAAATATGACTACAAGCTGGATTGGATCGAGCGAATGAAAACTCGGTCGGCCGAGCTTCTGGACGAGGAAGTTCCGGTCGTCATGGGCGGGGATTACAACATCATCCCGCAAGCCGAGGATGCAGCCCACCCCGATCAGTGGCGTCACGACGCGCTGTTCCTGCCCGAAAGCCGCGCGGCCTTCCGCCGCATCCTGAACCTCGGCTTTACCGAAGCCTTCCGCGCCCGCGAAAGCCGGCCCGGTTTCTATTCGTTTTGGGACTATCAGGCAGGCGCTTGGCAGAAGAACAACGGCATCCGCATCGACCATCTCCTGCTCAGCCCGCAGGCCGCGGATCTTCTGGAAGACGCCGGCATCGACAAGGCCGCACGGGACGGCGAAAAGCCGTCGGACCATGTGCCGGTCTGGGTGGATCTGGATGCCTGACGAAGATCACTGCGATGCGGTCACATCGTGCCCGTAGATCCAGTCGAACCGGCCGAGCAGAACGCCCGGCGCAAAGCGCGAAAGCGCCTTCAGCCCGAAATGCGACAGATCGCGGCGCAGCCCGGTCAGATGGTAGTTCCGCGCATTCGCGTTCGCCGCCTCGACAATCTTGCGCGCGCGATCCTTGCGCATGCTCTGATAGCTCGCCAGCGCGTCCTCGGCCTTGTGCGCGTCCAACCGGGCCGCCAACACCCAGGCGTCCTCAAGCGCCATGTTGGCGCCCTGGGCCAGAAACGGCAGTGTCGGATGGGCCGCGTCGCCGAGGATGGCGGCACCCCGCCCGTGCCAGTGCTCTGCGACCGGATGCCGGAAGAGACCCCAGAGGTTTGGTCGCTCGATCCGGTCCAGCCAGCGCCTGACCTCGGGCACGAACTCCTCGAAGGCGATGCGCATGGCCAGCGGGTCGTCGTTCAGCGACCAGCTTTCCTCGACCCAGTCCCGCCGCTCCTCGACCGCGACGATGTTGCGCAGGCGGCCATCGCGAAGCGGGTAGGTCACAAGATGGCGCCCCGGACCCATATAGACCCGCGCGACCGGCGCGGCCCCCGGCTCGGCCGGAAGTGTCGCGCGCCAGGCGACCTGGTGGGTAAAGAACGGCGCAACCGTTCCATTGAGCGCCTCGCGGACCTTTGAGTGGAGCCCATCGGCGCCAATCAGCAGCTCAGTTTCGATTTCAGCGCCAGGCGCCGTGGTCAGCCGCGGCGGATGACCGCCAAGGTCCACCCGCTCGATCCGCTGCAAGAGCCGGATTTCGACGCCAGCGGCGCGTGCGCCGTCGGCAAGCAGGTTGATCAGATCGGCGCGGTGCACGAACCGGAACCCGCCTGCCATGCCACTTCGGCTCATATCGAGCCGCACGACGCGACCGCCCGTCTCGCCGTCGATCAGCTCCACCGCCTCGGCGGAAAGGCCGGCAGCCGCAAAGGCATCGCCCAGCCCGAGTGCTTGAAGGACTCGCGCGCCGTTGGGCGAAATCTGCAATCCTGCGCCAACTTCGCGAATCTCGGGTGCCTGTTCCAGAACGGTCACCTGGGCGCCCCGCAGCGCCAGCGCGCGCGCCACCGCCAGACCGGCGACACCGGCCCCCAGAACGGTGATGTTGCGTTTCTTCAGCATGCCCCTGCCCCCAAAGACAACACCGGAGCCTTGCGACCCCGGTGCCGGTATTCCCTAGCCTGCGCCGGGCATCAGTCGTCGCGATGCACGCGTTCGCGGCGTTCGTGCTTTTCCTGCGCTTCAAGCGTCATCGTCGCGATCGGGCGCGCATCGAGTCGCTTGAGGGAAATCTGTTCTCCGGTCATCTCGCAGTAACCGTATTCGCCACTCTCGATTCGGCGCAGGGCCGCGTCGATCTTGCTGACGAGCTTGCGCTGCCGGTCCCGGGTGCGCAGTTCCAGCGCCCGGTCGGTTTCTTCGCTGGCCCGATCGGCGATGTCGGGGACGTTGCGGGCGCTGTCCTGCAAACCTTCGAGCGTTTCGGCGGACTGTTCGAGAAGCTCTTCCTTCCAGACCGTCAGCTTGCGACGGAAATATTCGAGCTGGCGTTCGCTCATGAATGGTTCATCTTCAGCCGGACGATAGTCGTCGGGAAGAAAGACCTCTGGCTTCATCTCTGCTCCCTTCCTGCGTCCGGACTGAGAATACATTGCAATCAAATTCATCCGGCTCTCCTCGCGGCTCCAATAGCGGATGCTACACAGGTTGTCACTAGGTCTAGGCGCGCCTTGCGGCAATTTGATGGCCCCGTTATGACTGCGCGGCGCAAAGTGGCCGAAAACATGAGGATCGCATGAAGTTCACGGGCACCGACAACTACGTGGCGACCGACGATCTGACAGTGGCGGTCAACGCATCGGTGACGCTGGAGCGGCCGCTTCTGGTCAAGGGCGAACCGGGGACCGGCAAGACCGAACTTGCGCGGCAGGTCGCGGCGGCGCTTGGGCTGCCGATGGTGGAATGGCACGTCAAGTCAACGACCAAGGCGGCACAGGGACTTTATGAATACGATGCCGTGAGCCGCCTTCGCGACAGCCAGCTTGGCGACGAGCGTGTGCATGAGGTTCGCAACTATATCCGCAAGGGCAAGCTCTGGCAGGCGTTCGAGGCCGATACCAAGGTCGTGCTGCTGATCGACGAGATCGACAAGGCCGATATCGAGTTTCCGAATGACCTACTGCAGGAACTCGACCGGATGGAGTTCCACGTCTACGAGACCGGCGAGACGATCCAGGCACGGCACCGGCCCGTCATCATCATCACCTCCAACAACGAAAAGGAACTGCCGGACGCCTTCCTGCGCCGCTGTTTCTTCCATTACATCCGCTTCCCCGAGGCGGAGACCCTGAAGCGCATCGTCGACGTGCATTTCCCCGGCATCAAGGAAAGCCTGCTGGCAACCGCGCTGACGCAGTTCTATGAGATCCGGGAAACGCCTGGGCTGAAGAAGAAGCCGTCGACATCCGAGGTGCTCGATTGGCTGAAACTGATTCTCGCCGAGGATCTGACCCCGGAAGACCTCAAGCGCGAGGCGCACAGCCTTCTGCCGAAGCTTCACGGTGCGCTTCTGAAGAACGAGCAGGACGTGCATCTTTTCGAGCGGCTGGCGTTCCTTGCACGAAACCGGGGCTGATGCCGAAACCGAACGCCCGAGCGATGGCCCGCTGGCCAGCCTTCGGTAAACCCGCTAGCCTCCAAGAGCCAGCCGGGCAGGGCAAGGAGAGCGTCATGGCGACGACCGATCGGATCGAGGTGCGTCCGCTCACGGCAGCGGACGAGGCAGACTGGCGCCGTCTGTGGCGTGCATATCTCGATTTCTACGAGACCGAGCTTGCCGAAGGGATCTATGCTTCCACCTTCGCGCGAATGCTCTCGGGCGCAGCCGGCGAATTTCGCGGACTGCTCGCCACCATCGGCGGAAAGCCGGTCGGGCTGGCGCATTACCTCTTTCACCGAACCGGATGGGACATTGCCGATACCTGCTATCTTCAGGATCTCTATGCCGATCCGGCCGTCCGCGGCCAGGGCGTCGGTCGCAAACTCATCGAAGCGGTCTATGCCGCCGCCGATGCGCGCGGCGCCGGCAGCGTCTACTGGCTGACGCAGGAATTCAACGCGACGGCGCGGCGTCTCTATGACAGGATCGCGGTCAAGACTCCGTTCATCGAATACCAGAGGCCCTGACCCGCAGTGCTTTTCCCTTTGATCCGTTTCCTGGCAGTGGCGATCGTCCTGGCCGCCTGCGCGACCCCGCCGGGGGAAGAGGTCGCGCGTGCGCAACTGCCCGACCTGCCGCCGCTGCGCAGCTTCACGACAGCCGAAGTGACCCCGCCGCAGCGCTCAAACCGCGAAATCGCGTCGAATTTCATGGACCTCGCCTTCAGGCTGGAAAGCGGGCGAACGTTGGACGTGTTCACCCGTTTCGAAGGACCGTTGACGATCAGGGTGAGCGGGGCGGTTCCGCCAACGGTAAGCGCCGACCTCGGGCGGTTGCTCGCGCGGCTGCGCTCGGAAGCCGGGTTGAACATCGCAACCGTTACCGGCGACGACGCCGCCATCACGATCGAGTTCCTGCCGCGCCAGACCATGCAGCGCTTCGTGCCCAAGGCGGCCTGCTTCGTCGCCCCCCGCGTCGGATCGTGGGAGGAATACCGCCGCGTCCGGCGCGACGCGCTCGACTGGTCGACCCTTCAGACACGCACCCGCGCCACGATCTTCATTCCCAACGACATGCCGCCGCAGGAGATCCGCGATTGCCTGCATGAAGAACTCGCCCAGGCGCTCGGCCCGCTGAACGATCTTTACGAGCTGCCGGATTCGGTCTTCAACGACGACAACATCCACACGGTCCTGACCGGTTTCGACATGCTGATCCTGCGCGCCTACTACGCGCCGGAACTGCAAAGCGGCCTGACCGCGCAGGCCGTGGCGAGTTATTTGCCGGGCATACTCGCCCGCCTCAACCCGCGCGGCGAAGGCATCGGCGGGGCCGTCGCCGAGCCGACGCCCCGCGCCTACGTCGAAGCGATCGAGACGGCGCTCGGCCCCGGATCGGCGGGGCCGCGTCGGCGTGCGGCGATTCGGCGCGCCATCGACATCGCCGAGGCGCGGGGCTGGAACGACACGCGGACCGGGTTCGCCTGGCTGGCGCTGGGGCGGCTTTCGCTCGGTTCGGATCCCGAGGACGCGGTGGCCGCGTTCGCGCGGGCCGCGCAGATCTATCACGCCGACC
Organism: Paracoccaceae bacterium; assembly: GCA_041397225.1. Lineage (GTDB taxonomy): Bacteria > Pseudomonadota > Alphaproteobacteria > Rhodobacterales > Rhodobacteraceae > Albidovulum. Next base: position 985,104 of record JAWKXB010000002.1, on the reverse strand, counting down.
CAAGGCTTTCGCTGCAAAGTGCGCATGCCGACATGCAGCTTGCCGCCTACGCCCTGACGGCAGGACAGGCCGAGGACGCGCTTCAGCTGACAAGCCGGGCATTGCCGCATGCGGCCGCGGCCGAGAATGCGGCGCTCCTGTCGACGCTCCTGATGATCCGGGCCGAGGCGCTCGACCTTGTCGGCCGCGCATCCGAGGCGCGGCAGGTCCGCCTCGACAGCCTCGGCTGGGCGCGTTATGGCTTCGGCTCCGACGCCGAGGTTCGGGCGAGGCTCAAGGGCATCGCCGCGCTCAGCCCGGCGCAAAGACAGGGCCGCACATGATCTTCTTCGCCGCAATCATTCTTGGTGCGCTGACTGGCTGGCTGCGCGCCTCACGCCGCAACGGCAATCGCTTCGACAAGCTGCAATACGCTGCCGTTCACGCGATTTTCTTCGCAATCATAGGGCTTTTTGCGACGATCCTCTACCAGCGCATGACCTGAGCCAATGTTCCTTCGCTTCTTCGAGACGCTCCGCAAGACAGGCATCCCGGTCAGTCTGCGCGAATATCTCGGCTTTCTCGAAGGGATGGCGGCGGGCATGGCCACCTACGACGTCGAAGGCTTCTACTACCTCGCCCGCACCGCGATGGTGAAGGACGAACGCCATCTCGACCGTTTCGACCGCGCCTTCGCGGAATGCTTCAAGGGGCTGGAGACGATCAGCACGGATCAGGTGCTTCGGGCCATCGACCTGCCGCAAGAATGGCTCGAAAAGATGCTCGAGCGCACGCTGAGCGAGGAGGAGAAGGCGCAGGTCGAGGCTTTGGGCGGCTTCGACAAGCTCATGGAGACGCTGAAGAAGCGGCTCGAGGAGCAGAAGGGCCGGCATCAGGGCGGATCGAAATGGATCGGCACCGCCGGCACATCGCCCTTCGGCGCCTATGGCTACAATCCCGAAGGCGTACGGATCGGGCAGAAGGAAAGCCGCCACCAGCGCGCGGTGAAGGTCTGGGACAGGCGGGAATTCAAGAATCTGGACGATCAGGTCGAGCTTGGCACCCGCAACATCAAGGTCGCGCTGAAACGCCTGCGCCGATGGGCACGCGAGGGGGCTGCGGAAGAACTTGACCTGCCCGGCACGGTCCGCGCGACGGCAGAGCATGGCTATCTCGACGTGCAGACCCGGCCCGAGCGGCACAATGCGGTGAAGGTGCTTCTGTTCCTCGATGTCGGCGGCTCCATGGATCCGCATATCCGCGTGGTGGAGGAGTTGTTCAGCGCCGCCCGGAGCGAGTTCAAGCACCTCGAATACTACTACTTCCACAACTGCCTCTACGAAGGCGTCTGGCGCGACAACCGCCGCCGATGGGACGCGCAGATCCCGACATCGGAGGTGCTTCGGACCTATGGCGGCGACTACAAGTGCATCTTCGTCGGCGACGCCTCCATGTCGCCCTACGAGATCGCCCATCCCGGCGGCGCCAACGAGCACTGGAACGCCGAGGCCGGACAGGTCTGGCTGACCCGCGCCATCGAACAATGGCCCGCCAATGTGTGGCTCAACCCCCTGTCCGACCGGCATTGGCAATACACCCAGTCCGTCGGCATGATCCGGCAGATATTCGAGGACCGCATGTATCCCCTGACGCTCGATGGCATCGGGCGGGCGATGAAGGCGCTGACGTGAGGGCCCTCGCCCACCTGTGGCGCGACCACCGGATCGCATTCTTGGCGTTTCTCGCCGCCGCCACCGTTTCGCTCTTCTTCGCGGGCCGCCTTATCGTCTTCACGGTTTACTGGTCCGACCCCGCCCATCGCGACCAGCGCCCTGCGGGCTGGATGACACCGGGCTACATCGCCCGAAGCTGGCACGTGCCGCGCGACGACCTTGGACGCGAACTTGGTCTGGCGCCCGCGCCGGGCAAGGCCCAGACCCTTGCCGACATCGCCCGGGCGCGCGGCCAGCCGCTCGCGGAGGTCATTGCCGACATTGAGGCCGCGCTGACGCGACTCAGGCAGGAACCAGCCAGGAAATGACGGACTGGTTCCTTTCGCTCGTGCCCGAATACGGACTCTGGCTGCTTGCGGCGACCACGTTCCTGTCCTGCCTCGCCGTTCCGGTCCCCTCCTCGATGATGATGCTCGCAGCCGGCGGCTTCGCAGCAGCGGGAGATCTGGCGCTGCCTTCGACCGTGGCGGCGGCGCTGACCGGCGCGGTCCTAGGCGACCAGGCCGGCTTCGGCCTCGGACGGCTTGGCGGGCCGGCCTTGATCGCGCGCCTGTCCACAGCGCCAAACCGCGCCCGGGCGCTCGATCGCGCGCGCGCCCTGCTTGCGCGGCGCGGCGACCTGGCGATCTTTCTGACCCGCTGGCTGTTCAGTCCGGTCGGGCCCTGGGCGAACTTCGCTGCGGGCGCAGGCGGGCTGACCTGGGTGCATTTCTCTTTTTGGGGCGTTGCTGGCGAGCTGGTCTGGGTCGGGCTCTATACCGGCATGGGGCACGCATTTGCGGGAAATCTCGAAGCGGCGGGCGATCTGTTGTCCTCCGGCCTGGGCCTTGTCGGAGGTCTGGCCGCAATGATCGGGCTCGGCTTTTGGTTGGGCGCGCAACTGCGTCACGCCCGGTCCTGAAGCGGAACGGGCCTGGGCGATTCACGATTCCGACCAACGTCCTTCCGCTCTGGCGACGGGGCATTTTCTTCGCAGGCCGGACACCCCATATACGAAAGATGCTGAAGCTCACGCCCATTCTTCTGGTGATTCTCTATGCCCTCGTCATGTGGCGCTTCTCGGCGTGGCGCACGGCAAGGGAACTTGACGCGCGGTCCCAACCCCTCAGTGACCCGCGATTGCTGAAGGTGACCGGCCAGTTGGCGCGGGCGGTCGGGGTCGAACAGGTCCCGGTCCATATCTACGACGTCGAGCCGGTGAACGGGCTTGCCGCACCCGATGGGCGCATCTTCCTCACGCGTGGCTTCTACAAGCGGTTCCAGGAGGGCGAGGTCTCCGCCGACGAGATGGGCAGCGTCATCGCGCATGAACTTGGCCATGTCGCGCTTGGCCATTCCCGCAGGCGGATGATCGACTTCACCGGCCAGAACGCGATCCGCGTGGTCCTGGCAACCGTGCTGGGCAGGTTCCTGCCCGGGATCGGGGTCTATCTGGCGGGGGTTCTCACCTCGCTGCTGGCCGCGCGGCTCAGCCGGCAGGACGAATACGAAGCCGACGAATGGGCCTCGGCCCTGCTCATCAAGGCGGGGATCGGAACCGCGCCGCAAAAATCGCTCTTTGCCAAGCTCGAAGGGCTGACCGGAATGGCCGGAGGCGCCCCGGCCTGGCTGATGAGCCATCCGAAAACCGCCGAACGGATCGCCGCGATCGAACGGAATGAGGCGAAATGGGGTGCCGGCGGTTGACCGCCGCAGGCGCTCAGACAGTAAGCGCTTTCGCCAGACGGGGCAGACGGGCGCGCTTGAGAAGCGGGCGCAGCAACTGCGTTTCACCCGACAGGCGCGAAGCCTCGGACCGGACCGCTTCGGCGACATCGGCCACCGCTTGCGGGTTGTCGCGCCAGAGGCCGAGCAGGAATGCATCAGGGTCTTCGCGCCGCAACCCCTCCTCGGCCAGCAGGCGCTTCGGAAAATCGGTCGCGTTGAACGTCACGATCAGGTCGGCATGGCCAGCGATCGCTGCCGCGAGAACATGCGTGTCGGCCGGATCGGGCAGCCAGAGCCGGTTTTCAAGCGCTTCGCGTCGCGGCACGGCTGCCGTCGGAAATGCGAGCCGCAGCGCCGCGATCTCGCCCCGCGCCACATCCTCTGCGCCGGGACCGAGCTTGACGGTGGCGCGCGCCCATTCCTCGAGGATGCGGTCCGACCAGAGCGGCGTGTAAAGCCCTGCTTTGGCAACGCCGATCAGGACTTCGCGCAGGACCGTGGGATAAAGCACGCAGGCGTCGAGAAGCGCCTTCATCCGTCCAACCGGAAGAACAGCGCTTTCAGATAACCCGACTCGGCCAGTTGCGGCAGTTGCGGGTGATCCGGCCCGGCAAATCCGGTGTGCAGAAGCTGCCCACGACGCCCCGCGCGCCCGATCCCGCGCGCCGAAGCGTTGCGGAACCGGTTCAGGTCCACAGCATGGGAGCAGGAGCAGAGGACGAGATAGCCGCCCGGCGCAACCAGCGGGGCGGCCAGCTTCGCGACACGCTCATAGGCGCGCAGCCCTGCCTCAAGCGCCTGTTTCGCCGGCGCGAAGGCTGGTGGATCGCAGACGATCAGATCAAAGGTAGCGCCTTCCGTTGCAAGGGCCTCCATCACCGCGAAGGCGTCGCCTTTGCGGGTCGAAAACCGATCGGCCATGCCCGACGCCTCCGCCCCGCCCGCCGCAAGCTCCAGCGCCGCCGCAGATGCATCGACGGCGAGCGCCCTTTCTGCATTGCCCGCGAGTGCGGCCAAGGCAAAGCCGCCGACATGGGAAAAGACGTCGAGCACTCGCGCGCCCTTGGCGAGTCTTGCGGCGAAAGCGTGGTTCGGGCGCTGATCGAAGAAAAGCCCGGTCTTCTGGCCGCCCATGATGTCGGCCAGGTAGGTTGCGCCGTTCATCCACACCCTGACCGGCCCGTCCACCGCACCTGTCAGGACGGTGGTTTCCTCCGCCAATCCTTCAAGGCCCCGCGCCCGTCCGGTGCCGTTCTTGACGATCGTGGCCACGCCGGTGACGTCATGCAATGCGGCGGCCAGATCGGCGATCATCACCTCGGCCCAGGCAGCGTTCGGCTGGATCACGGCCGCATCGCCGAACCGGTCGATGATGACGCCGGGCAGGCCGTCGGCCTCTGCATGGATCAGCCGGTAGAAGGGTTCACCGAAAAGCCGTTCGCGCAGCGCCAGCGCCCGCTCAAGCCGCGTGGCAATCCAGCCGCGGTCGATCACCACGTTTGGGTCGCGGTCGAGCACACGGGCGATGATCTTGGATTTCGGGTTGACGGTGACGAGACCCAGGGGTTGCCGCTCGGCGTCCTCCAGCACCGCGATGGTGCCGGGGGTCAGTCCTTGCGTGCGCCGGTCGGTCACCAACTCATCTGCATAGACCCAGGGAAAGCCGTGGCGGATCGCGCGGGCTTCGGCCTTGGGACGCAGGCGGACGACGGGGCGACTGTCAGGCATGGAGCGGATCCGTTGGTTCGGGTTTTCACCGGTCTAATCGGATCGTCGCGCGGGGGGAAGAGCGGCAGCCCAGTGACCAGACGCAATCGGACTTCAGTGAGACAGGCGGGCCTCCGAGCGGCGCGGCCCGACTTGCCGGCATTACACTTTCGCGGTCATGATGACCTACTGTTTGCGTTGGCCGAGACCTATGCCGTCGCCGTCCGGCCAGCCAGCCATGTTTCCGGAATCCCGCCATGCATCCTGCGCATGGCAGGGATTCACTGTTGTTAGCGCTAACAAAGAGTGATATTGCACCGCCATCGCCTAGACTGGCCGCAAGTCGAACCGGGAGAAGCCTCATGCCCGTCACGCCACGCATTGCCGAAATCACCGACCGCATCGCGAAACGCTCGGCAGACAGCCGCGCCACCTATCTCGACCGCATCCGCAACGCAGCCGACGATGGCCCGGCGCGGGCACATCTGAGTTGCGGCAATCAGGCCCATGCCTATGCCGCGATGGCGGCGGACAAGGACGAGCTTGCGGCCGGCCGCGCGCCGAACATCGGGATCGTGACTGCCTACAACGACATGCTGTCAGCCCATCAGCCCTTTGAGGATTATCCCAAGCTGATCCGGGAAGCTGCCCGCAAGACGGGCGCCACCGCGCAGGTCGCGGGCGGCGTTCCGGCGATGTGCGACGGCGTCACCCAAGGCCGCGCGGGGATGGAGCTGTCGCTTTTCTCACGCGACGTGATCGCGCTCGCCGCCGGGGTGGCGCTCAGCCACAACTGCTTTGACGCGGCACTTTATCTCGGCGTCTGCGACAAGATCGTGCCGGGGCTGATCATGGCGGCGGCGACATTCGGGCATGTGCCGGCGGTCTTCGTCCCGGCGGGGCCGATGACCTCGGGCCTGCCCAACGACGAAAAGTCGAAGGTCCGCCAGCAATTCGCCACGGGCGAGGTCGGCCGCGACAAGCTGATGGAGGCCGAGATGGCCTCCTATCACGGGCCAGGCACCTGCACTTTCTACGGCACCGCGAACACCAACCAGATGCTGATGGAGTTCATGGGGCTGCACCTTCCCGGCGCGAGCTTCGTCAATCCCGGCACGCCCCTGCGCGAGGCGCTGACCATCGCGGCGGTGACGCGCGCGAGCGAGATCACCGCGCTTGGAAACGACTACCGTCCGGCGGGCGAAATCCTCGATGAACGCGCCTTCGTCAACGGCATGGTCGGGCTGATGGCGACGGGCGGCTCGACCAACCTCGTGATGCATCTGCCGGCGATGGCGCGCGCGGCCGGCATCATTTTGGAGATCGAGGATTTCGCCGACATCTCGGCCGAAGTGCCGCTGATGGCAAAGGTCTACCCGAACGGGCTTGCCGACGTGAATCATTTCCACGCGGCAGGCGGTCTTGCCTTCATGATCGGCGAGCTGATCGAGGTGGGCCTGCTGCACGACGACGCCCGGACGATCACTGGCGAAGGCTTGCGCTTCTATACGCAGGAGCCGGTGCTGATCGACGGGGCACTGGCCTTCCGTGACGGGCCGAAGGCGTCACTCAACGACAAGATACTGCGTCCTGCGACCGAGCCGTTCCAGCCCCAGGGCGGGTTGAAGCAACTGAGCGGCAACCTTGGGCGCGGGGTCATCAAGGTCTCGGCCGTGGCCCCGGAACGGCACGTCATCGAAGCCCCCGCGCGCCTTTTCGCGAGCCAGGAAGACGTCAAGGCGGCGTTCCAGCGCGATGAGTTCAAATCAGACACCGTGGTCGTCGTCCGATTCCAGGGGCCGCAAGCCAACGGCATGCCAGAGTTGCATTCGCTTACGCCGATGCTCGCCGTGCTTCAGGACCGCGGCCTCAGGGTCGCGCTGGTCACAGATGGCCGCATGTCGGGGGCAAGCGGCAAGGTGCCCGCCGCTATCCATGTGAGCCCCGAAGCCGCCTGTGGCGGGCCGCTCGCGAAACTCCGGGATGGCGACGTGATCCGGCTTGACGCGGTGGCGGGAACGCTTGAAGTGAAGGCCGACCTTTCGGAAAGGCCCGCCGCAGAAGCCGATCTTTCCGCGAACCGGCACGGAACCGGGCGCGAGTTGTTCGAGACTTTCCGCCGTTCCGTCGGCGCCGCGACCGAAGGCGCATCCGCGATACTCTGAGCGTCAATGACCGAAAGGACCAACCGATGATCCCCGCCGAGCAAAGCCGCCGCGCCGCCGAGATTTGCGGCCTCGCCCCGGTCGTCCCGGTCCTGGTCGTTGACGGCGTCGACAAAGCGGCGGCGCTGGCTCACGCGCTGGTCGCCGGCGGTCTGCCCGCGCTTGAAGTCACGCTGCGAACGCCGGCCGCACTGGACGCGATCAGGGCGATGGCCGAAGTGCCGGGCGGCGTGGTCGGGGCAGGAACGCTGCTGACGCCGGCCGACGTGAAGGCGGCCAAGGCGGCGGGCGCGAAGTTCGGCGTCTCACCCGGCGCGACCGACCGCCTGCTCGATGCCTGCGCCGAGGAGGGTCTGCCGCTCTTGCCGGGTGCTGCGACCTCGACCGAGGTGATGCGGCTTCTCGAAAAGGGCTACACCGTGCAGAAGTTCTTTCCTGCCGAAGCCTCGGGCGGCGTGCCGGCGCTTTCGGCCATCGGCGCGCCTATTCCGCAGGTGCGCTTTTGCCCGACAGGAGGGATCGGCCCGAAGAACGTGGCGGACTATCTCGCGCTTGCGAACGTGCTGTGCGTCGGCGGAAGCTGGGTCGCGCCCAAGGACGCGGTCGCGGCGGGCGACTGGTCGCGGATCGAGGATCTCGCGCGAAACGCCGCTGCCCTGCCGCGCGGGGCCTGAGCCTCAGAACCGCTCTTCTTGCAATGCGAGGCTCAGCGCCTTTCGGATCGCGTCCGGCGAACAGGCGGTGCTGCCGATAAGCCCCCATGCCACGAGGAAAAGAACTGCGGCGCCAAGCGCGCCTGCACCCGCGCCGAACGCCACCGGCAGCGCTGCCCCGGCGAGGCTGAACGCCGCCGCCCCGCAGAGCGAAAACGTAACCGCATAACGCAACTGGTGACGCCGGAGCGCGAGGATCACCGCGATCGGCTGCACGCCCATCGGGTCGCGCCGCGGCCCCAGCGATGGGCAGGCGACGGAGCTCACCGCCCGCGCGAACACGATGAGGCCGAGCACGGACAAAAGCGGCGGGCCGAAGGACGGCCTGACCGGCGAAACCACGAGCGCCAGCACCAGCGCAAGACCAGCGCCCGGCAGGAATCGCGCCAGAAACAGGCGGATCGGCCGGAATTCAGGGTCGCGCGTCGGCAATGAGCATACTCCCGGACAGCGGATCGCCTTCCAACACCGGAAGGCGGCCATGACATGCTAGGGGAGATGCCGCCAAGTCACGAAACAGGTTCTTCCCGAGCGCCGCAACCCGGCGACAATCGCCGGCCGACGTCTTTGCTGCTCTCCGGAGGGCGACAATCCGGCGAGAAATCCCTACTCACCGCTGTGCGGCCGCATCGCTGGCCATCACCCAGCCCTGCATGGCCCCTGCCTTAACCGCAAAAGCACATTACATCTCGCGCCCGATTCATGGCCCGGAACGAACACTTCTTTCCCGGCAGACTGTCCGATCCGCCCGGCAGATGCAGGCACGTCTGTCCGGAGTCTCTTTTGATTTCGGTCAAGGTAACGACCTCTGGCTCAACTACAGTCGCAGGCCAAAACACGGAGGTCCGTCTTGGCAGCCAAGACCAAAACCGAGCTTCTGGAGATTACTGAAAAGGAGTTTGCCAAGCTTGAGAGAGCCATCCAGCCCATCGGCGACGATGTTGCCGAACTCAAGGATGATGAGGACACGTCCATCAAGGACGTGGTCGCGCATCGGGCCCATTGGATTGGCTTGTTCCTTGGATGGTATGTCGACGGCCTTGCCGGAAAGCCCGTCCATTTTCCGGCTGAGGGCTACAAGTGGAACGATCTGAAACGTTACAATTCGGAACTGCGCCAACAACACGCAAGTATGAGTTGGGGCGAGGCTATCGATGCCCTGCACGCGAACCATAAGAAACTTTCCGATCTTCTTAACGACTGCTCGAATGACGACCTCTATGGCGGCCCAATGAAAGGTGCGTACAATGACTGGACCCCCGGACGTTGGGCCGAAGCAGCGGGGCCAAGTCACTATCGGTCAGCCTCGAAATACATTCGCTCAAGACTGAAATCGTTGAATTGATCGAGCAAAGCCCGCTCCGTCGGCGCATTCCGGCTGTGCCCGACAGACGCGGCGATCGACGGTCCTGAGCCCGGAAGGATGATCGCCGCACGGCGTCTAACGATCGGCTTCCATCTCCATCCTGTCCAGCAGTCGTTTCGCGCGACTTCGCTGGGCCGGGCTGCCGCTCGCCGCAAAATCCTTCAGCAGGGGAACGAGCTTTCGCACGAGCGAGGCATCGCCCTGCGCGAAATCGGCCAAGGCCGACAGGCTTGAAACGGTCACGATCCGGCTCTTGTCATCGAGGTAGTCAAACAACAACTCCACGGCCTTGCTGCGATCTGCTGGCGTCAGCCCGATACGCGGAAGGATTTGGGCCATGTGCCATCGCACTTCCTGCTGGGTGCTGTCTTGGGCGATCCGGACAAGCTGTTCTCGGAACGGTTCGAACCACGCTGGCCACCGGACGGAGATCTTTTCGGCTGCATCCGCACAGCGCATGCGGATCAACGCGTCTTTGTCCGTCATCCCGTCGATGAGGACCGCCAGCCGCGCCGGATGATCCAGCACGAAGGCAACGACGTCGCTCACCTGCCCGATCGACCGCCTGTCACCACCGGAAAGGGCCTTGAGCAGGTCCATCTATCGTGCCCCGAAACCCCATGCTTGCAGAATAGGATGTGATGCCCCCGGTTTTCTCGTCAAGCCTTTGGACGTTTTGACGCATTTCCGGATGCCCCGGCGCTCATCGCGGATGATGGCCAAGCCGCGGAAAGTGGCCGACTTTATGTCGGACCGGATCGGCCGGGCCGATGGTCATCTAAGGGAAAGCCGCTAACCGCCACCCGGACGCGCGATGCGGGCGGCGCGGCCGCCACGCCTTTCGGGCTTCAGGGGATCCGTCAGCGCCGCGGACAGGATCGCGCCCATCGGATGATCCGGTGCGTCCGGCGTGTAGTGCGCGATGACCACGCGCAGCGCTTCGCGCGTGTCGGTGCCGGGTTTCAGGCTGAGCACCCAGTCGAGAAAGATCGAACGGCATTCCGGCGCCGTGATCCCCTCGATCGCGTAGCTTTCACGGATCAGGCCTTTCGGGTCCGCCAACGACATGTCCATGACTTTCCTCGCCATCCGTCCTCGGTTCCGTCACTCTGCCTCGCCCGCGGCGGTTGTCTTCAGGCTGCGCGCGATGATCTCACCGGCGCGCGCGATCCGGGCCTCCAACTGCGACGCCATCTGGCCAAGTTCCGACGTGCCGGTCTCGCGCAGGAGGAATGCGCGACCCCCCTCACCGATGGCGTCCATGTCGAGCGGGCGTTCGGTCAAAAGCCGCCCGCCCGCCTGCAAGCGCCAAAGGAAGCGATAGGCCTCTTGCAGGGCCGCCTCATCCTGCTTTCCGAAATGGCCCGCACGAAGGCCCGCACGCAACTGCTGTTCCGTCCGGCGCGCAGGAACCGCCGCACGGAGCGCCGAGCTTTGCGCCAGAAGCTCGATATCCTGCAGGCGCCCGGGGCCGATCTTGGCCTCCCATTCGCCGTCCGGCGCCTTGGCCGCGAAGATGCGTTCGCGCATCTCCGCGGTGTCGGGCAAAACCTTGGCCGCACTGCCCTTCGCGGCCAGAACCTCCATGCGGATCGCCTCAACATCGTCGGCAAGGCCGCGTTCGCCGGCAACGGCGCGGGCGCGGGTCAGCGCAAGGTGTTCCCAGGTCCAGGCTTCGTTCATCTGGTAATCGCGGAAGGACTGGATCGAGGTCGCGACCGGCCCCTGCCGGCCCGAGGGGCGCAGCCGCATGTCGACCTCGTAGAGCCGTCCATCGGCCATCGGCGCGGTCAGCGCCGTGACCAGCGCTTGCGTCAGCCGCGCGTAGTAGGGACGCGAGGCCAGCGGGCGCGGCCCGTCGGAGGATTCGGCGCCGCCTGCGTCATAGATCACGATGAGATCAAGGTCGGACGCCGCATTGAGCCGCTGCGCCCCAAGCGAACCCATGCCGAGCACGACCGCGCCGCGCCCCGGCGGATCGCCATGCTTGCGCGCGAATTCCGCGATGCAGGCGGGCCAGAGCGCGCCCAGGATCGCATCGGCAAGGTCGGCGTATTCCCGCCCCGCCTGGCTCGCGTCGATCAGCCCGCGCAGATGGTGGACGCCGACGCGGAAGTGCCATTCCCGCGCCCACCGGCGCGCCGCGTCTAGCTTGGTTTCATAGTCGCTTGTCCTCTCAAGCTCATGGGTCAGCGCGGCCGTCAGAGCCTCTGGGCCGGGCCAGCCCGCGAAGAAGTCGCCGCCGATCACCGCATCCAGCACGCCGGCATTGCGCGACAGATAGCTGGCAAGACCCGGCGCGGTCGCGCATATGTCAACAATCAACTCCACAAGCTGGGGATTGGCCTCGAACAACGAAAAGAGTTGAACGCCCGCGGGCAGACCGGCAAGAAACCCGTCGAACTGGCGCAAGGCTTCCAGGGAATTGGCCGAGCGGTCGAGTCGCGAGAGGAGCTCCGGCTCAACCCGCTTGAAGATCGCCACCGCGCGTTCGGAGCGGAGCGCAGGGTAGGACCGCCAGCCGTCAACGATGTCCTGCATCTCGGCGCTCATCTCGGGCGCGGCGGGGGCTTCGCCGGGGGCGAAGAACGCCTCGGCCATGTCCGCCGTGCGCGTCAGCCGCGCCAGAAGCCCGTCGCGATAGCGCGCGGTATCGCCCTCGCCCGACATCCGGGCAAGCCGGTCGAAGCCATCCGGCGACGTCGGCAGGTCGTGGGTCTGGGCGTCGTTGACCATCTGGATACGGTGCTCCACCTCGCGATGGGCGCGATAAAGCGCGGTCAGTTCGTCCGCATCCGCCTCTGGCACCCAGCCCTTTGCAGCAAGCGCCGCCAAACCGCCGACGGTCGTGCGATCCCTCAGATCGGGATCGCGCCCCCCCGCGATCAACTGCCGGGTCTGGGTGAAAAACTCGATCTCGCGAATGCCGCCCTGACCAAGCTTCATGTTGTGGCCTTCAAGCACGATCCGGCCATGCAGTCCCTTGTGGTCGCGGATCCTGAGCCGCATGTCATACGCGTCCTGGATCGACGCGAAGTCGAGATGCCGCCGCCAGACGAATGGCGTCAGCGCGTCGAGAAACCGCTCGCCCGCCCTAAGATCGCCGCCAGCGGGACGCGCCTTGATGAATGCGGCGCGTTCCCAGGTGCGCCCTTGCGCCTCGTAATACTGTTCGGCGGCAGCCATCGAGATGCAGACCGGGGTGACGGCGGCGTCGGGCCGGAGCCGGAGATCGGTGCGAAAGACGTAGCCGCCTGCCGTCAGGTCGGACAGCATCGCCGTCATCTTGCGCACGACGCGGATGAACGACGCCCGCGCCTCCTGAACGTCGCCGGGGTTAAAGCGCGTTTCGTCGAAAAGACAGATAAGGTCTATGTCCGACGAGTAATTCAGCTCTCCCGCACCCATCTTGCCCATGGCGAGCGCCACCATGCCGCCGGCGATCTTCGCATCTTCAGTCGCCGCACCCGGAAGCTTGCCGCGCCGTATCTCATCGGCGACGAGCGCCCTGAGGCTGTTGTGGACAGCAGCATCGGCTAGCCGCGTCAGTGCGGCGGTGACCTCTTCCAGCGTCCAGACACCGCCAAGATCGGCAAGCCCCGCCAGCAGCGCCACCCGAGCCTTGGCTTGACGCAGCGCAGGTCCGAGAGCGTCGCTGGCGAGATCCGGGAGTCCCGCCAAAGCCCCATCTAGCGCGGCTTCCGGCGCGTCCGCCAGCGTGCGTTCAAGCCAATCCGCCTCCCGCTCCATCAGCCCGGCCAGATAGGGGCTGCAACCTGCCGCCCCGGCAAGAAGCTCCACGGTTTCCGCCGGAAGCCCCGCGAACCGAACGCGCGCGTCTTCCGCGCGGGCGGGTTCATAGGGAATGGGGCAACGGGTCAGTCGGGACGCGAATGTCATGCGCCGACACTATCTGCCGCCCTGCCCCCGTCAACGGCCCCGGCCGGAAATAGGCGCCGGATCGGCGTCGAAGTCGTCCACAGCGCGAAGCCGCGCCATTCGGCTTTTGGCCGAGAGCCGCGGTCTTGCATGCCGGGCATGGCGGGTCGCCCGAACGTCCGCTCCATCCCCGCATCGCGGACCAGCGTCGTTTCGAGGCATCGCATTGAAGTTCACGTCGCCCGGTGCCTTACTGGCGTCGAACAATGAGGAAACCGGAAGCGCCCGATGAGCAAGAGCCTGAACCGCGTGAAGGCCGCGCTCGACGCCGCCGGCCTTTCGGCCCGCATCGTCGAAATGGACAGTGAAACCCGTACCGCGCAGCAAGCGGCGGACGCGGCGGGCTGCGTTCTTGACCAGATCGTCAAGTCCATCATCTTTCGCGGTGAGGATACCGGGCATGTCATCCTGTTCCTGACCGCCGGCGGCAACCGGGTGAGCGCGGACAAGGCGAGCGCCGTCGCCGGCCAGCGGCTCGGCAAGGCGGATGCCGATCTTGTCCGCGCCGAGACGGGTTTTGCGATCGGCGGCGTGGCGCCGATTGGCCACCTGACGGAGATCAAGAGCTACTTCGACCCGAAGCTGCTGGCTTTCGCCGAAGTCTGGGCCGCCGCAGGCACGCCGCGCCACATCTTTTCCGCCGAACCGCGCGCGCTTCTTGCGGTGACAGGGGCGGAAACCGCCGATTTCATAGAATGAACGCCCCGAAAGCGGGAATGTAAAAAAGTTTTACATCACCTCTTGACGACGGGGGCCCGGCACCCGATCTTGGGTCATGTGAAGAGCATTCACATCAACTCAACGGAGGAACATCAATGTCCACCATCGCCGCCTGGCCGTCGCGGGCCGAAACCTGGCTCGACGAACGCGGCAGAGGGGCCTGGATCGCAGCAATGGTCCTTGGCTTCATTTTCTTCTGGCCCATCGGCCTCGCCCTTCTCGCCTATATGATCTGGAGCAAACGCATGTTCGCAAATGGTTGCGGCAGAAGCCGCCAGAATTTCCACGACCACATGGCCCGCAAACATGCGCGCCGTCACGGTTTCCGCACGTCCGGCAACTCGGCCTTCGATTCCTACAAGGCCGATACGCTCCGGCGACTTGAGCACGAACAGGAAGAGTTCGAAGCCTTCCTCCTGCGGCTGCGCGACAGCAAGGACAAGGCGGAGTTCGACGAGTACCTCGACGAGCGCGCCAGGAAGGCAGCCAGCGAAGCCGAGGACGACTCGGATGACGAAGACAACGACAAGAGCGGCCGCTACTGAACCGCCTGTCGCCACCTGATGAACAGTCGGCCCGGTTCCGCCGGGCCGTTTGCTGTCTGGACTATCGGTGAAACTCTTGTCTTGGCGGGAACGGTCCGCCTTGCTAACGTTCATCCATTCAAGCCACACCGGACCGCCACACGCCCCCATGCGCCACACGCTGCCAATAGCGCCCCAGTTCTATGTGACGGCCCCGCAGCCCTGCCCCTACCTTGAGGGACGGTCCGAGCGGAAGCTGTTCACAGCGCTGCAAGGCGAAAACGCCGAGCGGTTGAACGATGCCTTGTCAAAGCAGGGCTTCCGCCGGTCGCAGAACGTGCTGTATCGTCCGTCCTGCACCGAATGCACCGCCTGCCTTTCAGCGCGCATCCGCGTCGCCGACTTCCGTCCGAACAAGAGCCAGCGGCGCACGATCCGCCGCAACGCCCACCTCAAGCGCGGCGCGACCAGTCCCTGGGCGACCGAGGACCAGTACGCCCTTTTCCGCCGCTATCTGGACAGCCGCCACTCCGACGGCGGCATGGCCGACATGGACATTTTCGAGTTCGCCTCCATGATCGAGGAGACGCCGGTCCGCAGCCGTGTGATCGAATATACCGCTCCGGCCAAGGATACGGGGCGCGGCGACCTGAAGGCCGTCTGCCTGACCGATGTCCTGGATGACGGGCTGTCGATGGTCTACAGCTTTTACGACCCTGACCGGGCCATCGACAGCCTTGGCACCTATATCATCCTTGACCACGTCGAGATCGCGCGAAGCTCTGGCCTGCCTTACGTCTATCTCGGCTACTGGGTCCCGGGCAGCCGAAAGATGGGCTACAAGGCCACGTTCGGCGCGCTCGAAATCTACAAGAACAGCCGATGGCAGGATATCGGCAACCCTGAACGCCATTCGAGCGAAATGCACCCGCTTTCCGTCGATCCCATTGCCGAGCAGGTGGCACGGATCGCCCTGCCGGAAGCGCGGCCCACCAAGACCAAGGGTTGAGCCGCTGCATGAAACAGCGGATCGCCGCGGTTTCCCTTGTTGTGCCGGACTACGACATCGCCATCGGCTTTTACGTGGACAGGTTGGGCTTCCGGCTTGTCGCCGACCAACCGCAGGGACCGAACAAGCGCTGGGTTCTTGTTGCCCCTCCTGGGGCGGGTGATGGCACGGCGCTTCTGCTTGCGCGCGCCGATAGCTCCGGCCAGACAGCCGCGGTCGGCAATCAGAGCGGCGGGCGGGTGTTCCTTTTCCTCGAAACCGACGATTTTGCCCGCGATCATGCCCGGATGCGCTCGGTCGGGGTGGAGTTTGAGGAAGACCCCCGCAATGAACCGTATGGCACGGTTGCCGTCTGGCGCGACCCGTTCGGCAACCGATGGGATCTGGTCGAGTTCGCGGGCTGAGCGCCCGCGCCCTGCCCCGATCAGGCCGTGGCTTCGAGGATCATGTTGAACGGGGTTTCGGTCGCGCGTCGAACCTTGCCGAAACCGCCGCTGCGGATCACTTCGGCCAGCCGCTTCTCGCCGGCCTGCGCGCCCAGCGCCGTGCCTGTCTCCTGCGCCAGCGAGGTTGGGACGCAGATCATCGTCGATGCCGAATAGAACAGGCGGCTGACCGGATTGAGATTGCCCTCCACGGCGTCTGCTGCCATCGGCTCGACGATCATCCAGGTTCCGTCCGGTTTCAGCGAGTGCTTCACATGGGCCGCGGCACCACGAGGATCGCCCATGTCGTGCAGACAGTCGAAGAACGTCACGAGGTCCAGATCGGTCGCAGGGTAATCCTTCGCCTGCGCGACCTCAAAACGGGTGTTGCCGGTGACGCCGTGTGCCCTGGCATGTTCCTGGGCCTCGCGGATCGAGCCTTCGTGGAAGTCGTAGCCGATGAAGGTCGATTTCGGGAACGCCTCGGCCATCAGGATGGTCGAGATGCCGTGACCGCAGCCGACATCGGCCACCTTCGCCCCGCGCTTGAGCTTGTCAACGACGCCGTTCAGCGCCGGCAGCCATTCCCCGACCAGGTTGTTCAGGTAGCCCGGCCGGAAGAACCGCGCCACCGCGCAGAAGAGGCATCCCGCCTGATCCCCCCAGGCGACGCCGCGGCCGGTGCGGAAGGCTGCCTCGACCTTTTTCTGGTTGTCCAGCATCGCCGCCATCATGTCGAACGCGCCGATCAGGTAGACAGGGCTGCTGTCATCGGCGAAGACGAGAGCCTGTTCGGGCGAAAGCGCAAAGGTGCCGGAGCCGCCATCGTAGGTCACATAGTTCGACGCGGCCTGCGCCGAGAGCCATTCGCGCAGGTACCGTTCATGGCAGCCGCTGGCTTTCGCAAGCTCCGCGGGCGTCAACGGCCCTTTTTCGTGCAATGTCCGGTACAGGCCGAGCGTATCGCCCATGCGGATCAGCGGGACGCTGGCGGCGCCACCGAGATCGCCCAGAAGCTGGCCGATGAATGCGTTGAGCTTGTCCTGATTGATGGTGTTCATCTGCGTTTCTCCGAAATCGGCACAGCCGGTCGCCACAAAGGGCGGTCGGCCACTGTGTTGCCCTGGGCGGGAATCGCCGCCCTCAATCGTCTTCAATGCCGAATAGCCTTGCGCGGATCGGCCCGCCGCGCATGGGGCGGTTGTCCCGCATCCTGGGGAATTGTGCTTCCGATCTGGTGCGGCTGTCCCGGATCAGCCGGACAGCGCCCGGACGATCGCCTCGGACCGACTGCGTACGCCAAGCTTGGTCAGGATCGCCGAGACCTGATTGCGCACCGTCTTCTCGCTCTTGCCCAGCCGCGCGGCGATGGCACGATTGTCGAGCCCCTCGGCAACGAACGTCAGAACCTCGGCCTCGGCCGCGGTGAGCCCGGAGCGGATCGCGGCGTTCTGCCGTTCGTTGGCGCCGGCGGGCGCCAGAAATGCCTGCAACTCGGCGTGGAACCGCGCCCAGGCCGGCTCGGTCGGCAACAGGACGTGATTGTCGCTGTCCAGGGGCACGAACCGGGCGCCGGGGATGAGGGCGGCGAGCCTGCGGCCCTCTTCGAACGGCACCCGCGCGTCGCCGCGGGAATGCATCACCAGTGTTGGCAGATCGAGACGGCCCGCAATGTCGGAAACCTCGATCTGCTGCAAGTGTTCGAGCGTGCGCGCGGCGATCTCGGGGCTTGAGCTGATCCGTTCCAGTTCGCTCCACCAGCGATGCTGTTCCGCGGTTCCGCCCGGAATGAACATATTGGCGAAGGCCTGGCGGAAGGCCGGATTGTCCTGCCCCCACCCGACCCGGATCATGTCGACAAGCGTCCGGGCCTCGAGACGCGCGGCCTCGCTCGACGCCCGCTGCAGGCTGCCTCGAGCGTAAGCGCCGACGAGGATCAGTTTCGACACCCTCCCCGGATGCCTGAGAGCGAAGGCAATGGCCAACGCGCCGCCCTGCGACATGCCGAGCATGGGGAAGGACGGCTCGTCTATCGTGTCCGCCACGGCTTCGAGGTCGGAGAGCCACGCCTCGAAGGAAATGACCGTCGGATTGCGGTCAGAGAGTCCGCAGCCCCGTTGATCATAGCGGATGTAGGTATTGCGCTCTGCCAGGGCCTTCAGCCAGGGCCGCCAGACCGGGCTTTCAAGGTCATACTCGACATGGCTCAGCCAATGCGCCGCACGCAAGAGCGGGGGGCCGTGGCCGACCGAGGCCACGGCAATACGGGCACCGTCCGGTGCTGTGCGGAACCTGATGGTTTGGCGCAGCGTCATGAACACTCATCATACACCAGCGCATTGTGCCGCGATAGCAGCCTGGACGGGCGTCCGGAATCTCTCAGCCGTTCGGCAGCAATGCCGGCACGATCGTCACGATCGCCGGGAAGAACCACAGGATCGCGAGGCCGACGACCTGGATCAGCACGAAGGGCGCGACGCCGCGATATATCTGCGCCGTCGTGACACTCGCCGGCGCCACGCCGCGCAGGTAGAAGAGCGCGAAGCCGAAAGGTGGCGTCAGGAACGAGGTCTGGAGGTTCACGGTGATCATGATCGTCACCCAGCTCGGATCATAGGTGCCGCCGTAGATCACCGGTCCGACGATCGGCACGACGATGTAGATGATCTCGAGAAAATCCAGCACGAAGCCGAGGATGAACAGAACCACCATCACGATCAGGAAGGCCGTCCATTCCTGATCGAATGACCGCAGGAACGACTGGATGTAGTGCTCGCCGCCGAAGGAGATCAGCACCAGATTCAGGATCTGTGACCCGATCAGGATGGTGAAGACCATCGAAGTGACTTTCGCGGTCTCTCTTACCACCGGGCCGAGAACGGTCGCGCGCAAGAGCACCCAGCAACTGTAGAGGATGCCGAACATCGAGAAGAAGTAGAGCCCGCGCGCGATCCAGTAGGCGATCTGGTCGGCCAGCGATATCCGCGAAAGCCCGACCCGCAGGTCGAAGTTGATCCCGATCAGGATCATGATGACGATGGCGAACGAAGTCATCAGGATGAGCGAACCGCTCCGTTTCTCGTCATGCAACCTGCGATAGGCCGCGAGCAAAAGCGCGCCGCCCGCTCCCAATGCCGCCGCGGGCGTGGGATTGGTGATGCCGCCGAGGATCGAGCCGAGCACCGCGATGATGAGGACAAGCGGCGGAAAGACCACCCGGACAAGATCGTTGTGCGCCATGCTCTTCGCCGCGGCTGCGCAGCCGTAGATCGTGATCGCGAAGGGAATGGCGAGGATGAGGAACGCCTGCCCGGATCCCATCGTCGGCGGTATCAGAACCACATCGGCGAGAAGCCCCAGCACGACCCCGACCGCCCCGACCATCAGCGGCCGTGCGTTGGCCGACGGCGATACGCCGCGCGCCATCGCCAGCAACAGGCTGGCGAGTACGAAGAGAACCGCCACCCCGGTGCCCACAGGCGCGGCGTTGTCTATCTTTGCCTGCGCGGCGGTGGCCAATTCCTCGGCGCTGCGCCGGTGGCTTTGTACGACACCGCCCGCGGCGTCGATTTCCGCCTGCTGGGCGACCGCAGCGTCCCATGCCTCCTGCCCGTGCAGCTCGATCATCGAGGCCTGGCACTGCTCCGACACCCTGGTGCGCAGCGAGGCTGTCTGGCCGGCATCGGTGAAGCTGTCCACGGAAAGATCCTGTGGACCCACAAGACCTATCTGCCCGGCCATGAGTACACCGCCGATGATCGCGGCCGGGGCGAAAATGAACCACCGGAACGCATCGCCCTTGGTGACGACATCGCCGCCCACCGATTCGAGCGAGACCGGCGGCGCCTTATCGGGATTGATCAGCGCATATCCGAATGCATAAAGCCCGTACATCACCGCGAGCAGGATCCCGGGCAACAGCGCCGCCTGAAAGAGCGTGCCGACCGAAAGCACTGCGGCCTGACCGAGATAGGTCAGCGCATCCGAGCAACCCGCAGCACTGGCCCGGATTTCCTGTCCGGCGGCATAAAGATCGCCGGCAAGGGTGCCGAGAAGAACGATGACAATGGATGGCGGGATGATCTGGCCAAGCGTGCCCGATGCCGCGATGACGCCGGTCGCCAACTCCGGCGAATAGCGGTTCCTCAGCATCGTCGGCAGCGACAGAAGGCCCATCGTGACCACCGTGGCGCCGACAATGCCGGTCGAGGCGGCGAGGAAAGCGCCGACAACGACCACAGACACGGCCAGGCCACCCGGAAGCGGGCCGAAAACGCGGGCCATCGTGGTCAGAAGCTCGTTGGCGATCTTTGACCGCTCCAGCGTGATCCCCATCATCACGAACATCAGGACCGCCAGCAGCGTCTCGATCGACTGGCCCGCAAAAACCCGTTCGTTCATGCGGTTGACGATGAAGGCGATGTTGCGATCCATCGCCAGTTCCCACCCTCCGGGGAAAAGCGGCTCGAACGATCGCGGCAGGTCGGGGTAGTTGAACTTGGATATCTCGATCTCGGGCACACCCTGCTGCATGAGCGCGCGGTAGCCGTCCGATGCCCGGTCGACGAATTCGTGGACCAGAAGCCCCGATGAATCGAGCGCGGCGATGATGCCGAAAGCGATGAGTCCGGCGCCGCCCAGCGCGAAGGCGACCGGAAAGCCCGAGATGATGCCGCCGAAGAGACAAAGGAAGACGATGATCAGGCCGATCTCGACGCCATCAAGTCCGAGAAACATGTTCAAACCGTCCCTTAATGCGTGCCTTCGTAGGCTTCTTCGCCCTGTCCGAGCGTGTCCCTGTCGAGATACTTTCCTTCGCTGCCGGGGCCTTCGATGAACTCGAGAAGCGAACGGCAGAAGAACGCGTAGGCGTGGATGAAGGTCAGCGCCACGAAGGCGAGGATCAGCACCTTGAAGAGGAAGTAGGCGTCAAAGCCGTTCGGGCTGAACCCGATGGTTTCGATGTTCCACCGCGCGGCGCGCGCCTTCATCAGCAGCTTGTCGAGCCCGTCCGACGCAGAGGCGTTCGGCACGATCATCACGCGCCAGAAGAAAAACCATGCGAAAAGCCATGTCATCACCGCAACCGGCATCATGAAGACAAGCGAGCCCGCCATGTCGATGAGCTTCTTCGTCCGGAAACGCACATTGGCATACATCAGATCGACACGAACATGACCGCCCTGCACGAACGTATAGGTGACGCAAAGCGCCACGATCATGGCGTTCCAGAGCTTCAGTTCTTCGGACCACCACGAAAGATCCTTGGAGAACCCGATGCCGAAGGCGCCGAACTCGATCTGGCTGACGCGGAAGATGCGTTGCAGGAACACGATCACGATCTGCTGCAACACCATGACCAGGCCGACCCATGCGACGATCCGGCCGATGGTGTTGGCGAACCATTCGAGCCCGCGGACATAGGCCCACATGATCGGGCGCCGGATCAGGCCGATGACGGTGAGAACCAGAAGCAGGGTGAAGAGGACGAAGAAGAATTCCTTGGACGCGCCGTAGTAGATGAATCGCATCAGCGATTCCTTGATCTCGGGCGTCGGCATGGGTTTGTTGATGTAGAACACCCAGGCCAGCCATTCGCCGGGATGCGTGAGCGCATAGAAGAAGTTCACGAACGCGTTGAAAATGCCGGCGAAGAACCCGCCGATGGCCTCTAACATGTCGTTCCCCCTGAAGGTCCGGGCCGCTCAGGCTTCATCTCCGGATGCGTCCCCGGCCGGAAAGCCGGGGACGACTGGTTCAAAGCGTTTCCCGCGATCAGCCCAGAACGCGGTCGCGTTCGGCGCGGTAGACGCCTTCGGACTTCTGGATCCATGCCGTCGATGATTTCATCGAGGCCATGTAGCTGTCATAGGTCTTCTTGTAGAATTCGTCGCCCATGTTCTCGTCATGCACTTCCTGGCTGGCCTTGCCGAAGGCATCCCAGACAGAATCCGGGAATTCGAGAACCTTGACACCGCCCGCCTGGAGCCGCGCGAGTGCCGCGGAGTTCTCGCTGAGGAACTGGGCGAGGTTCCACTGATGGCCTTCGCCGGCCGCGATTTCGACGATCTTCTGCTGTGCAGGCGTCAGGCTTTCGAAGACTTCGCGGTTCATCGCGAGGCTGAGACCCGCACCCGGCTCGTGGAAACCGGCGGTGTAGTAGATCTTGGTGATCTCCTGGAAACCCGCCTTTTCGTCGGCCCACGGGCCGATCCACTCGGTTCCGTCGATGGCGCCGGACGAAAGCGCCTGATACACCTCGCCGCCGGGAAGGTTCTGCACCGACGCCCCAAGCTTGCCAAGAGCCTGACCGCCAAGGCCCGGCATCCGGAACTTCAGGCCCTGGAAATCCTCGGGACCGTTGATTTCCTTGCTGAACCAACCGCCTGCCTGCGCCCCGGTATTGCCGCCAAGGAAGCTCTTGAGGCCAAAAATCTGGCCCAGTTCGTCATGCAGTTCGTGCCCGCCGTCGTGGTAGTACCAGTTCACCAGTTCCTGCGCGGTCATGCCCATCGGCACGCTCGTGAAGAAGGCATAGGCCGGGTGCTGGCCGACGAAATAGTAGTCGGCCCCGTGATACATGTCGGCCTGGCCCGAGGTTACCGCGTCGAAAACCTCGAAGGCGCCCACGAGTTCGCCTGCGGCCTTCACGTCTACGGTCAGTTGACCGTCGGTCATCGCGGTGATCATGTCGGCGTCGCGCTGGGCGCTGTCATGCACACCGGCAAGGCCGCGCGACCATGTGGTCACCATGGTCAGCGTGCGGTTGCCCTGCGCATACATCGGCGCGGCAAGCGTCGAGGCCGCGGCAGCGGCGGTGCCGCCGACGGCGGCCTTGGTCAGAAATGAACGACGATCCATATATTCTTCCCTCCGTTGGATATTCTACCGCCCGTTTGCCGGGCGGATTGTTGCAGATGCCCGCAGACTAGCGGCAGGACTCCATTGAGGGAATACCATCTGACGTGACGGCACGGAAAAAGTTATGGCGAGGATCGCCCGCGATGGGATCGCAGTAACGCCCCTCCGCGCGATTTTTCCGGATGCCAAACGTTGCGCAAGCCTCTTGCAAAGATGCCGCGGATACCGATCTTGAACCAACGTGGCGGGAGTTCATGGTGACCTATCTTCTTTTTATCGCCGGCCTTGTGGGACTGATCCTTGGCGGCGAGCTTCTTATCCGCGGTGCGGTCGGCATCGCCCGGCGGCTTGACGTTCCACCGCTCGTCATCGGCCTGACGATCGTCGGCTTCGGCACATCCACGCCGGAACTCCTCGTTTCGCTGCAAGCGGCGCTTGGCGGGGTACCGGGGCTTGCGCTTGGCAACGCGATCGGATCGAACATCGCCAACATCCTGCTCATCCTCGGCCTTTCCGCGGCGGTCATAACGATCCCCCTGCCATTCGCGGCCCTGACACGGGACTTCGCCGTGATGATCGGTGCGACGGTGGTCTTGTGGTTCATGCTGTCCGGGAACGTCATTTCGCGGACGGAAGGCATCGCGCTGGTCGCCGGTCTCGCCGGCTATCTCTGGCTTTGCCTGAAGGGCGCGCGCAACCCGATGGCGGAAGACCCCGACGACCTCTCCCTGCCGCCACGACCGATCTGGCTGAGCGTGGTGCTGACCCTTCTCGGTCTGGTGATCCTTCTGGCAGGCGCGCGGGCGCTTGTGGGCAGCGCGACCGAGATCGCCCGCGCTTTCGGCGTTTCAGAGGCGATCATCGGCCTGACCATCGTGGCGGTTGGCACCTCACTTCCCGAGCTTGCGACCGCAATCATCGCGGCGATCCGGCGCGAGCCGGAACTGGCGGTGGGCAACATCCTTGGCTCGAACGTCTTCAACATCCTCGGCATCGTCGGAGTGACCGCGACCGTCACGCCGATCCCGGTCGACCCGCGGTTCTCGGGCATCGACATGGGGCTGGCCTTCGCCGCAGCATTGGCGATGCTGGCCTTCGCGGTCCTCTTCGGACGGGTCGGGAAACCGGCGGGATGGGCGCTTCTGACCTCCTATGCGGTGTATGTCACGCTTCTGGGCTTTGGCTGAGTCAGCAATGATCTTCTTTCGCAGCGCGGCCTCATGGCGAAACAAAAGAGTTGAGTTACCCCATCGCCGCGACACATTATTGCGAAAATTGATGGTTGACGCCCCCTTCGCGCCTGCATAATCTCCGCCGCGCAGCAGCAAAGACCCTGAGGAACGTGATGTCTGTGCTCGTATTTGTCAGGACATGGCGCATGGGCCGGTAACGGTAGACCATATTGGTTCCCATGCGCCCCGGATCAGGTCCGGGGTTTTTTGTTGCGCGGAAGAGAATGATGGAGATGCGGGCGATGTCGCGGCAGATGACCGGTGCGAAGATGGTGGTGCAGGCGCTTAAGGATCAGGGCGTCGATGTGGTCTTCGGCTATCCGGGTGGCGCGGTCCTGCCGATCTATGACGAGATCTTCCAGCAGAACGACATCCGCCACATCCTGGTCCGCCACGAACAGGGTGCGGTGCACATGGCGGAGGGCTATGCCCGCTCGACCGGCAAGCCCGGTGTCGTCCTTGTGACGTCAGGGCCCGGCGCGACGAACGCGGTCACAGGGCTGACGGACGCATTGATGGATTCCATCCCGATCGTCTGCCTGACCGGCCAGGTTCCGACCTTCATGATCGGAACCGACGGCTTTCAGGAGGCCGACACCGTCGGCATCACCCGGCCCTGCACCAAGCACAACTGGCTCGTCAAGGACACCGAGAAGCTGGCCGAGACCCTGCATCAGGCCTTTCATGTCGCCACGAAGGGCCGTCCCGGGCCGGTGCTGATCGACATCCCGAAGGACGTGCAGTTCGCGACAGGCACGTATGCCGGACCCAAGGACGCCAAGGTCAGCCACTACCAGCCCAAGGTGAAGGGCGACCTCGACAAGATCACCGCGCTTGTCGAACTGATGGAAAAGGCCGAACGTCCGATCTTCTATACCGGCGGCGGCGTCATCAATTCCGGCCCCGGGGCGAGCCAGCTTCTGTGCGAGATCGCCGATGCGACGGGCTTTCCCGTCACCTCGACGCTGATGGGGCTCGGCGCCTATCCGGCGAGCGGAAAGAACTGGATCGGGATGCTTGGCATGCACGGGCTTTACGAGGCCAACCTTGCCATGCATGGCTGCGATTTGATGATCAACCTCGGCGCAAGGTTCGACGACCGGATCACCGGGCGCATCCCCGACTTCTCGCCGCGCTCGAAAAAGGCGCATGTCGATATCGACCCCTCGTCGATCAACAAGGTGATCCATGTCGACGTCGCGATCACCGGCGATGTCGGGCATGTCCTGGAAGACCTTCTGAAGGTCTGGAAGTCGCGCGGGCGGACGGTAAACAAGGCCGGGCTGGCGAAGTGGTGGAGCCAGATCGAACAGTGGAAGCTGAAGAAGTGCCTGACCTACACCAAGTCCGACAAGGTCATCAAACCGCAATACGCGCTCGAACGGCTTGAAGCGCTGACCAAGGGCCGCGACCGCTACATCACGACCGAAGTGGGCCAGCACCAGATGTGGGCCGCGCAGTATCTGGGATTCGAGAAACCGAACCGCTGGATGACCTCCGGCGGCCTCGGCACCATGGGCTACGGCCTGCCCGCCTCGATCGGCGTACAGGTGGCCCATCCCGATGCACTAGTCATCAACGTCGCGGGCGAAGCCTCGTGGTTGATGAACATGCAGGAAATGGGCACCGCGGTACAGTTCCGCGCGCCGGTCAAGCAGTTCATCCTCAACAACGAACGGCTCGGCATGGTGCGGCAATGGCAGGAGCTTCTGCACGGGGAACGCTATTCGCATTCCTGGTCCGAGAGCCTGCCCGATTTCGTCAAGCTGGCCGAGGCGTTCGGCTGCAAGGGCATCCAGTGCAAGGACCCCAGGCATCTCGACGACGCGATCATGGAGATGCTCGACTATGACGGACCGGTGATCTTCGATTGCCTCGTCGAGAAGCACGAAAACTGCTTCCCGATGATCCCGTCGGGCAAGCCGCACAACGAAATGCTGTTGGGCGACGCCACGACCGAGGGTGCGATCCAGGCCGGAGGCGCTGTGCTGGTGTGAGGCGGCGGAGCCCCGGCGGTTCCACCCCCGGACCCCCGGAGTATTTGAAAACAGAAGAAGACAGAGAGCATCATGTCCGCACTGAAGATCAAGAAGGGCTCGACCAGCCACTCCGCCTACGACCTGCGTGACCCGAATGTCGAGGTGATCGAAACCCATACGCTCGCGGTTCTCGTGGACAACGAGGCCGGCGTGCTGGCGCGGGTGATCGGGCTTTTCTCGGGCCGCGGCTACAACATCGAAAGCCTCACCGTGGCCGAGGTCGATCACGAAGGACACCGCAGCCGGATCACCGTGGTGACACGGGGGACACCCGCGGTCATCGAGCAGATCAAGGCGCAGCTTGGCCGGCTGGTTCCGGTGCATGACGTGCATGACCTGACGGTCGAGGGCGCCGCCGTCGAACGGGAACTGGCGCTTTTCAAGGTGAACGGAACCGGCGAGAAGCGGGTCGAGGCGCTGAGGCTTGCCGACATCTTCCGCGCCAATGTGGTGGATTCCACGCTCGAGAGCTTTGTCTTCGAGATCACTGGAACACCCGAAAAGATCGACGCCTTCGCCGATCTGATGCGGCCGCTGGGCCTTCGGGACGTCGCCCGGACCGGCGTCGCCGCGCTGTCGCGGGGGTTGTAAGAGAGAGAAAAGGCGCGCGGAAACCCCGGACCGGGCCAAAGGGTACGGGAAGGAAGCCCGAGGCTCCGCGCGCCTCTCCGTGAGCGACGTCAGCCGTCGTTCGTAAGCGTGCCGGCGTCCATCGCGGCAGTCAGTTCGGCCTCATCGACCGCGCCGTCCGCATTGGTGTCGATGGCAACGAAGCCCTCATCGGTCAGGCTGGGATAGACCGCCTGAAGCTCGGCCAGCGACAGGCTGCCATTTCCGTCGGCGTCCATATCGGTCAGCCCCTGCGCCGCGGCCATGCCTGCCGTTGCCAGACCCAGCACTACGGTGAAAACTGCTTTCTTCATTGATCGTCTCCTTGATCGTTCTTGAGGAAGGCAGCGATATCGCCGCCCTCAGGTAACAGGACGCCGGGGACGGCATTTTATTCCCGATCTCAACGCCAGGCCGCCCGGCGCGCGGCGGACCGCGCATTCCGCCGCGCCTGTCCGGCGGGAAGCCGCCGGAAATGCGCCGAAAACCTGCGCGGAAGCCGGCTGAGCGGCTTTCCCCCATCTTGCCGCCCACGCGCAGGGGCGCAAACTCTACGGGGAAAGGAGCACTCCCATGCCCCATGCTGCCCCATTGCCCCGATCCGAACCGGAACTGGTCGCACTGATCCCGGACCTTCGGCGTCTTGCCCTGATCCTCACCCGCGACCACCAGATCGCGGATGATCTGGTGCAGGAGGTGTTGTTCAGGGTCTGGGCGCAGATCGCCGAGGGTGCCGAGATCGACGCGCTGCGCCCCTATGCGATGTCTGCCCTCCGCAACCTCGCGCGGCGGCCGGCGCGCAGGGGCATCGCCCTGTCGGAGGTGCCGGAGCCGTCGGTCCCCGCCGAAGCGCCTCGCAGGCTCGCGCTGCGCGACGTCGCCGGTGCGCTCGGCCGTCTGCCCAAGGGTGAGGCCCGGCTGATCCTGCGTCACGCCGCGCGGGGCGAGAGCTATGCCGCCATAGCCAAGGCTGACGGCGTGCCCATCGGGACGGTGATGTCGCGCATGTCGCGCGCGCGCAAGCGGCTTCGGGCCGGTTGCGACCTGCCGGTCGACGGCCCCGCGTCAGCGCTGCTGGCGGACGAACCGGAGGGGTAGAACACCCGCTTGTTCGGTGGGAAACAAGTGCCTGGCCATTCGCAGACGCCTAAGCGGCAAATGAGCTGATCTGCATTCTCGTCTCGGCCGCGGCTTCCCGCAGCCACAGGATGAACCGTGCGACTTGCGGCCTTTTCTCTGCATCGGGACGCACCTGGAGCCGATACGGGTACCGGGCGGCCAGATTGTGCGAAGCCGGGAAAGGCAGCACGACGGCGCCGTCCTGGAGGTCGTGCCAGACGAGCGAGAGTCCGCAGACGAGAAAACCGACGTTGAGGCGCACGGCATCAAGCGCAAGTCGAGCATTCTTGTAGTGGATACCGCGCCCGGTACCCTCGGCCCTGTGCCCGAACTCCTTGAACCACTCCACCCATCCAGGACAGTCCCCACCTTCCCGCTGGGCATCCAGATGGAGCAGCGGCATGCCTTCCATTTGCGAGGGAGGACTAACGTCCACGATGCGCCGCAAATTGTCCGGCCCGGTGACTGGCAGAAGCTTGTCGCGGAACAGGGGTTCTCCGACCCCCTCTCCCTGGACAATTCGGAGGTCCGGTGAACCCAGCCGAACTGGGACGTCCCCCGCACCGTTGACGCAGAAAAGAATGTTGGGATGAGCGGCTTTGAAGTCTTTCAGCCGAGGCAACAGCCAGAGTTCGGCCCAATCCGGATCGGCAACGATGTGAATCTCGCTGACCCGTTGAAAATCCAGCGTCTCGATAACGCGCTCCAACGCGGCGAAGGCATGGCGCAAATCCCTCAGAGCGGTTTCGAGTTCCCGGGTCGGCTTCAGACCGGACCGACCGCGCAAGAGAAGATCGTTGCCCAGGTATTCTTCGAGCGCGCGGATCCGCTGGCCAATGGCGGCAGGCGTAATTCCCAGATGGTCGGCGGCGCCTTTGAGCGAGCCGGTGCGGATCGCAAGCTCAAGGGCTTGGAGAGATTTGAGGTGAGTCACAACCGCCATTGATAAAGTTTACCTTTCGCGATGAAAATTTCGAACCCCTAATGTAAAGGTCTTCTTTGTAGCGCCAAACAAAATTGAGTTATGAAACCCGGAGATCCTTCGGCATGCTGTTTTCACAGCTGGCGCAAACCAACCAGGAGGAATTGGAAATGAAACGCTTTATGATCGAACGTGATATTCCCGGCGTAGGAGAATTCTCGCTAACCGAACTCTGCGGCGCCGCACGGGCATCCAATCAGGCACTGGTGGCAATTGGCCCCACCATTCAGTGGCAACATTCTTACGTCGCCGGGGAGAAGACCTTCTGCGTCTATCTCGCGGAGGGCGAGGAAGAGATCGAGAAACACGCCGAACTGAGCGGGATACCCATTACGAGGGTCACCGAAATCTCGCAGATCATCGACCCCTTGACCGCGAACAACTGATACTGGCTCCGCCAATCCGAGGAGGGGCGCCCCCTTCCTGACTTTCGAAATGCAGCAACTATTGACGCGGATCTTTTGAACAGAAAAGGCCCCGGGACTGTTCCCGGGGCCTTCTGAATTCGTGCTGCGTCCGATCAGGCCGGGATTGTGCCGGCTTCCTGGGCCGCCATCAGTTCGTCGGCATCGACGGCGCCGTCGGCGTTCGCGTCGATCGTGTTGAAGAGCTCTTCGGTCATGTCCGGATAGGCCGCGGTCATCTCTTCCATCGAATAGGTGCCGTTGCCGTCAGTGTCGGTCACGACGGTCTGGGCGTTAGCCTGGACGGCGGCGAAGGCGGCAAGGCTGCCAAGGGCCAGAACGAGCTTTTTCATCTTTCACATACTCCATTGCGGGCTTTCGCCCCGGAATCAGTGGCTTATCTGCCACCCGATGCTATCTGCGCCTTCGCGGCCTGTCGTGCAAGAGGGCCGCAGGCTGCGATCACGCAGCCGTGAGTGATCCGGCGGGAAGGCGCGCATCCTCATGGCGGTATCGCGCGTTATCCCGCCTGTTTCGCGCTGTTTCGCCGCGATCAGCGCCGCGCCAAAGAAAGCGGGGGGCAACGTGCCCCCCGAAGTCTCGCCGTTCAGGCTCATCATTTGTACCGCTCGGTTTTCTGCCTGCGGCCTGAACGTCGTCGGGGGCGAGCGCACCCGCCCCGGAACCCGTCACCGGAGTGACCGGTAGTCGCTGTCCCTCATCAACTACATCCGCTCGTCCCACCGCATGTGTTGCACTTCATGCATGTCCCGTTGCGCACCAGCGTGTAGTTGCCGCACTCGCCGCAGGGGTCGCCCTCGTAGCCCTGCATCCTGGCCTTGGTCCGCGCGTCCAGCGTGACCGTGCCCGACGCAAGAGCCGTCGCGCCCGCCGTCATCACCGCCGTCGCGGTCGCCGGAACGAGCGTGTTGAGCGCCGCAACCGGATCGCCCGACAGAACCGTCCCGCCGACCCCGCCCTGAAGCACCACGAGCTCCTGCGGCAGACGCTTTCTCAGATAACCGGTCGAGGAAATCTGCTTCAGCACCTCCAGCGATTTCGATGCCGCGCTTTCGGTGATGTCGGCCAGGTTCGACTGGCCTTCCTCCGATCCGCCGCCAAGATCATCAAAGCTCGCGCCCAGCGGCTTGACATGGGCCAGGTCGGTCCGGTCGAGGTAGCTGACCGCGAGTTCGCGGAAGATGTAGTCGAGGATCGAGGTCGCCTGCTTGATCGAGTCGTTGCCCTGGACCATCCCGGCGGGTTCGAACTTGGTGAAGGTGAATGCGTCGACAAACTCCTCCAGCGGCACGCCGTATTGCAGGCCGACGCTGACCGCGATGGCGAAGTTGTTCATCATCGCCCGGA
This sequence comes from Paracoccaceae bacterium, assembly GCA_041397225.1. Taxonomy (GTDB): domain Bacteria; phylum Pseudomonadota; class Alphaproteobacteria; order Rhodobacterales; family Rhodobacteraceae; genus Albidovulum. Next base: position 954,503 of record JAWKXB010000002.1, on the reverse strand, counting down.
ACCCGGCACCTTCCTTGTGCATGTCGATGAAGATTTCACCGAGCGCGCCGTCCTTGTATTCGCCGGTGCGGAGATAGACCTTGTGGCCACCGACGGTCGCCTTTTGGGTATAGCCCTTGCGCCGCTCGGGCAGCTTTTCGCGGTGCGAGCGAACCATCTCCTTGACGATGATCTTCTCGACGATCTTTTCGGCCAGCACCGCCGCCTTTTCCTGCGCGGAGCCGTTGAGGAGGACTTCCTCGGCCTCCTCGTCATCCTCGACGAGCGCTGCCGCGAGAGGCTGGCTGAGTTTCGAGCCGTCGCGGTAAAGCGCGTTGGCCTTGATGCCGAGGCTCCATGACAATTCGTAAGCGGCGAGCGTGTCTTCGATCGTGGCGTTGTTCGGCATGTTGATGGTCTTGGAGATCGCGCCCGAGATGAACGACTGTGCCGCCGCCATCATGTGAATGTGGCTGTCGACGCCAAGGAACCGCTTGCCCTTCTTGCCGCAGGCATTGGCGCAGTCGAAGACGGAATAGTGCTTCGGATCGAGATGCGGCGCGCCTTCGAGAGTCATCGTCCCGCAGACATGGTCGTTCGCGGCTTCGACCTGCTTGCGCGTGAAGCCGAGGTGACGCAGGAGATCGAAGGTTGGATCGTTCAGTTTTTCCGCTGGAATTCCAAGAACTTCCTGGCAGAACTTCTCACCCAGCGTCCACTGGTTGAAAACGAAGCGGATATCGAATGCCGAGGGCAGAGCCGCCTCCACCTTCTCAAGCTCTCGCGGGCCGAAACCGTGGCCGATAAGCGAGGTGTGGTTGATGTCGGGGCAATTGCCGAGCGAGGCATGACCGACGGCATAGGCGACGATTTCCTCGATCTCTGCCGACCCGTAGCCGAGCGTCTCAAGCGCCGCCGGGACCGACCGGTTGATGATCTTGAAATAGCCGCCGCCGGCGAGTTTCTTGAACTTCACCAACGCGAAGTCCGGCTCGATCCCGGTCGTGTCGCAATCCATCACCAGGCCGATCGTGCCGGTGGGCGCGATGACGGTGGATTGGGCGTTGCGGTAGCCGTGCTTTTCACCCAGCGCCAACGCCTCGTCCCAGGCTGATTTTGCAAGGGAAACAAGGTTTTGGTCGGGGCAGTTCGCGTGATCGAGCGCCACCGGCTTCACGTCCAGCGCCTCGTAGCCATCGGGCTTGCCATAGGCTGCGTTGCGGTGATTGCGGATCACGCGCAGCATGTGATCGGCGTTCTTCTTGTAGCTCGGGAACGTCCCGAGTTCTCCGGCCATTTCCGCCGAGGTCGCGTAGGAGACGCCGGTCATGATCGCCGTCAGCGCACCGCAAAGCGCGCGGCCCTCGTCGCTGTCGTAGCCGTAGCCCATGTTCATCAGGAGTCCGCCGATATTGGCGTAACCGAGGCCAAGGGTGCGGAAGTCGTAGCTCCGCTGCGCGATCTCCTTCGACGGGAACTGCGCCATAAGGACCGAGATTTCCAGCGTCACCGTCCAGAGCCGCGTGGCGTGGACATAGGCGTCGGCGTCGAAGCGGCCGCCCTTGTAGAAGGTCAGCAGGTTCATCGAAGCAAGGTTGCAGGCCGTGTCGTCGAGGAACATGTATTCCGAGCACGGGTTGGAGCCGCGGATCGCGCCGTCTTCCGGGCACGTGTGCCAGGCGTTGACCGTGTCGTGGAACTGGATGCCGGGATCGGCGCAGGCCCAGGCGGCGTGGCCGACCTGCTGCCAGAGGTCGCGCGCCTTCACGGTCTTGGCGACCTTGCCGTCGGTGCGGCGGATCAGTTCCCAATCGGCGTCGTCCTTCACCGCCTTGAGAAAGGCGTCGGTCACCCGGACGGAGTTGTTGGAATTCTGCCCGGAAACCGATGCATAGGCTTCACTGTCCCAATCAGTGTCGTAGGTCGGGAATTCAATGCTCCCGTACCCCTGCTTCGCGTAATCCAGCACCCTTTTGACGTAGGTTTCCGGTATCGCGACCTTCTTGGCCGACTTGATCGCGGCCTTCAGGCTTTCGTTCTTCGCCGGATCGACGGCGTCCTCACTTGAGCCATCCCACTGCCGGATCGCAGCGAAGATCTCGTTCAACTGGCGCTCATGCATCTTGGAGCCTGCGACGAGGGCCGCGACCTTCTGTTCCTCGATGACCTTCCAGTTGATGAACTGCTCGATATCGGGGTGATCCATGTCGCAGATCACCATCTTGGCCGCGCGCCGCGTGGTGCCGCCCGACTTGATCGCCCCCGCCGCGCGGTCGCCGATCTTGAGGAACCCCATGAGACCCGACGACTTGCCGCCGCCTGACAGGCTTTCGCCCTCTCCGCGCAGGGACGAGAAGTTGGTGCCGGTGCCGGAGCCGTATTTGAACAGCCGAGCCTCGCGGACCCAGAGGTCCATGATGCCGCCGTCGTTCACCAAGTCGTCCGAGCAGGACTGGATGAAGCAGGCATGAGGCTGCGGATGCTCGTAGGCGCTCGTGGATTTGGTCAGCTTGCCAGTCTTGTGATCGACATAGAAGTGGCCCTGCCCCGGCCCGTCGATGCCGTAGGCCCAGTGCAGGCCGGTGTTGAACCATTGCGGAGAGTTCGGCGCGGCCATCTGTTCGGCCAGCATGAAACGCATCTCGTCGTAATAGGCTTGCGCGTCGGCTTCGGTGGAAAAGTAACCGCCCTTCCAGCCCCAATAGGCCCAGGCGCCGGCGAGGCGGTCGAAAACCTGCTTGCCCGATGATTCGCCGATGAAACGTTGATCTTCCGGCAACTCGGCGAGCGCCTTTTCGTCGGCAACCGACCGCCAGAGGAACTCCGGCACGCCCTTTTCACGCACTTTCTTCAGCCGCGCGGGCACGCCGGCCTTTCGGAAGTATTTCTGCGCGAGGACGTCCGACGCAACCTGGCTCCAACCCGCCGGCACCTCGACGCTGTCGTTGCGGAACACGATCTTGCCGTCGGGATTGCGGATCTCCGATGCCGTGATGCCGAAACTGATCTCGGCATAGGCGTCTTGCCCTGCCTTGGTGAATTTGCGTTCGATCTTCATGTCTGCCCCATCTTCCGTCGCATTGTCATACCGGCCGGACCGCGTACTCTCTGGGGAGCTTGATCGCCGTCCGCTGCCTCCGGGTCGAAACGCTGGGGACGCAGATTCCCGCCGCAGCGGATTACCCGCCACGCCAAGGCCGCTTTTCTTGCGCGGCAGTTTTCGTAGGTCTGTCCCCGTCGTGCCTGCCACTAAATCTTGTGGCTTCTCCGTCAGCCCATACAACCTGACGTATGATCACCTTCCGGGTCAACAGCTTTTTCACATTTTTTTGGCCAGAATTGTGTTGACTGTCGCGGCGGTCGCGAACAGCGCAAACGGCCGGCGATTCACCCACAGCGGGAACTCCGAAGGTGTGACTGAAAAAGTCATTGTATGCCGCGCGTTTGGCCGCTGCCCTTGCAAGATTGGTTCAGACCTATCCACAGATCCGGGCGCGGAAGCTCGTGCCTAACTATCCACATCGGCGTGACAATTTCACGACAAGTATGGGATCCATTGAAGGGGAATGGTCGGGGCGAGAAGATTCGAACTTCCGACCTACGGTACCCAAAACCGTCGCGCTACCAGGCTGCGCTACGCCCCGATGGCCTGTCTCTAACCGCAGATTGTGGCAAGGGAAAGGGTCTTATGGCGCCGTTTCGGACGGGCACCGCCAGACGGCCTTGTCGCGCTCGATGCGCGGATGGCGCATCTCGGCCCCCTCGACCAAACCCAGTCGGTCGGCAAGACCGCCGCTGATCTCAAGCACCATCAGCGTATCGCGCGGACCGGGAATCGCCGTCGTGTCGCCCGGAACCGCGTTGGCATGCACCGCCCGCACCCGCCCGTCTTCGCCGATGAACACCATGTCCAGCGGGATCAGCGTGTTCATCATCCAGAACGAAACCGGCTGCGGGCGATCATAAACGAAAAGCATCCCCGCGCCGCTTGCAAGCTTCTCGCGAAACATCAGGCCCTTGGCGCGCTCTTCATTGTCATCGGCGATCTCGACCGAAAAACGGGCCTGCCCACCTTCCCAGCGGAAATCGACGACCTCTTCATTGCATTGGCTGTTGGCAGTCCCCGCCGTCAGCGACAAGGCGACCGCGGCACGCATGAACATCACTTCTTGTCCCTGTGCGCGCTTTCCCAGGAAACGACCTGCACCGCCATCCGGCCCCGCTTGCCGTCCATGACGCGAAGGCAGATCGCTTCGCCCGGCTGAAGATCGGCGAAACCGGAGCGCCTGAGAACCTCGATATGGATGAACACATCCTCCGCACGGCCATAGACATTGGCAAAGCCGAAGCCCTTGATCTTGTCAAACCACTTCACCCGCGCCGGTTCAAGCGGCAGGGCGGCAATCTCGGCTGCATCGCTTTCGCTCAGGTCTTCCATGGGCATCGCCTGGTCGGATTCGGGCGGCAGAATCTCAAGCACCTCGACCGCCTGGGCGCCGCGCAGCGTCTGCTGGACCAGAACCGAGATCCGCGCGTTGTCGGCAACGGAACTCTGGCCGAAGTTGCGCAGCACATTGGCGTGCAAGAGGATGTCCCCGCCGCTTTCGTCGGCGACGATGAATCCGAAACCCTTGGCCGGGTCGAACCATTTCACGCGGCCTTTGACCTCGTGCTGGCTCTGATCTTCCTGCGTCATAACACGTTAGTTCCCATTTCCGAACGTCGCCTTGGAACGGGGATGCGACGCCCGGATGCAAGCGCAGTGTTTCAGTCGAAAGGCTACACATACTCGCACGATCACGATCACGGCAATCAAGGGTTCAGGCGCTCGATGATCCAACGCTCGCCCAGTGATGCACGGCGCCAGCGAAATCGGTCGTGCAGCCTGAACGCGCCGTCGGCCCAGAACTCGATCTCGATCGGTCTGAGCCTGATCCCACCCCAGAACGAAGGCCGTTCCGGTGCCACCCCGTGTACTGCGGTTACCCTCGCCACTTCGGCCATGAGCCTGCCCCGAGAGGCAAGAGGCTCGGACTGGTGCGATGCCCAGGCGCCAAGCCGACTCTGCAACGACCTCGAAGCATAATACTCGTCCGCCTTAACACCATCTTCCCGGCTGGTCATGCCACGAACGCGGACCTGCCGGCGCAACGACTTCCAGTGCATCACGAACGCCGCTTTCCCCGCAGCGGCAATTTCGCGGCCTTTGGCCGAGCCGTAATTTGTGTAGAAGATAAAAGCATCCGCCTCAATCTCTTTCAGCAAGACCATCCGGGCATTTGGCAGTCCTTGCTCGTCCACTGTTGCCAATGCGATCGCATTGGGGTCGTTTGGTTCGGTTTGTTCAGCTTCCGCAAGCCAATTGCGGGCGATATGGAACGGATCGTCGCCCGCGAATATGCCTGTCCTGTCCGACATGAGTCCTTCTTTCCCATCCTCCGCCGCGAAATCATAGACCGGACGTGGCGTCACGACATCCGTTCGCCGCAAGTCTTACCAATGGCCGCCACCGCACCCGCCGCCCTTGAAGCAGGCCCGAACTTCGCCTAATGCTGCGGCACTCTACAGGAACCGGTGCGGGGACAGATATGGCAACCAAATTGCTGGCGGGCAAGCGTGGCCTGATCATGGGGCTCGCGAACGACAAGTCAATCGCATGGGGCATCGCCAAGGCTTGCGCCGAGCAGGGAGCCGAAATGGCCTTTTCCTACCAAGGCGAGGCGCTGCGCAAGCGCGCCGAGCCCTTGGCCGCGCAGGTCGGCGTGACCGAACTCATCGAATGCGATGTGTCCGAGCCGGCATCGCTTGACGCTCTTTTCGACCATCTCAAGAAGGTCTGGGGCAAGCTCGACTTCGTGGTCCACGCGATCGGCTTTTCCGACAAGGGCGAACTGCGCGGCCGCTATGTGGAGACCAGCCCCGAAAACTTCCGCATGACTATGGACATCTCGGTCTACTCCTTCACCGCCGTCTGCCGGCGCGCCGCCGCAATGATGCCGGACGGCGGCAGCCTTCTGACGCTGACCTACTACGGCGCTGAGCGGGTGATGCCGCACTACAACGTGATGGGCGTGGCCAAGGCGGCGCTCGAGGCTTCGGTGCGCTACATCGCCGAAGATCTCGGCAAGGACGGCATCCGCTGCAACGCGATCTCGGCCGGCCCGATCAAGACGCTTGCCGCCTCGGGAATCGGTGATTTCCGCTATATCCTGAAGTGGAACGAACTGAACTCGCCCTTGCGCCGCAACGTGAACCAGGACGAAGTCGGCAAGTCGGCGCTTTATCTGCTGTCCGATCTCGGCTCGGGCGTGACGGGCGAGGTGCATCATGTCGACGCGGGCTATCACATCGTCGGCATGAAGGCGGTCGATGCGCCGGATATCGACGTGGTGACGGGGCGGAACGGCAAGGAGGCGGCGCAATGAGCGAACGCCTGCCCCACGAGAAGGGCTTTCACGTCTCCTGGGACCAGATCCACCGCGACGCCCGCGCCCTGGCGTGGCGGCTTGACGGCAAGGGGCCGGATGGCGGCGCCTGGCGTGCCGTCGTCGCCATCACGAGGGGCGGCATGGCGCCGGCGATGATCGTCAGCCGCGAGCTTGACATACGGGTGGTCGATACCATCAGCATCAAGTCCTACAACCATCAGGACCAGGCCCAGCCGCGCGTCATCAAGGAGCCGCAATCAGGCATCATGGGCGCGGATGGCGAAGGCGTGCTTGTCGTCGACGACCTCGTCGATACTGGCAAGACGCTGGAGCTTGTCCGCCGGCTCTATCCCAAGGCGCATTTCGCGACCGTCTATGCCAAGCCCGAGGGCCGCGAGATGGTCGACACCTATATTACCGAGGTGAGCCAGGACACCTGGATATTCTTCCCCTGGGACATGGCGCTGCAATATGTGCAGCCCTATCGCGGCACGGACTGATCCCGTGCCGCAGATCGGGAACCGCTGGTCGCGTTTCCTGCATAACGCTTTCGAGGTCGGGATCATCGCCAAGGCGATCTTCGCGCTGACCGAAACGCTCTCTGGCCTCGCCCTTCTCTCCATTCGTGCCGATTGGGTCCGCACCGCCGCGGGCTGGCTGACCGCGAGCGAACTGAGCGAAGACCCCGGCGATCTCTTTAGCCGCTGGATCATGGCGGCGGCGCAAGGCTTCAATGTCTCGACGCAACACTTCTGGGGCGCCTATCTGATCGGGCACGGCCTTATCAAGTTTGCCGCCGTCGGCGCGCTGATTGCCGGCTTTCGCTGGGCCTATCCGCTTTCCATCGCGGTTCTGATCGGCTTCATCCTTTGGCAGATGCAGAAATGGGTGGCCACGCACTCTGCGTTGATGATCGGGCTGAGCGTTTTCGATGTGGTCGTGATCTGGCTCATCTGGCACGAATGGCGGACGCTTCCCGAACCGGACTGATCCGCTTGCGCGCGCGCCTCCGGCGGCTAGAGTCCGCCCAACAGATGACGGAGCCTTGCGATGACCCTGCCCCTCAACGCGAACATGGCGGCCACGTCCCTGCCTCCGGTGATGGAGGCGAGACGCTGGCTGGCTGGCGTGGTCTTTCCGCCCGACCGGCCGCTGATCAATGTCAGTCAGGCCGCGCCGATGGAGCCGCCTCCGGCGGGATTGCGACAGGCGCTGGCCGAGGCCGCGCTGAACAACCCCGCCGCCCATCTCTATGGCCCAGTCCTCGGCCTGCCGGAACTCCGCGCCGAGATCGCCGCGCAGTGGTCAGGCGTATATGGCGGCAGCATCGCCGATGCCGATGTCGCGATCACCCAGGGATGCAATCAGGCCTTCTGCGCCGTGATGGCGACGCTCGCGGGCGCGGGGGATGAGGTTCTGCTTCCGACACCGTGGTATTTCAACCACAAGATGTGGCTCGACATGCAGGATGTGCGGGCGGTTCCGCTTCCCACGCAAGCGGGACTGCTGCCCGACGCGGAAGAGGCGGCCAAACTCGTCAGCGACAGGACGCGGGCGATCGTGCTCGTTTCGCCCAACAATCCCGGCGGCGTCGAGTATCCCGCCGAAACACTTCGTGCCTTCTTCGACATGGCGCGGTCCCGCGGTCTCGCTCTGATCGTCGATGAGACCTATCGCGACTTCGATGCCCGCTCCGGCGCGCCGCACGGCCTCTTCGCCGACCCGGACTGGCGCGGCACCCTCATCCACCTCTATTCCTTCTCGAAGGCCTACCGGCTGACCGGCCATCGCGTCGGGGCCATCGTCGCCGATGCCAAGCGTCTTGAGCAGACCGAGAAGTTTCTCGACACGGTCGCGATCTGCCCAAGCCAGCTTGGCCAGATCGGAGCGCTCTGGGGGATGCGGAACCTGTCGCAGTGGGTCGCGAGCGAGCGTGATGAAATCCTCGCTCGCCGCCGTGCGATGACGGACGGCTTCACGCGGCTGCCCGGCTGGGCCCTGTTGGGATGCGGCGCGTTCTTCGCCTATGCCCGGCATCCGTTCGGTCTTGCCTCGCCGGATCTCGCGAAACGGCTGGTCAGCGAAGCGGGCGTGCTTCTGCTGCCCGGCACGATGTTCCGGCCCGACGACGACCCCGCCGGCGCGCGCGAGGTCCGGATCGCCTTCGCCAACATCGGCACCGACGGCATCGCCGCGCTGATCGACCGCTTGGCATTGTTCCAGCCCTGACAGGCGGCCTTGCCCCGTTCCGCTGGCTGGCCTAAACACCGACGGGACCTGAGTTTCGGGAAGGAAGCCCCCATGTCGAACCCGCTGCGCAGCAAAAAGCGCGGAAACACCATCATCTGGATCCTGATGGGTATGCTGATCCTCGGCCTCGGCGGGTTCGGTGCGAGCAATTTCGGCGGGTCGGTGCGCTCCATCGGCCAGGTCGGCGACACCGACATCGACCTGCGGGACTATGCCCGTGCGCTGAACCGCGAAATGGCCGCCGTTTCCGCGCAGATCGGCCAGCCGGTGGGATTCGCGCAGGCGCAACAGCTTGGCATTGACCGGCAGGTGCAGGCCCAGGTGATAGCCTCCACGGCCCTCGATGACGAAGCCCACAAGCTCGGCATCTCGGTCGGCGATGACGAGGTGCGCGCCCGTGTGCTTGCCTATCCGGACTTTGCCGGGAGCGATGGCAAGTTCGACCGGACCGCCTACAACCTGACACTCAAGCGCGAGGGGCTGAGCGAGGCGGAGTTCGAGACCAAGCTGCGCCAGGACGCGGCGCGGACACTGCTGCAGGGCGCCGCGCTGGGCGCCACCGCGGCGCCCGAAACCCTGACCAGCACGCTAACCAACTGGGCGACCGAAACGCGCGACTTCGCGCTCGCGGAGCTCATTGCGGCGGATCTGCCCGACGCAGTGACCGCGCCTTCCGAGGAAGAGCTGCAAGCCTACTATGACGCCCATCCCGAGGATTTCACCCTGCCGGAATCACGGCGCATCACCTATGTCTGGCTGTCGCCCGAAATGCTGTCGGACGAAGTCGAACTTGACGAGGACGCGCTGCGCAAGGCCTATCAGGACCGGATCGGCGAGTTCGTGACGCCGGAGCGGCGTCTGGTGGAGCGGCTGGTCTATCCGACGGAGGTTGACGCGAAAGCCGCCAAGGCACGGCTTGACGCGGGTGAGGTGACGTTCGAGGCGCTCGCCGCCGAACGTGGGCTGAGCCTGACCGACATCGATCTCGGCGAACAGTCCGAAGCCGATCTGGGCGACGCCGGGCCGGCCGTATTCGCGATGACCGAACCCGGCGTGGTCGGGCCGCTGCCATCCGATCTTGGACCCGCGCTTTTCGCGATGAATGGTATCCTCGTCGCGCAGGAAGTGACCTTTGAGGAAGCACGCGACGATCTTGCGGCCGAAGCGGCGACCGACAAGGCCCGCCGCGTGATCGCAGATCGCATGGAGGGGATCGAGGATCTGCTTGCCTCGGGGGCAACACTGGAAGAGGTCGCGGCCGAGACGAAGATGCAGTTGGGTGAGATCGCTTTCAGCGCCGGGACGGAGGACGGTATCGCCGCCTACAGCGCTTTCCGCGATGCCGCCGCGGCCGCGACAGCCGAAAGTTTCCCGACCCTGATCGGGCTTGACGACGGCGGCGTCTTCGCGCTCCGGCTCGATGGGATCGACCCGCCTGCCCTTCAGCCGCTCGACTCGGTCTCCGCAGCCGTCGCGGAAGGCTGGACCAAGCAGGAAACCCATGATCGGCTCGTCTCGCTCGCCGAAGAGATCCAGGCAGGACTCGCGAATGGGGCGGCATTGGAGTCGACCGGGCTCGTGACGACCCGCTACGACGATTTCGCGCGCGGGGGGTTCATCGACGGCGCGTCGGCGGAAGTGGTCCAACGCGCCTTCGCGCTGTCCGAGGGTGAAAGTGCGGTGATCGACGCGGAGGGCAAGGTCTTCATCGTCGCCCTCAAGGCCATTCACCCCGCAGACCCGACCGACCCCGACGTCGCGCGCATCCGCGACGGTTTGGAGGCACAGATCAGCCAGGCGCTGGCGCAGGACATGTTCCAGCTCTATGTGCAGGCGATCGAGGCCGAGGCGGGCATCCGGCTCGACCCCGCGGCGATCAATGCCGTGCATGCGCAAATGAACTGAGGGGCATCGGGCTTGGCACTGACCCCCACCTTCGAAGCGTTCGAAGCCGGCTGGGCGCGCGGTGAGAACCAGTTGGTCCACACTCGGCTTGCGGCCGATCTGGACACGCCGGTCTCGCTGATGCTGAAGCTCGCGGACGCGCAGCCGATGAGCTTCATGCTCGAATCGGTGACCGGTGGCGAGGTTCGCGGGCGCTACTCCGTCGTCGGCCTGAAGCCGGACCTCATCTGGGACTGCCACGGCAAGAAAAGCCGCATGAATCGACAGGCGCGCTATGACGCCGAAGCCTTTGAGACGCTTGAGGGCCATCCGCTGGCGACCTTGCGCGCCCTGATCGCCGAAAGCCGGATCGTGATGCCTGAAGGCATCCCGGCGATTGCGGCGGGGCTTTTCGGCTACCTCGGCTATGACATGATCCGGTTGGTGGAGCATCTGCCGAACGTCAAGCCCGATCCGATCGGTGTGCCGGATGCGGTCCTGATGCGCCCGACCATCGTGGCGGTGCTGGACGGCGTGAAGGGCGAGGTGACGGTTTGCTCGCCCGCCTGGGTGAATTCCGGGCTTTCGCCACGGGCCGCCTATGCGCAGGCCGCAGAGCGGGTCATGGACGCCGTGCGCGACCTAGAGCGCGCACCCGCGGGCGAAACCCGCTCGCTCGGCGACGCGGCGCATCTTGGGGAGCTGAAGTCGAATTTTACGCCCGAGAGCTATAGGGCCGCCGTCGAGAAAGCCAAGGAATACATCCGCGCCGGCGACATCTTTCAGGTCGTTCCCTCGCAGCGCTGGACGGCGGATTTCACGTTGCCGCCCTTCGCGCTGTATCGCTCGCTCAGGCGCACCAACCCCTCACCGTTCCTGACCTTCTTCAACTTCGGCGGATTTCAGATCGTCGGCGCCTCGCCTGAAATCCTGGTGCGCCTGCGCGGCGGCGAGGTGACGGTGCGGCCCATCGCCGGCACAAGGCCGCGCGGGGCGACGCCCGAAGCCGACCGCGCCCACGAGGCGGACCTGTTGGCCGACGGGAAGGAACTGGCCGAACATCTGATGCTGCTCGATCTGGGGCGCAACGACGTGGGCCGCGTGGCGAAGATCGGCACCGTGCGACCGACCGAGAAGTTCATCATCGAGCGTTACAGCCACGTCATGCATATCGTGTCGAACGTCGTCGGCGAAATCCGCGACGATGAGGATGCCCTTTCGGCCCTGCTCGCCGGTCTGCCCGCAGGCACAGTCTCGGGCGCCCCCAAGGTGCGGGCGATGGAGATCATCGACGAGTTGGAGCCGGAAAAGCGCGGTATCTATGGCGGCGGCGTCGGTTATTTCGCGGCGAATGGCGAGATGGACATGTGCATCGCGCTCAGGACCGCCGTAGTCAAGGACCAGAAGCTCTACATCCAGGCGGGCGGTGGCATAGTCTATGACAGCGACCCCGAGGCCGAACTGCAGGAAACCGTCAACAAGTCCAAGGCGCTGAAGGCGGCCGCGGAGGATGCCGGACTGTTCGTCCGGCGCGGCAACGGCTGAGCCGCGCTTAAGGCGTCATGGCCGCCGACGTCGGCCCGATCACGGCGCCTTTCGCCCCTGCTTCCGACCAGTCGCGCAGGGCCGTCACCGTGTCCGGTGCGTTGTGGCCAACGACGACGACGGCGCCTATCCGCGCCGCCTCGAACGCCGCGCGATCAAGGTAGCGCGCGATTGTTTCCGCGTTCTCGGCATCGGCGTCCAATTCGCGGTAGACCACGGCTTGGGGGAGCCCCTCGCCCGCGGCGGTCTGATGGGCGGGGTTCAGCCCCCTGCCATAGGTGATGAGCCCACGCCCCTCGGTCGCGAGCAGGGCAACCAGATGCTGTGCCACGCGCCGGTCGGACTGATAGATCGCGTCGGGCGCGCCGATCACCGCAACGGATTCGGGCAGGATGCCGGTGACGGCCTGGTAGCTGACCTCCAGATCGCTCGCCGTCGCCCCGGAGGGGACGGGCGGCATGAGGATGGCGATCTCGAGCCCGGCCAGACGATAGGTGGCCGCACGCGCCGCTGCGTCGGGTGCTTCGGGGTCAATAGCGACTGTCACCGGAAGACCGATCGCGGCCAGCGCGTCGGCATCAAGACTGCCCGCCTCGTTGACATCGTCGATCAAGAGAACCGCGACGAGCGGCTTTGCCTCGGGGTTGTCAAACGGCGCGGCATAGCGCTCCACCGCCGGCACGGGATCGGCGGACGCTTCCGGCGCGGGCTCAATCGCGATGATCCGGTTCTCCGACGCATCATCCACCGGTTCGTCAGCAGCCGTTCCGACCGTCGGCAGGCGATTGACCTTCACGCCTGGCACGACCCGCTTGCCGAAACCCGGTTGCGGCGCCGGCACGAGGGCGATGATGCGCGGCTCGGTCGTCGCGGGCGCCTGTTCCTCGACAGGCACGACTTCAGGAAGCGGCGCCTGTTCGTCCGGCTCCGCGACGATCTGCGGCAGGCGTGAAGTTGAAGGCGGGATCACGATCGACGCGGCCTCTCCGGGCGTCATGCCGTCATTCCCGTCCGTTTCAGGCAAGGGGGCGGGTTCGGGCTCTGCTTGGGGCGCTTCGGCCATGATTATCTCATCCCGCGGGGCATCGACCGGTTCCGGCGCGGTTTCCGCCGGTGTTTCAATCGCAGCGGGTTCGTCCGCCGGCGATTCGGCGACCGCCTCCGGAGCGGGGGTATCGACGACCGGCTGCGGCGCGGGTTCCGTCACTTCTGCCGGCACGGCCGTGTCCGGCTGGGCGATTGCGGGCAATTGCGGTCGCGTCGATTCGTCCGGCAAGGTCGGCACATCCGGCGCGGCATCGGGGAGAACACCACTTTCCGCGACACCACCCGGCACGATGAGGGCCGCCGGCGCGTCGGGCGCATCGGGTCGCAAGGCCGGGGTGGCATCGGCCGGCACCGGGTCGGAGGCACCTTCGGGTGCTGCCACGTCCGGCATCGTGACAGCGGAGGGCACCGTGTCGCCGGACGGGACGGCAGGATCGGCGTCGGATTCCGGCGTAGACAGGGCGATCTGCATTCCGTGTTCCGCGACGGCGGGGCCTTGTGCCTCCGGGTCGATGGCGGCAATCGCGTCCGCGGCCAGATCGGCGGCTGCCGTTTCCGAGGGCTCGGCCTCGGCCTCGGCTGTGACGACCGGTTCCGGTTCGTCCACCGGTTCCGGCTCGGCTGCGGGCACCGTTTCGGGCGTGGGTTCCGGTTCGACCGCGGGTTCCGGCTTCGGGGCCGGTTCGGGCTCTGTAGCGGGTTCTTCTGTCGGCTCGGGTGCGGCAACATCGCTCGCGGCTCCGGCCGGGTCGGCCTTGACCATTTCCTCCGTCGTGGCGACACGCTGCGGCGCGATGCCAAGTTCCGGCATCGGCGACGCGAACGGAATCACCAGCGAAACTCCCGCAAGGCTCGCGGTCACGACCGCCGACCCCAACAGCAAACCCAGTATGTAACCTCTGCCCACGTCTGCCTCCGACGCTTCACTTGTTCCATTGGCCCGCTTCCGCCTTGACCCGGCCGCGCTGCTCTGACCATGTATAGCCCGACATGCGCGCCGGTTCACCCCCCGATTGCGCAGTTGCAAAGCCACGATATCCGTCCGCGATGAGAGAGTCCGATCATGCTGCTTCTGATCGATAACTACGACAGCTTCACCTACAATCTGGTGCACTATTTCGGCGAGCTCGGCGCGGAGGTCGTGGTCCATCGCAACGACGCCTTGGACGTGCAGGAAGCGATGGCGCTGAAGCCCGAGGCGATTGTCCTTTCGCCCGGCCCTTGCGACCCCGATCAGGCGGGTATCTGCCTTGCGTTGACTCTCGCGGCGGCCGAGACGAAGACACCGCTGCTGGGTGTCTGCCTTGGCCATCAGGCCATCGGCCAGGCATTCGGCGGACGGGTCGTGCGCTGCCATGAAATCGTGCACGGCAAGATGGGCCGCATGCATCATGCGGGCAAAGGCGTCTTCAGCGGCCTGCCATCGCCATTCGAGGCGACGCGCTATCATTCGCTGGTGGTCGACCGCAGCAGCCTTCCCGAATGTCTTGAGGTGACGGCGTGGCTCGATGACGGGACGATCATGGGGCTGCGCCACCGCGACCTGCCAATCGAGGGCGTTCAGTTTCACCCCGAATCGATCGCCTCCGAACACGGGCACCGGATGCTTCAGACCTTCATGGAAGGCGCCGGCATGAGCCTGAAGGTGCCTGCATGAGTGATGACCTTCGGCCCCTGATCGGTCTTGCGGCCGACCGGCCCCTGACGCGCGCCGAGGCGGAAACGGCTTTCGAGGCGCTCTTTGAAGGTGCTGCGACACCGTCGCAGATGGGCGGCCTGCTCATGGCGCTCAGGACGCGTGGCGAGACGGTGGATGAGATTGCCGCCGCCGCACGGGTAATGCGGGCGAAATGCCACGCGGTGCGCGCGCCGGAGGGCGCGATGGACATCGTCGGCACCGGCGGCGACGGCAAGGGGACGCTCAACATCTCGACCGCGGCCGCCTTTGTCGTCGCCGGCGCGGGCGTCGTGGTCGCCAAGCACGGCAACCGCAACCTCAGCTCGAAATCCGGGGCGGCGGACGCGCTGACGCAGCTCGGTATCAACGTGATGATCGGCGCGGAAAGCGTTGAAAAGGCTATGAAAACCTGCGGTATCGCCTTCATGATGGCGCCGATGCACCATCCCGCGATCCGGCATGTCATGCCGACGCGGGCAGAGCTGGGCACCCGCACGCTTTTCAACCTCCTCGGTCCACTGACCAACCCGGCAGGCGTCAAGCGGCAACTGACCGGTGCCTTTTCGCGCGCCTGGATCCGGCCGATGGCCGAAACGCTGGCCGCCCTCGGCTCCGACCGCGCCTGGCTGGTGCATGGCGCCGACGGCACCGACGAGATCTCCATCGCTGGTCCGACCTGGGTCGCGGCGCTTGAGGACGGCGCCATCAGGGAGTTCGAGCTTCATCCCGAAGAGGCTGGTCTGCCGATCCATCCGTTCGAGTCGATCATGGGCGGCAGCCCGGAAGAGAACGCCGCCGCCTTCCGCGCACTTCTGGGCGGCAAGGTGGACGCCTATCGCGACGCGGTCCTTCTGAACGCCGCCGCCGCTCTCGTGATCGCGGAGCGGGCCGCTGACCTCAAGGACGGCGTCGCGATGGCTGCGGAAAGCATCGACAGCGGCAAGGCGAAGACCAAGATCGCAGCGCTGGCGCGGGCGACCACGGGCGCATGATTCCCGCAGCCTGGGCGCATCTGCCCTTCTTCTCGCGCGACTGGCCGCGCATTGCTGCAGCGCTCGCCGCCGAGGGGCGCGCAGTCCTGCCGCCCGAGCCAGAGCGTTTCGCCGCGCTCGACCTCACACCGCCGAACAAAGTGCGTGTGGTCGTTCTTGGACAGGATCCCTATCCGACACCGGGCCATGCCCACGGTCTCGCCTTTTCGGTGCAGGCGGATGTCAGCCCCCTGCCCAGGTCACTTTCCAATATCTTCAAAGAGATGAACGACGACATTGGCGTCGCGCCGCCAACTGGTGACCTGCACTTCTGGGCGCGCCAGGGGGTGCTTCTGCTCAACACCTGCCTGACCGTTCCCACCCAGGAAGCGGGCGGACATGCGCGACTCGGCTGGCAGCGGCTTGCCGAGGAGATTCTCGATGAGGTATCCGCCCGCCCGACGGCCTTCCTGCTTTGGGGCGGCCACGCGCAAAGGCTCCGCCCGCGGATCCGGCCGGGCGATCATCTGCTGATCGAGAGCGCCCACCCCTCCCCGCTTTCGGCCCGCCGCGGCTTTTTCGGGTCGCGTCCATTCAGCCGGGTCAACGCGTGGCTGGCATCGCGGGATGAATCCCCCATCGACTGGGCCGGCGGATAACCACAGGCGCGGCTTTCGCCCGATCGCGATGCAGGAAGGTCTTTTCGCAGCGCCAAGGCGGGGCTAAGAGGGAGCCATGGATATTCTGGACAAGATCAAGGCCTACAAGCTGGACGAAGTGGCCAATGCACGGTCCTTGCGTCCTCTGGCCGACATCGAGGTCGCCGCACGCGCGGCGGCGAAGCCGCGCGGATTTGCTGCCGCGCTGCGGCGCGCATCGGCCACGGGCTATGGTCTTATCGCAGAGATCAAAAGGGCGAGCCCTTCGAAAGGTCTCATCCGCGCCGATTTCGACCCGCCATCGCTGGCGCGGGCCTATGCGGACGGCGGCGCGACCTGCCTGTCGGTCCTGACCGACGGGCCATCGTTTCAGGGCGCACCGGGTTTCCTGACAGCCGCGAGAGAAGCGGTGTCGCTGCCGGCGCTCCGCAAGGATTTCATGTACGATCCCTACCAGGTCGCCGAAGCGCGGGCCTGGGGCGCGGATTGCATCCTGATCATCATGGCCTCGGTCTCTGACGCACAATGCGCCGAGCTGGAAGCCGCTGCTTTCGGCTGGGGCATGGATGTGCTCTTGGAGGTCCACGATGGCGCGGAACTGGAGCGCGCGCTTCGGATGAAGTCATCGCTCATCGGTATAAACAACCGAAACCTCAAGACGTTCGAGGTCACCCTTGATACCACGCGCCGACTCGCGCCGCAGGTTCCTGCAGACCGCCTTTGCATCTGCGAAAGCGGATTGTCGACGCCCGCCGACCTCGCGGACATGGCAGCGTCCGGCGCGCGCTGCTTCCTGATCGGCGAAAGCCTCATGCGGCAGCCGGATGTCGCCGCGGCCACCCGGGCGATCCTCGCCAACCCCGTCCATCCGGAGGCGTGACGATGCCGCTGACACATTTCGACGCAAGCGGACATGCGCATATGGTCGATGTCACCGACAAGGACGTGACCAACCGTATCGCCGTTGCCGAAGCGCGCGTGCTGATGTCGCCGGAAACGCTTGCCCTCGCGACCGAAGGCCGCGCGAAGAAGGGCGATGTCATGGGGGTCGCGCGGCTGGCCGGGATCATGGCGGCAAAGAAAACCTCGGACCTCATCCCGCTGTGTCATCCCCTGCCGATCACCAAGGTGGCGATTGACCTGACGCCCGATACCGCGCTCCCGGGCATCCGCATCGAAGCCACCGTCAGGACCACGGGCCAGACCGGTGTCGAGATGGAAGCGCTGATCGCGGCCTCGGTCGCGGCCCTCACGGTTTACGACATGCTGAAGGCCGCAGAGAAGTCCATGGCCATAGACGGTCTGCGCGTGATTCTGAAGGATGGCGGAAAATCAGGACGTTATGAAGCGACGTGAAGCGATTTTGGCGCATTGGCGATGATCTCTGTCGAAGATGCCCTTGAGAAACTGTTCGCTCTCGCGGAGCCCCTTGGGACCGAGATCGTGCCGCTGCGTCGTGCGGCGGGCCGGGTGCTGGCCGAACCTGTTGTGGCGCGTCGTGATCAACCGCCGTTCGCGGCCTCGGCGATGGATGGCTACGCGATCTGCGAGGCGGACCATAGTGCAGGTACAGTTCTCGACGTCATCGGCGAAGCTGTTGCCGGACAAGCGTTTCACGGCATGGCGCGCCGTGGTGCGGCGGTTCGCATATTCACCGGCGCGCCAGTTCCCGGCGGCGCCGAACGCGTCGTGCTGCAAGAGGATGTGATACGCGAGGGCGACGTGATCCGCCTCGGCGACCGGCTTGAACATGGCAGCAACATCCGTGCCGCCGGTCAGGATTTTCGGGTTGGTGACCGGATCACCGCCCCGCGCCGCCTTGCACCGGCCGACATTGCGCTCATCGCGGCGATGAACGTGGCGGAGGTTTCCGTCGTCCGCCGCCCGATCGTTGCGCTGATCGGCACGGGAAACGAACTGGTGATGCCGGGCGAAGACCCCGGCCCCGACCAGATCATCGCGTCGAACAGTTTCGCGCTGGCCGCGATGGCTGAAGCGGAGGGCGCGGAAGTGCGCCTGTTGCCGATCGCACGCGACACCGAGGCGAGCCTGCGCTTCACGTTCGGGCTGGCCGATGGTGCGGACCTGATCGTCACCAGCGGCGGCGCTTCGGTCGGCGATCACGATCTGGTCGGCCCGGTAGCTGCGGAACTGGGTATGGAACAATCCTTCTACAAGATCGCGATGCGCCCGGGAAAACCGCTCATGGCGGGCCGCCTGGGCAACGCGGCAATGCTGGGCTTGCCCGGCAACCCCGTTTCCTCAATTGTTTGCGGTCATATCTTCATGTTGCCGTTGTTGCGCGCGATGCAGGGACTGCCGGCGGAACCTGCCCCTCGCAGGCAGGCAGAACTCGCCGGGCCCGTCGAGGCGAACGGTCCGCGCGCGCATTACATGCGCGCGCGGGCCGAGTTCTCGGACGGCAAGACCCTGATCCGCCCCTGCAAACGCCAGGACAGTGCCCTGCTCTCGGTGCTGGCCGAGGCCAACGCGCTGCTCATCCGGCCGGTCGGTGACCGGGCGCGAGCATGCGGTCATGTTGTGGACTACATCGCGATCTGACCGCTGTTCACTCCTATGCGTTGACACAAAACGGGAACACGCGTAGAACGTGCTGAGAACGGCGTGGCAATCGGCAAAAGGAAAACAGGCATCATGCTGACCCGCAAGCAATTGGAACTGCTCGACTTCATCCAGAAACGCGTGGTCCGGGACGGTGTGCCGCCCTCGTTCGACGAGATGAAGGACGCGCTTGACCTGCGCTCGAAGTCCGGAATTCACCGTCTCATCACCGCATTGGAAGAACGCGGCTTCATCCGCCGCCTCGCACATCGGGCCCGCGCGATCGAGATCGTGAAACTGCCCGAAGCCATGGAACGCCCCGGCTTCACGCCGCGTGTGATCGAGGGCGACCGGGCGGAGCCGCCCAAGGGCGCCATGCCGGTCAGCGAGGTTCACGCGCTGGAACTGCCGGTCATGGGCCGCATCGCCGCCGGCGTGCCGATCGAGGCGATCTCGGAGGTCTCCCATCATGTCGCCGTGCCGGGATCGATGCTGTCGGGCCGCGGCCAGCATTATGCGCTAGAGGTCAAGGGCGATTCGATGATCGAGGCCGGGATCAATGATGGCGACATCGTCGTGATCCGCGAACAGGCGACTGCGGACAACGGCGACATCGTCGTCGCGCTCGTCGAAGGGCTGGAAGCGACGCTGAAGCGGTTTCGCCGCCGGGGCGGGATGATTGCGCTCGAGGCCGCCAACCCCGCATATGAAACACGGGTTCTGCCCGAAGAAAGCGTGAAGGTTCAGGGCCGTCTTGTCGGGCTGATCCGCAGCTACTGATCGGCGACCCGGACAGCGCGTCGGCGCTCCGGGGGTCGGTTCCAGAGGCGGTCGCCCGCAACCTCACGCGCCATGACGATGCGCAGCCCTTCCGCGGCGGGGTAGATGGCCAGCGCGCCGGTCCGGCGCAGCCTGCTTAGGTCGTAGATCTCGCATGGTTCGCCGGCAGTCCCTGCCCAGTTCTCGGACAGGAAGATGAGCACATCCTTTTCGCAGGCTGCAGCGGCCCGGGCCGCCGCGCCCTTGCCGGAAAACAGCATCGTCGTGCGACCCGCGATCTCGGTCGAAAGCGCGCCCTTGGTGCCCGTGAAACCCGGCCGCGCGAATGCCGTTTCCTGGCTTGCCATGTCTCCATCGTCCTCCAGCCAGCTCTTGGCCACAAAGCCCGCGCCTTTCGGCTTCGACACCGCTCTACCCTCGGCGCCCATGACCGCGGCAATCGTGCCGTCGCCGGAGACAAGCAGTGCAGGCCGTTCGCCACCGGCCCACAGGACAAGTGCGCTTGCCAGGACCGCAACTCCGGCGCGCCGCAACCAGATTGCGCGTGCGATAAGCGCGGCGAGGCCGCCGAGGGCAAGCACGGGGAGCACCGCGGCGGACGGCGCCGGGACCGCGATCACCGAACCTTCCAGGCCGGAAATCCAGCTCGCGACGGCGAGTATCAGGCCGGTGCCGAGGTCCATCACCCATAGCGCCGGGTCGGCAAGCCCGAATGGCGCCAGCAGCCCTGCCACGACGCCGGCGGGCATGACGATCATGCCCATCAGCGGGACGGCCAGCAGGTTGGCCAGCAGGCCATATTCGGCGATGCGGTTGAAATGCGCCGCCGCGATCGGTGTGGTGGCGAGCCCCGCCGCGGCAGATGAGAGAAGCAGCATCGCCACCGGCCTGAGCAACGCCGGAACGGCGGCCTGCATCCTGGTCCAGGGCCGGAATGCTGCAATCAGCGCCACGGTCGCTCCGAAAGACATCTGGAAACCGGGCTCGACGAGGCTTTCCGGCTCCATGAACAGCACGATGAGTGCCGCAATCGCAACGGAACGCATCGAAATCGCCCGCCGATCGGCCAGGATGGCGACCAGCATTACGGCCGCCATGATGAAAGCGCGCCGCGTCGCCACGCTTGGCCCCGCAAGCATCAGGTAGAAGGCGGCGGCAAGGAGGGCGACGACGGCCGCGATCTTCTTGGTGTTGAACCGCAGCGCCACCACGGGAACGAGCGCCATCCCGTAGCGGCAGGCGGCAAAGACGAAGCCGGTCAGAAGCCCCATATGCAGCCCCGAAATCGAGATCAGATGCGAGAGGTTCGAGCCGCGCAAGGCGTCGTTCGTTGCCCGCTCGACGCCGGACCTGTCGCCCGTCATCAATGCGGCGGCGAAGGCGCCCGCTTGTCCCTGCATCCGCTCCCGCATCGCCCTTGAGATCGACATGCGCAGGCGGAAGGCCATGAGCGACAGGCCCTGCTCGGGCGGCTTCAGCGCCAGAACCGGCGCGCGGGTGTAACCGACCGCGCCCAGGCGCGAAAACCAGGCGAGGCGCTGGAAGTCGAAACCACCGGGTTCAACCGGCCCTTCCGGGGGTGAAAGATGCGCCGTGAGAACCACGGTCAGCCCCGGCTGGGGATCGGCGTTGCCCTGCTCGCCGTGAAGGGCGACGCGCACCCGCGCTGGCGTTCTGTCGGGCGCGACATCCTTCAGCACGACCTGATCGAGCGTCAGGCGAAGCTGGTCGGAGAACGACCGGTCGATGCCGACGATGCGGCCTTCGACCGGCCCGTAATAGCGAAAGCCAAGGACCGGGCCCGCGACCAGATGCGCGCGGGTCGAGGCCAGCAGCAAACCGCCTGCCATGAGGGCAAGCCCCACCGCGGGAACGCGAACGAGGTCCGGGCCGCGAAGGCCGACGAGCGCCGCCGCCAGCACCACCGCGCCGGCCGCTATGAGTACCCGCTGCGCCGGTTCGGTCGGCAGCGCGAAGTACGTGCCGATCCCGAAGGACAGGAAGACCGGCGCCCACGGCAAAAGCCGCCCCCGCGACGCGCCAAGCGCCTCAAGCATGGCCCTGACCACCCGCACCTTGTGTCCCCGTCCGCCATTGCCTAATGAACGTGGATCATCCTGAACGCCCATGGTTTCCGAAAGGTTAACGCGCCCCATGCCCGAGATCGTCACCCGCTTCGCCCCCTCGCCGACGGGTTATCTGCATATCGGCGGCGCGCGGACCGCACTGTTCAATTGGCTCTACGCGCGCGGGCGCGGCGGCCGGTTCCTCCTCAGGATCGAGGATACCGACCGCGAACGCTCCACGTCTGAGGCAACCGATGCGATCCTGCGCGGGCTGACCTGGCTCGGGCTCGACTGGGACGGCGAACCGATCAGCCAGTTCGGGCGGCGCGACCGCCATGCGAAGGTGGCGCACGAAATGCTCGCGCGTGGCGGCGCCTACAAGTGCTTCTGCACGCAGGATGAGATCGAGGCCTATCGCGAAACGGCGCACGCCGAGGGCCGTTCCACCTTGTTTCAGAGCCCTTGGCGCGATGCCGATCCCGCATCCCACCCCGATGCGCCCTATGTCATTCGCCTCAAGGCCCCGCGCGACGGCGAGACGGTAATCAAGGATGCGGTGCAGGGCGACGTGACGATCCGCAATGACCAGCTCGACGATATGGTTTGTTTACGGTCCGATGGTACGCCCACCTACATGCTGGCGGTTGTGGTGGATGACCACGACATGGGTGTCACGCATGTGATCCGGGGGGACGACCACCTGAACAACGCGGCGCGCCAGTGCCAAGTGTATCGCGCGATGGGCTGGGACGTGCCGGTCTTTGCCCATGTGCCGCTCATCCACGGGCCGGACGGCAAGAAACTGTCCAAGCGCCACGGGGCAGTAGGCCTGGAGGAGTATCAGGCGATGGGCTATCCGGCGGCGGGGATGCGCAACTACCTCGCGCGGCTCGGTTGGTCGCACGGCGACGCCGAATACTTCACCGATGCCCAGGCCAAGGATTGGTTTGACCTCAAGGGAATCGGGCGCGCTCCGGCACGGCTCGACTTCAAGAAGCTCGAGAATCTCTCCGGTCAGCATATCGCCGCCACCCCGGACGACGAACTGCTGCCTGAAATTGAGGCATACCTGGCCGCCGCGGGTCGGCCAATCCTTTCGCAGTCGCAGAAAAACGGGCTGTCGCGCGCCCTTTACTGCCTCAAAGATCGCGCCAAAACCTTTTCCGAACTCATTGAAAAAGCCCATTTTATACTGGGCGAACGGCCCATCGTGCCCGATGAGAACGCATCAAGGGCGCTCGATGCGGTATCCCGTGGTATACTGACGGAATTGACGCCGCAGCTGCAAAATGCTAGCTGGGAGCGGGACGTGCTGGAGGCCACCGTGGCCAGCGTTGCCGAGGCCCACGGAATCGGGCTTGGCAAGATCGCGGGACCGCTCCGGTCGGCACTTGCCGGGCGTACGGTCAGCCCCAGCGTCTTCGATATGATGCTCGTCATCGGGCGGGAGGAAACCCTTGCCCGGCTGAAGGATGTGACGGACTGAGGGCGCACGTGCGCTTATCTTTCGACGTATACCCAACCAGCGGCACGTCCGCGGTTCCGACCGGAAAGGGAGCACTGAATGGACAAGATGATCAAGAATGCGACGCTTAGCTTCAACGGCAAGACCATCGAGCTTCCGATGCTGCAGCCGACCGTCGGGCCCGAGGTCATCGACATCCGCAAGCTCTACAGTCAGGCAGACGTGTTCACCTACGACCCCGGCTTCACCTCGACCGCCGCGACCGACAGCGCCATCACCTATATCGACGGCGACAAGGGCGAACTTCTCTATCGTGGCTATCCGATCGAACAACTGGCCGAGAAGTCGCACTTTCTCGAAGTCTGCTACCTCCTGCTCTACGGCGAGTTGCCCGATGAAACGCAATTGGCGGATTTCGAAGCCCGCGTCACGAACCACACGATGGTTCACGAGCAGATGCAATATTTCTTCCGCGGCTTCCGCCGGGACGCGCATCCGATGGCGACCATGGTGGGCGTGGTCGGTGCGATGTCGGCCTTCTACCACGATTCCACCGACATTTCCGACCCCTGGCAGCGTGAGGTCGCCGCGATCCGCATGATCGCCAAGATGCCGACCGTCGCGGCAATGGCTTTCAAGTATTCGATCGGCCAGCCCTTCGTCTATCCGAAGAACTCGCTCGACTACGCCTCGAACTTCCTGCGGATGTGCTTTGCCGTGCCGTGCGAGGAATACGAGGTCAGCCCAGTTCTCGCCAAGGCGATGGATCGCATCATGATGCTCCATGCCGATCATGAGCAGAACGCCTCGACGTCGACGGTGCGGCTGGCGGGGTCTTCGGGCGCCAATCCTTTCGCCTGCATCGCTGCGGGCATCGCCTGTCTCTGGGGCCCCGCCCACGGCGGCGCGAACCAGGCCGCGCTGGAGATGCTGCAGGAAATCGGCACCGTCGACCAGATCCCCGAATACATCGCCCGCGCCAAGGACAAGAATGATCCATTCCGCCTGATGGGCTTCGGTCACCGCGTCTACAAGAACTTCGACCCGCGGGCGAAGGTGATGAAGGAAAGCGCCGACGAGGTGCTTGACCTTCTCGGCATCCATGACAACGAGACGCTGAAGGTCGCCAAGGAACTGGAGCGGATCGCGCTCGAGGATGACTACTTCGTCGAGAAGAAGCTGTACCCGAACGTGGATTTCTATTCGGGCATCATCCTTGAGGCGATGGGCTTCCCCACCTCGATGTTCACGCCGATCTTCGCCGTCAGCCGCACGGTCGGCTGGATTTCGCAGTGGAAGGAAATGATCGGCGATCCGACCCAGAAAATCGGCCGTCCGCGCCAGCTCTATATCGGTGAGACCGCGCGCGACTATGTGGATGTGCAAAAGCGCTGAGCCGAGCGCAAAGGGCCGCCCGAAAGGACGGCCCTGGTTCGTTGTGAGGGTCGAAGCTACGGACCCGTTCACCGCTCCTCAAACAACTCGACAATGTTGCCGGACGGATCAAGGCAGAGTATCTGCCGCCCACCTGGGCCCGAAACCACCTCATTGCGGAACCGGGCGCCCTCGGTCCGCAACGCGGCCGCGCTGGCGTCGAGATCATCCACCCGGATCACGATGCGCGACCATCCTCCAGGCTGGGGAACCACACCATCGGGCATGGGCTTTCGCGCTGAAGCCATCGGTCCGGCAAGCCAGAGCGTCAAGTCGCCCCGGTTGATGATTGCCATCGCCGGACCGAACCGTTCCCGGAGCGTGAAACCGAAGTTCCGCGTGTAGAAGTCGATCGAGGCGTCGACATCATCGACCATATAGCGGACTTCGGCCATCTCGGGTTTCCCTGCTTCAAGCCGCGGCCTCGGCTTTTTCTTTTGAGATCCGCTCAGCCTCCTTGCCGTAGATCTCTTCGTAATGATCGAAGCTCGCCTCGTACCAGGCGGTGCCCTGTGTGGCCGAGCCGAGCGACATGACCAGATCGTCCTCTGCAGCCGCCGGCAACAGTGCGCGGAAGATGTCCCAGCCCCGGAACGCCGGGTCGCGGTCGAAGCCCAGCACCTGCCCCTTGAGCGTTGAAATCAACGAGACCATCGCCCCCGAATAAACCGACGGCACATGGATCTCGATCCGTTCGACAGGTTGCAGCAGCACCGGCCCGGCCTTGGGCAGCGCGTCGCGCAGACCCATGCGGCCGGCCGTCCGGAACGCGTAATCGGAACTGTCGACCGCATGATGCTTGCCATCCGTCAGCGTCACCGAAATGTCGGTCACCGGAAAGCCGAGCGGTCCCTTGTCGATGGCCTCGCGGGCACCTTCCTCGACCGAAGGGATGTAGTTGCGCGGAACCGCGCCGCCTTTCACCTTTTCGGCGAAATGGAACCCCTCGCCGCGTGGCATCGGCTCGATCGTCATTGCGACATCGGCGAATTGCCCGGCCCCGCCCGACTGCTTGCGGTGGCGATACTGCTCCTCCACCCGCGACGAAATCGTCTCGCGGTAGCGTGTGCCGGGCGCCGCGGTTTCGGCCTCGATGCCGAAATCGTCCGCAAGCGCGGTGATCAGGGCGCGCAGATGCATCGGCCCCTGCAAGCGCACGAGGGCATGGCCGGTCGCTTCGTCCTGTTCCAGCCGCAGCATCGGGTCGGCTTCGGCCATGCGCTGCAGCGCGGTCGAAAGACGCACGTCGTCGCGGTCATGCACCGGCGTCACGACGCGCGCCAGCGCCGGCGTGCAGCCCGCCGCCCAATCGGGCGCGGGCGCGGATCCCTTCGCGGTGTAGACGCTACCCGCGTTCAACTGGTCGGACTTCACCGAGATGCCGACCTCTCCCGCGCCAAGCCGGTCAAGGCCCGCCTTGCCGCCAAGTTCGGCAAGCCCGCCAAGGCCGCCGCCACCAAGCTGCATCCCGGGGTTGAGCGTCTCCTCCAGCGCGCGCAGCAGGATGCACTTTCCCAGATGCTTGCGGTTCTCGGCGTGGAAGCCGACCGCCAGCGCGTCTTTCGCCCCGAGCCTTTTGCGCAGGGTCGACACCTCCGGCACTTCGTGGCGCAGTGCCTTCATCAGCCTCATGACGCCGTTCTTGTGGCTCGCGGCGCCGAGGAATGCGGGCAGGATCACGCTATCCTGCGTCTCGCGCGTGGCGATGGCGAACAGCGCGCCTGTGGCCGGTTCGTGATCCTCGATCAGCTCCTCCAGCAGCGCATCGTCATAATCCGACATGTGTTCGAGAAGTTCGGCGCGCGCCGCCTGCTCGCGCTCGGCCTCCGATTTCGGCAGTTCGACCAGTTGCGAAACCTGCCCCTCGCGGTATTTCCAGGCGCGCTCGGAGATCAGGTCGATGGCGCCGACGACCTGCCCGCCCTCGCGGATCGGGATCTGGCGCAGGACGATGGTGTGACCGGTATAGGCCTGAAGTGCGGCCACGATGTCGCGGACACGGCCCTTCGGCATGTCCATCCGGTTGATGAAGATGAAGCAGGGCGTTCCGGCGGCTTCAACAGCGCGCAGCCAAGGCGCCGCCAGCACGGCTTCTTCGGGATCGGGGGCGACGCAGAGGACGACAGCGTCCGCAGCCAGAAGCGGCGCGCCCGCCATTCGCGCGTATTCCGGTCCTCCGGCCATGTCGATCGCGCACCAGTCATCGCCCATGAAGCCGAAACGGGTCAGGGTGAGATGTCCGGCCGTCTCGATCCGGGGATGAGCGTCCTCAAGCGCGGCAAGCGCTCCGACAAGCTCGGTCTTTCCCGATTGAGACGGCCCCAATACCGTGATGCAGCGCATGTTCATCCCCTGTAGGCACGCAGGTGGACGCGCGTTTCGGCTGGCCCCCGTGCCGTTCGGGCCATGCGCCCTGATGGGTCAACTCTGTGCTTCCGCGCCGGTCGGGTCAAGCGCCGAAAGCGAGCGTCAGCCGCGAAGGATTTCGTCCAGTCGTGCGCGTTCCTCTTCGCTCAGCGGCGCGGGCGCGCTTTCGGGCCCGCGGCGGCGTCGCCTGAGATAGATCCCGGCGACGCCGAGCGCGACGACCAGCATGGCCGGCCCGGCGATCCAGAGGACGAGGTTCGCACCGGACGTGGTGGGCTGCAAGAGCACGTATTCGCCGTAGCGGTCGACGAGATAGGCGATGACCTCTTCATCGCTGTCCCCGGCCACCAGCCTCTCGCGCAGGATCAACCTGAGGTCGCGGGCGAGTCCGGCATTCGATTCGTCGATGTTCTCGTTGCGGCAGACAAGGCAGCGCAGCCCCTTGCTCAATTCCCGTGCACGCGCTTCGAGCGTCGGGTCGGCCAGAATCTCGTCCGGCTGCACGGCGGCAACAGGGGCCGCGACGAGGCACAGAACGACGATGAGCCAGCGCATCGGCTCACTCCGCCGGAGCGGCGATGGCGGGCTGCCTGCGTGCGCCCGCGGCCACGCGGTAACGCCGGTCCGACAGGCTCATCAGGCCGCCGAGCGCCATCAGGATCGCCCCAGCCCAGATCCAGTTGGCAAAGGGCTTGATATAGGTCCGGA
The DNA here is from genome assembly GCA_041397225.1 of Paracoccaceae bacterium. GTDB lineage: Bacteria > Pseudomonadota > Alphaproteobacteria > Rhodobacterales > Rhodobacteraceae > Albidovulum. The sequence goes on along the minus strand of JAWKXB010000002.1, from coordinate 926,680 downwards.
CGGCCCAGCCGCCATCGGCCTGTTCGTCGCCGATGACGAGGTAGATGTCCCGCCAGAAACCGTTGGCGATCGCCGCCTCGGTCGTCGGCATGCCGGCAACCGGGTAGATCCGCTTCTCGGGATAGAGCGTGGCCACCGGCGCGCCATCCCTGGAGACGGTCATCGTCGCCGTCGTCGAGATGAAATTCAGCCTCTCGGCCGTTTCCACGCCGGCAAGCTGAATGTCATAGCCCGCGACGTTGAAGGTTTCGCCCAGTTTGGCGACTCGGATATCCTCAACATCCCAGGCGGTCAGACAGGCGATGCCGACGAAGACGACGCCCAGCCCCGAATGCGCCATCGCCTTGCCCCAGTCTGCGCGCGGGAGCCTTCCGAGACGCGCCGTACGCCGCCCCGCACGCTGCCAAAGCTCGGCCCCGGCACCGGCGATCAGCCAGACGCCAATCGCCGCACCTACCGGGGCGAGCGCGGACCTGTCCGTGCCGACGGCGAAGGCCAGTCCGCCGACGGCCAGCGCGAGGATCAGCGCAGGGTAGAGCGGGCGAAGGCTTTTCGACAGCCGCGCGCGCTTCCACGGCATGATCGCGCCAATGGGAAGGATCAGGGCAAGGATCACCATGAAGGGCGTGAAAGCCTGGTTGAAGAACGGCGCGCCGACCGACAGCTTCCGGTCGAAGGCGAGTTCAGCGATGAGCGGCCAGAGCGTGCCGACAAAGACCACGAAAGCCGCCACTGCCAGTAGCACGTTGTTGAGGATCAGCGCCGACTCACGACTGACCATCGCAAAGACGCCCTTCGCCTCCATTGCACCGGCGCGCGCGGCAAAAAGCGTGAGCGCGCCGCCGATGAAAACCGCGAGGATCGCGAGGATGAAAACACCCCGCTCGGGGTCGTTGGCGAAGGCATGGACCGAGGTGATGATGCCCGACCGCACGATGAATGTCCCGATGAGAGAGAAGCCGAAGGCAAGGATCGCCAGCAGGATCGTCCAGCTTTTCAGCGCCTCGCGCTTTTCCACCACGACAGCGGAGTGCAGCAGGGCGGCGGCAATCAGCCAGGGCATGAAAGAGGCATTCTCGACCGGATCCCAGAACCAGAAACCGCCCCAGCCAAGCTCGTAATAGGCCCACCAGGAACCAAGCGCGATGCCGACGGTGAGGAACATCCATGCCGCAAGCGTCCAGGGCCGGACCCAGCGCGCCCAGGCGGCGTCGACCCGGCCCTCGATCAGCGCAGCGACGGCGAAGGAGAACGCCATCGATAGGCCGACATAGCCGAGATAGAGGAAGGGCGGATGGAACGCCAAACCGGGGTCTTGCAACAGCGGGTTGAGATCGTGCCCGTCGAAAGGCGGCTCTGCCAGACGCAGAAACGGGTTGGAGGTGAAGAGGATGAAGGCGAGGAACGCGACGCCGATCAGCGCCTGCACGCCCAGCACCCGCGCCCTCAGCCGTTCGGGAAGGGCCCCGCCGAACCAGTGCGCCGAGGCCCCGAAGCCCGAAAGAATCAAGACCCAGAGCAACATGGACCCCTCGTGGTTCCCCCAGACGCCGGACACCTTGTAGAGCATCGGCTTGAGCGTATGCGAGTTATCGACGACGAGCCTCAGCGAGAAGTCCGAGGTGACGAAGGCCCAGGTGAGCGCGCCGAAAGAGATCGCGATGCAAAGGAATTGCGCTGTGGAGAGCGGCCCGGCAAGCGCCATCCAGCCGCGCCAGCCCTTGTGGGCGCCGACCAGCGGCACGACGGCTTGCACCGTGGCAAGCATCAGGGCGAGGATAAGGGTGAAATGCCCGAGTTCTGTGATCATGGCGCGCAACATATCGATTTGCGCGGGCGGGGCCAATGGGCTGCGCGCCGATGTCGCGGGGCCGTGATCGAAGGCTGGGGCAGCTAGCCCTTGCTGCTACCGTTCATCGTGGCCGCGCCATTCCGTCAGGGCGGCGTTTTCCTCGGCAGGCGGGGCGGCCCCAGCCGACATGGCGACAGTGGGCGCGATCTGCGGGCGGACACGGAAGTAATGCGCCTCACGCGCCCCGAAGTAGAAACCCACGATGGCGGCCAATAGCCACCATAGCGGCTCGGGCACATAGTTCAGCCCCACCATCCGGCGGGTGAAGCTTTCCGGATCGACCATCGCGTAGACGAAAAGCCCCAGCGTGCCAAGGGCCAGCATCGGCCTCGGCAGCCTGTTCAGTCCGTTCACGATGCGGTCAAAAAGGCCCGGCCGCACATACTGGAACTCGGCCCCGTGTTCGTCGAGAGCGGCAAGATAGGCCGCATGCGCAGCCTCCATCTTCTTCGTCGCGTTCGGCATGAACACTTCGGCCACGCTCGTCGCCGCCTGTCCGATCGCGTCCGTCGCTGCAGGTGCGCCAAGGATGCGTCCGATCAGCCCCATCTGGCGGTCCTCTCGCGATGCTGGGCCCCGGTCAGATGAAACCGGGGGGCGATGAATTCCTCGGCGCGCGCGATCCAGCCGCCCTTGCCGCCATCCTTGCGCCGGACATATTTGCGGCTGGCCGGACGTTCATCGGCGAGGCTGTAATAGTAGTTCCGCCGCGCGATCCCATAGGCGTCGGCGATCAGGCCGGGGGCGTCATCCGCCGCGCGACGGGCCGCTGCGACGGTCACCGGGCCAATCACGCCGTCGACCCCCACGTTCTGCCCCATCTCGATCAGCAGCCTTTGCAGGATCTTCACCGCATTCGACCCGGCATGGACATACATGTCGAAAACCGAAGGTTGGAGCGTTTCGGGCAGTTCGTGGATGCGCGGGCGGCGGTAGTAGTGTTCGACGAATATCTCTTCGGCCCTGTCGCGGGTAAGACTGCGCACATCGGCCTCTGTGACCTTCTGGTCGCCGGTGAGGTCCAGCCCCAACCGGCGCATCGTGTGGATCGTGACCCCATATTTCGTGGCGCCGCCGGGATCGTCGGGATCGCTCACATAGCCACCCTCTCGGGCGACGATGTCTTTGGCAATGTCGATGACGCTGTGCATGGGCCTTCCCCTGAAAACAGCGGGAAGGCTCAGCCGAAATGGTTAATTCGTCACTGGTTCAGCGTCCGGTTCGACATACATCCCCTGATCCTTCAGCGCTTCGATCACTTCCTTGGGCATGTAGGTTTCGTCGTGCTTGGCAAGAATCTCGGTCGCCTCGAACCTGCCATCGACAAGCTTGCCGGTCGCGACGACGCCTTCACCCTCTCCGAAAAGATCGGGAAGCACCCCTTCATAGCGAACCGGGATCACTGCACCGCCGTCGGTTACACTGAAGGTAATCGCCGCCCCCTGCCCGCGCACAAGGCTGCCCTCCTCCACCAGCCCGCCGATGCGGAAGGTCTCGTTCGGTCCCGGCGCCTTCTCGGCCACCTCGCTCGGCGAGCGGAAATATTGCATCGCGTCGCCCCAGGCATAGTAGAACGCGCCGAAACTCGCCGCCATCGCGACCGCCGCCAGCACGATGACCTGAATGCGGCGCTTTTTCTTCAGTCCCTTCATCTTACCTCACGGAAAAACCGGGGCGAGCGACAGACCCGCCGTTTCATCCAGGCCGAGCATCAGGTTGGCGTTCTGGACCGCCTGCCCCGACGCCCCCTTCATCAGGTTGTCGAGCACTGATACAAGGATCACCCGCCCTGGGGTGCGGTCGGCGATCACGCCGATATGACACTGGTTCGAACCCTTCACATGGTGGGTCGAGGGATAGCTGCCAAGGGGAAGCACCTGCACAAATGGCTCCTTCCCGTAGGCATCGGTCAGGACCGACTGGACAGCGACCGCGTCCCCCGCGGCATAGATCGTCGCCATCATGCCCCGGCTCATCGGCAGAAGGTGGGGCGTGAACGTCACCATGACGTCGCGGCCCGCGGCCCGGCTCAACTCCTGGTCCAGCTCGCCCATGTGGCGGTGATGGGCGACACCATAGGCCGAAAAGCCGTCATTGACCTCGCAAAAGAGGTTGCTCTCGCGCAGGGCCCGCCCGGCGCCGGAAACGCCGGACTTGGCGTCGATCACGATACCATCCGCCGCAATCGCCCCGGCCTTCAGAAGCGGGACGAGCGGCAGAAGCGAAGTGGCGACGTAGCATCCGGTATTCGCTGTGATCCGTGCGTTGCGGATGTCTTCGCGATAGACTTCAGGAAGCCCGAAGGCGACGTCGGGCTGCAATTCCATCGCCGTGTGGTCGATCCCGTACCACTTGCGATAGGCGTCGGGGTCGCGCAGCCTGAAGTCGGCGGAAAGATCGACGATCTTCACGCTGGGGTCCAGCGCCTTGGCAAATCCGTGCGTCACGCCATGCGGCAGGGCGCAGAAGACAAGGTCGATCGCTGAAAAGTCGATCTCCTCGATGGTGGAGAGGCGCGGCAGCTTCAGGTGCCTGAGATGCGGAAACACCTCGGCCATCTCCTGCCCCGCCTTGCGGTCGGCGGACAGCGCTGCAATCTCCAGACCGGGATGCGTTGCAACGATGCGAACGAGTTCGGCACCGGTGTAGCCGGACGCGCCAAGAATGGCGATCTTGTGGGGCATCGTAACCTCCGGTGCGGGTTCGGGCGTTTGATGTCGGAGTGGGTGCAGGGATTCAAGCGTTTTCTGGACCAGATCACAGCTTCGCGAGTCCGGGCTTCATGTGATCCACGGGAGAAAGACATATGGGTGCGTCAACCACACATGCCATTCGTGGTTCAGAAACTGGCCGACGAAGACCAGGACGGCCAGTGCGGTCCAGAGCGCGAGCAGCGCAAGCAGGCGGACAAGCCGGGCGGCCCCGGCCGGTCGCCAGACCGTGACGTCACCAAACCGCGGGACCAGCGGGCTCATCCGCCAAACATCGGCGTCCTTTCCGCGGCATGCGCGCAGGACCGCATTGGCGTAGATGCGCGCCAGCCAACTCCGCAAGAACAGAAGTGTGACAAAGACATAGGCCGCAATCGCAAGATCCAGCGCGCCGCGCAGTTCCACGGCTTTCTCCGCCGTCATGTCCGCGATCGGCGGGTAGATCCCTTCGGCGAATGCCGGCAAGCCGCGGCTGGCAAAGAAAGGCAGCGCCAGAACGAGGGTCGTGAAGGCCCAACCGACATGCGTCCAGCCCGCATGTCTGACAGCACTTCGAACCTGGCGGTGCTCGAAGAACGACAGCGCGCGGTTTTCAACCGCCTGGTGCGCCAGACCCATCGGCAGATAGATCATGATCGCTGCGAAAACCGCTATTCCGGCCAGACCGACCGAGGGGCCGACGAAGGCCTGTTCATAGCCCTTGTTGAACGAGTTTTCCCAACCCGCCCACCATGCCACCAACCAGAATACCGAAAACGGAAACGTCGCGAGAAGCAGGCTGAACGCGGCGCCAAACCCGGATCGGATATTCGTCCCGAGGCCACCAAGCGACCGGACCACCCAACCCTGGCCACGCGGCCCGAACATCCAGCGCGGTTGGTCGTTGTCCGGCACCGCCAAGCCGGACACGATGAACGCGCGCCGCCGCATGACTGTCGTGAGCCAGCCCAGGACCAGAACGGATGTCACCGGGGTCAAACACAGTAACGTGCCGACGACAAACGACAAAAGCGCGCGGACCGGCAGGGTCAGCGCCCGGCCCAAAGCCGACGGACGGTTGGCCACCATGCCCGTCATGCGCCCAGCTCGGACAGTATGCGGCCTTCGCTGCGGTCGGCGCCGAAGCCCATCAGGGCGGCAATCGTGGGCGCGATGGCCGTCTGATCGACGACGCGGTCAAGAACCCGCCCCTTCGCGATACCCTTTCCAAAGATCAGCGCCCATATTTCGTGGGCAGACCGGGAATTGAAGTGATGCTGGAACGGCAAGCCAACCAATCCGTTCGCGTCGCGCCCGCAATCGGGCACGATCACGAAGACCGTATTGCCTTCGTAGAACGGATCGGTGTCGGCAAGATCGACGATCCGGGCAAGCCCCTCGTCGATGATCGAGATCGCCCGGGTATAGTGCGAGGCGTTGCCCCAATGCACATAGTCGGGATCCTGATAGTTGACCATCATCAGGCGCGGGCGGAGCGTTTTCATCGCCCTGATCGCAAGCTCGGTCAGGAGCCGGTCGCCACGCGGATTCCTGAAACCGTCGTCGCCGTAGTGCTCGCGCCAGTCCTGCCAGAAACGGGTCACCTCGGGCGATTGTTCGGGCACGAAGCCACGACTGTCCGCGGCCAAAAGCTCATCATACTGCGTCTGCGCAGTCAGACGCGCCTCGTCGTCATGTCCGCTCTCTTCGAGCATTCGCGCGAACTTGTAGAGCTTGAAGCGATGCAGGCTGAGCATCTCGGATCGAAAATTGACACCGTAGTGACCATGAACGCCGTAGGTGAAGAATTCTTCCTGAGGCCGGTCCTCACCGTTGATCAATAGTGCCTCGTGGGGGGCAATATCATATGCTGCGCGGAGATATTCGAACAGGGTCGGTTCGGTCGGCTCGAGCCGGTCCTCAAGAAGGCGGGAGCCGGCGTCGCGATAAGCCAGGTAGCGCCCGGTCAGGATATTGAGCGTCCCCTCGGCATGCGAGGTGTTGCCACCGGTCGTCTGGTCGATCCGCATGTCTGGGATCAGGACACCGCGCCCGGCAAGCACATTGACCAGATGGGGCGCGTAGGTGCCCTTCGGGTCGATGGTTTCCAGCCGTCGCACCCCACCGCCAAAACGGATGACGATGACGTTGGGCCCGGCATAAGCGGGTGCCGCAGCCGCGCGGCCGGTCAGGCCGGCAGTGAGCACGGCGGCTGCGAGTCTGGTATTGAATTTTCGCCTGTCGATCATGCGGAAATCCTCCCCACGCCGTGGCCGCAAGGTTAGCACGGCGTCCGCCGCAGGTCCAAAGACATGTGCGCGACACCCGTTTTCGGGCGGTCTCCTCACGCAGCTTCGAACGCGATCTTCCGTCGCAGGAACTGTGTCGCCTTGTTCGACACGCGGGCGGGATCTCCTGTGGTCAGGAACTTCGCGTCCGTGCCGGAACCAAGAAATTCCGGCCGCCGCGACAGGTAGTCCCTAAGGCTCGCTGCAACGAGCCCGGCCTGCGAATAGACTTCGACCGACGGGCCGAGAGCCTCCTGAAACGCAGCTTCCATCAGTGGATAGTGCGTGCAGCCCAAAACCGCAGCCTCGGGTTTCGGCATCCGGCGCAACAGCGCCTCGACGTGGGACCGCACCAGCGCCCCGGCGAGAATCTCGTCGCCCTCCTCGATGGCGTCCACGACGCCGCCGCAGGGCTGTGCCTCCACGTCGACACCGATGGCGCGAAAGGCAAGCTCGCGTTGAAAGGCGCGGCTCGCGACCGTTGCCGGCGTGGCAAACAGCGCAACATGCTTGACCGCAACCTCGCGCGGGGGCGAGTTGTCGCCCCATTGCCGTTCGGTCAGCGCCTCGATCAGCGGCACGAAGACACCCAGCACCCGCTTGTCAGGAGGCACCCATGTCTCCTGCATCCGTCTCAGCGCCGCCGCAGACGCCGTGTTGCAGGCAAGGACGACCAAATCGCAGCCCTCGGCCCAAAGTCGTTCCACTCCGGCGCAGGTCAGATTGAAGATGTCATCGGCGTCGCGCACCCCATATGGCGCATGGGCATTGTCGCCGTAGTAGACGAAGGGAACATCGGGCAGCGACCTGGCGACAGCGTCATGGACCGTAAGCCCGCCAAGACCCGAATCGAATATCCCCACCGCCATGAGTGCGCCCCGACCTTTGTTGCAGGCCACTCATACGTCGCAGCGCGCTGGAAATCCATTGCGCAGTTGGCCTACTCGGCGGCTTGCTTCAACGGCGCACCGCCCGCGCGGATCAGCGCCAGAAGCTCCTCGCGCCTTTTTGCGGCGGCTCGCTGGGCGGTTTCCTTTACGGGTCCGAAGCCGCGTATCTGAAGGGGCAACTCGGCCAGCGCGATACCCGCCTCGAGCGTCTCGGGCGTAACCTTGGGCATGATCTCGGCCATATCTGCCTCATACTCCGCGATCAAAGCACGCTCCATGCGGCGCTCGGCCGAGCGCCCAAAGAGGTCGAGCGCGGTGCCGCGCAGGCCCTTCATCTTCGCCAAGATCCCGAACAGTGTCAGCACCCAAGGCCCGAATTCACGCTTCTCCGGCCGGCCATTCGCCCCCATGCGCGCCATGATCGGTGGCGCGAGGTGGAAGGTCATCGCGAAATCGCCGCCAAACTGCTCCCTTGCCTTTGCGGCGGTCTCCAGATGCAGCCGGGCAACCTCGTATTCGTCCTTGTAGGCAAGAAGCTTGTGGTAACCCATTGCGACCGCCGCCCGCATGTCGGCCGGCGCCGAGTCGACAAGCCGGCGGTAGCGCTCCGCATAGGACTGGTTCTGGTAGGCTGTCAGATGCGCGACGCGGAAGGCGATTTTCTCTTCCAGCGACAATGGTTTGGCATCCGGTTCTGTCAACTGCTCGGCGACTTCGGCGGGATACTCGCCGGCCCAGCGGCCGATTTCGAACGCGCGGAGATTGCCCTTCACGGCGGCGCCGTTGAGTTCGATCGCCTGACGGATCGCATCGGCGGAAAGCGGCACAAGCCCCTTTTGCCAGGCCGCCCCCAGCATCAGCATGTTCGAGTAAATCGAATCTCCAAGCAGCTTCCGGGCCAGTTCCGAGGCATCGAAAAAGCTGACACGCTCTTTCAGCCGCGCCTCAAGAGACAGACGCAACCCCTCGACCGGCAAGTGAAAATCACGATCGCGGGTGAATTGGCCGGTAATGATCTCATGTGCGTTGATCACCGCACCAGTGCGGCCGGTCTTCATCAGGCCAAGCGTCTTGGCGCCGCCCGAAACCACCAGATCGCCGCCGATCACACAATCCGCTTCTCCTGCCGCGACGCGGATCGCGTTTATGTTCTCGGGCTTTTCGGCAAGCCGCAGGTGGATGTTGACCGCGCCGCCCTTCTGGGCCAGCCCCGCCATCTCCATCATGCCCGCGCCCTTGCCGTCGAGATGCGCGGCCTGCGCCAAGACCGCGCCGATGGTCACGACGCCGGTGCCGCCAACGCCAGTGATGAGCACGTTGTAGGTTCCACGGATCGGCGGGAGCGATGGCTCGGGCAGGTCCGGCAGCACGAACTCGGCCGGCGCGGCTTTCTTGATCTCGGCCCCTTTCAGCGTCACGAAGGACGGGCAGAACCCGTCCAGACACGAGAAATCCTTGTTGCACGACGACTGGTCGATCGCTCTTTTGCGGCCAAGTTCGGTTTCCACCGGCACAATCGAGACGCAGTTCGACTGCACACCGCAATCGCCGCAACCCTCGCAGACATCGGTGTTGATGAAGACCCGCCTGTCAGGGTCGGGGAAGGTTCCGCGCTTCCGGCGCCGGCGCTTTTCGGCGGCGCAGGTCTGGACGTAAAGAATGACAGATACGCCCTTGATATCCTTGTATCGGTTCTGAACCTCCGGCAGGTCATGACGCTCATGCGTTTCGATGCCGGCCGGAAACTGGGTGAGGTCGACGTCTTCCTTCTCGTCATAGACGAGCGCCACGTGCTTCACCCCCATCGCGATCACTTCGCGCGCGATCTGCGGCGCGCTCAAGCCGCCCTCGTTCGGCTGGCCGCCGGTCATCGCGACGGCGTCGTTGAAGAGGATCTTGTAGGTGATGTTGGTGTTCGCCGCCAAAGCCGCGCGAATCGCGAGGATGCCGGAATGGTTGTAGGTCCCGTCACCGAGATTCTGGAACACATGCTGACGCTTCGAGAACGGCGCCTGCCCGACCCAGTTCACGCCCTCGCCGCCCATCTGGGTTGCCCAGCGCGTGTCGCGGTCCATCCAGACGGCCATGAAATGACAGCCGATACCGGAATAGGCGACCGAGCCGTCAGGGAGCTTGGTCGATGTGTTGTGCGGACAGCCGGAGCAGAAATAGGGGGTCCGCTGAGCCAGTTCGGGAACATTGTCGGCGCGGCGCGCTTCGGCCACCTCGGTCATGGCCGCGCGCATGTCGTCGGTTGCGCGTCCCTCCTCGATCAGGATGCCGCCGATCTTTTCGGCGATCATCGCCGGATCAAGCGCATAGCGCGTCGGGAACAGCTCCGGTCCGTAATTGCCCTTCTTCCAGCCCCAGACGCGGCGGCCATGACGGTCGTCAAAGATCGATTCCTTGACCTGCACCTCGATCAGCTTGCGCTTTTCCTCGACCACGACGATCAGGTCGATGCCTTCAGCCCAGTCGTGGAAGCTCATCATGTCAAGCGGGAAGGTCTGCCCCACCTTGTAGGTGGTGATGCCCAGCCTCTCGGCCTCTTCCGCGTCGATGCCAAGCATCTCGAACGCATGCATGAGGTCGAGCCAGTTCTTACCGGCCGAGACAAACCCGATCTTCGCCCCCGGTTTGCCCCAGACCCTGCGGTCGATCTTGTTGGCGCGGGCGAAGGCCTCGGCGGCGTTGCGCTTGTAGTCGATCATCCGCGTTTCCTGGCTGACCGGCGTGTCGCCAAGCTGGATGTTGAGACCACCTTCCGGCTTCTGGAAGTCAGGCTCCACGAAGGACATGCGGAACGGGTCGCCATCAACGACGGCGGTCGCCTCGGCGGTATCCTTCATCGTCTTGAGACCGACCCAGACACCCGCAAAGCGGCTCAGCGCCCAGCCATAGATGCCGTAGTCCAACACTTCCTGCACACCGGCGGGGCTGACGATCGGCATGTAGACGTCGACAAGCGCCCAGTCGGACTGGTGCAACGTCAGGGAGCTTTCGCCGGTATGGTCGTCCCCCATTGCCATGAGAACGCCGCCATGCCTCGACGTGCCGGCAAGGTTGGCGTGCCGCATCACGTCGCCGGTGCGGTCGACGCCGGGCCCCTTGCCGTACCAGAGCGAGAAGACGCCATCATATTTGCCCTCGCCATACATCTCGGCCTGCTGGGTGCCCCAGATGGCGGTTGCTGCGAGGTCCTCATTGAGGCCCGGCTCGAACACGATGTCGTTGGCGTTCAGAAGCTTCTTCGCCCGCGCCATGTTGAGGTCGACCCCGCCGAGCGGCGAACCACGATAGCCCGAGACATATCCGGCCGTGTTCAGACCCGCCTTGCGGTCGCGTTCCTTCTGCATGAGCATGAGCCGCACGAGCGCCTGCGTTCCGTTGAGCAGAACCGGCGACTTCGCGAGGTCGAAACGATCGTTGAGGGTAATATCCGGCTTGCCCATCTGGCCCTCCCTGCTGTCCGAGCTGGCGCCATTATAGGTCAAAATGGTTGACCTACAAAGCGCGTTTTTTTGACTGTTCAAACGAATTTCTTGGCCAGGTCGTCTTTGTTTTGCTATCGCGCCCCATGTAATTCCTCGACGGATCGGGCGCGTTCAGCGACAGAAAGAAACAGAATGGATTGGGACAAGCTCAGAATATTTCACGCCGTCGCGGACGCGGGCAGCCTGACCCATGCCGGCGAAACCCTGCATTTGTCGCAGTCCGCCGTCAGCCGCCAGATCCGGGCATTGGAAGAGTCGCTCGATACGACCCTTTTTCACCGCCATGCGCGGGGACTGATTCTCACCGAACAGGGTGAGCTTCTGTTCGATGCGACATCATCGATGAACCGGCGGCTTGAAACCGCGGCGGCGCGCATTCGCGACAGCGAGGACGAAGTCTTTGGCGAACTCCGCGTCACGACCACCTTCGGTTTCGGCACGCTCTGGCTCGCCCCGCGCCTGGGGAAACTCTATGAGAAGTATCCTGATCTCAAGATCGACCTGATGCTCGAGGAAAGGGTTCTCGACCTTCCGATGCGTGAGGCGGATGTCGCAATCCGCATGAAGGAACCGTCGCAGGCCGACCTGATCCGCCGGCGTCTGATGAATATCCGCATGCGGCTTTATGCGACCGAGGAATACCTTCAGTCGGCTGGCATACCGGAGGAGCTTGGCGATATTTCAAGCCACAGGTTGATCAGCCAGAATCTTACGACACCACAGGTCGCCGCGGGCATGACGCTCGTGCAAAGTCTGCTGACGCTGGACATTCGTTCCACATTGACGGTGAACAACTACTTCGGCGTGCTGCAAGGGGTTCTCAACAGTCTTGGCATAGGCGTTCTGCCCGACTACCTGACCGAGGATTTCCCGAACCTCGTGCGGGTCCTGCCGGAGGTGGAGTCGAGCGAGGTTCCGGTCTTCCTGGCCTATCCCGAGGAACTTCGGCATTCCAAAAGGATTTCGGCTTTCCGCGATTTCGTTCTCGATGAGATCATCGCCTACCGCAAACGCCGGATCGAGGAGGATTCAATCTGAAGTTGAGGTGCGGCATGTCGGCAACGCATAGCCGTCATGTTGCAGTTGCAGCGTGATTTTCCTTGAACCGGGCATTCGCAAGCCATAGATCGGAATTGAAGGCGACAGTCGAGGCAACTCTTGCCGCCTTCATACCTCCCTGTTGGACTTGGCCGAGCTTGTCTCGGCCTTTTTTTTCGAACTGGCCCTGCTTGACGGTGCTGTTGCCGGCCAAGACGGGCGGCCGCCCCTTTTCCTTGACCCGGGCTTGGCCTATGAGCGGCTGAACGATCACTTGGGGGATGGCGATGCACGAACCGCAGATCACCGATGACCTTGTCGCCGCGCACGGGCTGAAGCCGGACGAGTATGCGCGCATCCTCGAGATCATCGGGCGGGAACCTACCTTCACCGAGCTTGGCATCTTCTCCGCGATGTGGAACGAGCATTGTTCCTACAAGTCCTCCAAGAAGTGGCTGCGGACCCTGCCGACAACCGGCCCCCAGGTCATCTGCGGCCCCGGGGAGAACGCGGGCGTGGTCGATATCGGCGACGGCCAGGCGGTCATCTTCAAGATGGAGAGCCACAACCACCCCTCCTATATCGAGCCGCATCAGGGTGCCGCGACCGGCGTCGGCGGCATCCTGCGCGACGTGTTCACCATGGGCGCGCGCCCCATCGCGGCGATGGACTCGCTTTCGTTCGGCGAGCCCTCGCATTCAAAGACCGCGCATCTCGTGAAGGGCGTGGTCGAAGGCATCGGCTCCTACGGCAACTGCTTCGGCGTGCCGAATGTCGGCGGCGAGGTACGGTTTCATGCCGCTTACAACGGCAACTGCCTCGTCAACGCTTTCGCGGCCGGTCTCGCGGACGCCGACCGGATCTTCTACTCCGCCGCCTCCGGCGTCGGCATGCCCGTCGTCTATCTTGGCGCGAAAACGGGGCGCGACGGCGTCGGCGGCGCCACGATGGCCTCGGCCGAATTCGACGACACGATCGAGGAAAAACGCCCCACGGTGCAGGTGGGCGATCCCTTCACCGAAAAGCGGTTGCTCGAAGCCTGCCTCGAACTCATGGCCTCGGACAGCGTGATCTCGATTCAGGACATGGGGGCCGCGGGGCTTACCTGCTCGGCCGTCGAGATGGGCGACAAGGGCAAGCTCGGCATCCGGCTGGACCTTGACAGGGTGCCTTGCCGCGAAAGGAGCATGACGGCCTACGAGATGATGCTGTCGGAGTCCCAGGAACGCATGCTCATGGTGCTGAAGCCCGAGCAGGAGACAGTCGCCCGCGCCATCTTCGAGAAATGGGATCTCGACTTCGCCATCATCGGCGAAACCATCGCCGAGGACCGGTTCCTCATCGTCCACGGGAATGAGACCAAGGCCGACCTGCCGCTCAGCAAGCTGTCGAGCACCGCGCCGGAATACGACCGCCCGTGGGTGGCGACGCCGCCGGCCGAGCCGCTGGGCAAGGTGCCGGCGATCGACCCCATCGAGGGGTTGAAGACGCTGATCGGCAGCCCCAACTACGCCCACAAGGCCTGGGTCTGGGAACAGTATGACACGATGGTCATGGCCGACACGGTGCGCCTGCCCGGCCTGGGCGCGGGCGTCGTCCGCGTTCACGGCACCGACAAGGCTCTGGCCTTCACTTCGGACGTGACGCCGCGCTACGTCAAGGCGAATCCTTACGAGGGCGGCAAGCAGGCGGTGGCCGAGGCTTACCGCAACCTCACTGCCTGCGGCGCCCTACCCCTTGCCGCGACCGACAACCTCAACTTCGGCAATCCGGAGAAGCCCGAGATCATGGGCCAGCTCGTCGGCGCGATCAAAGGCATCGGCGCGGCTTGCGAGGCGCTCGGTATGCCGATCGTGTCCGGCAACGTCTCGCTCTACAACGAAACCGACGGAAAGGGCATTCTGCCGACGCCGACCATCGCCGCCGTTGGACTCCTCCAATCGCTAGATGAACTGATCGCGGGCCAGCCCACTGAAGGCGACATTGCGATCGTCATCGGCGAGACCAAGGGCCATCTCGGCCAGTCGGCGCTTCTGGCCGAGGCTTTCGGCCGCGAGGAAGGCGACGCGCCGCCTGTCGACCTTTCCGCAGAACGCCGAAACGGGGAATTTCTTCGCGCCAACCGGACACTCCTTCGCGCCGCGACCGACCTGTCCGACGGCGGCCTCGCGCTCGCCGCGTTCGAGATGGCCGAGGCGGCGGGCATGGGCGTGACGCTTGATACCGAAGATACCGCCCAGCTCTTCGGTGAGGATCAGGCGCGCTACCTCGTTTCGTGTACCGAGGACGACGCAGACGCACTTGTCTCGGCGGCGCGGACCGCCGGCGTGGCGATGGCCCGCGTCGGCCGGTTCGGTGGCCACGAGGTGACATTCGGAACTGCATCGAGTGGACTTGATGACCTCTCGTCGATCTACCGAACCGCCTTCGAGGCGGCCGTGGCGGCCGCCGCATGAGACGCGCCGCCTCGCCGGTCCGACCTGCCGCACTTCACTATCTGCGCGATTCCCGGCCCGGCACGGTCCTCATCTGCATATTCGGCTTTCAGACCTGAGGCTTGCGGTTGCGAAGGACCGATCGCGGCCCTAGATTAAGGCGCATGACGAAGGGGACGACCACTTAGATGGCGATTGAAGCGCAGGATATCGAGAACCTCATCCGGGAAAGCTTCCCGAAGGCGAAGATCACGATCACCGATCTTGCCGGCGACGGGAACCACTATGCCGCCGAGGTCATTGACGAAAGCTTTCGCGGCATGAACCGCGTCCAGCAGCAACGCGCGGTCTATGCCGCGCTCAAGGGAAAAATGGATGGCGCGCAAGGGGAGCTTCACGCGCTCGCGCTGACCACCAAGGCACCGGAGTAAACGACATGACCACCTCGACAACCCTCGACCTTATCCGCGACACGGTCGCGAAGAATGATGTCGTGCTCTACATGAAGGGCACCAAGACGGTGCCGCAATGCGGCTTTTCCTCGCGCATCGCGGGTGTGTTGAACTTCATGGGTGTCGAATATGTCGATGTGAACGTACTCGACGACGCCGATGTTCGTCAGGCGATCAAGGATTTCTCGGACTGGCCGACGATCCCACAGCTCTATGTGAAGGGCGAGTTCGTGGGCGGCTGCGACATTGTAACCGAGATGACGCTTTCGGGTGAGCTGGACAAGCTTTTCGCCGACAGCGGCGTGACCTTCAACAAGGATGCCGCCGACCAGATACGGGCGGCCAACGCCTGACACGTCGTCAGCCAATTGCGCGGTGTCGATCGGGCGGCTTCGCCCGCCGCCGCTGTCGTAAGGATCAGTCGGCGGCGCAATTGTTGTAGAGAGTGACCTCTTCGGAATGCTCCGCGTCGAACCAGGCCAGCGTCGCCTCATCGCCCTTGGTCCACCAGACATAGCCCGATCCGTCGGCCGGCCATGCATAGCGCACGCCCGAAGCGGCCTCCGTTCGCGTCAAGACGATCTGGCGGCCTTCGACATTGATCACGGCCACCGACTCATCCGCGGAATTCACATAGACGGCGGGTATCCTGACGCCGCGTTCGCAGGAATAGCCCTTCGTCAGCACCTGTGTTTCAGCACCTGCCTGCCCCGGAGCAAGCAGCATGAGCACAGCAAGCGCATATCTCATTGCGCTGCGCGCTCCTCCATGCGGGCCGCCAGCGACTCGGCGCGCGCCGCAATTTCGGCGAAGGTCTCGGTGACGATTTCGGGGATCACCGGCACTTCGACCCGTTCGGGATGCGCCCGTGCATCGGCGGCAACCCGTTCAGCGACGACCGCCCTCTCCTCCGCCGTCCGCAACTGGTCCTCAAGTCCGGCCGCCTTGTCGGCAAGCATAAGCCCCGCCATCAACAGCATCCGTGCCTCGGGCATCCGGCCGATCTGGCCAACCAGCACGCGCGCCTCGTTGTCCAGAAGCTTCGCAGCGGAGCGCAGAAAGTGCTCCTCGCCGTCCTGACAGGCAACCTGGAACTCGCGGCCGCCGATGGTGATCGTCACTTCGGGCATCAGGCAACCTCGCCGATCAGGGGTTTCAGTTCGGACAGGATTTCGTCCATCTCGGCAACCTCCGCCGACCGCTCGGCCCGCAGCGCTTCGAGTTCGGTCATCATCGAACGGTTGATCAGGTGCGGCTCGGTGAGCCCCTCCTGAGCCGCCTTGCTCAGTTCACGGTTGGTTTGGGCCAGTTCAACGTTCAGACGCTTCAGGCGCTGCATCTCGTGGTCTGCCGTGTTGATCTGTTCGGTCAGTTGGGCAACCTTGCGCTCAAGCGTGGAAACCATCGTCTCCTGCTTTTCCTTGATCGCCCGTACCCGCTCGGTCAGCTGGGCGTTGGCCGCGCGCTCCGTTTCAAGCGCCTCGCGCAAGGCAATTGCGCCGTCACCACCGTCGGCCGGGCCCGGCGCGGAATGACCTGACATCTGGTCCAGTCCGACGCCGATCCTTTCCAGTGCAGCCGAAATGCGGCGTTCAAACTCCGTGATGTCACTCATGCGATACCCCCACTGCCGTTTTACGGTCTGCGTCTATCGAAAGAGGATGCCCCGCCCCACCAGCGAATCGGACGACCCCCGCCATCCGCGAGTTTAGACCAAAGCTGCGGGCGAATTCTTCCCCTTTCGCACATATCCGCGTTGGGCTGAGCTTGATCTTGCCCCCCGGCCTGTTATCAAGCGCGCGCATCTGCTCATCAAGGAAGGACCGTCCCCGTGGATATCGCCACCCTTCGCGCACGACACGCCGAACACTGGAACAAGGCCTCCGCCATCCGCGCCCTGGCGATGGACGCGGTTCAGGCCGCCAATTCCGGCCATCCCGGCATGCCGATGGGCATGGCCGATGTGGCGACCGTCCTTTTCGAGAAGCACCTGAAGTTCGATGCGTCCGCCCCCGGCTGGGCCGATCGCGACCGCTTCATTCTTTCGGCCGGTCACGGCTCAATGCTGATCTACGCGCTCCTCCATCTCACAGGATACGAGGACATGACGCTCGACCAGATCAGGAACTTCCGCCAGTGGGGGTCGATCACCGCCGGCCATCCCGAATATGGCCACGCCGCCGGCATCGAAACCACGACCGGCCCGCTTGGCCAGGGCATCGCGAACGCGGTCGGCTTCGCGATGGCGGAAGAAAGCCTGCGCGCGCGGTTCGGCCCAAAAGTCGTCGATCACCGCACCTGGGTGATAGCAGGCGACGGCTGCCTGATGGAAGGCATCAGCCACGAGGCGATCGGTTTGGCTGGTATGCAGAAACTCGCCAAGCTGATCGTCCTTTGGGACAACAACAACATCTCCATCGACGGCCCCGTCTCGATGTCTGACATCACCGATCAGCGCGCCCGCTTCGCCGCAGCCGGTTGGAAAGTTCTGCATTGCGACGGGCACGACCCCGACGACATCGATCGCGCGCTGAGTGAGGCGAAGTCCTCGGACCGTCCGGTCCTGATCGACTGCAAGACCCATATCGGCTTCGGCAGTCCGAAGAAGCAGGATACCGCCTCGGCGCATGGCTCGCCGCTTGGCCCGGATGAGATCAGGATGACCAAGGACATCTACGGCTGGAAACACGATGCCTTCGTCATCCCCGCCGACATCCTGAACGCCTGGCGCGCCATCGGCAAGCGCGGCGCTGCGGCCCGCAAGGCCTGGGAAGACCGGCTCGCCGCCCTCTCGCCCTCGCGCCAGGCGGAGTTCGAGCGCCAGATGACCGGTGGCACTCCAAAGAAGCTCGCGGCAGCCATCCGGGCCGTGAAGAAGGAGGCATCCGAAAAGCTGCCCAAGGTGGCGACCCGCAAGGCATCCGAAATGGTGCTGGCGGCGGTGAACCCGATCATGCCGGAAACCATCGGTGGTTCGGCCGACCTCACCGGCTCGAACCTGACCAAGACCGCCGATCTCGGCGTGTTCGGGCCGGAGAACCGAAAGGGCCGGCACGTCCACTACGGGATCCGCGAACACGGCATGGCGGCTGCGATGAACGGCATGGTCCTGCATGGCGGCGTGCGGCCATATGGCGGCACGTTCCTGTGCTTCACCGATTACGCGAGGGGCGCGATGCGCCTTTCGGCGCTGATGGGCGTGCCGACCGTCTACGTGATGACGCATGACTCGATCGGCCTGGGTGAGGACGGCCCCACGCACCAGCCGGTCGAGCATCTTGCGATCTGCCGGGCGACACCGAACACCTGGACTTTCCGCCCCGCTGATCTGGTGGAGACCGCCGAAGCCTGGGAGCTTGCGCTCACCTCGCAGAAAACCCCGTCGGTCCTGGCCCTCAGCCGCCAGAACTTGCCGACGCTGCGCAGGGATCACAAGGCGAAGAACCTGACCGCGCAGGGCGCCTACGTCCTTGCCGAAGGGACGGGCAAGCGGAAAGCGATCCTGATGGCGACCGGCTCCGAGGTCGAGATCGCGATGGAGGCGCGCAAACTGCTTGAAGCCGAGGGCATCGGCACCCGCGTCGTATCCATACCCTGCATGGAGCTGTTCGCGGCCCAGCCCGAAAGCTACCGCAGGCGCGTCCTGCCCGCAGGACCGGTCCGCGTTGCCGTCGAGGCGGCGGTGCGCCAGCCCTGGGACCGCTGGCTTTTGGGCGAGCGCGGCCGCGAAGCCAAGGCCGGCTTCGTCGGTATGGACGGCTTCGGCGCCTCGGCCCCGGCCGAACGGCTCTATGAGGAGTTCGGGATCACGGCAACGGCGGTGGCGGCGAAGGTCAAGGCGCTGTTGGGTTGATCCGGCAAATCGCCAGGCAAGGGCGGTTCCTACCAGATCACGGTGCCGCCATGACCCTTGCGAAACTCAGTGGGCGTCACCCCTCTCTCCGACAAGCTTCGCCCATAGCGGCGTCACGACCCGCGTCACGAGCGGGATCAGCACCATCCCCAGCGCCAGCCCGACGAGACCGTTGAGTCCCGCGCCAATCAGCCATTCGAGCAGGCCCGCCGCCGTTCCGCTCATGCCATGCACGACGCTTTCGGCCGCGTGGTGAATCCCCTCGTAGAGCGCAGGCCAACCCAGCACCTCAAGCCCGTGCGTGATGATCGAGCCGCCAACCCAGAGCATCGCCACTGTGCCAACGGTCGAAAGCAGCGCCATAAGCTTCGGCATGCCCTTCACCAGACCGCGGCCGAGCGCCTGCCCGAACCCGGTCCGCGCCGTTGCGGCCAGAAATAGCCCGATATCGTCCATCTTCACGATCAGCGCGACCGATCCGTAGACCAGAACCGTGATCGCCACGCCCACCATCCCGAGCGATACCGCCTCCATCCATAGGGCGCTGTCCGGAATCGCGGCAAGCGTGATGGTCATGATCTCGGCCGACAGGATGAAGTCGGTCTTGATGGCCCCCTTGACGCGTTCCTCCTCCAGATGCACCGGGTCTTTCACATCCATGTCGGCCTCGACCTCGGCATCGCCATGCGGGAAGAGCTTGTGAAAGACCTTCTCGGCCCCCTCGAAACACAGATAGGCGCCGCCCAGCATCAGAAGCGGCGTGATCAGCCAGGGAGCGAAAGCGTTCATCAGCATCGCCAGCGGCAACAGCACGACCAGCTTGTTGAACAGCGACCCCTTGGTGATCCGCCAGATGATCGGCAGTTCGCGCTTCGCCTCGAACCCGTGGACGTATTTCGGCGTGACCGCCGCGTCGTCGATGACGACGCCGGCAGCCTTCGATCCGGCCTTCGCCGCCATGCCGGCAACGTCATCCACACTCGCGGCGGCGACCTTCGCGATCGCGGCGACGTCGTCAAGAAGTGCCAGCAGTCCACTCATCTTTTGCCGCCCGATAATTCCTGCCCGATTCCAGCCTAGCCATTCCGCCCCGCGAGGCAAGGGAAGCGACAACACCTGCCTGTTGACCGGATTGTCCTTCCTGTTGTCGCTAACATTCTTCTGTTTCCGCTAACAGTCTGAATACACGGGTTTTCCGCCCCATTCGTCTTTGCTACTGACATGCAGGAAAAGCGGCGAACGCACCCGCGCCCCGGACAGGAGACCAGGATATGACCGTCACCATCGGCATCAACGGCTTTGGCCGGATCGGGCGTTGCACACTTGCGCATATCGCGGAGGCCGCGCGCAACGATGTGCAGGTGGTGAAGATCAACGCGACCGGCCCGATCGAGACCAATGCCCATCTCCTGAAATACGACAGCGTCCACGGCCGCTACGGGGGGCCGGTAAAGGTCGCGGGCAACACGCTCGACCTCGGCCGCGGCCCGATTGAGGTGATGTCGACCTACGAACCGTCCGAGCTTGACTGGGACGGCGTCGATGTCGTCCTTGAATGCACCGGCAAGTTCAACGATCGCGCCCGCGCCGCCGTCCATCTCGAACGCGGCGCCCGGCGCGTTCTCGTCTCCGCCCCGGCGAAGAACGCCGACAAGACGGTGGTCTACGGCGTGAACCACCGCGCCCTGACCACGGAGCATCACGTCGTCTCCAACGGCTCTTGCACCACGAACTGCCTTGCGCCGCTTGCCAAGGTGCTGAACGACGCGATCGGTATCGAATCCGGCATCATGACAACGATTCACAGCTATACCGGCGACCAGCCGACGCTCGACCGCCGCCACAAGGATCTCTACCGTGCCCGCGCCGCCGCGATGGCGATGATCCCGACCTCGACCGGCGCGGCGAAAGCCTTGGGCGAGGTGTTGCCGGAACTCTCGGGCAAGCTCGACGGCACCGCCATGCGGGTACCGACGCCGAACGTCTCGGCCGTCGACCTGACCTTTGTTGCGGGCAGGGACGTGACAGTGGCCGACGTGAACGAGATCGCCCGCGACGCCGCGGCGGGCTACATGGGTATGGTCCTCGCCTATGACCCCGAGCCCAAGGTATCGATCGACTTCAACCACACGCCCTATTCCTCTATCTTCGCCCCCGACCAGACCAAGGTGGTGGGCAAGCGCACCGTGCGCGTGCTTGCCTGGTACGACAACGAATGGGGTTTCTCCTGCCGGATGGCCGACGTGGCCGGCGCGATGGGGCGGCTCCTCTAGGAAGGAGCCAGCGGGCGCGCCGCCCGGCCCATGACCAACCGAATCGCCCTCGCGCTCGTGCTGCTGATCGCACTCCTCATCGCGGCCGACTATTTTTTGAACGATCTCATGGCGTCGATCTTTCTCGGGCGCAAGTTCGCTGAACTGCTCGAATATCTCGCCTTCTGGCGCTGAGATCGCTAGTCTCCGGTTGACGACCGCACCGCATCATGGATGTTAGCGCGAACAAGGGCCGACCGGGCCAGCATAGCCGGAGGAAAGAGATGACTGTCAAAGTGGCGATCAACGGTTTTGGGCGCATCGGGCGCAATGTTCTCAGGGCAATCATCGAATCCGGCCGCAAGGACATCGAAGTCGTGGCGATCAATGATCTCGGCCCTGTCGAGACCAACGCCCACCTCCTGCGCTTCGACAGCGTCCACGGCCGCTTTCCCGCAGAGGTGACGACGACCGAAACGACGATCGACGTCGGCCGCGGACCGATCGAGGTTTCAGCCATCCGCAATCCGGCCGATCTGCCTTGGGGGCATGTCGACATCGTTCTGGAATGCACAGGGATATTCACCTCGAAAGAGGCCTGTCAGGCGCATCTGGAAAACGGTTCATCGCGCGTGCTGATCTCCGCTCCGGGCAAGGATGCCGACAAGACCATCGTCTACGGCGTCAATCACGACAAGCTGACGAAGGATGACATCGTCGTCTCGAACGCGTCCTGCACGACGAATTGCCTTTCCCCGGTGGCCAAGGTGCTGAACGACGCCATCGGGATTTCCAAGGGCTTCATGACCACGATCCACTCCTATACCGGCGACCAGCCGACCCTCGACACCATGCACAAGGATCTTTATCGCGCCCGCGCGGCGGCGCTCAGCATGATCCCAACCTCGACGGGGGCGGCGAAAGCCGTGGGGCTCGTGCTGCCGGAGCTCAACGGCAAGCTCGACGGCGTGGCGATCCGGGTGCCGACGCCCAACGTCTCGGTCGTCGACCTCGTCTTCGAGGCTGAACGCGATACCAGCGTGGAAGAGATCAATTCTGCTATCCGCGATGCTGCCCAAGGGCGGCTGCGCGGCATCCTCGGCTTCACCGATCAGCCCAACGTGTCATCGGATTTCAACCACGATCCGCATTCCTCGATCTTTCATATGGACCAGACCAAGGTCATGGACGGCCGCATGTGCCGCATTCTCAGTTGGTATGACAACGAATGGGGTTTCTCGAACCGCATGGCCGATACCGCGGTGGCGATGGGCAAGCTGATCTGAGGCTTCTGCTCGCCGGCGCGCCCTATCGCTCGACCTTGTAGCCGGCGGCACTCCACGCCAGCCAGCTTCCGGGCACGTTGCGGACATGGTCGAAGCCCTCACGCTTCAATACGCTGGCGGCGATGCTCGCACGGAAGCCGCTGGCGCAGTAGGCCGCGTAGCCTTTCCGGCGGTCAAGTTCGCCTAGATTGTCCTTGAGCGTCCCGAGAAACAGATGCGTGGCGTCCGGAACATGGCCGGCGGCCCACTCCTCGTCGCTGCGCACGTCAAGCGGCGTGACATCGGCATCCTTCAGCTCCTGCACGGTCATTTGCGGCAGGGTTTCGAGCGGCCCGCCCTTTTCGCGCCAAGCCCCGATGCCTCCGACAAGGTATCCCGCGAACTTCGTGAAGCCCACCCGCCAAAGAAATGTTACTGCTTGGTCGATGCTGCGGTCATCCTCCATCACCAGCGCGATGGGCCTTTCAGGATCGAGCATCCAACCCGCCCAGATCGACGCCTCCGGCATCAGTCCGATATTGACCGCCCGTGTGATGTGGCCGCCGCCGAAAGCCAGCATGTCGCGCATGTCAACCAGCTGCACCGCGTCGTCCCCGACCGCCTCGGCGAAGCAGTCGGGCGTCAGACCCGGCACCCTCGGCAGGCCGTGCTGCACCTCGGGCCCGACGGCGTTCACCTTCTTCAGCCGCGGATAGTGCGTTGGCACGGGTGGAGCATCCTTGTTCATCTCCTTCCTGAAGCGCTCGGAATCGTCGATGCGGGCGTACTTGTTGTGTCGCCGTTCGTAGCCGACGGTCGTGCTGGTTCGGTCGCCGATATCGGGTCCGCACGCGGACCCGGCACCATGACAAGGAAATATCATCACGCCGTCTGCAAGCTGCATGTAGAAGTCACGGGTGGTATGGAACAGAGCTTTGGTCAGCCGCTCGGTCTGATCGTCTCCCAGAAGGTCCGGACGGCCAACGGAATCGACAAAGAAGCTGTCGCCACTCAGAACGCCCCATGGCTCCTCACGCTCCCCTTCGTGCAGCAGGAACGAGACGTGTTCGGGGGTGTGGCCCGGCGTGTGCCGCGCCGTGAGCCGGACGGATCCGAACGCAAAGCTGTCGCCATCGCGGATCGGGTGATGGTCGAAACCGTAATCCGCACCACCCTCGACCGAGGCGCAAAGCCTGGGACGCCCCGCCAACCGCGCAACCAGTTCGCGCGCGCCGCTGACGAAGTCGGCGTGGATATGCGTTTCGAACACATGGCTGATCGAAAGGCCAAGCGCGCGGGCGCGCTCGATATAGATATCGACATCGGGGCGTGGATCGACCACTGCGGCCACGCCTGCGCCGTCATCGCCAATCAGATAGGAACACTGCGCGACGCCTTCGGCGAGTATCGGTTCAAAACGAAGAGTCATTGCACTTGTCCTTGAATGGTTGCTTTCAAGGACAACACCGACTGGGCGGACGCTGTTCCACCCGCCGCAGATTCAGGCGGTTTCCGGACTGAACTTCGCGATCAGCGCCGAGCGTACATCCGGCGTCACGAATTTCGATACGTCCCCGCCAAGCCGCGCGATCTCTTTCACCAGTTTCGACGCGATCGCCTGCCGCCGCGCGTCGGCCATCAGGAACACCGTCTCGATCGAAGCGTCCATCGCGCGGTTCATCCCGACCATCTGGAACTCGTACTCGAAATCCGCCACGGCGCGCAGTCCCCGCACGATGACGCTCGCCCCCACATCGCGGGCACAATCGATGAGAAGGTTCTCGAACGGATGGACGACAATCTCGCCGCCGGTCTTGGCAACGATGCCCGCGCATTCCGCTTCGACCATCGCCACGCGTTCCTCAAGCCCGAAAAGCGGCCCCTTGTCGCGGTTGATGGCGACGCCGATCACCAACCGGTCCACAAGCGCCATTGCGCGCTGGATGATGTCGGTATGGCCAAGCGTGATCGGATCGAACGTACCGGGATAGAGGCCGACGCGCATGGGTCCAGTCCCTTTCGTTCTCAGGATCGCCGGGCCACGCAACAATAATGCGCGATCAATTGCAAGTCACTTGGACGGGCCAATGGCCGTCAGTTCCCCATGATCATTCCGGCAAGCGCGTCCTTCTCCATCGCAAGCTCGGAGATCCGCGCGGCAACCACGTCGCCGATCGAGATGATGCCGACCATCTCGTCCCCGTCCATCACCGGCATGTGGCGAAAGCGTCCTGCCGTCATCTTTTCAAGCACGCTGTCGGCCGAATCCGACGGCGCGCATGAGATGAGATTGCGGGTCATCAACCCCTCCACCTTCTCGCTCATGCAGATCACCCCGCGACGGCCGAGATCGCGCACGATGTCACGTTCGGAAAGGATGCCAAGCGGCGTCTTGCCGTCGGACGATACCACCAGCGCGCCGATCCGTCGTTCCGCCAGAAGCCGCGCGGCGTCGGCAACGCTCGACCCCGGCTGCACCGTGATGATAGTCGCCTTGGGCTTGGAGCGCAGAATCTGGTGAACCTGCATTTGCAACCTCCTGAGAGAACGGTCTTTTCCGCAGCGTCGCGCCTTGACCCCGATCTGTCAAGCCAAGGCTTCCAGACGCGCGACCTCCTTGCGCACGCCCTGTGCCAGAAGTTCGGCAAAGCGGTTAAGCCGCTCGACCCGGCGGTCATCGGGATGACGGATGAGATAGAAGCTTCGGGTGAGCGATACCTGCTCGGGCAAGACCTTGACCAGATCCTGCGCGGCGGGAAGCGCAAAATCGTGGACGACGGCGATACCTGCCCCGGTGCGCACCCAGTTGAATTGAACCGAGACGGAATTCGACGCAAGCGTCACGGCCTCCATCCCCGCCTCGGACTGGTAGTCGAGTTCCTTGTCGAAGACCAGGTCCTGAATGTAGCCAATGGTGCGATGACCCTTCAAATCGGCCGGCGTACGGATCGGCGAATGCCTATCAAGATAGGCGCGTGACGCCGCGAGGTGGAGCTTGTAGTCCGTCAGTTTCTGCACCGTCAGATGCCCCGAGACCGGCGGACTGACGGCGATGGCCATGTCCGCCTCTCGTTTCGACAGGTTGAAGACGCGCGGAAGCGCCATGATCTGAACCTCCAGCCCGGGATGATCGGAACAGATCGCCGCGACAATCTGGGGCAGAAGGTAGTTGGCGCTGCCGTCCGGCGCGCCGATGCGGATCTGACCTGTCAGCCCCGACCCTTCGCCGCCCACCTCTTCCATCGCGTCGGCAACCGCCTGTTCGGCACGAATCGCATGAGCAAGCAGACGTTGCCCTTCGCCCGTCAGCGCGTAGCCTTGGGACGAGCGGGCGAAGAGCCTAACCTCCATCGTCTCTTCCAGTTTCGCCACGCGGCGCCCGACGGTCGCGGGGTCAAGTTTCACGATCTTGCCGGCCCCGGACAGGCTTTCTGCACGGGCGACAGCCAGAAAAACACGCAGATCGTCCCAGTCAGTCACCGTCGACCCCTGCAGGAATGCAAAACCCTTTTGGGAAACTGCCTCTTTTCCCGGCAATAATGCAAGGCTAACCTGCGCCAAACCATATTTCAGGAGGATGCCATGCAAGAACTGAGCCACTGGATCAACGGCAAGCACGTGAAGGGCAAGTCCGGCCGTTTCGCAGAGGTCTTCAACCCCGCCACCGGCGAAGTGCAGGCCAAGGTGCCGCTCGCTTCCAAGGCCGAACTTGACGCCGCCGTCGCCGAAGCCGCCAAGGCACAGGTCGCATGGGGCGCGACGAACCCGCAACGGCGCGGGCGCGTGATGATGGCGATGGTCGGCCTTCTCAACCGCGACATGGACAAACTGGCAGAAGCGCTGAGCCGCGAGCATGGCAAGACCATTCCCGACGCCAAAGGTGACGTGCAGCGCGGCCTTGAAGTGATCGAGTACTGCATCAACGCCGCCCAGATGCTGAAGGGCGAGTTCACGGACAGCGCCGGGCCGGGCATCGACATGTATTCGATGCGCCAGCCGCTTGGCGTCGCAGCGGGCATCACCCCCTTCAACTTCCCGGCGATGATTCCCTTGTGGAAAATGGGCCCGGCCCTTTCCTGCGGCAACGCCTTCATCCTGAAACCCTCCGAACGTGACCCCTCGGTTCCACTGATGCTCGCCGAACTTTTCAAGGAAGCTGGCCTGCCCGACGGCGTGCTCCAAGTCGTCAACGGCGACAAGGAATCGGTCGACGCGATCCTCGACAACCCGACAATCCAGGCCATCGGCTTCGTCGGCTCTACGCCGATCGCCGAATACATCTATGGTCGCGGCTGCACGAACGGCAAACGCGTGCAGTGCTTCGGCGGCGCAAAGAACCACATGATCATCATGCCGGATGCCGACATGGATCAGGCCGCCGACGCGCTGGTCGGTGCGGGCTACGGCGCGGCCGGCGAACGCTGCATGGCGATCTCGGTCGCGGTGCCGGTCGGCGACAAGACCGCCGACGCGCTGATCGAAAAGCTCGTGCCGCGGATCGAAAAGCTCAAGGTTGCGCCCTACACCGCTGGCAACGACGTCGATTATGGCCCCGTCGTGACGAAACAGGCCCGCGACCGCATCCTGAGCCTCGTCAATTCCGGGGTCGAGCAGGGTGCGAAGCTTGTGGTCGACGGCCGCGACTTCTCGCTTCAGGGTTACGAGGATGGCTATTTCGTCGGCCCGCATCTTTTCGACCACGTTACCCGTGACATGGACATCTACAAGCAGGAGATTTTCGGACCGGTCCTTTCAACGGTGCGTGCGAAAAGCTACGAAGAGGCGCTTTCCTTCGCCATGGACCACGAATACGGCAACGGCACTGCGATCTTCACCCGCGACGGCGACACGGCGCGCGATTTCACCAACCGCATCAATATCGGCATGGTCGGCATCAACGTGCCGATCCCGGTGCCGCTCGCCTATCACACCTTCGGGGGTTGGAAGAAATCCGGCTTCGGCGATCTCAACCAGCACGGGCCGGACGCCTTCCGTTTCTACACGCGGACAAAGACGGTGACGTCGCGTTGGCCTTCGGGCCTGAAGGAAGGCGGCGAGTTCCACTTCAAGGCGATGGACTGAAAGGTCTCGCTCCGCAGAAGAATGGCCGGGCCGGTGGCGATTTGCTGCCGGCCTTTTGGTTCGAGGGCCGCGACAAGGGCGCGCCGGCTGCAAGGCACAAAAAAGGAGGGGCTAAACCCCTCCTTCGTTGCATTCCGTTCGCCTTGCCTCAGGCCTTCTTGCGGCGGCGGCGAAGCGCGAAAAGCCCGCCGAGACCACCCAGCATCAAGGCGCCTGCCGCGGGAAGCGGCACCGGCGCCGGCGTCGGCGTTCCGTTGCCCGCGCCACAGCCCGGTGTTCCGGGCTGGCAGCTGCGGTAGAACAGCGCCGCGACCCTCAGCTGATGCGAGGTCACCCAATCACCGGTCAGCATGAACGGCTCAAGCATGAAGGCGGCGAAACCGCGGCCCGAGCGCAGGACGACCATCACCTGGGTCGCCACCGGGAACTGATCGATGCTCCAGGTGCCGCTTTCGAGGTCGCGGGCAGCATTCATCGAAAGGTCGATGAAACCGTCGCCGCTATTGGTGGCCCGGAACCGCCGGTTCGCCTTGGCGCTGGCGCGCGACCGCTCGACATCGGCAAGAACCCAGCTTCCGGAGCCGGAAAACACGCCATCAAGGCTTTGGGCATTGGAGCGACCGGCCCCGCAATAGCTTTCGACCGCCGTATTCAGCGTCGACATTTCAAAGGTCCGGGCCTTTGACTTGTTCTTGCCCCAAGCCGAAGTGCAGGTGGCCGCGTCCGCTGCAAATCCACCCAGCGTCAACGCGAACGTCGCCGCAACCGCTGCGATAAGTTGTCTTCTCATATACCCCTCCAACCGCCTACAGGCGCAACATTTATGTCTTCCCTACCCCTTGTTTCTGGACTCCGGGATGCTGGATGTCAAAGCTTTAGCGCCCCGATTTCCTCAAGCGTGGCATAAATGTGGGCTCTTTAAGGCGAATTCTGCCCTGCTGTAGTTGATTTGACGCGGAGCGGTCGGACAATGGACATACGCCCGTCGAATTGTCGGCCACGCGTGGATAATGCGGCCGGCAATAAGTCTCTTCGGCGAATCACCGCCTATCTCGCCGTCGAACATGATGCGGGTTGACAGCCTGGCTGGACCCGTTCTCAGGAACGTCTTGCAAGACGGCCCTTTCAAGATTAATTAAACGAACGTTCATTTTCGGGGGGAGACGTGATGGATTTCGCACTGAGCGAGGAACAGCGGGCCATCTTCGACATGACGCTGGCCTTCGGTCGGGAGAACATCGTCCCCTTCGCGCGGGAGTGGGAGCGGGCGGGGACGATCCCGAAGGCGCTCTGGCCCAAGGTCGCCGAGTTGGGGCTTGGCGGCATCTATGTCAGCGAGGACTTTGGCGGATCCGGACTCACGCGGCTCGACGCGACGCTGGTCTTCGAGGCGTTGGCAATGGCCTGCCCGGCGGTCGGGTCGTTTCTGTCGATCCACAACATGTGCGGCGGCATGATCGACAGGTTCGGCTCGGAAGAGACGAAGGCAAAATGGTTGCCGTCGCTCGCCTCGATGGAGAAGGTGTTTTCCTATTGCCTGACCGAACCGGGTTCCGGCTCGGACGCCGCAGCGCTCAGAACCCGCGCGGAGCGAACGAACGAAGGCTGGACGCTCAACGGCACCAAGGCCTTCATCTCGGGCGGCGGCTATTCGGATGCCTATGTCGTCATGGTCCGCACGGGCGAGGCCGGACCGAAGGGCATCTCAACGGTGATCGTGGAGGATGGGGCGCACGGCCTCAGTTTCGGCGCGCTCGAGGACAAGATGGGCTGGCGTGCCCAGCCGACCGCGCAGGTGCAGTTCGACGATTGCGTGATCCCTGCGCAAAATCTTCTTGGGGAAGAGGGCAAGGGCTTCACCTATGCGATGGCGGGTCTTGATGGAGGGCGGCTCAACATCGCCGCCTCGGCCCTTGGCGGCGCGCAGGCGGCTTTGGATGCGACACTGGTCTATATGGGCGAGCGGAAGGCCTTCGGGAAGTCGCTGGATCAGTTCCAGGCGCTTCAGTTCCGGCTGGCCGAGCTTGAAGTAAAGCTGCAATCGGCCCGCACCTTCCTGCGCCAGGCGGCGTGGAAACTGGACAACAGGTCGGCAGACGCGACGAAGTTCTGCGCGATGGCCAAGCTTCTGGTCACGGACAACGCCTTCGACGTCGCCAACCAGTGCCTGCAGTTGCATGGTGGCTACGGCTATCTTGCGGATTATGGCGTCGAAAAGATCGTGCGTGACCTCAGGGTGCACCAGATCCTCGAGGGCACCAACGAGATCATGCGACTGATCATTTCCCGCGCCCTGCTCGCGGAGCGGGCCTGATGGTCGATATCCGCATCCGCAAAGACGGCCGCGCGGGCCGCATCACGCTTGCCCGGCCCAAGGCGTTGAATGCCCTGACCTACGAGATGTGCCTGGCGATCGACGCCTGCCTGACCGATTGGCAGAAAGACGAGGCCGTCGCACTCGTCCTGATCGACGCCGATGGCGACCGGGCTTTCTCGGCCGGCGGCGACATCGCCGAGATGTATGAGACCGGGACAAGGGGCGACTGGTCCTATGGCCGCAGATTCTGGGCCGACGAATACCGGATGAACGCACTGATCGCGGAATACCGAAAGCCTGTGGTCAGCTTCCTGCAAGGCTTCACGATGGGCGGTGGCGTCGGTGTCGGTTGCCACGGCAGTCACCGGATCGTCGGTGAAAGCGTCCAGATCGCGATGCCGGAATGCGGCATCGGCCTTGTGCCCGATGTCGGTGGATCGTTCCTTCTGGCGCGGGCGCCGGGGCGGCTGGGGGAGTATCTTGGCACGACCGGCACCAGGATGGGGCCGGCCGACGCAATCCTGGCCGGGTTCGCAGACCTTTACGTGCCCGAGGCGAACTGGGCCGCGCTCAAGGATGAACTGACCGAGACCGGCGATGCCGAAGTTGCACTCGCCCACACGGCGCGCGCGCCCGAAGGTCGGCTGAGCGCGCTCCGCCCCGAGATCGACGACCTCTTCGCAGGCGAAACCGCGGGCGACATCCTTCGTTCGCTCGGCCATGCGAAGACCGCCTTCGCCGAAGACGCGCTCAAGGGGTTCGGCCGCGCCGCGCCGCTTTCGGCCGCCTGCACGGTCGAGATGCTGCACCGGCTGCGCGGCAATTTGGCCGTGCGCCGGGCGCTGGAACTGGAATACTGTTTCACCTATCGTTCGATGGAACACGCTGATTTCCTTGAAGGCATCCGCGCGGCGATCATCGACAAGGACCGCAGCCCGCGCTGGCGGCACAAGGATGCGGCGTCGGTTCCGGCGGTCGCGGTTTCCCGAATGCTGATGCCGCTTGGCAAAGACTCACTGGCATTTAAGGAGGATCTGGCATGAAGATCGGCTTTATCGGGCTTGGCAACATGGGCGCGCCCATGGCGAAGAACCTCGTCGTCGCCGGGCATGAGGTGACGGGGCACGACATCCATGCAGCGATGCCCGACGGCGTCCTCTCTGCGATCAGCGCGGCGGGGGCCGCGAATGACGCCGACGTGGTCATCACCATGCTGCCCAACGGCGAGATCCTGCGCTCGGTCGCGGACGAGGTCATCCCGGCGATGAAGAAAGGCGCGGTCCTTTGCGACTGCTCCACCGTCGATGTCGAAAGCGCCCGCGCCGTGGCCGATCAGGCGGCGAAGTCGGGCATTCTGGCGATCGACGCGCCGGTCTCGGGCGGCATCGGCGGCGCGGCCGCGGGCACGCTGACCTTCATGGCGGGCGGATCGGACGACGCCTTCGCCATCGTCAGGCCGCTCTTCGACGTCATGGGCCAGAAGGCGGTCCATTGCGGCCCCTCGGGTAACGGGCAGGCCGCCAAGATCTGCAACAACATGATCCTCGGCGTCACCATGATCGCCACCTGCGAAGCCTTCGCGCTGGCCGACAAGCTCGGCCTCGACCGGCAGAAGATGTTCGACGTGGTCTCCACCTCGTCGGGCTTCAGCTGGGTGATGAACGCCTATTGCCCTGCCCCTGGCGTTGGCCCGAAATCGCCCGCCGACAACGGCTACAAGCCCGGCTTCGCTGCGGAACTGATGCTGAAGGACCTGCGGCTTTCCCAACAGGCAGCGGAAGCGGCCGATGCCGACACGCCAATGGGCCACCTCGCGGCGCTGCTCTACGAAACCTTCGTCGAAAGCGAAGACGGCAGGGGCATGGACTTCTCCGCCATGCTGCCAAGGTTCGAGAAGCGGCACAGGGGCTGAGACGGCATCGGAAGGCCGCAAGGGGTTCGCCGACCTTCGGCTTTCCGCCAAAGCGGAACGACCTTGCATTGAACCCTGGGCATCGCAATTCGCCCGACCTGGGTGTGGATTAAGATTCCGTTCAAGGCCGTTCTGCACTAGGCTCGGTTGTCGTGACCAGTGGCCCCGGGAGTTCCCGATGACGAGAATTGCTCCATTTGCTGCCATTGCAGGCCTGACCGCAATGTCACTGCTCGCTGCATCCCCGGCCACGGCGCAGAACTGCCGTATCCACATTGATACCGGCAAATGCATCTTCATCCCCGCCAATCAGCGCGTGAAGCCCGACTTCGCGGTTGGCGACAAGTTTCCGATCTACGAACACAGCATGCTCATCAACCTAGACCGCTACGACCTGCCGCCGGTTAACGGGCCATGGCGCTATTACCGGTCCGGCTATGACATCTACCGGGTCGATGCGAACGACTACACCGTTCTCGAAGTCATCCGGAACGTCCGTGTCCGATAGCGGTCATTCCGCCGCAACCTGACGCGGCTTCAGCATCGGCGCGAGATATTGCCCGGTATAGCTGCTCTCGACCTTGGCCACATCCTCGGGCGTGCCGGTCGCCACGATCCTGCCGCCGCCGTCGCCGCCTTCGGGGCCGATGTCGATGATCCAGTCGGCAGTCTTGATGACGTCGAGGTTGTGCTCGATCACGATCACCGTATTGCCCTGCTCGACCAGTTCATGCAGCACTTCGAGAAGCTTCCTCACATCCTCGAAATGCAGACCGGTTGTCGGCTCGTCGAGAATATACAGCGTCCGGCCCGTCGACCGTCGCGAAAGCTCCTTGGAAAGCTTCACCCGCTGCGCCTCGCCGCCCGAAAGCGTCGTCGCCTGCTGACCGACCTTGATGTAACCGAGGCCGACCTTGACCAGCGCATCCATCTTCTCGCGGATCGCCGGCACGGCGCCGAAGAAGGACTGCGCATCCTCAACCGTCATCTCCAGCACATCGGCGATGCTCTTGCCCTTGAACTTGATCTCCAGCGTCTCGCGGTTGTAGCGGTGCCCCTTGCAGGTCTCGCAGGTGACGTAGACATCGGGCAAGAAGTGCATCTCGATCTTGATGACGCCGTCGCCCTGACAGGCCTCGCAGCGTCCGCCCTTCACGTTGAAGCTGAACCGGCCCGGCTGATAGCCGCGCGCCTTCGATTCCGGCAGGCCGGCAAACCAGTCGCGGATCGGGGTGAAGGCGCCGGTATAGGTGGCGGGGTTACTGCGCGGCGTGCGCCCGATGGGCCGCTGGTCGATGTCGATAACCTTGTCGAGATGTTCGAACCCCTTGATCGTCTCGCAGGGCGCCGGCGTCTCGCGCGCGCCGTTCAGGCGCACGGCGGCGTTCTTGTAAAGAGTCTCGACCGTCAGGGTCGACTTGCCGCCGCCCGAGACGCCGGTCACGCAGATGAACCTGCCGAGCGGAAACTCCGCCGTCATCTCCTTGAGGTTGTTGCCGGACGCCTTGACCACGCTCAGGGTCTTGCCGCTGCCGTGGCGGCGGCGCTTCGGCACCGCGATTTCGCGGGCGCCCGAAAGATACTGGCCCGTGACAGACGCCGGATCGGCGGCGATTTCACCGGGCGTGCCCCTCGCCACGACCTGCCCGCCATGCACACCCGCACCCGGCCCGATATCGAAGACATAGTCGGCCTCGCGGATCGCCTCTTCGTCATGCTCGACGACAAGCACGGTGTTGCCCTGATCCCGCAGGTTCTTGAGCGTGCCGAGAAGCCGGTCGTTGTCGCGCTGGTGCAGCCCGATGGACGGCTCATCGAGCACATAGAGCACCCCCGTCAGGCCCGAACCGATCTGGCTCGCCAGCCTGATGCGCTGGCTCTCGCCGCCCGAGAGCGTGCCGGCATTGCGCGAAAGCGTCAGGTATTCGAGTCCGACATTGTTGAGAAAGCCAAGCCGTTCGCGGATTTCCTTGAGGATCAGCCGGGCGATCTCATTCTTCTGCTTGGTCAGTTTCGCCGGCACCGTGTCGATCCATGCATAGGCCTCCTTGATCGACATCTGCACGACCTCGCCCACATGGAGCTTGGCGATCTTGACGGCCAGCGCCTCGGGGCGCAGGCGGTGGCCGCCGCAGGTGCCGCAAGGGCGGTTGTTCTGGTAGCGCTCGAATTCCTCGCGCACCCAGTTTGAATCGGTCTCACGGTAGCGGCGCTCCATGTTCGGGACGACGCCCTCGAAAGTCCGCGTGACCTCGTAGACCCGGCCGCCCTCGTCGAAGCGGAACTTTATCTCTTCGTCGCCCGAGCCGTAGAGGAACAGGTTCTGGACCTTTTCCGGCAGATCCTTCCAGGGCCTGCGGGCATCGAAGCCATAGTGTTTGGCCAGTGCATCGATGGTCTGGATGAAATAAGGCGACTTGCCCTTGTTCCAGGGCGCGAGCGCGCCGTCCTTCAGCTTCAGCGTCACGTCCGGCACGACGAGGCGTTCGTCGAAGAACAGCTCGACCCCGAGGCCGTCGCAGGACGGACAGGCGCCGAAAGGCGCATTGAAGGAAAAGAGCCGCGGCTCGATTTCGGGGATGGTGAAGCCCGACACCGGGCAGGCGAAATTCTCGGAGAAGGTAACGCGCTCGGGCTCGCCCTCGGCCGGCGCGGTTTCGAGAATGGCGATGCCGTCGGCGAGGTTCAGCGCGGTGCGGAAACTGTCCGCCAGCCGCGTCTCCAACCCCTCGCGCACCACGATCCGGTCCACCACCACGTCGATGTCGTGGCGGAACTTCTTGTCGAGCACCGGCGGTTCCTCGAGTTCGTAGAACTGGCCGTCGACCTTCACGCGCTGGAAGCCCTGCTTCCTCAACTCGACGAATTCCTTGCGATACTCCCCCTTCCGGTCGCGGACGATCGGGGCGAGAAGATAGCCGCGCGTGCCCTCCTCCATCGCCATCACGGCGTCGACCATGTCCTGCACCTGCTGCGCCTCGATCGGCTTGCCGGTGGCGGGGCTGTAGGGCGTGCCGACGCGGGCGAATAGAAGCCGCAGGTAGTCGTAGATCTCGGTCACGGTTCCCACGGTCGAACGCGGGTTCTTCGAAGTCGTCTTCTGCTCGATCGAGATCGCCGGCGAGAGGCCCGAGATGTGGTCCACATCCGGCTTGCCCATCATGTCGAGGAACTGTCGCGCATAGGCCGAAAGGCTTTCGACATAACGCCGCTGGCCCTCGGCATAGATCGTGTCGAAGGCAAGCGAGGACTTGCCGGAACCCGAAAGTCCGGTGATGACGGTCAGCCGGTCACGCGGAATATCGACGTCGATATTCTTCAGGTTGTGCTCGCGCGCGCCGCGGACTTCGATGAATTTCTGCTCGGCCATGCCTGCCCCCGGGGATCAGAGGTTAACAGATAGTGCATGTCGCCTGAGTCTCCAACCCGAAATTGAGAACATTAAGGGAACCTCCGACGCTTTCGCGCCGGACCCGCCGGGGGCTTCGCCCCCGGACCCCCAAGGTATTTTAACCAAGATGAAAGGAATGCTGGTGCAAACCAGCAGTGCGGTACAGGCGGAGGCGCCGATGACCGCCCGAGGTGAAAGCGCCCTGTCCCTCCGGCCCCGGCCAGAAGAGGCAGGGCGCCGCCTTGTGGTCCGGCACTTCATCTTGGCCAAAATACCTCGGGGGAGCCCCGGACTTGATCCGGGGCGGGAGCAGCGCCCGCTTGTGCCCCGTCACATGTGGATCACGCGCCCGTAGGCGTCCAGCACCGCCTCATGCATCATCTCGCTGAGCGTCGGGTGCGGGAAGACGGCATCCATCAGTTCGGCCTCGGTGGTCTCCAACGTGCGCCCCACGACGTAGCCCTGGATGAGTTCGGTCACTTCGGCCCCTATCATATGCGCGCCCAGAAGCTCTCCGGTTTTCGCGTCGAACACGGTCTTGATCATCCCCTCCGGTTCACCGAGCGCGATCGCCTTGCCATTGCCGATGAAGGGGAAGCGGCCGACCTTGATCTCATGGCCGGCCTCCTTCGCCTTGGCCTCGGTAAGGCCAACGGAGGCCACCTGCGGATGGCAATAGGTGCAGCCAGCGATGGAATTGGGCTTGATCGGGTGGGGATGGCCGCCGCCGATCAGTTCGGCGACCATGACGCCTTCATGGCTCGCCTTGTGGGCAAGCCACGGCGCGCCGGCGATGTCGCCGATGGCGTAAAGCCCGTCGACGCCGGTGCGGCAGTATTCGTCGGTGACGACATGGGTGCGGTCGACCTTCACGCCGAGCGCTTCGAGGCCCAGATTCTCGACATTTCCAACGATGCCGACCGCGGAGATCACCGTGTCGAATTCCATCGTCTCGGTCTTGCCGCCCGCCTCGATATGGGCCGTCACCTTGCCCTTGGCCCGGTCGAGCTTCTTGACCGTGGATTTCTCCATGATCTTCATGCCCTGCTTGACAAAGGCCTTCTTGGCGAAGGCGGAAATCTCCGCATCCTCGACCGGCAGCACCCGGTCCAGCACCTCGACGACGGTGGTTTCGGCCCCGAGCGTGTTGAAGAACGACGCGAACTCGATGCCGATGGCGCCCGAACCAATGACCAACAGCTTCTTCGGCATCCGCGGCGGCAAGAGCGCGTGCCGGTAGGTCCAGACGAGATCCCCGTCCGCTTCAAGCCCCGGCAGCTCGCGGGCCCGCGCGCCGGTCGCGAGCACGATGGCCTTCGACGTCAGTTCCTCGATCCCCTTGTCGGTCTTGACCGAAACCGTGCCCTTCTTAGGCAACGTCGCCTCACCCATGAAGACGGTGATCTTGTTCTTTTTCATCAGGTGCCCGATGCCGCCCGACAACTGCTTGGCCACACCGCGCGAGCGCTGGACGACGGCGTCGAGGTCATAGCTTACGCCCTCGGCCTTCAGCCCGAATTCCTTGGCGCGGTGCATCAGGTGGAAGACTTCGGCAGAGCGTAGGAGCGCCTTCGTCGGGATGCAGCCCCAGTTGAGGCAGATGCCGCCCAGATTCTCACGCTCGACGATGGCGACGTTCATCCCCAGTTGCGCGCCCCGGATCGCGGCGACATAGCCACCCGGCCCCGCGCCGATCACGATCATGTCGAAACTCTTTGCGGCCATGTTCATCCTCCCTCAGAAAAGTAGTTTGGCATTAAACTATTCTTCCGCCTCACACAATGCGCGTGCCGCCGTAGCGGCATGCGCCATGCGCATGACTGGACTCAGCGCTTGTTCTCAAGCCCGCGCACGATCGAACCATATCCACCTTCCGCCAGAAACCCCGCCTCCTCGGCGGTCGTCTCCCGGCCCAGCGCGTCGTTGCGAAAAGGAAACCGGCCAAAACGCAGGATCACTTCGCGGTGGGCGCGGGCGTGGGTCAGATGTGCCGGTCCGGTTTCGGGCATCGAGCTTTCGATAAGCGCGACGCAGCGATCCTGATCGGCCATTCTTTCGGAATGCATGAGCGGCATGTAGAAGAATTGCCGTTCCGGCTCGGCGATGGCCATGTCCCAGCCATGCGCAATCGCCTCTTCGGTGGCGGCGCGGGCGCGGGCATCGGTTTCAAAGGACCGAGGATCGCCGCGAAACATGTTGCGGGGGAATTGGTCGGTCAGGATCAGGTAGGCCAGCGCGCCGCGCGCATCC
The DNA here is from genome assembly GCA_041397225.1 of Paracoccaceae bacterium. Lineage (GTDB taxonomy): Bacteria > Pseudomonadota > Alphaproteobacteria > Rhodobacterales > Rhodobacteraceae > Albidovulum. The sequence continues at coordinate 889,219 of JAWKXB010000002.1, read as the reverse complement.
GCGCGCCAGCCTTCACGTTTGCCGTCATGCGCCGCCTGCCAGTCCGACAGAAAGCGGGCGCGGATCGCGTCGTCCACGACATCGTCCGCCTTGTACCAGCCATCGGGGCCGATTTCCGACAGCCAGAACTCCAGCACGGATTCGACGGTTTCCATCATGCCTCTCCCCAAGCGGTTCCGTCCTAGGGTCGCAGGAACCGTGCGGGATTGCTAGTCTTTAGCAGCCTCGGTTTCACCGCCGTCCAGCGCCGCCTCGATCACCGCTTCGACGGCAATCGTGCTCGCGCTGGGTGAGAGTGGCGCATACCCCCCCGTCTGGTCCGAAATCCCGACGCGGCGCCGGGTCATGCGCCACGCGGCGTAAAGCGCCAACGCCGCGAACAGGAGCCCCATGAACAGGAAGTAGCCTCCCGGCCCGATCTGGCCCATCACCCAGCCGGTGACGACCGGGCCAGTGATCGCGCCAAGACCGTTGATGAAGATCAGGCCCGCCGATGCCCCCGGCATGTCGGCCGCGTCGAGAAAGTCATTGGTGTAGGCGACCAGCAGCGAGTAAAGCGGATTGGAAACCCCGCCCATCAATGCCGCCACGCCAAGCCACATATAGAAGTTCATCGGGATGAAGGCGGCCGCGATCGTGGCGGCGGCGCCGATCGCTGCCAGCCACAACACCAGAACCCGTCGGCCAAGCCGGTCCGAGGCCCAGCCGATGGGGTATTGCAGCACCATGCCGCCCACATAGATCGCCGCCACATAGATCGAGAGCTGACGGACGGTCAGCCCGACCTCGGTGCCCCAGACAGAGGACATGCCGAACTGCGCCGAGAAGACGCCGCCCAGGATGAAGATGCCGACGCAGCCGAGCGGCGAGGTGCGATAGAGTTCCCTGAAGCTGAGGCGCTTCGTCGTCTCAAAGGCCGGCGCCGGGCTGACCGACAGCAGAATCGGAGTGAACGCGATCGAGACCAGAACCGACGGGATCACGAACAGGATGTATCCCGAGGGATCGCCAAAGTTCAGAAGCGCCTGCGCCGCGATGATCCCGAGCATCTGCATGATCATGTAGAGCGACAGGGCCTGACCGCGATTTTCGTTGGTCGACGCGTTGTTGAGCCAGCTCTCGGCGGTGATGTAGACGCCCGAGAAGGAGAACCCGATGACGACGCGCATGGCCGCCCACGCGATCCAGTCCGGCGCCGCTGCGTAAAGGATCAGCATCGCGGAGATCATCGAGCCGAGCGCCGCGAAGACCCGCACATGGCCGACGCGGCGGATCATGTCCGGCGTCAGCCGGCTGCCGAAGAGAAAGCCGAGAAAGTAGGCGGCCATGACGTAGGACATCTGCGAGGTAGTGAAGCCCTCGATCCCGCCGCGGATGCCCAGAAGCGTACCCTGCATGCCGTTGCCGAGCATCAGAAGGAGCATGCCCAGAAGCAGGGCCCACGAACTGCGCAGTACGGTCAGCATGGGTTCGGTCTTTCTGTTGGCGCCGATTTCAGTTTGTCGGGTGCGATAAACCTTTCAGTCCTGCCCGCGACCCGACAGTGCCGGAAAGCGCCCCTCTGGCAGAAGAAGCGACGCATCTCCATAGGAAAAGAAGCGGTAGCCCGATTTCACGGCGTGTTTGTAGATGCGCGCCACCCTCTCCTTCCCCATGAGCGCCGAGACCAGCATCAGGAGCGTCGATTTCGGAAGGTGGAAATTCGTGACGAGCGCGTCGGTCACGCGGAAGCGGTAGCCGGGATAGATGAAGATGTCGGTGGTTCCACGCCAGGCCCGCACCCGTCCGCCCTCGTCCGCCGCACTTTCGATAAGACGCAGCGCGGTGGTGCCGACCGGAATGATGCGTCCCCCGGCGGCGCGGGTCGCGTTGATCTCGGCCGCGGCGGCTTCGGTCACTTCGCCCCACTCCGCATGCATCCTGTGGGTCGTCACATCCTCGACCTTGACCGGCAGGAAGGTGCCCGCCCCGACATGCAGCGTGACATGCGTGAAGGCAACGCCCTTGGCGGATAGTGCGGCGATCAGCGCCTCATCGATATGCAGCGAGGCAGTCGGCGCGGCGACCGCGCCGGAATGGCGGGCGAACACGGTCTGGTAGTCCTCCATGTCGCGGGCGTCAGGCGCGCGCAGCGCGGCGATGTAAGGCGGCAGCGGCATCTGACCCGCTTCCGCCAGCGCCGCATCGAAGTCCGTCCCGGACAGGTTGAACTGAAACTCCGCCTGCCCCTCGGCGATCCGCGTTACCACCGCTGAAAGACGGTCGGAGAAACCGACCGTTTCGCCTTCGCGCAGCTTTCTCAACGGTTTGACCAGCGCCGCCCAGTCCCCGCCCGGACGCGGCTCCAAGAGCGTCACCTCGACTTGCGCGACGACCTCGCCCTGCCCGGTGATCCGTTTGCGCCGCCCCAGGAGGCGCGCGGGAATGACCTTCGTGTCGTTCAGCACCAGCCGGTCGCCTGGCCCGAGAAGGTGAGGCAGATCGCTCACGCGCCGATCGTCGATCCGGTCCCAGTCCGCCACAAGCAGACGGGCGGAACTGCGCGGCCGCGCGGGGCGGGTCGCGATCAGCCCTTCGGGCAGGTCAAAGTCGAAATCGCTGAGCTTCATTGGCTGATCTTCGGAGGTTCGGAGCGGAAGATCTCGCGGAACATGCCCGGCGTCAGGATCGAAAGCGGGTTGACCCGCACGTCCGGCTGATCGACCGATCCTGTCATGCGGTAGTTGAAGCCGAAGAACCCCTCGCCCTTGCGGGTGAATATCTGTCCAATCCCGTTGAGAAGGTAGATCGGCGAAATCGTGCCCTGCAGGTCGATGCGCCCTGCGGCGGTGTCGTAGACGCCGGCGGCCGATATTCCCATCGAGGGGCCGACCGCCGCCCCCTTGCGAATCTCGACGGCCCGCGGGGTCAAACGAAACTCGCCGCTGATATTGGTAAAGGCCAGACCCGGCCCGTTCAACTGGCTGAGAAGTCCGACGACCGAGATCGCGTCGAGAAGTTCCGCCAGTGCCGGTGTCCCGGTCACACGCGCATTCTGGATCAGGAAGGTACCGTCATATTGCCCTGGTTCAGCGACGGGGGTCAGGGTCAGGTTCATCGCACCGCCCTGCGCTCGCCTGAATATGTCCGCCGACCTCAACGCTGCACCAGCATTCTCGGACGTCAGCCGGAATGCGCTGCGGCCGCGGAAAGGAACCACCTCGCCTCGCAGGCGCGCCTTGCCGTTGATCCGCGTCGTGAAGTCGCCGGCAAGTCCACCGCTGGTCGTGAAGCTGCCGCGAAACGCCTCGAGCGTGATCGCCTGAGTCACCCGCAGACGGTCGAGCGTCACAGTCAGCGGCCCGCCGCCGGAGCCACCGCCGCCAAGGTCCATCCGCCTCAGATCTGCGCTGCCCGAAGTCACAGCCACGGCAACCGGCCTGCCCTTGCCCCGCCCGGTCAATTCCGCCGCGCCCTCGAACCAGTCGCCGACCTTGGCCTTGCCGAAGCGCGCGACGTTCAGCCCTCCGCCCTTGTCGAGCGTGATGTCACCGGAAACCGACAGCCCCGGCGCGGATAGGCTGATCGCATCAATCTCGGCAGGTTCCCCCAGCCGTCCGCGCATGGAGAATTCTGCCGGTACCGATGCGGGCTTCGACCAGCCGAGCGCCGGAATCGACAGGGCGGCGCCCTTGAGCGCCGAGGTCAGATTGAATTCGGCCGGCGCGCCTTCGGCCAGATCAAGAGTGAAGTCCGCCGGCGCGGCCCCGGAAACCGATCCTTTCGGCAGCCCAACCGAAAATGCATCCAGAAAGCGCTCCGACAGGGTCAGCCTGCCGGTTGCGCTGCTTTTTCCTTTCTCGCTCTTGTCGAAGCTCTGCCGCCAGACGATGTCGATCGGAACGCCCGAGATCGCGACCGGACCGCTTACCTGCATTTCCCCCTGATCCGCCGTCAGGTCGAGCGCATCCGCGCTCAGCATCCTGCCAGGGGCAATCTTGTCCGAATGGACATCGGTGAGTTTTGCCCGGACGCGATAGGCAATATCCTTCGTCTGGAGTTTTTCGGCCAGAGGAAGGTCGAGGATGGCTTCGACCTCGGCATGCCCGCCGGCAATTTCAACCGGCTTCCCGGCCTTCGTCAGGAACTGGAATGGCGGCTGATCAAGCAACGAAAGCGCCGCGGTGATCGTGCTCTTGGTGCGCAAAGTGATCCGCGCCGGCGGCGGGACGACGCGGATGTCGGGGATCGACAGGACGGTTCCAGAAACATCGACCTCGCCACCCGCCGGTGCCGTGACCTGTCCACGGTCGACGACGAGCGTGTAGGTGTTGCCCTCGATGGTCGCATATCCCGCACCTTGCTGAACCGGCGGCAGCGTCTTCACGATCCGCACTTCGGTATCGCGATACTCATAGCCCAGCGAAAAGTGCGGCTCCTCCCCGGGCCGGACGCGCAACGCGGCCCGTGCGTCGAAAAGCGCACTCGTCGCGACGTTCTCCCCCAGCCACGCCCGGGTCTTGGGCACTGCCGATGTCGGCCAGAGCGCGAGCAGCCGGGAGCTTTCGATCTCATCCACATGCAAGTCGGCGGAAACCGCCCAGCCTTCCGCTTCGGCGGTGGCATTGCCGCGCGCCGTGATCCTCTGCCCCCGGTCGATCAGCACGAATTGCCCGATCTCCAGCCGAAAGGGATCGAGCCGCATGCGAAAGTCGAGCGCGCTCTGGCTGAAGACGATCGGATCTGCGAAAAGCCCTTCCGGATCCAGCTTCAGATCGGTCATCCTGACCTGGGCGACCAGCGACTTCGGGAGTCCTCCGTCAAACTCCCCCAACCATGCCTTCGCCTCTGCCCGCGCCCGCAGAGAGCGGCTGTCGACCGCTATATCGCTGAACGCGATCTGGCCGGTCGGTGGGTCATAGGCCATCTCAAGCCGCACCGCGTCAAAGCCGACCGGCGCTGTCTCTTCCGTCGGCTTCAGCGCCCCCGCGCCAATCTCCAGCGTCGCATTCAGAGAGCTGAGCGTGCCGTCCGCGCCCACGTCGGAGCGGATCGCGCCGGAAATCGGCGCGTCGAGCGCGGCAAGCCAGGCGAGCGCCGGCGACTGGGCGGCCAGATCGCGCGCGGAAACATCGGAGACCTGCGCCTCGATCCGCGCCTCGGGTGAGCCCTTGACCGAACTGAAGCCCAGCCGCGCCCGCGCCGGCGCCCGTCCCTCTTCGGCCAATGCAAGACCCATGTCGATCGAAAGACGTTCAGGATCCTGCTTCAGCGCAAGCCAGGCATCCGACACGTTCCAGACCTGATCGCTTCGGCTGTCCTCGAAGCGAAGGCCAAGGCCGAAGACGTCGATCCGTTCGAGATCCTTCAAACCCGGCAGGCTGAAGGTTGCGTCGATCTCTCCAAGAAGCTCAGTGGGACTCAGCGCCCGGGTGATTTCTTGGCCGCGATCCGTCATGGCCACGTCAAGACTGCCATCCGGAAGTCTCAGCAGGGCGACGCGCGCGCCGCTGATCGTCAGGATGCGCGGCTCGATCCGGCCGCTCAGGATCGGACCGCCATGCAGCGTTGCGCGCACATCGGGCAATAGCGCGATACGCGCGCCGCGCGCCGAAAACACCGTCACCTCGCTCAGCCGGACATGCGGCACGAAACTCCCGTCAACCAGAAGGTCGACGCCGCCGATCCGCGCCGTGATCTGTCCCGCCAACGCAAGGTTGGCGCGTTCCTCGATCTTCCGCACGATCCAGTCGGGGGCCGGGATGACGCGTCCCGTAAGGCCAAGCGTCACCACCCCGGCCAGCAGGGCGATCAGCGCCAGCGCCAGCACGAGCCAAAGCCCACCGCGGCCGCGCCGGGGCCGTGCCTTTTCGGTCGCCTGCCCGTCTCGTTCGGTCATGCCTGTTCGCTCTCCGCACCGGCTGGTTTTCGATATCCGACCGTTGCCCTCCCTTTAACTTTGCGACGGCGCGATTAAAACTGGAAGCGCAAACCGAACGCAAAGGATCGCAGGACCATGCTCAACCCCGGCGACGAGGCCCCCGATTTCACCCTGCCGCGCGATGGCGGCGGAACGACGACCCTTTCGGCGCTCGCGCCAAAGAAGGTGGTGCTTTACTTCTACCCCAAGGACGATACGCCCGGCTGCACCACCGAGGCGCTGGACTTCACGCGCCTCGCCGATGAATTCGAAGCCGCTGGTGCGACCGTCGTCGGAATCTCCAAGGACAGCGTGAAGGCGCATGACAGGTTCTGCGCCAAGCACGGGCTGGGGGTCACGCTTGTCTCGGACGAGGATGGCGATACCTGCGAACGCTATGGCACATGGGTCGAGAAACGCATGTATGGCCGGACATACATGGGCATCGAGCGGGCGACATTCCTTATCGGCGGCGACGGAAAGATCGCCCGCATCTGGCCGAAGGTGAAAGTGGATGGCCACGCGCAGGAAGTCCTCGACGCGGCGCGGACGCTTTGATGACGGTGTTTGCCGGGGTGGCGGCGGCGCATGGCGACATGACCACTGGCCCCACCGGCAAGGTCCGATGTGGCATTCGATCGCTCGAACGGCGCCGCTGACGGACGGCTGACGCCGGCCGAACCGGCGGAAACTCGCCGATGGTGGCGTGAACTGGCCGGATAACCCCTTCCGGGGGGCAAAATCCTTGCGATGAGGCGGGTCGGTTGTTAAGCCGCCTTAGGTAGAGCCTCATGGGGATGCGGGTCTGCTTTTCTGGGCTAACCACCAAGCGGGGACAGTTTTGCCAAAACGTCTGTACAGCCGTTTTCACATGGCGCTTGAACGGCGCCTTCCGGAACAGCGCCTCTTCTTGCGCACCGATACCGACACGCGGTTTGTAAGGCTCAGCCCTGCAACCCAGGCCGTAGCCATTGGCGGCTCCGTCGTGATGATCGCCTGGACGATCGTCGCCACGGCGATCCTTCTGATGGATTCGATCGGTTCAGGCAGCGCCCGCGAACAGGCGCGGCGCGAGCAGATCACGTATGAACAGCGCCTTGATGCCCTGTCGATGGAGCGCGACAAGCGCGCCGAGGAGGCGTTGGCGGCGCAGGAACGCTTCGCAGTTGCGCTTGAGCAGGTCTCGAAGATGCAGTCCGCGCTTCTCGCCTCCGAAGAGCGCCGCAAGGAGCTTGAGACCGGCATCGGCGTCATCCAGACCACGCTCCGCAGAACGATGACCGAACGCGACGATGCGCGCGCTCAGGCGGTAGAACTGACCGCCGAGGCATCCGATGGCGCCAACCCGGCGCTGAAGGCCGCCGCATCGAACGAGGATGTCAGCGCCACGCTCGCCTATGTGACGACTGCCCTCGGGCGCACCGCCGCAGAGCGCGACAAGCTGGGCCAGATCGCCGAGACCGCCGAGGCGGAGGCGGACGAGATCGCCTATGACCTCAAGCTCGTCGAGGAGCGCCACGACGAAATCTTCAGCCAGCTTGAGGAAGCCGTGAACGTCTCGCTTGAGCCGCTCGACAAGATGTTCAGCTCTGCCGGCCTCGACCCGGCTGATCTTATCTCCCAGATCCAGAAGGGATATTCTGGTCAGGGCGGCCCGCTCGGGCCGATGGTTCCGGCGCTGTCGAGCGACGGCACCAGTGACCAAAGCGCGCTGCGCGCCGGCAAGATTCTCCGCGACCTCGACCGCATGAACATCTACCGGCTCGCGGTCGAGAAATCGCCCTTCGCGATGCCGCTCAAGACGTCGTTCCGCTACACGTCGGGATTTGGCCGCCGCTGGGGCCGCGCGCATGAGGGAATCGACATGGCCGGGGCCACCGGTTCGCCAATCTACGCCACCGCGGACGGCACCGTGATCCATGCCGGATGGCTCTCCGGTTATGGCAACCTTGTGAAAATCCGCCACGATTTCGGGATCGAGACGCGCTATGGCCATATGTCAAAGGTCCGTGTCGAAGTCGGTCAAAAGGTCTCGCGCGGGGATCGGATCGGTGATATGGGGAACACTGGCCGTTCGACGGGTCCGCATCTGCACTACGAGGTGCGCGTCAACGGCAACGCAATCAACCCGATGACATTCATCAAGGCAGCCAGCAATGTTTTCTAAAAGCAGGATCAACGAACCGGGACCGAAGACGGACAAGGAACCCGAGCAGCCGAAAGCGCCCGAAGCCGCTTCCAGCCGCCCGCCGTTCGAGCTTACGTCCTCCTCGACGCCCAAGACCAAGCCTGCGGCTTCCGTCCTGTCCTCGGATCTCACCATCACCGGCAACGTGAAAACCTCGGGTGATATCCAGGTCGAGGGCGTTGTGGAAGGCGACATCCGCGCGCATCTTCTTACGGTTGGCGAAAGCGCCACGATCAAGGGCGAGATCATTGCGGACGACGTCGTCGTGAACGGCCGCGTCATCGGCAAGGTGCGCGGGCTGAAAGTGCGTCTCACCTCCACGGCACGCGTGGAAGGCGATATCATCCACAAGACCATCGCGATCGAATCCGGCGCGCATTTCGAAGGCTCGGTCCAACGGCAGGACGACCCGCTCGCAACCGGCGGCACGAAACCGGTCGCCGCCGCCGCACCGGCGTCCGGGACGAACGGCTGAGACAAGCTGCAACGGACGGCCATGAACAAAGGCACCCGGATCGGGTGCCTTTTTCGTTGAAAGAGGCGTCCTGCGACGCCCGCCTATCTTTCCATGAGCCTGCGATACATGTGCCATGACGCATGACCAAGCACCGGCAGGGCGATGAACAGCCCCATGAACATCGGCGCCATGGCGATGAAGAGTACGACAGCGATGATGCAACCCCAGGCGATCATGACCGTGAGGTTGTCGAGCACGGACCGCATCGAATGGATCATCGCGGTCACGAAATCCAGCTCCTTGTCGAGCAGCAGCGGCAGCCCCGCGACCGTGATTGCAAAAAGCACGCCGGCGAACGCAGCACCGATCGCGCCGCCGACAAGCAGCATCAGAGGACCGTTGCCTTCAAGAAAAAGGCTCACCATGTCCGTGCCGCCGCCAAACGCCCTGAGCCCCATGAACAGCGCGAAAAGCGCGTGGGCAACGAAGACCCAGAACAGGAAGATCACGATGATGACCGCCGCCATCGCCGGAATCTGGCGGTCCTTCTGGGCGAACACCACGCCCAGAACCTCGCGCCAGCGCAGGGGTTCGCCCGCCTCGAGCCTCCGGCTGACCTCATAAAGCCCCACCGCCGCGAAGGGGGCGAGCAGCGGAAACCCGACCGCGACCGGGGCAAGCCACCACATCTGCCCGGCCGCGCCGTAGACCTGCCAAAGCAGCCATCCGCCAAGGACGTAGACCGCGCTGAAGAACACGCCGAAAAGCGGCGCCCGCAGAAAGTCCTTCGCACCGTCTTTCAGAACCGCGCCGATGTCAGAGCCCGTGACCTGACGGATTTCCGGCAGCGGATCGGGTGCCCGATCCGTCACATGCATCCTGCCTCCTCCCTCGCGCGCAATGGCAGGCTAAGGCAAGAGCCCGGTTTCAGGCAAGGCTTTGCGTCAGTCTTCCGCCCGCGCCTCTGCGCGGGTCTTGCCCGCGACATCCATCGCCAGCGTCGCCGCCATGAAGGCGCCAAGATCGCCGTCGAGAACCCCCTGCGTGTCCGAGGTTTCGTGTCCGGTCCGAAGATCCTTCACCATCTGGTAGGGCTGCAGCACATAGGACCGGATCTGGTTGCCCCATCCGGCATCGCCCTTCGACTCGTGCTGCGCGCTGATCGCGGCGTTCCGCTTGTCGAGTTCAAGCTGGTAGAGACGCGATTTCAGCGCAGCCATGGCGTTGGCGCGATTCTGGTGCTGCGACTTTTCCGAACTGGTCACGACGATGCCCGTCGGCAGGTGAGTGATCCGCACCGCGGAGTCGGTTGTGTTGACGTGCTGTCCACCCGCACCCGAGGATCGGTAGGTGTCGATGCGGATCTCGTTTTCCGGCACCACGATCTCGATGTTGTCGTCAACGACCGGATAGACCCACACCGAGCAGAACGAGGTATGCCGCCGCGCCGCGCTGTCATAAGGCGAGATGCGCACCAGACGGTGGACGCCGGATTCCGATTTCAGCCAGCCGTAGGCGTTCGGCCCGGAAATCTTGTAGGCCGCCGAGCGGATGCCCGCCTCTTCGCCGGGGTTCTCCGACATCAGCTCGACCTTGTAGCCCTGTTTCTCGGCCCAGCGCACATACATCCGCGCCAGCATGCTCGCCCAGTCGCAGCTTTCGGTGCCGCCAGCGCCGGCGTTGATCTCAAGGAACGTGTCGTTGCCGTCGGCCTCGCCGTCCAGAAGCGCCTCAAGTTCCTTGGCGTCAGCAAGTTCCTTCAGAGATTTCAGCGCGGCCTCGGCTTCGGCGACAATGTCCTTGTCACCCTCCATCTCGCCCAATTCGATCAGCTCGACATTTTCCTTCAGGTCGCGCTCGATCCTGCTGTAGATCTCGACCGCATCCATGAGCATCTGCCTTTCGCGCATCAGCTTCTGCGCGCGCGCCGGATCGGACCAGAGGTCTCCGTCCTCGATCATCGCGTTGAATTCCTCAAGCCGGTGCGGCGCGGTTTCCCTGTCCATCCGCTGGCCCAGCAGCTTCAGCGACTTTTCCACCGCCTCGACAATGTTCTCGATCTCGGCGCGCATGGCCGTGGTCCTTCCCGTTTTCGTCCGCGTGATAGCCGAGCCATCCGGGCCGGGCAAGAGAGGCCCGGCATCCGGTTCGTGCTGGCCGAAACATGTCCCGGTCCCGGGCGGCGATCCAACCGTCGCGGTTCAGTAAAGCCCGCCGGAGCTCAACGTGCCGAAATCCGCCTTCTTGGGAATGATCCTCTGCTCGCCGGTCGAGGTCGTCACGGTCGTGCCACCCTCATCCCCGCCGATTTCGCCGTAGGCGTAAAGCGGAAGGTTCTGGCCCATTGCGAAACCGCCATCGACCAGCGCGCCGATGCCGAAGATCGGGATCTCGCCGTCGCGGAAGTATTCGGCCTGAACATAGTCGCCCGACGCGTCGTCCGGCAGGCGCTCGCCGGTGAACCGGTTGATCTTGATGAAGTGCCCGCCCGGGGGCACGCGGAAATCGCTGCCGCCATACTTTGCGACGGCTTCCTTCATGAACGCGTTGAAGACGGGCACGCAGAGCGTGCCGCCATAGGCGCCCTTGCCCAGGGTGCGCGGCTGGTCATAGCCCATGTAACAGCCGGCGACGATATTGGACGTGAAGCCGATGAACCAGACGTCCTTGGCATCGTTCGTCGTGCCGGTCTTGCCGCCGACCGGCACCGGCAATCTCACCCCCGAGCCCGAGCCGCGCTGCACGACGCCTTGCAGCATCGAGGTCAGCTGATAGGCCGTCACCGGGTCCATGACGCGTTCACGGTTGGAGTCGATGCGGGGCGATACGCTGGGATCGAGGCTCGCGACCTTGCAATCGAGGCAATCGCGCTGATCGTGACGGTAGATCGTCCGGCCCCAGCGGTCCTGCACCCGGTCGACAAGCGTGGGCTCCACCCGCTCCCCGCCATTGGCGAACATCGCATAGGCGGCGACCATCTTGAAAAGCGTGGTCTCCTGCGCGCCAAGCGCGTTGGCGAGGAACGGATCGAGCCGGTCGTAGACGCCGAAGCGCTCGGCATAGCCCGCGACTGTCTCCATGCCGATTTCCTGCGCGATCCGCACCGTCATCAGGTTGCGCGACTGTTCGATACCGGTGCGCATGGGGGTCGGACCGTAGAACTTGTTGGACGCGTTCTTGGGCCGCCAGAGACCTTGCGGCGTCTCGACCTCGATCGGCGCATCGACGATGATGGTGGCTGGGGAAAACCCGCTGTCGAGGGCGGCAGCATAGACGAAGGGCTTGAAGCTCGACCCCGGCTGGCGCTGCGCCTGCGTCGCCCGGTTGAAGACCGAGGACTGGTACGAAAAACCGCCCTGCATGGCGATGACACGGCCGGTCTGAACGTCCATGGCCATGAAGCCGCCCTGCACTTCGGGCACCTGCCGCAGCGACCAGCGCTTGAAGCTGCCGTCATCATTCGCAAGCGCGGCCACAAGGACCACATCGCCGACCGAGACGAGATCGCCAGCCGACTTCGCCTTCTTGCCCAGGCTGCCATCCTCCAGCCGTTTCCTCGCCCAGGTCACGTCCTCGGCCGCGATCCAGTGGCCATCCTCGTCGTCCGACACGCCCTCGATGCCGATCCGCGCGTCGCGTTCGCCGACCTGAAGCACGACTGCCGGCAGCCAGCCGGGCACGTCGCGCGGAACATCCACAGCCGCAAGCGCCGCCCGCCAGTTCTCTTCCGAGTCGAGTTGCGCCGCCTCGATCACCTTGCGGGTTCCGCGCCAGACGCCCTGGCTGCGGTCATAGCTCTCCAAAGCCTCCTGCAGGGCGGTCGCAGCGGCGAGCTGCATCTCGGGATCCTCGGTCGCGCGGATCGTCAGGCCGCCGCCAAAGAACTCCTCCTCGCCGAAGCTGCGTGAAAGCTGGCGCCGGATTTCGTCGGTGAAGTAATCGCGCGGCGGCAGTGAGCCCTTGAACGACGCAAAGTCGCCGTTCTGAACCGTCTTCAGTGGCGCGGCAACGGCCGTTTCATAAGTGGGCTTGTCGATGTAGCCGTTGTCCAGCATTTCGCCCAAAACGTAGTTCCGGCGCGCGATGGCGGCTTCGCGGTTGTGGACGGGATGATAGCTGTAGGGCGCTTTTGGAAGCGCCGCGAGATAGGCCGCCTCTTCGGGCGTCAGTTCGGCAAGCGTCTTGTTGAAATAGGTCTGCGCGGCCGAGGCGACCCCGAAGCTCAGGAAGCCAAGGTCGATCTCGTTGAGGTAAAGCTCCAGTATCTTGTCGCGCGGCAGGGTGTTCACCAGCCGGTTGGCAAGGACCAGTTCCTTGATCTTGCGCTCGGCCGTGCGCTCGCCGCCCAGAAGGAAGTTCTTGGCGACCTGCTGCGGGATCGTCGAGGCGCCGCGCAGCGTCTTGCCGCGCGTGCGAACCGCATCCCAGAGCGCACCTGCCATGCCACGGGCGTCAAACCCGCGGTGCGAATAGAAGTTCTTGTCCTCGGCCGAGATGAAGGCCCATTTGACAATGTCCGGAATTTCCTCGATCGGCGCGAAGATGCGCCTTTCCGTGGCGAATTCGTCCATCAGCATGCCTTCGCCGGAATAGATGCGGCTGATCGTCTTCGGCATGTACTGCGCGAGGTATTCGTGATCCGGCAGGTCGCGGCTGTACATCCAGAAGATCGCGCCGACCGTCAGCGCGGCAAAGACCATGCCGGTCACGATCCAACTGAACAGACCGCCGAACATCGACAAGATGAAACGGATCACACGCGCCTCCTGAGGTTGGCAAGTCTATAGCGCGACCTGAGGGGACGGTCAAAACAACTTGACCCGAGCGGCAATCCTTCGCCCGGACCGCCTATCGCCGGATCAGCCGCGCTTCGGCCGCGTCCGCCACCGCCCAATCGCTCAGCGCGGCAAGGATCGCCTCCTGCATCAGCCGCCGCCAGGCCGGATCGGCCAGCCGCTCGCGATCCTTCCTGGACGACAGAAACCCGACTTCGAGCAGGAGCGAGGGTATATCGGGCGATTTGAGGACCGAAAACGCGGCGTCCTGGATCGGATGGCGGTGCATCCTGCCGCCCGCTTTCTTGATCGCCGACACCAGATCATCGGCCAGCCGGTTGGCGCGCGGTTCGGTCTCGGTGCGCGCCATGTCCATGAGCACCGAAACCACCACATCGTCCTGACCGGTGAGGTCCAGCCCCGCCAGAAGATCGGCGCGGTCGTGCCGCTCGGCCAACCGCGCAGAGGCCGCATCGGTCGCCGTCTCGGCCAAACGGTAGACGGTTGCGCCCGATGCTTCCCCTTCGGCCAGCGCGTCGGCATGCAGCGACAGGAACACATCCGCTCCGGACGCGCGGGCCACGCTGATTCGCGTCTCGAGCGGCACGAAAACATCGTCGTCCCGGGTCATCACCACCGTCATGCCCGAGCGCCGCAAGACCTCGGCAAGCTCGCGCGCGAAGGTCAGCATGACTTCGGCCTCGACGACGCCGTCCGCCTCGGCTCCGGGATCGATTCCGCCGTGGCCCGGGTCAATGACCACCACCAAGGGCGCTTCGCCGGTCTGCCGGCGTTTGGGCACATCCACCCGCGCCGCTTCGGGAAGCGCCCAGCGCGCCGCTTCGGGCACGCCGCCCGCCGTCCGTTGCGCGAAGCTTTCGGCGGTGTCGGGCACAAGACGGATGCGGATTTCTGCTTCGCCACTATCGGCGACGCGCTCCTCCGCGGTCTCGATCCTGTGGGGCCCGGTCAGTTCGGCCACCAGCCGCGACCAACCCGGACGGATCGGCCCCCAGCCGATCCCGGTTATGCCGTCGGACCGGTCGAGCGCCGTCGTCCGCGACGCTCCGAAATCGACCTCGGAGAAGTCGAGCACCAGTCTTGGCGGATCGTTCAGAAGGAAGGCCCGGTAGGGCACGGCCTGACTGATCGCCAGATCTATCGCAATGCCGTCGCCTTCGTCAGCAACACGCGATGCGGCAGGGTCAAGCCGCGCGAGTGCGGTCAGCGCCTGCGCCTGCGCAAGACGCGGCAAACATGCCAGTAAAATCAGTGAAAGCGCCACGAAGCGCGATGTGCCGTTCATTCCGCCTGCCCGTTTTGCCGATGATAGCGCCGTGGCGGGTCGGACGGAAGGCTCAGCCGCGCGCGTTCATGAAGGCGTGAAGGCGGCGCAGCCCCTCGCGGATGTCGGCGGTCGACCGCGCGTAGGAAAACCGAAGCGTCGCATGGCCGCGCAGCGGGTCGAAATCCAGCCCTGGTGTGACCGCGACGCCCGCCTTGTCGAGGATCTCGGCAGCAAAGGCGCGGCTGTCTTCGGTCAGGTCCGACACGTCCGCATAGATGTAGAACGCTCCGTCCGGCGGCGCGATCCGGGTGAAGCCGGCCTGTGGCAGCCCCTCCAGCATCAGCCGCCGGTTCTCGGCATAGACGGCTCGGTTGGCCTCCAGTTCGTCGATGCAGTCAAGGGCGGCAAGCGCCGCGATCTGGCTCGCATGCGACGGGCAGATGAACATGTTCTGCGCCAGCCTTTCGACCGTCCGCACATGACCCTCGGGCACCACCATCCAGCCGATCCGCCACCCCGTCATCGAGAAATACTTGGAGAACGAGTTGATCACGTAGATATCGTCCGAGATCTCAAGCCCCGAGACGGCTCGGTCCCGGTAATGCAGGCCGTGATAGATTTCGTCCGAGACGAAGGCGATCCCGCGTTCGGATGCCGCGCCGATCAGCGCCGCGAGCTGATCCCGCCCCAGCATCGTGCCGGAAGGATTGGCGGGCGAGGCCACGATCAGCCCGTCGACATTGGCAGGAATATCTTCGGGCCGGGGCTGGTAGCGGTCGTCGATCCGCGTCGGGATGCCAACGGGTTGCAACGAAAGCGCCTTGAGGATTTGACGATAGGACGGATAACCCGGCTCGCCCAGAGCCACGCGGTCTCCGGCGTCGAAAAGCGACGTGAAGGCAAGCAGGAACGCCGCCGAGGAGCCCGAGGTCACGATGACCCGCGCGGGATCCGGTTCGATGCCATACCAGCGCTGATAAAGCTGGGCGATCGCTTCGCGCAGCGCCGGCAGGCCGAGCGCCACGGTGTAGCCGAGTGCGTCGGTTTCGAGCGCGTCGGCAAGCGCCCTGCGGGCCGCGGCCGGGGCGGGCGTAGAAGGTTGGCCGACCTCCATGTGGATGACGGTGCGCCCCGCTGCCTCCGCCGCGCGGGCCGCCTCCATCACATCCATCACAATGAAGGGATCGACCTCCCCACGGCTTGAACTGCGCACCGAAACCTCCCATCCTGCCGGCGAACCGGGCCGTTCATCCCAGCCCCGGCGCGGAAGGTCAATGCCCGGCGCGGGCAGGTCGGGCCGGCGCGCAGGGGGCCAGGGTTGCGAAGCGCCCCCAGCCAAACCGGGCGCGCGCCGCGCCCCAGACAGGACGGTCCCATGAAGCTCACCCCCCTTGTGCTGGCGCTTGCGCTGGCAAGCCCCGCGGCAGCCTTCGACATCTCGGCGATGAGCGATGCCGAACGCGAGGCGTTCCGTGCCGAAATCCGGTCCTATCTGCTCGAGAACCCGGAAGTTCTCGCCGAAGCCATCGACGTCTTGCAGGAACGCCAGGCAGCGGAAGCCGCCAAGGGCGATCTGCAACTCGTCAAAGCCAATACCGATGATCTGTACAATGACGGCTACAGCTTCGTCGGCGGCAATCCGGATGGCGACATTACCGTCGTCGAGTTCATCGACTACCGCTGCAGCTACTGCCGCAAGGCCCATGCCGAGGTTAAGCAGCTGATCGAGTCCGACGGCGACATCCGCTACGTGGTCAAGGAATTCCCGATTCTGGGAGAGCAGTCTTTGATCGCATCCCGTTTCGCCATCGCCGCGCTTCAGACCCTTGGCCCGGACGCCTATGAAAAGATCAACGCGGGCTTCTACGAAAGCTTCCGGGGCGATGTCACGAGGGAAACGCTTGCTTCGTTCGCCGACAGCCTCGGTCTTGATGGTGGCGCGATCATCGCGCAAATGGATTCGCCCGAGGTCACGAGGGTCATCGAGCAAAACCATGAGCTTGCGCAGCGCATGCAGATTTCAGGAACACCGACCTTCGTGATGGGCGGACAGATGTTGCGTGGCTATGTGCCGCTGGACATGATGCAGGCGATCGTCGCGGAAGAGCGCGGCTGACGGTTCCGCCGCGGAACTGACCTTCTGCCCGCGCGCGCGCAAGGACATCGTGGCTTGCGACGACGCGCATTTGCCACGACCATGCGGGCAGGAACAGCGCCCGGAGAAAATTCATGCCAATGGCCAAGATCGCCATGCCCGCCCGCGATCCTGGCGAGACTCATCGCGCCGCCACGACGCTTGAACTGTTTTTCGACCTCATCAGTGTCATCGCCATCGCCGCCGTGACCGCCGCGTTCCACCACGCGATCGCCGAGGGCCATGGGATGGTGGCGCTGCCGCGCTTCGTCTTCCTCTTCCTCGCGGTCTGGTGGGCCTGGATGAACTTCACGTGGTTCGCCTCGGCCTTCGACAATGATGACACGCTCTACCGCATCCTCGTCATGGTCATCATGTGCGGCGCGCTGATCTTCGCCGGCGGCGCCGGCTTTATCTTCGAGACACTCGATTTCCAGTTCAGCCTTCTCGGCTGGATTGTCATGCGCCTTGGCATGGTCGGACTCTGGCTCAGGGCGGCGGCCGGATGCCCGGAATATCGCCGAACGGCGCTACGCTACGCCGCTGGCATCGCCGTCGCGCAGGTGTGCTGGACGATCTTCTACTTCTCGACCACGCCCGGCAGCCTTCCCTTCTTCATCCTCGCCGGTATCTGTTTCCTCGTCGAATGGTCTGTGCCGCCCTTCGCCGAACGCGTGAAAGCGACTCCCTTTCACCGGCACCACATCATCGAACGCTACGGCCTTCTGATGATCATCTCGCTCGGCGAAATCGTCCTGTCAGTCTCGCACGGATTCGGCGCGCTCTTCGGCGATCATCCGTCGGCGGAGGCCGCCTTCGTCTCGGTTTCCGCGCTCGTCATCATGTTTTCGATCTGGTGGATCTACTTCTGCGAAGAGGAACACCTGCCGCGATCCGCCTTCGGCACAGCGTTCATCTGGGGCTATGGCCACGTCTTCATCTACATGGCAACGGCGGCATTGGGCGCGGCCATCGCGGCCTCGATCGACGTGGTCACGCATCATGCCCATGCGAGCCAGCACGAGGTTTCGAGATGGCTGGGGGCAAGCCTCGCTCTTGGCAGCGTCGCGCTTTGGGCAACGCGCGACCGGGCGCTGGATCTGCCGCCCAGGCTGTCGCTCGCCCTGCCCGTCATGGCGGTTGCCTTTGCTGCCGCGGGCCTTTTGGGCCTGCCGGTCTGGGCCTTCGCGCTTCTCTCCATCCTCACGGTGCTCTGGCGCGCGCAGCAACCGGGTCAGGCGGCGGCCTGACGCAGTCTGACCGTGCCTTGCCGCTTGCGGACGTTGCCCTTGCCGCAAATGGGCTTAGATAGGATCGCGAACAGAGCGAAAGTCCCATCATGGCCGACCCCCTTGTCATCTTCACCCCCTCCGGCAAACGCGGTCACTTCCCTCCGGGAACGCCCGTCCTGACGGCCGCCCGGCAACTGGGTGTCGATCTCGACTCGGTCTGCGGCGGTCGCGGCATCTGCTCCAAGTGCCAGATCACGCCGGGTTACGGCGAGTTTCCCAAGCACGGCGTGACCGTCAGCGAAGGCGCGCTGTCCGAATGGAATGCCGTCGAGGATCGCTACAACCGCGTCCGGGGGCTGAGCGAAGGGCGGCGTCTTGGCTGTCAGGCGCAGATCATGGGCGACGTGGTCATCGACGTGCCTCCTGAAAGTCAGGTTCACCGTCAGGTCATCCGCAAATCCGCGACCATGCGCGATCTCGTCATGGACCCGGCGACCCATGCGTACTACGTCGAGGTGCAGGAACCCGACATGCACGAGCCGTCCGGCGATTTCCAGCGACTCTGCGACGCCTTGCGCGAGCAATGGCAGATCGAAGGCTTGACGGCCGACCTCAGTCTGCTCGCGAGACTTCAGCCGGTCCTGAGAAAGGGCGAATGGAAGGTCACGGTGATCATCCACCGCGACCACAAAGCCGTGGCACGGATCATCGACATCCGGCCCGGATTCTGGGAGGGTCGGCTTTACGGCCTTGCCATCGACCTCGGCTCAACCACCATCGCCGCGCATCTTTGCGATCTGCGCAACGGCAAGGTTCTGGCCTCATCCGGCCTCATGAACCCGCAGATCCGCTTCGGCGAGGATCTGATGAGCCGGGTGAGCTACGCGATGATGAACCCCGGCGGCGACAAGGAGATGACAGGCGCCGTCCGCGCTGCGATCAACGGGCTTGCCCAGACGATCGCGGGCGAGGCCGAGATCGACCCCACCCAGATCGTCGAGACGGTCTTTGTCTGTAACCCGGTCATGCACCATCTCCTCCTTGGCATCGACCCGGTGGAGCTTGGTCAGGCGCCGTTCGCACTCGCCACGTCGGAAAGCCTGTCACTCGCCGCCCGCGCACTTGACCTTGACGCGATCCACGCCAATGCCCGGGTCTATATCCTGCCTTGCATCGCGGGGCATGTCGGGGCCGACTGCGCCGCCGTGGCCCTTTCGGAAGAGCCGAACAAGTCCGAGGACATGGTGCTGATCGTGGACGTCGGCACCAATGCCGAGATACTTCTGGGCAACAAGGACAAGGTTCTTGCCTGCTCCTCGCCCACCGGCCCTGCCTTCGAAGGCGCGCAGATCAGCGCAGGCCAGCGGGCCGCACCGGGCGCAATCGAGCGGGTGGAGATCGACCCGGTGACGAAAGAGCCGCGTTTCCGCGTGATCGGCAGCGAGCTTTGGTCCGACGACCCGGGCTTCGCCGCCGCCACCGCGCAAACAGGGATTTCGGGCATCTGCGGGTCCGGCATCATCGAGGTCGTCGCCGAAATGCGAATGGCGGGACTGCTCGATCCGGGCGGCCTTGTCGGTTCGGCGGAACAGACCGGAACGCCGCGCTGCATTCCAACCGGCCGGACCAACGCCTATCTCCTGCATGACGGCACTGCCGAGGGCGGACCGCTCATCACGGTGACACAGGGCGATATCCGTGCTATTCAGCTTGCCAAATCAGCGCTTTATGCGGGTGCCCGGCTCTTGATGGACGAACTTGGGATCGACAAGGTGGATCGCGTCGTTCTGGCCGGCGCATTTGGTGCGCACATCTCGCCGAAACACGCGATGGTGCTTGGCATGATCCCGGACTGCCCGCTCGACAAGGTGACCTCGGCCGGCAACGCGGCCGGCACCGGCGCGCGGATCGCGCTCAGCAACATCTCCGCCCGCGCCGCGATCGAGGATGAGGTCAAGCGCATCCACAAGGTCGAAACCGCCATCGAGCCACGCTTTCAGGAGCATTTCGTCGCGGCGAACGCCATTCCCCATGCCACCGCGCCCTTCCCCGAGCTTTTTTCGGTCGTGACGCTGCCTGATGTCAGCTTCAACACTGCCGGGTCCGGCGGCGAAGGCGGCCGGAGGCGGCGGCGCGGATGACGGCAGACCCGATCTCAGGTCTGATCGCGGCGACCGCCAATGCGGATCGCGGCGCATTTCGTGAACTCTATTCGGCGACCTCGTCGAAACTCTTTGGCGTCTGCCTTCGTATCCTCAAGGACAGAAGCGAAGCCGAGGACGCGATGCAGGAAGTCTATACCAGGGTCTGGCTCAACGCCCGCCGCTACGATTCGGCGAAGGCGCGGGGCATGACCTGGCTGATTGCTGTGGCGCGCAATCTGTCCATCGACCGGCTGCGCGCCCGCCCGGCCGCTCCGCTGAACCCCGGCAAGCGTGCCAAAGCCGAAACCGGTCCTGCTGCGGACCCCGTGGCAGAGGTCGCGGACACCAGGCGCGGCCCCGAAGATGAGGTCATTGCACGGAGCGAGGCGCAGCGCGTCGTCGACTGCTTTGGCACGCTGGAACCTGAGCGCGCAGCCGCCCTGCGCGGCGCCTATCTGGACGGATCGAGCTATGAGGAGTTGTCGCTGCATCACGACGTTCCGCTCAATACCATGCGGTCCTGGCTGCGCCGGGGCCTGCAGAAACTGAAGGAGTGCCTCGAGGCATGAGCGATCCCGCCGGACATATGCCCGACCGCGAGGCGCTAGCTGCCGAGTACGTACTCGGCACGCTACCCCTTGCCGAACGGTTGACGGCCGAGGCGCTGATCGCGAGCGATGTGAACTTCGCCTCTCTGGTCGCCGACTGGCAGGCGCGCCTGGCGGTTCTTGACGACGACTATAAGGAAGCAACACCGCCCCGCGACATGCTGCAACGGATCGAGAGCCGGCTCTTCCCCGAGGCGGCCCGCCCGAAGCGCGGCTGGCTCTGGGGCGCCGGCGCCGGTCTGGCCTTGGCTGTTCTGGCGCTGGTGGTCTTCCTTCCGCCCGCAACACCGCCGGAACCTGCCGTCACCGCAACCCTCACCGGCGAAGGCCAGGAACTTGCCGTTCAGGCCAGCTACGATCCGCAGGCCGGAGCGCTCACCGTTCGCCGCACGGCGGGGCCGGCAGCCGGTGCGGGCCAGGACTATGAGCTGTGGCTGATCCCGGAGGGGCAGGACGCGCAGTCCATCGGCCTCGTTCGCGACGGCGATCTGGAAATTCCGCTCGACACCTTGCCCGAGGGCGCCACGCTTGCGATCACGCTTGAGCCGCAGGGCGGCTCGCCCACCGGCGTCGCCACCGGGCCGCTTCTGGTCGCGGCGGTAATCAGCGGCGGTTAGGACAAAAAAATCGTTCGCGCCGCAACTTTCCCGACCACGTGTTCGTAACTCCTGTCATGCAAGGGGGGAATTGGTCCCCCCGGCAGACAAGGGAGACGACAATGACCCGTTTCAAGCCATTTCTCGCCGTTGCCTTCACCGCAATCGCGCTTCCGGCATTCGCCGAAAACCCGATGGTCGGCGGTGCCGCAATGTACGAGGACAAGAACATCGTGGAGAACGCGGTGAATTCGGCCGATCACACCACGCTCGTCGCTGCCGTTCAGGCCGCCGGCCTTGCCGAGACGCTGTCGGGCGAAGGTCCGTTCACCGTCTTTGCCCCCACCAACGCGGCCTTTGAAAAGCTGCCGGCCGGCACGGTCGAGACGCTGCTCAAGCCCGAGAACAAGGAAATGCTGACCAAGATCCTGACCTGCCACGTGGTCGCGGCCGATGCCTCGGCCGAAGCGATCATGGGCATGATCCAGGATGATGGCGGCAAGCATCCCGTCAAGACCGTGGGCGGCTGCGAATTCACCGCCATGTCCCAGGACGGCAAGGTGATGATCGAAGACGGCCAGGGCAATGTCGCGACGGTAACCATCGCCGATGTGAAGCAGTCGAATGGCGTCATCCATGTCATCGACACCGTGCTGCTGCCGGCGATGTAAGCGCCGACCGGCGTTCCCCCGAGTGACGAGTGCAGGCCGCCCTAACGGGCGGCCTTTTCCTCAAGCGCCAGCCATTCCTCCTCGACCGCCGCCAGCGCTGCCTGCCGGTCGGCCAACCCTTCGGACGCCCGGCGGAACCGGTCCGGCGCGGTCGCGAAAAGATCCGGGTCGGACAGGAAATCGCTCAGGCGACCGATCTCCGCCTCCAGTTTCTCGATCACATCCGGTATGGCATCGAGCCTGTGCTTCTCGGTGAATGTAAGCCCTTGCGTGTGTTTCCGTACCTCTCTCGGGGCGGCCTTGCCGGATTTCGCTGCCGCCTTCCCCTGCTTTTCCGGTTCGGCGACAACACCTTTCTGCGTCTGATAATCGCTCCACCCACCAGCATAGGTCACGACCCTGCCCTCGCCCTCCATCGCGATCGTCGTCGTCGCCATCCGGTCGATGAAATCTCGGTCATGGCTGACCAGAAGCACCGTGCCGTCGTAGTCGCCCAGAATGTCCTGCAGAAGATCAAGCGTCTCGACATCGAGATCGTTGGTCGGCTCGTCGAGGATCAGAAGGTTCGACGGCTTGGCCATCAGCCGCGCCAGCAAAAGCCGTGCGCGTTCGCCGCCTGAAAGCGAACCGATCGGCGCCCGCGCCTGTGCCTCGTCAAAAAGAAAATCCTTGAGATAGGCGACGACATGCTTCGGCTGCCCGCGCACCATGACCTGATCCGACCGGCCGGAGACAGCCATGCCGGGATCGTTCACCAGCCCGTCCCAAAGCGTCATCGTCAGGTCCAGCGCCGCCCGCGCCTGATCGAAGACCGCGATCTCGAGCTTGGTGCCGTGCCGGACGGTGCCGGTGTCGGGCGCAATCTCTCCGGTCAGCATCTTCAGCACGGTCGTCTTGCCAACGCCGTTCGGTCCGACAAACGCCATGCGGTCGCCGCGCAAGACCTTCAGATCGAAAGGCCGCAGGATAACCTTGCCTCCAAACGCTTTTGAGATCCCTTTCGCTTCGATCACGAGCCTGCCCGAGGTCCGGCCGGCCTCAAGCGCCATGTCGGCGGCGCCCTGCCGCCGGATCATCGCGGCCCGCTCCGCCCGCATGGCCTGTAGCGCCCTGAGCCGCCCCTGGTTGCGCTTCCGCCGCGCCGATATGCCCTCAACCGCCCAACGACCCTCGGCCTTGATCCGGCGTTCCAGCTTGTGGCGCGCAAGATCCTCCTCGGTCCAGACCGTTTCGCGCCAATCCTCGAAGGTCTCGAAGCCCTGCTCGTTGCGCCGCACCTCGCCCCGGTCGATCCAGAGCGTCGCACTTGTCAGGGCGCGCAGGAATGCGCGGTCATGGCTGACGATGACGTAGGCCGCGCGCGTCTCTTTCAACTGGTCTTCCAGCCAGCCGATCGCCTGAATGTCGAGATGGTTGGTCGGCTCGTCCAGAAGCATCAGTTCGGGCGCTTCGGCCAGAAGCTTGGCCAAAGCCGCCCGCCGCCTTTCGCCGCCCGAAGCCGCGTCAACCTTGGTGGCCGGATCGAACTTGAGCCCTTCCGCCGCGACATTGACGCGAAAGCCGTCGCCGTCCGGCAGACCCGACGCCGCGAAATCGCCGAGCGTTTCGAACGCAGAAAGGTCCGGCTCCTGCTCCATGTAGCCGACCGTCGCACCCGGCGGCACCAACCGCCCGCCGCTGTCCGCCTCCACGAGGCCGGCCATGACTTTCATCAGCGTCGACTTGCCCGACCCGTTGCGCCCGACCAGAGCCACCCGGTCGCCCGGCTGGATGACCAGATCGAGCCCGTCAAAGACGGGATGCCCGCCGAAAGTCAGCGAGACGTCGGAAAGCTGAAGAAGCGGTGTGCGGGCCATGGGCGTCAGCTTTTGCGTGCGGGTTAAAATTGGATCGGCAATCGTCCCGGGCTCGGGCGAATGCCGCCGCGTATGTTCCAGTTGAAACGCAAGACGCTTTAGTTGCCTGCCGGGATGGCGTCAACGCCTGCGGCTTCTTCTGTTCCCAAATACCGCCCGCCGGAGGCGACCCGAGCGCCTGCCGCGCAAGCGGCGGGCGCGAGACAGGAAAATGCGCCTGAAAGGCGCTCCTTCGGATCAGCTCCGCCGCCGCGCCACAACCCGCCGCTCGATCTTGTCGGCTATGTCCTCGACCCTCTGCACCTGATCCATGTGCCCGCCAAGCGCCTCATAGTCCCCGAGCCGCAGGGTGAATTCGATCGGCGCCACCAGTGCGGGCGTCGGCACATAGCCAAAGGCGTTCGCCGGCATGTCCGTCACGTCCGACATGAAGGTGATGCCGCCGCCCGGCCAGATATAGGCAGGCGCGCCGCCGCAGGTCACGCGGGTCACCGCCTCGCGCACCGAACGGGTCAGCCGCACGGGGTTTTCCGTCACGCCCGCACGCAGGGATCCGCCCGCCCCCCCCATGAACAGGACGGACGTTACCGAGGGTTCGCAGTTTTCGGCAATGCGTTCGACCGAGACACGAAGCGCCTCCGGCAGTTCCGCCGGAATGGGCTTCAGAGCGTCGTCCAGAACGAAATAGCCCCATTGCTCGCCTGTCGTCGAGACCATCAGAAGCGTCAGGCCCGGTCGCGCGTCCGGCGCCCGCCACGGCCCGAGGATCGACAGCGGATCGTCGATATTGGTGCCGCCCCAGCCGTTGCCGGGCTCGGCGACGCGAAAATATCGACCCGGCGTCGACTTGCGCCCGAGGATCTTGATGCCGGTCGGCCCGATCCCCAGAAGCTTGCCGGCCTGATGCTCCGACAGGACGCCGGTGATATGATCATCGACCACCACGACCTCATCCACGAGCCCGTGCCACTGCCGCGCGAACATGCCGATGGCGGCCGACCCGCAGCCGACCCGCATCAGGTGTTCCTCCACCCCGTTCACGACCGGCGGTTGACCGGCCTGCAGCACGACTTCGGCGCCACCGTCGATGGACATCTCCACCGCTTCACGGTTGCAGAGCCTGAGCAGCGCGTCGCAGGTCACGCGGCCCTCCTTCTTGCCGCCGCCGGTCAGGTGATGCACGCCGCCAAGCGACAGCATCTGCGATCCGTACTCCGCCGTCGTCACATGGCCGATGGGCTCTCCCTCCACCCGCACCGGTGCGGCCTCGGGGCCGAGGAAGCGGTCGGTGTCGATCTTCACCTTGGCGCCGCAATAAGAGAATATGCCCTCTGTCACGACAGTCACCATGTCGACGCCGTCATGGTCCTGCGCGACGATGAAGGGGGCGGGCTTGTAGTCCGGATAGGTCGTGCCCGCCCCGATCGCGGTGATGACCGGACGGTCGGTTCTCAGCAGATCGCCATCCCATTCCTCTGCATCCAGCTCGAGGAACGGCACCACCTGCCCGTCGCCCTCCTTCGCCGCCTCCAGCACGGTGAAGGGGTCGAGCCGCACCAGCTCGCCGCCCTCGTTGGCATAGCGGTCGCAGGCCCCGGCGCGGCCCTCGGCGATGTAGCACAGGACCGGGCAGGCATCGCAGCGGATCTTGCCCTCCATCCGGGATTCCACTTTCTGACGGACCATGTCAGCCCCCTTTCGCCGCGCGGATCGCCGCAAGCACCCGGTCGGGCGTGGCAGGCAACCGGGTGATCCGCGCGCCGGTCGCATGGCGGATCGCCGACAGGATCGCGGGCGCGGTCGGGATGAGCACATGCTCGCCCAGTCCCTTGGCCCCGTAAGGCCCATGCGGGTCCGCAATCTCGACGATATGCGACGTAATCGGCGGCACGTCACCGATCGTCGGGATCAGGTAATCGTGCAGGTTGTCGGTGCGGCCCGGAACGTACTCCTCCATCAGCGCAAGCCCGATGCCCTGCGCGACACCGCCGTGAATCTGCCCCTCGACCAGTACCGGGTTGATCGCCCGCCCCACGTCGTGGGCGGCGTGAATGTGGTTCAGCTTGACCGTCCCGAGACCGCTGTCCACCGTCAGTTCCACCATCTGCGCGGTGTAGCCATAGACCGCGTAGGGGTCGCCCTGCCCGTTCTCGTCCAGCGGCAGGGTCGGCGGGTCATAGGTCTCTGCCGCCTCGATCACGTAGCCCTCGCCCTCGGGCAGCGCCGCCCGGTGGGTCACGCCATCTGGCGCCGTGACCCTTGCGACACCCGCTTCGAACGAGATTGTTCCCTCGGCGCAATTGGTCAGCCGCAGCACTTCGGCCCTGAGCGCCAGCCCGGTCAGCCGCGCCGCATTGCCGGTGACGAAGGTCTGGCGCGAGGCCGAGGTCTTGCCGGCGTCAGGCGTTACATCGGTATCCGGGCCGATAATCTCGACCGCACTGACTTCGATGCCGAAAGCCTCTGCGAAGATCTGCGCGATCACGGTATTCGACCCCTGCCCGATGTCCATAGCCCCCTGATGCAGGACGACCCGGCCCTCGGCGGTGATCCCGGCCCGGATCGTCGAGGGATTTGGCAAGGAAGTGTTGCCGCAGCCATACCAGCCGCAGGCGATGCCGACGCCCTCGCGCCGTTCGCCCCCGGCGGCGTTGAACGCGGCTGACCTCGCAAGCGCCGCTTTCCACGCAGGCCGCAACGCCTCAAGACAAGGCCTGATCCCGACCGCGCCGTCAAAGACCTGCCCGGTCGCCGTGGGAATTCCGTTGTCGAGCGCGTTGAGATACCGGAACTCGAGCCGGTCCATTCCGACCGCCGCCGCCAGATCGTCAAAGACCGCTTCCTGCGCGATTGCCGCCTGTGGCACGCCGAAACCGCGAAAGGCGCCTGCGGGGACGCAGTTGGTATGGACACCTTCGCCCCGCGCCCTGTAGTCGGAATGCGCATAGGGGCCGCCGGCATGAACCGGCACCCGGTTGGCCACCGTCGGCCCCCAGGACGAATAGGCGCCGGTGTTGAAGATCGCATCGAAGTCGAAGCCGCAGAGCTTTCCATCCTTGGTGACACCGGCTTTCACCTTCATCTTCGCCGGGTGTCGCTTCGTCGTGGAGGCCATTGATTCCGAACGCGTATAGGTGATCCGGACAGGTCGCCTGAGCAGCAGCGCGGCAATGGCCACATGCGGCTGCCACGAGATGTCGAGCTTCGATCCGAACCCGCCGCCCACCGCCGTCGGAACGATCCGCACCGCCGAGACGGGCAGCCCGAGGATATCCGCGAGCGAGTCGCGGTTCATGTGCGGCGCCTGCGTTCCGCCATGAATTTCGATCCGGCCGTCGACCCAAGTTGCATAGCCTGCCTCGGGCTCGATATAGGCATGCTCGATGAAGCGCGTCTCGAACATGCCCTCGGCGACATGCGCCGCCGTCGCAAGCGCGGCCTCCGCGTCACCTTTCTGCACGATCCCCCGGCACATCACATTATCGGGTCGTCCCGCATGGAAACCGGGCAGTTCTTTCGCCATCTCCGGCTCAAGCGCCGCTGCTTCGGAGGACCACGTTACCGGGAACTCCGACAGGTCGAGTCTGGCGATCACGTCCGCAGAACCGACGACCGCGGCGACGGCCTCACCCCGGAAAAGCGCCCGGCCCTGGGCATAGACCGGCTGGTCGATGAAGCCGGGAATCGTGCCGAACAGATTCGCACCGGGCACGTCCGTGGCAGTAAGAACACAATCCAAACTACTGTTTTTTCTATATTCTTCCAGATCTCCAAAACTGAACCGGCAGTGATGCTGGGGCGAGCGGATGACCCTCAGGACCAAGGCACCTTCGGGTGCGGCATCGCTGCCAAATACCTCGCAGCCCTCGATCTTTCGCATCCCGTCGATCCGGGCAATTCCCGCCCCGACACCGCTGCCGTCCGTGTGCTGCGCTTGGCGTCCCATCACGGCGTCGATGATCTTGCGATAGCCCGTGCAGCGGCAAAGAACGCCGCCGAGCGCGTCCAGCACCTCGGCCTCGGACGGCGTTGGATTGTCGCGCAAAAGGGCGGTCGCCGAGACCATCATCCCCGGTGTGCAGATACCGCACTGCGCCGCGCCATGCGCAAGGAATGCCTTGGAAAGGCTTGAAAAAACAGGTTCGTTTTCCCTCAACCCCGCGACTGTCTCGACCGTCTTTCCATCGACTTGCGAGACGGAGGTAATGCATGAACAGGCCGGCGCGCCGTCGATCAGGACGGTGCAGGCGCCGCAGTCGCCGGCGTCGCAGCCGACCTTCACGTCGCAGCAGCCGAAGTCACGGCGCAGGATCGTGGACAGGCGCTCGAAGTCCTCGTCGTCGTGGCGGGCGGGGTGGCCGTTCAGCGTGAAGGTGACGCTCATCTCCCCGCCCCGCACCTGTCCAGCATCCGTCCCGCGAGCGTATGGCATGCGTCCCGACGATAGGAGGACGTCGCTCGCACGTCGTCAATCGGCGCGAGGTCGGTGAAATGCTCCGCCCTGAGCACTTGGGAGAGCGCCCCGACCCGCTGTCCGACCAGTTCGCGCTCGAGTGTCGGGAGCCGCACCGGCACTGGCGAACACGCGCCGACCGCGATGCGCGCCTCGGCCACGACCGGGCCGTCGAATCGCAGCACCGCCGCCAGGGACGCGATCGAGATGACCAGATAGGCGCGGCTGCCGAGTTTCGCGAAAGCGGACCGCACATCGCCGCCGATCCTCGGCACAATGATGGCGGTCACGATCGCTGAGGGTCCGAGCGCCGTCCGCCGCGCGCCGGTCACGAATTGCGTCAGGGGCAAGACCCGGCGGCCTTGAGCCGAAACCATTTCGACCGAAGCGCCGAGGGCCATCAGAACCGGGGTTCCGTCTGCCGCAGGCGAGGCGTTGCAGATGTTGCCTGCAATGGTCGCCTTGGTCTGAATCTGCACCGATCCGACCTGCCGGCCCGCCTCTTTCAGCGCGTCGAACTGCGGCGGCAGCGCGGCAGCGCAGAGCTCGGCCCATGTCACCGCCGCGCCGATCCGCCAGCCCTCCGGCCCCTCCTTGATCCCGAGCAACTCCGACAAGGCCGTGATGTCCAGTATCCGCTCCGGAGCCGGCCGATCACCAAGCGCGGGCAAGACGTCCGTTGCCCCGGCAAGGACAAGCGCAGACCCCTCGGCCAGAAAGCCCAGAGCGTCGTTCAGATCATGTGGCCGGTAGAGCGTCATCTCATCCCTTCAGCGCAGCCCGTCCCTGCCCTCTGCCTCGTCGTGGGTCAGCCCGCCCACGCGCGGTAGGGGCCGGCCGCTGTCGGTGACGGCGACCGCCACAAGGATTTCGTCGGCACGCGGGGCGTCGTTCACCCTGACTTCCATGCCATCGAAATGCGACCTGACATAGGCCGCGTCCTTGTGGCCAAGCGGCACGTCGAGGGGATGGCCCATCGGTCCGCGCTTCTTGTTCGACGGCACCAGCGCCGCGCCCTTCTCGACCGCCGCCCTGAGCGGTTTTCCGAGGCGCGGATGCAGAATCGCGGCGGCATGCTCCAGCTCACCATTCTCGCCGACCAGAGCGGCCTTGCCGTAGCTCTGCGCCTCTGCCGGCGAGATGCCGAGCGCCTTGACGCACGCTTCGCCCAGAAGTGCGCCCAGTTCCTCGCCGATGACCATCAACGCCTCAAGGTCGGCTTGATAGCGCCCGGCGAAGGGGTTTTCGATGACGGCTATCGCGGCGGCGCGGCGCGTGGGCGGCGAGATCGCCTGCCCCATCTCGGTCAGCACTTCTTCGACCACGGTCACCATCTTGCGGATATTTGCCTTGGCCATCGGCTCCTTCCCTCTCTCAACCGCTCGGCACCGACAGATGCTCCGCGCCGACAACACGCGAACGTCCCTGCAATACCAGAAAGACGGCTCGCGCCGCGCCCATCGTGACGATTTCCTCGGCGCGCTCCACCCCGGCTTGCAGGCCGCGGGTCTTTTCGGTTTCCGTCAACGCCCCGACGCCGACCGTCACCAGCCGCGCCCCGAGATCGCTGTCCGGCGAAAGCTCCCGTGCGGGACGCCGCAAGATCGCCGCCGACCCCGGCAAGTCGACCGCGTTGGCGATCATCGTTGCCGCCGCGTCTGCCTCAGCCGCCGAGACTGCCAGAACCGTGACCGCGTCGGCGATGCCGAGCGAATGGCTCCGCCCCTGCCAGCCGCTTGTCGCGACGCCGCCGATACCGCTATCGTCCGCGATCTCGGCAATCCCGGCGAAAGCGGCGGCGGAAAGGTCGGATATCCCGACACGGTAGCGTGCACGGGCAGCGAGATGAAGGGCGATGTCGCCGCCGTTGTTGACCACCGCCCTTTCCAGACCCGGAAGATCGCGGAAGGCGGCAAGGATGTGGTCGGCAACCGCGCCGGCGACCGCCGCCATCGGCGTGATGAACCAGTGCGAAAAAGGTCGGACCGCTGCCGCCATCCGTCGCGCGACCTGACCGGACGGGTCGGGGCCATCGCGACGCGCAGGGGCCCGCAGCACCGCAAGTTCCGCCACCAGACTCTCAAGAAGCCCGTCGAAAGCCGCGAACGCCAGGGCCTCCGCCCGCGCAACCGCGCGTGCTTCGCCGTCAAGATCGACGATGACGTCGATCGGGCCATGCGTCAGGCGAAACCTGTGCTTTCGAATGCCGCCCGGCCGGGCCGCCCCATGCGCGGGCATTCGCCATAGCCTTGGTGACTCCGCTCGTGAACGCTGTGCGGATTGCGGCATCATTTCCCCTCCGGCCCCGATTACGCGCCCGAACCGCGATGCTGTCAAACGGATTTGACCACGGAGCGCGGGACGGCCGCAGGTCTTTGGCGCCAGAGTCCAAAAGGAAAAATGGTGCGGTTGAGAAGACTCGAACTTCCACGGGGGTTAGCCCACAGCGACCTCAACGCTGCGCGTCTACCAATTCCGCCACAACCGCACTCTTCCCCGGGGCATGCCCCGGATGAGGTGGGCGCTTCTTAGCCAAAGGCTCCGGCGATGTGAAGGGGGTTTTTCGCGCATTGCATCTTTTTCGGGCCGACGCCGGCGGGCGGGCCGGAGAACGATGCGGGCGCGCCATCGGCGCGCCCGGGAGGCGTGGAAACTGCGGGAATGTCAGTCCTTGAAAAGCAGGAATGGCAGTTTCGCGACAAGCGGCAGCGCATCGACCTCTTGCTGCGTGAAGGCGACTGCCGTGCCGACCTCGGGCGCCGGGGTTGCCGGCGCCGCCGCGGTTGCCTCCGACACGGGTGCGACCGTGTTTTCGGCCGGTTCGGTCGGTACCACAAAGGTAGGCAAAGCGGCGGGCTGGGTTTCGGGCAGTGCCGCCTGATCGGCCCGGCCGGCGATCGTATAGGCGGCCTTGCGGACAATCTGCATTCTTTCTGGCTGACCCGGAGCAAACGGCACGCTGCCGGTCGTTTCAGCGGCGTTCAGCGCCATGTCGTACCAGTCGAAAGCAAGATCGGCGCGCCTGGCCGCTCCGAAGCCCTGGCTCAGATGGTGGCCGAGCACCTCGCCGTAGGCCCCTTCGCCCAAGGCGGCGAGAAGAAGGCCCGAGGCGACCGCGACATCCATGTTGTCCTCTGCGTAGCCGACCGACAGACAGATCCTGGCGGTCGCGGCAAGCTGCGCCGGCGCCATTCCGGTCGATAGCGCGAAATCACGGACGCCGGCGATGACCTTGTCGGCCGGTTCCAGCGACAGCGCTGCGACATGGGTCTGCATCGCCGGACCGAAGCCCGCGCATTGGGTGGCGATTTCGGCCTTGCTCACACCCGGCACCTTTGCGGCAAGCTCTTCGCCCTCGGCGATCGCATAGGCGCGCACGAGGCAGAACTGTTCGCCCAGAGCGGCGGCGGGATCGACCATGTTGGCGACGGTCATGTAGCCGCCGTTGGTGGTCGTCATCAGCCCGACACGGTTGCAGTGCGAGGCGAGCGAGGCTTCCGCGGCGCCCGCGCCGAGGAAAGTCGGCAGACCGGGGGCGGCGGGTTCGGCCAAGGCCTCGGTCACCGGTTCTTCGGCCGGCGCGGCGGGTGCGACCGGCATCAGCGCCATCTGGCCCTGCGGCGTAACGCCGGCGGCTTCGTCGCGCCACGCCAGGAGAAGTCCGCGCATTCCCATCGGGTTGGCTGCGGCCTGTTGCAGCGTCAGCGCGCCACCGGCAACCGCGCGGTGGTAGGAACCGACCAGCAGCGTCTGTTCGTACTCCGTCAACTGCCCCGTCGCCGGATAGCCGAGCGTCGCCTGATAGTCCGAAATGCCGGCGCGCGAATTGCGGCCGAGCACACCGTCGGGTGTGCCGACAGGATAGCCGAAATAGTTGAGCGCGACCTGCACGTCCCGGTTGGCCGCGCGCTGCGCCGAACTGATGCCCGACGAGGTCGACTTGCGGACGACGACGCGCTTGGTCTGTTGTTTCTTCTTGTTGCTTTCGTTGACGATCGCGCCGCCGATGATGCCGCCGATGATCGCGCCGACCACGGCGTCGCCACCGTCGGCCAGAGCCGGGCCGGCCGGGGCGAGAGCCAAAGAAAGTGCCATCGCTGTCGAAGCGAACCGTTTCATGACCATTTTCCTTCTCCTTGCAAATACACCGGGACATCTGGCACGGCAGCACGCGCCCCGTTTCAAATCACCGCGATTTTGAACCAACCGGCGGCGTCTGGCAATGATCGATACGCGCCGAGGCGCGTCCCGGCCGGACTAGGATCCGAACGTGGACAAAATGTTAACGCGAATAGAGTTTACGGTTCATCTGGGCAACAGCGGGCGGGACGATCACCGGCCGCCGGGCGCCGTGGCGGGGAACGTAGGCGCTTTTCACGCTGGTACGGGGTAGGTAGAGGTGCCGGTTCATGCCGTGGTTCGGCTGCGGCGCCTCCTCTTGGGCGGCGAGGATCATCGTGGCAAGAAGCAGTGCTGCGATCAATGCGGCAGCGGATGCCGCGATGCGGGGAATTGTCATGTCAGCCTCCAAAGGGTTTGCACAAAAAAGCCCGTGAACTCACGGGAAGAACGGAATATGGGAAGGATGCGCCCGGTTCGCGCATCGCGCCAGTCCGGAATTCCTGCCCTCGGACGGCAAGACGGAGCTGCCATGGTCGAATGGATGAAAAGCCCCGGCCTCGTGCCCTATGAGGACGCGCTTTCGCGGATGGAGGCGCGCGTGGCCGCGATCGCACATGGCGGCGCGGATGAGGCGATCTGGCTTCTTGAGCATCCGCCGCTCTACACCGCCGGCACCTCGGCGCGGGCCGAGGATCTGACCGATCCCGGCCGCTTCCCGGTCCATGTTGCCGGGCGCGGCGGACAATACACCTATCACGGCCCGGGTCAGCGCGTGGCCTACGTGATGCTCGACCTCAACCGGCGCGGTCGCGATGTGCGGGCTTTCGTCCGCAAGCTCGAAGCATGGATCATCGCTGCGCTGGCGGAGTTCAACGTCCGGGGCGAGGTCCGGGCGGGCCGCGTCGGCGTCTGGGTAACGCGGCACGACACGGCGCCGAACCCGGATGGCAGTCCGCGCGAGGACAAGATCGCGGCAATCGGCGTCAAGCTTCGCAAGTGGATCAGCTTCCACGGCATTTCGATCAACGTGGAGCCCGACCTTGGCCATTTCGACGGAATCGTGCCCTGCGGCATCCGCGACCATGGCGTCACGAGCCTTGTCGATCTGGGTCTTCCCGTGACGACCGACGACCTTGACCGGGCGCTCATGGCGACCTTCGCGACGGTTTTCGGCCCGGATTGACGTTCAGCCCAGTGGACGCGCCAGTTCTTCGCGAATGGAGGGTTCGATCTGGCCAGGTTCATAGAAACCGACCTGCCGGGCGACCCGCACCGCGTCGCCCATCCGCCGGCCAGCCGGAATGAGGACGAGCCGCGACATGCGCCGGAGGCCGGGATATTCGCGGCGTCCCGTGCTTGCGAATCCGATGAAACGGCCATCGTTGCGGGCGATGTTGGGGGCGACGAATACATGCGTCACGGTTCCGACCGGTTCGGAGTGAAAGAACACGATCGAGCAGCCGTTGTGCGATTCCATGAGCGCGCCGCGGAACTCGCGCGGATTCGTCAGGCCGGGGCCGCGACGCACTGCGCCCGACGCGAACATCACCTTCGGATCAAGCCCGCGCACGACCCGGCCGGCGTGCAGCGTCTTCACCAGGAACGGGATCGCGACGACCATGTCCTCGCGCGACAGCGAATTGCGCCAGGCAATGTAAAGGCCGTCCTCCAGAACCGACTCCTTGGGGAAGTAGTCCTGTCGCGGGCAGGCATAGGACATCACCTCGGCCATCGCGGTCGGCGGCGGACCCGGCGCTTTGCCCGCGCTGGCGAATTCCCCCGTGATGGGGTCGATCCGCTCAGTCAGTATGCGCGCGTCGACGCCGAAGAAGTCACAGACCTGTTTGAGAAGGTTCGGCTTGGGAAACGACTGCCCCTTCAGATATCGCTGGAACTGCACCTTGCCGATGCCGAGCGCCGCTGCCACCGACGTCTGAGAGCCACGGGTCGAACAAAGAAATCTCAGATTGTCGCCAAAGACCTGGAGAACGGACATCAAAGAGTAGCCGGTTGCTGCGGTGGAAGCCGTAAAGCACACCGATAACGCAGATGCCCACAAATGCCCATAGCTGTGCGCGTGGGGCCGCACACAATCAGAGCGATTGTTGTCCTCGGGCCGAATGCCGCCCGGTCAGTTCCGGTGGCAGGCGTCCCGCCGTCCGTCGATGCCGTGCCGCTCGATCTCGGCGGCGAGAATCATCAGCTGCGCGACCGAACCCGCCGGAATGATGCCCGCGAGATCATAGGCGACGTTCTCCATCGTTCTTGCCGCACATTCGAGTTTCCGCCTTAGCACCTCGCGCCCGACCTGCGGGCCGGTGACGGCCTCACCTGTCCAGGCATCGCGTTCTGCGATGTATTTGGTCATCCGTTCCCTTTCATGCCCCCAATTGCATGATTGCCTTCCCAAAGTTCACACTACCAGCCGATGTCATCCGGGGCGAGAATCGCGTTTGTGACTCGTGGATACAATTTTGTATCCTCCCCTTGCCGGCGTCATGGTCCGGGGCGGCCCTGACATATGCACAGTCTCCCCGACCTCCCTTTACAGGCACGAGGACCACACCCACTTGACTTATCGCAAATCGAAGTTAGGCCACCCGTGCTAGGAGAACGCGGGCAACAGGCCTGCTTTTTCGTAACGAAAGCTGAGGAAAACCATGAAGTTCAAAGTTCTAGCCGTCATGGCTGCACTTTCGGTCGCAACACCGGTCCTTGCGACCGGCGACGCCGCAAAGGGCGAATCGGAATTCAAGAAATGCAAATCCTGCCACGCGATCATTGCCGATGACGGCACCGAGATCGTCAAGGGCGGCAAGACCGGGCCGAATCTTTACGGCGTGATCGGGCGTCCCGCCGCGTCGGTGGAGGACTTCAAGTACGGCGACGGCATCCTGGCCGCCGCGGAAAAGGGTCTCGTCTGGGACGAAGAGAACCTCGCCAAGTACACCGAAGACCCGACGGCGTTCCTCGACGAATTCACCGGCGACGACAGCCTGAAGTCCAAGATGACCTTCAAACTCAAGAAGAATCAGGAAGATATCGCCGCCTATCTCGCGTCCGTGACGCAGTAGACGGCATAGCGTTTCACGTTCCAGATCGAAAACGCACCGGCAACCGGGGGTGAGGCGATTTTTCCCCGCCTCATCCCCCCTTCTGCGATTGCCCTGACCGAATT
This sequence comes from Paracoccaceae bacterium, assembly GCA_041397225.1. Classification (GTDB taxonomy): domain Bacteria; phylum Pseudomonadota; class Alphaproteobacteria; order Rhodobacterales; family Rhodobacteraceae; genus Albidovulum. Next base: position 853,618 of record JAWKXB010000002.1, on the reverse strand, counting down.
CGCCCATTAATACGGGACCATGACGCGGCGGGGGCCTGGACCCACGCCATGTAATGGAATGGGAGAACAGCATGGCCGACGCAACCGTTCAGGGCCAAGGTGAACATGGACACCCCGGGTTCTTCACCCGCTGGTTCATGTCCACCAACCACAAGGACATCGGTATCCTCTACCTCTTCACGTCGGCCGCGGCGGGATTCATTGCGGTGCTTTTCACCGTCTACATGCGCATGGAACTGATGCATCCGGGCGTCCAGTACATGTGTCAGGAAGGCGCGCGCTTCATTGCCGATGCGGCCGCCGAGTGCACGCCGAACGGGCACCTGTGGAACGTGATGATCACCTATCACGGCGTCCTGATGATGTTCTTCGTCGTCATTCCGGCGATGTTCGGGGGCTTCGGCAACTACTTCATGCCGCTCCATATCGGTGCGCCCGACATGGCCTTCCCGCGCATGAACAACCTCAGCTACTGGCTTTACGTGGCGGGCACCTCGCTCGGCATCGCCTCGCTTCTGGCGCCGGGCGGCAACGGCAGCCTGACCTCCGGCCTCGGCCCCGGCGCGGGTGTCGGCTGGGTGCTTTACCCGCCGCTGACAACGACCGCCGAGGGCGGCTATGCGATGGACCTCGCGATCTTCGCCGTTCACATGTCGGGCGCGTCCTCGATCCTTGGCGCGATCAACATGATCACCACCTTCCTGAACATGCGCGCGCCCGGCATGACGCTGCACAAGGTGCCGCTTTTCGCCTGGTCGATCTTCGTGACCGCCTGGATGATCCTGCTTTGCCTTCCCGTTCTGGCGGGCGCCATCACCATGCTCCTGACCGACCGCAACTTCGGCACCACCTTCTTCTCGCCCTCGGGCGGCGGCGATCCCATTCTCTACCAGCACATCCTGTGGTTCTTCGGCCACCCCGAGGTCTACATCGTCATCGTGCCGGGCTTCGGAATCATCAGCCACGTCATCGCGACGTTTTCGAAGAAGCCGATCTTCGGCTATCTGCCGATGGTCTACGCGATGGTGGCGATCGGCTTTCTCGGCTTCATCGTCTGGGCGCACCACATGTACACCGTTGGCATGTCGCTCACGCAGCAGAGCTATTTCATGCTGGCGACCATGACCATCGCGGTGCCCACCGGCATCAAGGTCTTCAGCTGGATTGCGACGATGTGGGGCGGATCGGTGGAGTTCAAGACGCCGATGCTGTTCGCAATCGGGTTCGTCTTCCTGTTCACGGTCGGCGGCGTCACCGGCGTCGTCCTTTCGCAGGCTCCGGTCGACCGCGTCTATCACGACACCTACTACGTCGTGGCCCACTTCCACTATGTCATGAGCATCGGCGCCGCCTTCGCGATCTTCGCCGGGGTGTACTACTGGATCGGCAAGATGTCGGGCCGGCAATATCCCGAATGGGCGGGCAAGCTGCACTTCTGGCTGATGTTCATCGGCGTCAACCTGACCTTCTTCCCGCAGCACTTCCTCGGCCGTCAGGGAATGCCGCGGCGCTATGTCGACTACCCCGAGGCCTTCGCCTACTGGAACTGGTTCTCCTCGATCGGCGCGTTCATCTCGTTCGCCTCGTTCCTGTTCTTCATCGGCGTGGTGTTCTACACGCTTCGCGCCGGCAAGCGCGTGACCGAGAACAACTACTGGAACGAATGGGCCGACACGCTGGAATGGACCCTGCCCTCGCCGCCGCCGGAACACACGTTCGAAACGCTTCCCAAGCAGAGCGATTGGGACAAGGGCCACGCCCACTGAAATGCCCTATCACTGGGTGAAGCGATCTGACGGGGCCCCGGAGCAATCCGGGGCCTCTTCGCTTGAGGAACCGATCGCCGAACTGCATCTCTGGCCCTATCGCTCGCTGCCGCGCGAGGGTTTCGTGATCTTCATCGCCTCGACCTGCATCATGCTCAGTCTGCCGCTCGCGGGGGTTCTGGGCACCGCGATCCTCTGGGGCCTGCTTCCCTTCATGGTCGCAGCCGTCGCCGGCATCTGGTGGGCGCTCGCGCGCAGCTACCGCGACGGCGCGCTGACCGAAAGCCTGCAGCTCTGGCCCGACCGGATCGAGTTGATCCGCCGCGCGCCGGATCGGGCCGCGCAGAGCTGGCGCGCCAATCCCTATTGGGTGGAGGTTCACGTCCACGCCCAAGGTGGCCCGGTCCCTCACTATCTGACTTTGAAGGGCGGCGACCGGGAGGTCGAGCTTGGCGCCTTTCTGACCGAGCAGGAGCGGCTCGCGCTCGCCGACGAGTTGCGCGCGCTCATCGCGGCGCAGCGATAGGATTTCGGGCAGCCCGAAGCGTCTCAGGTTCAGTGAGCCTGCGGGTATCTGCGGTAGGCCGAGGCCATTTCTTCCAGCTCGCGCTCGGTCAGGTGTTCGAACATCATCTTCGCAATCCTGCGAAGCTTGCCTTTCGGCCTGTCGCCACGCTTGGCGGCAAGGGCCATCACGGCAGCTTCCTGACGCGTTTCCGGTTGCATTTCCATCGCGTTTCCTCCGGCAATCGCTATTCGCCGTAGCGCTACAACGCATCGAGGAGCGGATTGGTTCCGAAAAACTTTGCTTGCCGAAGAATACGTGGAACGATGGAGGTCGGGATCAGGCCAGCCGGTCCCTGACCATCGGCCCGACAGCGCCGAAATCCATCTGCCCGGTATATTTCGCCTTGAGTGCGGCCATGACCTTGCCCATGTCGCGGATCGTGCTTGCACCCGTCGCGGCAATCGCGGCGTCCACCGCCGCGCCCACTTCCTCGGGCGAGAGCTGGCGCGGCAGGTATTCTTCGATCACCTTGATTTCGTTCAGTTCCTTTTCCGCCAGTTCAAGCCGACCGCCTTCCTCGTAGGCGCGGGCTGATTCCTGGCGCTGCTTGACCATGCGTCCGAGAATGGCCAGCACTTCGGCGTCGCCTACGGTGGCGTCGCCGCCCTCGCCCCTCAGCGCAATGTCCTTGTCCTTGATTGCGGCGTTGATCAGCCGCAAGGTCGACAAACGCTCCGCATCCTTGGATTTCATCGCATCCTTGAGCGCCGCGCCGATCCGTTCACGCATATCCATCGGGTCTCCATCCCCTGAGCTTCCGAAGCCCCCACCATACCGCCAACGCACGGCGGACACAACCGGCGGATATCACGTTAAGCAATTGATATCATTGAAATAGACGATTCTCCCTCACCCCCTTGACCGGGGAACCGGCCCCCCGTAGGTTCCGCGGGATTTGTGACCGGGGAGTCGCGTCATGCCCACCACGCCCGCCGCCTCTGACAAACCCACAGCCTGCCTCGCACTTGCCGACGGAACGGTGTTTTACGGCAACGGCTTCGGGGCCACGGGCGACACGGTGGCCGAGCTTGTCTTCAACACCGCGATGACCGGCTATCAGGAAATCATGACCGACCCGAGTTATGCCGGGCAGGTCGTGACCTTCACATTTCCCCATGTCGGCAATGTCGGCGTGAACCCCGAGGATGATGAAACCGCCGACCCGGTCGCCGCTGGGATGGTGGTGAAATGGGATCCGACGGAACCGTCGAACTGGCGCGCTGCGGAACCGCTGACCGCCTGGCTCGCGCGGCGCGGCCGGATCGGCATCGGCGGGCTGGACACCCGCCGCCTGACCCGGGCGATCCGCCAGCAGGGTGCGCCGCATGTGGCGCTGGCGCATGATCCCGAAGGCAGTTTCGACCTCGCGGCCTTGGTCGCCAAGGCGCGGGCGTGGTCCGGGCTTGTCGGTCTCGACCTTGCCAAGGACGTGACCTGCGCCCAGAGCTACCGCTGGGATGAGACCCGCTGGGCCTGGCCCGGCGGTTACGCCAAGCGCGAAGGTGATGGTTTTCGCGTCGTGGCTCTCGACTATGGCGCAAAACGCAACATCCTGCGCTGCCTTGCGACTGTGGGCTGCGACGTGACGGTCCTGCCCGCGAACGCGACGGCGGACGAGGTTCTGGCGCATGACCCCGAGGGGATATTCCTGTCGAACGGCCCCGGCGATCCTGCGGCGACCGGCGATTACGCGGTGCCGATGATCCGCGCCGTCCTCGACCGCACCGACTTGCCGGTCTTCGGCATCTGCCTCGGCCACCAGATGCTGGCCCTCGCCCTGGGCGCCAAGACCATCAAGATGAACCACGGACATCACGGCGCCAATCACCCGGTGAAGGATCTGGAAACCGGCAAGGTCGAGATCACGTCGATGAATCACGGCTTCACGGTGGACAGCCAGACACTGCCAAACGGCATCAAGGAGACCCATATCTCGCTTTTCGACGGATCGAACTGCGGCATCCGGATGGAGGACCGCCCAGTCTTTTCCGTTCAGTATCACCCGGAGGCGAGCCCCGGCCCGCAGGACAGCTATTATCTGTTCGAGCGCTTCGCCGAGACGATGCGGTCCCGCCGCGCCGCCTGACTGATCGCCAACCCGGCGAGGATAAGCGCGAGCGCCGCGAAAAACCGGCCGGGCAGCGCCTCGCCCAGAACCAGCGCGCCGAAGGCGAGCGACCAGGGCGGCACCTGATAGTTCACGAGCGTGAGAAAACTCGGCCCCGCCGAGCGAATGACGCTGATGCGAAGAAGCGTCGCGAACGCCGTCGGCACGGCGCCAAGGACGAGGATCGCGATCATCGTCCTTGGCGCTGCCGGTTGCGGCACCCCTTCAGTCATGAGCATCGCCGGTATCATCACGGCGCTGCCGACGATCAGCGAACTTGCCGCAAGCGTCAGCGGGTCGATGGGCGGGCATCGGCGCACGATGACTGATGACACCGCATAGCAGAGCGCCGCGCCGATGCAGGCCAGACGCGGCAGCGTCGCGGCATCGCCGCGAAGCGCGTCGGGGCCGATCAGGATCGCGGTGCCGACAAAGCCGATGAGGAACCCGACAGCCTTGCGGCGCGTCAGCGCCTCGCCCGCGACCGCGAAGTGCGCCAGCGGCAGGACGAATAGCGGAACCGCCGCCATCGACAGACCGGCAAAGGCCGAGGGCACGCTCTGCTGCCCCCAGGACAAAAGAAAGAACGGCAGCGCTGTCGAAAGGATGCCGATCGCGACGATATGAGCCATGAGCCGCCGTTCGGGACGCGGCAAGGCCCGACTGCCAGCCGCCTTCGCGATGACGGACAGCACGAGCGCGCCGATCGCCGTGCGGGCGCAGGCAACCGTGACCGGTCCGTAGCCTTCAAGCGCCAGCGTCACGACCATGAAGGTCGCGCCCCAGATCACGCCAAGCGTGACGATGGATAACCAGTCGCGGGCGGTCGGTTGCGGCATGGGCAGACCTCAATGACAGAAGGGCAGCATATGGGCTGCCCTTCACCGATGCTTCGTTTCCGACCGAAGGGTTATGGCATTTTGCCGGTACCTCAGATCGGCGAACGGAAAACGCTTCAGTTCCGCGCCTTGTCGACCATCTTGCCCTTGGAAATCCACGGCATCATCGCGCGCAGCTTCTCGCCGACCTGCTCGATCTGATGCTCGTCGTTCAGACGCCGGGTCGCCTTGAAGAACGGCTGGCCGACCGCGTTCTCCTGCATGAAATCGCGGACGAATTTGCCGGTCTGAATGTCGGTCAGAACCTCCTTCATCCGCTTCTTCGTCTCATCGTAGGGCAGGATGCGGGGGCCGGAGACGTATTCGCCATATTCTGCGGTGTTGGAGATCGAGTAGTTCATGTTCGCGATGCCACCCTCGTAGATCAGGTCCACGATCAGCTTTACCTCGTGCAGGCACTCGAAATAGGCCATCTCGGGCTCGTAGCCCGCTTCGACCAGCGTCTCGAAACCCATGCGGATGAGTTCCACAAGGCCGCCGCAGAGCACGGCCTGCTCGCCGAAAAGGTCGGTTTCGCATTCCTGACGGAAATTCGTCTCGATGATCCCTGACCGGCCGCCGCCTATGGCGGAACAATAGGACAGCCCCAGCTCCATCGCCTTGCCCGACGCGTCCTGATGGACCGCGACAAGGCAGGGCACGCCGCCGCCCTTGACGTATTCGCCGCGCACCGTGTGGCCGGGACCCTTCGGCGCCATCATGATGACATCTACACCCTTCTTGGGCTCGATCAGGCCGAAATGCACGTTGAGGCCGTGGGCGAAGGCGATGGCGGCGCCTTCCTTCAGGTTGTCATGGACGTATTTGCGGTAGGTCTCCGCCTGCAATTCGTCCGGCATGGTGAACATGATCAGGTCGCACCACTTGGCGGCCTCGGCGATGCCCATGACTTTCAGGCCTTCCTTTTCGCATTTCGCGGCGGAGGGAGAGCCTTCGCGGAGCGCGATGACGACGTTCTTGGCGCCGGAATCGCGCAGGTTCAGCGCATGGGCGTGCCCTTGGGAGCCGTAGCCGAGGATGGCGACCTTCTTGTCCTTGATGAGGTTGATATCGCAGTCGCGGTCGTAATAAACGCGCATGGGGCGCTCCTTCTTCGATGTTGATGTGGCGAGCATAGGGTTGTGGTCGCGAATTCCCGTGCAAAATTTGACGACTACTCGCATTTCTGCAAATGATCATTCGCAAACAGGCTATATCGCATAATATCCATGCACATCGACGATGCCGACCGCCGCATCCTGCGCCAGCTTCTCGCCGAACCGGGCCTCGCCACCGCCGAGCTTGCGGCCCGCGCCGGGGTTACGGCGGCGACCTGCTGGCGGCGGCTGGAGAAGCTGGCCGCGGCGGGCGTTCTCAGGGGCCAGCACGCCGTCATCGACTGGCGTGCGCTTGGCTGGGCGGTCGAGGTGAGCCTGCGCTTCACGCTCGACAAGACCAATCCCCGCGCCTTCGACGAGTTTCTCGCCGCCGCCCGCGAGGTGCCCGAGGCGATCGAGATCCAGACCTTCCTCGGCCGCGTCGATGTGCGCCTCAACGTCATCGCCCGAGACATGGGGCACTATCAGGAGGTCTACCGCGACCGTATCTTGACGCTGCCGCACATCGCCGACATCGAAAGCCTGATGCTCGTCTCGACGATCAAGGAGACGGGGAGCCTGCCGCTATGATCGCTCTCGACGATGTCGACCGCCAGATCCTCAAGGCGCTCGTCGCCGACGCAACGCAAAGCGCCGGCGCGATCGGCCGCACTCTCGGGCTTTCCCAGCCGGCCACATGGCGCCGCATTCGGCGGCTGGAGGAAGCGGGCGTGATCGCCGGGCGGCGCGTCACCGTCGATACGGAAGCGCTTGGCTTCGGCGTCACCGTCTTTCTCGGTGTGAAGCTCGCCACCAAGGGCCGCGTGAGCCTTGAGGATTTCGAACGCGCCGCGACCGCGATCCCCGAGGTGCAGACTGTCCAGCACGTCCTTGGCCTTTACGACTACCGGCTGCGTGTCACCGCCCGCGATCTTTCCGATTTCGAACGCGTGCTCCGCCGCAGGATCATGACCCTTCCTGGTGTCGGCCAGGTCGAGGCCAACGTGCTTCTGAGCGAGGAACGCCGCCCCGGCCCCTTGGGTTGAGCGCGGTTCAGCGCTCGGTCAACTTGAGCTCGATCCGCCGGTTCTGGGCCCGCGCCTCGGGTGTGTCGCCTCCGGCGACCGGACGATATTCGCCGAAACCCGTAGCGGCGAGCCTTTCGGGCGGAAAGCCGAGTTGATCCTGCATGTAGCGCACGACCGAAAGCGCCCTGCCCTGGCTTAGTTCCCAGTTGTCCCGATAACGTCCGGAGCCGGAAAGCGGCAGGTTGTCGGTGTGGCCGTCGACCCGGATGATCCAATCGATGCCATCGGGGATGGCGGCGGCGACCTCCTCGAGTGTCGCCACGACATTTGCGATCTGGCTTTGTCCCTCGGCGGAAAGGTCGGCCGAGCCGGGCTGGAACAGCACTTCCGACGAAAAGACGAAACGGTCACCCACGACGCGGACGCCTTCGCGGCCCGCCAGCACTTCGGACAGCTTGGCGAAGAATTCCGAACGATAGCGGGCAAGTTCCTTGGTTTCCTCCTTCAGCGCGGCAGCCTCGGCCTCAAGCCGCAGCCGCTCGGCTTCCTCAAGCTCTGCTCGGCGTTTCTGTTCGGCGGCGACCTGCGCCAGCGCTGAGTTGAGATTGCGGCCCAGGGCCTCGATCTGAACCTTGGAATCGGCGTCGCGCGCCGCCGAGGCATCGAGAATGTCCTGAAGGGAGCCGAGTTGGCCACGCAGCGCCGCGACCTGCTGGTTCAAAAGCGCCACCTTGCGCGCGGCGTCCGCCGATGCAGCCTTCTCCTCGGCCAGCGCGACGTTTGCGGCTGAAAGCAGAACCTTCCGTTCCTCCGCGGCGCTCAGGGCGCGTTCCGCAGCACCCTCAGCCTTCAGTTTCGCGGCCAAGGCCGATGCGAGTTCCGCCTCGATGGTTTCGCGGTTGGCCGCCGTCCTGCGCGCTGCTTCCAGCTCTTCCGCCGTCGCCGACTGCGCCAGAAGCGCTGCCGCAAGACGGCTGTCGAGGTCTTTGCCCGCCGCCTCCGCCGCCGCAAGCTTCGTGAGCGTCTCGTCCGCGCGCCGTCGCTCTTCCTCCAGGGCCAATGTCATCGCGGTCAGCTCGTCCTCGGCGCCTTTCAGCTTTTCGCGCAATGCTTGGGCGGCGGCGGCTTCGGCAAGACGTGCGGCCTCGGCATCCGACAGTTTCTCGTCGGTCTCGTTCCCTTTGGCGCGCAGATCGGCGACAAGCGCATCGAGCGCCTCGCGCCGCGCCGCGGCCAGACGCGCGGCTTCGGCCTGTGCGTCGATTTCCTCGCGCGCCGTCGCGACGGCCAGGTTCAGCGCCTCCTGCGCGGTCAGGAGTTCATCGCGTTCGGTCGCAAGCGCAGCGGCCTGCCCCCGCGCCGCGTCGCGTTGGGACAGGAGCGAGGCGACCTGTGACTCGAACGCGGTGATCTTCGCCTGTGCCTCCGCAAGGTCGGCGGTGCGACCCTGAAGCTGCGACGTCAACGTCGCCATCAGCGCGGCGCTGCGATCGGCCTCGGTCCTTGCCGCAGCCAGATCGGCGTCAAGCGCGTTGGCTCGGTTCCGTTCCAACCCAAGCGCGTCGGCCAGACCCGCGACCTGATCCGAAAGCGAGGCCAGTTCGTCATCCTGAGTGTCGATCGTCTCGCGAAGCGTGAACTGCACGATCATGAAAATCGTGAGCACGAACATCAGAACCATCAGAAGTGCGGTCATCGCATCGACGAAGCCCGGCCAGATGTTGCCCGAAAATCGCTGCGTCCCCTTTGCCCGCGCAAGCGCCATCGTCAGCCTTTCCGGACCGGGTCTGGCCGCGCAAGCGCCCGGACGGCGCGCGTGAGTTGCCCCAGATCGCCCCGAAGGTCGGCCATGCTTTCCTGCCGTCCCGCCGCAACCTCCTCGAGCAGTCTCAGAAGCTGCACGTCGATGGACCGGAGGCGCATCCGGCTTTCGGCGTCGCCGCCTTCAATCGAAATGTCGGCACCGTTTCGCTCGGCGATGGTGACAAGCTTTTCCTGCCCCTCGGCGATCCGGGCCAGGATGGCTGAATTACCGTTGTCGGCGCCAAGATTGCGGGTCATGCCCTCGACCGCCGCGGCAAGCGTCTCAAGCCGCTCATTCACCGCCTGCCGACCGACATCGGTGCGCTCAAGAATGGCCTGCAGCGTCTCGACCTGTTCGGCCATGTGATCAAGCACGCCCGCAACGGTCGCCTGGTCGAGCGCGCCTTCGCCGTCGCCACCTGCGAAGCCAAGCCGGGTGAACGAGGTCAGCCATTCCTCAAGCTCGCGGTAAAAGCGGTTCTGTCCGTGACCTGCGAAAAGCTCCAGAAGACCAACGACGAGCGATCCGGCAAGGCCCAGAAGCGATGAGGAAAAGGCGGTGCCCATGCCGCCAAGCTGCTTTTCCAGCCCACCCATGAGCTTGTCGAACACCTGCATGCCGCTTTCACCCTCTTGCGGGGCAAGGGCGCGGATCGTGTCGACGACCGCCGGGACGGTGATGGCAAGGCCGTAGAACGTGCCGAGAAGGCCAAGGAAGATCAGAAGGCTGGTGAGGTAACGCGTGATGTCGCGCGCCTCGTCGATCCGGGTCTCGACGGATTCCAGGATTGAGCGCGCCGATGATGATGAGATCTGTCCGGCGCGCGGCCCGCGCGACCGCAGGAGTGCCGCGAGCGGTGCCAGAAGGCGCGGCGGAATCGTGATTTCATGCCCCGGCGTGTGTCTTGCGAAGCCTTCGATCCAGCTGACCGAACGGACGAGCTGCGCGACCTGCCAGAAACAGGTGATCACGCCGAACAGAAAGACCGCAAGGATCAGGCCATTGAGCCAGGGATTGGAAATGAATATCGAAAAGATCGGTCCGTAGGCGACATATGCGCCCGCGCCGATCAGCACCGAGACCAGCAGCATCATCGCTATCTGCCTGACCGGCTGCGAAAAGAACGGCTCGGCCTCGCGCATGGGTTTGTCCATCTGGATCGCGACCCCTGTCTTTGCTTTGGCCGGAGAATAGGCGGCGCGAACGGTGCTCACAAGCGCTAAGGGGCGGTTCGGGTTGCCGACAATGTGCGGACCCGGGACGCCAGCCAGTCAAGGTCGGGGTCGGCGATGCCAAGCTCGCCCAGATGCGCCGCGGTGTTCCAGAGGTAGTCGCTGTTCGGCCCCCGGCCACCCTTGGCGGCGGCGATGATCCGCGCCTGTTCCTCCAAATCGAGCGCCCCGCAGTACTGGACGTGGTCGGGATCGATGACAAAGGCGACGGCCTCGACCCGACGGCCGTCCAAAAGGCTCAGGGGCAGGCGCTTCTCAAGATAAGCCGACGAGATGAGTTCGCGTTCGCGAAGATAGGCAAGCGTCTTCTCGCTCTGATCCCGGGCCACGGCGAAGGCCAAACCGTCGCAATGCCCGCCCTCCGCCGCATCGAGCGCCAGGACAAGGCCCGGCTGGTCGACCGTGCCGCGATGATGGATGGAACGCATGCAAAAGGACCGGTGCCAGCCGTGCAGACGCGCCTGCACGCGTTCAGTGAAGTCGAAACCCGGATCCCACAAAAGCGACCCGTAACCAAAGACCCACAAGGAATTCATCGCCATCCCGCTGGTTCTTGCCCCCGCTCCGCTTTAAACAGCATCGCGAAGCGACAGGAAAGGCCCGGCGGCATGCGTGTGATCCTCTGGCTTGTTGCGGCATTAGCTGTCCTGTGGGGCGGATACTGGTTCGTCGGCTCGAAAGCCGCGCTCAGGGGTGCCGAAGAGGCGCTTGCGCGGATGGAGGCCGACGGTTTGGCCATCCATGGCGGGCTGAGCGTCGCGGGATTTCCGTCGCGCTTCGACTTCACGCTCGACTCGCCCGACATCCGCAGCCCGGATGGGCTCATCAGGTGGCAGGCGCCGGAGGTGCGGGCCTATGCGCTCAGCTACAGGCCCAATCATCTCATCGCCGTGCTGCCCGACCGGCAATCGCTGCGGATCGGTGCCGAGACGATCGAGGTGACGTCGGATGATCTCAGGGCGAGCGCGGTCCTGGGGCTGGATACGTCCGTCCCGCTGGACCGAGCGCAAATCGTCGGCAAAGGGCTGAAGCTGAACTCCGATTTCGGCTGGACGCTCGGGCTGAGCGAGGCCCGGTTCGCGACCAGGCGTTCGGAAACGCCAGAGGAGCAGCAGATCGGGGCCGAGCTTTTCTCGGTCGGCCTTGCCGGTCTCGGGATCGTTCCGCCTGAATTGCCCGGCACCGTCGACAGGATGCGCCTCGACGCGGTGCTGGGTTTCGACCGTCCGGTCGACCGCAAGGCGCTGGAGAAGCCCTTGCGGCTTCGGGCCGCCGATCTGCGGTCGGTCAAGATTGACTGGGGCGATACGCGGCTGCGCGGCAGCGGTCAGGTGACGATCGGCGCGGGGCGCGCGCCAGAGGGGCGCATTGATTTCAGCATCGAGAACTGGAAGCCGCTGCTTGGCGTGCTTGTCGCGGCGGGCGCCATCCGCCCCGAGATCGCCCCGACATGGGAAAAGGGACTTGCCCAGCTTGCCGCCGCGTCGGGCGACGCGAAGACCCTCGAACTGCCGCTCACATTTGCGGGCGGGGTGATGAGCCTTGGGCCGATCCCCCTTGGACCGGCGCCGCGCTTTTGATCAGCGGCAATAGGCTCCGCGCCCGCGCGCGGTGTCGAGGTGGAAGTGATCGCTGTGATATCGGTCCGAGCCGGGGCCGAGCACGGTGTTGAACGTGCCACATGCCGCCTTGCGCATCGCCTTCAGCTTCTTGCCATGCGCCGAGCTTCCCCATCCCTTGAGCACCGTGATGGCAGTGCCGTTCGCCAGCACGATGGCCGAAACGTCGACCGCCCGGCCACGTCCATGCTCGCTCACCTTCGCGCCCTTGACGTTGTTGCGGCCCCGGCACGAATAGCTGGCCGCGACGCGCAGGCTTGAAACCCCGCCGCCCAGTTTTCCGACAGCCGGCTTCACGCCGCTCTCGACCCAGCTTTTCAGTGCACTTGCGGTGGTGCAATCGACCGTCGCCGGCGTCGACAATGCCACACCCGAGACCGACGTGACCGTCACCCCCTCGCTCAGTCCGCAGCCTTTGAGTTTGGCGGCGATGGGCGGGATCGTCGTCCCCTTGATCGAGGGGTCGCCGCAGACTGAACCCTTGCGGCCCGTCGTCGCCTCGGGCACAGGCTGGGTGCGGTAGGCGACGGCCTTGGCCTGACTGAGACGGCGGAGGTTTTCCGGGCGCTCCGGCGGCCGGATGGACGCCACAAGAGCCGCGACGCGCGTCCGGGCGGCCTTCTGGACAATCACGGCAGGGCGCTGCGCCGCACCGTGACGCGGATGCGGGCGCAGGTGCCGGATCGTGGCGGTCGCGGCGATGACCTCGACAGCGGAGCTGCCGGGCCGCGGCCGGGGCCGAAGCGCCGGCGCGTCGGCGGATCCCGTCATCGCAAGCGCCGTGTCGGTGACGACACGCGGCAGCGGGCGCGGGGATTCCATCGGCGGCGCGGCGACGACTGCCGACCCCGACAGCGCCCACAGAAACGCCATGCAAAGCGCCGCGCGCGTCAACTCTCCGCCTCCTTGGTCCGGCCAAAGTCCGGCGCCGCAGTATCCTGCCCCGCCTCGATGATGCCGCGGCGGATGGCGCGGGTGCGCGTGAAGTAGTCGAAAAGCGCCTGCCCGTCACCCATGCGGATCGCGCGTTGCAGCACGAACAGTTCCTCGGTGAACCGCCCGAGGATATCGAGCGTGGCTTCCTTGTTGGTCAGAAACACATCGCGCCACATCGTCGGGTCCGATGCCGCGATCCGGGTGAAGTCGCGGAAACCGGCGGCGGAATACTTGACGATCTCGCTTTCGGTGACCCGGCGAAGATGGTCGGCGACCCCGACCATCGTGTAGGCGATGAGGTGCGGCGTGTGGCTGGTTACGGCGACAACGATGTCGTGATGCGCGGCTTCCATTTCGTCGACATGCGCGCCCATGCCCTCCCAGAACGCGCGGAGCCTGGCGACGGCATCGGGGGAAGCGTCGCCGGGGATGAGCAAGCACCAGCGGTTCCGAAAGAGCGTGGCAAAGCCCGACCGCGGGCCGGAATGCTCGGTCCCGGCGAGGGGATGGCCCGGGATGAACGCCACTGTGTCGGGCAGGTGCGGCGCGACCGCCTCGATCACCGCCTGTTTGACAGATCCGACATCGGTCACGGTGGCGCCCGGTTTCAGGTGCGGGCCGATTTCGGCGGCGATCTCTTCCATGGCGCCGACCGGAACTGCGAGGACGACAAGATCCGCGCCCCGCACTGCCTCGGCGGCCGTCGCAAAGACCTCGTCGCAGAACCCAAGCTCAAGCGCGGCCTGACGTGTCGCCTCGGTCTTGGCGTGGCCGGCGACCGACGCGGCCAATCCCCATTTCCGGATGGCATGCCCCATCGACGACGCGATGAGACCAAGGCCGATAAGCGCGACGCGGTCGTAGAGCGGCTTGGTCATCTGTGCCCCTTGAACTGACCGATCGCATGGGCTACCCGCCGGCACGATGCCTCGTCGCCGATGGTGATGCGCAGGCAGTTGGGCAGGCCATAGCCCGAGACGCGGCGCACGATAAGCCCCTGGGATTGGAGAAAGCGGTCGCAATCCTCCGCTTCGGCGGCGTCGGCGAAGCGGGCGAGGATGAAGTTTGCCGTCGACGTGTCCGAGGGCACCCCCCTTTCCGCCAACGCCTCGGCCAGCCACGCGCGCAGGCGGGTGTTCTCGGCGCGGCACTCCTCCACATGTTCCTGATCGCGGATTGCGGCCTCGGCGGTTTCAAGCTGGGCGTTCGAAAGGTTGAAAGGGTTCCGGATACGATTCAGCACGTCGATGATCGCCTGCGGCCCATAGCCCCAGCCGACCCGCAATCCACCAAGGCCGTAGATCTTGGAAAGCGTCCGCGTCATGACGACATTGGACCGCCGGGTGACCAGCCCGGCGCCGCCGTCGAAACCCTCGACATATTCGGCATAGGCCCCGTCAAGGACAAGGATCGCCCGCTCGGGCAGGCCGTCAGCCAGCCGCTCGACCTCGGGCATGCCGATCATCGTTCCAGTCGGGTTGTTGGGGTTGGCGATGAAGACGATCCGCGTCCTGTCGTTGGCCGCAGCAAGGATCGCATCGACATCGACAGTCCGGTCGCGCTCGGTCACCTTGACCGGCGTCGCGCCGACCGCCTGGGCGGCGATGGGATACAGCAGGAAACCGTGCTGTGTATGGATGACCTCGTCCCCCGGCCCGGCATAGGCCTGACACAGCAGCAGGAGCACCTCGTCAGATCCTGTCCCGCAGATGATGCGGGCGGGTTCGAGGCCGTGAATCTCGCCTATGGCCGCACGCAGGACGGCATGATCGGTCGAAGGATAGCGGTGCAACTTGTGAACCGCGCGCTGGAAGGCGTCCTTGGCCTTCTCGGAGGGGCCGAAGGGGTTTTCGTTCGCCGAGAGCTTGACCGCATCGGTGATGCCGGCGACATGCGATGCACCGCCCTGGTAGAGGGCGATATCCATGATCCCCGGCTGAGGGCGGATCGTTTCGGTCATGGCGGCGTCTCCGGCAACTTCGGGCTTTCTAGCCGCGCCGATGGCGCATTGCCAGCGCCATGTTGCATGCCGTACAGGGCTGGAAAGCCGTCAGGCCTTCAGACCATCATCCTCGCGTCCGACGCTTTCCGTGCGCCCACGTCGCGCGTCAACGCCACCACGAGCAGAAGCAGCGCCCCGATCGTCGCCAGCATGGAACCGGGGAAAACCACTCCTCCGGTTCCGCCTTGGATCCAGATGAACAGGGTGTTCGGGTGCAGGATCAGCACGATGGCTGCAACGGCGGCGAGCCTCCGGAAACCTGCCACACCGGTCAAAATCAATACCGAAACACCGATCAGCGTGAAGTCGTAGTTGTGGAGCGGTGCCAAGGCCAGGACGACGAGCGACTGGACGATGATCAGATCGAGTACAGGCCCGCGATCCGACTTGCCAAAGCGGGTTGCGGCGCGGCGAAAGTGAAACGCCAGGCCGGCGGACACGGCGAGCGCCGGGCCCATCGCCGCCAGATTGCCCATATCCCACGAGAAGCAGGTCCAAACCAGGTTGCGGATGCCCGTCATCGAAGCAGCCAGATTCGCCTTGTTCGCCACCCCATCGTAGCCGCCGACCGAGTGGAGCCAGTCAAGCAGGACGTCGGCTTTCAGCAAGACGGGCGGAACAATGAGCAGGAGCGAGATCAGGGCGGCCGAGAAGACCGCCCGCATGCCGTCGCGCCCCGACAGCACCAGCGCGAGCGCGAACGCCGCGCCAATCTGCGGCTTCATGAAGAGAACGACAAGGCCGGCCGAGACCATGCCCCGCCGTCCGCCCGCAATACCGCAGATGACCAGAACGAGACCGAGGTAGATCATGATTGAGATCGGTCCGGAGTGGATGGAAAGCTGCGTCGCCTCGATCGCTGCCATGAACGCGGTGTGCAGGCAGAAGAATCCGAAACGCGTGACCCGCACCGATCGGCCGCAGGCGCCCGGCAGCTTGTCGAGTGGCAGGCAGAACGCCAGCGCCGCGCTTGCCGCGGGGACCGCCGCCACCTGGATGCAAAGCCAGATGTGCCATGCCGTTGTCAGATCAAAGAGACCAAGCCCGATGGAAGGCAGCCACAGATTGGGCGGATAGGGCCAGATTTCGGGAATGTGCCCCGAGGTGATGAGGCGCGCGCCTTCGACGCCGAACACGTCCCCGTAGGGCGACAGGCCTTGCCCCCAAAGTTCGCCGGCAAGCCAGAAATAGCGGAAGTCATAGCCGGGTATCCCTGCGCGTTCGACCGCGAACCGGGCCAACATCCCCAGGCAGACGACCGCCAGCCAAATGCCGATCAAGGTCAGGAACGGTTCCACTCGCCGTAGGCCGGGGCGAAGCGCCATTACGCTGAACCGACTGGGTGTCTGCAAATCCGACATTGGTTTTCGCACTTCGTCCGCCGAGAAGGCGCTGGCGCGACGGCTCTCGCCGAGGCGCAACGCAATTGGATCAACAATCGGGACAATCCCGTGGCTCTTCGTTCCTTTGATGTGAGTTCTGTGGCCATTTTATGACCACACCACAGCCCCGCCTCCTGGCAATGCAAAGGGGCCGCCGCGATCGCCCGCGACGGGCCCGAATACTTCCACGCAATTGCGCGATCAGTTCTTGGCGTAAAATTCGACGACGAGGTGCGGTTCCATCTGCACGGCATAGGGCACGTCGCCCAGTGCCGGCTGGCGCACGAAGGTCGCGGTCATCTTGGAATGGTCCGCCTCGATATAGTCGGGCACGTCCCGTTCGGCCAGGCCCACGGCTTCCAGCACCAGCGCCAACTGACGCGACTTGTCGCGGACGGCGACGACATCGCCTTCCTTGACGCGATAGGAAGCGATGTTGACGCGCTGGCCGTTCACGGTGACGTGGCCGTGGTTGACGAACTGGCGCGCGGCAAAGATCGTCGGGACGAACTTGGCGCGGTAGACGACGGCGTCGAGGCGACGCTCCAGAAGGCCGATGAGGTTCTCGCCGGTGTCGCCCTTGACGCGCTCGGCCTCGCCGTAGATGCGGCGGAACTGCTTTTCGGTCAGGTCACCGTAATGGCCCTTCAACTTCTGCTTGGCGCGAAGCTGGGTGCCGAAATCGGAAAGCTTGGTCTTGCGGCGCTGGCCGTGCTGGCCGGGGCCGTATTCGCGGCGGTTCACCGGGGATTTGGGCCGGCCCCAGATGTTTTCGCCCATCCGGCGGTCGATCTTGTACTTGGCAGAGGTGCGTTTGGTCACCGCTGATCTCCTTCGTTGGGGGCCGCCCGAGGGCAGCCGTGAAGGGCGTTGTCCTTTTCCCGGATCAGGTCCGGGACGACAGGCTTCCCCTTGCGGGGTCCACCAACACCAAATGAAAGCCCGGGCGCTTTCGTCCCGGGACGGGCGGCTTATACAGCCAACAGGCCCGGTGTCAAGGAAGGGAATGCCGCCGGGTTCGCCGATCGAAGGCGGGTTATTGCCATCTTCGGCGTCGGACGTCAGAAAAGTGTTACAAATCATGCCGTCGCGCGTAAACTGCCTGTCGGGCTGTTTAAACGAATGGGCGAGAGCTGTTTTCGGTTCTTCATGCGCGTCGGCTGCTCGCATCGCGGCGAGAGATCGCGCGCGCTTTCATTGCCGGGGGTATTGAAGAAGGCCCCTTCGGCTTGGTTTCTGAAGGGCGGCAACGATGATCTCCGCTTCCGCTTTGCTGCGTGGCTTGGCTGCCGGGTTCTTTGCGGCGGCCATCGCCTATGAAGCGATCTGCTTTTACGGCTTCCCGCGAGATATCAATGCCCCGTCCATCCTCGCGTTCCAGGCCGCAATCCTGGCGTTTGGCGCCTATGCGATGTTCTGCCCGTCACCCCGCGGCGCGCGCCACCCTTTGGCGCTGACAGCTCTTTTTGTCATGGCGCTCGCGCTCTTCCTGCCCTTCGCGTTCACATATGCGTCGTTCGGAACACGGGACGTCGAATCCATCCTGATCACGATGAACGAAAACCAGCTTGCAGACATGACCGGCGTCGCGCTCGACAGCTTTGCCGGGGATATGACCGAACACGCGGTCGCCATCACCGCCGCCCTGGGGACGATCTGGTTCCTGCTCAGACACGTCGCCGGGTTCGGTGTCATGCTTGTCGGCCTGGTAGCGTGGATGGCGATCGCGAGCCCGATCAGCCTGTTTGTCTACCGGCTCGCGGTGCCCAATCCGGCCTTTGCCCGGATCGTCCCCGAGCGGGACGTCGTCGAGCCCGAGATTGTCGACCGCCCGGACCGGAAGAAGAACCTTGTCATTCTTTACGTCGAGAGCCTGGAGCGTACGTATCGCGACATGCCACTGACCGCCCCGCTCTTTGCCCCGCTCGCCAGAATCGAGGATGCTGGCATCTCGGCGCGCGGTATCGGTGGGCTCGAAGGGACCAATTTCAGCGCGGGCGGCATGGTCGCGACGCAATGCGGCCTGCCGCTTTATCCGCGGGGCATGCTGCATGTGGGGGCCACGGGGTTGCACAACCCCGACGCGGAAGTCGACTTTGCTGGCTTCATGCCCCACACGACCTGCCTCGGCGACATCCTCAGGCAGGAAGGATATGTCGCAAGCTACTTGAACGGATCGGACTTGCGGCTCTTCTCCTTGGGCGAATTCTTCGGCTCGCACGGATACGACAGACTTCTGGGCCTGGAGTCCTTTCCAAACCACGAGACCGAGGCCCGCAAGAACATCTGGGGTGTCAACGACAGCGTGCTTTTCGAACATGCCAAACGGGAGCTTCATGCCCTTGTCGCGCAGGATCGGCCATTCCTGCTTGCCCTGCTGACCGTGAATACGCACGGTCCTGACGGAATAGACGATGACGGTTGCGAAACGCCCGATAACTCGCCCAACCCACTGGGCACGGCGATCCACTGCACCGGCGTCCAGGTTCAGGACCTGATCGACGAAATCGGGCGCATGGGCATCGCCGACGACACCATCATCGCCGTGATGAGCGATCACATCGCGATGAAGAACAGCTTTTCGCGCGAACTGAAGGCCCATGTCGCGGACGGAGGCAAGCGAAACAACCTGTTCACGCTCATCGGCGCCGGTGCGCCGCGGGTCATCGAACGGCAGGCGACGATGATCGACGTCTACCCCACTCTTGTCGAGGCGCTGGGATATTCGCTGGCCGACGGGCGCGCGAACATGGGCAGGTCGCTGTTTTCCGATCAGCCCAACCTGACCGAGACCATCGGCCATGCCGAACTGAACGAGGCGCTGGACGGCAATCACGACCTGCAGAAATATCTCTGGGCTCAGCATGGCGCCACCGACCTTCACGCCAGCCGGTAGTCGGCTCAGGCCGCCGCCTGACGCAATATGGCGGCTTCCGGTGCGCTGAGGTTCCGGCGCGCATAGTCGCCGTATCCGAACGGATCGTCGGCCAGTCCCGGCATGAGGGCCAGAAGTGACTCACGTCCGACGGGATCGAGCATATCGAGATCGGCGCTGGCGGGATGGAAGCTTTCTGTCTCAAGCCCGTTCGCCCAGATGATCTGATGCGCCTCGGTCATGAGGTGGACATAGGTCACCTCGCGCAAGCCGCATTCCACCGTCACCGAATGATCATCGATCATGTCGCGGGCCGAGACCAGCACCTCGGATTGGTTGAAGAGCGCCTCGGCACGCGGGCCGCGCAGAAGCATCCGGTGGCCGGGCGAAACGACGAGATCCTGTTCGGGACGATCCTCGCCCATCGCCCCCGCGCGGATACGCAGCGGCCGAAGCTGCGGCATGGCGTAAAGCCGCGCACCGGTCATCCGCCGCGAGCCGGTCCAGACCACCTCCTGCGCGCCGTTGTCCCGGGTCGATATCCGGTCGCCCGGCTGGATGAATTCGACTTGTCTCGGCCCGTCCGGCGTGGCGATCATGGTGCCCGGCGTGAAGCAGATCACGCCCGGATCGTCCGAAGCGGCCGCGGGCGAGCCTTCGGAATCGACGGTGCGTTCTACGACGTGCAAATCGACGTCCCTTGGCGGCAGCCTGTCGCAAAAGACATGGAGCGTTTCGCCCCCGGGGCCGACGACCGTCGCGACCGGGTAGTTGGCCCAACCGTCCGTGATCGTGAAGATCCGCCGCAGAAGGGCCGGCCCCTCGACTGCCGGGTGCATGGCGCCGCCGGGCTTCGAAGCGACGAGATCGCCGAGAATGCGATGCGCCGAACGCGAGGCGCGGCGGTGCAGCTCTTTCGCCCCTGCCGCCTCGGCAAGCATCAGAACGCCGGGAGGGCCATCCACCGGGACCGCCTCGCCCCACCAGCGCCACTGGGATCCGACCATCATGGTGTCGAAGGATGGACTCAGTATCCCATCGACTTCCGTTTGTGCCGATGAAATCACGAACGTGCCACGATAGCCCGTCAACATGCCTGTAACCTGCCGCATTTTGTTCCGGCCTTTGCGACCGTTTCTTAACGAAAAGTTACCATCAGCCTCGAAGAAGCGAAAAGCATCATTGCAGAATGCCGATTCAATCGAAGGGACATGTTGCGCAAAGGACTCGGGAGGCGAGGTTCCGCACTTGCCGCGGGGGGCCGGTTATGTACGATTGTTTCTGTCCGGTGCGGCTGAGCCCCTAACGACGCGCCGCCTTTTCATCAATGCCTGACTGGCTCTCGCGACGCTCAAGCGTGGCCAGAACGTCATCAAGTGAAACGTCGCGCGAGGCCAGCATAACCAGGAGATGGTAAAGCACGTCCGCCGCCTCGGCGGTCAGGGCCGCGCGATCCCCTTTGACCGCCTCGATGATCGCCTCGATCGCTTCTTCGCCGAACTTCTCGGCGCATTTTTCCGGCCCCTTCGCGAGCAACTTTGCAGTCCACGAGGTTTCCGGGTCCGCTCCCTTGCGGGCGGCAATGGTCGCGGCGAGTTTGTCGAGCGTCGTCATGCGAGCCTCATCGGGATACCGGCAGCGGCCATGTGCGCCTTGGCCTCGCGGATGGTGTAGTCGCCGAAGTGGAAGATCGACGCGGCCAGCACGGCACTCGCCCCGCCGATCGTCACGCCTTCGACCAGATGGTCGAGCGTGCCGACCCCGCCGCTGGCGATCACCGGAACCTCGACTGCATCGACGATGGCGCGAGTAAGCGGCAGGTTGAACCCCGCCCGCGTGCCATCGCGGTCCATCGACGTCAGAAGGATCTCGCCCGCCCCCTTGGCCGCGACGGTGCGGGCGAAGTCCACCGCGTCGATGCCGGTCGCCCTGCGTCCGCCATGGGTGAAGATCTCCCACCGGCCCGGCCCCACGGTCTTGGCATCCATCGCGACGACGATGCATTGGCTGCCGAAGCGATCCGCCGCCTCGGCCACCACGTCGGGATCGGCGACGGCGGCAGAGTTGAAACTGACCTTGTCGGCGCCGGCGAGCAGAAGCGCGCGCACATCCTCGGCAGTCCGCACCCCGCCGCCGACGGTCAGCGGGATGTAGCACTGTTCGGCGGTGCGGGTGACGAGGTCGAACATCGTGCCCCGGTTCTCATGCGTTGCGTGGATGTCGAGAAAGCAAAGCTCATCCGCCCCCGCCGCGTCATAGGCCTTCGCGGCCTCGACCGGATCGCCGGCATCGACCAGATCGACGAAGTTGACGCCCTTGACCACGCGGCCATCGGCCACGTCGAGGCAGGGGATGATGCGGGTCTTGAGCATGTTTCGCCTTTGCCGTGCCCATCCGTGATAGTGACCGCAGCGGCCATTTTCCAGAGGCGTGACGCGGAACGGCCGTGTCAATGGGTTTTGACTTTTCGTTGACGGATCGATTATCGGCATTCGCCTGCTCCTGAGCGGATTCCGATCCGTCATCTCGTCGAACCGCTTTAGGCCTGTGCCAGAGCCGGCGGCGAATCGGGCGTTTGCGTGTTCGGGCTTGGGCGCGTCGGCACCGTGCCGCGCCCGCCAAAAGCATGTCAGGCGGTCCTTCGCCGATCACGGCTTCGTTTATTGGCATGGACAGGCGAAGCCCAGAGCATTGCGGACATTAGCAATTTCAACAGAAGAGGGGGTTTGAGATGAAGGGACTTGTGATCGCGGCACTGGCGGCGAGCATTGCATTGCCAGCTTTGGCGGAGGATGTGGTCCGCATCGAGGCGTCGGGCGCCGTGAACGAGGTCATGGACCGGCTTGAAACCGCGGTCGAGGGCGCGGGGGCGACGATCTTCGCACGGGTCGACCACGGGGCCGGGGCGGAAAGCGTCGGCACGCCCGTCGGGGCGTCGGAACTTCTGGTCTTCGGAAACCCGGCGCTTGGAACGCCCGCGATAGAGGCCGATCCGCTGGCGGCGCTTTATCTGCCGCTGAAGGTGCTGGCCTATGAAGATGCCGGCGGCAAGGTTTGGCTGGCCTACGAAGATCCAAAAGAGACGTTCGACGAACTGGAGATTGACGATGATGCGGAGTTCATCGGCAAGATGCAGGGCGCGCTTGGCAAGCTGACGGCTGCAGCGGCGGGCGGTTAGGGCGTTTCGAGGTTCTTCTGTTTCAACGCGGACTGGTGACGCCGCTGCCTGCCGCGCGCCCCACGGCCTGGCGCATGATCAGGATGTGAAACGGCTTGATCGTCGCAAAATAGGCGCGACCGGAAAAATTGTGTGGGTGGACCCAGGTGGAACCATAGACGCGCCGCCCGTCAACCAGCACCGAGACGCGAAAATCGAGATGGCGGTCGTTGAAGCCGAGGATCAGTTCATTCGCGCTCCGCTGGTCGAGCGGGAATATCCCGACGCGGCCCCCCTTCGGTCGTCCGGTCAGCCCGAGCGGCGCGACGAGCAGGTTGCGCAGCCCAAGAAGAAGCATCACCCAACCCGGAAACGCCATCGCGCGCTCCGCCACGCGGTCAACGTCAAGCGTGCTGGCGCAGGAGTAGCTGTCGAGATAGTCGCCCGGCTGCACATAGTCGTGAAGCAGGCTTTGCGAGGGCAGGTCGCTGCGCTCGACGCTCGCCACTGTCTATCCCTCCAATGCCTTCAGCGCCCCGGCCAGATCAATCGCCCCGTCATAGAGCGCCCGGCCCGAGATCGCGCCCGCGATCACGCCCGTATCGCGAAGTGCGATGAGGTCGGCCAGCGACGACACGCCACCAGAGGCGATCACCGGGATCGCCACGGCGCGGGCAAGCGCCTCGGTCGCCTCGACGTTGGGCCCTTTCATCGCGCCATCGCGCAGGATGTCCGTGTAGATGATCGCCGCAACCCCGGCGTCCTCGAAACTCCTGGCGAGGTCGGTGACCATCACGTCGGTTTCCTCGGCCCAGCCCTTGGTCGCGACGCGGCCATTCCGTGCGTCGATGCCGACCGCCACCCGCCCTGGAAAGGCCTGGGCGGCCTCGCGCACGAGGTCCGGATTTTCGACCGCGACCGTGCCGAGGATGACGCGGGCAAGCCCGCGGGAGAGCCATGCCTCGATCGTGACCATGTCGCGGATGCCGCCGCCAAGCTGGGCCGGCACCGTGACGCGGGCCAGGATCGCCTCGACCGCCGCCGCGTTGACGGGCGCGCCCGCGAAAGCGCCGTTCAGGTCAACGAGATGCAACCACTCGCAGCCCCCCTCCTCGAAGCTGGCCGCCTGCGTGGCGGGGTCGTCGCCGAAGACGGTGGCCTTGTCCATCTCGCCGTGCAGGAGCCGCACGCACTGGCCGTCCTTGAGGTCTATGGCGGGGTAGAGGATCATGCGATCTCCGGTGTCGTGCGCCGATCTCTTGCCACAGCCTCGACCGGTTGCAAAGACCGCAAAACGTCACGTCAGACTGGACGAACGGGTGCAACATCGCGGATGATCGCGCCAGATGTCAGGGAGGATATCGGACATGAAGAAGCTCACCCTAGCCGTGGCCTTCGCATTTCTGGCGGGGGCGGCGTCCGCCGACCCGGTCGAGGGCGTCTGGCAAACTGAACCGGATGACGGCGCCTACGCGCTTGTCACCATTGAACCCTGCGGCGCGGCCTTCTGTGGCAAGATCAGCCGCACCTTCAACGCCACGGGCGAATACCAGTCCCCCAATCTCGGCAAGACCTTGGTCATCGACATGGTGCCGAATGGTGAGGGGAACTATGCCGGCAAGGTCTGGCGCCCGTCGAACGACAAGATCTATATCGGCAAGATCCAGTTGAGCGGCAACAGCCTGAAGCTTGCCGGCTGCGTTGCCGGCGGACTCATCTGTTCCAAGCAGACCTGGCAGCGGGTGCAGTAGTCACGGCCGCCAGGCGAGGAAGTTGGCGATGAGACGCAGCCCCGTCGCCTGGCTCTTTTCCGGATGGAACTGCGTGCCGATCATGTTGGCGCGCCCGACGATCGCCGTGATGTCGCCGGCATAGTCACAATGCGCAAGCCGGTGCGCCGCGTCGGCGACGCGAAAATGGTAGGAATGCACGAAATACGCGTGCTGGCCGGTCTCGATCCCCTGAAGAACCGGGTGGGGGCGGTCGACGATCAGGTCGTTCCAACCCATATGCGGTACCTTGAGCGTCTTGTCGGCAGGCTCGATCCGCAGAACCTCGCCGCCGATCCAATCGAAACCGCGCGTCTTGCCGTGTTCAAGCCCGCGCGTCGCCATCATCTGCATGCCGATGCAGATGCCGAGGAACGGGCGGGCGCGAACCGTCACCGCCTCTTCGATCGCCTCGAACAGCCCCGTGAACCGGTCGAGCGCCGCGCGGCAGGATGGAAACGCCCCGTCACCGGGCAGGACGATCCGGTCGGCGCGGGCCACATCCTCGGGCCGGGAGGAGACGATGACGGCGCCCTGCCCGGTTTCGGCCGCCATGCGGCTGAACGCCTTTTCGGCCGAATGCAGGTTGCCGGAATCGTAGTCGACGAGAACGGTGAGCATCAACCTAGAGCGCGCCCTTGGTCGACGGAAGCGCGTCGTTGCGGGGATCGGCCTCGACCGCCATGCGCAGCGCTTTCGCCACCGACTTGAAGGCCGCCTCGGCGATGTGGTGGCTGTTGATCCCGTGCACACGGTCGACGTGCAGCGTGACGCCTCCGTGGCTCGAAAGCGCCTGGAAAAATTCGCGCACAAGCTCGGTGTCGAAGCTGCCGATCTTTGCGGTCGGAAAATCGACGTTCCAGACAAGATAGGGCCGCCCGGAGAGGTCGAGCGCAGAGGTGATCTGTGCGTCGTCCATAGCCAGGGAGAAGTGGCCATAGCGGCGGATGCCGCGCTTGTCGCCAAGCGCCTTGACCAGCGCCTGACCAAGGGCGATGCCGGTATCTTCGACCGTGTGGTGATCGTCGATATGCAGATCGCCCTTGGCCTTCACGGCGACGTCGATCAGCGAGTGGCGCGCAAGCTGGTCGAGCATGTGGTCGAAGAAGCCGATGCCGGTTTCGTTCGTGTACCGGCCGGATCCGTCGAGATTGATCGCGACCGAGATGTCGGTCTCGGCGGTCTTGCGGTGGATCTCTGCCTTGCGCATCGCGTCGGTTCCTCATGTGGCAGGATCGCTTATAGGGGCGATGTCCGAGGCTGAAAAGCCCGGCCAGGACGAAGGAAAACTAGCGAGTCCTCAAGGTCCGGGATTTGTGCCCGCCTGCGGCATCCGGCCTTCATCATGCCGCCTCGACCCGGCGATGGGGCGCTGACGAGCCACTTGGCGGAAATGGCCGGGCAATGTCGACCGACAGCCGCCCGAACCGATGCCACCACTCCGAAGGCCCGGCTGGCGTCGGGCCTTCGGTTGTTTTCGCACGGCTCTCGTGGCGACGGCGCGGTTCAGGCCCGCAGCGGTCGGAGTCGACGCCGTCACCGCCCAAGGCACTTCCAACCCTCTCCGGCACCTTATGCCTGGAGATCAACTGCATCTTCTGGCGCCCCCTGGCTTAGACGAGCCAAGGGGCGTCGGGGTTGGTTGGGACTATGGACGCTGGACCTTCACGATCTTCGACGGTTTCAGCGTCACCGATCATCCCGGCCCGACTCGTACTGGTCACGACCTCCGCCGGGGCGGTCCCAGTCCTGTTCCCACTGGTCCCTGCCCGGCTCGCCGACGTTGGGCTCGTTGTCGGGGGTGGCCTGCCAGCCGCCGCCAGTGCCACCACCGTTGTCACCGCCGCCAGTGCCGCCACCGTTGTCACCGCCGCCAGTGCCGCCACCGTTGTCACCGCCGCCAGTGCCGCCACCAGTGTCGCCGCCGCCGGTGCCGCCGTCGTTACCGCCGCCTCCGGTGCCACCACCGTTGCCACCATTGCCGCCGGTGCTTCCGCCGCCGCCTGTGCCACCTCCGGTGCCGCCTGTGCCACCACCGGTGCCGCCAGTACCACCACCGGTGCCGCCAGTACCACCGCCAGTGCCGCCAGTACCACCACCGGTGCCACCCGTACCACCACCGGTGCCGCCGGTACCACCACCGGTGCCACCCGTACCACCGCCCGCGCCACCACCGGTGCCGCCATTGCCGCCGGTGCTTCCACCGCCGCCAGCGCCTCCGGTACCACCGCCGGCACCCGGATTTTCGGGGCCAGGAATGCCGCTGTCGTCTCCGCCCTCACCGTTGCCGGCTACATCGTCGTCGATCGCCGCGGTAGGCACATCGCTCAGAATCGCGGCGACCTGGGGGCAGTTTTCGAGCGTGTAGTTGAGAATATCCGGGAACTGCTCGCTCTGCTGGATCTGCTTCAGGAGGTCTTCGTTGAAGTCGCGCGACCGGCAGAGCTGCCGGTAGTCTTCCTCGGTCAGCGGTGAGCTGCTGATGGCAGCGCCGACTGCTCCCGCGAGGGCAAAGGACATCGCCGTCGCGGTCGCGAGCGTCGTCAGATTACGGGTTGTCCATTTAATCGTATGCATAACTTTCGTCTCTCTCAATTGTTGACAGAACCGTGTCCGCCTCCCCAGTAGGACGCTTCATTGTCGCCTACTCTGAGACGTATATGTAGACCCGGTCGCAGCGACGTGCACAAAATGCGATATGCTCGCGCATGAATTGTGACCGTTTTTGGGCAAATGTGTCTGAATTGCGTCACACGCTCTCTTTATAGTTGTATCGAACATATTTCACTCTCCTTTGAATCGAATCAATCAAGGGTCTATACCGCCATAAACGCGTAACTTCCCCTTGCCGGCCTTCCTCCTTATAGTTGAGCGGCGGACCGCCCTAGGCGCGGTCGGGGAAGGCTGCGGAATGTCGGGATCTGGGGAGTTTAACGTCTTTTGCATCGCGCAGGACGGACGGCTTGCCTATGAGGCGGTGATCCTTGCCGCGACGTTCCGCGCGGCGAACCCGGATTTCGCCGGAAAGCTCATCATGGGCGAACCCCAGCCGGGCCCGCGCTGGAAAACCGATCCCCGCCTCCGACCCGAGATCCGCAAGCTTCTGGAAGGCTTTGGCGTCGCAATCGTGCCTATCCGCGCGGAGCATTTCGGCCATATCTATCCCTACGGCAACAAGATCGAGGGGCTGGCCTCGCTTCCCGAGGGTGAACCGTTCATCTTCTTCGATACCGACACGGTCTTTACAGCGCCGTTGGCCGATATCGGCATCGACTTCGACCGCCCCTCGGCCTCGATGCGGCGCGAGGGGACCTGGCCCGTGATCGAGCTTTACGGGCCCGGCTACGGCCAGATCTGGAAATCGCTCTACGACAAGTTCGCGCTCGACTACGCAAGTTCGCTCGACCTCACGAAGCCCGACGAATACTGGGAGCGCTACCTCTATTTCAACGCAGGGTGGTATTTCCACCGCTGCCCATCCGAGTTCGGCCGCCGCTTCATCGACTACGCGCTGGCCATTCGCGACGACGCGCCGGACGAGCTGGTTTGCCAGCCGCTCGATCCGTGGCTGGATCAGGTGGCGCTGCCGCTTGTCATTCATTCATTCGGCGGCGGCCGGCCCGGACCGGAGCTGGACGGGCTCGATGGCGACGTGAGCTGCCACTACCGGACGCTTCCCCTTCTTTACGCCCGCGAAAGCGACAGGGTCGTCGAGGCGCTGGAATCCGCGATCGCGCCCAATCCGGTCAAGAAGGTTCTGAAAGAATATGAGCCGATCAAGAAGCTTGTCTATCAAGGCAAGGGGCAAAAGGTGCGCGGGATGTTCGACCGAGATGATCTGCCGCCGCGGGAGCAGGCGATCCGCAACGCGATCAAGCGGGCGGGTCTCTGGATGCGGTAAGCACGGCCGGCTGCCCTGACCTGCCGACGCGATCACGCCGATCTGTTCCAAATTGATTTCCGGACATGCCCGGATTTCGTTACCCTGTGTTCAGGGGACAACCAAAAAGCGATTTGGAGGTATGCCCCTTGCAAAATTTCATCATGCTCGTCATAGCCGCCCTGACGGTCAGCCTTGTTGCCGCCTGTGACACGCCGACCTCGCGGTCCGGATACAGTGCGCCCGATCGCCCGTTCCAGAACGGCACGGCCCAACGCGAAAAGGGCGACAACTGATCGCCACGGGCATCAAGATCAGGCCGCTGTTGTGAAGCCCCGCGCCTTGCCCTAACGTCACGCCGGACCCTTCCGACGGAGACGAACATGGCCAAGACCTATGGTTTCGATACATTGCAGATTCACGCCGGCGCCTCGCCCGATCCGGCCACCGGCGCACGGCAGGTGCCGATCTACCAGACGACCGCCTATGTCTTCAAGGACGCCGACCATGCGGCGCGGCTCTTCGGACTTCAGGAGGTCGGCTACATCTACTCGCGCCTGACCAACCCGACGGTCTCGGCGCTAGCCGAACGGGTCTGCGCGCTTGAGGGTGGTGCGGGCGCGGTCTGCTGTTCGTCCGGCCATGCCGCGCAGATCATGGCGCTGTTCCCGCTGATGGGGCCGGGGCGGAATATCATTGCCTCGACAAGGCTTTACGGCGGCACGGTCACGCAATTCAGTCAGACGATCAAACGGTTCGGCTGGTCGGCGAAGTTCGTCGATTTCGACGATCTCGCAGCGATTGAGGCCGCGGTCGACGGCGACACCCGCGCGATCTTCTGTGAATCGATCGCCAATCCCGGCGGCTACATCACCGATCTCGACGCGGTCGCGAAGATCGCCGACAAGGCCGGACTGCCGCTCATCGTCGACAACACGTCCGCCTCGCCTTACCTCTGCCGTCCGATCGACCACGGCGCGACGCTGGTCGTCCACTCGGCGACCAAGTACCTCACCGGCAATGGCACGGTCACCGGCGGAATCGTCGTGGACTCGGGCAAGTTCGACTGGTCGGCGTCAGGCAAGTTCCCGTCACTCTCCGAACCGGAGCCCGCCTATCACGGTTTGCGCTTCCACGAAGCGCTCGGGGCCATGGCGTTCACCTTCCACTCCATCGCCGTCGGCCTGCGCGACCTCGGGATGACGATGAACCCGCAGGGCGCGCACTACACGCTGTTGGGGATCGAGACGCTGAGCCTCAGGATGCAGCGCCATGTCGAGAACGCTGTTAAAGTCGCCAACTGGCTCGAAAAGGACAAGCGGGTCGAGTTCGTGACCTATGCCGGGCTGAAATCCTCACCGTATTACGAGCGGGTGGCGCGGATCTGCCCGAAGGGCGCGGGCGCGCTCTTCACCTTCGCGGTCAAGGGCGGCTATGACGCCTGCGTGAAGCTGGTGGACTCGCTTGAGCTTTTCAGCCACGTGGCGAACCTTGGCGATACCCGCTCGCTCGTCATCCATTCTGCCTCAACCACGCACCGTCAGCTTTCCGAAGAACAGCAGAAGGCGGCAGGTGCGGCACCGAATGTCGTGCGCTTGTCGATCGGGATCGAGGATGCCGACGACATCATCGCCGATCTCGATCAGGCACTGGCGAAGGCGACGGCGTGAGGACAGCGCCCCGGCGAAGTCCGGGGCGCCGGCCGCTCACTCGGCAAGTTCGTAGACGACCGTGACCTGGCTCGTGACAGTCAGTTCGCCCGAAGCGACCGGAACCGAACCTTCCTGCATTCGTGCCATCGGCGCGTCCAACATCATCGGCTGCGGCGCATAACCGCCCTGTTCGCCGATGGTCACGATCCGGCCAAGCGTCACGCCCGCCGCCCCGGCATAAAGCTCGGCCTTGTGTCGGGCATCGGCGACGGAGCGCCGCCGCGCCTCGTCCATTGCCTCGGCATCGTCCTGCAGACCGAAACTCAGGCCGTTGAGGTTGTTCGCACCGTCGGCGACGACGTCGTCAAGCACCTTGCCCAGATCGTCGAGCATACGGACCCGGACCGTGACCATGTTCGACACGACATAGCCGGTCAGCTTCGAGTTGCCGTCCGATCTGGAATAGTCGTAGCGCGGACTGAGCGACAGGCCGGTCGTCTGGATATCGCGATCTTCGATCCCCGCCGCCTTGAGGCGGGCGATCACCGTGGCGATTTGCTCGGAGTTGGCCGCAAGAGCAGCGCGGGCGCTGTCATCCTCGGTCATGACGCCCAGCGAAATGGTCGCCATGTCGGGCTTGGTCTCGACCCGCCCCTCGCCGGTCACTGAAATGGTCGCAGGGCGCGATTCGCCGGTCTCTGCCGCCGACAGCGGCTGGGCAAGGGCCAGGATCGTTACAAGGGCAGTCACAATGCGCATGGAATCCTCCGTTTTGCAGCATCAATCTTCCTGTCTTTGACGCGCCGGGCAAGCCGATCCTTGGGGCATCGTCTTTCCATATGCTGATTTCTGCTTTAGGACGGCCCATGAAAAGGGCCGCCACATGGCCGGCCGCGTTTTGACTGCTTGCGCGCTGATGAAACCTGGTTTCGCACTTGACCTCGACCATGACCGGATCGCCTTGCTCCACAGGCGGACCGATGGATGGTTGCGCGTGGGCGAAGTCGCGCTCGATGATCCTGCGCTGGAGGCGAAGCTAACCGAACTGAAGCGCAAGGCCGGAGTTCTTGCCCCCGACGGAATCACGACCAAGCTCATCATTCCGGCATCGCAGATCCTTTACACCGAAGTGGACGCCCCCGGCCCCGACCGCGCCAGCCGACGCGCGCAGATCGCAAGGGCGCTTGAGGGCCTGACGCCGTATCGGCTGGATGAATTGGTCTACGACTGGTCCCGCGTCGGCGGCGGCAAGGTCCGGGTTGCGGCGGTGGCGCGCGTGACCCTGGACGAAGCCGAGCGTTTCGCCGAGGACTTCGGCTTCTGTCCGGTCGCGTTCGTGGCCTGCCCCGAGCGGGGCGGCTTCGCAGGCGAACCTTTCTTCGGCGCGACGACCGGATCCGGGCAGCACCTGCCCGCGGGCGAGAAACTGGAACGCGATCAGGATCCCGTGCGGGAAATCGGAACGTTGCCGCCGAACGCTTTCGAGATCGAGGATATCTCCGGACCCGACATCACGAAGTCACCGCCCGAAACCGGCGATAGCGGCGACCTGGCCGATGAAGCGGAACCAGCGATTGCGGCGGAGCCACCTGCGGCCGCCACTGCTCATGACGCCGAGGCGGATGTTGCCGCGGATGCGGAGCCCCATGCCGAGGCGGTTTCAGAAAGCGTGGCGGAACCCGAAGTTGCCGCGGCGCCGGAAGAGTTCACGGCAGTCGAACGGGAAGTCGAGGAACTGCCCGATGCCGGCGCGCAACCGGCCGACCCCGAGGCGGCCGAAACCGTCCGCGAAGCGGGGGCGCCCGACACCGATCAGACGGTGTCCGAAGAGGCTGAAGCAGCAACCGGCGACGATGCGGAACTTGGCGCGGCATCGGACGGGCTTGCGGTTCCCGAGGATGATGCCGACACCGACGCGGAAGAAGCCCCCGAGGTCGAACAGAATGCGCCAATCGGGACGATCGAAGCCGTCACGGCCTTTGCAACCCGGCGCGCCGGCCTCGAGACCGGAACTGAAGGCATCGCGGCCACGTCGCGGCTGACCTTTGCCGAGGCGGACCTGCCGGCGGCCCCGAAGATCGGGCCCGCCACCGGCAGGCTCGGCATCACCGACCCAATCCTTGCGATCCCCGATGCCGACGACCGGAGCGACAACGGAGCCGGCGGCCCGCGCAGGCCGCGCAACCGGCTTGGCCGTGCCCTGGTCGACAACCTTCCTGAGGTCAAGCACGGCACCCAGGCGCAGCTGAAGCAACGCTGGGCCGCCGAAACCGGTCTGCCCGAAACCGCCGAGATGACCAGTTTCGGCGCCCGCCGGCAGACGACGGCAGCGCGCAGCCGAACCCGTCTTGCGTTTGTGTTGATCGCACTTCTGCTGCTCATCATGGCGGCGGTCGCGGCATGGTCGGTTTTCCGCGGGTCCGCGTCCGATCAGACACCCGCCGCAACCTCGGAAAGCGCGGTCCCCGAAGCGCCAGGCGCCGCGGTCGGCGTAACCGACCCCTCTCCGACGGATGAGGCCGACGCCGCGCCGGAAACCGCCGTGCCCGAGGCCGCACCGGCGGTCACGCCCCAGCCTGATCTCGCAATTGCGTCGCCCGAACCCGACGCCCTGCCGACCACGGAATCGTCGAGCGCGCCAGACGCCGTCGAACCGGCCGCTGCGGAGCCGACACTGACCGGGCCACCGCCAGCTGCCGAGCAAGTGGCGCCGGCGCTGCCTTCGACCGCCGAAAGCCAGGCAGCGGACGATTCCGGCGCGGCGCTTGTCACGCGCGACGCACCCGCGCCCGAAAGCCAGTTGTCCGCCGGCCTGCCGACGCTCGAAACCGTCTCCGCCGATACGCAGCCGACGCCGCAGCCGCTTCCGCCGCCCGCCGGCACGGTCTATGAGTTCGGTCCGGACGGGCTGATCAAACCGACCGAAGAGGGAGTGGTGACGCCGGACGGCTTCACCCTGATCTCGGGCAAGCCGCCGGTTGCGCCGCCGCCGCGACCAGGCAGCGAAGCGGTTGTCGTACCGGCGCCGGACCCCGCCGAAGCAACATCCGCCCCCGACGAGCAAGGCGCGATTGATACGCCCGCGCCCGATCCCGCCCTCGCCGCAATCAAGCCAAGGTCGAGGCCAGAGCGCATCGTCGCGTTGGCCGAAGCCGCGACAGCGCAGCGAAGCGCTATCGACGACGCGGCAGCGGCGGCCGCCGCCGCCGAGGAAAGCACCACGTTTGTCAGCGCCCAGGCGGTGGTTTCGTCGCGCCGCCCGGCGCAGCGCCCGAGCGGCTTTTCGAGCGCGGTCGAAGCTGCAATCGCCGCTGCCGTGGCAGAGCCACAACCCGCACCCGCGCAGCCCGCTGCTCCGCAACCAGAACCGCAGGTTGCGGCGGCCCCTGCGCAGGTCGAACTCGACGAACCGGAACCGATGGAAGCGGTTCCGAACATGCCGACATCGCGGACAGTCTCCAATCAGGCGACGATCAAGAACGCGATCAATCTGGGCGAAATCAACCTGATCGGCGTATACGGATCCTCCTCAAGCCGCCGCGCGCTCGTGCGGATGCCGAATGGACGCTACGTCAAGCTCAGGGTCGGCGACAGGTTCGACGGCGGCAAGGTGGCGGCCATTGGCGACAGCGAGTTGAGCTACGTCAAACGCGGCAAGACGATCGTGCTGAAGATCGTCAAGAAAGGCTGAGACGAAACCCGGCCGGTCCCACATTGGGGGCCGGCCGGGTCCGTGGCGTGGCCTGCATTCCGTGAGTTTCAGGCTGCATCGTCGCCGGTCAACACGCCGCGGGCGATCTGGTCGGCCTCGATCGACTCGAAGAGCGCCTTGAAGTTGCCTTCGCCGAAACCCTCGTCGCCCTTCCGCTGGATGAACTCGAAGAAGATCGGCCCGATGACGGTCTTCGAGAATATCTGCAGCAGTATTTTCGTCTCCCCACCATCGACCACGCCTTCGCCGTCGATCAGCACGCCATGTCTGGCCATCTTCTCAAGCGGTTCCTGGTGGCCGGCGACCCGTTCCCGGCTCATCTCGTAATAGCTCATCGGCGGCTTCGGCATGAAGCGCAGACCGCGGTCGTGAATCGCATCGGTCGCGGCATAGATGTCCTCGGTCCCGACGGCGATATGCTGGATGCCCTCGCCGTTGTAGCGCTTCAGGTATTCCACGATCTGCCCCTTTTCACCCCTGTCCTCGTTGATCGGAATGCGGATGCGGCCGCAGGGCGAGGTCAGCGCCCGGCTCAGAAGCCCTGTGAACTTGCCCTCGATGTCGAAGAAGCGGATCTCGCGGAAGTTGAAGATGTCGCCGTAGAACCCGAACCACTTGTCCATGTTACCCTTGTGGACGTTGTGGGTGAGGTGGTCGAGATAGTAGAAGCCCACCCCCTTCGGCTTGGACTGTGCAAGCCACTCGAATTCCTCATTGTAGGGCGAGGTTTCGTAGTACTGGTCGATGAAGTAGATCAGCGACCCGCCGATCCCCACCACCGCCGGCACGTCCATCGCCTTGTCGCCGGCGTCATAGGGCACGGCCCCTTTCGCGACCGCGTGATCATAGGCGCGCTTGGCGTCCACCACCCGCCAGCCCATCGACGGGGCGCAGGGGCCGTGTTCCTCGACGAACCGCATGGCATGGCTGCCAGGCTGGGCGTTCAGCAGATAGGTAATGTCGCCCTGCTGCCAAAGCTCGACCGCCTTAGTCCTGTGGCGCGCGACAAGCGCGTAGCCCATACGCCCGAAAAGCTGGCGCAATTCATCGGGTTCGGGATGGGCGAACTCAACAAACTCGAACCCGTCGGTGCCGGCTGGGTTCTGATCCGAGATCACGGATTTCGGGGCGGAATGTGGAAAGGGACCCATGTTCAAATCTCCTGTTTGCGCTGGCGCGAAGTTTACAGCACCCGTCACGCGCTTGTTGCGCAATTGAAATGGAGAATTGATGTGCATGCGCGTGTTTCGAGCGCTATGAAGTGAAACCATGCAAAATTCACGCATCGCGCTTGACGAAACGGATTCGCGGCTCCTGGCTGCGCTTCAACGCAACGCGCATCTTACCTCGCAGGAGCTTGGCGAAGCCTTGAACCTTTCGCCCAGCCAGGCGGGGCGGCGGCGCCAGCGGCTTGAAGCCGAAGGGCTGATTGCAGGCTATTCCGCCCGGCTTGATCCATTGAAGCTGGGCCTTTCGGTCCAAGCCTTCGTGCAGGTTCAGATGACGCGGCACGGGGCGGAAACGACCGAGGCGTTTTCACGTCTTGTCGAAAGTCAGCCTGAGATCACGTCGGCCTGGACCCTGACCGGAGAGGCGGACTACCTGCTCAGGGTCTATTGCGACGATCTGGCGAGCCTCAACCGCCTGATTCATCAGGTGCTGCTCGCGCACCCCGCCGTCGCGCGCGTGCAAAGCCAGATCGTCATGGACCAGTTCAAGCCCGACGCCCCCTTGCCGACATGAAAGCCTAGATGGAAAGTTTCCTCCTCCACGCCTCCGTCTATCTCATCGCCGTGGTACTGGCGGTGCCCATCGCCGCGCGGCTGGGCCTTGGTTCGGTGCTGGGCTACCTCATCGCCGGCATAATCATTGGCCCGGTCCTGGGAATGGAGGGATCGGAGACCAAGGATCTCCAACACTTCGCCGAGTTCGGCGTGGTGATGATGCTCTTTCTCATCGGGTTGGAGCTTGAGCCGAAGGCGCTCTGGGCGATGCGCGACCGTTTGGTGGGGCTGGGCGGGTTGCAGATCGTAGTGACGACCTTCGTGGTGACGCTTGGCGTTCTGGCGCTTGGATATGACTGGCGTATCGCGCTTACTCTGGGTCTGATCCTGTCGCTCTCCTCGACTGCGATCGTGCTGCAAACGCTTTCGGAAAAGCGGCTGATGCCAACGGCGGGCGGACGCAGCACCTTTTCGGTTCTCCTGATGCAGGACATAGCGGTCATTCCGTTTCTCGCCTTCCTGCCGCTTCTTGCCTTGCCAGGCGCGCGCGCCGTTGCAAAGGCGATGGCCGAGGATTCGCAGATCACGCCCAGCTTCCTGCAGGAGCTTCCGGGCTGGGGCGTGACCCTCGTCACACTCGGTGCGGTCGCGGCAACGGCGCTGGCCGGGCACTACCTCGTCCGCCCGCTCTACGCTTTCGTTCACCGCGCCCGGTTGCGCGAGGTGAACACGGCACTGGCATTGATGATCGTAGTAACCATCGCCTCACTGATGCTGCTGGTGGGGCTTTCGCCGGCGCTGGGTGCATTTCTTGCGGGCGTGGTTCTGGCCAATTCCGAGTTCAGGCACGAGCTTGAATCGGATATCGCGCCCTTCAAGGGTCTGCTTCTGGGACTTTTCTTCATTACCGTCGGCGCCGGCATCGACGTCGACCTTTTGCTGTCGAAGCCGGTGCCTCTTTTCGGCCTCACGCTCGCGTTGATGGTCGCCAAGGGCGCGGTGCTCTACGGGCTTGGGCTGCTTTTCAAGCTCAAGGGCCAGAACCAGTGGCTTTTCACCCTGGGCCTTGCCCAGGCGGGCGAATTCGGTTTCGTGCTCACGTCCTTCTCGATCAAGCAGCGCATCATTCCTGATGAACTGGCGCAGTCGTTGCTTCTGGTTATCGCGTTGTCGATGTTTCTCACCCCTCTTTTCTTCATCCTGCATGACTTCCTTGCAGCGCGGATGAAGGACGAGGGCGAAAAGCACGAGGCGGACGAGATCGACGAACAGCAGCCGATCATCATCGCCGGCGTCGGCCGCTTCGGGCAGGTGGTGAACCGCATGATCACCATGTCGGGGTTCCGCACCACGGTGCTTGACCACGACATCAAGGTCATTCAACTGCTTCGCCGGTTCGGCTTCAAAGGCTATGTCGGCGATCCGACAAGACCCGAACTGCTGAAGGCCGCCGGAATCGAGACAGCGCAGGTTCTGGTCGTCTGCCTCGACGACCGGGAAGCCTCGCTTCGGTTGGTCCGCTATGCGCGCCGCCAGCGCGAGGATTTGCATATCATCGCACGGGCCCGCGACCGGGAGCACGTCTACCGGCTTTACCGCGCCGGGGCCGATGACATCGTGCGCGAATACTTCGATTCAAGTCTAAGAGTCGCCCGTTACGCCTTAGAAAATGTTGGCTTGTCTCAGTATGAAGCTTCAGAACTCGAAAAGCTCTTCTACAAGATGGACCGTCAAGCCGTGCGTGAATTGGCGCAGGTCTGGCGGCCCGACGTCTCGACCGAAAAGAACGCAGCCTACATCGCCCGCGCCCGCGATCTGAACCGCGAACTGGAATCCGCGCTGCTGAGCCGATTTTCCCAGGCGCGCGAGGAAAGCGAGAAGGAGACTGACGAGGCCAGCTAGGACGCCGCGGCGCCCGTCAGCGCGGCGGCGACCAAATTTTGCATCGTGCCCGCCCGCCGCGTTTGGCGGCATAAAGGGCCGCGTCGGCGTCGCTTTGCATCCGGTCGGGATCGGGCCGGGCGTAGTAGCGCGACAGCGTGGCGCCCAGGCTACCCGAAATGCGGCAAGGCGCGCCGGCAAAGGTCAGCGGCCGCTCCAGACCCTCAATGACGCGCGCACCGATTTCCGCGACGACCGCCTCGTCGATCGGGCCGGACAGGAGCATCACGAACTCGTCCCCCCCCACCCGTGCGATCAGATCGTTGACACGCATGGTCTGACGCAGCGTTCCGGCGACACGGGTAAGAACGAAGTCGCCCGCAGCATGGCCCAGCGTGTCGTTCACCGCCTTGAAGAAGTCGAGATCAAGATGCATCAGCGCAAAGCCCGGAGCGCCGCGCGCGGTCGCTTCGACCGCCCTGGCCAGCGCGGCGTCGAGCGCGCGCCGGTTCGCAAGCCCGGTCAGTGCGTCGGTCTGCGCCATTGCCTCTGCCGCCCGCTGCGCCACCCGCAGCCTTTCGTTCAGCGCCGCCAGTTCCTGCATAACGGCTGCCTTGACCTCGCTCAGATACAGCAGTTCCACGGTCAGGTCGGTGGGCGCGAAATCGCTGTTGGTCAGCGCATGCTCGCGCACCGCCTCGGCCGCGCCAACGCCGAAGGAAAGATTGATCAGCGTGCCCAGCCCATTGCCGAGCAGAACGGCGTGCCCGCGAAGCGCCGTTGCAGGCGGGTCGCGAAAAGCCAGATGCAGACGGCGCCCGCCGAAACGCCGGAACGCCTCCATCGTATCGACCGGACCGGGCTTGCGCACCTCAAGCACCTCGAGAAACCGGCGACCCGAACATAACCGGCCATTGCCGAGCTTGGCGAGTGTCGGGCCAACGCTGCGGATATGACCCGTCGAAGAAACCCAGAGATACATGGGCATCAGCCGGCCGAGCGCATCGTCGTCCAGCATCGCATATTCGGGCGAAGCGCCGCCATCCATCGTCAGATGTCCGGTCGCGCCAGGTGGAATTGCCGCCCGGTCGCGAAACGGGCGTCCAGCAACTCGACGCTGATCGCTTCCACCCGCCCCGCAGGCGCATCCAGATCAATCAGCGCAAGCGCACCATAATCGTCGGCGATGGCCCGGAGGATACCGGCAAAGACCGGGCCATAACCGGGATTGTCGCCCCGGCAGATGACGCGGAATCGCCCGCCGCCGACGGGGTGCACGCTCACCTCCGGCAGGTCGAGTTCGGGCACGGCCAGACGGGCGCGATCGGGCAGTTCGTCCAGTGAAAGGATGAAGTCGGCAAAATCGACACCGCCGAAACGCAGCAACCGCCGCAGCGCTTCGATCCCGGCAAGATGGATCCCCAGGTCTTCCAGCAGTTCCCCGCGCGGCTTGGCGAACCGTTTGGAGGCGCTGTCGATCACCGCGTCCGTCAGGGCATTCTCATAGGACAAAAGCGCTTCGAACCCTTCCGATGCGACCCCCGCTTCGGCGGCAACGGCGTCCCAGGCTTCCTTGCCGTAGGTATCGCGGATGAACCGCTGGATCGACCGGTTTACAAGGCCGTGCATTACTCATTCCTCTGCCACACCGGGGCAAGACTAGACGCCCTCCCCTTAAGAAAGGGCAAAGCCCTTACCGGTCATGGAGCGGACAGCCCGTTCTAGTGGAACTTCGGCTCCAGCAAGTCAGACCCGACCCGCAGGGAGCGCAGGCGCAACG
The DNA here is from genome assembly GCA_041397225.1 of Paracoccaceae bacterium. GTDB lineage: Bacteria > Pseudomonadota > Alphaproteobacteria > Rhodobacterales > Rhodobacteraceae > Albidovulum. The sequence goes on along the minus strand of JAWKXB010000002.1, from coordinate 814,769 downwards.
GCTCATCGCCGAAATCACCGTCGGCGAGGGAGTTGAATATCGCGTAGCTCGATACGCCGAAGTTCTGGGTCAGCGGGAAAGCCTGAACGGAGATTTCCTGCGTGGCCGGCGATACAAAGGTGTCGGTGATGACGAGGTTGGGGGAATTGGCGAAGATCATCATGACTTCCGGCTCCGGCGTCTCCGTGGCCAGGTCCACCACGATGAAAGCGCAACCCGGCCGGCCGCGCGGCAACAGTTCTTCGCAGGCGGCAAGCCAGGCGATGCTGCGGTATCCGGCCATTTCGCTGTCGAACCAGCCCGGAAGCGTTGCACCATCAGGATAGACCGGCGCCAGTGCCACGACCGCCGAGAAATTCGCATTCTGCTTCCGCCTGTCCGGCTCTATCCTCCCGGCCCACCGGTCTTCGGCCGTTTTCGCCCACTCGATATCGGCACGCAGCGCCGCGATTTCGGGATGATCCTCTGCCGCCAGCATCCTCTGAAGCGCCGCCGGCCCTGCCCGGCCCCATTCGTGTTCCATCTCCCAGATCGGCAGGTCGGCGACCGGTGCCGTGCGCTCCAGATAGCGCGCCGCCTGGCTGCGCGCCGAAATCGCGCCGGTGTCCAGAAGCGGCGTGAACAGCAGCGCGCCCAGCCCGATCAGGCAAAGCGCGACCCAGACATTGGCTCGGCGGATGCGGCCCATCCAGTCTCCACCCCGGACCGCCGACAGGCCGTAAGAGGCGGCATAGGCAACAACGATCCCCGTGCCGATGCCTGCGAGCACACGCCCCGGCGTCCAGCCGTATTCGCGGACGCGAAGCCAGACCGCCCATGCGGCAAGGGCGGCGATCACCGGCAGGATCAGCGCAAGTCCACGCGTCATCAGCCGCATGTTGCGGCCCGCGACCGCATCGCCATCGTCCTCGCCGACCGCCACGGACACCAGTGCGATCGCGCCCAAGGCGATGCTCATCAGGGTCGCCGCGGGTGAACGCCCGCCAAAAAGCTCCGACAGGCCCCGGAATGGCAGGGCCAGCAGGAAGATGAGTCCAATACCGAGCGCCAGCGGCACGAAAAGCCGCAAGAGCCTGAGCACCAGCTTCGGCACCCCGAACATCGCGACCTCACCCAGGACGGAATGCCCAAGACCGAAGGCCGCACCGCTCAGGAACCAGCCGAAGACCGGCCTGCCAAGCATGGTGCCAAGGAACTGGACGCCGACAAGCTGCAACAACTCGTTGCAGATCAGCAAGACAGCCCAGACGATGCCGACGAACAGGAGCGCCGCCAATGACCGAAGGGCAAGCGCCCAGGATGCAGCAAATAGCGTCGGATAGTGCCGCCAGTTTCCGTCCTCGCGCCGTGCGGCCAGCAGGAACGGCACCGGCAGCGCCGCGAGGGCCATCGCGATCATGACCGGGTGGACCGTCTCGATATAGTCGATCGGCGCTTCGTATCGCAGGCTTGCCCAGAGGAACAGAAGCGACAGCGGAACGGCGACCACAGCGGCCGACAGGGCTGCCCGCGCATATCCGTCGCGGCGCGCAAGCATCAGGAAGACAAAGAAGAACGCCATGGCGAAAACGGTCGCCAGCAGTTCTGGACGGGCCAGGCCATCCGTCCACCAGATCCCTGCCAAGCCAGCGCCGAGCCCGCCCAGCGCACCCAGCAAGGTCAGCCACGCCCGTTCCATGAGTTCGTCGCTCATCACTGCCTCCGTCGCTCTGCCTGCCGGACCTTAGCCGCGGGGGCGACGGTGACAACCACGAAAGCCTGCCTCAGAAATCGGTCGGTGCGCCGCCTTCCTGCTTGCGGCGAACGACGAACGCCGCCAGTTCGTCCCTATGCGCCTCATCCATGGGCGGCGCCTCGAAATCAGCGAGGATCGCCTTGAAGACCCTGTGCGCCCGCTCGGCTGTCCAGACTGAACCATCGATCTGCCAGGCCTCGTAGTTGCGCCAGTCAGACACGAACGGCGCGTAGAAGGCCGTTGCGTAGCGGTCCTGCGTGTGCTGGCAGCCGAAATAGTGTCCTTCGGAGCCGACCTCGGCAATTGTAGAGATCGCGATGTCTTCCTCTGCCGTCGCCCAGATCGCCGGTTCCATGTAGCGCTGGATCATCTGAAGGACTTCACAGTCCATCACGAACTTTTCCGGACTCGCGATCAACCCGCCCTCAAGCCAGCCGGCCGCGTGATAGATCATGTTGGTGCCCGACTGCACCGCCGCCCAGAGCGAGTTCGAGGTTTCCCACATCGCCTGCCCGTCCGGCACATTGGCCGCGCAGACGCCCGAGGACCGCATGGGCAGCTTGTAAAAGCGCGCCATCTGGCCCGTCATCTGCGTTGCTCGCATGTATTCCGGTGTGCCGAAGGCCGGCGCGCCCGACTTCATGTCGACATTCGAGGTGAAGGTGCCGATCATCACCGGGGCTCCCGGGGCGACGTATTGCAGCAGGGCAACGGCAGCCAGCGCCTCGGCCAGCGAAAGCGTCACTGCCCCCGACATCGTCACCGGCGCCATCGCCCCGGCCAGCGTGAACGGCGTCACCACCACGGCCTGCCCCGACCGCGCGAGCCTTAGCGCGCCGTCGATCATCGGAAAATCATGCTTCAAGGGCGAAACGGAGTTGATGTTCGTGAACATGCGTGGCCTGGCGCGGAACTCTTCCTGGCTCATTCCACCGGCGATGCGCACCATCTCCATCGCATCCTCGACCCGCTCCTTGCCCAGCGCGTAGGCGTGGCAGACCTTGTCGGTCAGCGTCAGCTTGTCAAAAAGGCAGTCAAGGTGGCGGATCGAAGGGTGGATGTCGATCGGTTCGACCGGGTAGCCGCCGGCGAAGTGGATGCAGTTGAAATACTGCGTCAGCCTGATGAAGTCGCGGAACCCGTCCATGAAGCCCGACACCTTGCCGCGTTCCATGTCCCAGTAATTGGGCGGCGACGACACGTTGCCGAACAGCATATGCCTGCCGCCGATGGGCAGCGCCCTTGCGGGGTTGCGCGGCGTGATCGTGAATTCGGACGGCGCCTTGCCGACCATCTCCATCACGAAGTCCTCGTCCATCCGGACGTTGTCGCCCTCGACCTTGCAACCCGCCTCGCGCAGAATGCCAAGCGCTTCGTCATTCAGGAAACGGATGCCGATCTCGCTCAGGATGCGCATCGCGCCCTTGTGCAGCGCCTCGACGCCTTCCGGTTCAAGCGGTTCTGTCGGCCGGTCCCTGTTTACCGGGATGCGCCACGGCATCTGGTCGATCGCGCGCGCGCCCGCCCGGACCGCATGACCTGCCCGACCACCCGCACGCTTGCGCCTGTTTTCGTCCCCCATGTCGCCCTCCGATGCCGGTTGAGGGCAAGCATCAAAGGCCGGCCGGCGCACTTCGCGACCTTTCGCGACGTCGGTGCGTCGTTTTTGGCTGCCCCCGCCGCGCCCGCGTCAGGATTGCGCGGCGATCCAGTCGGGCAGATGGCCGATATCGGGCAGAACGGCATCAGCAACGGGCGCCAGTTCTTCCGCCCCGGCGATTCCGGTGAGTACACCCACGGCCCGCATTCCAGCAGCCTTGCCTGCGATCAGGTCGTGGCAACTGTCGCCGACCATCACGATCGTCTCGGGTCGCAGCCCGACCGCATCGGCAAAGGCAAGAAGCGGCCCCGGATCGGGCTTGGCGCCAAAGCCGCTATCGGCCCCGGCGACGAAATCGAAGAAACCCGCGACACCTGCGCGGTTCAGATGCGCCCGCGCCGGCGTCTCGGCGTCATTCGTGACAAGTCCAAGGCGCATTCCGCCGGCGGAGAGCCGGTCGAAGAACGGAACCAGGGGCACCGCCTCCGCCAGTTCGGTTGTCGCCGAAAGCGCATCCATCCGCGCCACGAGGGCCCGGTGTTCCATCCCCGGCAGGAACGGAACAAGGTAGAGCGCGATTTCGGGCGCGGTATGAGCGATGATCGGGCTGTCGGGGGCGAACAGACCGGTATCGGTATCAAAACCGACCGCGGCACCGAGCCGGCGCGCCCGTTCCGGCGCGCCATCGGCCAGTTCGTCCAGAAACCGCTGCGCCCATCCGCCCCAGGTCGCCTTGAAGTCAAACAGCGTTCCGTCCTTGTCGAAGACCAGTCCCGCGACCGAGCCCATCCCCGCCTCCATTCCCCTGCGCTGCGAAACTCGCCGACGGACGTGAGAAAGGCAACTGCCATCGGCAGTCAGGTCCAGTGAATCTGCTCCCCGCCCGGAAATGCCGCCCGCGCGGCCATCGGCATGTGATAGGCAAGCCCCTCGGCGTCGCAGAATGCGGCAATCCAGCCATCGTCCATCAGGATGAAGTCCAGTACCGAAACCAGAAAGTCCGGATCGGCCGCGCTTTCGCGCAGGTCGTCCGCCGCAATGCCGCTCGCCCCCAGAAACACCGGCAGGAGCGCGTCATTCCCGGCAAGCCAGCCAAGCGCCCTGAGCGCCAGCGTTTCGGCGTCGTCCGGCCCGACCGCAGCCTTGTCACCCATGCTGAATTCTCCCGGCAAGCATTTCTTAACCATTGCAAACAAATGATGAGTCCCGAGGACCCGTGAGCAAAGCGATTGGGAGTGTCCGCATGGCAGGAAAAATCCTCATCGTGGATGACGTTGCGACGAATCGCATCGTCTTGAAGGTAAAACTCGCTTCGGCCTATTACGAAACCGTGCAGGCGGCCAGCGGGACGGATGCGATCACCCTCGCGCGGCAGGAACGCCCCGATCTGGTGCTGCTTGACGTGGAGCTTCCGGACATGGACGGCATCGAGGTGTGCCGCCGACTCAAAACGGACGCCGCGACGCGTGACATTCCGGTCGTGATGATCACCGCCTTCCACGACATCCCGCGCAAGATGGCCGCCCTTGAGGCCGGGGCGGAAGAGGTTTTCTGGAAACCGATAGACGAGCTTGTGCTTCTGGCGCGGCTGCGAAGCCTTCTTCGGGCGCGCGAAACGACAGAGCAGCTCGGGCTGCGGGACGGCACCTATCGTGAACTCGGCTTCGCGGAAGGGGCACAGACCTTCCAGGGACCAGCCACGATCGGGCTTCTCGCACGGTCGGCCGAGCATGGGCTGCGCTGGATGCGGGAATTGCAGCCCCACCTGCGCGACCGTCTCATGGTCATCGACCGCGAAACCGCGCTGGCCGAGTCACCCGGCCCACACGTGCCGGACATATTCGTGATTCCAGCCGACCTGTCGCAGACGGGCGACGGTCTCAGGCTCATGTCCGAACTGCGCTCGCGCCCGGCGACGCGTCATTCCGCCATCTGCGTCGTCCTTGGCGCAGCGGCGCGTGAAACCGCGGCGGTGGCGCTTGACCTCGGCGCCAGCGACCTGATCGAAGCCGGGGCCGATCCGGCGGAGGTCGCGCTCCGGATCCGGACCCAGATCGCGCGGAAACGGCAGTCGGACAGGTTGCGCGCCTCGGTCGCGGACGGGCTTCGGCTCGCCATGATCGACCCGCTGACCGGCCTGCACAACCGCCGCTATGCCCTGCCGCATCTGGCGCGGATGGCTGAGCGTGCCTGCACCACGGGCAGGCGCTTTGCGGTCATGGTGCTTGACCTCGACCGCTTCAAGGCGATCAACGACACCCACGGCCATGCGGCGGGCGACGCGGTTCTGTCCGAGGTGGCCCAACGGCTGAAGGTCAATCTGCGCGCGGTCGATCTCGTGGCCCGGATCGGCGGCGAAGAGTTCCTCGTGGCGCTGCCGGACACCACGCTCGAAGCCGCGCATGCGACGGCGGAGCGGTTGCGGCGCAAGATCGGCGGGCGTCCGGTCACGCTCGCTGACGGCGTGACGATCCCCGTGACGCTGTCGATCGGGTTGGCCCTTGGCAATGACCAGAGGTGCGGCGGCGCAGCGGTTGAGGAGTTGATCGGACGGGCCGACCGCGCGCTGCTCGGCTCCAAGGCCGACGGACGCAACCAGGTGACGGTCAGCCGCAGCGCCGCCTGAGCGGTCGGTGCTCAATCATCCCGACGCCGGGTCATGGCGGCCTCGATACGCTCCGCGAAGGCCTCGCGCTGCGCTGGCGACATTGCCGCGATCCGTTCCGTCAGAAGTTGCCGGCCCAAGGCGACGCGCGCCGTCAACCGCGCTTCCTGCGTGCCGATGACTGCCTCAACGTCGGCGGGGTCGAATGGATCGGCGCGCAACGCGGCGATCAGCCGCCCATAGTCCTCGGCCTCTTCGCGCCGCATGGCAGCCCGGTCCGGTGAGGCGGCCAGAAAGGCCCGACGCAATGCGCTCCGGTCGGAACGCGAAAGCGCTTCGGTATAGGGCCCGAAACTCCCGTCCCGCGTCGACATGCGCTCATCCCCCCGATGGTGGCCCGCCACTGCGCCGACGACGATACCAGCCACCAGAAGGTTCAGGATCAGCGATACCGCCAGGGCCGGCTTCAGCCAGCGGGCAGGCCGCCCGGTCTCACGGTCCGTCATTTCTCAGCCCTCCCCGGCCGCAAGCGCAAAGTCGTCGACAGCCGGCAGAAGATCTACGATCCCATCGTCGCCTGTTCCGAGCAGAGTGTTCGTCGCGGTGCCGATCCCGCCGATCCCGGCATAGCCGATCCACACGCCGACCGCTGTCGCGGTCACCATCCCGCCCAGACTGCCCCAGCCGCCGAAACCAGCACCCAGCCGCGCGAGCCAGCCTTTCGGCCTGCGCGCTTCAACGGGCCGCGCGGCCTCCGCCGCCGTCGAAACCCGGTTCAGCAGCGCCTCCGGCGTCTCGGGCGGCACTGCGCGTCCAGCCGCGAAGAAGGCGTCGAGCGCCCGCTCCATGTCCTTGTTTTCCTGTTCATTCATCGCCATACCCCAGTTCTGCGCGCTGCCCCGCCAACGCCTCCGCCAATCCCCTCTTGCCGCGGGCTATCAGGCTTTCCACCGCCTCGACCCCAGTCTCCATGATCGCCGCGATCTCGGGATTGCCGAGTCCTTCGAGATGCCGCAGCATCACCGCCTGCCGCTGCCGCTCGGGAAGCTGCAACAGGGCCCTGTCGAGCGCCCGCGCCCGCTCGGCCGCGATCATTCCCTGCTCGGCCCCCGGACGGTCATCGGCAGGCTCCGGCACAGCATCCAAAGCCACGGTCCGGCGGCGGCGCAGCCTGTCCAGCGACAGATTGCTCGCGACGCGATAAAGCCAGGTCGACACCTTCGCGCCCTGATCCCGCCAGTCCGGCGCGGCGCGCCAAAGCCGGATCATCGCCTCCTGTGCCGCATCCTCGGCCTCGCCCGCATCGCCCAGCATCCTGAACGCCACGCGATAGGCCAAGGGTGTCATCCGCTCCGTCAGGACATGCGCCGCGCGCCGGTCTCCACCGGCATACTGCGCCAGAAGCGCCTCGTCGGACTCATGTCCCTCGGCATCGTATGCCATCATCCCTCAGGGCCTATCCGATAACCGCCTCGCGTAAAAGCGGCATGGCAGGGGCACGCCCTGCCATGCCGAGCAACGATCACTCGCTGTCGTCACTCCACCAGCCCCAACCCGAGTTGCCGTGCTTCATGCGGTGACCACGCATATCGTCGTCATCCATCCGGCCCCCCATGCGCTGGAACCTGTCCTGCATCGCGGCGATTTCCTCCTGACTCACCGCGCCGTCGCCATCAGCATCAAACCGGGCAAACATCCGGCCAGCCATCGGCGGCGCCATCATTTCCTCGACCGAAAGCTTGCCGTCACCGTCAAGATCGCCCGCCTCGACCCGCGCCTTGGCTGCGGCGGCAACCCGATCCTGCATTCGGGCGGCCATGTGCGCGGTCAACTCCTCGACCGAGATCAGATTGTCGCCATCGGCATCAAGCCCTGCGACCTCGGCATTGCGGTGGGCCTGGAGCTCGGCGGCAGTGATCTTGCCGTCGCCATCCGCGTCGACCTCGGCGAAGTCGAAGCCGGGACCCATGCCGCCCATCATCGCGCCACCCATCATCCTGCCCCTGTCATCGGCCGCAACCACTGCTGGCACCGCAATCGCGCCCGCGCCAAGCGCCAGAGCGAGAAGGACGAGTACGTGTTTCTTCGGCATTTTAGTTCCTTTCGTTTCGGATTCTGGCGATATTCGCACCGCCTATGCCCTTTGAACGCGGCCGGGCCGACTTTCCGTCGCGCAGCCGGGGCAAAATCGCCCGGTCCCCCTGTCGCGGGCGCAGCCCATCTTTAAACGCCGGCGTTTCCGCGCTATGTGCTGACGCGATGAGGAGGTGCCGATGATCGACGCAACCTGTTCCGAGACCGACGAGCGGCCGGTCCGGCCCGCGATGCTGCGCGGCTGGCGACGCCGCTGTCCAGCCTGCGGCGAGGGGCGGATGCTGACCGGCTATCTCAAGGTGCGCGACGCCTGCCCGGATTGCGGCGAGGACCTGCATCACCAGCGCGCCGACGATGGTCCGGCCTATTTCACGATAATGATCGTCGGCCACCTGATGGCGCCGATGCTGATGTGGGCCTATTTCCGATTTCTGCCGAGCCCCGTCGTGTTGGCGAGCGTCTTCACGCTCGGCTGCGTCTCGCTCTCGTTCTTCCTTCTGCCGCGCATCAAGGGGGCGATGGTGGGGCTGCAATGGGCCAAACGGATGCACGGCTTCGGCACGGGCCGGAATGGCTGAAGCGCCACCGATCCCCGGCTCGGCCGCAGTGCCGATCCGCGACGCCGCGACGATCCTCCTGATCCGCCGCGATCTGGATGAACCCGCAGTCCTGATGGGCCAGCGCGGCTCGGGCGCCATCTTCATGCCGAACAAGTATGTCTTTCCGGGCGGAGCCGTCGACCCGGACGACGCCACGGTGCCGCTCGCGGCGCCGCTTTCTGACGCTTGCGCGCACCGGCTTTGCCAGATGGCCGCGCCGGGCCGCGCCGCCGCGATCGCCGCTGCCGCCGTTCGCGAACTCTGGGAAGAAACCGGATTGATCCTTGGCCGCAAGGGCGTCTGGCAGACCGAGCCGCCCCGGGATTGGCGCGCCTTCGCCGCGGCCGGCTATCTGCCTTCGGCCGCTTCCTTGCGATTCGTCTTCCGCGCCATCACCCCTTCGGGCCGCCCCCGGCGCTTCGATGCACGGTTCTTTCTTGCCGATGCTGCCGAGATCGCCGGCGATCTCGATGATTTCTCGCGCGCGTCGGACGAACTCGGCCACCTGCACTGGGTGCCGCTCAGCGCTGCGCGGCAGCTCAATCTGCCGTTCATCACCGAAGTTGTCCTCGGCGAAGTCGCCGCAGAGATCGGCGGCCAGTCGATCGGCGATGGCGTCGCCTTCTTCGACAATTCCGGCCCGGTCCCGGCCTTCCGCCGCCTCGCCTGATCCCGAAGCGCGCCCGTTCCGGGCGCTCGCGCTCAATCGGAACCGGACTGCCCGAGGAAAACGCGCCGTGCCGCCTCGCCGTAGCTCAGGGCGTGGTCGAATTTCCCTTCCGCGAGGAACTCGATCACTTCAGAGACGACAAGCGGATTGTTCATCATGAAGGTGTGCGTGACCGGCAGGACGATATGATCGCGCATCCCGCCGATCCGCGTGCTCGCCACGCTGACCTTGCCATCGTCGGCGCCTTCGATCACCGCCGAATAGATCGGGTTCAGCGATACATCGCCCGCAATCACGCCAAGGTCGAACTGCACTGCAGGCAGAGCATTCGGGACACTGGCAGGCCCGGTCCCGAGTTCCAGCCCCGCAGGACCGTTCAGCCAGCGGAACGGGCCGAGATCACCAAAGGCGTCTACCAGTTCCGATCCGTGGTTGGGCGGGGCCAGCATCACGACGCGGCCCATCCTGGCGGGCCGGTGATCGGCAAGCCAGGCGCGCGCGAGGATACCGCCCATCGAATGCGTGACGAAATGCACCCGCTCCTGCCCGCATTGCGCCACCTGGCGGTCGACGTAGTCGCGGACAAGCGCGGCAACCGGCTCTTTCGTCGAGGGATACCCTTCGTTGATCACGCGGTAGCCCTTGGCCGCGAGCGTATGCTCCATGACCGTGAGCGAGGTTTCGCTCCGCGCCAACCCATGCAGGAGCACGACGCAATCCGCCCTGGCGGCGGGCGCGACGAGCAGGACCATGAGCGGGGCGAACCATCTCCACATGCCCGAGACATAAGGGAGTCCGCGCCGGGTTTCGAGCCTCTTGTCCTTCGCGGGACGCTCGGTCACTCTGGCTCAATGAAACCCCACTTGCCCCGTCTTGCCACCCGCGCGATCATCGTCCATGACGGATGGCTCCTTTTGGTCAACGCCTATCCCGGCGCGCGGTCCGATCTCTGGTGCGCCCCGGGCGGTGGGGTCGAAGCGGGATGCTCGCTGCCGGAAAATCTCGCCCGCGAGGTTCACGAGGAATGCGGGCTGGAGGTCGCGGTCGGCCCCCTTGCGCTCGTCAATGAATTCCACGATCCGAAGTCGGGCTTTCATCAGGTCGACCTCTTCTTTCGCTGCATGATTACCGCGGGGCGGATCGATCCGGGCTGGATCGACCCCTCCGATGTTGTCCACAGCCGACGCTTCTTTGCCGCCGAAGAGCTTGCCGCGATCCGGCTGAAGCCCGACAGCCTGCCGCGCGTCGCCTTCGGTGCCGAAGGCCCCGCCCATTACGACCCTTTGGAAGTGATCGTGCCATGAGCCGCGCCTTCGTGAAAGAAGACGGGCCCGACAATGAGCCGTTGCCCGATCTGCCGATAAGCCCGCATGCGAACTACGTCACGCCGCGGGGGCTTCGAATGCTCAGCGCCCGACTGGCCGAGAGGCAGGCCGCGCTTCAGCGTCTCAAGGCACGCGCGGACCGGTTGGACCGGCTGCCCGAGAAGGCCGCCGAGCGCGACATCCGCTATCTCGAGGCGCGGCTCAGAACCGCGATCGTTGTCGATCCGGCGTCGCAGACAAGGGACGAAGCCGCATTCGGCGCGATGGTAACCGTCGCCGATGAGGATGGCGCAGAGACGGTCTACGAGATCACTGGCGAGGACGAGGCCGACGCCACGGCGGGTCGCATCGCGCCGCACTCGCCGCTTGCCCGGGCGCTTCTTGGCGCCAAGGTCGGCGATGTCGTGACATGGGCACGGCCGGCCGGTGCGGTCGAGTTGGAAGTGATCGCCATCCGCTACGGCGAGGCGGACTGACGCTCACCGCTGCCGTTGCCAGAGGGCGAAGCCGACACCGCCCAGAACGAGGATCGTGGCGAGCACGAACCGAAGCGTCAACACCTCGCCCAGAAAGAGCATGCCGCCTGCAACCGCGATCAGCGGAACCGCGAGTTGCGCAACGCCGCCGCGGGATGGGCCAAGGCGCGGCAGCAACGAGTACCACAAGGCGTAGCCAAGACCCGACGTGACGGCGCCCGAGAGAGAGGCGAGCGCGAGGCCCGCACCCCGCACCGACGCCGTTTCGGGGCTGGCGGACACGAGAAGCCAGACCGCCAGCGCCCCGGGAACCGCGAGGATGAAGTTCCATGCCGTTGCGCCCAAGGGGTCGCCCACGCCGCGCGCCGACAGCGAATAGAGCCCCCAGCCGATCCCCGCCGCCGCCATCATTGCCGCGTGCGGCGCGCTGCCCTCCGCGCTGGAGCCGGGCGTGAGCAGGTAGACAAGGCCGAGAAACGCCAGCCCCGAACCAAGCCAGCGCCGCGCCGGAACAGGCTCGCGCACCCAAAGTGCGCCCGCGAACATGGTGATCTGCACCATGCCGAAGAGGATCAGGGCCCCGACCCCGGCATCGAGCGCGCCATATGCGAAGGAAAAGTCGAAGAGATAGATCAGCAGCGACAGCGCCCCGGTCACGCGGCCCCGCCCGCCGGGCCAGAGTGATGCACCCGTCGTGACCCGGCGCGCGACAACCAGCAGCGCTAGCGTCCCCGCACCCGCCGCCAGCCGCACGACCGCAAAAGTGACCGGATCGATCAGCCCCCACCCGACACCCGCGCGGTTCAGAACCGAATTGGCGGCGAAGGCGGTCATGGTCAGGGCTGTCAGTGCAACGAGCCCTGCAGGCCCGGGCGCGTCGGGATGCGCCGGCTCGCCGGAAACGGATACCATCGGTTCGCCCATCATCCCTTGAAGCGGTTGCGGCGGTGCCAGTCGAGATAGCCCTGATGCGGCTGCAGGGTAGGATCGGCGGGCCGGATCAGCCGCCTGTCCGCCACCAGCAGCCGGTCCGCAACTCCGCCAGCGATGGAGTCCCTTGCCACAAGCAGGGAATAGTCCTCGTCGACCGACACCAGCCCGCGGTCGAACATCCAGTGGAGCGTGCCCGACAGCGCCATGCCGTTCCTGACCGTGTCCGGCCCGCTCTCCTCGACCGGCAGGATGTGGGCCGCCTCCACTTCGGGCCGGCCGCCGCCATTGCGAAGCGCCAGCCCCGACATTGCGCAACGCCCGCCGTACGCGTGTTTGACCTGGCGCGCGAAGGACTGGTCGCGGAGCATACGCGACACGAGGATGCTGGTGCGATCGGTGAGGGTCGCGGCAAGGTCGAACGGCATCTGCGCCTCAGCAAAACCGCGCGCGGCCTCCGCGGGTTCCGCCTTACCGATGCGGGGAATGGCGTCAGGCCCGTTCTCGGCGCGCAGACCCTCGCTGATGATCGCGGCGAAATCGGTGTCTGAGATCGGGCGCACCGCAGACGCATTCGACCCGCCCGACGCCGGTAACCCGGTCTCGAACGGCCGTCCGTCGGCGCGCAACCGTGGCACGTTGCGCTCGAAGCTCAGTTCGGACGCGCGGTCGAGGATCGCGTAGCTGTGGGTCGTGTCCTGCGGGTCCGGCACGACCTTGTCGACCTTCTGGACGGCATAGTAGCCCCGGGAGCCGCCGAGCCGGCCTTCGTAGAAGATCACCCAGTCGCCAACGGTGCGGGCCGCCCGAGAAAGATACATGTTCGGGAAATGGTAAAGCTCTCCCGGGCGGTCCTTGTAGTGCGAATGCGACGACGCGATGAAGACGGCCTTGACCATGCCACCAGATTAGGCGCAATTGCGCGCCGCTCAACAGAAAAGGGCGCCCGAAGGCGCCCTTTCCCTTTGCCGTCTCGGCCTGATTACATCATGCCGCCCATGCCGCCCATGTCGGGCATGCCGCCGCCGCCGCCCTGGCCTTTCGGCTCGGGCTTGTCGGCGACCATGGCCTCGGTCGTGATGAGAAGACCAGCGATCGAGGCCGCGTCTTCAAGCGCGGTCCGCACGACCTTGGCCGGGTCGATGACGCCGAACTTGAACATGTCGCCATATTCCTCGGTCTGGGCGTTGAAGCCGAACTTCGGATCGTTCGATTCGCGCACCTTGCCCGCAACGACCGAACCGTCGACACCGGCGTTCTGGGCGATCTGACGCAGCGGGGATTCGAGGGCCTTGCGGACGATCGAAATGCCAGCATCCTGGTCGGAGTTTTCACCCTTCACCTTTTCGAGCGTCTTCGCGGCCTGGATCAGAGCCACGCCGCCGCCGACGACGATGCCTTCCTGAACCGCCGCACGGGTCGCGTTCAGCGCGTCATCGACGCGGTCCTTGCGCTCTTTCACTTCGACTTCGGTCATGCCGCCGACGCGGATGACGGCAACACCGCCAGCGAGTTTCGCGACACGCTCCTGCAGCTTCTCCTTGTCGTAGTCCGACGTGGTCTCCTCGATCTGCGTGCGAATCTGGGCGACGCGGGCCTCGATCTCGGACTTCTCGCCACCGCCGTCGACGATGGTGGTGTTGTCCTTGTTGATCGACACCTTCTTGGCCTTGCCGAGCATGTCGATGCCAACGTTCTCAAGCTTCATGCCAAGATCTTCCGAGATCACCTGGCCACCGGTCAGGATCGCGATGTCCTGCAGCATGGCCTTGCGGCGGTCGCCGAAGCCCGGCGCCTTGACGGCGGCGATCTTGAGGCCGCCGCGCAGCTTGTTGACGACGAGCGTGGCCAGAGCCTCGCCCTCGACGTCTTCGGCGACGATCAGCAGCGGCTTTTGCGACTGGATGACCGACTCGAGCAGCGGAACCATCGGCTGAAGCGAAGACAGCTTCTTCTCGTGCAGCAGGATGAGGCAGTCTTCCAGATCGGCGATCATCTTGTCCGCATTGGTCACAAAATAAGGCGAGAGATAGCCGCGGTCGAACTGCATGCCTTCGACGACTTCGGTTTCGGTCTCAAGGCCCTTGTTCTCTTCGACGGTGATGACACCCTCGTTGCCAACCTTCTGCATCGCGTCCGCGATCTGGCGGCCGATTTCGGCTTCGCCGTTGGCCGAGATGGTGCCGACCTGGGCGACTTCAGCGCTGTCCGAAACCGGACGCGAGGCCTTCTTGATCGCCTCGACGACCTTGGTGGTCGCCAGATCGATGCCACGCTTGAGGTCCATCGGGTTCATGCCGGCGGCAACCGACTTCATGCCTTCCTTGACGATGGCCTGCGCCAGAACCGTCGCGGTGGTGGTGCCGTCACCGGCTTCGTCGTTGGTGCGGGAAGCGACTTCCTTCACCATCTGCGCGCCCATGTTCTCGAACTTGTCGGAAAGCTCGATTTCCTTGGCGACGGTCACGCCGTCCTTGGTGATCCGCGGTGCGCCGAAGCTCTTGTCTAGAACAACGTTGCGGCCTTTCGGGCCGAGCGTGACCTTGACGGCGTCAGCGAGGATGTTCACGCCGCGCAACATGCGGTCGCGGGCATCGGTATCAAATTTGACGTCCTTAGCAGCCATTTTGCTTGCTCCTGGTTGTCTGGATTACGGTTAAGGTGCGGTTCTCAGGCGATGATGCCGAGAATGTCGCTTTCCTTCATGATCAGCATCTCGGTGCCCTCGATCGTCACTTCCGTGCCCGACCACTTGCCGAAGAGGATGCGGTCGCCCTTCTTGACGGACGGCGCGATCAGCTCGCCCGAGTCCTTGCGCGCGCCTTCGCCGACAGAGACGACTTCGCCTTCGGCCGGCTTTTCCTTTGCGCTGTCGGGGATGATCAGACCGCCCTTGGTCTTGTCTTCGCCCTCAATGCGCTTGACCAGAACACGGTCATGAAGCGGTTTGAATGCCATCTGGTAACACTCCCTAGGTTCCAGGTTGAGTACGATTAGCACTCGTCTTGGCTGAGTGCTAACGTGGGGTAGTTAGGCTTGTCGCCGCGGCGTGTCAACGGGGGATGCCGAAAAAAAGCCGCGTTGCGGGCTTGTGCTTGCCATGCCTTGCGCGTCAGGTTCGCGGCGATCGTTCTGCATCGGAGATTCAATGCTGCGCGCCGCCCTCGCTGCCCTTTTCCTGACACTGCCAGGCGTCGCCATTGCCGACTGCGCGGGCCAGAGCCTGCTCGGGACACTCGCCGCCGCCGACCGCGCGACACTTGACGCCGCCGTTGCCGCGGTGCCCTATCCGACCGGCAACGCCTGGCGCGCGACACGCGACGGCAAGACGGTGACCATCGTCGGCACGTACCATCTCGAAGACCCGCGCCATGACACGGTTCTGAACGCACTCGCGCCCCTGCTTGACGCTGCGGCGGTGGTTCTGGTCGAGGCCGGACCGGAAGAGCAGGCCGCGCTGGCACAGGCGGTGGCCGAGCGACCCGAGCTTCTCTTCCGGACCAAGGGGCCGACCTTGCCCGAAACCCTGCAAGAAGCAGAATGGCAGATGTTGGCCGGCGCCATGAAAGAGCGCGGCATCCCTGGCTTCATGGCGGCCAAGATGCAGCCCTGGTATGTCTCCGTCCTGCTGGCGGTGCCGCCCTGCGCGATGCCCGACATGACGCAGGGGGCAGCGGGCCTCGATCACAAGATCATGCTGCGCGCCGCCGCACAGAATATCCCGATCCGGGCGCTTGAACCTTATGATGCGGCGTTCCGGATTTTCGATGAGATGGACGATGCCACGCAGCTCGACATGGTCCGCCTGTCGCTCGCGCTTGAGGAGCGAGCCGAGGACATGAACGCCACGCTGGCCGACGCCTACTTCAACGAGAACGCACGGATGATCTGGGAATTCGGTCGGCTGATGTCGTATCAGGTCGATCCGCGCAGCCGGGCCGAGATCGACGCCGAATACGCCGAGATGGAAGAACTGCTGATGGCGCGGCGGAACCGCAACTGGATTCCGGTTATCGAGGCATCGCTGGACGACGGTCCCGTCTTCGCGGCATTTGGCGCCCTGCACCTGTCGGGTGAGGACGGGGTGCTGGCGCTCTTGGCGCGCGAGGGCTTCACGCTCGAGCGCCTGCCATTCGCGGCGCTCCGCTAACGCGCCAGCGGGAAGCTATGGCCAAAGGCGCGCTCCCCCTCCGAAGTGAAGGCAATCACGCGCGAACCTTCGATGCGCCGCGCCCAGCCCTTGGCCTCGATCGCTGACAGGAAGGCACGACCCAGCCTGCCGCCCAGATGACTGCGCCGAGCGCTCCAGTCGAGGCATTCGCGGCAATGTGGCGGTCTCGCGGCGCGGAAATCCTCCGCCGCAACGCCAAAGCCGCCGGCAAAGTCCCAACCCGAGGCGCTGAGCGTCAGCCCATCGGCGCCGGCCAGGAGATGTCCGCGCGTCAAAAGGCTCTCGTACATCTGCACCCCGCGTTCACCGGCCAGATGGTTGTAGCAGACCCGCGCCTTTCGCAACGCCGGATCGCGCGGACCGAGCCGTTGTTTCGGCGCCGGGAATTCGCCTGCAAAACCCATGAGCGCCTCGATCATCCCCGCCGCCGCGTCGGAGGCCAGCCGGAAATACTTGTGTCGCCCCTGCTTTCGCGGCTTCACGAGTCCGCCAATCTCAAGCTGTGCCAGATGGCTCGACGCGGTCGGCAGACCGACCCCCGCCTCGACGGCCAGTTCGCTGACCGTCAGCGCCTGCCCGCGCATCAACGCAACGAGGATGTTCGACCGCGCGGGATCACCGATCAACGCGGCGACACGGGAGATGTTGGGGCCCTCCGCCATGGTTTGATGATAAACGAAGCATTATCGCCCGTCCAGCCGCTAGGATCATGCCGATAATCAAAGGAGACCCCATGCTGACCTGCCTCATCCGCTACCGCATCGATCCGACCAAACGCGCCGCTTTCGAAACTTATGCCCGCAACTGGGGCCAAGCGATCCCGCGTTCGGGGGCCGACCTCATCGGCTATTTCGCGCCTCACGAAGGATCGGCGACGCGCGCCTATGGCATCTACAACATCGAAAACCTCGCCGCCTACGAAGCTTACCGCGCGCGGCTCGCCGATGACGCGCTGGGGCGCGAGAATTATGCCTTCGCCATGCAGGAAAGGTTTATCCTGAGCGAAGAACGCACGTTCGTAAGGCGCGTCGACCAGACCGGAGGCCAGGGAACATGATTGCCGTGATTTTCGAAGTCGAACCCGCCGAAGGCCGCAAGGACGAATACCTGTCCATCGCCGGGCGGCTTCGCGAAGAACTGGAAAGCGTCGATGGCTTCATCTCGGTCGAGCGGTTCCAGAGCCTGACCTCACCCGAGAAGATACTGTCACTGTCCTTCTTCCGCGACGAAGATGCCGTGAAGGACTGGCGCACCCGCAGCGCCCACCGCGCGGCGCAGACCGCTGGACGGGGTGGCGTCTTCGCCGATTACAGACTGCGCGTCGCCCATGTGTTGCGCGACTACGGCCTTGCCGACCGCGCCGAAGCGCCGGCCGATGCCCGCGCTGTTCACGGCTGAGGCCAGATTCGGTCCGCCTTCACCACCAAAATGCTGCAGAGAACCGTGCCGGCCCAATTGGGCGCGCTTGCCCCGGAACGGGCGCGCCGCGGGATCAGGCGAGGGGCTGGACTTCGCGCGCGGTCGCGCTCATCCTTGTCGCCATGCCGCATGACGATCCCGATCACCCGCACGCGCTGCTCCCATCCGACCCCGCATTGCGCGTCAGGGCGCTGGAGACCATCCTCACACGCAAGGGGCTGATCGACCCTGCGGCGCTCGATGCGATCCTCGACACCTACGAACGCAAGGTGGGGCCGCATCTCGGCGCGTCGGTGGTCGCCCGCGCGTGGAAGGATTCCGCCTTTCTCGCGGCACTTCGCAGCGACGCTACGGCGGCGATCGCGGCGATGGGGATTTCGGGGCGGCAGGGCGAACACGTCGTCGCCGTCGAGAACACGCCCGAGACGCACAACATGGTCGTATGCACGCTCTGTTCCTGTTATCCGTGGCCGCTTCTGGGCATTCCGCCTGCCTGGTACAAGTCCGACGCCTACCGCGCCCGTGCGGTGCGCGAGCCGAGGACGGTTCTTGCGGAATTTGGCGTGACCCTGCCCGACGGGCAAACGATGCGGGTCTGGGATTCGACGGCTGAAGTGCGTTACCTCGTCATTCCGATGCGACCCCCCGGAACCGAGGGGCTTGGCGAGGCGGAACTGGCCGCGCTTGTGACCCGCGATTCGATGATCGGGACCGGTCTGCCCGCGGCCCCGGCATGACGCGCATCCACGATATGGGCGGGCGCTACGGCGACGGGCCTGTGAAACCCGAACCGCAAGGCATCGTTCCTTTCGCCGAAGGCTGGCACCGCAAGGCGCTGGCGCTGACACTCGCCGCGGGCGGTCTCGGCGTCTGGAGCATCGACTCAGCGCGCCACGCGCGCGAACGGCTCCGGCCCAAGGACTACGCCCGCTTTTCCTACTACGAGAAATGGATCGCCGCGCTTGCCGATCTGCTTGTCGAGACCGGGCTCGTGACCCGCGAGGAACTCGCGGCAGGCAACGCCGAAGCCGCCCCCGCGCATGAGCGGTTGTTCCGCGCCGAGGCGGTCGGACCGGCCCTGGCGCGCGGCACGCTCTACACCCGAACCGACGGCCCGGCCCCCGCCTTCGCCCCCGGCGACCGGGTTCGGACCCGACTGCCCGCCGTCAATGTGTTCGTTCCCGGCGGACATACCCGCC
The DNA here is from genome assembly GCA_041397225.1 of Paracoccaceae bacterium. Lineage (GTDB taxonomy): Bacteria > Pseudomonadota > Alphaproteobacteria > Rhodobacterales > Rhodobacteraceae > Albidovulum. The sequence goes on along the minus strand of JAWKXB010000002.1, from coordinate 795,946 downwards.
TGCCCGCCTACGCAGCCGGCCAGACGGGCCGGGTGATCCTGAGTCACGGTCTGCATGTTTTTCCTGACAGCAATGCTCACGGCCTCGGAGAGGGTCCGGAACCGCTCTATACCGTCGCCTTTTCCGCGGCCGATCTCTGGGGCGCGGCGGAACGCGATGACGATGAGGTGACGCTCGATCTCTGGCAAAGCTATCTGGACCCGGCATGACCACGCCCGAACCCGCGCGCTTTGACGACCCCTGGCATGCGCAGCTTTTTGCGCTGACCGTCGCGATGAGCGAAGCGGGACATCTCAGCTGGCCCGACTGGGCGCGCGCATTCGGCGCAACGCTGAAGGCGCATGGCGCCACCGGGCCACTCGATGGCGGGGCGGACTATTACGCCGCGTGGCTCGTGACGCTCGAGACCATGCTCGACCGCGCCGGCTTCACCGGGAGGCCGGAGCGTGAAGCGATACGCGATGCATGGGAAACAGCCTATCGTTCAACGCCGCATGGCAAGCCGGTGCGGCTCAAGGATTGACGTCGCCTAAGGCCGCGCCTCAAGCGCCGCCCGGCAGACCAGCGCCGCCTCCGCCGCTTCCGCGCGGCGATGGCGGCGGCAGGCCGTGGCGCATTCAGTCCAGTAGGATGGCGCTTGCGCCCGCGCGGCGCGGTGCAGCTTCAGCACTTCGGACCTTGTCGCGCGGCCATCAAGCAAAAGCTCCTGCACCGCGCCGAAGCCGATCGTCTCACGCAGGACGGACGTGGCGGGGTGGCCGCCGAAAACCATGCGGCACATCTCAAGGTCGGGCAGCACGCCCGCGATGGCCTCGGCATGCAGCCGGTCGATCCGCCTGAACGGGTCGAAGAGCACGACGCCCCGAAGACCGCGCCGCGCATGAAGCCCAAGATCGCCGAGCCCGGCGTCAAAGCCTTTCGCCTCTTCGGAATAGCGTGTCTCGAACGGCGCGACCGATGGCGCGATCGAGACCTGCGGCGAGACGGCGATGACATGGTCGAGCCGAAGCGCCTCCGAGAGCCTGAGCGCTGCATAGCCGCCCATCGAGAACCCGATCGCGGCGCGGTAGGCAAATCCGGCGGCGAGCGCGGAAAGCTGAGCCGACAGCGGAGCAGTATCGGCGTTCACATACCAGTCGTTGCGGAACGACTGCAGGTAGAGATGCGACCAGCCGCGCGCCAGAAAGCGCTTCACCGGGCGCGGCGCCTCGAAACGGCCGGCGGCATCGGTCATCGGCCGGAACGTCACAAGCAGCCTGTCAACGGCGTCGTTGGGGCGAAACAGACTCGCCCTGAGACTCGCCCCGGCAAAGAGCGCGTCGGGCTTCGGATCGCTCATCACCGGCCGAGCTCGCCGAGGAAGACCTCCGCGGCGGCACCGGGCGCAAGATCGCCCGTCGCGACTTCATCGCCAAGCGCGGCAAGCCGCGCGCGGGCCTCGGGGGTCGCGAGCCGCGCCAAAAGCCCGTCGCGCACTTCCTCTTCGAACCAGTGGCGCGCCTGTCCGGCGCGGCGGGTCTCGAAGTGCCCCTCCGCGCGGCGCCAGCCGATCAGTTCCTCCATTGCCGCCCAGGCCTCGGCCAACCCCTTTTCTTCCTGCGCCGAAACGCACATGGCGCGCGGGTAGCCGTCGGGGTCTTGCGGACGCTTGCGCAAAAGTCTCAACGCCCCTGCATAGTCGGCGCAGGTGCGGGTCGCGGCCTTCTTCAGGTCGCCATCGGCCTTGTTCACGAGGATCAGATCGGCCATCTCCATGATGCCGCGCTTGACGCCTTGCAGTTCATCCCCACCGGCGGGCGCGAGGAGAAGCACGAAGAGATCGACCATCTCGGCCACCAGTGTCTCGGACTGGCCGACGCCCACGGTTTCGATCAGCACCACGTCGAAACCCGCCGCCTCGCACAAGGCCACGGCCTCGCGTGTGCGCCGCGCGACGCCGCCGAGATGGGTCTGGCTGGGTGAAGGCCGGATGAAGGCGTCCGGATCGCGCGCCAGCCGCTCCATCCGCGTCTTGTCGCCAAGGATGGAGCCGCCGGAACGAGCCGAGGACGGATCGACCGCCAGAACCGCGACACGTTTGCCCTGCCCGGTGAGCATCCGCCCGAAAGTCTCGATGAAGCTCGACTTGCCGACGCCGGGCGTGCCAGACAGCCCGATCCGAAGCGCCTGGCGCGAGGTTCCGAGCCGTTCAAGCAGACGCGCCGCGTCGGCGCGGTGGTCCGTCCGGCCGCTTTCCACCAGCGTGATCGCGCGGGCCAGCGCGCGGCGGTCGCCTTCGGCCACCCGCTCGGCAAGGTCGTTCAACTCCATGTTTCGCAACCGGCAACCTCTCGCACAGCCAACAGGCATGTGATTTGACCTTTTCAGGATTCTCTTGCCTCCTTGGGGCAACCGATGTCCAGCACAACGGACAAGAAAAGCGCGAGCAGTGCCATGACGATCTTCTCACGCCCGCTTGCAGCGGTCGCATTCTGCGCCGCGATGGCTGCCCTTCCGGCCGTGGGCGATCAGAAGGACGTCGCGGTTTTCGACCTCCAACTGAAGGGGATCAACGCCGGGACATTGTCGCTGTCGGGCGCCTCGAACGGGTCGAGCTATGCTGCAATCGGCGTGCTGAAAAGCGGCGGACTCGTCGCGCTGGTAAAGAAGGTGCGCTACGACGCCCGCGCCTCTGGCCTGATCGACGGCGACGCCTTCGTGCCGTCCCGCTACGAAGAGGATGCCGACACCGGCAAGCGCCAGTCGCAATCGGTGATGCAATATGTCGGCGGGGTGCCGCAGGTGAAGAAATATTCGCCCCCGCGAAAGCCCCGCAAGCAGGACGTCGACCCAGCCGCCCAGGGCGGCACCGTCGATCCGCTCACGGCCCTCTATGCTGCGCTGCGCGATGTTCCGGCCGACCATGCATGCGATCTGAAACTTACGATGTTCGACGGCAAGCGCCGCAGCCAGGTCAAGCTGAACAAGCCGAGGAAATCCGCCGACGGGCTGACCTGCGCTGGCGAGTACCGGCGGCTTGAGGGGTTCTCCGACAAGGAGATGGCGGAAAAGCAGCGGTTTCCCTTCACCATGATACTCGCCCCCGCAGGCGACGGAATGATGCGGGTGATGGAGATATCGATGGACACCATCTATGGAAAAGGCGCGCTGAAACGGCGATAAGGCCGCTGTGCGTGATCCCCTTCCGATAGACGCGGCCATTCCCGCCCTGATCGCGGCCCTCAAGGGCCACGGCCGTGCCGTGCTGCAGGCGCCACCCGGCGCAGGCAAGACCACGCGTGTGCCGCTGGCGCTGCTGGATGCCGGACTGGCGAGGGGACGGATCGTGGTGCTGGAGCCGCGCAGGCTCGCGGCCCGCAACGCCGCCGAGCGCATGGCGGCGACGCTGGGCGAGACCGCGGGGCAGACCGTGGGCTACCGCATGAGAGGCGAGGCGAAGCTGTCGAAGGCGACCCGGATAGAGGTCGTGACCGAAGGCATCCTGACGCGCATACTTCAGGCAGATCCTGAGCTTTCCGGCATAAGCCTTTTGATATTCGACGAATTTCACGAACGATCACTCAACGCCGATCTCGGTCTCGCGCTGGCATGGGAGGCACGGCAGGCGCTGCGCCCCGATCTTGGCATCCTCGTCATGTCGGCCACGCTCGATGCCGATCCGGTCGCGGCGATGCTGGACGATGCGCCGATGATCGTCTCGGCGGGGCGTGCCTATCCGGTCGAGACCCGCTGGCTCGCGCGGCCCGTGGCATCCGGGATGCGCTTCGACGCTGCCGTCGCCGGGTTGGTCGTCCAGACCGTCGAAAAGACCGAGGGCGGCCTTCTGGTCTTCCTGCCCGGCGAGGGCGAGATCCGGCGGGTCGAAGGCCTGCTCTCCGGCCGCCTGCCCGCCGATTGTGCCGTCCGGCCGCTCTTCGGAGCGATGGATTTCGCCGCCCAGCGCGCCGCCATCGCCCCGGCGCGAACCGGGCGCAAGATCGTGCTGGCGACCTCGATCGCCGAGACGTCGCTGACGATCGAGGATATCCGGGTGGTGGTCGATGGCGGGAAGGCGCGGCGGGCGCGGTTCGATCCCGCCTCGGGCATGACGCGGCTGATCACCGAGCGGGTGACGAAGGCGGAGGCCGAACAACGGCGCGGCCGCGCGGGGCGGGTGGCTGAAGGTGTCTGCTACCGGCTGTGGACCAAGGGTGAGGAAGGTGGGCTTGCGCCCTTCCCGCCGCCCGAGATCGCCACCGCCGATCTTGCCGGACTGGCGCTGGAACTGGCGCTCTGGGGATCGGATGGGACGGACCTCGCCTTTCTCACGACGCCGCCCGCCCCGGCGCTCGCCGAGGCGCGGGCGCTTCTTGCCGGGCTTGGCGCGCTCGATCACGATGGCCGCATCACCGCGCATGGCCGTGCGCTTACCGCACTGCCGCTTCATCCGCGGCTGGGTCATATGCTGGTGACGGCGGGGCCGGAGGCTGCGAGCCTTGCCGCCCTGATGGCCGAGCGCGATCCCCTGCGCGGCGCGCCTGCCGACCTGTCGCTGCGGCTGGCAGCGATCCGCGATCCGAAGGGTTACGAGGCCGAACACCCCCACCGCGTCGACCGCGGCGCCGTCGAACGCATTCGGGCCGAGGCGAGGCGGCTGGCGCGCCTGTCGGAGCCGGTGGCGGACCGCCTCGGGGCGGCCGACATGGCCGCGCTCGCCTACCCCGACCGCATCGGCCTTGGCCGCAGCGGCGACCCGACGCGCTATCTGCTTTCGGGTGGCAAGGGCGCGGTGATCGCCGCGGACGATCCCTTGGCGGGCACGCGGCTGATCGTGGCCACGGACCTCGACGGCGACCCGCGCGAGGCCAGGCTGCGTCAGGGTATCCGAATCGGCGAGGCCGCGCTGCGCCGGCTGTTCGCCGACCGCATCCGCTGGCACGATGTCGCCGAATGGTCGCGCCGCGATGGCCGGGTGGTCGCGCGAAGGCAGGAGCGGTTGGGCGCGCTCGTCCTCGACGATCGCCACTGGCCCGACGCGCCGCCAGAGGCGCTGGCGATGGCGGCCCTCGACGGGCTGCGACAGATCGGGTTGCCGTGGTCGGAACCGGCCCGGCGCCTGCGCGCCCGGATAGCACTTCTGGCCCGCGAAGGGGCGGACATGCCCGAGGTCGACGACGCGGCACTTCTGGCCGGCGACTGGCTTCTGCCGCATCTTCGGGGCCGCCGGACCGAGGCCGAGCTGCGGGCGCTCGACCTGACCGATGCCCTGCGCGGCCTTCTGAGCTGGGAACAGCAGCAGATGCTCGACCGGCTGGCGCCCGCGCGATACAGGACGCCGCTCGGCCGCGAGGTCCCCATCGACTACGAGGGCGATCACCCTTCGGTGGCGCTGCGGCTGCAGGAGGTGTTCGGCGTGACCGAACATCCGACCATCGGGCCGAGACGCCTGCCCCTTCGTCTCACGCTGCTGTCGCCTGCGCAAAGGCCGGTGCAGACGACGCTCGACCTGCCGGGATTCTGGGCGAACTCCTATGCCGATGTGCGCAAGGACATGCGCGGGCAATACCCCAAGCACCCCTGGCCCGAGGATCCGACCGCCGCCGAACCGACGCTGCGGGCCAAGCCGCGCGGCGGCTGAGTGGGCCGACTTCAGGCGCCGAGGCACCAGCGCAGAATCGCCTTCTGCGCATGGAGCCGGTTCTCGCTTTCGTCGAAGATCACCGATTGCGGCCCGTCCATGACCTCGCTCGTCGCCTCTTCGTTGCGATGCGCGGGCAGGCAGTGCATGAAAAGCGCGTCCGGCTTCCCGTGGCGCATCATCTCACCGTTCACCTGATAGGGGCGAAGCTGGTTGTGGCGCCGTTCCCGCGCGCTTTCGGGGTCGTGCATCGAGACCCAGGTGTCGGTGACGACGGCATCCGCCCCCTCGGCGGCACGCAAGGGATCGCGCACGATGTCGACCCTGCTGCCCTTCGACCGGGCGAACTCGACCGCCTTGGGGTCGGGATCGAGCGTCTCGGGCCCGGTGAAGGTCAGGTCGAAGCCGAATTGTCCGGCCGCGTGCAGCCAGCTCGAACAGACGTTGTTGCCGTCGCCGGACCACACGAACTTGCGCCCGGCGATGTTGCCGCGATGCTCCTCGTAGGTGACGATGTCGGCCATGATCTGGCAGGGATGGCTCGCATCCGTCAGCCCGTTGATGACCGGCACCGTCGCGTGTTCGGCCATTTCCAGAAGCGTCGCCTCCTCGAAAGTCCGGAGCATGATCAGGTCGACATAGCGCGACAGGACCCGCGCGGTGTCGGCGATCGACTCGCCGTGGCCAAGCTGCATTTCCTTGCCCGACAACACCATCGTCTCGGCCCCCATCTGGCGGGCGCCGACATCGAAGGAGACGCGCGTCCGGGTCGAGGGCTTTTCGAAGATCAGCGCGATCATCCGCCCGGCAAGCGGGGTTTCGTCGTCGTGCATCCCCTTGGGACGGTTGTTGCGCGCGTCCTTCATCGCCCGCGCCTGGTCGATCATGGCCCTGAGTTCGGCTTCGCCGGTCTTGTGGATATCGAGGAAGTGATTCATGTCGTTGTCCCTTTTCGCCGGCCGGCCGGGGGCTTCCCGCCCCCGGACCCCCGGGAGTATTGTCAAACGGAAGAAGATGTGGGCGCCTGTTCCAGCGCCGAAGCGGCGGCGTCGAGGCGTCGGACCGCCTCGGCCATCTCCTCGTCGGTGATCGTCAGCGGCGGCAGGAGCCGCAGCGCGTTGTCGGCGGCAGGGATGGTGAGGACGTGCTGGGCATAGCCTGCCTTGACGAAGTCGGCGGGCGGCAGCTTGCAGATCAGACCCAGCATCAGCCCCTGACCGCGCACGCCGGCGAAGACATCGGGATGGGCATCGACCAGCCCTTCGAGTTTCTGGCGGAAGAGGCCGGCCTTGCGGTTGACGGCGGCGAGGAAGGCGGGATCGCTGATGATCTCGACCACCCTGGCGCCGACCGCGCAGGCCAGGGGATTGCCGCCGTAGGTCGATCCGTGACTGCCCGCCGTCATGCCCGAGGCCGCGTCTTCGGTGGCGAGCACCGCGCCGAGCGGGAAGCCGCCGCCGATACCTTTGGCGACCATCATGATGTCGGGCGCGATCCCCGCCCATTCATGGGCGAAAAGCCGGCCGGTGCGGCCCATGCCGCATTGCACCTCGTCAAGGATCAGCAGTGCTCCGGTCTCGTCGCAGATCCGGCGGATGGTCTTCAGGTCGGCGTCGGACAACGGCCTTATGCCGCCCTCGCCCTGGATCGGTTCGACCATGACCGCGGCGGTCGTGCCGTCGGCCGTCGCCTCGAGTGCGGCCATGTCGCCCCAGGGCAGATGCCGGAACCCCGGCATCAGCGGGCCGAAGCCCTTGACCATCTTCTCCGACCCGGCGGCGGCGATCGCCCCGGTGGAGCGGCCGTGGAAGGCCCCCTCGAACGTCAGGATCGTGATCCGCTCGGGCTGGCCCTTGTCGTGCCAGTACTTGCGCGCCATCTTGATCGCCAGTTCCGCCGTCTCGGTGCCGGAATTGGTAACGAAGACGGTGTCGGCAAAGGTGTTGGCGACCAGCAGATCGGCGAGTCTTTGCTGCTCGGTCACCTCGTAGAGGTTCGAGACATGCCAGAGCCGGCCCGCCTGCTCGGTGAGCGCCGCCACCAGGTCGGGATGGGCGTGGCCGAGCGCGTTGACGGCGATCCCGGCGCCGAGGTCGAGATAGCGGGTCCCGTCCGCGGCGATCAGCCAGGAACCTTCGCCCTTCACGAAGGAAAGCGGGGCACGGTTGTAGGTGGGAAGGACGGTCGGGATCATTGCGGGGCTCCGAATGGGAAGGCCAAGGGGTGCCTCAGGGGACACGCCATGTCAACAATGCGCACGGCCGCGCGTCGTCGCGCGCCGTGGCGAGCACGCGCGAAGAATCCCGGACGGAGACTTGCGCTCGGCCCGCGCCGCTTGTATCTCGGTGCGTCCCGTCTAGAATGGGGCCAACCGAATTCCGGACCTGCGCCGCGTATCGCCCGACAAGGGCCGCTGCGGCGCGGTCCCCCAGCCGAGGATCAGCGATGTCCTGGACCGACGAGCGCGTCGAGACGTTGAAGAAGATGTGGACCGAGGGCCAGTCGGCGAGCCAGATCGCCAAGGAGCTGGGTGGCGTGACGCGCAACGCGGTGATCGGCAAGGTGCATCGGCTTGGCCTGTCGAACCGCGCGGGCGGCGCGCCCGAACCGGCCAAGCCCAAGGCCGAACCCGCGGCGAAGACCGAGGCCAAGACGGCGACGAAGCCGGCCCTTTCGCCACGCGCCGAGGCCAAGCCCGGCGCCGCGCCGCAAACCGAAGCGCCGCAGTCCGGGCAGCCGTTGCGCAAGCAGATCATTCCGGCCGGCCAGCCCCTGCCGCCGCAGCCCTCCGCCGGGGAAATCAGCCCCGAAGCGCTCGCCTCGGTCCGCGAGATCGAGAAGAAGGCGCGCAAGCTGACGCTGATGGAGCTGACCGAGCGGACCTGCAAATGGCCGATCGGAGATCCGGCGACCGACGATTTCTGGTTCTGCGGCCTCGCCACGCAACAGGGCAAACCCTATTGCGAGGCCCATGTCGGCGTGGCGTTCCAGCCGATGTCGTCGCGCCGCGACCGGCGGCGGTGAGGCTCGTCAGACCGGTGGGAAAGGCCCCGGAGAGATCGGGGCCTTTTTTGTTCCGCGCCGTCTGACCGGAGTAACTCCGTCAGGCAGCCCGCATCAATAAAGCGTCCGGCGATAGAGATCATCGACCGCACTCTGCTCGATCGAGTCGACGGCGATTCCCGCGTGGTCGCGCACGATCTCGTTCAACGTGGCGACGGGGCGCTCAGCGGGCCAGGTTTCGGGTTTCCAGAGTCCTGCCCTGAGCGATGCCTTTCCGCAATGGCTGAACACCTCTTCGACCGCGATCCGCAGGACCGTTTTCGGCGCACGGCCGTTGACTGCAAAGCCTTGGCAAAGCTCCGGATCGTCATGGATCGACGCGCTGCCATTGACGCGCAGGGTTTCGGCAACGGTGGGGATCATGAAGATCAGCGCGATCTTGGGGCTGCGCAGGAGGTTCAGCATCCCGTCGATGCGGTTGTTCCCGGGTCGATCGGGGATCAGCAGATGGCGGTCATCCTCGATGCGGACAAAGCCCACGGGATCGCCCTTGGGTGAGACATCGAGGTTGTCGCCATCGCTTGTCGCGAGGACCAGGAATGGCGCGGATGAGATGAAATCGCGGCAGTGCTGGTCGAGCTTGCGAATGACCTTTGCCGCCGCGCGGGGGCTGGGCGGGCCATAAATCTCCCTCAGACGCTCTTCGGACATCATCGGCGCGGCTCCTGCTTTCGGCAAAGCCTAGCTCGGGGCGAAATCCATCGCAATCTGCGCCACACGCTCCGCGTCGCGCATTGCGCATGAAGATGGTCGTCTTTGCGTCCACCTGCCCGTCCCGCAACCGCGCCTTCCACATTCCCGAACCTTGGGGTAACCTCCGCGCCGCAGGCGAACAGGAGGGCCATCATGGCCGCTATCATCGAGGTCAAGGACCTCTCAAAAACCTATGCAACCGGCACATCCGCCCTGTCGGACGTCACGCTCGACATCCGCGAGGGCGAGATCCTCGCGCTGCTCGGACCGAACGGCGCGGGCAAGACGACGCTCATCTCGATCGTCTGCGGCCTTGTCACGCCAACCGGCGGCACCGTGCGTGTCGGCGGCCATGACATCCGGAGCGAATATCGCGCCGCGCGGACACTGATCGGGCTGGTGCCGCAGGAAATCAGCATCGAGCCGTTCGAGACGGTGATGAACACCGTGCGCTTCTCGCGCGGGTTGTTCGGCAAGCCCGCCGATGACGCATATCTGGAAAAGATGCTGCGCGACCTGACGCTCTGGGACAAGCGCGATGCGCGCAACACCGAACTTTCCGGCGGCATGAAGCGCCGGGTGCTGATCGCCAAGGCGCTGGCGCATGAACCGAGGGTGCTTTTCCTTGACGAACCGACCGCCGGCGTCGACGTGAACCTGCGCCGCGAGATGTGGCAGGTCGTGCGCGAGTTGCGCGAAAACGGCGTGACCATCATCCTGACGACCCACTACCTCGCCGAGGCCGAAGAAATGGCCGACCGCGTCGGCGTCATCGACAAGGGAAAGCTCCTTCTCGTCGAGGACAAGGCGCGGCTCCTGAACGAATTCGGGCGAAAGCGCCTTACGGTGGAACTGTCCGAAGCGCTTGCGGAGTTGCCCGACGTGCTCAGGCGCCACGAGGTCACACTTTCCGACGACGGGCTTCGCGTCAGCTACGATTACGATACCCGGGCCGAGCGTACCGGCATCGCCCGCATCCTTGCCGATTTTGCCGCATCCGGCATCGCCGTGCGGGATCTTTCGACGGAACAATCCTCGCTCGAAGAGGTGTTTCTGCGACTTGTGGAGGACAACGCATGAACTGGCGCGCGACCGCGGCAATCTACCGGTTCGAGATGGCGCGCTTCTTCCGCACCATCTGGCAATCCCTCGCCTCGCCGGTGATCTCGACCGTGCTCTATTTCGTCGTCTTCGGCGCTGCGATCGGCGGACGTATCCAGGCGGTCGAAGGCGTCGCTTACGGCGCCTTCATCGTTCCGGGGCTGATCATGCTGACGGTGCTGCAGCAATCGGTCTCGAACGCCTCGTTCGGCATCTATTTTCCGAAGTTCATCGGCACGATCTATGAGCTTCTGACCGCCCCGGCCTCGTTCATCGAGATCGTCATCGGCTATGTCGGTGCGGCGGCGACCAAGGCGATTCTGATCGCGCTGGTGATCCTTGCCACATCGTTCTTCTTCGTCGACCTCCATATCGCGCATCCGTTCTGGATGGCGGGGTTCCTGATCCTGACCACGGTGAGCTTTTCGCTGCTTGGGTTCATCATCGGCATATGGGCCAAGAGTTTCGAGCAGTTGCAGATCATTCCGCTCATGGTCATCACGCCCCTCGTCTTTCTCGGCGGGGCGTTCTATTCGGCCTCGATGCTGCCGCCCTTCTGGGAAGGAGTGGCGCGGCTCAACCCGGTGCTCTACCTCATCTCGGGCTTCCGCTGGTCGTTCTTCGATCTCGCCGACGTGCCGGTCGGCGTGTCGCTGGCGGCGGTGGGAGTGTTCCTCGCGCTCTGCATCACGGTGATCTGGTTCATCTTCCGCACGGGGTGGCGATTAAGGGAATAGCGCGCCCTTGACAGGCTGGCATCTGGCCCGCAGGCTTCGTCCGTTCTGTCACCCGGACATCGGGCGCTGCCATGGACATCCTCTGCTGCACCAGCCGGCCAATCGGGCGCGTGCTTGTCATCCATTCCTGGTGGGGGCTGACGCGATCTTTCCACGACTACGCAGCACAACTCGCGGCCGAAGGCTTCACAGTCGGGTCAAGCGATCTTTTTGGCGGACAGACCGCCAGCGACATCGAAGGGGCGCGGCGGTTGCGGCGCTTGCCCCGGCGGATCCCGATGTACAAATCGCTTATTGCCGACATCGAGACGCTTCTGGCGTTCGAAGCGCCCGCCCCGCGCGAGGTCGCCATCGTGGGCTTCTCGATGGGCGGGCATTGGGCGGTCTGGCTGTCGCAGCAGCCCGGCCTGCCCATTCGATCCACAGTCCTCTACTACGCCGCACGAGGAGGAAACTTCGCCGCCAGCACATCCTCCTATCTTGCGCATTTCGCGCAGAACGATCCCTGGGTGAGCGCCTCGGCGCGGCGGGGGATGGAGCGCGCTCTGACGCGAGCCGGTCGCTCGTACGCGGCACACGACTATCCGGGCACCGGGCACTGGTTGGCCGAGGCGGACCGATCGCAGGACTACGACGCAGAGGCGGCGGCACTTGCCTTGCAACGAACGGTCTCGCATCTGCGCGGCTGATCGCTTTCCACTCGGACCCGAGACATGCAACATCGCTGCGGCAGCTCTGAAAACTTGAAGCTCCGGTTCCGGTTTTCCGGATTTCGCTCTGGGTGCTTTTCGCGGGCGGGCCGCTGCGTTATATCCCCGCGATGACCACGAACCCGCCGAACCTCCGCCCCGATCTCGCCCGATCGGTCATCCCCGACCAAAGCCGTCCCGGCCAGCCGCGGATCGGCATGGTGTCGCTCGGCTGCCCAAAGGCACTGGTGGACAGCGAACGCATCCTCACGCGGCTTCGCGCCGAGGGCTACGCAATCAGCCCCGACTACGCGGGCGCCGAGGCGGTCATCGTCAACACCTGCGGCTTTCTCGACAGTGCCAAGGCCGAAAGCCTCGAGGCGATCGGCGAGGCGCTTTCCGCCAATGGGCGCGTCATCGTGACCGGCTGTCTCGGGGCCGAGCCCGATTACATCACCGGCGCACATCCCTCGGTTCTCGCGGTGACCGGGCCGCAGCAATACGAACAGGTGCTCGACGCGGTGCATGCGGCGGTGCCGCCGGCACCCGACCCGTTCATCGACCTGATGCCGGCTACGGGCGTGAAGCTGACGCCAAGACACTACAGTTATCTCAAGATTTCCGAAGGTTGCAACCACAAGTGCAGGTTCTGCATCATCCCCGACATGCGCGGCCGACTGGTTTCGCGCCCCGCCCATGCGGTCCTGCGTGAGGCCGAGCGGTTGGTCGATGCGGGGGTCAAAGAACTGCTGGTCATCTCGCAGGACACATCCGCCTACGGGCTCGACCTGAAACATGCCGAGCGGCACGGCCACCGCGCCCATATCACCGACCTCGCTCGCGATCTCGGATCGCTCGGCGCATGGGTGCGGCTCCACTACGTCTATCCCTATCCGCATGTCCGCGACCTGATCCCGCTGATGGCCGAGGGGCTGATCCTGCCCTATCTCGACATCCCTTTCCAGCACGCCCATCCCGAAACGCTGCGCCGCATGGCCCGCCCCGCGGCGGCGGCCAAGACGCTGGACGAGATCGCCGCATGGCGTGCGATCTGCCCTGAAATCGCGCTGCGCTCGACCTTCATCGTCGGCTATCCGGGCGAGACGGAGGAGGAATTCCAGACGCTTCTCGACTGGCTGGACGAGGCGCAACTCGACCGGGTGGGCTGCTTCAAATATGAAAACGTCGCCGGCGCGCGGTCGAACGCCCTGCCCGATCATGTGCCGGAAGAGGTCAAGCAGGACCGCTGGGAACGGTTCATGGCCAAGGCGCAGGTCATCTCCGAGGCGAAGCTGGCGGCGAAGGTCGGCACCAGGGTCGAGGTCATCGTCGATGCGGTGGACGGCGAAGGCGCCACCTGCCGGACCAAGGCCGACGCGCCCGAGATCGACGGCAACCTCTTCATCGACGAGGGATTCGAGCCCCTCTCCCCAGGTGATATCGTGACCGTGGAGGTTGACGAGGCAGGCGAATACGACCTGTGGGCGCGCCTCGCCGAACCGGCCGCGGGCAGCTTGACCCTGGGGTGAACGGATGCGACCTTTCCCGGCACGGGGTCCGGCCATCCCTCGCCCCATGGAAGGTTGAAAGTCGTGCCATGACGCGTCCGCTGCTTGCCGTTTGCCTGATCCTCGCCCCGACCGCCGCACTGGCCGAAATCGCCTACCCGCAGACGGTGGACGACACATTGCAGGTCATGCAGGACCACGCTCGCGCGCTCGACGGCGTCGTGACCGCCGATATCGACTGGGCCGAGAAGTCGCTGAAGGTTGTCGTGCGTGACGGCGACGGGACGCAGGAGATGACTTCCTATCCCGACAACCTGCACCTCATCCTGCAACAGGCGGCGTCCGGCGATGCGCGGCAAGAGGCGGTGGACCGCTATCTTGCCGCCATCGTCGGCCCGGACGGTCAGGCCGCTGCGGCAAAGATGACCTTCGATCTTGATGCGGTGCTGCCGAAACTGAACGCGAAGGACTATGCTGCCCAGATCAAGCATACCGGCGACGGGCCCGCGCTTGTCGCAACCGAATTCATGGGCGACGCCGAGATCACCTATGTTCTCGATACCCCGACCTCGATGAGCTACATCAACACGGGTGACATGGATGCCGCCGGCATCGACGCCCCGACCCTTCAGCGCCGCGCCTTCGAGAACATGGTGGCGCGCCTGCCGGAGGTCGAAGTCATTGCCATCGAAGACACCGGCATCTCGATGGTCTCGCTCGACGGGAACTACGAGGCTACGCTTCTCGCCCTGCCGGAGTTCTGGGAGCGGCAGGTGGAGGACAGCGCCAGGATCGTCGCCATCGTGCCGAACCGCGACCTTCTGGTCTACGCTCTTGATCCGGCGGACGAGACCCTCGCATCGCTCCTGGAAATCTGCGCCGAGTATTTCGGCGAAGGCGCCTATTCGCTGTCCGAATACTCCTATGAAAGGGCCGATGGCACATGGCGGGTCGGCCCGAAATGCGAATAGCGGCCAACCGCGAAACGGTGCCCGCGTGACCGACCGGGCTGACCCGCGCCAGCGCCCGCTCGCGCGTATCGAGGCATGGCTCACGCGGCGGCGCGCCCTGATCGTGGCGCTGATGCTGCTGCCCGTCACCATGGCGGCCGAATTCGCGATCATCTGGTCGGACCCAGTGCTTCGCTGGCGGTTTCCCCTTGGTCACGATTTCGTCGCCTTCTGGACCGCCGCGCGGCTTCACGCGGAGGGCGGGCTGGCGGCCGTCTATGATCTTGGCCGGATGGCCGCGCTTCAGGCCAGCGTGGCGGTGCGGCCGGGGCTTCTGCTATGGCACTATCCACCGGTCTACCTGATGCTTGTCCTGCCGCTTGCGGCGCTGCCCTTTGCCGGAGCATGGGCGCTTTTCTCGGCGGGCGGCATGACCGCGCTCGCGCTGGCCGCGCGCCGTCTTTTGCCGGCGCCGGGGCTGATCGGCTGGGCCGCGCTCTTCGGTGCGCCGGTCATCGCGGTCACGCTGATCCAGGGCCAGAACGGCGCCTGGTTCGCGGCGATCCTCATCGGCGGATTTCTGGCGCGCGGACATGGACGCGGCTGGCTGGCGGCAGCGCTCTTCGCGCTCCTGATGGCCAAGCCCCACATCGCGGTTCTGGTGCCGGTGGCACTTGCGGCAGCGGGGGACTGGCGGCTGATCGGGCGCACGTTCGCCGCGATGCTGGCGCTGGCCGGGATCACGACGCTGATCCTCGGGCCCGAGGCGTGGCAGTGGTTTCTGACCAACACCCGGATGCTTCGGGTACCGCTCGGCGATCGGGCGCTTCTGGCGCAGATGCCCACCGCCTACGCCGCCCTGCTGATGGTCGGAGCGCCGGTCTGGGCCGCCGTCGCCGCGCAGGGCGCGACCGCGGCGCTGGCCGTCGCGGCGGTCTGGCGCGCGTGGCGCAGGACGACCGCCGGGGGCGATCTGCCGCTTGCCGTTCTCCTGATGGCGGCGCTTCTCGTGCCGCCCTATGCCTTCCGCTACGACATGGTGGTGACGCTGGCGGCCACCCTTATCGTCGCGCGGCAGGGCGTCCGCACGGGGTTTCTGCCGGGCGAGAAGCTGGCGGTGTCGGTTCTCTGGCTTGGCCCCGCGCTTTTCCCTGCGCTCGCGTTGGCCACCGGTCTGCAGACCGGCCCGCTGCTCCTGCTGCTCGGGCTGCACACCGCCTTTCGGCGGTTGAAGATGGGCCCGTCGTCAGCCGATCAGGATCACCAGCCAGGCCACCCCGCCAGCGATCGCGGTCAGCGCAACGGCGGCTGAGCCGCAATCCTTGGCCTTGCCCGCTTTGGGGTTCAACTCGGGCGAGGCGAGGTCGACGATCTCCTCGATGGCGGTATTGAAAAGCTCCGAGGCAAGCACAAGAAGCCCCAGCGCCAGGATCAGCGCGCGCTCTCCCGTCGTCAGGTCCAGCGCGAAGGCCAGCGCGATCGAGATGAGGTTGACGATGGTCCACTGCCTCAGTGACTTTTCCGACGCCCATGCCGCCCGCCAGCCCTGCAGCGACCAGCGGCAGGTATTTATGAACCGGCCGATTTCACCGGCTATGAATGCGCGCATGCTGTCCCCCGCTTTTGGGGGCGGAGACTATAGCCTTTTGCGGCTGCGGTGAATCGGAATTCGCCGCGGATCCGGGCGGCTTCCGGTATTGGTGGTCCAGATAGGACACAGGCCGTGACAGGCGACCATGCCAAGCGACCTTCGCAGCCCGCCACTCCGTCCACCGGCTGGTTCCATCTTTACAAGACGGGTTGGCGCGACACAGGCGTCAGACGATGCCGCGCAGGCCTTCCAGGACCTCCCGGTTCGCGCACCAGTCCGGCGTCTCTGCCGCCCCGAGATCATGCCCCGGCTCTGACCGGAGCCGTGGTCCCGCCTCGCAGGCGCGGCAATAGGCCAGCACCGCGAGGAAGTCGTCCTGCGTCAGAAAACCCGATTGAAGCGCGCGGCCGATATCCACGCCGTGACGGCGGGTTTCGCCGTCGGTGAGGAAATAGGGCAGGTCAGGACCGTGCCCCTTGCCCTTGCCGCTCATCTTCACGATGCGCCCCATCGTCGCCTCCTTCATGTGACGGCCACTGCCCGCCCAATCCGGGCATGACAAACGCTCTGTCAGGATGCGGTGAAGCATAACCCCGGGCCTTGATGCAGATCAAGGCGCCAGAGCAGCGCGCCTTTTCAGCCGGGCAAGGGTCTGGCGGATGATCGTGATCCGGTTCGCATTCGGCGGATGAGTGCCCAGGAAGGCGTTGCCGGGATCGGGGATGCGGCTGAAATAGGCAGCGCCCAGTTCGGGATCGTAGCCCGCCCGCCAGGCGAGGATCGTGCCGATCCGGTCCGCTTCCAACTCGTAATCCTTCGCATAGCGCCGTGCGCCGAGCGTTCCACCGATGTTCTGGGCGGATTGGACCTGGCTCTCGCTGCCGCCGGTCGCGGCGGTCAGGACGCCAAGGATCGTCGCGCCCAGCATCGCCTCCTGCTGCTGGCGCGGGATGTGGGCGGCGATGTGATGGCCGGCCTCATGTCCCATGATGAAGGCAAGCTCATCGGGATTGCGCGCATCGGCGATCAGCGGCAGCGTGAAGGCGATGATCGGCCGCCCCGAGGGATCGAGCGTCTGGTAGGCGTTCGGCGGCTGGTCGGGGCGATCGTCGACAACGATCTGGAAATCGCAGTTCGTCCGGGCGCGGCGGGCCAGGCATTCCTGCTCGACCAGCGGTTCCATCCGCGCCACGACGGCGACAAAGTTGCGCGCCGCGTCCGCGGGGGCAAGCACCGGTCCGGCGGCCGGCAGGGGGCGTCCGGCGGGCCGGGGTGCAGGCGGGGCCACCTCGACGCAGGCCGCAAGGGCCAGAACCGCAAGCACGAGCAGTTTTTTCTTCATCTTCACTCCGGCGTTGATCCCCTCGAACGATAGCGCGCCGCATCGCGGCAAGGAAGCCCTCAGCATTGGTGTCGCGGAGCCGTGCGGCCCACCGCCGATGCGGCATTGAGCCTGCTCACGCACCGCGTTACTCTCATCCCATGTTCAGCATCGAGCACGATTTCGACGCCACCGTCATCACCCTTGTCGACGAGGGTGCAGCACATCTGGAAGAGGATGTGACGATCCAGGCGTTTTCCGAATGCGTCACGGTCGAGCAATTCGATCCCCGACGCGACGAGGTGGTCAAGATCGTGCTGTCGATGGCGCAGGTCAACGAGCTTGCCGCGGCGCTCAACCTGCCCGAAGGCGTCTATCGGCTGAAGGCGAAAGACTAGCGGTCGCCTTCAGCCGTCGATCCGGAACGTCTTGTCGCGCGCCGTCGCGCCCCGCACCAGCAAAAGTCGGGTCTTGGCGACGCCGAGCGCCTTGGCCAGAAGCTTTCGCACCGCCTCATTCGCCTTGCCGTCCTCGGGCACCGCGGTGACATGGACCCGGATCGCATCCCCCTCGACCACGACGGCGTTGCGCGAGGCTTTCGGCGTCACACGCACCATGATGTCTGCGCCGGGTCGGGCGAGATGGCTGAGATCGGTCATGTCCTTGCCAGTGGCACAGGTCGTGGCCCCTTGCCAGCGATTTCCGCCATCAAGCCTTGACCCTGCCCGGCGCCTGCCCGACATCTTGCGGCGAAACCCGAAGAGGAGCCCCGATGCCTGACCCGAACCCCGCCGCGATGGAGTTTCTTCTCACCCGCCGCTCCCGCCCCGCCAAGATACTTCGCCCGCCGGTGCCGTCGCGCGACGAACTTCTGCCGATCCTGACCGCCGCCGCCCGGGTTCCGGATCACGGCAAGCTCGAACCCTGGCGTTTCATCGTGCTGAGAAAGGGGGCGCTTGACCGGCTGGCGACGCTCGCCCGCGCGCTGGGTCCGCGGCTGGGGCTGGAATCCGACCGGATCGAGAAGGGCGTTCTGCAATTCGCAGACGCCGATCTGGCCGTCGCGGTCATCCATGTTCCCCGCCCGACCGACAAGGTGCCGGAGATCGAACAGGTGCTCTCGGCGGGTGCGGTCTGTCTTGGCCTTCTGAACGCTGCCCTCGCCTCGGGCTGGGGCGCCTGCTGGCTTACCGGCTGGCACGTCCATGACCCGGAATTCTGCCGCGAGGGGCTCGGCCTTGCCGAGGGCGAATGGGTCGCGGGCCTTGTACATATCGGGACCGAGGCGGCGACCCCACCCGACCGCCCGCGTCCCGACCTCGATGCAATCACGGAATGGGTCGCCGAATGATCCTTGGCGATTTCCTGAAGGCTCTCGGACAATTGCCTGACCGGCGCTTTCTTCGGGTTCTGATTCTCGGTGCGGCGCTCTCGCTCGGCCTTCTCGCCGCGATCTACCTAGCCTTCGCACAGACGATCGCATGGCTCACGCCGGACACGTTCACCCTGCCCTGGATCGGCGAGGTCACATGGGTCGACAACCTGCTCGGCTGGGGTTCGCTTCTTCTGATGATCGGGCTTTCGGTCTTCCTGATGGTGCCGGTCGCGTCCGCTTTCACCGGTCTTTTCCTCGACAGCGTCGCGGAAGCCGTGGAAGACCGGCACTACCCTACGCTGCCCCCTGCTCCGTCCCTGCCGCTGGGCGAGACGATCCGCGACAGCCTGCGCTTTCTCGGCGTGATCGTCGCCGTCAATGCGGTTGCGCTCATCCTCTATTTCCTCACCGGCCCTTTCGCGCCCCTGATGTTCTGGGCGGTGAACGGCTATCTGCTTGGCCGCGAATATTTCCAGATGGCGGCAATGCGGCGCGTCGGACGGGAGGAAGCGGACGCGCTGCGCCGCCGCCATCCGGGGCAAGTCTGGGTCGCCGGAATGCTCATGGCCGCGCCGCTGTCCATACCGCTCGTGAATCTTTTCGTGCCGGTTCTCGGGGCGGCGACCTTCACCCATCTCTATCACCGGCTGAACGCAAGTCCGTCGCGTCGCTGACGGGGCTTGCCGTTTGCCGAACGACATCGACGGGTCCGGCCTGCTCACCGCAGCCGCCACCCTTCGCCGCCTCCGCGCCACGCTCGGCCAGGGCCCGCGCTTCAGTCGGGATCACTGACCCGAGGTCGCCGCTTCCGGCGCAAGCCGCCCGAACCAGTCGATGTCGTGCAACGTCACCGCGCCCGACAGTATCACGCTGGCGATGACGGCCCAGATGATCACAGCAAACATGGTCGTCGCCACCGCCTTGCGCTTGATCTGCACTTCGGCGGGCGCGCTTGCCGGGGTGCCCGGCACGATCTCGCCGGCGTCTTCCTGCGTCTTCGGCCTTATCTGGAGCATGACGAAAAAGACCAGGAACCAGATCACCGCGAACAGTACGATACCACCTGTCAGATTCATCAGATTTGCTCCAGTTCGACCAGACAACCGTTGAAGTCCTTCGGGTGCAGGAACAGAACCGGCTTGCCGTGGGCACCGATTTTAGGCTCGCCCGTTCCCAGAACCCGCGCGCCCCTCTCCGTCAGCCGGTCGCGTGCCGCCACGATATCCTCCACCTCATAGCAGATGTGATGGATGCCCCCCGAGGGGTTCTTTTCGAGGAACCCGGCGATCGGGGAGTTTTCGCCGAGGGGATACAGCAGCTCGATCTTGGTGTTTGGCAATTCGATGAAGACCACGGTCACGCCGTGATCAGGCTCATCCTGCGGCGCCCCGACCGTGGCCCCCAGCGTATCGCGATACTGTGCCGCGGCGGCCACGAGGTCGGGAACCGCGATGGCGACATGGTTCAGCCTTCCGATCATCTCATCCTCCAGTTTCGCCCCCTTATGCTGTGCGGCCCCCGGCACCGCAAGCGCGCGCTTGGCCGCAGACGCATTTACGCTCCGTTAGCCAATCCCTGCCTTACTCCGGCCAGAAACCGGCGAGACGACAGGAGCCGACGATGCCCGACATCATTTCCGATTTCTTCGCCCTGCGCGCCCCTACGCCTGAGCGTCCGCTTCTGGGGCTGACCGTGCTGGTGGTCGAAGACAGCCGCTTCACATGCGAAGCCTTGCGGCTCATGTGCGCCCGATCAGGCGCGCGGCTCAGGCGCGCTGACTGCCTGCGCTCCGCGCGTCGGCATCTTCAGGCCTATCGCCCGGGCGTCGTCGTCGTCGATCTTGGCCTGCCAGACGGATCGGGACTTGATCTCATCGTCGAGATCGCGGGCCAGCGCGGGCCGGCGCCGGCACTTCTGGCCACCAGCGGCGATGCATCCGCCGGACGGGGCGCGCTTGCCGCAGGGGCCGATGCGTTCCTTCCGAAGCCGGTCGAAAGCCTCCAGGCGTTCCAGCGGGCGGTCCTGGGCGCCCTGTCGCCTATTCCCCGGCCGGTCGACCGCCCGGACAAGGATGACAGGATAAACCCCGATCGCCTGGCCTTGCGCGATGATCTTGCCCACGCCGCCGACATGCTGCAGCAGGGGGTGGAGGCCGACTATCTCGCGCAGTTTCTCAGAGGAGTGGCATTGTCGGCGCATGACGATCCCCTGCGCGCTGCGGCAGAGGCGCTGGCGCGCGACCAGGACGCGGGCCGCGCTCTTGCGGCGCCGCTTGGCCGGGTCAGCGCGTTGGTGGCGGAGCGCCTGTCGACGGGCGCGTCCATCTGAAGCCGGGGCGGGCTAGTGGTCTGGCCGCCGCATGGGGTCGGTGCTGACCAGCACCGGGCGGGTCAAACCGGCAAGGCTGACCTGCTGCCGGCCATCCCCGTCAAAATTCGCGGGATCAAGCCAGTGCTGGAACGCCGCCTCGATCAGCGGCCATTCCCTGTCGATCGCGGCGAACCAGGCGGTGTCGCGATTGCGGCCCTTCACCACCGTGGCCTGGCGGAAGATGCCCTCATAGCTCAGGCCAAGCCGTTCCGCCGCCCGCCGCGACCCGCCGTTCAGCGCGTTGCATTTCCACTCGTAGCGACGATAACCAGCGCGAAACGCCCAGGCCATCATCAGGAACATCGCCTCGGTCGCCGCACGGGTCTGCTGCAAGACCGGCGCGAGGTTGATGTGGCCGACCTCGATCGAGCCTGCGGCGGGATCGATCCGAAGATAGCTCGCCACTCCGCCCGCCCGACCGGTTTCCAGGTCGATCAGCGCGTAAAAGCGCGGATCGTCCTTCGCCGCCATCTCCGCGACCCAGTCGCGATAGGCCGCCTCTTCGGCGAAGGGTCCGTAAGGCAGGTAGTCCCAGATCGAGTCGCGGGCGCGGTTGGCGACGAACAGATCGGCCGCGTGCCGCGAGGGATCAAGCCGCTCAAGCCGGACATAGCGGCCTGTCTCTTCCATCCAGTCCGGACGGGGCGGCGGCGTCCAGCCCTTGAGCTCTTCATTCAGATCGCGCGCGGTCATCCTGCCCCCTCGTCTCTGGCGCATCCTAGCGCGCAGCCCCCGGTTCGCAAGCCGCGATCAGTCGCGAAAACGGTCCGGAAATGCCCCGGCCCGGACCCGAGCTTTCCGCAATCCTGCCGCAATCTGAGCCGAGATTTGGCCCATGGACCCGAAGGAAGGGGAAGGAACGACATGGCCAGGAACATCATCCGCATCGCTCTGAACGACAGGCTCACCCGCGTCGCTCACTGGACGGTTTTCGGCGCCGGCGTTCTGTCGCTGACCTTCTCGATTGCCGCGACCGCCGCATCGGCCTTCTGACAACGACCCCTCACGGAACCTGAAACGCAGGACCGGGCGCCATCGCGTCCGGTTTCGTCTTTTGCGGGCCCGCCGCCTCCCCGCCGGAACCAGCCGGCGCTCCGACACGTTTCCCGTCGGAAGCGCCACAACCCCGGTTGCAAGGGAGAAACCGATGACATCCATCTACGACGCCATCAAGGCGGACCACCAGCACCACCGCGATCTGCTGAAACGGATCGCCGACACATCCGGAAACAGCGACAAGCGCCAGAGCGCCTGGCGGGACTTCTACTGCGACGTGAAGTCCCACGCCGCCGCCGAGGAGGAGACCTTTTACTCCAAGCTCATGTCCAAGACCTGGGGCCAGGACGCCGCCCGCCACTCGGTCACCGAACATGCCGAGATGGACGAGCTGATGGAGGAACTGAACCGCATGGACATGGCCTCATCGGGCTGGCTCAACAAATTCAACAAGCTCAGGCACGACTACGAACACCACATGGACGAGGAGGAGAATGAGGTCTTCACCCGCGCTAGGAAGGTGATCCCCGAGGAGGAGACCAGGAATTTCGGCGACCGCTTCCGCAAGCGTAAGAAGAAGGAGCTGCAACTCGTCGCCGAGAAGCGCGAGGACCATCTGGAGGACTGACCGCGCGGACATGAACGGCCCTTGCGGGCCGTGCCTCCGGCGGAGGTATTTGGTCCAAGGTGAAATTGCGGCACGACGGAGCCGCGGGTTCCGTCACTCCTTCGGCACGACCCGCAGCCTGAGTTCCCGCAACTGTTCGTTCGTCGGCTCCGACGGCGCGCCCATCATCAGATCCTCGGCGCGCTGGTTCATCGGGAACATGATGACCTCGCGGATGTTCTGCTCGTCGGCCAGCAGCATCACGATCCGGTCGATGCCGGCAGCACAACCGCCATGCGGGGGGGCGCCGTAGCGGAACGCCTTGACCATGCCGCCGAAGCGTTTTTCGACCTCGTCCCTGCCATAGCCCGCCAGTTCGAACGCCCTGAACATGATCTCGGGCTTGTGGTTGCGGATCGCGCCCGAGACGATCTCGTAGCCGTTGCAGGCGAGGTCGTACTGGTAGCCGAGCACGGCCAGGGGATCGCCCATCAGCGCCTCCATGCCGCCCTGCGGCATCGAGAACGGGTTGTGGGAAAAGTCGATCCGCCCCTCGTCGTCCTTCTCGTACATCGGGAAATCGACGATCCAGGCGAAGCGGAAGGCGTTTTCCTCAATCAGCCCCAGTTCGCGCCCGATCTCGGTCCGCGCCCGCCCTGCGACCGCCTCGAACTGGTCGGGCCGGCCGCCAAGGAAGAAGGCCGCGTCGCCCTTGCCGAGGCCGAGTTGCAGCCGGATCGCCTCGGTCCGCTCCGGCCCGATGTTCTTGGCGATGGGTCCGGCGGCCTCAAGGCCAGAACCGTCCTCGGCCTCCCGCCAGAAGATATACCCCATCCCCGGCAGCCCCTGCTGTTGCGCAAAGGCATTCATCCGGTCGCAGAACTTGCGGCTGCCGCCGCCCGGCGCCGGGATCGCGCGGATCTCGGTCCCCTCGTTCTCCAGGAGCTTCGCGAAGATGGCGAACCCCGAACCGGCGAAATGCTCGCTGACCTTCTGCATCTTGATCGGATTGCGCAGGTCCGGCTTGTCGGTGCCGTACCAGAGCGCGCTGTCCGCATAGGATATCCGCGGCCAGACGCTATCAACCTTGTGACCGCCGCCGAACTCCTCGAACACGCCCTGGATCACGGGCTGAATCGCTGCGAAAACATCCTCCTGCTCGACAAAACTCATCTCCACATCGAGCTGGTAGAAATCGGTGGGCGAGCGGTCGGCGCGCGGATCCTCATCGCGGAAGCAGGGGGCGATCTGGAAGTAGCGGTCGAAGCCCGCGACCATGATCAGTTGCTTGAACTGCTGCGGCGCCTGCGGCAGCGCGTAGAACTTGCCTGGATGAAGCCGCGACGGCACGAGAAAGTCGCGCGCGCCTTCGGGAGAGGAGGCGGTGATGATCGGGGTCTGGAACTCGGTGAATCCCGCCGCCCACATCCGGTCGCGCATCGATTTGATGACCCGCGCGCGCAGCATCATGTTGCGGTGCAGATGCTCGCGCCGAAGGTCGAGGAACCGGTAGGCCAGCCGCGTCTCTTCGGGATAATCCTGTTCTCCGAAGACCGGCAGGGGTAGTTCCTCGGCCGGGCCCAGCACCTCCAGATCGGTGACGTAGACCTCGATCTCGCCGGTCGGGATCTTGTCGTTCACGAGGCTTCCATCGCGCGCCTTCACACGTCCGTCGACGCGGATCACCGTTTCCGCCTTCAGCCGTTCGATCGCCGCGAAGGCGGGGCTGTCGCTGTCGGCCAGCACCTGGGTCATGCCGTAATGGTCGCGCAGGTCGATGAAGAGAACCCCGCCATGGTCGCGCACCCGGTGCACCCAACCCGCGAGCCGCACGGTTTCCCCGGCATGGCTCTTGTTCAGTTCGGCGCAGGTATGGCTGCGATAGGCGTGCATCGGCGTCCCCTTTCAAGAGGCGAAGTCATGATCCGCGCCGATACACCTTGGCTGACGCGCGAAGTCAAGGGCGGGCCGCGCCGCGCCTCAATCCCTCACCGCGCTTTTTGACCGTTTCCGCCACAATGACGCCAGAATGAAGAGGCAAGGGACTGGAATGGAAATGGAAACAGTTGCCGGCATGACCACCACGCCCTGCGCAGATGAGACCGCGCGGCCTTGGCGCGCCCGGACCAGCGCGCCGACGGTCATTCTCTGCGCAGCGCTCATTGCGCTGTCGTACATCGTCTTCCACGCCGGCATCTTCGCTGATTTCCGCGCCGGCTGGATGGCCGGCAAGGCCTTCGCGGCGGGAGAATTCGACCTTGTCTATCCGCCGCATACTGGTGTCTACGAAATGCGCCCGCCTGCCGAATGGATCGACCGTCTGACGGCGAGCGGCTACAAGGGACCGGTCTATCCCTTCGTCTACCCGCCGCTCTGGGCCTGGGTCGCCGCGCAGTTCACGTCGATCACCAGTTTCGACGTGGTCGCCCGCATCGCTACATTCCTGAACCCGGCCATGCTCATCGGCTCGCTCCTCGTCGCTCACAGCCTCGCGGCGCCGAGGATGAACCAAGCGCTTTACCTGATCTCCGGTTTCGTCTTCCTGACTTTCTCGATGATCGGCACGATCGCACTTTACGAGAACCAGCCGCAGATCCTGGTCGCGTTTCTCACCGTCCTTGCCGTCGAGCGGGCCGAGCGGGGGCATTTCCGGGTTGCTGGAACGGCGCTCGCCTTCGCCGCAAGCCTCAAGCTTTTTCCCGCCTTCATCGCCATTCTCTGGCTGGCGGCGGGCAGACGGCAGGCCGCGACGGTCTTTCTCGTCATCGGCGCGGCGCTGGCCGCGCTGTCGGTCGTGCTCGCGGGCTGGCCGCTTCACCGCACGTTCCTTGCGGTGCTTGGCGATGTCAGCGCAACCACGCTCGTCACCAAGCTCACCTATTCGCTGGAGAGCACTGCCGCCCATCTCGTTTACCGCGATGAACTCCGGCTTATCGCCCAGCCCTTGGCCGGCGCCAGCGGCGAGGCGAAGACCGGCTGGTATTTTCTGGCCGAACCGCGGCTCTTTCACGCGATCTCGAACGCGGTGCAGGCGGCGGCGCTCGGCGCGCTGATCCTCGGCTTCCGGATGCTGGCGCGGCGTCGCGGGGGCCGGGCGCTTCCCGCCGCCATCTGGCCCTTCGCGCTCATGCTGATCGCGCTGACCGGGCCGCTGGCATGGGCCTACTACTACATCGCCCCGCTCGTCTTCCTACCGATGCTGATCGACCGCATCGGCGCATTTCGGGGCATCGTCGTTATCAGCATCTCGGCGGCGCTGCTCTCGCCGTTCTTGCTGGCATGGATTCCCTTGGGCGACCTGGCGCTGACAGATCATTTCTACATCGTCCAGACGCTCGGGACGCTGATCATGGCGGCCCTCGCCGCACTTTTCCTACGGATCGCGCTCCGCATGCCTGCGCAAGACCCGACCGACCGGCCATGACGGCGCCCGTGCGAGATGAGCGGCAGATATGGCTCTCCGCCGCTCTGCTCGCCGCCTGGGCGACGGTGACGGCCGTCAGCTTTCAAGGCCGTTGGCCACCGGATCTCTCCGCCATCTACATTGCAGGGCTTCTCTGGCAGGAGGGGCAGGCCGAACTGATCTATGCCGCGCCGCCCGGCTTCTTCGGCGGCCCATCCGCAAGCTGGGGGCCCATCATCGACGCGCTCGGCGGACCCGAAGCCGTCAGCTTTCCCTATGTCTATCCGCCGCTCTGGGCGGTGCTCGTCGCGCCCCTGACCTCTGTCATCGACGCACAGGGATTCGCCGATCTCGTGATGGCGCTTCAGGCGCCCCTGATGGCGGCCTCCGTCCTTCTGGCGGCGCGACTGTTCCAGCCCGCGCGAATGCCGCTCTGGCTCTGGACGCTGATTGGTCTGGCGATCCTTCAGTTCTCGGTTCAGTCCTATGTCGCACTTGACCTCAATCAACCCTCTATTGCGGTGATCTTCCTCATCCTGCTCAGTTTCGAAAGGATGGCGGCGGGCAAACCCGCAACCTCCGGCGCAATTCTGGCCCTCGCGGCGGCAATCAAGCTCACTCCTGCCGCATTCGCGCTGATCTTCCTCATCGAGCGTCAGCCCCGGGCGCTTCTCGCCTTTACACTGTCAGGCGCGCTTCTCGCGGCGCTCAGCCTTGTCCTTGCGGGGCCAGAACTGCATCTGACCTTCCTGCACGCACTCTCTGCCCTCAAAGGCTCGGCCCTGCTTTCCGCCGTGAACGTCTCGCTCCTGCCAGCGATCCTGTCGCTAGCGGCGGCACTCGGATTTGCCGAGTCGTTCGACGGCAGGGCCCCCACGGTCATCTTCCGCGACGTTCCAGCAGGCATCTCTCCGGCGATCACCCTGGCCGCACTGGGCTTCATGGTGCTTCTGGTCGTGCTCGCGCGGCGCTGGCCGCGTGAAAAGGCGCGCGGGCTCCTGCTGCTTGCGCTCTCGGTTGTCATCCCGCTCTTCGGGCCGCTCGGATGGGCTCATTACTATCTCATGCCGCTCCTGCTCCTGCCCGGCCTCCTGATGCGCCTGCCGCCTCGGGCCGCTCTGCCGCTCGGAGTCGCCGTCGGCTTCGTCTCGGCCGAAGCACTAGTGGCCCGGATCGGCGCCCTTCCCTGGCCGGTCGCGAATTACATCTGGGCGGCGACCGCCGTCTGGCTCTGTGTCCTCTTCGCAATCATCCATCTCGCCCGTCGGGGACCGAAGCCGACCTGACCGCGCCCCTTCCGCTCTTGCGCCCCGGACGCGCTTCACTATAACCCCGTTCAATTTGCGCAAAGGGGTCCGGACGATGCCGAAGAGAACCGATATCACCTCGATCATGATCATCGGCGCGGGGCCCATCGTCATCGGACAGGCCTGCGAATTCGACTATTCCGGCGCCCAGGCCTGCAAGGCCCTGCGCGAGGAAGGCTACCGGGTCATCCTCGTCAACTCCAATCCCGCGACGATCATGACCGATCCGGGCATGGCGGACGCCACCTATATCGAGCCGATCACTCCCGAAATCGTCGCCAAGATCATCGAAAAGGAACGCCCCGACGCGCTTCTGCCGACGATGGGCGGGCAGACGGGCCTCAACACCTCGCTCGCGCTCGCCGATATGGGGGTTCTCGACAAGTTCAATGTCGAACTGATCGGCGCCAACCGCCAGGCCATTGAAATGGCGGAGGATCGCAAGCTCTTCCGCGAGGCGATGGACCGGATCGGGATCGAGAACCCGAAAGCCACGATCATCGCCGCGCCGAAGCTGCCCAACGGAAAGTATGACATCAAGGCCGGTGTTGCGGCGGCGCTGGACGCCATCGAATATGTCGGCCTGCCCGCGATCATCCGCCCCGCCTTCACCCTCGGCGGGACAGGCGGCGGCGTCGCCTACAATCGCGACGATTACGAACGCATCTGCCGTTCCGGCCTCGACGCGTCGCCGATGGCGCAGATCCTTGTCGACGAGTCACTCCTCGGCTGGAAGGAGTTCGAGATGGAGGTGGTGCGCGACCGCGCCGACAACGCGATCATCGTCTGCGCCATCGAGAACGTCGATCCGATGGGCGTCCATACCGGCGATTCGATCACCGTCGCCCCGGCGCTGACGCTGACCGACAAGGAATACCAGATCATGCGCAACGGCTCGATCGCCGTCCTGCGCGAGATCGGGGTGGAAACCGGCGGATCGAACGTGCAATGGGCGATCAACCCCGCCGACGGCCGCATGGTGGTGATCGAGATGAACCCGCGCGTCTCGCGCTCCTCGGCGCTTGCCTCCAAGGCGACCGGCTTTCCGATCGCCAAGATCGCCGCGAAACTCGCCGTCGGCTACACGCTGGACGAGTTGGACAACGACATCACCAAGGTGACCCCGGCGAGCTTCGAGCCGACCATCGACTATGTCGTCACCAAGATCCCGCGCTTCGCCTTCGAGAAGTTCCCCGGCTCCAAGCCCGAACTGACCACCGCAATGAAATCGGTGGGCGAGGCGATGGCCATCGGCCGCACGATCCACGAATCGTTGCAAAAGGCGCTGGCCTCGATGGAAACCGGGTTGACCGGCTTTGATGAGATCGAAATTCCGGGCATGGGCACACCCGTCCCGGGCTCGACCCGGGACCTCCCGGCCGACGAGGAGGCCCCGGCTCAGGGGCCGGGGCGCGCGTCACTGACCGCCGACGCCCGCGCAGCGGTGATCGCCGCCCTCTCGCGCCAGACCCCCGACCGCATCCGCCTCATCGCGCAGGCCATGCGTCACGGCCTCACGGATGACGAAATCCAACATGCGACCGCCTTCGATCCGTGGTTTCTCGCCCGGATTCGCGAGATAATCGAACAGGAAGCCGAAATCCGCCAGAATGGCCTCCCCGTCACCGAACAGGGCCTTCGCCGCCTCAAGATGATGGGCTTTACCGACGCCCGCCTCGCCAAGCTCACCGGCCGCGACGAAGGCCAGGTCCGCCGCGCCCGCCATCGCCTCGGCGTCACCGCCGTCTTCAAGCGCATCGACACCTGCGGCGCCGAGTTCGAGGCCCAGACGCCCTACATGTATTCCACTTACGAGGCCCCCGCGATGGGCGACGTGGAATGCGAGGCGCGGCCCACCGCCGCGAAGAAGGTCGTCATCCTCGGCGGCGGCCCGAACCGCATCGGCCAGGGGATCGAGTTCGACTACTGCTGCTGCCACGCCTGCTTCGCGCTGACCGATGCCGGCTTCGAGACGATCATGATCAACTGCAACCCCGAGACGGTCAGCACCGATTACGACACCTCGGACAGGCTTTACTTCGAGCCGCTGACGCTCGAACACGTCCTCGAAATCCTCCGCGTCGAGCAGTCGAACGGCACCCTCCACGGCGTCATCGTCCAGTTCGGCGGCCAGACGCCGCTGAAACTCGCCAACGCGCTTCATGCCGAGGGCATCCCGATCCTCGGCACCACCCCCGACGCCATCGACCTCGCCGAGGACCGCGAGCGGTTCCAGAAGCTGCTCCAGCAACTGAACCTCAAGCAGCCGGTCAACGGCATCGCCTCCTCCGACGCGCAAGCCCTTGAAATCGCCGAAAAGGTCGGCTTCCCCCTCGTCATCCGCCCCTCCTACGTCCTCGGCGGCCGCGCGATGGAGATCGTGCGCGACATGGACCACCTCAAGCGCTACATCACCCACGCCGTCGACGTCTCGGGCAAGAACCCGGTCCTGCTCGACAGCTACCTCTCCGGCGCCATCGAGGTCGATGTCGACGCCCTTTCCGACGGCACCAACGTCCACGTCGCCGGCATCATGGAGCATATCGAGGAGGCCGGCGTTCATTCCGGCGACAGCGCCTGCTGCCTGCCGCCGCATTCGCTCACGCCCGAAACGGTCGAGGAACTGAAGCGCCAGACCGGGGCGATGGCCCTCGCCTTGAAGGTCAAGGGCCTGATGAACGTCCAGTTCGCCATCAAGGACGGCGACATCTACGTGCTCGAGGTCAACCCCCGCGCCTCCCGCACCGTCCCCTTCGTCGCCAAGGCCACCGACAGCGCCATCGCCTCCATCGCCGCGCGCCTTATGGCGGGCGAGCCGCTCGCCAACTTCCCGATGCGCGCGCCCTATGCCAAGGGCGTCGGCCCCGATACCGACCTGCCCTATGCCGACCCGATGACGCTGGCCGACCCGATCATGCCGTGGTTCTCGGTGAAAGAGGCCGTCATGCCGTTCGCCCGCTTCCCCGGCGTCGACACGATCCTCGGGCCGGAGATGCGCTCGACGGGGGAGGTCATGGGCTGGGACCGCACCTTCCCCCTCGCCTTCCTCAAGGCCCAGATGGGCGCCGGCACCAACTTGCCCGAATCCGGCCTCGTCTTCATCTCGATCAAGGATGCCGACAAGACGCCCGAGATGGCCGAGGCCGCCCGCGACCTCGCCCGGATGGGCTTCACCATCATGGCGACCCGCGGCACCGCCGCCTTCCTCGCCGAGAACGGGATAGAGTCCGAGACCGTCAACAAGGTCTACGAGGGCCGGCAGGAGGGCAAGCTCCACATCGTCGATCGCCTCAAGAACGGCGAGGTGGCGCTTCTGTTCAACTCGACCGAGGGGCAGCAGGCGATCGAGGACAGCCGCTCGATCCGCGCCGTCGCGCTCTACGACAAGATCCCCTATTTCACCACGGCGGCGGCGAGCGTGGCAGCCGTGGCGGCGATGAAGGCAAGGGGCGAGGGGATCGGGGTGCGGACCTTGCAGGGGTGAGCGGCGGTCCCGGATGCAATCCGGGATCAATCGGTCCGGTGGACCGATTGAAACCGCGAACGCCCGGAGCGCAAGCGGAGGGCCGGGAGAGACGCGCCCGGACGACCTTCCAATGGAAGGTCGTCAGCGTCGAACGCACGATCCGCAAGGATCGGGCCGGGAGAGCGTGCACCAAGCAGCCGGCAACCCTGACCACCGCCCGAACGCAGAGATTTCAAGCGAAACAGAGGGCAGCGGCAACTCCTTGGCAAAGCGACAGCCAAGGCAAATGGTTTCACGCGTCGATGATGACGCTTGAGATCAATCGCTTGCGCGGGCACCGAGCTACTATGACAGCTTGTATCGGCCAAGGTCATCCCTGACCAAAAACCCATTTTCCATCTGGCGACTAAGCGTGGCAGGAACTGAAATGACCTTGATATCGGGATGATGCTTTTCGATCCACGCTTTCACGTCTGATGAACGCAATCCTTCTTTATTGCCCTTCGCTCCCCCCATCATTCCGGCTTTCGTCCAACGTTCCCCGCCGCTTAACCCGAGGTCGCTCATCGAGTTTTAAATATTTGAAAAATATATAAAAAATCTGGCCTTGTAAGCTTCGCCACACCACCCCACGTTCAAGTCAAGCAGCAGATCATTGCTGCCCAATGAAAGGCATTTATCATGTCCGACCAATCCAATTCGAAGCACAATCCCTCCACGTCTGCCGACCCGAAGATGGCCAAAGACGTGACGAGCGCCGTAGAAGCGCCGAAGGAAGACAAGAAGCCGGGCGAATCCGCACCGACTCCCAAATCCTAACACCCAAATCGAAGGCGGCGGAAGCCGCCTTTGCCTGGCGAGATTTTTCGTAACGAGTAGCCATTTATGGCTTTTGACAGTTGCCTATTTGTACCAATTAAATTTTCACGTTCTTTATTCGGTCGTCGTGCGATCAGCAAGCCGTAGGGTAGATGGTTCCGCACGTCCGCGCGGGTTCACCCACCGTCGCCCTCACCCCGCCCGCCCTTCCAGCCACGCCACGGCCCGCGCCGCATCCGCCCCCTTGCCGCGTTCGGTGAAGTAATCCGCCGCCCGCGCCGCGCCGACCTTCTCGGCCAAGGCGAGCGCGATGAACTGGTTCAGCGACACGCCCTCCCGCTCGGCGAAATCCTCCGCCGCCGCCTTCAGCGATTGCGGCAGGTTCAGCGAAACTCGCGCCTTTGCATGAACACTCATTTCCCGAGCCTCCGTAAGATCTCCGCCGGGGTCAGAACCTCGATCCCGAAGCGGCCCGGCGCCGCCCCGAAATCCCGCGCATTGTGCGTGACGATGACCTCGGCCCGCGCATTGACCGCCGTTTCCAGCACCATCTCGTCCGCCGGATCGCGCAATTGCGGACGCCAGAGGAAATGCAGATCGACCGGCGCAACCGTGCCTGCGAGGTCGGTCAGGAATACCGCGATCTCCTCCCGCGTGATCCCCGTCTCCAGCAGGAACTCCGCCCGATTCAGCACGTCTTCATACTCGTAAAAGAGCGGCACCGAGCAGCACCAGCGGAACCGTCCGCGAAACCCCGCGATCAAAAGCGGATTGCTCGCCCCGGTCCGACTGCGGGTTCCCGCGACAACGACATTGGTATCAAGGACTAGCCGCATACGTCACATATAGCGTAACGCTTTATATGATGCAATCCCCCTCACCCGCAGACAACCACCGCCCCGCCAACCACGACCACACTCACTGCCGCCCCGGCCAGCACCCCCGGCGCGCTGACTGCCGCCGCAGCCGCGCCGCCGGCCTCGCTCAGGAACCCCGCCACCGCGCCCGCCTTGCCGCTCAGGACCAGCGCGCCCGCCTTGTTGCGCACGGCCTTCACCCCGGTTCCGGCCAGACCGAGGCCCGTCGCGCCGATCTCCAGCGCCTCCTCCCTGGTTGCGTTGACGATCCGGCAGGCCCGCGACGTGGGCTGCTTGCAGCGGCCATAGGCGTCGCGCGGCCCCTCGGCGACGGTGCGGTACTCCTCGGCCTTCCGGTCATAGACGACGCAGAACATGGCGCGTTCGTCCTCGGAAAGACCCGGCATCATGTAGGCGACGACCGCGGCGCCGGGGCAGGTCTTGCGGCGCGTGAACCGGCGTTCGCGGAACGAGGAATAGACCTCCGCATCGCCGTCGTAGGTGATCGCGACCTCGACACCGTTGAGGTTGGCCTGGCACTCCACCGGGTCCGCGCGCGACGCGGCAGGCAGGCATGAGGCTGCCGCCGCGATGATTATGGCCCAAGGACTCCGCATGACATCTCTCCACCGCCGGTCGCGCGAAGAGATACCGATCGGCCCGGCGCCCGGCAAGCGGGGTCCAGCGGGCCGGTAAGTCTCCGCGCATCGGGTAAATGGGGCGCACGCCGTGTAGCTACGGAAAAACTACAGGAAACCTACGGAAAGGCTACGCTTGACTTATCCGCCGAAAAGCCCCATGTGCCCCAAGTCCGATGGCCCGCTGCCGCGTGAGCAGCCGTTCCCCGATCGAGGGGGCAGAGGCCCGGATACCGGTTCCCATGTCACGCCAGGGGTCCTGCGGTTCGCGTTGAACCGCGCCCCGCCATGCCCGCGCTGAGCCCCAGAGGACTCAGCGCAACGACTTATTCCGGCCTTGTGAAAGGGCCGAACCGTTAGGATAACACATTGAATTACTTTGAAGAACTCGGCATCGACCCCCGCGTCGTCGCCAATCTTGCCGCAATCGGCCTGAATGAACCGACCCCGATCCAGACCCGCGCCATCCCGGCCGCACTGGATGGCCGCGACGTCATGGGCCTTGCCCAGACCGGCACCGGCAAGACCGCCGCCTTCGGCCTGCCGATCGTGACGAAGCTTCTGGAAATCGGCCGCCGCCCGGACCCCAAGACCTGCCGCGCGCTGATCCTCGCTCCGACCCGCGAACTTGCGACTCAAATTACTGATAACATTCAGAAATATGCCAAGGAAACGCCGATCCGCACCTTCCGCGTCGTCGGCGGCGCCAGCCTCGGCGCGCAGTGCCAAAGACTGGCTTCCGGCATCGACATCCTGGTCGCAACTCCGGGCCGCCTGATCGACCTTCTTGAGCGCAAGGCATTGAAACTGAACGAAGTAAAGTACCTCGTTCTCGACGAAGCCGACCAGATGCTCGACATCGGCTTCATTCACGCGCTGCGCCAGATCGCAAGGCTCCTGCCGCCAAAGCGCCAGACGATGCTCTTCTCGGCCACCATGCCGAAACTTATGGAAGAGATTTCAGCGACTTACCTGACCAACCCGGTCCGTGTCCAGGTCTCCCCCCCCGGCAAGGTCGCCGACAAGATCGAACAGGGCGTGCATTTCACCAGCCAGGGCGACAAGGCGAAACTGCTGTCAGACTATCTTGCCAGGCATCCCGGCGAACTGGCGCTGGTCTTCGGCAGGACCAAGCATGGTTCGGACAAGCTCATGAAATTGCTGGATGGCTGGGGTTTCAGCGTCGGAGCGATCCATGGCAACAAGAGCCAGGGACAGCGCGAACGGACCCTTCAGGCATTCCGCAACGGCAACCTGAAGGTGCTGGTGGCCACCGATGTCGCCGCGCGCGGCATCGACATTCCCGATGTGCGCCATGTCTACAACTACGACCTGCCGAACGTCGCGGAGAACTACGTCCACCGCATCGGCCGCACCGCCCGCGCCGGCAAGTCAGGCCGCGCCGTCGCCTTCTGCGCACCCGCGGAATTCGGTGAACTCAAGGCGATCGAGAAGATCATGAAGGCTGCGATTCCCGTCATCGGCGGCACCGCGCCAGCCGCAGCCGAGGCCAATGCCGCGGCAAAGGCGGCCAAGACCAAGGCGGGCAACCGCCAGGGACGCGGAGGGCATGGCGGTCACCTACCGCAGCGGCCCGAAGGCCAGGCCAGACGCCGCCCCTCGCGCCGCCCCAAGCGACGTCAGGCGGCCTGAAACGGCTATGGAAGAGGAGCGGTCAGCCCGACTCCTCTTCCAGATGCAGCTTCATCTCGATCAGAACCTTCTGGATCGCCAGGGTCTCGGCCAACAGGCGCTTGGCCTCGTTGATCGAGATTATCCCGTCCTCGATCGACTGGTTGTATTCGCCCATCAACATCGCAAAGCGCTGGCTCAGCACGACGACATCTGAATTCACCCCGCCCGAGCCGGCGTTCCTGCGGTCCTGATCGTAGGAAAGCGTGATCCCCCGCAGATCTGCCAGCGCCGCCGTCACATGCGGAAACCGCGCCGCACCCTCCAGCGCAGCCACCACGTCGATCGGCATGAACCGGTCGGCATGGTCGTCGTCGTCCGAATAGTAGCGCCCGAGGGTGGCCTTCGACTTGCCGCAGAGCTTCGCGGCGGCCTCGATCCCGACATCCTTGACGAGCGCTTCGCTGTGCTTCTTCAGATAAGTGCCGGACCTGCTCGTCACATCATTCTCCTCGTCGTCTTCCGCCGGCCCAGGCCCGCGGGGGAAATCGTCGCGCTCTTTCCCATTAATCCTGACGGGCAGATTTGTCATTTCTAATCCGTCCCCGAGTTCGGGACGGGTAAGTGGTTCCGGCGGCCCGCCGCCGGTTTGATTGGGGGATCGTCGCGTCCCAGGCCTGGCGGGAGGGCCGTGGCCGGGTGTTCCGGAAGATGCGCGGCGAGCCCTTCTTTCGGTCAGTTGCGAGTTCTTACAGGGTCCGTAACAAGTGATCGTCCGGCTCGGGCCTTACTGCCCCGAGCCGGACATTTGCTTCGCGCAACCCGGAGAGGGCCAGGGGATGGGCCTTTGCCGGCTTTCAAGGCGGCTTGAAGCAACCGGCAAAGGCCGGATATGAGACGGCATGGCCAAGCTCTACTTCCACTATTCGACGATGAACGCCGGCAAATCGACGCTGCTTCTTCAGGCATCGCACAATTACCGCGAACGCGGCATGGTCAGCTATCTTCTGACCGCGCGGCTCGATGACCGGGCGGGAATGGGACAGATCGCCAGCCGCATCGGCATCACCGAGCCGGCAGACACCTACGACGGGACAACCGATCTGTTCGCGAAAGTCCGCATGCGGCTGTCAGAGGGGCCGGTGGATTGCGTCTTTCTCGACGAAGCCCAGTTTCTGACCAGGGACCAGGTCTGGCAGCTGGCCCGCGCCGTCGACGATCTTGGCGTTCCCATCATGTGCTATGGCCTGCGCGTCGATTTCCGGGGCGAGCTTTTTCCCGGCTCCGCGGCCCTGCTGGCGCTGGCCGACGAGATGCGCGAGGTGCGCACCATCTGCCACTGCGGCAAGAAGGCCACCATGGTCGTGCGGCGCGGGCCGGACGGCAAGGCGCTCAAGGAAGGCGCGCAGGTGCAGATCGGCGGCAACGAATCCTATGTATCGCTCTGCCGTCGGCACTGGCGCGAAGAGGTTGGCGACGGTTCTCCCCGCCATCCGGCCTGATCCAAATGCGGCGCCTTGCGGCGCCTCCCTTTCCTCTCGCGGCCGCGCCTTCCGGCGCGATCCGCTCGGGCGGCCTCCGGCGGGGGTATTTGCGGACAGAAAGTGAAGCAGCCTGCCCCCGAACCGGGAACAGGCTGCCACTTCCTGCCGCGGCCAACGGCTCCCCAGCCTGTACCGCAACCCGACCATGAGCGATCCGGATGAACGAAATCCTAACGCGTTTCACTTTCTGTCCCGCAATACCCCGCAGGGGGTCCGGGGGACCCGAGGTCCCCCGGCGGGTCGGCGCGCCAGAGTGCGCCGAACTCAGTAGAGCCGCCCGCCAAGCGGCACGTCGTGACCCGGCCCGATCAGCACGACCTCTCCGTCTTCGTCCGGCACGCCAAGCACCAGAACCTCGGACATGACCGGTCCGATCTGGCGGGGCGGGAAGTTGACGACGGCAAGAACCTGACGGCCGATGAGACTCTCAGCCGTGTAGTGGGTCGTGATCTGGGCAGAAGACTTCCTTTCGCCGAGTTCGGAACCGAAGTCGACCCAGAGCCTGTATGCCGGCTTGCGCGCCTCGGGAAACGGCTCGACGCGGGTGATGCGACCGACGCGGATGTCGACCTTGAGGAACTCGTCGAAGGTGATGGTCATCGCCCGAGCTCCCGGCCGCGCTCCGCCGCAGCCCGGACCGCTTCGCGCAACAGCGCCGGAAAGCCACGCCCCTCATCCATCAGGACCTCAAGGGCTGCCGCCGTGGTGCCGCCCGGAGACGTCACGTTGACCCGAAGCTGGCCGGGATCCTCCTCCGACGTCTCGGCAAGCGCGCCTGCCCCGGCGACGGTGGCCCTGGCGAGCCTCAGGGCCAACGGTCCAGGCAGGCCCTCGGCCTCGCCCGCCGCCGCAAGGGTTTCGATCAGGTGAAAGACATAGGCCGGACCCGAGCCTGAAACCGCGGTAACCGCATCCATCTGGTCTTCGCCGTCCAGCCGCACCACCTGCCCGACCGCGGAGAGAAGCGTCTCGGCCAGCGCCAGATGGTCCATCGTCGCCTCGTCGTTGCCGATGATCGCGGTGATGCCCCTGGCGATCGCCGCGGGCGTGTTCGGCATGGCGCGGATGATGGGTGTCCCCGCCCCGAGCAAGCTTTCATAGGAGGCGATCGTCGTTCCCGCCGCGACCGACAGGAACAGTGTCTTTCCCCCGCCAAGAGCCGCCAGGGCGGGCAGCGCCTCGGCCATCTTCTGCGGCTTGACGGCGACAAGGACGATTGCAGGATCGACGGGCAAGACGGCATTGAGATGCACGCCTTGCGCCTTCAGCCAATCCGAGGGATGCGGCTCGTTCACCCAAACGGTTTCCGCCGGCAGGCCGCCCCTCAGCCATCCGGCGAGCATCGCCGAGCCCATTTTGCCGCAGCCCAGAAGCACCAGCCCCCGGTCGCGCAATCCTTGAATGTTCATCGCCGCCTCCATCGTCAAGACGGCAGACTAGCGATCCCGGCCGGGAACGGAACCCCCTGGCCGTCAGGCGCGGCCGTAGGCGCGCGACATCGCGACATCCATCGCCTGTTCGGGCGTCTCGTCGCCCCAGCAGGTAAGCTGGAAGGCAGGATAGAAGCGCTCGGCGGTGGTGACGGCCTCGGTGATCATCCGGTCGACCTGTTCGGTTGCGGCGATCTGGCCGCCGGCCAGCGACAGCCCGTAGCGCCAGACCATCAGCCGCTGTTCGCGCCAATAGGTGAAGGCGCCGGACCAGACCATGTCGTTGGTGCGGTTGAGCGCATCGTAAAGCGCGGAAAGGCGATCCTCGGGCGGGTCCATTTCGAAGGTCGAGATCAGCCGCAGCGTTTCGTCATAATGCGACCAGGCGAGCGTGATCGAATAGGTCCGCCACTGCCCCTCGACCGCCATGGCGATCTGATCTTCGGTGATCCGATCGAAATCCCATTCGTGATGTGCCGCCAGCGTCTCGACGATGTCGATGGGGTGCACGTCCTCGGTGTTCAGGAATGTCTCGGAAACTGTCATGCCCGGCCTCTGTGTTTGGCCCCTGCCGGGTTATCCCCACTAGGAGCTGTGTGAGCCACAAGGATCGGCGTTTGCCCGCAGCCGTCCTACCGCATATGGTGTCGGCAAAGCGGGGGTCTGTAAAGGGTAAACTTGGCCGGTGCGCCGTGGTCCGGCCGAATATGTTGTGGACAACGTCCCGGCGCGCCGCAGCATCTCGGCGGCGCTGTCGTATCTGTTCTACGACGCGGGTCGGGTCGGCGGCGGGCGGTCTCAGCCCTTGGCGTTGCCGGCGCGCGACGGTTTCGCGGGCTTGGCGCCGGTCTTTTCCAGCGCCGCAATCCGGGCTTTCAGCGCCTCGTTCTCCTCGCGCGCCTTCTCGGCCATGGCGCGCACCGCGTCGAATTCATCGCGCGTGACAAGATCGCGGTCGGCAAGCCAGCGATCCATCCATGACTTCATCGCCGTCTCCGCCTCGGTCTTGGCGCCTTGCGCCACGCCTATCGCGTTGGTCATGAGCTTTGCCATGTCGTCGAGAATCCTGTTCGGTCCGCTCATCCTGTGCCTCCATCAGCGCCGGCCGGTCTTGAGCGCTTATATGCGCATCGGAGACGGAAAGCTCAAGGTTGACTTCGCCGCGGCCGCGCGGTCTGAGAAAGGCAAGGAGAGCTCCATGTACGCCGCCATTCCGTTCCCCGACATTTCGAACGAGATCTTCTCGATCGAGCTTTTCGGCGCGCGTCTCGCGCTTCGCTGGTACGCGCTGGCCTATCTCGCCGGGCTTCTGGCCGGCATGTGGATCATCCGCCGGCTCATGCGGCGCGACGCGCTCTGGCCGGAGGATCGCGCGCCGCTGGCACCGGAGCGGACCGACGACCTCCTGACGGCGATCATACTCGGCGTGATCCTCGGCGGGCGGGCAGGTTTCGTGCTTTTCTACGAGCCGGAGCGGTTCCTCGCCAATCCCGGGGACATCATCAAGATATGGGAAGGCGGCATGTCGTTCCACGGCGGCTTTCTTGGTGTCGTGGCGGCGGGGCTGTGGTTCTGTAACCGCCACCGGATACCGGTCCTGCAACTGGCCGATGCGATGGCGCTCGTCGTGCCGATCGGGCTTTTCCTCGGGCGGATCGCGAATTTCGTCAACGCGGAGCTTTGGGGGCGCCCGACCGACCTGCCCTGGGGCGTCGTCTTCCCGGGCGAGGCCGCACAGACCTGCCCCGGCACCCTGCCCGGAAGCTGCGCGCGCCATCCGAGCCAGCTTTACGAGGCGGGGCTGGAGGGTCTTCTGCTCGGCCTGGCGCTCTATCTCCTGTTTCGGCGCGGCGCGCTCAAAACTCCTGGCCTGCTGACCGGAACATTCCTGGTCGGCTACGGTCTGGCCCGCATCGTCGTCGAGTTTTTCCGGCAGGCGGATGCCCAGTTCATCACGCCTGACAATCCGCTCGGACAGGTGATCCATCTCGGCGGGTTCGGCCTGTCGATGGGTCAGCTTTTGTCATTGCCGATGGTCATCGCGGGCCTCTGGCTGGTGGCCCGCCGGCGCCGGGCATGACACCGCTTGGCCGCCTCCTTGCCCGGCGTATCGCCGCCCATGGGCCGATGCCGCTTAGCGAATACATGGCCGAGTGCCTTCTCAATCCCGGACACGGCTACTACGCCACCCGCGATCCGCTGGGAGCGGCGGGAGATTTCACGACAGCGCCAGAGATCAGCCAGCTTTTCGGCGAGATGATCGGGCTCTGCCTTGCGCAATGCTGGCTCGACCAGGGTCAGCCTTTGCCGTTCGTCCTGGCCGAAGCGGGGCCGGGGCGCGGCACCTTGATGGCCGATATCCTGCGCACGATCGCCAGGGTTCCCGGCATGGCCGCTGCGGCGCGGGTCCACCTTGTCGAAGCCTCCGCTGCGCTCCGCGCCCGACAAGCCGAGACCTTGCGGGACCATGCGCCGGAATGGTGCAAGAACATCGCCGACCTGCCGGAAATGCCGCTCTTCTTCGTCGCAAACGAGTTCTTCGACGCCCTGCCGATCAGGCAGTTCGAGCGGCGCGGGGCGGGATGGGCCGAACGCCAGGTCGGCCTTGCCGAAGGGCGGCTGCATCCGGGGCTTGGTCCCGTGACACCCTACCCCACTCTCGCGGGGCGGCTGGCAGACACCCGGCCCGGCGACGTCGTCGAGGTCTGCCCCGCGCTGCCCGCCATCGCCGGTGAAATTGCAGGCCGCGTCGCACGACACGGTGGGGTTGCGCTCGTCATCGACTACGGCGATCAGCGTTCGCTTGGCGACACCCTCCAGGCGGTGAAGGCGCATCGAACCGTCGATCCCTTCGCCGAACCGGGCGAGGCCGATCTGACCGCCCATGTCGATTTCGAGGCGCTGAGCCTCGCGTTCCGCGACGCTGGAAGCGCATGCACCGGGATGGTGCCGCAAGGCGTCTTTCTGGAGCGGCTGGGCATCACCCAGCGCGCGCAGACGCTGGCCGCGCGGTTGACCGGCGACGCACTCGAAGCGCATATCGCGGCGCATCGCCGCTTGACCCATCCGCGCGAAATGGGACAGTTGTTCAAAGTGATTGCGAGTTTTCCGCAGGGGGCATCCCCGCCAGTTGGACTTGAGTCCGCGCCATGACCTTGGAGATCCTCACCCACGAGGCACTTCAGCCTTTGCACCACGGGTTCTTCACCCGCAGGGGAGGTGCATCATCGGGCATTTTCGCGGGGCTGAACTGCGGTCACGGATCGTCCGACCAGACTGAAGCCGTTGCCATCAATCGCGAACGCACGGCCCGCGCGCTCGGGGTTGCGTCTGACGCTCTGGTCGGGGTTCATCAGGTCCATTCGGCGGATGTGGTGACCATCGACGGACCGCTCGCCACGACCCGGCGGGCCGATGCGCTGGTCACCGCGACGCCAGGCATCGCGCTGACCGTTCTGACCGCGGATTGCGCGCCGGTGCTGTTGGCCGACGCCGAGGCCGGCGTGATCGGCGCGGCCCATGCCGGCTGGCGCGGCGCCTTGTCGGGCATTCTGGAAAACACCCTCGTGGCGATGGAACGGAGCGGGGCCGAGCGCGACCGGATCGTCGCGGTGATCGGGCCGACCATCAGCCAGCGCGCCTACGAGGTCGGGCCGGAATTCCTCGATACGTTCCTGACCGAAGATCCGGCCTATTCGCGGTTCTTTTCGGGCGGCAACGGCGACAGGGTGCATTTCGACCTGCCCGGCTTCGGTCTTTACCGGCTGCGCGAAGCCGGGATCGGCCGCGCCGAATGGACCGGCCACTGCACCTATTCCGATCCTGACCGGTTCTACAGCTACCGGCGATCCGTCCATCGCCACGAGGCGGATTACGGTCGCCTGATCTCGGCGATCCGGCTTGGTTAGATTTGCGCGATTCGGAAACAAAACAATGGGCAAGGCCCCAATTTAGTCGCAATCGTCACCAGTTTCGACCGGCCGAATAACACTTAAACATCTGATAAAAAACAGTAAATTCTGCGGCTCATCGAAGCCCCGACAACCACCGAAAATACTCCTCTCCCCGCCCAATCAGTGCCGCAATGGACGCCGATCATGCTGGCATCGGCAAGCAAGCCGGTAACTCAAACGGTCCGCAGAGACCGGCCATCGAGGCAAAGGAGCAGTCAGATGAAACCGAAGCGCCGCTGGATGAACTGGGTTTTCGACGAAAGCGTCAAACCCTCGGTCATGCTTCCCTGGCATCGCGGCGCCCAACCGCATGCCGCCGGCGAAAACCGCCCATAAGCCGCCTTCGGTCCGCCAATCCATCGATGACATCTTCTCGGCTTCCGCGCCGCCGGGCCTCCCACCGCCCGGTCGGATTGCCGGCAGGTCGCGCCATCCTCCGGGCGTGACCTGCCGACCGCATTTCCGCACGCGCCAATCCGCTGATTCGGACCAATCGACCACATCTTGTTCGGTCTCATGCAACAAAGCCGGACCCCGTTCCGCGATTGAGCGTCCGCCGATCGCCAATGAGTGCAATACTTTGACTGATGCTGCCAACGCGCGCATATTGTTCAGGTCTTCTGCATAACGGGGTGGGGGCCTAGCAGAGCGATTGACCGAAGGGTTTTGTGCGTGGCGTATTCTGATCGTACCGTTGCCGAGTTTGCGACGGATCTTTTTTCAGCTCCTATTCTTCATCCTCGTTCCCAGTCAACGGCTCGGCTCCGGCCGGAGCCGCGAAGTGTCCGCACCGCGACATTGACCCGGCGATACGAACTGGCCTGGCTTGCGGCCGACGACAATGTCGAAACCGCGACCCATGTCGCCCCGGCCATCGCCGAATTCGAAGAGGCGTTTTCGGCCTTCGCGCGCGGCACGGTGATTGCGACGACCGACGGCCCGGTGGCGGTCGAGGATCTGGTTCCCGGCATGGAAGCGGTGACCGGCGACACCACGGCCGAGCGGATCATGTGGATCGGCAGCATGTCG
Organism: Paracoccaceae bacterium; assembly: GCA_041397225.1. Taxonomy (GTDB): domain Bacteria; phylum Pseudomonadota; class Alphaproteobacteria; order Rhodobacterales; family Rhodobacteraceae; genus Albidovulum. The sequence continues at coordinate 753,250 of JAWKXB010000002.1, read as the reverse complement.
GTCTTTCCGGCACGACCCGGCACGCGGATCGAGACCGCGACGATGACCCGGATCACCGCCGACGCCTTCGGCATGGGCCGGCCGACCCCTGATCTCCTGCTCGGGCCGTGGGCGCGGATCATGCTGCGCGACGCGCGTTGCAGGGCGGCGACGGGCGCCTCGGCTGCCTATGCGCCGGCGAAGGCCTTCATGGATGGCGTGTCGATCATCGAGGTGACGCCCATAGCGCCGGTGACGGCGTTCCACGTCGTTCTGGAACGGCAAGGATCGATCCGCGCGGCGGGGTTGGAGCTTGAAAGCTACCATCCCGGGCACAACCTTTCGGAGCGGCTCGACCCGCAGCTCGCGACGATGTTCATGTCGCTTTTCCCGCACCTGCGCTCGGCCGGAGAGTTTGGCCCGCTCGCGCATCCGCGGCTGACTGGACCCGAGGTTGAAGCGGCACTGCTCGGCTGAACCGGCACCGTCAGGCTACTTTTGCAGCCCCGGACCTGATCCGGGGCTGTTTCGCTTCTGGCCGTCAGTTGCCCCGGACCAGCCGCGCTTCGAGCACATCGAAGGGCACGCCCGGCTCATCCTTGGCGCCCCGGATCACGAGGCTCGTCTTGACGCTCGCCACATTGGGCGCCGAGGTGAGTTGTTCGGTCAGGAAGGTCTGGAAGGATGAAAGGTCGGGGGCCACGCATTTCAGGATGAAGTCGATTTCGCCGTTCAGCATGTGGCACTCGCGCACGAGTGGCCAGTCGCGGCAGCGCTTCTCGAAGGCCGAAAGATCGGCTTCGGCCTGACTGTTGAGTCCGACCATCGCGAAGACCTGCACCTCGAACCCCAGCTCGCGCGGATCGACCACGGCGTGATAGCCGCGGATGTAGCCCGCCTCTTCCAGCGTCCGCACACGGCGCAGGCAGGGCGGCGCCGAGATGCCGACGCGGCGGGCAAGCTCGACATTGGTCATCCGTCCGTCGGCCTGCAACTCGGCCAGGATCTTGCGGTCGATCTCGTCGAGTTTGTGGCCAGCCATCGGAATCTCCCAGAAGTTTTGCGGAACTTACCGTCAGAGGCGAGTGCGCGCAATATTATTTCGCAGTTGCGCAACTTTTATTACGATACGGCCAAGGCTGGAAAGATGCGTCCTCGGGCAACCACGGCGGGGGTTTTCCCCAACACGCCGGCGGACTATATCCGTTCCGACACGCAGAAGGGGGCGATCATGGGCGAGACGCGGCACACCAAGGTTCTGATCATCGGCTCCGGTCCGGCCGGCTACACCGCGGCGGTCTATGCGGCCCGGGCGATGACCGACCCGATCCTGGTGCAGGGCATCCAGCCGGGCGGTCAGCTGACCATCACGACCGAGGTGGAGAACTGGCCCGGCGATACCGAGGTTCAGGGCCCCGACCTGATGGTGCGGATGGAGGAACATGCAAAGGCGATGGGCGCCGAAGTGATCGCGGATCATATCTCGGCGCTCGACCTGTCGAAGCGCCCGTTCACCGCCAGTGCCGATTCGGGCGTGACCTATACCGCCGACGCCGTGATCCTCGCCACCGGGGCGCAGGCCAGATGGCTCGGACTGCCCGGCGAAGAGAAGTTCAAGGGCTTCGGCGTCTCGGCCTGCGCCACCTGCGACGGGTTCTTCTACCGCGGCAAGGAAGTCGTGGTCATCGGCGGCGGAAACACGGCCGTCGAGGAGGCGCTGTTCCTGACCAACTTCGCCACCAAGGTCACACTGGTCCACCGCCGCGACGAACTCAGGGCCGAGCGGATTCTCCAGCACCGGCTTTTCAACCATCCCAAGATCGAGGTGGTCTGGGATCATGTCGTCGAGGAGGTGCTGGGCACCGAAGACCCGCTGGGCGTCACCGGCGCGCGGGTGATGAACGTCAAGACCGGCGAGGTCCGGGTGATCGCCTGCGACGGGTTCTTCGTGGCGATCGGCCATGCGCCGGCCTCGGAACTGGTGAAGGATCAGCTCGAACTGCATCACGGCGCCTATGTGAAGGTCGAACCCGGCTCGACACGGACCTCGATCCCCGGCGTCTTTGCCGCCGGAGACCTCACAGATCACGTCTACCGGCAGGCGGTGACCTCGGCTGGCATGGGCTGCATGGCGGCTCTCGACGCGGAGAAGTTCCTGGCCGAAACCCTGCCGGACGTTCCCACGGCGCAGATCCCCGACGACGCTCTGGCTGTTCCGGCGAAGTGAGCGCGGGTCCGGCGACGATCTAGGCCGCGCCCGCGGCCTCCCGCCGCATCGATGGGATCGCCGCCAAAGGGCTGAGATTCAGCCATTTCGCCAGCGCCGCACGGGCGGCACGGTCACCGATGGCTTCCAAAAACCCGTCGGACAAGGCCCGGCCAAGCGGCAGGTCGCCGCGATAGACGCGGATGAAATCCGCAACAGTGGCGGCAAGATAGAGGCTGGTCTCGCCCCCCGGATCGTCGACGCAGAGCTGGCAGCGCCCATCCTCGCAGAGATACCACCAGAGCGCCTTGTGCGCCGGTTGGTTGGTGAATTCGAGCCGCACCACCGCGCGGCCGTCGAAGGCATCAGCCCGCACGCTGCGCTCGAGGCCCCAGAGAAGAAGATCCATGTCGATCTCGCCCTCATCCAGTTCCCGCCGCGCCCAGCGTTGGCCCCAGACGCCCATCGCGTCGATGATCGGCGCGAATTCCTGCCCGGCGGGGGTGAGGACATAGCTCACCTGGCGCCCCTCCTTGCGCCGCTCGACGATGCCTTCCTTCTGCAGTTCCTTCAGCCGCTGCGACAAGAGCGTCGGCGACATCATCGGCACGCCGCGCTGGATATCGGAGAACCGGTGCGCGCCCCAGGTGATGTTGCGCAGGATCAGCGCGGTCCAGCGCTGGCAGAAGATCTCGGCGGTCTTGGCGACGGGGCAGAACTGACCATAGCGCCGCATCGCACCCTCCTTTCGCTCAGGACAGGATCGGCGTGAACTGAGCCGAATGCTACTACAGATTCCGCACTTACGGCACCAAGCCTTTCGGTGGAACACTGGGCGGTGAAAGGAGATTGCCATGACAGAGATGAACAATGCCAGGGCGGGCCAGGTCAGCATGACCGCCGCCGAGATCTATGACGCCAGGTTCGTGCCCGCGCTTTTCGGGCAGTTCGCGCCCGAGATCGCGGACGCGCTGTCGATCGGCCAAGGCGAAGCCGTGCTCGACGTCGGCTGCGGCACCGGCATCGCGGCGCTCGCCGCCCTTGGCCGCGTCGGCCCCGGTGGCCGTGTCGCGGCCGTGGACATCAACCCCGGCATGCTGGCCGTCGCGCGCACCAAGTCGGACGCGGTCGATTGGCGCGAAGCGGCCGCCGAAGTGCTGCCCTTCGACGATGCGAGCTTCGATGCAGTGACCTGCCAGTTCGCGCTGATGTTCCTTGCCGACCGCACGAAGGCGCTTCGCGAAATGCGGCGGGTGACGAAGTCTGGCGGCCGTATCGGCCTGTTCCTATGGAACAGCGTCGAAAACTCGCCGGGCTACGACACGCTGGTCCCGCTTCTGGGCGAGGTCGTAGGCCCCGATGCGGCTGACGCGCTCGCCGCCCCGTTCTGCCTTGGCCGCCGCGAGGCAGTCGAAGCGGAGCTGGCGAAAGCCGATCTGTCGCCCGAGCGGGTGCTCCCCTTCACCGGAACCGCGCATCATGCGTCGCTCGACGACTGGATTGACACCGAGATTGGCGGATGGACACTCGCGGAAAGCGTGACCGAAGCTCAGAAAGAGCGGCTGAAGCAAATCATCCGCGAAAGGCTGGCGCATTTCGTCGGGCATGACGGAAGGGTCGCCTTTCCCGCCCCCGCGCATCTCGTGATCGTCCGGCCGTGACGAAGCCGGACAGGCGCGGCTGGCGTCCCGCCGGCCGCGCCGTGCCCGAAACGCCGTTCGCAGCGGTGCCCAATCCCCGCACTTTTGTCCCGATTGCCGCCGGAATCGCTCGGGCGGCTTGAACTCCGCCCCGTTTCGGGTCTATGCCCCCGCGCAAACGCGGCCGCGTGCGCCGCACCGTTTCCGCAGAGGTCCACCGCCCATGTCGCTTGCCAATCTCGCTCCGGTGCCGGAGCTTTACGTCTCGTATGATTCCGCCCAGAAACTGAAGCACGAGGCCGGCAGCCTCGCCTCATGGGATCTCACGCCGCGGCAGATCTGCGATCTGGAGCTCTTGATGAACGGCGGCTTCCACCCGCTCAAGGGCTTCATGACCGAGGCCGACTATGACGGCGTGGTCGCGGACATGCGGCTTGCCGACGGCTCGCTCTGGCCGATGCCGATCACTCTCGACGTCAGCGAGGACTTCGCCGCCAAGGTCGAGCCTGGCCAGGACATCGCGCTGCGTGATGCCGAGGGCGTGATCCTTGCGATCCTCTCGGTCACCGACAAGTGGGAGCCGAACAAGTCGAAAGAGGCCGAGGGCGTCTTCGGCGCCGACGACATCGCGCATCCGGCGGTGAATTACCTGCACCATACCGCCGGCAAGGTCTATCTCGGCGGTCCCGTAACGGGTATCCAGCCGCCGGTGCACTACGACTTCAAGGCCCGCCGCGACACGCCGAACGAGTTGCGCGCGCTTTTTCGAAAGCTCGGCTGGCGCAAGGTCGTCGCCTTCCAGACCCGAAATCCCCTGCACCGGGCGCATCAGGAACTGACCTTCCGCGCCGCGCGCGAGGCGCAAGCGAACCTTCTCATCCATCCCGTCGTCGGCATGACCAAACCCGGCGATGTCGATCACTTCACCCGCGTCCGCTGTTATGAGGCGGTGCTGGACAAGTACCCGGCCTCGACCACCCATCTCAGCCTTTTGAACCTCGCCATGCGCATGGGCGGCCCGCGCGAAGCGCTCTGGCACGCGATCATCCGCAAGAACCACGGCCTGACGCACATGATCATCGGCCGCGACCATGCCGGACCCGGCAAGAACAGCCAGGGCAAGGATTTCTACGATCCCTATGCCGCGCAGGACCTGGTCAGGAAGCATCAGGCGGAAGTCGGCATCGAGATGGTCGACTTCAAGCAGATGGTCTATGTGCAGGAAAAAGCGCAATACTTTCCCGTCGATGAGGTGCCGGAGGGCGCCACGGTCCTTGATATCTCCGGCACCGAACTGCGTCGGCGCTTGCGGGAGGGGCTGGAAATCCCCGACTGGTTCTCGTTCCCCGAAGTGGTGCAGGAGCTGCGCCGCACCTCGCCGCCGCGCGCCAAGCAGGGCTTCACCGTCTTTTTCACCGGTTTCTCCGGCTCCGGCAAGTCCACCATCGCCAACGCGCTGATGGTCAAGCTGATGGAGATGGGCGGGCGTCCGACGACGCTGCTTGATGGCGACGTGGTGCGCAAGAACCTTTCCTCCGAGCTTGGCTTTTCCAAGGAGCACCGCGACCTCAACATCAAGCGGATCGGCTATGTGGCTTCCGAGATCACCAAGAACGGCGGCATCGCGATCTGCGCGCCGATCGCGCCCTATACCGCAACCCGCCGCGCCGTGCGCGAGATGGTCGAGGCCTACGGCGCCTTCCTTGAGGTTCACGTCGCCACCTCGATCGAGGAATGCGAACGCCGCGACCGCAAGGGGCTCTACAAGCTGGCGCGGGAAGGCAAGATCAAGGAGTTCACAGGTATTTCGGACCCATACGAGGAACCGCAGAACCCCGAACTGAAGGTCGAGACCGAAAATGTCGATGTCGACAACTGCGCGCATCAGGTGATCCTGAAGCTCGAGTCGATGGGCCTCATCAAGGCCTGAGCGACCTGTCATTCCTGACATCTACCTGCGGCCCCATTTTCGTGGTAGAATTCTCCTTTTGATTGTTAGAGGAGAATTTTGAATGTCACGTTTGGAATGTCTGACTTTCGGCGCGCTCGGCGGTATGTGCCCGACCCTCGCGCATCTTGCGAGTTTCTATGCGACCAAGCCCGGCTCTGACTTGCCTGAGCTTGGCCTGTTCATCGGTCTGGCGCTCTTCGCCGTTCTCGGCTCGGTGATCGCGGTCGGTTTCGGCGCGAAAGAGGTGAAGGCGGCGGTCGTCGCGGGGATCGCGGCGCCCGGAATTGTGTCCAACATAGCTGCGGGTGCGGCTGCCGAGGCCAAGCGGGCCGACGCGGAGACTGCCGCGATCAGTTTCTTCGTCGGTGCGGCCTATGCGCAGACCGACACCGTCACCGGTATCGTGATCGACCCCGCGATCTACGGCGATAGCCGTGCCGTGCGGATCCTGCCGACGATCAAGGGCGGCGCGCCCGACGGGCTGAACCTTCCGGTCACTGCCGTGGTAACAGTGGACGGAACCGAGACGCAGGTGCCGGTCTCTGCAATCCATGGTGATACCGCGCAGACCATCGTTGTGCCGAAGGCGACCACCGCGCTCCTCATCGGGACCACGCTGGTGCCAATCGGCGAAACGCACCAGTCAGTCGACGTTGTGATCGAGACCGCACCTTCGATCGCGGGTGATTTTCTCTGGGCGCTCGGTGCGCAACGCTCCTACTCGGTTCGCGACGTGGACCTGACGGCGCGCTGAACAGGTACGCTCAGCCCGGTCGCCGCATCCTCTCCATCAGGCCGTCCTTCAACACGAACTGATGGAAGAGCGCGGCGGCGACATGGAGTGCAACGAGCACCACCAGCACGTTGAACAGCGCCTCGTGCACCTCGCCCGCATCGCCTATCCCGCCGAACCATGCAGCCAACCCAGCAGCCGGGATCAGGACGATCAGCAGATAGAGGCCAAGATGCGTGATCTTCGCGACGAGTTCCGCGACCGGATGCCCGCCGTCCGGTGCGGCCGGCGCCCCGCGGCCAAATCGCAGCATCAGACGCAGCAGCGCGAGAACCAGCACTGCAATGCCGATCCGGACGTGGATCGCGGCGCCGATATTTGCGTAGTCTTCGCTGCCTTTGTTGAAGGCGCGCCATGCATCCTTCATGCCGTCGCTGCTGACATAGCTCACGATCAGCAGAAGAACGATTGCCCAGTGAAGCAGGATCTGCGCCTTGCTGTATCCCTTTGTCTCAGTCATATGCCCCTCTCGATGCTGCAGGTTCCGGCGCGTTCCCACGATAAACGCGGTTCGAGAGGATTTCCGTCGCCGACCGATCCCGCTGAGCCGCGGTTCAGTGGACGCTGACCGGCGCCATGTCGTTCTGACGCGCCACGATGAAAGCCAGCTGCCGATCCTTGACAAGCGCCAGCCGTTCGCCAGATGCATCGTGCACGGCATAGATCGTATCAAGACCCATGGCCTGCGCCCGCAGCTCGTCCGGCAGATCCGCGACCGCGACCGGCCGCACATAGACGATCCGCTCTCCCGCTTCAGGTCCGAAATCGTATTTCGTATCCATCTCCGCTCTCCTCAACCTTTGGTTATCCGGATCGTCTGCACGACCTTGTCGGGCACCGCCCGGTGAAGATCGACATGCAGAAGTCCGTTCTCGATCGTCGCGCCCGCTACCTCAACGCCTTCAGCCAGTACAAAGGTCCGCTGAAAAGCGCGCGCGGCAATGCCGCGATGCAGGAAGATGCGACCCTCATCCGCTTCTTCGGCCTGACGGCCACGAATCATCAGCTGGCGATCCTCGACGGTGATCGCGATGTCCGTCTCGCGGAAACCCGCCACGGCAAGGGTGATGCGGAACCCGTTCTCCGAGGATTGTTCGATGTTGAACGGTGGATAACCATCATTGCCGGACTTCGCGGTGCGCTCCACCAGCCGTTCCAGCTGATCGAAACCCAAAAGGAAAGGATGGGCGGCAAAGGTCAGTTTTGTCATTCTCTCATGTCCTCGCAGTCAAGCGACACAGCCACGCGCCCCCGGTTCCGGCAGGCCCGCACCCAAGATATGGTCGTTCCTGTGACGCTCGGCAAGTCGGGCGGAGTTGAAAAGCTTCCCGCGTTGGCCGGCGCTTGGTATGCTGGCCCACCGCTCAGCTTCGACTCACATCCGGGATGCGATGAACGCCCATATGGAAATGGAAAACGCCGAGGTTCTTCGCGTGGAACTTGAAGTCCTGCGGCAGGAACATCGCGACCTCGATGAGGCGATCCATGTGATGGAGGCCTCGGGCCGCGCCGATCAACTGAGGCTCAGGCGGCTCAAGAAACAGAAGTTGATGCTCAAGGACAAGATCGCACGGATCGAGGATATCCTCACGCCGGACATCATCGCCTGAATATCATTCCCGACCGGCTCGGGCCGGCCTTGCCCCCCAGCCCGCCGCCAGTATAGTGCGCGCTCCACACGACGGACGGAGACGGCTATGACGGTAAAGGTCGGGATCATCATGGGCTCGCAGTCCGACTGGCCCACGATGAAAGAGGCGGCGACCGTGCTGGACGATCTGGGCGTGCCATACGAGACCAAGATCGTGTCGGCCCACCGCACGCCAGACCGGCTTTGGGCCTATGGTGAGGCGGCTGCGGAACGCGGGCTTCAGGCCATCATCGCGGGCGCCGGCGGCGCCGCACATCTTCCCGGCATGATGGCGTCGAAGACCCGTGTGCCGGTGATCGGCGTGCCGGTACAGACAAGAGCGCTTTCCGGTGTCGACAGCCTCTATTCGATCGTGCAGATGCCCAAGGGCTATCCCGTCGCCACCATGGCGATCGGCGCGGCCGGGGCGGCGAATGCGGGCCTCCTGGCCGCCGGCATCCTTGCCCTGAGCGATGCCGCCATCGCCCGACGCCTTGATGATTGGCGCGCGGCGCTGTCCGCCTCGATTCCCGACGAACCGCAGGACGACTGAGATGCTTCCCGCCGGCTCCGTCATCGGAATCCTTGGCGGCGGCCAGCTTGGCCGCATGCTTTCGGTCGCCGCCGCGCGACTGGGCTACCGCACCCATGTCTACGAGCCAGCCGCCAACCCGCCCGCCGCCGATGTCGCGCACCGGGTGACGACCGCGCCCTACGAAGACCTTGCCGCGCTTGAGGCTTTCGCGAAATCGGTCGCCATCGTGACCTATGAATTCGAGAACATCCCGACTTCGGCGCTCGACGCGATCGAGGCGTTTTGTCCGATCCATCCGAACCGCCGCGCGCTGTCGGTCAGTCAGGACCGGCTGATCGAAAAGGCGTTCCTGCGCGATCTGGGGCTTCAGACCGCGCCTTTCGCCGCCGTCGACGATGCCGCCGATCTGACCGAGGCGCTCGTTGAAACCGGCATGCCCGCAATCCTCAAGACCCGCCGTCTCGGCTATGACGGCAAGGGACAGGCGCGCCTGAACGACCCCGACGACGCGAAGGCTGCGCTTGAAGCCATGGCCGGCGCGCCGGCAATCCTCGAAAGCTTCGTCACCTTCAGCCACGAAATCTCGGTCATCGCCGCGCGCAGCGATAGCGGCGAGGTCGCGGCTTTCGATCCCGGCGAGAACCTGCACCGCGACGGCATCCTGCGCACAACGACGGTCCCCGCGCGCCTGTCCGAAACGCAAAGGACGGATGCCGTCCTCCTTGCGGGCCAAATCCTCAACGCCCTGAAATATGTGGGCGTGATGGGGGTCGAGCTTTTCGTCACGAAGAGCGGCCTGATAGTCAACGAGATCGCACCCCGGGTCCACAATTCCGGCCACTGGACCCAGAACGGTTGCGCTATCGACCAGTTCGAACAGCACATCCGCGCCATCGCGGGTTGGCGGCTTGGCGACGGCAAGCGGCATTCCGATGTGGTGATGGAGAACTTGATCGGCAACGATATCGCGCGGCTGCCCGAACTCGCCGAGGAGCCGAATACCGCAATCCATCTTTACGGCAAGGCCGAGGCGCGGCCAGGCCGCAAGATGGGCCATGTGAACCGGGTTGCGGCGAAGGCGTGAAGTCAGCCCGCACTGAGGACGATCGCAAGGACCGACAGCACGACCAGCGCGATCCCTGCACCTTCCCGCTTGGTCAGCCGTTCGCGGAAAAAGAGCGCCCCGGCGATGAGCGTGAAGACCACTTCGACCTGCCCCAATGCCCGCACATACGCCGCCTGCTGAAGCGCGAACGCCGCGAACCAGCCCAGCGATCCAAGCATTCCGGTCAGTCCGACCAGCGCCGTGCGCCGCCAGCGTCGCATCACGCGCCCGATCTCGCCCGGATCGCGGAAACGGAGCCATAGCGCCATCGCGGCGGATTGCAGCACCGTTGCGGCGGCAAGCGCGAGGACCGCGCGCACGAAGAAGCCCAAGGGCAGAAGTTCGAGCGTGGCACCGCGATAGAAGATCGCGGACAGCGCGAAAAGCCCGCCGGCGAGGATGCCGTAAAGCGCCGCCCTGCCGAACAAAGGCGCGCCGCTTTCCGGCGTCCGCGACAACAGCAGCAACCCGACAAGCCCCGTCGCGATCGCCGCCCAGCCCGCCGCGCTGACCCGCTCGGCCAGGATAACGGCCGCAAACAGCGCGACCTGCACCGTTTCGGTCTTGGTGAAGGCGATGCCCACGGCGAAGCTGCGCAGGCTGAAAAGCGAGACGGTCAGAAACGTCGCCAGTATCTGCGCCAGCCCGCCCAGCGCGACGAAGCCCCAGAACGCCGGCCCCGGCACAGGCACGGCTTCCTTGCCAGACCACAGCATTCCGCCTGCGATCAGGCAGGTCAGCGGCGCGGCGAAGAGGAAGCGTGAAAACGTGGCGCCAGCCGTCGACAGCCCCGCGCCCTTCAACTGCTTTTGCAGCGCGAAGCGCACGGTCTGCATCGCGGCGGCGGCGAGCGTGAAGATCACCCAAAGGCTCATGTGCCCTTGTGGCACGCCGCCATGACCGAAGGAAGATCAGCCGCGCGGGCGCAGGGGATGCGGCACCGGATCCTTGGCCCGCAGGAAATAGCGCCGGAAGATCTCGCCATAGGAGGCAAAGCTGTAGCCGTCGTTGCGCCTCAGGTATTCCTCGCGGCGCGACGCATAGAGCGCCGGCAGCTTGTACCAGGCAAGGCCCGGCTTGCTGTGATGCACGATATGCAGGTTGTTGTTGAGAAACAGGAACGGCAGAACCAGCCCGCCCTCGACGACGACCGACCGGCCGCGGGCCAGTTCATGTGCGCGGTGTTCAAGGAAGGTGCGTATCTTCAGGATCGAGAAGCCGCCATAGGCCGCGACAAGGTAGAGCCAGATCGGCATCCCAGAGACGCTTGCCACCCACCACAGGACCGGCATCAGCCCGATCAGATGCAGCGCCCAGTCCCGCGCGATGGCGCGGTCGCCCCCCCGGATGGCCCGCCAATCGCTGCGCACCACCGATATGATCGAGATCGCCGGACCGAACAGCATTCGTCCGGCCAGGGTGTTGTTGAGCCTCAGGAGCAGCTGCAGCGCCCGCGGCATGCGCGCCCAGACCATCGGATCGAGATAGTTCGATTCCGGGTCGTCATAGGGGTCGGTCAGGACTTCGTCATCGTGATGGGCCAGATGCAAATCACGAAACCGGCCGTAGGGAAAGCAAAGCCCGAGCGGCAGGAAAACCATTGCTTCGTTCAGCGCGCGCGAGCGGAAGGGGTGGCCGTGCAGAACCTCGTGCTGGAGCGATGAGTGCAGCGTGATCGCCAGCGTCGTGACGACGAAACCGAGCGGCAGCCAGAATCCCGCGAGCACCGTCGTGCCCAGCCCCCAGACGAGGTAGCAGGCCATGATCAGCCCGAGAGTCGGCCATTCGATCTCCCGCGCGCGCTCAGACATGCCGCCGCCCCCAGGAAATCCGCGACCACACCCGCTCATACAGGATGTAGAAGACCGTCCCGATCGCGGTGTTGGCAGCAGCCATCGCACCGCCCACTGCCGCGGAGCCGGTCATCGCGAACCCCACCACGGCCATCATCATCAGGCCCAGCACGTTCCACAGAACTGCTTTCAAAACCGTACGCTTCCCAGTTTCCATTCCCAAACCTTTCCCCCGCTTTCAGCTAACTTCACGAAAGGCGGTTTGCGAATTCCGAATATGATTAACATTTCTCTGCAACCGTGATAATTATCATGGCATGCGCATAAATATCGACAAACGCGACCGCGCTGGCCTTTTTCGTGAACGCCTGACCCGCGCGATGGAGGAAAAGGAAGTCACGCAGAGCGGTCTTGCCCGCAGCGTCGGCGTCGACCGTTCGACCATCTCGCAGCTTCTGACCGGCCAGGGCGCCCGGCTGCCGAACGCCCAGGTCGTGGCCGAATGCGCCGCCGCGCTCGGAGTGTCGGCCGACTGGCTTCTGGGACTGACCGAACGGCCCGAACGGCTGGCAGACCTTCTGGCCACATCGCTGACAATGACCGAAGCGCCGCGGGCGCTGATCGACGAGACGATCTTTGCCTGGCATCAGGAAGCGGCGGGCTACAAGATCCGCCATGTTCCGGCCACGCTGCCCGACATGCTCAAGACCCATGCGATGCTGCGCTGGGAATACGAGCCGCAACTGGGCCGCACCGCCGATCAGGCGATCGGCGCGTCGGAGGACCGGCTGAACCTGATGGCGCGTTCCGGCTCGGACTATGAGATCGCGATGCCCGCACACGAGCTTGGCGCCTTCGCCCGCGCCGAAGGTTATTATGCCGATTTGCCCGCCGACATCCGGGCCGGGCAGATCGCGCGTTTGCGCGAGCTTTACAGCCAGCTCTACCCCGCTCTCCGCATCTATCTTTTCGACGCACGGCGGGTTTTTTCATCGCCTGTCACGATCTTCGGGCCGCTGTTCGCGGTCCTTTACCTCGGCCGCCACTATATCGCCTTCCGTGACAACGCGAGGGTCACGAGCTTTTCGGCGCATTTCGACTGGCTGGTGCGCGAAGCCGAGCTTGGCGCGCGCGACTTCCCCGCTTATCTGGACAAACTCGCCGTCGAGGCGGGCCTCTGAACCGCGCTCAGATCGGCGTCAGACCTGCCGGGTCATAGCCGTTGAACTTCAGCACATCGCGCGCCGCCTGCATCAGGTCGCCGCGTGCGCCGGGGCTGCGCGACAGCACCCGCGCGAACCGGCCCGACGGAGTGCCGATCACCGCGATACGGTAGTCGGCATCGGTCCAGAGAACCCAAAGCTCTTCCTCGCCGCCGGGCATCACCCGCGTGATCCGTCCCGGCCCGGTCATCCGCGCCTCGGTGACGAAGGCCCGCGCGCCGTTCGGGCCGCAGGCGGTGCCCGTCACCCGGTAGCGGTCCGGTGCGGTCAGTATCCAGGTCTCCGCCAGCGGTCCGCAGCGCGCCTCGGCGCCGTAGGTGGCGACGACATGCCAGACATCCGCGAACCGCGCCGGATCGAACAGCGCGGCGGATGAGATCGGCTTGGAGGCGTCGCGCAGTCCCGGATCCGGCGCCGGCGCGCAGGCGGCGAGCAGAAGGGCAAGGCTCAGGCAAGACATGCGCGCGATCATGGCGGCTCCGTTCCGATCCGGTCTTGCCGCACCCTCGCCGAGACACTCGGGAACCGCAAGCGCCGCTTGCATGAGGCGACTTCGCGAAATACGAAATGACTTGATGAAAACCGAAAAACCGATCTTTGGGCCCGACCCCGATCCGCTTTCGGTGGCGGTGCTGGTGATGACCGACACCAACGCGCTGTCGCTTGCAGCATCCGTCGATCCGATGCGTGCCGCCAACCGCCGGTCCGGCAAGTCGCTTTTCGTCTGGCGCTACTATTCGGCTTCCGGCGGGCCGGTGCCGTTGACCGCCGGGTTCGAGATCGCAACCGAGCAGCTGACCGACCGGATCGAGGCCGACCTGCTCATGGTCGTCGCCGGCTTCCGCCTTGCCGAACAGGCGACGACGGCGCTCCTTGCCCGGTTGCGGCGGCTCGCGCCCCGACTCCGGGCGATGGCGGGCGTCGATGGCGGCGCGTGGTTCCTCGCGCTCGCCGGCCTCCTCGACGGACATGCCGCGACGGTCCACTGGGAAGACCTGGAGACCTTCGCCGACCGCTTCCCGGCAATCGACGTGCGACGCGACCGCTACGTTATCTCCGGCCCACGCATGACCGCGGGCGGAGCCGCGCCCGCGCTCGACATGATGCTCGACCTCATCCGCAGCCGACACGGGGCGGAGCTTGCGCTGAGGGTCGCGGGCGCGCTTCTCTACGAACCCGTCCACGCTTCGACCGATCCGCAGCAGGGGGTTTCGGCGGCCCGCATCGGGCGCACCGACCCCGCCCTTGGCGACGCGGTCGCAATGATGGAGCAGGCGATCGAGGCACCGTTGCCGATCGCTGCGATCGCCCGCCGCACCGGCCTGTCGCAACGGCGGTTGGAAATGCTCTTTGCCGAACGACTCGGTGTCAGCCCCGGCCGTTTCTTCCTTGATCTCAGGCTTGATGAGGCGCGGCGCATGGTCACCGACACGACGCTGGCGCTATCTGAAATCGCGCTCCGCACCGGCTTTTCCAGCCAGGCCACGTTCGCGCGCGCCTTCCGTGCGCGGTTTGGCGCAAGCGCCTCGTCCCTGCGCCGGACGCGCGTTCAGTAGGGCATCGGATGGGCCTTGTGTGCGGCGGAGATCTCGGCCCTGACCTCGTCGGACAGAACCAGATCGGTCGCGCCCAGCGCGTTCTCGAGTTGCTCGCGCTTGGTCGCACCAAAGATCGGCAGCGCCGGGAAGGGACGCGTCAGCACCCAGGCCAGCGCCATCTGCGCGGGATCAATCCCTGCCCGGTTGGCTATGCCGAGATAGGCCGACACCGCCTCCCAGACCCGCGGGGTGATCCGTCCGCCAAGCTCAGGGTTCAGTTCACGCCGCGACCCGGCCGGGATCACGTCGCCCGCGTATTTCCCGGTCAGCAGCCCCGCCGCCACCGGCGAGAATGCCAAGAGCGTCACCTTCTCGGCCTGCCCAAGCTCGGCCAGGTCGGTGTCGTAGTGCCGGCAAAGCAGCGAATATTCGTTCTGCAGCGACACCGGGCGGGGGCCGATACCCTCGTCCGCCAGCCGCAGCCACTGCGCCATGCCCCAACTGCTTTCGTTCGAAAGCCCCCAGTGCCGGATCTTGCCCGCCTCGACAAGCTCGGCGATGGCGCCGAGACAGGCCTCCATCTCGGCCACGACCTCGGCCTTGTCCTGCCGGAACGGTTCATAGGTCCACGCCTTGCGGAAGTGGTAGCTGCCTCGGTTCGGCCAGTGAAACTGGTAGAGATCGACATGATCGGTCCGAAGTCGCTTCAGCGAGTTCTCCACCGCCTTGCGGATCGAAGCGGGCGTGATCGGCTCGCCACCGCGCGCGGCGCCGCCCTCGCCGCCGATCTTGGTCGCGATTATCCAGTCGTCCCGCTTACCGCCCTTGGCGATCCAGTTGCCGATGACCTCCTCCGTTCGCCCGACCGTCTCGGCGCGCACCGGATTGACCGGATAGATCTCGGCCGTGTCCATGAAGGTGACGCCGCGCTCCGCGGCGAGATCGATCTGCGCATGCGCATCCGTTTCTGGCGTCTGATTGCCCCAGGTCATCGTGCCAAGGCACAGCGCCGAAACCTTTGGTCCGGTATCGCCAAGCGTCATCTGCTTCATCTGCCCACCCCTCGTTGCACAGGCCACACTAGGCACATTGCCGGTGGCGGCAAGGGGCCGGTCACGGAGTTATGATGCGGGCGGCGGCGGCCTTGGGCGTATCCTTCAGGTCAATCCCCCGGTTTCAGGACAAAGCCATGCAGACCCGCATCTTCCGGCGAACCGCCCTTGCCCTTCTCGGAACGGCTGCTGCAGCCCGTGTCCTTTCGGTGGCCGCGGGCCGCGACATCATCGGCCCGGCCGAAGCCGCCCCGGCGCGATACGTGCTCGACCCCGGCCGGTCCTCTGTCCGCTTTGAGACCGATTTCGGCGAGGACAAGATCACCGGGGGCATGCCCGTCAGCGCCGCCGATCTGACGCTCGACTTCGCCAATGTGGCAAATTGCCGGGTTCGTGTGCGGCTCGACGTTTCGCGTGCGAGCGCGAGCTTTCCCTTCGCCGCTCAGGCGCTGAAGGGGCCGAAGGTGCTGGACGCCAGAAGCTGGCCGCACATCGACTTTCAAAGCAGCACGGTGCGGCGCAACGGCGACGGCGCGCTGGTTGACGGCGACATCACGATCCGCGGTGTGACCCGGCCGGTCACGCTCGATGCCGCGATCTATCGCCAGTCCGGCACCGTCGCGGGCGACCTTTCGCGTCTGACGGTACAACTCGCCGCACGCGTCAACCGCAGCGACTTCGGCGCGACCGGCTGGGCCGACATGGTCAGCGACGAGGTGCGCATCGACATCCTTGCGCGTGTCGACCAGGCAGCCTGAGATGACCCGCGGCGCGGATGGGTTCGGACGCGCGACGCGGAGCCTGCACTGGATCATGGCGGCGGGCATTCTCGGCACATTTGCGCTCGGGGCCTATATTGCGCGGATGGAGGTGGGGCTTGGCAACCTCTGGCTCTTCGGCCTGCACAAGACGCTCGGCATCAGCCTGCTCGCTTTGGCATTCGCCCGCATGACATGGCATCTCCTGCGCCCGCCGCCGGGCCCCCTTCCCGGCCCCCCCCTGTGGGAAATGCGGCTCGCCCGCGTGACCCACCGCTCCCTCTACGCGCTGATGCTCGCCGTGCCGGTCTCGGGCTGGGCCTACGCCTCGGCCACCGGCCTCGACGTCCTCATCTTCAGCGGACTGAAGCTGCCACCCATAGCTCCGGTTTCGGAGGTTTGGGAGGACGGTCTGCATCTCGTTCACCGGACGCTCACGTGGACGCTTTTGGCACTGGTCGCCCTGCATGTCGCAGGCGCGCTGAAGCGCGCGTTGATCGCCCGCGACGGCACGCTCGCCCGCATGATCTTCGGCTGACGCCCAGAGGGTCGTCGCCCGCGCCGAGCAGGCCAGCCGCCATGCCGCGATGGGGGCCGTCGCGCCGGTGCCCGATGCGGCCTCTGAGACCCGGTGTCGATCGAATTGCCCCGCATCGTCGCTTTTCGCTGGCAACCCCCTGCAACTGCGCGACATGCTGGCGCCGATCACCCGGAATCGCCCATGCGCCTTCTCATTTCCTTCGCCGCCCTTTTCCTGTCCGTCATCCTGCTGCAACTCGGCACCGGAGGCGTGGCGCCGCTCG
This sequence comes from Paracoccaceae bacterium, assembly GCA_041397225.1. Lineage (GTDB taxonomy): Bacteria > Pseudomonadota > Alphaproteobacteria > Rhodobacterales > Rhodobacteraceae > Albidovulum. The sequence continues at coordinate 736,244 of JAWKXB010000002.1, read as the reverse complement.
ACGCCCTTTCCGGGGTCGATCTGGGGTTTTCCAAGTCCGAGATCGGCACCCTCGGCTCTGCACACTTCTTCGGGTTCTTCATCGGTTGCTGGTGGGCGCCCCGGCTCATGGGCGCGGTCGGGCATTCCCGCGCTTTCGCCGCCTTCACCGCGGCCGGAACCATCGGCCTCATCGCCCACATGATGATCGTGAATCCGGTTGCCTGGGCGCTTCTCAGGCTGCTCTCCGGGGCCTGTGTCGCCGGCTGCTACACGATCATCGAGGCATGGCTCCAGGCCAAGGTCACGAACGAGACGCGGGGCCGCGCGATGGGGGTCTACCGACTGGTCGATGTCGGCGGCTCCCTGGGCGCCCAGCTGGTCATCGGCATCCTCAGCCCGGCGGCCTATTTCTCGTACAATCTGCTGGCGCTTCTGTGCTGCGCCGCCCTGCTGCCGATCACGGTCAGTCGCGTCGAACAGCCTGAAATGCCCGCTGCGCCGCGCCTGCGCCCGGGGCTTGCCTGGTCGCGTTCGCCACTGGCCTGCGCCGGGGTCATCGTCTCCGGCATCACCGGCGCCTCGTTCCGCATGGTCGGGCCGATCTACGGGATCGAGGTCGGCCTAAACGCCGACATGATTGCGCTTTTCCTCGCCGCCTACGTCATCGGCGGCGCACTGGTCCAGTTCCCGATGGGTTGGCTCGCCGACAAGTTCGACCGCCGCCATGTGCTGATCGGCATGTCGATTGCAGGGACGGCAAGCTGCGGCCTGACCGTCGCGCTCTCGGGCATGGGGATCGGCGCCGTCTTCCTCGCTGCCGCGCTGTTCGGTGCGGCGACCATGCCCATCTATTCGATCTCGACAGCCCACGCGCACGACTTCGCGGACACCGCCGAGCGGGTGGAGCTTTCCGCCGCACTCATGTTCCTCTACGCGATCGGCGCCATCGCCGCGCCGCTCATCTCCTCGTCGCTGATCGACCAGTTCGGCGCGTCGGCGATGTTCGCCTTCATCGCGCTTGCCCATGTCCTTCTCATCGCCTTCGGCTTCCTCAGGATGCGCAGCCGTCCTGTCCCCGTTCTCCGCACGCGCTATGTGTACACGCCGCGCACTTCGTTCCTTGTCGGGCGGTTGTTCCGGCGCACGCGGGAATGAACCGACCCGCGTCGCAATGTCGCGCGGAACTGAAACCGGGCGCAATCGTTCCCATCTGAGACATATGGCACGGGGTGCCTCGGCGCCCCGGAGGCCGCACTGACATCAGGAAAGGGGACGATCATGGACATCCGCTTTGACGGCAAGACGGCACTCGTCACGGGCGCAGGATCGGGCATTGGCGCTGCCATCGCGCGCGAGCTTGCCGCTTCGGGCGCGACCGTGGTTCTGGCCGATCTGGCCAGGGATGACGCGGCGAAAGTCGCGGATGAGATCACGAAGGCGGGCGGCAAGGCCCATGTCACCAAGGCCGACGTGTCGAAATCCGAAGACGTCAAGGCGATGGTCGACTTCGCCGTCAAGGAAACCGGCGCGCTGCACCTTCTGGTCAACAATGCCGGCATCGGCGGCGCGCAGGCTCTCACCGGCGAGTACCCGGTCGAAAGCTGGCAGGAGGTGATCGGCGTCAACCTGACCGGCGTTTTTCTTGGCCTCCGTCACGGCCTTCCGGCAATCGAAAAGGCGGGTGGCGGCGCGGTCGTGAACATCGCCTCGATCCTCGGTTCGGTCGGCTTCGCCAATGCCTGCGCCTATGTCGCGGCCAAGCACGGGGTCGTCGGGCTGACCAAGAACGCGGCGATCGAGTATGCGCCAAAGGGCATCCGCGTCAATTCCGTCGGCCCCGCGTTCATCCACACGCCGCTGATCGACAAGAACCTCGACAAGGAGGCGCAAGAGGGGCTGGTCGGCATCCATCCCATTGGCCGTCTCGGCGACCCGGAAGAGGTCGCCGCCCTTGTCGCCTTCCTCCTGTCGGATCAGGCAAGCTTCATCACCGGTTCCTACCACCTCGTCGACGGTGCCTATACGGCCCAATGACGCCGCCGGGCCGGTCTGCGGCGATGGGCGGTGTTGCGCCGCCCCGCTGACCGGCGCAGATTGCGGGACAGCCGAGAGGTGGCCGAATGCCCGATCTTCCCAGTGCAGAGACGCTCGCGCGCCTGCAGTTCGCCTTCACGATCTCTTTCCACATCGTGTTTCCGGCGTTTTCCATCGGACTGGCGAGTTTCCTTGCCGTCCTCAACGCCCAATGGTTGCGCACCGGTCGCCAGGCCTACCGCACACTCTTCGATTACTGGAAAAAGATCTTCGCCGTCGCCTTCGGCATGGGCGTCGTCTCGGGCATCGTCATGTCCTACCAGTTCGGTACCAACTGGGCGGTCTTCTCCGACCGCGCGGGGCCGGTCGTCGGCCCCTTGATGGCCTATGAGGTGCTTTCGGCGTTCTTCCTGGAGGCGGGTTTCCTCGGCATCATGCTTTTCGGGCGCGAGCGGGTCGGCAATGGCCTCCACATGTTCGCGACCGCGATGGTCGCCTTCGGCACGCTGATGTCGGCCACCTGGATTCTCGCGGTGAATTCCTGGATGCAGACGCCCCAGGGCTTTGCGATGAACGAGGTCGGCCAGTTCGTTCCTCAGGATTGGTGGGCGATCATCTTCACGCCGTCGTTCCCCTACCGGCTCGTCCACATGGTGCTTGCCGCTTACCTCACGACCGCCTTCGTCGTCGGCGCGGTCGGCGCGTGGCACCTCCTGCGCAACCGCGCGAACGAGGCTGCGCGGCTGATGTTCTCGATGGCGATGTGGATGGCGGCCCTTGTCACACCGATCCAGATCCTCGCGGGCGACCAGCACGGGCTGAACACGCTCGAACATCAGCCGGCCAAGGTCATGGCGATGGAGGGGCACTATGAAAGCCATCCCGACGGCGCGCCGTTCATCCTCTTCGGCATTCCCAATTCAGAAGCAAAGCGCGTGGACTATGCCATAGCGATTCCAAAGGCTTCCAGCCTTATCCTCAAGCACGATCCCAATGCGCCACTTGCCGGACTCGACACGATTCCCGATGAGGATGAACCACCCGTCGGCATCCTTTTCTTCAGTTTCCGGATCATGGTCGGCCTCGGCTTCGCTATGCTCGGCCTCGGGTTGTGGAGCCTCTGGGCACGCTGGAAGGGCCGCCTTTACGACGCCCCTTGGCTCCACCGCGGCGCGCTCCTGATGGGGCCGTCGGGCTTCATCGCCCTTCTCGCGGGCTGGATCACGACCGAGGTCGGCCGCCAGCCCTTCACCGTCTACGGCCTGATGCGCACGTCCGATTCACTTGCGCCCGTCGCGGCCCCTGCCGTCGCCGCCTCGCTTCTCGCCTTCATCCTCGTCTACGTCTTCGTCTTCGGGGCCGGGCTGTTTTACATCTTCCGACTGATGGCGGGGGTGCCGGGCGAAAGCTCACCGGCGGAAAACATGGCGCCGAACCGCACTGCCGGGTCGCTCGCAAGTCAACTCGGCGCAGGAGGGGAGTAGCGGGATGCTCATGGACCTCGACCTTCCCTTCATCTGGGCCGGCATCATCGCCTTCGCCGTCCTGACCTATGTCATCCTCGACGGCTTCGACCTCGGGATCGGCATCCTCTTTCCGCTGCATCCGGCCGAGTCCGACCGCGACGTGATGATGAATTCCGTCGCCCCCGTCTGGGACGGCAACGAAACCTGGCTGGTCCTCGGCGGCGGCGGCCTGTTCGCGGTCTTTCCCCTCGCCTATGCGATCGTGATGCCCGCGCTTTACATGCCGATCACGCTGATGCTGCTGGCGCTCGTCTTCCGGGGCGTCGCCTTCGAATTCCGCTGGCGCACGAAACGCTGGAAGCACGTGTGGGACTTGGCCTTTTTCGGCGGCTCGCTCATCGCCGCGCTGATGCAGGGCGTCGCCCTTGGTGCGCTGGTGCAGGGGATCGAGGTCACGGGCCGTGCGTATTCCGGCGGCTGGTGGGACTGGCTCACGCCCTTCTCGGTCCTCACCGGCATCGCCGTCGCCACCGGCTACGGGCTTCTGGGCGCGACCTGGCTGGTCCTCAAGACGACCGGCCCGTTGCAGGCCCAGTCCCGGCGACAGGCCAAGGCACTTGCAGGTTCGACGCTCATCTTCATCGCCGTCGTCAGCCTGCTCACACCGCTCTGGGACCCGGTCTACTTTCGCCGCTGGTTCGCCTGGCCGGGGATCGTCCTCACCCTGCCCGTTCCGATCCTCGTCGGCATCGCGGCCTGGCGGCTTTTCGAGGGGCTCTCCGGCGGCCGCGACCTCGCCCCCTTCCTTGCCGCACAATCGCTCTTCGTCCTTTGCTTCGCGGGCATCGGCATCAGCTTCTACCCCCACATCGTGCCGCCGGCCCTCACCATCGCTGAGGCCGCGGCACCCGCCGAAAGCCTCGCCTTCACCCTTGTCGGCACCGCCGTCCTGATCCCGGTCATCCTTGCCTATACCGCCTATGCCTACTGGGTCTTCCGCGGCAAGGTCGACCCTGCCAGCGGCTATCACTGATGCCCGTCCGCCGAACCCTCAAGCGCCTCGCCTGGTTCGCCGCCCTCTGGCTCGCGGGCGTTGCGGCCCTTGCGCTCGTCGCCCTCCTGATCCGCCTGATGATCCCCTGACGCGCCCTTGCCTCTGGCCCTTCCACGCCGAAGCCGTTAAATCAGCGCGGCACGGCAGGACAAGGCGCGGAACATGGCCCGGATTCTCATCACCTCGGCGATTCCCTACATCAACGGCATCAAGCATCTCGGCAATCTCGTCGGCTCGCAGCTGCCGGCCGACCTTTACGCCCGGTACATGCGCAACCGCGGCCATGAGGTCATGTTCATCTGCGCCACCGACGAACACGGCACCCCGGCCGAGCTTGCCGCCGCCAAGGCCGGGATGCCTGTCGAACACTACTGCGCCGAGATGCATGAAGTGCAAAAGAACCTCGCCGCGGGCTTCCGCCTGTCCTTCGATCATTTCGGCCGTTCCTCGTCGGGGCGCAACCGCCGTTTGACGCAGCATTTCGCCGGCAAACTCGCCGAAAACGGCTTCATCGAGGAACGCACCGAGAAACAGGTCTTCTCCAAGGCCGACAACCGCTTCCTGCCCGACCGCTACATCGAGGGCACCTGTCCCAATTGCGGCTATGAACGCGCCCGCGGCGACCAGTGCGAGAACTGTACCAAGCAGCTTGACCCGACCGACCTTATCAACCCCCGCTCGGCGATCTCCGGCTCCACCGATCTCGAGGTGCGCGAGACCAAGCACCTCTATCTCCGCCAATCCGCGCTGAAGGACGAGATCGAGGCGTGGATCGACAGCAAGACCGACTGGCCGAACCTCACCACCTCGATCGCCAGGAAGTGGCTGCATGACGGAGACGGCCTGCAGGACCGCGGCATCACCCGCGATCTCGACTGGGGCGTGCCGGTCAAGAAGGGAACGGAGGACTGGCCCGGAATGGAGGGCAAGGTCTTCTACGTCTGGTTCGACGCGCCGATCGAATACATCGCCGCGACCGCCGAATGGGCCGATGACAGCGAACAGCAGGATTCTGCATGGGAACGCTGGTGGCGGACCGACAAGGGCGCCGATGATGTTCGATATGTGCAATTCATGGGCAAGGACAACGTGCCCTTCCACACCCTTTCCTTCCCCGCGACGATCATGGGGTCGCGCGAGCCGTGGAAGCTTGTCGACTACATAAAAAGCTTCAACTACCTGAACTACGACGGCGGCCAGTTCTCGACGTCGCAGGGCCGTGGCGTCTTCATGGATCAGGCGCTGCAGGTCCTGCCTTCGGACTACTGGCGCTGGTGGCTTCTCTCCCACGCGCCCGAAAGCTCGGACAGCGAGTTCACGTGGGAGAATTTCCAGCAATCCGTGAACAAGGATCTCGCCGATGTTCTCGGCAACTTCGTCAGCCGGATCACCAAGTTCTGCCGTTCGAAATACGGCGAAAGCGTCCCCGAGGGCGGCAACTTCGACGCCCGCGCCACGGCGCTGATCGCCGAACTCGAAACCCGCACCCGCACCTATGAGGCGCATATGGAGGCGATGGAGATCCGCAAGGCCGCGACCGAGCTTCGCACCATCTGGGCGCTCGGCAACGAATACCTGCAAGCCGCCGCCCCCTGGACGGTTCACAAGAGCGACCCCGAGGCGGCGGCGGCCATGACCCGCCTGTCGCTGAACCTCGTCCGCCTCTATGCGGTTCTCTCCGAACCCTTCATCCCCGATGCCTCGGCCAAGATGCTCCACGCGATGAAGACCGACGACAAAAGCTGGCCCGGTGAGATCGCGAGGGCGCTGACCGTCCTGAAACCGGGCCACCAGTTCGAGACGCCGGATGTTCTCTTCGCCAAGATCGCGGATGAGGAGCGGGAGGAATGGCAGAAAAGGTTTTCAGGGGTGAGGACGTAGCGGCGTCCAAGGCCACGTCTATGCCGCGGCCCGTTGCAACGCCTCTGCGGGGTGCGGCACGGCACCAACCAGATCGAGTTTCCGCATCGTCGGCAGAAAGAGGTTGAACCGCGACACCTCGCCCAACGTCGCCATGCCGATGCAGTATTTCGAGCATTTCTTGGTCGGGCGTTCATGGATGTCGCGAAGGCACCGGTCAGCGAAGCCGCGCCCAAGCGCGGATTTGGTCTCGACGATGAAAGCATTGCTGCCGACACAGTGGTGCTTGTCGCGGGACCAGAACTGCAGATCGGTATCGATCGTCATCCGTTCACCGCCCTGTTTGGCCACCAGCGTGATCCGCTTGTAGCGAATATCCATGACCCAGCGCAGATCGTAGCGAAACGGTTTTCCGTAATGCCCACCGTACGTCGAATGCACGAACTCCGTGGCGGCAGCGGACAGATGGCCGCTCGCCGACGGGTCGTGGGGGATGCGGTGCTTGACGGTCATGCCGCGCTTGCCCTTGACCTTCACTTCCAGAAAGCAGGGTCCGGCGTCGGCGTAGCTGCGGACGCGAACCTTGAAGCCTTTGCGCAACCCCTGATGATGCTCGTAATAGGCGCTTCGTTCGGCATCGTCGAAATAGCGCGTGTCATAGGTGAACGCCCTGCGCCCCTCGATGTCCAGGATGTCGAACTGTTCCACGAGATCGGGCACGATCTGCGCCAAGGCGGCGCGCCGGACGACGTATTTGTTGTCAATCCGCGACATCATGTCCGAATGCGCGTTCAATTCGTCAAGCGAGACGGACGCAAAACTGTCCAACAGCCAGCCAAGCTCTGGTCGGGGATCATGCATGTTCATTTCGGCCTCCTAACGGCGGTAAAAGACGTTGATGCGCGCCAGATCGTTGACGTAGTTCAACTCGACGATCTGGTAGTTCATGACTTCCACGCCGAGGCGCGCCGACAAGTCTGTGCGCATCTTCTCGTAGTCGGACAGGGCGTGCGGATCGATCCGGTCCAGCGTCAGCTTGGCGCTGCTGGCCGATTGCAGGATCTTGGGATGGTCGAGGATCCATGCGGCGACCAGAACAAACGTCGTGATCACGCCGACAAAGAGCAGCCCCGTTCCAAGAACCGAACAGATCACCGCCAGCCCGATGGACCCGAAAAAGTATGAAATCTCGATCTTGTTGATCTGCTCTGACCGGAGGCTGAACAACGCAAGAATCGCAAAAAGTCCGAACCCCGCAGCGATGCTGAATTCCACCGACGACAGGATCGTCAGAACCGCGAAGGCGAAGATGTTGAACATCGACGCAGTGGTCGCCAGTTCCTTGTCGCGGTATCGGCGGTAGTACATTCCGAAGATCAGGATGACCATCGCCGAGACGTCGATTGCGAACCGCGCAGCCAGTTCCAGTATGTCTTCGCTCAGGTAAACACTCGCCACGACAGTCCCTTTCAACAACTCGGCACCGGTCACTCGGCGCGGTGTTGCAAGACTGTCATCATCGCCGCCTCAATGCAGACGGCCTAGGTCCGGCTTGTTTTCCACGATGGTCCGAGGCGTTTTCAGACTTTGATCCGAAAAACAGGCGACCGGCCCGGAAACGGGCGCGAGGCGGGGTGTCGCCCCGCCAAGTTCCAAATCTCGTGGGGCAGGCGGTTCCGCGCCAATGCGCGGGTTCACGCACCATCCCCTTGGATAGTGCTCCCAACCAGCACTCAGCCCCCCTTCCCCTCCCCTCACATCCTGCTACCCTGCCACCACCTCTTCCAACCGGCGTCCCGCTCATGCTTCAGAAAACCGCCTTCCCCATCGACCGCGTCCGCGTCCCCGTCAAGCGCGCCAAGACGCTCGACCCGGTCAAGGTCGCCGAACTGGCCGAGAGCATCCTGGCCGAGGGCCAGCTGACGCCGATCCGGGTCCGGGCGGATGGCGAGAATTTCGTGCTGATCGAGGGGCTCCACCGGCTCGAGGCGCTGCGCGCGCTCGGCGAGGAAACGGTCGAGGGTTACCTCGTCCACGCCAGATTGCACTGATCCCTCACGGCCCGAATGCCGCAAAAGCGTTCGGTGTCCCGTCCGAAGGCCCGGCCCGCGCCCGAACCCGAACGGACTGAACACCCCTGCGGGTGTGAACGTCCGGGGCGGTGGAACTCCGGCATCGCCCACGGAACCGATCCCGACCTTCGAGGTTGTTTCCTCGTCAAGAGACGATGGAGGACGCCGTGAACCGCTATCTGCGTTTCGGCCTGATGATCGCCACATCGACGCTGGTGATGTTCGGGCTCATGTATCTGAACACCTATGCGCTCGGCCACGTGTTCTTCAGCGAAACCCGCGCCTACATGGCGCTCTACATGGGTGCGGCCATGGCCATCGTCATGCTGGCGTTCATGCTTGGGATGCACACCAACCGCGCGGCCAATATCGCGATCTTCGCGGGCAGCGCCATCGCCTTCGCGGTCGGCGTGTACCTCGTACGCTCGCAGGACACGATCGAGGATGTGTCATGGATGAAGGCAATGATCCCGCACCACTCGATCGCGATCCTGACGAGCGAGCGGGCGAATATCAGCGACCCGCGCGTGCGCTCGCTCGCCGACGACATCATCGAGGCGCAGCGGCTGGAGATCGACGAGATGAAGGCGCTGATCGCGGATCTGGAAGGTGGCCCCGCGGCGACCCCGGAGGTTGACGGGAGGTAAGCGCGGCGCGCCCTCTGTAGCTACGCAAAACCGACGGATACCCGACGCGGATGGGACGCTTTCCCGACGCCGAAATGCAATGAAAAAGGGGCGGAGCCTTCGCCCCGCCCTTTCCGAATGTCCGAACGTTGCCGCAGGCTCAGGCGAGCTGCAGGTTCGTCGCCGATTCACGGCCGTCACGACCGGCTTCGATGTCGAAGGTGACCTTCTGGCCGTCCTTCAATTCCCGAATGCCCGAACGCTCAAGCGCCGAAATATGGACGAAAACGTCCTTTTTTCCACCATCGGGGGCGATGAAGCCGAAGCCCTTGGTAGAGTTGAACCATTTCACGGAGCCAGTAGCCATCGTGATTTCTCCTGTCATATGCCGCCCACAGTATGTGGCGGCCCGGCGCAGTCAGTCTTATTCGAGAAACTGAGGCCGAAGACGGAGACAGCGGTCGAAAGAGGTAACGTCGCGGGCGGCACTATGCCCGAAACCGCCCCATTCTGCAAGGCCCGGCGCGATTGTCCACCGCGCCGGGAAAGCGCTCAGTTCGCGCCGAGGTTCCTGATCCGCCCCTCGAGGCCGGTCGTGACCTTGCCCATCCCGGCGACATAGTCGATCACGTCATTGGCCATGAGGTTGCCGTTGCCGGCGTTGATGATCACCTTGCCACCACCAAGTGCGGTATAGCCATCACCGCCCCCCAGCATGTAGTCATTCGTCGCGACCTTGTAGACCTTGTCCATCTCAAGCGCCGCGTCACCCACCATGACCTCCGACACCCTCGATCCGGCAGGTGCGGACGGATCGAAGGCAAAACTCATCCCCGAAACCTGCGGGAAGCGGCCCGCGCCCTTCTCGAACTGGCTGACGCCGTTTTCCAGCGCGGCGAGGATTTGCGAGCCGGGCAGTTCCGTCATCACGGTCAGGTTGCCGAACGGCAGTTCGGTCAGGATGTCGCGGCGGGTCAGGACCGTGCCCGGATCATAGGTCCGGTCGGCTCGGATACCGCCGCCATTGGCGATGGCGATATCCGCCCCGGTGGCGGCCCGCATCGCGTCGGCGATCAGGTTGCCCATCGCGGATTCCTCGGCCCGAACCACGTTGCGGCGGGAATCGAGCGGCACCTCGGTCGTGCCGATCTCCACGTTCAGGCTTTCGTCGAGCTTCGACTGGAGCTGGTCGACCATCGCCTGGGTTTCCGGATCAGGCTCCACCGTCGCAGTGTCGATGAAGCGGAACGAAGGCACCCAGTCTATGGTGCGGTTGCCGTCCTTGTCGGCGCCGATCTCGACCATGAGGTCGACCGGCGACAGGAAGCGGGCGTCCATCGAGGTTTCGACATAGACGGTAACACCGTCATAGGCCGTGGCGTAGGAATGGTCGTCGCCGGACATGATGACGTCGAAGGCGTGGCTGGCGATAAGCTGGCGGTCATTGGTCATGTCGGTCTGCACGACGCCCACGACAATGTCTGCGCCGTCCTCGCGCGCCTTTTTGGCTGCAGTGATCGCGGTTTCCACGGTGGGAAGGAACTTCAGATCACCGGTCGAGGCCACTTCGGGCGAGGTGTCCTGCGCGACCGGGACGAGCGCGACCTTCAGGCCGCCGACATCCTTCATCATTACCCCGCCAAGCCCCTCGACCGGCGAGCCGTCGGCATTGGTGATGTTGATCGCGGCCCAAGGGTATTTCGAGCCCTTCATCTTCTCCATGAAGTTCTCGGGGCCGAAATCGAATTCGTGATTGCCGGGCACCGCGATGTCGAACGGCTCGAGATTGGTCAGGTCGATCGTGTTCTGGCCCTGGTCGAAACCCGACAGCAATGAGGGCGACAGCATGTCGCCGTCGAAGACATAGAGCGTGTTGGGGTTGGCGGCGCGTTCGGCCTTTGCCACGGCGTTCAAGCGCGCAAAACCTCCACGACCGTCGTCATCGGCGAAGGCATAGGCGTCGCCCACGCCAAGAATGGTCAGCTTGACCGTTTCGGCCTGAGCGGCGGCGGCGCTCAGCGCGCTTGCGGTCAGCATCATCGCGGCAATACGGCGTGCACGGATCGTCATGGTGGAATCTCCCGATGGACAATTTCTGCCCAAGACTGCGACCGGAGCGCCCACGAGTCAAAGCCTATCGGCCGGCTTGCCGCCACGGGAAGGTGTTTCCGCGATGCTGCCGCCCATTGACCGGCAAGGATCGAGAGGGCAATAGGGCGGCATGCTGGTCTTCAAGATCTTCCGCCGCCCCGAATGGGACGAGTTCCGCGCCAGGGGCGAAACCGCCGGCGCGCCGATCGATCTTGAGGACGGCTACATCCACCTTTCGACCGCCGGCCAGATCACCGAGACGGCGGCGAAGCATTTTGCCACCGAAAGCGATCTGGTGCTTGTCGCGGTCGAGACGGCCGCCCTGGGTGATGCGTTGAAATGGGAGCCTTCCCGCGGCGGGGCGCTTTTCCCGCATCTCTACCGGCCGCTCCGGCTGTCCGACGCGGCTTGGGACAAATCGCTGCCCTTGGGTGCCGCCGGGCATATCTTCCCCGAGGGCCTGCCGTGAGGCTTGTCGAACGTGCCGGCCTCTGCGCGCTGCACCGGCTCGACCCCGAAACGGCACACGGCCTGTCGATCCGGGCGCTCGCGGCGGGGTTCGCTCCACGGCCCGGCGCCTTCACCTCGCCACGGCTCCAAACCAGGCTTGCGGGCCTTGATCTGCCCAACCCGATCGGCCTCGCGGCGGGCTACGACAAGAACGCCGAGGCAGTGGCGCCTCTGACCCGCGCGGGCTTCGGCTTTGTCGAGGTGGGCGCCGCGACCCCCCTGCCCCAGCCCGGCAATCCCCGGCCGCGGCTCTTCCGGTTGGCCGAAGACCGCGCTGTCATCAACCGCTTCGGCTTCAACAATGACGGTGCTGAAGCGATCGCGGCGCGGCTCGGCGGGGCATCACGTCATGTTCCGGTGGGGCTGAATCTGGGCGCCAACAAGGACTCGCCCGACCGCGCCGCCGATTTCGCCAGGGTGCTGGCGGTCTGCGGACCCCACGTCGATTTCGCGACCGTCAACGTCTCGTCGCCCAACACCGAAAAGCTGCGTGATCTGCAGGGCAAGACTGCGCTTTCGGCACTTCTCGCCGGTGTGGTCAACACGCGGGACGGACTTCAGCATCGCATCCCCATCTTCCTCAAGATCGCGCCCGACCTTTCCGAGCCCGACCTTGCCGACGTGGCCGAGGTTGCACTTGCCGCCGGCATTGACGGCGTGATCGCAACCAACACGACTCTCGGGCGCGAAGGTCTGCAAAGCCGCCATCGCGATCAGGCGGGCGGGCTTTCCGGCGCACCGCTTTTCGAGAAATCGACCCGCGTGCTCGCGCGGTTGGCCGCCCTTACCGATGGCCGCCTGCCACTCATCGGGGTCGGCGGTGTCGGATCGGCGGAGCAGGCCTACCAGAAGATCCGCGCCGGGGCGTCGGCGGTCCAGCTCTATTCGGCGATGGTCTATGGCGGGCTTTCCGTTGTCACCGATATCGTCAAAGGCCTCGATGCGCTGCTGGCCCGTGACGGGTTCGCCCATGTCGGCGACGCGGTCGGCACTGGTCGGCAGGATTGGCGATGACCGAAATCTGGCACAATCCCCGATGCTCGAAATCCCGCCTGACGCTGGCGCTTCTGCAAGACAGGGGGCTCGCGCCGCGGGTGCGCTTCTATCTTGAGGACGCGCCGAGCGAGGCTGAAATCCGCGCGGTCCTGAGGGCGCTCGACGCGCCTGCAGCGGTTCTCATGCGGACGGGCGACGAGTTGTTCAGACGGCTTGGCCTGTCGACGGACATGCCCGAGGACGCGCTCATCGCCGCTATGGCCGCGAGCCCCGCGCTCATCGAACGACCCGTGGTTCTGCATCGGGGCAAGGCCGCGCTTGGCCGCCCGCCCGAGGCCGCTCTCGACCTCTTCTGATCGTTCTCTGCGGCGGATTTCGCGAAGAATGCCCCCTGCTCACGCCGCCGCCCGCTCCGCGCGGGGATAGAGCACCGCCATTGTTACCGCGCGCATGACGTTCAGCACCATGAGCGCTGCCCAAAGACCATGGTTGCCAAACGCCCGGGGCAAGATCAACAGCGCGACGATGTAGACCGCCACCGATACCAGCATCGCGTTGCGCATTTCGCGCGACAGCGTGGCGCCTATGAAGATGCCGTCGAACATCCAGCTTGCAATGCCGATGATGGGCGCCATGGCGATCCATGGCAGGAAGCTTCGCGCCGCCACACGAACGTCGGGCTCCGTCGTCATCAGATCAATCAGGAAAGGCCCCGCGATCCAGAAGGCGAGGCCCAGCGCCAACGACCCGCCAACGCCCCATTGGCTTGTCAGGATCGACGCGCGCCGGACCGAACCGGCCGCACGCGCGCCGACGGCCTGCCCGACGAGCGACTCGGCGGCGAAGGCAAATCCGTCGAGGCCGTAGGCGGTGATCTCGAGAAACTGCAAGAGCACCTGATTGGCGGCGAGCGTCACGTCGCCATAACGTGCGCCGAGGAACACGAAGGTAGTGAAGGCGCCCTGCAGGAGGATCGAGCGCAGCATGATGTCGCCGTTCACACGCATCATGCGCGTGATCCGGGCGCGATCAAAAACCCGCGTCCAGTCGCGCCACTGGCCACCGGCAAAAGCTGGACGGCAGAGCCACAGGCCAAGCGCCAGCCCGGTCCACTCCGCGATCAGCGTCGCGATGGCGACGCCTTCCACGCCCCAGTCGAGGCCGAGCACGAAGAGAAAATCAAGGCCGATGTTCAGCCCGTTCATCCAGAGTTGCAGCACCAGCACGCTGCGCGTCCGCTCCACCGCGATGAGCCAGCCCGTCACCGCGTAGAGCGCTATCGTCGCCGGGGCGCCCCAGATTCGGATGGTCAGGTAGCCCCGGGCCAGTGACTCCACCTCGGTCGATGCCGGGGCGAGTGCGAACCCGGCCCGGAAGATGAGGACCTGCAGCACGATGGCGAGCAACCCGCCGGCAAAGCCGATCATCAGCGCCCGCATCAGGATTGCACCGGTTTCGGCCGGATCCTTCGCGCCATGGGATTGCGCGACGAGGCCAGAGGTGCCCATCCTGAGGAAACCGAAGATCCAATAGACCGCCGCGAGCATGACGGCGCCTATTCCCACGGCGCCGATGGGTGCCGCTTCGCCCATCTGGCCGACGACGCCGGTATCGACCGCGCCCAGAAGCGGCACTGTCGCGTTCGAAAGAACGATCGGCAGGGCAATCCTCAGCACCCGCGCGTGGGTGATCTCAGCCATCCCGCACCAGCAAAAGCCGTTCGGGCATGAGGAAATGCCCCGTGCCTTGCGCGAAAAGCCGGCTGCGGTTGTCCTGCCAGGCTTCGACATGGACCGAGGCGTATCTGCGGCCCGAGCGGTTGACCCGCGCCCTTGCATAGCCGTCGCGCGGCAGGCCGGTGCGCAGGTAGTCCACCGTGAAGTCGATTGTCTTGGGCAAGCGCGGCAGATGATCGGGACCGAGTTTGCGTGGGTCGAGCCGGCCGCTTTCCATTTCTTCCCAGATGAGCGACCAGCTCAGCTCGATGATCGCGGCAACTTCTAGAAAAGCCGCCGTCACGCCGCCATGAATCGCCGGAAGCATCGGATTGCCGATGAGTTTTTCGTCAAACGGAAGCACTGCCGTCAGTTCGTCACCGCGCCGGTCAAACCGGATCCCGAGAAACTGGATGTAGGGAACACCCTGCACGAGCGCGCGAAGCGCGGCATCTCGCCGCTCTTTCACCACCTGAACTGGTTCCGGCTTTCCCCTTGGGCTCATTCCTTCGCCCCCACCCGTTCGAACGTGAAGGCGCCGGTAGCCGAAGCAACGGGCCGGTCTTCATCTTCGTCATGCGCTGTGGCCCTGACGAAGGCCACGCTGCGGGTCACATGATAGCAGTGCGCGCGCGCCGTCAGGCGTTGCCCCGGCGTCGCGGCGCGCATGTAGTCGATGCGAAGGTCGATTGTCGCGGTCGCCACCGACCCCTCGGGATGCGCCATGACCGCGGCACCGCCACAGGTATCCATCAGCGCCGACACTGCTCCGCCATGGATCACACCAGTCCGAGGATCGCCAACAAACCGCGCGTCATACGGCATCGTGATGACGGCCTGCCCCTCGCCAAACGCCTCAAGCGACATGCCGAGCGCACGCGAGTATGGGATGGCTTCGATGAAGCGGCGCGCGATATCGCGTCTGTCCTTTTGCATGGCGCAAAGCCTCGTTCCAGGTCGGGCGATTTATTGGTGCTTGCCAACCGGGCTGCAAGTGCTATCTTCTGCAACTGAGAATTACTCGCAATAAGAAGCATGCATAGCACCGACCTCGAACGTCCGGCCCTGCCCCTTTCCGATCTGACCGGCTCGCACCGGTTCAGACCGCGACGGATCGCACTTGTCGCTGTGCTTCTCGCGCTTGCCCTGTCGCCCGGCGAAGTCGGTGCGCTGACGCGCGGCCTGATGCAGGACGCTTTCGTTCAGGTGTCAGCCTTCGTGGCCGCGACGCTCCTCTTGTTCTACGGGTTGGAAAAGCTCTTCCGCTTCGACCTGGGCGTCGCGATAGGCAAGGCGCGGCGGATGCAGGTGCCGATCGCCGCGCTTCTTGGCGCCACTCCGGGTTGCGGCGGAGCGGTGGTGGTCGTGGCTGCCTACGCATCGGGCAAGGTAAGCTTCGGTGCGGTCGTCGCGACGCTGACCGCAACGATGGGCGACGCGGCCTTCCTGCTGCTTGCAACACGACCCGACGCCGCACTGGTCCTTCTGCCGCTGCAATTCACGGTCGGCATCCTGACGGGCTGGCTCATCGACCGTTTCGTCGCCACGGACTACCGGCCCAACGGCGGTGCGTGTGAGATTGCTCCGCGAATCGGCACGACCCGGTTGCGCGATCTCGCCTATCTTGGCGCCGCCGTTCCCGGCCTCATCGTCGGCGCGGCGCAGATCGGCGGCGTGACGCTCGATCACGTGCTCGGCCTGCCCGTCGCCTGGTTCGCGCTGACCGGCGTCTTCATCGGACTCGCCATCTGGGCCGCCTCGCCCGTCAATGCGATGACCAATGCCGCCGACGGACCTGTCACCCGCATGGCCGAAGAAACCTCGTTCATTTCGGTCTGGGTCATCCTCGCCTATCTCGCCTACGACTATGCCGCCGCCTATGCGGGGCTTGACCTCAAGGCACTCTTCGCCTCGGTCGCGCCGATCCTGCCGTTGGCAGGCGCTGCGGTCGGATTCATCCCGGGCTGCGGCCCGCAAGTCCTCGTCGCCACGCTTTACGTCAACGGAGCGATCCCGTTCTCCGCGCTGATGGCCAACGCGATCTCAAATGATGGAGACGCGCTGTTCCCGGCTATCGCCCTTGCCCCCCGGGCGGCGATCATGGCAACGGTCTTCTCGACCCTGCCGGCGCTGGTCGTGGCTTATGGGTTCTACTTCTTCGCGCCCGGTTTTTTGAACTGACGCCATTCGCAAGTGAGTTGTGCCACACCGGCTGTAACGCTAGGTTCCGCGCGGGAGGAACCGATGCCCGGCGAGCTTATCAGCTTCAAGGACATGTGCGCGCGCTTCGACGTGACGCCGCGGACGCTGCGCTACTATGAATACATCGAGCTGCTGTCGCCGAAGAAGGAAGGGCGCGCGCGTTTCTACGGTCCGCGCGAGCTTGCACGGATGACGCTTATCCTTCGCGGCCGGCGGTTCGGCTTCGGTCTCGAGGAAATCCGTCAATGGCTGGCGCTCTACGACCGGGGAGCCACCGAGGAACAAAATCAGGTGCTGGTGGAACTTGCCGACAGGCAGCTCAAAGACCTGGAGCGGCAACGCGCGGAGCTCGACGTCGCCATCGCCGACCTGAGGAAATTGCGCGATGAGACGGCCGCATCCATCAAGGGCTGACGGCGCTGCGGGCCGCATCGGCGGGCAGAATGTTTCGTTGACCTCACGTCAATCTTAACGGACATTGCGCGGTGAACTCTGTGACGTCACGTTACAGTGACGCGCGCGTCAACTTCGCTTGCAAGGTGCCGGTCAAGCACCAATCTGCCTGGTCATGACCAAAGACAACCACGGAAGTTTACAACATGAGTGATCAGGTTATGACCATCCGCGAAATGTGCGACGCGTTCGATGTGACGCCGCGCACGTTGCGCTTCTACGAGTCCAAGGAACTCCTTTTTCCGATCCGCAAGGGCCAGAAACGGCTCTTTACCCGGCGCGATCGGGCGCGGCTGAAGCTGATTCTGCGCGGCAAGCGCTTCGGCCTTAGTCTGGAAGACATCCGCCAGCTTCTGGATCTCTATGATCCGAGCGATGAGCAGAAGACGCAACTGGCGCGCGCCATCGAGGTCGCGCGGAAGCGGCTTGGCGAAATGCAGCGCGAGCGCGCACAACTGGATCATGCCATCGCCGAACTGAGCGAGCAGATCGAACAGGGCGAAAAGACCCTTGCCAAAGAGACAAGGAACGTCGCCTGAAGCTTTCCGAGGGAGGAAACCAACGATGCCCAGCTATACCGCCCCGACGCGCGACATGCAGTTCGTTCTGAACGAGGTGCTGAGAGTTTCGGAAAGCGAGGTGCCCGGCTATAGCGAGCTCGAGCCGGATTTCACCTCGGCGATCGTCGAAGAAGCGGGCAAGATCGCGCGCGACGTTCTTGCCCCCTTGAACGCTTCCGGCGATCAGGAGGGGTGCCGGTTCGAAAACGGCGTCGTCTACACGCCGAAGGGCTTCAAAGAAGCTTTCGCGGCAATGAAGGAAGGCGGCTGGAACGGGCTCGACCTGCCGGAAGAGTACGGTGGCCAGAACATGCCCTATGTCCTCGGGACGGCGGTCGGGGAAATCTTCGTCTCGGCCAACATGGCCTTCAATATGTATCAGGGCCTGACCCATGGCGCGATCTCGGCGATCCTCGCACATGGGACGGAAGCGCAGAAGGCGACCTACCTTCCGAAGATGGTCAGCCTCGACTGGACCGGCACGATGAACCTGACCGAACCGCATTGCGGCACCGATCTTGGCCAGTTGCGCACCAGGGCCGAACCGCAGGACGATGGCAGCTACAGGATTACCGGGCAGAAGATATTCATCTCGGCCGGCGATCACGACATGGCCGAGAACGTCATCCATCTGGTTCTCGCAAAAGCCCCGGGTGGCGGCGAGGGGACCAAGGGCATCTCGCTTTTCATCGTGCCCAAGTTCATCGTGAAGGACGGCGGCGCCCTGGGCGAGCGCAATGCCGTGACCGTCGGCAAGATCGAAGAGAAGATGGGGATCCACGGCAACGCCACGTGCGTGATGAACTACGACGGTGCGACAGGCTATCTGATCGGTGAGTTGCACAAGGGCATGCGGGCGATGTTCACGATGATGAACGAGGCGCGGATCGGCGTCGGCCTGCAGGGCTATGCCTCTGCCGTGCCGGCCTACCAGAATGCTCTCGCCTACGCGAAGGAGCGGCTGCAAGGCCGTGCCGTCACGGGGGCCGAGAACCCAGATGGTCCCGCCGACCCTCTGATCGTGCATCCCGACATCCGCCGCAACCTCATGGATCAGAAAAGCTTTCTAGAAGGAGCACGGGCCTTCACGTTCTGGGGCGCGACCCTGATCGACCAGGCCCACCGGTCGGGCGATGCGGAGGCCGAAGGACTGATCTCTCTGCTGACGCCGGTCATCAAGGGGTTCTTGACCGACAAGGGTTTCGAGATGGCTGTCAACGCCCAGCAGGTCTTCGGCGGCCACGGCTATATCGAGGAACAGGGCATGTCGCAATTCGCCCGCGACGCCCGGATCACCATGATCTACGAAGGCGCCAACGGCGTGCAGGCGCTCGACCTCGTCGGCCGCAAACTCGCGCAGGACGGCGGCAAGCATGTGATGGCCTTCTTTGAGATGGTCAAAAGCTTCATCAAGGAAAACGAGCGCGACGAGGCGCTGAAGGTCGGCTTCCTGGAGCCCCTGAAAGCGGCGTCGAAGGATTTGCAGGCGGCAGGCATGTTCTTCATGCAGAACGGCATGAAGAACCCCAATGCCGCTCTCGCCGGATCGTACGACTTCATGCATTTGTTCGGCCATGTGTGCCTCGGCCTGATGTGGGCTCGGTCGGCCAAGGCTGCGTCGGCGGCGCTGGCGGACGGCGCGTCCGACAGGGACTTCTACGAGAGCAAGATTGCAACGGGTCGCTACTACATGGCGCGCCAGCTTCCGATGACGGCGACGCATCTCGCGCGCATTCAGTCGGGCGCCGATCCGGTCATGGCGCTGGCGGCAGAGGCGTTCTAAGCTGCTGGCATCGAAAAGCGCCGACTGGCCCCCAGCACTCCGCTTCAGGGGCCAGCCCAACGTCAGAGGACCGAATGCCGAAACGCCTGCGCCTGACCCGCCGCTTCCCCGTCGCCGTGACAAACGATGCGCACCGGGCGCTCAACCGCTTCGCGACCGAAGCCGGGATGTCGACCGACGAGGCGCTGACATTCCTTTTCGAGCATTTCGGCAGCGTGATCGACACCGACAACCTGACCCACCGACTCCGGCTGTTCAAAGCCGAGTTGGAGGATCGCAAGGCCTAGCAATGCAGGAGAGGTTCGGATTGGGCAATTGGACAATGAAGAAGCTGCCGGGGATGCGCCCCGGTATCCGCACCGACCCTAACCTTGAGGGCGCTTCTTGCGGCGACCAGGGCGACTTCTCCATTGGCGGCCAACGGCTTCCCGGCCTGTACCGCGCTTGCCAGCCTGCCGAGGAACCGTTAACGAATCGTTTTTCCTCATTGTGGAAATACCCCACGGGGTCGCCATCGCGCCCGCGCCCGGTTCGAGCCCCAATCGCGACGGGGTGCACGGCCGCCGCTTGCCTGGCCAGTCAAAGGAGCAGCGCATGACGGTGATCAAGCTCCACTGTTTCGGCGAAAGCGGCAATGCCTACAAGGCGGCGCTGACGCTGGAGCTTTCCGGTCTCGAATGGCAGCCGATCTTTGTCGATTTCTTCAACGGGGCCACGCGCTCGCCCGAGTTCAGGGCGATGAACGTGATGGGCGAAGTGCCGGTCATGGTCGACGGCGATGTGACGCTCAGCCAGTCCGGCGTGATCCAGGACTATGTCAGCTCCAAATCCGGCAAGCTGGGTGGCCGCAGCGCCAACGAACGACGCGAGATCCTGCGCTGGGTCTTTTTCGACAACCACAAGAATTCCGGCACGGCCGGGACGCTGCGCTTCAACATGAACTTCCTGCCGGAGGCGAAGCGCAATGCGGATGTGATCGCCTTCCTGTCCATGCGCCACGCCTCGGCGATGAAGGTTCTCGACGCCGCGCTCGATGGCCGCGACTGGCTGGTGAGCGAAGCCGCCACCATCGCCGACATCGCCAATTGCGGTTATCTCTTCTACCCCGAGCCGTTCGGCTTCGACCGCAAGGATTACCCCAATATCGACCGCTGGCTGGATGGAATCGCCGCCCTGCCCGGCTGGAAGCACCCCTACGATCTGATGCCCGGCCACCCGTCGGACCGGGCGTGAAGGAGGACCGATGACCGAAGCCTATATCTACGACGCCGTCCGATCGCCGCGCGGCAAGGGCCGCCCAGATGGCGCGTTGCACGAAGTCACCTCGGTCGCGCTGTCGGCCAAGGTCCTGAACGCCGTGAAGGAGCGTAACGGCCTTGACGGCCACGCGGTCGAGGACGTGATCTGGGGCAATGTCACGCAGGTCGGCGAACAGGGCGGCTGCCTTGCCCGCTCTGCCGTGCTGCTCTCCGATCTCGATGAAAGCATCCCCGGCCTTGCCATCAACCGCTTCTGCGCCAGCGGGCTCGAGGCGGTGAATCTCGCCGCCAACCAGGTCCGGGGCGGCGCTGGAGCGGGCTACATCGCCGGCGGGGTCGAGATGATGGGGCGTGTCGCCATGGGGTCGGACGGGGCGGCGATCGCGGTCGATCCGAGTCTTGCGATGAAGACCTATTTCGTGCCGCAGGGGATTTCGGCCGATATCATCGCCACGGAGTATGGCTTTTCACGCGACGACGCGGACGCGCTCGCGGTCGAATCTCAGAAACGCGCTGCAAAAGCTTGGAAAGAAAAGCGTTTCGATAAATCTATCCTCACCATCCGCGACCAGAACGGCCTGGCGATTCTCGACCGGGACGAATACATGCGGCCCGAGACCGACATGCAGGCGCTCGGTGCGCTCAAGCCCTCGTTCAAGGACATGGGCGAGGTCATGCCCGGCTTCGACAAGGTCGCGCTGATGAAGTACCCCCATCTCGAAAGGATCAACCACATCCATCATGCCGGCAATTCCTCGGGCATCGTCGATGGCGCTGCCGCCGTCCTGATCGGCAACAAGCAATTCGGCGAGAAGCACGGGCTGAAGCCTCGCGCGCGGATCAAGGCGACCGCGAAGATCGGCACCGATCCCACGATCATGCTGACCGGCCCGGTTCCGGTGACCGAGAAGATCCTCAAGGACAGCGGCATGGCGATTTCCGACATCGACCTCTTCGAGGTCAACGAGGCCTTCGCCAGCGTCGTCCTGCGCTTCATGCAGCGCTTCGACGTCGACAGCGGCAAGGTCAACGTCAACGGCGGCGCGATCGCGATGGGTCACCCCCTTGGCGCCACGGGCGCAATCATCATCGGCACACTTCTTGACGAGCTGGAGCGCAGCGGCAAGGGCACCGGCCTCGCCACGCTCTGCATTGCCTCCGGCATGGGTGCGGCCACGATCATCGAGAGGCTCTGATGGGGGTCATCGACAAGGCGAACTGCCCGGTCAAGACCGGATCGATCTACCCCGAGCCCTACGCCAGCCAGATGGCAGGGCGCTCCTCGCTCCGCCTCGGCCATGCGGGCGGGCTGACCCAGTTCGGCGCGAACGAGGTGATCCTGCAGCCCGGCGCGGTGTCCAGCTTGCGCCACTGGCATGAGCGCGAGGACGAATTCGTGATGATTCTTTCGGGCGAATGCACGCTCGTGCAGGATGAAGGCGAAACCGTCATGCGCCCCGGCGATTGCGCGGCCTTTCCGGCAGGCGACCCGAACGGCCATCATTTCGTGAACCGGACCGGAGCCGAGGCGCGCTTTCTCGTCGTCGGTTCCCGCATGAATCCCGAAACCGCAACCTATTCGGATGTCGATCTGAAGGTCGTGCTGAAGGACGGCAGGGCCACCTTCATGCGCAAGGACGGCACCCCCTATCAGGGAGAAGAGAGATGAGCGACTTCACCTATTCCGTCGATGCCGATGGCGTCGCCACTATCACCTGGGACGTCAAGCACAAGGGCATGAACGTCCTCAGCCTCGACGGGATCGAAGCGTTGACGGCGCTGGTCGAGAAGGTGCTGGCCGACGATGCGGTCAAGGGGGGGGTGCTGACCTCGGGCAAGGACAGTTTCGCGGGCGGCATGGACCTCAACATCATCCCGACGATCGCGGCGAAGGCGAAGGATCCGGCGCGCGAGGTCTTCGATTTCACCATGAACGGCCACGCGATGATGCGGCGGATCGAACGGGCGGGCATGGACCCGAAGACGCTGAAGGGGGGCAAGCCCATCGTCGCGGCGCTGCCGGGCACCGCGCTCGGCATCGGGCTCGAACTGCCGCTCGCCTGCCACCGCATCTTCGCGGCCGACAATCCCAAGGCCAAGATCGGCCTTCCCGAGATTCTCGTCGGCATCTTTCCTGGCGGCGGCGGCACGACCCGGCTGGTGCGCAAGATGGGGGCGATGGCGGCGGCGCCCTACCTCCTGGAAGGCAAGCTTCTGGAGCCGAAGAAGGCCGCGCAGGCGGGGCTGATCGACGAATGCGTGCCTGCCGATCAGTTGCTCGCACGTGCGAAGGAATGGGTGCTGAACGCCACGGATGCGGATCTCGTGAAACCCTGGGACCAGAAGGGCTACAAGATGCCGGGCGGCGCGCCTTACCATCCGGCGGGCTTCATGACCTATGTCGGGGCCAACGCGATGGTCCATGGCAAGACGCAAGGCGTCTATCCCGCAGCCAAGGCGCTTCTGGCGGCGGCCTACGAGGGCGCGCTTGTGCCCTTCGACACGGCCCTCAGGATTGAGGCGCGTTGGTTCACCCATGTGCTCCTGAACCCGTCGTCTTCGGCCATGATCCGCTCGCTCTTTGCCAACAAGGAAGCGCTGGAGAAGGGCGCGAACCGGCCCAAGGTAAATGACCAGAAGGTCAAGAAGCTCGGCGTCCTGGGCGCCGGCATGATGGGCGCGGGCATCGCCTATGTCGCGGCTCGGGCCGGGATCGAGGTCGTGCTGATCGACGCGAAACAGGAGGCGGCGGACAAGGGCAAGGCGCATTCCGAGGCGATCCTCGACAAGGGCATCAAGCGCGGCAAGGTAACCGAAGACGGCAAGGCCGAGGTGCTGGGCCGGATCACCGCGACGACGGATTATGCTGCGCTGAAGGGCGCTGACCTGATCGTCGAGGCGGTCTTCGAGGATATGGGCGTGAAGGCCGACGTGACGGCGAAGGCCGAGGCGGTCATCCCCGATACTGCGATCTTCGCCACGAATACCTCCACCCTGCCGATCAGCGATCTCGCCAATGCCTCCAAGCGACCCGAGCAGTTCATCGGCATCCACTTCTTCTCGCCCGTCGACAAGATGATGCTGGTGGAGATCATCAAGGGCAAGAAGACGGGCGATGTGGCGGTGGCCAAGGCGCTCGACTTCGTGCGCCAGATCAGGAAGACGCCGATCGTGGTCAACGACGCGCGGTTCTTCTATGCCAACCGCTGCATCATTCCCTACATCAACGAGGGCATCCGCATGGTGGCCGAAGGGGTGGAGCCGGCGCTCATCGAAAACGCGGCGAAGCTTCTCGGCTTCCCGCTTGGCCCCCTGCAGCTTGTCGACGAGACCTCGATCGACCTCGGCGTGAAGATCGCCAAGGCCACGAAGGCGGCAATGGGCGACGCCTATCCCGACAGCGCGGTCGACGAGGTTTTGTTCGCGATGGCCGACAAGGGACGGCTGGGCCGCAAATCCTCTGCCGGGTTCTATGCCTATGACGATAAAGGCGGACGGATCGGCCTTTGGGACGAACTTGGCGCGCTCTGGCCGGTTTCCGAGGACCAGCCCGGCCTGACAGAGGTGCAACACCGGCTGATGATGGCGCAGGTTCTGGAGGCCGTCCGGGCGCTTGAGGACGGTGTTCTCATGGATATTCGCGAAGGCGATGTCGGTGCGATCCTCGGCTGGGGCTTCGCGCCGTGGTCGGGCGGGCCGTTCTCGTGGCTCGACATCCTCGGCGCCGGGAAGGCGGTCGCGATCTGCGAGGGGCTTGAGAAAGCGCATGGCGCGCGGTTCGCCGCGCCGAAGCTTCTGCGGGATGTGGCGGCGAAAGGCCAGACCTTCTACGGCCGCTTCGGTCCGGCCGCCAAGGCGGCCTGAACCGCCCGCCCCGGGGGCGCTGCCCCCGGACCCCCGAGGTATTTCAGCCAAGATGAAAGAGGTTCAGCCCGGGTCGAACCGGTAGCCGAAGCGGGCAATGTCTTCTGCGCAGGTTGCGGCAATCGTGGCCGCATCGGCATCCGTGTAGTAGCCACGCCAGTCCGCCTGCCGTCCGGACTGGTTGACGCGCGGAAGCGGGCCGAGGCGGAAGCCGAGATGGGCCTCGAGCGGCGCGGCGTCGGTGTCGAAATGTTCGAGCCGGATGAAGAGGTCGCAGCGTTCCTCGCCCGAGGCAAGGGTGACGTAGCTGGGATAGGGCGCGGCGGCGATCGTGGCGCGGGTTTCAGGCGCGTTGACGAAGGCGCCGAAGTCGAGCCGCTGCGCGAGCGCGACCGCGGGATGGGCGAAACGCTGGGTCCGGAGCCAGTGATAGTAGCTCACCATCCGGTCCCATGGGTTGCGCACGAGCGTGAAGGTGAAGAACGAGACGATCTCCTCAGCGGTGACCAGCCCTTCGATGTCGGCAAGGGTCGAGTGCTTCCAGAGGCGCCCGGCGGTCCTTACACCCTTCAGCCGTCCGCGCCGCCGCTTGGCCTTGGGCGTGTCGCCGACAAGGATGTCGTCCTTCATCGCCCGCGCCTCCAGCGCAATCGCAAGCCCGGTGCCACCCGTCTTGGGGATGTGGATGAAGATGCAGCGGCGACCGCGCGAGATGATCATGGGGCCGAGGCTAGATGATTTCAGGTTCGAATTGAATCGGCATTCGCCCCGCATCCGGTCGAAGGCGGGATTCCTTGGCGCATGTCCAACATGGAAGGCTTTAGCGCCCCCGGAGCGCGATGATGAGTCCGGCAAGAAAGATCAGCGTCATGCCCGCGATCGCACGGACCGACAGCAACTCGCCCCAAAGCGCCCAGGACCAGAACGCGCTGGCCGGAAGAACCACATACTCGAAAACAGCGACGCGGCTCGCCTCCGCTACCTGGTAGGCCCGTACCATCATGGCAATTGCGAAAAGCGACCCCGCGGCCTGCAGGAATGTCAGCGCCAGAAATGTCGGTGTGGGGCGAACCCATCCGCGCAATGCAAAGCCATCGGCTCCAGCCGGGGCTTCAGGCTGCCAGATGGCGAGAACAAGAAGGCCGAGTGCGCCGAATATCCCGAGTGCGACGAAGAATCCCAGCGTCAGCGTGCCAGCGCTTTCGCCATCGCACCAAGCGCGCGTCGCGATATTGCCGAGCGCGTAAAGCGCTGCCGCCACGACCGGAACGAACGCCACCACGCTCGTCGCCGTGCCGCCTTGGGGCCCGAGCACCAGGACCGCGCCTGCGAAGCCGACAGCTACCGCCAGAACGCGAAACGGTCCGATCCGCTGGCCGAACGCAAAGCGCAGAATCAGCAGAACGAAAATCGGTGCGGTGAACAGTCCCGCCGCCGCCACAGCGACCGGCAGCAATGCAAGGCATCCGAAATAGAGCAGCACCGCGAGGCCGTGCAGAATACTTCGAGCGATCACCCCGCGCCAGCGTTTGGGCCGCAAATCGACCGAGAAGAAGACCGTCAGCGCCAGGAGAATCGCGCAGGCCATGACGGTGCGCGTCGCATGAAACTGCCAGAGCCCATGGGTCGTCACGATCAACCGCACATAGTTGTCCGTGAAAGCGATCGTGACCGCATACATGAGAATCGCCCCCGCCGCCGCCAACGTGCGGTTTTCGGCAGGCCGATCGGGGGTGGTCGCCATGGCGGGCCCAACTCTCGCTATTCTCTTTCCTTCAAGCCCGCCAAGCGGTCATAATCGCGTCAGATTGCGACATGGCCGGTCGGGGAGGACGAATTGGGCTGGATGGCGGATGAGACGGGACTGGAGCGGAACGGCGCGAACTTCGTGCCCCTGACGCCGCTTTCCTTCCTTGCCCGCGCGGCGGACGTATTCGCGAACCGCACTGCTCTCGTCTATGGCAAGACCCGCCGGACCTACGCAGAATACCACGCCCGCGTCAGCCGGCTGGCCGCCTCTCTCACGCGTCATGGCGTTGGGCCGGGCGATGTCGTGGCGACGCTGCTGCCGAACCTGCCGGCACAGGTGGAAGCGCATTTCGGCGTGCCCGCCGCGGGCGCGATCCTCAACACCATCAATATCCGGCTGGATGCGGACACAGTCGCCTACATCTTCGACCACGGCGGAGCGAAGGTCGTGCTGGTCGATACCGCGCTCCTGCCGCTTGCCGAAGCCGCAATTGGCATGATGGAGGGTCCGGCACCCGAAATCATCGAGGTGGCCGATGCGCAGGCGGGCTTTCCGGCAACCGGGCGATACCTGGAGTATGAGGCGCTGTTGGCGGAGGGCGACCCTTCCCGGCCGTGGAACATGCCCGGCGATGAATGGGAGAGCCTTGCGCTGAACTATACATCCGGCACGACCGGACGGCCCAAGGGCGTCGTCTACCATCATCGCGGCGCCTATCTCATGGCCATGGGCACGGTGATCAGCTGGCGCATGGTGTTGAAGCCGGTCTATTTGACGATCGTGCCGCTTTTCCACTGCAACGGCTGGTGCCACACTTGGCTGATGCCAGCCTTGGGCGGCACGATCGTGTGCTGCCGCGACATCACGGCGAAGAACATCTATGACGCCATCGCGGACGAGGGCGTCACCCATTTCGGCGGCGCGCCCATCGTTCTGAACGCCATCGTTAACGCCAGGGCGTCGGACCGGCGTGACTTCGACCATGTTGTCGAGGTCTTCACCGCTGGCGCGCCTCCGGCCGCGGCGACGCTTGCCGCCATCGAGCCCTTGGGCTTCCAGGTGACCCAGGTCTACGGCCTCACCGAAACCTACGGCCATGTCACCGAGTGCCTATGGGATGACCGCTGGGACGATCTGCCCCAGGACGAACGCGCCGCCATCAAGGCGCGGACGGGCGTGCTGATGCCGATGATGGAGCATATTGCCGTTCATGACGAAAACGCGCGCCCCGTCATACGCGACGGCAGCGCCACCGGAGAAATCGCCATCCGTGGCAATTCGGTGATGAAGGGCTATTACCGGAACCCCGAGGCCACGGCAGCGGCGTTCCGGGGCGGCTATTTCCGCTCGGGCGACATCGCGTTCCAGCACCCCGACGGCTACATCAAGATCACCGATCGCGCGAAGGACATCATCATCTCGGGCGGCGAGAACGTCTCGTCGGTCGAGGTCGAGGGCGCGCTGATGCATCACCCGGCGGTTTCGCTCTGCGCTGTCGTGGCCAAGCCTGACGACAAGTGGGGCGAAGTGCCCTGCGCCTTCGTCGAGTTGAAGGACGGTCAGGCCGCGAGTGAAGAAGAGCTCATCGCTTTCGTCCGGGCCCGGCTGGCCGGCTTCAAGACGCCGAAACAGGTGATCTTCGGTGAACTGCCCAAGACCGCGACCGGCAAGGTCCAGAAATTCGAACTCCGCGCCCGCGCGAAAACGCTCTGAGGACTGCGACTTCAAGCTGCAAAATCTGCGGCCCTTGTTCCCGCCGATTGTTTGCCCCGGACCCATCGGCTATCCTTGCGTCCAGAGAGGCAATGAGCAGGCCCGACCGCCCATGACGGCGCTTCAGGAATACCAAAGGCTGGAATGCACCGGCCTGTGGCGGGACAGGCCGGACGGTCAGCGCCGCGACGTGCTGATCTCTTTCGGCGACGCGACGCTAGTGGTGTCCGATGCGAAAAACTTGCGCGCGCTCACGCACTGGTCGCTGCCCGCCGTCGTGCGGCTCAATCCCGGGAAGCGTCCCGCCCGCTATGCGCCTGCGGTGGATGCGGGCGAAGAGCTTGAAATCGAAGACGAATCCATGATCGCCGCGATCTCCAAAGTGCATCGGCTGATCGAGGCGCGCCGCCCGCATCCCGGTCGCCTGCGCTCGGTTCTGCTAGGCACCGGAGCTGTTCTGCTTCTGGGGCTCACACTGATTTGGCTGCCGGCGGCGCTCATAGATCACACGGCCACCGCACTTCCGCTGACCAAACGTCAGGAGATCGGCCACGCCGCACTTGCCGACCTTTCGCGTGTCACCGGAACGCCCTGTTCCTCGCCGGAAGGTCAGGCGGCGCTTGCTAGGCTGCGTGACCGCCTTCTGGGCGACGAGGGCGAACTGCACGTTCTTTCCGAAGGGCTGACCCGATCACTGACGCTGCCGGGCGGCATCATCCTGTTGTCGCGCAGCTTGATCGAAGGACAGGAAACTCCGGACGCCCTCGCCGGCGAAGTGCTTGCCGCCGCCGAAACGCCCACCGCCGAGAAGGCAATGAGCGATCTGCTGCGTTACGTCGGACTTTCCGCGACAATCCGTCTGCTGACATCGGGCGACCTGCCGTCAGGGTCGCTCAAGGACTACGGCCAGACGCTGCTCGCCCGACCGCAGGGCCGCCCGTCCGACACCGCGCTGATCGCCCGCTTTGCGGCTGCCGGAATCGCCAGCACACCCTATGCCTATTCGCTTGATCCAACGGGTGAATCGACACTCGCGCTGATCGAAGCGGACCCGCAGAAAACCGGCGCCGCAATTGAGCCGATCTTGTCGGACGCCGACTGGGTGGCGCTTCAGTCGATCTGCCAGAACTGAAGCGTCTCGCGTTTCGATTGAAACAGGCGAGGTGCATCAACGCCGCGGATACGCGTCCGCGTATCCGTTACGTCGCACCAACGAAAGGGCCGCATTCAGATCGGAGGGATTGTCGAACGGGCCGGCCAGAACCTTCTGAAGCCCGTCTCCTATCTTCTTCTTGCGGAGGATCGCGACCGGCAGTCCCATCGCCTTGAGCCTCGCAACGGCGCGCTCGACATTGGCCGGGTCGCCGAAGGCGCCGACCTGAACGAACCGCGCGGCAGGCGTGACTGCGGCTGTCGCCGGCACCCTGGCGGGGGCCGTCTTCACGGCTTTTGACGGGGCCGACGTCTGGCCTCTCAACTTGCCCTTTTGCCAGACGACCTGATAGGTCGCCGACTTGTCCTGCGCCTTGGCGCGGGCCGCCTCAGCGTCGCCGGCGGGGCGATCCTCGACCACGAGACCGGGGGCGCCAAGTCCGTTGATATAGGCGACTGGCGCATCCGGCCTATCGTCATCACAGGTGACAACCCTGCGGCCGTCGCTAAGAAGATAACGCCGGGCCCACTCCAGTTGCGCTTCGCAATGCGTGTCATAGCCGATGACGAGGTGATCCTCGACCAGTCGGGTGCCGGGTTCCGTGGCGGCTCGCACAGCGCGGCGCTTCACCTGCTTGCGCGTCGTCCTGGTTGTGGCCTTGGTCGCCGTGGACGGCATCGCGGCCGGCGCCTCGGCGGCGGGCGAGGCCGAAGCCACCGGTGCGGGCTTTTCGACCGTCTCCGGCTTGCTCGCCGCATTCTGCTCAGCGGCCACGGTATCGGATGGAACCGCCGGCCCTGCGGCGACGGTCGGGGCCAGTCCGCAGACCGGCTTTCGATCCTTGTCCAACCGCTGCAGCCACGTCACCTTGCCGCCCACATTGGCGCGCACGAAGGCGCAGCCGGCCGTGTCGACGTATTCGTTGCCACTGTAGCTGGACGGCGGGGTTTCAGCGGGTCCGTTGACCTGCGAAAGCGATTGCGCAGCCACTGCGCTGCCCATCAAGACAAATGCGCACAACGCCGCCGAAACTCCTTTGGAAATGCCCATAACCCGCCCCGCTTGCCTTTCGCCGCAGGATGCCAAAGCAGAGGGGGCGAGTAAAGAGAAATTAGCCTATTTTGTGCCAAACATCCGATCACCCGCATCCCCTAGTCCAGGCACGATATATCCATGATCGTTCAGCCGCTCGTCAACAGATGCTGTGACGATCGGCACGTCGGGATGCGCCTCCTTCATGCGGGCGACACCTTCGGGCGCGGCCAGAAGGCACATGAAGCGGATATGCTTCGCGCCCGATTTCTTCAGCAGATCGATCGCGGCGGCTGACGAATTGCCGGTCGCCAGCATCGGGTCAAGCGCGATCACCAGACGATCCTGAAGTTCGGACGGCACCTTGTAGTAGTACTGAACGGGCTGGAGTGTCTCGGGGTCGCGGTAAAGGCCGACAAAACCCACCCGGGCGGCGGGGATGAGTTCCAGAACGCCGTCAAGCAGCCCATTGCCCGCCCGCAGGATCGAAATGAGCGCAAGCTTCTTGCCGTCTATGACGGGCGCGTCCATCGCGCAGAGCGGCGTCTCGATCCGTCTTGTCGTCATTTCCATCTCGCGCGTGATCTCATAGGCCAGAAGCTGGCTGATCTCCCGGAGGAGGCGGCGGAATGAATTCGTCGAGGTCTCCTTGTCGCGCATCAGCGTCAGCTTGTGCTGGACCAGTGGGTGGGTCACGACGGTCAGATGCTCAAGCATACGCTTTCTCCAGTCTTTTCAGTATTTTCTCGCGTGTCCCGGCGTCGCAGAAAGTGGCGTTTGCAGACGTTCGCGCAATATCGGCGAAAGTCCCGTCATCCCAGTCGAATGCATCCGCAAGCATCTGGTATTCGCGCAGCATCGTGGTGTGGAAGAACGGCGGGTCGTCGGTGGATACAGTCACCTTGACGCCCCGTTCCCGCAGGCGGTCGATCGGATGCGCGCGAAAGTCCGGGTAGATGCCAAGCGCCACGTTCGAGCCGGGACAGACCTCAAGTACGATCCCGGCTTCCGCAATCTCATCCACAAGCGAGGGATCCTCGATCGCGCGCACCCCATGCCCGATCCGCTCCACCCCGAGATCACGCATCGCGTCGCGGACACTGTGCGGCCCGGCCCATTCGCCCGCATGGCAAGTCAATCGCAAACCCGCTTCGCGCGCAGCATGAAAAGACCATGAGAAGTCTTTGGGTTTTCCGAACTTTTCATCTCCGGCCAGACCGAAGCCGACGATCCAATCGCCGGCGGTTTCCGCCGCGCAAAGTGCTGTCTCTTTCGCCTTCTCCGGGCCGAAATGCCGGATCGGGGTGACGATGCCACGCAGCACGATGCCGTCGCGCGCCTCGGCCAGATCGGCCGCTTCGCGGATCGCGTGAAGATACTCCTTCCACGCGGCCACATCGCGCCCGCCGCAGAAATCGGGACTGCGGAAGGTTTCCGAATAGATCACGCCGGCGGCTGCGCTTTGCTCAAGGACGGCAAGCGTCAGGCGGTGGTAGTCCTCTGGCGTTTGCAGCGTCTCGGTCGCGGCTTCATAGACCTTCAGGAAATGCCAGAAATCGGTGTAGGCATAACTCCCCCTCTCATCGAAGATGCCCGAAATGTCGATGTTCTTTTCGGCCGCGAGCGCCCTGATGAATGCGGGCGGCGCGGCACCTTCAAGATGCAGATGAAGCTCGACCTTTGGCGCGTTCACAGAAAGCTCCTTCCGGGACCATGCGATGCCAAGCCGAGATGGGTTGCGACCGAGGCGCCGATATCGGTGAAAGCCACGTGCCCTACCTTTCGCGCACCCGGCCCCCATCCGACAATCGGCACACGTTCGCGGGTATGATCGGTGCCCGGCCATGTCGGGTCGTTGCCGTGATCGGCCGTGAAGATGGCAAGGTCGCCCTGCCGAAGCTGGAGAAGAAAATCACCCACGCGCGCATCGAACCACTCCAGCGCGCGCGCGTAACCCGATACGTCGCGACGGTGTCCGTAAAGCGTGTCGAACTCGACGAAGTTCGCAAAAGTCAACGAACCGGGCTCGGCGCCTGCCACTGCCGCCCGAAGGTGTTCGAAAAGTTCAGCATCCGGACCCTTCTTCACATCGTCGATCCCGCGCATGGAGAAAATGTCGCCGATCTTGCCGATGGCATGAACCTTGCGCCCCGCAACCTGCGCCCAGTCGCAGAGCGTCGGCGCGGGCGGCTCGATCGCGTAGTCGTGCCGGTTCGCGGTTCGCTTGAAATTGCCCGGCCCGCCGATGAAGGGGCGCGCGATCACCCGGCCCACCCGCATGGCATGAAGGCGGGGGGCGATGTCCTGGCATAGCGTCAGAAGCCGATCGAGGCCAAACGACTCTTCGTGGGCTGCGATCTGAAAGACGCTGTCGGCCGAGGTGTAGCAGATCGGCCATCCGGTGCGCATGTGTTCGGCGCAATGTTCCTCGATGATCGGCACGCCCGAGGCGTGGCAGTTGCCCAGTGTGCCGCCCGCTCCGCAAAGCCTTGCCACCTCGTCCAGAAGGTCCGGTGGAAAGGCTGGAATCGTGTCGGGGAAGTAGTGCCACTCCCAAGGCACGGGCACCCCGGAGAGTTCCCAGTGCCCCGAAGGCGTATCCTTTCCGCGCGATATTTCGGTGGCTGCCCCCCAGATGCCCGATGGCGCCGCTTCAAAACCCGGCATCGCGGCACCCGAGGCAAGCCGCACCGCTTCGCCCAGACCCAGCGCGTCAAGATTGGGCATTCGCAGGGGCCCCGACCGTCCTTCTTCCGCCTCGCCCGCAGCACAGGCGTCGGCGATGTGGCCCAGCGTATTGGCACCGGTATCGGGCAAGTCGCCATTGAAGAATTGGCCCGCATCGGGCGCGCCGCCCGCGCCAACGCTATCCATCACGATCAGGAACGCCCGCGCCATCAGCCAACTCGTCCGTGGATGAGCGGCGGTTCCTCGGGATCGTCCTCGCTGACGCGGATCGCCGCCGCGACCGCTGCCAGCGCACGCTCTGCGTCCTCCTCGCTCGCCGCATGGATGCGGGCGATGACCTCACCTTTCTCGACCGGTTCGCCGAGGGGCATGAGTTCCGAGATGCCGACCGAGGGGTTGATCCTGTCGCCATCGCGAAGCCGGCCGCCGCCAAGATGCACGACCGCATGTCCGAGCGCTTCGCCATCAATGGCGTTGATATAGCCCGAGATCTGCGCCGGAACATCGCGCAGGACGCGCGCCGCCGGCAGACGGTCGGGATAGCGCTCGACAAAATCGACGGGGCCGCCAAGGGCCGCGATCATGCGCCCGAAGGTTTCCGCCGCACGGCCGGAATCCAGCGCCTCGTCGATCTGGTCCGCGCCTTCTTCGGCATCGCCGGCCAGGCCGGCCAGCGCCAGCGCCTCGCCGCCCAGCGCCACCGTCACGTCCCAAAGCGCCTGATTGACGCCAACGCCGGTCAGCGTCTCCATGACCTCCAGCACCTCCAGCGCGTTCCCCGCCGATGAGGCAAGCGGCTGATCCATATCGGTAATCAGCGCCGCCGTGCGACAGCCCGCACCATTGGCGGTCGAGACGAGAGAGGCCGCCAGCGCCTCGGCATCCTCCATCCCCTTCATGAAAGCGCCCGAGCCGACCTTGACATCGAGGACCAGCGCCTCCAGCCCGGCGGCGAGTTTCTTGGACAGGATCGAAGCGGTGATGAGGTCGATGCTCTCAACCGTGCCGGTCACGTCGCGAATGGCGTAGAGCCGGCGGTCGGCGGGGGCGATGTCGGCGCTTGCGCCGACGATCGCGCAGCCGATCTCGGCGACGATACGGTGCAGTTCGTTGACGTCGACATCGCATCGGTAGCCGGGGATCGCTTCGAGCTTGTCGAGCGTACCACCAGTGTGGCCCAGCCCGCGCCCCGATATCATCGGAACGTAGGCGCCGCAGGCCGCAAGCGCAGGCGCGAGCAGGAGCGAGGTGCAGTCGCCGATCCCACCGGTCGAGTGCTTGTCGACCACGGGTCCGGGCAGGCTCCACGCCAGGACCTCACCGCTGTCGCGCATCGCCTGGGTAAGCGCGACGCGCCCCTGTTCGCCCAGGCCGTTCAAGAGAACCGCCATCGCGAAAGCGCCGGCCTGCGCGTCAGTCACGTCGCCCGAAGCGAGCCCTTCGGCGAACCAGATAACGGCGTCCGGGGACAAACCCTTCCGGTCGCGGACGGCGGCGATGATGCTGCGCGCATCCATATCAGCCCCCCATATGCGCGGCCTCGAACCGCCCCGGCAGCAGATCTCCCACCGTCGTCGCCAAGGTCTTGCCGTCGGTCGTCGCCAGCGTCACCGGAACGTCATGGCGCGCGAATTCGGCGAGCTTCTGTCGGCAGCCACCGCAGGGCGGTACCGGCGCCGGGCTGTCGGCAATCACCGCGACCTCGGTCAGTTCGGTCTCGCCGGCGGCGACCATGGCGGCGATGGCTCCGGCCTCGGCGCATGTGCCTTCGGGGTAGGCCACGTTCTCCACGTTGCAACCGCCGTAGACCTGACCGGACCGGCCACGGACCGCGGCGCCGACGCGAAAACCGGAATAGGGCGCATAGGCGTTTTCCCGCACCGCGCGGGCTGCGTCGATGAGCGACATCGGACTCTCCTTGTGTTCTTCCGACACTGCGACTGCCCGGGCCGCGATGCAAGGGCAACCGGCCACCCGGCGTCGCATTTTCCTGCCGCCGCGCCGCTTTGCATGCTATGAAACTGGCGGGCCCGCCAAGACCGCCAGAACGGCTCTTCCGCGGCGGAGAAATATAGTTTAATACTAAACGATATTCTTGGGAGGATCGGATGGAAGAGACGAGGCAAGAAAGCGCGCGTCAAGCGGCGCTGGACTATCACGAGTTCCCCAAGCCCGGGAAGCTCGAGATCCGCGCCACGAAACCGCTGGCCAACGGCCGCGACCTATCGCGCGCCTATTCCCCCGGCGTCGCCGAGGCCTGCCTCGAAATCAAGGCCGACCCCACCAACGCCTCGCGGTTCACCGGACGCGGCAATCTTGTCGCGGTGGTCACCAACGGGACGGCCGTCCTTGGCCTTGGCAACATCGGCGCGCTGGCCTCCAAGCCGGTGATGGAGGGCAAGGCCGTGCTCTTCAAGAAGTTCGCCTCGATCGACTGTTTCGACATCGAAGTGAACGAACCTGATCCAGTGAAGCTTGCCGAGATCGTCTGCGCGCTGGAGCCCACCTTTGGAGCGATCAACCTTGAAGACATCAAGGCGCCGGATTGCTTCATCGTCGAAAAGATCTGCCGGGAGCGGATGAATATTCCGGTCTTTCATGATGACCAGCACGGCACCGCGATCGTCGTGGGCGCAGCCGCGACCAACGCCCTTCACGTCGCGGGCAAGACGTTCGACAAGATCAAGGTCGTTTCGACCGGCGGCGGCGCGGCGGGAATCGCCTGTCTCGACATGCTTTTGAAGCTTGGCGTGCGGCGCGAGAATGTCTGGCTTTGCGACATCGACGGGCTTGTCTACGAAGGGCGCGAAACGCAGATGACGCCGCAGAAGGCGGCGTATGCGCAGGGCACGAAACCCGCGACGCTTGGCGACGTGATCGACGGCGCAGATCTGTTCCTCGGGCTTTCAGGGGCCGGCATCCTGAAGCCCGAGATGGTCAGGCGGATGACAAAGCAGCCGATCGTCTTCGCACTCGCCAATCCCGACCCCGAAATCCTGCCCGACGACGTCCGTTCGGTCGCACCCGATGCGATCATCGCCACCGGGCGTTCGGATTTTCCCAATCAGGTCAACAACGTCCTTTGCTTTCCTTTCATCTTCCGGGGCGCGCTCGACGTGGGCGCCACCACGATCAACGACGAGATGGAACTGGCCTGCATCGCCGGCATCGCCGCCCTCGCCCGCGCGACCACAAGCGCCGAGGCGGCTGCGGCCTATCGCGGCGAAAAGCTGACCTTCGGTCCTGACTACCTCATTCCAAAACCCTTCGATCCCCGGCTGATCGGCACCGTCGCCTCCGCTGTCGCCAAGGCGGCGATGGAGACCGGCGTCGCCCTTCGGCCGATCGCCGATCTCGAAGCCTACAAGCAGAGGCTGGACGGCTCGGTCTTCAAATCCGCCCTCATCATGCGGCCGGTGTTCGAGGCCGCCCGGCAGGCCGAACGGCGCATCATCTTCGCCGAGGGCGAGGATGAGCGCGTGCTGCGTGCCGCGAATGCCATCCTCGAGGAGACGACGGAACGTCCGATCCTGATCGGACGGCCCGAGGTGATCGAGCGGCGCTGCGAACGTGCGGGTCTGCCTATCCGTGTCGGCACCGATTTCGAAGTGGTGAACCCCGAGAACGACCCGCGCTACCGCGACTACTGGAGCAGCTATCACGAGCTGATGGCGCGGCAGGGCGTGACGCCTGACATCGCCCGCGCCATCCTGCGCACCAACACGACGGCGATCGCCGCCATTGCCGTGCACCGGGGCGATGCGGACAGCATGATCTGCGGCACGTTCGGCCAGTATCTTTGGCACCTCAACTATATCCGCCAGGTGCTGGCTCGGGATGGGCTCAGCCCACATGGCGCGCTCAGCCTGATGATCCAGGAGGACGGCCCGCTTTTCATCGCCGACACCCATGTCAACGCGGTGCCGACGCCTGAACAGATCGCCACGACCATCTGCGGGGCCGCACGCCACGCGCGCCGATTCGGCGTGACGCCCCAGGTCGCGCTCTGCTCGCACTCCAATTTCGGCAACCTCAACACCGATTCCGGGCTTCGCATGCGCGAGGCGATGGCCATTCTCAACACCAAGGGCGTCGATTTCGCGTTCGAGGGCGAGATGTCGGCGGATGCGGCGCTCGACCCCGAACTGAGGGCGCGAATATTCCCCGGCAGCAAGATCGAGGGCGCCGCGAATATCCTGGTCTTTGCCTATACGGACGCCGCCAACACCGCGCGCAACATGCTCAAGATGAAGGCAAACGGGCTTGAAGTCGGACCGATCCTGATGGGCATGGGCAACAAGGCACATATCGTCACGCCCTCCATCACCGCGCGCGGACTCTTGAACATGTCGGCGATCGCCGGCACCCCGGTCGCGCACTACAGCTGAGCGGGAATCGATGCCAGCGTGGTTAGCAGCCGCGCGGCCGGCGATTTGCAAACTTCGCCGCTGTTAGCGCAAAGGGCCGCCCTGGCGAGAGATTTGCAGAAGTTCGCGTCGGGATGCGGCCGGATTCTGCATATTTTCCTGCGACACCTTGGCCTGTTTCCGGTAACGGCATTGCGCGGCCCGCCGACGCTCGCGTAACAATCCTCAAGCTTTGGAGGAGGCACGCCATGACCTATGCGGAAACCTATTCGCGCTGGAAAGCCGATCCGGAAGGATTCTGGATGGAAGCCGCCCGCGGCATCGACTGGAAGAAGATGCCGACCAAGGCGCTGTTTTCGGAGAATGCGCCGATCTACGAATGGTACTCCGACGGCATGGTCAACACCTGTTGGAACGCCGTCGACCGGCATGTCGAAGCGGGCCACGGCGACCGCGTCGCGATCATCCACGACAGCCCGATCACGCACAGCACGCGCGAACTGACCTACCGCGAACTGAAGGACAGGGTGGCGGCCCTCGCCGGGGCGCTCAGGGCCAAGGGCGTAGCCAAGGGCGACCGCGTCATCATCTACATGCCGATGGTGCCCGAAGCGCTCGAGGCGATGCTGGCCTGTGCCCGGCTTGGCGCGATCCACTCGGTCGTATTCGGCGGCTTTGCCGCGCACGAGCTTGCCGTGAGGATCGACGACGCGAAGCCCAAGGCGATCATCGCCGCGTCCTGCGGACTCGAGCCGGGGCGGGTCGTGCACTACAAGCCCCTTGTGGACGAGGCGATCGAACAGGCGTCGCACAAGCCCGCGTTCACGCTTATCTTCCAGCGCGAACAGGAGGTCGCGAAACTCATCCCCGGCCGCGACTTCGGCTGGTACGAAGCGCAGGCTGGTGTCGAGCCCGCAGATTGCGTTCCGGTCGAAGGCAATCATCCCGCCTATGTTCTCTATACATCCGGCACGACCGGAGCGCCCAAGGGCGTCGTCCGGGCCACTGCTGGTCATCTCGTCGCGCTGAACTGGTCGATGGCCAGCATCTACAAGGTCGGGGCCGGCGATGTGTTCTGGGCCGCCTCGGATGTCGGCTGGGTCGTCGGCCACAGCTATATCTGCTACGCGCCGCTGATCGCCGGTTGCACGACCATCGTCTTCGAGGGCAAGCCGGTGGGTACGCCCGATGCCGGCACCTTCTGGCGCGTGATCGCCGACCACGGTGTGAAGAGCTTCTTCACGGCGCCGACCGCACTTCGTGCGATCAAGCGGGAGGATCCGAAGGGCGAGATGATCGCCGACTATGACATTTCGAACCTTCAGGCGCTGTTTCTTGCGGGCGAACGCGCCGATCCTGACACGATCCAGTGGGCGCAGCGCTGCTTGAAGGTTCCGGTCATCGACCATTGGTGGCAGACCGAAACCGGTTGGGCCATCGCCGCCAATCCGATCGGGATCGAGGAGTTGCCGGTCAAGATCGGCTCGCCTTCGGTGGCGATGCCAGGCTATGACGTGCGGATCGTCGACGAGGGCGGTCACCCGGTCAAGCCGGGCACGCTTGGCGCCATCGTGGTGAAGTTGCCGCTGCCGCCTGGCACCTTGCCGACGCTGTGGAATGCCGAGGACCGATTCCGCAAGAGCTACCTCGACCACTTCCCCGGATTTTACGAGACTGGCGACGCCGGCTATGTCGACGAAGACGGCTATCTCTACATCATGGCGCGCACCGACGACGTGATCAACGTCGCCGGCCACCGGCTGTCGACCGGCGCGATGGAAGAGGTGCTGGCCGCACACCCCGATGTCGCCGAATGCGCTGTCATCGGCGTCGGCGATGATCTCAAGGGGCAGATGCCACTTGGGTTCCTTTGCCTCAACAAGGGCTGCGACCGACCGCAAGAGGACGTGGTGAAGGAAACCGTGAAGCTCGTGCGCGACCAGATCGGTCCGGTCGCGGCGTTCAAGCTTGCCTGCATTGTCGACCGCCTGCCCAAGACTCGTTCGGGCAAGATCCTGCGCGGGACCATGGCCAAGATCGCCGATGGCGAAAGCTACAAAATGCCCGCAACCATCGACGACCCGGCGATTCTCGACGAGGTCGCCGAATCCCTGCGTGCGCTCGGCTATCCCAAATCGCGGGCCTGAGATACAATTGCGGCCTTGAAGCATGTTTATTTCCGCCGATCTTCGACGTGTCGTTTCAGACATGTTGGCGACTTGCCGTTCATGACGTAGAACCGCAACATCATTCAACCGCTACTTGCGTTCACGACCACCGGTGATGAATGGCTGATCGAGGGGAGCCATGAACAGCAGCGACCCAAAGACGCCCGCAGCGGCGGCCCCGGCATCGGATGCCGGCCGCGTCACACTGCTTGGCCATGATCTGAGGGCGGCGGTTTCGGACATCATCGGCGGCCTGCGACTGATCGAGCACGACGGTCTCGATGCCCCTGCCCGGTTGCAACTCGAACGGGTGCGGGCGGCGAGCGAGACCTTGGCCCGCCTTCTCGAAGAGGGGCTGGCGCTGATGCTGGGCGAGGACGACTTCATCAGCTCGCACCCCGCCAGCGTCCAGATGGCGCGCCTGCTCTACGACGTCGAGATGCGATGGTCTGGGCGGGCCAGCGAAAAGGGTTTGGGCTTCCGTGTCACCAAGTCGGCGGACGTTCCCGAGGCGCTCACCCTCGACCGGATCGCGCTTGAGCGGGTGCTGTCGAACATCCTGTCGAACGCCCTGAAATACACCGATGCCGGCGAAGTTCACCTCGACGTCGCCATGACCGGTGATGGCTCCTTGCAGATTTCCTGCTGCGATCAGGGTCCGGGGTTTTCGGACGACGCCCTGACACGGCTTTTCGAGTATCGCGGACGCCCGGCCGGCAACGGCAAACCCGGACAGGGCTTGGGCATGCACATCGCCCGGGCCATGATCGGCCGGCTTGGCGGAACGGTCAGTGTGGAAAACCTCGCGGGCGGCGGAGCCTGCGTGACGCTTGAACTGCCGCCCGAGACCTGGAGCATTGCGGCTCCGGATTCGACTCAGCCACTGCCCGACCTGACCGGAACCCGCGTGCTCGTGGCCGAGGACAGCCCGACGAACCAGATGATCATTGGCCAGATGCTTACCAAGCTCGGCGCACATCCAGAGATTGCCGAGGATGGCGTCGAGGCGCTGAACTGGCTTGAACGCGAGACGTTCGATCTGGCGCTTGTCGATATCGAGATGCCCCGGCTGGGCGGGATCGAGGTGATCCGGAAACTGCGCGCGGACGGGGGCCAGCATGCCAATTTGCCCGTCGTCGCGATTACCGCTTATGTCCTGCGTGCGAACCGCGATGCGATCTATGCCGCCGGCGCCAACTCGATCCTCGCCAAGCCCCTGGCCGGGATCGAACATTTCGGCCTTGCGATCGGCGAAGTCCTGAACCGCGCCAGGAAGGCGCCCCGCGACCGGACCGCGGCGGCGGGCGAACTTGCCGAGTTCGACCGCGCCACGTTCGACCGGCTCATCGAAATCGCGGGCCCTTCGGCGTCGCGCGAATTGCTTGACCGGCTCTGTGTCGACCTGCGCAAGTGCGAACGCAACCTGATCGCCGCGCTGGCCGAAAGCAATGTCGTGGCGGTGCGGTCGGAAACTCATGTCCTAATCGCGCTGGCCGGGGCGGTCGGCGCCGCCCGGCTTCAGGCGCTTGTCCAGGCGCTCAACACGGCCGCCCATCGCCGCGACACGGCGAGCCTGTCGGATCTTGCG
This sequence comes from Paracoccaceae bacterium, assembly GCA_041397225.1. Classification (GTDB taxonomy): domain Bacteria; phylum Pseudomonadota; class Alphaproteobacteria; order Rhodobacterales; family Rhodobacteraceae; genus Albidovulum. The sequence goes on along the minus strand of JAWKXB010000002.1, from coordinate 695,259 downwards.
CATGGCGTGTTGGCTCAGCTCGACCGCCTGATCCACTTCGTGACGCAGGAACAAAGCCGCCGGGGAGAGGCGGCATGACCGCCGGCCCTCTGCTGCTGGTCGAGGACACGCCATCGCTGCAACTGGTCTATGAGTCCGTCCTGAAGTCCGTCGGGTACACCGTCGTATGTGCGGATGACGCCGCTTCCGGTCTCTCGGCGTTCCGCAAGGTTTCGCCCCCAATCGTGATCCTCGACCTGGTGCTGCCCGACCGCGACGGACTCGACCTGATGCAGGACATGCTGAAGTCCCGCCCCGACACGCCGGTCATCGTCATCACTGCCAACGGCTCGATCAACAAGGCGGTTGCGGCGATGCGGGCGGGTGCGCACGAGTTTCTTGTCAAACCCTTCGATGAACAGCGTTTTCTCAACGCCGTCGACAACGCCCTGGCGTCGGCCCACACCAACGGTGCGCCTGCCCCGGTGCCGGAAGACCTAGCGCCGCCGGGCGGCTTCATCGGCTCATCAGCCGCCATGCGGCAGGTCTACTCAAAGATACGGTCGGTCGCGCGTTCGATGGCCACCGTATTCATCACCGGCGAAAGCGGCACCGGCAAGGAAATCTGCGCGCAGGCGGTGCACGACCTCTCAAACCGGGCTACAGGGCCGTTCGTGCCGTTGAACTGCGGCGCGATCCCGCCAGAGCTGCTCGAATCCGAGGTTTTCGGCCACGTCAAAGGCTCGTTCGCGGGCGCCATCGGCGACAACCCGGGTGCGGCGCTGGCGGCAGATGGCGGCACGCTGTTCCTTGACGAGATCTGCGAGCTTGATCTCAACCTCCAGACCAAGCTTCTAAGGTTTCTCCAGACCTCGACGATCCAGCCCGTGGGCGCCACGAAACCGCGCAAGGTGAACGTGCGCATCGTCTGCGCGACGAACCGCGACCCACTTGACGCCGTGCGACGCGGCCAGTTCCGCGAAGATCTCTACTACCGCCTCCATGTCGTGCCGATCCATTTGCCGCCGTTGCGCGAAAGGCAGGATGACGCGATCGCCATCGCCGAAGCGGCGCTGGAGCGCTATGCGCGCGAAGAGGGACGCGCGTTCCACGCCCTCGACCACGACGTCAAGACGCTCTTCAAGTCGCTGAGTTGGCCGGGCAACGTCCGCCAGCTTCTCAATATCATACGCCACATCGTCGTACTGAACGACGGACCGGTCGTTACCCGCGCGATGCTGCCGATCGAACTGCACCACGAGGCCGAAAGGTCCGGCCGCGCTCCAGACCCCATGAAAGAGCCGCCGCGCGTGACGCTCGACGGGCTGATCGGCCGACCGATGGCCGAGATCGAGCGCATGGTGGTTGAAGAGACGATCGCACGCCACAACGGTTCGGTCACCAAGGCTGCGCGGGTCCTGGAAGTGTCGCCATCGACGCTTTACCGCAAGCTCGAAGCCTGGAAATCGTCCGGCTGAGCCTCAGACGAACTGCTCGCGCGTCAACCGTTCCTCCAGCCCGTGTTCGGGATCGAAGAGGATGCGGTGACGGATTGCAGGCTCTGACCGGACCTCGACCGACTTGACATCCCGGGCCGAGCGGCCATCGCCCTCGGCCATCACGGGGCGCTTTTCGGCGTCGAGCACGTCAAACCGCACATGGGCCGTCTTTGGCAACAGCGCACCGCGCCAGCGTCGCGGCCGGAAGGCGGCCATCGCGGTCAAGGCCAAAACCTCGGCGCCAATGGGCAGGATCGGCCCGTGCGCCGAGTAGTTGTAGGCGGTCGAGCCCGCCGGCGTGCAGACCAGCGCCCCGTCACAGACGAGTTCCTCCATCCGCACCTTGCCGTCGACGGTGATCCTGAGCTTCGCGGCCTGCGGTCCGGCGCGCAGCAAAGAGACCTCGTTGATGGCGAGCGCCTCATGCACGGTTCCGTCGCGCCCGATGGCGCGCATCGCCAACGGATTGATGATCTCTTCCTCGGCGACCGAAAGACGCTCGGCCAGCCCTTCTTCGCCATATTCGTTCATCAGGAATCCGATGGTGCCGCAGTTCATGCCGTAGACCGGCACGTCCAGCCGTTCGGTCGCGTGCAAGGTATGCAACATGAAGCCGTCGCCGCCAAGCGCGACGATCACGTCGGCCTGCTCCACCGGCACCGACCCGTAGGCGGCCGACAGCTTCGCCATCGCATTCTGCGCGACCGGGGCGTCGCTTGCCAGAAATGTGATCTGCCTTGACGTCGACACCGCTGGCCCCACAATCGTTCCTGATGCATTGATCCACCGAGACCGCGGCGAAAACAACCCTGTCCCGTCGGTCGTCGTTCCGTGGGAGGCGCTCATGTCGTTTTCGGTATCCCTGTCCCGCCGTTCGGTTCTGGCCGGTCTGACCGCGCTCGCCGCGCCGGCGCTGATCCGCCCGCGGCCCGTTCTTGCCGCCTCTGCCGGACGCCCCTTCGTCCAGCCGTCGCTGAGCGAGGGCCGCGTTGAGGACGGGCGGCGCATCTTCGACCTGACCGTCGCGCGAAGCGCGCACGAGATTCATCCCGGCACCGCAACTGAAACCATCGGCGTAAACGCGACCTTCCTCGGGCCGATCCTGGCCGCGCGCGCCGGCGACCGGCTGCGGATGAACGTGGAGAACGGGATCGGAGAGCCGATGGCGCTTCACTGGCACGGCCTGCACCTGCCCGCCGCCGCCGATGGCGGGCCGCATCAGGAAATCGCGCCGGGTGCGGTCTGGTCGCCCGAATTCGACCTGATGCAGAAGGCCGGCACCTTCTGGTTCCACGGCCACCAGCACGAGAAGACCGGCGCGCATGTCTGGGCGGGGATGGCGGGCGTCATCCGCGTCGCGGACGAGGAGGAGGCGGTGCTTCCCCTCCCCCGCAGCCACGGCGAGGACGATTTCACGCTGGTGCTTCAGGACCGCCGCTTCGATGCCGCCGGCCAGATGCCCTATACGATGAACAGGCACGACCGCATGGCGGGGATGCAGGGCGACGTGCTGCTGGTGAACGGCCGGATCGCGCCGCTGCTCGAGCCCGACGCGCCGCTCGTGCGGCTGCGCGTCCTGAACGGCGCGAATGGCAGCTTCTTCGGCCTTCGCTTCTCGGACGGGCGGCGGTTCCACCAGATCGCCTCGGATGGCGGGCTGTTGGCGGCTCCGGTTCCGCTGAAAAGCGCCGTCCTCAGCCCGGGCGAGCGGGGGGAATTCCTCGTCGACCTGTCGGACGGCGCCACGGTGATGCTCAGGGCCGAGACCTTCGGGGCCGAGGTCGCGATGATGGGCACCACGGGCACGTACGACGTGATGGAGATCCGCCCGCGTGCGGCGCGCTCCGCGCCCGTCCTGCCCGACCGTCTGGCGGAGCTTTCCGCGCCTCCCGACCAGACCGGCGCGGCGCGGACCTTCGCGCTTGCCATGACGGGCATGGGCATGATGGGCGATTTCACGATCAACGGTGCCATGTTCGATCACGGCCGCGTGGATTTCGAGGTTCCCCTCGGGGTCACCGAGACGTGGACCTGGATCAACCGGACGCCGATGCTGCACCCGATCCACATTCACGACGTGCAGTTCCGCATCCTCAGCCGCAACGGCCGCCCGCCTGCGGCGCATGAGGCCGGGCTGAAGGACACGGTCCTGATCCGGCCGCAGGAAACCGTCGCGCTCAGGCTGTCGTTTTCCGACTTTGCCGATCCCGTCCACCCCTACATATATCATTGCCACATCCTCGAACACGAGGATGCCGGGATGATGGGGCAATTTACCGTCGTGTGAGCGCGGGGCGCGCGCGCCTCTGTCAGCGGAAAGTTTCCTATAGTGGAATTCGTTTCGCCTGCGGGTCAAAACAGGTCGGATTCCGCGCTTCCGGCACGTGCGATCCTCCGCTACAAGGCCGCAACCGCTGGCCTCAGGAGACGCCCATGAACGCCCCGCAACGTGATGCCGGTTTTTTCACCGAACCCCTCGCCACCCGCGACCCCGAGGTCTTCGGCACCGTTCGTGACGAGCTTGGCCGCCAGCGCGCCGAGATCGAGCTGATCGCGTCCGAGAACATCGTCAGTCGTGCGGTGATGGAGGCCCAGGGCACGGTCCTCACGAACAAGTATGCCGAAGGCTATCCCGGCAAGCGCTACTATGGTGGCTGCCAGTTCGTCGACGTGACCGAGACGCTGGCGATCGAACGGGCGAAGCAGCTCTTCGACTGCGCCTACGCCAACGTCCAGCCGAACTCCGGTAGCCAGATGAACCAGGCGGTGTTCCTGGCGCTCCTGCAGCCCGGCGACACCTTCATGGGTCTCGATCTCAATTCGGGCGGCCACCTGACCCACGGCTCGCCGGTAAACATGTCGGGCAAGTGGTTCAAGGTCGTCTCCTATGGCGTCCGGCAGCAGGACCAGCGGCTCGACATGGATGCGGTCCGCGAAACCGCGCTTGCGAACAAGCCCAAGCTGATCATCGCCGGCGGCACCGCTTATTCGCGCACCTGGGACTGGGCGGCGTTCCGCAAGATCGCCGACGAGGTGGGCGCTTACCTCATGGTCGACATGGCCCATATCGCGGGGCTGGTCGCGGGCGGTCAGCACCCCTCGCCCCTGCCCCATGCCCATGTCGTCACCACGACGACGCACAAGAGCCTGCGCGGCCCGCGCGGCGGGATGATCCTGACCAATCACGACGACATCGCCAAGAAGATCAACTCGGCGGTCTTTCCCGGCCTTCAGGGCGGGCCGCTGATGCATGTCATCGCTGCCAAGGCCGTCGCCTTCGGCGAGGCGCTGCGGCCGGAGTTCAAGGACTATGCCGCGCAAGTGGTGAAGAATGCCCGCGCGATGGCGGACGAGCTGATGAAGGGCGGCATCGACATCGTCTCGGGTGGCACCGACAACCACCTGATGTTGGCCGACCTGCGCCCCAAGAAGGTGACCGGCAAGGCGACCGAGGCGGCCCTTGGCCGCGCGCACATCACCTGCAACAAGAACGGCGTGCCCTTCGACCCCGAAAAGCCGTTCGTGACCTCCGGCATCAGGGTCGGCACGCCGGCAGGCACGACCCGCGGCTTCGGCGAGGCCGAGTTCCGTCAGATCGCCCGGCTCATCGTCGAGGTCGTGGACGGGCTTGCCGCAAACGGCGAAGATGGCAATGCCGCTGTCGAGGCGAAGGTGAAGGCGGAAGTCGCCACGCTCTGCGCCCGCTTTCCGCTTTATCCCGGGATGTAAGGCGCGCCAACCGGAATAGTCGCGATCACAATTCTCGATTTGACGCCTTCTGGCGGTTCGGCCACTCTCGCGCGGCGCATCAGGAGTGATTGAATGCAAGCCCGCGCTCCGCTTTTCACGCCGGTCCTCATCGCCGGTTGCATCATCATCATGCTCGGCTTCTCGATCCGGGCAAGCTTCGGCGTCTTTCAGATACCGATCGCCGAGGAGTTTGGCTGGCTGCGCTCGGATTTCTCGCTCGCCATCGCCATCCAGAACCTCGCCTGGGGCATCGGCCAGCCGATTTTTGGCGCATTGGCCGAGAAGTTCGGCGACCGCCGGGCGATCATCGCAGGCGCCCTGACTTACGCGGCGGGCCTGATCCTGTCGTCCTATGCCGTAACGCCGGGCCAGCACCAGTTCCTTGAAATTCTGGTCGGCTTCGGCATCGCCGGCACCGGCTTCGGGGTGATCCTCGCCGTCGTCGGCCGCGCGGCGAGCGCCGAGAACCGCTCGCTCGCGCTTGGCATCGCGACCGCTGCCGGTTCGGCCGGTCAGGTCTTCGGCGCGCCGGTGGCCGAAATCCTGCTTGGCTATTTCCCCTGGCAGACGGTCTTTCTGATTTTCGCCGGCGTGATCCTATCGGCGCTTCTCGTCCTGCCGATGATGCGGACACCGGTGGCCGCGAGCCGGGCGCAACTGGAAGAGACGATGGGCGAGGTCCTGAAGAAGGCGTTTCGCGACCCATCCTTCGCGCTGATCTTCCTCGGCTTCTTCTCCTGCGGCTATCAGCTTGCCTTCATCACCGCGCATTTTCCCGCGTTTGTGACAGAGATGTGCGGCGCCATCGACCCGTCGGGCACGCTGGCCAGCCTTGGCGTTTCGACCACGTCGGCGCTCGGGGCAGTCTCGATCTCGCTCATCGGGCTTGCCAACATCGTTGGCACGGTGACGGCCGGCTGGCTGGGCAGGCGCCATTCCAAGAAATACCTGCTGGCAGCGATCTACACCGGACGCACCATCGTCGCCGCCGCCTTCATCCTCACCCCGATGACGCCGGCGACGGTGATCCTCTTTTCGGTCTCGATGGGGGCCCTGTGGCTGGCCACGGTGCCGCTGACCTCGGGCCTCGTCGCGCATATCTACGGGCTGCGCTACATGGGCACGCTCTACGGCATCGTCTTCTTCAGCCACCAGCTTGGCTCGTTCGTGGGGGTCTGGCTCGGCGGGCGGATGTATGACGCCTATGGCTCCTACACCGCGGTCTGGTGGATCGGCGTCGCCGTGGGCGCGTTCTCGGCCATCGTGCACCTGCCCATCCGCGAAAGGTCGATGGAGGCGCTACCCGCCTGACATTTCAGCCGATCTTGGCCGCATCAAGGATGTAGCGCGCCGTCATCAGGTCGAGATGCGCGCCGCCGCCATTCTTGCAAAGCGTGACCTCGTCGTCGGAACCGCGGGCGAAGCGCCCCGAGGCGAGATCATAGAAGTCGGCGATCACGTCGCCCTCGGCGATGGCGCCGCTGGCGATCGGGTCCATCAGTTCGCCGATATGGTGGATCGTCGTGGCCCGGGCATCGACGAAAACCCGCGCGCGGCGCATCGCCTCGTCGTCCGCCTCGCGCATGTCGGGGCGGTATGCGCCGATGAGGTCGATATGGGTGCCCGGTTTCAGCCATGCGCCCCGGATCAGCGGCTCAAGCGACATCGTCGCGGTGGCGATGACATCGGCCTTGCGCACCGCCGTCTCCAGATCGGTTTCCGCCCGCGCACCGGTCGCCCCGGCAAAGGCGCGGGCGCTTTCGGGTGAACGGCTCCAGACATGGAACCGAGCTTTCGGAAAGGCAGCCCCATAGGCCTCCACCATCGACTGCGCCACCGTTCCGGCGCCGACGATCAGGAACGTCTCGGCATCCGGCCGCGCCAGGCGGCGGGCTGCAAGCAGGCTGTCGGCGGCGGTCTTCCACTTTGTCACCAGCGCAAAGTCGATATAGGCCTCGGGCACGCCATCGCGATCGGCGAAAAGCGCCACCACCCCATGCAGGTTCGGCAGGCCCAGATGCTGGTTGCCGGGATAGATCGTCGCCGCCTTCACGGCGAGGCCCATGCCGTCGATCCAGGCCGAGCGGGTCAGGAGCGTGTCGGCCTTGCGCCTGAGCACCGTGTCTCCGATCTCGGCCATCGGCAGGTTGTGACCGGCTTCCAGCGCCCTTGTCAGCGCGATCCAGTCGAGTTTCGACTCCACCTCCGGCCCGATGATTTCGATCGTCATGCCGCTTCCTCCACGCTCAAGAGACCTTCCGCCACCAGCCGCGCCGCAAGTCCTTCCGGAGTTTCGAAAAGATGGGTTGCCCATCCCCGCGCCGCCGCCGCGTCGATGTTCTCGGCCTTGTCATCGGTAAAGAGAAGCCGCGATGGCGGGATACCGCAATCCTCTTCGACGATCTCATAAATGCGCGCCTCGGGCTTGATGACGCGCAGACGGGCGGAGACATAGGCGCGGTCGAAATCGTCCAGAAAGGGATAACGTCCGCGCGCGATGTCGTAGGTCTCGTCGCCGAAATTGGTCAGCGCGAAGACCGGAACGCCCTTGGCCTTCAGCGCATGCAGAAGCCGCACGGAATGCCCGATCTCGGGCCCGATCATCTCGCCCCAGCTGTCATGCCAGTGGACGATCATGTCCGCCCATTCGGGATGCTTCGCCGCAAGGTCACGGACGCTCGCAAGCAGCGGCGCGCCGCGATCCACACCAAGGTTCATGGCCTCGATTCCCGTTTCGGCAAACATGCGCAGCCGGGCCTCGCGCGGCATCAGGCGTTCATAGAACGCCTCGGGGTTCCAGCCGAGCAGAACCCTGCCGATGTCGAAAACGACCGCCTCTGTTCCAGCCACTGCCACCCCCATTGCTCGGGGCAAGCCTAACCTGCCCTGCGACCGGGGAGAAGGCTGGATCGCCGCCGCCCGGCAAGCCCCTCGCGCCAGGCAAGATACAGGCCGCCCGCGAGGATCAGAAGAATACCCATCCATGCGACCGCATCGGGCCATTCGGCAAAGATCACAAGACCCCAGACAATCGCCATCGGCATCGCGGCATACTCGAAAGGCGCGATCAATGCGACTTCGCAACTACGGTAAGCCTGGCTGATGAGAAAGGCGCCCAACGCGTTGGCCGTACCGAGCACGAGAAGGAACTTCCAGTCCGAAACCGGCGGCCATATCCATGCGCGGAAGAGAAAGTCGAGCGAGGCGTCGCCCGTTCCCGCCAGCCGTCCGTCGCCAAAGGCGAGGCCCATTGCGCTCGATACCGAGATAAAGGTGAGCTGGATGAAAAAGGTCATCGCCACCGCGCTGTCCGTTCCGCCAAGCTTGCGGGTGAGGATTTGCAGCGTCGCGTAGGCGACCGCGGCGATCAACGGCAATAGCGCCGCTGGCTGGAACGCCTCCGTGCCGGGGCGGAGCACGATCATGACGCCCAGGAATCCGACTCCGGTCGCGATCCAGCGGCGCGGCCCGACGCTTTCGCCGAGGAAGATCACCGAAAAGATGGTGATCATCAGCGGCGAAACGAAAGAGATCGCCACGGCTTCGCCCAGCGGCAGGGCGGCAAGCGCCAGAAAGAAGAACATGTTGGCAATCACAACGCAAAGGCCGCGCAGCAGGTGCATCCCGTAGCGGCGTGTCCTGAGCGCGCCATATCCGCCCCGCAGCGGCACGATGACCGCCAAAAGGACCATTAGCGACACGAAGGAACGGATCAGTATGACCTGATGCAGGGCATAGCCGCCGGAGAGAAACTTGATGGTCATGTCATTGACCGAAAAGAACAGCGCAGCGGTCAGCGCGCTGAGCATTCCGATCAGGCGGGTGCGGGCGACATCTGGCAAGTCGAGGGTCTGCATGTCCCCATCAGAGCGCGCCGCCGCCATCGCCGTCTCGCCCCTCAGCGACATCCTTCCTGTCCCCGGCCGCCGCCCGCAGAACCCGGTCGAGAGCATCGAGAAAGCGCGACCGGTCCTGCTTTGAAAACGCCCTTCCGCCGCCCTGCCGGAAGGGATCCGCTGCCCTGAGATCGGCCATGAGGTCGCGTGTCGCAAGCACATTGCCGATGTTCCGCGCCGTCAGCACTTCGCCGTTGTGTTTGATCACTCTCGCCCCTGTCGCGACGCACTTCGCCGCAAGCGGAACGTCACCGGTCACGACGACATCGCCCTGCCCCGCACGCCCGGCGATCCACTTGTCAGCCTCGTCCGGCCCGTCGGTGACAAAGACGGTTTCGACCAAGGGATGCGCCGAGGGCCGGATGCCGCCGTTGCAGACGATGTAGACCCGAACGCCGAGGCGTTCGGCGACACGGACGCATTCGTCCTTGACCGGACAGGCATCGGCATCGACGAAAAGGCTCATGCGTAGAGCGCTGCTACGTGGAACCGGACGTGATCCTCCATGAAGGTCGAGACGAAGAAGTAGCTGTGATCGTAGCCTTCGTGCATGCGGAACTGACCGTTCTGCCGCCGCGCCATCATCGCTTCGGCCAAAGCCTCTGGCTTAAGAAGGTCGAGAAACTGGTCTTTTGATCCCTGGTCAATCAGCACCGGCCCGCCGAAACCCACCTCTCGCATCAGAAGCGAGGCATCATGCCCGCTCCAGGCGCTCTCATCTGCGCCGAGATAGGCGGCAAGCTGCTTTCGTCCCCAGTCCGACTGCGTCGGGTGGGCGATGGGCGCGAAAGCCGAGACCGAACGGAAGCGGTCCGGCAGGCGCATCGCCATGGTCAGCGCGCCGTGGCCGCCCATCGAATGGCCTGTGATCGCCTGCCGCGTCTCGTCCACCGCGAAATTCGCCGTCACGATCCGGGGCAGTTCGTCGGCGACATAGTCCCACATGCGAAAATGCGGCGCCCAGGGGGTTTCGGTCGCATTGATGTAAAAGCCGGCGCCTTTGCCAAGGTCATAGGCGTCGTCATCCGCCACCCCCTCGCCGCGCGGCGAGGTATCGGGAAAGACGAGCGCGATGCCCGCTTCAGCCGCCCAGAGCTGCGCGCCGGCTTTCACCATCGCGTTTTCATGCGTGCAGGTCAGGCCCGAAAGGTACCACAGCACCGGCACCGGCATCTCGCTGGCGGCCTCGGGCAGGAAGAGACCGAAGGTCATGTCGCAGGCGCAGGCTTCGGATGCATGGGTGTAGACCCCCTGAACGCCGCCGAAGCACTTGTTTTCCGAAATGGTTTGCATGGTTCCTCCGTTAGGCTCAGGTGATCCAGGCGATCACGACCGAAACGGTCACGATGCTGGCCACCGTTGATATCAGGATCGAGGCGGACACTCTTTGCGGGGCGATGCCGTAATGGCGGGCAAGGATATAGACGTTGCCGGCGACCGGAAGCGAAGCGGCAGCGATCATCACGCCCGCGGCGAACGGCTCTACGTTGAAGAGGTAAAGCGCAGCGAAAGCCACAGCCGCGGGATGCAGGACAAGCTTGGCGAAGGACAACCATAGCGCCACCGACATCCTCTCGGTCGTGCGCGAGGCAAGCGACGCGCCGATCGCGAACAGGGCGCAGGGCGTCGCGGCCGAGCCCAGAAGCGTCAGAAATTCGTCGGCCACCTCGGGCATGGGAAGCGCTGCGGAGGACCAGGCGATCCCGGCGGCCATCGAGACGATCATCGGATTTTTCAGAAGTCCGAGCGCCAGAACCTTCAGGATCGCCGGTCGGAGATGCCCTTCGCGTGACGCGGTGACGATCAGCGTGATGAGGCTGGAAAAGACGATCAGGTCGATCGTCAGCACCATGAGAACCGGTCCCGCCGCCTTCGGCCCCAAAAGCGCGACCAGCATCGGAACGCCGAGGAATCCGGTATTGCCGATCACTGCGCACTGCGCCTCGACCGCCGCTTCGGCAACGGGCACACGGCGCATCGACGCGACGGCAAACGCGATGATGTAGATTGCGGTGCAGCCCGCCAGATAGGCCATCGCGAACTGCGCATCGAAAATCTCCGCCAGAGACAGATTAGCCGAAAAACGGAACAGCATGGCCGACAGCGCGAAGTAGAAGACAAAGCGAGTCAGCCATTCGGTCGCCGCTTCGGGGAAGAAGCGGATGCGCCCCGCGAACCAGCCAAGGCCGATCAGCGCAAAGAACGGAAGCGTCTTGAGAAAGATTGTCAGCATCGAATTCGCGCGTAGCACGCCGACAAAGGCGAGGCCAGCGCTTGACCTCACGCCAAGGGCGGAAACTCCCGCCTGCGCGCCGCCTCTAGCCGCCGCCGATCAGCACGCCTGCGGCAAAGACCAGCGCCCCGCCCAGCACCACCTGGAAGGCCGCCCTGAGAAATGGCGTTTCCATGAAGCGGTTTTGTATCCAGGCGATGGCCCAGAGCTCCACGAAGACGACAACGATGGCGATGGTCGTGGCCGTCCAGAAGTCGGGGATAAGATACGGCAGCGCATGGCCGAGCCCGCCGATCGCGGTCATAATGCCTGACGCGAGGCCTCGTTTCACAGGGCTGCCTCGTCCGGAAAGAACGCCATCGTCATGCGCTGCCTCGGTAAAGCCCATCGAGATGCCGGCGCCGACCGAAGCGGCGAGACCGACGAGAAAGGTTGTCCACGGGTCATGCGTGGCAAAGGCCGTCGCGAAGATCGGCGCGAGGGTCGAGACCGAGCCATCCATCAGGCCGGCAAGCCCCGGCTGAACCCAGGTCAGGATGAACTGGCGATGCGCGGCGCGATCCTCCTCGCCTTTCGTGTCCTGATCGAGATGCGTCTCGGCAAGCTCACCCGCCTTCTTCTCGTGCTTGGCCTCGGCCGCCGCGAGATCACCGAGGAGCTTGCGTGTCTCGGCATCCTCGGTCCGGGCCGCCGCGCGGCGGTAGAAGGCTTCGGCGTCCCGCTCCATCGCCTCGGCCTCGGCTCGCATCCGCTCAAGCCCAAGGTTTTCCACCAGCCAGACGGGCCGTCGGGCATAGAATCCCGCCACATGCTCACGGCGCAGAAGCGGAATCACCTCGCCGAACCGGGCCTTGTGGCGCTCGATCAGCCAGTGGCGGTGGGTGTCTTCCTCCTTCGCCATGGCCTCGAAGACCGTGGCCGAAGCCGGAAACTCGGCACGCAACCGTTCGGCATAGGTGCGATAGATGCGCGCGTCGTCCTCCTCTGACGAAATCGCCAGTGCGAGTATCTCCTGTTCGCTCAGGTCCGTGAAACGACGGCGGCTGGCAATGCCCGGAATCATGCGCAATCCTCACTTTGGAATCATTCCAAACTAGTCACGGCGCGGCACGGCGGCAAGTCCATGCATCGCGAAAAGGTGAACTCATCGGTTCATATATCGCTTGAATAAATAAACTGATCGGTTTAGTTAGCCTGCATTAACCACCAACCGGATCGGACAGATCATGACACATATCCGCACCTCCCTGACCGCGCTTGCACTTGGCCTGGTCGCCGCTCCCGCATTCGCCGGCGGGATCGTCATGGACTTCCCGCGCCTCATCTATCCTGCGCCGGACAGCCAGACGACGCGCGACTGCGCCGCGGTCACTGCACCCGGCCTGCCGTCAACCTGCGCGCCGGTCGCGAAGTAGTCTGCCGCATCGGCGGGTGAAAGGGGCGGGCCCGGCCCGCCCTTTTTCGTTGCGGCGCTTGCCCGCCCCGAGCAGGGCGGTCTATCATCCCCAAGTCGGAGGGTATCCATGGCGGCATTGGCCGAAGTTGTGACGATCAAGCGCGGACGCAAGTTCGACCAGGTGCTCGACGGCGCCCGCACCGTATTCCTTCGCGACGGTTTCGAAGGCGCCAGCGTCGATGACATCGCCGCCGAGGCGGGCGTGTCGAAGGCGACGCTCTACAGCTACTTCCCCGACAAGCGCGTGCTTTTCGTCGAGGTGGCGAAATCCGAATGCCGCCGCCAGGCCGATGAGGCGGAAGCGCTGATCACGTTGACGGCCCCACCCGAATGCGTGTTGCCCGAGGCGGCGCGGCGCATCATCGACTTCTCGCTCTCCGAATTCGGTCGCTCCGTCTTTCGCATCTGCGTGGCCGAGGCCGAGCGTTTTCCCGAGCTTGGGCAGGAGTTCTACGAAAGCGGCCCCGCGCTCGTCCGCGAAAGGATCGCCGCCTACCTCAACGGAGCCGTCGCGCGTGGAGAACTGGCGATCGACGATGTCTACCTCGCAGCCGACCAGTTCGCCGAGCTTTGCAAGGCGGACATCTTCCCGTCAGTCTGCTTCGGCATCAAGCGCGACTTCCCCGAGCCGGAACGCCACCGTGTCGCCAAGGGCGCCGTCGAGATGTTCATGGCGCGCTACGGGGTCAGGCGCGGTTAGGCCAGATCGCGCACGGACAGGTGATTTCCGCCGTCGTTCCTGACCTCGAACCGTTTCGTCTTCTTCAACAGGTCGCTCAGCTTGGCGCTGCCGTAGCTGCGCGTGTCGAAATCCGGATTGGCCTGCACAATATGCTGGCCAAGCTGCCCGAGCGTGTACCACTCATCCTCGCCGCCGATGGCGCGCATCGCCGCGACAATCAGCGGAATCGCATCTTTCGGCTCAAGCCGTTTCGGCGCAGCGGGCTGGTCCTTGTTCGCCGCCGGCTTGCGCGCGGGCTTTTCCGGCGCGGCATCGCTGTCACGCGGCTCCGAGCCGCTGCCGAGATTCTCGACGAAAATGAACCGCTTGCAGGCCCGGCGGAACGCGTCGGGCGTCTTCTTCTCGCCGATGCCGTAGACGTCGATGCCCTGTTCGCGGATACGCGCGGCCAGCCGCGTGAAATCGCTGTCGCTTGAGACAAGCACGAACCCGTCGAAGAGTCCCGTATGCAGGAAATCCATCGCCGCGATCACAAGCCCGATGTCGCTCGCGTTCTTGCCGATCGTGTTGGCGAACTGCTGGTCAGCCACCATGCCAAGCTCGGCGACCTTTTCCGCCCAACCCTTCAGCCGGACCGATGACCAGTCGCCGTAGATGCGCCGGACGGATGCTTCGCCCAGACCCGCGACTTCGTCAAATATGGCGCGGGCATATTTCGCGGGGACGTTATCCGCGTCGATAAGGACGCAAAGGCGGGCGGCGCGCTGTTCAGGCATCCATGTCACTCCTCATTCATTCTCTAGTTCGACGTGCGCCAGATCATCAGTCCGACCAAAAGCACCAGCCCAACGAAAACCGCCGATCCGACGCCGGTAAGCATATCAAGCAACACGGCGCGACGACGCGCGGCTGCCCCGATAGGTCTCAGATAGCCAAGGCAGGCCTCATGCGCAGCGACGATACGGTCACGGTCGAGTTGAACGCTGAGTTTCGGATGCCGGGCTTGCTCGGCAGCGGCGGCCAGGTACTCCGCCTCTCGCCGGATCTTGCGTGGCAATCGCCGCCTGCCCCGCCTCAGTTTTTCCGGCAGATCGCGCCCGCGCAGCTTCAGCCGCGTCTCAAGCAGCGCCGCGACCGACGCGGCCATTTCCTGAACCTCTGCACCATGCATGACCAGCTCCTCCGCCAGAGGCGACCTTAGCCATGGCAGCCCCGGGCCGCAACGCCGCTGGCAGGCGTCCCTCACCTGGGCTAGGAAAGGGCATGCTCAACCTGATCGAACATGGGACGCCGACCGAGAAGCCCGCACTTCTCATCGTGCACGGCCTTTTCGGCTCGGCCCGGAACTGGGGTGCGATCCAAAGGCGCATGGCCTCCGACCGGCGCACCGTGGCCCCCGACATGCGGAATCATGGCGACAGCTTCCGCGCCGGAACGCAAAGCTATGCCGACATGGCGGGCGATCTGGCCGAGGTGATCTCGGCGATCGGCGGGCCGGTCGACGTGGTCGGCCATTCGATGGGCGGCAAGGCGGCGATGCAACTTGCGCTTGCGCAGCCAGACCTCGTGAACCGTCTCGTCGTGGCCGACATTGCGCCCACCGCCTACGGCCACAGCCAGGCGCATCTGGTGCGCGCGATGCGGGCGCTCGACCTTGGCGGTCTCGCCGCACGAAGCGAGGCTGACCAACGGCTCAAGCCGTCCGTCGACGATCCCGGCGTGCGCGCCTTTCTTCTCCAGTCGCTCGACCTCAAGGCCGACCCGCCGCGCTGGAAGCTCAATCTCGAGGTGCTCGAGCGTGAGATGGACAGGATCATCGGCTGGCCCGGAGCCGAGGGCCGTTTCGACGGTCCTGCACTCTTTCTGACCGGCGAGAGATCCGACTACGTTCTGCCCGAGCATCGACCTGAAATAAAACGGCTTTTCCCCAACGCAAAGATGGCCAAGCTGCGCGGCGCGGGGCACTGGCTCCATGCCGATCGCCCGCGCGAGTTCGAGGCCGCACTCAGGGCATTTCTGGACTAAGGCGGAACCACCTTGCCTTGAACCATGGACATCGCAACTCGCCCGGCGTTGGGCGGATCACGGTTCCGCCCAAGCTCACTCCGATGCGGTCAGGTCGCCAGTATCTGTTTCGCGACGATCCAGGCGACCGGCACCGCGACGGCGGCCCCGGCGGCGGCCGCGACGATGATCGAGCGGAGGTCGAAAAGGTTCATCGTCAGGGCGGCAATGATGGCCGAGCCTGCCAGCGTCGTCGCCGCAAGCGTGTAAAGGATCAGAAACAAGCGGAGCATGTCGCCCTCCTTGATGAGGATTCGCGCGCTTTCGCCTGTCTTGCTAAGGGTTTGGCCGCCCGCCGGCCTTGATCTGGATCAGGTGCGGCAGTCGAGGTCGAAACGCGCCACGCCGGTGTCGCCGGGAATTTTCGTGCGCATCGAATTGGGGATGACGCGGCAACCCGTCACCGCTTCCGCCGCATCTTCCATCAGGTGCGGGACGGGCGCCCGCTCGGCCCGGGTCAGATATCCCATGCGCACCACTTCCGCTTCGCCGCCCTTGTGGAAGACCACGAAGTCGATCCCGCCCCGCGTCACCTCACCCCGGCCCGCGCCGAAGAAATCCGGCGCGGGGGAGGCGCAGGCGGAGAGAGAGACGAGGAGAAGCGCCAGACGCATGCGCCGAAGATGCATCGCCGCGGGTTAACAATCGCTTAACGTCCGATGGGCGTCGCCGGAAAATGCCCGGCACCGCGGTCCGAGGAGCCTCTTTGGAGTGCAACCTTGCCGCACCTCTGCTAGGCTGCGCCAGGGAGGACAGGTCATGCAGAAAATCGGGCTGATTCTTGTGTTTGCGACGATGGCGGCTGCGCTTTCGGGCTGCGGTCCGGTGATCGTCGGCGCCGGCGGTGCCGTGATCGCCGACAAGGTGGCGGAAGACCAGCAGGGCGACGACGGCCTGTTCTGAACCGGGTTCACGTGGCCCAAGCCGTGCGTTCTCAGGAGCGCCGCCGCTCGGGTGGCCAGTTGGGATCCTCGCGCTTGATGCGTCGGGCCGACCATATCCCTGCAGGAACGCCAAGGACGAGGCCGACGACGCCAGCCACGATGAATGGCCACCAGCCGACCCAGCCGAGGCTGAGAGCGGCAACGACGACGGCGCCGGCTATGGACAGGACCCAAAGAACAACCATGAAAGTGCGAAGCGGTGCGGGCATTGCGGGCCTCCTTTCCGTTCGATGAGGAAACGCGACGGGCGGCAGGAGGGTTCCGTCGTTACCCGCTCGCGGCCCGGACGCGCATGATGTGCCGAGCGGGAACATGTCCGCGCCTGCTTGGTCGTTGCTATAGATGTTGATGATTTATCCCACGACCGCGCGAGATGTTGTTGATCTTCGCGCAGATGCGAGGTAACACTCGCCATACAGGTGCATGGACGCGGTAATGCATTGACTGACGGGGGCGGGGCTCGGTTGCTTGTGGCGGTCGGGCCCCGTTTCGTTCGGGAGCGGAATCAGTAAAGGCGCCAGGTGCTAAGACGCGGTCTTCGCATTGTGCCTTGCGACACCCCTGACGCCTTCCTGATGCGGTCTACCCTTGCGGGTCTTCCGACCAGTTGCTCCGGTTCCGAAGAACCTTTGCTGCCACTCCGGTCCCGAAAGACCTTTGTGACGCGCCCAAGCCCTTGTAACTCAACCGTTTCTCTCCGGGTCCGAAAACCCTTCGCGATCCGACCGATGTTCCGGAAACCCCTGCGAACCGACCCCGGGCACATGTCCCGTAACCGTTCCGCCCTGGCCCCCGGAGGCCTTTGCGCACCGCCCGGTGTCTTGCGATCGTTGCGGTAAGGAAAGGTTCTCCGCCGGGGGTGAGTCGCGCAAGCGAAAAACACGATGGCGCGAAAGTTTTCGGGGGATAAGTTGTTGAATTTCCTTGTGGATTTCGTGTGGATAAGTCGAATAGCCAAGCAATTGGGCGGGGTTGCGGGCCGAAACCGGCACGCGTAGGGCATCCGTCGGGTTTGCGTCGTGCATCTGTAGCTACAGCCGTAGCTACGGCCCTGCGGACGGAAAAGGCGGGACATGACCCCGCCTTCCGGTTCTTCGCGCGCGCTGCGATCAGCCCGGCGCGCTGTATTTCGCGGCAAGGGCGCCGGCCGCCTTCTGCGCCTCGAGGAACTCGGCCGAGGTGAAGCACTGCACGGTCTTGAGGCCGGTGACCGCGCCCGAGGCGCCGGTGGCGATCAGCGCGGCGAGCATCCCGACCATGTTGTCGGTGGACACCCGCAGGATGAAATCGTTGTCCCCGGTGGTGAGAAAGTAGCTTTCCATCCTGCCGCCCGCCGCGGAGATGAGCGCGCCCGTGGCCTTTTCGCGGTCGCTCGGCTTGGCGACCATGCCCTTCATCGCGGCAGCGGTGTAGCTGCCGGTGACGATGTATTGAGCCATTTCATTGTCCTCCCGGATGGGCACGAACGCACCCGGCCCGCGCAATGCGGACCGATCCGGAACACCCACCCGAGGGGGAGTGTAGCACAGGTTCCATGCGTTCGGACGCAAGACCGCGGGCGAGGCCCGAGGACCGGAAAGTGCGGGTCCAGTGGACCCGCGCCCGGTCCGATTGGCCGGAGGCGCGAGCCGGAGGGCAAGGGGTTATCCGTTCGCTCTGATGGTCGCAATCGGGGCGCGCCTGCCTGGGTAGGCGCGGTAACGCGCCTGCCGGGGGGTGAGGTGGGATCAGAAACCGTCCAGTGGACGGTTTCCCGCCGAACGCCCGCCCGCGTCGGGCGGGCCGGGTGGCAGGCGCGGCCCGATTTGTCGCGGGACAAATCGGGCGGGGATGGATGGTGAGGTTTACGAAGCGGCGGGGTAAACCCCGCTGTACGGCTTGCTGATCCTAGCGATTCGTTACGGTCGATCTGCTACAGTGCCGTGCAAAGTTGGGTATTGTTTTCGCCATCGCAAACCACATCTATGGAGAACAAAGCACTAACTGAGCACAATCTAGCGCTTTTGACTTACCTGTTTGCACATCCCAACTAAGCCCATTAAAAAGGGAACAAATGGGTCATTCGCGGTGTTAAGATAATGCAGGCATCGAGAGTGCAAGATCGGGACACATAATCGTCAGTATCGTTGGATAACGATGAAGGCGTACTATATCATGACTATACAATGTTTGGAGTTCCTTATGGCGAGCAGGCAAAAGTTGCCCCTTACGCCGAGTGCGAACGGGAAAGGCTTTCCCCCGGAGGCATACACTTACCAACCTGAGGTGACGCAGAAGGAAATTGATCGCCTTCGCGAAGAAATTGGTGTGGACTTTACGTCCGACGATTGGGAAGTCGTTGATGGGTTCGGACAAATCTTCCACGCCTAACTGGCTTTCTAGCCCCCCATCGGCCTTCGACGTAGTTACCGGCTATTTTCCAGAGACAAAACCGAAAGAGGGCGGCCCCAAGCTACGCCCTCTTCTTGTTACTAAGGTCCTTCGCAACAGACACACAGGCCACTTCGCATGCGAAGTGGCTTATGGCACATCTAACCTGAAGGTTGGCCAGAAGCTGCTGGATGACATCATCATCCAGAACATAGGTGATCTGGACGCAATCGGTTTGCTTCAAGCAACTCGCTTTGTATTAAGTCCGAAACAGCGGATCATCTTACCATGGTCCACAGAACACTTTTGCTGCTGGACGGGGTATCGGACTCCTCGCCTCGGTTCACTGACGACCGAGTATCAGAAAGATTACGCTTTCGCCATGATGCGATGGGCTGACCGCGAAGGCGGCTAGGGTGCAAACTGGTTAGGGACGCGCCTCGCCCATCCATCTTCAGCGCGGCCAATGCGCCCCACCCCACCGTGTGGGCACGCGTTTGGCTTCGCCAATCGCTTTCGCCCACCCACCCTAAAGATGGACAGCTAGCCATCCATCTTCAGCGCGCTTATAAACGCCGACTGCGGAATCTCCACCTTCCCAAACTGCCTCATCTTCTTCTTGCCCGCCTTCTGCTTGTCCAGCAACTTCCGCTTCCGCGTCGCGTCGCCGCCATAGCATTTCGCGGTCACGTCCTTGCGCATGGCCGAGAGCGTTTCGCGCGCGATGACGCGTGCGCCGATGGCGGCCTGGATCGGGATCTTGAACATGTGCCTCGGGATCAGCTCCTTCAGCTTCTCGACCATCAGGCGGCCGCGCGCCTCGGCGCGGTCGCGGTGGACCATGATCGACAGCGCATCCACCGGCTCGTCGTTCACGAGGATCGACATCTTGACGAGGTTATCCTCGCGGTAGCCCATCATCTGGTAGTCGAAGCTGGCATAGCCTTTCGTCACCGATTTCAGCCGGTCGTAGAAGTCGAAGACGACCTCGGCCAAGGGCAGGTCATAGACGACCATCGCGCGCGATCCGGCATAGGTCAGGTCGAGCTGGATGCCGCGCCGGTCCTGGCAGAGTTTCAGCACGTCGCCGAGATAGTCGTCGGGGACCATGATCGTCGCCTTGATGCGCGGCTCCTCGATATGGTCGACATAGGTGAGGTCGGGCATGTCGGCGGGGTTGTGCAGGTCGCGCACCTCGCCGTCCTTCATGTGGAGCTTGAAGACCACGGAAGGGGCCGTGGTGATGAGGTCGAGGTCGTATTCGCGTTCCAGCCGGTCGCGGATAACCTCGAGGTGGAGAAGGCCGAGGAAGCCGCAGCGGAAGCCGAAGCCGAGGGCGGCACTGGTCTCCATCTCGTAGGTGAAGGAGGCGTCGTTGAGGGCGAGTTTCTCGATGGCGTCGCGCAGGCCCTCGAAATCGTTGGCGTCGACCGGGAAGAGGCCGCAGAAGACGACCGGGATCGAGGGCTTGAAGCCGGGCAGCGCCTTGTCGGTCGGCTTTTTCTCATGCGTGATCGTGTCGCCGACGCGGGTGTCGCGGACCTGCTTGATCGAGGCGGTGAAGACGCCGATCTCACCCGGCCCGAGTTCGGCGATGTCGACCATCTGGGGCTTCAGGACCGAGAGCTTGTCGACGCCGTAGACGGCGCCGGTCTGCATCATCTTGATGCGGTCGCCCTTGCGGATGGTGCCGTCCATGACGCGGATCATCACGACGACGCCGAGATAGGGGTCGTACCAGCTATCGACGAGCATGGCCTTGAGGGCGGCGGCGGCGTCGCCCCTGGGGGCCGGCAGGCGGGTGACGATGGCCTCGAGCACGTCAGGAATGCCAAGGCCGGTCTTGGCGGAGATCGGGATGGCCTGGGAGGCGTCGATGCCGATCACGTCCTCGATCTCGCGCTTGACGGCGTCGATGTCGGCGGCGGGCAGGTCGATCTTGTTGAGGACCGGCACGATCTCGTGATCCGCGTCGATGGCCTGGTAGACATTGGCGAGCGTCTGCGCCTCGACCCCCTGCGTGGCGTCCACGACGAGGAGGGAGCCTTCGACGGCGCGCATGGAGCGGCTGACCTCATAGCCGAAGTCGACATGGCCGGGCGTGTCGATCAGGTTGAGGATATAGCGCTTGCCGTCCCTGGCGGGGTATTCGATGCGGACGGTCTGGGCCTTGATGGTGATGCCGCGTTCCCGCTCGATATCCATGCTGTCGAGCATCTGGGCCTTCATGTCGCGCATCGCGACGGTGCCGGTCAGCTGGATCAGCCGGTCGGCCAGCGTGGATTTGCCGTGGTCGATATGCGCCACGATGGAGAAATTGCGGATCTGCGAAAGCTCGGTCATGATCCGCGCGATATGATCGGGATTTCGGCCCGGGTCAAGCGGCGCGACGGGCATGGAAACGGCCGCGCGGCGCACGGAACCGCCTCATGCGGGCGGGCGTTGACGTGGCAGATCCATAAAAAGAGAGGGCCGGTTTGGAGCAGTTGCGGAACCTTGCAATCCTGTCCCTGGCCTCTGCCCTGACGGTCGCGACGTTCCTGCCGCTTGTCCCCAGCACTGCCTGGTGGATACGCGCGCTCGACATTCCGCGGGTGCAGGTGGCTGTCGCGATCGGTCTTGCGCTGCCGTTTTGCCTGGTCCTGACGGACCCCTGGCGGGCGCTTGCCGTTGCCGCGCTGGTCGGGTCTCTGGCGTTTCAGCTTTGGAAGATCTTCCCCTACACGCCGCTCGCGAAACCCGAGATGAAACTGGCGGCTCCCTCCGGCGACGGGCAGGATGTCAGCTTTCTGGCGGCGAACATCCTCAAGGAGAACTCCAGGTACGACGCCGTCCGCAGTCTCATTCGTAGCGAAGACCCCGATGTTCTCTTTCTGATGGAAACCGACGCGCGCTGGATTGCCGAGATGGAGCCGGTCCTTGCGGATTATCCGGTCGTGGTGCGGGTTCCGAAGGACAACTACTACGGCTTTGTCTTCGCGACCCGGCTGAAGGCGCTGCGGGCCGAAGCCGTCATGCTGACCTCGTCCGATACGCCGACGCTCTTCGCGGAACTCGACGCGCCCAACGGACAGCGCTTCCGGTTTGTCGGGCTGCATCCCCGACCGCCGGTTCCGGGCGAGGACACCGACGAACGGGATGCGCAGATCCTTTATGCGGCGCGGTTTGCCCGACAGTCGGATCTGCCGGTTGTCGTGCTCGGCGATTTCAACGTCGCGGCATGGTCCCGGGCCGCGCGGATGTTCAAGCGCGTCGGGCGATATCTGGATCCCCGCGTGGGGCGCGGACTCTATTCCAGCTTCGATGCCACGCATCCGATCCTGCGCGCGCCGATCGACCAGCTTCACGTGACGCCGGATGTCGCGATCGTGTCTTTCGGGCGCGGCGGCAAGATCGGCTCGGACCATTTTCCCATGATCACGCGGTTGCGCTTCGACGCCGAACTCGCGGCGCGCCTCAACCGCTCGCCCGGCGTGATCCCGGAGGCCGAGGCGCGGGAAATCGAGGCGCGGGTGGACCGCTACCGCACCACGCTGGGGCACGACAAGGACCGCTTCTGAGGCGGCGACCGCAACCGGCGGCAACTGGGGCTGGAGGCCAAAGCCGCCACTACCCGAACCGCACGCCCCTTTCCTGCGCCCTGAGCCTCAGGTCGTTCGACTTCACCAGGACCGGCCGGCCCGCCAGCAACTCGTCGCAACGCTCCAGCGTCTCGGCCTCAAGCCGCGCGATCGCCTCGGCGGTGTAGAAGGTGAGATGCGGCAGCAGCAGGACGTTGGGCAGGGCGAAAAGCGAGCTCATCCGATGGCCGGCGAGCGTCAGCGGCTCTTCGGAGAACACATCCAGTCCCGCACCGGCGATGCGGCCGCCGGTCAGCGCCGCCACCAAAGCCGTCTCGTCGACCAACCCGCCGCGCGAGGTGTTGATGAGAAAGGCCGTGCTTTTCATTGCCGCCAGTTCCGCCTTGCCGATGATATGGCGGGTCTCGGGCGACAGGGTGCAGTGAAGCGAAACGAAATCGGACTGACCCAAAAGATCATGCAGCCGATCGACCTTCTCGACCCCACAAGCCGCCATCTCCTCCGCCGACATCCCCGGCGTGAACGAGATCACGCGGGCGCGGAACCCCTGCCCCGCCATCCGCGCCAGAGACTTGCCGATCCTGCCCAGCCCGATGATGCCCACAGTCTTGCCCGCAATGTCGGAACCCAGCCAGCGCTTCGTCGGCCAGGCCCAGCCCTCGGCCCGCATCTGCCGGTCCAAAGGCACCAGCCTTTTCGCCAGCGCGATCATCAGGCCAAACGCGCCCTCGGCCACCGTCTCTTCCGCATATGCGGGGATGTTCACGACAGGGATGCCGCGCGCCATTGCTGCGGGGATGTCGATCGCGTCGATGCCGACGCCGTATTTGACGATGCCCTTCAGCCGCTTCGCCGCCGCGATCACGTCGCCGGTCACGGGCGTGTAGCACATCAAGAGAAGATCGGCGCCGGCCACCGCCTCGGCCAGACGCGCCTCGCCGATCCCGTCGGGCAGGAGCACCAGGTCGCCGCGTTTGCGCAGTTCGGCGTCGAGGCGCGGCGTCTCAAGCTCCCGGTCCAGGCGCACGATCTTCATGACGGACCCTTTCTGCCAGCGGTCGATCATGTGCTACATTCGAACCGGGACCAAAGCCAGAGCGGAGACCCCGATGAGAGAAATCGCCCTGTCCGTCCGCGTCACCGGCCATGTGCAGGGCGTCGCCTACCGCGCCTGGGCCGAGGCGCAGGCACGGCTTCTCGGCCTGAACGGCTGGGTCCGCAACCGGGGTGACGGCTCGGTCGAGGCGCTGGTCGCCGGCCCCGAGGAGGCGGTCAAGGAGATGATCGCCGCGATGAGCGAGGGGCCGGGGGCGGCCCGCGTGACCGACGTCTGGACCGAGCCAGCCGATCCTGGCGCGGTTCCGGCGGGGTTCGAGATACGGGCGTGAAGGGCGGGTGGCACCCGCAACCGGGGCTGGTCGGGGATGGGCACCAAGGGATCGACGTTGCCAGGGTTCTTTGGCCTAGCGAGCACGCGCCTTGGCTTGAGAGAACGACAGCAATCGTTTGGTTTTCTCGTCCCACAGATGCAGCCGCGCGCTGCCAAGGCTTTCACGGATAGTCATCCGATTGCCGTCGGCAAGTTCCGCGTGATCGCGCAGCACCTCAGGCAAGCGATAGAAGGGGATGCGGCTGTAAAGGTGGTGCACGTGGTGGATTCCGATATTGGCGCTCAGCCATTGCAGCACGGATGGGAGCACGTAGTGCGAGCTTCCCTTCAAGGCCGCGTCATGCACTTGCCAGTCCTCCTCGGCGTCCCAATGCGTGTCCTCGAACTGATGCTGCACGTAAAACAGCCATACTCCCGCCGTCGCGGCGAGAAGCGTCGTGGGCAGGAAAATCAGCAGGATCGGCATCAGACCTCCGAAATGCAGAATGAGCACCAACCCGGCAAGGAGGGCAATGTTGGTGCCCATCGCACTGACCCAGTATCTCGCGCTGCCCATCAGGCCCAACGGCAATCGGTTCTGCAGGAGGAAAAGGTATCCCGGCCCCAGGCCGAACAGAACCACGGGGTGCCGGTAAAGCCTGTAGATCAAGCGGTTGAGCGGCTTCAGTTCACGATACTCCGCGACCGTAAGGGTGTGAACGTCGCCAATGCCGCGCCGCCCGAGGTTTCCGGACGAGCTGTGGTGTATCGAATGGGTGCGCCGCCAGACGTCGTATGGCGTCAAAGTCAGCACGCCGAGCACGCGTCCGAGCCAATCACTCACGGTCCGATTGTTGAAGAACGCTCCGTGCCCGCAATCGTGCTGGATGCAGAAAAGGCGCAACAGGAAAGCCGCGTTGAACATGGAGATCGCGAGCGTCAGCCAATAGCTGAAAGCCAAGGACCACCACGCCAGAGCCCATAACAGAAGGAAAGGCCCCACGGTTACGGCAAGTTCGTACGAACTGCGCAACCCGTTCGGCTCGCGATACTTCGCGAGAATCCTGACCCACTCTCTCGGCTCGCGTGTTTCTGATGTCTGCTGAGAGAAATCGGTTTGACCGAACATATGCCCGCTTTTGTCTGTCTTGGCGATCTTGGTATACGACGAATGGACTCTCAAGCATATCCCATGGGCAAGGAAGTCACAAAAATTGATCCGGCAGGGACACGGGGCGCATCTGTCATGGTCCCCGGCAGGCCGACCAGAAGCGCCAGCGGAGATCAGGACCCTCGCCCGCTATAGCCGCGTACATGATCCGATGGCTTGTGCTTCGGCCTCCAAGCCCGGTATTGCCTAGCGGCGCAGCACGCTCACGATCAGCGCCGACATCGTCAGCAGTTGGAAAACCATGCCGGCGAAATGCGAGTACTCCCATTGTCGTCGCAGCTGCTCCCAGGTCTCAGGCTGTTCGGTCCAGTTGTTTGTCGCGACGTTGGCGGGAAACGTCCAAATCCAGAAGATCGCCTGCGAGGCCAGAAGAAAGACAAGGGCCGCGACGGCGGGCCACAGGACGGCGGGGACATGACGGTAGAGGAAGATCACCGCGACGATCCCCAGGAGCTCAAGCAAAAGCACATAGGCCAGCCTGTTCCAGCCGGCATAGATCTTCTGCGTGATGAAATACTCTTCCCCAGTCATCGCCAGCTTGTGGGGAAGTTCCATCGCATGCGCCAGCGCCCCGCCCAGGGCCACGGCGGCAGCCATGATCGCGATGAAGAAGCTGATGCTCTGAAGTGTCTGAGTGCTGGTCGGTTCCATTTGGTCGGCTCGTGATCGAATGCCACAAGGTGTCAACGAACAGCGAGACGTGAGGTTCCCAAAAGACGGGGCCCTCACGTTCCTTCTCGCCCTTCACCGCAGACAACCGGCGCACCGCCGGGCCGGACGCAAGGCGGATTCCAGGGAAACGAAAACCCGACAACGTCCCGCCTGCCGGCCTCGGCACGAAGCCCTTGCGCGCGGCCCTGCAATCGGCTTGGCTCGGGCCATGGCCGGATGGCGGCGCGGCGGATCAGGACGGAGGCATCCGATGGAAAAGGTCAGCTTCACCCAGATGAAGGACGGCACGAAGGAGGATTACGAATTCCTCACGGCCCATGAGATCGACCACACGAAACATACCGCAGACCGGCTGCTGACGGCGCTCGTGGAGCTGGACAAGGGGCTTTCGGGCTACCAGATCACCCGCCTCGGCCATTCGGTCCAGTCCGCCACCCGCGCCTGGCGTGACGGGGCCGACATCGACTGGGTCGTCTCCGCGCTGCTGCATGACATCGGCGACATCTACGCGCCCTACAACCACGACGAATACGCCGCCACGATCCTCAAGCCCTTCGTGCGCGAGCAATGCACCTGGGTCGTCCAGACCCACGGCGATTTCCAGCTGCTCTATTACGGCCACCATCTCGGCGGCGACCCGATGAAGCGCGACAGGCATCGCGGCAACCCCTATTTCGACGACTGCGCCGAGTTCTGCGAACGCTGGGATCAGTCCTCGTTCGATCCCGCCTATGACACGCTGCCGCTCGACTTCTTCGCGCCGAAGGTGCGCGAGGTCTTCGCCCGCAAGCCCTATGACCCCGCGGTCATCCGCGCGGGCGAGCGGGCACCCCTGGCGGATGCGGCGGCCGCCGCGGGGCGGTAGCGAGGCCACGGTGATCAACGCGCTCATCCTTCTCGCGGGCGGCGCGGTTGCGGCACTTCTGCTCTGGCCCCGGATATCGGGGGCGCGGCTCTGGCGGGCGGCGATCACGCCCCTCGCCTCGATCATCGGCAGCGGCTTTCTGGTGCTCGGCCCGGTCCTCGAACATTCCTACGGGCTCTACGCGCCCCTGGTCATGGCGCTCCTCTGCCTCGGCGCCTATGCCTTCGGCCACGCGATCCGCACCAACATCGCCGCGCGCGCCGACGGTGGCCGCTCTGCCGCCGAGGGGCGGCTGGAGACCGCCGCCTCATGGTCGCTCTCCCTCGCCTATGTCATTTCCGTCGCCTATTACCTCAACCTCTTCGGCGCCTTCGCCGTCAGCCTTACCCCCTTCGACGGGGATACGAGCGGCCGCATCGTCACCACCGCCGTCTTCGCGCTGATCCTCGCCGTTGGCTGGACCCGCGGCTTCCGGGCGCTGGAGCGGATGGAGCAGGTATCGGTCGGCATCAAGCTAGCCGTCATCGCCGGCATGATCGCGGGGCTCGCGGTTTTTTTCGCCGGCCGCGCCTCCTCCGGCGCGCTGGCCCTCGACCCGCCGAAGGTGACGGGATGGGCGGCGCTGACGCTGGGTTTCGGCCTCATCGTGACCGTGCAGGGATTCGAGACCGCGCGCTATCTCGGCGAGGAATACGACGCCCGGACAAGGCGGCGGGCGATGCGCCTCGCACAGATTCTTTCGACCGCGATCTACATGATCTATATCGGCCTCATCGCCTATCTCTTCCACCCCGGCGAGACGCAGCTTTCCGAGACGGCGATCATCGACATGATGCGGGTCGTCGCCCCCGTGCTGCCCGCCCTTCTCGTCGCCGCCGCACTTGCCGCGCAGTTCAGCGCCGCCGTCGCCGATACCGGCGGCGCGGGCGGGTTGGTGGCGGAACTGACCCGCAACAGGATCGGCCCCCGCCGCGCCTATGCCGTGCTGGTCGCGGTCGGTCTGGCGCTTACCTGGTTCAGCGACATCTTCTCGATCATCGCCTATGCCAGCCGCGCCTTCGCCGTCTACTACGCGATCCAGAGCGCCATCGCGGCGGTCGCCGCGACGGGACGACACCGGCGGGCCCAGGCCGCGCTTTTCGCGGCCCTCGCCTGTCTCGGCCTCGCCATGGCGGTCTTCGGCACCTCGGTCGAATAGCGCCGCCTCAGCCCAGGAGCCCCATCCGCCGGAACAGCCACATCTGAAACGCGCAGATCACCGCCAGCAAGCCGCAGACCGCCCAGAACGCCCAGGGCACCGCCGCCCCCGGTATGCCGCCGACATTGATGCCCAGAAGCCCGGTCAGAAGCCCGAGCGGCAGGAAGATCGCCGCCACCACCGACAGGACCAGCATCTGCCGGTTCATCGCCTCCGCGCGGATGTCGACGATCTGATCGCGCACCACCTGCGCCCGGTCGCGGATCGCGTCCAGCTCCTCGGCCAGCCGCGTCACCCGCTCCGTCGCCTCGCGCAGCCGGCTGCGATCGCGCGCGGTCAGCCAGTCGAGCTCCTCGATTTCCAGCGTCGAAAGCGCGTCCCGCTGCGGGAACATGAAGCGTCTGAGCACCGACGACACCCGCCGGATCTCCGCCAGTTCGCGCCGAAGATCCGGCCCCGCATCCTCCGCCACGTGATCCTCCAGATCGTCGATCCGCTCGTTCAGCGCCGCCACCACCGGTTCCGCCCGGTCGGCGAGCCTCAGCGCGATCCGTGCGATCAGATCCCCCGGCGTCGCGGGCCCGTGCCCGTTCCCGAGCGCCTCGACCACGTCGGACAAAGCGGCAAGATCGCGCCTTTGGGTGGTGATCACCCGACCCGGCAAAAGGCAGAGGCGGAGCGAGACCATGTCCTCCGGCTCCGCGCCGGGATTGAGGTTCACGCCGCGCAGGTTGATCAGCGCCATCTCGCCATGCAGCGTGCAGCGCGGCCGCGTCTCCTCGGCCGTCAGCGCCGCCCGCGCGATCGGGTCCAGATTCGCCGCGTCGAGCCACGCGGCCCCCGCCCCGCTCGCGAAGTTCAGATGCACCCAGACGAACCCGCCCTCCGGCACGGCAATGTCCGACAGCCTCTTGCCGGCGACATCGACCGCCCTCGCGCCCCCCGCCCCATCCATCGCAAACGCCGCCAGATCGCTCATGCCTCTCTCGCTCCTTCATCCCGCGCACCGGCCCAGATTGCGCGGTTGCGGCGAAGATGTCACCGCCTTTCCGCCACCCCCGAGCCTGCCCCATCCGCCGCGCCCCTTCCCCTTGCCGCGCCCTTTCGCTAAGGGAGGCGCAAGCAGGACGGGACGCCAGACCATGCCGATGGAAAAGACCTTCAACGCCGCCGAGGCCGAAGCGCGCCTCTACGACGCCTGGGAGAAATCCGGCGCCTTCAAGGCGGGCGCCAACGCCAGGGAAGGCGCGGAAACCTTCTGCATCATGATCCCGCCGCCGAACGTGACGGGCTCGCTCCACATGGGCCATGCGTTCAACAACACGCTGCAGGATATCCTCACCCGCTGGCACCGGATGCGCGGCTTCGACACGCTCTGGCAGCCCGGTCAGGACCATGCGGGCATCGCCACCCAGATGGTTGTGGAGCGTGAGCTTGCCCTATCCAACCGCCGCCGCACCGATATGAGCCGCGAGGAATTCACCGCTCTCGTCTGGGATCAGAAGAAGAAATCCGGCGGCACCATCATCGACCAGCTCAAGCGCCTCGGCGCCTCCTGCGACTGGTCGCGCAATGCCTTCACCATGTCCGGCGCACCGAACGCGCCAGCTGGCGAAGAGGGCAACTTCCACGATGCCGTCATCAAGGTCTTCGTGGAGATGTATAACAAGGGCCTGATCTACCGGGGCAAGCGCCTCGTGAACTGGGACCCGCATTTCGAGACCGCGATCTCCGATCTGGAGGTCGAGCAGGTCGAGGTGCAGGGCCAGATGTGGCACTTCAAGTATCCGCTCGCGGGCGGCGAGACCTATGAATATGTCGAGCGCGACGCGGACGGCAACGTCACCCTGCGCGAGACGCGCGACTACATCTCCATCGCGACCACGCGCCCCGAGACCATGCTCGGCGACGGCGCCGTCGCGGTTCATCCGGCGGATGAGCGTTACGCGCCAATCGTCGGGAAACTCTGCGAAATCCCGGTCGGACCCAAGGAGCATCGCCGCCTGATCCCGATCATCACCGACGAATATCCCGATCCGACTTTCGGCAGCGGTGCCGTCAAGATCACCGGCGCGCATGACTTCAACGATTACGGCGTCGCAAAGCGCAACGACATCCCCTGCTACCGGCTGATGGACACCAAGGCCGCGATGCGCGACGACGGCGCCCCCTATGCCGAGGCCGCCGCCATCGCCATGGCCGTGGCCAAGGGCGAACGCCAGCTTTCCGAGGCCGAGACCGACGCGCTGAACCTCGTCCCCGACGACCTGCGCGGCCTCGACCGCTACGAGGCGCGGAAAAGGGTCGTGGAGCAGATCACGGCCGAGGGGCTGGCGGTCATGGTCGAGGTCCCGGGTCAAGCCCGGGACGCGAAGGACACACCCGCCCCGGCCTCCAAACCGGCGTCCGCCCCGGCCTCCAAACCGGGGCCCGCCCCGGCCCCCGAGCCGGGGCCTCGCCTGATCCCCTTCGTCGAGCAGAACAAGATGATGCAGCCGCATGGCGACCGCTCCAAGGTCGTCATCGAGCCGATGCTGACCGACCAGTGGTTCGTCGAT
This sequence comes from Paracoccaceae bacterium, assembly GCA_041397225.1. Lineage (GTDB taxonomy): Bacteria > Pseudomonadota > Alphaproteobacteria > Rhodobacterales > Rhodobacteraceae > Albidovulum. Next base: position 664,972 of record JAWKXB010000002.1, on the reverse strand, counting down.
ACCGCCAAGATCGTGGAGCCGGCACTGAAAGCCGTCCGCGACGGCATGGCGGCGCAGGAGGCCGGGAGCTTCGACGAAAAGGCCGGCTACACCCGCATCCTGCCCGAACGCGACGCCAAGACCTATTTCCACTGGCTGGAGAACATCGAGCCCTGGTGCATCTCCCGCCAGCTCTGGTGGGGCCACCAGATTCCGGTGTGGTATGGGATCAGACTCGAAGAAAACCTTCACTCAGAAGACAATCCGACCGGCCAAGTTCTGAAGCCGTTTTGCAGGTCGACGGAGGAGGAAGCACTAGAGTGTGCCATTGCGTACTACGGTCAGCGTACCGATGTGACGCTCTGCAAAGATGGCGAACCGTTATTCTTCGATGTGCATGAAGACGGATACCCCAAAACTGTAAAGCTCTACCGCGACCCCGACGTCCTCGACACCTGGTTCTCCTCCGGCCTCTGGCCCATCGGCACGCTCGGCTGGCCCGAGGAGACGGAGGAACTGAAGAAATACTTCCCGACCGACGTCCTCGTCACCGGCTTCGACATCATCTTCTTCTGGGTCGCCCGGATGATGATGATGCAGCTTGCCGTCGTCGACAAGGTTCCGTTCCATACCGTTTACGTCCACGCCCTCGTCCGCGACGAGAAGGGCAAGAAGATGTCGAAGTCCTTGGGCAACGTCCTCGACCCCCTCGACCTCATCGAGGAATACGGCGCCGATGCCGTGCGCTTCACCCTGACCGCGATGGCCGCGATGGGCCGCGACCTCAGGCTCTCGAAGGACCGCATCGCGGGCTACCGGAACTTCGGCACCAAGATCTGGAACGCCACCCGCTTCGCCGAGATGAACGGCGCGCTCCGTCGCGACGGTGTAGCTACGGAAAAACTACAGAAACCCGACGCGACTCATACGGTAAACCGATGGATCATCGGAGAGACGGCGCGGGCCCGGATCGCCGTCGACGAGGCGCTGACCGCCTACCGCTTCAACGACGCCGCCAACACGCTCTATGCCTTCGTCTGGGGCAAGGTCTGCGACTGGTATGTGGAGTTCTCCAAGCCCCTGATGGACGGCGACCATGCCGAGGAAACGCGCGCCACGATGGCCTGGGTCCTGGACCAATGCTACATCCTCCTCCACCCGATCATGCCCTTTATTACCGAGGAATTATGGGCACTTACGGGGGAACGGGCGAAGATGCTCGTCCACGCCGACTGGCCGGCGTATGGGACTGAACTGATCGACGAAGCCGCCGACCGCGAGATGAACTGGGTGATTTCCCTCATCGACGAAATCCGCTCCGCAAGGGCGCAAATGCATGTCCCGGCAGGCCTGAAACTCCCGATCGTCCAGACCAGCCTCGACGAAAAGGGCAGCAAGGCCTGGGCCAACAACGCCCCGATGATCGAACGGCTCGCAAGGCTTGACGGCATGACCGAAGGCAAGGCGCCGAAAGGCGCCATCACCATCGCCGTCGAAGGCGGCAGCTTCGCCATCCCGCTCGAAGGCGTCGTCGACATCGCCGAGGAAAAGTCGCGCCTTTCCAGGACTTTGGAGAAGCTGGAGAAAGACCTGAACGGCCTCCGTGGCCGTCTCGGGAACCCGAAATTCGTCGAAAGCGCGCCAGAGGACATCGTCGAGGAAACCCGCGAGAAGCTGGAACTGGGCGAGGACGAGGCGACAAAACTGAAAGCCGCGCTGAAACGACTGGACGAGATCGGCTGACGCTTTCATCTTGGCAAAAATACCTTCGGGGGTCCGGGGGCAGACAGCCCCCGGCCCGCCCCCAGAACAAAGGCCAGCATGACCGGACCGCGCTACACCACGCTCGCCCAAGGCCTTCCCGCAACGGTGCCCTTCGTCGGCCCCGAAACCCAGGAACGCGCCCGCGCCCGCCCTTTCGCTGCCCGGCTCGGCGCCAATGAAAGCGTCTTCGGACCCTCACCCGACGCGATCGAGGCAATGGCCAAGGCCGCCCGCGATGTCTGGATGTATGGCGACCCCGAGAATCACGACCTGCGCCGCGCGCTCGCCGCCCATCATCGGGTCGCCCCGGAGAATATCGTTGTGGGAGAAGGCATTGACGGCCTTCTCGGCTATCTCGTGCGCCTTCTCGTCGGGGCCGGCGATGCGGTCGTTACCTCGGACGGTGCCTACCCGACCTTCAATTTCCACGTCGCGGGCTTTGGCGGCACACTCCACCGGGTGCCCTACAAAGGCGATCACGAAGACCCCGGGGCGCTTGTCGCGAAGGCGGAAGAGACGGGGGCGAAGCTCATCTACCTCGCCAATCCCGACAATCCGATGGGCAGTTGGCACGATGCCGGAACGGCGCAGCGGATGATCGACGCCGTACCTGACGGCGCGCTTCTGGTGCTCGACGAAGCCTATCTGGAGCTTGCCCCCGCGGGCACCGCGCCCGCGATCGACCCCACCGATCCGCGCGTGATCCGGATGCGGACCTTTTCCAAGGGCTATGGCATGGCCGGCGCGCGGGTGGGCTACGCGATTGGCGACGCGCCCCTGATCGCCGCCTTCAACAAGATCCGCAACCATTTCGGCATGTGCCGGATCAGCCAGGCCGGTGCGCTTGCGGCACTGAAGGACCAAGCCTACCTCGCCGACGTACAGCGCAGGGTCGCCTCTGCGCGGGAGGAGCTTGCGCGGATCGCGCGGCAAAACGGCCTGAACCCGCTCGCCTCCGCCACCAATTTCGTGACGATGGATTGCGGCGCCGATGGAGGCTTCGCGCGCGGGGTTCTTGCCGAACTCGCGGCCCGCGACATCTTCGTCCGCATGCCCTTCGTGCCCCCCCATGACCGCTGCATTCGGGTAAGTTGCGGCCGTCCCGCCGATCTCGCGCGGTTCGCGGCCGCCCTGCCCGACGCTCTCGCCGCCGCGCGGGAACAAGGGTAGCTACCGGCAGGCCACCGCGACGGCCTCGGCCGCGGCATCCAGTGCGCCGGGACCGTGCGGAATGGCAAGCGCGCGCATCCCCGCCTCCATGACCGAGAGGACACCCAACGTCATGTGTGCGTTCACGTGGCCCATATGCGCAACCCGAAGGAAATCGCCATGGGCCGGCTCGGACGGTAGCGCCATGCCAAGCCCGATACCGAGCGTGACACCCGCTTTTTCCTCGCACCAGGCACGAAGCCGCGCTGCGCCTCCGCCGCCGATCTTCGCCGCCGTCACGGAAGCGCCGCGGCTGGCCGGATCGGCGATGTTGAGTGCGATATCCGCCCCTTCTCCCCAGGCATCGAATGCCGCCCAGACGGCGCGCGCCAAGGCGGCGTGCCGCGCCCAGGCGTTCTCAAGCCCTTCTTCATCCAGAAGCATCGTCAACGCCTCGCGCAGGCCGAACAGGTGCTGCGTCGGCGCGGTTCCCCAGAAATACTGCCAAGTCTCCGCGGCGAAGGCGCGCGGCTCCCAGTCCCAATAGGGGGTTCTGAGATCGGAACTCTGCGTCGCCTCGCGCGCCTTGTCGGAAAACCAGACAAAGCCGAGTCCTGGCGGCAACATCAGACCTTTCTGGCTGGCGGCGACCAGCACATCGACGCCCCAGGCGTCCATTTGCAGGGGATCGCAACCCAGCGACGCGACGGCATCGACCGCAAGCAGGGCCGGATGCCCTGTGGCGTCCATCGCGTTACGGATGGCGGCGATGTCGTTGCGAACCGAGCTTGCGGTGTCGGTATGCGTGACCAGAACCGCGCGGATCTGATGATCAGGATCCGCAGCCAGCGCCCCGGCGATCCGGGCCGGGTCGGCGGCGGCGCGCTTGCCGAAATCGAGCGTTTCGACCTGCACCCCCATGCGTTCGGCCGAACTGGCCCAGCCGATGCCGAACTGCCCGGTCAGCGCGACAAGCGCGCGATCTCCCTTCGAGAACATGTTGGCGTTGGCGGCCTCCCAGGCGCCGTGGCCGTTGACGACGTAGATCGCGACATGTGCCGCCGTGCGGGCCACGCGCTTGAGGTCGGCGGCAAGTCCGGCGGCCAGATCGCCGATTTCCCGCGCGTAGATGTTGGGGGACGCCCGATGCATGGCCGCCAGCACCCGGTCCGGGACGACCGAAGGGCCGGGAATGGCAAGATACGGGCGGCCAAAGGACAGGTTCATCGCGGTCACTCCACTGACAAGCCAATGGGTATGTCCGGCTTCAAGGAACGTCAATTGGACCCGCGCGCCTTGAAAGCGGTGCTTGTTCGGTCTAGATCGCCGTGACGAGCGGCACCCGCGCCGCGCTGAGCGAAGGCCGAAAGTCCCCGTGACCCGCAAAGGCGCCCCACCCTCCTCCCGGTCAGAAGATCCCTACAGTTCGCGCGAACTGTTCGGCCGCCTCTGGCGCGGATACCTGTCGCCGCACAAGTGGAAGATGGCGATCGCCACCCTGATCATGGTGATCGAGGGTTCGACGCTCGCCCTGCTGTCGTGGATGCTGAAGCCGCTGTTCGACAGGGTCTTTGTCGGTGGTCAGTCCGGCGCGATCTGGTGGGTCGGCGGCGCGATTTTCGGGCTTTTCCTGCTCCGCGCAGCTACCAATCTGCTTTACAAGACCATGATGACGCGCATTTCGCTGCGCACATCGACCGCGATGCAGATCGACCTGTTGCAGCACCTCCTGTCGCTCGACGGCGAGTTCTTCCAGAACAATCCGCCCGGGGCGCTGATCGAACGAGTCCAGGGCGATACCAATGCGGTGCAGGGTATCTGGTCCACGGTGATCACCGGCCTGGGGCGCGATGCGATTTCGCTCGTGAGCCTTTTCGGCGTGGCGGTGGCGATCAATCCGATCTGGACCCTGGCGGCGCTGATCGGCGCGCCGCTGCTGATCGTGCCGACGATGATCGTGCAACGCTACATCCGCCGCAAGGTCCGGTTCGTTCGGAGCGAGGCGGCCAAGCGTTCGACCCGGCTCGATGAGATCTTCCACGGCATCGCGGCGGTCAAGCTGAACCGCATGGAGGACTACCAGACCTCGCGGTTCCGCGAGATCGTCGGCGGAATCGTGACTGCTCAGGTCAAGGCGTCGGCCAGCCGGGCGGCGCTGCCTTCGCTGATCGACGTGGTGACCGGCCTCGGCTTTCTCGGTGTTCTCGTGCTTGCCGGGCCGCAGATCGCGTCGGGCGAGGAAAGCGTCGGCGATTTCATGTCGTTCTTCACCGCGATGGTCCTTGCCTTTCAACCGTTGCGGCGCCTCGGTGAGATGGCGGGCACCTGGCAGACGGCCGCCGCCAGTCTGACCCGGGTCTACGCGCTTTTCGACACGAAATCGACGATCCGCCTGCCGGCGGCGCCGCTGAGCCCGGATCCCTTCAGCACCGAGATCCGTTTTGATGACGTCTACCACCGATACGGCAGGCTTCCGGTTCTGAACGGTCTCAGCTTTACCGCGCCGGCGGGAAAGACCACCGCGCTTGTCGGTCCTTCCGGGGCGGGCAAGTCCACGGTCTTCAACCTCCTGACCCGGATGATCGACCCGGTATCGGGTGCAGTCACGGTCGGCGGCCAACCGGTTGACGAAATCTCGATAGACGCCCTGCGCGACCTCTTTTCGGTGGTGTCGCAGGAGGCCACACTATTCGACGAGACGATCCGCGAGAACGTGGTGCTGGGCGCCACCGGCGTTGACGAGGAACGCCTGCGTGCGGCGCTGGAGGCAGCGCGCGTCAAGGACTTCACCGATGAGTTGCCAAAGGGTATAGCAACCCCGGCCGGACCCCGCGGATCGGGCCTGTCGGGCGGCCAGCGTCAGCGGGTGGCGATCGCACGGGCCTTGTTGCGCGACCGGCCGATCCTGCTTCTGGACGAGGCGACCTCTGCGCTCGACGCCGCCTCGGAAGCCGTGGTTCAGGAAGCCCTGGAACGCCTGAGCCGTGGCCGCACCACCCTCGTGATCGCTCACCGGCTGTCGACGGTACGCAATGCCGACCATATCGTTGTGATGGATCATGGCAGGGCGGTCGAGCAAGGCACACATGACACGCTCGTGAGCCAGGAAGGGCTTTACGCGAGCCTCTGCCGGTTGCAGTTTTCGGACTGACACTGGCGCGATCGGGGGTATTTGATGCAAGGCGCGGAAATGATCGGCGAAACCGCCCCCGGACGCCGATTGATCGAAGTCTCCGGAACAGAACGGCTGGAGTTCCTGCAGGGGCTGGTGACCAACGATGTCGGGCAACTTCGCGACGGGCTGGTCTATGCCGCCCTGCTGACGCCGCAGGGAAAGTATCTGGCTGATTTCTTCCTTGTGCGGCACGGGGACGCGATCCTGCTGGATGCCGACGCCTCGCAGGCGGATGCCTTGTCGCGGCGGCTGATGATGTATCGCCTGCGCGCCGATGTGAACATCGGGCCGAGCCCACTTCAGGTCAGGCGCGGGCTGGGTGTTGCGCCCAAGGGCGCGTTCGCCGACCCGCGCCACCCTGCGCTGGGATGGCGTGCCTACGGGCCGGAAACGGGCGATGCGCCGTCGATCGACTGGGACGCGATCCGGGTCGAGCACACGATCCCGGAAAGCGGGATCGAACTCATCCCCGATGAAACCTACATCCTCGAGGTAGGGTTCGAGCGGCTCCACGGCGTCGACTTCCGCAAGGGCTGCTATGTCGGCCAGGAGGTGACGGCGCGGATGAAGCACAAGACCGAGTTGCGCAAGGGGCTGGTCACCGTGGGGGTCGAGGGCGCCGCCCCCGCCGGGACCGAGATACGGGCCGGCGACAAGCCTGCCGGCACGCTTTATACCCAGGCCGCCGGCAAGGGCATTGCCTATCTCAGGTTCGACCGGATGGGCACGGACATGCGGGCCGCCGGGGCGCGGATCGTTGCGCCCTGAGCGTCGCGGCGCGCCGGTCTAGGCCCGTTCGGAATATTCCATGAATTCGGTATGGACGATGATATCCTCGTCCTGACCGATGAAGGGCGGCACCATGATCCGCACGCCGTTGTCGAGGATCGCGGGCTTGTAGCTGTTGGCCGCGGTCTGGCCCTTCACCACCGGCTCGGTCTCGACCACCTTGCAGACCACCTTCTGCGGCAACTGCACCGACAGCGCCTCGTCGCCGTAATACTCGATGGTCGCGACCATGCCGTCCTGGAGGAAGGGCCGGCGATCGCCGAGAAGGTCGGCCGGAAGCTCGATCTGCTCGAAGGTCTCGTTGTCCATGAAGACCAGCATGCCGTCATTCTCGTAGAGGAATTGCTGGTCCTTCTGGTCCAGCCGAACCCTCTCGACCTTGTCTTCCGAGCGGAACCGCTCGTTCAGCTTGCGCCCGTCACGGAGGTTCTTCAGCTCTACCTGAGCGAAGGCGCCACCCTTGCCCGGTTTTACATGGCTGACCTTGACCGCGCCCCAGAGGCCACCGTCATGTTCAAGCACGTTTCCGGGACGGATTTCGTTGCCGTTGATCTTCGACATATGACAAAACCTTGCTGAAAGGTTGAATGGATTTGGCCGGCACCTATATATCCCGGGTTGTCCGCTGGCAAGCCAACAAGATACAGTAGCGCCCAGAGCGCAGCTATGCGCCTGGCGCATGGCCGTCATGCAGTTTGGGGAATACCGAATCGCAGGCGAATGGCCATAAACAGCGGAACGCCGGTAAACGCAAGACTAAGAAAAAAAGTGGAAAACAGGAAATGCGCGATTTCGTTGACGGCACGGCATTCAACTACGAGCAAGGGCAGAGGTCGCGCAAGCTTTTCGCGGCGGTCGTCCTCGCGGCGCTGGATGACGCGATTGCCGATGACAAAAAGTATGGCAACGGGCCCGAGCAGATCGCTCGCTGGGCCCGGTCCCGGGACGGCCGCGAGGTCTTGTCCTGCGCCGGAATCGATCCCAATGAGCGGGTCGTGAAAGGCCTGATGGAGTTCGTCGGCAAGGGCGTGCGAACCTCGGTAGCGCTGTCGCGCGAGGAAAGCGAACGTCGCCACGCGGCCGAGGAAGCTGAAGCCGCCTGATCGGCCTGCATCGACAATTCCGACCGAGAAAGCGCGCCGAAAGGCGCGTTTCTTCTTTCCAAAGCAGACGCGATCGCGTCAGTCCGACGAGATCGCCCCCACACCCGAGCTTTCCAGCGCCCGGTTGATCTCGCGCCGGACGAGCTTTCGCACATTGCGCGTGATCCGCTCGCCCAGAGGGCCCTGCAACTCCTGGCGCAGGACTTCCGCGACCAGGTCGCGCAGCACTTCGACATCGACCAACGCATCCCCCGAGGCCGAGAAAAGCCCCGGAATGTCGTCATCCGCGTCGGCAGTCGCGACCGCCCGGTCATGGCCGGACGCGTCGGCATCCGCTTCGTCGCGGTCCCAGACCGCGCGCGACGGCTGGTCGATCCGTTCGGCAGAGGACAGATGCAGACGGTTCCTGCGCTCGGTGCCGCCTGTCGCAAGGGCCGCCACAGCGGCTTCAAGCGCGTCACCGGTTTCCGGCGGGCGGGTTTCGGTCGCCTCGCGCGCATCGTCGCGCGAGGGTTCTTCGACATCCTGCGCGGCAAACGGTTCCGCCGAAGCGGGCTCGACTTCCGCTTCGGTCGCTTCCACCGCGTCGTCGATACGATCGGGCGGGGAGTCGCCCGCTGCGGGCGTCTCGCCCTCGCTCTCAGGCGCGGCGCGCCGCGCAATGGCGAGCCCGTCATCGACGTGAAATCCACCGTCAAACGCGTCGCCCAATGCCTTGTCTTGGGCGTCACCCCCGGCCACTTCGCTGCCGTCAGGTTCAAAATCGTCGCCGATATCGGCAACTGCCGCCTCAAGCTCGGCGATCGTGTCTTCGAGAGACTCGGGCCCGCCCTGCTCGTCCGGCGCGTCCGCGACGGCATGCACCTTGGCCGCCATTGATCCGGTATCGGCGGCTTCGTCTCCGTTGTCGACGCGAAGGGCATCCGTGAGCACGAGCTTGCCGCGCCCGGCCCGCTCCTGTCGCGGCGGAGCAGCCTGCGAATCGTCGCGCGTCGCCCGCTTCTCTTCCGAGACCAACCGGCGGATCGAAGAAAGAACGTCCTGGATCTCCACATTGGTCAGCGGATCAGACATGGCGACTCCTCAAGCGTAATGGCGAAGAATGTAGCCTCCGTCCGGGCGCATCACAACAGATTGCCTGAAATCAGTTCTTGCCGATCGCCTGGAGAACACGATCAAGGCTTTTGCCCTGGATTGATGTCGTGGGCGCCGACTTGACGGCATTGTAATAGGCAGCCGGGTCATAAACCGGGATCCCGAGATTCAGATGCTCGACGGTCAGAAGACCCATAGAGGACAGAAGTGAATAGATCGCTACCTGCAGATCGGCTTCCGCCTGGACCCGGTTGGTCCGCGCGCTGAGCAGCGATTGCTCGGCGTCAAGGACATCCAGCGTCGTTCGTGCGCCAAGCTTGGCCTCTTCCCTGACGCCCTCGTAGGCGATCGTCGCCGCCTCGATTTCGCGGACCGAGGCCGAAATCTGCGCGCGCGAGACCTCTATGTTGGCCCAGGCCGTGCCCACGCCCTGCGCGATGTTGACGCTGGTCTGCAAGAGACCGGACCTGGCCGCGTCCCGCTGCGCGATCGCCTTGCGGTGAACGGACGACAGCTTGCCGCCCGCGTATATCGGCTGGGTCAGCCGCAAGCCGAGCGACGACGCATCTCTTCCGTTGTCGTCCTGGGCGATCGAGGCTGTCCCCGTCAGGCTGGGAAGGCGCTGCGCCGCGGCAAGGACGACGCCAAGATCGGACGCCGTAACCTGATGCTGCGCCTGCAGGATTGCCGGATGGCTGCGCTGCGCGATGGCCCGCGCCGCATCGGTGCTCCGCGGCAACGCCGGCGCTGTCGGTGCGGCGGCAAGCGGGCCTGGATAGTGGCCGGTCACGGCCTTGTAGCTTTCCCGGGCGGCCGCAAGTTGCCCCTGCGCGGCGGCAAGTCCGGCCCGGGCGCTTGCCAGCCGGGCCTCTGCCAGGGCGACGTCCGTGCGCGTCACTTCGCCGACGTCGAACTGATCCTGGGTCGCGCGCAGCGTCTCGGACAGGAGCCGCACGGAGTTTTGATTGAGCGAGACGCTATCGCTTGCGCTCCGCACGCTGAAATAGGCGCTGACGGCGTCAAGCAGGATGCTCTGCTCCACTCCCACAAGCGCCTGGCGCGTGGCGAGAACGGTTTCCTTCGCGATGTCGACACTGATCCTGTTGCGCCCGGAATCGTAAAGCTCCATTTGCGCGGTGAGCGCGATCGAGGCCGAGAGGTTGTCCAAACCCGGCGATACCGGATCACGATAATCGGCGCTTCCGACGAAACTGAGCACCGGCCGAAGCGTGGAGACCGCGCTTGCGACATCTTCGTCGGCGGCGCGCAGAACCGCGCGATTCTGCTCGATGATATTGGAGTTCTTGTAGGCCGAAATCAGCGCATCGGCGAGCGTTTCGGCATCCGCGGCAGCGCCAAGGGCGAGGCTGGTGCAACCGGCCAGCAGAACCCGTCTGATGTTCGCGAAACGCATGATCCCAACCTTCCTCAGTCCCCTGGCCGCGACCAGGCACTTGGCCATCCCGGCCCGCCGTTGTCTCAGAGCACGAATACGCTCGGTTTTTCAAACCCGGGCAGAACCGGCGCGGAGGCATTGAAGCCGAAGCGCCAGGTTACCCTTCCATCAATCTTGTGTCCGATCCGGCAGATGCCAAGGCGGTCTTCCGCGAAAAGGCAGGCAATCCGCCCGCCATCCTTCAGTTGCGCCAGAAGTGCGTCGGGGACAAGCTCGGCCGCGCCTTCGACGACGATCGCGTCATAGGGGCCATGCTTGGCCGCTCCTTCGGCAAGCGCGCCCTCGATCACCACGGCGTTGTCGACACCCTCGTCCGCAAGCCGCGACTGGGCCTCGGCGGCAAGCTCCGCATCCGCTTCCAGCGCGATGACAGCCTCGGCCATGCGGGCAATCACGGCGGCCGAGTAGCCAAGGCCGCAGCCGACATCGAGGACAAGATCGCCGGGCCGAATATCCAGCGCGTCCAGCATCTTCGCCAGCGTCCGCGGCTCAAGCATGACGCGCCGGCCATTCAGTTCGACGTTGCCGCCGACATAGGCGGTGTCCCGGCGGGCGGAGGGAACGAATGCCTCGCGCGGAACCGTGAGCATCGCCTCGATGATCGGAAACTTGGTCACGTCGCTGGGACGCACCTGGGTGTCGACCATCATCGTTCGGCGTGCGGCGAAATCGGTCATCGACTGAACTCTTCGGTCTGGTTTCCGGTTGGATTTCGTCTTGCCACAGAACGCAAGGATGGGCAACGGGGCAAGAGGCCGCGACTGCCTGCGACAGGGCGTCGCGAATGGGTTGCGCGGTGCCGTGCCTTGGTATATCCCGCCTCCACCTCCGGCGGGTTGGCGGAGAGGTTACGCAGCGGATTGCAAATCCGTGTAGACCGGTTCGATTCCGGTACCCGCCTCCAAGTCTTTTCATCCAGTCCGCCTTGGTGGCTAACCGGTTCTGCCCCAGTTCTCGCGACTGGAAAACCGCATTCTGAAAAGGGTGTGCCTTGAATCCGGTGCTGCGTGCACGACGTCGGTTTGCCTCACTACATTTCCGTGCTGGATCATGCGACCAGAATGCGGCGGCAACCTATCGGGACAGTCTCAAAACGCTTAGCTCCTTTGGATGGTTGCTTTAGGAAGGATCAACAATCTAGTGACCACGAGGCATGTTCAGGCCGCAGGAGATCCCTTTGAAGAAACTCAGGATGCCGCCTCTTTCTCTACTCCAGACCTTCGAGGCGGTCGCCCGGCGCGGCAGCTTCACGCTGGCGGCGGATGAACTGTGCCTGACGCAAAGCGCCGTCAGCCGGCAGATCAGGTCGCTCGAGGATAAGCTGGGCCTGCCCCTCTTCCGGCGTCTGCACCGGGCGATCGAGCCGACCGCCAAGGGGCAGCGGCTGTTCGAGTCGGTGACGCGGGGCCTGCGCGAGATCGAGGGCTGCGTCACCGGGCTGAGAGCGGCGACGGAGAACCCGCAGATCACCGTCTCGGCCTCCGTCGCGTTCTCGTATTTCTGGCTGATGCCGCGGCTGGAGCGGTTCAGCGCCCGGCATCCGGAAGTCGATCTGAGGATTCTCGCGACCGACCAGAGAGTTGACCTTCGCCACGATGGTGCGGATGTGGCGATACTCTACGGTGCCGGGCAATGGCAGGGTGTGCGGGCGCATCTCTTGTTCGGAGAGCGGGTCTATCCGGTCTGTAGCCCCGCCTATCTGCATGACCACCCGCAACTTCGCAGGCCTTCCGACATGCTCGACCAGACGCTTCTGCATCTCGACGGCGGCGGCAATATCTGGGGCGGCGTCGACTGGCAAGTCTGGCTGATGACCCAGGGCGTGACGGGGCAGCCGGTGCGGCGCGGCGTGCGGCTGAACAGCTATCCGATGATCCTTCAGGCCGCCGAGGCCGGGCGCGGCGTGGCGCTCGGCTGGAGCTATATCACCGACGACATGCTTGCGGAGGGGCGGTTGGTCTGCCCGGTCGAAAATGTGCTGGAAACCCACGACAGCTATTACGTTGGCGCATTGGAAGAGGTGGAAGGCGTTCCAGAGATAGCAGCTTTTTTGCAATGGATACGGGACGAGGTTGCCAAGAGTCCGCATCTGGCATGATTTCAGGGAATGCGACGCATTCGAATAGATCGTTTGAAGCGAGACGCGAAGTAACCTCAACTGGAGCCTGAGAAATCCTTCGAGGGATGCCCATGTCCGAACTCTCCCTTCGCCGGTCGAACCGCCGCGGGCGTGGTGGCGTCGAGGTGACGCCCGCGCTTCCTCCGATCGCACCCGGCATGACCGGAGGGCGGTATCGCCCGCTGACCCGGCCCGAGATGGAGCGGGTCCATCACCTCGTCCTGCGCCTGCTCGAAGAGCTGGGGCTGTCGCAGGTCCCGCCGAGCCTTGAGCGTCGTGCCGTCGAGGCCGGGTGCCGGGTCGACGGGAATGGCCGCCTGCGGTTTCCCCGCGCGCTGATCGAGGACGTGATCGCCCGCACGCGGCGCAAGTTCACGCTCCACGGCATCGACCCGATCCATGATCTGGAGATCGGAGGTAAGCGCGTGCATACCGGCACCGGTGGCGCGGCACCGACGATCATGGATTTCGAGAGTGGGAAATACCGCGAAAGCACGGTGGCCGATCTCTACGACATCGCCCGGCTGGTGGACCGGCTGGACAACATCCACTGGTATCACCGCTCCGTCGTGGCGCGCGACACCGACACGATCCTCGATCTGGACATCAACACCACCTATGCCTGTCTCTCGGGCACCACCAAGTCGATCGCCGTCAGCTACACCGACGGCAACAGCGTGCGTGCCGTGCAGCCGATGCTGGACATGGTCGCGGGCGGCGAGGGCAGGTTCCGCGAGCGGCCCTTCTGCACCGCCGTCTGCTGCCACGTCGTGCCGCCGATGCGCTTTGCCACCGAAAGCTGTGACGCGCTGGAGGCGGCGGTTCTGGCCGGAATGCCGATCCTTCTGGTTTCGGCGGGACAGGCGGGCGCGACGGCGCCGGCCGCACTCGCGGGTGCCGTTGCACAAGCCTGTGCCGAGGTGCTGGCCGGGCTGATCCTGTGCAATATCGTCGACCCCAATTGCCGCGGCATCTTCGCGGCATGGCCCTTTGTCTCCGACCTCCGCACCGGGGCCATGTCCGGCGGATCGGGCGAACAGGCACTCCTGTCCGCGGCCTGCGCGCAGATGGCGGGGTTCTACGACCTGCCGAACTCCGTCCCCGCGGGCATGACCGACAGCAAGCTCCCCGATGCTCAGGCGGGCGGGGAGAAGGGCTACACGATCTCGCTTGCCGCGCATGCGGGCGCAACGATGATCCACGAATGCGCCGGGATGCAGGGCAGCCTGATGGGCACGGCGTTCGAAAGCTATGTGCTGGACAACGACCTTCTGGGCGCGATCCTGCGCACCGTGAAGGGAGTCGAGGTCAGCGAGGATACGCTCAGCTTCGAGGTGATCCGCGACGTGGTCACGGGCGCCGGCCACTTCCTTGGCCATCCCCAGACCTTCGCCCGGATGAAGACGGACTATCTCTATCCCGAGATCGCCGACCGTCGCAGCATCAGTGAATGGCAGGATGCCGGTGCCCGGGACGCGCGCGCTGTGGCGCGGGACAGGGTACGCCGGATCCTGACCGACCATTACCCGCGCCATATCGGCGACGATGTCGATGCGCGGCTGCGCGACAGCTACAATATTGTTCTGCCGAGGGCCCGGATGCGCGCCGGCAACGGCGTCTGGTAACTGCGGAAAGGGGAGGATCAGGTCATGCAGTCACACGCAAGGGTCGTGATCGTCGGCGGCGGCATGATGGGCGTGGGCCTTGCCTATCACCTGGCCGAGGAAGGCTGGAAGGACGTGCTGCTGATCGAGAAGGGCGAACTGACGAGCGGGTCCACCTGGCACGCGGCGGGGCAGTGCCCGTCCTTCATCGGCAACTACAACATGGCCAAGATCCACCACTACTCGAACACGCTCTATCCGCGCCTGGAAAAGCTGACCGGCCATCCGACGGGCTGGCACGGCTGCGGTGGCATAAGGCTGGCCACGACGCCGGAAGAGGTCGACTGGTTCCGCCATGTCGCGGGCTTCGCTGCCAATATCGGCTTTCACATGGAGATCATCGGCCCGAACCGGATCAAGGAGCTGAACCCCTGGCTGGACACCGACGGTGTCCTTGCCGGCGCACATACGACGATGGACGGCCATGTGGACCCGGCCAGCGCCTGCAACGCCATGGCCGCCGGCGCGCGGCAACTGGGGGCGACAATCGTCCGCCGCAACCGCGTGACGGGCATCAATCGGCTGCCCTCGGGCGAGTTCGAGGTGGTGACCGAGCAGGGCAACGTCACCTGCGAGCACGTCGTCAACGCCGGCGGCTGCTATGCCCGTGAAGTGGGGGCTTGGGTCGGTGTCGACACGCCGATCACCAATATGGAGCACCAGTATCTGGTGACCGAGCCGCTCAAGGCGTTCATGGACACGGATACCGAACTTCCCGTGATGCGCGACCCGGCCACCGCCGGCTATTACCGGCAGGAACAGAAGGCGGGGCTGGTCGGCATCTACGAGCATCACGGCGCGAAGGAAGCCTGGGCGTCCCGCGGCGGCTGGCCGGAATGGCAAAGCGAAAACGAACTGTTCGAAGGCGATATTGACCGCATCGCCCCCTGGCTCGAAAAGGCGCTGGAGCGGATGCCGATCTTTGCCGAGGCGGGCATCAAGCGCGTCATCAACGGCGCGATCCCGCACACTCCGGACGGCAACCCGTTGCTTGGTCCCGCCCACGGGGTGCGAAACTTCTGGCAATGCTGCGGCTCGTCCATCGGCATCGCTCAGGGCGCGGGTTGCGGCAAGTATCTGGCGCAATGGATGGTGCATGGCGATGCCGAGATCAACATGACGAGCGTCGATCCGCGCCGCTTTGGCGGCTATGCGGATGCCGAATACACCCGCGCCAAGAGCTTCGACGACTATCACAACATGTTCGAAACCCCGCTGCCGGGCCGAGAGGTACTTGCCGGCCGCGCCAGCCGCGTGACGCCGCTCTACAGAAAGCTGAACGAGAAAGGCGCGGTCTGTACCGAGGTCTACGGCTGGGAACGGCCGAAATACTTCGCCCCGGCGGGATTCGTCGAAAAGCTGCAATACCGGCGTAACAACGTCTTCGACCTCGTGGCCGGCGAATGCCGCGCCGTGCGGGAACGTGTCGGCATCATGGACCTGTCGAGCTTTGCCAAGTTCGACGTCTCCGGACCGGGTGCCGAGGCGCTGCTGGACCGGCTGACCGCCAATCGGCTGCCGAAAAAGGCGGGCGGCATCAACCTGACCCATGTGCTGTCGGACGGTGGCCGGATCGAGGGCGAATGGACGATCACGCAATTCGGCCCCGACCGGTTCTACGTTCTGACCGGTGCGGGAGCCGAGCGGCAGGCGCTCGACCATCTGAGCGGCGGCGGGGATGATGTGACCATCGCCAACGTCACCGATGATTTCGGCATGCTGGTCGTGGCGGGCCCCAAATCGCGCGAGGTTCTGGCACCCCTCACCGATGCGGATCTGACCAACGTATCGTTCCGCTGGCTGTCTGGGCAGGAGATCAGCCTGGCGGGCATTCCCGTTCGCGCGCTGCGGGTGAACTATGTCGGTGAGCTGGGCTGGGAACTCCACGCGCCGATGGCTGAGTTGGAAACGCTCTACGACGCGATCTGGGCGTCGGGCGAGGCGCATGGCATCGCCGATTTCGGCAGCCACGCCGTGAACTCCCTTCGCATGGAGAAGGGCTATCGCGGCTTCGGCGCCGAACTCACGAACGAAATCACCCTGATCGAGGCCGACTGCCACCGGTTCCATGCGCCGGACAAGGGCGATTTCAACGGACGCGCCGCCACCGAGGCTGCCCGCGAAAACGGCATCACCACCCGGCTCGTCTATGGCGAGGTTGCCGCCACCGATTGTGACATCTACGGCGGCGAGGCCGTGATGCAGGGCGACCGCGTGGTCGGCGTCTGCACTTCTGGCGGCTATGGCCATGCCACGGGCAAGAGCCTTGCCTTCGCCTATGCAAGTCCCGACGTTTCCGCAGATCTGGACGTGATCATTCTCGGCGAACGTCGCGCCCTGACATTGTTGGATGGCCCTGTCTGGGATCCATCGAACGCGCGTCAGAAGGCTTAGGCCTGCGGGCAGCGTGTCGGATGCTCCTTCCGGGTACGGAACCACCCAATCCGCCGCGCAACTTTCTGGCCATATCGAAGAACATCGTCGCATCCTCGCCCAGAGCATCGCGGATCGCGTCATCGACCGCCGACCACGCTTCCGCGATTCCGGTGAGCAGCGTCCGTCCCTTCTCAGTCAATTCCAGCAGATTGTTCCGACGCGAGGCCGGATCAACTGTACATGTAATGTATCCGGCTTTCAGCAAGCGCTCGGTCATCGTGCTCATGCTGGCGGACGAGACCCCGAAGGTGGATGAAAGATCGACCTGGGACACAGGCCCCATACGAGACAACGCATCGAGAACACGAGCCTGACGGGGTTGAATCCCGAGCGGCTCCATGTGTCGGCGGAGTTCTGCCTCGACGAGGTTGGCGCTGTGGAGCAGGCCGTGAAGGTCATGTTGGTCAGCTTACATATTAACAGTTAGTATATTAACTGCTGGATCGGGACAATGCTCGGCAATCGAATTCTCCATACGTGTGGAGCCATCATGCTCAAAAAGTCACATACCGATCCTTGCTCGCTCGTGTTTCTCTCCACTCTCTTGTTGACGGGGCCGGTAAGCGCTCAGTCGGCTGCAACCGATCTCGCCCGCATCGTCGCATTCTTCGAGGACGCAGAGGTCAAAGGCGAACCCGAACTCGTGGATTGCACGCTATCAAGGGGCACGGAGGCTACCTGCTTCACGATCACCGTGAGCCATCTCCCGCAGACGTACTCTCCCGGGCCATGGTGCCCGACGAACATCTCGGACGGCGCCGAGGCCGGCGGCATCTGGTTCCTCGATGGAGAGGCAGTGGATGTGGACGGTGCCTTCATCGCGGGTCTCGCCGAGGTCTATGATGACACCAACTGGCAGCTATATGATCCCGAGACCGGCGACGTGCGCTTCACCGGGTCTGACGCCCTTCGGTAAGGGTTTTTTCGTTTTTGACCCCGCGACTGAGACCGGCAGTATCGACGACTTCGTCGACACCGTCTCGCGCTCGGCGCTCGGAACGAGCAACCCGGTCTATACCCGCCAACTCGCCGAGCATTCGCTGGATCGCGCGAAGGAGCTGGAAGACTGGGGCTACTTCGACCAGACGCTCGCCAACCGGCCTTTCATGTGGCCCATCGAGGATCGCGCCATCCCGCTTATGGAGCGCGTTGTCATCACCCATCTGCTCAAGGAAGACGGTCGCATCACCTATGTCGACGAACTGAGGGACCACCACGCGCCGATGCTGCGCGCGGCCAACATGCACGAGCTGCGGCTGGCATGGGAAACCCGCAACATGATCCTGTCGGCCGAGATGAAGCTGCGCGCCTCGCTCATGCGCACCGAAAGCCGGTGCAGCCACTACCGGCTGGACTACCCGGAGATCGACGAGGAAAACTGGCGCGCCTGGATCAATATCTACCACGGCGAAGACGGGTCGATGCAGCTCGAGAAACAACCTTTCGGCAGCTGGCCCGAATGAACATGTCCAGGCGTCGGTTGGACATTGGCTTTGCGCGGATCACTGACATCAGTACATTCCGCCGCATCGGTCAGAATTCGGCTCAGGCCGGACCTTCGGCGCTGCCTTCTTCGCTGTCGATGAGTGTCCCGTGGGTCTTCCTCCTTCCCAAAAAATAGCACGGAAAAAAGGCTAAGTGGACACCTGGGGCATATCAACTGCGAAAACGTGCAGGCATCCGGACTGATCCAGATCCCCGCACGTTCGGTCGTCAAAGTGACGGCCTTGCAAGAGCCTACTTCTTAGGCCTTTGACCTTTGGTCTCATCTTGCGACAAGACCGACGCCGCAAGGCGGCGCGCCTCGGCTGGCGTTGGCTTCTTTTGGCCCGACATTACCTTCGATGCGAGCGTAGAGAGCTTTGGTGAACTTTGCTTCTTAGCCATTTTCGGCCCCTTCTATCTAGACAAAATGTAGAGATTCCAGTACAGAAGAGGTGGGGCGGCGTACCGCCCCACCTCGGGTTAGGCTTTTAACAAGAGCAAGCGAACGAGAGGCTGCAACCTCAAGAACGCGACAGGATACCAAAGCATCCTGCTAACCTCCTTCCCGGCTTCCAAACGGTGCCGGGTCCGCGCCTGTGGAAAGGCTTGTGCTCGACAGCAGACTGCTGTCGAATCGTTTGGCGGCAGACGGACTGCCACCGGTTTCTGCGTCGCCCGAGGGCGGCGCATTCTCTTTGACGGCAGGGCCGGCAAGACGCCATATCTTCCCATCAAGTTCCGTCACGCCCTCATTTTTCAGCCTCGAAAGTTGCGGACTGAAACTTGAGCGTTGAATATCTTTGCGTCCCCACGCCTCAGCGAAGAATGCAATCAATTGCGCCGCCGTTGCGCCGTTCGTGAAACGTTCCTTGAGCGCCTTCACGGTTAGTTCCTTCATGGTCAACGATGAGAATGGATTCGAAATCCCGCCATCACTGCCGATCTCTTGTGCAACTGCGCCGCGCGCAACAGTCGCGGAAACCGGTTCAGCTACAGCCTTTAGGGCGCGGTGGATCTTCTCCCGCTCAGCAAACAGCGGCGCAAGGCTCTGCTCGACCTGTTTGATCCTAGCATCAATCTTGTCGAGTTCGTCGCGCAATATGTCTTCGATGGCACTGCCCATGCGCCCAAATAGCACACGCAGGATTGCCTCGCAAGTCTTTAAGTCTGTCAGACGCACCTGAGAATCAGGAAGACTCGCAAGGCGGGGCGTCAGGACTTGTGTCAAGGGGATACACCCCTAGAGAAATGGCAGCGGGTCCGGTACCCGCCCCCATCCTCTCAGTCCAGCAGATCCAGCCCCTCGGTCGCCTTCGTCAGGGCCGCGCGGCAGCGCGCCACGATGAAGTCGGTGAAGACGCGGATCTTGGGGTCGCGCAGGCGTCGGTGCTGGGCCAAGCAGGTCAGTTGCACCGGCAAGGGTGGGGTTTCGCGCACCACCGGCACAAGCCGCCCGTCACGCAGGTGATCGGCGACCTCGAAAACCGGTTTCATCACGATCCCGCGCCCGTCGAGCGCCCAGCCGGTCAGGACGTCGCCGTCATCGGTCTCGAACGGACCCGTCACGTCGTACCGTTTCGGACCTTCGGGCGTGATCATCGCCCACTGGAACTCCCGGGCGCCGGGAAAGCGCAGCAAGAGGCAGTCGTGCCGGTCCGCGACCAGCTTCTCGCCGGTGCCCGGATCGCCCCGGCGGGCAATGTATTCCGGCGATGCGCAAAGGATGCGCCGGCACTCCGCGACCTGCCGCATCTTCAGGGTGGAATCCTCCAGCCGTCCGAGGTGGAACGCCATGTCCAACCCCTCGCCCACCACATCGATCGTGCGGTCGGACAGCCTCAGACGCACATCAATCTGTGGAAATTCATCCTTGAATTCAGGTACATGAGGCGCGATGAACCGGCGGCCGACACCCAGGGGCGCCGCCACGAAAACAGTGCCGCGCAGGTTCTGGGTCGAGGCCATGACGGCGGCTTCGGCGTCGTCGATCGCTTCGAGCACCTTGCGCGCGCCGTCGTAGAACAGCCGCCCGTTCTCGGTCGGCTGCAGACGGCGGGTCGTGCGGTTGAAAAGCCGGATGCCGAGCCGTTTCTCCAATTCGGCGATCCGCGCCGACGCGACGGCAGGCGAGGTCCGCTGATCTCGGGCGGCGGCCGACATTGAGCCTAGTTCGAAGACGCGCACGAACATCTTGATGTTGTTCACGTAGGCCATCGCCGCCTCACACCACCATTATTCGGCATTATTTGAAGGTTCTGAGATATTCAAAGCATTATCAGGAAGATCGGGTTCGGTATAGCGTGTAGTGCGATGCAACGGGAGGAGCAGCGACATGTACGACTTCATAGTCCTTGGCGAATGGCTGGAATTCGCCGTCCGCTGGCTGCATGTAGTCACCGCGATTGCCTGGATCGGGTCGTCATTCTACTTCATCGCGCTCGACCTCGGCCTGCACCGCGACCGCAACCTCGCAACCGGCGCGGATGGTGAGGAATGGCAGGTCCATGGCGGCGGCTTCTACCACATCCAGAAGTATCTCGTCGCGCCGGAAAAGATGCCCGACGATCTGATCTGGTTCAAATGGGAAAGCTACGCGACCTGGCTGACGGGATTCGCGCTCCTGGCCCTGGTCTACTATCTGGGCGCAGACCTCTACCTTGTCGATCCCGAGGTGCTGGATATCCCGGTCTGGCAGGCGATCCTGATTTCGCTGGCCTCGCTGGCGGTTGGCTGGCTTCTTTACGACACGCTCTGCAAGTCGCCGCTGGGCGAAAACCCGACGACGCTCATGGTGATCCTCTACCTGATCCTGGTGGCCATGGCCTGGGGCTACACGCATGTCTTTTCGGGCCGCGCGGCGCTTTTGCATCTCGGCGCATTCACCGCCACCGTCATGAGCGCCAATGTCTTCATGGTCATCATCCCGAACCAGAAGATCGTCGTCGACGACCTTAAGGCGGGGCGCACACCCGATCCGAAATACGGCAAGATCGCCAAGCTCAGGTCGACGCACAACAACTACCTGACGCTGCCCGTGATCTTCATGATGCTGTCGAACCACTATCCCTTGGCCTTCGCGACCGAAAACAACTGGATCATCGCCAGCCTCGTCTTCCTGATGGGCGTCACGATCCGCCACTGGTTCAACACGCGGCACGCGCGAAAGGGCAGCCCGACCTGGACCTGGATCGCGACAGTGCTCTTGTTCATCATAATCGCCTGGCTGTCGACGGCGCCGCTTTTCCGTGCCGACACGGATACCGAGGGCGCCCAGCGTCTTACGCCGGCGCAACAGCAATTCGCGGATGCGGCCGATTTCCCGGACGTGTCGGACATCGTCATGGGCCGCTGCTCGATGTGTCACGCGACCGAACCGGGCTATGAAGGCATACCCTGGGCGCCGAAGGGTGTGATCCTCGAAACGCCCGAACAGATCGCCGCGAACGCGCGGCGCATCTATCTGCAGGCCGGCGTCAGCCACGCGATGCCGCCCGCAAATGTCTCGTTCATGGAGCACGAGGAACGGGCAAAGATCGTCGCCTGGTACCGCGCCGTCACGCGGGGCGCGGGTTGATACCGGGGCACGAAAACCGCCATTCGGTGATC
This sequence comes from Paracoccaceae bacterium, assembly GCA_041397225.1. Classification (GTDB taxonomy): domain Bacteria; phylum Pseudomonadota; class Alphaproteobacteria; order Rhodobacterales; family Rhodobacteraceae; genus Albidovulum. The sequence continues at coordinate 643,152 of JAWKXB010000002.1, read as the reverse complement.
TGTCGGTAGGTCTCGCCCGGCAGCAACTCGATCGACGGAAAGCCGCGATGGTTTGGCGCGTCGGGCCAGCATTCCGGCTCGATGGCCAGCCCTTCATATGCGCCGCGGCCCGGCCGGGCTGCGTGTCGGCCATCGTAGACCTGAATGCCCGGTTCTGTTGTCGCGACCTCCATCGCCACCCCCGACCTGCCTGTCAGCCACAGGACCGATCTGAGCGGCCCGCGCCGGCGCGCCAGGCAGAAGCAGTGGTCAAGCGGCGGGTCATCGGGCGCGATGGTCCGCGCCAATCTGAAGTCCATCGATGTTCCCGCCACCGGCGCAATCTCTCCCGTGGGCCGGAAATCGCTGGTTGCCGGCAGGTAGTGCTCGGCGGCGATGCGCATGCCGTGGCCCGTCCAACGGGCGGCGCCATCGAGATTCCAGTAGCTGTGATTGGCCGCGTTGAAAACGGTTGGCCGGTCGGTCCGGGCCGTTATCGTCAGGCGCAGGACAGCGGGCGAAGCCAGCGAGTATTCCGCTGCGACTCGGCGATTGCCGGGAAACCCGCCTTCCCCGTCCGGCAGGTCCAGCGCCAGATCAAGGCGATCCGGCGTGACCTCCGCGATCCGCCAGACCTTCAGATGAGTGCCCGCTCCGCCCGAATGCAGGTTGTGCCGTCCGTCCAGATTGCGCTCCAGCTTCATCTCGCGGCCACCGGCCACAGCCCGCCCATCCGTGAAACGGTTCACGACCGGCGCGATGAGCGTGCCGTGATACCGCATGCCACCTTCATAGTCTTCAAGGCGCCCCGCGCCCACCGTCAGGCTGTAGCCCAAGCCATCGAGGCGAAGCGATTCCAGCGTCGCGCCAAGGGTAAGGAACTCGGCCTTGAGGGCGCCGTCGCCTAGGGTAATGCGGTGAACCGGCACGCCATCCGCGGTCAAGCCTGTTTCAACGACATTTGTTTCCGGCATAGGCCGCTGTCCCACGTCACACGGACCGCAGGGTCGCCGCGCGCCAGAGCGGCGTCAAGGCCGAGATGTGGTCCATCAGAGGTCGCGATGGACAGCCGCCCGGCATTGGGGTTTCATGCGCGCGGACGTCAACAGCGATGACAGGTCCAACGCGATGCGCATCATCCCGCCCGACCGGTTTCAAAGCCAAACCTGGAAGAACGGCGGCGGCATCACCCGTGAGATTGCGCGCGAGGAGGCCGCCGGGGGCCTGCTCTGGCGTCTGTCGATCGCCGAGGTCGCCGCGGACGGGCCGTTTTCGGCATTCCCCGGACAGGCTCGAATCTTGACGGTGATCGACGGGGCGGGGCTGTGGCTTGACACGCCGGACCGACGGATTGAGGTGCTTCCCTTCGCGCCGGTCGCGTTCTCCGGCGATCTTGTGGTGCATTGCCGCCGTATCGACGGTCCGGTGCGAGACTTCAACCTGATCTACGATCCGGCGCGGCTCCTGGCGTCGGTCAGGGTGTTCCAGGGCGGCGCGGCATGGATCTGTCGGGCGGTGGCCGGGACGAGCCACATGATCCTGGCGCTGGGGTCGGGCGTGAAGGCCGGGACGCATGACCTTGCGCCAGGGTCGGTCGCGCTTTTCGAGCAGGCGGCGATCAGTGTTTCCGGCCCGACGACCGCGCTGCTTGTTTCAATCGAACGCCGCCAGCCCCGCACCCGCGATTGACAGGAACGGCTCTCCCCGGCAGCCTGCCGCGAAACGGAAGGAACAAGATGCAGTTCAGCCTTTCCGAACTGGAAGACGCCCTTGCGCTGGTGCAGGGCCAAATCGGCGGGCCGACGCCGCAGCATCACTGGCCGCAGCTATCTGCGGCCACCGGCGCCGAGGTCTGGGTCAAGCACGAAAACCACGGACCCACGGGCGCTTTCAAGGCGCGCGGGGCGGCGACGTTCATCGCCTGGCTCACCCGCGCCCATCCCGGCAGCCCCGGCATCATCACCGCGACGCGCGGCAATCACGGTCAGGGTCAGGCACGCTCGGCCACGAAAGCCGGGCTGCGCGCGGTCGTCTATGTGCCGCACGGCAACTCGCCCGAAAAGAACGCTGCAATGAGGGCTTTCGGCGCCGATCTGCGGGAGTTCGGTGAGGATTTCGACACTGCGCGCGAAGAAGCGATGCGGCTTGCCGACACAGAGGGACTCTTTCCGGTGCCGCCCTTCCACCGGGAACTGGTTCGCGGCGTCGCCACCTACGCGCTCGAGTTCTTCCGCGCCACGCCGCCGCTCGATGCCGTCTATGTCCCGATCGGCTGCGGTTCGGGCATCTGCGGCACCATTGCCGCGCGCGACGCTCTGGGGCTTTCGACCGAGGTGGTCGGCGTCGTGGCGTCCGAGGCGGCGGGGGCGAAGCTTTCGGTCGAAGCGGGACGCCTCGTGCCGACCGAACGCGCGCGCACCTTTGCCGACGGAATGGCGGTTCGCATGCCGGTGCAGGAAGCGTTCGACATCTACCGCCGTTCGGCGTCGCGCATTGTCGCGGTGAGCGAGGATGAGATCGCCTCGGCCGTGCGGCTTCTGTTTGTCGCCACGCACAACGTGGCCGAAGGCGCCGGCGCTGCGGCGCTCGCGGCGCTCTGCCAGGACCGCGAGGCGATGCGGGGCAAGCGGGTCGGCGTGATCCTGACGGGCGGCAACATCGACAGCTCGGCATTCGCGACGCTGCTGGCCGGACGAACGCCAAGCGCATGACGCTGGAAAACCGGCGATCTGCATGCTATTTTTCGAACATTCCGGCCAAAGAACCGGAAGTTGGGGGCGAAGGCAAACGGGAGCGGTGGCGGCAACGGCATCGGGCAGGCATGAAGGCAATTGACGATACGACCGGCAACTCGCGCGAGGCGATGACGCAATATGCAGCCCTGTGCTACCGCAAGAGTTCAAAGAACGGCGTCGAGATCCTTCTGGTGACAAGCCGCGATACTGGTCGCTGGGTATTGCCGAAGGGCTGGCCGATGAAGGGTCGTACGGGCCCGGAAAGCGCCCTGGGCGAAGCCTATGAGGAGGCCGGTGTCGAGGGCCGCATCAGCGACCGTCCGATCGGCCTTTATTCCTACGACAAGGGCATGGACGATGGCATGCTTCAGCCCTGCGTCGTGACCGTCTACCCGGTCGAGGTGCAAAAGCTTCGCCGCAAGTTCCCGGAACGCGCCGAGCGCAAGCGGCGCTGGTTCCTTCCGGCGAAGGCGGCGCGCAAGGTGGATGAACCGGAGCTGCGCGAGTTGCTTTCGGCATTCGATCTCTCGGCCCCGCCGTCGCAGGCGGGCAACGGAAAGGCTTGATTTCCGGTCCGATCTGCCCAAATGAAGCAGGGAGTCACGAAGGACTGCCATGATCCGTTACGCCCTGACCTGCGCCAACAACCACGGTTTCGACAGCTGGTTCCAATCTGCGGAAGCCTTCGACCGGCTTATGGCCGGCGGCATGGTCGCGTGCAGCGTCTGCGGTTCGGGCGAGGTGTCCAAGACGCTGATGGCCCCTGCCCTGCGACCGGACCGCAAGACCGCCAAGGCCGAGTCGCCGGCGCTTGGCAAGCCGTCGACGCCCGAGGAGAAGGCGATCGCGGCGATGCGGCGGCATATCGAGGAAAGTTCGGAGTACGTGGGCCTGAACTTCGCCGCCGAAGCGCGCGCGATCCACGACGGCGACGCACCCGCCCGGTCGATCTACGGCGAGGCGCGGACGGATGAGGCCAGAAGGCTGATCGAGGACGGCGTCCCGGTTGCGCCGCTTCCCTTTCTGCCCGCCCGCAAGGCGAACTGAGGCGGAGGGGGCCTGTCTGCCCCCTCTGGCCCGCGTTGACACGCGGCCCATTCACCCCCGAGGGTATTTCCGGACAGAAAGTGAGGCTCTGATGCGGGTTCTGATCACGGGAGCGAACCGGGGAATCGGCAGGGCGCTGTTCGATGCCTGCGCGGCGCGGGGCGATCTGGTGGCTGGCACGACACGCGGTCCGCAGACTGGCGCGGACTGGCTGCGGCTCGATCTGTCCGATCCGGGTTCCGTCGCTTCCATGAAGGGCGCCTTCGGGGACCATCCGCTTGATCTTCTGGTCTGCAATGCCGGGGTCTATCTCGACAGGGGGCATGACATCGCCGAGGGCTATGGCGCTTCGCTCTGGGCGGACAGCTTCGCGGTCAACGTGACCGGCGTGTTCCTGACCATACAGGCGCTGCTGCCCAATCTTCGCGCCGCGACGGGCAAGATCGCGATCATCTCCTCGCGGATGGGATCGCAGGCCCTGGCGCCGGGCGGAAGCTACATCTACCGGGCGTCGAAGGCTGCGGCGCTCAACCTTGGCCGCAACCTCGCCGCGGACCTCAAGCGCGACGGAATCGCGGTCGGCATCTACCATCCCGGCTGGGTGAGGACCGACATGGGTGGTGCGGGCGCCGATGTCGACCCCTCCACCGCGGCCCTGGGTCTCCTGGCGCGCTTCGAAGCGCTCGGACCGTCCACGACCGGCTGCTACGAGGACTATGCCGGGCGGACAATTCCGCTCTGATCCGCCAAGGGATGGTGTCGGAGAGCCGGCAGGGGCACGACACTCCTTGTGGGCCGAACCGAACGCCCCTTGCCCTTCCGCGCGCCCACGCCTAAGAAGCGCCCGACTTGGCTTGGGCGCGGCAGGGGGGCCGGATGTCGCTTCTCGTGATGAAATTCGGCGGCACTTCGGTGGCCGATCTGGAATGCATCGGGAATGCCGCCGAAAAGATCAAGCGCGAGGTCGAACGCGGCCATGACGTGATCGTCATCGTCTCGGCGATGTCCGGCACAACCAACGAGCTGGTGGGCTGGGTCGAGGAGACGTCACATCTCTACGACGCGCGGGAATATGATGCCGTCGTGGCTTCCGGTGAGAATGTGACCGCCGGCCTCATGGCTCTCCGGCTTCAGGAAATGGACGTGCCGGCCCGCAGCTGGCAGGGCTGGCAGGTGCCGATCAATACGACCTCCGCACATTCGGCAGCGCGTTTCGTGTCGATCCCGCGCGCGAATATCGACGCGAAGTTCGCCGAGGGCTTCAGGGTCGCCGTCGTCGCGGGCTTTCAGGGCGTGTCGGAAGAACACCGCGTGACCACGCTCGGCCGGGGCGGCTCCGACACCACCGCGGTCGCCTTCGCAGCCGCGTTCGAGGCCGAGCGCTGCGACATCTACACCGACGTGGACGGCATCTACACGACCGATCCGCGCATCGCCGCCAAGGCCCGCAAGCTCGACCGGATCGCCTTCGAGGAGATGCTGGAGCTTGCCTCGCTCGGGGCGAAGGTCCTACAAACCCGCTCGGTCGAACTCGCCATGCGCTACAAGGTTCGCCTGCGGGTTCTGTCAAGCTTCGAAGACACCGATGAGGCATCCGGCACGCTGGTTTGCGCCGAGGAGGAAATCATGGAATCGAAAGTCGTCTCCGGCGTCGCCTATTCGCGCGACGAAGCCAAGATCACGCTCGTCTCGGTCGAGGACCGTCCCGGCATCGCCGCCGCGATTTTCGGCCCGCTGTCCGAAGCCGGGGTGAACGTCGACATGATCGTCCAGAACATTTCCGAGAAGAACTATGAAGGTCATACGGTCGCCGTGACCGACATGACCTTTTCCTGCCCTGTCAATCAGGTTGCCCGCGCAAGGAAGGCGATGGAAGAGGCGCGCGGCGCGGGGACCATCAACTATGACGATCTTGTCGTCGACACCGATGTCGCGAAGGTTTCGGTCGTTGGCATCGGCATGCGGTCGCACGCCGGCGTCGCGGCGAAGATGTTTGCCGCACTTGCCGCCGAAAATATCAACATCAAGGTCATCGGCACGTCCGAGATCAAGATTTCGGTGCTCATCGACAGGAAATATATGGAACTCGCGGTGCAGGCGCTTCATGATGCCTTCGAACTGGACAAGGCCGCCTGACGGACAGGCACGGTTGCGCCGGCGGGAAGGTCTGTCTAGGCTCGCCGCTTCAGGGCCTGCACCGCGCGGCCGCACCCGCACCACAGGTCGGAAACGGTCGGGGAAACGGCAGTGAACCGCATCTGCATTATGGGAATATCCGGCAAGCTCGGCCGCTACATGGTCGAACACGCCCTCGCGCACGGCTATCGGGTGCAGGGCGTCTGCCGGCCGGAAAGCGTCGGCAAGCTCGACCGCTGGAAGGACCGCGTCCGGGTCTTCCCGGGCCGGACCGACGACCGCGAGGTCGTCGCCGCGGCGGTGAAGGGCTGCGACGGCGTGCTCGTGGTGCTCGTGCCCTACGGCGTCGGCGGCTATGCGACCAAGACCGCGCGGGCGGCGCTCGACCTCGCCCAGCCCGGCGCGCGGCTGGTTTTCTCCTGCGGCTGGCATATCAGCCGCGACGGCAAGGATCGCTATTCCCTCGGCTTCCGCCTGATGCTTGGCGTCGTCGGCCCACTGATGCGGCTCTTACGGCTCGCCGACATCTCCGATCAGGTGCGTGCCTGCGACATGGTCTTCGCCTCGGACCGCGACTGGACCGTGGTGCGCGGCAGCGATCTGGAGGAGGGAGAAAGCGAGGGCCTCCCGGTCTGGTCCGAACATGTCGGCGACCCGGTTCTGGCGTCGAACCGCACCCGGCGCACGGATTTTGCGCTGTTCATGGTCTCCGCGCTGACCGACCCCGCGCTGATCCGCAAGGCGCCCGCCATCGTCAGCCGCGCCGCGCCGTCGGCCCGCGCCGCCAAGCGCTGACATCGGCGCGATTCCGGTTTCCTTTCCTGCGGGATCGCCCCTATAGAGGGCCTGAGGATATTCGGAACGGGCGATGGCAGACCGGACGGAAAGCGAAAGCCGCAAGCTCCTCAGGCGCTTGCGCGATACCCTTGCGGAAGCCGGCGCAGGGCAGGAACGGCTGGACCGCGTCACCCATCTCATTGCCGATTCAACCCGATCGGACGTGTGTTCGATCTATCTCTTTCGCGATGACGACACGCTTGAGCTTTGTGCGACCGAGGGTCTGAAGAAGGAGTCCGTCCACCAGACGCGGATGCGGCTCGGCGAAGGGCTGGTCGGGCGCGTCGCCAAGACATCGACCCCGATCAACACCGCCAACGCCCCTTCGGAAAAGGGCTTTCGCTACATGCCGGAGACAGGCGAAGAGGTGTATTCCTCTTTTCTCGGCGTACCGATTCAGCGTCTGGGCGAAAAGCTCGGCGTGCTCGTCGTGCAGTCGAAAGAGGCGCGGCAGTTTTCCGACGACGAAGTCTATGCGCTCGAGGTCGTCGCCATGGTCGTTGCCGAGATGACCGAGCTTGGCGCCTTTGTCGGCGAGGGTGAGGCGCTGTCGGCCTTGCATCAGCAGCCGGTCATGTTCCGGGGCGGGACCGGACAGGAAGGCACCGCCGAGGGCCGGGTCTGGCTGCACGAACCCCGCGTGGTCATCACCAACCCGGTCGGCGATGATCCGGCCAAGGAGCTTGAGCGGCTGATTGCCGCCGTTGAAGATCTGCGTCTGTCGGTCGATGAAATGCTGACGATGAGCGTGGTCCAGGACAAGGAACAGAAGCAGGTTCTGGAATCCTACCGGATGTTCGCCAATTCGCGCGGCTGGATGCGCCGGATGGAAGAGGATATCGCGCGCGGCCTTTCGGCCGAGGCGGCTGTCGAGAAAGAGCAGTCGACGGCGCGCGCGCGCCTCGAGACAGTGCCCGACCCCTATCTGCGCGACCGGCTCCATGACCTCGACGACCTGTCGAACCGACTCCTGCGCATCCTGACCGGCCAGGGCGCCGATACCGGGGCCGAGATGCCTGAGAACCCGATCCTCGTCGCCCGCAACATCGGCCCGGCAGAGCTGCTCGATTACGGGCGGAAACTGAAGGGCATCGTGCTCGAAGAGGGTTCCGTCGGGTCCCACGCCGCCATCGTCGCGCGGGCACTGGCGATACCGCTGGTGATCCATGCCGAAAGAATCACGACCGAGGCGCTGAACGGCGACCGGATCATCGTCGACGGCGATCAGGGCATCGTGCATCTGCGCCCCGAGGAAACCGTCGCCAAGGCGCTGCGCGACAAGATCGCGATGCAGGCCGCAGCCCAGAACCGCTATGCCGCGCTGCGCGACCTGCCGGCGGTCGCCAAGTGCGGAACCACCGTGGCGCTTCACATGAATGCCGGCCTGATGGCCGACCTGCCCTCGCTTGCCGGGTCGGGCGCTGAAGGTGTCGGCCTTTTTCGAACCGAGCTGCAGTTCCTGATCCGCGCGCATGTGCCCAAGCGCGCGGAGCTTGCCGACATCTACGCCGGCGTCCTCGACGCGGCCAAGGGCAAGCGCGTGGTCTTCCGGACGCTCGATATCGGTTCGGACAAGGTCCTGCCCTACATGAACCGCCCGGATGAACCGAACCCGGCGATGGGCTGGCGCGCGATCCGCGTCGGACTCGACAAGCCCGGCGTGATGCGGATGCAGCTTCAGGCGTTGCTGCGCGGCGCGAAGGGTCGGTCTCTTTCGGTGATGTTCCCGTTCGTTGCCGAGTTCGACGAATTCCGCACCGCGCGGCAAATGCTGCTGGATGAGGTGGAGCGCGAACGCAGGCTGGGCCACCGGCTGCCCGAGGCGCTTGAAATCGGCGCGATGCTGGAAACGCCGTCGCTCGCCTATGCGCCGGAGCCGTTTTTCGAGATGGCCGATTTCATTTCAATCGGCGGAAACGACCTGAAGCAGTTCTTCTTCGCCGCTGACCGCGAAAACGAACGCGTCCGCCGCCGCTATGACATGCTGAACACCAGCTTTCTCGCGTTCATCCGACATATCGTCGGACGCTGCGCCAAAACCACGACCCCGCTGTCCTTCTGCGGCGAGGATGCGGGCCGCCCGGTCGAGGCGCTCTGCCTTGCCGCGCTTGGCATCGAAACGCTGTCGATGCGGGCGGCGTCCATCGGCCCGGTCAAGCATCTGATCCGCCACATCGACCTTGGCGAGCTAAGCGCGGTGATAGACGCGGAGTGCGCGACCGGCTCAACCAACGTGCGAAAGGCCGTCCTCGACTGGCTGTCCCGGCAGGACATCTGAAGGCCGCCGCCGCTTTTCCAGCAGCTTCCGGGTCGCCGCACGGTTCCCGGCACGTCAGTCTGGCAGGAGCAACCGGAGCCTGACAGATGCCAGACACCACGATCGCCCTTCTGATCTTCCTGTTCCCTCTCGCCTACAGCCCCGGTCCCGGCAACATGTTCTTTGCCGCTATGGGGGCAAAGTTCGGTCCGCGGGCGACCATTGGCGCGAATGCGGGCTATCATGTCGCGACCTTCGCGATGACGGCCGCAATCGGCCTTGGCTTTGCGTCACTCGTCCAGAATGCCCCCGATCTCATGACTTTCATGAAATGGGCGGGTTCGGCCTATGTACTCTGGCTGGCATCGGCGCTTTGGCGCGAAGGGGTGCTCAAGGATGACGGCAAGGCCCGGCCCGCCGGTTTCGGCGCGGGCGCCATGCTCTTGCTTCTCAACCCCAAGGCTTACGTGATCATCGCGCTCATGTTCACGCAGTTCCTGCCGCGCGGTATGGGCGGCGCCGACATGAACGGTGTCCCCCAAGTCATCTGGATCACGACCGTTTTCACGCTGAACAACCTCATCGCGTTCTGCGTCTGGATCCTGATCGGCGACCAGATCGCGGCCCGGTTCCGGGAAAAGACATCGGCGAAGCGGCTTAACGCCGGCTTCGCGCTGATCCTCGCGGCGGTCGCTGTCTGGATGTTCGTGGCCTGAGCCCCGGACGGCGCTAGCCGGGATCAGCGGCTCCTCGGCAGTTCCGAACCGCGGCGCGAAACTCCGCCAAAACAGCCTCCTCGGGATGGCTCTCGGCCAACCGCATGAGACCGAAGCGCACATGCGCCATGTCGCGATAATACCCCAGATAGGCAACGTTCACGCCCGCCCCGGCCACCGCGCCCAGGACCGGCACCGTCTGGCTGGCCAGTTTCCGGCCAAGGACCGCCGCAAGGCTCGGCGCAACCCGCTGGATCAGTGTCGTCAGCGTCGTGCCGTTCAGCGACAGGCGTGCGCCGAGAAAGCTGGTGTTGACCCCGTCATCGTCATCGAGCGGCCCGCCCGAACCAAAGACCGAAAGGCAGGCAAGCCGGGTTTCTTCGGCCTTGGGGTCGAAACCGTATTCACCAGCGACCTTCTGCATTGCCGAGAAGAAAAGACCGATCGTGGCGGGCAGTTCGACCAACGCAGAGGCCAGCCCGCCAAAGCCGCCCACGGCGCCGCCAGTTGCGGCGGCCACCCGGTGCCCCCAGTTGCCGGTATCGGGAAGCATGGGCAGGCTGCCGACAAATCCGGCCGCCATATAGGCCCGCTCCAGAAGCTCGCCGGTACCTTTCTCGACCGCGCCACGCACGCCCGCAGGCAGCGCCGCCATGCGTGCTTCGATGTGTCCGCCGACTGCATTCAGCGCACGGATGACAGGCCCGTTCGCCCGGTCAAGCCGCAATGCCAGCGCCGCGATCTCCACAAGCGCAGCGGGCGGCAATCCGGCCGGCTGAAGGGCGTGGCCGGGTGCGGGCACGGGAAGGGTTGGAACCTCGCTCATCCCCATCAGATGGGGAGCGTGGGGGCCCACTTCAATCGGCCTTCACGATCTGTCCGGAGACGCCGGCCCATGCGCCGGGATGCAGCGACAGCCCCAGAACCCGGTCCGGGTTCGTCGGCGGCGGCATTTCGACGCCCTCGAGCTTGCGAAAGCCGAACCGGCGGTAATAGGGCGCATCGCCGACAAGAAGCACCCTTTCCCAGCCAAGCCGCGTTGCCTCGGCAAGGCTTTCGTGGATCAGAAGCGCCCCCAACCCCTCGCCCTGCCGGGTCGGATGCACTGCGATCGGTCCCAGCAGCAGAACACGCTTTTCGCCCACCCGAACCGGCCAGTAACGGATGACCGCGGCAAGAATCCCGTCATCGTCCCGCAGGGTCAGGCACAGTTCCGCGACCTTGCCGACGCCATCGCGCAGGCGGTAGGAGGACAGCGCCGTGCGCCCAGGCGCGAAGCAGAGGTCATAAAGCGCCTCAACTTCCCACCAGTCGGCTTCGGTCTCTTCCTCAAGCCTGTACACCGGCGCGCCTTTCGTCCGAATCCGCTGGAATTCGCCCCTAACATGAGGGCAGGATCGCTTCAAACCGAATGAGAGAAAAGATGTTCTATCGACCCGAGGACGGGCACGGGCTGCCGCACAATCCCTTCAATGCGATCGTCCAGCCCCGCCCGATCGGCTGGATTTCGACGCGGGGGCCGAACGGCGACAACCTCGCCCCCTATTCCTTCTTCAACGCGATCGCCTATGACCCGCCGCAGGTCATGTTCGCCTCTACGGGGCGCAAGGATTCACTTCGCGCCATCGAGGCAAGCGGCGTCTTCGCGGTCAACATCGTGGCCTACGCCATGCGGGAGGCGATGAACCAGACCTCCGGCAGATGGCCCGCCGACACCGACGAATTCACGCTTGCCGGGATCGACAAGGCGGAATGCGACACGATCGACTGTCCGCGCGTGGCCGCCGCGCCTGCAACGCTCGAATGCCGGAAGACCTCGGTCATCCAGTTGGCGGGAAAAGACAACTTCCTGATCCTCGGCGAAGTCACTGGGGTTCACCTTCGCGACGACTGCCTCAAGGGCGGTTATTTCGACGCGACGAGGTTTCAGCCGCTGGCGCGGGGCGGCTACAAGGATTATTCGGTGGTGCGCGAGCTTTTCCAGATGGAACGGCCGGACGATCACTGAGGGGCGACGGAGAAAGAGGACAATATGAAAGCACGGGTGAAATGGGTCGAGGGCCGAACCTTCGTCGGTGAAACCGGCACCGGCCACAAGATCGCCTTCGGCGCCGCGCACGGGCCGGACGGCCTGAAACCGGGGCCGAGCCCGATGGAGTTGTTGCTGATCGGCACCGGGGGATGCGCGGGCATCGACGTCGTCCACATCCTCGAAAAGGGACGCGATCCGGTCGAGGACTGCGTCGTCGAGGTCGACTCCGAACGGGCCGAGACCGAGCCCAAGGTCTTCACCCGCATCCACATGCATTTCATCGTCACGGGCCGCGGTCTCGATCCGAAAAAGGTCGAACGCGCGGTCGATCTGTCGATCACCAAATACTGCTCAGCCTCGGCGATGATGGCGGCAAGCGCGACGCTTACCCATGATTTCGAGGTCATCGACACCCGGCAACCAGCATGAGCAAGAGCGTCAAGGACTATATCCGGACGATCGCCGACTTTCCGCACGAAGGCATCCTGTTTCGCGACGTGACCACGCTGTTCGCCGATGCGCGCGGTTTCCGGATGGCGGTCGATCAACTGTTGCACCCCTATGCCGGAATGCGTTTCGACAAGGTTGTGGGACTCGAGGCGCGGGGATTCATTCTTGGCGGGGCGATTGCGCACCAGCTTTCGGTCGGCTTCGTGCCGATCCGCAAGAAGGGCAAGCTGCCCGGCGCCGTCATCTCGCAGGCCTATGCGCTCGAATACGGCGAGGCGGTGATGGAGGTTCACGACGATGCCCTGCAACCCGGAGAGCGGGTGCTGATCGTCGACGACCTTCTGGCCACCGGCGGCACCTGCGAGGCGGGGATCAGGCTTTGCGAGCGTCTCGGCGCCGAGATCATCGGCTGCGCCTTCATCATCGACCTGCCCGAGTTGGGCGGTCGAAAGCTTCTGGAAAAGCTGGGGATGAACGTGCATGTCCTGTGCGCGTTCGAGGGCGCGTGAGGCCCGAACTCAGCCCAGCACCGCGCCCGGATTCATGATGCCGAGGGGGTCGAGCGCCGCCTTGACCGCCTGCATCGCCGCGACTTTAACCGGGTCGCCATAGCGCACCAGTTCCGCCACCTTCATCCGCCCGACCCCATGCTCGGCGCTGAACGAACCGCCGTGATCGTGCACGAGGTCATGCACGCGGCGCTGAATCTCGTCCGCTCGCCCCCGGTAGTCGCCCGCCTTGCCGCCCTTCGGCGGAAAGACGTTGTAATGCAGGTTGCCGTCGCCGAGATGCCCGAAGCAGTTGATGCGGAAGGGCCCGAGCGCCTCGACCAATGAACGGGCGCGGGCAATGAACGTCGCGATCTCGGACAGCGGCAGCGAGATGTCGTGCGACACGACCGCGCCGATCCGCCGGTTGGCCTCGGGCAGCGCCTCGCGCAGCGCCCACATCGCCTGCCGCTGCGCTTCGCTGACGGCGATGACTCCATCGGCCACCAGACCGCCCTCGGCGCCCGCTTCGTAGAGACCCGCCAGCACCTCGGCAGGGTCAAGCCCCGGCGGCAGCCCAATCTCGGCCAGAACCGACCAGTCGGGCGTTCCGGCAAGGGGCTGACGCACCTCTGGCAGGACTTCGTCAAGGAACCGCAGCCCCTCGGCGTGGATCAGCTCGAAACTCGTGACCGCGCCGCCGGTCCTTTCCTGCGCCAGCGACAAGAGCCTCAGCGCAGCCTCAGGCGCGGTGACGGCGCACATGGCGGTTCCAACGGCCGCGGGCGGCGGAAAAAGCCGCAACGTCGCAGCCGTGATGACGCCGAGCGTGCCCTCGGACCCGATCAGAAGGTCTTTCAAATCGTAGCCGGTATTGTCCTTGCGAAGCCGCGTCAGTCCGTTCAGGACCGCCCCGTCCGGCAACACCGCCTCCACCCCAAGGCAAAGCTCGCGCGCATTGCCGTAGCGCAGCACCGCAACACCACCTGCATTCGTGGCAAGGTTGCCGCCGATCGTCGCCGTGCCTTCGGAGGCGAGCGACAGCGGGAATATCCGCCCCGCCTCTGCGGCGTGAGACTGTGCCTCGGCAAGCGTCATGCCCGCCTCGGCGGTCATCACGCCTTCCTCGGGCCAGATGCCGCGCAGCGCCGCCATGCGCTCCAGCGACAGGATCAGCGGCGCCGGTCCTTCAGGCATCACTTGCCCAAGCACCAGCCCGGTCCCGCCGCCCCAAGGCACGATCCCCACCCGCGCCTCACCGCAGGCCCGCACGATCCGCGCGACGTCTTCCATCGAACGGGGGCGGGCGAGCAGCGCCGCAGGCGTGCAGCCCCGCCGGCGCGGTTCCTCGAGATAGCGCGGCTCTGCGGGGCTGATGGTGCCATCCGGCAACCCGGCAGAGAGACGTTCGGCAAACGCGGCATCGGCGGAGTTCAGGCTCATGCTGCCTCCAGCGTGCGGCCCAACGCCGCCACGGCTTCGACCGTCCGCATGTTGCGCGCGGTCATCTCGATCGGCAGCGCGCCGACCCGCTGGGCCAGTTTGGAGCGTCCGATCCCATCCGGCAGATGCAGCCAGAGCAGCTTGCCGCGAAAGGCATGACGTTCGGATGGCGTGGCGACAGAGGCGAGAAAATCGCCGGTCGCGCGCGGCAAATCCCTCTCCATGAAGAAGAAATGTACCTTGTTGCCTTCTTCCTGGGCGAATGGATTCCCGGCCAGCGCCGCCTCGATCTCGGCCAGGGTCCGCATCAGGACGGGCGGGCGGAAACCGAACCTTGCAAGCACCGCATCCGCGATGGCCTGGGCCAGGACCGACCCGCCCTGGTCCGAGCGGAAGACCACATTGCCGCTCTGGATATAGGTCTTCACGCCGTCAAGCGCCTTGCCGCCCGGTTTCATTGCCCCCAGGATGTCGCGGAACTCCGCCATCGGCAGGCGGTTGACGCCCGAGACGTTCACCGCCCTCAGGAATGCGATCCAGGTGGTCATGTGCGCCTCCTGCGGATGCCGGTTCAGCCGGCGCCGGTCCGGCCGCGCCGGTCGGCCCTGAGATTGGCGTAAAGCACGTGGTTGCGCCAGCGCCCGTTGATCTGAAGATAGCTCTGCGCGACGCCTTCATACTTGTAGCCGCATTTCTCCAGCACGCCTCGCGACGCCGCGTTTTCCGGCAGGCAGGCGCTTTCGATCCGCGACAGGTCAAGCGAGGTGAAGCAGTGGTGGATCACGGCGCGCAACGCCTCGGCCATGTAGCCCCGCCGCGCATGGGGCGCACCGATCCAGTATCCGATGGTGGCGGCCTGCGACGGCCCGCGGCGGATGTTGTCGACCGTGATCGCCCCGAGGAATGCCGCGTCCGAACGCCGGATCAGGAAAAGCGGCATCGCCGTTCCCCCGGCAAAGGCGCGCTGCGCCCAGTAGACGCGGTTCGCATATCCCTTCCGGGTCAGGTGATCGGCGGACCAGACCGGCTCCCACGGTTCCAGAAAGTCGCGGCTGTCAGTGCGAAGCGCAACCCAGTCGCGAAAGTCGCCATGCTGCGGCAGACGCAGCGTCATCCGCTCCGTCTCGATCCGGACGGCCCGCCGCCTGAGCAGCATCAGGCCGCCAGCCAGGCGCTGAGCGCGTCGAATTCGGGCGCCCTGGTCACCGGGCCGTAAAGCGCGAGGGCCGCCTGCGAATTGCCGACAAGGCGTTCGGCGAAGCCCCTCACATCGGCAAGGCTCACGGCCTCGATCTCGGCCGCCGATTCCTCGACGCTCTGGACCCGGCCCCAGATCGCCAGATGCCGCGCCATGCGTTCGGCGCGGGCCGAGGGGCTCTCCAGCCCCATGAGAAGCCCCGCCTTCAGCTGCGCCCGCGCCCGCGCAATCTCTGCCTCGCTCATGTCGTCGGCGGCGCGCTTCATCTCGTCGATGGTCAGGCCTGCAAGATCGCCGATCTCCTCGGCCGAGGTGCCGGCATAGATCGTGACCATGCCGGTATCGTCATAGGCGCCGGCCTGGGCGTAGATCGAATAGCAAAGGCCCCTTTCCTCGCGGATCTTCTGGAACAGACGCGAGGACATGCCGCCGCCAAGCGCGGTCGTGTAGACCTGCGCCGTATGGAACTCGTCGTCCTTCACGCTCGGCCCGTGGAAGCCCAGCGCGAAATGGACCTGCTCAAGCTCCTTCACTTCGCGCCGCTCGCCGCCTTGCCAGCGGGCAGCCTGGGGCTCGATGCGCCCGACAGGCTTCAGCGCGCCGAAGATCGCCTCGGCGTCGCGGACGATCGCGTCATGGTCGACGGCGCCCGCCGCCGCCAGGATCATCTGGTCCGGCCCGTAATGCTCGCCCACGAACCCCGTCAGATCGCCGCGCCCGAAGGTCGAAACCCGCTCGGCGGGACCAAGGATGGTGCGGCCCAGCGCCTGATCGGGATAGGCGGCTTCCTGAAGCCAGTCGAAGATGATGTCGTCGGGCGTGTCGAGCGCCTGGCCGATTTCCTGCAGGATGACATGCCGCTCCGTCTCGATCTCTTTGGGGTCGAAGACCGGATTGAGCACGATGTCCGAGATCACGTCGAGCGCGAGCGGCACATCGCCCGCAAGCACCCGCGCGTAATAGGCCGTCATCTCGCGCGAGGTATAGGCGTTGATGTAGCCGCCGACATCCTCGATCGCCTCGGCGATCTGAAGGGCGCTGCGGCGTTTCGTGCCCTTGAAGGCCATGTGTTCCAGGAAATGGGCGATGCCGTTCTGCTCGGGCCGCTCGTGCCGCCCCCCGGCCGTCAGCCAGATTCCGATCGAGGCGGAGGCAAGACCGGGCATCGCCTCGGTCGCGATCCTGAGTCCATTGGGCAACGTGGTCAGTCGGGTCGTCAACAGGTTCGCCTTTCAAGCACCAGCGCCTCGAGCGCGGCGAGGTCATTCGGCACAGATGTAACACGTTCGGCGCGGGTGAACAGGTCAGCCATGCGATCGGGAAGCGGCGGCCTGTGGCCCATGGCTTTTTGGACGGCATCGGGAAACTTCGCCGGATGCGCGGTGGCCAGCGTGATCATCGGCGCCACCGGATCGCGGTTCGCCTCCGCGACGGCGACACCGACGGCGGAATGGGGGCAAAGCAGTTCGCCCGTGGTCAACTGCGTCCGTTTGATCGTCGCAAGTGTTTCATTCTCCGAAACCCGCCCTGACCGGTAGAGCGCGCGCAGCCCCTCAAGCGCACCCTGACTGACGCGGAAACCGCCCTCCGCCTTCAGCTCGTCCATCAGTTGCGCCACGGCACGCCCATCGCGGCCATAGGCGTCAAAAAGCGCCCGTTCGAAGTTCGACGATACCTGGATGTCCATCGAGGGTGAAATCGACGGCCTGACACCGCTCGTTTCATATCGCCCGGTCGAGAGGCACCGGTGCAGGATGTCGTTCTGGTTGGTGGCGATCACCAGCCTGTCGACGGGCAGGCCCATCCGCTTTGCGATATAACCCGCGAAGATGTCGCCGAAATTGCCGGTCGGCACGGTGAAACCGACCGCGCGCTCCGGCGCACCAAGCGAGACGGCCGACGTGAAGTAATAGACCACCTGCGCCAGCACCCGCGCCCAGTTGATCGAGTTGACGCCGGCCAGCCCCACCGCGTCGCGGAACGCGAAATGATTGAACATGTCCTTCAGCCGCGCCTGGCAATCGTCGAAATCGCCCTTGAGCGCGAGTGCGTGGACGTTGGCCTCCGACGGCGTCGTCATCTGCCGGCGCTGCACCTCGCTGACCCGGCCCTCGGGAAAAAGGATGAAGACGTCGACATTGTCGAGCCCGCGAAACGCCTCGATCGCCGCCGATCCGGTATCCCCGGAGGTCGCGCCGACGATGGTGACGCGCTTGCCGTCCCGCGCCAGCGCGATCTGGAAGAGCTGCCCGATCAGCTGCATCGCGAAGTCCTTGAAGGCGAGCGTCGGGCCGTGGAACAGCTCCAGAAGGAAATGGTTCGGTTGAAGCTGCACCAGGGGCGCCCGCGCGGCGTGGCCGAAACTCCTGTATGCCGCATCAATCGCGCCGCGGAACTCCACATCGCTGAACGTGTCGCCGACAAAGGGACGCATCACCCGGAACGCCGCCTCTTCATAGCCGAGGCCGCCAAGTGCGCCGATCTCATCCGGGGCCAGCACCGGGATCGTCTCGGGCACATAGAGCCCGCCGTCGCGGGCAAGCCCGGTCAGCATCGCCTCGCCAAAGGTCAGGGTCGGCGCCGCACCCCTTGTCGATACATACCGCATTGATCTTCCTCAGTTCACCCGTTGCCTGATACGCCAGAGAAGAAACGCTGTCATCCCCGCCCAGATCGCGGCCAGCGAAAACCAGGTCACGGCGTATTCAAGGTGATTGTTGGGGATGTTCAAGGTGTCGACGGGCACCGGGGCGACGCCTTGCATGTCCCCTTCCGCCGTCCTGACGACGATGAGAACCGGCTCGGTCCCGAGCCGCCCGGCCATCGCCGCAACATCGCGCGCGAACCAGAGGTCCGTCTTGGGATCGGGCGGCGGGGTGTAGGCGTCCGCCTCGTCCGGCCAATGGAGGTTGCCGGTGATCTTCAGCCGCACCGAAGGTCGTTCCGCGTCCCGCGCCGCCTCACGGACGAAACCGCGATCCAGAAGGATGCGCCGGCCGCTGGCGGTCTCGAAGGCCGCGATCACCTCGTAGCCGGCGCCGACACCCTGTTGGCCGGACAGCACCAGCAGTTCCTCGCCGGTGGTCCGGCCCGTCACGGAAACCGGCCGGTAGAGATCGCGCGCCTTTTCCGGCGCATCGAGCGTCTCGAACGCCACCGGGGCAGCGCCGATCTTTGCCTCGATGGCGGCAAGGACGGATTGCTTCCAGGCAAGGCGTTCAAGCTGCCAAAGCCCGAGCCCGATCAGGATCGCAACGCCGCCAACCCCGAGTGCAACAGGAAAAAGATAGCGCCGCATCACGCGAAAGGCGCGGGAGTTGACCCGCGCCCCTGTTTCATTGTGGCAAAAATACTCAATTCCGCCGGCGGGATCAGGCGCTGCCCCAGATGTAGATCGAAGCGAAGAGGAACAGCCAGACCACGTCGACGAAGTGCCAGTACCAGGCCGCCGCCTCGAAACCGACATGCTGCTCGGGGGTGAAGTCGCCCTTCATCGCTCGGAACATGCAGACCAGAAGGAAGATCGTGCCGATGATCACGTGCGCACCATGGAACCCGGTCGCCATGAAGAACGACGCGCCATAGATGTTGCCGGCAAAGCCGAAACCGGCATGGCTGTATTCGTAGGCTTGCAGGATGGTGAAGCAGACCCCGAGGAACACGGCAAGCGCGAGGCCGTTGATCATGTCCTTGCGGTTGTTCTCATGCGCAATCGCATGGTGCGCCCAGGTTGCGGCGGCACCCGAGCAAAGCAGGATCAGCGTGTTGATCAGCGGCAGGTGCCAGGGGTCGAAGGTCTCGATCCCGGCAGGCGGCCAGACGCCGTCCACCGCCGGGCTGTCCGGCCCCATCGGGTAAAGCGCGTGCTTGAAGAAGGTCCAGAACCAGGCCGAAAAGAACATGACCTCGGACATGATGAAAAGAAGGAAGCCGTAGCGCAGGCTGATCCGCACCACCGGCGTGTGATCGCCGGTATTGCCTTCATGCACGACGTCCGCCCACCAGCCGTACATGACGTAGAGAACCAGCGCCGCGCCGATCAGGAAGATGAACGGCGTGACGGCGTGCATCCACAGGACGGCGCCGAACAGCATGGTGAAACCGCCGAGCGCGCCCAGAAACGGCCAGATCGAGGGCTTGAGAATGTGGTAGTCGTGGTTCTTCGCGTGCGCCATGTCGGTTTCCCTGATTTGGCCTCAGTTATAATCATTGCCCTCGGCCGGCGGAAGGCTCGCCTGCGCTTCGGGAAGTTCGGTCTGGTAGAACGTGTAGCTCAGCGTGATGTTGCGGATATCGCCGGCATCGCGATCGCTGACGAGTTCCGGGTCGACATAGAACACGACCGGCATCTCGACCCTCTCGCCCGGCGCCAGCACCTGCTCGGTGAAGCAGAAGCACTGGATCTTGGTGAAGTAGTAGCCGGCCAGGTCGGGGGCGACATTGTAGCTCGCGGTTCCGGCGACCGGCTTGTCGGTCGGATTGTAGGCCTCGAAAAAGGCCATTCCGGTCTCGCCGATCCTGAGCGTCATCTGGTTCTGCACGGGACGGAACTCCCACGGCATGCCGGGGTCGGTATTCGCGTCGAAGCGCACCGTGACCATCTCCTCCAGTATCTCACCGGGTGCGCTGGCCGCGACATTGGTTGTGCCGCCATAGCCCGTCACGCGGCAGAACCAGTCGTAGAAAGGAATTGCCGCCCAGGCGAGCGCGCCCATGAGCACGACGACCCCGGCAAGCACCGCTGCAGTCCGGTTGTTGCCCTCCAGCCGTTTCAATTTCCCGCCCCCTGGCTCATGCCCGGCGGATTGCCGTTCGCATCCTGGCGCGAAACCTTGACGACGGTCAGGCCGAACACGATCGCAACCAATGCGGCCAGCGCCAGCCCAAGGCCCAGGTTGCGGCTCCAGCGGCGCCCGTGCAGCTCGTGCGTCGGATGGATCGCCATTACCAGCCTCCCAGCCCGAAGGGCATCAGGCTCGTCTCGACAAGAAGCGCGCCGAAATGAAGGAAGAGGTAGCCAAGCGAAAGGCGGAAGAACGCCTTCTCCGCCTTGTAGCCGTCGGCTTCCGCCGCAACCTCGTCACGGCGCGCGATGCGGATCGCGCCGCGGATGAAAAGCGCGTTCAGGACCACCGCCGCAGCAAGCGTGACCGGCCCGCCGATCGAGGTGAAGGCCAGCGCCAGCGCAAACGGGGCGAGCAGGATCGTATAGACCAGGATATGCTTGCGCGTCGCGGCCCGGCCATGCGTCACCGTCAGCATCGGCACGCCGGCCTTGGAATAGTCGTCCTTCATGAAGAGCGCGAGCGCCCAGAAATGCGGCGGCGTCCACATGAAGATCAGCGCGAACATCAGAAGCGATTCCGGCGCCACGCCGCCTGTTGCCACGGCCCAGCCGATCATCGGCGGGAAGGCGCCGGCGGCGCCGCCGATGACGATGTTCTGCGGCGTCGAGCGCTTGAGCCACATCGTGTAGATGACGATGTAGAAGAAGATCGTGAAGGCGAGGAACGCACCCGCGAACCAGTTCGCGGCAAGCCCGAGCATCACGCACGAAAGGCCCGACAGCGCCAGCCCCAGGCCCAGCGCCTCGCCTTCGCTGACGCGTCCGGCGGGTATCGGGCGCGACCGGGTCCGCCGCATGACGCGGTCGATATCGGCGTCGTACCACATGTTGAGCGCGCCCGAGGCGCCGCCGCCGAGGGCGATGAAGAGGATCGCGGTGAAGGCCACGAAAGGATGAACCGGCACCGGCGCCACGATCAGGCCGACCATTGCGGTGAAGACCACAAGCGACATGACACGCGGCTTCAGAAGCTGGACATAATCGCCAAAGCCCGCCTCCCGTCCATGGTCAATGGCGCTGAAATCGCTCATCTGGTCCTCCCGTCAGGCCACCCGGCTTCGGGCGCCGCTCCGTCAGTCGTTCGCGGCCAGCTTGACCGGCGCCGAAACGCCAAGCCCCGCCGTCTTGGTGCGTGCGACCCAGTCGTCATAGACCTCCTGGCTGACGACCTTGACGGTGATGGGCATGTAGGCATGGTCCTTGCCGCAAAGCTCCGAGCACTGACCGAAATAGACGCCTTCCCTGTCGGCATTGAACCAGAGCTCCGCAATCCGTCCCGGAACCGCGTCCTGCTTCACCGCAAAGGCCGGGATCGTCCAGGAATGGATCACGTCCGCGCCAGTCACCTGCACGACGATATCCTTGTTCACAGGAACCACGACGGCGTTGTCGGTTGCCAGCAGATACTCGTCCTGGCTGTAGCCCGCGGCTTCGAGCCCGTCGCGGCCAAGCAGGAAACTGTCAAAGGCGATGCCTTCGTCGGGGTATTCGTAACTCCAGAACCACTGGTTGCCGGTCGCCTTGATCACCACATCGCCAGCCGGGATAACCTGCTGATTTCGCAGGATCGGCAGAGAGAACGAGCCGAGCACGACGAGAATCACGACCGGGATCATCGTCCAGGCGATCTCGACCGGCGTGTTGTGGCTGAACCGGGCCGGCGTCGGATTGGCGCGGCTGTTGTAGCGCAGGATCACGATGGCAAGCAGCACCATCACCAGCACGACGACCGCGATGCAGAGATAGAGCAGCATGTGGTCAAGCCACTGCTGCTCTCGTGCGATCTCGGTCACGGCAGGTTGAAAGCCGGTCCCTTCGGCATGCGGCTTGCCGACGATCTCCAGCCCGCTGATCCCGTCCTGGGCCAACGCCGCGCCAGCGAAAAGGCTTGACGTGAGGGTGGCCCCAAGGCCGGACATCTTGGTCGCAAAGCGCATATCGTTTTTCCCGTTCCTGCCGCGGCGTCTCGGCGCCGCTTCCAGAACCGCCCGATGTCGGCGGGCGGTTGTATCCAGGCATTCTAAAATCATATTAGAGAGAACGCGACAAGCGAAACCGTCGCGGCAAAAGGCCACTTCTTGACCGAAATCAAGGACCGAAAAGGGGAATGTGATGAGTGATGACCGGTTTTCCCCGTTCGAGACCCATGTCGACAAGGCGCGGGCGCTCGCGATTCTTCGCGACGCGACCTTCGGGGCCGAGGATGGCGAGCTTTTCCTCGAACGCCGGCGCTCCGAGGCTCTCGTCTTCGACGATGGCCGTCTGCGCAATGCCAGCTACGACGCGTCCGAAGGATTCGGCCTGCGCGCGGTGAACGGCGAAGTCGCCGGTTACGGACATTCGACCGACATCTCGGAAGCCGCGCTGAAGCGGGCGGCGGAAACCGCGCGGCTTGCCGTCGGCGACGGCGGCGGCGTCCTGGCCAGGCCGCCTCTCGGCACCAATCGCAAGCTGTATACTGACAATGATCCGATGGCGGATGCCGGTTTCGGCCTCAAGGTCGAGACCCTGCGCGAGATTGACGCCTTCGCCCGGTCGCTTGACCCCCGGGTGGTGCAGGTCTCGGCGACGATCGCGGCGTCCTTGCAGGAGGTGTTCATCCTCCGGCCCGAAGGCGACGTCGTGTCAGACATCCGCCCCATGACCCGGCTCAACGTGTCGGTCATCGTCGAACAGGATGGCCGGCGCGAATCCGGCGGCCACGGCGGCGGCGGCCGCGAAGGTCTCTCGGGCTTGATGGACCCCGGCCATTGGCAGGCAACCGCGCGCGAGGCGCTTCGCATCGCGCTGGCGAATCTGGCCGCTGAACCGGCGCCGGCCGGCGTGATGGACGTGGTGCTTGGCGCCGGATGGCCCGGCATCCTTCTGCACGAAGCCGTGGGGCACGGTCTTGAAGGCGACGCCAACCGGAAGAAGACGTCCGTCTTCGCCGGATTGATGGGCAGCCGCATCGCCGCGCCCGGTGTCACCGTTCTTGACGACGGCACGATCCCGGGGCGGCGCGGCTCGATCAGCGTCGACGACGAAGGCACGCCTTCGGGCCGCAACGTCCTGATCGAGGATGGCGTGCTGGTCGGTTTCATGCAGGACCGCCAGAACGCGCGGCTGATGGGCCAAAGCCCTACCGGCAACGGGCGTCGCGAAAGCTTCGCGCATATCCCGATGCCGCGCATGACCAACACCTACATGCTGGGCGGCGACACCGAACCCGGCGCGATCATCGCCGACCTCAGGGACGGGATCTACGCCGTCGGTTTCGGCGGCGGGCAGGTCGACGTGACCAACGGCAAGTTCGTCTTTTCCTGTACCGAGGCCTACCGCGTGAAGAACGGCCGGATCGGCGCGCCGGTCAAGGGCGCCACGCTGATCGGCGACGGCGCGACGGCGCTTCGGAACATCCGCGCCGTCGGCAACGACATGGCGCTCGACCCCGGCATCGGCAATTGCGGCAAGGCCGGGCAATGGGTGCCGGTGGGCGTCGGCCAGCCGACGCTCCTGATCGGCGGGCTGACGGTGGGCGGGTCGGCGGCGTGAGGGGGGAAACGCCACCCGAACCGGTGGCGGATGGCGGGTTGGAGGCCAGTGTGATAAATGCTGCGTCTTGCAGGAAGGCCCGCTTGTCAAACTGAAGCCAAAGTCTTGGCAAAACCAGAGAGAGTTCTTGCGAGGGCTATTGGCAGGCGAAGGGTGCTCTCACCGCTGTGCAAGGCCCATACCTGGCGCTCCTCCAATGTTGCTATCGCGAAACCGTTTGTATCGCGGCATTTCAATGCCCTATGGTGCATCAAGGGCAATCGACTGCGGAATGTTGGTTCTTGGGCGGCTAGCTAAACCAGCCTAGCGGACTCTGAGCAATAAAGATTTCACCAGACGCTTCAGTTTTTGCCGCAATTTTGACGGAGAGAACATATGGCCTATGACGTTGTGGACAAAATGAAAGAAGTCGACGCTGTTGGTGAAACGGCTCTGCAAATTACTCAGTCCGCCTGGTTCCGAGAATTGGGCCAGTGGCTAGGCTCCAGACTCATTGATCGTCAAAGCCAGAACATGACGGTTGCCGCGAGTGCGACGGCTGAGAGAAAGGTCTTGGCGCACCTGTCGTAACGGGTGGCGATCCGGCGCCAGTCCTTCAAACGACCGAACATGATCTCGATGCGATTGCGTCGCTTGTAGCGGCGCTTGTCGTAACGGACCGCCTTGCCGCGCGACTTCCGACCGGGGATGCATGGTCGTATCCCCTTGTCTTTCAACGCTTCCCGGAACCAGTCGGCGTCATATCCCCGGTCTGCGATCATCCATTCGGCAGCAGGCAGACTGCCCAGCAACGCGGCGGCACCGGTGTAGTCACTGACCTGGCCTGCGGTCATGAAGAACTTCAGCGGACGCCCCTTGGCGTCGGTGACGGCATGCAGCTTGGTGTTCAATCCACCCTTCGTGCGCCCAATCAGGCGTCCGCGCTGGTCGTCGGCCCCCCCTTTTTCGCCCGCAGGCTTGAAGCCGTGCGGTGCGCCTTCAGGTAGGTCGCATCGATCATGACCGTCTTATGCTCGGTGCCCTCGGAGGCCAGCCCCTCCATCATACGAGCGAAGACCCCCATCTCACCCCACCGCTTCCAACGGTTGTAGAGCGTCTTCGGCGGCCCATACTCACGCGGAGCGTCGCACCACCGCAAGCCATTGCGATTGATAAAGATTATCCCGCTCAGCACGCGCTGATCATCGACCCGCGGCTTGCCATGGCTCTTCGGAAAGAACGGCTTCAACCGCTCCATCTGCTCGCCCGTCAGCCAGTATAGATTGCTCATCATCACCCCCGTCAGTTCGGGGACTTGAATCATGCAGGCCGAGCGGCCTCAAGTAAATGAATGGGTCCTGACCCTAGCGCAAACCTTTGGCCGGACACAAGTCAAGGTCGTCAACCGGAGCGGTGGCAAGATAACCGTTTCGATTGAGAAAGAGCTCTGGACTGATGCGGCTGACGGGGAACTGAAGGACGGCGAGCAAGACGTGTGGGGGCGAAAGGCGGGGTCATATGATGTTACTGTCAACGGTCCAGCCGGGGTGTATATCGGTAAGCTCAACAAAAAAGGTGAAAACAGTGCCGTCGTAATCGGGAAGACAAAGCTTGCCGGGTACAATTGCAAACTAGACGGCATACAAGCTTCGATCGATTAGTCAGAAACCAGGATCGAAAATTGATCTCTTCATCACACATGATAGTAACCTGACCAACAATATCGTCTGTGCGATCTCGCTTGAGTGCGATCAGTTGAAGACGGTTTTCTTTAGTAATGACGAGCCTTTTGACGTCCGCACTGCCGAACTGGAAATGCGTGCTGGTCAGAATTACCACGTTTCTGTCACTGGAGGAAACGACCGCTATTGGCCTAACTTCCCAAAGCGGTCATTGGTGCAGCAGCAACGATAGGCTACTTCGTCCCGCACAGCGGCCACTCAATTTCCTCATGAATTGTCGGGCAGACGGACTTCACCCACGGCGTACGTTTTTCCCGCCCGTAACCCGACCCCGAATCCCGGGTGCCGCTGTAGAAGCCGATCTGCCGGTCGAGGCTCCTGCACGGAACGAAGGGGGTGTCTGGCGCATCCGCA
The DNA here is from genome assembly GCA_041397225.1 of Paracoccaceae bacterium. GTDB lineage: Bacteria > Pseudomonadota > Alphaproteobacteria > Rhodobacterales > Rhodobacteraceae > Albidovulum. The sequence continues at coordinate 617,379 of JAWKXB010000002.1, read as the reverse complement.
TGTCGCCGCCTCCGGCAACCGGCGGCCCTGTAGTGACGCTGTAGCTACGGATGCACTACGCAAAAACTACGGATGCACTACGCCGAAAATTCTGCCCGCCCCCCGTTTCTCCCTGCGAATCGTAACGCTTGATTAACCTTGTGGTTGCAGTGTCGACCCTGCGAATGAGGCGCAGGCACGAGGGATCAAGGTTTGTTTTCTTACCCCACCCCCTTCACCCCCCCCACCACGGTAGATGACAGACTGTCGTGGCTGCGTCTCATTCGCTCCCGCAGGGTCGGCACCGCGACATTCTACCGGTTGATGTCGGAACACCGGACAGCGCAAGATGCGCTGCTCGCGCTGCCCGAAATCGCGAAAGCGGCGGGTGTTGCGGGCTATGAACCCTGCCCCGAAGCCGTCGCGCTGAAGGAGCTGAAGGCGGGCAAAGCCGCCGGCGCTCAACTTGTCTGCCGGGGCGAACCCGCCTATCCGCAAACGCTCGCCGATCTTGCCGATGCGCCGCCGCTGCTCTGGACGATCGGCGATCTGTCGCTGCTGGAGCGTCCGATGATCGCCCTCGTCGGCGCCCGCAACGCCTCGTCTCTCGGCACCCGCATGGCGCGCAAACTGGCCGAAGGCCTGGGTGCCGCCGGAATTGCCGTCGTGTCCGGCCTCGCGCGCGGCATCGACACAGCGGCGCATCTCGCCGCACTTCCGACCGGCACGGTGGCGGTGATGGCGGGCGGGGTCGACGTGATCTATCCGGCCGAAAACACTGCCCTTGCCGCTGAAATCGCCGCCCGCGGACTCCGTATTTCCGAACAGCCCATGGGCACGGAGCCGCTCGCGCGGCACTTCCCGCTGCGCAACCGCATCATCTCGGGCCTAGCCCGCGCCGTCGTCGTGGTCGAGGCTGCCGCGCGCTCCGGCAGCCTCATCACGGCCCGGACGGCGCTGGATCAGGGACGGGAGGTGCTGGCGGTGCCGGGCCACCCCTTCGACGGCCGCGCCTCCGGCTGCAACATGCTGATCCGCGACGGGGCGACGCTCGTCCGCGGCGTGGAAGACGTGCTCGGGGCGCTGACGCTCACGCAGCCTGCGGAATCTCCGCGCGCTGACAAAGGGCGTGACGATCCCGTCACCCTGCCCGCGCAAAGCCGGACCAGCCTGCGCGAGATCGCCGGGCTTCACCAGCGCATTCTCGACCGGCTCGGGCCAAGCCCGCTGGCGGAGGATCAATTGATCCGCGATCTCGCGCTGCCGCCTGCGGCGGTCGCGCCGGAACTCGTGGCTCTCGAACTCGAAGGCCGCATTCAGCGGCAGGCTGGCGGGCTTCTGGCGCGGCTGAGTTGAAATTCGGCGCGGAAAGGTGGAGGCCCGCGGTGCCATCAGTAAAATGAAATAAAATCAAATTGTTAAAGAACGTCCCTAACGTCCGTGCTGCCCGACTTCGAGCCACCGGTCGTCGCCCAGCGACTCTGCTCCGTCGTCTCGACCGCGCAGGGGCGCACCCCGCGAAGCCGCGCAAGTGCCATGTCTGCGGCTTCTCCGGCCTCGACCATCAGGCGCAAAACGGCCATGCCCGAACGTCCGCACCCCGCCATACAGTGCACGAGAACCCGCCCGCCATCTCCAAGGATGCGCCGTGCATGTATCGAGAACACCCCCCAACCCTCTGACAAGGCGGGGCTTTGCGCGGCCATGTCAGCGACCGGCAGGTGGCGCCATTCCACTCCGTTCCGGCCAAGATCGGAGGTCAGTTTGGCCGCACCGGAAGCGGTCATCTCGTCCAGGGTCGTCATCGACAGGACGAGGGATGGGTTCCATCCCAGCAGGATCGAAAGATCCTGCGCGTAGCTTCCGCCCCGGCCCGGCAACGGACAGATGCCGAGCATGCCGCCACCGCATTCAAGCTGGGCGATCGAAAAGGGGTTCCGGACTGCGCTTGCGGGCATCCGCCATGACTAGCGCGATTCGCGCCGTATTCAATGCCCAAGGCGGGCGGGTCGCCCTCCACAAGCTGATCCGCCGCAGTAGGGCCCCGCCCTCCGGCCCATGCGCCCTTGCGAAATCCCACCGACAGGCTTAGATATCGGGTCGAGAGGTTGGCGCGGGCGAGCGCCTCGCCAACCCGGTCAGGTCCGGAAGGAAGCAGCCGTAACGAGCCCCGCTTGGGTCGTTGTCCAGCCTCTCACCCTCGACACCTTCGGCAAGGAGAAAGACATGACAGAGCTTGTTATCCTCCGGGCCGGGGTCGTCTGAGACCTTGATCTGCCCCGCCCGTCCCGACATCCAAAGCCCGAGGTCATGAGGCCCGGGCATCGGTACCGGTTCTCCAGGAGGGCAGACCATTGAATCCGAACAATCAGACGCTTGCCGACCTCGGCTGGTCGGCGGACTTCGCGCGGCAGGTCGACGTCGACGAGCTCGCGCAGTTCACGCCCGCCCGCGTCAGCGGCGTCCATCGCGACCGGCTGTCGGTCCTGACCGAAACGGGGCAGCGTCATCTTTCGCTTCCGGGCGACCTGGCCGCCGGCGACATCGCTGTTGGCGACTGGGTGCTTGCAGAAATCGGGACGGACCGCGCCGCGCGGCTTCTCGACCGCAAGAGCCGCATTTATCGCCGCGCCGCGGGCGATGTATCGCGCGAACAACTGATCGTCGCCAATGTCGACACGGTCTTTCTGACCACCTCGTGCACCCGCGAATTCAACGAGGCGCGGCTTGAGCGTTACCTTGCGCTTGCCCACGCCGGCGGCGTTCCTCCGGTCATCGTCCTGACCAAGGCCGATCTTTGCGACGATCCCCAGGTCTATGTCGACCGGCTCCGCGCCATCGCCTCCTCCGTGCCAATTGTCCCGCTCAACGCGAAAGAGGTCGGCGCGGTGGCGGCGCTTCGGGATTGGTGCGGTCCGGGCCGGACGGTCGCCTTTCTCGGCATGTCGGGGGTCGGCAAATCCACTCTCGCCTCGGCGCTCACCGGCCTCGACCTCGACACGGGGGAGGTGCGCGCCGACGACATGAAGGGACGCCATACGACGACATCGCGAGAGATGCATCCCATGACTGGCGGCGGCTGGCTGATCGACACGCCGGGCATGCGGGAGCTGAAGCTGAGCGACATGGCCGAAGGCATCGACGAAGCATTCTCGGAAATCACCGAACTGGCCGACAACTGCCGCTTCGGCGACTGCAGCCACGGGCCGGAGCCGGGCTGCGCGGTGCAGGCGGCCATTTCCGATGGTCGGATCGACCCGGCGCGGCTGGAGCGCTGGCAAAAGCTGAAGCGCGAGGACGCGATGCACACCGCATCGCGCGCGGAACTGCACAAGCGCGCACGCGCCGTCGGAAAGATGCAGAAATCCGCGATCCGCCACAAGCAGCGCCGCGACGATTGATGATCGCCAGCCTCCCGCGCCGCGCCTTCGGGTGGACGCGGGAACGCCCCGCGCCTAGTCTGAAGACCGACCCGAATCCGCCGAGGCCCAATGACCGAGACGCCAGAACCCCGCTACCAGGTCCTTGCCCGCAAATACCGACCCGAAACCTTCGCCGATCTCGTCGGTCAGGAACCGATGGTGCGCACGCTGAAGAACGCCTTCGCCGCCGACCGGATCGCCCAGGCTTTCATCATGACCGGCATCCGCGGAACCGGCAAGACGACCACCGCCCGGATCATCGCCAAGGGCATGAACTGCGTCGGGCCGGACGGCAAGGGCGGGCCGACAACCGACCCATGCGGCAAGTGCGAACACTGCGTGGCGATCATGGAAGGCCGCCATGTCGACGTGATGGAGATGGACGCGGCCTCGCGCACGGGCGTGGGCGACATCCGCGAGATCATCGAAAGCGTCCACTACCGCGCCGCCTCGGCACGCTACAAGATCTACATCATCGACGAAGTCCACATGCTGTCGACCAACGCGTTCAACGCGCTGCTGAAAACGCTTGAGGAGCCGCCCGCCCATGTGAAGTTCATCTTCGCGACGACCGAAATCCGCAAGGTGCCGGTGACGGTCCTCAGCCGCTGCCAGCGTTTCGATTTGCGCCGTATCGAGCCCGAGGTGATGATCGCGCTGCTGCGCAAGATCGCCGCCGCCGAGAAGGCCGAGATCAGCGATGACGCACTGGCGCTGATCACCCGCGCGGCCGAGGGGTCAGCGCGCGACGCGACCTCGCTGCTCGATCAGGCGATCAGCCACGGCGCGGGCGAGACCACCGCGGACCAGGTCCGCGCGATGCTGGGGCTTGCCGACCGGGGCCGCGTGCTCGACCTTTTCGACATGATCCTCAAGGGTGAGGCCGCAGCCGCCCTGAACGAGCTTGGCGCGCAATACGCCGACGGGGCCGACCCGATGGCGATCCTCCGCGATCTGGCCGAGATCACGCACTGGGTGTCGGTCATCAGCATCACGCCGGGGGCCGCAGATGATCCGACAGTGCCCCCCGATGAACGCGCGCGGGGGCTTGCCATGGCCGGGGCGATCTCGAAGCGGGTGCTGGCGCGGATGTGGCAGATGCTTCTCAAGGCGCTGGAAGAGGTCTCGGCCGCGCCGAACGCGATGATGGCCGCCGAGATGGCGGTGATCCGGTTGACGCATGTGGCCGACCTGCCCGACCCCGAGCAGCTTCTCCGCCGACTTGCGGACGGCCCCGGCCCCTCCGCCCCGGCGCCGCAGGGCCGCGGACCTGCGCCCTCTGGCGGGGCGGTGCAATCGGCTCCGCGCGCCGCGATCGCCTCAAACCCGGGTGCGGGCGGAACCGCTACCGCACTTGCCACTGCTCCCGAAGTTGCGCTGGCCCGCTACGCGAGCTTTCCTGCGGTCGTCGAACTGATCCGCGCCAACCGCGACGTGAAGTTGCTGATCGAGGTCGAGAACCATCTCCGCCTTGTCCACTATACGCCGGGTCGGATCGAGTTCGAGCCCACTGGAGAAGCGCCCCGCGATCTTGCCGCGACGCTTGCGAGCCGTCTGCAAAGCTGGACGGGGGTGCGCTGGGGCGTTTCCGTCGTTGCCGGCGGCGGCGCGAAAACCATCGCGGAAGAGCGCAGCGCCAAAGACGATGCCGCACGGGAGATCGCGAGGGAGCATCCGCTCGTGAAGGCGGTTTTCGCGGCCTTTCCGGAGGCGCACATCACAGTTATCAGGACGCCCGAGGAATCCCGGGCCCAGGCCGAGGCGGAAGCCCTGCCCAACGTCGAGGATGAATGGGATCCGTTCGAGGACAATTGAGGAGAAGAAGATGCTGAAAGGTTTGGGCGGTCTTGGTGACATGACCAAGATGATGAAGGCCGCACAGGAGATGCAGACCAAGATGGCCGAACTGACCGAAGAGATGGACCGTATCACCGTGACCGGGGAAAGCGGCGCGGGGCTGGTCAAGGCGGTCTGCTCAGCCAAGGGAGAGCTGAAGTCGCTCGACATCGACCCTTCGATCTTCCAGCCGTCCGAGAAGGAAGTGGTCGAGGATCTGATCCTTGCGGCGATCAAGGACGCGCAGAAGCGCGCGCAGGACCGCACTCGCGAGGAGCAGCAGAAGATGATGCAGTCGATGGGTCTGCCCGCCGACATGAAGCTGCCATTCTGACGTGAACGACACCACCCGCGATATCGAGGCGTTGATCGAATTGATGGCCCGGCTTCCCGGCCTCGGCCCCCGCTCGGCGCGCCGCGCGGTGCTGCATCTGATCAAGAAGCGCGGGCAAGTCATGGCGCCGCTCGCGAAAGCGATGGCCGAGGTCGCAGCGACCGCGCGCGAATGCGCCAGTTGCGGCAATATCGGCACCGCCGACATCTGCGACATCTGCCGCGACGATCGCCGCGCCACGGGGGAAATCTGCGTGGTCGAGGATGTGGCCGACCTCTGGGCGATGGAGCGCGGGCAATCGTTCAAGGGCCGATATCATGTGCTTGGCGGCACGCTTTCGGCGCTCGACGCTGTCGGACCCGATGAGCTGCGCATCCCGAAGCTCCTGCAACGCATCGGCGATGACGGCATCACCGAGGTCATCCTCGCGCTCAACGCGACTGTCGATGGCCAGACGACTGCACATTACATCGCTGAGGTACTCGAAGGCAGCAGCGTCGCCGTGACGTCGCTGGCGCAGGGCGTGCCGATCGGAGGCGAGCTTGATTATCTCGACGACGGCACGATCCAGGCGGCGCTGAGGGCACGCAAGCGACTGTGACGCCCGAGAAAGACGCGGTTCTGGCCTTTTGGCGCCGGAGCCGCGATTTCCGGTTCACTTCTTGTCGTCGTCTTCCTCGTCGTCATCATCGTCCGGCAGGTTGAAGAAGCTGTCGGCGTCCGAATAGTTGGCCGGATCCTTCTCGTCCTCATCCGAACTGCCACTGAGCGAGAAGTTCTCAAGCCCGGCGATCGCGGACGGCATTTTCGGATCCGCCGGCATACCCAGCGACTGCTCGGTCGAGACGAGCTTGCGGCGCTCGTCATCCGACATCACAGCGCCGTCCGCAGTCTTCTTTTTCGCCGCCTTCTGCACCGCCGCATCGAGTTCGGACTGGCGGCAAAGGCCCAGGGCGACAGGGTCGATCGGAGTGATATTGCCGATGTTCCAGTGCGTGCGCTCGCGGATCGACGCGATCGTGGGCTTCGTCGTCCCGACAAGCTTGCCGATCTGCGCATCGGCGAGTTCCGGGTGGAACTTGACCAGCCACAGGATCGCGGCCGGCCGGTCCTGCCGCTTCGAAAGCGGCGTGTAGCGCGGCCCGCGGCGCTTTTCCTCGCCGACCGAGGCGGGATTGAACTTGAGCTTCAGCGTGTAGGCCGGATCTTTTTCCGCCTTCTCGATCTCGGACGGCTCGAGCTGACTGTTGGCGACAGGGTCGAAGCCCTTGACGCCGGCGGCCACGTCACCATCGGCTATCCCCTGAACCTCAAGCTCGTGCAGACCGCAGAAATCGGCGATCTGCTTGAAGCTGAGCGTGGTATTGTCCACAAGCCACACGGCCGTGGCCTTGGCCATAAGCGGTTTTTGCATGCGGCATCTCCTTTACAAATCTCTCCCGCGCCGGGAAAACGGCTGCGGCCCTCGGGCCGCCATTCCTCGTTTTCGGGGAAGTCGGGGGCTATATAGTCCTTCCCGAGCGAGGAGAAAAGAGAAAATGCGCTGGCTGATCGCCCTTGCCCTGACTGCTCTGCCGGCCTTCGCCGGCGGGGAGCGCGCGGGCGAGTTCGACTACTACGTCCTGTCGCTCTCATGGTCGCCCACCTACTGCGCGATCGAGGGCGACGCGAAGGGCGACGACCAGTGCGATCCACGCCACGACTACAGTTTCACGCTGCACGGTCTCTGGCCGCAGTTTGAAAACGGCTGGCCAAGCTATTGCCCAACTGCCGAACGCCCCCCATCGCGCGGACAGACGGCAGGCATGGTAGATATCATGGGATCGTCAGGGCTTGCCTGGTACGAATGGAAAAAGCACGGCGTCTGTTCGGGACTGTCGCCGCAGGACTATTTCGCAGCATCGCGGCGGGCGTATGAACAAGTGGCGATTCCGGATGTCTTTCTGCGTCTCCGGAAGGATCTGACGCTTCCTGCATCCGTCGTCGAAGCGGCGTTCGTTGACGCGAATCCCGAACTTGGGCCGAACATGATCACCATCACCTGCGACCACGGGCATATCCGCGAAGCACGTATCTGCCTGACCCGCGACTTCGCGTTCCGGTCGTGCGGTCCGGACGCGGCGCGCGACTGCCGGATGAAGGATGCCCGGATGGAAGCGGTGCGCTGAGGCCCGTTGCCGGGTGTTGCGCTTCATGGTGCGCCGTGATCTGTCTGGGCCGATGCCGTTCTTGGATGCCCCACCATGCCGTTAAAGGTCGCGATCAACGGATTTGGCCGCATCGGCCGGTCAGTGCTGCGCGCGCAACTTTCGGGCACTCTGCATGACGACATCGACATCGTCGCGATCAATGACATAGCCGGGCCGGACATGGTGGCCTACCTCTTTGAATTCGATTCCACCTTCGGGCCGTGGAAAGGCACGGTCCGGTTGGGGAAAGAGGCGCTCGTCGTCGACGACCGGCGAATCCGGCTGAGCGCGGTGCGGGATCTGGTGACGCTCGACCTTTCCGATATCGACGTGGTCATGGAGTGCACCGGCCTCGGCGGGGAGCGGTCTTTTGCCGAGGCGGGCCTGCGCGCCGGGGCGAAGCGGGTGCTGGTCTCGGGGCCATCGCAGACCGCGGACGTCACGGTGGTTCTCGGCGCCAATGAAAGGGAGCTTCTGCCTCGCCACCGCATCGTCTCGAATGCCTCGTGCACGACGAACGCGCTCGCGCCGCTGGCGCGGACGATCGACGCAAACTGGGGCATCGAGACCGGCTGGATGACCACGATCCACTGCTATACCGGCAGCCAGCCGACGATCGACGCGCCGGGCGCGGATTTTGCGCGAAGCCGGGCCGCCGCACTGTCGATGGTGCCGACGACGACCTCTGCACAGCGCCTGCTCGACGTGGTGCTGCCGGAAGTGGCGGGACGGATCGAGGGGGCAGCGGTCCGGGTGCCGACCGCCTCGGTCTCAGCCGTGGACCTCGCGGTGATGACGCGGGAGAAGCCCCGCACCGATGCGATCAACGCGGCGTTTCGCGACGCGGGGGCCGTCATCGGCTGGACCGACAAGCCACTTGTCTCGTCCGACTTTCGGGCGCGACCGGAAAGCATCGTGATGGCCCTGCCCGAAACCCGCGTCACGGCGGGCGGGCTGATGAGGGTCTTCGGCTGGTATGACAATGAATGGGGTTTTTCCAACCGCATGCTCGACGTGGCGCGACTGATGGGAAGGCTGGGCGCGCACGGCTGAAGCGCACGGACCCTTCCTTGAATCGATCTTTGCCCGGGAAACAACAAAGGGGCCGCCGAAGCGGCCCCTTCGATCGCAAAGCGGTCGCGGGTCAGTGATCCGCGACTTCCGCGGCCCGCTGCAGTTCTTCCGCCGTCCCGCTCGCGCCGTTGAAGAAGGCGTTGAGCGTCACCGCCGAGATCGTGGCCAAGAGAATGCCCGAGTCGATCAGCGGATGGATCGCATGCGGCATCCACATCTTGAAGTCGGGCGCGACCAGCGGGATCATCCCGAAGCCAAGCGACACCGCCACGATGAAGAGATTGTGCCGGTTGCCGACGAAGTCGACCCCCGCGGCGAGGATCCGTATGCCCGTTGCCGCGACCATGCCGAACATCACGAGACCCGCACCGCCGAGAACGGCAGTGGGCAGCGCCTCGACGAGCGCGCCCATCTTCGGGACGAGGCCGAGAACGATCATGATGAGCCCGCCCGCAACGCAGACGAAACGGCTTCTGATGCCGGTGACGCCGACGAGGCCGACATTCTGGCTGAAGCTCGTATAGGGGAAGGTGTTGAAAATGCCGCCGATCATCGTGCCGAGACCATCCGTCCTCAGCCCCGCCGAAAGCCGGTCGGGCGTGACCTTGCGGCCGGTCATGTCGCCCAGCGCGAGGAACATGCCGGTCGACTCGATCATCACTACGATCATCACCAGAACCATCGTCACGACCATCACCGGATCGAAGATCGGCATCCCGAAGTGGAAGGGCTTGATGAGGGCGAACCATTCCGCCGAACCGACCTTGTCGAAATGCATCTGGCCGAGCAGCGCCGTCAGGATGCCGCCGACCACAATGCCGAGAAGGACGGCGATGTTGGAAAAGAATCCCTTGCCGAACTTCGCGACGATGAGGATGGAGGCAAGGACGACGAAGGAAACCAGGATGTTGCCGGGCGCCGCGTAGAGCGGATTGCTGACACTCGGCGCAATGCCGAGGCCGGACGGCAATTCGGGGATCGCGCCGCCCGAGGCGGCGGCGAGGTCGCCCACCTGCTTCAGCCAGTCCGCATGGGCGGGATCTATGGTTTTCGGCGCGGTCGGCCCGACCGGCAGACCGAAGATCCAGTTGATGCCGATGCGCATCAGCGTGACGCCGATGACGAGGATGATCGTCCCCGTCACCACGGCCGGGAAGAAGCGCAGCATCTTCGACATGAGGGGCGCGAGCAGCATCGCGATGATTCCGGCCCCGATGATCGCGCCGAAGAGCATCCGCGCGCCTTCCGTGCCGGGATTGGCCAGACCGATCGAGACCATCGGCCCGACCGAGGCGAAGGTCACGCCCATCATCACCGGCAGCTTGATACCGAACCATTGCGTTACGCCGAAGGACTGTATCAGCGTGACGACGCCGCAGACGAAGAGGTCGGCGGAAATCAGAAACGCGACGTCCTGGGGTTCAAGCTTCAGCACCCGCCCGACGATGAGCGGCACTGCGATGGCGCCGGCATACATCACCAGAACGTGCTGCAGGCCAAGCGTGAAGAGCTTCGGTACCGGCAGGATTTCGTCCACCGGATGGGTTGTGTCAGTCATGGGTGTCCCTCCCTTGATGCGGGGGCCCAGCGGCTCTCTCTTCCCTGACGCGTCCCCCCGCGGACCCGTCTCTTGCCAATAGAATGCTCCAGATGGAGCAAATTGTCGCCTATTTTGTGGCTGTGCCCTGCCCTGCCACTAGAGAATGACCGTGTACTCGGCCGCATACCGATGTTCTTCAAGATTGGCGCCGTCCCCGATCCGGTCCACGACAGCGAAAAGTCCGGGCGCGTGCAGCGGCGCCAGGACGCCATGCCAGACGCCCCGGTGAAGGTTGATCCCCTGCCCCGGCGCGGTCAGAAAGGCACGGGGCGCGCCGGGTCGCCCGCCTTCATCCGGCGCAACGATCACGAGGAACGGATTCTGGCTGAGCGGCAGGAAGGCCTGCGAACCATCCGGGTGCCGCTCGACCAGCGTGAACCTGTAGGGCAAGGACCGGGGAACCGCATCGAAGACGGAAATCCCAGCGCGCCCGGTACCGAAGTCGAGCCGCGCGCGGTCATGGAAGCGCCCGCACATCCCGTCGTTGATAAGCTTGTCCGGATCGCCCGACGCCTCCAGCACATCGCCGAAGGGGGCGAAGGCGGTGGCGGTCATCGGCTCTGCCCGGATCGTCTGGGTCATCGGGTTCCTTTTCGCGGTGAGGCCGGGGGCGCTGCCCCCGGACCCCCGAGGTATTTCTGCCAAGATGAAGAAGGGAGCCGTCAGCGGCCGAAGGCGCCGGGGCCTCTCAGCTTTGCGTGGCGATTGACATCCTTGTAGAGCAGGTAGCGGAATGGTCCGGGGCCGGCGGCGTAGCAGGCCTGCGGGCAATAGGCCCTGAGCCACATGAAGTCGCCGGCCTCAACCTCGACCCAGTCCTGGTTGAGCTTGTAGACGGCCTTTCCCTCGAGAACATAAAGCCCGTGTTCCATCACATGCGTTTCCTCGAACGGGATCACGCCGCCCGGCTGGAAGGTGACGATGGTGACATGCATGTCGTGGCCGAGATCGTCGGGGGCGACGAAGCGGGTCGTGGCCCAGCGACCGTCGGTATCGGGCATCGGCGCGGGCTTCACCTCCTTGTCGGACGTGACGAAGGCTTTCGGCGCGGCGATGCCCGGGGCAGGTTCGTAGAGCTTGCGCAGCCAGTGGAAGCGCGCCGCGTGGTCCGTGCCGTTATGCAGCCGCCAGGTGCAACCTGCGGGGATATAGGCGTAGCCGCCCGGACCCAGGTCATGCTCCTTTCCGTCCAGTGACAGCCATATCTCGCCATCGGTCACGAAGATCACGCCTTCCGCGCCCGGATCGGGATCGGGCGCGTCCGAGCCGCCGCCGGGTCCGACCTCCATCACATACTGGCTGAAGGTTTCGGAGAAACCCGACATCGGCCGCGCGATGAGCCACATCCTTGTCTTCATCCATCCGGGCAGAAGGCTCGTCACGATATCGGAAAAGCAACCCTTCGGGATGACGCAATAGGCCTCGGTAAAGACGGCGCGGCCGGTCATCAGGTTTGTCTGGGGTGGCAGACCGCCCTTCGGGGCGTAGTAGGTGCTGGTCGGCTTGCTCATCTTGGCAACATGTCCTTCAGGCGGAGTTCGGCGATGCGTTCGACCTGACGGCAGGCCTCGGAGAATTCGGCGTCGCTGTCATTTGCGATGCGGCGCTTGAAAGCGCTGAGGATCGTGGCCTTGGTGTTGTCGCGGACGGCGATGATGAACGGGAAGCCATGGCGGCGCACATAAGCATCGTTCAGTTCGGTGAAGGTGGCGCGCTCGGCGTCGGTAAGCGCGTCCAGCCCCGCCCCGGCCTGTTCGGACGTGGATTCGGCGGTGAGCCGCCTGGCCTCGGCCAGCTTTCCGGCAAGGTCGGGATGCGCGGTAAGAACGCCGAGGCGCTCGGCGCGGGAGGCGGTGCGGAACACGCGGGCCAGCGCGCTGTGCAGGCCGGTCGCGGTGTCGTGGGCAGGGCCAAGCTCAAGCCCCCAGGCGCGCTCGGCGATCCAGGGCGAATGCTCGAATACGCCGCCGAAGCGGGCGACGAAGGCGGCCTGATCCATCCGGCTGGGCCGGTCGAAGCGGCGGGGCGGATGCGCCTTCGTCCAATGGCGCGCGATGTCGATCCGGCGAGGGAACCACACGCCGTCATGCGATTTCGCGTAGTCGAGGAAGCGCTTGAGGCCGGCGATCTTGCCGGGGCGGCCGATGAGACGGCAGTGAAGGCCCACCGACATCATCTTGGCGGCACCCGCCTCGCCCTCGGCATGGAGCGTGTCGAAGGCGTCCTTGAGATACTGGAAGAACTGCTCTCCGGTGATGTATCCCGGCGCGGTGGCAAAGCGCATGTCGTTGGCCTCGAGCGTGTAGGGGATGACAAGCTGATCGTGTTCGCCCGCCTCGATCCAGTAGGGCAGATCGTCGTCGTAGGTGTCCGATATCCAGTCGAATCCGGCCTCGGCGGTCAGCCGCGCCGTGTTGACCGAGCAGCGCCCGGTATACCAGCCGGTCGGGCGTTCGCCGGTGACCTCGGTGTGCAGCCGGACCGCCTCGGCGATCTGGGCCCGCTCTTCGGCTTCGGGCATGTCCTTGTGTTCGACCCATTTCAGGCCGTGGCTGGCGATTTCCCAGCCCGCCGCCTTCATCGCGGCAACCTGTTCGGGCGAACGGGCGAGCGCGGTGGCGACGCCGTAGATCGTGACGGGTATGTCCAGCCCGGTGAAAAGCCGGTGCAGCCGCCAGAACCCAGCGCGGGCGCCGTATTCGTAGATCGATTCCATGTTCCAGTGGCGCTGGCCCGGCCATTGCGCGGCGCCGGGGATGTCGGACAGGAACGCCTCGGAGGCGGCGTCGCCGTGCAGCACGCAATTCTCGCCGCCCTCTTCGTAGTTCAGCACCAGGCTGACTGCGACCCTGGCGCCGCCGGGCCATCCGGCGTCCGGTGGGGTCGGGCCGTAGCCGGACATGTCACGGGGGTAACGGTTCATCAGCGCTTCCTTCGGTTGCGGCACGTTAATCGCACGGGGCCGATTACATTATCAGGAAAATCCTGAAAGACCTGTCGGGTTTTCCGCTGGTCGCCTTTTCGGGCCGGGTATCCCATGATGCGCGGGAGGCTCGCAGGAGGAAAGCTGGCATGGCCGAAGGGTATCTGACGACACATGTTCTCGACACCGCGCGGGGCGTACCCGCCAAGGGGATAGCGATCACGCTCTATCGTGTTTCGGGCAGCAGCCAACGCAAGATCGCCGAGGCGGTGACGAACGACGACGGCCGCACCGACAGCCCGATTCTGCCGAAGGAGAAGTTCGAAACCGGGGTTTACGAGCTGATCTTTCACACCGGCGACTATCTCGACGCCGGTGGCACGCCGCCGGAAAGCCCGCGCTTTCTGTCGGAGATTCCGATCCGGTTCGGCATTTCCAACGCCGAATCGCACTATCACGTGCCGCTTCTGCTTTCACCCTTCGGTTATTCGACCTATCGCGGCAGCTAGAGCGGAATCGTCGCCCGTCGGTCGGGCGAACTGCGATGTCCCTGATTCAAGGCAAGGTCATTCCGCTTCAGGGTCTTTCGTGGCGTCGGCTCACGATGTCCGACCGGTCCGGCAGAGAAAGCCGCGTATTCCCGCGGGGACCGCGAGCGATGATCTTTCCGTTGGAGACGACGGCAAGTCGGGCGGCCCGAAGTCGCAGCGCCTCGGTCGGGTTGCCGGCATCTAGGACGACCAGCGAGGCCCTGTCGCCGACCTTCAGGCCATAATCCTCGAGATTCATGATTCGCGCGTTCTCGTGCGTCACCATGTCGAAGCAGCGCGCCATCTCATCGGGATGGGTCATCTGCGCGACATGCAGCCCCATGAAAGCCACGTCGAGCATGTCAGCAGTGCCAAGCGAATACCACGGATCCATGACACAGTCCTGCCCCCAGCCGACGGTGATGCCGTGGGCCTGCATCTCCTTCACGCGCGTCAGGCCCCGGCGTTTGGGATAGCTGTCGTGGCGGCCCTGAAGCGTGATGTTGATCAAGGGGTTCGGGATCGCCGTCATGCCGCTTTCGGCGATCAGCGGCAGGAGTTTCGAGACATAGTAGTTGTCCATCGAATGCATCGAGGTCAGATGGCTGCCGGCCGCCCTGCCCCCAAGCCCGTGGCGGGTGACCTCGGCCGCGAGAATCTCCACATGGCGGCTCATCGGGTCGTCGGTCTCGTCGCAGTGGAGATCGAGCATCAGGCCGCGTTCGTCGGCGATCCGGGCGAGGTCTCTGACCGACTCCCTGCCCTCTTCCATCGTGCGCTCGAAGTGCGGGATGCCGCCGACGACATCGACCCCCATGTCGAGTGCCCGGATCACGTTGTCGCGCCCGGTCTTGGTTCGGTAGAGGCCATCTTGCGGAAAGGCGACGAGTTGGACGTCGATGTAGTCCGCGACGCGGCGTTTCACTTCAAGCATTGCCTCGACGCCGCGCAGGTGATCGGGTGTCGTGTCGACATGGCTGCGGATCGCCAGCAGCCCCATCGACGCGGCCCAGTCGCAATAGGTCAGTGCGCGGGCGACCATCTCGTCGATGGTGGCGATTTCGCGCAGTTCGCCCCAAAGCGCGATGCCTTCCAGAAGCGTGCCCGATGCGTTCACCCGCGGTGTGCCATAGGAAAGCGTCGCATCCATGTGGAAATGCGGGTCGACGAAGGGCGGCGAGACGAGATCGCCGGTCGCGTCGATCACTTCGCGCGCCTCAGCCTCCACTTGACCGACCGCTGCGATCCGAGCGCCCCTGACGGCGATGTCCGCGACAGAGCCGTCGGGCAGCGTGCCGCCTTTTACGATCAGATCGAACATCACCGCTCCCCCTTGTTGAACGGAACCATCAGGGCACTTGGAACCTCGGCGCGGCGCGACATGAGGACCAGCGCAAGGATCGAGAGGACGTAGGGCACCATCAGGAATATCTGGTAGGGCACGACGGCCCCCATCGGCGTCTGCTGAAGTCGAACCTGCAGCGCGTCGAAGGCCGCGAAAAGGAGCGCGCCGAGCGCCGCCTTGCCCGGCCGCCATGCCCCGAATACGACAAGGGCGATGCAGATCCAGCCGCGCCCGTTCACCATCTCGAAGAAGAAGGACGAAAACGCCGACATTGTGAGAAACGCCCCGCCCACCGCCATGAGACCCGACCCGACGACGACCGCACCCATGCGGATTGCGGTGACCGAAAGCCCTTGAGCTTCGACCGAGGCCGGACTTTCGCCCGCAGCGCGGAGCGCAAGGCCAAGGGGCGTACGGTAAAGAATGATCGACACCACCGCGATCAGCACGAAAGCGAGGTAGGTCAGCGCGGTCTGGGCGAAGAAAGCGGGGCCGACAAGGGGTATCTTCGACAAGAGCGGAACTGCGAAAGGCTGGAAGGGCACGATCTTCGGCGGTGACGTCACTTCGGGCAGCGAGAGGCGATAGGCGAAATACGCCGTGGCCGAGGCCAGGAGCGTGACGCCAAGGCCCACGACATGCTGCGAGAGGCCGAAGGGAACCGTCAGCGTGGCGTGGATGAGCCCGAAAAGCATTCCCGCCAGCATCGCGACACCAACCCCCGCCCAAAGGCCGAAGCCGAGATAGACCGCCATCCATCCCGCGAAGGCGCCGATCACCATGATGCCCTCGATCCCGAGGTTGAGCACACCGGCCCTTTCGCAGATCAACTCGCCCATGGTGGCGAAGATCAAGGGCGAAGCGATACGGACGGCGGCAGCCCAGAAGCTGGCGGAAAGGAGGATGTCGAAAAGCTCCATCGTCAGCTCCAGCGGATGCGCGCGGTCGTCAGCCGCAGTGCCGCCACCATGGTCAGAAGTGCGGTGGCGAGCAGGAGGTCCGCAATATAGGTCGGCACCCCCGCCGCGCGGCTCATGCTGTCGGCGCCGACGAAGACGCCCGCAACGAACAGGGCAGAGATCACCACGCCAAGAGGGTTCAGAAGCGCCAGCATCGCGACGATGATGCCGGTGTAGCCGAAGCCCGGCGAGAGGTCCAAGGTGAGGTTGCCCTTCAGGCCCGCGACCTCTGAGAAACCGGCGAGCGCGGCAAGCCCGCCTGACAGGAATGCGGTCTTGACCAGCACCCGGCCGACCGGAATGCCCGCGAAACGAGCCGCCTCGGCATTTTGCCCCACGGCGCGGATTTCATATCCGAGCGTCGTGCGGGTCTGCACAATCCAGACGGCGACGGCGGACAGGATCGCCAGACCGAACCCCCAATGCAGCCTCAGCCCCTCGACAATGCGCGGCAGGCGCGCGGCCTTGTCCAGCGTCGGCGATTTGGGCCAGCCCATGCCCATCGGGTCTTTCATCGGACCTTCGAGCAGCAGCGAAACAAAAAGCAGCATGATGAAGTTGAAAAGGAGCGTGGTCACCACCTCGTCGACGCCAAGCCGGGTCTTGAGAAGCACTGGCCCGAGCAGCACCAGCGCGCCCGCGAGCATCGCGGCAAGGGCGATGACGGGTATCAGGACCAGTGACGGCAGCGGCAGCAGCCCGGTTCCGAGAAGGACGGTGACGATCGCTCCGGCATAAAGCTGGGCTTCGGCTCCGATGTTCCAGAGCTTGGCGCGAAAGGCGACGGCGACGGCGAGGCCGGTAAAGATCAGCGGCGTCGCGCGGTTCAGCGTCTCGAGAAGCGCGAACCTTGAGCCAGCCGCGCCCTTCAGGATCAGACCAAGCGTGGCGAACGGATTGGCCCCCGCCAGAAGCGCCAGAGCGGAGGCGATCGCCACGGTCAGCGCCAATGCGGCCGCTGGCAGGCCGAAGCGGCGAAGCGCGCCGGGGTCGGTGATCGGTTCAAGCCGCATCGGCGCCCTCTTCGAACCCCTGCCCCGCCATCCAGATGCCCAACTCCGCAGGCGTTTTTGAACCGCGGGTGAAGGCGGGTGACAGGCGGCCCTCGTAGATCACGTGAATCACGTCGGCCAGCGCCATGACCTCGTCCAGGTCTTCCGAAATCAGCAGCACCGCCGCGCCCCGGTCCCGCGCCGCTATCAGTTGCGAATGGACGAACGTCACTGCGCCGATGTCGAGCCCGCGCACCGGCTGGTTGGCAAGGATGATCCGCGGCTGCGCCTCCAAGACCCGGCCGAGGATGAGCTTTTGCATGTTGCCGCCCGAAAGCAGCCGGATGCGCGCCGATGGTCCGGGGCATCGCACGTCGTAGGTGTCGATGATCCTCTGCGCGAACCCCTCCGCCGCACGCCAGTCCATCCATCCGCTGCGGCTGTAAGGCGCATCGGTGTAGGATTCGAGCACGGCATTCTCGGTCAGGGTGAAATCGGCGACCGTGCCGGTCTTGTGGCGGTCCTCGGGAATACGGGCGATGCCGGCGGAAAGGGCGGCGCGGGGCGTCCAGTCCCCGACCACCGCCGGCTCGAGTTGCATGACCCCCTGGATCGGCACCTCAAGCCCGCCGATCAGATCGGCAAGTGCCGACTGGCCGTTTCCGGAAACGCCCGCCAATCCGGTGATCTGCCCGGCCCGCAAGGCGAGGTCGACGCCCCCAAGTCCCGGCGCGTTTCCGCGCGCAGCGGTTCGGACGCCGGTCAGCGTCAGGAGCGCGGGGCCGGGCGGCCGCTCTGCGACGCCGGGTGGCGTCACCTCGGCGCCGACCATCATTTCGGCGAGCCGGTGGCGGTCGGTGTCTTTCGTTTCAACCTCGCCCACGAGCTTGCCGTGCCGCAGGACGATGACACGGGACGAGATGGCCATCACCTCATTCAGCTTGTGCGAGATGAAGATGATGGAAAGGCCGAGCGCCACGGCCTTTCGCAAGGTTTCGAACAGGGCCAGCGTTTCTTGCGGCGTGAGAACCGCCGTCGGTTCATCCAGAATGAGAATGCGCGCATCGCGGTAAAGCGCCTTCAGTATCTCCACCCGCTGACGCTCACCCACCGACAGCGCACCGATTCTCGCGTCAGGGTGCACTGTCAAACCGAAATCGGCGGACAGCCTTTCGACTTTCGCCCGAGCCGCAGCCTGACCAAGCCGGGGGGACCAGAGGGAACGGGTGCCGAGAAGGATGTTTTCCAGAACTGTGAGGTTGTCGGCCAGTGTGAAATGCTGATGCACCATGCCGACGCCCGCATTCAGCGCGGCCCGGGGATGGCCCGGCGGCAGGGCCTTGCCGAATACCTCGACGCTGCCCTCGTCTGCAGTGTAGTGGCCGAAGAGGATGTTCATCAGCGTGGTCTTGCCTGCGCCGTTCTCGCCCAAAAGGGCGATGACCTCGCCCCTTCTCAGTTCGAAACCGATCGCATCATTGGCGACAAGCGCCCCGAAACGCTTGGTGATCCGGTCGAGACGAAGGACGACCTCCGTCTCGTTCTCGGCAGCCATCAGGACGACTTCGGTTCTTCGTCATTGATCTCGACGGTGAACGAGCCGTCCTTGATCGCCGCTTCCCGATCGGCGACAAGCTGCATCGCCGCCTCGGGAACCTTGCCCTCGAACGTGCCCAGAGGGGCGAGCGAGCAGCCGCCTTCCTTGAGGAAGGAATAGACGCCGTAGTTGTCCGCCTTGAACTCCCCCGCCGCGATCATGGCAAGCGCCACGCTCAACGTCGGTTCGAAGTGCCAGAGGGCCGAGGCGACAACGGTATCGGGATACTCCGTCTGCGTGTCGATCACGTTGCCGATGGCCAGCACGCCGCGTTCCTGTGCCGCGTCCGATACGCCGAAGCGTTCGGCATAAAGCAGGTCGGCCCCGCCGTCGATCATCGCGAAGGCGGTTTCCTTCGCCTTCGGCGGATCGAACCACGAGCCGATGAACGACACCTGGAACTTGATGTCGGGGTTCATCTCGCGCGCGCCGGCCATGAAGGCATTCATCAGCCGGTTGACTTCGGGGATCGGAAAGCCACCGACCATGCCGATGTTGCCTTCTGTCATGGCTCCGGCAATGATTCCGGATAGATAGGAGGCGTCCTGAATGTAGTTGTCGAAGACGGCAAGGTTGGGATGCGCTTCATCCGGCATGAATGAGGAGCCGAGAAGAAAGGCGGTATCGGGGTATTCATCCGCGACCTCGCGAGCCTCCTGCTCAACCCCGAAGATCTCGCCGACGATAAGCTGATAGCCCTGCTCGGCGTATTCGCGCATGACCCTCGGATAGTCCGTGTTCGCGGTATTCTCGGTATAGACATATGCGACCGCTCCGGCAGCGGCGGCGGCCTCGGCCGCCTTGTGGATGCGGCTGACCCATTGTTGTTCGACCGGCACCGTGTATATGCCGGCGACCTTGATCGGCGTCGCCGCGCGGAGTATTCGGGGTAACCCGATGATACCCGTCGCAGCGACGCCGGCGGCGGTTGCCATGAGGTGACGCCGGCTTACTCCGGCCGGTTTCATGTTTGCAGTCATTTTCAGCCCCTGTTGCTTTGTTTCTCTGGCGCGAGAATTATTTTATCAATTGGTAAACGCGTTTCAGATTCGCACAAGAATTTTCTCGGCGAAGGATTCGCGCACGGCATCATAGCATCGAAAACCGCGTTCCGACCGGTTCAGACCCCGACATAGGACGCAAACTGCGGCGCGCCCGGCGTGAGCCCTTTCGCCGCCACGGTTTCCGCGACCTTTCCCCCCACCATGAACGCGATGCGGTCGGCGACGGACAGGGCCGCGTCAACGCGCTGTTCGACGAGGATTGTTGCAACACCCGTGCCCTTCAGCGCCACCATCGTGTCGCGGATGAGTGCGATCATCGACGGTTGCAGGCCCTCCGTCGGCTCATCGAGCAAGAGCACTTTCGGCTCCAGGCAAAGCGCGCGGGCGATGGCCAGCATCTGCTGCTCGCCGCCCGACAGGGTGCGCGACACCTGCGCCAACCGTTCGCGCAAGCGAGGAAAGAGCGTCAGTACGTTGTCGCGCACCCGCGCGTCGCGCTTGCGGGTCATCAGTCCGATCTCGATATTCTCGGCCACCGTCAGATCGCCGAAAAGCCGCCGGCCCTGCGGGACATAGCCGATTCCGTGGCGCGGCACTTCGTGGGCGGGCAAAGTGTCGATCCTCGTCTGGTCGAGGTCGATCATTCCTGCGCTTACGCGCACCTGCCCCATGATCGTCTTGAGCATTGTCGATTTGCCGGCGCCGTTGCGGCCCATGACACACAGCACCTCGCCCGCCGATACATCAAGCGACAGGCCGCGCAGAACCTGAACCGCGCCATAGCCTGCCTCGATCCGGTCGAGTTTCAGCATTCAGGCCCCCAGGTAGGCGGTCTGCACCGCCTTGCTCGCGCGGATCGCCTCGGGCGATCCGGTCGCCAGAACCTCGCCGAAGTTCAGCACCGTGATGCGATGGGCAAGGTCCATGACGACATCCATGTTGTGTTCGATCAAAAGCACCGTCGCCTCAGGCACGACCGAGCGCACGATTTTCTTGAAGGTCTCGATTTCGCCCTGCGCCAGGCCCTGAGTGGGCTCGTCAAGGATCAGGAGTTTCGGCTTCAGCGCCAACCCCATCGCCACCTCAAGCAGCCGCTGATGGCCGTAGCTGAGCGTCCCGGCGGGCTGATCGGCCCGGTCGCGCAGGCCGACCCGGTCGAGCGCTGCCATGGTGTCAACCCTGAGGTGCCTTGAGCCTTTGCTCTGCACCGCGAGCGCCACGTTGTCGAAGACACTCAACGCGCCATAGACTTGCGTGATCTGGAAGGTGTAGGCGATTCCCGACCGGACGCGGGCATGGGCCGGTGTCTTGGTGATGTCGCGTCCGGCGAAGCGGATGATTCCCGACTGAACCGGGATGCGGCCCGACAGGAGGCTGACGAAGGTCGTCTTGCCGGCACCGTTGGGGCCGATCAGCGCATGTATCTCACCCTGATGAAGATCGAAGTCGATGCCATCGACGGCCTTCAGCCCGTCGAAGTGACGGGTCAGTCCGCGCGCCTCGAGAAGCGTCACGGCAGCCATTTCATTCCCCGTTCACGGACCGTCCCAAGGATGCCCTTCGGCGCGAACAGAACCAGCAGGACCAGCGCAGCACCGGTGACGAACTGATGCGCGTCGGTCAGGGAACTCGCATAGTCGATGAGGTAGAACATCAAGAGCGCCCCGAGGAATGGGCCGAGAACCGTTCCGGCGCCGCCCAGAAGCACCCACAGAAGCGGCAGGATCGAGTATTGCACCGAGGCGAGGCTGGCGCCCACATAGCCGAACATGAGGCCATAGACCGCGCCGCTGATCCCGGCATAGGCGCCGGAAATCGTCAAGGCCGTCAGCTTTACCGTGAAAGGGTTGTAGCCCAGCATCCGGCTCCGCTCCTCGTTCTCGCGCATGGCAACCATGACCCGTCCACGCGGTGACAGAGCGAGCCAGAGGTTGAGAACGAGTGCCGCGGCAAAGAGGATCAGCGCCGCGATGTAACGGTTGCCGTCATCGGAAAGGTCGAAGCCGCCAATCGCCCGCGCCGCCCTGGGAATGACGATGCCTTCGTCTCCGCGCGTCCAGGCGCCGAAGTAAAGGATGGTGAGGTATCCCGCCTGCGCGAACATCAAGGTGACGATCATGAACGCGACCCCGGCGGTGCGCAGCGCCAGAAGTCCGACCGCGAAGGCGACGGCTGCGCCTGCGGCAAGCCCGGCGACCAGGCCCATGCCTGCGCCCGCATCGGCGTGATAGACCAGGAGCCCCGCGCCATAGAGCCCCGCACCGAAGAACAGCGCGTGGCCGAGGCTCAGAAGCCCGGTATAGCCGAAGGCGATGTTGTAGCCCATCGCATAGACCGCCAGCACCATGATCCGGGCGATGTTGGTGTGGTGATAGGCGGGTGCAGCGAAATGCAGAATCAAAAGCGCGGCGAGAACGCCGAGATGGAGGTAGAGCGCGCGGCCACCGCTCATATCGCCCGCCTGCCGAACAACCCTTGCGGCCGGAAGACGAGAACCAGTGCGACGACAAGCGTCGCGATGATCTTGGCCAGCGTCGGCGCGAAGAAGGTCGAGATGACGCCGTCGGAGAGCCCGATCAGAAGCGCCGCGACCAGCGTGCCGCGCAAGCTTCCAAGTCCGCCGATGATGACGACAATGAAGGACAGAAGCAGCGGATCGCCCCCCATCAGATAGTGCGCCTGCTGGATTGGCACGATCAGCACCGCGGCGATGGCGGCAAGTCCCGCGCCCATCGCGAAGACGCCGGCATAAACCCGGTCGACATTGATACCGAAGGCCCGCGCCGTATCACGGTCGATCTGTGTCGCGCGCATGATGAGTCCGGCCCTCGTATGCTTCAGGATCAGCCAGACCGCGAGCAAAATCACGATCGCCGCGACGACGACGGCGAGCTTGTAGCCGGAATAGCCGAACCACGGCAGGTGGATGCGAAAGCTGAAGGGTGCGGGGACCGGCCGCGCGTCGGGGCCGTAGAAACTCAGCGCCGCCTGCTGGAGTATGTAGAGCAACCCGATGGTGGCCACGATCGTCGCCTCGGGTTCGTAGTTCAGCCGTTTCAGGATGAGGATGTCGGCCAGCGCGGCGATCGATCCGACAATCAGCGGGCAGACGACCAAAGCGACCGCGAAGGTCAGCGGAGCCGGCCCCGGCACCCATTGCGACACGAACCACGCCAGAACCGCGCCCAGCATGAAGAACTCGCCATGCGCCACGTTGACGACCCGCATGATGCCGAAGACCAGCGACAGGCCGGAAGCCGTCAGCGCGAGCACCGCGGCGGTCACAAGCCCCTCCATCAGGGCAAGCAGAAGGAAGGGTCCGAAATCCACGCGCAATTCGGGCGGGGATCGCGCCCCGCCCGCCCCGGTTTCAGAAGCTCATGGTCGTGTAGTCGGCTTCGTCAGGGTAGAACCCGTCCTCCATCGAGGTCTGGTGAACCCGCATCAACTTGCCGCTCTCGACCTTCGAGATCGACTGCAGGCCGAAGGCCTGATGGGTCTTGCCGTTGAAGGTCTTTGGCCCCTGCGGGTGGCCCTGGCCTTCGGGGTATTCAGTGGTTGCCTCCATCGCCTCGACGACCTTCTCGCGATCTGCCGGTCCCTGATAACCGGCCACCTCCATCGCTTCCTTGATGGCGAAGAGCGTCTCCCAGGCCGAGAACATGTGGGCGTAGGTCGAGACGTCCGCGGGATCGGAAACGGATGCGCCGTTGTCGTCGACGCCGACAGCCTCGCGATAGAACGTCTCATGCTCGGTCGCGTTGTCCTGCTTGTAGCGCGGATGGCCTTCCCAGAAATGCGTGCCTTCGAGGAATTCGAGACCGGGGGACGCAATATCGACCGCTTCCAGACTGTCGATGAAGCCGAAGATTTCGGGCCGGTCGCCCGAGCCGTAGAACTCACCCAGCTCCTTCACGAAGGTCAGGACGGCGGGCCCGACCATGACGTGATAGAGAACCTCGGTTTCCGAAGGTATCTGCGGGAAGTAGCGGGTGAACGAAGTCTCGGTCGGCGGGATCGCAACGTGGGCGATCACCTCGCCGCCCTCAGCCGCAACGGCGGCGGTGAAAAAGTCGCGGTGGTCGTGGCCGAAGGCGTAGTCGGGAAAGACCATCGTGACCTTCTTGCCAAGGTTCGATGTGACCCAGGGCGCCATCGCCTGAACCTGGCTTTTCACGTCGGTGATGCCCGGTTGCAGCGTCCAGCGGTTGAGCACGCCAGATGCGACGTGGTGGCCTTCGGAGCAGACGAGATAGGGAACCTTCAATTCACCCGCACGGGGGGCGGACCCCATGACGACGTGGCTGAAGAGGGCGCCGAAGATCAGGTCGCAGTTGGCTTGCGTCGTCAGCTTTTCGACCACTTCCGCACCGCGCTTGGGGTCGGTGCCGTCGTCCTCATAGAGAATTTCGACCGGGCGGCCGTTGATGCCGCCAGCGTCGTTCACCACTTTCAGCGCGGCACTCGCCGTGCGCTCGTACCAGCGGCCGTATGAGGCGCCGATGCCGGTGCGGTGAAGCTGGAAGCCAAGCCGGATCGGTTCGGACGACTGCGCCTGCACAAAGCGCGGCGTCGCGCCAGCGGCAAGAAGCGCGCCGGCGCCGGCCATTCCCTTCAGGACCGATCTGCGTGACCTGGCCGACGTGATCAGCTTGCTTTTCATCTTTTACCTCCGCTGTCTAACCGGCGCGGTTTTCCGAAGCGGGTCCGCGCTCTTCAAGTGGTCGTTGCCTTTACGGAACACGGAGTCCCGCTGCAATGCAAACCCTTTCTCACCCAGCCGTGGGTGCTGAAAGAAGCCATAGGCCAAAGACCGTATAGCCCACCATGAGGAGCGTCATGGGCAGATGCCGGCGCAGCGATTGGCTTGCACCGGCCCGGGCGGACAGTTTCAGGCTGAGCACGACCGCCAGCAGATGGGCAGCAAGGATCGTCGCAAACTGCGCTGTCCAGACTGCCTGAACGCCGGACCGCGTGGCGAGAAAGCCGAAGCCGACCCAGTGGTCCTGCAAACCCAGAAGGCTCCAGCCCCGCGCGAAAGGGTCGTCAAGCGCGGCGATCGCATATTGGCCATTCGTCAGAAGCGCGATGAGGTAGTGCGCCACGTGGTAGCCCGCCGCGATCGGCAGGAAGCTGAGCATCATCGGGCCGAGTGCGGCGCGAAACCCGACCTCGGGCGCGCCGAGCCGGATCGCGACTAGGATGAGCCCGGCGCTGAACGCCCAGAAGAGGACGAGCGCGGCCGAGTTGATGCCGACAACCGCCGAACGGCCGGGAAACTCCAGCGGATTGATACCGATCCGCGCCAGCCACCAGAAGGTTTCCGACAGGCCGTCAAAACTGACCGAGGCGAGGATCAGCGTCACGAAGGCAATCGCCGACGGCGAAAGAGGCGGCTGCGTCAGAACTTGCGTGCCTGGCCAGCCCGCCTTCGCAGAAACGCGTCCGCCGCCATACTCCGCCCAGAGCGGCGCGATTTTCGCGATCATCGCGAAGTAGACGGTAAGGAACTCACCCCGGTCCAGCCACGCTTCGCCCTCCGCCGTGGCAAGGGCGAGGATGACGAGATAGTAGACCCCGGCCACGCGCGCCAGCACATAGGGATCGGCGGGTGAGAGCGAGACCATTTCGAACCACGCGAAGGCAAGGTAGCCAAGAACGGCGGGCCAGTGGCCAAGCCGGCCAAGACCGATGCTGCCCCGCCAGCCGAACATGCGGCGAAAGGAGCGCACCGGCCCGGTCCAGGGCTCGATATCCCGCCACAGATTGCCGAAGACAACCGTGGCAAGGGTGAGCCCGACCCAGAGCGCCGTCCAGACTGTCAGGGGCAGCAGATTCTCCAACGGATCGCGGGTGCCGAGGATGCCGACCGCGATCAGACCGGCGCAGACCAGCGCGGCAATCCAGCTTGACAAGACGCGGGGCACCAGAGCCGGACGGTCGAACATAGGACGGGGGCGGAAATCGGGCAGACGCCGCGCCGTGAGACCGGCAAGGGCGGTCAGAAGCACCGCCGCCCCGGCCCCGACCAGGTACCAGCCGGTAGGCAAGGTGAGGATCACCATGCGCTCCGATGCATGGGCATGGGCAGCACCCGGCAGGAGCGCGACCGGAAACGCAAGCCAGCGCATCAGCGCAGGCCGTCCTCGCCCCTGATCTGCCACGCTTCAAGCCCGCCCATGCGGGAATGGACGCGCGGCCCCTTGGCCATACCGAGGGCAAAGACGATCTCGTCCGGCCGCGGACCGTCGGGAACCGAAACGGTGATCGCGTCGAAATGGCTGCGGACATAGGAGGCGTTGAAATGCGTCAGCGGCAGGTCAAGGCTCGCGCCCATCGGCCCGACCTTCTTGGTCGAGGGGACGATCGCCTTGGGATCGCCAAGGATCGCCCGCATCCCGTAGCCGCCCGGCGCATGCCAGAGCGCGCCGTGTTCCAACTCGCCCGCACTGCCGACGATGGCGCCCTTGCCGTAGGCGTCGATATCCTCCGCCCCGCCAAGCGCCGCGATGAGCGTTTCGCACATCGTCACGGAAAGCGGCTTCAGATCCTCCATCGCGGGCTGCAAGATGGGCTCATAGCGGCCAGCGAAGGGGTTGGAGACCACGGCCATGATAGCGCCGCGCCGACGCGGCACATCCGCGTCGGGCCCGCCGTCGTGGTGGATTTCGTCGATCAGGACACTGAGTTTGCGCAGGCGAAAGGGGACCACGGTTTTTCTCCCGGTCGGTTCAGGGCGCATCCTGCCGCAATCGCCCGATCCGGGCAATGGACGCCTATTCCGGATCGCCGATGGTCAGATCAACGGGCGCCAACCCGTCGATTTCGCCGTGCAGCGTGTCGCCGGGATCGACCGGGCCGACACCCGCCGGCGTTCCGGTCAGGATGATATCGCCGGGGACGAGGTGATAGAGCGTCGAGAGATGGGCGATGATCTCGGGCACAGTCCAGACCATCTCGGACAGATGCGAGCTTTGCACCTGCGAGCCGTTCCTGAGAAGCGATATCGCCTGCGGACCGGGGGCGCCGAAATCCGAGGCCCGGGTCAGCGGCCCGAGGACAGCGCCATGCTCAAAATCCTTTCCGATGTCCCAGGGGCGGCGCTTGTCTTTGGCCTGCGCCTGCAGATCGCGCCGCGTCATGTCGAGAGCGGCCGCATAGCCGAAGACCAGATCCATCGCGTCTTCGGCCTTCACCCGGAATCCCGGCGCGCCGATGGCGACGGCGAACTCCATTTCATGATGGAAATCGGCGGTCACCGGCGGATAGGGGATCTTCGTGCCCGACAGCGTCACATGTGCGGGGCATTTCAGGAAATAGAACGGCGCCTCGCGGTCGACCTCCGCCCCCATCTCCTTGGCGTGATCGGCATAGTTGCGGCCGACGCAGAAGATGCGGTTGATGGGGTAGAAGGCGGAGCCGTCCTGCAAGGGCAGGAGAACGGGCGCGGGCGGGGGGAAAAGTAGGTCGGTCATTCGCCGTAGGGAACCCATATGTTTTTCACCTGCGTCGCCCGTATCAGAAAGCCCCGTCCCTGACCATCGGCCCCGTGCCAGTCGCGGTTCCTGAGCGTCCAGGTCACCTTGAGGTTGCCGGCGCTTTCCGCCTCGACCATCGCGGCACCTTCGGGGCCGCCGCAATACCACATCGCCGCGACGTCGTCGTGCTGGGCGAGCGTCTTCGACAATTCGTCGCGGTCGCCGGTGACGATATTCACCACCCCGCCGGGCAGGTCGGAGGTATCGAGCACCTGATAGAGGTCGGTCGCGGCCAGGGGCATCGACGGTGCCGGGATCGCCACCACGCGGTTGCCCATGGCGATGGCCGGCAGGACAAGGCTGAGGAAGCCGAGCAAGGGCGCATCATTCGGGCAGGCGATGCCCATGACGCCGAAGGCTTCGGGCATGGCGAGCGTCACAAAGGCCGACTTGGTCGAATGCACCGCGCCATCGAACTTGTCAGCCTGCGCCGCATACCAGAAGGCGCGGCGGATCGCGGTGGCGACCTCCTCGGCCGGTTTGGGGGTGCCGGCGGACTTCAGCCGCGCGGTGAACTCCGCCTCCCGCGCCGAAAGGTTCTCGGCGAGGTAGTAGAGCACCTGCGCCCGGTTGTGGCCCGTGGCCTTGCCCCATCCGGTCGCCTTGTGGGCCGCCTCGACGGCATTGCGGATGTCCTTGCGGTTGCCAAGCCCGGCAAGGCCGATTTCACCAGATTTCCCCATGACCGCGTAGCTGTAGCCGCCATCGGGCCGCTTCTGCGCGCCGCCGACATACATCTTGGCCGTCCGGTCGATCGGGGCAGCACGGCCCTTCGACGGCCGGCCCGGAACCGGCGCGGCACCGAGCCGCGCCACTTCCGTCTCGGGCTTCGCCCTCGGGGATGGTTCCGAAAGATACTCGCGCATCCCTTCGCGCCCGCCTTCGCGGCCGAACCCGCTTTCGCGGTAGCCGCCAAAGCCCGCGCCCGCGTCGAAGATGTTGGTCGAGTTCACCCAGACGATACCCGCCTTGACCCGTGACGCGACGTCGAGCGCAAGATTGATGTTCTCCGACCAGATCGATGCGGCAAGGCCGTAGCGGGTGTTGTTGGCCAGTTCCACCGCCTCGTCCGGCGTGCGGAAGGTGGTGAGCGTGGCGACGGGGCCGAAGATCTCGACCTCCGAGACGATGTTGGCGGGATGGACGTTGGTGAAGAAACCCGGCGCGAAGAATGAGCCGCGCGCGGGCAACTGGCATTCGGCCTGATGCAGCACCGCGCCCCCGGCCTCGCCTTGGGCAACAAGGCTGCGGATGCTGGAAAGCTGGATCGGATCGACGATCGCACCGACATCGGTGGACTTGTCCAGCGGATCGCCGACGCGGAGCTTTGCGAGACGCGCCTTGAGGCGCTTGGTGAACGTCCCGGCCACCGCCTCTTGCACCAGGATTCGGGAACCAGCGCAGCAGACCTGGCCCTGGTTGAACCAGATCGCATCGACGACCCCCTCCACGGCGCCGTCGATATCGGCATCGGAGAAAACCACGAAGGGCGACTTGCCGCCCAGTTCCAGCGTCAGTTTCTTACCGGTGCCCGCCGTCGCCCGCCGGATCGCCCGGCCAACCTCGGTCGAGCCGGTGAAGGCGATCTTGTCGACATCGGACGCGACCAGCGCGGCCCCGGTCTCGCCGTCGCCGG
Organism: Paracoccaceae bacterium; assembly: GCA_041397225.1. Taxonomy (GTDB): domain Bacteria; phylum Pseudomonadota; class Alphaproteobacteria; order Rhodobacterales; family Rhodobacteraceae; genus Albidovulum. The sequence goes on along the minus strand of JAWKXB010000002.1, from coordinate 588,421 downwards.
TGACGATATTGACGACGCCTTTCGGCAGCCCGATCTCGGAGCAGATTTCGGCAAAGGCGAGCGCCGTCAGCGGGGTGTACTCGGCCGGTTTCAGCACGACCGTGTTGCCGGCGGCCAGCGCCGGCGCGATCTTCCACGACAGCATCAGGAGCGGAAAGTTCCACGGGATGATCTGGCCGCAGACACCGACCGGCTTCGCGCCTGGAAATTCATCCTCCAGCATCTCGGCCCAGCCGGCGTGGTGGTAGAAATGCCGCGCCACCAGCGGCACGTCGATGTCGCGCGTCTCGCGGATCGGTTTGCCGTTGTCGAGCGCCTCCAGCACCGCAAGGAACCGCTCGCGCTTCTGGATGTTGCGCGCAATCGCATAGAGCCATCTGGCGCGCTCGTGGCCCGAAAGCCGCGACCACGTCGAGAACGCCGCCCGTGCGGCCTTGACCGCGTTGCCCACATCCGAAGGCGTGCCTTCGGCAACCTTCGCAAGCGGTTCTCCGGTCGAGGGATCGGCGGCGACAAAGGTCTTGCCGGGCTTGGTGAATGCGCCGTCTATGTAGTGACCGAACGTCCCCCGCGCCTTCAGCCAGGCTCTCACCTCGCCCGAAGCCTCCGGGGCCGGCCCGTAGTCCATCGTCTCCAGTATCTCGGTCACGCTTGGCATGTTGTCCTCAGGCTATGGCATGGCGCGAGGACGCGGCGTAGCGCCCCGTGACATGGTGGTCGAGCTGACGCTCGATATCGGCAAGCATCGACGAGGCGCCGAGGCGCAGAAGATCGGGGCGAAGCCAGTCGTCGCCCAGTTCCTCTTTCATCAGGATCTGCCATGCGGTCGCGTCTTTCGCCGTCTTCAACCCCCCGGCAGGCTTGAAACCGACCCGGAAGCCGGTCCGCTCGCCATAATCCCTGAGCGCCCGGACCATGACGAGGCTGACCGGCAGCGTTGCGTTCACACCCTCCTTGCCGGTGGATGTCTTGATGAAATCCGCCCCCGCCTGCATCGCGACCATCGAGGCTTTGTAGACGTTGCGCAGCGTTTTCAGATCGCCGGTCGCGAGGATCGCCTTCATATGCGCCGCGCCGCAGGCTTCGCGCATCGCCGCCACCTCATCGTAAAGCGCGGACCAGTTGCCATCGAGCACATGGGCGCGGGTGATGACTATGTCGATCTCATCCGCGCCCTGATCGACGGCATAGAGAATCTCGGCCAGCCGCAGGTTGAGCGGCATCAGCCCCGCAGGAAAGCCGGTGGCAACCGACGCGACGGGAATGCCGGTTCCGGCCAGCGCCTTGACGGCGGCTGAGACCATGGTCGGATAGACGCAGACAGCGCCGGTGTGCAGCGTGGAGAGGCCGAGCCCATCCATGATGTGATCCGCCAGCGGAAGCCGCGCCTTGGCGCAAAGCCGCCGCACCCGGTCGTCGGTATCGTCACCCGCAAGGGTCGTAAGGTCGATGCAGCGGATCGCGTTGACGAGCCACGCCGCCTGCCATTCCTTCTTGACCGTGCGCCGCGTGGTCAGCGTCGCCGCACGCCGTTCGGCGGCGGGCGTGTTGACCGCGATCTGCTCGAACCAGCTTGTGTCCAGGGGAACGCCCGCGTTCCGCCAGGCATTGGGGATGGCATGGACCTGATCGGCCCCCTTGCTGGACATCGGGGTTTCCTGTCGATGGCACTATGGGATCATAACGCGGGAAGCTACCGGTTGTCGCCTGTCTCCGCAATGCAACTTTTGACCGTTGAGTCAAAACTACTTCGGGATCACGCGCGCGGCACGCCGGTCCACTTCTTGAGCCAACTCTTGAGCTTGCCGAAAAATCCGCGCGCCCGCTCTGCCACTTCATCCGCGCGCTCGTCGACGCTGTCCCATGCTTCGCCCACGTCATCGAGGACCGGATCGATGGACCGTTCGCGGAACTGGAGCCACATGCGCCGGACCATGATGATCACGAACAGGAGGACGAGGAAGAAGACGATGTTGAACCACGGAATGACCGTCGCATCGGGTCCCGAAACCGGCTTGATCGCGATGGCGTTCGGAAATGTGGACAGATAGACGATGCGCCAGCCGTAGTGGGTGATCGACACCCATTGCGGGGCCGCGGAGGTGGATTTAACATCCTCCGCCTCGGTCTGCAGGTTGGCGGTGTCGAACTTGAAATAGGGCGGCCAGGACCAGCTCGTATCCTCGTTGCGGTAGACCATCGGCTTGCCGTTGGCCTTTACCGCCTGGATGAACTGCACGTCACGGTTGATCAGTCCGCCGGACTGGTCGTCCGGGCTCGACCAGAAGATACGCGTCCAGTCGTTCAGGTCCTGACGCTCCTGATACGTGTTCACGATGCGCACGATGTCATGCTGCGGCAAGCTGTAGTGCAGGAATGCGCCGATCATGATGAGGGCAAGGACGCGGAACGTCCATTTCAGGTTCCTGCGTCCCTTGCTGCCCTTTGGAAACACGAAATGCAGGACGGCCGCGACGACGACCGCGAGGACGATCCAGAAAATCCACCAGCCATAGCCCGCCATCGCAAATCTCCTATTGGTAGTTCACCAGATAGACTGTCGCCGCGATGATGACCATCGGGATGACATAGACGAGCCAGATCAGCTTCTTGCGCAGCCCGTGTTCATATTCGCGCATGCCGGTCTCGATATAGGCCGTCCGCGCGGCTTCGTCCGCCGTTTCACCGTGTTCGGCATCCCAGCGTTTTTCCAGCTTCTCGCGCCGGACCGACCGGGAATAGATCGACACCACGAAATATACGACCGACAGGCCGATGAAGCCGAACACGGCCAGGCGGATCAAGGCGATCATCTGCGCTTCCTTCTCACGGCGCCCCAGGGGCCGACAATGTCGACAATATCCTTGCGCCCGTCGATCTGCCAGTCGAGGCGCGGCGCCGCGACGCCGTCCATGTCAAGTTCCGGCCCGAAAAGCGCGCGCCGCGTCCCGGCCTTGTCGATCTGGTATTCCCGTTCAAGATAGTCGGCGACGAAGGCCTTCTTCGCCTCGGGCCAGTCGCGGTAGAGGTGATAGAATAGCTCCTTGTGGCAGATGAAAAGCTGGCGGACGTCCAGCGGCGACAGTTCGCTGAGGAGCATGTTCACAAGATCGCGGTCGGCATGCGGCCTGGCGCGGAGCGTATAGAAATAGGACGGATGGGTCGAGGTGATGCGCGGCCATTGCCCGCCGGTCTCGACCCATCTGAGAAGGGCCGCAAGCCCCTTGAACTCTTCCGGCAACCGGTCGCCGAGCGCGGTCGCCGCATGGCGGAGATCGCGCCGGGAGCCGTGGCCGATATCAAGCCCCAGCCCGGCAGCGGCGGCGACGACGACGAAATCCATCTTCTGGCGCAGGATCGCGGCGGCGTCCGCGCCCTGGGCGTTGACGATTGGCTCGACCAGATCGTTGATCTCAAGGAATTTCGCGATCTGGTTGCGGTCGGCAAGATCGAAGACATAACGGATCGGCAATGCCCCCATCGCCTCTTTCGGCCCGACCGAGATCGCGGCCGGATGCTGCACGTCGCGGAAGATGTAGAGCCCGCCGAAATGCGCGGTCCAGAAGTTGCCCTGATCGAAACTCGTGGCCTTCAGCGTGATCGGATTGCGCGTCACGTCTCCGGTCTTTGCCGCCAGCGTGATCATATCGGCGATGAGAACATCGTCCCACCAGCCGTCCTCTTCGCTGCGGAACCGTTCGATGAGACCGGCAAGCTTCTGCCCTTCGGCGACATGGTTGCCCGTGGTGTCTGCCACCACCGTCACCCTGCGGATATCGAAAAGCCGCGCCGGCGAGGCGAGGTCGAAAACCGTGTTCTCCAGCTCCCCCGCCACAGCATCCCGCGCGGTCAGGGTGAACAACTGCGCCTCGTTCTCCTCGATGAACCTGGTAAGGATGCCGCGCGAGGTGGAGAACTTGGCATTCAGCAGCGGCGCGTTCTTCTGGTCGGTCGTCAGGAGGATGAACTGCCGGTTGCAGCCATTGGGGTTGAGATAGAGGTGATCGCCAAGCTCATCGCCGATCTCGGGGGAATAGCCCGAAATGTCGATATGGAAATCGGCAAGCTTGGTCTCCTTGCCCGTCAAGGCCTTCAGCGCCCGGTTATAGCGCTCGACCAGCGCCGGGCTCTCGACGGGCACGAGATTGCCGAACATCAGACCCTTTTCGATGAGGCGTTTCATTAATCGTGACCGCCTCTTTTTAGTCCCAACTGATCTAGAATGTTCTCCCACATCTGAGCGATAGCATTCACGCAATCTGGAATTTCCATGTATTGCCCAGCATGCAATACATACCAAAACTGATGCTCACTGCTGCCTGCGAGCATTGCATTGAGGTCGATACGCCTAGCTAGAAGCCAATTCTCATCTGTCGGGGAGTGCTTCAATTGATAGTGTCTCGAACGGTTTGCTAGGTCGCGACACATGGGCCATTCTGCACGTTCTGAAAGCAACTGATCTAGAACGACCTTCTGTGCTGCGCCCGTTTCAACTAGCCATTCACGAAGGGAATGCGCCCATAAAAAGTATGCGAGTACAAAATCTACCGCCTCATCGTTAGCTACATTGAGGGGACCTTTTGCATGGCGAACTGCCCGGTCTTGCCATCGGCGCACTCGTTCATAGTGGCTGATCCAGCCCTGAGAGGTATCGGCGCTCTTCTCAAGTGGCGTACTCACCCCTTCCCCTCCAGATACCGCCTTTTGGCCTCCTCCATCCGGCCCATCTCGCGCACCGCGTTCTCGATGGCGACCTCGTCCGACTTGTCGGCATAGCGGAATTCCGAATCCGCGTAGCGGTTGATCTCCTGCACCACCATCTCGACCGTGATCGGCTTGCGCAGGTCAGAAATGATCGCCTTCTTCTCGTCGTAGCTCTTGAAGAGGAACAGCTCCGGTTCCTCCATCCACTCATCCGGCAGTTCGAAATCCATCGCCCGCACCTTCACCGCATCGGTGATGTTCTTGATCGCGCGGCCGGTGAACCGCTCATCGGCTTCCTGAATGGCCTTCAGATACGCTCCGAGCTTGGCGATCGTGTCCAAGGCCCCGATCCGCCCCTCGACCTCGCGCCACACCGCTTTCAGCCCGTCCTCATGCGGCTGCGAATGCCCCTCGAAACTGGCCGCCACGGCGCGCCTGATCTCCTGCGCCGCATAAAGCTCATGGTCCCCCAGAGGGATCGCGTGGTTCTTGCCGAGAAGCAGCGCGAGGATGTCGATATAGTCCTCCCGCGTCTGCGGCCCATCGACAAGGAACCGCGCCCCCGCCCTTTGCCGCAGCGCATCGTCCACGTTCTCCGGGTAGTTGGAGAACATCCCGAACGTGCAGTTCCCGCGCACCACGGTATTGGCCCCCGCGAAAGCCTCCATCAGAACGGCGGTAATCTCCTGCTGCCCCGCGCTCGACTGCCGGTCGCCGCGCTTGCCCGCCACCTGGTCGATATCGTCGACCGTGCCAAAGCCGATCACGGCGGGGTCCATCACATTGGTGATGAAGGCCTTGGCGTTCTGCCCCGACTTGCCCTGATAGCTGTCCACGTTGTCGATGGAGAGATTGGCGTAGCGGAACGGATAGCCCGCCACCTTGCAGTAATCGTTGAGCAACCCCGCCATCATCTGTATGAGCGTCGTCTTGCCCGTCCCCGGTTTGCCGTCGCCCATGAAGGTGAAGATGAACCCGCCAAGCTCGGCGAAGGGATTGAGCTTGCGGTCGAAATCATAGGCCATGAGCATCTTCGCAAGCCGCATCGCCTGGTACTTGGCGATGTGGTTGCCCACGACCTCGTTCGGCTTCTTGAACGTCATCATCAGCGTCGAGCCGCGCGCCTTCCGCGCCGGCTCGAACCCCGAGATCGGGAAGTCGTCGGCCTCGACCCGGTAGTTCGCACCGGTGAACGCGGTCAGCCGCGGCGCCGATTCCGCACGAAGGCGAACCTTCTCCATCAGCTGCTCGGCATAGGCGAGAACCGTGGCGATCAGCGTGGGTTCATCCTTGGCAAAGACGGCGATGTCCTGATCCAGCTCCCAGAGCGCGCCGTGCAGCGCCAGCTGCGCGTTGTCGGTCAGCACCTCTTCCACTGCGCCGATCTCAACCGAAACGGCGGTCGCGTGTTCGGCCAGGAGGAAGGCGGTGGCATTGGCGAAGACCGACAACGTCACCAGCGCCTCGGCCGCCAGAAGCTCGGTGAATTCGGCGGCGCGCGTGGCGGGCAGGCGGTTCTCCAGATTGGCCTTCTTCAGCTCGACGAGTCCCGTCTGGCCCGCGAACAGGTCGCCCATCGTCAAGGCGATGGCGAGCGCGCGGCGCAGGGCATGCGCGGTCGCGGCCTGCAGCGGCGAGGTCAGCGGGTCGTCCTCGTCGGTGGTGGCCATGCGGTCGATCAGCCGCACACCCTCGGTCCGCGCCATCGACCGCGTCACCAGCCCGGGCGTCGTGGACCGGAACCGGCGCTGCATCGACGAAACCTCGGGCGACTTCTCGACCGGCTGCACCGTCAGCTTGGCCGCAGCCAGCCTCGGCGCATGGTCGACGCCCATCAGCATTTCCGTCGCGGCCATGTAATGCGCGCGGATATCATCTTCCTTCAGTTCCATCTCGTTGCGCGGAGCACTCATGTCTCAATCAACCCTTTGCATTTCATCTTGGGCCAAATACCTCCCGGGGTCCGGGGGCAGGCAGCCCCCGGGGGCTAGCCCCCGTAGACCATCACCCGGCCCTCCTTGCCGACCACGAACTTGCGGACCGACCGGAACCCCTCGGGATCCTTCTCCGCAAGAACCTGGAACGGGCGCTGCGGCAGGATCAGGCTTCGCGTCACCCGCGTCGCCCCGGTATCCGCGCCGCGTCCGGAAAACGGGTCAAGCCGGAAAACCTCCCGCTCGGTATCCGAGAACCATCCCTTCTCGACCTCGACCCGCTCGCTTTCCAGCTCCTCGATCGTCCAGGCCAGCGCCCAATCCTCGCCGACCGGCGACTTCGCTTCGTCCAGCACCTCGCGGATCGGTCCGGTCTGCAGGGTGAAGGCCGACGAATACATCGGACCCAGATGCAGCCGGCGCAGCCGCTTCGGATGCAGATCATCGAAATCGGTGTCAAAGCCCTTTGCGATCGTCAGCAGCTTCAGCCCGCCCACCGACTGCGCCATCAGATGCGCCTGCGCGGCTGGCCAGCGGCGCTCGTCCAGCGGCAACGCCTTGCGCCCCGAATCCACGACTTCCATCAGATAGACGACGGGCACGTTCAACTGGCTGTCATACACGCCCCAATGAACAAGAAAACCGCGCCGTCCGCCCGAGACATCGGCGATGAACTCGGCCTGCGGATGCATCTGCCCGAAGAAGGTGCCGCCGCGCGTCAGCGCCTCATAGTAAAGCCGCTGCGACAACGCGTATTGCAGCTTCGTCGGCAGAACCCTTTCACCGACGATCTGGCGCACCATCTCGTCCTTCAGCCTGTCGGCCTCGGGCATGCCCTCAAGATGCCGCGCCGCCTGCGCGGCATCATTGGCCATCGTCACGATCTCCTGAAAGATCGGAAAGCCGCTTTCATGCAGGTCGATCGTCAGGTGCTTCTGCCCGATCCCGTCCAGCCGGCCAGAGACGAGATATTTCAGGCTGAGCGCCTTGAACGTCGCCGAAATCGCCCGGACATAGGTTTCGAGCACATCGGCATCCATCGCCGAGAACGCGCGATCCTTCTCCATCTCCTCGGCGACGCCGGTCAGAAGCCGCGTGATCCGCTCGAACTTCGCGAAATAGCGCCGCGCGGCGAGGTCGTCGTCCAGCGCCCTGTGGTCGGTGGTCAGGTCAAGATCTGGCACCTAGCCACCATACAGGTTCTTGTCGTGCTTCTCGACGATCTCCTGGAACCGCCGGGCGAAGCGCTCATCGGCCTTCGCCTTCTGCTCCAGCACCTTGCGGGCAAAGACCATCTGGTCTTCATGCGCTTCCAGCATCTCGGCCATCCGGGTGTTGGTCGCGGACCCGATCCCGGCCATCGCCGCCTGCGCCTCCTGATCGGTCTTGACCCCGATCTCGTTGATCTTGTGGGCCACGTCCTGCTGCTGGGCGGTCTTCAACGACTTCGTCAGGGCGTCGTAAAGCACGACCCGCTGCTTGGTATCTGTCTGGAGCTTGTTGATCAGCACCATCTGGGTCGCGGCCTGGTTCTGCAGGCTGTCGACCCAGGTCTTGCCCTTCTCGATATAGCGCTCCAGCGTCTGGGACTTGGCAAGTTTCACCTGCTCGTCCTGCACCATCGCGTTGTAGCGCTTGTTCAGTTCCGCCAGTTCGCTTTCCAGCTTGGTTCGCTTGGCGGCATCCTGTTCGACGCTGATCGCGTTCTCGACCTTGATGATCTCGGGGTCCATCGCCTGAATGTCGCGGCGCAGGCCCTCAAGCTCTCCCACCGTCATCTCGCGTTCGGCAAGCGTCTCGGTCAGGTTCGCCTCGACCTTGTCCTTGTGCTGGTTCAGAACGGCAAGCTGGCCTTCCAGGAGCTTCACGATCACGTCCGACTTGCCGATCAGGTCCTGCAGCTTGTCGTCGATCGAGGCGCCGCGCAGGCGTTCCTGCCGCATCGCCTCGGACCTGCCCTTGGCGAAGATGCCGACAAAGCTCTCCCAGCCGGTTTTCGACCGCATCTCGTCGAAATCCCGCGAAAATCCCGCCGTCACATCGTCAAGCCCCATGATCAGCTCGGCGATGTTGGCGTTCATGATCTCGGCATGGGCGTGCACGTCGTCAAGCGTGGCGTTCTCGATGTCGATCGACGCGTCGTCGCCCGATTGCAGCTTGGCGCGCGCCGTCGCGATCCGGCTGGTCAGTTCGGAAATCTTCGCCTGGGTCTCGGCGACCTGCTTTTGGCTTTCCAGGATCTGGGTATCGAAACCGGACATGAACTCCCCCGATGTTAATCTCTTTTACAATGATAGGAGGGCCGATGCCGGTTTGCATCCCCCCGCACCGAAATCTTATTGCAAAAAGCGCGGCGCGCGTCACCAAGCAATCGCGCCGCGGGAGTTTTTGGCGTTGCAGCCGCTCGGGGCGCGCGATTAGGTTCGCCTCATGACCGACAATCTCCAGACCCGCATCTATTCGGAAATCGCGGCCCGCCGGGACGATCTTGTCCGGCTGACACAGGATCTGATCGCCATCCCGACGCTGAACCCGCCGGGGCGGAACTATCTCGAGATCTGCGAATTACTCGCCGACAGGCTCGGGCGGGGCGGTTTCAAGGTGGAACTGATCCGGGCCGAAGGAACACCTGGTGACAGCGCAAGCTATCCGCGCTGGAACCTCGTCGCGCGCCGCGAAGGCACCGCCCCCGGCGACTGCGTGCATTTCAACGGCCACCACGACGTCGTCGAGGTCGGCCACGGCTGGACGCGCGACCCGTTTGCCGGCGAACTCGACGGCGACCGCATCTACGGCCGCGGTTCGTGCGACATGAAGGGCGGACTTGCCGCGTCGATCATCGCGGCCGAAGCCTTCATCGCCGCCTGCCCCGACTTTCGCGGCGCGATCGAGATCAGCGCGACCGCCGACGAGGAGACCGGCGGCTACGGCGGGGTCGCCTATCTCGCCGGGCAGGGCTGGTTCGCGCCCGACCGCGTGCAGCATGTCATCATCCCCGAACCCCTGCACAAGGACCGCATCTGCCTTGGCCACAGAGGCGTCTGGTGGGCCGAGATCGAGACGAAGGGCCGCATCGCCCACGGCTCCATGCCCTTCCTCGGCGACAGCGCGATCCGCCACATGGGCGCCGTGCTCGAGGCAATCGAGGCGACGCTCTACCCGCTTCTGGCCACCAAACGCACCGCGATGCCGGTGATACCCGAAGGCGCGAAGCAATCCACGCTCAACATCAACTCGATCCATGGCGGCGAAAAGGAACAGGACGAGGGCTATACCGGCCCGCCCGCGCCCTGCGTCGCCGACCGCTGCCGCATCACCATCGACCGCCGCTTTCTGATCGAAGAGGATCTGGACGAGGTGAAGCGCGAGGTGACGGCGATGCTTGAGAAGATCAAGGCCGGGCGCCCGAATTTCGACTACGATATCCGCGATCTGTTCGAGGTCATCCCGTCGATGACCGAAAAGGACGCGCCGATCGTGCGCTCGACCGCCGCCGCAATCGAGAAGGTGCTGGACCAGCAGGCCGCCTATGTCGTCTCGCCGGGCACCTACGATCAGAAGCATATCGACCGGATCGGACGACTGAAGAACTGCATCGCCTACGGGCCGGGCATTCTCGACCTCGCGCACCAGCCCGACGAATGGATCGGGGTTGAGGACATGGAGGACAGCGCCAAGGTGATGGCGCTGGTGCTCGCCGAGCTCCTCGCACCCTGATTTCATCTTGGGAAAAGTACCTCGGGGGTGTGGGGGCAGCGCCCCCACGCCTTGCCGTTGCTCTTGATCGCCGCGCAAAACCGGCCAAAGATGCCCCGGTCACACCGCCCGCGCCGCGCGGGGCGGCAATGGGGAGAACCTGAGATGCTCGACCGCCTGACCACCGCAGCCGCCGCCCTGGCGCTCATGACCGGCACAGCCCTTGCCGCCCAGGACACGATCACCATCGGCATGGTTCTTGAACCGCCGAACCTTGACCCCACCGCGGGCGCCGCCGCGGCAATCGACGAGGTCGTTTACGCCAACATCTTCGAAGGGCTGACCCGGTTCGGCCCGGACGGCTCGATCCAGCCCGCCCTCGCCGAAAGCTGGGAGGTCGCCGAGGACGGCAAGGCCTATACCTTCCACCTGCATGAGGGCGTGACCTTCCACGACGGCACCACGATGGACGCCGAGGACGTCAAGTTCACGCTCGACCGCGCCCGCGCCGAGGACAGCGCCAACGCGCAGAAGGCGCTCTTTGCCGGGATCGAGGCCGTCGAGGCCGTCGATCCGCTGACCGTCAAGGTCACGCTCAGCGCGCCCGACGGGAACTTTCCGTTCAACATGGCCTGGGGCGATGCGGTGATCGTGGCGCCTGAATCGATCGAGACCGACGCGACCAACCCGGTCGGCACCGGCCCCTTCAAGTTCGCGGGCTGGGTGCAGGGCGACCGTATCGACATCGAACGCTATGACGGCTACTGGGGCGAACCGGTGGCGCTTTCCAAGGCGACCTTCCGCATCATCGCCGATCCGACGGCCGCCTTCGCCGCGATGATGGCGGGCGACATCGACGCCTTCCCGAACTTCCCCGCGCCCGAGACCCTGCCCCAACTCGAGGCCGATCCGCGCTTCAAGGTCATCGTCGGCTCGACCGAGGGCGAGACGATCCTCGCCATGAACAACAAGCAGCCGCCCCTGGACGACGTGCGCGTCCGCGAGGCCATCGCCCATGCGATCAACCGCCAGGAAATCATCGACGGCGCGATGTTCGGCTACGGCACACCCATCGGCACCCATTTCGCGCCGCACAACCCCGACTATGTCGACCTGACGGGCATGTCGGACTACGACCCCGAGAAGTCGAAGGCGCTTCTGGCCGAGGCCGGGGTGTCGGACCTGAAACTCCGCCTCGCATTGCCGCCCCCCACCTACGCCCGGCGCGGCGGCGAGATCATCGCATCGCAACTCGCCGCCGTGGGCATCCAGACCGAGATCACCAACCTCGAATGGGCCCAATGGCTGGAACAGGTTTTCAAAGGCAAGGATTTCGATCTGACCATCGTCAGCCACACCGAGCCGATGGACATCAACATCTACGCCCGTCCCGACTACTACTTCCAGTACGGCAAGCCGGAATTCGTCGCGCTGATGGACAAGCTGACCCTCACCACCGACCCAGAGGGCCGCTCCGCCATCCTGAAGGAAGCGCAGGAGATGATCGCCAAGGACTACGTGAACGCCTACCTCTTCCAGCTTGCCAAGACCGGCGTGGCGAACGCAAAGATCGAGGGGCTGTGGGAAAACTCGCCGACCCAGGCGAATGACCTGACAAAGGTGCACTGGGTTGAGTGAGCATGTCGGTGGTGATCGCGATTACCCGCGCTCGGGGATCACGCGGGTCACGGCGCCGTCGCGGCGAAACATCTTGTCGCGATTGAGCCAGACGACCGCCACGGCCAGCACGACGAAAAGCGGCGTGTCATACGGCTGAGCGTCCGGGAAGATCGGGTTGTTGAGCTGCCAGTGGAAGAGCGCGGGCAGAAGGATGCTGCCCCGGCTGTCGTTGAACATCGGCGTGACGACCACGCTGACCGCAACGGACCCCAAAAGAAAGGGTGAGAAATCCCAGGCGCTTTGCGGCGTGCCGGCAATCCAGAAGGCCGGCAGATGCCATAGCCCCCAGATGGCGCCCAGAACAAGCCCCGCCCAGATCGGCGCCATCAATCTTTGAAGCACCGGCAGCGCCATGCCTCGCCAGCCGAACTCTTCGACAGGACCGATGACCGCCGCGAGAGCGAATGCCGAGAACGCCGCGCCGATGCTGTCGAACGGCATGCCGAAAGCGCCCGCGCCCCCCTTCACGAATGCGCCGGCATAGTAGATCGCCGGAATGCCAAGCAGGAGCACCGCGTACCAGGCAGGATTGCAGCGCCACCGGCCGAGCCGGCCGAGAAAGCGGCCGAGGCCCGAAACGCCGCCGTTCATGAGGACGTGGAGGATGGCCGATATTGCGGGTGCATAGACGGCAAGGATGAAAAGCGGGTTGTGTCCGCTAAGCGGTCCGACGACCCGCGTGAGCGTCTCGGGTATCCAAAGCCATAGCGCGATAAGACCCCAAGCCATGCCAAAGGCAAAAAGAAGGTAGGAGATGAGTCCGACCGTGCGAACGTCATCGGGCCGCGCAACCGCGTGTGCCATTTTGCCGAACTCCCGAAAGAACCGCTCAATTCTGAATGACGCCACGGCGGATGTCGTTGATCCCGATCAAGATCGCGGATACTGGCCGTATCGCCGGCAAAGGTATAAGTCTGGGCGGCCATGACCAACCTGGGAACAGCCATGCCCCGCCTCCTCCGCCTCACGCCCTCTGCCGCCGAACCCGAACATGATCGCCCTGCGCCGGAAAAGGTGATCTCCGGCAAGCCGCGATTCACGACATGGAACGTCGAAGAGCGCGACGGCCTTTACTGCGGCATCTGGGAATCCACGCCCGGCAAGTGGCGCATCTCCTACGATGAATGGGAGTATTGCCGCATCCTCGCGGGCCGGTCCGTCATCACCGACGAAACCGGGACCGAACACAGGCTCGGCCCCGGTGACAGCTTCATCCTTCGGCCCGGTTTTACCGGCACCTGGGAAGTGCTTGAAACGACGCGGAAGGACTATGTGATCCGGCTCTAGACCGTGCCGTCCTCGACCGCGCCGTAGATCGATTCCGGAGAAACGATGGTCGGCGGCAGCTCGACACCGCGATTGGCCATTTCCTCGCCCTCGATCTGCACCGACTGCTCGTAGGTGCGGATCACGACGGGGGTGCCGAGTTCCACGCGATTGAACAGGTCGATGGCATCCTGGTTGAAAAGCCGGATGCAGCCGGCGGAACCGGAATTGCCGATCGAGCCAAGATCGTTTGTGCCATGAATGCGGTAGTACGTGTCGCGCGACCCCGAATAGAGATAGAGCGCCCGTGCCCCAAGGGGGCTTGCCAGACCGCCCGGCACGCCGCCGGCAAAGGGGCCATAGACCTCGGGCTCGCGGCGCAGCATGTTGGCCGTCGGCTGCCAGCCCGGCCACGCCTCCTTGCGGCGGATGACCGTCGGCCGGCGCAAGGTCTTGCCGGCGCGACCCACCGCGATCGGATAGCGGATCGCCGTTCCGTCGCGCTGCACGAGGTAAAGAAACTTGGCGTGCGGATCGACCTCGATCACCCCCGGCCCCTGAAAACCGGTATAGGCGACCTCGGTCCGGCGGTTCACGCCTTCGAGATACTGATCGGGAACCCCGGGTATGGTGTATTCGCCATCCACGACCGGACCATAGCCGTCGATGAAGTCGCCCTGTCCGGGCGTCACGACCTCCACCACATTGGGATTGCGGGCGCAGGCCGAAAGCGCACCCATCAGCGCCAGCGACCCGAAACCGCGCCGCGACAAAACGATCGTGCTCACTGAATCTTCCCCCAACAAGAATCTCATCTTTCCTGCACCTATCAGCCGTGCCGCCGCCTGCCAACGGCGACGTTCGCGCGGCAGCCGAATGTGTTGCGATTCAGCCGCCACCGAAGGCCGCGGCAAGGATCAACCGATCAGATTGAATTCAGTTCCACGGGGAAGCTTCGTGATCTGTTTGTTTCCGTTCCCGGTGATGACGAGGATGTCGCGCGCCCGGTACCCGCCCGCCCCCGGCCGACCGTCCGGAACGGTCAGCCCCGTCGTCACCGCGATCACCATGCCGGGCTCAAGCATCGTGTCGGTGTACTCGCCCGGATCCAGCGCCGGTTCGCACCGGCAATCTTGGCCGGGCGGCGCCCCGGTCCGGTACTGCCCCAGCCCGCGGTCCTCAAGGAAACCGTCGATCGTCGCTGCAACCTCGGCAAGGCGGATGCCCGGCTTGGGAAGAGCCATCGCCAATTCATGCGCCGCGACGGTCGCCTGCCATATCTTCAGCGAGGCGGCATCGACTTCGCCCAGGAACATCGTGCGTTCGAGCGCCGCGCAGTAGCCCGCGATCACCGGGGCCACGCCCAGCGACAGGATGTCGCCGGCCTGCAGCTTCCGCGCACCGGCAGGCTCCCGAGCCGCGGCGGTGTTGGGGCCGGACCGGAACCAGACCCGGCTGTCCTGACACTCGGCGGCCGGGACGGATCTTGCGGTCTCGCTCTCCATCGCGTCGCGCCCCGCCGCCGCCACGTCGCTCTCGCGCACGCCTGCCTTCACGGCATCGCGGATCGCGCGGGCGCCGGCATCGGCGACCTTGCCGACCCGCCGGATCAGCGCGATCTCGGCGACGGATCTGCGCATCCTCTGCCTCGCCGTGGCGGGCGCGACATCGACCAGTCCCGCCGGGTCGAGAATGGCCTTCAGCCGGTCGAGGTGCGCGTCCGGCAGGTCATCGCCCTCATAGCCGACGACCCGGCCCGGCCGCGTCACCGACAGGATCGCACGCCAGAAACCATCGCGCTCTGCCTCGTCGTAGCAGAGGTCTTCGCCGTGACCCCCGGGCCATCGCCGGTTCGTGCCTGCGCCGGCCGAGATCGTCACATCCTCGCTCGCGGTCACGACCAGCGCCGAGGGTGGCGCGTGGAGGCCGCGAAGAAAGCCCGAATAATATGCGATACCGTGCATCGACGTGAGCACCGTCGTCTCGACGCCGGTCGCGTCCATGATCGCGCGCAGACCGCCGATCCGCAGATCGTATTCGGACGCGGAGAAAGGCAGCGACGCCCTACCCTGATCAATCCGGTATCGCGGTGAACGCTCCATGGGCCAGACCTTACTCGACGGGGTTCGATCCTCGCGGCGGAACCCCGAACGATCCCGACGTACAGGACTGCGTTGGACCGCCTTGCGAGCGTCGGAGTCAAGGCCCCCGCGCCGCCGCCCTTCCTCGGACCCCCGGAGCGTTTCTAGCGGCCGGGTCGCGGGGTGGCTAGCGGGAAAGCGACGTCCGCGAGAAGACCTTGAGCGGCAGGAGGCGGCGGCAATGATGGCGAGGTTGGGATGCCTTGTCTCGAATTCGCGTTGGTGTGCTGTGGGGGACAAAGGGCGCATTCGCCGCATTTGCGTCAATGACTGCTTCAGGTCGGTTGACAAACGGTCGTAGTCTCGCGCGAGACTCAGACGTTTTCGGATTTGGATGGAGAGCACTGAAGCAACGATCCGGAATGTGCAGGAGCAAGAAGCCCGACCAATCCTGTCTCCGTCAAAAAGCGCGTGAGCCGGGGCAGAAGTGTGTCTGATCAGCAAAGAAAAGAAGCTGAGCCATGGTGAGACGACAACTGTTCCCGCTTTTGACGGGCACCATTGTTTGCGGGGCGCTTGTGCTGGCTGGTATTGGAGAGTTCGACGAAGGGCCCAAAAGCCCGTTCGCGTGGCTGCAATACCCCTTGTTGCTGCTCCTCGCTGGGGGTCTTTTTACGACGCCGGAGTCCGGGCAGGGCAAAGCCCGGTTACTTCCGTTCCTCGGTCTGTCCTGGATATTGGGCATGTCGGTCGAATTGAGTCTGACCGTGGACGGTAGCGGTATTGGCGGAGTTCATGCGGACACCTTTTCGTCGTTCGTTCTCGCGCAAGGGGACTACATACCCCTTGCAATCGTGATCTGGAGCTTTCACCGGCGGATGGGTTGCCTGCTTCACGAATTGGCTTGGATCACGATAGGCATGGGACTTACGGAAGGCTTGGTTTTCACCGGAAGCGTGACCAGTGCGCTCGCTTCATGGTCGGTGGTCGGGGCCCTTGCCGTGACCTGCTACCTCATCGCCATTTACATGGTCTTTCTCCTTCTGCCGTTTCGGTTGTGCGGAGTTGCTCAAGGCGAGACGTCCGGGAGAATCCCGCAGTTGGTCGTTTTGGGGTTTGCATCGGCATTTGCTGTAAGGGTTTTTTGGGGCGTCGTTTACAGCCCAATTGCAACGGCGATTTTCGATCTCTCAATCGACTGACTCTATCTGGTCCATCTCACCGAACTCGTTCAATGGTCGGGACAGGCCATTAAGTGTTTGTTTCGAAAATTTGCTGTCGGCATGTGTCTCCGGTTGCGCCGCGGGAGAATTCACATTGAACGTCGGCTCGATGCGCCTCGTTCGGCATCATTCGACTGAACGTGCACAGGATGAGCCGACGCTCGTCCGTCCTGAAGATTTCTGCAAAATGGCCTCAAACCGGACCAACGCAGCTCCGAGACTTGCGGCTCCGTCGGGATGAGCGAACGACGCCTCCGCCAACCTCTCTCATCCCCGCAGCACAGGGTTCACCCCGCCTCAGCCCAGGACCCGATCCCGGGCCTCGACCCCGAGGCCGACAATCGCCGGCGCGCGGTTCCGGTCAGCATCCGAACGCCCTCACGCGCTTCGCGCCTGTAGCGACGCTGTAGCTACAGAAGAACTACGCGAACCCTACGCTTCGCATCCGCCCCCGAACGCACAGAGTCCCCTAGACCGCCGCCCGGCTTCCCCCTAGCCTCGGCGCCAAGGAAGGGGCCGCGGCATGCAACGCTATCTCCTCAAACGCCTGATCTCGCTCGCGCTCAGCCTCCTGGTCGCGAGCCTGGTGATCTTTGCGGTGATCGAGATCGTCCCCGGCGATCCGGCCTCTTACATGCTGGGCCTCAACGCCAGCGAAGACACCGTCGCGGCCTTGCGGGAACGGCTGGGGCTGAACGAGGCGGCGCCCATTCGCTATCTGCAGTGGATCGGCGGTATGGTGACTGGCGATTTCGGCCAGTCCTATACCTACAAGGTGCCCGTCGCCGAACTCGTCGCGCAGCGCCTTGTCGTTTCGCTGCCGCTGGCGCTTTACGCGCTGGCGCTGGCGGTCGTCATCGCGGTTCCGGCCGGACTTGCTGCCGCCGCTCGAAGGGGCCGCGCAGCCGATGCGGCGGTCATGGGGGCGACCCAGATCGGCATCGCGTTGCCGAATTTCTGGTTCGCCATGCTTCTCGTGCTTACCTTCGCGCTGCATTGGCGGCTTTTTCCGGCGGGCGGCTTCCCCGGCTGGGGCGCTGGCATCGGCACCGGGCTTCGGGCGCTGACGCTTCCGGCGGTCGCGCTGGCTCTGCCGCAAGCGGCGATTCTTGCCCGCGTGCTGCGCTCATCGCTAATCGAGACTCTGGATCAGGACTATATCCGCACCGCCCGCGCCAAGGGGCTGACGCGTGGCCAGACGATCCTTCGCCACGCGCTTCGCAATGCGATGATTCCGGTTCTGACCATCCTCGGCATGCAGTTCTCGTTCCTCCTGGCCGGAGCCATCATCATCGAGAACGTCTTTTACCTGCCGGGGCTTGGCCGGCTGATCTTCCAGGCCATCACGCAGCGCGACCTGATCGTCGTTGAAAGCGTCGTGATGATCCTCGTCTTCGCCGTCATCGTCGTGACCTTCGTCGTCGATCTCGCCTATGCCGCGGTCGACCCGCGGCTGAGAAAACGGGCATGAAGCTTTCCTTCGCCCTCGGTGCGGCGCTTTCGCTGACCGCGCTTCTCGCCGCCGCGATCTCGCTGGTCTGGACGCCCTATGACGTGGCGGCGCTCTCCATCGCCGAAAAGTTGCAGGCGCCGTCCTCGGGCCACTGGTTCGGCACGGACCATTTCGGCCGCGACATCGGCTCCATGCTGATGGCGGGGGCGCAGACATCCATTGCCGTTGCGCTCGTTGCGGTCGGCATCGGCATGGGTCTCGGGGTGCCGCTCGGATTGCTTGCCTCCGCCCGGCGGGGAAGTCTGGTCGATGAGATCGTGATGCGCGGAAACGACCTCATATTCGCCTTCCCGTCGCTCGTCATCGCGATCCTGATCACGGCGGTCTTTGGCCCTTCGGCCCTCAACGCGATCCTCGCCATCGGCATCTTCAACATTCCGGTCTTCGCCCGGGTGACGCGCGGCGGCGCATTGTCGCTCTGGACGCTCGACTTCATCCGCGCCGCCGAGGTCGCAGGCAAGGGCCGAGCCCGCATCTCGGTCGAACATATCCTGCCAAACATCGCCAACCTCCTGATCGTTCAGGGCACGATCCAGTTCTCGCTCGGCATTCTTGCCGAGGCGGGGCTTTCCTATGTCGGCCTCGGCGCGCAGCCGCCCACCGCGTCCTGGGGCCGGATGCTGGCCGAGGCGCAGACGATGGTGACGCTCGCGCCGCACGTCGCGATCTTTCCCGGCCTTGCCATCGTCCTCACCGTCCTCGGCCTCAACCTTCTTGGCGACGGTCTTCGCGACCGGCTCGATCCAAGGCTGAGGCGCGTGGCATGACGCTACTGTCGGTCAGGAACCTGTCGCTTTCCATCAACGACATACCGATCCTTTCGGACGTGTCTTTCGACATCGCACCGGGCGAGACCTTCGGGCTCGTCGGCGAAAGCGGGTCGGGCAAGTCGATGACCGCGCTGGCGCTCATGGGTCTCGCGCCGCACGGCGCCATGACGTCCGGCGAGGCGCGGTTCCTCGGCGGAAACCTTCTGAGCATGGCCGAACGCGACTTGACGAAACTGCGCGGCGACGAGATCGGCATGATCTTCCAGGAGCCGATGACCGCGCTCAACCCGATGAAGACCATCGGCGACCAAGTGGCCGAGACGCTTCTGATCCACCGCGCCGCCTCCCGCGCCGAGGCTCGCGCGGTCGCCGTCGAGAAACTCGCGCGCGTCGGCCTGCCCGAAGATCGTTTCCCGCTGTCCCGATACCCACACGAACTGTCCGGCGGCCAGCGCCAGCGTGTTGCGATCGCGATGGCCATTGCACTTCGCCCGAAACTGCTCATCGCCGACGAGCCGACCACCGCGCTTGACGTGACCACACAGGCGCAGATCCTCGACCTCCTGGAAGGTCTGACCGCGGACGAGGACATGGCGCTGATGCTCATCACCCACGATCTTGCCGTTGTCGCCGGCCGGACGACCCATACGGCCGTCATGCAAAAGGGCAGGATCGTGGAACAGGGAGAGACCGAAGCCCTCTTCCGCACCCGGGGTCACGACTACACACGCCGGCTTTTCGCCGCGTCCGATCATCGGCCCGCGCGCAAACCGCAGACCCGGCCCGAGCCACTGCTCTCCGTTGAAAATGTGGTCCGCGAATATGTCCTGCCCCGCCCTTCCGCGTTCGCCCCCCACCCGCGCCTGCGCGCGGTGGATGGCGTCAGCCTGACGATGCGGGTCGGTGAAAGCGTCGGCCTGGTGGGCGAAAGCGGCTGCGGCAAGTCCACGCTGACCCGTGCCGTCCTCGGGCTCGACCCGATCCAGGCCGGCGCGATCCGGCTCGGCGGCACCGCGGTGACCGCCGGTCACACGATGCCGGCCGAACTGCGTGCGCGGATGCAGGTGGTGTTCCAGGATCCCTATGGCAGCTTCAACCCCCGCCACCGGGTCGAACGGCTGGTGGCAGAACCGTTCCATCTGACCGGGCGGCCAGGGGATGCGAGAGAACGGGTCGCGGCGGCGCTGGAGGAAGTCGGTCTCCACGCTTCCGACATGGAGAAGTACATCCACGAATTTTCCGGCGGCCAGCGCCAGCGCATCGCCATAGCCCGCGCCTTGATCATCCGACCCGACCTGATCGTTCTGGACGAAGCCGTCTCGGCCCTCGATGTCCGCGTCCGGGCGCAAGTGCTCGACCTGCTTGCCCGTTTGCAGGAAAGTCACGGAATGGCCTATCTCTTCATCAGCCACGACCTTTCCGTCGTCCGTTCGATCACCGACCGGGTGCTGGTGATGCGATCCGGCAAAATCGTCGAGGCGGGAGAGACCGAAGCGGTGTTCGCCGGACCCGAACACCCCTATACGCAAGAACTCATCGCCGCGACGCCGGTCATTCCCGCCGATTGGAAGGAGCACGCCCATGCGAATTGACCGCATATGGTTTGACCCGACGGAAATACTGGTCGCGGGACGCTGGCGCGCAAGCGGCGCGCACCTGGCTGTGGAAGATCCCTCGACGGGGTCCGAAATCGGGCAGATCGCGCGCGGCGGCACTGCCGAGGTCGACGAGGCGGTTGCCGCGGCGCACGCCGCCCGCCGGGGAGAGTGGGGCCGCCTGACCGCGACCGAGCGGGGCCGGGTGCTGACACGGATCGGCCAGATGGTGCTGGAACGCGCCGACGATCTTGCCGTGCTCGAATCGCTCGACGTGGGCAAGCCGCTGAAACAGGCGCGCGCCGACGCACTGGCCCTGGCCCGCTACATGGAGTTCTACGGCGGCGCCGCCGACAAGGTGATGGGCGAGACGATCCCATATCTCGACGGCTACACCGTTTATACGCTACGAGAAGCGCACGGCGTCACCGGCCATATCGTGCCCTGGAACTACCCGATGCAGATCATCGGCCGCTCGATCGGGGCGGCGCTCGCGATGGGCAATGCCTGCGTGCTGAAACCTGCCGAGGAGGCTTCGCTGACTGCGCTCGCCTTCGCCCGCATCGCGGTCGAGGCGGGCCTGCCGGCCGGCGCGCTGAACGTCGTACCGGGCTTGGGCGAGGAGGCGGGCGCGGCACTCAGCGGGCATCATGGCGTAAATCATCTGAGCTTCACGGGGTCGGTCGCGGTCGGCAGTCTTGTCCAGTCGGCCGCGGCGCGCAACGTCGTGCCGGTCACGCTCGAACTTGGCGGCAAGTCGCCGCAGGCGGTCTTCGCCGATGCCGATCTTGACGCAGCGCTCCCCTTCCTGGTCAACGCCGGCATCCAGAATGCCGGGCAGACCTGCTCGGCCTCGTCGCGCATCCTTGTTGAACGGGCGCGCTACGACGAGGTGGTGGAGCGCATGGCCGAACGCTATGGCGCGCTCCGCGTCGGGCGGGCGCTCGACGACCTCGACATCGGACCCCTGATCTCGGCCGGACAGAAGAAGATTGTCGAAAGCTTCGTTGCCATCGCGGATGGCCTTACCGTCGCGGGGCGGGGCGAGATCAGCGCCGACGCCCCCGACGGCGGGCATTACGTCGCGCCGGTGCTGCTGGCCGGCATACGCCCCGATCACGTCCTGGCCCGCGACGAAATCTTCGGCCCCGTGCAGGTGGTGATCCCGTTCGACGACGAAGAAGAGGCCGTCGCGATCGCCAACGGCACGGACTATGGCCTTGTCGCGTCGGTCTGGACGGAGAACGGCGCCCGCCAGATGCGGATGGCAAAAAGGTTGCGCGCCGGGCAGGTCTTCGTGAACAACTATGGCGCGGGCGGCGGGGTGGAACTGCCCTTCGGCGGCGTCGGCAAATCGGGGCATGGCCGCGAAAAGGGGTTCGAGGCGCTCTATGGCTTTTCGGTTCTGAAGACGGTGGCTGCACGGCATGGGTGAGGCAATGAGACTGAAGGACAAGACGGCGATCGTGACCGGGGCCGGGTCGGGTTTCGGCGCCGGAATCGCCCGGAAATTCGCGGCCGAGGGCGCGCGCGTGATGGTGGCGGACATCAACGCCGATGCGGCGCAGGCCGTCGCGACAGAGACCGGCGGCATCGCTCAGGCGGTCGATGTGGCCGATACCGAAAGCGTCCTTGCGATGATCGCCGAGGCGACGGCGCGGTTTGGCGATATCGACATTCTGGTCAACAATGCCGGCATCACCCATCTGCCCGCGCCCCTGGAAGATGTGAGCGAGGCCGACTTCGACCGCATCTGGGCGGTGAACTGCAAGTCGGTCTACCTGACCGCCCGCGCGCTCGTGCCGGCGATGAAGGCGGCAGGCAAGGGGGCGATCCTCAATGTGGCCTCGACGGCGGGTCTGTCGCCACGGCCCCGGCTCAACTGGTACAACGCCTCGAAGGGCTGGATGATCACCGCCACGAAGGCGATGGCGGTCGAACTTGCGCCCGCCGGAGTGCGGGTCAACGCGATTTGCCCGGTGGCGGGCGAGACGCCGCTTCTGAAAAGCTTCATGGGCGAGGATACGCCTGAGATACGGGCGAGGTTTCTGTCGACCATTCCCATCGGGCGGTTCTCGACGCCCGAGGACATGGGCAATGCCGCCGCGTTCCTCTGTTCGGACGAGGCGTCCATGATTACCGGGGTGGCGCTCGAGGTGGATGGCGGACGCTGCATCTGAACCGTTGGGGGCGCTGCCCCCAAACCCCCGAGGTATTTCAGCCAAGATGAAAGGCAGTCGGAGATGAAAGTCGTCAATCTTGCCGAAAAGCTCGCGTTGTTCGACATGCACTGGAATCCGAAGGTCGTGGCCGACGACAATGGCGACGACATCATGGCGGTGACGTTCCAGGGCGAGTTCACGTTTCACGACCGTCCCGATACCGGCGATTTCTTCCCGGTCATGGAGCGCGAGGCGCTTTTGGACGTGGAGGAGGCCATTCATGTCCCGAGGCCGGGCGAGTCGTTCGTGGTGCAGAAGGGTGTTCGCCACCGCCCGCACGCCGCGCAGGAGGCGAAAGTGCCGCTGATCGAGCCGGGCGGCGCGCGGAACACGGGCGATCCCGCCATGGCGGCGAAGAAGGGCCGCATCTGATGCGGCCGGGTGCAAGGAACCTCATCACCGACGTCGCGGGCCTGCGCGTCGGCAATGCCGAAGATCACGCGATCCGCAGCGGCGCGACCGTGCTTTTGGGCGACCGGCCCTTCGTCAGCGCGGTCCACGTCATGGGCGGCGCGCCGGGGTCGCGCGAGACCGACCTTCTGGCGCCCGACAAGCTGGTTCAGGAGGTCGATGCGCTGGTGCTGTCCGGCGGTTCGGCCTTTGGCCTCGATGCGGCATCCGGTGTCACGGACCGGCTCCGGGCGATGGGTCGCGGCTTTGCAGTGGGCGATCAGCGCGTACCGATCGTACCGGGGGCGATTCTTTTCGATCTTCTGAACGGCGGCGACAAGAGGTGGAGCGAAAACCCCTATGGCCGGCTTGGACGCGCCGCGCTTGAAGCGGCGGACGTGAGCTTTGCGCTTGGTACCGCAGGGGCGGGTACGGGGGCGACGGTGCATGACCTCAAGGGCGGGCTTGGTTCGGCCTCGGCAGTGCTCGACAGCGGCATCACCGTGGGCGCGTTGGCTGCGGTCAATGCCATCGGCAAGGTCACGGTCGGCGACGCTCCGCATTTCTGGGCCGCACCTTGGGAGATCGACGGCGAGTTCGGCGGCCTCGGCCTGCCTGACGGTTTCGTGCCCATGCTGGAGCCACCCCTGATGAAACGGGCGGGCGAGGCGACGACGATCGCCATCGTTGCCACCGATGCAGCGTTGACGCAGGCGCAGGCGCAGCGCATGGCGATCGCCGCCCATGACGGCATGGCCCGCGCTATCGTGCCGTCGCACACGCCTTTCGATGGAGATCTGGTCTTTGCGGCGGCGACCGGCGCGCGGAAACTCACCGATCCGACGCTCGACCCGTTTCTGATCGGACATGCCGCCGCCGCCTGCCTTGCCCGCGCCATCGCCCGCGCGGTTCACGAGGCCGAAGCGCTGCCGGGCGAGCGGGTTGCGACATGGAAGCGGCGGTTCGCCAGCTAGCCGAGCAACGCCGACATCAGCGGGCTCTCCGCTATCTCCAGCCCCTCGATCACGTCGAAATGATGCTTGCCCGGATCGACCGTGACCGGGCAGGCCCAGGCATTGCCGAGCCGCCGCGCCTGATCGAGAAAGACCGGCCGTTCCGCACCACCGACCCATACGTGAACGTCGGGACCGGGACGCCGCGCCAGAAGCGCCGGGCTTTCGGCAAGCGCTTCGGCGGCATCGAGCCCGAGTTTTTCGTTCATCGAGGTTTCCCGCAGGGGGCGCAAATCGGTGAGCGGTGAGATCGGCACGATGCGGACGATCCGGCTGACGACCTCAGGCGCGATCGGCGCGTCGGCGCAGGCCATGCGGGCCGAAAGGTGTCCGCCTGCCGAGTGGCCGGTGACGACAACGGGGCCGGCGACCTCGCCAGCCGTTGCGCTGACCGCGGCCCCGATCTCGGTCGTCATGGCCGATATGCGCGCGGCGGGGGCAAGCGTGTAGGCCGGCGCCGCGCAGGCCCATCCGCGCGCGAGCGCGCCAGCGGCGAGATGCGAGAAGTCGCGCGGACCGAAGGCCAGCCAATACCCCCCGTGGATGAAGATCATCAGGCCTTTGGGCTGGTCT
This sequence comes from Paracoccaceae bacterium, assembly GCA_041397225.1. Classification (GTDB taxonomy): domain Bacteria; phylum Pseudomonadota; class Alphaproteobacteria; order Rhodobacterales; family Rhodobacteraceae; genus Albidovulum. Next base: position 563,761 of record JAWKXB010000002.1, on the reverse strand, counting down.
TCGGGCAGGAAGAGATCGAACCAGCCTGCCTTGCCTGGCCCGTATTCCAGACCCAGCCGGGCGCGCGCGCCGAGCGAGTTGCGGAATCCGGCCGCCTTGGCCGCCCAGCGCTTCGGATAGTCGTCGCCGCCGGGAATAAACTTTGCATTCGTGAAGGCCTCGTCATATCTCATGCCTGACACCTCGCATCCCGCGCCATTGCTGGACATCCGCTCCAGCCTCGTGCATTTGATCAAATTGCAAACACAGGGGAGTTCCCATGCTCGATTCCGTCACCGACCTCCGGTCGCTTCTGAAAGACTCGTCGCTTCTGGCGACGAAGGCCTATGTTGCAGGACAATGGATTGATGCCGACGATGGCGCAACCTTCCCCGTGACAAACCCGGCCCGCGGCGACGTGATCTGTACGGTGCCGGACCTGTCGCGCAAGGAAACCGCGCGTGCCATCGACGCAGCGCAGAAGGCACAGAAGGACTGGGCGGCGAAGACCGGCAAGGAACGCGCGGGCATCCTGCGCAAATGGCACGACCTGATGGTCGCCAATGCCGACGATCTGGGCGCGATCCTGACCGCCGAGATGGGCAAGCCGCTCGCCGAGGCGAAGGGCGAGGTCATGTATGGTGCCTCGTTCGTGGAATGGTTCGCCGAAGAGGCCAAGCGCGTCTACGGCGAGACGATTCCGGGCCACCAGCCCGACAAGCGCATCACCGTGATCAAGCAGCCGATCGGCGTCGCCGCCTCGATCACGCCATGGAACTTCCCGAACGCCATGATCGCACGGAAGGTCGCACCAGCTTTGGCCGTGGGCTGCGGCTTCGTCGCGCGTCCCGCGGCCGAGACGCCCCTGTCGGCCCTGGCGATGGCGGTTCTGGCCGAACGCGCGGGCGTTCCGGCAGGGCTTTTCTCGGTCATCACGTCCAAGCGGTCGTCGGAGATCGGCAAGGAGTTCTGCGAAAACCCCATCGTGCGGAAGCTGACCTTCACCGGCTCTACCGAGGTTGGCCGCATTCTGCTGAAGCAGGCCGCCGATCAGGTGATGAAATGCTCGATGGAGCTGGGCGGCAACGCACCCTTCATCGTCTTCGACGACGCCGACCTGGACAAGGCTGTCGAGGGCGCGATGATCTCCAAATTCCGCAACAACGGCCAGACCTGTGTCTGCGCCAACCGCATCTACGTGCAGGCGGGCGTCTATGACGAGTTCGCCAAGAAGCTTGCCGAGGCGGTCAAGAAGCTCAATGTCGGCGATGGCCTGAAGGAGGGCGTCAATACCGGGCCGCTGATCAACGAGGCCGCGGTGGAGAAGGTCGAGGAGCATATCGCCGACGCACTTGCCGGTGGCGGCAAGCTTGTCACCGGCGGCAAGCGCCACCCGCTCGGCGGCACGTTCTTCGAGCCGACTGTCGTGACGGGGATCAAACCCGAAATGAAAGTTTCGACCGAGGAGACCTTCGGCCCGCTTGCGCCTCTTTTCAAGTTCGACACTGAGGACGAGGTGATCGCGCTTGCCAACGACACGATCTTCGGCCTTGCCTCCTACTTCTACGCCCGCGACATCGGCCGCATCACACGGGTGCAGGAGGCGCTGGAATACGGCATGGTCGGCGTCAATACCGGCCTCATCTCGACCGAGGTGGCGCCCTTCGGCGGCGTCAAGCAGTCGGGGCTCGGCCGCGAGGGCTCGCATCACGGGGTCGAGGACTATCTGGAGATGAAATACATCTGCCTGTCGATCTGACGCCGGATCACGTGCACAGCGCGGGCGGGAACGATGATTTCCGCCCGTTTCATTTTTGATTTCTTTTCAATGGAATAGCGGACGTTATCCGATAGCAGCCGAACGATTTTGCCTAGCATCGGCCGCTGCCCCAGTTTCCCGGCATGAACCTGACCCGAAAGGAATCAATCATGCTGCCCAACTTCAAACGCAACACCATCGCGGCGGCTGCCGCACTCTCGCTTGCCGTTTCTGCTGCGCCCGCCCATGCCTGGGGCGAGAAGGAGCAGAACACGCTCACCGCCCTGGTCGCCGCCGGCGTCATCGGCTCGCTGATCTACAATCAGAAGCGCAAGCAGGCTGCCGCTTCGCGGAACTATGCGCCGCAATATCAGACGCCGCGCGCCACTTATCGGCAGCCGACCTACCAAGAGCCGACGCGGTATCAGCCGACGCAGTCCTCGATCTATGCGACACCGGCTGCGCGTGCCTTCAACAGCTATTCCCCTGCCGAGCGCCGCGCGATCCAGTCGCGGCTGGCCAGCTGGGGTTACTACCACGGTGGTGTTGACGGCGCTTTCGGCCCGATGACCTATCGTGCGGTCATGGCTTATGCGGGCGACACGCAGGGCACTGCGCAGATCTCGACCGCCGGCGGGGCTTATGGTCTCTATGACAGCCTGATCCGCTGAGCCTGCCGCCGACCTGCCCGGCGATGCCTGCCCTTGCTGGCGCATCGCCGGGTGGACAGACCTCTTTCAGCGTCTCAATCGGCGGCCAGGTCAGGATCAGGCGTCAGATCCCAGCTGAACCCTATCGTCCGGCCGATGCGCCGCGCATCGGCGACGACGCCAGCGACGGCCTCGGGCGGAATGACACGGCCCCTTGTCTTGAAGGTCCATTCCAGCTTCAGCTTGCCTGAACCCGCGGCGTCCCCGTTGAACGTGTAGACGAAAGCGGGATTGGCGATCCGCTCGCCATCAGGCGCGCGGAAATCGATGGGCGCGCCCGTCACTTCGACCGTATGGTGGTGCGACTTCGGCCCACCGGCGGTCAGCGGCGTTTCGCGTTTGCCGAACTGGCGGTCCGGGTAGTAGTCGCCGAAATCCTCCGCCTCGAAGAGGAAGTCCTCCCGCAGCCCGTTCTCAAACAGGGCAGGAGACGGCAGGAAGTAGTTTTCCTCGACCGTCACCACGTTCGCCTCCCGGTCATCGCCTTGGGTCACCGGCACCGTTTCGCGGATGCCGGGATATTTCAGGGCGTAGAAATTGAGAAAACCGCGACCGATTTCATCATGCGGCTCGGTCGCCCAGCGATAGCGGCGGCGATTGGCGTAGCTGCCCAGGAACTCGCTCTTCACCCTCAGGAAGACACCCAATGGGGTGAAGGTGTAGCGCTCCGTCGTGCGGCTCTGCCAGCCCGGCGCGCCGGTCACGTCGATCTGCTGCAGCGCACGCTGGCCCGGGCCGGTCAGGGGCAGCGCATAGCCATAGCCGGGTGGCTCGGCAACATCGAGACGCCCGCCTTCATGCGAGCCGGTCGGATCGACCCAGTAGCTCCTGCCGCCGATGTCGATGCGCAGGATCATGTGATCAAAGGCGAAAAGCGCCGGCTGCAAGGCGTTCAGACCATAGCCTTCATCAAGATCGGCAAGCGCCGGATATGACGCGATGCCCAGACGCGCCAGCAGAACGCGCAGCAGGAGCGCCTTGTCCTTGCAATCACCAAACCCTTGCATTGCCACCGTCGTCGGCGGACGGGCGAAGTAGCCACCGGCGCCGACCTCGATCCCGACATAGCGGATTTCGTCCTGGACCAGGCGCAGGACCTCTGTCGCGCGCGACAGATCATCCTTATGCGCCGCGCGAATCGCCTCGACCTTCGCCTCCCAGGTGGGGGGCAAGGGATAGTCGGCGAGGTAGTAGGGCGAAAGCGCCGCTGCAAGCGGCGCCCAGTCGGCCCAGGCCCCGTACCGCAGGATCGCATCGCGCAGAGCCTCGACCGGGGTCTGTTCCTCATCCGGTGGAGGAATATGGCCCTCGCGCCGCCATTCGTGGCGGATCACGCCATTTGCCTCGGCACTATCGTGGATGACCCGGTCAGGCAGCGTGCCGATATGCAGCGGCCAGTCGCGCGGCCACAACACCACATGGCGCGTCACCCCGACGGGAACACCGTATTCCAGGCTGATCTGCGCGGCGCGGGTCGCTCCTTCGACAAGCGGCTCGCGCGCGGTCAGGAACGCCACATCGACCACATCGCCGACCCTGAGATCAGGCACCTGCAGATGCGCGGTGAGCGTGCCGTCGATGATCCCCCCCTCAAGCTGCGTTTCGCGGCGGAACACCTCGCTTTCCAGCTTGTCGCGATAGGAAATGACCGTGCCGTCCCGCACCACATCGAGCCGCGTCAGCGTCAGGGTTTCGAAGGATGGATCGAAATCACTCGACACCGTCGCCGCCCGCTCCAGCCCCGCGCGGTCCGTGACCATCGTCGTCATCCTGAAATGGCTCAGCCGGGTTTGCCCATCCCAGGCGATCTGCGTGTCGACCAGCGGATAGAAAACGCCGTCGCGCGACGCCGCCAACAAGGCTGGCGCGGCTTCCGGGATCTCGGCCTCGCTCACCCAATCCGGCGGATCGGCACGCAAAAGCTCCTGCGCCACGGAGTTGAGCGGCCAGACCAGCAGGACGACAAGCGCGAAGAGCCGGCACATCGGCAGTCCCTTTCCGTGTTTCTTGCGCGAATTCCGCTCTCACAGGCCCAAGTCAGATTGCCCAAGGCATACCGGGCCTTCGGCTGGCAATCCAGAGCATCCGGTCCATCGTTTGCGCTGCCGGAAATGATTCGACGCCTCGCCAAGGATTGACGCCGCCCGCGCGTCATAGTTCCGTGATGCGCATGGAAACACCGGACGAGGCCCTGGCGGCGGCGGCCGCCGCAGGAGACAGCAATGCCTTCGCGGCACTGCTGTCGCGGCACTACGACCGGATGTTCGGCCTCGCCTTCCGGCTGACCGGCTCGCGGGCCGAAGCGGAGGATCTGACACAGGACATCTGCCTCGCCCTGCCCGCAAAGCTTGGCAGCTACCGGCAGGCCGCGCGTTTCTCGACGTGGCTTTACCGTGTCACCGTCAACGCCGCGCATGACCGCCGCCGCCGCGCGGCGACCCATGCGCGTGCGGCCGGCGGTTGGGGAGATTGGGAAATCAACCGCCGGGCCGGCATCGCCGAAGCCGCGGCCGCCGAGGACTGGCTGGGTGAGACCATGCAGCGGCTCTCGCCCGAATTGCGCGACACCGTGGCGCTGACTTTGGGCGAGGAGCTTTCGCAGAAGGAGACGGCCGAGGTGCTCGGCGTCTCGGAAGGCACCGTGGCCTGGCGCATGAGCGAGGTCAAGAAACGCCTGCGCGAAGCAGCGCGGGCGGAGGGAATGCTATGACGGACGATGACGATCTTGAAAAACTCCGCGCCAGCCTGAAGGCGCGCACCCCCGCGCCGGGCCCCGCGGCGAAGGCCGAAGCCCTGCGTCTTGCCATGGAAAATTTCGACCGGCACCAAGAATCGTCGAAGGCCGCGCGTCCCATGTCAGACCGCCCCGGACAGGCGGGATCTCTGACAGGAGTAGCAAAAGTGCTTTCGAAACTGACCACCCGCCCCGCCCTTGCCGCCACGGCCTCGGTCGCCGCCATCAGCGTCGGCCTTCTGATCTGGCCCGAGCTTCAGCGTGACCTCACACTGCCGAAACCGCGCCCTACCGCAGTGACCGAGACCGGCCCGACCAAGACCAAGGTCGCGGCGGGAAAAGCCCTCCAACCCGAGCAGGACGGCCGCGCCAGCCAGGAGATGTCGGCGGCGGACGCCGACACCCCGCCTGTCGTTGCACCCGCCGATGACACCAGGGACAACGATATTTTGCCGCAACTGCAAGAAGCGGCTCCCCCGGCTCCGGTCAGACCGTCTTCCCGGTCGCTCGAGCGCAGCGAAAGCGCAGACGCTGCCCTCGCAGGGGCGGAGAGTCCCGCGAACGAGGTCGTCCAACCGGCACCTTCTGGCGCGGTCGTCGGATACGCGCCAACCGAGGCCGAGATGGCCCCGCCGCCCGAGCCTGACACGGAAGCCTACGCCAACGCCGACACGAATCCGGTGAAGATCGCCGGTGAAGAGCCGGTCTCTACCTTCTCCATCGACACCGACACCGCATCCTGGTCGGTCATCCGGTCGTCGCTCACGAACGGCTACCTGCCGCCGGCAGAAGCCGTCCGGATCGAGGAGATGGTGAATTATTTCCCCTACGACTACGCCGCCCCCGACACCGGCGAGGCACCCTTCCGCGCTTCAGTCAGCCTCGTTCCGACGCCGTGGAACAAGGACACGCAGCTTCTTCGCATCGGCATTCAGGGCGAGATGCCCGCGCTTGACGATCGTCCGCCGCTGGACCTCGTTTTCCTGATCGACACGTCGGGCTCGATGGAGGACGCCAACAAGCTGCCCCTGCTGAAGCAGTCCTTCCGGCTGATGCTGGGCCAGCTGCGCCCCGAGGACAAGGTGGCGATCGTGACCTATGCCGGGTCGGCAGGGCTGGTCCTTGAGCCGACGGCGGCGTCGGATCAGAACGCCATTCTTTCCGCTCTCGACCGGCTGGATGCCGGCGGCTCGACCGCCGGACAGGAAGGGCTGCAGCAAGCCTATGAGACCGCCGAGAACATGGCCGCGGACGGCCGCATCGGGCGTATCCTTCTGGCGACGGACGGCGATTTCAACGTCGGCATTTACGACCCCGAGGACCTGAAGGACTTCATCGCCGCGAAGCGCGACAGCGGCGTCTACCTCTCCGTCCTCGGCTTCGGACGCGGCAATCTCGATGATGCGACGATGCAGGCGCTTGCCCAGAACGGCAACGGCACGGCGGCCTATATCGACACGCTCAGCGAGGCGCAGAAGGTGCTGGTGGACCAGCTTTCGGGCGCCCTGTTCCCCATCGCCGACGACGTCAAGATCCAGATCGAGTTCAATCCCGCCGCCGTCGCGGAATACCGGCTGATCGGCTATGAGACACGGGCGCTGGCGCGCGAGGATTTCAACAACGACAAGGTCGACGCGGGCGAGATCGGCGCGGGCCACCAGGTCACCGCGCTTTACGAGATCACGCCGGTCGGCAGCCCCGCGCAACTCTCCGATCCGCTGCGCTATGCCGCCGCGCCCGAGGCCGAAGGCGACGCCTCCGAACTCGGCTTCCTCAAACTTCGCTACAAGACACCGGGCGCCCAGACCTCGAAGCTCATCGAAACGCCGATCCCGGCGAACCCGGGCGACGCCGACATCGACGCCCGCTTCGCCGCCGCCATCGCGGGGATGGGGCAATTGCTGAGCGAACCGAAATATCTCGGCGACTGGGGTTGGGACGACGCCATCGCTCTCGCCAACGGCGCGAAGGGCAAGGACGAGTTCGGCTACCGTTCCGAAGCCGTGCAACTGATGCGGTTGGCGCAAAGCCTGTCGCGCTGATCCTTCATCTTGGTCCGAAATACCTCCGCCGGAGGCACCCAGCGCCCCTTGCCGTGGCAAGGGGCGCAAAGCATCTCTCGCGCCCGCAAGGGCGCTCCGTTTCAAAACGAAAAGGGCGCGCCCGACGGCGCGCCCGGGTTTCGACCGGTCCGGTCGTCAATCAGGCCTCAACCTTCTCCACGGCCTTCGCCTCGACCGTATCGCCCGCGGCGATCTCGATCCGGCGGGGCTTCAGCGCTTCGGGCACCTCGCGGACAAGGTCGATATGCAGCATGCCGTCGGCATGGGCCGCACCGGTCACCTTCACATGATCGGCCAGCGCGAACCGGCGCTCGAATGCGCGGGTCGCGATGCCGCGGTGCAGGTAGGTCTTGCCCTCATCCTCGGCGGCCTTGCTGGCCGAAACCAGAAGCGAGCCTTCCTTGACCTCGACGTTCAGTTCGTCTCCGGTGAAGCCGGCGACAGCGATCGAGATGCGATAGGCGTTGTCATCGGTCTTTTCGATATTGTAGGGCGGATAGGTCGGCTGCGGCACGTCGGCCGAAAGCACCCTGTCCATCAGATCGGCGATCCGGTCAAAACCGACGGTCGCGCGATAAAGCGGCGAAAAGTCATAGTTGCGCATGGGTCATCCTCCATTGAGCGATGTTTGATCCGAACCCCGGCATGAGGCCCGGACATGGTCCACGCCGAAGCCCGCATTCGGCACCCCGGCAGCGCTTAGATGTGATCCGGCGCAGGCGCTTTCAAGGGGTCAGGGCCGGATAAACCGCGCACCCGAGGCAGTGCCGCCGAGCCGGCGGGGTAGCGGTGCGGCGGCGCCAGCCTCGTGCACGCCGCGGCCGGTGCGAAGGCCCTCGCGCAGATCCGAGAGGAGGGCCGCAAGCTCCATCCCGTATGAGGTCGCGCCCGCCTCATCACGGTGCCCCGACGAGATGATCGACACGATCCGCGGCCGGCCACCTCCATCTTCGAAGACCGGCGCGCCGGATGAGCCGAAATAGACGTCGCAGTCGAAGGCCATCAATCCCGATCCGCGCCCCAGCAGGCTGCATCCCCTTTCCCATGACAGGGCGGTGTCGCGGCCCTTCGCATACGAGACCACGCTGATCGCCCGCGCGTTTGGGCCGAGCGCGCCGACAGCGAACGGAGCCGCCGTCGCGGCAGGAATGGCCTCGACAAGGATCAGGAAACCGGCGTCGTGCCGCACGCTTTCGACGCTTGTCGGTCGCGCCGCGTCATAGCCGGGATGGGCGATGAACCGGGCGATTCGCGATTGCGCGATGGAATCGCCATCGACAAGGCCGGCGCGAAAGCGGATTGCCGACGGGTCCACCGGCTGACCCTTGTCAAAGAGGCAATGCGCCGCGGTCAGCACCGTATCCGGCGCAATCAGCGTGCCGGTGCAGTAGCCCTTGCTGCCCAGATCGACCCGGCCCACGGCCTCCCATCCCAGAAGGTCCTGACGCAGGGTCAGCCGCTTCAGGGGGGTCTCGGCCGACGCTGGTCCCGCAACCGTCAGGAACGCGGCAAGGGCCGCAAGCCGCCAGAACCGGCGCACCGCCGTCATGGTTTGAGGAACTTCGCGCCGCCGTCGCCCGCCGCACCCGGCCCGGACTTGCCAAGGCCTGCGGTCACGCCGCGAAAGGTCCGCTCCTGCGCCGAATATGCCGCGCGCAGTTCGGCCATGGGCTGTTCCATCGCGGTGCCGAGCGCCACGGGCTTGGCATCCATTTCGGCCTTGGCGGAGACGACCGAAACGATCGTCGGCCGACCGTCCTGCAAGGTGAAGATGGGCGCGCCGGACGATCCGGAATCGACATCACACGTCATCACCAGAATGCCCGGCTGCCGACCAAGGACATGGCACGTTTCTTGAAGCGACGGCGCCTCGGCCCGGTCAAGGGCGTACGAGACGACGCCGACCGCGTCGCCGGCCTGCGGATCGCCGCCAATCGCAAAGGGGTGGATCGACGGCAGTCGGATCGGCTGGTCGAGCTCCAGAAGCGCCAGGTCATAGGCCACCCGGTCCATCCGGTCGCGGCCCTCGTAGAAATAGTCGGGATGCGGGACCGCGCGCCGGACGCCCCTGTAGGCCGCGGCGCGCCCGTTGCGCCAGCCCGCGAGGAACTGAAAGCTTTCGGGCGGCAGCGGCGCATAGGTGTCGGGGTCATAGAGGCAATGGGCGGCCGTCAGCACCAGATCATTGGCGATCAGCGTTCCCGTGCAAAAGCCGCTGTCGCCGATATTGATCCGGCCGACCGCTTCCCAGCCACGGGTCGCGTCGCTGGTGGACAACCGTTCAAGCGCAGATTCCTGCGCCGCCGCCCCGAGGGACAGACAGGCCATGACAGAGGCCACGATCACTCCGCGCATTCCGCTCTCCTTCCCACTGCCCATCTCTTAGCCGCCCGATTGGGCAAGAATGTGGCCAAGCGGACAAGCGCAAAACCGCGGCCCATGACGGACTTGGCGATCAAGCGCATCCAGCGCCGCCTCGGCGACAGGCAGCGAGGGGTGTTTCAGATGACACGCTGCTGAAGCTCCGCGGGATCGCCCGCATCGACATGCCAGAAATCCTCCGCCCCTTCCGGGAGCCTGCCCAGCACACGATCCAGATCGCGGGCTTTCGTGGCGCGTCGCACCGCCCAGGCGGTTGCCTCGATGGCGTTGTCTCGCGTCAGGTTGTGGTTCGCCCGCACCCGTTTGGCCTCGGCCATCATCATGTCACGATCCGCGACGGCGAGGGGAGGAGTCGATAGGTCCCAGCCCCCGACAAATATCGTCCTGAGAACGCAGGACAGGATGCTCGCGAAGTCCAAGCCTTCCTGCGGGCTCGAACGCTTGCGGAGCATCTGAAACACCGCATCCATTGCGGTATTGGCTGAATTGTCCGACTCGAGCCTCATGGGTTCCTTTGCATCATCCAGGATCGCGCGAAACTCCGCGGACGCATGCCGGCAGGGCCATCGCATCGGCGTCGAGTTCTCTCTCCGGCGCGCGCTATCCCTACGCGGGAACCTGGTTTCCGGTCGGGTGTAAATCAAGCACCCTCGGGCGCGGGCCACCCGTCGCCCAGTCCAGAAGCTCGACCGTATGCACGACCGGGATATCCGTGCCGGAGCCGATCTGAATCATGCAGCCGATATTGCCTGCCGCAATGACGTCTGGTGCGCGGGCCTCGAGCGTGGCGACCTTTCGCCGCTGCAACTCAGCCGAGATCACCGGTTGCAGCAGGTTGTAGGTGCCAGCCGATCCGCAGCAAAGGTGGCTTTCGGCGGGTTCCACCACCTCGAAACCCGCCGCTTTCAAAAGCATCTTGGGTGCATGGGTGACTTTCTGGCCATGCTGGAGCGAGCAGGCGGCGTGATACGCCACCCGAAGACTCTCGGGCGCGCGTGCCGCGGGCATCAGCCTCGCGAGGAGTTCCGTGACATCACAGGCAAGCGCTGCGATCTCGCCGGCCGCCTCGGCAAGCGGGTCCGACCGGAACATGTGCCCGTAGTCCTTCACCGTGGTTCCGCAACCCGACGTGTTGATGACGACCGCATCGAGGCCATGCGCCCGCTTCTCGGCCATCCAAGCACGGATATTGGCAGCGGCCGAGGCGTGGCTTTCGCCGATCTTCCCCATATGGTGCGTCAGCGCACCGCAGCATCCGGCACCCTTGGCCACGACCACCTCGCAGCCGACCCGCCGCAAAAGCCGGATCGTCGCATCGTTGATGTCGGTATTGAGCGCCTTCTGCGCGCAGCCGGTCATCAGGGCCACCCGCATCCGCCGCTCACCCCGCGCGGGGAAGACCTGCGGGTCGTCGTTGCGGCTGACGGGCGGCACCTGCTTCGGCGCCATCGCCAACATCGCCCGCAGCCGCGCGTCCGGGACGAAGCGCGCGAAAGGCCGCGCCATCTTCGCGCCAAGCAGAGACAGCCGGAACAGGCCCGGGCTCGGGATCACCTTGGCAAGCACCCAGCGCAGCGCCCGGTCGCGCCAAGGCCGGCGATAGGTCGCCTCGATATGCGCGCGGGCGTGATCGACCAGATGCATGTAGTGCACACCCGAGGGGCAGGTCGTCATGCAGGCAAGGCAGGACAGGCAGCGGTCGATATGCTTGACGGTCTTTTCGTCCGCCGCCCGGCCGCTTTCGAGCATCTCCTTGATCAGGTAGATCCGGCCGCGCGGGCTGTCGAGTTCGTCGCCGAGAACCTGATAGGTCGGACAGGTCGCGGTGCAGAAACCGCAATGGACGCAGGCCCGCAGGATTTCATTCGACCGTGCGACACCGGGGTCTTTCAACTGGATCTCGGAGAAATTCGTCTGCATCCGTCAGACCCCGAGCACGTAAAGCGCCGGAACGGCCGAAATGAGAAACAGCACCACAACGATCAGCGGATAGGCCCAGCGCGGCCTGGCCGGACCCATCGCTGCCCGGATGCCCTGCGCTATGGCGGCCACCGCCGCCGCCCCGGTCAAGATCGACAACGCCGCCACCATGTAGCCATCCGCATGGGCGTCGCCGGTGAATAGCGGGCCCAGATCCAGCATGCGGGCAAGCCACACCAACCCGATGAGAAGCGCTCCGACGACCAGCCCGACCGCCGCGGCGCGTCCGGCGGGCAGCAGCACCAGCACAAGAAACACCGCGACGGGAAGACCGATGAACACGAATCCCAGCATCATGCCGAAACCTCCTGATCCACAGGGGCCATCAGGCCCCGATTGAGGATGCCCCGCGGGTCGAATTTCCGCCGAATCGCCGCCGAGATGGACGCCACCGGCCCCGCCTCGGGTTGGAACGCCGGCAGGATCCTGCGCGTCGCCTCGGCGCCCCGGAACAACGTCGCATGTCCGCCAAAGCTGCAGGCCCGCGCCCGCGCGTCCGTGCCTTCCGGCACGAGCGCCCAGATCAGCCCGCCGCCCCAGTCCATCACGGCCTCACCCCCCAGCCGCACGGCAATCTCCGGCGCATCCGAGGGCTTCACCGAAACCCGCCAGACATCGCCCGCGCGCTCGCGGAACACCTCCACATCGCGCACCGTCCGCCAAAGCCGCCGGCTTTTCTCCGCATCCACCTCGATCTGCATCTCCGCAAACGGCGCAAGGAGACGTTCAAGACGTCCGGTCCGGTAGGCGACCGACTGCGCGAAGCCTTCGATACGGATCAGCGTCCGCCCGCCCGCATGCGCCGCACCGGTCACGTCATAGGGAGAGCCGAGCGCCCGCGTCATCGCAACCAGCGCCTGCGCGTCGGTCATGCCTTCCAGAACCAGCGTGGCCTCGGTCTCGGGCATCGGCAGCACCTTCATGCTGACCTCGGTCAGAACGCCCAGCGTCCCCCATGACCCGGCCATCAGCTTCACGAGGTCATAGCCGGTGACGTTCTTCATCACCCGTCCGCCGTTCTTCACGATTGCTCCCGTCCCGTCGACAAAGCGCACACCCAGAAGAGCGTCCCGGCAGGCCCCCGCCTGAACCCGGCGCGGCCCGGAGACGTTCGCTGCGACCATGCCTCCGACCGTCGCCTCGCCTCTTGTCCCGAGAAGTCCGCGCCAGTCTCCCGGCTCGAATGCCAGGCGCTGACGCTCGCCGGCAAGGATCGCCTCGACCTCGGCAAGCGGCGTCCCGGCCCTCGCGACAAGGGTCAGCGCCTCCGGCTCATAGAGTGCGATGCCCGAGAGCATTGAGACATCCAGCACTTCGCCCGCCACCGGCCGCCCGACATCGCGCGTGCCGCCGCCCCGCACGCGGAGCGGGCCGCGCGCATCGCGGATCGCCTCGGCAAGCTCATTCTCTGTCGAAACTCTCACGATCCTGCTTTCATTGTGGAGCAATACTCTGGGGGGTTCGGGGGTGCAAACCCCCGATCCAGGCGTTTCAACCCGCGCGCCTCCCGGCGCTTGCGCCCAACGGAAACACCTTCGCGGGGTTCAGGAGCCATTTCGGATCGAACACATCCTTCACCCGCATCTGCGCCTCCAGATCGGCGTCGGAATACTGCACATGCATCAGATCGCGTTTCTCGATCCCCACTCCGTGCTCGCCGGTCAGGCATCCGCCGACCTCGACGCAAAGCTTCAGGATGTCCGCGCCGAACTTTTCGCAGATCTCGAGATCGCCTGGCTTGTTCGCATCATAGAGGATCAAGGGGTGCATGTTGCCGTCGCCGGCGTGAAAGACATTGGCGACATCAAGGCCATAGTCGCGGCTCATCTCGCGGATCCGGCCCAGAACATGCGGCAGCGCCGAAACCGGGATCGTCCCGTCCAGGCACATGTAGTCATTGATCTGCCCCATCGCGCCGAAGGCCGACTTGCGGCCCAACCATATCTTCCTCGCCTCCTCGTCCGACCGGCTCTCGCGGAACTCCACCGGATCATGCCGGCCGGCGATCTGGCGGATGAGGCCCAACTGCTCGTCGATCTCGGCCTTGCTGCCCTCGACCTCGACGATCAGCAGCGCCTCGCAGTCCGGATACCCGGCATGGGCGAAATCCTCGCAGGCGCGGATACAGGGGCGGTCCATGAACTCGATCGCCACCGGCAGAACGCCGGCCTTGATGATGTCGGCGACGCAGGCGCCCGCGACCTCGTTCGAGTCAAAGCCGATCAGCACCGGACGCGCACCTTCGGGCTTGGGCAGGATGCGCAAGGTGGCTTCGGTCACGACGCCAAGCTGTCCCTCCGATCCGCAGACGACGCCCAGAAGATCAAGGCCGCCCGCATCCATATGCGCGCCGCCGATCTCGACGATGGTGCCGTCCATCAGCACGAGCTTCACGCCCATAAGGTTGTTGGTCGTCACCCCGTATTTCAGGCAATGCGCGCCGCCGGAGTTCATCGCGATGTTGCCGGCGATGACGCAGGCGAGCTGGCTCGACGGGTCCGGGGCGTAGAAAAAGCCGTCGGCCTCGACCGCGCCCGTCACCGACAGGTTGGTCCGGCCCGTTTCGACCCGGACGAAGCGGTTGTCGTAGTCGACCTCCAACACCCGGTTCATCCGCGCGACGCCCAGGATCACGCTGTCGGCCGTCGGCAACGCCCCCCCGGCCAGCGAGGTGCCCGCGCCGCGCGGCACAACGGGAACGCCCGCCTGATGGCAGATTCTCAACACCGACGCGACCTCTTCGGTCGTGCGCGGCAATACGGCGGCGAGCGGGGCGCAACGGTAGGCGGACAGGCCGTCGCATTCATAGACACGCGTTTCCGCCGGATCGGAGATAACCGCGTCCTCGGGCAGGATGGCTTTCAGCGCCAGGACGATTTCGGCCTTGCGCCCGAGGATCGCCATATCCGCCTGCGGCATGTCCATGTCGTTTCCCCATGAAGCTATTGGTAAAAAAATATAACCAATTTTCCGCTATGGCAACGAAGAATCGCCCATTGTAGGTTCGCACCATGAACGATCTGATCCAAATCGGGCATTTCGGCACGCCCGATCTTGCCGCGCTGGCGCTTCTTGTCGCGAGCTGGCTTCTGTTCGGCTGGGCGGTTGAACACCCGCCAGCCGGCCGGCAATCGGTCGCGGTCCTGATGACCGGGTATCGCCGCGAATGGATGCGGCAGTTCGTGACGCGCGAGCCGCGCATCTTCGACGCAGCAATCATGGACAACCTGCGCCAAGGCACGTCCTTTCTCGCCTCTGCCACCATGATCGCGATCGGCGGCGGCGTCGCGTTGATCGGCAACACCGAGCGGCTTCTGGGCCTTGCCGAAGACCTGACGCTCGCCTCCGCTCCCGCCGCGGTCTGGGAGACCAAGATCATCGTGGTCCTGCTCTTTCTCACCAACGCCTTTCTGAAGTTCGTCTGGGCGCACCGGCTTTTCGGCTATTGCGCAATCCTGATGGCCTCGGTCCCGAACGACCCCCAAGATCCCCTTGCCTTTCCCCGCGCGAACCAGGCGGCCGAGGTGAACATCTCTGCCGCCAAGAGCTTCAACCGGGGTCTGCGTGCGGTCTATTTCGCGCTTGGCGCGCTTGCATGGATACTCGGGCCAATGGCGCTCTTGCTCGCGACGGTGACGACGGTCCTGGTGTTGTGGCGGCGCGAGTTTGCCTCGGCCTCGCGGCGCGTACTGATGGAAAGCACGCCAAAGTGATCCCAACCGGAAGGGTTCCGTGGCATGTTCGCCGCATGCGCCGTTCTCTTTCCGTAACAGCAGCCTTGTGGCTTCTTCTCTCACCGGCCCTCGCCGACCCGCCGATCGTCGTCGCCGCGGACGCGAGGCCGGAAGGCGGGACATGGACCTTCGATGTCACGCTTCTGCACCCCGACACCGGCTGGGACCACTACGCCAGCGGGTGGGAGATCCTAGCGCCTGACGGGACACGGCTCGGCTACCGGGAACTGACGCATCCCCATGTGGATGAACAACCTTTCACCCGCAGCCTTTCAGGCGTCGTCATACCGGCCGAAACCCATCTTGTCCTGATCCGCCCCCGCTGCACCCTTGACGGTTGGGTCGGGGCGCCGACCCCGCTGACCCTGCCGAATTGAGTCGGTCGGCGGGTCGCCGCCTGTCAACCCCCCATGCGTCAAAATGCGCGTCATAGTTGCAGAGAATCACGCTATGATCTTCCTGTCTGCACACCACCGCCATGCCGGCGACCGTAAAGGTTCAGCGGCGTGGCCCGACACACAGGGGGGATGTCATGAACCAGATGCTCAATCGGGATGAAATCGACACCGTGGTGGAACGTCTTTTGGCGCAGCCCGAACTCGCAAGAGAAATCCAGGAGCGGCTCAATATGGAGCCTGCACGCAAGGACACCGCCGCCCAGCGGCGCGCCCGGATGCGGCTCCTGACGCTTTGCGGCGACGCCGAAAGCTTCTGGGACAACGTTCCGGTCTGACGGACCGACTGACGAGCAAGCGCGATGCGCTGATACTGGCAAGCTGCAATCCACCCGAAATCCGGGTGGTTGCGGTTTGATCTTTGTTGGCTGGCGCTTCGATCAGCGCCGGCCCTCGTGCAGCCAGGCCGCCAGGCTCAATCCCGCCGCGATCAGAAGGAACGCCCAGGCGGGCAGCACCGGCGCGATCTTGATGTCGAGCGTCCGGTACGCCCCGCGCGGGGTGATCCCGATCCAGCCCCGGCCAATCGCCGGTCGGCCCGCCCGGACCTGACGCAGATCGGGCAGTCCATCGGCTATCCGCAGAAATCCACCATTGGTCGGCTCCGTCACCGGGGCAAGGCGATCTTCGGTCGCGATCGTCTCCTCGAATTCGCGGGGCGCAGCGGGGCCGAGCGCCATCACGCGGTCAAGCTCCCCATCCGAAAGCCGGTAGAGGCCGATATCGGGGGCCTGATAGGTTGCTGTATAGCGCCCCGGCGCCTCTTCGGTCAGCTGCAGCACGGTCTCGGAGCCGTCGGGCGCGGTCACGGTCACTTCCCGCGCGCCCTTCGACAGCGACCGGCGGGTGATCGTCATGGTTTGGCCCTCCGCTCCGATGATCAGCGCCTCTTCCTCAAGCTCCGGCTCCTTCATCATCCAGTGCGCGAGCCTTCGCAAAAGCTCAAGCTGCGGCCCGCCGCCCTCGAAGCCCCGACCCCAAAGCCAGGCCTGATCCGAGGCGAGCAAGGCAACGCGGCCCTCTCCCACGCGGTTGAGGACCAGTAGCGGTCGGTCGCCCGGACCTTCCATCACCACCTGTCCGTCGGCTTGGGCCAGTTCGACGATGCGCATCCAGCGCCCCCATTCGGGCGCGCCGATTGCGCCGGGCTTGCCGCCTTCCGGGGCGAATTCCTCAAGCCCCTCGGTCACGGGATGCCGCTCGCCCAGTTCGGATATGCGGGGCGTGTAGCCTTCCTCCAGAACCCGCGCCGTGGGACGCGCGGGCAGGATGTCGCCAAGGCCCGAATGATAGATGCTTTCCGCCGAGGCGAAATCGGGGCCTGCCGCGACAAGAACCGCCCCGCCCTGAAGAACGTACTCCCGTATGTTGTCGAGATAGGCCGATGGCAGGATGCCGCGCAGCCGGTAGCGGTCGAAGATGATGAGGTCGAATTCGTTGATCTTCTCGACGAAAAGCTCGCGCGTCGGGAAAGCGATCAGCGACAGTTCCGACACCGGCACGCCGTCCTGCTTGTCGGGCGGGCGCAGGATGGTGAAATGCACGAGGTCGACGGCGCTGTCCGATTTCAGAAGGTTGCGCCAGGTCCGCTCGCCGGCATAGGGCTCACCCGACACCAGCAGCACCCGCAACCGGTCGCGCACCCCGTTGATCTGGATGACGGCGGCGTTGTTGCGGTCGGTCAGTTCGTCTTCCGAGGTCTCAAGCGTGATCTGCACGACGTTCTGTCCGCCATGATCCAGAACCAGCGGCAGGTCGAGGTCTTCGCCAACCGGAACCGAATAGGTCTGCGGCTCCGCGCCGTCGAGCGAGATGTTAAGCGCCACGAGCCGCCCGGCCTCGGCCGCCGGCATCTCTCCTTGTTCCTCGACTCGGAGGGTGATGTTCAGCGGCTCACCAATGATGCCGAAGGCTGGGGCGGTGCGGATCATCAGCCGCCGGTCCCAGTCGGTCTTGTGCCCGGTCAGAACGACGTTCAGCGGTGCGGGCATGTCCGGTGCAAGGTCGATGTCGTGGACCTGCCCGTCGGTCACGACGATCGCCCCGGCGACCCGCGCCCGCGGCTCTTCGGCCAGCGCCTGGGCAAGCGCGGTCATTGCAAGCGTGCCGGCATCGCCCTCGCCATCGGCCAGCGTGATCTTGCGCAGTTCAGTGTCAGGCAGGGCGGCCACCTCGGCCTCGATGCGGGCGACGGCGGTGGCGGTTTGCGCGGAGCGGTCGGAAATCCGCTGGCTCGCGCTTTCGTCGATGACGAGCAGAACGATGTCGTTCTCCGCACGCCGTTCCTCTCGCTGGAAGGAGGGTTGGATGATGCCGCAGATCAGCGCAAGGGTCGCGGCCGCGCGCAGCCACCAGCCGCGCAGTCCGCGCCACGCGGCCAACAGGACCATGAAAGCCGCCATGCCGGCGACGGCCCAGATCACGGGCCATGGAACGAGGGGATCGAAGACCACCTGCCCTATCATTGTCCCAGCCTTTCAAGAAGGGCAGGCACATGCACCTGGTCGGATTTGTAGTTGCCCGTCAGCACATGCATGATGATGTTCACGCCAAACCGGTAGGCAAGCTCGCGCTGTCGCTCTCCGCCAAGACCACGGCCCACCGGGAACATCGGGTATCCATTATCATCGACCGCCCAGGCCGCAGCCCAATCGTTACCGCCGATCACCACAGGCGTCACGTTGTCGTTGAGGTTGCGGAAGGGCATGCCCTCGACCTGCTCGGCATCGGCGGGCGCGGCCTCCACCCACACCGGGGCACCGTCGAACCGGCCGGGGAAATCCTGCAAGAGATAGAAGGTGCGGGTCAGGACATGATCCTTTGGCACCGGTTCAAGGGGTGGAATGTCCAGCGGTGCGGCAAGCGCGCGAAGCCGCCGCCCTTCCGGTGAAGCGGCGCCATACCCCGCTACATCTGCGTCGCGCGTGTCGAAGAGGATCATTCCGCCCGTGCGGAGATAGCGGTTCAACTTCGCATATGCCTGCGGTGAGGGTGTCTTCTGATCCGGTGTCACCGGCCAATAGAGGAAGGTAAAGACGGCCAGTTCGTCCGTCTCCAGATTGACGCCGCGCGGCTCGACCGGCTCCACGGATGTGCGCACGAACAGAATCTCGGACAGCCCCCAAAGCCCCGCCTCGGACACCCGGTCGACCTCTGCATCGCCTGTCTGCACGTAAGCAAGAACCACATTGCCCGAAGCGCGCACCAGGTCTTCTTCGCCGGTTTGCGCCCAGGCATCGCCTGGCGCAGCGGCGAAAACGGCAGCAACCGCCAGGGCCGCCAACCCCGGCCCCGCGCGCCTCAGCCGCCCGCCGAGCGCCAGCGCCGCAAGGATATCGACCAGGAGAAGCGTCAGCGCCGCGGCGAGAACCCAGCCTTTCAGCAGTTGTTCGCGCTGCACCGCCAGCCCCTCTACTACAATGCCCGCGGGCCATTCCGCTGCCGCAAGGGCGCGGCCCGGCACGATCGCGTTGACGGCAAGCCGCCGGTCATCCGAGGCGTAGAGCCCCGGCGGCAGGTCCGGCCCCGGCACCGGCTGCGCAAGCCGTTCACCGGGAATCCCCGCCATGTCGTCGGCCTCCTGCAAGGCGCCGAACCCGTCGAGCACCCGTTCCACCACCCAGGTCGTTCCTTCAAGTTCGCCTTCGTCGGGGCGCGTGGCGCTGCTAGAAATAGCAAGGCGTTCGAGCATCTCGACGAACAGACCGGAAAGGGCGAGGCTGGACCATTCGGCATTGGCGGAAACGTGGAACAGCACCACCTGCCCGTCCTGGACGCGCCGGCGCGTGACCAAGGGCGTGCCGTCGGCCAATGTGGCGATCGTCGCTTCGGCAAGGTCGGGGCCCGGCTGGGCCAGGATCTGCGCCGTCACCGTCACGTCATCCGGCACCTTCAGGCCGAAGAATGGAGAGTTCTCCGGGAAAGGCGCAAGCGCCTTCGGCTCGCCCCAGCTCATCGTGCCGCCCACCGCGCGCCCGCCGATCCTGAGCCGTACCGGAAGCAACGGGTCCAGCGTATCGCGCCCGACATCGGAAGCCGCGAGGTGCGGTCCGGCGAACCGGACAAGAAGGCCGCCCTGTTCGATCCAGTCGGTCAGCGCTTCGGTCTCGGCGACCTTGGCGACATCGGCGAGGATGATGACATCAGGGTTCGCCAGAACCACATCGCCCACAGTGCCGTCGATCAGATCGGCGGTCGGCGCCAGCGCCTGACGCAGAAAATGGTCAGGCGAGAGGAGTTCCAGCCCCTCGCGGCCCGCGCCCCCGGCGACAAGCGCCACTTTGCGGCGCTTCAGGGCGTCATCGGTCAGGCTGACGGCGCCGGCCGTCGGCTCTCCGACGATCTCGAAACGGGTGATCCGGTTGCGCAATTCCGGTGGCAGGTCGAACACCGCCTCCGCGGTGCCTTCGTCCGCTCTGAACTCGGCGCGGGCGCGGGCCAGTTCGCGCTCGATCCCCGCCGGGTCGAGGCCGCGCGCGACAACCTCGGTCGCCGCCGGACCAGCGTTACGCGCCCGCAGAACGCCGATGCCGAGCTGGCCGGAGTCGTAAACCGCCTCGCCGAGCGCCATCACGTTGCGCGGGCTTTCGATCGCCGTGACCTTGCCGTGCGTGGCGAGCGTTCGCGCAAGGTCAGCGCGCCCTTCGCGCGCCAGGCCGTCCGAGAGCCAGAGCGTATCGAACGGCCCGTCGGGAAGCTGATCCGAGAGCGCCGCCATCGCTTCCGCGTCCGGCTCCCACGCCTTGGGCTGAAGCGATGGCAGGCGCGCCAGCGCCGCGTCGGCGGCGACAAAGACCGGCCCTTCCGGGGCGGGATCGGAGAGAGAGAGAAGCGCGACCGTCCGTCCGCTTCGCCCCGCTTCGGCCAGGGCCGCCGCTATCCGGCCCGAGCGTTGCGGCCAGTCGCGTGCATCGGCCCACGCGCCATCGACGAGGACGAGAAGCGGGCCCTCGCCGGCCACCTTCTCTTCAGGGTTCAGGACCGGCCCGGCAAAGCCCGCGATGATGAGCGCCACGGCAACCATTCTGAGAAGCAGCAGCCACCACGGCGTCCGGTCCGCCTCCTGCTCGTCATCCTTCAGGCCGAGCAGCAGGGCGACGCCGGGAAAGCGCCGCCGGATTGGCGCGGGAGGGATCGCGCGCAGAAGGAACCACAGGACCGGCAGCACGATGAGACCCCAAAGAAGCCAGGGCGTCGCAAAGCCGATGGGTCCGAGGATCAGCATCAGCGATCCTTCCCCAGCGCGCCGTAAAGCCACAGCAGGGCGGCCTGCGCCGAGTCGCCTGTATGATGGGTGGTGAAGATCCAGCCCGCCTGTTGGGCGAGTTTCGACAGCCGGTCCTTGCGTTCGGCCAACCGCTCCAGATAGCGGTCGCGCAGGTCGCCGGCCTTCCGTGTCTCGTGGATCACCGTTCCGGCCATGCTTTCGAAGATCGTTCGCCCGTCGAAGGGGAAGGCCTCCTCGATCGGGTCAAGCACCTGCATGAGCACTCCGGTCACGCCCTTGTCGGCGGCCAGACCCAGCGCCTTCTCGACCGCGGCCGGATCGCCCATGAAATCCGAGAGGAAGACAGCCCGTGCACCCGGCAGGATCGCCCGCGCCTCGGGCGCGCCAAAATCGGCTTCGCCCGCCGCAGATGTCAGCGCCTGCGCCAGCCGCAAGAGCTGCACCTCGCCCGAGCGGGGCGGCGCGATGGCATCGGCCAGGCCCACGCGTTCTCCTGCACGGATCAGGAGAACCGCCAGCGCCAGCGCCAGAAGCCGCGCGCGATCGGCCTTTGCCTGCCGTTTCGGATCGCCCGTGAACTCCATGGAATGCGCGTCGTCGACCCAGAGATGGACGGACTGAGCGGCCTGCCATTCCTTTTCACGCACGAACTGGCTGTCGGCGCGGCCCGATCTTCGCCAGTCGATCAGCCGCGCCTCGTCGCCTGCATGGGCGGCGCGGTATTGCCAGAATTCGTCGCCCATGCCAGAGAGCCTGCGGCCATGCTCGCCAAGCTGGACCGTCGCCGCCAGATGCCGCGCCTCCGCCATCAGCGGCGGGAGAACAGAAGCAAGCGCCTCGGCCTGCCGTCTTAGCCCCGCAGGGCGTGATGACTGGCGCGCGTTTTGGGTCATGCAGCCTCGACTCGGGTCACGTCCGCCGCGACACGGTCGATGATGCCGGCAAGGCTTTCACCCCGCGCTCGCGCGGCGAAGGACAGGGCCATGCGGTGGCTGAGAACCGGACGCGCCAGCGCCAGCACGTCATCAGCCGAAGGCGCCAGCCGCCCGTTCAAAAGCGCCCGCGCCCTGACAGTCAGCATCAACGCCTGCGCCGCGCGTGGGCCCGGCCCCCAGCTGACGCTGTCGGTCACCGACGAACCGGCCTCGGTTTCCCCGGGGCGGCAGGCGCGCACGAGATCGAGGATCAGTTCGACCACCTTGTCGCCCACCGGCATCCGCCGCACTGTCGTCTGGGCTCGGATCAGGTCTTCGGCGGTGAAAATCTGCGGCGACTCCGCCGCCTCGATACCCGTCGTAGCCAGCAGGATGTCGCGTTCCGTCGCCCGGTCCGGGTAGTCGACGTCGATCTGCACAAGGAACCGGTCAAGCTGCGCCTCGGGCAATGGATAAGTGCCCTCCTGCTCGATCGGATTCTGGGTGGCGAGTACGTGGAACGGCTGGGGCAGCGCCCGGTGCTGGCCCGCGACCGTCACCTGCCGCTCCTGCATCGCCTGCAACAGCGCGGACTGTGTGCGGGGCGAGGCGCGGTTTATCTCGTCCGCCATCAGAAGCTGGCAGAAGACCGGTCCTTCGATGAACCGGAACGCGCGTGACCCATCCTTCGCCGTCTCGAGCACTTCCGAGCCGAGAATGTCGGCGGGCATCAGGTCGGGCGTGAACTGCACCCGGCCCGATTTCAGTCCCATCACGGAGCCAAGCGTGTCGACAAGCATCGTCTTGCCCATGCCCGGAAGTCCGACCAGAAGCCCATGCCCGCCGCAGAGAAGCGCGGTCAGCGACAATTCGACGACCCGCGTCTGACCGATGAAGCGCCGCCCCACAGCCTGCCGCGCCTCGGTGATCTTTTCGCCCAAGGCTTCTATTTCAGCCAGAAGTTCGGCGGGCTCGGTCATGACAAGCGCTCCTTCATGGTTATACTCACAGCATAAAGGCAGAAATACCGCACGGCACCAATGACGAAATCGAAAAAGGAACAATTGATCGTGAAGCCCTCGGCGGAAAACCTCGCAGCGGCGGCGAAAGCCGCCGGCAAGAAGGGGCCACCGCCCGTGCATTCGTGGAATCCGCCCTTCTGCGGCGATCTGGACATGGAAATCCGCCGTGACGGGACGTGGTTCTATCTTGGCACGCCGATCGGCCGGCACGGCCTCGTCAAGCTCTTCTCGTCCATCATCCGCAAGGACGGCGACGACTATTTTCTCGTGACGCCGGTCGAAAAGGTCGGGATCCGCGTGGCCGACGCGCCCTTCGTCGCCGTGGACGCGAACGCGACCGGCACCGGGCGCGACCAGTCGATAGCCTTTCTGACCAATGTCGAGGATGAGGTGACGGCGGGTCCGGATCACCCGATCCGCGTCGCCCGCGATCCGGAGACGGGGGAACCGTCACCATACGTTCTTGTCCGCACGAACCTAGAGGCGCTTATCGACCGAAAGACCTTCTACCGGCTGATCGAGCTGGGCCGCCACGAAGACCGGGAAGGCGAGCGCTGGTTTGGCCTTTGGTCCGGCGGAAGGTTCTTCCCGATCATCCCGTCAGCGGAGCTGCCCTGACTGCCTCACCGGTCCAGGTTCATGCCCTGCAATCCGGCCCCGCACAGCCCGACGCCCGCGTCTCCGTCTCGAAGGTCGCATGGCGAATACCGAATTCAGAGGCCACGAGCGCCTTCACGCGCTGCACCGCATGGGTGAAATCAGCCCCTTCCCTCAGCACAAGATGCGCCTCGACCGAGGTTCGCCGCTCATCCATCTGCCAGAGGTGGAGATGGTGGACAGCTTCCACATCGGCCGCGCCCTCGATCGCACGCCGAAGATCGTCCGAACTCAGTTCCGGCGGCGCGGCGAGCATCAGGATGCGGATCACCGGCCCGATCTCCGACAATGCGTGCCAGAGAATCCAGACCGAGATGCCGAGCGTGATGAGCGGATCGACAAGCCGCCAGTCGTAAAGCAGGATCAGCGCACCGCCGATGATGACAGCAACCGAAGTGCCCGCATCGGCCAGGTTGTGCAGGAACGCCGCGCGGATGTTCACGCTCTGCTTCGCCATCCGCCAGGTCAGCGCGGCCGTGATAAGATCGACGACAAGCGCGAAGCCGGCCAAGACCACGACGATCCATCCGGTCACTTCGGGCGGGTCGATCAGTCGCATCACCGCTTCGTATCCGAGCCAGACCGAAATCACGACCAGCGTCGTGTAGTTCACAAGCGCCGCGACGACCTCGGCGCGGCCATAGCCGAACGACATCTCGGGCGTCGCAGGACGGCGCGCGATCTTGCGGGCGGCAAAGGCGATCACCAGCGAGACGGCATCGGAGAGATTGTGCACCGCATCGGCGATCAGAGCTACGGAACCAGAGATCACACCGCCGATGATCTGCGCCACGGTCAGGGCGAGGTTGACCGCAACCGCCAGCGCGACCTTCCGGTCGCCCGCCTCGGGGTCGATGTGATGGTGCCCTGCATGGCGGTGATCACTTGGCAAAGCGTCTCTCCTTCATGCACAGATGCGCCCCGCCTCTCCGGTCGTCAAGCCGCTCAGCGGAACTTGGGCGCCCGTTTCGCCATCCCCGCCATCACCGCCTCGATCTGGTTCGCGCCGCCGATGATCCCGGCCTGAAGCCGCGCCTCGAGCGCCAGCCCTTCACCGGGCGGCAGGGTCCAGCCCTCCTCGACGAGTCGCTTTGCAGCCCTCAGTGCATCCGGCGAGCGCTGCGCCAGGTCCGCCGCCATCTCACGCGCCGCCGCGACAGGATCGTCGGCGATCCGCGTCACCAGCCCCAGTTCCACCGCCTCTTCGGCAGTCAGAACGCGCGCCGTCATCATCAGTTCCTTGGCCCGGTCGGCGCGCATCAGCCGCGGCAGCGACTGGCTTATCCCCATGTCGGGGATCAAGCCCCACTTCGCCTCCATGATCGACAGTTTCGCATCCGGCGCCGCCAGCCGGAAGTCTGCGGCGAGCGCAAGTTGCATCCCCGCCCCGAAGGCGACACCGTCAATCGCCGCGATGACCGGCACGCCAAGCTGTTGCCAGGCGTGGCAGGGCTGCTGGAACCGGTTCGCCAACGCGCCTTCGGGCGGCGACACGATCTCGCGCTTCAGTGCATCGAGATCGGCGGCAAATCCCTGCAACACCGACAGGTCCAACCCCGACGAGAAGCAGCCCCCCGCGCCCCGAAGGATCACGGCCCGAAGCCCCGTCTCGGCCGCCAGCCGGTCCGCGGCATCGGCGAGCGCGTCGAACATCTCGATTGTCCAGGCATTCTTGCGCTCGGGCCGGTTGAGGCAGACCTCGGCCACGCCGTCGCTGTCCAGATCCACTTTCACCACATCGCTCATTGCCACCTCCCGGATCATGCCGCGGCATCATCGACGGGTCGGGAGGCCATGGGAAGCCCCCGGAACGCAATCAAGTTTTGCGGCGGATGAAGGCTCCTGACACAAGGCTGGCAGGAGGGGTGTGCGAGAAGGAAGCCATCGAACCATTGAAAGGACCACCAAGATGACCGATCAACCCATTGTAGTCTGGAGTGAAATCCCGGTTTCGGATATGAAGAAAGCGGTGGCGTTCTATAACGCCGTCTTCGACTGGCAGATGACAATCGACGAAAGCGGGCCCAATCCGATGGCGACCCTCGGCGGCAATCTTGAGACGACGGGCGGCCACCTCTATCCCGGCAAGCCGGCTTCGGGCAATGGCCCTACCGTGCATATCGCCATAGGCGGCCGGCTTGAAGACGCCGCGATCCGCTGCCGAAAGGCGGGCGGCACCGTCATCGGCGACCCGATCACCATTCCGCCGGGCCGCTTCGTCTATGCGACCGATCCGGATGGCAACTCGATCGGGATCTTCGAGCCGAAAGCGGCCTGATGCGCCGCGCCGACCGCCTCTTTCAGATCGTACAGCATCTCAGGGGCGGTCGGCTCACGACCGCAAGGAAGCTCGCAGACCGGCTCGAGGTCAGCGAGCGCACGATCTATCGCGACATCGCAGACCTCATCTGCGCCGGCGTTCCCATCGACGGGGAGGCCGGAGTCGGCTATCTCATGCGGTCGGGTTATGACCTGCCGCCTCTTATGTTCACCCGCGACGAGATCACGGCGCTGGTCGCGGGCGCACGAATGGTCCGCAGCTTCGGCGGTGCGGCGATGGCGCTGGCGGCGGAGGAGGCCCTGGGCAAGATCGAATCCGTCCTGCCCGACGATCTGCGCAACCGCGCCGACACCGTGTCGTTCCACGCCCATGCCGCAGGGGCGCTGTCGGACCGCGACCGGGAACTGGTCGACACCCTGGGACTTGCCGCCGACAGGCGGCAGCGCCTGACGCTTGAGTATCGCGACGCCGAGGGCGTGGCGACGATGCGCACCGTCCGGCCCCTCGGCCTGTGGTTCTGGGGCAAGGTCTGGACGCTGGTCGGCTGGTGCGAACTCCGCAACGATTTCCGCATGTTCCGCGTAGACCGGATCGCCGGGATCAAGGAGGCGGGGGAGTTCAGGGCGGAGCCGGATAAGACGCTGGCGGTGTTTTTCGGAACGGAATGCGCGCGCGTCACCCGCTGAGGCCCAAAACCCGATGGCCCGGGGCGGTTTGCTGTGCCATACTTTCCACACATCACGTCAGGTTTAACGATGCGCCGGTTCGAGGCGAAGAAGGGCAAGGTCATTTTCAGTCCGGGGCAGGACTGCCCGGGATTCATCTTGCTGTCGGAGGGCACGATACGGGTCACCCTGACCGGAAGCAGCGGGCGGGAGGTTGTTCTTTACCGCGTCCATCCCGGCGAGGTCTGTCTTCAGACGTTCTGCTGCCTTATCGAAGGGCACACCTACAGGGCGGAAGGCGTTGCCGAAACGGATTTTTCGGGAGAGATGGTCCCTGCGGATCAATTCAATCGGCGTCTCGAAGACGATCATGCGTTCCGGCAGCACGTCATGAACTCCGTCGCCTTGCGGTTTTCGGAGTACCAGAAAGTGATCGAAGAAATCGCGCTTACCAACTTCGATGCCCGTCTGGCCAAGGTGCTGCTTCGGCTTGCCGGCGCGGACGGAAAAGTCGTTTCCACCCATTCGGCGTTGGCCGCGGAGACGGCGTCCGGGCGCGCCTATGTGACCCGGCGCCTTGCCGAGTTTGCCAAGCAGGGATTGGTAGAACAGTTGAGTGATGGTATTTCGGTCCTGAACGGACGCATGCTGGAACAGATTGCCGCAGGCACGCGGTGACTCTGTCACCGCTGCCGACCCGGTTTCCTTGTTAGTCTTGGTCATCAACTTGCTCAGAGGAGGACCGGATGATGTCGAAAAACGAAGGAATGATCGACCGCGTTCTGCGCGTCGTTCTTGGTCTCGCGTTGTTGTCGCTCGTGTTTGTCGGACCGAAAAGCCTATGGGGGCTGGTCGGCCTTGTGCCGCTGGTGACCGGCCTTGTCGGAACCTGCCCTGTCTATTCGATCCTTGGGATCAGGACCTGCCCGCTCAGATCCGGATGAAAAGCGTGCCGCGCCGGCGTTTGCCGGCGCGGCACCGCGGGCTTTAGCCCGCCCTTCCTAGGATCGAAACGTCGCTGTCGGCAGCCGGCCCGCACCCTCAATGCGCCTCGGCCCAGTTTCCCCCCTGCCCCGCATCGACCACCAGCGGCACGTCGAGATGGACTGCGGGGCTCGCCGCGCCTTCCATCACCTCGCGCGCCGCGCCGATCAGCTCGTCCACCGCGCCCTCCTCCACCTCAAAGAGCAGCTCGTCATGGACCTGCAACAGCATCTTCGCGCGCAGCCCCTTGATCGCATCCGGCATCCGGATCATCGCGCGCCGGATCACGTCCGCCGCAGCACCCTGAATCGGCGCGTTGATCGCCGCGCGTTTGGCAAAACCGGCATGCGGGCCTTTGGCGTTGATCTCGGGCGTGTGGATCTTGCGGCCGAAGAGCGTCTGGACGTAGCCGTTCTCTTTCGCGAACTCG
This sequence comes from Paracoccaceae bacterium, assembly GCA_041397225.1. Lineage (GTDB taxonomy): Bacteria > Pseudomonadota > Alphaproteobacteria > Rhodobacterales > Rhodobacteraceae > Albidovulum. The sequence continues at coordinate 535,785 of JAWKXB010000002.1, read as the reverse complement.
ACAGTGGCGTCCATGTAATCCTTGATCCCCGGAAACCGCTCGAAATAGCGGTCGATGAAGCCCTGGGCATCGGCGCGGGGGATGCGTAGGTTGCGGGCAAGACCGAAGCCCGAAATCCCGTAGATCACGCCGAAATTGATCGCCTTGGCCTGCCGCCGGATCATCGGGTCCATGCCCTCGACCGGCACGCCGAACATCTCGGACGCGGTCATCGCGTGAATGTCGATCCCGTCGCGAAACGCCTGTTTCAGCGCCGGGATGTCGGCGACATGGGCGAGGATGCGCAGTTCGATCTGGCTGTAGTCGAGGCTGACGAGCCGCATCGCCGGCCCGGCGATGAACGCCTCGCGGATGCGGCGGCCTTCCTCGGTGCGGACGGGAATGTTCTGAAGGTTCGGATCGGTCGAGGCCAGCCGCCCCGTCGACGCACCGGCGATGGAATAGGAGGTGTGGACCCGTCCGGTCTCAGGATGGACATGCGTTTGGAGCGCATCCGTGTAGGTCGATTTCAGTTTAGAGAGCTGCCGCCAGTCCAGCACCCGCGCGGGCAGTTCGTGGCCCTCCGCCGCCAGATCCTCCAGAACGTCTGCCCCGGTCGCATAGGCATCCGTCTTGCCCTTCTTGCCGCCCGCCAGCCCCATCTTGTCAAAGAGAATCTCACCCAACTGCTTCGGCGAACCGACGTTGAACGGCTGCCCGGCAAGTTCCTGTATCTCCGCTTCCAACCCCGCCATCTTCTGCGCGAAGGCGTTGGACATGCGCGAAAGCACGCCCGGGTCGACGCGGATGCCCGCCATCTCCATATCCGCCAGAACCGGCACAAGGGGCCGCTCCAGCGTCTCGTAGACGGTCGTGACGCGCGCGCGGTGCAGGTTCGGCTTGAACGCCTGCCAGAGCCTGAGGGTGATGTCGGCATCCTCCGCGGCATATTTCACCGCCTCCTCGACCGGCACCCGGTCGAAGGTCACGGCGGACTTGCCCGTCCCCAGCAGCGATTTGATCTCGATCGGCTTGTGGCCGAGATAACGCTCGGAAAGCCCGTCCATGCCGTGATTGTGCAGGCCCGCATGCATCGCGTAGGACATCAGCATGGTGTCGTCGATGGGGGCCACACGCACCCCGTGGCGGGCAAAGATCTTCCAGTCGTACTTCATGTTCTGGCCGATCTTGAGGATCGCATCGTCCTCCAGCAGCGGCTTCAGGAGGGCCAGAGCCTCCTCCAGCCCCATCTGCCCCTCCGACAGATCGTTCGACCCGAAAAGATCGCCGCCCCCCTGCTTGTGGCCAAGCGGGATGTAGCACGCCTCGCCGGGGATCACCGACAGCGATATTCCAACAAGTTCCGCCTGCATCTCGTCAAGGCTCGTCGTTTCGGTATCTACGGCGACATAGCCACGCTCGCGGGCGAGGTCGATCCAGCGGCCCAGCGCCGCAGCATCACCGATCCGTTCGTACTTTTCATGATCGAAGGGTGGCTGCTCTGGTGCTGGCGCCTCGCCTTCCTCATGCGACACCGGCACCGCAGGCGCATCGGGAATCTCCGGCGCCTCCATCTTCATCGCCTCGGCCACGCGTTTTGTCAGCGTCCGGAATTCCATCTTCGCAAGGAACTCCATCAGCGGTTCGGGATTCGGCTCGCGCACCTCCATGTCGTCGAGCGTGACCGTAAGCGGCGTGTTCGGATCGAGCGTCACCAGCCGCTTGGAAATGCGGATGAGGTCCGCGTTCTCGATCAGCGCTTCGCGGCGTTTCGGTTGCTTGATCTCGTCCGCCCGCTCCAGAAGCGTCTCCAGGTCGCCGAATTCGTTGATGAGAAGCGCCGCCGTCTTGATCCCGATTCCGGGCGCGCCCGGCACGTTGTCGACCGAATCCCCGGCCAGCGCCTGCACGTCGATCACCCGGTCAGGCTTCACGCCGAACTTCTCCTCGACCTCCTCGACGTCGATGCGCTTGTTCTTCATCGCGTCGAACATCGTCACGCCATTGCCGACAAGCTGCATCAGGTCCTTGTCGGACGAGATGATGGTGACGTCACCCCCGGCCTCCGTCGCCTGCCGCGCCAGCGTCGCGATGATGTCGTCGGCCTCGTAATTCTCCTGCTCATAGCAGCACACGCCGAAGGCCCGCGTCGCCTCGCGCGTCAGCGGGAACTGAGGACGCAAATCCTCAGGCAATTCGGGCCGGTTCGCCTTGTACTGATCGTAGATCTCGTCGCGGAAGGTCTTGGAGGAGTAGTCGAAGATGCAGGCGATATGCGTCGGCCCGTCCTTGCCCTTGTTGGCGGTGAGCTGCGACCAAAGCATGTTGCAAAACCCCGCCACCGCCCCGATCGGCAGCCCGTCCGATTTGCGCGTCAAGGGCGGCAGCGCATGATAGGCGCGGAAGATATAGGCCGAGCCGTCGATCAGATGCAGATGGCAACCCTTGCCGAACGCCATGACCCCACTCCCTTCGCCGTGCCGGACGCGACGAGATATCGCATGATCCCCGACTCCGCGCCACCCCGCGCGGCTGCGTTCAATGGCCGACGGCGTTGGAGAAGAGGTTGATGATCGCCACGCCCGCGATGATCAGCGCAAGGCCGAGGATGGCGGCGAAGTCCAGCGTCTGCTTTGCCCAGAACCAGGCGACGAGCGCGATCAGGACGATGCCGAACCCTGACCAGATCGCGTAGACGATGCCTGTCGGCATTACGCGCAAGGGAAATGACAGGCACCAGAACGCAATGGCATAGCCGACAACGGTGACGACACTGGGCCAGAGCCGGGAGAAGCTCTCCGACCGTGCCAGCGCCGTTGTGGCGATAACCTCGGCGACGATGGCCACCACGAGAAAGGCATAGGCGCGCGCCACTGAACCAACCACTCCCCGAAGCCAGGCAAGCCCGACCGATCAGTGCGCGTCGTGCGCATGCTCGCGGTCGATCACGTATTTCTTGTCGCAATAGCCGCATTCGACATAGCCCTTGTCGCGCGGGATCGTCAGCCAGACGCGGGGATGGCCCAACGCCCCCTCGCTGCCGTCGCAGGACACTTTCCAGGTTGTCACGACCTCGGTTTCGGGGGCGGGTATTGTCATTGTTAGGGCTCCGTCTGAAGAGAGGTCTCGGCATAGCCGCGGATCGGGCGGCATGATAGCGATCCTGCTGCCCGCCACAAGCGGCCCGGCACCTCAGTCCGCGCGTTGCAGCATCCGGCCGAGCACCCGCCCACCGAGGATATGCAGGTGGTAATGCGGCACTTCCTGCACGCCATGCGGCCCGGCATTCGTGATGGCGCGGTAGCCCTGCCCGCCATCGCCCGGCCCGACGCCCGTCATCGCGCAGACCTTTGCCGCCGTGCGGGTGAAATCGGTGATCTCGGCATCGGACGCCTTCGTCGCGAAATGATCGAAATTCACGTATTTGCCCTTCGGGATCACCAGCACATGCACCGGCGCCTGCGGGCCGATGTCGTGAAAGGCCAATGTGTGCTCTGTCTCGATCACCGTCTTGTTCGGTATCTCGCCGCGCAGGATGCGGGCAAAGATGTTCGTTTCATCGTAGCTGTAGGCCATGTTCCCCTCAATCGGCGAAAAGGTGGTCGATCGACACGATCTCTCGCGCCGATTCGTCCGGAATAGACAGAAACGCCGCCAAAGGCACGGCGTTATCTTCGCGGCGCGCGCCTTCGCGGATGCGGTAGAGGTTCTCGAAGTTCGCATCCCTGATCTGGTCGCTTTCATGCCGCAGGTCATAGCGGATCGTCGGAAGAAGCCGGGCCAGCGTCTCTTCGCTCGTATGCTCGCCGGCAAGGCCGACGCGCTTGGCGTGGCCGATCAGATAGGCGTCGGTAAATACGCACTCGATCTCGAGGAGGCGCGTGGTCGAACGGTCCGACGAGAAGTCGCGCATCAGATCGACATCCGCTGGGTCCATGCAGACGATGAGCCGGTCGGTGTCATGATAGTCAAAGAGCATCCGCATCAGGGCGCGGCGGTGGCGCGTGCGTTTCTCGAGTGTCGACTGGATGCCGCCCAGGTCCGGCAAAGCGGTGCTTTCTTCCGAGAAGAGATATTCCACCGCCGGATCCTTCGTCACCTGCCGTATCCGCTCCACCAGACGTTTTGCGACGTGCCACTTCTTGCAGATCACGATCATCAGTTCGCGTTCGCGACCAAGGCTCGCCTCGGTTTCCCAGAAGCGCCGGGCAAAACGCCGCCCTTCGCGCCCGCGCCCGGTCAGGAACTTGTGCAGGCTGCGGCCTTCGTTCGAAATCTGAAAATCGACCCCCTGCGAAGCGTAGAGACTGCCGAGCCGCGCCTTCAACTCCTTCGCATCCTGGCTGATCTTCCGGGCGAAGAGAAAATCCTGGCTGAGCAACAGGTCGAAATGGTCGTTATAAAACGTCACGGGCATGCCGTAGTCGGAGAACATCAGGAAGGTGAGCGTGCGCGAGCGGATCTCGGGCTCCGGAACGACATGCCGAACGATCGTCTGAAAGAAGGTCTCGTCCGGGATCCATGTGGTGCGGAAAAAGCGCATCACGTCAGGACGCTTGCGAGTAAAGTCGAGCACCCATTCGATCGTCCGGCGTCGCAGGCACCACCACTGGCTGCCAATCATCATCTGAAGATCGGCCGGAATGGCGCGGGTCCATCCCATTTTCTTCTGAAGATTGTAGAAGCCGTAAAACAGGCGCTTGTGGTTTCGTTCGTTGAACGGGTGGCGGTAGATCAGCCGGTCTTCCTTCATCCCGGTCTTGATCCAGTCGGATTCGAAGAAATCGAAACTCTCGATGTAGTCGACGTCCGCGGAATCAAGGATTTCATGCGCGAACTCGGCCGACTTGATCGCCATGCAATCGCCCGACAGCATGTAGAAGTGCGTGGCATTCGGAAAGGCGGCAATGGCAGCCTCGGTCGCGTGCAGCGTCGCCTGGACAAGGCTCCACTCACCCCAGCCGCATTTGACCCGCCGTTTCGCGAAGGTGACGTTGGGATTGTCGGCAAGCGCCTTGCGGATCAGCGCGTAGTCTTCCGCTTTCGCCCGCGCGTCGAAGTGAATCGACATGCAGTCACCGACGGCCGTCAGCCGCTCAGCCTGACTGATAATCCCCTTGGGATCCTTGTGGCAGAGAAGTATAAAAGCGATCGTTGCCATTTTCGAAACCAGAGCGGCACATTCGTACCGAGTTTTGCGTCAGAGCGTCTTGCGTGTCATACGAAGCCCGAAGATCAGAATTCGCCCGAACTTGGGGCGAATTCCAATTCAATGTAAACGCAAAACGCTATGGTTGACGTGAACCACCATTGAAAAGACAGCGTTTCTTTGCTCTTTACGCCTCAATTCTGCCTCAGGATGCTGTTTCACCTTCGCCGAGTGGCTACTGGATAGGACCGAATGGGTTTTCCCGGAACCTGGATGACCGAAAGCGAAAGCGTCGTCTACCGTGTGGTGCCGAAATGCGCCTGCTCGACGATCGGGCAGATCATGTTCTATTCGGACCACGGCGAGTTCTTTGATGGCGACATCCATGATGCGGCCCAGGGGCTGCACAAATGGTCGAGCGAGGCGAGCCAGGCGCTGATCGAGACGAACGTGAAGACGCACAAGAGCTATTCGTTCACCTGCGTCCGCAATCCATATACCCGCATCCTCAGTTCGTTCTTCGACAAGATCTGCGGCATCCAGCGTAACGGCAAGCGCTATCGCGGCAACCTCGTGCCGATGCTGATCCAGAAATACGGCGTCGAGGTCGGCGATCCGGAAAATGGTTTCGAGTTCGACCAGATCAAGTCGTTCCGCCGCTTCCTGCTGTTCGCGCGAGACACGATCCGCTGGCGCCGCCCGATGGAGCCGGACATCCACTGGTCGGCCATGTCGGGGCATATCTCTACCTTCATCGTGAACGGCGGGCAATACGACAACATATTCTTCACCGAAAAGTTCAACGAAGGCATGCAAAGCGTGCTGGACGGGATCAAGACCAGGAAGAAGGTCAATCTGAAGAAGATTCCGAAGTTCAACGAAAGTGAAGGCCACGGGCCAAAACGCGCCCATCCGGTCGAGGACTACTTCGACGACCTGTCGATGCATCTCGTCTACGAAATCTACAAGCGCGACTTCCAGCTCTTCAAATACGATTTCGAGAACCCGGCGAACAAGATGCCGATCGGAGAGATCGACCTCGATGAGGTGCACGCCAAGCTTGGGGCGTAGGGTGGCCGGCTAGTCAAGCAGGCCGTATGCGAAAAAGCTCGGGATTCGGCCGGGAATGGCGGTGGCTTCCGGACGCGCCCCCGGCAGTTCCGCCGCAAGCTTCGTCACGGGAGCGTGTCGGCCACTCCCCTCGTGGAGATTCCTCAAATCAACCCCTGCGCCCGAAAAAGCGCCTTTACGTCCACTTCCGGCCGTGCGCCAAAATGGCTGATGACCTCGGCTGCGGCGATGCAGCCCATGCGGCCGGCGGTTTTCAGGCCCTGACCGGTCGCGAGGCCATAGAGAAAGCCCGCCGCGAACTGGTCTCCGGCGCCGGTGGCGTCGACCGGCACGACGCGGTGGACCGGCACCTCGACCCGCTCTTCGCCACGCATCACGATGACGTCCGCGCCGGACCGCGTGCACACGACGACGGGGCATTCGGAGCGCGCGCGGGCGAGCGCAGCCTCAAGGTCGCTGGTCTGGTAGAGCGCTTCCCATTCGTGTTGGTTGCCGATCACGTAGTCCATCTCATCCTTCACCAGCCGCAGGAAGTCGGCTCGGTGCCGGTCGACACAGAACGGATCCGATAGCGCGATGCCCGCCTTGCCGCCGCCCTTGTGGCATGCGCGCGCGGCTTTCAGGAAAGCCTCCTTCCCCTTCGGCTTGTCGAAAAGGTAGCCTTCGAGGAAGAGATAGTCGGTCCGCCCGGCCACATCTTCCGACACGTCCTGCGGCCCAAGTTCGGCGGAGATGCCAAGATAGGTGTTCATCGAACGCTCGCCGTCCGGGGTCACGAAGATCATCGACCGCGAGGTCGGAAGATCGGCGCCAGCCACAGGAGGGTTGGGAAAATCCGTGCCTTCCGCCGTCAGCGACTTCTGGAAGAACCGGCCAAGCGCGTCGTCGCGGACCCGTCCGATGAACCCCGCGCGGAGTCCGAGATTGCCGAGGCCGGCGATGGTGTTTCCGACCGATCCGCCCGGCGCTTGGGTCCGCTCCTTCATCGCCGCATAGAGCATCTCACCGCGCTCACGCTCCACGAGTTGCATGATGCCCTTCTCGATCCCCATGAGATCGAGCGAGCTTTCGTCGGTCTGGGCCAGCACATCGACAATCGCGTTGCCGATACCCACCACCTGATAGCGGTCAGTCAAAATGTCTTCTCCTCGTATTGGCACAGGTCGCGGATCAGGCATGCCCCGCATTTGGGCTTTCTCGCCACGCAGATGTAGCGGCCGTGCAGGATCAGCCAGTGATGGGCGTGCTGCTGAAATTCGGCCGGGACATGGTCCTCGATCGCGCGTTCGACCGCTTCTACGGTCTTTCCCGGCGCGATGCCGGTGCGGTTGCCGACGCGGAAGATATGCGTGTCGACCGCCTGCGCCGGATGGTGGAACCACATGTTGAGCACGACGTTCGCCGTCTTGCGGCCTACACCCGGCAGCGATTGCAGCGCAGCGCGCGAGGATGGCACCGCGCCGTCGTAGTCATCGACGAGAATGCGGCAGAGCTTCATCACGTTCTTCGCCTTCTGGCGATAAAGCCCGATGGTCTTGATGTGCTCGACAAGGCCCTCTTCGCCCAGCGCCAGCATCTTCTCCGGCGTGTCGGCAAATTCGAAGAGCGCCCGCGTCGCTTTGTTCACGCCGGCATCGGTGGCTTGGGCCGAAAGTGCGACCGCGACGAGAAGGGTGAATGCATTGAGGTGCTCAAGCTCTCCCTTCGGCTCGGCCTCGGCCTCGCGGAAGCGGCGGAAAATCTCGCGGATCGAGGCGTAGTCCAGTTGACGGGTCATGATCGGGATATGCCCCGACCCGCGATCCGGCGCAAGTAACTGCCGGTTCTCCGTTTCCGGGTTCGCATCCACGGGTCGAGTTAACCCTGCATTTCCCCGTTTCGCGCAACCATATGCGCGAACATCAGGGGAACAACATGACCAAGCATCGTTTCTGCGCCTATGTACCGTCCGCCCTCGACTACAATTCGCGGACCGGCACGGTTCGGTTGTCGGCGAGCTACAATCATTCGGCCGACCGCATCGCGGTCGCGATCTTGGACGACGGTGGCTGTCTCCACGGCGATGGGGCGCCGGACACGTCCGGCAACGACCCTAGCAAGACCGCGGTCGTGACGGGATTGGATGGAGTTGCCATCGCCACCGGCAGGCTTACTGAAGGGGCTTTCGCGACCGTTCTTGACGGTTCCACAGGCAAGGCGGTCCGACTGGAATGGATCGAAATTGAAGGCATTCGGCTGGGATGCTCCGCGTCCCGGCCCCTCGTTCCCGGGCAGTCCTACCCCGTGATGGCGAGTGCCGAGGCCAGTTCGGCGGGGCCTGACAGCCGCCTGCCCTGCGACCGGATTCAAGCGTTCTCGTGTTTCGGCCCGGGCACGATGATTGCAACGCAGGCAGGTGAACTGCCGGTGGAGTGGCTGGCACCCGGCGACCGGGTGCTGACGCTGGACCACGGCTACCAGCCGGTGCTTTGGGTCGGCAGGTCCCCGGTTGACGCCGGAATGGTCGCCCGAGGGTTCGACGCTGTCGAAATTGCCGGAGAGACGTGCGGCGGTTCGGCGCCGCGGCACCCGCTTCGGCTGACGCCGTGTCACCGCGTTCTGCTCAACGGCCCCGACCTGGGCCTTCACTTCGGGGAGTCAGAAGTGCTTGCCGCAGCGCAACATCTTGTCGGCGGGGACGGGATCGCCCGCGTGCCGGTCGAGGCCGGGCAGCAGTTCCACCAGGTCCTTCTGCCGGAGCATGAGGTCATTCTCGCCGAAGGGCTCTGGGTGGAAAGCCTGTTCGCCGCAAGCCGGATGATTGCAATGCTCCCGCCCGGCCAACGCTGGCGGATCGAAGCCATGACCGCCGGTGGGCACGCCCGCACGGCGCGGATGTGCCTGAAAGCGCAGGAGGTGGCCTTGCTGCAGAATCGCCGGGTCCGGACCGATCGCGCCGCCGCGTGAAGGGTGAAACCGCGGGCAGGTTTCGCGCAAGTTTCGGGTCGCAAGTCGTCTTGGCCAGCCTTAGGTTTCCCTGCAAGGAGATCTGCCATGCTGAACGAACCAATCGACCAGGGTTACCACTATGGCGTCATCGCCCGCGCGCTGAAGCTGATCGACGGCGATGGCGGCGGCGGCCTCACCCTCGAAGACCTCGCCGCCCGGCTTTCGATGAGTCCGGCGCATTTCCAGCGCGTGTTCTCGCGCTGGGTCGGCGTATCGCCGAAACGCTACCAGCAATACCTGACAATCGACCTCGCCCGCCGCCTTCTGGCCGAGCGTCACACCGTGCTGGACACGGCGGTCGTTACCGGGCTTTCCGGCTCGAGCCGCCTTCACGACCTCTTCCTCAGATGGGAGGCGATGAGCCCCGGGGAATATGCCCGTGCCGGCGAGGGCCAGAAAATCAACTACGGTTGGTTCCCCTCGCCCTTCGGCGAAGCGCTTGCGATGGCGACGGACCGCGGGCTGTGCGGGTTGGCATTCGTCGACGAATGCGGGCGCGAAGCGGCATTCGCGGACATGTCGGCGCGCTGGCCGAAGGCGGAGTTTGCCGAGGCACCCGGTGCGGTCGCCACGTGGGCCGAATCCGCGCTTGGCGGGTCCGGAGAGACGCGCCTTCACATGATCGGCGCTCCGTTCCAGATCAAGGTCTGGGAGGCGCTGCTTTCCGTCCCCACCGGACACGTCACGACCTATTCCGACATCGCCGCCGCGATCGGCAATCCGCGCGCCGTCCGCGCGGTCGGGAGCGCGGTTGGCCGCAACCCCGTCAGCTGGCTCATTCCCTGCCACCGGGCGTTGCGGAAGACAGGGGCGCTTGCCGGATATCACTGGGGCCTGCCGGTGAAACGCGCGATGCTGGCCTGGGAAAGCGCGCGGGCGGATATGGGCGCCTGAGCCAACGTAGACCGTGCGCGGAAAATCGCCGGAACGCATTTGCTTCGCGGGTGTTATTGCCTAACAAGCAGTAATCTCGCAGCAAGACGCAAACAAACCAACGGAGCAGCAACATGCGTATCAAGTCAGCCCTGATCGGCGGTGCGGCCACGGCCATCTTTCTGGCCGCCTGCACCCCGGTCGATACCTATTCCCCCAATGCCAATCAGCGCACCAAGGAAGGCGCACTGACCGGTGCGGGGATCGGGGCGCTAGCCGGAGTTCTGACTGGCCAAGGCGGCAAGGACAAGCGCGACCGCGCCATCGTCGGCGCGGCGATCGGTGGCCTTGCCGGCGGCGTGATCGGCAACCAGCTCGACAAACAAGCGGCCGAGCTTCAGGCGGAGATCAGCAACAGCCGGGTCCGGATCATCAACGAAGGCAGCCAGCTTCGCGTCGTGATGCCCGAAGGCATCCTGTTCGCAACCGACAGTGCAGCCGTGCAGCCGGCGATCCAGAACGACCTCTTCGCGGTTGCCGACAACGTCAACCGCTACCCCAACAGCCGGATAGAGGTGATCGGCCATACCGACAACACCGGCTCTGCCGCCTACAACCAGGATCTGTCCGAACGCCGCGCGTCGGCGGTCGGCGCGGTCCTGCGCGGCGCGGGCGTCTCGGGCGGGCGTATCGTGACCTACGGACGGGGCGAATCCTCTCCGGTCGCGTCGAACCTGACGCCGGAAGGCCGGGCGCAAAACCGCCGCGTGGAGATCCTCATCATCCCGACGCGGTGACAGAGACGCAAGCAGACTGCACAAGGGCCGGGCCTCGCGCCCGGCCTTTTCGTTTGTCACTGCACCGATGCGGTCATATGATTTGACCAATTGAGTGCGGATCATGCCCTTCCAGAAGATCGAGCCTGAAAAGCTGGCCCATGCGGTTGTCCGTCAGATCGAGGGGTTGATCCTGCACGGGATTCTTCGCCCCGGCGAACGGCTGCCGTCCGAACGCGAACTGTCCGAGCGGCTCGGCGTCTCGCGCCCGTCGTTGCGCGAAGCGGTGGCGGAGCTTCAGGCAAGCGGTTTGCTGACCACACGGGCCGGTGCGGGTATCTTTGTCGCCGAGGTCTTGGGCTCGGCGTTCTCGCCCGCTCTGATCCGCCTTTTCTCGACCCATGGCGACGCGGTCTTCGACTATCTCTCGTTCCGCCGCGACCTTGAAGGCATCGCCGCCGAACGCGCCGCCCGCCTCGGGTCGGACACCGATCTCAAAGTTATCGACACGATCTTCCGCAAGATGGAAGCCGCCCATGCAAAGCGCAATCCGGCGGACGAGGCGCAACTTGACGCCGAGTTTCACATGGCGATCATCGAGGCCAGCCACAACGTCGTCATGCTGCACGTGATGCGGGCGATGTTCGACCTCCTGCGCGAAGGCGTCTTTTACAACCGCCAGATCATGTTCCGCCAACGTGTGACACGCGACATGCTGCTGGATCAGCACCGCGCTATCCGCGATGCGCTCGTCGCGCGCGACCCAGATCGAGCGAGAAAGGCGGTCGAGGTTCACCTTGCCTTCGTCCGTCAGGCGCTGGCGGACGACCGCAAGGCCGAAGCGCACGAGGCTGTCGCAAGACTGCGCATCGCGCAGGAGGGCGAGCGCGGATGACGGCGCCTCAGTGATGCGGTGTTGTCTTTTCCGCACCATCAAGGCAAGAACAAGACATGAACGGCTATGCGTTTTCCCTTTCCGGTGCGCACCTGGAAGCGTTGCCCTCCGGCGCGCTCCACTGGGTCGAGAAACGGTGCCTTGCGGTATCGGACCTGCATCTTGGCCGGTCCGAGCGGTATGCACGCCGCGCGGGGGCGCTTCTGCCGCCCTATGAGATTGACGAAACGCTTCAGCGGCTTGACGTCGACATCGCCGCGACGGGGCCCCGCATCGTCATCTGCCTTGGCGACAGCTTCGACGACCTTCAGGCGGCGGACCTTGGCGAGGCCCATCTCCTCTGGCTCGCGCGGCTCATGGCCGGACGGCGCTGGATCTGGATCGAGGGCAATCACGATCCAGGCCCGCTTGCGATGGGCGGCGAGCATCGCACCGCGCTGACGCTGGGACCGCTGACCTTCCGCCACATAGCCGAACCGGGCGCCGTGGGTGAGATATCCGGACACTACCACCCCAAGACGCGGGTCGCCGGCCAGTCGCGACGTTGCTTTCTGGCCGACCGATCGCGGATGATCCTGCCCGCTTACGGCACCTATACCGGAGGTCTGCCAAGTGATGATGCGGCGCTTTCGACCCTCATGGAGCCGGGCGCGCTCGCCATCCTCACGGGCAGGACCGCCCGCGCCGTCCCGATGCTACGCGGAAAGGAATACGCATGAGCAACGACCTCGACGCCGCACGCACCGCGAAGGTTCGCACCAGTTTCGCGGGGCAAAGCCTGATGAGAACCTTCGGCGCGGACATATCCGGGCTTTTCCCCGGCCGATGCGAGATCACGGCGCCGATCCTGCCCGGCGCCCGTCAGCAGCAGGATGTCGGCCATGCCGGTCTGACCTTCGCGCTCGGCGACACGGCCGCCGGCTACGCCGCGCTGACGCTGATGCCGGACGATGCGGAGGTGATGACGGCCGAGATGAAGATCAACCTTCTGGCACCCGCACGGGGCGACCGGCTGATCGCGACCGGGCGCGTCGTGAAGGCTGGACGGCGACTGACGGTTGTCATGGCCGAGGTGGAGGCGGAAACCTCAGGCGAACGCCGCCTCGTCGCGATCCTGCAGGGCACGATGGTTCCCGTTACCGCCGTCTGACGTCACGCCGTCAGACCCTCCGGCTCCGGCACGTCGTTGGCGCGGCAGGCGGCGGTCACGGTATTGGCCAGAAGGCAGGCGATGGTCATCGGCCCGACACCGCCGGGAACCGGGGTGATCGCGCCAGCGACTCTGGCGCAGCTCTCGAAATGGGCATCGCCGACAAGCTTGGTCCTGCCGTCACGCTCGATACGGTTGATGCCGACGTCGATCACCGTCGCGCCGGGCTTGACGAACTCGCCGGTGATCATCTCCGGCCTTCCCACCGCGGCGACAAGGATGTCAGCGCGCCGGCAAACCTCGGGCAGATCCTTCGTACGGGAATGCGCAATCGTCACCGTGCAGTTTTCGCCCAGAAGCAGTTGCGCCATCGGCTTGCCGACGATGTTCGACCGGCCGACAACGACCGCATTCATACCCGACAGCGATCCATGATGGTCGCGCAGCATCATGAGACAGCCCAAGGGCGTGCAGGGCACCATCGACTTCTGCCCGGTGCCGAGCAGTCCAACGTTCGAGATGTGGAATCCGTCCACGTCCTTCGCCGGGTCGATCGCGTTGATCACGAGGTCGGAATCCAGATGCTTCGGCAGCGGCAACTGTACAAGGATTCCATGCACTTTCGGATCGCTGTTGAGCGATTGGATCAAAGCCAGCAGATCAGCCTCGGAGATTTCGGCAGAGAGTTTGTGTTCAAAGGAATTCATCCCCGCCTCGATGGTCGACTTGCCCTTGGAACGGACATAGACCTCGCTCGCCGGGTCTTCGCCCACCAGCACGACCGCCAGCCCCGGCGTGATTCCATGGTCCGCCTTCAGCCGCGCGACGTGGCTTGCCACCTTGGCCCGCACCTTGGCGGCGAAGGCCTTGCCGTCGATGATCGTGGCGTTCATTCCATCCCTCCCGTCCGGCATCAGAACAGCCCCTCGATCTGACCCGCATCGTTCAGACGGATCACCTCGGCAGAGGGCACCTTGGGCAGGCCCGGCATCGTCATGATCTCGCCGCAGATCACGACGACGAAGCCGGCACCGGCGGAAAGGCGCACTTCGCGCACGGGCACCGAGTGCCCGGTCGGCGCGCCGCGCACGTTCGGGTCGGTCGTGAACGAATACTGCGTCTTGGCCATGCAGACCGGCAGGTTGCCATAACCCGCCTCTTCCCAGGCTTTCAACTGGTCGCGCACCGACTTGTCGGCGATGACCTCGTCAGCGTGATAGATGCGCTTGGCGACGGTCTCGATCTTCTGGAAAAGCGGCATCTCGTCGGGATAAAGCGGCGAGAAGTTCGCTGTCCCGCTTTCGGCCAGCTGAACGACCTTCTTCGCCAGATCCCCGATCCCCGCCGAACCCTCGGCCCAGTGCTTGCAGAGGATCGCCTCCGCGCCCTGCTGGGCGACGTAGGCCTTGACCGCCTCGACCTCCGCGTCGGTGTCCGAATAGAAATGGTTGATCGCCACAACCACTGGAACGCCAAAGCCTTTCACGTTGGCAATGTGTCGCCCAAGGTTTGGGCAGCCCTTCTTGACTGCATCCACGTTTTCAGCACCGAGGTCGGCCTTCGCGACGCCGCCGTTCATCTTCATCGCCCGCACAGTGGCGACGATCACCGCCGCCGCCGGCTTCAGCCCGGCCTTGCGACACTTGATGTCGAAGAACTTCTCGGCGCCCAGATCAGCCCCGAAACCGGCCTCGGTCACGACGTAGTCACCGAGCTTCAGCGCGGTCTTTGTCGCGATCACCGAATTGCAGCCATGCGCGATGTTGGCGAAAGGGCCGCCATGCACGAAGGCCGGGTTGTTCTCGAGCGTCTGCACGAGGTTCGGCTGCATCGCGTCTTTCAGAAGCACCGTCATCGCGCCATCGGCCTTGATGTCGCGGCAATAGACCGGCGACTTGTCGCGACGATAGGCGACGACGATGTCGCCAAGGCGCTTTTGCAGGTCGTCGAGATCCTTCGAAAGGCAGAGGATCGCCATCACCTCGGAGGCGACCGTGATGTCGAACCCGGTCTGGCGCGGGAAGCCGTTGGCGACGCCGCCGAGGTTGACGACGATGTCCCTCAGCGCGCGGTCGTTCATGTCCATCACTCGGCGCCAGCTGACCCGGCGGATGTCGATCTCCTCAGCGTTCCCCCAGTAGACGTGGTTGTCGATCATCGCGGAAAGCAGATTGTGGGCGCTTGTGATGGCGTGGAAATCGCCGGTGAAATGAAGGTTCATGTCCTCCATCGGCACCACCTGCGCCATGCCGCCGCCCGCCGCTCCGCCCTTCATGCCGAAGTTGGGGCCAAGCGAGGCTTCGCGAATGCAGATCACTGCCTTCTTGCCGATCGCGTTCAGCCCGTCGCCGAGGCCGACCGTGGTCGTCGTCTTGCCCTCGCCCGCAGGGGTCGGGTTGATCGCCGTCACAAGGATCAGCTTGCCGTCCTTCTTGCCTTCAAGCGAGTTGATGAAGTCCTGGCTGACCTTCGCCTTGTCATGCCCGTAAGGCAGAAGATGCGCCGCGGGAATGCCAAGCTTTTCGCCGATCTCCATGATCGGCTTCTTTTTCGCTTCGCGCGCAATCTCGATGTCAGTCTTGAAGGCCATGGGTCGCATCTCTCCGTGCTCGCGGCCGTCAATCCGACCGTCCCCCGCGTGATAACGTCCGGGCGGCACGGTGTACGGTTGGATTCCGACATTTTCGCAGGCGGAATCGCCAGATGCGGTTTCCTTGTCTGCGCCCTCAGTGAGCGACCTCGGGCATAAGCGCCCACGCCGGCTGGTTCGGCACGAAAAGCCTGAGCCGCTCACCTACGCTGAAGCGCCCCTCGCGTTCGACATAGGCGGTCACGCCACGGCGGCGGCGGGCGGCGGGCTTGAACTTCGGACCGTAGCCAGGGTGTTCGATCTGGATTTCCTTGCCGGGCCAGATGCAGGGCCCATTCTCAAGGTCCACCACGACGGTTGCGCCATCGTCGCCCTGCAATCGCGACGAAGGCGGCACATGACTGAAATCGGCGATCCCTTCGACCACCATCGAGGCGCCAAGCCACGCCGGATCAAGCTGCGGCAACCCCATCTCCGCCGCGATCCCGTCAAGCTCTTCCCGGGAGAGGATGGTGATCTGCCTTCCGTTGTGAACCTCGGTGCCTTGCGGATAAAGCACCGTGAACCGGCTGCAGGAGGCACGGGTCACGCCTGCATGCGCCTCGCCTTCGAAGCCCGCGAATCGAACGGCGATTTCGCGGACAGGTTCGGCGCGCAGACTTGCGTCCCGGTCAGGCACGCGGCCCAACCAGGTAATCGTGGCATAATGTTCGGTCGGGGTAAGGGCGGGCATGTCGTCTCCGATGAAGCGGGATTTCAGACTGTCAGTGTGAAAAAGAGCCGCCTGAACGGAAACAACACCGAACCGTCTGGCTCGATCGGATAAGCCGCGGTCAGCGCGTGTTCGTAGCGCTGCGTGAAGGCGCTGGTTTCCTCGGGGTTCATCAGTTCGACAAAGGGCCGCATTGCGGTCGCTTCTGTAAAGCGTCGCACCGGGTGCCCGTTGGCGCTCGGCTCCAGCCTTTGAACATAGTCCGTCTCCCAGACACTCGCGCGGCCAAGCGGCGCGAGCATACGATGGTATTCGACCGGCGTCGAAACAGGAGCCTTCCAGGAGGCGAGATCAAAGCGATCGGGAAACATCTCGGCGGCGAAATCGCGCAGGA
This sequence comes from Paracoccaceae bacterium, assembly GCA_041397225.1. GTDB lineage: Bacteria > Pseudomonadota > Alphaproteobacteria > Rhodobacterales > Rhodobacteraceae > Albidovulum. The sequence goes on along the minus strand of JAWKXB010000002.1, from coordinate 519,208 downwards.
AGCGGTGCGACGGCGCACCATGCTGGCGCGGCATTTGCACCGCAAGCATGCCGCCCGACTTCAAATAGCCGGCAAGGCGCGCGAAAAGGTTCGCGTGGTCAGAAAGCCAGTGCAGCGCCGCGTTGGAAAAGATCAGCGCAACCGGCTGATCCGGCGTCCAGCGACCTGCATCAGCTTCGATCAACCGGTCATAGCATCCGCTCTTGCGCGCCACATCGAGCATCGCTGGCGATGCATCGAGCCCCAAAACACGCCTGCCGTCGCCGTAACGCTCGGCCAATGCCGGCCCGGCCGCGCCGTTACCGCAGCCGAGATCGACGACATCGCCCGCCGGCAAACGGCCGATCCGCGCCAGAAGGTCGATCGCGGGGCGAAGCCTGAGGTCGCCGAACAGGGCGTAGCTTTCAGGATTCCAGTCCTTCGGCGCGGCCATGCGACCTCCTTCCCCGGCGGTCAGGTCGAGGGTTCCGGTTCCATTCCACCGCCCTTCGGCGTCTTTGCCTTCTTGGTCTTGGGTATCGCGGTCAGTGATGGCGCATCCGGCTTGTCGTCAGCGCCGTCATCCCCGTCGTCGTCGACCTTCGGCGCTTCGCCCCGGATCACCCGCATCATGTCATCGCCGGTGAGCGTTTCAAACTCCAGAAGGCCTTGGGCGAGGTTTTCCATCTCCTGCCAGTTTTCCTTGAGAATGATCTTGGCGCGGTCGAAGGCATCGTCCACCAGACGACGGACCTCCCGGTCGATGATCTCGCGGCTTTCGTCGGAGGCGTTGAAATGCGATTGCGACCCCAGGAAGCTTTCCTGAGTCGATGTGTAGTTGATGTTGCCGAGCTTGTCCGACATGCCCCACTGGCTGACCATTGCGGTCGCCAGACGGGTCACGTGCTGAATGTCGCTATACGCGCCGTTGGTCACGTTCTCGGGGCCGAAGACCAGTTCTTCCGCCGCCTTGCCGCCCATCGTCGACGCAAGCCGCGACAGCGCCGCTTCGCGTGTCATCGACAGCTTGTCACGCTCGGGCAGGTAGAACGTGACGCCAAGCGCACGCCCTCGCGGAATGATCGTGACCTTGTGCACCGGGTCATGCTGCGGCACATGGATGCCGACGATGGCATGGCCCGCCTCGTGATAGGCGGTCAGCTTCTTTTCCTCTTCGGTCATCACCATCGAACGGCGCTCAGGCCCCATCATGACCTTGTCCTTGGCCTTCTCGAAATCGTCGAGGGCAACGAACCGTTTGCCGATTCGGGCCGCCAACAGCGCAGCCTCGTTCACGAGGTTGGCAAGGTCGGCGCCCGAAAAACCTGGCGTGCCCCGAGCGATGATGCGCAAGTCCACATCCGGCGCCAGCGGCACCTTGCGGGCATGGACGGCGAGGATCTTCTCGCGCCCCTTGATGTCGGGGTTGGGCACCTGCACCTGCCGGTCGAACCGGCCGGGCCTCAGGAGCGCCGGGTCAAGCACGTCCGGCCGGTTGGTCGCCGCGACGATGATGATGCCCTCGTTGGCCTCGAATCCGTCCATCTCGACCAGAAGCTGGTTCAGCGTCTGTTCGCGCTCGTCGTTGCCGCCGCCATAGCCCACGCCACGGCTCCGGCCCACCGCATCAATCTCGTCGATGAAGACGATGCACGGCGCGTTCTTCTTGGCCTGCTCGAACATGTCGCGCACGCGGGACGCGCCCACGCCCACGAACATCTCGACGAAGTCGGAACCTGAGATGGTGAAGAACGGCACGCCCGCCTCGCCAGCGATGGCGCGGGCCAGCAGCGTCTTACCGGTGCCCGGAGGGCCGACGAGCAGCGCGCCCTTGGGGATTTTGCCACCGAGGCGCGAGAATTTCTGGGGGTTGCGCAGGAATTCGACGATCTCTTCAAGTTCTTCTTTGGCCTCGTCGATCCCCGCCACGTCGTCAAACGTCACGCGGCCATGCTTTTCGGTCAGCAACTTCGCGCGCGATTTGCCGAAGCCCATCGCGCCGCCGCGTCCGCCGCCCTGCATCCGGTTCATGAAGAAGATCCAGACACCGATCAGGACGAGGAAGGGAAGCCACACGCCGATAAGCGACAGGAAGCCGGATTGCTGCTGCGGCTCGGCCTTGACCGACACCTTCTTCGCGATCAGTTGATTGACGAGATCGTCGTTCAGGTTTTCGCCATCCGGCTTGACCGTGACATAGGTTTGCCCGTCCTTGGTCTGGACCTGCACCCTCTCACCGTCCATCACCACCGCGCTGACGTCACCCGTCTCGACCTTCTGGATGAAGTCCGAATAGGACAGAGTGCGCGAGTTCATCGTGGTCTGGTTGTTCCCAAAGAGGTTGAACAGCGCCAGGATCAAAAGGAACAGCACGACCCAAAAGGCGATGTTTCTCGCGTTACCCAAAGGAAGTCCTCCAAACCAATTGCATCCGCAGCGGTGTCCCGCGCGGGTTCCTACTAAAATAGAGATTACGAGGCCGGGTTCAATGCGATAAGAGGAATGAGTGGAAGCTTGCGACGATTTCTGCCGTCCAGGCATTTCCCATCCCCGCCAACGGCGCTGCAATCAGCGTCGCGCCGCGCCAGATGGCGGGCGAAACGATCAGCGCCGATCGACTGTGCCCGGTCGCGCGCCAGTCGTCGCACTGACGCAAACCCTCGGTGCCCAAGGCACGAACGGTCAGCCGGCGATCATGCGGCCCGACGAGGCGCCAGCGGTCGTCCCAAAGTGCCTGGCTAGCTGTTTCCAACCCCGCGACGGCCTTCGGTTCGCGGACGATCCGTATTTCTGTCTCACTAACCCGAATGCGGCAACCCGACAGCGTCTTATCGCGAATGTCGCGCACCGCGGCCTGCACCCGCGTCAGTGACGCGTGACGCGGGGCGTATTTTTCGCCCGAAACCCATCTGAGCGAACCGGCCAGAAGCCGCCGCATCACTTCCTCTGGCAGTCGCTGAAACTCCCGGCGGTCGAACACCAGCTCACCCGCGGAGGTTTTCGCGATCCTGTCGCCGGCGTCCGCCGTCGCGACCTGGACCGTTTGGCGGACCGATTGCAGATTCCGGACGACGCTGTTCAACGTCTCGGTCGTGATCCCCAGCGGTTGAAGGGCCTTCAAGGCCCCCCGCGCCCTTACGCGCGCGAAGCGTTGGTCCGCGTTTGACGGGTCGTCGATCCACGAAATGTCATGGCGCGCCAGGTAAGCGCGAAGCCCGTCCCGCCGTTCATCAAGAAGGGGCCGCGCCCATGCGATGCCGTCATCCGTCCAGTTTCGCCGCATCCCGGAAAGCCCATCGATCCCAGCCTCGCGCGCCAGCTCCATAAGGAAAGTCTCAGCCTGGTCGTCGGCAGTGTGTCCAAGAACGACATGGCCGATATCGTTCATTCGCGCCCAGTCGCCGATCAGAGCGTAGCGCGCGCGCCGAGCCTGATCCTGAAGATTGCCGGCGATCGCGCCATGCTGCCAGACGAGCGTGTCGTGGCGGATGCCGAGGGTCTTGCAGAACGCAGCGACGGCGCGCGCCTCCTTCGCCCCTTCCGGCCGCAGGCGGTGGTCGACCGTGACCGCCCGGACCTGCCCGCCGCGATGGGCCTGAACCCTCGCGCAAAGATGAAGAAGCGCCAGGGAATCGCTGCCGCCCGATACGGCGACACCGATCTTCGCCGGCGTATTGCCTGGAAAAGCGCGTTGTGCGTGTTGCAGAAGCAGGGCGTCGGCGCCTTGCGAAAGCGTCCATTCCGTCTTGTTCACTGACACCCGAGCGCGCGCATCGCCGTGCCGGCCTCGACCGCTTCCGGCGCGGTCGGGAACCGGACCCCAACTTCACCGAGTGTCACGCAAGCCTCCTGCGTCTGCCCAAGCACCCCGAGTGAGGCCCCCAGTTTCAGGAGAGCCGCAGGCGCTCGCGGGCCGTTCGGAGCGCCTGAAAAGGCGTTGAGGTAGGCGCGGGCGGCATTCGACGTCTCGCCAAGCTGGTTCAGCGCCTCGCCACGCAGGAACTCCGCCTCGCCGGTCAGGGGGCCGCCGGTATAGGTCTGGGTGAAGGCCGCAAACTGGTCAGCGGCGCCGCGAAAGTCACCGGAATCGAGCGCCGCCTTCGCCCGATCGAAATCGGTCTGTTCGCTGACCGCAAGCTCTGGCCCGCCGGTGGCGGTTCCCGTCTGGGGCAGGATGTTCGGCACGGGCGCGACCGCCCCACCTCCACCGCCCAGCGTCGCGGTGATCGGCAGGTTCGCCGGATCGCAGCCCTCCTCCAGCTCGCACAGCCGGAACTCGAGGTCGCCGATACGGTTGGTGCCGTCGGCGACCACGCGATTGACCTGGTTCTGCACCGCTTCGGTGGCGGAGGTGAGCCGCGACAGCTCTGCCTCCATCGCATTCATCCGGTCCAGTGCGGATGGTCCGCCCGCCTGCTGAAGCGCAGCGCCCCCACCCTGCAATTCCGCCTTCAGCGCCTGCAACTGCGCCGCCAACTGCGAAAGCTGGGCACGCACGTCAGCCAACGTCTCGGAACGGCTTTGCGCGGCTGCCGGGGCGGCAAGAACCGCCACCAGCGCCAGAGAGGAGAGCATGGTCCGGATCATCGCGGCTGCCTCAGACACCCGCGCCCGCACCGATCACGGTGACGGCGCGGCGGTTCTGCGAATAGCACGCCTCGTCCGAACAGACGGCGAGCGGGCGTTCCTTGCCGTAGGAAACGGTCTGCAACCGGTTCGACGCTACGCCCTGCGCGACAAGATAGGCCTGCACCGCCGCCGCCCGCCGCGCGCCAAGGGCGAGGTTGTATTCGCGCGTGCCCTGTTCGTCAGCGTGGCCTTCAATGATCGCCGTGTAATTTGGGTGCTGGTTGAGCCAACCCGCCTGCTGGGCAAGTGTCTGCTGCGCCGCGGGGCTCAGCGTCGACTGGTCGACGGCGAACAGCACCCGGTCGCCGATCGTCTGGTTGAAGTAGGCCGGGGAGTTGGGATCGCTCGGATCGCCAAGGGCGCCCGCAGAGATGCCACCGGCGCCTGCGGCGCCATTGGCGCCGTTTGCACCGTAACGGTCAGGATTGTTGCAGGCCGAAAGCGCCAGCGCTCCGGTCAGAAGCAGAATCGTCGTCAGTTTGTTCATCGGTTTTACCGCCTTTGTTCTTGGCTCGATGGCCGTTACCATATCATTCCCGATCCGGCTTGGGAATCCGCCCTTCTCATGGAAGAAGCGGAGACCAGGCAGGGTCGGACGCAGCGCCGTCCATCGGCACCGCTGTCAGATTTCGTCCTGAAATATCAACCGAGTAGAGCTTGGCAGCACCGCCCGCGCCCGAGGTTTCGCGGGTGAACATGATCACCCTGCCGTTCGGCGCCCAGGTCGGCCCCTCATCGAGGAAGGACGCCGTGAGCAGCCGTTCCTCGCTGCCGTCGGTGCGCATCACGCCGATATGGAAGCGGCCCGCGTTCTGCTTGGTGAACGCAATCATGTCGCCCCTCGGCGACCAGACCGGGGTGCCGTAGCGCCCTTCGCCAAAGCTGATCCGGGTCGCTTCGCCGCCCGATGCGGGCATGACGTAAAGCTGCTGGTTCCCCGACCGGTCGCTTTCAAAGACGATCTGGCTGCCATCGGGCGAAAACGAGGGTGCCGTCTCGATCGACGGCGCGTTGGTCAACTGCCGCGTCTGGCCGGAAGAAAGCTGCATCGAATAAAGGTCGGTATTGCCTCCCTGTTCGAGCGAGAAGACGACCGATCCGCCATCGGGAGAGAACCGCGGCGCGAACGTCATGTTGCCGGAAAGCTCGGCCAGCGCGCGGTCTGAAACCGTCGCGATGTCCATAAGCTTGATGCGCGGAAAGCCGGTCTCGAACGAGGTATAGAGAATCCGGTCACCCGATGGCGAAAAACGGGGCGCAAGGACGATGGTAGAGCTGTCCGTCAGGTACTGAACGTTGGCCCCGTCATAATCCATGATGGCCAGCCGCTTCTGGCGCGCATCCTTCGGCCCGCTTTCCGAGACATAGACGACGCGGCTGTCGAAATAGCCGCCTTCCCCGGTGATGCGGCTGTAGATCTGGTCCGAGACCTTGTGCGCGATGCGCCGCCAGTCGCCCTGACCGCCGCCAAACTGCAACCCATCGCCCAGCGGCGCACCGGAGAACACGTCATAAAGCCGGAACTTGACGTTGATCCGACCATCCGCCCCCATCGCGACCGCGCCCGTCACCAGCGCCTGGGCGTTGATCGCCTTCCAGTCGGCGTAGGCGACCGGCGCGTCAAAGCTCGTCACCGGGCTGATATGCGCCGAAGCCGGAATCTCGCGGAAAAGACCGGTGCCGGTCAGGTCGGCGGCGACGACGCGGGTGATGTTGGCCGCAATCTCGCCTGCCGCGGGGTTTTCGGCGATGAAGTTGGGCGCCGCGAAGGGCAGGGGTTCGATCACGCCATCGGTGATGGTGATCCGGAGCGGGCCGCCGTCCTGGGCAACCGCCACAGGCGCGGCGAGCCCTGCCAGGGTCAGCGCGAGAACGGTCGCGATGGTGCGGAACTGGGTCATGACGTCCCCTTCCTTTCGGGTGCGTATCGGTTGATGGGTCTCGGGGCCGGTCATCTCATCCTCATCTTCTCTGGATCGAAGGTAATTTCAACCTCGCGCCATTGCTCATACTTCTCGGGCGGCAAAGGATAGCCGTTCTGCCCGCAGCGGATGATCGCCCGTCGTCCGGCCTCATAGGCCTGCTGCGCCGTCGCCTCGGTGCCGCCGTCGAAGCCGATCATGCGGATCGAACCGCTGATCGGCCTGCCGGATTGGTCCATGCTGACGCCCACGGTCACGATGGTCCGCAGTGCATCGGTGGAAAGCGCGCCGACGTTCCAGCATTGCTTGACCGCGATGACAAGTGCGTCCTTCTCGCCGCCGGTCATCGGCGGACCGGTCGGCGCCGTGCCGGTTCCCGGCGCGGGCTCGTCGGCCGCCGCGCCCGACAGCGCCTCGGCCAGCGCGTCGTTGACGGCATCCGTCGGCGCTGCTTCCGCCGCCGGCGTCTCGGCGGCCGGCGCAGGCTCGGCGGGTTTCGGCTTGGGCGGCTTGGATTTCGGGCGAACCGATTGGGTCGGCGCGGCCGAGGCGATTTCGGTCTGGTCCTGCGTGTCTTCGGTGCGTATCACCTGCCCCGTTTCCTGCGGCGCCGAAGGGGTCTCCGGCACCTCGGGCAAGGGCTCCGTCGTCGGCTCCGGCGATGTGTCCGGCGCGACTTCGGGCGCCGTCTCGGCTGGTTGTTCGGGTGCCTCGGTTACATCGGGCGCGACGATATCCGCCGCTCTGGGCGCCTCCGGCGAGGGCGGAACGGGGGCTTCGATGACCACTTCAGGTTGCTGCGGCGCGGGCGGTGGTGTTTCAATGGCCGGCTCCGGTGTTGGTTCCGGTTCAGGCTCCGGCAAAGGCTCGGGTTCAGGCTCCGGTGCCGGTTCCGGAATCACCGCCGGCGCCGGTTCGGGCTCGGGCGCTGGCTCCGTCACGGCCGGTTCAGGCACGACCGGCTCAGGCGGAGTTTCCTCCACAGCTTTCGGCGCCGCCGCCTGAATCGCCGCAAACTCCGCTTCCGACATCAGTGTAACTTCCGATGTCGTCACCGGCGGTGGCAGATCGTGCGAAAAGAAGATCCCGCCCAGAATGAGCCAGAGGATCACGCCAAGATGCGCGACCCCCGAGGCGATCATGCCGATGCGTTCGGACCTTTCCATGGGCACCGGCCCTAATTCCCCGACTGCCCGTCGAAACCCGGGCCGCCGGCATCCGTCACCAGAACGATGTCGGAAAAGCCGCCCGAGTTCAGCGCGCCCATCACCTGCACGACACGCGAATAGGGGATCTTCCCGTCGGCCCTCAGAAAGAGCTTGTCGCTCGTCCGCTCCGCAGCGATCGCGCGCAGGCGGTCGATGACCGCGTTCTCGGCCACCGGAGTGTTCTGGATCGAGATGGTGCCATCCTCCTGCACCGAAATCGTCAGCGGTTCCTCCTGCTCGGTCGCCACCGCCTGCGCAGCCGTCTTCGGCAGTTCAAGCGGCACACCCACGGTCAAAAGAGGGGCCGCCACCATGAAGATGATCAGAAGCACCAGCATCACGTCCACGAAGGGCGTGACGTTGATCTCGCTCATCACGGCGGCCTTGCCCCGCGAACCCCGGCGGCGTCTGCCGCCTCCGCCCGGTTTCATGACGCCCGCGCCCACGGCTCAGGAATCCAACTGGCGCGAGAGGATGGTCGCGAATTCGTCGGCGAAGGCCTCGTATCCCGCGATAATCCGGTCGCTGTCCGTCGAGAGCTTGTTGTAGAAGATCACCGCGGGAATGGCCGCGACAAGGCCAAGAGCAGTCGCCACCAGCGCCTCCGCAATGCCGGGGGCGACGACCGCGAGCGAGGTGTTCTGAGAAATCGCGATCTGCTCGAACGCAACCTTGATGCCCCAGACCGTGCCGAAGAGCCCGACGAACGGCGCCGTGGATCCGACCGTCGCGAGGAACGGCAACCCGCGGGTCAGGTTTTCGGTCTGCTTCACGATCGCCACGTCCATCGACCTGTCGATCCGCGCCTGCGCGCCGGCGATCAGTTCGCCACCCTCGCGATGCGAACGTCGCCATTCGGTCATTCCGCTGGCGAATATCTTCTCCGAAGCCCCGGATGGCTGGTGGCCGATCTTGTCGAAAAGCTCGTCGAGCGGCTCACCCGACCAGAAGGCACGATCGAAGATCGACGCTTCCTGCCGCGCCTGTCGGTACGCGATGAATTTCTGCACGATGATCGCCCAGGACCAGAAACTGGCCACCGTGAGCACGATCATCACCATCTTCACGATGAAGGACGCGCGCCAGAAGAGCGCAACCAAGGAGAAGTCAATCTCCTGCGCAAGGGCAAGGGTGTCGGTATTCATCAGTCTACTGCTCGCCGGTTGGGCCGCATTTCAGGCGGCTCTGATTTGACGCGACTCTATCGCGGATTCTTGGCGAATGCCAACACATCTGCTTGAGATCAAGAGGCACCGCAGCGCTCAGTGCACCGCCGGCAGAATCCTTCGGCGAAGTTCCGCCGGCACCCGCGCGGGCTGGCCGGCCTCGGTCAGGCAGACCAGCGTGACCGCCGCCTGGAACAGCCGCTCACCGCCGCGCAGGACCGTCTGTTCCAGCACGATCCGCGCGCCAGTCATGGCCTCCAGACGCGTTTCGACCGTCAGTTCGTCGTCAAAGCGGGCGGGCTTGAGATAGTCTGCCTCGACACGCCGAACGGCAAATACAATGCCCTCATCCACCTTCAGCCGGACCTGATCGACGCCGAGCGCACGGACCCATTCGGTCCGCGCGCGCTCGATGAACTTCAGGTAGTTGGCGTAATAGACGATCCCTGCCAGATCTGTGTCCTCGTAGTAGACGCGGATCGCCATCTCATGTGTCATCTCGCCTGCCTGCTGCTGCCTGCGGGCAGACTAGACAAGTGCCGCTACAGGGACAAGAACGTGCGCGAACGGGGCCTTTTCCGCCCGAAGCGACAAACCTGCTTGGCATCGACCCATGTTCTCATGTAGCCAGAGCGCGGACATCCGCGTGACCGCAGGAGCAAGCATGACACGATCGGTTATCGAACAGGACCTTACCGTTGACGGCAACGTCACGTCGAAAGAGGGCGATATCGAAGTGAAGGGCCGCGTCACCGGCGATATCGTTTCGCGTTCCGTCGACGTCCACGTCTCCGGCCAGGTCCAGGGCGCCATCACGGCAGACCTCGTCACGATCCAGGGCCGCCATTCGGGCCGGATCGAATGCTCGGAGCTATCGCTTCAGAAAGAAGCCGAGGTGAAGGCCGACGTGAAGGCGCAGACGCTTTCCTCCGAAAAGGGTGCACGCCTCGTCGGCAAGGTCCAGATCACGGGCGGATAACGCCAGCGAGGTCAGCAAGCAGCCCCTCGGTAGATTTGACTCTCGTTATTTTTGATGTATGTTAATTAACATGATCTAAAAATAACGAGAGTCCATGTCGAACCTGTCCCACACATTCGCCGCGCTCGGCGACCCCACGCGCTTTGCCATCGTCGAGCGGTTGCTCAGGGAAGGCGAACTTCCTGCCGGTAATCTGCATGATGTCGGGTCGTTGTCCCCGCCTGCCGTTTCGCGGCACCTGAAAGTGCTGCGCCAGGCCGGGATTGTCGAACAGCGCGTGGACAAGCAGCGGCGCATCTACTCGGTTCGCCCCGAGGCGATCCAGTCGATCGGCGCCTGGTCGATGAGTTATCGCAATTTCTGGCAAGGCAGCCTCGACCGGCTGGAAACGGCCCTTTCGGCGGAGAGCGAACGGAAATGAGCGTGCTGAAGATCGAACGAAGATTTGCCGCCAGGCCCGAGACGGTCTTTGCTTTCGTGACGAGGACGGAGAACCTGCTTCAATGGTGGGGACCCGACGGGATGGGACTGAAGGAGCACAATCTGGACCTCTCGCGCCCCGGGCCTTGGTCGTCGACGCTGATCAACGCCGAGGGCGGCCTTCACAAGATGAGTGGCAAGGTCACGGCCGTCGATCCGCCGAAAACGGTCGAACTCACCTGGGGCTGGCACAATGACAAAGATGAGCGCGGCCATGAGAGCCTTGTCCGTTTCGAGGTTCATCCGGACGGAACGGGCGGAACCGAGTTCCGTCTGATCCACACGAACCTGCCCGACGACGAGAGCGCCGCGAACCATGCGAAGGGCTGGGCGTCGACGCTGAGAAACCTCGAACGACTACTGAACTGAAACCGCAACCAAGGGAGGACGACCAATGCCGAATTTTGTATTCGCCTATCATGGCGGCAAGATGCCCGAGACACCCGAGGAGGGCGCCAAGGAAATGGCGAAGTGGGAGGCCTGGATGGGCAAGCACAGCGCGGCCTTTGTCGATCAGGGCGCGCCTGTGGGCAAGTCGAGCACCGTCAGCGCCGCGGGCGTGGCCGACAATGGCGGCGCCAACCCGATTTCGGGGGTGTCCACCGTGAAGGCGGACACTCTTGCAGCTGCACTCGAGATCGCCAAGGGATGCCCGATCGTCGCCAATGGCGGCTCGGTCGAGGTCGCGCAAGTGATGGAGATGTAGCGCCCCTCGGGTGAGCCGGGGGCACAAGCCTTCGGCTCATCCCGCTCCACCGGCGACCCTTGCCGCCAGTCGCAATGCGTGGCTCGCATCCTGCGCTGCCGCCGGCAGGACCGGATCGTAGGCGGCGCGGATCACGTCGGCGATGTCAGGTCGCAGGACGACCGTCTGTCCGGCCTGCGCCAGCGGAGAGTGCGCGGCGAAGGCCCGGTCGGACCATAGAACGATCACTTGCGCCGCAAGGCTCAGCGCGACTGTTTCGGCGGGCATCTCAGCCAGCGCCGCATCAACCCTGACAAAGGCGATGCAGGCCCGGATCGCACCACTCTTCTCGAACCGGAAGTGCCGGTACTGGTTCGCGCCCTCGCTTTGCAGCCGCTTGACCAGCGGCCCGAGACCTTCGACCAGCCGATCGAGGCCCGGCACCGCCAGGAGTTCTGGCCAGTCGCGGAAGAAGAAGATCATCAGGTTCGCGCCCTGTTCGGGGTCGGTCTCGGCCATCCGATGACCGGCCAGCGCAACCACCGCCTCGACCGCGCCCTTCACGGTGGCGAGCGTGGTATCCGCCGCACCGAAAACGACCGGCACGATCGGCCGATCCCAACGGGCAAAGAGGTATTCGCCCGATGCGCGGCTGAAGAATGCTGCAATCTCGTCTGCTGTCACGCGGCCGTCTTTCATCTTGGGACAAGGACCTCCACCGGAGGCATGGAGTTTCTTTCGTTCGGCATCAGCCCGAACTCACTTGACGAACAGATCGCCCTGCCCGGGCGTTTTAGGCGCTGCCATGCCAAGATGCGCCCAGGCCTTGCCCGCCAGCATCCGGCCGCGCGGTGTGCGCTGGATCAGGCCCTGCTGCAGAAGGAACGGCTCGATCACCTCTTCGATGGAATCGCGCGCCTCCGACAGCGCGGCCGACAGGGTCTCCACCCCAACCGGCCCGCCGGCGTAGTTCTCGGCAATAAGCCGGAGATAGCGCCGGTCCGCCCCGTCGAGGCCGAGGTGATCGACCCCGAGCCGCGTCAGCGCGCTGTCCGCAATCTCGCGATTGAGCCGCCCGTCGCCTTCGACCAGCGCGAAATCGGCCACCCGCCGCAAGAGCCGACCGGCGATGCGCGGCGTTCCGCGGGCGCGTCTGGCGATTTCTCGGGTGCCTTCAGGGTCCGACGAAATCCCCATCATGCGGGCGCCGCGGGTCACGATGTGATCAAGCTCCTCGACCGTGTAGAACTGCAACCGGGTCGGGATGCCGAACCGATCGCGCAGCGGCGTCGTCAGAAGCCCGAGCCGGGTCGTCGCGCCGACGAGCGTGAAGGGTTGCAGCTCGATCCGCACGGTGCGCGCCGCCGGCCCCTCGCCGATGACGAGATCAAGCTCGAAATCCTCGAGCGCGGGGTAAAGAACCTCCTCGACCGCGGGATTCAGCCGGTGGATCTCGTCGATGAAGAGAACGTCGCGCGCTTCGAGATTGGTCAGGATCGCCGCCAGATCGCCCGCCCGCGCCAGCACCGGGCCGGAGGTCATGCGGAAGTTGACGCCAAGTTCCCTCGCCATGATCTGCGCCAGCGTGGTCTTTCCAAGGCCGGGAGGCCCGTGGAACAGCGTGTGATCCATCGCCTCGCCCCGCCGACGGGCGCTTTCGATGAAGACGCGAAGGTTGGCGCGCGCCTCCTCCTGCCCGACGAATTCCGACAGGGTCTGTGGCCGGAGGGAACGATCGCCATCCTCAGGCTGCGGCGCGGGGCGAAGCGTGGGGTCGGGTTCCATGGCCTACCCTTTCGGCGCCAGAAGCTTCAGGCTGGCGCGGATCAGCGCAGGGGTCTCGGCCCCTTCGTCCGCGCCCGCCGCCTCGGCTACCGCCGCCGCCGCCTCGCCCTGGCCGTAGCCGAGATTGATCAGCGCCGACAGCGCGTCGGCGGTGGCCGAGGGGCCGCCAGCGGAACGCGGCGCGGGTCTGGCGGCGAGCACCGCCGACGTCTCCACCACCTCGCCGCTGGCCGGCAGATCCACCGACAGCGCGCCGCCCAGCGCCATTACCGTCGGCGCCTTGTCCTTCAGTTCCATCACCACCCGCTGCGCCAGCTTCGGCCCCACGCCGGGCGCGGCCTTGACCGCGGCCCAGTCGCCAAGCGCGATCGCCCGGCCGACACCCTCGGCGCCGAGCGTTCCGAGGATTGCCATCGACGCCTTGGCCCCGACGCCCTGCACCGTGGTCAGCAGCCTGTGCCACTCCTTCTCCAGAAGCGTCGGGAACCCGAAAAGCTGCAAGAGATCCTCGCGCACCAGCAGTTCGGTATGCAGGGCCACCGCCTCGCCCACGGGGGGCAGGCCCGCGGCCGTGCGTTGCGAGACGTGGACCACGTAGCCCACACCGCGGACGTCGATCAGCACGTGATCCATTGCCCGGTGCAGGATCACGCCGGCGATCCGCCCGATCATGCAACCCCCTTCAGCGCGACAGCCATGCGGCCCGCGCTTTGCAGGTGATGGGCGTGACAGATGGCGATCGCCAGCGCGTCGGCGGCATCAGGGCCGGCGAGTTCGACACCGGGAAGCTGAAAGCGGACCATATGCGCGATCTGACCCTTGTCGGCATGGCCGACGCCGACGACCGCCTTCTTGACGGCGTTCGGCGCGTATTCCCCCACGACAAGCCCGGCCTGCGCCGGAACCAACATGGCGATGCCGCGCGCCTGGCCGAGCTTGAGTGTTCCGGCGCCATCCTTGTTGACGAAGGTCTGTTCGACCGCGGCCGCGGTGGGCGCATGGTCCGCGACGATCCGGGTCAGTTCGCTGAACAGCGACAGGAGCCGGGTCGCCAGGTCGGTGCCTTCCGAGCGAATGATGCCGTTCGCAACGTGGCTGAGTCGTGATCCCGACATCTCGATCACCCCCCAACCGACGTTCCGAAGGCCGGGATCGATCCCGATTACGCGCATCTGCTCCCTCGTCTGTTGCTTTTTTCCCACGACTAGCACGAAAAGAGAACATCGGAAAGGACGAATGCCGATCGGCTGTTGATCACGTCAGCGCGACAATCGGTGGCCAAATTCGCCTTCGCATGCGCAGAAAACGACATATTTTGCATCCGCAGAAACGTTTTCTTTCCAGAAGGTTACCATTCGATCTAGCCATGCGAAAACTGCATGGCAGCTCTGTCGGCGCGTCGCTTGTGGGCGTTTTCTTCCCCGTCTATCTCGGCTGGGAAACCGGACGACGGGAAACAAGCGTCCGGATGGTAATGGAGATGACAATGACGATGGTAGCAACGACCCGCCCGATGAACGCCCGCTCGACCGGCTTCTTCTCGGCTCTCTTCTCGGCAATTTCCTCGTGGAACGACGCCCGTGTGACGCGCAGTGCGCTTTCGCGGCTTTCGGATCGCGAACTCGACGATATCGGTCTCTGCCGTGGTGACATCGACCTGATCGCCAACCGCTTCTGATCATCAGCAGCAGATCGGTCCAGCGACGGCAGTCGCCAAAGGCCGTGCCGGGGTGACCCGACACGGCCTTTCCTGTCTTCTGCGTTCGGCCCAAGCCCTGAGGTCGGGCGAATACCGTCTCAGTTCAAATGCTAAGCCCTTCAGCGAGTGAACTGACGGATTTGCGACGACAACCCCACCGTAAGCGGATCAGCCTGCAGCACATAGGCGGCGAACTTCTCGATCTCCGTCCCCGATTGCAGCGCGGCAACCCGTTCGCTGTAGGTTTCCGGCCCAACCACACTGTGGACCAGGGCCTTGATCGCCACGACCGTGCACACGATGAGAACGAGCGGGGCAAGCCAGCCGCGCCGCCCCACCCTCGTCCGCCTGCGGTGCTTGTTGTAGTAGGACATGCCCAGCGTGCCTTCCGCCTCGAACCCGCCACCGGAGTCGTGGATGCGCTCGATCCGGCCGAGGCGGCCGTAGAAATTCTGCAGGTTACGATCGACCATCGCGGATTCCTCGCGTCTGTTCCCATGACGACTATCGCGCGAAGACCAGGTTGCGTAAATGCGACCTGCCTAAAGGATAGTCCTACTGGTCACGCATCAGAACCAATGTAGTCCATTCCCCGAATTCGTTTCTTTCTCGGAGGGCGAAACGTGTTCTTTCATACACAGCCTGCACCTCGTCCGACTGTGAATTGAGAATGCCGGAGAGAATCGCAATGCCGCCGGGGGCGACGTGATCCGCCATCGCGGGCGCGAGGTCGATGAGCGGCCCTTTGAGGATGTTGGCGAAGACAAGGTCGAACGGCGCACGCGACGCTAGCGCTGGATGGTCGAAGCCGGTCGCCTCGACGCAGGTGACGCGATCCGCAAGGTCATTCGCCGCCACATTGGCGGTGGCGACATCGACGGCGACCGGATCGATGTCAGAGGCGATGACGCGGTCGGGCCAGATCGCCGCCGCCGCCATTGCCAGAACCGCCGTGCCGCAGCCGATATCGGCGACGTTGCGCCCACGGAACCCGGCCTGGTCCAGCCGATCGAGCGCAAGAAGGCAGCCCAGCGTGGTGCCGTGATGGCCGGTTCCGAAGGCCATGGCGGCCTCGATCAGAAGTGCGACCGAGCCCGAGGGGACCCGGTTGGCATCATGGCTGCCGTAGACGAAGAACCGACCCGCCTCAACCGGCTGCAACTCGCGCCGCACATGGGCGACCCAGTCCGTCTCGGGCACCTCCGAAACAGCGAAGGGGGCCGCCCCGTAGATCGCAGACATCAGCGCCAGCTCGATCTCGTTCGGGCGCTCCTCGAAATAGACGCCGACCTCGTGGCGACCGCTGCCATCCTCGATCTCGAAGCAGCCGATGCCGGTCGGTTCGGGCAGGAAGTTCTCCATCGCGACGGCCAGCGCCTCGGCCGACTCGCGGTCGGACAGCGTCGTCAGGGCAGAGAACGTGGGCATTGCGGGCCTCCGGCAGATCAGTGATGGGGCCGCGCCTTAGTCGGCGACCGACGCGGCGTCAAGCGGACGCCTCTCGGGTCGGCCATGGCTCGCCGGCAGACTGCCGCACTACCCGACTTCGGCCATCCTATTCCGCAGCGGCAGCCACCGGCCGGGACAGGATCGTCTCATATCCCGGCGAGGGGTGGCGCGGGACGAGAAGCGCAAGCAACGTAGATGCGGCGGCCATGCCCGCGGCAAGGCCGAAGACGGCGCCGGGCGACACGACCCAAAGATAGCCTAGAGCCGCAGGCAAGAACACCGCGGCGATGTGGTTGATCGTGAATGACACAGCCGCCGTCGGCGCGATGTCCTGCGGGTCGGCGATCTTCTGGAAGTAGGTTTTCAGCGCGAAACTCAGCGAGAAGAAGAGGTGGTCGATCACGTAAAGAGTAGCGGCCACCAGCACTCCCCAGCCGAACCAGTAGATGCCGGCATAGGCGAGGAACACGATCAGGAGGCCGCCATGCTCAAAGACCAGCGCCGCCCGTTCTCCGAACCGGGCGACCGCGTGGCCCATGAACGGGGCGGCGATCATGTTGACGAAGAAATTGATCAGGAACAGGGCGGTCACCTCGTGCACTTCGAAGCCGAAGCGCTCCACCATCATGAAGGCGGCGAAGACGACGAAGATCTGACGCCGCGCGCCCGACATGAACTGCATGACGTAGTAGAGCCAGTAGCGGCGGCGCAGCACGAAGGTCTTCAACTGCGGATCGGGCGATTCAAACTGCGGATAGGCGATGGCAGCAAAGATCGCGATGGCGAGCGTCAACCCGCCAGAAATGCCGTAGACGATGCCGTAGCTCAGATCGAACGTCTTCCAGGTCAGCACGATCAGCCCGTAGGCAAGCATGGACGCGCCCGAGCCGATGGCGACGATCCAGCCGATCGTCTGCGGCGCGCGCCTGCGGTCGATCCATTGCAGTTGCAGCGACTGGTTGACGGTCTCGAAATAGTGAAAGCCGATCGACGAAAGCAGCGTGATCATCAAGATCCCGCCCAGCGTCGGGAACATCGCGGTGACGGCCGTCGCCGCACCCAGAAGACCGAGCGCAAGCACGGCCAGAACCTGTTCGCGGACCAACCACAAAAGGACGATGACTCCGATCGCGAGAAAGCCGGGGATTTCCCGCACGGTATGCAGCCAGCCGATCTCGACCCCGGTAAAGCCAGCCGCCTCCTTGACGAAATTGTTGAGCAGCGCCGACCAGGTGGCAAAGGCGGTCGGCATCGCAGCGGCCATCAGGAACAGCAGAAATGCAGGCTGGCGCCAGCGCGGCAATCCGGCCGCTTCTTTCAGGGTCAGGGTCGGGATCCGGAACATGAGGCCCGCATTACGCCTCTTTCCTCAGGTTGGCGAGGGGGGATTCAAGGTGTTGGCGACCTGCGCAGGCGTGCTTTGCGGCCAATTCGCCGAGCCTCTTCAGTAGAAGCTCTGCGGGTCGATGTCGATCGAAAGCCTGAGGTTGTTCGGCTGCTTCAGTTGCCCGACCCATTCCGCGAGCGCGGGCTGGATCGCGGCACCCTTCGCGGCCTTGACCAGAAGCCGCACCCGGTGCCGTCCCCTGACCCGCGCGATGGGCGCGGGCGCGGGGCCGAAGACCTGCGCACCGATCCGGCGCAGGGGGCCGTCGCGGCGGGCAAGTTCTGCGCCAAAATCAAAGACCGTCTGCACATCCGGCGCAGACAGGACGATCCCGGCCAGCCGGCCGAAGGGCGGCATTCCGGCAGCTTCCCGCTCGACCGCCTCGGCGCGCCAGAACGCCTCCTCGTCACCGGACAGGATGGCACGGATCACGGCATGTTCTGGCTGATAGGTCTGCAGCATTGCTTCGCCCGGTTTGCCGCCGCGCCCCGCGCGCCCCGATACCTGCCGCATGAGTTGAAACGTGCGCTCCGCCGCGCGCAGGTCCGAACCCTGCAGGCCAAGATCGGAATCGATCACCCCCACCAGCGTCAACAGGGGAAAATTGTGCCCCTTTGCAACAAGCTGCGTGCCGATGATGATGTCGGCGCCACCCTCGGCGATCTGGGCGATCTTGTCCTTCAGCGCGCGGGCTGAACCGAAGAGGTCCGAGGACAGCACCGCGACGCGGGCGTCAGGAAAGCGCTCCGCCACCTCTTCCGCCAGCCGCTCCACCCCCGGTCCGACCGGTGCCAGCCGATCCGCGGCCTGGCAGGAGGGACAGGCCGAAGGCATCGGTTTCGTTTCGCCGCATTGATGACAGACGAGGCGCTTTAGGAAGCGGTGCTCGACCAAGCGCGCGTCGCAGTGGTCGCAGCCGATCTGATGGCCACAGGCCCTGCAGATCGTGACCGGCGCATAGCCACGACGGTTGAGGAAGAGAAGCGCCTGCTCGCCCTTCCCGATCCGGTCGCGCACCGCGGCCGCAAGCGTCGGGCCGATCCAGCGGTTGGCTTCCAGCCGCTCGGCCCGCATGTCCACCGCGCGCATCCGCGGCATCTCGGCCACGCCGAAACGCGATGTCAGGTCGATCCGGGCGTACTTCCCCGCCTCGGCATTGGCCCAGGTTTCGAGACAGGGCGTCGCCGAAGCGAGAACCACCTGCGCCCCGCAAAGCGAGGCGCGCAGCACCGCCATGTCGCGCGCATTGTAAAGCGCACCGTCCTCCTGCTTGTAGGATGTGTCGTGTTCCTCATCGACGACGATCAGCCCCAGATCGCGAAACGGCAGGAAGAGCGCCGAGCGCGCGCCGACGACGAGCCCGGTTCCACCCTCTCCCGCCATGCGCCAAAGCCGCCGCCGTTCGGTCTGGGTCACGCCCGAATGCCATTCCCCCGGCATCGCGCCGAAACGCTCCTCCACCCGCCGCAGGAATTCGGCCGTCAGAGCGATTTCGGGAAGAAGAACAAGCGCCTGCCGCCCGTTTCCAAGGCATTCCGCCACGGCCTCAAGATAGACCTCGGTCTTGCCAGAGCCGGTGACGCCTTTCAGGAGTGTCGTGCCATACTGTCCGGATTTGACGCCGGCGCGAAGTTGCGCCGCCGCCGCTGCCTGATCCGCAGCCAGCGCCTTGCCGGCCAGATCGGGGGCGAGAGGGGGATAGGGCAGATCGCGCGCCGCTTCCTCTTCGACGACCGCACCCAGCTTGACCAACCCCTTGACCACGCTCGCCGACACCCCGGCCAGCCCCGCAAGCTCGCCCAGGGCAAAGGCCGCGCCGCCGTAGTCGTCGAGCACCCCGATCACGCGTGCCCGCGCGTCGGTCATTCGGTCGGGCTCCGATCCTCCGCGGCGATAGACCTTGCGCGGCCTCGGAGGATCGGCAAGCCCCGGCGCTCGGGTGGCAAGGCGCAGCATCGCGGGCATCGGCGTGAGCGTGTAGTCCGCGGCGCGCAGCAGGAAGGCACGCATCGCCTCACCCATCGGCGCGGCATCGAGCACCCGCGTCACCGGCCGGACCTTGGCCAGATCGTAACCGCCCTCGCCCGGCCCCCATACGACCCCCAGCACCCTGCGCGGCCCAAGCGGCACTTCGACGAAGGCGCCGAGGAAACACCCGCCCTCGGGCGCACGATAGTCCAGCGCCCGGCCCAACGGCTCCGTGGTCAGGACCGAGACCAGTGCGCCTTCGTCGAAAAAGGTCAGATCAGCCATGCCGGGCCCCTATCACGGGTTCCAGCAAGGCCGCGCTTGCGTTAGAACGGCGCGCGAATGCAAGCAACGGACCGGGAGCCGCGCCCATGAAATTCTTCGTCGACACCGCCGATACCGCCGCCATCAAGGAACTCGCCGATCTCGGCATGGTCGACGGGGTCACCACGAACCCCTCGCTCATCCTGAAATCGGGCCGCGACATCATCGAAGTCACCAAGGAAATCTGCGACATGGTCTCGGGCCCCGTTTCCGCCGAAGTCGTGGCCACCGAGGCCAAGGCGATGATCACCGAGGGGTTGAAGCTTTCCAAGATCGCGCCGAACATCGCGATCAAGGTGCCGCTGACCTGGGACGGGCTCACCGCCTGCAAGGCTTTCGCATCCGAGGGGCTGAAGGTCAACGTGACACTCTGCTTCTCGGCCGCTCAGGCGATCCTCGCCGCGAAAGCAGGTGCTGGCTTCATCTCTCCGTTCATCGGACGGCTGGATGACATCCACCTCGACGGCCTGGACCTGATCGAAGACATCCGCACGATCTATGACAACTACGCCTACTCCACCGAAATTCTCGCGGCGTCGATCCGGTCGGTGAATCACGTGATCGATTGCGCGAAGATCGGAGCCGACGTCATCACCGCGCCGCCTTCGGTCATCAAGTCGATGGCCAATCATGTCCTGACCGAGAAGGGGCTGGATCAGTTTCTGAAGGATTGGGCCAAGACCGGCCAGAAGATCGTCTGATGCGCTTTGCCGCAACATGGACCTTCCAGCAACGCAATGTTGCCGAAAAAAGGGGAGATATCTGAGCACGGGCCTGCTAGACTCGTGCCAAATCAATAAGCGACGATGAGGGCAGAGCAAGTGACGACGAGGGCAGAGATGGCCGAAAAGGCACATATCGCGACGGACATCAGGGACAGGCTGATCGCAGAACCGGAAATGATCCTTGAAGATCGCGACCTGATGCGGGCGCTCATCGCCGCGAACGAACGCGCGATGGGGACCAACATCATCGATCTGCGCGGCATCGCGATGGAGCGGCTTGAGGCGCGGCTTGACCGGCTGGAAGACACGCATCGTTCGGTCATTGCCGCCGCCTATGAAAACCTCGCAGGAACCAATCAGGTGCATCGTGCGGTCCTCAGGATGCTCGACCCGATCGAGTTCGAGGACTTCCTGATGAACCTCGGCGGCGAAGTCGCGCAGATCCTGCGGGTGGATGCGGTCCGTCTGGTCCTGGAAACCACGCAGGACGACCGTGACCCCACGCTGGACCGCATCGGTCGTGTGCTGTGCATCGCCGAACCGGGTTTTGTCGATGCCTATATGTCCGCCGGACGCGCCGCGCCGACGCGCCCCGTGGTGCTGCGACAGACGATGACCGACAGCGAAACGCTCTACGGCGAAAGCGGCGCGTGGATACGGTCCGAGGCGGCGCTGCGGCTCAACCTCGGAACCGGTCGTCTGCCGGGCATGCTGGCGCTCGGGGCCGAGGATCCGCATCAGTTCCGCGCCAATCAGGGCACCGACCTTCTGACATTCTTCGCTGGCGTCTTTGAACGCGCGATGCGCCGCTGGCTTGCCTGAGCCGGGGCGATGAGCCTCGCGCTATCTCCCGCGCTTCGCGACGCGCTGGCAGGCTGGCTGGATCGGTTGAGCGCGATCGACGATGCCGCAGCGAACACGGTGAAGGCCTACCGGGCCGACGTAACCGGTTTCCTGTCGTTTCTCGCAAATCATCATGCCGAAAGCCTCGGCTCCGCGCGTTTGGCTCGGACGACACAGGGCGACATCCGCGCCTGGATGGCGCATGAACGCTGGCGCGGCACCTCGGCGCGGTCGCTGGCCCGCGCGCTTTCAGCGGTCAAATCCTTCGCCCGCTGGCTGGCGGAACGCGAAGGGTTCGATCCGACCGCAATCCTTGCGGCGCGCAGTCCGAAGTTCCAGCGCAAGCTTCCGCGTCCGCTTTCGGAAGACGCCGCACGCGACGTGATCGGCCTGATGGGTGAAGGCCCGCGCGAGGAATGGGTCGCCGCGCGCGATGCCGCCGTGGCAACCCTGCTTTACGGCTGCGGTCTCAGGATATCGGAGGCGCTTGGCCTGACCGGCGCGCAAAGCCCGCTGCCGCAGACGCTGCGAATACGCGGCAAGGGCGGCAAGGAGCGTATCGTGCCGGTGCTGCCCGTCGCACGGGATGCGGTGTTGGCCTATGTGCGGGTCTGCCCCTACCCCGTCGAGGATGAACCCGATGCCGCGCTTTTCCGGGGCGCGCGGGGCGGTCCGCTCAATCCGCGCCTGATCGCCAAGGCGATGGAGCGGGCGCGCATGGCGCTTGGTCTTCCCGCCTCGGCCACGCCGCACGCGATGCGCCACAGCTTCGCCACCCATCTTCTCGCCGCCGGCGGGGATCTGCGCGCGATCCAGGAACTGCTCGGCCACGGCTCGCTTTCGACGACGCAAGCCTATACCGCTGTCGATACGGCACGGCTGATGGAGATCTACGACAGGGCGCATCCCCGCGCCTGAGTGAGGGACGAGTTACGCGATGACGCCACGGATCAAGGCACTTCTGGTTCACCTTTTCACCGCGACTGGTGCTGTCCTGTCGATGCTGGCCATGCTGGCGGCCGTCAAGGAAGAATGGAGCATGATGTTCCTGTGGCTCGTCGCGGCGCTGGCCGTCGACGGCATCGACGGCCCGCTTGCCCGGCACTACCAGGTCAAGACCAACTGGCCGACCTATGACGGCGTGCTACTCGACCTGATCATCGACTATCTGACCTATGTCTTCATCCCGGCCTTCGCGCTTTTTCAGTCGGGCCTGCTACCCGGCTGGACAGGCTGGTGCGCGATCATCGTCATCACCTACGCGAGCGTGATCTACTTCGTCGACACGCGGATGAAGACCAAGGACAATTCCTTCGCCGGCTTTCCCGCCTGTTGGAACATGGTGGTGCTTGTCCTTTTCGCGGTAGAACCGAACTTCTACCTGATGCTGGCGATCATCGTCGCTCTCGCGGTGACGATGTTCACCAACATCAAGTTCGTCCATCCCGTCCGCACCGAACGCTGGCGCTGGATCTCCTTGCCCGTCACCTTGCTCTGGGTGGCCTTCGCGGGCCGTGCCGCCTGGGTCGATTTCGCGCCGGGAGAAATCGCGCATTGGGGTCTCGTCATGACATCCGTCTACCTGCTGGTGGCCGGCGTCGCGCAGCAACTAGTGCCCCTGCGCCGCTAGAGTCGCGTAAGGATCACGCCCGCACAGATCATCCCGACCGAAAGCGCCTTCGCGCCGGTCATCCGTTCACCGAAAGCGAGGTATCCGATCAGGACGGCAAAGAGGATCGAGGTTTCGCGAAGGGCGGCCACAAGCGCGATCGGCGCCAGCGTCATCGCCCAGACCGCGACCGCATAGGAGCCGTAGGACGCCGCGGCCGCGACACTGCCGAGAAGCCAGATCCTGCCGCTGGATGGCAGGGCGGCGCGGCCCTTGAGCCCCAGCATCAAGACGGCGAAGATGATCCCGTCGATGACGAAGAGCCAGCCCACGAACAGCGTCGCATTGCCTGCAACCCGCGCGCCGAGCCCATCGACCAGGGTGTAGCCTGCCGTCGCGCAGGCCGAGCCGAAGGCGTAAGGCAGCATCCGCCGCGACTCGCCCGAGGTCCAGACGCCCCGCGCGAGCGCCAGAATGCCCGCGCCGAGGACGAGTATGCCGGCGGCTTCGGCACCGGTCACCACCTCCTCAAGCCACAACCCGCCGACGATCAGCGTGATCATCGGCGCAGTTCCACGCGCAAGGGGATAAACTCGGCTGAGATCGCCATGTTCATAGGCGAAGGTCAGGAAAATCTTGTAGGCCGAATGGATCGCGCCGGAGGCGAGGAGCCAGGGCCAGACCGCCTTGACTGGCCAATCCTGCGTCAGAACCACGGCAAGCCCGATAAGGCCCTGAACACCAGACAGGACCATCATGGTTCTGATCCGGTTCGTGCCGACCTTGATCAGCGCATTCCAGGTGGCATGGAGGAGCGCGGCGCCGAGGACCGAAAGGAAGACGATGAAACTCACTGGAACCTTCCTTTATCCCTTGCCCGCCCGCGCTCAGATCAGCAGCGACGCCGCGCCTTCGTGTTTCAAGAGCGCCACCTTCGTCTCGACCCCGCCCGGAGCGGAGAACCCGCCAAGCCCGGCCGCCCCCAGAATCCGGTGGCAGGGCACGATCACCGGAACCGGATTGCCTCCGCATGCCTGACCGATCGCCTGCGCCGGTGCGCCAAGATCGCGGGCGAGATCGCCATAGGTGCGGGTCTCACCGAACGGAATGGCGCACATCGCACGCATTACGTCGCCCTGTAGGCCGGGCCGGAAAGCAATAGGCAGATCGAATGCGCGGCGGGCGCCGGCGAAGTATTCGCCGAGCTGGCGGCAGGCCGCGGCAAGAAGGTCGGAGCCGTTTTCACAGACCTCCGCCCCGCTCCACTCCAGCCGGGCGATCCGCCCGCCCTCTTCGGTCACGATCAGCCGGCCGAGCGGCCCGTCGAAGGCCGCCCGTTTCGTCATCCAAGCACCTCGTTGCAGCGTGCGCAGGTGCCGTCGTGGCCATGCGAGCCGACATCGGGCAGGATCTTCCAGCAGCGCTGGCATTTCTCGCCCTCGGCCGCCTCAAAGACGACGCCGACACCCGGCACTTCAGGCAGGCGGAACGCCTCGTTCGGCGCAGGATCGGCGGTCAGGCTGATCGCCGAGGTGATGCAGATGTCCGCCAGCGGCACCGATTGCAGCGCCTTCAGCACGCCCGCATCCTCGATATGGACGACGGGCGCGGCCTCAAGGCTCGCACCGATGACCTTCGCCGTCCGTTGCACTTCAAGCGCCGCAGTGATGACGCGCCGGACGCGGCGGATGCTTTCCCATTTCTGCGCCAAGGGTTCGTCGAGCCAGTCCGCGGGGGTTTCCGGCATGTCCACAAGATGCACCGATCCGTCGTCGCCGGGGAAGCGGGAAAGCCAGACGTCCTCCATCGTGAAGACGAGGATCGGGGCGAGCCATGTCGTCAGACGATGGAACAGTATGTCGAGCACCGTCCGGGCAGCGCGGCGGGTCAGACTGTCCGCCCTGTCGCAATAAAGCGCATCCTTGCGGATGTCGAAATAGATCGCCGAAAGGTCCACCGTGCAGAAGGTGAAGAGGGTCTGGAACACGCCCTGAAAGTCGTACTTCGCATAACCCTTACGCACCGTGTGGTCGAGTTCGGCCAACCGGTGCAGCACCCAGCGCTCCAGTTCCGGCATATCGGCCGGGGCGACCTTTTCGGCATCGGCGAAGCCCGCGAGGTTGCCGAGAAGGAAACGCAGCGTATTGCGCAGACGCCGGTAGCTGTCAGCCGTGCCTTTCAGGATTTCCGGGCCGATCCGCTGGTCATTGGTGAAGTCGACCTGCGCCACCCAGAGGCGCAGGATATCCGCGCCGTATTGCTGGACGATCGTCTCTGGGACGATGGTGTTGCCGAGCGACTTCGACATCTTCATGCCCTTCTCGTCGAGCGTGAAACCGTGGGTCAGCACACCCCGATAGGGCGCGCGGCCCTTGGTGCCGCAGGCCTGCAGCATCGAGGAATGGAACCAACCGCGATGCTGGTCGGTGCCTTCAAGGTAAAGATCGGCGATGCCATCCTCGGTCCCGTCCGGACGGTCGCGGAGAACGAAGGCGTGGGTGGAGCCGCTGTCGAACCAGACGTCGAGGACATCGAAGTTCTGTTCGTAATCCTGCGGATCGACGATGCCGGAAAGCATCCTTTCCTTGAATCCTTCCACATACCAGACATCCGCGCCCTCGGCCTCGAACGCCGCAACGATGCGCTGGTTGACCTCCGCGTTCTTCAGCAGGAAGTCGGCGTCGGTCGGCTTCGCCCCTTTCTTCACGAACACGGTCAGCGGTACACCCCAGGCGCGCTGGCGCGAGAGCACCCAGTCGGGCCGCGCCTCGATCATCGAGTGAAGGCGGTTGCGGCCGGTCTGCGGCGTCCACTGCACCAGCTTGTCGATCGAGGTCAGCGCGCGCGTGCGGATCGTATCGCCGTACGTGCCCATCCCGTCGTCGAGCTTTTCGTCGATCGCCACAAACCATTGCGGCGTGTTGCGGTAGATCAGCGGGGCCTTGGAGCGCCACGAATGCGGGTAGGAATGCTTCAGCTTGCCCTTGGCAAAAAGCGCGCCGGCATAGGCGAGTTGCTTGATGACGCTGACATTGGCCGGGCCATCCTTGCCGTCCGGGTTGATGATCGCCTCACCACCAAACAGGGGCAGATCGGCGCGGTAGGAGCCGTCCGGCTCGACGTTGTAGGTCATCGGCAGGTTGTGCTTCAGGCCGAGCTGATAGTCGTCGTCGCCGTGGCTGGGCGCGGTATGGACAAAACCGGTGCCGACCTCATCGGTGACATGATCGCCGGGGAGCATGGGGACGTCGTAATCCCATTCGCCGTTGGCGCCATCGACGCCCCGGAAGGGGTGGGCGAGGGTCATTGAGTCCAGTGCATCACCCGAGACGGGGCGGCCCTCCTCCCAATCTTCGATCTTGGCAGCCGTCTTAACACTGTCGGCGAGTTTCCTCGCGACGATCAATCGCTCTCCGACTTTCGCGGTGCTGTTCTCTGCGACTTGCCGGACGGTGTATACGGAATAGTCAATATCGCTTCCATGACCATGCGCAACTGCACGATTCTGAGGAATCGTCCAAGGCGTCGTCGTCCAGATAAGAACGGATGCTCCGACAAGGGCGCGCTTAGTGATGGAAGTATCAACGCTGTCGAATGGCTGGTTGTTTAGAGCAGCAACGCCCTGCGCATAATCGTCGCGTCCGACGCTGACGACCGGAAACCGCACCCAGATCGTGTGGCTCGTATGGTCGTGATACTCGACCTCGGCCTCGGCCAGCGCGGTCTTTTCCACCGGCGACCACATCACCGGCTTGGAGCCCTGATACAAGGTTCCGTTCATCAGGAACTTCAGGAACTCCTCGGCGATCACCGCCTCGGCGTGGTAGTCCATCGTCAGGTAGGGGTCGGCCCAGTTGCCGGTGACGCCGAGCCGCTTGAACTCCTCGCGCTGGATGTCGATCCAGCCTTCGGCGAACTTGCGGCATTCCTGGCGGAAGGCGACGACATCCACCTTGTCCTTGTCGAGCCCCTTGGCGCGGTACTGCTCCTCGATCTTCCATTCGATCGGCAGGCCGTGGCAGTCCCAGCCGGGCACATAGCGCGCGTCCTTGCCCATCATCTGCTGCGAGCGCACGACCATGTCCTTGAGGATCTTGTTCAGCGCGTGGCCGATATGGAGGTGGCCGTTGGCGTAGGGCGGGCCATCATGCAGCGTGAAGGGTTCGCGGCCCTTCTTTTCGCGCAGACGGTCGTAGACGCCGATCTTCTCCCACCGGGCGAGCCATTCGGGTTCGCGTTGCGGCAGGCCGGCGCGCATCGGGAAGTCGGTTTCGGGCAGGAATACCGTGTCGCGGTAGTCCGGGATCGCATCGGTCTTGTCGGCGCACATCTCGGGCGGTCCTCATGGAAATCTGGAATCGGTCGGCGTGGAACGGGTCGGACGCCTTCATCCCGGCGTCTGAGCGTTCAGATCGCCGGGCCGCTAATTCGGATGATGATCGCGGATATGCGGGTCATGGACCGCCTTATATGTAAGCGTCCGGCGATGGTAAAGTGGGCGCGGCACCCTGTCCGGTTGCGCTTTCGTCCGCTCTGGGCCAAGGATCGCCACGAAAGGACCGCCGATGACCGCTCTGCCCCCGCGCTTTGCCGTAACCCACCAAGAGATCGATCGCGTCGTGGCCGATTTCTATGCCGCGATCCGTGAGCATCCGACGCTCGGCCCGGTTTTCGCCGTCCATGTCACCGACTGGCCGGCGCATGAGGCCAAGATCGCCCGGTTCTGGCGCAATGCCATCCTTTATGAACGCACTTATGACGGCAATCCGATGGCGGTGCACCGGGCCGCCGGGAACGTGCGGCCCGGCATGTTCGCGCCGTGGCTTGAGCTGTTCGACAGCGTCCTTGCCCGCAATCTCGCGCCGGAAACCGCCGCCGCCTGGTCCGCGCTGGCCCATCGGATCGGGCTTGGCCTGCGCTATGGCCTTGTCGACATGACGACGCATCCCGGCGGAGTGCCGAAACTCGGCTGAGTCCTAGCCCTGACGCTCGCCCTGCCGTCCCGCCGCCCAGCGATTGAGGAAGGCAAGGCCGGCAAGCGACAGGCCGAGCGCCAGGAACGAGAACACCCGCGTAAGCCCGGTCAGTCCCGAAATGTCGATCAGGAAGACCTTGGCAATGGTCAGCGCGATCACCGCCATCGCCACCCGGCGAAGGGTCTGCGACCGCCGCGCAATGGCCTGATAAAGCAGCGCCGCGCCAACGACCATCAGGGCGATCGTGTAGCTGTAAAGCTCGGGCTGCGTCACGCCCGGGACCGAAAGATCGTCGCCCCGCCACAGCCGGCGGATTTCCAGCCCAATATAGAGCGCCGCCAGCGCCACTCCGACACCGGTCAAGGGCCAGCGCAGCCAGCGGCCCAAATGGCCAAGCCGTGTCATCGCGAGCAGCAGCAGAAGACCCGGCAGCGCATAGGCGACGAAAAGCGTGTCGATAACGGGCGGTCCGTAGACCAGCCATTCTCTGCCACCCATGCTGAGACCCAGAAGCGGGTTGGCAGGAACGACAGAGGCGACCAGGCCGCCAAAGCCGATCGCTGCCGCAATCACGGCAATCGCCCAGCGCACCCAACGCATCGCGCCGCCAAGTTTCAGCCGGTAGAGCTGCACCAGCATCAGGACAAGCCAGGGCAGTGCGTTGAGCGTCAGCGCCCAGTGGGCCAAGACCCAGACCTCGACAGGATCGGCGGCTACGAGCCAGCGGGTGATCAGCACGTTTGCAAGCAGCGCCATGTCGGCGGCGAACGCACTTTCGAGAAAGACCTTGGCCGAGCGCCGTTCAAGCCCGGTCAGAAGCCATAGCCCCGCAGCCATGGCCGCCGCCGCTCCGCCATAGGAGAGAACGGTTTCCCAAAGCGTCGCATCCTCGACCGCCCAGCCGAGACCGGGATCAACGACCAGCCGCCACGACAACACGATCACCGCGGCCTGGATGAACAGGGCCATCTCGGGCAGGCGGAACCTGCGGTCGAGCGCGGCGGCGGCAACGACGAGCGCGCCAAGCGCCACCGTCAGCGCCCCCTTGGTGGTGACGAGGAACAACGCCAATGCGATGAGCGACAGGGCCGAGAGGGTGGCATAGGCCGCGCGCCGGCGATCTTCGCCATCTGTCCGGGCGAAGACAACCGCCATCGCCACCATCAGCGCGGCAAGGGCGATGACGTGCAGCGCCCAAGGGTAGGCTCCGATGACGATGGACGGCGCCCAGAATAGCTCGAGCACCAGCGCTGCCACGGGGGCGACCAAGGCCGAGCCTGCCGCCCAGAAGGGCTTCAACCGTCCCGCCGTCCCGCTCGCCCAGGCCGCGACCAGGGTCATCGCGGCGGCAAGACCCAAAAGCAGCGTCACCGTCATCGGTGCGGCGGTCTCCGGCGCCCGGTTTTCGATCGCCTGCGTCCAGAATTCGTAGGCAAGCGGCCAGTTGTCCGCACCCTCGAAGCCCAGACGGACGAGGAAGGCCGAAGCGGGCAGCAGCGTCAGGTCCGAAAGCGCCCGCGCGCCCCCCGACCAGATCGTCAGCGCGACGGTCAGGACCGCGAGGCAAAGGAAGACCAAAAGGCTTTCGGTGCCGTTATCCGTCGGCAGGACGAGAAGGAGTCCGCTTGTGGCAAGAACGGCGGCGCCGGCCAGCAGCGTCGGAAAGATCGGCCGGACCTTGCCCCGGCCCTGCAGGAACTCGGCGTTCATCGCGCCGGCGTGATCCGGCATGAACCCGCGTGCAGGCACACAGACCGCAAGGAACGCCAATCCGACAAGGGCCAGCGCGAACCATCCCGGCCCGTCCTCGGTCGCCAAGAACAAAAGTCCGCTGCCAACATAGCCAAGCGCGAGCGCCAGAACCGACACCCAGGCCCAGCGGCGCACGGTGTCGACGAAAAGCCCGATCCCCGCGATCAGCGCGAAATAGGCGTAAAGCCAATAGGGAGCCTCGCTTTCGCCGCCGACGACGAAGGGAGCGGCGGTTGCGCCGACAAGACCGACCGCCGCAAGGAAGGGGCCATAAAACCAGCCAAGCACGATCGCCAGAACTGCCGTCGCAAATAGCCCGGCAAAGGCCGGCGTCGGTCCGATCAGGCCATAGAGCTGCCGCGCTGAGATGATGCCGGCGAAGATCGACACCAGCCCCGCGCCCGAGAAGGTGGAAGGCAGATATGCGGTCGAGTCGCCTTCGCGGTCGCCCCAGCGCCGGCGAATCCACTCGCCCGCGCCAATCAGCACGCCGCCGAACAGGATCGCCGCCATGACCCTCAGTTCGGGCGGCAGGAGCCCGTTTTCGATGCCATACTGCACGAAGAAAATGCCTGCCAAGGCCAGTGACAAGGCCGAGACGGCATAGACCCAGTTGACCTTCAGCCACGCGCCCAGGGCCGAAGCCCGCCGGACGCGGAGGGCAGCGGGGCGTTCGGGGAGGAGGGGCGCTTCCGGCGGCACGTCGGGGCCACGGGTCCACGGGCCGGATTCGACATGCGCATCGTCGGGAACCTTCGCCGCCGCGACCTCTTCAAGATCGGCTTCCGGCGCGTCCTGATCGGACGTTTCGTCAGCCGGCGCGGCGGGCGGGCGCGGCTGCGCCTGCAGGTTGCGAAGTCCGGCGCCAAGCGCACCGACATCCAGCTCAAGCTCCGCGACGCGGCGCTTGAGCCCCGAGACTGACACCAGCAGCATGATTACGGCAATCGGTATCGCGGCGACCGCAAGTGCCCCGAGCACGCCCAGCAGTTCAAACACCAACATGTTCTGTCCCCTTCGCCGCCGGATCTGCGCCCGGTCCCGTTCCGGCCAATCTAAGGCGTTTTGCGTTTCATCTGAAAGAGACAAATCAGCGTTCGTCCGGCCTCGGGGCGAAAGCTGATTCAATGCAGACGCAAGACGCTATAGAACGAGCCGCGCGAGCATGGGAAGTAAGGATTTCCCTAGTCGTCGCGGTCGCGGTTTCCGCCGAAGAGACCGGCAAGGCCACGGCTGACCAGGTTGGTGATCCTCGGCTTCGGCAAGACCGCGAATGGCAGCGGCCGGCAAACCTCGACCGCGGCGACGCCCACCCGGGCGGTCAAAGCGCCGTTGACGACACCCTCGCCGAAGCGCCGCGACAGTTTCGACAGAAGCCCGCCACCCGCGATCGACTGGATCAGATCGTCGCCCACGGCAACGGCTCCGGTCGCCACAAGGTGCGTCAGCACCGTTTTCAGCAGCCGCCAGCTTCCGAAGGTTCCGGCGCGTCCGCCGTAGAGCTCGGCGATCCGGCGGATCATCCTGAGATTGGCAATCAGCGCCGCCGCGACATCGGCAAGCGCCAAGGGCACGATCGCCGTGACAGTCGCCACCTGACGCGCCGCCGCCTCGATCTCGCGCCGCGCCGCCTGGTCGAGCGGGGCCATCAACTCGCTCTCGGCCAGCGCCAGAAGCGCGTCGGCATCGAAGACATCGCCCCGCCTCTCGGCAAGCCGCGACCGGCCCCAGGCGGTGTCCTCGCGTCCGGCATAAAGCGCCACCATCCGGTCAACCACCTGCCCCGCCGCCTTCATGTCACCCGACCCGACGGCCTGAAGCGCGGCCTTGTGGACCCGGTCAAGGCGCACGAGCCGCGCATAGGCGGCCCATTCCCGAAGCGCGATCAGAACCGCCGCGAGGACGAAGAGCCCGACCAGAACCGCCGCGATCCAGCCCAGGACCGGGTTGGCCGCCAGAAGCCCCTCGACAAAACGCCAGGCCGCGACCGAGGCGACGAAACCGACGAGCGCCGTTGCCGCCGTCCAGAAGAACCGGCCAAGCCGCGATCTCGGCCGCGCGGCCAGAACCGCGACGGTCCGCATGGCACGGCCTTCGGGGATGGGGCCGGCGACGTCCGGAACCGGTGGCGCGCGGTCCGGTCCGTCGGGCGCGGGCGCCTCCATCTCGATCAGGACCGGCCCTTTCGGTTTGGTCATCTCATCTCCTTCAGAGCCTGTCGCCAATCAGGAACTCGGCCGCCCGGTCCAGCCGGATATGTGGCGGGCCTTCGCCCGGTTTCAGTTTCAGCCGCGCCGGGGCGAATGTCATCACCTCGTAATCCGCGTCCAGCCAGCTATCCGCGCCCTGCCGCGCGGGCGACAAGAGGGCTGCGGGGTTCTCCGGCAGCTCGCCTGGATAGAACGCCGCCTCGCGCCCGCCGTCCATCAACCGCCCTCGCACGCAGTCGAGCGTCGAACCGTCATGGCTCATCGTCTCTTCCACCGTCGCGCGCAGCGCGGCAATCGACATCGCTGCCGTGTTGGCGCCCGCGAAATCTGCCCGGTCCTTCGCGTCGCGCATCAGCGCCGCCATGATGCCGGTCAGGCGCATGTGCTGCGCGTGGTGCAGGTGATCCGCCTTGGTCGCGGCGAAGAGGATGCGCTCGACCCGGCGCATCCCGACAAGACTGGCCAGCCAACCGACCCGGCCGGGACGGAACGCTTTCAGAATGCCCGCCATCGCGCGCCGCATGTCCTCCACGCCGCGCGGCCCGGCATGGATTGCGCCCAAGGCGTCGACCAGAACCACCTGCCGGTCGATCCTTGAGAAATGGTCGCGGAAGAAGGGTTTGACGACCTTCTCCTTGTAAGCCTCGAACCGCCGCTCCATCTCGCGCCAGAGTGAACCGCGCGGGGAGCGTTCGGGCCGCGCCAGCGGGGCGAAGGTGAGCGCCGGCGAATCCGCAAGCTCTCCGGGCAGAAGGAAGCGTCCCGGCGTGCAGTCGGAATAGCCCGAGGCGCGCGCCGCCTGCAGATAGCCGGAAAACGACTGCGCCAATGCCTTTGCCCGCGTCTCCTCAAGCGGCGCGGTCGGATCGGCGCCTTCAAGCATCGCCAGATACCCCGCAGCCTCCGCGCGATCGGCGATGCGCGCCAGGACCTCCGCCGCCCAGTCGGCATAGGAGCGATCCAGAAGTGCAAGATCAAGCAGCCACTCGCCGGGATAGTCGACGATGTCGAGATGCACTGTGCGCGGGCCGCGCCAGGATCCGAACATTCCGCCCTCCTGCACCCGGAACGACAGCCTCAGCTCACTGACCGCGCGGGTGCTTTCCGGCCAGTGCGGATCGGGACCGGTCAGCGCCGCCAGATGCGCTTCGTAGTCGAAACGCGGAACGGTGTCATCGGGCTGCGGTTGCAGGAACGCCGACACGATCCGCCCCTCGGACGCGGCGCGCAGCCCCGGCATCCGCCCCCGGTCCATCAGGTTGGCGACCAATGACGTGATGAAGACCGTCTTGCCAGCGCGGCTGAGGCCGGTCACGCCGAGCCGGATCACGGTATCGGAGAACGGGGCCGTCACCCCTTCGATCGCACGTCCGAACGTATCCGCGATATCCGAGATGCCCAACTGCCGCCCCTTGCCTTTCCCCCAAGATAGGCGCGGTCGCGCGTCAAGTGTAGGGGCGATTGCCAAGGGCGGCATCGAGGCGATAGGGAAGGTCATGCCCCGCTATGCGCTGAAGATCGAGTACCACGGTGGCCCCTTTGCGGGCTGGCAGCGGCAATCCGGCCAGCCGTCGGTGCAGGAAACGATCGAGACTGCACTGCGCAAGCTTGATCCCGCGGCGCCCGGGATCGCCGCCGCCGGGCGCACGGATGCCGGCGTCCATGCGACGGGCCAGGTCGCCCATTGCGATCTCGCGAAGGGCTGGGATGCCTTCCGCCTGTCCGAAGCGCTGAACCATCACCTGAAGCCGGCGCCCGTTGCGGTGCTCAGATCCGCATCGGTGGCCGACGACTTCCATGCCCGGTTCTCCGCCCTTGAACGGCGCTACCTCTTTCGCCTCGTCGCCCGCCGCGCGCCCGTCACGCATGAGGCCGGGCTCGTCTGGCAGGTGCTGAACCCGCTCGACGCCGATGCGATGCGCGAGGGCGCAGACCACCTTGTCGGACATCATGATTTCACCACCTTCCGCTCCTCGCTCTGCCAGGCCAAGAGCCCGTTGAAGACGCTCGACGAAATCACGATCGAGGAACGCGAAATCCCCTGCGGCAAGGAATACCGCTTCTCTCTCCGCGCCCGAAGCTTCCTGCACAATCAGGTCCGCTCCATCGTTGGAACTCTCGAACGTGTCGGCGCCGGGGCATGGACGCCGCGCGACGTTCTGCACGCGCTCGACGCCCGCGACCGTGCCGCGTGCGGTCCGGTCTGCCCGCCGCAGGGGCTTTACCTCACCGATGTGCGTTACGCGGACGACCCCTTCGCCTGAACCCGCATTTCATCTTGGCCGGAAATACCTCGGGGGAATCCCCGCGCCGGCGGGGATGGGGGCAGCGCCCCCTCACGCGTTCAGGTCCTTGAGCAATCGTCCGTGTTTTCTCACCTCGGCCAGGAGGTCGCCGAACGTCACCAACCCCCTGCCCTTCAGCATCGGGAGCAACTTGAGAAACGCCTCTGCCGTCGCGATCGTGTCGCCGATCGCGGTATGGCGCGCCTCCTCGGGAATCGTGATGCCGAGCCTTGCGGTCAGCGCGTCGAGCGAATGGCTTTCGGTCTGACCGTAGATCACGGCGGACAGCAGGACGGTATCGAGGATCGGATGATCGAAGGCGCGCCCGATCTCCTCCTCGCGGCGGCGCAGGAAGGTCATGTCGAAGGGCGCGTTGTGGGCGATCAGCACCGCACCATCGGCGAAGTTGTGAAACCGCGCCAGCACCTCGCCGATCCGTGGCGCATCGGCGACCATGGCATCCGAGATGCCATGCACGGCGGTCGCCTTGGGCGGGATCGTCCGGCCCGGATTGACCAGCATGTCGAAGACCTCGCCCGTCGCACGGCGGCCATTGACGAGGCGAAGGCCGGCGATCTGCACGATCTCGTCGCCTTCCTCAGGCAGGAGCCCGGTCGTTTCGGTGTCGAAGACGACATAGGTCAGGTCTTCCAGCTTCGCCTCGGTCAGGGCGGCGTCCTGCACCTTGAACAGAAGGTCGAAGTCATAGACCACCCGCCGCGTCACCGGTGCGACCCTTTGGCCCGCGCGCCGGGCCTCGCGCAGGGGCAGCCGGATCATCGCCCGGTCGCCCGCTGCCTCGGGCCAGCATTCGGTCGCATGGGTGGCGAGCACGGCGCGCCCCGTGATCTCGGGCACCCCCGGATCCAGCGGCTCTGCCAGCCACGCGTCCAGGGTGCCGACCGCCACCGCCTTTCCCCGCCAGCCAAGGTCGATCACGGCGCCCGCGCCTTCCTCGGCAATCGCCAGTTGCAGCGCGGCCGCCATGCCGGATTGTTCCAGCTTTCGGGCAAAGCCGGAAAGCAGGGCCACGATCTCGAATCCGTCGCAGCGCAGAAGCAGATCGTCCGTCGACGTTTCGGCAGCGATCCCCATCGAGCCGAGCCGCGCGCGGAAGCCATCGATCAGATCCGCGCCGCGCGTCACCGGCAGCGCGGCCCAACTGCCGCGCAGCTTGTCGTAGCGCGCGCCAAGCGTGTTCACCGACCGGGCCAGCGCGCCGACCTCTTCGATGAGCGCCGCGTTGAGCGCCGCGCCGCCGCCTTCTTCGGCCAGAACGCCGATCACGGTCTGAAGGTTCGCGGCGGGGCGGCGGATGCTGTCGAAGATATCCTCCAAAAGCCGGTCCTGCCCGGCATGCGCGGCAAGATCGGCCGTCACGTCGCGCAGCGTCAGAACATAGCCGCCACGCTCCCCCTCGAGAAGCCGCATCCGGCCTGACAGCACCCGCCCGCCATCCGCCGTCGCGACCATCAGGTCGGACACCGCCTCGGTATCGCCGGCCGAGATCAGCCGTGCATGGGCATGGATCACCGGCGCCTCGCGCAGGTAGTCGAATATCCGCCGGTTCAGCCCTGGCGCAGTGCCGGCCCCCAAAAGGTCGACCGCGTGGCCGTTGTAGAAGACAAGCTGGTGCGCGGCCGAACACAGAAGGACGCCCGCCGGCACGTCGGACAACAGCGCCTCGAGCCGCCCCTTTTCGCCTGTCAGCCGCGCGGTTTCACGCTCTACCGCTTCGGCCAGCGCCGCCCTCGTCCCGGCCAGCGCATCACTCAGCGCGGTGGCGGCGGGACCGAGATCGCCAAGGTATCTTCCGGGCGCCGCGTCGAAAGCGCCGGTGCCTTCGGCATGGGCTTGCGCGCGCATCCCGGCGGCGAGGCGCCCCAGCGCGCGGCCCACATGTTCGTCGAAGAGGAACCAGATCCAGGCCACGACGCCCAGCGTCGCAAAACCCGCAACCGCGCCGGCAAGCACAAACGCCGAGACCGGGCCGCTTTCTGCAAGGCGCCCAAATCCCAGCCAGAGCCCCAGAACAAGCGATGCGAGGCTTCCCGCGACAATCGCCGCGAAGAACAGAAGCAGCCGCTGCCTGAGGCTCAGCCGGTCAAGCATCGCCTCCCGCCCCCGGTTCAAGCAGCCGCCTGACCTCCTCGCGCAGTTCCTTGAGCTCGAAGGGTTTCGCGATGAAGCCATCAGCACCAAGCGCCAGCCCCTTCCGCCGTTCCATTGCCGAGCCGCGCGCCGTCATCATGAGGATCTTCACATCCTTGAGCGTGGGGTCCATCCGCACGTTCTGGCAGATCTCATAGCCGGAAACCTCGGGCAGCATCACGTCGAGCAGGACAAGGTCGGGCGTGGTGTCGCGTATTCTCGGCAGGGCTTCCGCCCCGTTCGCGATCCGGTCGTGCGCATAGCCCTCGCGCGTCAGGACATAGTCGAGCGCCAGTGCGATGTTGTCCTCGTCCTCGACTATGAGAACCCGGTGGCGCTGTTTCGTCTTATCCATTTCCGCCCCCTCTGCATGCCGCCTGCACCAATACGTCATCGGGATCGGGCGCATTCCATTCGGCGCCCCGCAAGGTTCCGTTGGCGGCCAGCTCGGCGCCCTCGAACAGGTCCGCCCGCACCCGCCGGGCGCAGTCGAACGCCACTGGAATGCGTTCGCTTGGCGCCCATCGCTGAACGATGATGGCGCTGGCGACGAAGAGGTCGGGCTGTGTCGTCGAATAGACCGCGCCGGACTTGTCAACGGCAACAAATCTGGTGACAAGCGGCGCAACATATGACCACGGCCGGTAGACCGAACGGTCCGCTGGTGCGCTCGCCACTATGACGCTGTCGGGAAGTTGCGCGCGGGTGCGCGGATACCAGCTGTATTCGTTCCACACGGCGAAGCTCAGCATGGCGAGGCCGACGCCGGCGGGCAGCGCCCATTTGGGCAGGCGCCGCCCGCTCAGATGGTTCAGGATGAGCACGACCCCCGCCGCCGCAAAGCCCGCCGATATGGTGGAGATGAAGTCGATCAGCATGGCCGCCCTTTCAACTGAGAACCCCCTTGCCGTGCCCGACCGCCGACTGCATCGTCCTGACGACGACGAAAGCGTCGCGCAGATGACTGCGCTCGAAATCCGACAGGTCCGCGGGGGAAAGGAAGTTGTCGGGCCTGGTCCCGGCCCGGACGCGGCGCGCCTGATGCTCGAGCCGCGTTTCGGCGATGAGGTCATACGCTTCGATCAGATCGCGCCCGCCGGATGTGGAAACGACCCCCGCCTCGATCGCGGCCAGAAGCCGCGCGCGGGTGTTGGACGGGGTCAGCCGACCCTGCAAGGCGTAGACACGGGCAAGATCGGCGACCGGCACCACGCCGGAGTGCTTCATGTCGATGTGGTTGCGGTATTCGCCCGAGCGGATCGTGGCGAATTCCCGGATAAGGCCCAGCGGAGGCGCGTGTTTGAGCGAATTGGCGATCATGTGGGCGACAAAGATCGAGTTCCTCGACGCAGCATCCAGCGTTTCGGCGTGAAGTCCGGCAAACAGGCTCGCGGCGCCACCAATCGGGCGCAGATCGAACATGACCGAGGCGAGCATCTGCGCCTCGGGACTGGGCGTCGCGATCCAGCCCCGGAAGTAGTCGCGCCAGACCGTGACCGGCTGGCACCAGCGTTCGGCCGTCGCCATCATGTCACCGGGGCAATAGACATAGCCGCAGGCGTCCAGCCCGTCCGAAACGATCTTGGCCAGGGCGCGGAAGTAAACCATGTCGCCCTTGGTCACGGCATCGTCGAGCATCAGGCAATTGTCCTGATCCGACACGCCGGTCTGTTCCTGCCTTCCCTGGCTGCCACAGGCGAGCCAGAGATAGGGCACCGGCGGCTCGCCCAGTTCGGCCTCGGCCATCGCAAGCAGGCGGCGGGTGACCGCGTCGGCGATGTCGGTGACAAGCCGCGTCGTCACTTCATGGGCCTGGTGCGCGCCCACGAGTTGAACAAGCAGTTCGGGGATGCGCGCCGTGACCGCAGCCATGGCCTGCACCGTCTCCGCGCTGGCGATGTCCCGGATCAGGACCGCCGAAGACAACGCCTGAAAGCGGGTGATGTCGGTTTGCGTGACCATGCCGACGAGCTTGCCATCCTCGGTGATCGGCAGGTGGCCAATTCGCCTTTCCAGCATCAGATGCAGAATGTCCGAGCCCAGCGCCGAGGGCGGCAGCGATACCGGGCCCTTCGTCATGACGTCCGACACCGGCCCGGACGGGTCGCGGCCCTCGGCCAGAACCTTGTTCGACAGGTCACGGGTTGTGACTATGCCGACAAGTCGGTTGTCGCCTTCGGTCACGCCAAGGCTCGAGACGCGGGCATCCCGCATGATCCGGG
Organism: Paracoccaceae bacterium; assembly: GCA_041397225.1. GTDB lineage: Bacteria > Pseudomonadota > Alphaproteobacteria > Rhodobacterales > Rhodobacteraceae > Albidovulum. The sequence continues at coordinate 480,775 of JAWKXB010000002.1, read as the reverse complement.
CCGCATCGGCGATCGTCGCCGTGGGCGCACATACGATCGGTTTTTTCGCCATCAGTTCGGACACCCTGCGGGCGGTAAGTTCGACGGCACGCGCCTCGGCCGCGCGGGCGCGGTTGAAAAACCGCTCGAAGGCCGGGTGATCCGCGATCAGCCTGCGGAGTTCGGCGACAGGAAGCATCAGAAGGCGGCTGTCTTCCGTGGTTCTGGCCGAGGTCGCCGCGGTGCCGTCCCGCATCAGCCCGCGTTCACCAAACGAGTTTCGCGGCCCGAGAAGAGAGACAAGAGCGCCGTTGCGGTCAAGGATCTCGATACCGCCGGCCTCGATCAGGAACAGTCCGGCAAGCGGCTCGCCGAAGGCATAGACTTCGGCGCCTTCGGCCAGATGTCTGCGGCTGAAGGAACCGGCGACCCGCGCCAGTTCGTCCTGCGGCAGAGTATCGTAGGGATGCACCGTTCCAAGAAAGCCCGCAATGGTCCGGATGTCCGCGTCCAACTGGTCCTCCCTAGCCTGGTGCAGCGCGCCCCCAACCGGGGACGCGCCTTTCTTTCAGATCAGGCTCAGTGCGCCGTGGCCGCACCTGCCCCTTTCGGGACGCGGATCGACTCCACCAGTTCCTGGATCTCCACCGGCGGCTCTTCGGTGGCGTTGGACACCACATAGGCCACGACGAAGTTGATCATCGCGCCGACCGCGCCGAACGAGGTCGACTTGATCGACAGCAAGAGCGGATCAGCGTCCGTGAAGCTGTTGGTATCGGGGACGAAGAACCAACCCTTGTGCAGGAAGATGTAGATCAGCGTCACGATAAGGCCCGCCAGCATCCCCCAGATCGCACCAGCGCTGTTGATGCGCTTGGAGAAGATGCCCATCAGGATCGCCGGGAAGAGCGAGGCCGCAGCGATACCGAAAGCCAGGGCCACGGTCTGCGCCGCGAAACCCGGTGGGTTGAGGCCGAGCCATGTCGCCACCGCGATCGAGACCCCCATCGCGATGCGAGCCGCCATGAGTTCGCCCTTTTCCGAGATGCCCGGATTGATCGTGCCCTTGATCAGGTCGTGCGAGATCGCAGACGAGATCGCCAGCAGAAGCCCCGCAGCCGTCGAGAGCGCGGCGGCGAGACCACCGGCTGCAACAAGTGCGACGACCCAGCCCGGAAGATTGGCGATTTCGGGGTTGGCAAGCACCATGATGTCATTGTTCACGGTCAATTCGGAACCGGCCCAGCCCTTGCCTTCGGCGGTCTCCTTGAACGCCTCGGACTTGTCGTTGTAGAACTGGATCTTTCCGTCGCCGTTCTTGTCCTCGAACTTCAGAAGACCGGTGACTTCCCAATTCTTCATCCAGTCGGGACGTGCCTCGTAGTCGATCGGATCGGACTGGGTGCCCTGCGGATAGATGTTGTCCATCAGGTTGAGACGCGCCATCGCACCCACGGCAGGCGCCGTCAGGTAGAGAAGCGCGATGAACACCAGCGCCCAGCCGGCCGACGAGCGGGCATCGGCAACCCGCGGCACGGTGAAGAAGCGCACGATCACGTGCGGCAGACCGGCGGTGCCGATCATCAGAGACACGGTGAACAGGAACATGTTCAGCGTCGTATCGGTGTGCCCGGTATATTTCGAGAAGCCGAGATCGGTCACCACTTGGTCGAGCTTCTCGAGAAGCGGCATGCCCGAAGCCGTATGCTCCGAGAAGAGGCCGAGCGGCGGGATCGGATTGCCGGTCAGCTGGAGCGAGATGAAGATCGCCGGGATCGTGTAGGCGAAGATCAGCACGACATACTGAGCAACCTGGGTGTAGGTGATCCCCTTCATGCCGCCAAGAACGGCATAGACGAAGACGACCGCCGCGCCGATGTAGAGGCCCGTCGAAGACTTCACCTCAAGAAAGCGCGAGAAGGCGACGCCGACGCCGGTCATCTGGCCGATGACATAGGTCACCGACGCGACAATAAGGCAGACGACGGCGATAAGCCGCGCCGAGTTCGAATAGAAGCGGTCGCCGATGAATTCCGGCACCGTGAACTTTCCGAACTTGCGCAGATAGGGCGCCAGCAGCATCGCCAGCAGCACATAGCCGCCGGTCCAGCCCATCAGGTAGGACGAGTTGTCATATCCGACGGCAGCGATAAGGCCAGCCATCGAGATGAACGAGGCGGCCGACATCCAGTCCGCGCCCGTGGCCATGCCATTCATGACCGGGTGAACGCCGCGACCGGCGGCGTAGAATTCAGATGTGGAACCCGCCCGGGCCCAGATCGCGATGCCGAAGTAGACCGCGAACGTCGCGCCCACCACCAGCAGATTGAGGGTAAACTGATCCATTTTCCCTGCTCTCCCCTATTCTTCCACGCCGTGTTCGCGGTCGAGCTTGTTCATGCGCCACGCATAAACAAAGATCAGAACCAGAAACACGAGTATTGAGCCCTGCTGGGCAAACCAGAAGCCAAGATCGGTCCCGCCGACCTTGATGCCCGCAAGCATCGGCCGGAACAGGATGCCAAAGCCGAACGACACAACAAACCAGACCACCAGACTGATCTGGATGAGCCGGACGTTGGCCTTCCAATAGGCGTTGGACGAAGATTTGTCCGCCATGAGTGTTACTCCCTGAGTTCCCTCGTTTCCGTCCAGCAACCCGGTCACCGGGATGCCGGTCTCCCGTCAGGCTGTCGCGCGCTTTACAATCGTCCCCAGCGCCGCGGCGATGTCAGCGATGGACCCCATCGCATCGACCGTCTCGAGCGCCCCCAACCTTTCATAGTGCGCGATCAGCGGTGCCGTTTGGGCGTGATAGGCTTTCAGCCTTTCGCGCGCCGTCCCGGCATTGTCGTCGGCCCGTCGCGTGAACTCCGTGCCGCCGCATTTGTCACAAACGCCCGCCTTGGCGGTCTGCTTGTGGGTGTCGTGATAACCTTCGCCGCAAGCGGCACAGGTGAAACGGCCGGCGACGCGGCCGATCATCGCCTCGTCGTCAACCTCAAGGCTGATCGCGGCTCTGACTTTCTGTCCCACCTTTTGCAGAAGAGAGTCGAGTGCCGCCGCCTGCGCATCCGTCCGCGGAAAACCGTCGAGGACGACGCCTGATTTCACATCGGATTTCGCCATCCGGTCCTTGAGGATATCCAGAACGATCTCGTCCGACACCAGCCCGCCCGCCTCCATGACCGCCTTCGCGGCAAGGCCCGCCGGCGTTCCTTCGGCCACCGCGGCGCGCAGAAGATCGCCGGTCGAAAGCTGGATCAGGCCGAAGCGCTCCTCCAGCATCCGGGCCTGCGTGCCCTTGCCCGCGCCCGGAGGGCCGAGCAGGATCAGGACGGCGGGTGTGGTGACAACCTCGCTCATGCCATCAGGCCCGGTTCATGCGGTTGTCGACCAGATCATCGACGACCGACGGATCGGCCAATGTCGAAGTATCGCCAAGCGCGCCGTAATCGTTCTCGGCGATCTTTCTCAGGATGCGGCGCATGATCTTGCCCGAGCGGGTCTTGGGCAGGCCGGGCGCCCACTGGATGAGGTCGGGCGAGGCGATGGGCCCGATTTCCTGACGCACCCACTTGACCAGTTCCTTGCGAAGATCCTCGGTCGGTTCCACTCCGTTCATCAGCGTGACATAGGCATAGATGCCCTGCCCCTTGATCTCGTGCGGATAACCGACGACAGCGGCCTCGGCGACCTGCGCATGGGCGACAAGCGCGCTTTCGACCTCGGCGGTGCCCATCCGGTGACCCGAGACATTGATGACGTCATCGACGCGGCCGGTGATCCAGTAATAGCCGTCCTCATCCCTGCGGCAGCCGTCCCCGGTGAAGTAGTAGCCCTTGTATTGCTGGAAGTAGGTCTCCTCGAAGCGCTGGTGGTCGCCCCAGACCGTGCGCATCTGCCCCGGCCAGCTGTCGCCGATGCAGAGGACGCCCTCGGCGGGATTGCCGTCCACGACCTTGCCGCTTTCCGCCTCCAGAACGACCGGCTTGATGCCGAAGAACGGCACCGTCGCCGAGCCCGGCTTGGTTTCGGTCGCGCCCGGGAGCGGGGTGATCAGGTGGCCGCCCGTCTCGGTCTGCCACCAGGTGTCGACGATCGGGCACTTGCCCTTGCCGACATGCTTGTCATACCAGACCCACGCTTCGGGATTGATCGGCTCGCCCACCGTCCCCAGCAACTTCAGCGAAGACAGATCGTGCTTTTCCACCCATTCCGGCCCCTGCCCCATCAATGCGCGGATCGCGGTCGGGGCAGTGTAGAACTGGTTGACCTTGTGCTTGGCGCAGACCTCCCAGAAGCGGCCCGCATCGGGCCAGGTCGGTACGCCCTCGAACATGAGAGTCGTCCCGCCATTGGCCAGGGGGCCGTAAACGATGTAGCTGTGCCCGGTGACCCAGCCCACATCGGCAGTGCACCAGTAGACGTCGCCGTCATGGTAGTCGAAGGTGTACTGATGCGTCATCGCGGCAAAGACAAGATAGCCGCCGGAGGTATGGACGACGCCCTTCGGCCTGCCGGTCGAACCCGAGGTGTAGAGGACGAAAAGCGGGTCTTCCGCCCCCATCGGGCGCGGCGGACAGTCGGGGCTTGCCGTTTCCATCAGCGCCAGCACGTCGACATCCCGGCCCTGGATCCAGGTGGTCTGATCGCCGGTATGCTTGACGACAAGGCATCGCACCCGGTCCGAGCAATGCAGCAGGGCGGCATCGGTATTGGCCTTGAGCGGCGTGCGCCTGCCGCCACGCGGGGCGGAATCGGCGGTGATGACCAGCTTGGCCTGGCTGTCGTTGATGCGGTTGGCGAGCGCGTCGGGCGAAAAGCCGGCGAATACGATGGAATGGATCGCGCCGATCCTAGCGCAGGCGAGCATCGCGTAGGCCGCCTCGGGGATCATCGGCAGATAGATGACGACCCGGTCGCCGCGCATCACACCCTGGCTCAGCAGGACGTTCGCCATCCGGTTGACCTTTTCGGAGAGCTCCCGGTAGGTGATGTGCTTGGCTGGCGTCTTCGGATCATCCGGTTCCCAGATGATCGCGGTCTGGTGGCCGCGCTTGGCCAGATGCCGGTCGATGCAGTTTTCCGAGACGTTAAGGACACCATCCTCGAACCACTTGATCGAGACTTCGCCGAAGGTGAAATTGGTGTTCTTGACCTTGGTGTAGGGCCTGATCCAGTCAAGCCGCTTGCCTTGTTCGCCCCAGAACGCGTCGGGATCCGAGATCGACGCCTTGTACATCCGGGCATAGGTGTCAGGGTTCGCATGCGCCGCCTCGAAGCCCTGCGGGATCGCCCGCTTCGCCACCGAACCCGCTCCGCCCTGATCAGCCGCCATCCCGGAATCCTCCCATCCTGAGTTGAATGCCCGACGCGGCGGCGTGCTGCCCCCAGCGCCGTCGGTTGTTCTCGGTAGTGTAAACTATTTGTTACTTTCTGCGTAACTCTTTTTATGAATTGCATTTTTTTGTAAATTTATTCACAACAAATGCGCCATAATTGTAAACAAACACAGTTCGGCCATTTTTTTGCCGTGATTTTTCAACTGCTTGCTTGTTGATGTTTTCGGGAGGGTATCCCCGCCGGCACGTGTGGCGCCTGACGGCATGCGCGGATCGGTTCCGTTTCCGCGATAGCGCCTCACAGACCCGTCGCGTTGGGAACCCGGTGGAAAGCGCAGCGATTCGCCGCTCAGGTGAGGTCCAGGCGCGCCTGCCGCAATGCATCATCGATCCCGTCCGCGAACCGGGCTTTCGGCGGCTTGAGTCCGTGCAACATCAGCATGCGCCTGATCTCGCCATTGGTCCCCGTCAGATAGAGGTATCCCTGCTTCCGGGCGAGTTTGCGCGACAGCAGCTCGATCGCATGCGCAGCGGTGCTGTCGAGGAACGGCACCTCGGAAAGATCGAGCACGAAGGCACGGGGGCGATCAGCGATCCGGTCAAGCACCGAACCGACGGTCGAGGCCGCGCCGAAGAAGAAGGCGCCCTTGATGCGATAGACAAGAATGTCTTCGTCCGTGGCATGATCGTAGGGCACGCCACTGTCGGCACGATCTTGATCGGTGATTGGAGCGCGCGCCTCGACCTCGGCAGCGTCGGCCATGCGGCGGATGAAAAGGACCGCGCCAAGGAGAAAGCCGACCAATATCCCTTCTGTCAAATCGCGGAAGATGACCAGAAGGAAGGTCGCGAGAAGGACTGCCGCATCGCCGGCAGAGGACCGCACGAGCATGGCGAACTCCTCCTTCTCAGCCATGTTCCAGGCCACCACCGCCAGAACCCCGGCAAGGGCGGCCAGCGGAACCGCCGTGGCGAGCGGCGCGAGGACGATCATGAACAAGAGGACGAAACCTGAATGCAGCATTCCGGAAAGCGGTCCATGCGCGGCCGCCCGCACGTTGGTCGCAGTGCGGGCGATGGTTCCGGTGACCGGGATGCCGCCGAACAAGGCCGAGCCGACATTCGCAACGCCCTGCGCCACGAGTTCCGCATTCGACCGGTGACGCCGCCCGGTCATGCCGTCTGCGACAACCGCGGACAGGAGCGATTCAATCGCGCCGAGCAGCGTGAAGCTGATGGCGTAGGGCAGCGCGGCGCCCAGATCCGAAAGACCGAAGGCGGGCAGCGCGGGTGCCGGCAGGAACCGCGGCAAGTCGCCAAAACGGCTTCCGATCGTATCAACCTGCAAATCGAGCGCCGCGGTCGCGGCGGCGGCGGCAGCCACCGCCAACAGCAGGCCGGGCCAGCCCGGGCGAAACCGCTTCAGTCCCTGGATGACGCCGACTGTGCCGAGCGCCAGCCCGACCGCAGCCGGAGTCACCGTTCCCAGAGCCGACCAGAGTGCCACGATCTTGTCCCGCAGCGGCCCAGGTTCCGGCCCCGGAAGCGTGAGCCCGAAAAGATCCTTGATCTGGCTCGTCAGGATGATGACGGCGATCGCCGCGGTGAACCCCACGGTCACAGGATAGGGAATGAACTTCACGTAAGCGCCGAGGCGAAACACGCCCGCGGCCATCAGGAACAACCCCGACAGGCACGTCGCCGTTACAAGGCCACCGACCCCCAAATCGGCCACGCACCCGGCGACCAGGACAATGAAAGCGCCCGCCGGACCACCGATCTGAAACCGCGATCCCCCCAGCGCCGAGACTATCGCGCCGCCGACGATGGCGGCATAGAGTCCACGCTCCGGTCCAACCCCGGACGCGATCGCGATCGCCATGGACAGGGGAAGCGCCACGATGGCGACCGTCAGCCCGGCCACCAAGTCGGCACGGAACTCGCGCCGCCCGTACCCTTCGGCCAGCACGGTCACCAGTTTCGGAACAAACTGCTGTGCGACGCTAGGGCTTGCGCCGCCTTTCAGCCGGTCCATTATGCACCTTGCCGCTTCCCCGACGCGACACTGGTGCGGGGGCCGGGCGGCTGTCAAGCGATGTGGCGCGCTAACCGAGGGACCGCGGGATGACAGACCGGATCAATCCGATCCGCGATACGGATGACGAAGCTCGCGCACTCGCGCGGCGGCTGATGACTGAGGCCAGCATTGCTGCACTCGGCGTTCTTGATCCAGAAACGGGTTCGCCCTATGTCAGCCGCATCGCGGTCAGTGTCGACGGCACCGGCAGATTGTTGACCCTGGTGTCCGACCTGTCGCGCCACGCAGCGGCGCTTCGGCTGAATCCCGATGCCTCGATTCTGGTCGGTGAACCCGGACCGAAGGGCGATGCGCTTGGCCATCCCCGCCTGACGCTCCAGGTCCGGGCCCGCTTCATACCGCCGGCGCCAGGGCTTCGCGACCGCTGGCTCGCCAGCCATCCCAAGGCCAAGCTCTATGTCGATTTCGCGGATTTCCGTTTCGTCACCTTCCATATTCTGCAAGGCTACCTGAACGGCGGATTCGGGAAGGCTTTTGCTATGAAAGCTGATGATCTTAAGCTAGCGTGACACGCGGAAATTGTAATAATCCAGTCGGACAGTGAATTCTATTTACGGTCGGAAGCCGGGCCATGGCCGAACGAACCAGTTGGCAGGATGAACTCCTGCGCCAAAAGACCCGTCTTGAGACGGATCTTGTTTCCCGTAGTGCCGGGGCCATTCTCACATGTGTGCTCTTCGCGTTCTTCCTGCCGTTCTGGTTTCTCTTCTTCGTCTACCTCCTGATTGTCTCGTCCGAGCTTCTGCTGCAACGCGAGTTGAAGGCGTTCGCCGCCACTCCGCGCCGCCGATATCAGATTACCAGCATAGCCGTCTCGGCATTCGGCATGGCGATATATGTCCTGCCTGCCGTGGTGATCTGGGTCAGCGGAGATATGATGCTGAGGTTTGTCGGTGCGCTGTCGATTGTCGGCGCGCTGCTGAACGTTTCGGTGGTACGCGCGACGCACCTGCCGATGGGTGTCGCGACGGGCATTCCGCCTGCTCTGGCGCTTTTGTGGATGCCGCTCTACCACATCGCCACCACTGACCCGGATGCCAGCGCCCTGGTTTCGCTCGCGGCGGTCTTGGCGCTGTTGGGGTACTTCGTCGCGGCGCTTCTCAACAACCACCGGACGCAGGCGGATCTCCTCGCCGCGATCGCAGATGCCAGTGCCGCGAGCCGCGCCAAGTCGCGGTTCCTGGCAGCCATGAGTCATGAGGTGCGCACGCCGCTCAACGCCATTCTGGGTCACACGCAACTTATGCGCGGGCACTCCAAGGCGAACGTCCTCAACGGCCATCTCGCGTCAGTCGAATCCGCCGCGCAGAACCTCGAGCGTCTGATCGGCGACGTGATCGACCTCGCGGCCGTCGCCGAGGGTGAGCTGCGCTTCAATCCGGTCACAGCCGCGATCCGGCGCGAAATCGGAATGCTCCAGCAGATCAAGCTGCCCGTCAACGGCTCGGGCGCGCTCCGTGTCGCCGTCGACATCGCCGAGGACGTGCCGGAGTTCGGGCGCTTCGACCCGGTTCTTCTTCGCAAGTGCCTCTACCATCTGTGCGCTCTCTCGCTGGGAGAACAGCCAACGGGCTCGCCGCCGCGGCTGAACATCCGCTGTACGCTCGCGCCGCAGCGCGATGACCGGATCAGGGTGACGGTCGCGGGCGGTTCACCCGGGACCGAAGGCAGCGATCTGACCCCCGCGCCCCAAATCGCTGCTCCAGGTCAGGACACGCTGACCCTTTCGTTCGTTCACGGCATTGCCGGCGTCATGGGCGCCAAGGCAGCCGCCCTGCGGGCGCCCGACAACACGCTTGTAACGCGGATCGAGTTTCCGTTTGTCAAGGTTCCCGACCCACCTGAGGCCGGGGCCGAGGCGATCTATGGCCACCTGAAGGCGCTTGTCGTCGACGATATCGCCACCAATCGGTTCGTGGTGGTCCAGATGTTGCGAAGCCTTCGCATCGAAGCGTTCGAGGCGCAAAGCGGCCAGGACGCGCTCGAGCAACTCAGCCGCCGGGAAATTGATCTGGTGCTTCTCGACATGAACATGCCGGATATGGATGGCGAGGCCACGTTCCAGGCGATCCGGGCCGCAAACTCGGAGTGGTCCGACCTCCCGGTCATCGCGCTGACCGCTGATGCCGTGACCTACCAGCGCGACCACTACCTCGGTCTCGGAATGAACGGCTACCTCTCGAAGCCCGTCGACCGTCGGCTTCTATGGGCCGAGGTGCTGTCGGCCGCACCGCCGCCACCGCCACTCTGACATGGCGGGGTGGACCCTTTCCGCCCCGCTCGTGCGCGTTATCAGACCGGATTGTCCATCCTTATCTTGACGTGGGCCGTCCCTTTCGACGGACCGGCCCAGTTCAGTTGAACCTGCTGCCGTCCCGGCCCCTGTTCGACCACGACAAAAGGCATGTCCGCCCGGCGTTCACCCGCCGGTCCCGTGACCGAGCCTTCGGCAACGATGCTCTCCACATTCCGTGCAAACCCGCCAAAGGGAAGATAACCCGCCGCATTGACCGCCCAGACGCTCGCCTCCGTCACCTGGTCGTGCTGGACGGTAACCGGATTCATCGTCACTTGCGTGACGCCGTTGAAGGTGTTCGCCCCGACCCAGATGTTCTTCATGCTGAAGTTGTTGAGCGGCGCGAAGCTGGTGTCCACCGCCTCGACCCGATTGATTGTGGCCGAGAACACGCGAAACGCATTGCCCGACATGTTCAGCCCCTGCACCGTATGCCCGATGCCATATGGCTTGACGACAATGAATGAAAACCACGACGCCACGTCGCTCGCGATGAAGTTGTTTCCGGTGATCGTCAGCCCGCCGAACGAAAACTGGTTGGCGAAATCGGGATCGGATTCGTACTCGTTCGTCCATTCGATGAACGAGTTGTCGATGTAGTTCCCGGTAATCGTCGACACCACATTCGTGCCCACAAGCACCAGCCCCGGCTGCCTCAGGCCAACCGGCTCGGTATCACCCTGGAACCAATGGTTACCCGCGATGATGTTGCCCGTCCCACCCAGAACCGCGAAATGCCGGAAATGCACGCCGCGATTGTCGCGGACCTTCACGTCATTCGCGTTGGCATTGAATGCGATGGACTTGCGGTCCTGCGACCTCAGCCCGCTTTCGTCCGACGTGAACTGGCACCGATCGATCAGCATCCCCTGGCAGCCGCGCCCGATCGAGGTGATGCCGCGGTTTCGCGGCCGGGTGATCTCGCAATCCTTCAACTGGAAGATGGAACCCGCCGGCGGCAGCAGGATCGCGCTGGCATGGCCGTTGCACTGCACCTCGACATCCGCAAACGTCATCTTGGAAAGCGACGCGAAGCCGGAAAAGTCGAGCACGTACTTGAACCGCGTGAAAGTGTAGACCTGCGTCCCTGCCGCCCCGTAAAGCGGCTGGCTCAGTGTAAGCGTGCCGGCCCCTATATTCACCGCCGTGACATAGACTTCGCGCCCGACCCCAACCCCTTCGACCAGCGATCCGACCGGGATGTTGGCGATGTTGGCCACAGCCGTCATCGTGGTCTCATTGGCCGCGTTGTAGCTCGCCTGAGAGGTCACAACCGTCGGCGCCCAGGCCGGACCGTCGATCACGTTGAACTGGCCGTTGCGGATGACCCGCCGGGTGGCGAACGTCGTCCTGTTGTTCACTGCGGCCTGCATGTCGATCGGCGCTGTCACCTCGATGCGCCGCCCCTTCAGGTCGAGGGAGTCGTGGTCGGCCCAATTGAGAAGCGCCTGAAATGCCTTCCTGAATCCAAGCTCCTCGTCTCCGAACGCCGCGGAGTAGCTTGGAAGATCGAAACTGCGCGTCAGCGACAGGCGACGGTTCGGGGGCATCGTCACCGTGCCTTGGAATCTTGCCGGCGCTTCCAGAGATACATCCGCGTCCAGAAAATACGTTCCGGCAGAGACAAGAACTGTCCGTCCGCTTGCCGCCGCCGCCGCATCCGCGGCCTCGAACGCGGCGGCATCGTCCACAACGCCGTCCCCGACCGCGCCGTAGTCGCGCACATCGACCCAGTCGAGCAAATTGCGTAGGAAGACCGACGTCACATCCTCGATCTCGATGTCGTCGATGCGAACGACGCCGCCGGTCGCGCCGGTCAGGTTCAGCCCGAAGTGGCCATAAAGCGCTGCGTTGCCCCATTGCATGTCAACGCCCGCGCGGTTGCCTGTGCCGACGATTGCCTCGACCGTCTCTACCTTGCCGTATGTCGTCAGTTGCTGGGGCGGGCCGACCTCCACGACACCGGCGACATGCGCATCTCCGGCGCCGCCCGCCCATGCGGCGATCCCGACGGCGGGCAGGTTGCCGCTCATTGCTTTGACGCGGGCACGGACGCGCAGATAGCAGCCCGGCAGTACCGGCGTCTGCCCGGTATACCGCAGCTTCAAGGTGGCGGCGTGCTTGACCATCTCCAGACAGCCGCCGAAATCCTGATCCGCCGGAACTAGTACTGCATCGGGCGACCCGGCCCAGGTCGGCGAGCCCTGCGTGCCATCCCCGCTCGACCAGACATCCAGCCCGACTTCGAATTTGGGCGGCATGAAGATCAGCCCGTCGGTAATCGCCTTGTTCATCCACGAACCCCTTGTTCCTGTTCCAACGCCCTGACGAGCAAAGACTCCGGGCGCGGATCGGCCAGAACCCCGGCGGCATGCGATGCTCGTTCGGAAAGAGCGGGGCCTGCGCACGCGCAGTGCCGCCTTGCAAGACAGAACTAGCGCAAAGGGCTTAACGCGCGTTACCGCAGCGTTCGCTTGTAGGGAGGCAAAGGCTCGTCACGCCGTGGGCGTTTCGCTTTCCACCGGGAAGACGCCGTTGATCTGCCATCCGTCCGCAGCCGGGATCATCTCGTAGTCGAAAAGATGGATCGCGCCTGCGCCATCACGCACCAGAACACGCTGCATCTGCCTGCCGTTCTCGGTCCTCAGCGCAAGAAACTTCACCTCGGACGGGCGCCAGATCATCGGATAGCCGCCCTTGACCATCTGACCGAAATTCTCCGGTGTGCGAAAGATGCCCTTAATGGTCGGCGAGGCGAAATCGAATGCAGCGCCAAGATCGTTCGCCGCGAACGCCGCAAACTGATCACCGATCACCGACCTGATATCCGTACCGGCGTCGGCGGTCGCGGGCTGCGGCCCGGTCATCACAAGCGCTAGCGCGAACGCCCCGAGCGTCAATGAAAACCTCATGCTGCGTCTCCTTTGGCTTCGTCCGCCTCCAGCTTACGGCCTCCGATCCAGAGCGCAAAACACGATTGGCTTACTGCCGGGTCAGGCCACAAGCTCGCCCGCCAGCGCCCGTTCTATCAGCGCGACCGTCTCGTCGACGCCGTAAAGCGCGATGAACCCGCCGAAACGCGGCCCTTGGCTCGCCCCCAGAAGAACCTCGTAAAGTGCGGTGAACCAATCCCTGAGCGGCTCGAACTCGTGCTCCTTGCCGACGGCAAAAACCATCGACTGCAACGCCTCCGCATCAAGCCCGCCCTTCCAGACCTTGAGTTGCGAAACCAGATCCTCCATCGCCACCCGCTCCCTTGCAGAAGGCTCCCGGAACGTCCGTCCCGGCGCCACGAAGTCGCGGAAATAGCGCACCGCGAATTCCGCCGCCTGATCCAGTTGCGGGTTCTTCTCCGGCGTCGCTTCCGGCGCATAGCGCTGGATGAAACCCCAAAGCCCCGACTTGTCCTTCGCGCCCGCCACGCTAGCGAGGTTAAGCAACATCGCGAACGGCACCACCATGTCCGATTCCGGCGGCTGGCCGCGATGCAGATGCCAGACGGGGTTCGCCAACTGCTGCTCTACCGTCTGATCGGGAAAGGCCCGCAACTGCTGGTGATATTCGTCCACTGCCTTCGGGATCACGTCGAAATGCATCCGCTTCGCGGTCTTCGGCTTCTGATACATGAAGTATCCAAGACTTTCAGTCGCCGCATAAGTGAGCCACTCGTCGATCGTCAGGCCATTGCCCTTCGACTTGGAAATCTTCTGTCCATGCTCATCGAGGAACAGTTCGTAAGTGAAATGCTCCGGCGCCTTCACGCCCAGGACCTCGCATATCCCGTCATAGATCGGCGTGTTGGTCGAATGATCCTTGCCATACATCTCGAAATCGACGCCCAGGGCCGCCCAGCGCGCGCCGAAATCCGGCTTCCACTGCAGCTTCACCTGCCCGCCGGTAACCGGCAATGTCCATTCCTTGCCCGCCTCGTCGTCGAAGGTGATCGTGCCATCCTTGGCGTTCACCTCCTTCATCGGCACATAAAGCACGCGCCCCGTCTCTGGATGGATCGGCAGGAAGCATGAATAGGTCTGCTGCCGCTCCTCGCGCAAACTCGCCAGCATGATCTCCATGATCGCGTCATAGCGCTCCGCGCAGCGCAGCAGCACCTCGTCGAACCGGCCCGACTTGTAGAACTCCGTCGCGCTGATGAACTCGTACTCGAAACCGAACGTGTCGAGGAACCGCCTGAGCATCGCGTTGTTGTGGTCCCCAAAACTCGGATACTTGCCGAATGGGTCGGGCACGCTCGTCAGCGGCAACTGAAGATATTCGCGCAGTTTTTCCGGGTTCGGCACGTTGTCGGGCACTTTGCGCATCCCGTCGAGATCGTCGGAAAACACGACGAGCTTCGTCGGGATGTCCGAGATGATCTCGAACGCCCGCCGGACCATCGTCGTGCGCTGCACTTCGCCGAATGTGCCTATGTGTGGCAGACCGCTTGGCCCATAGCCGGTCTCGAAAAGCACATAGCCTTTCTCGGGCGCCGTCTTCTCATAGCGCTTCAGCACCCGGCGCGCCTCCTCGAAAGGCCAGGCTTTGGAGTTCATCGCGGCATCGCGCAGAGAAGACATGTCATACATTCCCGAAAGACCGGCACCATATGTGCCGCAAGCCCCGCTTCCTATTGTGCGGGGGCCGGATCGTCAATAATTTGCCATTCGAACCAGATAGGACAAAGACAGTGACCCACACCCTCCCCGCCTTCACCGCCCAGGACGCACTCGTCGCGATCATGGTCACAGTCTCGGTCTCGGATGAGGCCATCCGCACGTCCGAGCTTGTCGCCATCGAGCGTCAGGTCAACCACCTTCCGGTTTTTGCCGATTATGACATGGACAGCGTCCGCGAGGCGGCCGAGACCGTCTACAAGCTGATGGAAGAGGAAGACGGTCTGGACACGCTCTTCGCGATGGTCCGCGACGCCCTGCCCGAAAGGCTATGGGAAACCGCCTACGCGCTCGCCTGCGACGTCGCCGCCGCCGACGGCACAATCCGCCAGGCGGAACTCCGGCTGCTCGAAGAAGTCCGCCACGAGCTGGAGATAGACCGCCTCCACGCCGCCGCCATCGAACGCGGGGCGCGGGCAAGGCATGTGACGCTGTAAGCGGTCGGTGCAGGAGTTGCCGGGCGGGCCTTTTTCCGATTTGAGCATAGATTCGCCGGCTTGCTTGCCGGGCATGATGTGTGGTCCGGACCTCAGCCCCGCGCCGCAAGTCTTCTTACCGCGCCCCGCACCGGCTAACCGATAGACCATTGCCATCGTTCCTTGACGCGGCAATGCTTCTCGAAATTCTTTTGCGAGCGGGACACACCATGAAAGTCGTCGTCATGGGCGCCGGGGTCATCGGCGTCACCACCGCCTACTATCTTGCAAGACAGGGCGCCGAGGTCACCGTGCTCGACCGTCAGCCCGGTCCGGGGCTGGAGACGAGCTACGCCAATGCCGGCGAACTCAGCTACGGCATGACCTCGCCCTGGGCCGCCCCCGGTGTGCCGATGAAGGCGCTGAAATGGCTCTTCATGAAGCGCCGGCCCCTTTTCATCTGGCCGCTCATCAGCCCCACCATGTGGAAATGGGGCGCGCAGATGCTCAGCAATTGTAACGAAAGGGCCTACGCGCTCAACAAGTCCCGCATGGTCCGCATCTCGAACTATTCGCGCGACGTGATGCCCGACCTCATCGCCGAAACCGGCATCGAATATGACGGCCGCGCGCAGGGCACCCTGCAACTCTTCCGCACCGAAAAGCAGCTCAAGGCGTCGAAGGCCGATCAGGACATCCTGGCCGAATTCGACAGCCCCTTCGAGGTGCTCGACCAGGACGGCTGCATCGCCGCCGAGCCGGCGCTGGCCGAGGTCAGGGACAAGTTCGTGGGCGGCCTCCGGCTGACCGCCGACCGCACCGGCGATTGCCGGATGTTCACGATGGCACTGGCCGACAAGACCGCCGAGCTCGGCGCCACCTTCCACTATGGCCAGCGGATTCGGCTGATCCAGGTCCGGGGTGACCGGGTGATGGGGGTGCTGACCGAAAACCTCGGCCGGGTCGAGGGCGACGCCTATATCTGCGCGCTTGGCAGTTTCGCGCCAACGCTCCTCGGCCCCATCGACATCAAGCTTCCGGTCTATCCGGTCAAGGGGTACTCGGTCACCCTGCCCGTCACCGACGACCGTTTCGCCCCTCAATCGACCATCATGGACGAAACCCACAAGGTCGCGATCACCCGCCTCGGCGACCGCATCCGCGTCGCCGGCACCGCCGAGATCGCCGGCTATTCCAATCGCCTTGGCTCTCATGCGACCGACACCGTGCGCCACGTCATCGGCGATCTTTTCCCCAGAGGCGGAGACCTTTCACAGGCCGAGGGCTGGACCGGCCTGCGCCCAATGACACCGGACGGGACTCCCGTGCTCGGGCCGACGCGCTATTCCAACCTCTTCCTCAATACCGGCCACGGCACGCTCGGCTGGACCATGGCCTGCGGTTCCGGCCGCGCCGTCGCCGACGTGGTTCTGCGAAAGAAGCCCGAGATCGACTTCGACGGCCTCACCGCCGCCCGCTACGGGATATGACGGTCAGGCCTGGTAGACCGCCGCCCAGCGCTCGATCAGTTGCTGCTGCAGGCGCTTGGACCGCCTGATCCAGTCGCGCCCGCCTTCCGGCTGCTCCTTCCGCGCATCAGGCACCGCATCGCGCCGCGCCACATCGCCCGTGAAAATCGCGAAGGCAAGCTCGTTTCCCCCGGGCGCACGCATGTAGCCCGCCAGCGTCGAGACGAAGTTCAACGTTCCGGTCTTGGCCTTGACCTGCACCGGATGTCCCTTGATGGTTTTCCCGGCCTCGTCCTTGAACGCGACATCCTTCATCAGGGCCCCGATGCCGACGTGCCGCCCCGGTCCGGTCAGCACCCGCACCATGTCACCCGCCGATATCCGCGAAGCACCGGCCAGTCCCGAATGATCGGCGAAACGCGCGGTCCTTGCCTGTGCCTCCGACGCGATCCATCCCGACATTTCGCGCCCGGATGCAGTGTGCCCCGAGACGCCGCGCTTCAGCGACGCGGCCATGCCGACCGCCTCGGCTGTCATGTTGGTCGAGAACTTCATCATGTCGCGCAATAGTACCGGCAACTCATCGCTCCGCACCTCGACCAGCACCGCGCCCCCCGGCAGCGACTTCGCCACCTCCGGCATCGGCAGCGGCACGCCCTCGGCCCGCGCAAGCGTCTGGAACACATCGCCCGCGTAAAGCTCCGGCCGGCGCACCGGCAGCCAGCGGCTTCCGCCCTTGCCAAGCGCGCGTCGGGCGACGGTCCACTCCTCGACCTTGCCCATATGGTAGCTGTAGACCGGCAGGTCGCGGTCGGCGATCTGGACCTTGGCGGTATAGACTTTCGGCGCATAGCGCTCCGCCCGCGCATCCATCCCCACCTCGTAGCCGCCACCGGCACGCTTCCAGACGAAGTTTACCCGGTTGAAGTTCAGGTTCAGCCCCGAAACCGAAGGGTTGTAGCCAAGCCAGGCGGGCTGCGTGGTGTCGATCGCTTCGATGTAGGGCAGCGCGCCGCCCCAGACCATGTAGCGCCCGGTCACGCCGCGCACGCCCTGCCGCGCTAGGTTCCGCGCCATGTCGCCAAGGTTGTCCGTCGACAGCGTCGGATCACCGCCGCCCGCAAGGATCAGGTCGCCCTGGATCAGCCCGCCCGAAACAGGCCCCGTCGCGATAAGCCGTGTCGCGAAGCGATGCTTCGCGCCGAGATGGTTCAGCGCATAGAGCGACGTGGCCACCTTGGCGGTCGAGGCGGGCGGCATCGGCTGATCTGCATCCCGCGCCTCAAGGACAAGACCCGTCGCGGCATCGGCCACGACATAGCTTACCTTGCCGCCCAGCCCTGCTGCCCTTATGAGGTCGGCCGCCTGGGCGGCCATGGCGCCCGTCGCCGCCGCCCGCACCGAAACCGGAAGGGCGCTTCCGGCCAATCCGGCCGCAAGCCCGCCAAGCACCGATCGCCGCGTCATCCCTTGCATGTTCGTCTCCGTTCTGGCCGGACTTTCGCCTACCGCAAGCCATCGGGCAAGTCCACTCAACGTCGTCAGCGTTGCCACTCGCCCCGCGCCCGGATCGCACTGGACGAAAGTTTGACCATCGGCACGTCGAGAAAGCACCATGCCGGCGGGGCTGCCCAAGGCAGCAGCTCCGCCGCCTCGGCCGGCAGACGGAAGCGCGCATATTCCTCGACCGCTCGCGCGCCCCGCGCCTCAAGCCGGCTGCCGGGTCGGGCAAAAACGCCGACCGGCACGTTGCGCATGATCCATTCCCAGTTCTTCCAGCGGTCGAACTCGGCAAGATTGTCCGCCCCCATCAGCCAGACGAACCGCACGCCCGGATAGAGCGCTTTCAGCCGCTTCAATGTCGCCGCCGTGTAGCGCGTGCCCAGCCGCATCTCCAGATCGCTGACGACCGCGCGCGGATGGTCCATCACCGCCTTCGCCCGTGCGATGCGCTCGCCCATTGGCGCCGGCCCCTCGGCCTTGAGCGGATTGCCGGGCGAGACCAGCCACCACACCCGATCCAGCCCGAACCGCTTCAGCGCCTCGCGCGTGATATGGGCATGGCCTTCATGCGCGGGGTCGAACGACCCGCCGAGAAGGCCGATTGCCTGGCCCGGAACGGCAACGGGGAAGCCAGCTCTCATGTCTCCGCTTTCCTCCCCCGACTCCACCGCATCGGCTTGACAAAGGCCGGGCGATCCGGCTGCAGTGACGCGACTTTAGCAATTGTTTGAAAGACTTGCCATGCGCCTCGAATCCCTCGCCACCCTCCTCGCCCTTGGTCTTGCCGGACCGGTGATTGCCGATCCGACCGAAGACGCACGCTTCATTTCCAAGATCAGCTATTCCGACGGCATCATCGACGCAACGTTCGAGACGCTCGGCCCGATGATCGTCGACGGCGTCAAGTATCAGCTCGGCGCCCAGAACGTGACGATATCGGACACCGACCGTTATTTCACGATCTTCCTCGAGGGATTCCGCGGCGTATTCGCCGAACGCATGCGGGGGGAGTTCGAACCCGTCCTGCGCGAGCGGTTCAGCGATGAGGAGCTTGCCGGGATTGCAGACTTTTTCCGCAGCCCGGCAGGCCGGCGCTATGCCGCCGAAATGCCCGAACTGATGCGGGCGGGTGCCGCGGTGGGCGAACGGGTGGGCGGCATGGCCGGGATCGACGCCGCGCCCCGCATCGCCGCGCGGATGGAGGAGGAAGGCATCACGATCACCGGCGCCGACGGACAGGAAATTTCCCCTCTCAAATGGATGCGGGGGTATTGAGGCCGCCCCCCCATCCGCTGACCGCCCGTTGCGTCGCCCCGGCGGCGCCGCTAGAACCGCTCCGAAACAGAAACAAGGCGGCGCGAGGCACCTCATGGCATCCTATCAATACGTCTATCACATGGATGGCGTCTCCAAGACCTATCCCGGCGGCAAGAAGCTGTTCGAGAACATCCGCCTGAACTTCCTGCCCGGCGTCAAGATCGGCGTCGTCGGCGTCAACGGTGCCGGCAAATCCACACTTCTGCGCATCATGGCCGGCCTCGACAAGGATTTCACCGGCGAGGCCTGGGCCGCCAAGGGTGCGACCGTCGGCTACCTGCCGCAGGAACCGCAGCTCGATCCGGCGCTCGACGTGCGCGGCAACGTGATGGAGGGCGTCAAGGCCAAGCAGCAGAAGCTTGAGCGTTACAACGAACTGGCGATGAACTATTCCGACGAGACCGCCGACGAGATGGCGAAGCTCCAGGACGAGATCGACGCCGAGAACCTCTGGGACCTCGATTCACAGATCGACGTGGCGATGGAAGCCCTCCGCTGCCCCCCCGACGATGCGAGCGTCGATACCCTCTCGGGCGGCGAACGCCGCCGCGTGGCGCTCTGCAAGCTTCTCCTCGAAGCACCCGACATGCTGCTTCTCGACGAACCGACCAATCACCTCGACGCCGAAACCATCGCCTGGCTGCAAAAGCACCTCATCGAATACGGCGGCACCATCCTCATCGTCACCCACGACCGCTACTTCCTCGACGACATCACCGGCTGGATTCTCGAACTCGACCGCGGCCGCGGCATTCCCTACGAGGGCAACTATTCGTCCTGGCTCGAACAGAAGGCCAAGCGCCTCGCGCAGGAGGCGCGAGAGGACAAGTCCCGCCAGAAGGTGCTCGAACGCGAACTGGAATGGATCAGGGCGGGCGCGAAAGCCCGGCAGGCCAAGCAGAAGGCCCGGATCAACAAATACAACGAGCTTGCCGACCAGTCGGAGCGCGACAAGCTGACCCGCGCCCAGATCATCATCCCGAACGGCCCCCGCCTCGGCGGCAAGGTGATCGAGGTGGAGAGCTTGAAGAAACACATGGGCGACAAGCTCCTGATCGAGGATCTCTCCTTCGCCCTTCCCCCCGGCGGCATCGTCGGCGTCATCGGTCCGAACGGCGCGGGCAAGACCACGCTCTTCCGCATGCTGACCGGGCAGGAGAAACCCGACACCGGCACCATCACCTATGGCGACACCGTGTCGCTCGCCTATGTCGACCAGTCCCGCGACGCGCTCGATGCGGGCAAGACCGTGTGGGAGGAGATCTCCGGCGGCGCCGAACAGATCGAGCTTGGCGACGTCCAGATGAACTCTCGCGCCTATTGCTCCGCCTTCAACTTCAAGGGCGGCGACCAGCAGAAGAAGGTCGGCCTCCTCTCCGGCGGCGAACGCAACCGCGTCCACATGGCCAAACTGCTGCGGTCGGGCGGCAACGTCCTTCTCCTCGACGAACCCACGAACGACCTCGACGTCGAGACCCTCCAGGCCCTGGAAGCCGCCCTCGACGACTTCGCCGGCTGCGCCGTCATCATCTCCCACGACCGCTTCTTTCTGGATCGGTTGTGTACGCACATTCTGGCCTTCGAGGGCGAGGCCCATGTCGAATGGTTCGAAGGCAACTTCGAGGCCTATGAGGAAGACAAGATTAGAAGGCTCGGGCCGGATTCGGTGGAGCCGAAGCGGGTGAAGTATAAGAAGTTCACGAGGTGAGGGGGGATGGCAGCCACGTTAGAACATGAGTGCTTCCCGCAACCAGAAAATCCGAAAATCCGCGTCTGGCGCTATATGGATTTTACTAAGTTCGTTTCATTCATTTTTTCACAGCAGCTTCACTTCTCTAGACTTGATTTACTAGGCGACAACTGGGAGGGAGCCGTAACCAAGGCAACCCTTGAACTCGAGAAGAGTATTTTTGATACAATTGATATTCCAGAAGAAGAGAAGAAAGCCTCTGCCTCCCAATACGTAGAGACGATGAAAAGGACGAGACTGAACGCGCGGCTTTGTCAATACGCCAATTGTTGGCACATGAACAATCACGAAAGTGCCGCGATGTGGAAACTCTATTCAAGCTCCAATGAGTCAATAGCCATTCAATCGACATTTGAAAAACTTTCGGAATGCCTTCCGAGCAAGGCTTATTTGGGCACCGTAACATACGTTGACTATACTTCAGACGCGATTCCAAATGGAAATCTCTTTTACTATAGCATGTATAAGCGAGCCTCTTTTTCACATGAGTGCGAGGCGAGGGCTATAATTATAGATACAGAAGAAGCCCTGAAGGCTCATGATAATCAGGAAACCGCATTGGCGCTGAAAGTGCCGATGAACGCCAATACACTGATAGAAACCGTTCATGTTTCACCAAAATCGATGCCTTGGTTTCATGATGTAGTAAGAGAGGTAATAAAGCGCTCAAACTTCAAGTTCCCCGTATTGCGGTCCAACCTTTTGGACGATCCGGTCTTTTGAAATAGCAACCCGCAGCGAGCCGTAGGGTGCTTGCTCGCACGCACCGTTTTTCAACAAACACCCGCACCACCGGCCACCATTGGTGCGTGGAATCACGCACCCTACGCGCATCTCTTGCCTTCCGGGCCATTGGTGCGTGAAATCACGCACCCTGCCACGGTCGCGACGCGCCCTCCCACGGAACCGATCCACCCGGCGCGGCGTTCTCTCTCCAGTCCAAGAAAGGGAGGACCCCATGAAAGGCATCATCGCCTGGCTGCTCGGCGTTCCGTTCGTCGTCATCGTTCTTCTCTACCTGTTCGGCATCTTCTGATCCGCACAGGGAGGGAACCGGTGTCGGCCCTTCCGCATTGTTCCGTCGCGGACCGCAACTCGCGGTCATCTCGAAAGGTGACACCCATGACACTCGGCACCATTCTTCTCATCATCCTGATCCTCGCCCTGATCGGCGCATTGCCGACCTGGGGCTATTCCCGTGGCTGGGGGTATTACCCGGCCGGCGGCCTCGGGCTTCTCGTGGTCGTCCTCATCCTCCTCGTACTGGCCGGACGGCTTTGAGCATTCGCGGGACGGTGCTCACCCCGCACTGATCACCGGATGCGCCGCGCGGGCATTCCGGCCTGATCACAAAAGAAAGTGGCGCGTGTCGCCACGCGCCCTTCTCTCGATCCGCCCCAAGCGGCCTGGACCAATCAACCGAATATGTTGGCGATCTCCCTGCCCGCACGGGTCGAGGTGAATGTGGCCGGAAAATGGCGCACCGGGGTCCGGTCGCCGGCAATCGCGCAATGCGGCACCGTCGGCCTTTTCAGACGGGACAGGGCGTTTTCTCTTCCGATGCGGGCCTTTTCGATGAGATTTGTCATTCCGTGTGTCCTCGGGAGTTGAGTTGAAGGCTGTACTTCTCGCCGACACCATGCCACCTGTGGTTGTATTTCTGCCATAAAAATGTCCGGAAAAAGGCGTACATGTGTCGAAACACCGCCATTTCCATGTCAATTTCTGGACACCCTATCCCGGACGTCAACAATCGACGGCTCCCCGGCAAACTGGGCGGGGAAACCGGTCAATGTCCATGCACCTGCGCCAACGGGCCTGATTCTCCGCTCGGCAGACCGCAGGCCCGGCCTCGGAACTGAGTTGGGGCAACCTGGTTAAGGCCGCGTAAACCGACGACGCCCGAACGCTTGGTTTTCGGATCCGACGCTGTAGGGACGGATGCACTACGGATATCCGACGCGAACAGGCGGCGGATCTTCGGGTATTCCCGACCTGACGCGCACCCGGCCAGATGCTACTCTGACCCTATTGAAGAAAGACATTTCCAAGGGACCAAATGACGATGAGACGGCAATTCCCGCCATTTGCACATCGCCTCACGACCCCGCCAGCGGCCTGACACATTGATAGCCCGAGGCGGCCCCGGTCCCCATGTCTTTCCTGAGAGAAGGAGAGAGTGATGAACCGCCAGACCCCGCGGCCCCCGGTGCCGAAACCCCGCCCCGGCGACAGGAATCCTCCCATGCCGCCAAAGCCTTACCGCTTCACCGACTGGGCGATGATCTGAGCCCGTATCGCATTGGAGGGTGGTGGAGCAGAGGGGGATCGAACCCCTGACCTCGTCATTGCGAACGACGCGCTCTCCCAACTGAGCTACTGCCCCGCACCGGCGCGGTATCTGGGACAAAACACCGATCTTGTCAAGCAGCCCCTTGTCATCGCATCCCGTTCCGTGAGGAACTGGGTCACGGACCGCAAGGAGGCGCGCATTGAACGGGATGAAGCTGATATCGCAAGGCTGGTTCCGCCTGCGCCGGATCGGCCGGCAGCTCTGGGTCAGGACCAGCGCCTACGCGTTTCTGGCGCTTTTCACCGCGATCGGCAGCCGTCTGGTATCCCCCTTCATCCCCGACTTCCTTGTCTCGGGCATCGAAACCGACGCGGTCCTGAGCATACTCGGCGTGGTTTCGTCGAGCATGCTGGCTGTCACCACCTTTTCACTCGCCGTACTCGTCTCGGCCCGCCAGTCGATCGCCACCAACATCACGCCGCGGGCGCACCACCTGGCGGCGGAGGACAAGGTGACGCAAAAGGTGCTCTCGACCTTCATGGGTGCCTTCATCTACGCGCTCACGGCGCAGGTGCTGATCCGTACGGGTCTGTACGATGCCCGCGCCGCGGCCGTGATCCTCTTCGTCTCGATTGTCGTGATCGGTCTTGTCGTCATCGCCATCCTGCGCTGGATCGATCATCTGTCCGACCTCGGCAGCATCACCGAGACGGTCGCAGAGATCGAACGCGCCTGCAAACCCGCTCTGCTGGCCTGGCGGTCATATCCCGCGCTCGGCGCGCAACCTTTGGACGAAGGCTCGCCTTTGCCCGATGATGCCATCGGCACCGTAAAGTCGGACTTCTCAGGCTATGTCCAGCATATCGATGTCGCCCGGCTGAACGAGTTTGCCGAGGCCCGGGGCGACAGCCAGATATTCGTCTTCGCCGAGGTCGGCCACCTCGTCACCGCCGGCGAGACTCTTTGCCGTTTTTCGGGGGATCCCGACCCGAGCGATCTGCGCGGGGCGTTCAGCTTCGGCACGACCCGCAGCTTCGACCAGGATCCGCGCTACGGCCTGATCGTCCTCTCCGAGATTGCGCAACGCGCGCTGTCGCCGGCGGTCAACGACCCCGGCACCGCGATTTTCATTCTCGGCCGGATACTTGCGCTCTTGACGGGCGACGGCACCCCGCGCGAGATCTCCGACCCGGCTTGCCAACGGGTGTTCATGGCGCCTGTCACACCGCACGAACTGTTGCGCGACGGCTTCAGCCCGATCGCGCGTGACGGCGCCGGCATGGTGGAGGTGCAGATCCGCCTGCAAAAAACGCTCGCGAAGCTGGCGGCGCAGGGCGATCCCGAGATGGCCGAAGCGGCGGCGGAAGAGGCGGCCCGCGCATTTGCATTGGCCGGCGGCGCACTTGCGCTGAAGCAGGATCGTGACCTGATCCGCGACCTGGCCGCAAAGGCCGGCGCCAACATGGATGCCGACGGCTGAGCGCGGCCCATTCAGGCGCGGGCGCGGGCAAAAGCTTCGATATCGGCGGCCGGTCGCGCACCCGCAAGACGCTCCATCTCCTTCCCGCGATGCCACAGGATCAGCAACGGGATACCGCGGATGCCGAGGCGCTGTGACACGGCCGGAAAATCCTCGGTGTTGATCTTGGCGAACCGCACTCGGCCTTTCAGCGCCGCGGCCGCTTTCGCGAATTCCGGCGCCATCATGCGGCAGGGGCCGCACCAGGGCGCCCAGTAGTCAACGACCAACGGCAGGTCGTCGCCCCGGATCAGCCGGTCATGGGCAACAAGATCGAGCTCCGCGACTTGGCCATCGGCCAGAAAGCCCCCACACGAGCCGCATTTCGGATTATCGGCAAGGCGCAGCCGGGGGATTCTGTTCGCCTGCCCGCAGGCGGCGCAGATCAGTTTCACGGCGTCTTGCATCCTGTCGCCCCACAACATATTCGGTTCGACGAATACTTATGGAACGCGACCTCCGCATTCAAGCCAAAGGTGTCCGCGTGACGCCAGATGTCACTCAACCCCCTCGGCCATGCGCCGGAACGAGTCATTCTGTGAAACCAGTTCGTCAAACGTACCCTGGGCGGCAAGTTTCCCGTTCTCCAGAAGGAAGATCAGATCGCAGTTCCGCACAGTCGAAAGGCGGTGCGCGATCATGATGATCGTCTTCGATCTGGCCAGATTGTTCACCGCCGCCATCACCGCGCGCTCTGTCAGGTTGTCGAGCGCCGAGGTGGCCTCGTCGAAGATCAGGACGTCCGGATCGTTGTACAGGGCCCGCGCAATGCCGATCCGCTGACGCTGGCCGCCGGACAGCCTGATGCCCCGCTCGCCGACCGACGTGCCATAGCCTTGGCCGAGCTCACTCATGACAAAATCGTGGAGGTTGGCGATGCGGGATGCGCGCTCCACGCGCGCCATGTCGATGTCGTCTTCGCCATGTCCGAAAGCTATGTTCGCGGCGACGCTGTCGTCAAGCAGGTAGATATGCTGAGGAACATAGCCGATCGAGTTTTGCCAGGCCCGCATGTTGGAAGGGGCGAGCGGAACTCCATCGATCACGAGTGAACCAGCCTGCGCCGGAAGAAGCCCGAGGATCAGATCGACGGCCGTTGTCTTCCCCGCACCGCTACCGCCGACGATGCCGACCGTTGTGTTGGCGGTGATCTCAAGCGAAAGGCCCCTGAGCGCGGCATTCTCGACGTTCGGATAAGCGTAGTGGACGTCTCGGATTTCCAGCGACTTTTGCAGCCGGATCGGCTCGACCGGGGCTGCCGGCGCCGGCACGTGCGTCGGCGCGCCGACCAGCATCGTATCGCGATGCACGTTGTCGAGCAGAGGCTCCACGAACCTCATCTGCGTGAGGGCTAGATAGATTTGCTGCATGGCAGGGAAAAGACGCAGCCCCGCAAAGGCGAAGACACCCAGCGTCGGAAGGATGTCGCCGATTTCGCCGGACCCGGTCAGAAGCAGCGCAAGGATGAGGACGATCATGCCGCCGAAGGCAATAACTTCCAAAAGGTGGCGCGGCAGTTCGCCCACCACCTGGCTCACGCTCGCATTTGTGGCCGCGCGCATCGAGGGAACCGCAAACCGCGCCAGATAGGTTTCCTCTAGCCCCATGAGCTTGACGTCCTTCAGCCCACCGAAGACCTCCTGCGCGATCTTGTAGCGCGCCGCGTTGTCCTCGGCCCGCTTCTCGCCAAGGCTGGTCAGGTTCCGGCGGACGAAATAGAAAATCCCGACATATGCCCCGCCCATGACCACCGCCGAGATCAGAGCCACCCATGGCTGAACGAAAAGCAGCAACACGACGAGAAAGACAACCGACGCGATGTTGGAGAAGACGCGCATCGCCGGAAGCATCGCTTCCATGATGCTCCGCTCCGTCTCGTAAAGCACGGTCTTGCCAAGCTCGGAGCTGTGATGGTTCAGGAACCACACATAGGGTTGGCGGAGATAGCCGCCGAGCAGGCGGGCGCCGATCGTGTGGTTACGCATATGGCTGAATCGCGAAATCGCCACGGCTGCAAGTATTTTCGAGGCCAGCGCCAGAAGAACCGTGCAGAGGACCATGATCCCGAGGAATGTCAGGAACGACTCGTCCTCGGTGAATCCGCCCCACTCGTAGAGCCGCGATAGAAGCGCGTTGGTGCGCGCCTGTTCCGGGTTGGAGACCGCCGCAAGAAACGGCAGGATCGAGGCGATGCCCACCATGTCGAGGATGCCTGACATGGTGATCAGGCCCAGAAGGATCAGAACCCTTCCCCGCTCGCGTCGATCGAGCAGCTCGTAGAGTTTGCGGCACGTAGAGAACATCGGGTACCAGTCACAATGATTGTCGCGCATGAGGCAAGCGTCTGACATATGCGAGGAGTCAACGCTTCAATGCAAGCGGATGCTGACGAGGGCGCACAATCGTGCGGATTCCGCCAACAGTCCCCTGTCAGGCGCGCTTTCATTGATCGGATAGCCGCGTCAGATGCTTGACAATCCCCAACGCGGCATGCGGGTCGAGCGTGAAGCGCTATTCGGCGGCGTCCATATAGCTTTCCACTGGCGGGCAGATGCAGACCAGATGCCGGTCGCCGTAGACATTGTCGACCCGGCCCACGGGCGGCCAGTATTTGTCGACCCGGAACGAGGCGGGCGGGAAGCAGCCTTGTTCACGCGAATACGGCCTGTCCCATTCGCCGATAAGGGCATTGACCGTATGGGGCGCGTGCTTCAGCGGGTTGTTGTCGGCGTCGATTTCTCCCTTCTCGATCGCCATGATCTCATCGCGGATCGAAAGCATCGCGGTCACGAAGCGGTCAAGCTCGGCCTTGGTCTCCGACTCGGTCGGTTCCACCATGAGAGTGCCCGCGACGGGCCAGCTCATCGTCGGCGCATGGAATCCGTTGTCGATCAATCGCTTGGCGATATCGTCCACCGTGACATGGGCGCTGTCGGCGAAGGGCCTTGTGTCGAGAATGCATTCATGCGCCACCCGTCCGTTCCGGCCCTTGAACAGAACGTCATACGCCCCCTCCAGCCGCTTGGCGATGTAGTTGGCGTTGAGGATCGCCACCTTCGTCGCCTGTGTCAGCCCAGGCCCGCCCATCATCAGGACATAGGCCCAAGAGATCGGCAGTATCGAGGCCGAGCCCCAGGGCGCCGCTGACACCGGCCCCTCCTCGCCCCCTGTCTCGGGATGGCCGGGCAGGTGCGGCGCGAGGTGCGCCTTCACGCCGATCGGACCCATGCCGGGCCCACCGCCGCCATGCGGGATGCAGAACGTCTTGTGCAGGTTGAGATGGCTCACATCGCCGCCAAGATCGCCGGGCCGCACCAACCCGACCATTGCGTTCATGTTCGCGCCGTCGATATAGACCTGGCCGCCATGCGCATGGGTGATCTTGCAGACATCGCGCACCGTCTCCTCGAAGACGCCGTGGGTCGACGGATAGGTGATCATGCAGGCCGCGAGATTGCTGCCCGCCGCTTCCGCCTTGGCCCGAAAATCCTCCACGTCGATATCGCCATTCTCGGCCGATTTCACCACGACTACCTTCATCCCGGCCATCTGCGCGGAAGCCGGATTGGTGCCGTGCGCCGAAACCGGGATGAGGCAGATGTCGCGGTCGCCTTCCCCATTCGCCCGGTGATAGGCCTGGATCGTCAGCAGCCCCGCATATTCGCCCTGCGCGCCGGAATTCGGCTGAAGGCTCATCGCGTCATAACCGGTGATCTCGCAAAGTTTCTCCGAAAGATCGCGGAACATCTCGGCGTATCCGGCGGTCTGCTCGTCCGGCGCGAACGGATGAAGGTTGCAGAATTCCGGCCAGGTGATCGGCATCATCTCGGCCGCCGCGTTCAGCTTCATCGTGCAGGAACCCAAGGGAATCATCGCCCGGTCGAGCGCGAGATCGCGGTCGGCGAGGCGGCGCATGTAGCGCATCATCTCGGTTTCCGCCCGGTTGAGGTGGAAGATCGGATGCGTCAGGTAGTCGGACGTGCGCAAAAGTGCATCTGGGATCTGGTAATGCGGCGTGAGGTCATCGTCCTTCCGGTTCAACCCGAAAGCGCGCCAAAGCCGCTCGACCGTGTCGTGCCGGGTGGTCTCATCCAGCGAGATCCCGAGCTTGGTCGTGCCTATCCTGCGCAGGTTGATCCGCTCCCTTCGGGCGGCCTTCAGGATCACGCCCTGCATAGGGCCGACCTCGACGGTGATCGTGTCGAAGAAGTGCTTCGGCGCGACCTTGTATCCTGCCCCTTCAAGCGCCCGCGCGACGCGCACGGCCTTGCGATGGATGCGCTGTGCGATCGCCTTCAATCCCTCGGGCCCATGGAACACAGCATAGAACGAGGCCATGTTGGCCAAGAGCGCCTGCGCGGTGCAGACGTTCGACGTGGCCTTTTCGCGCCGGATGTGCTGCTCGCGGGTCTGGAGCGACAGCCGGTAGGCCATGCCGCCCTGCGCGTCCACCGACACGCCGACAATTCGGCCAGGCATGTTGCGCTTGTGCGCGTCCTTGCAGGCCATGTAGGCGGCGGAAGGTCCACCGAAGCCCATCGGAACGCCAAATCGCTGTGTCGAACCAACGGCAATATCGGCCCCCATCGCACCCGGTTCCTTCAGGAGACATAGCGCCATCGGATCTGCGATGAGAATGCCCACGGCATCGGCGGCGTGCAGTTTTGCGATGTGACCGGTGAAATCGGTCAGATGACCATAGGTGCCGGGGTACTGGAAGACAGCGCCGAAGACCTTTGACGCGTCGAACTTTTCCGGATCGCCAACCATCACCTCGATCCCGAGAGGGGCCGCGCGGGTTTTCATGACTTCGATATTTTGCGGATGACAGTTTTCATCGACGAAGAACCCCACCGCCTTCGACTTCGCAACACGCTGTGCCATCGTCATCGCTTCGGCCGCAGCCGTCGCCTCGTCCAGAAGGGACGCATTGGCGATCTCCAGCCCCGTCAGGTCGCACACCATCGTCTGATAGTTCAGAAGCGCCTCAAGCCGGCCTTGCGAAATCTCCGGCTGATAGGGGGTATAGGCGGTATACCAGGCCGGATTCTCAAGGATGTTCCGCTGGATCGCAGGCGGGCATACCGTGCCGTAGAAGCCCTGTCCGATCATCGAGGTAAAGACCTTGTTCTTCTTGGCCACCTGCCGCATGAACCACAAAAGCTCCCGCTCCGACATTGCCTTGCCGAAATCGAGCGGCTTGTCCTGCCTCAGGGACTTCGGAATGGTCTGGTCGATCAGATCGTCAAGATCCTTCACCCCCAGCACCTTGAACATCTCCTCCATCTCGGACGGGGACGGACCGATATGGCGGCGGTTGGCGAAGTCGTAGGGCAGGTAGTTGGTGGGGGTGAAGGGCATCTTCTCGCGTCCTTATCCGATCATTTCCTTGTAAGCGGCCTCGTCCATCAGCCCGTCAAGCGCAGACATGTCGGAGAGCTTCATCTTGAAGAACCACGCCTTGCCGGTCGGGTCTTCGTTCACCATGCCGGGATTGTCGGCGACATCGCCGTTCACCTCGACAATCTCGCCATCAAGCGGTGCTGAGATATCCGACGCTGCCTTGACGCTTTCGATCACCACGATCTCATCGCCCTTCGATACGTTCTTTCCCGTCTGGGGCAGTTCGACAAACACGACATCGCCAAGCTGTTCAGAGGCGTAGCCGGTGATGCCCACGACGACGACATCGCCCTCGACGCGGAGCCATTCGTGATCTTCGGTGTATTTCATGGGTCACATCCTTGTTGGTTAACGCTTGTATTGATTGGGTTGGAACGGCATTGGCGCGATCACAACGGGCAGGCGCTTGCCGCGCACCTCGCCGTACACCAATGTGCCCTCGTCCAGATCGGCAGGCAGATAGCCCATCGCCATCGGCCCCCCGATCGAGGGGCCGAAGCCGCCGGAGGTGATCGTACCGATCGCCTCGCCGCCCTCCGGAGCGGCAAACACATCCGTTCCCTCTCTCATCGGCGCACGCCCCTCGGGGCGCAGCCCGACGCGGCGGCGCGCTGGACCCTCGGCCAGTTGCCTGAGGACGCGGTCGGCCCCTGGGAATCCGCCCTCCCGCGCGCCGCCAGCCCGCCGCGCCTTCTGGATCGCCCATGTCAGGTTGCCTTCGACCGGCGTCGTCGTCTCGTCGATATCATGGCCGTAAAGGCACATCCCGGCCTCAAGCCGAAGCGAGTCGCGCGCGCCAAGGCCAATGGGCTTGACCTCATCCATGGCCAGAAGCTTTCGCGCGAAGGCTTCCGCGAATTTCTCCGGCACTGAAATCTCGAACCCGTCCTCCCCGGTATAGCCCGAGCGGGAAATCCAAAGCTCAGCCGAATCCCACTGGCGGATCGCCACGTCCATGAAGGCGAGGTCCACGACATCCGGCACAAGACGCGCCAGCGTGGTCTCGGCCGCCGGTCCCTGAAGCGCAAGAAGCGCGCGATCCGGAACCATACCGATATCGCAATGGGCGCCAAGTTGCGCTTTCAGATGAGCGAAATCGGCATCCTTGCAGGCGGCGTTCACGACCAGAAACAGGTGATCGCCCCGATTGGCAACCATCAGGTCGTCCATAATGCCGCCCGCGTCATTGGTGAACATCGCATAGCGCTGACGGCCTTCCTTCAGCCCAAGCACGTCGACCGGCACAAGCCGCTCGAGCGCCAGCGCCGCGTCCTCGATCTTCCCCGACTTCGCGGTCAGAAGGATCTGGCCCATATGGCTCACATCGAAAAGACCCGCCTGGGCGCGCGTGTGCAGATGCTCCTTCATCACGCCCATCGGGTATTGCACCGGCATCTCGTAGCCCGCGAAGGGCACCATCTTGCCGCCAAGCTCCAGATGCAGATCGTATAGAACCGTACGCTTCTGGTCGGCCATGCCGCCCTCCCGTTGTCACGCCGGTTCAATGTGTCCGGCATCGCCCGCGGCGGTCAAGCCCGCCCGTCCCGATGCCCCCTCTGTCCTTCCGCCTGAGATCGTTATCCCGTCGGCGCCCCCGACCTGATCAGGGGTCTCTCCAGAGTTTCGTTGTCAAACCGGTCCCTTGCGCCTGAGAGTTTACCGGGGCGGTTGCTCCTTCGGCACCGGCTCCGGGCTGCCGCCCTGCCGGATTCTCCCGAGTCTGACCGTATTTGGTTAGCGCGGAACGGGGGCACGAAGCAAGAGGGTATGCAACGGGATACGGTGGCGGCTGCGCCCTTGCGCCCCTGCCCGATCCGGGGCAAGCATCGGCCATGACCGAACCGCGCCATGCAGCCTTCTTCGGATATGGATCGCTCGTGAACCGGGCCACTCATGATTACGCCCCGGGCGAACCGGCGCGTCTTTGCGGCTGGAGACGGGTCTGGCGCCACACCCGGCTGCGCCCCTTCGCCTATCTATCCGCCGAACCGGCGGACGCCGAAATGGACGGGCTCGTCGCCGCCGTGCCAGGTAACGACTGGGCAGGTCTTGACGAACGGGAAGCAGCCTACCGACGCTGCGCCTTGCATACGACAGACCTCCGTTCACGACCCGCCTGGGCAATACGGATCGAGATCTATGCCGTCGATGAGGCCCACGCCGACATGACAGCGCAGCATCCGATCCTGCTCAGCTATCTCGACACGGTCGTGCAGGGTTTCTTGCGCGAATTCGGCGAAACGGGTGCTGACCGGTTCTTCGCCACGACAGCAGGCTGGAGCACGATCCGCGATGATCGTGCCGCACCGCTCTACCCCAGGCATCAGCCGCTCAGCCGCGCCGAGCGCCGCCGGGTCGACGATCATCTGGCCGCTTTAGGCATCAGCCGCGACGCCTGATCGTTCTTCTGTTCAAGAAATACTTCCGGCGGAATCCCCGCATCAGCGGGGATAAGGGCAGGCAGCCCCCATTCGCCGCCGCCAAGTGCGCGGCCTCAGATCCTTGCGCGCACCTTCTGCAAAAGCGGCATCAGATCGCCCATGTCGGGTCCCTGCGCCTGCCCCGTCACCGCCAGACGCAGCGGCATGAACAGCCCCTTGCCCTTGCGCCCGGTCGCCTCCTTGACCGCCGATGTCCAGTCGCTCCATGTCGTCTCGGTGTAGGGCGGCGCGGGCAGCATCGCCATCGCCTCACGGACAAACTCCGCGTCTTCGGGCGCGACAACGGGTGCCGCCCCGTCGCGGCAGAGCGCCCACCAGTGATCGAGATCGTCAAGCGTCGTGATATTCTGCGACGCGACGCGCCAGAAGCGTTCGGCCATGTCCGCTGGTACGCCGATTCCGTCGATCCGCTCCTTCACCGCCGCGAAGGGCAGCGCCTGATTGCGGGCGCGGGTGAGCGGCCACAGATCCTCGGCGTCGAACTTGGTCGGCGCGGCGCCAAACTGGCCGACGTCGAAGCCTTCCGCAATCTCGTCAAGCGACATCATCAGCTCCACGGGCTGCGACGATCCGAGCCGCGCCATCAGGCTCAACAGCGCCTCCTTCGCCACGCCGCTGGCACGCAGATCGCGCAGGGAAAGCGTGCCGAGCCGCTTTGACAGCCCCTCGCCCTGCGGACCGGTCAGGAGCGAATGGTGCGCGAATTCGGGCGGCTTGCCGCCCATTGCCTTCATGATCTGGATCTGTGTGGCGGTGTTCGTCACATGGTCCGCGCCGCGCACGATATGGGTGATGCCCATGTCGATATCGTCGACCGAGGAGGCATAGGTGTAAAGCACCAGCCCGTCCGCACGGATGAGCACCGGGTCGGAGACCGAGGCGGTATCGATCGACACCGCGCCCAGAATGCCGTCAGCCCACTCGGTCCGCCCCTGATCCAGCTTGAAGCGCCAGTAGCCTTCGCGCTCGGCGCGGAGCCTGTCCTTTTCAGCCACCGACAAGGCCAGCCCCGCCCGGTCGTAAACCGGAGGGCGGCCCATGTTCAGCAGCTTCTTGCGCTTCAGGTCGAGTTCCGTCGGCGTCTCGAACACTTCGTAAAGATCGCCCGAGGCGCGCAGGTCTTCAGCGACTGCGGCGTATCGGTCCAGGCGTTCGGATTGCCGCTCGACCCGGTCCCAGGTCAGGCCAAGCCATTCGAGGTCTTCCTTGATGCCATCGACATATTCCTGCTTGGACCGTTCCCGGTCGGTATCGTCCAGGCGAAGAATGAACGCGCCGCCGGCCTTGCGGGCGATGAGGTAGTTCATCAGGGCTGTGCGCAGGTTGCCCACATGGATGTAGCCGGTGGGCGACGGGGCGAAACGGGTCACGGTCATGAAAAGCACTCCTCGGGCGCACTCCTCTTTCACAGGCCGCGCATTTTGTCCATATGAGGGGCAGGCACAGGAGACGCGGATGAATGACTGGCTGGGACGTTCGGCGCCCGATCTCGACACGATCGAGCAGATGGCGCGCGCGACAATCGCCGACCTGCCACCGCAATTCGCGGAAG
The DNA here is from genome assembly GCA_041397225.1 of Paracoccaceae bacterium. Taxonomy (GTDB): domain Bacteria; phylum Pseudomonadota; class Alphaproteobacteria; order Rhodobacterales; family Rhodobacteraceae; genus Albidovulum. Next base: position 446,724 of record JAWKXB010000002.1, on the reverse strand, counting down.
CCGCCCGTTCGATCCTGCTCATGACGATGGACTTTCCTCCCGAAGAACTGCTCGAGGATCTCAATATCGAGGATCCCTTCGAACTTACCGGGCTCTATGACGGCATCCCGATGACCGAGAAGTCGGTCATGGATGTCGTCGACCGACCGGACGCCATCTGGCTTTTCCGCCGTCCAATCCTGGATGAATGGGCCGAGCGCGGAAATGTAACCCTCGGCCAGCTTGTCGCCCATGTGACGATTCACGAACTTGCCCATCATTTCGGCTGGTCAGACGATGAGATCGCCGAGGTGGACCGCTGGTGGGAATGACGCACGCGATTGTGACGCCCCTTTTTACGGTTCTGCCCTAGCCTGAAGCTTTCAGCCACCAGGGAGAACCGCAATGAACATCACAACCGGACTGTCCCGTCGGGAAGCCCTTCTTGCCGGCGTTGCGGCGCCGCTCATCACCTTCGTCCCCCGGGCATCACATGCCAAGGCGGACATGATGGGCGTGGCGACCCCAGTATTCAGCCGTTTCAAGCACGGCGATTTCGAGGTCACGACGCTGCTGGCGGGTTCGCGCCCGGTCGAAGACCCCCATTCGATCTTCGGCCTGAATGTGAGCGCCGAGGATTTCGCAGAGGTGTCTTCGGCAAATTTCCTGCCGGTCGACACCGCCCAGTTCTTCTTCACCCCAACGGTCGTGAACACAGGCCCGGAACTCGTGCTTTTTGACACTGGTCTGGACGCCGCAGGCATCACCACGGCGCTCGCCGCCGCTGGTTACGCGGCCGACCAGGTCGATATCGTGGTGCTCACCCACATGCATGGCGACCATATCGGAGGGCTGAACTCGGATATGGGCGTGACCTTCCCCAATGCCCGCTATGTGACGGGTGCAGTCGAGCATAATCATTGGATGGGTGCTGGCAACGAGGGTTTCGACGCCAAGGTCAGGCCACTCAATGACCAGATTGCATTTCTCGATGATGGCGGGACGGTGGCTTCCGGGATCACCGCCGTCGCGGCCTTCGGTCATACGCCGGGGCACATGGCATACATGATCGAAAGCGGTGGCAAGGCGCTGGTCCTTGTCGCCGACACGGCGAACCACCCTGTCTGGTCGCTCGCCCGCCCCGATTGGGAGGTGAAGTTCGACATGGACAAGCCCGCAGCAGCCGAGACGCGCCGCAAGCTGTTCGGCATGATCGCCACGGATCGGCTTCCGTTCGTCGGCTATCACATGCCCTTCCCGGCGACCGGCTTCGTCGAGGCGGTGGACGACGGGTTCCGCTATGTGCCGTCTTCCTATCAACTGATGCTGGGCTGATCTCGCGCCGGGGCCTTCACGGGCACCGGCTTTCCTGCCAGTCTGCGGCAAAGCAACACCGGACTGGCCATGACCCCGATCGCTACCGTCACGCTGAACCCTGCCCTCGACCTGGCGACCGCGACGGCATCCGTCGCGCCGGGGCGAAAACTGCGCTGCGAGGCGCCGCGCACCGATCCCGGTGGCGGCGGCATCAACGTCAGCCGGGTGATCCGCCGCCTGGGCGGCGAAAGCCTTGCTCTCGTGGCGCTCGCCGGGGCCACCGGAGAACGGCTGAAAACCGCGCTGGAGGCCGAAGGGATCATCGCCCGCTACCTCCGTGCGCCGGGCGAGACGCGTGAGAGCCTCTCGGTCATCGACCGGGAGACTGGTGAGCAATACCGTTTCGTCATGCCCGGCGCGGTCTGGACCGAGGCCGAGGGCGAAGCGGCATTGGACGCGGTGGCGGTGGCCTGCCGTGAAGGCGCGCTCGTCGTCCTGTCGGGCAGCTTGCCGCCCGGCCTGCCTGCCGATCTTCCAGCCCGTCTGGCGCGGAGACTGGTGGCGAAGCGGGCACGGCTGATCCTCGACACGTCCGGCGCGACTTTGGCGGCGGCGCGCCGCCCCGCCCATCCCGTCATGGTCCTGCGGATGGATGAGATCGAGGCAGAGGCGTTGGCGCAGCGCCCGCTACCCAACCGCGCCGACACGGCCGACTTCGCCCAAGCCCTCGTCCGAGACGGCGCGGCCGAGGTGGTCATCATCGCGCGCGGGTCGGACGGATCGGTCCTGGCGACGGAGGCGGAGCGGCATTTCTGCCGCGCCGCCAAGATGCCCGTGGTCAGCAAGACCGGCGCGGGCGACAGCTTCCTTGCCGCCTTCACGCTGGCCCTCGCCCGCGAGGCCGATCACCCCGAGGCGCTTTCGGCCGCGGTGGCTGCCGCCAGCGCCGCCGTCATGACCGAGGCGACAGAGCTCTGCAGCGCCGAGGATGCGATACGCCTGATCGCCGAATGCCCTTGCGAGACCGTGTAGACCCGGCGGGCCGGCGTCACGCGGCTTCGATCTGCCACCGCCGGCCAAGATCGTCGAGGCCCGCCCCGATGAGGCGGACGAGCACCGTCTCGTCCACCGCGTCCAGTCGGTCGAGATAGAGGCAGGACTTGCCGCGCCGGTGCGGCCCCAGAGCACTCAGGATCTCGCCGAAATCGGCATAGCCGGGCAGGATATAGATCGACAGCGCCGCCTTGCGCGGCGAGAACCCCGTGGCCAGCGACTCGCCCTCGCGGCCCGAGGCGTAGCGGTAGCGGTAGCGGCCGTAGCCGACGATGCTCGGCCCCCACATCTGCGGCTCGAATCCCGTGGCCTCGCGGAACAGCGAGTCAAGACGAAGCCCCTCCGCCCGACGCTTGGGCGGCTCCACCGAGGCGAGGAAATCCGCAACGGAAACCGATGTGGGCATGGTCTTGTTCGCCATGCCATATCCTGCGCCCGGCGGGGGCCGGCGTCCAGCCCGATCAGCCGCGGATCTTCCTGGTCATCTCGACCAGCCGCTTCGCCTGGTGCGCGACGGCGGCGCGGCCCTTGTCGTCGAAACCACCCGCGCTGGTGGAAAAGCCGTAAGGATTGCCGCCCGCATCATAGATCGACTGGTCGGTATAGCCGGGCGCCACGATGATCGCGCCCCAATGCATCGCGGTTGTATAGAGGGACAAGGTCGTCGCTTCCTGCCCGCCATGGACGTTCTGGGCGCTTGTCGTCGCCGTGACGGTCTTGTTGGCGAGCTTACCTGCCTGCCAGAGCGGTCCGAGCGTATCGATGAAGGCGCGAAGCTGGCTGGCCGATACACCATATCGGGTCGGGGCCGAGAAGAAGTAGCCGTCGGCCCATTCCATGTCGTCATGGCTGACCTCGGGGATGTCCGCCATCTTCTCAGCCTGCGCTTTCCACGCGTCCTGTCCCTCGACAGCCTCCTTCGGCGCAGTTTCGCGAACCCGCCGCAGCCGCACTTCGGCGCCGGCAGCTTCGGCCGCCTTCGCGGCATGTTCTGCGACGCCGTGGTTGGTGCCATACGTGGAATAGAAGATGACGGCGATTTTCGGCTTGGCCATGGGAACCTCCTGCGGATGTGCGGTCCAAGGATAACGCACCGACTCCGCAATGTAGTTCCCTCAACTCCGAACGAATGCTGTTCAGCCTCGCACAGTCACAACTGCCCCTCATGCCACGCGGACTGCCAGACGTCGGGAAAGGCAATCAGGACCGGCCGTTCGTTCAGAAGGAAATCTCCGCCAGCGTCGCCCTATGGTCCGAGGGCCAGGGGTCGACCGCAAGGTCCGTCCTTGGTCCGGTTTCGCCGACGATCCACGCGTCGTTCACGACCAGCCCGTCGGCCTTGGCAAAGGCAAAGTCGATCCGATCGTGATGGTCGTCTGTCGCAGTCTCGTCGCCAGTCGGCGTCCAGGTATAGGCGGGCTTTTCCACCGGGTCGGGATGGGCCGAGCGGTAGGTATCGACAAACCCGGCCTCTGACAGCCGATGCGTCGTCGGCCATTCCACTTTCACAGGCTGCTGACCGGCGGCGACTGCCGGATCGGTCCAGTCATATTCCGATGGTTCGTTGAAATCGCCGAAGACCAAGACCGCTGCCGCCCCCTCCGCCTCTTTCATGTCCTCGAACAAGAGGTCCATTGCCGGTGCGCGGGTTTTGTTTGCCCATTCAACCGCTTCCGCTTCGGTCGTGATGAAGGGCGCTGGCCCATATTCGATGCCGAGCAACTGATAGGGCTGATAGGGTTCGTCATCGTGATGGATGTTGAACGCCCAGACGGTGACACCGTCCACGTCGATGCGAACGCCCAGATCATGTGCGGAGGCCGGCCCGATCGGATAGCGCGAGATCACGGCATTGGCCCAGAGCGCCACGTTTTCCTGCGTCTGATCATAATAGTGATAGCCGAGCGCATCGGCGATATCCTTGGCGACCGAGGCGCCCATAGGCGGGCAATAGTCGGCGGTGCAGTCCTCGCCCTCAAGCCGGGTCTCCTGCACACCGATTATGTCGGCCCCTGCCGCCCGGATGACGGCGACCGTTTCCTCGACCCCCTTGTCCTCATTCCCGCCGCCGCCCCATATGTTGTAGCTCATGATGCGAAGCGTTGTTTCGGCGGAAACCTGTGCAGCGGGACAAATAGCAAGGGCTAGGATCAGGGCAGTTCGACGCATGGAACACCTCCGGCGATGATGGGCCAACGGCATGCAATCTAGCGAGGTTGTGATGATGGAAGCATGACGGAAACGACATTCGCCGCGTCGCTCAGTCTGCCTGCGCTTCCGCATAGTTTCTGATCATCCGTCCAACCTCGTCTGCAGGGCTCGCCAACAGTGTACGCGCCACGAAGATCGTGCCCTCCGGGACGAGCCTGGTATTGAGGCGGCTCCACCAGCGGCTGGGCGCCCACATCAGTGCCAAATAGGCATCCGGATCGCGCGCGGCGATCACCAGGAATCCCTGCCCCATCGATCCGGTCACCCCCACATGTTTGAAGTTGCTCCACTGCAGCGGCGGGTACCGGAAGACATGCAACGCGTCGGGGGTCATCCGGATGATGGGGCAGGCATCAACCGCGACGAACACCGAGACAAGTGTCGCCCAGCCAAAAAACATGAACCCAAACGCGCCGATCGGGCCCATGCTGAAGAACCACTCTGGCGACGCGCCACTGTCGCGAAAGGCCATCAGCGCGATGAAGCCGGAAAGCGACGTCATCCCGGCCCCGAGCAGGGCCAGCAGGACGGCCGTCAGGCGTCGCGCATATAGGCAGACCTCACCAGGTTCACACCTCATCCCGCCACCGGTTGACGATCGGATACCGCCGGTCAAGCCAGAACGCCTTGCGGGTCAGCCGCGCGCCCGGCGCGGACTGGAAACGCTTGTGCTCGCTGATATAGATCAGGTGTTCGACCTTCTTGACCGTCGCCCGGTCGAAGCCTTCTGCGACAACCTCGGCAACCGACATGTCCTGCTCGATCAGCCGGTCAAGGATCGCGTCCAGAACCTCATAAGGCGGCAGACTGTCCTCGTCCTTCTGGTTGGTCCGAAGCTCGGCCGAGGGCGGCTTGTCAATGACACGGGCCGGTATCATCTCGCCCGCTGGTCCCCTCATCCAGCCGCGGTGATTGGCGTTGCGCCAGCGACAGGTCTCGAACACCCGCATCTTGTAGAGGTCCTTGATAGGGTTGTACCCGCCCGCCATGTCGCCATAGATCGTGGCATAGCCGACCGCGACCTCGGATTTGTTGCCGGTGGTCAGCAGCATCTCGCCGAACTTGTTTGACAGCGCCATGAGAAGCAACCCGCGCAGACGGGACTGGACGTTTTCCTCGGCCACGCCGACCTCCGTGCCCTCGAAAAGCGGCGCAAGCACCTCGGTGACGGCGGCCCTCGGACCCGCGATCGGGACGGTATCCAGACGGCAACCGAGCGCGTTCGCAACCGCCGCGGCATCCTCGAGCGACTGCTTTGATGTGAATTCAGAAGGCAACATCACGCAGCGCACGTTTTCAGGGCCAAGCGCATCCACAGCAATTGTCGCGACGAGCGCGCTGTCAATCCCGCCGGAAAGGCCCAGCAGCACTTTCTTGAAACCGCATTTGCGCATGTAGTCTTCAAGCGCCAGCACCATCGCCCGGTAGTCCTGCTCCCACTCATCGGGATGCACTGCGCGTTCGCCGGTCTCGGCCCGCCAGCCTTCGGGGGTGCGGGTGAAGTCGATATGGGCGAGCGCGTTCTCGAAAACCGGCATCTGGCGGGCGAGGTGTCCGCCGGGGTTGATGACAAACGATCCGCCATCGAAAAGCTGGTCATCCTGACCACCGACGAAGTTGAGATAGACCATCGGCAAGCCGGTCTCGACAACCCGCGAAACCATCAGGTTGACCCGACGCTCGAACTTGCCGCGATAGTAGGGCGAACCGTTGGGAACCAGCAGGATCTCGGCCCCGGTTTCGGCGAGCGTCTCGCAGACATCGGGAAACCATGCGTCTTCGCAGATGGGCGTGCCGATCCGGATCGAGCCGATCCTGTAGGGGCCGGAAATGGGGGCGGGTTCAAAGAGGCGCTTCTCGTCGAAAACGCTGTAGTTCGGCAGGTGATGCTTCAAAATCCGCGCCGTCACCCGCCCGCCATCAAGGATCCAGTACGCGTTGAAAAGCAGCCCTTCGGCATCAAGCCACGGCCCGCCTATGCCAAGCGACGGCCCTGCGGCGCAGTCCTTCGCGAGTTGTTCGATGACCGCCATCGCGTCGCGGGTAAAAGCCGGTTTCTTGACCAGATCCTGGGTCTGGTAGCCGGTGATGAACATCTCGCTCAGCGCGACCATCTGCGCACCGGCGGCGCGGCCTTCCTCCCAGGCCGCGATGGCCTTTGCCGCATTGGCCTCGAGCGCGCCGACCGTCGGGTTGAGTTGTGCCAGCGTGAGGCGGAAGGTCTCGGCCATGCGCTTTTCCCGAAGTTGCCGACCCTTCTCTTAGCAGACCTGCGGCAGAGGGGAAGGACTTCCTCCGCTGCGCGGGTGCGAATGCCTTGCCTCGCGCGGATGGCGGAATTAGGGTTTTCAGGGTAACGGAAGCACGACGCGGCATCGGTCTGCGACGGCGGGGTTCAAAGGACGCTCGGAATGGCGAAAGCAATCGGCACCAAACGGCGGATAGCGGCGGTGGCCGTGGCGTCCGTTCTCTTCGCCAGCATCGCGGCCGCTCAGGACACTATCGTCAAGGAATATGAAGACGGCGGCATCTATGAAGGCACTTTCAAGGACGGCAAGCAGCATGGGCAGGGCACCTACAAGCTGCCCAACGGCTTCATCTATACCGGAGACTGGGTAGAGGGCGAAATCCTTGGCAATGGCACTGCACAATATCCCAATGGCTCGGTCTATGAAGGCGCCTTTGTAGCTGGCAAGCCGCACGGCAAGGGCAAGATCACCTTCGCCGATGGCGGCAGTTATGAAGGCGACTGGGTGAACGGCGAGATCGAAGGCGAAGGCGTTGCACGCTATGCCAACGGGGTGGTCTATACCGGCGGGTTCCTGAAGGCGCTGCACCACGGCAAGGGCAAGATGGAAAGCGCCGCCGGCTACAGCTATGACGGCGACTGGGTCAAGGGCATCAAGGAAGGCAATGGGACCATTCGCTATCCCGATGGCGCCGTCTACGAAGGCGGCATGCTTGCCGGTCAGCGCGCGGGTCAGGGCAAGCTGACGCTCGCGGACGGATTGGTCTATGAAGGCGGTTGGGCCGAGGGAAAGATGAATGGCGAAGGCAAGCTGATCCAACCCAACGGCGATGTCTACGAGGGCCAGTTCGTTGCCGGAAAGCGGCAGGGCAAGGGCAAGGTCACCTATACCGGCGGCGACAGTTTCGAGGGCGAGTTCGTCGCCGACCGCCGTCACGGTCAGGGCGTCTTCAAGGGCGGCGACGGGTACGTCTATGACGGCGGCTGGGTCGAAGGCCGCATCGAGGGGACCGGCAAGGTGACCTACCCGGACGGCACGGTCTATGAGGGTCAGTTCGTCAACGATCTGGCGAACGGCACCGGAAAAATCGCTTATGCCGACGGCTCCAGCTACGAGGGCGGTTGGAAGGGCGGCGTGATCGAAGGCGAAGGCACCGCCCGTTATGCAAATGGCCTGATCTACGAGGGAACGTTCCGCGCCGGCAAAAGCCACGGCAAGGGCAAGATGACCTATCCCGACGGCTACTCCTATGTCGGGGACTGGAACAACGGCAGTCGTGATGGACAAGGCGTCGCCACCTATGCGGATGGCACCGTCTATACCGGCGGGTTCCTGCGGGGCCAACGCAACGGCCAGGGCGAAATCGTGATGGCCGATGGCTTCCGCTATGTCGGCTCCTGGCGCAGCGGTGAGATCGACGGCGAGGGAACAGCGACCTATCCGAACGGCGACGTCTATGAAGGCAGCTTCGCAGGGGGCAAGCGCCAGGGCCAGGGAACGATGCGCTATTCGAACGGCGAGACGGCGTCCGGCCTCTGGCGCGGGGGCGCATTGGCCGAGCCTGCCGCTCCCGCGGCTGACGATGCCGCGTCAGACGAAGCGGCGCCCCAGTCCGATGCGTCGAGCGACGGGAGCAGCGCTTCAGGCAACTGAAGGCAAGCCGCCCGCGCCGCCATTTTTCGCTTTTCCTTTTCCGCCGCGTCCGTATAGTCGCGCCCCATGACACGAAGCACGCATATCGTTTCTGCATTCGGCGCCGCGCGCGCCCCGCTGCTTCGTGGCCTCCTGCTCCTTAGCCGCCTCTGAGCGTGCCATCCGGCGCGACCGCTCAGAGGTGATCCAGCGTCGTTCGCAGGAATGCTAAGGCTAAGGCTGAGGAACAAGAAAATGCAGAAAATCAATATCGCTGAAAAACTGTCCCTGTTCGATACACACTGGGATCCGAAGGTCGTGTCGAACTATAACGACAACGACGTCATGGTGGTGAAATTCAAGGGTGAGTTCCCGTTTCACAAGCATGACACGACTGACGACTTTTTCCTCGTGATCGAGGGCGAGATGACGATGGAATTTGACGGGCATGACCCGGTCTCGGTCGGCCCCGGAGAGATCGTCATCGTCCCCAAGGGGGTGGTGCACCGACCCCGAGCGGAACGTGAGGTCAAGGTTCTTCTCATCGAGCCCAAGGGTGAACCCAATTCAGGGGATTCCGGAATGCCACCGGCCCCGAAAGACCGGATTTGAGGAGTGCGCAGCCATGACCGACGCAAATGACAAAGACCGCGTGGTGATCTTCGACACGACGCTGCGCGACGGTGAACAGTCGCCCGGCGCGACCATGACCCATGCCGAAAAGCTGGAGATCGCCGAGATGCTCGACGAGATGGGAGTCGACATCATCGAGGCGGGCTTTCCGATCGCCTCGGACGGCGACTTCGAAGCCGTGTCTGACATCGCGCGGCAGGCCAAGAACGCGGTGATCTGCGGCCTCGCCCGCGCCCAGATCAAGGACATCGACCGCTGCTGGGAGGCGGTCCGGCACGCCAAGCGTCCGCGCATCCACACCTTCATCGGCACCTCGCCCCTGCACCGCGCCATCCCCAATCTCGATCAGGACCAGATGGCCGAGCGGATCCACGACACCGTGACCCATGCCCGCAACCTCTGCGACAACGTGCAGTGGAGCCCGATGGACGCGACGCGGACCGAACATGACTATCTCTGCCGGGTGGTCGAGATCGCCATCAAGGCGGGCGCGACGACCATCAACATCCCCGACACGGTCGGCTACACCGCCCCGCGCGAAAGCGCCGACCTGATCCGCATGCTGATCGAGAAGGTGTCGGGCGCCGACGAGGTGATCTTTGCCACCCATTGCCACAACGATCTCGGCATGGCGACGGCGAACGCTCTGGCCGCGGTCGAGGCGGGCGCGCGGCAGGTCGAATGCACGATCAACGGCCTTGGCGAACGCGCGGGCAACACCGCGCTGGAAGAGGTCGTGATGGCGCTCAAAGTCCGCAATGACATCATGCCCTACCGGACCGGCATCGACACGACGAAGATTATGAACATCTCTCGCCGGGTCGCCGCCGTCTCGGGCTTTCCGGTGCAGTTCAACAAGGCCATCGTCGGCAAGAATGCCTTTGCCCATGAAAGCGGCATCCATCAGGACGGGATGCTGAAGAACGCCGAGACCTTCGAGATCATGCGCCCTGAGGATATCGGGCTGGCCGCGACGAACCTCGTGATGGGCAAGCATTCGGGCCGGGCCGCGCTGCGCGCGAAGCTCAAGGATCTGGGCTACGATCTTGCCGACAACCAGCTCAACGACGTCTTTGTCCGCTTCAAGACGCTCGCCGACCGCAAGAAAGAGGTCTACGACGACGACCTCGTCGCGCTGATGACCGACAGCGCGTCGGCGGAAGGGCAGATGCAGGTCAAGTTCCTGCGCGTGATCTGCGGCACCGAGGCGCCGCAGTCGGCGGACCTGATCCTGACCATCGACGGCACCGACCACCAGATCACCGCACAGGGCGACGGGCCTGTCGATGCGACGTTCCGGGCGATCAAGCAGCTCTTTCCGCATACGGCACGGCTGGCGCTCTATCAGGTGCATGCCGTGACCGAAGGAACCGACGCGCAGGCGACCGTCTCGGTCCGTCTTGAAGAGGAGGGCAAGATCGTGACCGGGCAGTCGTCCGATACTGATACGGTCGTTGCAAGCGCCAAGGCTTACGTGAACGCGCTCAACAATCTGGTTGTACGGCGCGCAAAAACGAAGCCCGCAGAGGAAGTAAAGTAGATATAGTGAAGGAATTGCGGCTTCTGGAGCATATCGTCCGCAGGAAATATTGCATTTGTGCAACTAGCGAAAACCTGCAACCTGCCGGGCTCCACCCTCTTTCGTTATGCTGCGCCCACGATTATAAGGAGCACTGGCCCGCGACACCCGAGTCGCGGGCCAAGGCTTTTTGAAGGGTGGGGAATGAGATGGTTGGTTTTGGCGGATTGTTTTCGTCGGATATGGCGATCGACTTGGGCACGGCGAACACGCTTGTCTATGTGCGCGGCAAGGGGATCGTGCTGAACGAACCCTCGGTCGTGGCCTATCATGTCAAGGACGGCAAGAAACAGGTGCTCGCTGTCGGCGAGGATGCCAAGCTCATGCTTGGCCGCACCCCAGGCTCGATCGAGGCGATCCGTCCAATGCGCGAGGGCGTCATCGCCGACTTCGACGTCGCCGAAGAGATGATCAAGCACTTCATCCGCAAGGTCGCGCGGCGGTCGACCTTCTCGAAGCCCAAGATCATCGTCTGCGTGCCCCACGGTGCGACCCCGGTGGAAAAGCGCGCCATCCGTCAGTCGGTCCTGTCCGCCGGCGCGCGTCGCGCGGGCCTGATCGCGGAACCGATCGCCGCGGCGATCGGCGCGGGCATGCCGATCACCGACCCGACCGGCTCGATGGTCGTTGATATCGGCGGCGGCACGACCGAGGTCGCGGTGCTCTCGCTCGGCGACATCGTCTATGCCCGGTCGGTGCGCGTCGGCGGTGACCGGATGGATGAAGCCATCGTGTCGCACCTCCGCCGTCAGCAGAATCTTCTCGTCGGCGAAAGCACGGCGGAGCGCATCAAGACCTCGATCGGCACCGCCCGGATGCCGGATGACGGACGCGGCGCCAGCCTTCAGATCCGCGGCCGCGACCTTCTGAACGGCGTGCCGAAGGAGGTGGAGATCAACCAGGCTCAGGTGGCCGAAGCGCTGTCCGAACCAGTGCAGCAGATTTGCGAAGCGGTGATGACTGCGCTTGAGGCCACCCCGCCCGATCTTGCCGCCGACATCGTCGACAGAGGCGTCATGCTGACCGGCGGCGGGGCGCTCTTGGGGGAACTCGACCTGGCCCTGCGCGAGCAGACCGGCCTTTCGATCTCCATCGCCGATCAGTCGATGAACTGCGTGGCGCTCGGCACCGGCAAGGCGCTCGAATATGAAAAACAGCTGCGCCATGTGATAGACTACGACAGCTGAAACCCACCCCAGCGCCTGACAAGAGGCTGCCGTGGCGAAAGATCGCAACGCCGATTCAGATTTCAAGGGCCCGGTTCGTCGCGTACTGGTCGCGACGGCCCTTTTCTTTTTGCTCGCGATTTTTCTGATCTGGCGCATCGACAGCCCCCGGGTCGAACGCTTCCGAGCGGCATTCATCGACCGGGTGGTGCCGAGTTTCGACTGGGCGCTCGTGCCGGTGACAAAATTCGTCGACATGATCGAGGGTTTCCAGTCCTACGCGGCGCTTTACGACCAGAATCAGGAACTGCGGCGTGAGCTTCAGCAGATGAAATCGTGGAAGGAAGCTGCGGTCCGTCTCGAGCAGCAGAACGCCAAGCTTCTTGCGCAGAACCAGGTGCGCCTTGATCCCAAACTCACTTCGGTTTCAGGTGTCGTGCTTGCCGACAGCGGCTCTCCTTTCCGGCAGTCTGTTCTGCTGAACGTGGGCCTGCGCGACGGCATCGTCGACGGCTGGGCTACGATGGACGGATTGGGGCTTGTCGGACGCATTTCCGGAGTGGGCGAAACGACTGCTCGGGTGATCCTGCTGACGGATGCGTCAAGCCGCATTCCGGTAACGATCCAACCTTCAGGTCAAAAGGCGATGCTCGTGGGTGACAACACGCCATACCCCCCGGTCGAATTCCTGGAGACTCCGGAACAGGTCCGCCCCGGCGACCGTGTCATTTCATCCGGCGACGGCGGCGTCTTTCCCGCCGGCCTTCTTGTCGGCGAAGTTGAGCTTGGCTCTGATCAACGGCTGCGCGTGCGACTTGCCGCCGACTATGAACGGCTGAACTTCCTGCGGGTCCTGCGCAGCCACCCGGCCGAACAGATCACCGAAGCGGGCGGACTGATCACGCCGCCTGTCTCGCCGCCGGTCCACGAAACGATCAATCCGCCAGTTCCCGTAGGAGACGCGGGCGATGGTTGATCCGCTGACCACATCCCGCCTTGCGCATCGCGCGCTTTATCTCGGCCTTGTCGCCACGGTCATCTTCGTGCGTATCCTGCCGCTCGGCTCGATCCCGTCGCGCTGGCCCGGACCCGACCTGATCCTGTGCCTGACCTTCGTCTGGCTCCTGCGCCGCCCGGACTATGTGCCCGCGTTCATGGTGGCGGTCGTCTTTTTTTCCGAGGATCTCATCGCGATGCGCCCGCCGGGTCTCTGGACCGCCCTTGTCCTTGCGGGCACCGAATTCCTTCGCACGCGCGAAACGAATTTCCGCGATATGCCGCTCTTGCTGGAATGGCTAACGACAAGCGCCGTCATCATGCTTCTATCCCTGCTGAACTGGGCCATTCTCGCGCTTTTCATGGTTCCGCACGGCAGTTTCGGGATGACAATTCTTCAGGCGCTCTCCACGATAGCGATCTATCCGCTCGTGGTTGCCGCTTCCCTCTTTCTCTTCGGGTTGCGCAAGGCCGCGACCGGCGAGGTTGACGCATTGGGGCACCGGCTATGAAACGGACGCCAAAGGACACGCAGGAAAGCGCCCGCAAGATAACCCGCCGCGGGGTCATCATCGCGTCTGTCCAGGCCGTCACGATTGCGACGCTCGGCTTTCGGATGCGTCACCTCCAGCTCGACCAGGCGGACCAGTTCCGGCTGCTGGCCGAGGAAAACAGCATCAAGATCCGCCTGATCCCGCCGGCCCGGGGCCTTCTGCACGATCGAAACGGCACGCTGATCGCCGGAAACGAACAGAATTACCGCATCACGATCACCCGCGAGGATGCCGGCGACATAGATGACGTCCTGGCGCGGCTGGCGCGGCTGATCCCGCTGTCGGACGAGGATATCAAGCATGCCAAGACAGAGATCGAGCGGCGCAGCCCCACCCTGCCGATCACCGTGGCCGACCGTCTGAGTTGGGAGGATTTCAGCCGGGTCGCCGTCAATGCCCCCGCCCTTCCAGGCGTCACGACCGAAGTCGGCCTGTCGCGGGTCTATCCGCTCGGCCCGGACCTTGCTCATGTCCTCGGCTACGTCGGGCCAGTCAGCGACTATGATCTGTCGAAACTGTCGGACCCCGACCCCCTTTTGCAGATACCCCGTTTCCAGATCGGCAAGCTCGGCGTCGAGGCAAAGCTCGAAGCGGAGCTGCGGGGGAACGCAGGCACGCGGCGGATCGAGGTCAACTCGTCCGGGCGCGTCATGCGTGAACTGAGCCGCAAGGACGGTGACCCGGGCGCGGATGTCCAACTCACGATAGATCACAGGCTTCAGAACTATGTTCAGGCCCGGCTGGGTGAGGAAAGCGCCGCGGCGGTGGTCCTGGACATCACCGAGGGCGACATCCTGGCCATCAGCTCGGCGCCGAGTTTCGATCCGAACATGTTCGTTCGCGGGATTTCCGGCACCGAGTACCGGGCGCTCACCGAGAACGACCATCGCCCGCTTGCGGACAAATCGGTGCAGGGTGCCTATCCGCCCGGCTCGACCTTCAAGCTGGTGACAGCGCTCGCGGCCCTGGATGCAGGCGTCATTTCGACCGAGGAAAGCGTCTATTGCCCCGGCTATACCGAACTCGGCAATCGTCGTTTCCACTGCTGGAAGCGCGCGGGGCACGGTCATATGCGCCTTGTCGAAAGCATTGAGCAATCCTGCGACGTCTACTTCTACGAAATCGCCCAACGCGTCGGGATCGAAAAGATATCCGAGATGGCGCGGCTGCTTGGTATCGGAGCACGGTTCGATCTGCCGATGTCGGCCGTGTCCGAAGGACTGGCGCCGGACAAGGAGTGGAAAAAACGCAAGTACAACACCGACTGGCTGATCGGCGACACGCTCAATGCCGGAATCGGGCAAGGTTTTGTCCTGGCGTCACCGTTGCAGCTTGCCGTTATGGCGGCCCGCGTCGGGTCTGGCCGCCTGGTTACGCCGCGGTTGATCCGCGCGATCGAGAACCGGGACGTCCCGGTTCCGGGCGCGCCGCCGCTCGGCGTCGGCGAAGGGCATCTGCGTGCGGTGCGCGAGGGGATGTTCCAGGTCTCGAACGCGCGGCGCGGCACCGCATACGGCTCGCGGATCGTCGACGATACGATGCGGATGGCAGGCAAGACCGGCACCAGCCAGGTTCGCAACATCACCGCCGCAGAACGCGCGCGCGGAGTGATCTCGAACGATGATCTGCCGTGGGAACGCCGCGACCACGCGCTTTTCGTCTGTTTCGCTCCGCTCGAAGCGCCACGGATCGCTGTTTCTGTCGTTGTCGAGCATGGCGGGGGCGGCTCCACCGCTGCGGCGCCCATCGCGCGCGACATCATCCTTCAGGCGCTGAACAATGGGTTTCCGCCGCTCACAGCCTATCCCGAAAGCCAGCGCTCGCGTATCGAGGCGCAGCGCAATGAGTTGAGGCTGCTCGAGCCCGAGGCCCCCGCCGGAGGCAAGTCGCGGGCATGAGCTATCTTGAATACAACCTCAAGACCGTCCCGAGCGGGCTGCGCAAGGTCTTTTATGTAAACTGGCCACTCGCACTTCTGCTCACCGCCGTGGCGTCGGTCGGGTTTCTGATGCTCTATTCGGTTTCCGGCGGCCGGATCGAACTTTGGGCCGAGCCGCAGATGAAGCGGTTCATTGTCGGCATCGTCGGCATGCTGCTTATCGGCTTCGTGCCAATCTGGTTCTGGCGCAATGTCTCGGCGCTTGCCTATCTCGTTTCGCTTGTCCTGCTCGTCGCGGTCGAATTCTTCGGCGCCATCGGCATGGGCGCGCAGCGCTGGATCGAGCTTGGTCCCATGCGCATCCAGCCGTCGGAGCTGATGAAGATCGCCTTGGTGATGTTCCTGGCTGCATACTACGACTGGCTCGACATTCGGAAGACGTCTCGACCGCTCTGGGTGCTGATCCCGGTGGCGATCATCCTGATCCCCACCTTTCTGGTGCTGAAGCAGCCCGATCTTGGAACCGCGATCCTGCTGGTTGCGGGCGGAGGGGTCGTGATGTTCGCCGCGGGCGTGAGCCTTTGGTATTTCGGCACGGTGATCGCACTCGTCGTCGCACTCGTCTTTGCGGTCCTGGAAAGCCGGGGCACCGACTGGCAGTTGATCGAGGACTACCAGTTCCGCCGCATCGATACCTTCCTTGACCCCAGCACCGACCCCTTGGGTGCCGGCTACAACATCACGCAGGCGCAGATCGCACTGGGATCAGGAGGCTGGGCGGGCAAGGGTTTCATGCAGGGCACCCAGTCGCGGCTGAATTTCCTTCCCGAGAAGCACACCGACTTCATCTTCACGACCCTTGCCGAAGAGTTCGGGTTTGTCGGGGCCATTTCCCTGCTGATCCTTTACTCACTGATCCTGGGCTTCTGCATCGTGTCAGCTTTGGCGAACCGGGACAGATACTCGTCCTTGCTCATCTACGGGATAGCGGGCACGTTCTTCCTGTTCTTCAGCGTCAACATGGGCATGGTCACGGGGCTGATGCCGGTCGTGGGCGTCCCGCTCCCGCTGGTGTCCTATGGCGGCACGGCAATGATCATCCTTCTCGGCGCTTTCGGCCTCGTGCAGAGCGCCCATATCCACCGACCCAGGTAGGCTGATGGCCGTCCAGATCTATTTTGCCGCCGGTGATCGCCTATGGCCCGAATACAAGGACGCCCTGCCCCGCGCGCTTGCCGCTGCAGGCATCGACGTCGAAATCCGGCGGGAACCCGGCGATCCTTCGACAGTCGACTACGTCGTCTTCGCGCCGGGCGGCGACATCGCCGACTTTGCGCCCTTCACCGGGTGCAAGGCGGTACTCAACCTTTGGGCGGGCGTGGAAAGGATCGTGGGCCTGCCCAGCCTGACCCAGCCGCTTGCGCGGATGGTCAATCATGAGTTGACCGAAGGCATGGTCGAATATGTCGTGGGGCATGTCCTGCGCCATCATCTTGGCATGGACGCGCATATCCACGGGCAGGACGGCATCTGGCGCAACGACGTGCTGCCGCCCCTTGCACGGGAACGACCGGTAACCGTTCTTGGCCTTGGCGCGCTGGGACAGGCTGCTGCCCATGCGCTGACCGCACTCAACTTTCCCGTCACGGGGTGGAGCCGCACCCAGAAGGCGGTGGACGGGATCGAGTGCCTTTCGGAAGACCAGGGGCTTCGGCAGGCGTTGGCGCGCGCGCAAATCCTCGTACTTCTGCTGCCGCTGACAGAGGACACGCGCAATCTCATGAATGCGGAGCGGCTTGCGCTTCTGCCGCCCGGCGCCTTTATCGTCAATCCAGGCCGCGGACCGCTGATCGACGACGACGCACTGATCGCGGCGCTCAATTCCGGGAACGTCGGGCATGCCACTCTCGACGTTTTCCTGACCGAGCCGCTCCCCTCAGACCACCCGTTCTGGGCGCATCCCCGTGTGACCGTCACGCCCCACATCGCCGCAGATACGCGACCAGATAGCGCAGCAAGTATGCTGGCCGAAAACGTCCGCCGCGGCGAAGCGGGTGAACCGTTTCTGAACCTCGTCGACTACGACCGGGGATACTGACGGTTCAGCGCAGCTTCGGGGGCTTTGCCGGGTCCATCCCTGGTGCGGCGGGTGCCGATCGTGCCGGCGCGCGCGCTGCCGGCGGTGAAAGCTCCAGCCGCAGGGCGGCCCTGCCGATTGCGGCCAGGGCAGGATCACCTTCGGACAGAAAAACGACATCTAGGGCGCCGGCGTCGGTCCCGGAAAACACCAGCGCCTCAGCCACCGCCTTCGCCAGCGCGGCTTCTGTGGAAGCTTTCGCGCCTTCGAAGGCAAGAAGGTGCCCGTTGCTGCCATCAACATAGCGTGCCGCTACCAGATGCGCGCACGGAACGATGCCGCCAAGGGGCGCGAGCTTTCTCGCAAGGGCATGGCGCACGGCGTCCGGAACACCGTCCGGCGCGCTGAATGCAACCGGGCGCGCCGCGGAGGATCTTGGTGAGGTTTCAAGCGTCCGGGAAAGCCACCCGAGCGCGTCGGGCGGCAAGAGGAAAGCCGATGGCGCAACGCCGAGGTTGAGGCCCAGCCCGACGCTGAGCCTTGCCAGTTCGCGGGCGACGACGCGACCGGGAAGCGCAGCGTAGGGCACCGGCCCGTCGCTGAAGGCCGCCAAGCGTTCCTCTGCATCGAAGGCCAGCGCGAAACGCCCGTCTTCCAGGTCGAACACTTGCGGTGAGATTTCCCGACCCGATGGCTCATCCCTCAGAAGCACAAAAAGCTCGGCATCTGCGAGTTCGGCGTAAAAGGCCAACCGCTGCTCGTCGCTTTGCGGCGCGGCCTCCATGGCGGCATGTGCTTGATCAAGCGCTGTCATCCTATCTTGCATCCAGAACCTCTCGCAGCCGCGATCTCAGGATGGGCAGAAGCTCCGCCTCGAACCACGGATTTCGTTTCAGCCACGCGGTATTGCGCCAGGAGGGATGCGGCAAGGGGAAGACGCGGGGCGCATAGTCGCGCCAGCGGGCCACCGTCGCTGTGACCCCGCCTTTCGTCCCATCCTTGCCCAGATGCCAAAGCTGCGCGTATCCGCCAACCAGGAGGACAACCCGCAGTTCAGGCATGGCTTCCAGGGCGCGTTGCCGCCATGTCTCGGCACAGCGCTTGGGCGGCGGCAGGTCCGAGCCGTTGGTGTCATAGCCCGGAAAGCAGAAAGCCATCGGAAGGATAGCGACCTTGTCGCGGTCGTAGAACTCGTCGGCGCTCATCCCCAGCCAATCCCGCAGCCGGTCGCCGGAGGGGTCGGTAAAAGGGCGGCCGGTCGAGTGAACCCTTGCCCCCGGCGCCTGCCCCGCGATGAGAAGCCGCGCCGTCGGGCGAAACCAAACAACCGGACGCGGTTCATGCGCCGTCGCCGTTGCGGCGAAATCGGCTGCACACAGGCGGCAGGCGGCAATCTCTTCGGCGAGAGGTTGGTCGGGCATGGCCGAAACCTATAGGTTCTAGCATGGGCGCCGCAATCGCAGGGAGCGCTTACAGCCGCTGGCCGACGAAATTGACGATGAGCGTCACCGCCAGGAGGATCGCGATCCAAAGCACCATCGCCCCGGTCGGCCAAGTCTGCGAAATTCGCCCTTCGGGTCCTGTGGAGTGGTGCAGACGCGAAACGACCCGCGTGATCCGCCGCTGCACGACAGCCGCCTGCGCCGACCAGACCCGACCCAACGCCGCCGAAAGGGTGCCGAGAAGATCCGGCATGAAGCGCCGGTAGAGCCAGTCCGTGTCGAGGTTGACCGACTTCAGTTCCGGCGGATAAATCCCGGTACGCATCAGAACCGTGAAAGCCAGTGCCGAGAAGAACAAAAGCTGCAACTGAGTTACGACATGAGTCGTGGTATACGGAGCGTAGTCCACTTCGTAGGGCAAGAGCGCATAAAGCGGCGCAGGGTAGACGCCGATGGCAATACAGAGGAAAGCAGTGATGCCCATTGCCAGCAACATGTGAAACGGTGCCTCTTTCGGGCGCAGGCCGCTGTCATGCGCGAAGAACGCGAAATAAGGAATCTTGATGCCGGAATGGTGGAACACGCCCGCCGAGGCGAACAGCAGGATCGCCCATACGACATAGTATCCTTCATGCGATGCGGCGGACATGATCAGCGACTTGGAAATGAACCCCGAAAACAGCGGAAACGCCGAGATCGATGCCGCGCCTACAACGCAGAAGATCATTGTGAGCGGCATGGTCTTGTAAAGACCGCCAAGCTCGGAGCCTTTTGCTGTGCCTGTGCGGAACAGAACAGCTCCGACACTCATGAATAGAAGCGCCTTGTAGAGAATATGCGCGAAGGCGTGCGCTGCGGTGCCGTTCAGCGACAATTCGGTGCCGATTCCCACCCCGACGACCATGAAGCCGAGCTGGTTGTTCAGGCTGTAGGCAAGGACACGGCGCAGGTCGTTCTCGATCACTGCGAAGAAGATCGGGAACAGCGTCATGATCGCGCCGATGTAGATCAGGATCTCGGTGCCCGCGAAGCCGCGCGCAAGCGCATAGACGGCAAGCTTGGTGGTGAAGGCCGACAGGATCACGGTGCCGGTCACGGTGCCGGCCGGATAGCTGTCCTGCAGCCAGTTGTGCAGAAGCGGGAAGGCGCATTTGATCCCGAACGAGAGGAAGATCAGCCAGGTGGCGGGCGAGCCGAGCGTCATCTTCTCGAATGCGAAGTTGCCCGTCTCGCCGTGATAAAGAATCGCGCCCGCGAGAAGGATCACGCCCGATCCAATCTGGATCACAAGGTAGCGCATCCCGGTATGGTAGGCGCCCTCGGTCCGCCGCGCCCAGATCAGGAAGACCGAGGCGATGGCGGTCCCCTCCCAGTAGAAGAAGAGCGTGATGAGATCGCCGGCAAAGACCGCGCCGATGGCCGAGCCGGCATAGACCAGGGCCGCGACCAGTTGCACCATGTCGCGCACATGCCAGGCGTAGAGATTGCCGAGGAATGCCGCGAGGCAGAAGATCAGGGCGAAGACCCGCGACAGCTTGTCGACGCGCATCAGCTCCAAGGAGTAGCCGAAGAATTCCACCTGGCCGAGATCGCCGGCCGGCAGCGACCAGACATGCAAGGCGGCGGCGAGCGGCACGGCCAGCATCACCACACTGCGGACCCGCCCCTGCGGCACGGCGAAAAGCGCGAGCGCCGCGCCGAAGAAGAGAAAGGCGACGGGGATGCTGTCAACCATCGTTTTCGGCCTTCTCCAACTGCTCGACCGGATGGTCCTCCGACTCCACGTCTTTCGGGCTGTAGTAGTCTTCCGGCCTCTTCAGAAGCACACGCATGCCTTTTGCACAGATCACCAGCGCCGCGCACATGACAAACCCGTAGATTGCGTAGAAGCCGGGAACCTCCTCGACCGCAAGATAGACATGCTTGTGATACAGGAAATCGGCGAGAAAGAGTCCGGCGCAGATGATGTAGAGCCCGTAGACTACGTAGTCGACATTGCGCCGGTTATCGAGCCAGAGCAACGCCGTGCCCAGCGCCGGATAGGCTGCAGGATCGTCCTTGGATGACTTGGTGTTGCCCATGGCATAATTCCCTAGTTGGCCGCGACGATCGGCATGAGAAAGTCCTGGATCGCGCCGGCATAGAAGAACAGCGCGACGCAGCCGAACGCGGTCAGCGCGGGCGGCAGCCAGAGCATGTAGGACGCTTCGGCCATCTTCGCGCCGGCCGGACTCGCCGGGCAGGGCAGGAAGAACCCGCGCCCGACTACCGACAACAGGTAGACCACGTTGAGCAGCGAACTGACCATCAGGACTGCGATCATCACCCATTGGCCGGTATCGGCCGCGCCCATGATGAGGAGCCACTTGCTCCACGATCCGCCGAGGGGTGGCAGGCCGATGATCGACAGCGATCCGATCAGGAACGCCCCGAAGGTGATCGGCATGACCCGGCCGAGGCCGGTCATGTCGCTGATCTCGGTCTTGTGGGTGGCGACGTAGATTGAGCCCGCGCACATGAAGAGAGTGATCTTGCCAAGCGCGTGCATGGCGATGTGCATGCCTCCGCCGACCGCCCCGAGCGAGGTCGCGAGCGCCATGCCCAGCGTGATGTAGCTGAGCTGGCTGACCGTCGAATAGGCCAGCCTGGCCTTGAGGTTGTCCTTGGTCAGCGCGACGACCGACGCGGCGACAATGGAGAACGCCGCCAGCCACATCAGCCAGACCGACGCGCCGGTCGATGCCAGAAAGTCGATCCCGAAGATGTAGATGCCGACCTTCAGCATGGTGAAGACGCCCGCCTTGACGACCGCCACAGCATGCAAAAGCGCGCTGACCGGCGTGGGCGCAACCATCGCGGCTGGTAGCCAGCGATGGAACGGCATTAGCGCCGCCTTGCCTATTCCGAACGCGTAAAGCGCCAGAAGGACGGCGACCATCGGCCCGGCGATCTTGCCTTCAAGAATACCGCCCCTGGTGAAATCCAGTGTTCCCGCAATGACATAGGTCCAGATGACGGCGACCAGTTGCAGGCCGATGGAGGTGCCGATCAGGATGGCAAGATAGGTCCGCGCACCCCGGATCGCCTCGGGTGTGCCCTTGTGGGCGACCAGCGGGTAGGTCGAGAGTGTCAGTATCTCGTAGACAATGAACAAGGTGAACATGTTCGCAGCGAAGGCGATGCCCATGACGGACGCGATCGCCAGCGAAAAGCAGGAGAAGAAGCGCGCGTGATGGCTTTCCTTGTTCCCGCGCATGTATCCGACACCGTAGACATGGGTGAGGATCCATAGCCCCGAAGCGACGATTGCAAAAAGAAGTCCCAGCGGCTCGACGTTGAATGCGAGGTCGAGGCCCGGGAAGACCGCGAACAGAACCAGCGGTTCGGTCGTGCCGTTGCCGACATTGACGAGGATCAGCAGAACGCAAAGGAAGGTCATGACCGCGACGGCCAGGGTCAGGCTGTCCCGCAGGTTCGCCCGGTCGCCGAGCACGAGGTTCAGCAGGCTCGCCGCCGTCGGCAGGACGAGCGTGAGGATGAGGGCGGTGTTGGTTTCCATTCTACCGTCCTCTCAGTGCGCCGGGCCTGTGGACCCGGCCATGAGCCCCGCCGCCGCCGTCTGCGATGCGCCCAGCGTGACCCCCGTGGCCAGTCCGAAATAGATGCAGGCGACGGCCATGATCCAGATCGGGACAAGCATGGAAAGCGGCGCCTCGCGATAGGCGGTGTCCTTGGCGGGCGCAGTCAGGTACAGGGTTTCGATAACCCGCCAGACATAGATCACCGCCAGAAGCGACGACAGGACGATCAGCACCGCGATCGGCCACCAGCCCTTTGCGAGGGCTGCCTGCACGAGCATCCACTTGCTGACGAAGCCCGCCGTGCCGGGGATGCCAATCAGGCTCATTCCGCCGATCACCATTGCCGCACTCGTCCACGGCATCACCCGGCCCATGCCGCCGATCCGATCAAAGAAGGAACCGCCCGTGCGCAGAACCAGCGCGCCCACGCCCATGAACAGGGCGGCCTTGGTGATCCCGTGATTGAAGAGGTGGACGATTGCCGCGCTCAGTCCGGTTTCCGTGAGCATGCCGATCCCGAGGAGCATGTAACCGATCTGCGCCAGGCTTGAATAGGCCAGAAGCCGCTTGAGGTCCGTCTGGAAGATCGCGATGAACGAGGCTGCGAACATAGCGAGGATAGCGAGGGGAACGATGATGATTTCCAGCGTATGAACCTCGAACAGGAAGGTCGGCTGAAAGACAGAGAACATGAAGCGCAACAGGACATAGATCGCGACCTTGGTCGCCGTGGCGGCAAGAAACGCCGTCACTGCCGATGGCGCATAGGTGTAGGCATTGGGCAGCCACAGATGCAGCGGATAGATCGCGGCCTTGAGGCCCATCCCCACGACGATGAAGGCGAAGGCCACCAGCACCGTTCGGTTCGCCCCCTGCGCCGCGATCCGGCCGGCAAGGTCTGCCATGTTGAGCGTGCCGGTCGCCATATAGAGAAGGCCAAGGCCGATAACGAAGAAAGTGGCCCCGATGGTGCCCATGATCAGGTAGTCATAGGCCGCCGTCAGCGCGCGCTTGTCGCGGTAAGCGCCTTGCGCGACCAGAACGTAGGTCGACAGCGAAGAAATCTCGAGAAAGACGAACACGTTGAAGGCATCCCCGGTGACGACGACACCGAGAAGGCCGGTGAAACACAGAAGATAGCAGGCGTAGAACAGGACATGATGGCGCTCGGGAACTTCCGACCGCACACTTTCGCGGGCATAGGGAAGCACGATGGTGCTGATCCCCGTGATCAGGAACAGGACGAACGCGTTGACGGCATCGACACGATACTCGATCCCGAGGGGCGGCGCCCAACCGCCGATATGGTACGAGATGAAAGCTCCGTCGATGACCTGCGACAGAAGAACACCCGCGATGACGAGCGACACCAGGCTGGCCAGAAAGGTCAGCGGCCAGACGAGCGTGCGGCTGCCGATCAGGACGATCAGCGGGGCGCAAACGAAGGGCACCAGAACCTGCAGGACCGGCAAGTGATCCTTCAGCGTCATCGCAATGTGGTGCGAGGTGTCGGTTGCCATTTCCTGTCTGCCCGCCCTATGCCCGACCACCCATGGAGTCGCCATGCAGCCGTTCTTCGGCGCGCGCCAGCGCCTTTTCAAGTCTGAGGATCTGATCCTCTTCGATGGTGCCGTACTCTTCGCGTATCCGCACGATCAGCGCCAGTCCCAGCGCCGTGGTGGCGACGCCGACGACGATCGCGGTCAGGATCAGGACGTGTGGCAGAGGGTTGCTGTAGACCACCGCAGGGTCGATCTTCATGTCGGCCGGAAAGATCGGCGCGGTGCCGCCCTCGACCTTGCCCATCGAGATGTAGAGCATGAAGACCGAGGTTTGGAACATGTTGAGACCGACGATCTTCTTGACCAGGTTGCCCTTGGCCACAACGACATAGAGACCTGTCATCATCAGGACCGTGAACAGCCAGTAGTTCATATGGCCGACGATGAAGTCGAGTGTGAATTCCTCGCCCATCACCACTCCTCGTCGCTGATGCTCGGGGGGCGCGCCGCGAAGGCGTAGTAGATCGCGATCATGACGCCGGTAACTGTGATGCCGACGCCGAGTTCGACGGCAAGGATGCCGTAGTGCTGCCCGTGCTCGGGATGGTGCGGGCTGAGCGCGTCGTAATCGAGATAGGCGTAGCCCATGAACAGGCTGACGATGCCGGTTCCGGCATAGATCAGGACCCCGAGCGCCACCATCTTGTGCACGAACCATGCGGGCATCACCTGCTGCGCCTTGCGCAAGCTGAAGACGATTCCGTAAAGGATGAAGGCCACCGCCATGATCACGCCGGCCTGAAAGCCGCCGCCAGGCGAATAGTCGCCGTGGAACTGCACATAGAACGCAAACAGGATGATGGTGCCGACGAGAAGCTTGGTCACGACCCGCAGAATGAGGTGATGCCGCATCAGGCCTTCCCATCCTTGGTTTCGGCGGCGTCATCCTCGTCTTCTCGACGACGGCGCAGGCCGCTGAGCAGGAGAAGCACACCGATGCCGGCGGTGAAGACGACCGCGGTTTCACCAAGCGTATCGTATCCCCGGTAGCTGGCGAGGATTGCGGTCACAACGTTGGGCACGCCGATCTCGTGCGGGCTGCGTTCAAGGTAGTCCGGCGCGACATGGGTGTTGGCCGGCGCATCCGGCGAGCCAAAATTGGGCATGTCCATCGTGCCGTAGATCAACGCAGCGCCGGTCACGAACACGACGAACAGCGGCAGCGTAGGCGAGTGCGCCGCGGGTTTCTCCACCCGCGCTGTCAGGGCAAGCGTGCCAAGCATCAGCACCGTGGAGATTCCCGCCCCGACGGCGGCCTCGGTGAAGGCGACGTCGACTGCGTCGAGCACCACAAAGAGCAGCGCGGACAGAAGGCTGAACACGCCCGACAGCATCGCTACCGCGAACAGGTGCTTCGTTCGCACAACGGCGATCGCGGTCACGACCAGGAGCGTGAAAAGGGCAATGTCAATTAGGGTTTCTATCGGACACCTGCCATCACTTGCGTTTCTTTCGCGCGGCCTTGGGCTTGGCCTTGATCTTCGGCTCATTCAGCGCCGATTTCAAACCCTTCGCCTCTTTCGGTCGAAGCCCCGACACCAGCGCGGCATTCGCTACCGCATGGGTGGCCGTCGGCCCCGTGATGAACAGGAATACGCCAATGATGATCAACTTGACCGTCACCAGCGTCGGGCCCGCATGCACAGCCATCCCGGCCAGAAGAAGTATGACGCCGGCGGAATCCGTGATCGAGGCTGCATGCAGGCGCGACCAGAAATCGGGAAACCGCCAGATGCCGAAAGCCCCCACGATGGTGAAGAATGCCCCGGAAACGATGAGTATCCAGCTCATGACGGAGAAAAGGGCCTCAAGCATGCTCAAGGCTCCGCCCGTTTCTTGGGATAACGTTGCCCGACATCGCCGATGGCGCGATAGCGGAAGTACTTGAGGATCGCTATCGTGCCGACGAAATTGATCAGGGCGTAGAGCAGGGCGATATCAAGGAAATCCGGTCGCTCGGACAGAAAACCCATGACCCCGATGAGCAACACCGTGTGGGTGCCAAAAGAATTGACGGCCAGAACCCGGTCATAAAGCGTCGGCCCGGCGAAAAGCCTGAACAGCACCAGAAGCATGGATACCAAGACGGCGATGGCTGCCCCGGCGAACATCATGCCGGCGCATCCATCTCGATCGACGTTACGCGCCGGTCCATTTCGGCCAGCGCGTCCATGTCGCCATCGGAGTAAGCGACGGCATGCACTAGGAAGTCCCCCTCTTCCGTCTCGACGGTGATTGTTCCCGGCGTCAAGGTGATGGAGTTTGCGAAGATAACCTGCGCCAAGTCGGATTTCTGCGTGAACGGCACCGAAAACAGGTGCTGCCGGATCGGCATTCTGGGTGACAGGATGATCTTCGTAACGTTCCAGTTCGCCTTTGCGATCTCGACCAGAAGCCACGCGACGTAGTTGATCGTCGCCAACGGCCTGAGCCGCAGATCGACCCGGTCGTCATCCGTGCCGTCCATCCGCGACACGACGAAGGTGGCCGCAAGCACCGAGAGGACGCCGAAAGCGATGATCAGCGGCTCATAAATACCCGAGAGGAGGAGCCAGAGCCCCAGGAGAACGATGATCAGGCCGAAGTACCGCAAGTCTCTCCCCGTCTTTCACCGGCTTTGAACGGCGCCGGATCGGAGGATTTCCTCCGGTTGCAGAACCTACCTAAAGTTTCAGGACATGAGGCGCAACTTTTTTGGAAACCCGCGCCGCGGCGGGTCGGAACCGGATCATTTGCGCACCCTTGCGGGAGTCCCGGACGAGGTTCGAAACGCGCCGACCGCAGAGTCCGGCGGGGGCGGTTGATGAAATCTGAAAGCCGATTGCCACACCCGCGTCGCAAACTGCCGGAAGGTCGTTGTAAAGTCGTGGACGCTTCCGCCATAATATCGGCAAAATGCGGGCATAACGCCGATGTTAACAAATCCGTCTTAGGGACGGGGCAGGCAGGCCGAGCAGCGCCGGGGCAAATCGATGCTCGAATTCGACAACGTGAGCAAGTCTTTCTGGACGGGCAAGCAGCGCAAGGTGATCCTTGACCGCGCATCGTTTCGTATCGAGCGCGGCAATTCCCTTGGCATCCTCGCTCCGAACGGCACCGGAAAGACCACGATCATCAACATGATGGCGGGACTGGAGAAGCCCGACGAAGGATCGGTACGCAGACGCTGCCGGGTGTCGTTTCCGCTCGGATTCATGGGTGGGGTCGTCGCCAAGCACACCGCGCGCGAAAACTGCCGCTTCATCGCCCGCCTTTACGGCCTTGATCCCGACTATGTGGAGGCGTTCAGCCGTTGGCTGACCAACATAGACGAGTATTTCGACATGCCGGTCGGCACCTACAGTTCCGGGATGCGGTCACGCTTTACCTTCTCATTGCTTCTGGCGCTGGAATTCGACATCTACCTCATCGACGAAGGCATGCCCGCCTCAAGCGACGTCGAATTCAACCGCAAGGCAGGCACGATCCTGCGCGACCGGTTGCAGAACGCCACCGTCGTGATCGTATCCCATCAACCCTCGACACTGGAGAAGTTCTGCCGCTCCGCCGCAGTCCTGCGCGACGGCAAACTCCATCTGTTCGACACACTGGAAGAGGCGAAACGGCTTTATGACTACACCGCCTAAGGCCACAAGGTTCCGCATCCGAAGGGAGACGACGCAACCCGCCACTTCGGCGGCGTCCGGCGCGTCTTCGGACATGCCCTTCGCGATCGGCACCGAGGACGGGTTCGGATCGGAGCCTTACCCCACGTCGGCGGCAGCGCAGGCCGCGCAGGAGCGCGAGCTCGGCCCCGCCACCGCCGCCATCGACGCGATCAAGGCCGAAGGCCTGAGCGGTCGGCAGTTGCGCATGGCGCGGCGGGTCGCGGTGAAACACGGTCTCAGCGCCGCATCGGACTATGACGCGGTCCGGTTGCTCAGGCTCAAGGGCATCGACCCGTTCCAGCCCTCGCAGGTGCTTGAGCTTGTCAAGCCCACCGGCAAGCCCGGACAGGAAAACGCTCAACTGCCGAGAGCGCTTGATCCAGGTCCGAAACTTCCGGCGCCCGCGCCTCTGACCGAAGGCGAGCGCGCGCATGAGATCATGCAGATACAGCGTGATATCGTGCGCCGCCGACGGCGGAATTTCACGATGCTGATGGTGCGGCTCGCGGTTTTCGTCATGCTGCCCACACTTGCTGCCGGATGGTATTTCCATGCGCTCGCGACGCCGCTTTACGCAACGAAAAGCGAGTTCCTGATTCAACAGGCGGAGTCCCAGGCCGCCGGTATCGGATCGCTCTTCCGTGGCACGCAGTTCGCGACGTCGCAGGACTCGATCACCGTCCAGAGCTATCTGCAATCGCGCGACGCGATGCTGCGCCTGGACAAGGATCTCGGCTTCAAGGCGCATTTCAGCCAGCCTCACATCGACCCGATCCAGCGCCTGGCGCCCAACGCCACGAACGAGGCCGCCTACAAGATATTCCGCCGCAATGTGAAGATCGGCTTCGACCCCACTGAAGGCATCATCAAGATGGAGGTGATCGCCGCCGACCCCGAGGTCAGCCAGAAGTTTTCCGAGGCACTGATCGGCTACGCCGAAGAACAGGTCGATGATCTGACCCGCCGCCTTCGCGCCGATCAGATGCAGGGCGCCCGCGACAGCTATGAGGACACCGAAAGAAAGGTCAGCGCCGCCCAGCAGCGCATTCTCGACTTGCAGGAAAAGCTCGGCGTTCTCGATCCCATGTCAGAGACCAGTTCGGTCATGGGCCAGGTCGGCACGTTCGAAGTCCAGTTGCAGAAGAAACGGCTGGAACTTCAGCAATTGCTGGACAATGCAAGCCCGAACCAGGCGCGGGTTGCCGGGGTCGAAGGCGACGTGCAGCGCCTTGAAACGCTGATCGCCCAACTGCGGGCACCGCTGACGGAAACCACGTCCGACTCCACCTCGCTGGCACAAGTGACAGGCCAGCTGCGCATCGCCGAAGCCGACCTCGAAACGCGTCAACTCATGCTGAGCCAGGCCCTGCAGCAGCTTGAAGTCGCGCGGATCGAGGCAAACCGCCAGGTCCGGTATCTGTCGGTCGGCGTAAGCCCGACCGCCCCTGACGAGCCCACCTACCCCAAGGCCTTCGAGGATACGCTTCTGGCGTTCCTCGTGTTCGGGGGCATCTACCTTCTTCTGTCGCTGACCGCGTCGATCCTGCGCGAACAGGTGACCGCATGAGGGGGCGACGATGATCGCCATGAAAGAGGTCGCCGTCGGACCGCTGCGCGTCGGGAACGACCTGCCACTCACCGTGATCGCCGGCCCGTGCCAGCTTGAAAGCGCGGGTCACGCCCAGATGATCGCCGGGCGCATCGCCGAAGCCTGCGCGGCGGTCGGCGCGCGATATGTGTTCAAGGCCAGCTATGACAAGGCAAATCGCAGTTCGCTCGCAGGCGTGCGGGGGTTGGGGATCGACGCCGGTCTCACCGTGCTTGCCGATCTCAGAACGTCGATAGGCATCCCGGTCCTGACCGATGTCCATGATGCCGAACAGGCCCGCATTGCCGCCCAAGCCGTTGATGTCATCCAGATTCCGGCCTTCCTTTGCCGCCAGACCGACCTTTTGCTCGCCGCGGGCGAAACCGGCTGTGTCGTCAACATCAAGAAAGGCCAGTTCCTCGCCCCCTGGGACATGGCCAACGTCGCCGCCAAGGTCGCCAGCACCGGAAACGAGCGCATTCTTCTGACCGAACGCGGCGCATCCTTTGGCTATAACACGCTCGTCGCCGACATGCGGTCGCTGCCAATCATGGCGAAGACGGGTTATCCGGTGATCATGGACGCCACCCATTCGGTCCAGCAACCCGGCGGGCTTGGCGCGTCGTCGGGTGGCCAGCGCGAATTCGCACCCGCAATGGCCCGCGCCGCCGTCAGCCTTGGCATCGCCGGAGTATTCATTGAAACACACGAGAACCCGGACAATGCGCCCAGCGACGGGCCGAACATGATCCCACTCGATGAGATGCCGCGACTTCTCGGCACGTTGATGGCGCTAGACCGCATCGCCAAGGCAGATCCGGTCCGGGTCTGATCCATCTCAAACCACCTGCCCGGCCGCCCAGCCCGAGGCCCAGGCCCACTGGAAGTTGTAGCCGCCGAGCCAACCGGTGACATCGACGGCCTCACCGATCACATAAAGCCCGGGCACAGCCTTCGCCTCCATGGTGCGCGCATCAAGCGCCGCGGTATCGACCCCGCCGACAGTTACCTCGGCGGTCCGATAGCCCTCCGTCCCGACGGGCCGCGCGTTCCAGCGATGAACCGCGTCGCCCAGTCGCCCGATGGCCGCGTTCGACTGGTCGGCAAGGCGGCCCGAGATCCCGCAAACCTGAAGGATGAAGCCGGCAAGTCTCTCCGGCAGGTGGCGGGACAGGGCCGTCTGCACCTGGACGCGTCCGGCGACCTGTCGCTCGGCGGTCAGAAGCGCTGCGACATCCTCACCTGGGCAGAGGTCAATGCCGACCTCATGCCCCTCAAGCCAGAACGAACTGATCTGGAGGATCGACGGCCCCGAAAGCCCCCGATGAGTGAACAGGAGACCTTCCTCGAAGCTCGCGCCTCCGAAAGTCGTGCGCGCCCGCACGCTGACACCGGCAAGCGGGCGCATCCGGGCAAGCTCCTGTTCAGCGAACGTGAACGGGACAAGACCCGGGCGGGTCTCAGTCACCGGCAGCCCGAACTGCCGCGCAACGTCATAGGCAAATCCCGTCGCCCCCATCTTCGGGATCGACTTGCCCCCGGTCGCCAGAACCAGCCTTTCTGGCCTGAACACGCCGCCGTCGGTCTCGACCCGGAATCCGCTGTCATTTGCGACGCGCTTCACTGAAACGCCCAGCCGCAGCGTCGCACCGGCTTCGGCCATTTGGTCTGTCAGCATCGCCACGATCTGCCGTGCCGAGCCGTCACAGAAAAGCTGCCCGAGCGTCTTCTCGTGCCAGGCGATGCCCGCGGCATCGACGCGCGCGATGAAATCCTGCGGCGTGAACCGGCTGAGTGCCGAGATGGCAAAGCGCGGATTTGCCGACAGGAAACACCCCGGCTCCGTCCAGATATTGGTGAAGTTGCACCGCCCACCACCCGAAATCCTGATCTTCTCGCCCGGCGCCTTCGCATGGTCCAGAACGATCACACGCCGCCCCCGCCGCGCCGCCTCGACGGCGCACATCATGCCCGCCGCGCCCGCTCCGATAACCATGATATCGACCTGTTCCATCGCAGCCGGACTACCGCTACCGCCGCCGGCGCGCAACGCCGCCAGACCTCGTTTTTGACTTGCGGCCCCGAGGAGGCTTGGGTAATAACCCGCGCAGTTGGGGCGTGGCCAAGTGGTAAGGCATCGGTTTTTGGTACCGTGTACCGTAGGTTCGAATCCTACCGCCCCAGCCACATGCTTCCAGAAACCCAAGAAAATAAGGGCTTTCACGCCCCGGTGATGCCGCCTGAATCACAGGCCACCGCAACTGTGACACATCGTGTGACACAAGCTGTGACACACACCGCCACCCGAACCACCAAATCCGGGTCCGCGATCGGTCGCCGCGGCCCCGGTCTCTATCTGCTCCGGCGCGGCCCGGTCTTCTATTTTCGACGCCGGTCGCCGGCCCGCATCCGGAAAATCGGCGGCAAATCGTTCCTCTGTTTTTCGCTGCGGACCCACTTTCCGCGCGAAGCGATGAAACGTGCCGCCGCGCTGCTCGTCGCCATCGAGACAGCTGAGCGCGAGATCATGAAAGACAGACAGAAAGACCTGAGCCCGGAGGAGGTGCAGGCGATCCTCGACGAGGTCGTGCGGACCGAACTCGGCAGGATCATCGACAGCCTGGACGTCCAGGTGCCAAGGACGCACGCAGACGTGGAGCACCGCATCGCGGCCCTGGAAGCGGAGATCGCCGAACTGAAGAACGCCGCCCGGTTGCGGGATTTCGGCCCCGTCGGGGCCCGGGTCGTCTCCGCCGCCGAGCGGCTCGCCATTGCGCTTGAGGCGCCGCTTCAGGGCGCCCTGGGACGCCAGGCCATCGCCAAGCTCCGCGCCCTGAAAGAAGCCGAGGCCAGCGTCGAGGATGGCGAGGATATCGCCGACGCAGCCGAAGACCTCATCGAGGATCATCTCTCCGGCGATCTTGGCAAGGTGCGCGAAGCCCCGCTGACGCTTGGCCGCGCGATCTCCTGTGCCCTTGAACACGCGACAACGTCGGACATGCGCAACAAGTATGCCGCGACCGGAAGGATCGCCCTCGAATTCCTCGGGGATGTGTCACTGCACACCATCGACGCGGACAAGGTGAAAAAGCTGATGACCTTCATCTTCAGGCTTCCGCGCAATCACGGCAAGAAGCACGGGAAGAACAGGTTCCGCAAGGACGGTGACGTGCTGTCCAAATTCGAGGAGATCCGGCAAGCCGACGAGAACGATCGCGCTCATCTCGACATGATGGCGGCGCGCACGGATATCTCGGAGCTCGAGAAGCGGTCGCAGTTGCGGGCACTTCTCGTTCCCCGTCAGACCCCGATCAATACGCAGCACCACCTCAACCGGTTGAGGGGGATATTCAAGGCGGCGGCCAAACATCTCGGCTACCGGGGCGAGTGCCGTTTCATGACGGACAAGGAACTGTCCGTTCTGATGCGTGACGCGCGGCCCACGGAAGATCTCAATTTCCACCACACCATGCCCAAGACCCGAGAATGCTGGTCGAAGGAGCGGCTTCAGAAACTCCTCCTGTCGCCGCATTACACCGGATGTTTCTCGAGGCATCGACGGTGGAGGCCCGGCCGTGTCATCGTCCGAGACGCGCTCTACTGGGTTCCGTTGATCCTGATGACGATCGGGTCGCGGATTGAAGAGCTTTTGCGGCTTAACAAATCGGGTGTTGTTCTTCGTGACGGTACGTTCTGCTTTGCGCTCAATATCGAGTTCGAAGATGACGGCAAGACCAGCAGCGCCAAACGCTATATTCCGGTGCCTGATCTGATCTTGCGGCTCGGTTTCGTCGAATGGGCACGCGGCCTGCCCGGTGGACCCTTGGCGCCGCTATTCCCTGAAATCGTTCAAAACGCGGCCGTCAATCAGCTGAGCGACATCTTCAGCAAGCGATGCGCGACCTTGTTCCGGAACCTAAGTATCAAGGACTGGAACGAGGATCTCTATGCTCTTCGCAAGACCCTTTCGACCTCACTCAGCAAGGCAGGCACGACGGACGGCAAGCGCCAGGCGATTGCCGGCCATAGCAGTGGTTCGATCCTGAATATCCACTACACGTCCCATAGTGCGGAAGATCTCAAGAAGGAGATTGACCAGGTCGATTTCAAACTCTGTGTAGCGTTTTCTGAACAGCATGGCTTCCCGATAATCGTCGGTTCCGAACTTCTCGCGGAACCGCAGGTCGAGGTTCAGGTTGTTTTGGCTGGCGATGGCAGTGCCGCGTCTTTCGAGCTCTCCAGCACGGGTGGAGACGAACCGGAACTCCAGGTTACGATCTTCGACAGTCCTGGGGATGACGCCGTCGGTCAAGTTGGCGCCATCTGTCTACCCATGGATCGGGCCGCTCGTTCCCTCTACGACGCCCTTCGAGGCAGACAACCAAGACGGATGGCCGATCCGATCAAGCAAAAGGCTCTCGACTATCTTCTCATGCTGGGTTGTCCGAGATCTGATCACCTTGCAGGCGTTGCGGACGTCCAGACATGAAAACTGGTCCACAATTTCGTTCGTGCTGCGCCGACCGCATTTCTCGGGGAACTACTACCTCGCTGCCGCAGCCCAAGCAGCGGCGAGACGCCTGCTGTCAGGTCCGGCGCGGTGCGGCGCCGAGTGCCGTGAGAGATACTCGTAGACTCGCTCGAGACGATGATCGCCTTCGAACGCGGAGAATGTCGCGACGTCGTAGTCACGGACCGTGATCGCGCCCGCCATCCCGATGGTTTCGAGGAGAGCGTCGAGCCAGTGCTGGTCGAATTCCGGCGCATCGGACACAGTGATGCATCTTTCGCACAGAGCCAGAGTTTCAGCCGCGACAGCCTCCGCCTCAGGAGCCGACGCCAGTTCGTCGAGCGAGATGCCGTGAACAAGGGCGCTCTGTTCCGACCACTCATCCATCGACCAGGTCCCATGCGGGCGGACGAGAGATGACCAAGTCGCCACACGACCTGTGCTCGCAATCCAGGACAATCCTATTTCGACAGGCCAGCTTGCTGGACCAAGGCTGGACGCCTCGAAATCCAGTGTCATGAAGCCGGCAAACCGGCTGTCGGGCGAATGACCTGACATCACGATATCTCCTTTTCGGGATGGATGAATTGTCGTCCAAGCCGGTCGGACGCGGATATTGGCCGGTTCTCGCCAGAGCGGATAATCAGCCGCGCCCTGGAAAGAGATCGATATTCTGAACGTGGAAACGGCGGCAGGCCCGTGTCCCGCCACCGCTAAAGTAGCTTCATCTGCCGCCGGGAAACCCAGCGTCTTGATACCTGCTGAGTGCGGCGCGCAGAAGCTCCGCGGCGGTTTCGAGGATGGCGCCGCGTTCGGTCGTGCGCCACTCGAGCCCGAATGGGTCTTCGGCACGGCGCATCAGGCGCTCTTCCTCCCCTTTCCAGCCTTCGATGACCGCCTGTCGTTCCACGGCTGGCAATAGATGCGCGCAGGCGGCGTTGCACTTATCATCCGCCCCGGACGGATTGAGCATTTCGCCATAGGTCGAGATTCCAGCTGAAAACACAGGCGCGCCTGGGCGAAACTGAAAGCGGATCAGGACGAGCCAACGCGCGGCCTGGACCGCCAGCGACCTCGCGATGACGAGGTTTTCTTCGAGACTCTCCATCACACCGCCTCCCGCAGCCGGATTGCAGCAGTTCGCTGCAGCCCTTCGATGGCCGTGATGCCGCGATCCAGCGCTTCCGCGCACACACGCGCATTGTCGGCGCGAGGATCATCCGGATGGATCTCCGTGAACCGCAGTTCTTCCTCGCTCCCGGGGCGGTCGCAATAGTCGAGATGAAGAAGCCTGCTGACCGCCTTGAGATCGACGAGATGATCTGCGGGTGCCGTCCCTTTCCGGATGGCTCGGATGAGCGCTTCGGTTCGCGCGACCTATCTCCGGCCGCCCAGGAGGCCAACGGCATCGAGCAAGTCGTTGGCATGGTCGTGCAGCCATGCGGCGAATGCGTCGGCGATGTTCGCGTGCCGGTGCAGGGCGCGCAATCGTGTGTCTTGATGCATCGAAGATTTCCTTTCTCGATGCGCGGACTCGACATGAGCCGCGTCAAGAACCCCCTGCAGGGGTTGTCTCCCGAATTCTGGTCAGGTCACCTCTTTGACCTCTGGTTGTTCTCATACCCGGCGCTCTCAGCCAGAAGAGCGCCGAGTATGAGAACGACTTCAACATCACAAATCGCGCGGTGCCCTGCATGTCGATCCTTCACTGTTGTCCGCTGCAACGTCGAGCAGAGCCTCCATGAGATCCTGGCCGCGCGCGATTTGCGCATGCCGGACCGCCTCGCCCTGATAGAAGAACTCCGAGCGCGGGTCGGATTGGGCGCAGAGCGCCAGCGCGGCGCTCACGCCCTCCGGGCCCAGCCGGCCGAGCTCCGTGTGCACGCGCGCGCGTGCGATATGCGCGCCGGATCCCATGTGTTTCGCCCAGACCGTTGACGGGTAGCCACGGGCCAACATCTTTCCGGCCGTGCCGCGGAACAACGGCAGTTCCTGTGCCATTGCCTGTTCACGCAGGGCATCGAGATAGGCCGGGTCCATTCCGTTGAGGACCAGCGAATCGAGAAATGGCGTCAGGATCGCGTGCAGGCGTCCCTGGAGCGCGACGTCCGCCTTACGGGTGTCGATATCGATACGATAGCCCGCTCCGGTCCAGTCGATATCCGCGCCCCAGCGCAGTTGGCCGTCACGCAAGCGCAGCGGCAACAATGTCCAGAGCGCGAGGATCGCGGCCTCGTTCAGCAATCGAAGACGGGTCTGGCGCCGTCTGGCTCGAGTGCTGGCCTCGCGCAAATTGACGGCAAGACGCCACGTTGTCGTGAGGTCGGGCAAGCGGTCGAGCTGGCCGAACTTTAGCGGCACGACCCGGCCGAGATCCCGGCGCAAGCCGTTCTCGTGCGCCCGGAGCGCCGAGAGGACGAGCGGCTCGAGACCAAGACGTTCGGCGAAGGCGCGGATGCGCTGAATCGCGGTGTGTCGAGTCGCGGGACGGTTGCCCTGGTCCTGGTAATTCTTTGCCACCCGCCCGGCCGCGCGCGCGGCCCGGGCTGTTTCAAATCGGCGGATCCCGTCGATGGTGATGGCAACCGGAAGACCCGCCTCCACCATGACATGAGCGTATTCGCGGAGCACGTCCTCCATGCTCCGAAGCGTGCTCTCCGCCGGGGGCCGCAGACCGCCCGCGTGCTCGCCGCGATGCATGGCGGACAGAGCATCCTGCCAGTCAACCGGGAGGTCACTCAGCGACACTCGGCTGCCCGGCTTCGGACGCGGCTTGGACGGCTTTGCGTATCCCGCAGGCGACTTCCTCCGGATTGCTTCCTGCAACGTCTGAAGCACGGCCGGGCTGCCCGGCAGGAGCGCATCCAATGCAGTTTTCAAGTTCCTCAGGCGGCGGCTCGACCCCTTGTCGCCGGTGAAGCGCAGGAAGTCCTCGACAGTGGGTATCTCGATGCGTCGCGCCTCCGCGTAGATCAGAAACCTGTCGAGCACCCGCAGATCCTCAAGTGCCACCTTCTCGAGCGCTGACAGGTGGCGGTACGGCGCAAAATGCGCGGCGGCGACGATCTCGTCGCGCGGCCGTTGATCGCAGACCCGACTGCGCGGTCTTTTCATACGGATCGCGTCCCGAACCGTTTGCCGGATCGCGGCCCCGACGGGCGCGATCCTGTCGAATGCCGTGCGCAAGTTTTCGAGTTGCCGCGCCGACCCGGTACCGGCCGAGAAGGCGAGGAAGTCTGATGTCGAGGGAACCTGAACGCCCGTGTTCTCGGCCCAGATAAGGAAGGCGTCCAGGGTGCGCAATTCGCGCAACCCAATCGCATCAATGTTCGACGTGTTTAGATACGGTGCGAGACGCGCCGCTGCGAGAATCTCCTCACGCGACCGCGTGTCATATTTGCGATCAGTCATCCATCAGCCCCACGAGCAGGTCCTGGCCGCGTTCGACGAGACGCATCGCGTCGAGCCAGCCGTAAAAGGCGCGCAATGTCTCGGCCTTGTCATCGATCCTCTTCGCGATCACCTCGATCTCCTCGGGATGCGCGTTCAGCAGAAGCGATGTCTGGCCGTGCCGCATCTGGTGCGGGGTCATCGGAAGATCGACAACCGTGCGCATCAGGTCGCAGAACGTATCGGCGAAATCTCCCGGGGCCATTGGCCGCCCGGGCGCTCTCACAGCGGGGAAGAGATAAATACTGCCGTCCGTGTGCGGAAAGAGCGGCCGGATTTCCGTCAGGTACCACCGGATCGTGTCATGGCAGCCGTGCCGGTTCCAGCGGATCGGGAACTCGATCGCGACATCGTTCTTCGTGAGCTCCGCAGGAATATGGACTGTGATCGGCTTATTGCCTTTCCCCGGGATTCTGATCTGGGCGTCGTCGCCGATGCAGGTCAGACCCATGGCGTTCCTGACCCGGATCGGCGCCCCGCCGATTTCGATCGCGGCAAAGCAGGCGCAGGCACCAAGCATGCGGACCCGCGCCATTTCGTGTTTCGTCAGATCGTGTCCAGCGCCCCGGGCACGGGAAAGGATGCTCTCGGCCGCCCTGCGCAATGTCTGGTAGGAGAAGAGGAACCGCCGCCGCAGATCCGGCCGGTTCACGAGGGCTTCGCAAAAGCGCCGGTTCTTCAGCGTCATCCGCTTCTCGGCCGTGACGCCCGCGCGGGCGTCCTTGTTGTTGGCGAGGATCTGGTCGAGCAAGGAAACGTCACACCCAAGATGGCTCAGCACTTGCCGAACGCCCTTGAGATATTTCCGGCTCGTGCGCTTCTCGAGATGGCCGTCAGATTTGGTCCGGCTGTGCCGGGCGAACATCTCGCCGGCCACCAGACGCTGCGTCTCACGGCAGGCGAGCGTCGGCAGGATGTCCCCGACATCGGGGGCAATCCGGCCGAGGTCCAGCGCGATCCGAATGTAGCAACGGAGCGCGGCGCGCAGGACATGGGCATGCCCCACATGGTCGTCGCTGAAGCTCTGGGATACCGGATCCCAGCCGCTCTTCGTTATCGCGTCGATCCACGGCATGAACATCGTTTCGAACGCGACTGGAAACCCGGATTTGATCTCTCGACGATGGCTTGCGTCGAACCCGATCGGCTCGTTTGGCAGCAAACCCAAGGCCTCTGGAAACCTCCGGATCTCGTCGAGCCGTTTCAGACAGGTGCGGTTGGCGGCACGTTTGTTGCCCCCATAGCTGTCGTCGATCACCTGCGCCCGCGCGGCGTTCAGATCGCGGGGCTGCCAACCGTGTGCCCTGGCTACCAACGCGAAGGCTCTGAGGGCGGCGAGCTTCAGCGGATGCCATGCCCACGCGCCCGACTTCCCCTCCGCAAGTGGCACGAGCACATCGAAGAGTTCGTTCCAGTCATCTCGAAGGTCCCGCAATTTCTTCTGCGCCGCATGCAGACCGACGAAATCCTTCACCGCCGCCATCACCCGGCGACGCTTCAGATCATAGGCTATGTTAGAGGAATCATGAAGCAGGTCGAAGCCGTTTTCCGGGAGTAATCCCGTCAGGTTCTCGAGGGTGGCCTCGATCATGTGCAGGGGCTTGTTCAGACGCTCACCGAGCGACCTGATCGCACCTATATAGCTGTCGCCCGTAGATTGGGTCAGCTCGCCCGCGAGGATCCGGTCCCTTACGCGCAGCACCACATCGGCCAGAGTCGGTCCGGTGGCCAACGTCATGCAGGTGGCTGCGGGCTGAATTGTCATCTGTAGCATCGGGATCTCCCGTGTGTCTCTAAAACGCGGTTTTCGTCGTCAAAACGCGGTTTCGATACACACGCCTTCCCGGTTGCCGCCGGTGAAATTGGCCGGGAGTGTGTATCAGCGTCGCTTGCTTGATATCGATGTCGCTTGTCGGGAAATGGTGTATCAGGGACGATAGTTGCATGGGACTTTCCTTGTCATTTGGTGGGCTTGAGCGACCCGAAAACCGGAGTTGCGCGGGCATAGACGGGCTGTGGTTCGCAGTTCTGCCAGGCCCGGATCTCGGCCGTCCGCCAGCGCGATTTCCGGGCATTCTGACGACCTACCGACAGGTCGATCACGGTCGGCATTGGCGGCAGGCCGGGCGGAAGACCCTGGCCCTTCTGCCAGCGATAGACGGTTCGGCTGGTGACTCCGCAGAACGCGGCGACCTTCTTCGCCGTCATCAGAGGAGCCATGAGATCCTTGTGGCAAAGCGGATCCTGATCTGGGCCGATCCCGAGCGACTTCCAGACCACCGGCCACTGCACATGGCCACCGATGGGGCGGATCTTCAAATCCCGCAGCAGCTCCGTGAGACCACGATCGGTCACATCGAAGAATACACATAGGCGTTCTCTGTCAGCAGGTTTCTCGATCATTGTCCGGGGGAACTAGGACCCGAAGGGGATCCCGACAAACTCCCCAAACTTTTTTTTGGAGCGCCGATGAGGCCCGACTTTGGCAGCTTGCTATTCGGCGCCACTCTAGTGCGCGGCCTGAATCCGGGACCTGTCACGGATATCGGGCAAAGGGTTGCGATCAACCCTGCGATCAGACCGGGTATGCCCAAAGCGGCGGAGCGAAGCGAAGGCAGATTCCGAGGATGAACCCGGATCAGGAATGGAGAGCGGACTCGTCTGGCCGGTATGAAGGTCGGATTTTTCCGGCCCCCGGAGGAATCCGACCTTTCCCCCGGAAGAATCCGACCTTGGGTCCGGAAGAATCCGACCTTGCCCCCGGAAAAATCCGACCTGAGGTCCGGAGAAATCCGACCCACGTTCCAATTTCGGGTTTTGAATCAAAGCATTGCGGAGCACTGAAATAAGAGAAAGTAAGAGAAAGAATCCAGAAAGAATGAAAGGCCGGCTTGGCGCCGGCCGGCGTGTGGCTCACTCGGAACTTGATCACGCCGCCCGACCCCCGCGGTCCTTCGACACCCGACTGAACAGCATTTAAGTGCCGGCACGTCGTCACGATAAATGGCTGAAGGTAGCCAGAGGAAATCCTCACCAGTGCCAACCTCGCCCTCAAGGTCGAACTCAGGCTATTTTCCAGGGAGCTTCGGGGATATCCGTTGAGGAGTTTGTCGATCGAAACAGTCGGACCCATCTACGTGATGTAATTGAAGCGAATGAACTGGCCATGAGGGACACATCTTTGATACGCAAAATACTTGCTACACTCCTCACCCGCGTCGCGTCGGTGTTCGGGCAAGCTTCGGCAGAGGAATTGCAGAATCAGGTTTGGCGCGACGAGGAGCTATTGACTGTCAGTGATCTCGTGCCCGCAGCGCAAGTTCACCAACGCACCCAGATCGGTGACGGGAACTTGCCCTCGTCCTGCAACTTTATGTCGAAACGGAGCTTTGCCAGAACCCGAGCCTGTTCCTCAGCGATTGCATCATGCGCGATGCGCGTAGGTCGCGAGGATCCATCCCGCCAAGCACCGAAACCCTGGTCGAAGAAGATTCCGATTTCCGCCCCATCTTCGAAAGTCAGGCTTAGAAACCTCGCGTGGGCGCAATCGGTCTTCGATCCGAGCCGGATGACTGCGCCGGGGAAAAGGGCCGAGAGCACATTTCGACGCAGGTCGTCTGATTCCCAATTGTGCCAGAGCAGATAACCGGGCCGCCCCTCTTGCCCCACCGCTTCGGACACGATCTCGAGCCGTGTCGCATCGTCGCGCAGAGGCATGGTGCGCCACGCCTCGAAGAGCAGGCGTGCGGTCAGCGGGCCGCGTAGATACCGGTCGTTGTAAGTCACATGCGCGATACGGCGCCTGTCCGCGAAAGCTTGCGGGCGAAGGGCGCGGACGATCTTCCACAGCCGCGCGCCGAACTGAGCGACTGGGCCATCGAGCTCTGTCGTTACGTCCTTCTGTGCGGAATTGCCTTCGCCGTAGACGGTGATCTTTTCCAGCGACAGGGGTGGCGAAAGTTTGGTTGCGACGTGGGGTCCGCGCAGTACCGGCGCGCTTGCGACTGTCCCCCAGAATCGGTCCACATGAGCCGAGTTTTTTTCCGTCGTCGCGATGGCGATGTCGGTACCAGCCAAGCGCCCTTCCGCGAGGACTGGCACATCGCCGACGGTTGGCATCGCGTCAAGACCGTGCATAGTCGCACCGCTGCGCGCAACCAGCTGGACGAGGTCCAGCTTCTGCGACATCTCCAGCGACTGCACATCAGTCCAGCGCAGCGCGATGGCGACCGGTACGCCTGCTCTGCCCGCTTCGATTGCCGCTCGCGCGGCAGGCCATTCGGCCACGTCCCAGCGCGACGGCGGGTCCGTGAGGAATAGCGTCAGCCGTTCCAGCGCGCCCATGTTCGTCTGTTGTATTGCCCAATCCGCCAGCGGCAGCGTGATGGGCCGCGTCTGCGACCCGAAGAGGCACAGCGCTTCAGGCAAGTCCAGCCGCGGCAGGATCTCGTTCTGCAGAAGGTGAAAGGCGCCGCGCCGATCCATCCTGCCACCGAACTGCAGGTCGCGCCGAAGCACGCATTCCGGGCAGCCACTCTCGCAGGACACTGGGCAGTCGAGACGCCCCGCTGCGTCTCGCAAGAGTGTCGGGAGGTCTCGTTCCGCTGCGCTGGCGAAGCCCGCCCCACCCGAAGCCTTGTCGTAGAGAAAGAGCGAACTTCGCCGGGCGTCGTCAGGACGCAGGCTGGGCGCGACCGCCAGTCCCATTGTCTCAGCATCGATGCCGAGGCGCGCGCCAAGTGCCTCGCGCAAAGCCGCGGCCACGGCCGCAGCCTGCGCCTTGCCCACATCGGTATTGGCAAGCGCGTCGAGTTGCAGTTCGAACACGTCGGTCGCCATCTCGGTGCCCAGCCGAACGCGGCGGCGGATCTTGCGAGCGGCCTCGTCGTTGCCAGGGCAGCGGCCGTCGTGCCGTGGGTTGTCACGCAGTCGTTGCAGCGGAAAGTGATCCCTCAAACCACGTGGCAACACCGGGCTGTTGTCGCTCTCTTCCGCCTCCGCTCGGCCACAGGCTATGCAGATTGCGTATCCGTGCCCATGCTCACCCGACGCCGTGACAAGCACACGACCATCGCGAGCGGTTCTGTGACGTCCAACTTCCGGATCGGGAAGTGTCACCCAGGGTTCGGGATCGGCAGAAACACGCGGCGGATCGGGCGGAACGAATGCGAGCTGTTCGTAGGCGCTATGCGGTTTTCGGCTGCCAAGGAATCCCGACGGTCGGAGCAATTCCTGCCTTTGAACGGGAGATCCGCAGCGCGGGCATATCGTTGCGTCCTGGCGTGTCGTTCCGAATACGTTGCATCTTGGACAGGTGAAAAGCGTCCGCAGATCTTCGACTGCGCTGGGGTCGTTACGGTTTCCCCAGGTTGGCTGGACGCCTTCCGAGCGGTGCACAAGCCCATCGATCACCACTTCGCATCCCGGTGAATACTCCCTTATCGCGATATCCAACGCCCGCGATGGCCCGGCCTCGGCCCCGTCGCGACCGGCATGGTCGAAGGATACGACATCGACGGGAAATCCATAGGAAGGCGTGAAGCCGCGTCGAGCGAGCTCGGTCATCATGAACTCTTCCCGCATCCGTCGCGCGCGGTAACGGTAAAGCCCGTGCGCCGGTTCCGTTTCGGGATACGCTGCCTGGGCTTTCAATAACTGTTCGTATTCGCCGCGCCAACGATCGCGCATGCGCCCGAAATCCAATTCAGTGCGCGCAACGAGCCCATCATGGCCCGCAAGGCATGTGCCCGTCACCAGGGCATTCACCGCCCGGGTTACAGCCTCGGCGCCACTCCAGTCACTCTTGAGAGCCAAGAGGAACATGTCCGCCACGCTGTCGGACATGAACAATGTCTCAAGGTCTGGCGTGGCGCCCATGAACGATGCCATGTTCGTCTTCACACTGACGCCGCCGCCTTCCCGCAGGAAGAGCCCCAGCAAAAGTGCATTCACGTGGCGCTGCACGAGGATCGCTGAATCGAGCCGCACCTGCGGTGCCGCAACCTGCGCCTTCAGAAGTCGCGCCGGATCGCGGAAGA
The DNA here is from genome assembly GCA_041397225.1 of Paracoccaceae bacterium. GTDB lineage: Bacteria > Pseudomonadota > Alphaproteobacteria > Rhodobacterales > Rhodobacteraceae > Albidovulum. The sequence continues at coordinate 403,581 of JAWKXB010000002.1, read as the reverse complement.
TCATGTTATCGAGCGGCAGGTCCTTGCAAAATGTGAAGGCCAATGCCCAAGGCTCACCCCGCCGCCCGGCCCGGCCGATGCGCTGGCGGTAATTTGCGGGCGAAGGCGGGACGTTTGTGTTCACGACCAGACCAACATCTGGGATATCGACACCCATCTCCATCGTAGTCGAACAGTTCAGGACATTGATCTGGCCTCGCCTGAACTCTTCTTCATAGATCTGCAGGCTCGGGCGGTCGATCTGCGCAGAGTGTTCTTGTGCACGCAGGAAAGGCGCGAACTCTGCCGTTCGGTCATGCAGGTTTGTCCAGTGCCCGTCCAGCCGCAGCGCCGCGACTCGCGTATCGGTCGCCAACCACGTGCGCAGATGGCACCGTTCGTCGGCAGAAATGCCTTGTGGTGCGGCCAGCGGCAGCTCCGGCATATCCACAGCTCGGACGGTGGCCGGGTCGGTAACGGCGTTCAAGGAAATGTTTGCCGGGGCGTAGGGCAAGAGACGACGGGTAGCCGGGCACTCGAATGCGGTTTCAACTGGAGAAATGCTGGCTTTCGTCATGTCAAGACGCCAGGCCCCGGATGCCGCCTGCACGATCGCCTTTGACTGACGCAGCGCCTCCCATATCGCGGCCAGGACGGCGCTGGCGCGCTCCGTATCGGTGGAACTATCGCGGCTGCCGCCGATCAAACGGTAAACCAATCGGGTAAGCGCAGCGTCTCCGTGCGCATGCGGAAAGAATTTCGGATTCGCCACGCCGGACACGTCATTCCTCGACAGGCCGGGTTCCATCACGACCGAGAGCGCGCTGCGCGGTGAGATCCAGTGCCGGACATCGGCGGGGTCCTCCGGCAGACGAATGGCGAGGTTAGTGCGGAACACCGTGTCCACTGCCGCATGCAAAAGGTCCGCCCAGACGTCTTCGTTTCGGTCAGCCTCACGCAGCGGTTCAGGCTGTTTCAATCGGGCGCGGTCGACAAGCCCCGGAAACAGTAGTCGCGAGAGGCCCATTGTCTCGGCATTATTCTGAAGGCGCGGCCGGCGGAAAAACTCTCGGTAAAGAAACAGTTCAGCAAGTGCGGTCGGATGTTCGGCAAGCGCATTGTCGCCCTTGGCCGGCCGGTCCCGCCAGACCGGGCGGGCGAAGTTACGAAATTCCTCGTTCTGCGCGATCCGCTCCACCATATCGGACCACGGCACCGGTTTTAAGCCGCCTTCCGCTTCGCGCAACGCCGCCCGCTGCATGTCGAGCGTCCCAGCGAGGGCGGGATTTACGACAACGAGAGGCTCAAGAGCCTCGACGGCAAGACGAAGTTCCGCCGCCTTCGCCGGATCCCCGGACCTTTCCTGCACCGAATGGTAGACGATCGCGCGTGTCAGCGTGCGTTCGGCCTCCTGTTGGAGCTTGGCAGAGAATCGCGCGGTGCCCTGCCGACTGTCGGTGAAGGACAAGAGCCGCCGTCCATCGAAGGGAACGGGCCGATCGGACAGGTTCGGCTGCGACGCCTCGATCAGCAGCGGCATCGAGTTGCCCATCAGAAAAGGCGCTCCGAACCGCTGCGGCCGCGCCGTGACACCTTTGTGGCCGGCACGGTCGCAGCAGCCGCGCTCTGCCGACTCAACGATCGTGAGCGGCACGACCCGGTCGTCGTCAGGCAACTCGAACAGCGCGCCATCGACAAGACGTAGGAAATCGCGTGAACCAGGAGCAGCCGCCCCGACAAGCACGCGTTCCGACACGCTGCGGGCGTCGATTGTTTCGTCTTCGCTCTCGTCCGGCTCGACATCGAGGATGTATTCGTCATCGGCGCTTTGATCCTGAGCTGGACGCAAGTACCGCTGTGGCCCGTCGTTCACAACATCCGCGGTCAGCCATGGCGCTCCGCACTCGTCGCAGGCGCTGACCTCAAAAACCGGCGCGCCGCAGGTGCAGAACTCCCGATCCACGAGATGAACCTGCCCGAACGGCCAGTCAGTTCCTTCCTCTGCCAAGGCTTGGCCCCGATCGGGGCAAGCCGGGTTGATGCACGTCCAAATGCCGCCTTGTGCCCGGTGGAAGACATGTAACCGCCAAGGCGCCAGCGTAACTCCCGTAGCCGGATCACGCGCCTGCGCCGCGGCTTCGAGCAGGCGTAGCGTTCCAGCGGAAGCCTCAGGTGCGTTGGGGTCGCGCCCGAGCAGGCACCCGGCCTGTCGGAGTCCGATCCCGCCATCGCGCATGCGGCCACGGATATCGCGCAGACGCGGATGGTCCGCCAACCGATCCCAGAGCGCGCCCGCATCCCCGGGCAGCGAGTCGGGGTCGAGCGGCGTATCGTCGCCCACGGGCGGCAAGTCGGGCGCCCTCTCCTGCCCCTCGATCACCTCGACCTGCGACGGCTCCAAACCGGCAAGATCGGCGAGAAACTTGCGCAGTGTCTCCCGCGCTTCTTCACCCTCGCCGATGGTCGCAGAGGTGGCGGCCAGCCGTACGTCCTGCGGCCCGACGCCGAAAGCCTCACGCACCCGTCGCAGCAGAAGCGCCATTTCGGCTGCTTGGGCACCAACATAGCTGTGCGCCTCGTCCAGAACGATCCATCGCAAAGTGCCCTGCGATTTCTCGAGGATCGGCCGGTCCTGCGCGCGCATGAGCATGTATTCCAGCATGGTGACGTTGGTCACCAGAAGCGAAGGCGGATCGGCACGCAGCGTTTTGCGATCTCGGATTTCGGCCCCACGCCGTTTCGGACCCGGGATGCTGTCCGGTAGGTGTCGGTTGTAGAGCGCGTAGGACAGACGGTTCGCGAGGGGATCCATCCATGCGCCCAGACGCTCCTTCTGACTGTCGATCAAGGCGTTGAGTGGATAGAGCACGACGGCCTGAACACCGCATTGACCGGGACGATGCTGTCGCAGGAGGTCATTCAGCATAGGGATCATGAAGCATTCGGTTTTGCCGGAACCCGTTCCACTGGTGACCATGAAGCTGCGTCCTGCGTCAGCAGCCTCCCACGCGCGCAACTGGTGGAGGTAGGGTGCGACGTCGTCGCCACGGCGCGGCCAGCGGCGCTTGTTCTCGCTTCCATCGCCGAGATGCTTGCGGTCGAGCGCTGCGACGAGGTCTTCTTCGAGCAAACCGCCGGCGAGTTCGTCCAGACAGACATGCGCCCTTTCCCAAATGCGCGCGGCTTCGAAGACCGGATCGGCGACGAAGGCATCGGGATGGCCAGCCCCGCAGTGCAGGCGACGCGCGAGTTCTTTGCGCAGCGCGGCTGAGCGAACGCGACTCTTGCCGATCACGGCGTCGGCGGCGCGGTCGTTCACGCGTGCGAGGATGTCGGCGTAACCAGAGTGAGGCAAGTGAATGTCGTCTTTCATGGCTGTCCCCTGAAATTCAGGCGCGCAAGGCCTGCCAGGCCACAGCAGCTGGCAAGGCGGTCTCAAACGCACCCGTATCGGTCTGGATGGCTTGCAATAGCTCAACCCGCTGACGGGTCGTCGGTCGCGGGCGTCGACCAAACGCAACTTCTGCAACGAAAAGCGGCGCTTCGATCAACCCACGCAGATCGTCGTCGAAGCGGTAAAATCCTGCGGGTCGGTCCTTGACTGCGAGATCATGAAGGCGCGGAGCTGTGGTGGCGTTACGACGAACCATCTCATCAGCCGAGAATAGCAGCGCTTGCTCGGGGTTCTGAATCCCAGGAGGCATTTCGCCGAGATGTTTGGCAAGACCCGACACGGCAAGGGGATCCATATATGACAGGCCCAGCACTGCATGCCCCAACAGCGCCGGTCGCAGGCGCAAGATGTCGGCGGCCCTGGCGGTGATCGTCTCACGCACGATTTCTTCTGCCCGACCGGCTAGCGAGGGGATCCTCGCAAAGTTCGCGCGCAACATCTCCGCCTCCTGTTGGAAGGCCGCCCCCCATAGATCTGGCGCCACGAACATCCAGCGGGGGCCACCATGTAACTCGAGCGACAGCATGTCGTCGAGTTCAGAATGGTGCACCCGCATGAGAAGGCGCACCGCGGCCTCGGGCACTTCGCTCAAAGCATGCACCTGATCAAGTGCTGACGGCGACACCCCATGCGCCAATAGCACGCCCGCCAGCATCGCGAGTTGCGAGAGATCGGTCTCCATAGCTACTTCGCGAAAGATTGCAGCAAAATGGGCGATCCGAACCGTACGACTCGTTGCGTTCGCGCCCACCGCCTCCGCCGGAGTGGGCTGTACGAATGGTCGAGGGGGCCGCATCGGAACCTCACCCATGCGCGGGAGCAAGAACCAGCGCCCTTCGCCCAGACAGGTGAGATCATGGGCCTTCGCCTCCTGCACACGCGAAGGATCGTCCATGTCGACGGCAACGATCCGCAAGTTCGGGTCGAAGACGGGGCTCTGGCATCGCATCACCTTGACCGTACTCCCATCCAACCGGGTCTCGCCAAGACCGTGCCGCAGAACCAGTCTTGCCGACTGCCAACCATGCGAGATGGCCCGCAGCCGCAACTCCGCATCAGCTCCACCGGCCACCAGCATCTCCTCGAAGAGAGGTCGGAAGGCCGAAAGAGGCTGTTCCGTCGCAATAGCACGTCCAATGACGGGGCTGATACCGACGGTGGCCCCCTCAAGGCGGACGCGCAGCTCCGTCGCGCTATTTTCGGCGGGCACGATCCGCCAGCCACGCAGATTCTGCATCGTAATGTCGCGGTTGCGTAGAAGGACTACACCTTCCAGATCCTGAAGCTCGCCACGCGCCGACGGCAACTCGAGCGTCCAGTTCAACGGTGGCGCACCGCCTGGGCCAGCAAGGACAAGCGGCACGCGTCCACGCGCAACCGACCCGGCGGTCAGAACGACTTCGGCCACGCCCATGCTATTCACCGCTATCGCGGCACCTTCGCCGACGCGCAGTCCCCAGCCTCGCGGCAACCCATTGAATCGAAGCCTTCGTGCCGCCGCGTCGCTACACTCGACGTCCCGGACAGTGATGCCTTCTGGCACGACGTGCGCCGCGACGCGGGCACCGATTCCATTGCCCTCTATCACGGCAAACTCCACCCGCCCCACCGTGTCGGAAGGCGGCAAACCGGGACACCAAGCCCCATGCCGCTCGATACGATGCCGAATTTCGCGCGATTTTAGGTTACGGAAGCCGCGCCCAGCCCGGCGGTGCAGAATTGCCGGGATTCCCCGATGGACCGGCGAGCCGCGCCCGTCAAGGATACGGTATTCGAGTGGACCGATCGCATAGATTTCCTCGCGTTCGTCCTTGTCCGCTCCTGTGCTGATCGCGGCGTTCCCCCCCGAGACAAACACCCGGCCCTTTCCCGAAAGCCGCCACAGGCGCCCCCCGTCGATCCCGCCATCTGGCTCCGCTGAGAGATCGCCCTGACAGTCTGGCTTCGCGTCGGTCAAGGTCAGGAGCCACACATGGGGATCCTGAGTTTGAATGGACGCGCTGCCGGCGAATGCTAACGCCCGTGCACCGTCCTCTCCCATCTCCGCCACGCGCCAGAATGAAGGCCCTGCACCAAGCTCGACCGCGTCGCCCCCCGCCAATCGCACACGGGTGAGAAACTGCCCATCCGCCATCGCGACGAGCTCTGCTGCCATATCGAGCTCGAATGAGAAACGCGCGGTCCTCCGCGCGCTGATGCGTCGGCAGACCCAGGGATCGCCATCGCTGTCACGGTCGAGCGCAAGCAAAAGATCCGGAGCAATCGAGGCAAGTTGTCCTACCGGCGCGAGGCGCAAACGCCGCCGGTCGCGTTCGACACAAGAAATTAAGTCCGCCGTGATCTCAGCCGTGTCTTCGATCTCGATCCAAGACGTCCAGGAACCGTCCGCACCGCGATGAAGCACCCGGCAGAAAGGGTCGTTCACAAGGCCCGACCGACGCGTGACCGAAACCGCTTCGGACAGTAGGCTGCGTGCGGCGGCCCCGTCCAGACGCAGAGAAAGCGTGTCTCGCCAATCCGGCTTCACACTGTCCAGCCAGGGCTCGACTTCGTGCACCTGAAGCTCCGTAGGCGCTAAGGCGCGCAGCTCAAGCATCTCCATTGCGAAATCGACGAAGAGGTCGCGAAATTCTTCGGTCCGGTAGCCCATCGGCAGACGCAGAGTGCGCCGCGAGGCGAACCCGAGCGCGACGTCGCGCGGGCAACCGAGTCCCAAGCGCGCCAAGTCGGCGACGAGGCCGACAAGGGCGGCGCGATACCCCCCCTGTCCGCTAAGAAGCCTGACGGGGATGCCACCTTCGGCAGCGATCGTGCGCAGGTACTGCATTCCGCCATCCGCGCGTCGGACCGGACGCCCGAGCTTCTTGAGACCAGCGCGCGTCAGTTCGCGCAAATCTTCCTGCGGCAGGAGGGTAGCCAGCGGCTCGGTCAGGAACTCCCAAGACAGATTACCACCATCGTATTCGCGCCGATATCGCTCGGACGCCCATAGCACGAATGGCGCAGAGGCAGATTGGTATTTCCGCAGTGGCAGCTTGCGGCGAACCTCAGCCTCAAACTTGGAATACATCTCGTCGCTTAGCCGATACGCATGCAACGGCCGACCGTCCACGGCGAAGTCTTCGGAAGTGAATACATCATCAAGAATCGTCATATCTATCCACTCAGTCCCTTCCCGGTACGTCGCTCGCATTTCTCCATTACACGCGCGGTCGTGTCACACGGTTGGTCGGAAATTTTCGGCAGGACTCCGGCTATGTGATGGATGGCCGCGTCCGACGACGCGGTCAAGGGCGGACGACTGCCCGGCTAAGAAATGATTGAAACCGTTGATCTTCCGAAAAGGGACTTGTCCAGAGCCGGCATCGGCACTGCTTGTCCTTTGTGCAGCACGATCTGGGTTTAGTGCGGTATCGGACCTCCTCGTACGGCACCCAATTGTGTGTCTCACGCCATACGCCGCGGCACATGGGCCGAAAGAACCCGGAAACTATTATCAGGAACGACCTTCCACGTGGCTTCCCGTTTCTGCGGTTAGAAGCACCTTATCCCGCCATCAGATCTTCAAGGAACTCCGACGCTGGTTCGCATGCCGATAGCCACAAGCGGTCCCGGGCACGGGTAGCGGCGACATAGAGCAGATGGCGCTCGGTATCGTAGACCTCCTTGTGCGCGGCCTCATCGCTGACTGACAGCAGGCGGGCTTCTTGCGGCAACACCTCCGCGTCGCAGGCCATGACGGCCACGGCACGATACTCCTGCCCCTTCGCGTCGTGCATCAACCCGATGCGCACGCCCGGATCGCCAGATGCCGCGACTGCTGCCCGAGCGCGTGCAAGTTCGGCCTCGGACCGCACGAGTACTGCAATCGTATCGGCGGAAGTGCCTTCGCCGACGCAATCGGCAATCCAGGCCCCAACGGCAGCGATCTCCTCTTCCGGACTGTCGAAGGTTTCGATCCGGGGCGATGGCCCGTGAAAGACCGAAGAAACTCCGATGCGCCGCTCTTCGCCCCCATCCACCTCGAGGAGACGGGGCGGAAGAAGAAGATCCGATTTGACACGGATCTGGTGCGAGGTGCGATAGTTCACCTTCAGGCTCCGAGACCGGCCTTGGATGTCAACTCCCGCAGATTTCCACGGGAAGGCGGAGCGGAAGATGCGCTGCCCGATATCGCCAGCGAAGAACAATCCGTTTGGACGATCACCGACCAGCGCAGCAAGAAGGTGGAGTTCGGGGACCGAGATGTCCTGCGCTTCATCCACGACGACATGCGTAAAGGGTGAAGGCGTCATCTCTCGGCGAAGGCGATGCATCAGCCCAGCCTCCGTCAGTTTTTCTTGAGTCTCCAGCGCCGACCGAACTTCGGCGAAGATTGCCCACAACTCATCTCGGCGCGACGATGCCATGCGCACCTTTCGACCCAGCCGGGGCAACTCGCGGTAAGTTTCAGCATCACGCACGTCCCAAGCGTCGACGATCAATCGCCATTCATCTTTCAGGAAGTCCCGGTCGATGGACGAACCCGTCGCATTGGCCGCCTGCTCCAGCAGAGCCTCCACCTCGGAAGGCTCCGCCACACTCACGTGACCCAGCCGCTCGGCCGCCAGGCGACGGGCGAAATCGGCCAGTGTGCCGACGGTTATCCGGTCACGGACATCCGGCCGGTGCTGAGTCAGGCGTCCGATCTTGGTCGCCAGCCCCTTCGCCAGGTCCGCATTGAAGGTGGCGACGAAGACCCGTGCGCCCTCGTCCTTCTCCGCGAGCCGTACGGCACGATGAAGCGCCACGACCGTCTTGCCGGTGCCGGCAGAGCCTGTTACGCGAGCAGGGCCATTGAAGTCGCGCTCCACGAACTCGCGCTGAGCCGGGTGCAGGAATACCGCCCAGTCGTCCCACGGTGCATCGAGCGCGGCGGCAAGCTCGGCCTGATCTCCAATGATGCGGAAGCGTCGCTGCGCGTCAGGGTGGATGTACGGATCGACCTCAGGCGCGACGCGAACCTCGGGCCGCTCGCCCACCGCAGCCGAGAGCAATGCCTGTTGAGCCTCCTCCGGCAGGTGCCCGGCGATGTCGAGCACCGTATCCTCAGTAGCCTGACGCACCGTCTCCAGCCAATCCTCGGGCACACCCCAATCCAGCAGCGTGTCGTCGCCTTCGCTGGCGAAGAGTTGTGGCCTCCTGATGGCCTCCTCGACGTAACGCTGGACCACGACCTCCTCGACCGTCTCGCGGATCTCGACTATCTGGGCGGCTCCGGTCCGCGGATGGGTATCGAGCCGCCGCCGCGCAGCCCAGTCGTAGGCATCGTCATGGTGGCCGACATAGGCGAGCAGCGTATCGCCGCCGCGCTTGTGCAGGATGATCCGGAGGTCACGGTTGACGCGCGCCGACCAGAAATCCGGGTCACGGCAACGATCGACGCGGTGTAGTGATAGCCCGGGACTATCCGGGTTGCTTTGAATGTCGAAGGCAGTGATCTTGGCCTGCGCCTGTTCCTGCCCGGAGAGCTTGTCGAGCGATTTAGTGAAGCTGGAGGCGATGAGGACGGTCATGATTTGCGCTTTTGATTCTTCTTGCCGAACCCAAGACGCCTCCGAAGTTGGTCGAGTTCTTTCCTGAGGGACTCCACATCAAGGATCGGTTCGACGTGGCGCTGTTTCCACATGGCCAAAAGGAACTCATAGCGTTTCTGTGCGTCTCGCCGTTCCTTCTTAGCGCGCGGAACAACGACAGCAGTGACCTCAGAAAAGCGCCGCTTGTCTTCCTGTGAAACTGTTGACTTACGGCTTACAGGTTCGGATCCCGGTTCGGTTCCACGGGACCATACGAGCTTGTCTCGATTGGCCTTCGACCAGTCCAGCCGACCGCTCACCTCACACCCCCATAACCTTCATCACCTCGTCCCCGAGGTGATTGATGACCTTCACCGCAATACGGCCAGACTTCGGCTTCGGGAACGGGCGTGAGACGGTCTGTTTCAGGCTCTCCCAGGCCTCCTCGTCGATGTCGCCCTTGAGCGTCGAGCGGAGCTGCTTGTAGGGCACGTCGGCGCCGGGGAAATAGGCCTGGCGGACGAAGAAGCTTTCGCCCGAATAGTCCGTGTCGATGAACCAGCAGGCGATGTCCTCGGCATCGCTGCTTTCGACCTCGCCGGTTTGGGGGCGGAAGATGTCCACGCCTTTCAGTTCGACCCTCAGCCGATCCCCCTCCTCCACGAGGTCGATGTCGGGCTCTCCGAATACGACAAACAGGTTCCCTCCACCGGCCTTCAGATCGCCGGCCATGTGCAGGTCAGCGTTCATCCTCGCATGGAGGATCGGGATCCTGCCCAGCTTGTGGAACTCCTGGGCGTGGGCCTCGAAGTTGAAGGCGCAGGCGATAACGATGTCGAAGTCCATGTCGGCGGCCTCGCGGGCGGCGTCGACCAGATCGGCGCGGGAGACGGTGCCATATTCCGGGCCGATAAAGACGCCGGCGCAGCGTTCTGTCTCGCCTTCCATGTAGTAGCCTTTGGCCGCGATCCACTGTCCTGAACAAGCCTCCAAGCTATTGAAATGTATGGAGTCCTTCTTGTCCTGTTGATGCACGCCCGCCTTGGCGAGATTCTCCATGATCGCCTTGTAATAGTTCTCGGCCTCGATTTCGGAGGCCGGACGCTGCCCGCGCGAGGCGTCGATCTCGTCGATGATTTCGCCGTGTTCATCAACGGCTTGCGTGCGGTGGGGCGAGAGGCTTTCGACGGTGAAGGGGCCGGCGACGCGGACACGTTTCTTGTCCTCGAAGGGCTTGTCGTAGAGAAACTCGAACTCCGCCCTGGCGGCGATGGAGGCGTCGATTTCTTTCTGTCTTTCGACCCGGGCCTGCCAGAACGCGTCGTGCAGCCGTCGTATATCCGTAGTTTTTCCGTAGCTACACTCGCGCGGCACTTCCCATTCCATGAAACCGTTGGCGGGGGCCGCCTCACCCGAGGGCAGCGTCACCTCTCCGGTCGCGGTGAAGTCGATCTTCTTGCCCGCCCTGCCGCCGGTCGTGACGGTGTAAGGTTCGGGATGGCCCTTGAGCGCGGCGTTGAGACCCGCCAGCGCCGCCTCAACCGCGGGCTGCATCCGGTCCCAGATCACGTCGATCTCGGTGTTGTTGGCGATGGACTTCAGGGTGATATGCGGCACGCGGTCGTAGACGAAGCCGTGGCGGATGTCGTCATGGGTGGGGGTGGTGGCCGGGGCGGAGCGGGTGACCTCGGCCTCCTTCAACTGCCCCTCGGCGCTGTCGGCGAGGAGATACCAGGGATATTTCGCGCCCATGATCCGGGCGCGGGCGAGCGCGAGGGCTACGCGGGAGGTGTCGATGGTGATCCAGCGCCGGCCCCATTGCTCGGCGACATGGGCGGTGGTGCCCGAGCCGCAGGTCGGATCGAGCACGAGATCGCCGGGATCGGTGGTCATGAGGAAGCAGCGTGCGATCACCTTACTTCCTGTTTGAACGACATAGATTTTGTCGTCCGTGAAACTTCCGGTGCCGGTGTCGGTCCAAGTGTTCCCAATATCCTTCGCACGATAATCGTTGATGAAGCGAATATATGAGTAGGATCTGCCCGAATGCTCAATCCGGTCCGCCTTCTGAATCCGCGAAGCTCCGACTTCGCCGGTGGACCAATATCTCTTGCCTGGTGTCTTCGAGATTCCCTGATGGATAATTGGAAAGTCGCCGGGCGGTTTCTGAGAGGTAAAGTTGTCAAGACGGAAGATGAGCCCGTTCTTTTCGGATACGTCATCGGGGTCGTCGGGCTTCAAAAGACGGTCCCCCGTTTTTTCGTCGCGTATACGACGATAAACGCCGGCGGCGTCTTCTTTCAGACCTTTCTCGTCCAACGGCTTTCGATATTTTAGCCGCTCGAAGTTTTTCGCGTAGAAAAGAACGTAGTCTGAGTTATTTGGCACGTAGTCGGCCGAGCGACCGGCAGTCTTGACGATCGTGATTTGACTGACAAAATTCCCCTCCCCAAACACCTCATCCATCAGCGCCCGCACCCGGTGGACGTTCTCGTCGCCGATCTGGACGAAGCACGATCCGCTCTCGGTCAGAAGCTCCCGCGCCACCACCAGCCGGTCGCGCAGGTAGCTGAGGTATGAGTGGATGCCGTCGCGCCAGGTGTCGCGGAAGGCCTTCACCTGCTCGGGCTCTCGCGTCAGATGCTCCAGCTTGCCGTCTTTCACATCGCGCGAGGTGGTGGACCACTGGAAGTTCGAGTTGAAGCGGATGCCGTAGGGCGGGTCGATATAGATCGCCTGAACCTGGCCCTTCAGCCCCTCCCGCTCGGCGAGCGACGACATGACCTGCAGCGCGTCGCCAAGGATCATCCGGTTCGACCATTTGCGTGAATGGCGGTAGAACTCCACCTCTGCCTCGCGATCCTCTTCCGTCAGGCCAAAATGGCCGAAAAGGTCCTCGGCCTTCTCGCGGCCCGAGCGCAGATCGTCGATCAGCGCCTTGGGGTGGACCTGTTCCTGCAGGTAGATCGGCGGCGCATCGACGGTCAGTTCCGCCTGATCCGGATCCTTGCCGCGCCAGACGAGCTGCGGGTCGAGGTCACGGTTGCGGCGTTCGTAGGCCACCTTGATCGGCGCCTTGTCGTCGGGATGCAGAACCGGCTCCAACTCCGCCGAGGGGATGTTGGCGCGGGTTTCCTCATGCGTGATGCTGTCGATGGGGGTGGTCTTGTCGGTCATGCCGGCTCTCCCAGAATTTCGGTGAAGGCGGCGAGGTATCGCTGCAATTCGCTGTATTGCCAGTCGATCAGCGCGGGCCATGTCTCGGGCTCGCGCAGGCCGCCGAGACGGGAGGTCTTGCCGAAGACCCCGGACCGCGCGGTCCCCGTCTCGCCCAGGGCGGCGTCGAGCCTGTCCTGAACATGGGCGACCCGGTCAAGGATAAGCGCGCGATCCTCACCGAAGAGGCCGCGAACGAAGATCCCGCCTTCATTGACGCCGATCCAGACGCAGACAGTGATCCCGGTCGTGCCCGGCGGCTCGACCCCGAAATAGGACAGCCGGGTCGGCGTGAAGGGTGCATCGGGATGGCGCGCCTTGAACGCCTCCCAGAAGGCGCCGCGCTGTTCGCCGAGTTCCGACGTTCCGCTGACCGCTTCACGCTTCCTCTCGGTCAGGCGGCGTTCCCAGTTAGAGGGTTTTTCCACGACCTCGAAGATCGGAGCATAGGGGCTGTCGCCGATACGCACGACGCGGAGCCTGACGGCGAAGAAGGAAAAGCCGTCGGCGGTGTGTTCGTTGAGCCAGCGGATGGCGGAGAGGTGCGGTTCGCGGAAGTTCGGCGCGATCCAGACGACGGTCTGGGCCTGAAGTCCCGCGAGATAGGTCATGATCTGGCCGAGATGGGTGTGGTCGGTGACCTCAAGTTGGTTTTCGATCAGTATGGTGCCGCCATCCTGCGGATTGCGCGCGAGGATGTCGGCGGAGAAGGTTTCGACGGCGACTTCGGTGCCGGTCAGTTCGAGCGGGATGCCGATGGCCTCGGCCAAGTGGTCGATGTTGCCGGCGAGCCACGGGGTAAAGACGTGCTGTTCATGTGCCCACGCCTCGCGCGGGGCCAGATCGGTGAGGCGGCCAAAGGTAATGTCGGTCATGCGGGTTCCGTGGTTTTCAGGAGCGCGTCGATCGCCCGGTCGAGGTCGGGACGGAAGTCGTGCAGCGCGCGCAGTTCGGCAAAGCCCCAGCGGCCGTAGGTGCCCAGGCCATTTACCGCGGGGATCCACTTGTCGCGCATCGTAGCGGCCTTGAGGATGGCATCGTGACCGCGGAAGCCCTTGACCTCGACCACGAGGGTGACGGGCGGTTCGCCCTCGGGCGTTTTGAGGCGGACGAGGAAGTCGGGACGGTAGCGGTGCGGCTCGCCTTCACTGGTGTAGGGCACCTCGAAGCCGAGGTTGTGGTTCTTGGCGTGGGCCGTGACTTCCGGGTGGTCGTCGAGAAGCTGGGCGAACTTCGTCTCCCAGTCCTGGTCGGTGATGATCCAGTTGAGGTGGCTGCGGTCGGCGCGCGGTGCGTGGCGGCTGGTTTTGGTGGTATGGAAGTTGACGCCCATCGTCGAGCCGTCCGGCGCGAAGGGGTCGAGGATCGCGCGGATGATCGGCGCGCGGTCCGGCTGGTCGAGCAGCAGACCCTCGAAGAGGTCGCAGAGTTCGTCCTTGAGCTGCCAGTATTTCAGCTGCGCCGGGAAGGTGCCGCCCTTGCAGACGAGCTTGTCCGATTTGAGGAAGTCGAGGACGATCCGCTTCGCCTTGGTGATCAGGCGCAGATCGACGGGCTTGCCCGAGTCGCGGCGTTTCACGGCGATCCAGTAGCTGGCGATGTCGTAGGCGATGGCCGAGGGTCTCTGGTCCTTCAGGTGCTCGAGATCCAGGCGATGCTGCTCTCCGACGATGCCGGCCATCTTCACCTCGGTCGCGGCGCGGACCTTGTCGGGATCGAGGATATAGGGCTCCATCCGGCCAAGGTCGATGTCGAGACGTTCCTGCGGGAAATCGGTGCGGAACCCTTCGACCCGAGGGAAGACGATTTCCAGGTGGTCGCGGTCTGGGCTGACGGCGTGGACATGAATGACATCGCGCGGCGGCTGAGGCGGATTCACCGTGGGTTCGCCGAAACTGAGCCCGTCGATGCCCATGATGTCGGCATATTCCGGGTGAAAGAGACCGGTGGCGGGGTCGGCGTCGTAGGACAGGCGGCGGAGAGCCCGCCCGATCACCTGTTCGCAGATCAGCCGCGACCCGAAGGCCCGCAGACCCATGATGTGGGTGACGTTGTTGGCGTCCCAGCCCTCGGTCAACATCGAGACGGAGACGACGCAGCGGACCTGCCCGCCCAAGCGCCCGGCCCGGCCGACCGTGTTCATCACCTCCCGCAAGATCTCCGCGTCGGTGATCTCGCCCGCGCCTGTATCACGCCGGGCCCGTTCGCGGCGGAACGCTTCGATCTCGGCCGCATGGGCGTCACGGAAGGCCTTGTCGATATCGCCGCCAGCTTCCAGCGCGGCGCTGTCGATCAGGATCGTCCGAGGCCGCTCCAGCCGTTGGCCGTGATCGTCGTAGTTACGGAAAAGGTCGAGATGGCCCTGTTCAACGGTTTCGCGACCTTCGTCGTCGGTTCGTGTGAAGCCGGCGATGTAGTCGCGGACGAGTTCGGAGTTCGTCGTGTTGTTGCACACGACGATGAAGACCGGCGGGATGCCGACGCCGGCCTTATCCCATTCGCGATAGGTCTTCTCATAGTGGCCGTAGAGCGCATCGAGCGCCACTTTCAATTCAATCGGCAGCTTCTTCGGATCGAACCTGGCCGCTGCCTTGCGGCTGCCGCCGGGCATCTTCTTGCGGATTGCCGGCCAGAGATTGCGATACATGACTTGCTCTCCGTCAGCCCGGTTGTCCGCGACGGGGACCCGCGGCAACTTGACGATGCCGCATTCGATCGCGTCCATCAGGGAAAAGTCGGTCATCACCCAAGGAAACAACGTTCCTTCCAGCCATCCCGAACCTGAAAGGAAAAACGGCGTGGCAGAGAGGTCATAGACGACCTTCACGCCTTGCTGGCGGTTCAGCGCCTCAAGGCCTGAGATCCAGAGCCGTGCGGCTTCGCGGTTTTCTTCAGCTTCCTTGCGCTCGTCCCCCGTGAGCTTCTCCGCCTCGGCCGCCGGACGCTCGCGGTAGCAATGGTGCGCCTCGTCGTTAATGACGACGACGTCCTTGAGGCTCATCAGATCGCCCATGACCCGCTGGACCATTTGCCCTTCAGTCTCGAGGGTGTCGAGGGCGGCGCCGTGTCCTTCCAGCGCTTTGCGGGTGCCTGTGGCCGCGTCGAAAGTCTCACGCAACTTGAAGGCATGGTAGTTCGTGATGACGATCTTGGCCTTGTGCATGTCAGGCAAGAGGTCGTGCGGCACGAGGTTTCGCGAAGCGTAATAACTTTCGGAATCGTTGGGCAGCAAGACCCGCAAACGATCCCGGATGGTGATGCCGGGTGCCACGATCAGGAACCCCCGCGAGAATCGTCGGCTGTTCGCCGCACGCACAGAATTCAGCGTCTGCCACGCAATCAACATGGCCATGACCGTTGTTTTGCCCGCGCCGGTTGCGAGCTTGAAGGCAATGCGCATCAGGTCCGGCAGCGTAGCGTCAGGCGCCACGTCCTCAGGCAGCACCGCGAAATTGTTGGCGATCTTGATCCGGTCGAGAAACCGCTTGCCCCGCCGGCCCGCCTGTGGCGCCACCTCTGCCAGCCAGATCGCCGCTTCTACAGCCTCGAGCTGACAGAAAAACGGACGGATGGATTGATTCTCGTCCGCCTGGATTGCGCGCCAATGCTGGAGCAGCCGCTGGGTGACCGGCGTCACATTCCATTGTGATGGAGTGCTCTGCTGCCGCCAGGCGGCCAGTTCCTGCCGCAGTTCGTTGACAATCTTCGACGGGCTCATGTCGGTCGTTTCGGTCGACAGCGCGTCGTCGAAAACCATGCGGGTCTGCGTTCTCTCGGACTTGGCCGATGTGCCGGGCAGCGCCGTCAGAAGCTCCGAAGGGCGGCGCTTCTCGGTAATCTTGTCCGTGGGACGTCCATCTCCGTCGAGCTCCCAATGCCTTCCCGGAACGCAATAGGGGGAGTTGAGAATGGGTTGTTCAAAAAAACTCATGACGGATTCCCAGTCACTGCCCCAGATTTTTCCCGCAAAGAAGCAGGTTTATCGGCCTCCATCAACCGTGAGTTTCAAGATCCAGCAGAGAGGGCTGATACCAGGGGCTCGCTGGGCTGAGTCTTGAGGACTCCGTTTTCCATCTTGTGCTTGTCACTTGCTTTGAAGACGCGGGAAACTCGGCTTGACGGAGCGCACGTGAATCCCCCACCCTGCTTTCTGATCGGGATCATCGCCGGTTGGCCGCCGAAACAGACTTTTGCGCCTTCCCGGAGCATGCCGGGTAGCGTACGCATCCAAGGAAAGCACCGTACCGGCCGCTGCGCTCCACGAGCCAGCCATCCATGCAGGAGGGACAGGCAGGGAACGCTGTCGAACAGGCCGGGCAGACGAGGTTGTCTGCCGAGATCTCATGTCGCGGGAGTGCGGTGTTGCAGGTCGCACAGGCCGGCAGGATATTTCCGCATAGTTGAACATGTTCACAGCGATACCAGTTGCGGCCCTTCTGCGACGAGGCCGGCAGAAGACGGCCGCCGCATTCACCGCAGGTGCAGGATTGGGCGACATCCTCAAGGCCGGGCGCGAGGCCATAGGCATCATCGGTCAAAAGCTCCTGAACGAAGGCAGAGGGCCGGGATTCCGACGCCAATATGGTCAGCGTGAAGCGCGCGCGGGTCATCGCGACATACATCACCCGCCGCTCCTCGGCATTCTCGAAGGGTTCAGCTTCCGGCGAAACGAGGCTCAACAACGGGTCGTCCGTGATCTCGGATGGAAACCCGGTTCGCCCCCTGTTTGCCTCGAGCAGGACCACGTGATCGGCCTCGAGCCCCTTTGAGGCGTGAATCGTCTTGTAGCTCAGCGTGAGGCCGGAAAACCTCCGCCTCAGATCGCCGATCCCGGGATCGACATGCCGATACCGGCCAAGGAGCAGCACGCTTGTTTGGCGATCGGGCGGCGCCGGCAGTTGAGCGAGCCGTGCCAAGACTTCATGAAGTGGAGCGTTGCCGTCGCCTCGCCGGGTCCAGGCAACATGGATCGCGGTCTCCTTCGCCTCTCCGGCCGCGATGACGGTCTTGGAAATCTGCGCGGGATTGCGCAGCACGAAATGGCGCGCGGGAAGCGCGATCTTGTCGACCGAGCGAAACGTGCGGCCGAGATCGACGGTCCTGCGCACCGCCTCCGCACCTGCGAACCTCCCGCCGAACTCCTCCCCGAAATTGCGCATGATGTGGATGTCGGAGCCGGCGAAGCGGTAGATCGACTGCCAGTCGTCGCCCACGGCGAAGATGCGGGCGTCGTCGTGTCGCGCTTTCAGCGCCTTGATGAGCCGGGCACGGCTCTGCGAGATATCCTGGAACTCATCGACAAGGATATGGCGGAACGGGCTGGCAAAGCGCCCTTCCTCCACATAGGTCGAGGCACGAAGGATCATGTCTTCGAAGTCGATCCGGTCTCCAAGGCGCCCCTGATAGGTGCGAAAGACCGGCTCGAAGACGCGCAGGAAAGCCTCCGCGCGCTTGCCCAGCTTCAGCTTCCGCGCCTTCTCGGCGCAGTCCTGAAGGCTGTAGCCGCCACTCTTGAACTGGCGAAGGAACGTGCCGAGCAGCCGCGAAAAACTGTCAGCTTGGCCGAGCTCCACCACCCGGTCATAGATTTCCATGGCAGGGCGCGGCTTCAGCGTGACATGGGGCGCCAGTCGTTCGGCCAGGGCCTCGAGGAGGCGGCCCTCCTGGCGATCATAGCTGTAGGTCTCGATGAGCGTCGTGCCATGCTTGGTGTGGACCTGACGCTTCCAGGCCATGTCGGTGAGATAGGCCTCGCAATCGACAAAGGGCGCCGTCGTCAACTCCTCGCTTCCGTCCGCCCGGCGTTTTCGGCGGACCCCGAAATGCTCGACGTAGACGCCGCTCTGGGTCAGGCGGAAATCAGGTGTGTAGTCGCGCCGCCCCTGCCCCGATACCGCGTGTTCGTAGCTTGGCTCGTACTCGTAGTCGATGCCGTTCCGATAGAGCCAGTTCGCGATCTGCAGCTCTTCGAAGCTCTTGACCTGGTCGCCCTTCAGCGTGCGCAGGTCGAGCTTCTCGACCTCGGTATACCAGGCATGCTTGCTCTTGAAATCAAGCTCGTCGCGGGCGCCGATCAGGAAATAGGAGAACCAGTCGAGGATCGCGCGTGCCACGTCGGACGCTGCGGCAACAAGCTCACCCAGAATCTCTCGGATCAGCGCGATGAACGCCATATCGTCGGTCGCATGCGCGGCGAGGGCGGGCTTTGACCCCTCTACCGCGCCGATGATGTCATAGGCGAGCGCGTGAAACGTTCGCGCTTCGATCGGCATTCCGCATCGTGCCTCGATTCGCTCGGACATCTCCCTGGCAGCATCCTTGGCGAAGGCCAGGAGCAGGATCTGGTCGGCGGTTCTGATCCCCGCTCTCAGCAGATAGGCCGCCTTAGCCGTGATGACGCTGGTCTTGCCCGACCCCGCGCCTGCAAGAACCAGCGTGGCGTCCTCGTCCACGACGATGGCGAGGCGTTGCTCCGGCGTCAGGGGTTTGGCCTCCACCGTATCGAAGAATTCGCTCCAGCGGGCAAGCTCCACCACCACGAAGAGATCGATGGCTCTGGCGCGCATGGCCACCGGGTCGGCGACAAAGGCACGGATGGGCGCGACCCTTGCGATTTGCGATCGTCCGACCGCCTCCGGCTTGATCTTTGCGAGGAGACGACCGTCGAGGTCCCGCGCCGACTTCAGCACCGGGAGCAGCTTGCAGGCCGATGGGTAGCTAACCGGATCCGCCAGCGCGGCGATCTCGCGCAGGAGTCGGTCGATCTGCTCCGACTGGCGGTCGAGCTGCCGGAGATGGAGGGCGCCCCACGCGCTTTCGGAGGCGCTGCCGAAAGCGCGCGTTGCCCGCTTCGTGCCACCCCGCAGGACGACGCGATGCCCCGCATCGTCCATGAAGGTGATGGTCGAGGACAGGAGGCCATGTCTGATCGACGGCGGACCGGACAGCGTCGAAAGGGAAATCGGGTCGCGCGCGCCGCCATCGACCTCGACGCGCTCCGCCGCCAGGGTCAATCGGCGCGCCGTGCGCCCGAAGGGATTGAGGAGCAGACCGAGCAACGGCCTTTGTGACAGGTCCATGCGTCAGGAAATTGACAAAAGAAGTTCCATGTCAACGCATTAGCACGGTGGAAATGGTCGAGCCACGCCGTTCGACGAGAATCCGCACCTCATCTGCCGGTCCTGGCAGGATGCCGGTCCGACTGCGCATTTCCTGGCGGTCCATCCCCCGGCGCAGTAGGCGGCCGGAGCGAGCCTCCGAGCATGAAATTGAACATCCCGCCGTGGTTCATGACGCATTCCGGAACTTGGAAGCACCGGTAGATCTCGGTGACAAAACTTCCCCTGGGAAAGTTTAGGACTCCCCAGGAAATTCGCTGATGCCCGACTGGAACCAGGTCCAAGTGTCCATCAGTTCGACGAAGGGGAAGGACTTGGCGATCTCGCGGATCATCGCGTTGGTTGAGGCGATCGCCACCTCGTGCTCTGGCACGCCCGCCCCGATCGCGGCAGCGCAGGCCGTGCCACCGACATCGCAGATCCGCGCAAGCCCCTACACAGCTATGGGTCAGACGGCACGGATGCGTCGCCTGACTTCTCTTAGCCGCCCGACGATCATCCTGCGCACGACAACTCGGGCCCCAGAGGCACAATCCCGGTCGGATTCAGCGCCTTGATGGAATAGTAACCGCGCTTGATGTGGTCGATGCTTATGGTCTCGCGGACGCCCGGAATCGCCAGGATCCGTGCCTGGTAGGAGTTCAGGCCGGGATAGTCGACAATCCGGCGCAGGTTGCACTTGAAAAGGCCGTGATAGGCAACGTCGAAGCGCACCTTCGATGGCTTCCACAGCGTGCCGGCCTCGGTGTCGAAGACCTGCACAGTGCGCTTTGACAACAACAAATACTCGGTGGTCTCGACGGCGGTCGGCCGTCCGGTCGAGGTGCATGCCTATGCCGATCGGATCGTGATCCGTCAGAACGGCATCGTCGTCGGTGAACATGCCCGGGCCTTCGGACGGGGTCAGACGGTCTATGACCCTTGGCACTTTGTGCCAGTCCTGGCGCGCAAGCCGGGGGCTTTGCGGAACGGGGCGCCGTTCCGGAACTGGGTGCTGCCGCCCGCGATGGGCTCCATCCAGCGCAAGCTGAGAAGCGTCGATGACGGTGACCGGCAGATGGTCCAGATCCTCACCTGCGTCGCGACCGATGGCCTGATCTCCGTCGAGGCGGCCTGCCGCGAGGCCCTCGATCACGGCGTCCATTCCGCCCCGGTCGTCATCAATATCCTGGCGCGCCACCGCGATCCGGCAGCCACGCCGACACTCCTTACCCCCACCGCGCTGCGCCTGACCCACGAGCCCGTGGCCGACTGCGCACGCTACGACAGCCTCAGGAGGACAAGCCCACATGGAACGCACCCAAATCCTCGACCTGATGAGCACGCTCAAGCTCTACGGGATGCGCAGTGCCTATGACGAGGTCATGGGCAACGGCATCAAGCGCCAGCACGAGCCGCCGCGCATTGTCGGCGATCTCCTGCAGTCCGAGATCGCCGAGAAGCAGGCCCGCTCGATCCGCTACCAGTTGACCGTGGCCAAGCTGCCGCTGGCCAAGGATGTCGAGGAGTTCGACTTCGCCGACACCCCGATCAACGACGGCCTCGTCCGGGAACTGGCCTCCGGCGGCTTCATCGCCGATCAGCGCAACGTCGTGCTGGTCGGCGGCACCGGAACCGGCAAGACCCACCTCGCCATCGGCATCGCCCGAGCGCTGATCCGGGCCGGAACGCGGGGGCGCTTCTTCAACGTCGTCGACCTGGTGAACCGCCTCGAGGCCGAGACCCGCGCCGGTAAGCCGGGCCGCCTTGCGGACTACCTCACCCGTCTCGACTTCGTCATCCTCGACGAACTCGGCTATCTGCCCTTCGCGCAGGCCGGCGGACAACTCCTCTTCCACCTCATCAGCCGCCTCTACGAACGCACCTCGATCATCGTCACCACCAATCTCGCCTTCGGCGAATGGCCTTCCGTCTTCGGCGATGCCAAGATGACCACCGCGCTGCTCGACCGGCTCACCCACCACTGCGAGATCATCGAGACAGGCAACGACTCCTGGCGCTTCAAGAACCGCGCCTGAGCCCCCGATCAGGGCCTGACCCGCCTTCACAACCTGATCAGTTCCGTCGGCTCAGGCCCTGATCCAGCCGATGCAAGAGGGGTTAATATTGGACGCCGATAAGGGGTCAGTTTTGCAAGCCGATTGACACATCCCGGACCCTTGGCCTCAAGCAGGAAGTACGAGTGCCAGTTCTGCTGGCTGTCCGGGCAGATCTAAATCGAAATTTGCCTCTTGACGCTATTGGTTTGAACTAGAACCAGAGTCGGCTCTTTACATCTAATCTGGCAGTGTCAAGAGAACTGGTTTGCGGCGGGTAAACGCTCACCATCTCCTTGTCGAGCGAGAGGTCAGCCACGATCTTCTTCAGTCGCGCATGCTCCCGATCGAACTCCCTGAGCCGCTTCATCTCTGACGGCGTTGGTCCTGCGTACTTCGTCTTCCAATTGAAGTACGTCGCTGAACTGATCCCGGCTTTCCTGCAAACTTCCGCGACGGACGCCCCGTCCTCCGTCCGCTTGATGATGGACGCAATCTGCGCGTCGGTGCACTTCGATGCTTTCATGCGTTTCCGCTCCTTTCCCAGACAGGAAAGCGTAGCGGAAAACTCCAGCTTCAAACGGTCCAGTTTCCGGGGATCAGATCACCGGTAGAGCACTCGCTGCGGATCAGGGAAATTCTGCGTCTTGTTCTGGTCCCGGACAGGGTCCGCGCCGAGCCTCATTGCTGGCGTCCTCCGGGCTGGTGCGACTGCTCGTCATTTCGGAACCAAGACCAATTCGTCCGACCCAGGAGCGCGCACCGATGACAGTCGCTCTGCCCACCTACAAAGTGCTATCGCCAGCCTCCCCGGATCCGACATGTTGTCTCTGCTCGAACCAGTTGTATTGGACGCGGTAGATGTTGAGAATGGCAATCAGAACCGCCGGGTTGAACACAGCCTCGTTGATGTAAGCGGGTCCGTTGCGCACGCCCTTTCCACGTCGCCATGTTCGAAAGCGGGTGCATGGACGTGCAGATCGGCACCATGAAATGCTTGGTGCCGAGCTTCACCACCGCCCCGGCACACACACTGAGACACATTCCGTTTCCGAAACACGACGCTTGACACCATTTCCTTTAGTTTGTACGTTAAAAATAATATATATATCAATTACTTAGCGGAGAATCCTACCGCCCCAGCCACCCAGTTCCCGCAAATCGAGACGGTGCGAGGTTCTCCTCAGTTAGCCACGCGTTTTCCGCGACTTGCGCGGCGGGTGTGTCTGTGCAGACCGCCAGCGCGCCGAGAATGAGCGCGCAAATCGGCCAAAGTCTGCGCCTGGCGTTTTCGCGGTGCGAGGTGTGGGAGGATGCGATCACAGAGCGGCGAGCATCGTTCGTTGCTCTGACCAATCCGACGGAAGCTGATGGCGCATGCACCAGTCGGAAGTGAAGCCGAGCGGCTGCTTGCCATCTAGAACGTCTCGGATGATGTCGGGGGCAAGGAAGGCGAGATCGATCATCTGCTGGATGCGTCGCCTGGATGTGCCCTCGGCCTCCGTGATCTCGTCGAAGCTCTGCCCGGCCTTGATCTCGTTGAACCAATGATGCGCCCGCGCGATGTTACGGATTAGGGTGTCGTCCCGTCCTACGGGCGCATCGGCGAGCACCAGCTTGGTCTCGACGCCGCGCTTGCGGAGCTGGAACGGAACGGAGTTCGCAAGTGCTCCTGCATCCAGCCGGTCCACGTCCAGCGTCAGATGCCCGGCGAGCGCAGTAACATCGAGGGCGAGTATCAAATGCCCCGGTGCGATGTCGATGCGCCCGACCAGGTTGAGAAGGTCGGCTCTCCCCGCGTTAGCCAGCCCTTCCAACCCGACGTTGACAAGGCACCATATCACGGGATTGCTGCGCTGCCTCCGATGTCGGCAGTGAGCCCGAAACAGACCTATCGGAATCTATGCTGCGTGCGCTCGCAGAAATCGGCTCGCCGCAGCCATAGCAAACGTTTCCTGCAATGCAGCGGCGAGCCGTCAACCCGACAATCTATGACGATGGATTGGTCAAGCTGAGCTAGGACGCACTCCAAATTCAAACCTTTGTGTCACCCCGACAGGCGCTGGCGTCCAGTGAATCCGCGCGCCTGCGTCAGGGCAATCACCCGGTTCTGAGCTGCCTCCAACCCTTGTCCGATAGCTTTGTCGCCTCGGAGTATGTCATGGATTTCTTCGCCGGCGACGGCGATTACCTCCGAGATCCCCGGAACGGCAGGGCGCGGCCAGGCTCTCAGAAATCCTTGGGCAGCCAGGCGATCAACCGCGGAAACCATCGGAGAAAGCGCGGAAACTTCAGGGTCGCGACTGACGCTGACGCGCGGGCTGGAGAGGCTACCGTTGGTGAGGTAGAGCTTCGCGGCCGATGCCGAGGTCATGGTCTGCAATGCAAGCCAGACATCGGCAATACGGGCAGGATCTATGTTGGCCGGAATTGCCAGCGAGTATCCCCCCATGGGAACGATGGGCCGACCGAGTGGACCGGTGGGATGCGATGCATAGCCGGTCTTGCAGTGTGCGGGAGAGGAAGGGTCTAGTTCGTAGATCGGCGCCAGCAGAGAATGTGAATAGGCCATCGCGGCGCGCCCTTCCGCATAGGCACGGGCGCGATCATACCAGTTCATGTTCAGAATCTCGGGCGGAGAAACGTCCAGAAGCTCTTTCAGGTATTCCGCTGTTTGCCAGGCGGCCGGCGACAGGAACATGGGCCGTAGGTTGTCGGCCTCTACCCGTTCGGCATCAAAGCCGTCGGCGGTTCGGTTCAGGTTTATCACTGGCTGCCCAAAGGCGCTCATGACCATCAGGAAGGTGTGGCCGACAGGCGTGCCTCTTCCGCCGTTCCAGGCGATGCCCGCAATGTTATCTTCGCGGCTGTGCAGCGCCCGCGCTGCTGCCAGGGTTTGTTCAATCGTTTTCGGCGGATGAAGGCCCTTTTCGGCCAGCAAGTCTTCGCGGTAGACCAGAAGCTCGCCCGACGTCATTATCGGAACCCCATACTGCATGCCTTGCCACGACGAACTGGCTAGCGCATCGGGATAGATGTCGGACTGATCAAATTCCGATTCTGCGATCAGCGGTCCCAGTGGAAGAAGCCTGTTCGCGCTTGCCATCTCGCCGAACCAGGGCAGGTCAACAGCGACGATGTCGTATTTAGATACGGGCAGTTTGCTGTTCGAGACGATTTCTGCGCGAAGCCTGTCAATCGAATGGGCCCGGCTGTTGATGCTGGCACCCAAGATCATCTCAAACTGCCGTTTGAGGTTCCGCATCGCCATGAAGGTCGGATCGGCGTGCACCAAAACCCGAAGGGCGCGACCCAGCGACAACTTGGTTTGAAGCACCGCAGGTGGCGGCAAGACCGTACCGGACGCATCAAGTGGTCTCCGGCGGCGTCTGTCGTTCCGGTTGATCGTGCTTTGCATCGACGCTTCACCGCGAAAGGCGAACTGTCGCCAACGAACCAACAAGGCGTTCGAAGGATGCAGTGTTTGGGTGCGCCCCGACGCCGTCTTGTTGCGCCTCACGATCATGCCGCGTTTTGTCAGACCGTCGATGGTACGTTGCGCCGTGCCATAGGACAGTCCCGAAGCCGCCGCGAGCGACGAACTCGTCACAGGAGCGCCGTCGAAGTGGCACGCAATGAGATGCAACAGCATCCGCATTTCGCGCTGGCCGCTGCTTAGCTGCAGCAACGCCTCTGCATCCTCGTAGAGACGGGCGACGAAATCGACGAAGCGAATCTGTTCATCGCGGACAGGATAACCACCCGCCGTCGTCTGGCCTTCGCTTTCGTAAGGACCCTCCGGTCTGGTTGCCTGTCGTGTTGCCAGTGGATCGCGCCGTCGTGTGGTGCTCTTGGCGGACATGTTCGTAACAGTATCCATTTTGGACAGACTGGCGCCACCGTTTCTGGGCGGGAGATGATTCAACTTAAAGCATAAACATGCTGACCAGCCAAATGAAAGCCGGCTCGCTGCGACCCGAAAATGTCCAACTTGGACATAACAGCGGTTCGTAGCGTGGCCGGAGACCCGTAGTCTGAGGGCGAAATCATGTGGTCGGCAATGTCAGGATGCTGGCCCGCGCGACAGGATATCGGAGGACATGATGAAGCTTTCGTTCAACACTTGGGTCTATTCCAGCTTTCCGGTCTGGGTCCCGGCCTATCCGTTGGAAGAGGTCATCAAGCGCCTCGCGCGGATCGGCTATGACGGGATCGAAATCGGTGCAGCCGCGCCCCATGCCTATCCCGACTACCTCTCGCCAGAGCGGCGCAAGGAAATCCGCAAGATACTCGACGAAAACGCCATCGCCTGTTCGTCGATGCTGCCGGCGCCAGGCGGTGGCGCGGGCTTCAACGTCGCTTCGGCTGACCGGGCAGAACGCGAGGCCGCGGTCGACCAGTACAAGAAGGTGGCCGACCTTTGCCGCGAATGGGGTGCGCCGACGCTGATGTATGTCGCGGGCTGGCAGGTCTACGGCACGTCGCGCGCTCGGGCCTGGGAGTTCAGCCGCGCGGCTTTGGAGAAGATCGCCGACTATGCCTCGGATCTGACGATCGCGGTAGAGCCGACCTCGGCCGACAGCAACCTCGTCGACAGCTGCGACGACGTGATCCAGATGATGGACGAAGTTGACCGCCCGAATGTCGGCGCGATGTTCGACACCTACCACACGCTTTACCGCAACGAGGTGCCGACAGATTACGTCCACCGGCTCGGCAGCCGCCTGAAGCACATCCACCTCGCGGATGTGAACCGCGAGCCGCCGGGCAGCGGCGTGGTCGATTACGTTTCTCTGATCGAGGCGCTGCGCGACAACGGATTCGACGGTTACCTGACGATGGAGATTGGCTTCAATCGCCGCAACGTCGAGCCCGACGACATGGCGCGGCGCGCCCACGACTACATCAAGTCCATACTGTGACACGCACCGCCCACCGGCGTTCTGACCGTGGGTGATTCAACCAAGGGAGAGAAGAAATGAAGGTAATCCTCGCGATCGCGGCTGGACTGACCGCCGCATCTGCAGCGACGGCGGAAACCGTCGTAACCCAGTGGGACCAGTTTGCCCAATCCGGCATCTCGGCCGCGGGGCCGGCAATGGACGAACTGATCGCCACTTGCCAGCCGTCGCTTGGCGGGGCGACGGTGCTGCGCACAATCGCCCCTTCGATCGGCATTCGCGACAGCTATCGGCTGGCGGTTTCGGCCGGCAAAACGCCCGACCTTGCCTATACCTGGCCGGCGGCTTCGGTGCTGGCAGGTTACGCTCGCGTCGGCGCTTTGGCGCCGCTGGATGATTACTACGCGCAGTACGGCTGGGACCACATCAATGACTTTTACCGGGGCCGCAATTCGCATGACGGCCACCTCTATGCCCTGCCAATGGAGCAGGATCTGATGGGGGTCTACTACAACAAGGCCCTGTTCGCCGAGCACGGGCTGGCGGTTCCCACGACATACGATGAGTTCAAGGCCGCCGCGGAGAGGTTCAAGGAGGCGGGCATCATCCCCGTGTCTTTCGGCAACCGCGACCGCTGGCCGGCCACCAATACCTTCAGCCTGATCCTCGGCCTGACGGCGGGGCTGGAGGCCGAAAAAGCGGTGCTCTTCGGCGACGAGCCATGGACCAACCCGGCCTTCAAGCAGGCAGCCGAGAATTTCCAGGCTTGGGCGAATGACGGCTACTTCCCGCGCGGCTTCAACGGGGTGGGCTATGACGAGGCGAACGCTCTCTTCCTCTCGGGCAAAGCTGCGATGACCATCACCGGCACCTGGGTGTTGCAGGACATGATCCGCGGCGCTGACAGCATCGATCTCGGCGTCTTCATGCTGCCGCCGATGGCGGATGGCGTTCCCGCCGGCACGATGTGGGGAGAGGGTTCGCAATGGCAGCTTGCGGCAAGCGCCGATCCGGCGGTGCGGGATGCGGCTGCGGCGTACCTGGACTGCCTGACCAGCGACGAGAGCCGCAAGGTCTGGGTCGAGAAGGGCCATACCGTTCCGATAGGCACGACGCCCGACGAACTGGCCGCATGGGGCGCCGATCCCGTGGTGCAGAAGTTCTTCGCGGCCGGCCTCGGCACGCCTGACAGCAACTTCTACGACCTGCACACGACGCTGCCCGAAAGCGTGACGCAGGTGCTCTACCCAGAGCTTCAGCGCCTTGTCGGCGGCGACGCGACGGCGGACGAGTTCCTCGCCGCGATGCAGGTGGCCTGGGAAACCGCGATCGCCAACGGCGAACGCTGGCTTCCCTGATCCGACCATGGCGGTCCGCTCAGTCGGTCCGCCATTCAGCCGACAGGAGGCGAACATGTCCGACCGAACCGCCTATTTGTTCCTGCTACCGGCTCTGGTGCTCTACCTCGCCTTTGTCGCGCTGCCGATCGCGCAGGTCGTGGGCTACAGCTTCTTCGACTGGGACAACGGCATCATCGGCGATTACGTCGGGCTGTCGAATTTCGCGCGCCTCGGCGGTGATAACGTGTTCTGGGCGGCACTTGGCCACAACGCGATCTGGGTCGTGCTTACGCTCGCCTTCCCGCTGACGGCCGGGCTGATCCTGTCGGCGATCCTGGCCGAGCGCAATCGGCACGTCATCCGCTGGCTGAGCGCCATCTACTTCATCCCGCGCACCATCCCGCTCGTCGTGGCGGGGATCATCTGGGGCTGGATCTACAACCCGATCTTCGGCCTGCTAAACTACCTGCTTGAATCCGTCGGGCTCGGCGGCTGGGGCGGGGCTTGGCTGGCGCAGCCGGACACGGCACTTCTGTCGCTGAACGTCGTCGGCGCCTGGACTTTCTTCGGGTTCTGCGTGGTCATCTATCTGGCCGCGATCCAGTCGATCGACCCATCGCTTTATGAGGCGGCCGAGATCGACGGCGCCGGCTGGGGCCGCAAATTCCGCGACATCACCGTGCCTATGCTCCGCAACTCGACCCTTTTCCTCGGCCTCTACGCCGCGATCGAGGCGATGCGCTTCTTCGACCTTGTCTGGGTGACGACCCAAGGCGGGCCGGGATACGCGACAGAGGTTCTGACCACGCATGTTTACAAGACCTTCTTCCTCGTCGGCGATTTCGGCTACGCCGCCACTCTATCAGTGGTGCTTCTTGCCATCGTGCTCGCGATCTCGTCGATCAGCTTCTTTGTGTTGAGGGCGAAATGAGCAGACCGGCCCGACTGATCCAGACCGTCATCCTGATCCTCTTCGCGGCCTACGCGCTGGCGCCGGTCTACCTCGTCGTGCTCGCCTCCATGCGCAGCGAGGCGGATCTCTTCGCCGGCCCGCTGGCACTGCCTTGGCCAATCAATATCGAGAATTTTCGCCGTGTCTGGCAGGATAGCGGTTTTTCGTCCTACTTCTTCAATTCGGTAAAGATCTCCGCCGCAGTCACGGTGCTGGTGCTGCTCTCGGCGCCGCTCGCGGGATTCGCTTTCGCGAAGATGCGCTTTGCAGGGCGCGAGGCACTCTTCGCGCTGTTCCTGGCGGGGCTCGTCGTTCCCGCGCCGTCTGTGATCGTGGCGCTTTACGGCAACCTGCAGACGCTGGGGCTTATCGACAACCAGATCGGGGTGATCCTGCCGCAGGCAGCGCTCTTGATGCCGTTTTCGGTCTTCATGATGCGCACCGTCATGCAGGACGTGCCCGACGAGTTGATCGAGGCTTCGACGATGGATGGAGCAAGCCTGTTCGGCACCTTCGTGCGCATCGTGGTGCCGATCGCGCGGCCGGGTCTGATGTCGCTGACGCTGATCGTCTTCCTGTTCTCGTGGCAGGAATACCTTCTGCCGCTCGTCGTCTTGCAGACAGAAACGCTGAAACCGATCACCGTCGGCGCGGCCAGCCTGCAGGGCCGCTACGGCGTCGATTATGGCGGCATCGCTGCGGCGGGGCTGATCGCCTTCGCCCCTGTCGTCGCGCTTTTCCTCATCATGCAACGGTCCTTTGTCCGCGGCCTGTCTGCAGGCGCAGTGAAATGACCCCTGAAAACCGGAGATGACACCATGCCCAAGATGACCGCCGTATTCCTTCCCGGCAACAAACAGGTCGAGGTTCGCGCCGTGACAGTGCCCGAGCCTGGGCCGGACGAGGTACTGGTCGAGATCAAGGCCTCCTGCATATGCCGGTCGGACCTGTCGCTTTATTACGGCAACGCGGTGATCTCGGGCGGCGATTCCAACCAGTTCGTCTGCGGCCACGAACCTGCGGGCATTGTCGTCAAGGTGGGCGAGGCGGTGACGGAATTCGCCGACGGCGACAATGTCGCGGTCTATCTCGCGGTAGGCTGCGGGGTCTGCCACTATTGCCGCACGGGAATCAACTACCTTTGTGCCAAGTGGAAGTGTCTCGGGTTCACGATGGACGGCGGCAATGCCGAATTTCTGAGGGTGCCCGCGCGCAACCTTCTGAAGACCCCGAAGGGCATGTCGCATCTCGCTGCGGCGATCTCGACGGATGCGTTCGGCACGCTCTTTTCCGCCTGCCGCAAGGTGGGCGTCAACGGGCTCTCGACCATTGGCATCTGGGGGCTTGGGCCGATGGGCGCAGCCGGTACGCTTGCGGCGAAGGCGATGGGCGGTCGCGTCGTCGCGCTGGACCCGATCGAAGAGCGGCGCGACTTCGCCAAGGGTCTGGGCGCCGACCTGGTGCTGGATCCGACCGCGCCCGACGCGGCCGATCAGATCCGAGAGTTCTCGGGCGGAGAGGGTCTGACCGGCGCGATCGACTGCTCGGGTCAGACTGCCGCGCACAACATGGCGCTGGCGGCGGCAGCCCCGATGGCACGGATCGCCCTTGTCGGCGAAAGCGCCGAGACGACGATCAAGACCTCGGATCACATGATCCGCAAGCAGCTGACGGTCTTCGGTTCCTGGTATTTCGGCATCGACGAATATGCCGACATCCGCAGCCTGATCGAAAGTCACAAGATCGACCTGGAAAGGCTTGCGACCCACACGTTCAGCCTGAACGAGGCAGAAACTGCTTTCCGCATGTTCGACAATAGGGAGACGGAGAAAGCCGTCTTCGTAAGGTAGGTAGTCATGGCCGATATCCGCATCTCCGATCTGTGCAAGAGCTTCGGCGCAACACAGGTGCTGAAAAACATCGACCTCGACATCCGGTCGGGCGAGTTCGTTGTCTTTGTCGGCCCTTCGGGCTGCGGGAAGTCGACCCTTCTGCGCGCGATTTCGGGGCTGGAGTCGATCACTTCCGGAACGCTTCAGATCGACGGCGCACGGATGAACGACGTACAACTGGCCAAGCGCGGCATAGCGATGGTGTTCCAGACCTATGCGCTTTATCCGCATATGACCGTGGCCGAGAACATGTCCTATTCACTCCGGATCAATCGCACACCGAAGACAGAGCGCGACCGGATGGTCGGCGCGGCAGCCGACATGCTGCACCTCACGGACTATCTCGATCGGAGGCCGAAGGAGCTTTCCGGCGGCCAGCGCCAGAGGGTGGCAATCGGCCGGGCCATCGTGCGCGATCCCAAGGTGTTCCTGTTCGACGAACCCTTGTCGAACCTCGATGCCGCCTTGCGGCTCAAGATGCGCCTTGAGATCTCGCGCCTTCACGCGGATATGCCAGGCACCACGATGATCTACGTCACCCACGACCAAGTCGAGGCCATGACGATGGCAGACCGCATCGTCGTGCTGAAGGATGGCGAGGTCCAGCAGGTCGGCGCACCGCTGGAACTTTACGAACGGCCGGCCTCGCTGTTCGTGGCACAGTTCATCGGCTCGCCGAAGATGAACATCATGACCGGCCGGCATGCAGAGAAGTTCCAAGCCGCACATATCGGCGTGCGGCCCGAACACCTGGAGATCACTGATGGTGGCGTCTGGTCGGGCGAGGTGATCCATGCCGAGAACCTCGGTTCTGACAGTTTCATCTATATCGACATCGGCGAGGACGAGCCGCTGGCCGTCCGCCAAAGCGGCACCGCCGTTGTCACGCCAGGTACCCGTCTGTCGGTCGCCCCGATCGGGCGGCATTACCATCTCTTCGACGCGGCTGGGCGACCCAAATCGGCGTGACGGGAATGACCTTCGACGATCTCGTTGATACGACAAGCTTTGCCAAGGTTGCGCCGAAAAACGAGAAGCGGTGACTCTTCATCCAAAGCGATCCCGGCTAATCGCTGAAGCGGCGCGCGCGGGATGCTCCGGGCCAGCGAGGACGATATCCCGCGCGCTATCTCAATGCTGTTGCAACGCCTGATAGCGGGCTCGGCCCGCTTCGTGCTGGTTCCATCTGACCAAAGCCCAACGACGCCCTCCCCGCACCTTTCAGGGCGGCATCGTCATCGAGCAGCACTCCGACCGGGAACCGTCGCATCAGGTTTTGGAAGCGGCCCTTGTCGCAGAAAGCCGCCTCGAATCCCGACGCGTCGATCAACGGCAAAATCGCTCGTCCGACTCCACCCGAAATGTAGATCCCGCCAAAGGGCAGATGGATGAGCGCCAGGTCGCCGACATAGTTGCCGAGGAGTTCGAGAAATACTCGCATGGTCCCGGCTGCCCGGCTATCGCTGTCGAGCGCGGCCGCGACGATCTCTTTGCCTGCGGGGCTCGTGGCCTCGGGAAGCCCGTGCAAAGCCGCGTGGAGCCGTGACAGGCCGCGGCCGGACACCGCGTCCTCGACCGAAACGAACCCCGTCGCATCCGCGAGCGCGGCCAGTTCCGGCCGGTTCGAGCACAACCTGACATGGCCGCTTTCCGATGCGGTGGCGAACAGACCGCAGGGCGTGTCGTGAACGACCGTCGTGTTGAGACCGGTGCCGATGCCGACGACCAGCACCGGCCATTTCACCGGGGCACCCGCGCCATCGACAATGCGGCGGACATCGCTCGGGGACAGGCCCTCGATCGCGTAGCCCTGCGCCTGAAGGTCGTTGACAAGATGAACGTGAGCGATGCCGGTTTGGCCTGACAGCCCTGCCTCGTCGAACTGCCAGCCGAGATTGGTCATGCTGGCGCGGCCGGCCTCGACCGGACCGGCGACAGAGATGACCGCAGAGCCGCAATCCCGGGCCGGCATCTCGGCGCGATAGGCGGCGATGACATCGCCGAAATCGCGAAATCCGGCGTTCGGGTAGCGCCTTACGGTGTCGCCCAGCAGGGCGTCGTCGCGGCAGAGCCCGATCCGGCTGTTCGTGCCGCCGACATCCGCGACAAGGCGAAACGCGCGCGCGTCCAACCTGTCACCCGGCATCGAGTTCGGTCCAGGCCGCATCCGCAGCATTCGAGGCGATGGCGGCGGCGATGAAGCGCATCCCCTCCAGCCCGTCCGCCAGCCCCGGAAGATGGTCCCGCGCCTCGCCCCGGATGACGGCGGCGAAGTCGCGGTAGAGCGTCGCGAAAGCCTCCAGGTAACCTTCCGGATGGCCCGGGGGGATGCGGTGGCCCGCGGTCGGAATGTCAGCCTCGGCGCTTGCCCGTGTGATCCGCTGCGCGGGCCTGCCGAATTCGGTGAACCACAGCGTGTTCGCCTCCGTCTGCCGCCATTCGAGCCCGCCCTTGTCGCCATAGAGCCTCAGCGCAACACCATTCTCGTTCCCCGGCGCGACCTGGCTGGCCCAGAGCACGCCCTTCGCGCCGCCCGCGAAGCGCAACATCATGTGGACATTGTCATCGACCTTCCGCCCCGGAACGAAGGCCGAAAGATCGGCGCTCAGCGCCTGAAGCCGGAGGCGGGAGACGAAACGCAGGAGGTTGTAGGCATGGGTTCCGATATCGCCGATGCAGCCGCCCGCCCCGGCCCGTGCGGGGTCGGTGCGCCAGTCGGCCTGCTTGTTCGCGACATCCTTTGTCAGCCAGTCCTGAGCATATTCCGCCTGCGCGACGCGCAGCGTACCGATCCGGCCTTCCGCGACCATCGCGCGGGCGACGCGCACCATCGGATAGCCGGTGTAGTTGTGGGTCAGAAGAAAGCGCGCGCCGTCCTTCGGCTTGACGGCCGCCAGGGCCACCGCGTCGTCGAGCGTGGAGGTCAGCGGCTTGTCGCAGATCACGTGAATGCCGGCTTCGAGAAACACCTTGGCCGGGGCAAAATGCATGTGGTTCGGGGTCACGATCGCCACCGCCTCGATCCCGTCGGCGCGGGCGGCTTCTGCCTTCGCCATCGTCTCGAAGCTGTCATAGGCGCGGTCCGGCGCGATGCCGAGGCTTTCGGCCGAGCGGCGCGCGACCTCGGGGCGAGAGGACAGCGCGCCGGCGACGAGGTCATACTCGCCATCCAGCCCTGCGGCGATGCGGTGGACATAGCCGATGAACGAGCCCTCGCCGCCGCCGACCATGCCGAGCCGGATCTTCCTCATACCGCACCCCCGAGCCCGAGCATCGCGCGGTTGCGCGTCCTGCAGCCTGCAGTGCCCGCGAACTGTGCCAGGAACAGCCCCGGCCCCTTCATCCTGCCCATGTCCGGCCTCCCCCCGTCGCGAGCCTCAGCCCGACCGGTCGCTCAGCATCGTCAGGTGACGGATCTCCACCGGCCGGGCGAGAAGCTCGCCCTGACGGTCGAAGAGCGGCTGCAGATGCGGCTTCGTCAGGTGTTCATCGAGATCCTGCTGGGTGTTCCAGTTCTCGTAGAATACGAAGACGCAGGGGTCGCTGGCATCGGCATGAAAGTCGTAGTTCACGCAGCCCGCCTCGGCCCTTGTCGGCTCGACCTGCGCGGCGAGGATCTCCTGCAGCTCGGCCCGGGTCTCGGGCTTCGCCACGACGGTTCCGATGATCGTGCAGCCGGGTTTCATGCCTCAGCTCCTTTTCTGGGTCAGGGCGACGGCGAGGATGATGATGCCGCCGCGCGCGATCAGCTGCTGGCTGAATTCGAGGCCCATGAGGATCAGGCCGTTGTTGATGAGGCCGATCATCAGCGCGCCGACGATGGTGCCGATGACCGTGCCGTAGCCGCCAAACAGGCTGGTGCCGCCAAGCACCGCCGCGGCAATGACGGAAAGCTCATCACCCTCGCCAAGCTGGAAGCGGCCCGATTGCAGCCGCCCGGCATAGAGCATCCCCGCAAGAGCCGCGGCCATCGACGAGATGATGAGAACGCGGAACTTGATCGAGCGCGTATCGATCCCCGAATAGCGTGCCGCCGTCTCGCCGCCGCCGGTAGCCAGCACGCGGCGCCCGAAGGTTGTGCGCTTCAGGACGAAATGGCCGAGCACGCCCAGGACCAGCATCCAGATCAGCAGAACCGGAATAATGCCGATGGAGCCGCCGCCGAAAAGCCAGGAATAGTTCGGGTTGATGATCGGCACCGCAGCCGTGTCGCTGATCCACATCGCGACGCCCTTGGCGATGCCCATCATCGCCAGCGTGGTCAGGAAGGACGGTATCCCGATCCGGGTGGTCAGCAGCCCGTTGAAGACGCCGACCGCGATCCCGGTCGCAAGCCCCGCGGCGATCCCGAAGAACATGCCGCCCATGTCGATCGCCATCGCCGCCGTGACCGAGGCGAGCCCCGCCACGGCACCGACGCTGAGGTCGATCTCGCCCGATGACAGCACGAAGGTCATCGCGATCGCCATGACCGCGATCATCGCCGTCTGGCGCACGATGTTGAGAAGGTTGTTGGGGTTCAGAAACCCCTTGTCGCTCAGCGTCAGCGCGAAGATCAAGAAGATCACGACGAAGCCGATATAGATCATGTTCTGGCGCCAGTTGGCCAGACCGAACCGGGCCGCGAACCCCGGAGAACGGATGGTTTCGCTAGTGGACATGGGGCGTTCCCTGATGCTTCAGGGCCTCCTGGATGTGGAATTGAAGTTTTTGCTCGGCCGCCTGAAGCTGATGCATCATGTCATCGGCGGGCAGGTCCGGATCGTCGAGCGTGTGGCGGTCATGAACGCCGGCAATCCGGCCTTCCGACATGACGACGATGCGGTCGCAGGCGGTCAGAAGCTCGCTGAGTTCGGACGAGATCATCACGATGGCCTTGCCGGCCTTCGCGAGATCACGGACGAGCCGGATGATCTCGGATTTCGAGCCGATATCGATGCCGGCGGTCGGCTCGTCGAGTACGAAGATATCGGGATCGGCGGCGAGCCATTTGCCGATCACCACCTTCTGCTGGTTTCCGCCGGAAAGAGTGCTGACCGCATGGTCGCGCGAGGCGGTCTTGATGCTGAGATGGGCGATCTGGTGGTCGGCCGTCTCCTCCACCGCGCGGCGATTGACGACGCTGCCGGACGAGACCTGGTCCAGGACCGCCATCGTCAGGTTCGCGGCGACCGAATGCGCGGCGATGATGCCTTGCGTGGCCCGCGCCTCGGGCACGAGCGCGATGCGCGCGGCGATTGCGTCATGCGGGCTATGGATCTGGATCGGCGTCCCCGCGACCTTGATCTCGCCCGCGACGCAGGGCTCGATCCCCGCGATCACGCGGGCGAGCGAGGACCGGCCGGAACCGAGGAGCCCGGCAAGGCCCACAACCTCGCCCCGGTGTACGGTCAGGGTGACGTCATGGGGCTTGTGCCGGCCCGAGACGCCCTCAAGCTCCAGAAGCGGCTCTCCGATCTCGACATGTTCGCGCGCAACATCCGAAAGGCCGCGCGAGCGCTTGCCGACGATGTGCTCGATCATCGTGTCGATGGGCAGTTCGGAGAGCGGCGCGGTGATGACATGCCGCCCGTCGCGCAGGATCGTCGCGCGGTCGGCGATGCGGGCGATCTCGTCCATGCGGTGTGAGACATAGATGATCGCGACGCCGCGCGCCTTGAGCTTGCGCAGGAATTCAAAGAGGCGCTCCACGTCCGAAACCGAAAGCGCGGTCGAAGGCTCATCGAGCACCAGCACTTTCGCATCCTGGCTGATCGCCTTGACGATCTCGGTGAGCTGGCGCTGACCGGCCCCCAGATCTGCGACGAGTGCCTTGGGGTTCACCTCCACCTCGAGCATGTCGAACAGCTCGCGCGCTTTCTTCTCGGCGGTGCGGTCGTCGATGAGGCCCATCCCGGTCTTCGCCTCGCGCGTCAGGAACACGTTCTGCGCGACGGTCAGCGAGGGAATGAGGCTCATCTCCTGGAAGATCATCGCCACGCCCGCATCCCGCGCCGCTTCCGGCGAGGGGTTGGTGATCCGGGTGCCGCAGATCTCGATGGTGCCAGCGTCCGGCACATGGACGCCGTTCAGCACCTTCAGGATCGTCGATTTGCCGGCACCGTTGCCGCCCAGAAGTGCGTGGACCTCGCCGGCATC
Source organism: Paracoccaceae bacterium (assembly GCA_041397225.1). Lineage (GTDB taxonomy): Bacteria > Pseudomonadota > Alphaproteobacteria > Rhodobacterales > Rhodobacteraceae > Albidovulum. The sequence continues at coordinate 367,000 of JAWKXB010000002.1, read as the reverse complement.
GACCTGGAAATCCACGCCGGCCAGCGCCTGCACGCCGCCGAAACGCTTGACGATGCCCTGCATGACGACGGCATGGCGTGCCGCGTTCACGGCTTCACCTTGACCCATTGTTCCGTCTCCCCCGATGCGATCAGCGCATCGGCCACAAGCTCTGTCAGGTAGCCGTCGGCGAAGTTGGGCGACGGCTGCTCGCTCGTGGCGATGGCCTTGAAGAAATCATAGCACTCGACGATCTTCGTCTCCGAATATCCGATGCCGAGGGCCGGGATCGGCCAGAGGCCTTCGCCATAGGGATGGGCGGGGCCTGTATAGACGGTGCGGAAACCGCGCGCGTCGGCCGGATCGCTGTTGAACATCACCTGCAGTTCATCGCGGCGCTCGTAGTTGAAGAAGATCGATCCCTCGGTGCCGTGGATCTCGAAGGTGATGAAGTTATTGCGGCCATAGCCGTTGCGCGTGGCCTCAAGGCTGCCGATGGCGCCGTTCTCGAATTTCAGCATCGAGACGACCTCGTCATCGACATCGACCTCCGCCCGTTCGGCACTGGCGTTCTTCTCGCTGGCCCCGAGCTTGTCGAGGCCGCCCGATTGCACGGGGCGCGACTTGACGTAGGTCGGGGTCATCGCCGAGACCGCGGCGATCGGGCCGACGAGATAATGCGCCATATCGACGACATGGGTGCCGATATCTCCGATGGCGCCGGAACCCGCGATCTTCTTCTGGAACCGCCACGAGAGCGGGCCGTTCGGATCGGCGGACCAATCCTGAAGATAGGTGCCGCGGAAGTTGAGTATCTTACCGATCCGGCCTTCCTCGATGTATTTCTTTGCCAAGGCCACTGCGGGCGTGCGGCGGTAGTTAAAGGCGACCATGTGGATCACGCCGGCCTTCTCGACCGCAGCCAGCATCTCGCGCGCCTCCTCACCGCCGCGGGCAAGGGGTTTTTCGCAGATGATGTGTTTACCGGCCTTCGCCGCCGCGATGGCGATCTCGGCATGGACATTGTTGGGCGTGCAGATATCAATCACGTCGATGTCGTCGCGCTCCACCACCGCTTTCCAGTCCGACGACGCTTCATCGAAGCCGAACCGCTTGCGGGCCTCCTCGGCCAGATCGTCGGTCACATCGACGACGACCTTGCGGTGCGGGATGGCGGGGGCGGGCCAAAAGAACATCGGCATCGCCGCATAGGCCATGGCGTGGGCCTTGCCCATGAAACCACCACCGATCATTGCCACGTTCAGCGTCTTGGTCATTGTCGTCGCTCCGGAAAATCTTGGGGAAAAGGCGGGACCGGCAACGGTAAGAACCGGCCCCGGCAAGGTGGGGCGGGCGAAGGATCGCCCGGCCCCGGGGAGGATCAGTTCATGCTCTTCTGGATGTTGCCGGTAGCTTCCGCGCGATAGACGGTCTGCCACGCGTCGAGCAGGTTGTCCTTGGTCACCGGCAGCGCGGGCAGCGCCACGAAGGCGGGCGCCTCCTTGCCGAGAAGGCCGTAGCCCGCCAGCATCGCCTCGGCCACGCCCTGATCGAAGGGCCGCTGCGCACCGAGGCCCTTGACGAAGCCGCCCTGCGCCATGTTAATCGCGACGTTTTCACCGAGGTCGATCGTGGTGATGATCAGATCATCGCGGCCCGCGACCCGTGCGGCCGAGATCACGCCTTCGGCCGGCACGTCCCAGACTGCCCAGATCCCGTCGAGATCGGGGTTGGAGGTCAGCATGGCCGAGGCCGCCTTGTCTGCGTCGCCGGTGAAGTCCGGGCCGCCGATGCCCTGTTCGGCCACGATCTCGATATCGGGATAGTTCTCGGCGATGGTCGCCTTGAACGCGTCATAGCGCTGGCGTGTCACGAAGAAGTCGGCCGCGTGATAAACAAGCCCGACCTTGCCCTCGCCCTCGAGCGCCTTGGCCATCAGATGCGCCGAGGCGACGCCGTTGCCGTAATTGTCGGCCGAGACAACCGAGATATAGTCCTTGCCGACTTCCATGCCCGGAGGCGTGTTCTCCATGAAGACGATCTTCACCCCAGCATCCGCGGCGGCCTTGTAGGCGCCCGCGGTCGCTGCGGGATCGGTCGGGACCGAGACGATGATGTCGGGCTGTTGTGCCATGACCGTCTCGATATCGGCGACCTGCTTTTCGGGCTTGAAGCCAGCATCGGTGACGGCGATCACCTCGATTCCCAGCTCGCCGAACTGGTGCTTCAGCCCCTCAACCTGGGCGCGCGACCAGTCGTTGCCGCCGTAATGCATCACGATGGCAGCGGTCGCGTTCATCTCCTTGATCTGGGCGAGTTCCTTGTCCGAGAGCGCGAGGTCGGCGGCCGGAGTCGGTTCTTCGCCGTTCGGGCCTTTCGACAGCACTTCCGATTGCAACGCCGCAAGCGCGGCGTCGGGGTCGGCGAAGGCTGGTGCGCTCAGAACGCTGGTGGCCAGGCATGCGGCTATCGCGGCGCGCCCGAAAGTTTTGATGATCGTCATGTCAGGGTCTCCCTCCCATAATGCGGACCGGGCGTCCGCCATCGCCTTCTGGCCGATCAGGCCGTCTGAAGGCTGGTTTCAAGATACCGCCTGCTGTCTTCCGCCCCCGCGCGGGGGTCGTTCCAGGCGTCAAGCTCGACAGCCACCCAGCCATCGAATTCCGTCTCGACGAGCGCTTTGACGATCGGCGCGCTGTCGAGGTCGCCGCGGTCGAGCGGCGTGAAGGCGAAGGGCTCGCGCTGCCAGCCCTTGAGATGCACGTAAGAGATCCGGTTGCGATGCTCGCGGATCATTTCCGCCGGATCGCCCCCGGCCGCGGCGAGATGCGCCGTGTCGGGGCAGAAGTGGATCGAGGTTTCCTTGAAGATGCGCCGCACGTCGTCGGGACCTTCGACGATGGTCGTCAGATGCGGATGGTAGTGGGCGGTCAGCCCCCGCTCCTGCGCGATGCCGACCACCTGTTCCAGCGCCGCGCCGAGCCTGGCGTAGTCGCCGTCACGCACGCCCGCAACCCGCTTCGCCCCGCCGCCGACGACGAGATGCGGGGCGCCGAGCTCGGCAACCCGGTCGGCCACGCGGCGGATACGGTGGAGCTCTTCTTCGAGGATATCGGCGAATATGAAATTGCCGCCGGAATAGGCCGCGACGAGACTTAGCCCGTTATCCTTCAGTAGCGCGCCGAAATCGCCGTCCGAGTAATCCATGAGGTTGCCGTCGAATAGTTCGACCCCCTCATAGCCCGCCGCCGCGATATCCGCGAAGGCGCGGCCCATATCGCCGAACGTGCGGTAGGTTAGTTCGGTGATCGAGGTCACGCCGACCGCATTGCCGCCGAGCGGGCCCCAGCAATTTGCCTGATAGGCGAGCTTCCATTTCGTCATCTTAACCCCCTTGGCTCAACGGCCGTCCGAAACAACAGATCTCTGGCCGGACCGTCCGGCCCGAAGCGGGCTACGACCCGCCGCCCCGTCCGGAGCGTGTTGACCCCGTGTTGAAGCGAGGGTTAGGCGCCTCACGATCCGAAGTCAATATTTATTCTGCGTAATAAGCACATCTTTTGCTGTTTTTATGCAGAAGTAAAGGATTGCCACGCATAACTGGGCGGTGTATCCGTGATCTGACCGGGAAGATTGGACGCAGCATGACCATCCGATGCCCTTCGACACCGAGCGATTCGCGGTCACGCGCGCCGACTGACGGCGCGCGCTCTGGCGACGGAGGACGCATCCATGGCCGATAGCGGAATGACCGAGAGACACGCACAGAAACGCGGCAAGGGACGGCCGCGCAATTCCGACGCGGCGGCGCAGAGCCTCGCGGCGATCCTCAACCTTGTTCGCACTGGCGCGGCCAATACACGCCAGGAACTGGAGCGCGAAAGCGAGCTTGGCCGCGCCATCGTCGCGGACCGGCTCGCGACGCTGAGCGAGCTGGAACTGGTCGATGAGAGCGCGCTGGCCGAGGCCACCGGCGGCCGTGCGCCCCGGCTCACCCAGTTCAACGCGGCGCGGGCGCGCATCCTCGTCGCCACCCTCGATCAGACGGCACTCGGCGTCGGGCTTGCCGACCTTTCGGGCAAGCTTATCACCGAACATCACGAGGCTCTGGATCTCAACGCCCCGGCCGAGACGACGGCCGAAAGGCTGAGTGCGCTCTTCGAATGGCTTTTCGACAAGGACGAAAGGAAGGCGCCGCTTTGGGGTCTCGGCATTTCAGCCCCGGGGCCGGTCCAGTTTTCGCGGGGTGACAACTTCCTCTCGGCGACACCGACGTTCCTGCCGGCCTGGGACGGTTTCCCGTTCATCGAACGCCTGACCCAGAGATTCGGCGTGCCGGTCTGGATGCGCAGCAGCGTCGAGACGATGACCGTGGGCGAGCTGCATGCAGGCGCCGGCGCCGGCGTGGACGACATGCTCTTCGTCAAGGTCGGCAAGCGGATCGGCGCGGGTTTCGTCTTCGAGGGCCGGCTCTATCGCGGCGCGCAAGGTGCCGCGGGATTGATCGGCCAGTTGCCGACGGTGGTCGGGGACAGAACCGCACCGCTCGACATGCTCGCTGGAAGCGACATGATCGCCCGCGAAGGCCTCGCCGCCGCGCGGGAAGGCACGAGCCCGGCGTTGGCCGATATCCTCAAACGGGGTGGTGACATTACCGCAATCGATGTCGGTCAGGCCGCCCAGATCGGTGACCCGGTGAGCATGGAGATCCTGTCGCGCAGCGGTCGCCTGATCGGCCATCTGGTCGCCACGCTCGCCAATATGCTCAATCCCTCGCTCATCGTGCTAAGCGGTTCGATTGCACAGACCAACGACATCCTCCTTGCCGCCGTGCGCGAGGCCGTCTACGGCGAATCCCACCCCCTGGTGACGCGGGATCTGCGGATCAGCGCCTCGCGGATGGGGAGTTCGGCGGGCCTCGTCGGCGCCGCCAAGGTCGTAAGCGAGGCATTGTTCGAACCGGGCTTTTTGCGCGAATGGATCATCCATGGCGCGCCGTCAGCGATGCCCCGGTTCAAACAGATGCTGGATGCGGCCAGCGCCGAGGTCGCACACCCGCTCGCGGCCGAGACGCCTGCACCGCCGCCTGCCGCACCGCCAAAGCCGAACTGACATGAACAGGAAAGACCCAAGACCATGCCGATAACCGGACTGGGCCCTCATGGCGAACGCGCCGCGCCACCGAGCCGGCTGACCTTGACGCCTGACGATGTCGCGGCCGCGGAGGGTCGGCATTTCAAAGTCGCCATCGTCCTCCATACCGGTGAGAGCGACTGGTCGCGGCAACAACTCGCCGGGATCGTCGGCACGCTCGGCGACTGTACGGCGATCGTCACCGAGGTGGTGGATTGCGGTTTCCGTGCCGACGCCCAGATCGCGGCGCTGGAACGGCTGAGCCGGGAACCGCTCGACGCGATCATCTCGATCCCGGTAGGGAACGCAGCCGTGGCCGACGCGCACCGGAAGGTATCGCGGGCGGGCATCCGGCTTATCCTGCACGACAACGTGCCGACGGGGATGTTGCCGGGGATGGACTATACCTCGCTTATCTCGGCGGACAATTTCGGACTCGGCCTGATCGGGGCCGAACTGCTGGCACCGCATGTTCCGAAGGGCGGCGAGATCGGGCTCATGACCTATGGGGTCGATTTCTACGCGACGAACGAACGCGAGATTGCGTTCGGCCGCTGGATGGTCGCCCAACGCCCGGATCTGACGGTGCGGACAATCCGCTTCCCGTCCCTGGAGGCGGTCCGCGAAACGACGCTGTCGATGATCGAGGCCAATCCCGGTCTCGCCGGCCTGTTCGTCGTCTGGGATACGCCCGCGATGGAGGCCATTGCCGCCCTTGAGGGCGCGGAGCACAACCTTCCGGTCACCACCGTCGATCTCGGCCGCGAGGCGGCGATCTGCCTCGCGCAGGAAAGGCTGGTCGTCGGGATCGCCGCGCAACAGCCGTTCCAGCAGGGCGTCGCCGTCGCCGAGGCGGCGATACTCTCGCTTCTCGGCCGCACGGTCCCTGGCTGGATCGCCTTGCCCGGGCTCGCCGTCACGAAGGACAACGTGGCCGAGAGTTACCAGACCGTCTGGCGCTCGCACGCTCCGCAGGAGATTCTCGCGGCGCTTTGACCAGGCCGGAATTTCCTGCCGCACGATCTCGATCTCCTGCTTTTTGATCCGGCTCTAACGTCAGGCAAGCTTCGCGGATCAGTCGCTGCTTTCAATCGCGGCGGCGGTATCATTGATACTCCGCGTGTCGGCACGACTTTGAATGGCTGGTTTGGAGAAAGTCGCCGCATTATCAATTGCTTGCGGATGCGGCGCAAACGTCATTTTGAGTTTTCTGCAATCTCATTAGCCGCAGTTGCATAAGTCCGCTCCGTCCCGCGTTGTGTGAGTTCGCCGAGTCCTTGTTTGTGCACTCGCAGCGAAGGTCTGAAATGACGGGCCTGATGTGCTACCCGGAATCGCCCCCGATCTTGGTTAGAGTTTTCCGCATCGAATCCTCGGCTGGGAGAGGAGCGGAAACGCATGAAAGCATCGAAGTTCACGGACGCGCAGAAGGCGTTCATCATCAAACAGGCGGAGGACGGAACGCCCGTGGCGGAGGTCTGCCGCAAGGCTGGCATCAGCCCGGCGACCTTCTTCAATTGGAAGAAGGTCGCCGGGCTGATGCCGTCTGAGATGAAGCGGCTGAGAGAACTTGAGCAGGAGAATGCGCGGCTGAAGAAGATCGTCGCGGACCTGTCGCTCGACAAGGAGATGCTGCAGGACGTCATCAAGCGAAAGCTTTGAGGCCTGCCCGGAAGAGGACGCTGGTCGACGAGATGCGGGCGGATTGGCAGGTGTCGATCCGTCGAGCCTGCGGGGTGATCCGGTTCGATCCCAGAACCTACCGCTACAAGTCTCGTCGGCCCGGCCAGGCCGCATTGGAACAGCGTATCAGGGAGATTTGCCAGACCCGTGTCCGGTTCGGGTATCGGCGCGTGCATGTGCTGCTGCGGCGCGAGGGCTGGGAGATCAATGCGAAGAAGACCTATCGCATTTACAAGGAGTTGGGAATGCAGCTCAGGAACAAGACGCCGAAGCGCCGGGTGAAGGCGAAGCTTCGGGAGGATCGCGCGGAAGCAGTCAGGCCGAACGACGTCTGGGCCATGGACTTCGTTCACGATCAACTGGCCACAGGTCGGAAGATTCGAGTTCTCACGGTAGTGGACACCTTCTCCCGCTACGTGCCGGTGCTCGATGCGCGGTTCAGCTACCGTGGCGAAGACGTGGTGGCAACGCTCGACAAGGTGTGCCGTCGTATCGGCTATCCGGACACGATCCGGGTCGATCAGGGCAGCGAGTTCATCTCGCGCGATATGGACCTCTGGGCGTACCAGCGCGGCGTGACCCTCGACTTCTCTCGACCAGGCAAACCAACGGACAACGCCTTCATCGCGGCGTTCAATGGGCGGTTCCGGGCGGAGTGCCTGAACAGCCACTGGTTCACGAGCCTTGAAGACGCGGCTGAAAAGTTGGGGGCTGGGCGTAGAGACTACAACGAGGAACGGCCGCACAGCGCCATCGGGCACAAGGTCCCGGCGGAACTGATGAAATCAGCGCACGACACCAGCCCGTGCACCTGATCGAAAGGCGGAAACTCTGACAGCGGCCGAGGGCGCGTTGGGTAGCACAGCAAAACCCGAACAGAGCTAACTTATAGGCGCGGACTCCAAGGGGAGCAGGTCAATAGAGAAGCAGCAGCTTGCCGGATCACGCCTAAAAACTGAAACGGCGATTAGTGAGGTCAAGGAGCACATTTCAGGCGCGCGACAACTGAGATTGTTCTGACTAAGCGGGGCGTCACGCCCGCAACAAATCCCGCAACATTTTGATCGGTTGTTTTCCATAAATAGTTAATTTTGAAAGAATACCTTTCGGCCCGGAGTCCTACCGCCCCAGCCACCCAGTTCCCGCAAACTCCGCTCATTGGTGCATCGCGCCGAATAACCTAGACATTTCGGCAGCTTGGCATGGTGGCGAGAGTGCTGAGAGCCCAGCCCTGCTCTGACCGCGCGCATTTTCCGGCATGTGTCTCGGACCGCCATTTTGACGGTGCAGGGTTGCTGAAGAATGATGGTGGAAAGACTGTGACGTCATCGCCCTCGTTCGAAGAGTCGCGATGGGCGGGCGCTGCTCTTGCCAGTCAAAGGGCAACGGACGCGTCTCGAGCCAGCCGCGATCCAGGATAGAACGACCGGCGTCTGCGGAAAGTGGGGCCAGCAGCACCAACCAGAGACCAAGTCCATGCACGCCGCTCGTCGGCGGTTCCGACATGAATGCGGCCGAGAAAGTCTCAGTAGGAAAGTTTCGGCGTTGGCATTATCTTTGTTCCATTATGCTGGCTCCGATTGCCTTCCGCGCAGGTATCCACCAGTTTCGGCGCAGAAGTTGGGCGGCTGTGACAGCGCCGGGAGCTTGCAATGAAGGACGCGGCGGACATTATCGTGGTGGGCGGGGGCATAGCGGGCGCCGGGGCCGCTTTTGCCCTGTCGGAGTTCGCCAACGTGACGCTTCTGGAGGGAGAGGGTCAGTTTGGCTATCATGCGACCGGTCGCTCTGCCGCGAGTTTTACGGAGAACTACGGCACCGCTCTGATCCGCCGTCTTGCCGTGGCCAGCCGCGGCTTTCTGGAATCGCCGCCCGTGGGGTTTTGCCCGACGCCGATCATGGCACCGCGCGGCATGATCACCATTGCCCGCGAAGATCAGTTGGACCTGCTGGAACAGGAATTGCTCCGGGGCAGGGAGTTGGCGCCCGGCATGCGGACGATCTCGGTGCAAGACGCGATCGCCCGCGTGAGCGTCTTGCGGCCCGACTATGTCGCCGGCGCGATCGAAGAACCCGACTCGCGCGAGATTGACGTGCATGCCCTCCATCAGGGGTTCCTCAAGGGCGCGCGGGCGCGGGGCGCGCTGTTGCTGACCGATGCACGGATCGAGGCGATCGAGCATCGCGGGGACCGCTGGGCCGTGCAGACCCGCCAGGGCGCCTTTCACGCAGAAATCATAGTCAACGCGGCCGGTGCTTGGGCTGACCAGATTGCCTCCATGGCCGGTGTTGCTCCCATCGGACTTGTACCGAAACGCCGGACTGCTTTCAGCATTCCGCCGCCAGACGGTCTGTCCATGGTCGGCTGGCCGTTGGTCAACGATGTCGGTGATGAATTCTATTTCAAGCAGAATGCGGGGCAGATCTTCGTGTCGCCATCGGATGCGACCCCCAGCGAGCCGATGGACGCCTACCCCGACGACCTCGATGTCGCGATCGGGGTCGACCGGCTGGAACGGGCGACGACCCTACATGTTCGGCGTGTCTCGCATAGCTGGGCAGGGTTGCGGACTTTTGCCATGGATGGATCGCCTGTCGTGGGAATGGATGACGAACATCACGGTTTCTTCTGGCTGGCGGGGCAAGGTGGCTACGGCATCAAGACGTCTCCGGCGATGTCGGCGGCCTGCGCGGGCCTCATCCGCGACGGACGTCTGCCCGCCAGCCTGCGTAGACTGGGCATTGATGCGACCGACCTGGGGCCCGGCCGCTTGCGGCAGTCCGGACCGCCCCACAAAGAGACCTGGACCAAGGAGATCACAGCATGACCATCGAGAGACTGGAGAACGGCGAAAGGTTCAGCCGGGTGCTACGGCACAACGGCACGATCTATCTGGCAGGCATGACCGCCGACGACCTATCCGGGGACACCGCCGACCAGACCCGTCAGGTCCTCGCCAAGATCGACCGTTTCCTGGAGGTTGCGGGAACCGACAAGTCGCGCCTGCTGACTGCAGTGATCTGGCTGCGCGACATCGCAGATTTCGACCAGATGAACGCCGCCTGGGATGCCTGGATCGACCGGAAGGCAATGCCCGTCCGGGCCACGGTCGAGGCGCGCCTGGCCGGGGATGCTTACCGCGTCGAGATCATGGTCACTGCCGCCGGGTGAGGGTCTGACATATCGCACAGTCATGCTCCGTAAGGTCAGCGCGCAACCAGTACAGGGAATGTCTATGACCGGAACAGAACACGGCATCGTCCCGAAGCCCGAACCCCGGCTTGACGAAGGATGGATGGACCGCTGCGAGCTCAGTCGCGCGGACCCATTTTTGGCCTCGCATGCGGTCGCATGCCATCCGTCGCAAGGCCGGCTTCTGGCCATGACACCCGTCATCAAATCGTGCGGCGCATCAAGGAATGGCTTCGGACGGTCCCCGCAACCTGCCAAGGAGCCCACTCAATGGCACGACATCTGACGCTGGCTTCCTGCCAAACCGGCCCCGTCCAGCGCGGCGCCTCGCGACATGAAACGGTGGATCGCCTGATCCACCTGCTTGAGGCGGCCGCCGCCGCCCGGGCGGATCTGGCCGTATTTCCCGAAATGGCGCTGACCAGTTTCTTTCCGCGATGGCGGATCGAAGATCAGGCGGAACTTGACGCATTCTACGAAGAAGAGATGCCGGGGCCAGAGACCCAACGGCTTTTTGCGGCGGCGGCCAGACTGCGGATCGGGTTTGCCCTGGGTTATTCGGAACTGATCCGCGAGGGATCGCACAAGAAGCGTTTCAACACGATGGACCTTGTCGGAAAGGACGGCCAGTTCATTGGCCGCTATCGCAAGATGCACCTGCCGGGATCCGACGAACCCTTGCCCGGGACGACCGTCCATCTTGAACGTCTCTATTTCGAGCCCGGCAATCTGGGGTTTCCGGTTTTCGACTTCGAGGGGGTGCGGGTCGGAATGGCCCTTTGCAACGACCGGCGCTGGCCCGAAACCTACAGGATGCTGTGCCTCAACGGCGCCGAGGTCGTCCTGATCGGCTACAACACCCCGGTGGTCTTGGCCGAGGCGCCCGGGCTCGCGCATCTGAGGATGTTCCACAACCACCTGCCGATGCAGGCGGGGGCGTATCAGAACACGGTCTGGGTCGCCGCTTCGGCCAAGGCGGGGCTCGAAGACGGGCAAGCGCTGATCGGTGGCTCTTGCGTCATCGCCCCCACCGGCGAAATCGCGGCACAGGCGATGTCCGTCGACGACGAGGTTGTGGTGCATCGGGCCGACCTGGACCTCATCAAGACCTGCCAGAGGGTCAACTTCAATTTCGCGCTCTACCGGCGCCCCGATCAATACGGGCTTATTGCCGAACGCGCGGGGCCGCTCGTTTGACGGGCAACTCCAAGGTGCTGTCCGCAGGGGCGGTTCTGGTCCGGCGTTTTCTTGACGACCTTTCCGGCGCGACGGCCGATCTGCCTGGCGTGACACGAGCCGCTTTTGGCGCGGGCGAACAAATTGCCCACGACTTTGCCCGACGCGAGGGCCTGGCGATGGAGGCAGAGGCGCGGACAGACGCGGCAGGTAATCTTTACCTCACGCGGAGAGGGTCCGATCCTGCTCTGCCCGCGCTTGTCATGGGGTCACATCTGGACAGTGTCGCGCATGGCGGCAACTTCGACGGGGCCGCCGGTGTCGCGGCGGGCTTGGGGGTCATGGCGGAACTTGCCGCTGGACGCATCGTGCTGCCGCGCGATCTGACGATTCTTGTCACGCGCGCGGAGGAAGCAGCCTGGTTTCCCCTGTCCTATCCGGGCGCCCTTGCCGCGCTCGGCCGATTGCCCGCGGCGGCCCTCGGCGCGCGGCGCGCCGACACCCATCGCACGCTGGCCGACCACATGGCCGCTGCCGGCTTCGATCCTGAGGCGGTGCGACGCGAAGCGGCCACCCTGACCCCGGCCAACTGCGCCGGTTTCATCGAGGTGCATATCGAACAGGGACCGCGGCTGGTTCGCCTCGATCGGCCCATCGCGCTGGTCTCCGCGATCAATGGCGGCTTTCGTTACGTCGATGCACGTTGCCTGGGAACCTACGCCCATTCCGGGGCAGAGCCACGGTTTTCCCGGCAGGACAGCGTTCTGGGATTCTGCGATCTGGTCGCCGGGCTGGAAATCCTGTGGGACGCGCTCGAGGCGGCCGGAACAGAAGTTACGATCACTATCGGTCGGCTGCAGTCGGATCCGACGCAGCATGGCGGCAGCCGCGTCCTGGGTGAGGTCGGCTTTACACTCGACATCCGCGCGGCAGACGTTGATACGCTCGATGGCATCCGATCGCAGATCGGGCGGTTGTGCCGGGCGATCTCGACGCGGCGGGGCGTCACCTTCGACCTCGGATCGCCCATGACCTGGGCCCCGGCCCGCATGGACGGCGGGCTGATCGTGGGACTTGAACGATCGGGGGACTTTCTGGGCCTCGATCTGCCCCTGATGAACAGCGGTGCTGGACACGACGCCGCCGCGTTTGCCGAAGCGGGCGTGCCCACCGCCATGATCTTTGTGCGCAACCACAACGGCAGCCACAATCCGGACGAGGCCATGGATTGCACCGATCTGGACGAGGCGTTGCGCCTCCTTTTGTACTTCGTGATCCATTTCGATGATCCGAAGCGGGGTGGAACCTAGCCATGGATCTTCGCGCGACCGCCGTGCTGGCCATCGACCTTCAGGAGGAGTATCGGGCGGGCGCCGCCTATTCCGTGGCCGGGTATGACGCTGTTCTCAGTCACGCGGCGACCGTGATCGCCGCGGCGCGTGCGGCCGATGTTCGCGTGGTTCATGCCCAAGCCTGGGCCGAACCTGCCGCTCCGTCGGCCTACCATCTGCTCAATACGACGCCCGGCTCGTTCGCGCGGTCGGGCGCAGCGCACACAGCAGGAGCGGCCCTGTGCGCCGAGGTCGAACCAGAGCCGCAGGACACCGTCATTCGCAAAGCCTGGCCGAGCGCCTTTGCAGGAACCGGTCTAAGCGGAAAGCTTCAGGCCGGTGGGGTAAGCAACCTTGTGGTCTTCGGGGTCTGGACCGACAGCTGCGTGCGCGCGACCGTGTTCGACGCCGTCTACGCCGGATTTCACGTCTGGCTGGTCAAGGACGCCTGCGGCAGCGGCACTGACGCGATGCACCGCACCGCCGTGCTCGACATGGCGAACCGGCTCTACGGCGGCGGCGTGTTGGATGCCAGACGCGCCGTTGCGGGACTGCGGGGCGAACCGCTTTGTGCCTGGCGCTGTACCCGCCCGGTGGAGTTCCTGTACAGTGTCGAGACGGTCACCACGTTTTACGACGCGCTGTGATCCGGCCTCTCTGGCCGGCGGCGCAGCACCCGGCCCGGCCGTGCCCCAGTCGGCTTTCCCCCGGCCCAGGTGAAAACGCCGTTGACCAACACCCAGTCTATGCCGGCCGATACTTGCTTCGGCACTTCGTATGTCGCCAGGTCCAGAATGGTTTCGGCATCGAACACGGTCACATCGGCACAGTTGCCCACAGTCAGCACCCCACGATCCGTCAGCCCGAATTCGCGCGCTGGCAGGCCGGTCATGCGCCGGACGGCATCTTCCAGCGGAAACAGACCGAGATCGCGGGCGTAATGCCCCAGGACGCGTGGAAAGGTGCCCCAGAGACGGGGGTGCGGGTGCTCGTCGTGCGGCAACCCGTCCGATCCGATCATCGTATGAGGATAGGCGAGGATGCGCTGCACGTCGTCTTCGTCCAACTGGAAATAGACTGCGCCCGCGGGCAACAGCCGAAGGGCAGCCTCACGCTCGGTGCACCCCCATTCCTTCGCAATACTCGCAACATCGCGTTGCGCCATTTCGGGATGCGGATCGGACCAGGTGATCACGACGCGCACGCCGATGCCGCAACGTTCCGGCTTCAGGATGGTTGAGGAGGCTGCGTAGGGATAGCAATCGAGCCCCAGGTCCAGGTCGCGGCGCGCCGCGTCCAGCCGCTTCAGTGTCGGCACGCTCTTTCCGAAGTTGTCAGGGCCCGTCGCCTGATGGTGCGAGATCACGAGCTTGGCCCGGGCGTCCGTGGCTATCTCAATCGCCTCTTCGATGGCCTCTTCGAGATGTTCGAAATAGTTGCGCGTGTGCGTGACATACATGCCGCCCGCGGCAGCGGCAGCTCGGGCGAGATGCCTGACCTCCTCGGTCGACGATTTGACGGCCGCCGCATAGTCTAGCCCGGTGCTGAGGCCCAGTGCGCCGTCGGCCATCGCCTGCTCGACCTCTGCGCACATCAGCGCGATTTCCGATTCGGTTGCGGCCCGCTCGAATGTCGGCATCACCCGTCGCCGCAATGTCGTGTGACCGACGAGGAGGGCCGCGTTCGTTGCCGTGCCCAGTCGCTCAAGTTCGGCCATGTAGTCGGCAAGGCGGTCAAAGCGGAAATTCTCCTGTCCGCCAACCAGGGTGAGCGGCGGCGGCGGCACATCGTCCAGCACCAGTGGCGCGAGGCTGATCCCGCAGTTTCCTGCAATCACGGTGGTGACGCCTTGACTGACCTTGGGCAGCATGCCGTCGGCCGACAACAGCGCCCCGTCGTCATGGGTATGCGCGTCGATGAATCCCGGCGCCACGATCCGGCCGTGAGCCTGGATGACGATGGTTCCCTCCCCGTGCGCCAGGTCGCCGATCGCGGTGATCCGGTCGTCGTCGATGGCCAGATCTGCCGCATAGCGAGTGCGGCCCGTACCGTCGATGACCGTTCCGCCAAGGATCAGAACGTCGTGGATCAAGCTAGGTCTCCCTCGGGGGGTCGGCTGGCTCTGTACGTTCGTGGCGCTACGCAAGCCATCCGGTGCAAACGAGGGGCGATACGCAAGCCATCCGGTGCAAACGAGGGGCGATACGGACCGTTGTTCTGCTTCTGGTGAACCTGATGGACAAGGCGATGGAACACTCTTGATAGCCAGAAGATACAGCGGCCTTTACGCATCCATCCCGACCGAGATCGTCAGTGTCGATGCCGTGGGGAAGGAGCGGGTGGCGCATGAACGGATCGCGGCGCATGTCTGAACCCTGTGCTGCAATGGCCAACGATAGCATTCCGGCCAGGTGCCGGCAAAGCAATAGTCTCACCGGTTTTGACGATATGGACGCCCCGCGGCATTGGTGTGCAGAGCCATGTGAAGGCACTGGACGCCAGGTGGCGCGAGGTGCCGCTATTCTTGCGTGACGGCGGCAGACTTCTCGCGTAACACGCTATCGTGACGGCATTAAATCTGTCGGCATCATCTGCCGGATGCCGGCCAAGAGGGGAGCTTCTTGATTTTGGACAATGGGAAAGCTGCCGCCTTCGACTATGTCATAGTCGGGGCCGGCTCGGCCGGCTCGGTACTGGCCGCCCGGCTGACAGAGGATCGGGACTGCCAAGTGCTTCTGCTTGAGGCGGGCCCGGCCGACCGCAGCTTCCTATTCGACATGCCCTGGGGCTATAGCCTCCTGCTATCGTCTGATCGCTACAAATGGGACTACAGCTCGGAGCCGGAACCCTATCTCGACGGCAGGCGCTTGATCCAGCCGCGCGGCCGAGTGCTCGGTGGCTCGTCCTCCATCAACGGCATGATGTATGTGCGCGGTCACGCCCGTGACTACGATAGCTGGGCCCAGTCCGGCTCGCGCGGCTGGAGCTATGCGGACATGCTTCCCTATTTTCGGCGTGCGCAAGGCCACGCGGACGGACAGGACGACTATCGCGGCGGCGATGGACCCCTCGGCGTTTGCTCGCCGAGGCTTGGGCCATTGGCCAAGGCCTTCATCCAGGCCGGCATTGAGGCGGGTTACCGCTATACGCACGACAGCAACGGCTACCAGCAGGAAGGCGTCGGACCTATTGACCGCACCACCCGTAATGGTAGGCGCTGCTCTACTGCGCGCGCCTATCTCGACCCTGCCAAGAGCCGGCCCAATCTACACATCGTGACAGAGGCTTTCGTCCAAGAAGTCCTGCTGCAGGGCAAACGCGCCACCGGCGTTGCCTATGTCCGCAAAGGCAAGCGGTTTGAGGCGGGTGCCGGGCGCGAAGTCATCCTCAGCGGCGGCGCCATCAACAGTCCGCAACTGCTGCAATTATCCGGCATCGGTCCGGTGGATTTCCTGCGCAAGCTCGGCATCACGCCGCGCCACGATTTGCCTGGCGTCGGCGCCAATCTCAGTGACCATCCCGACATTGCCATCCAGCACAGATGCAAGCAACCGATCAGTCTAGCGCCCGACGTCCAGGCACCGCGCAAGTATCTTGCCGGCATGCGCTGGTTCCTGTTTCACGATGGGCCGGCAGCCAGCAACCACTATGAGGTCGGAGGCTTTATCAGAAGCAATGCCGGCGTCGAGCATCCCGATCTGCAACTCAGCTTTCTGCCGCTGGCGGTCGCGCCCGGCACGGTTGTGCCGATGCGCGGTCATGCCTACCAGGCGCATGTCGATCTGTTGCGGCCGAAGAGCTCCGGCAGCGTCATGCTGCGTTCGGCCGATCCGCGCCAGCATCCAGCCATCCTGTTCAACTACATGGCCGATCCGCAAGACCGCGCCGATATGCGCGACGGGTTCCGTCTTCTGCGTGAGATCATGGCGCAGAAGGCGTTGACGCCGTTTGACGGCGGTGAGCTTTTTCCCGGCCCCTCGGTAAGGACGGACAGCGAGATAGATGCCTGGATACGGCGAGCCCTGAAGACCTGCTTTCATCCTACCGGCACCTGCAAGATGGGGCCGGACACTGACGCGAAGGCCGTTGTCGACGATACGCTCAGCGTTCACGGCCTCGAGGGTCTGAGGGTAGTGGACGCCTCGATCATGCCGACGATCGTCAGCGGCAACACCAATGCAGCGACCATCGCCATCGCCGAGAAGGCCAGCGACATGATCCGGCAGCGGGCACCATTGCCACGCAGCGATGCCCCGGTCTGGATCCATCCGAACTGGGAAGAGGCGCAGCGCTAGGTTACAGGTCGCGCAGCGTATTTGGGCCAGAGAGCGGCCAGAGCTAGGAGGGTATCTGGCTCACCTTGGTGGCTTGATTATGCGGCGGATTTTCAGTGTTGCAAACGCCGGGCTTCGATTGCGTTCGATCTGGGGTCACAGGGCCCCGGACCCGCAACGCCCGGCGTATCAGGTGCGGGCCTGCATCTTCTTGCCCGCGTCGATCAGCGCAGTGTCGATGACGTCATAGAAGTCGGCATAGGTTTTCAACCGCGCGCGCGGGCCAGCCTCGCTGTTTGGCAGTTCGTCAAGCGTGGCCGCGATGTCCTTGCTGGCGCGGCGGGCGCGCAGGGCCGAGGTTTCGAGCAGCGCGACGAACGCGTCGGGCGCCACCTGGAAGTAATCCTGCCGGTCGCCGGGCTTGGCGACGCGCTTGATCACCTGGAGTTGTTCGAGTTGCCGGGCGCTGGCGCTGATGCTGCCGCGGCTGACGCCGAGCCTGTCCGCCAGTTCGCTGAACGACACCCGTTCGCCATCATAGACCAGTGTCGCAAAAACCCGCCCGGCGATCCGGGGGAGCCCTTCGCCTTGGGCGATCACGCCGATCTTCTCGATGAACTCTTCCCTGATCCGCGCGATATCGTCTGCCCTGGACACAATTCAAACTCCACTCCGTGACGTGACGACGGACAGCCTATACATCGCCGGCCCATACGTCTACTATGTTCAGTCTGAAGTGAACAAAAAGGTCCGTCCATTGTGTCCGACAGCGCCTTCACGATAAGCGGCCTGACCAAGGTCTACGGCGAAGGCCGGTCGGCGGTCCATGCGCTGCGCGGGGTCGATCTGGAAATCCCGCGAGGCGAGATCGTCGTGCTGCTCGGCCCCTCCGGCAGCGGCAAGTCGACGCTTCTCAACATCATCGGCGGTCTCGACCGGGGCAGCGAAGGCACAGTGCTGTTCCGCGACCAGAATCTCACCGACATGACCGATGCCGAACTGACACAATACCGCCGCAACCACATCGGCTTTGTCTTTCAATTCTACAACCTGATGCCCAGCCTGACCGCGCATGAGAACGTGGAGCTTGTAACCGAAATAGCGCGCGACCCGATGGACCCGTCCGATGCGCTGGCCCTCGTCGGCCTCAAGGAGCGGGTGGATCATTTCCCTGCGCAGATGTCGGGCGGCGAGCAGCAGCGCGTCGCCATCGCCCGGGCCATCGCCAAGCAGCCCGACGTCCTCTTTTGCGACGAACCGACCGGCGCGTTGGACAGCAAGACCGGGCGCACTGTGCTCAACGTGCTGAAGGAGGTGAACGAAAAGCTGGGCGCGACGGTGCTGATCGTCACTCATGCCGCCAGCCAGGCGGCCATGGCCGACCGGGTGATCCATTTCGCCGACGGCGGCGTGCGCGAGATCGTGGTGAACAAGACGAAGAAACCGGTAGAGGAGATCGAGTGGTGAGCCCGCTCGACCACAAGCTCCTGCGCGATCTCTGGCGCATGAAGGGCCAGGCCATCGCCATCGGCATGGTGGTTGCCGTCGGGGTGATGATGCTGGTGATGATGTCGGGGCTCGTGACCTCGCTGAACGAGACGCGGACCGCCTATTACGAACGCTACCGTCTGGCGGACATCTTCGCCCCCGTCACCCGTGCGCCCGTGCGCCTGTTGCCGCGCCTTGCGGCCATCGACGGCGTCGGGGCCGTCGAAGGGCGCGTTCAGGGCGGGGCGCTGATCGACCTGCCCGGCACCGACCTGCCGGTTCAGGCGCAGGTGGTGTCGCTGCCCGACCTGCGCGAGCCGCGCCTGAACGCCGTCTACCTGACCGCCGGACGCATGATCGACAGCGACCGCAGCGACGAAGTCGTGCTGCTCAAGAGCTTTGCCGCGGCGCATGACTTGCGGCCCGGCGACCGACTTTCGGCCACCATGAACGGCGCCCGCCGCACGTTCCGGATTACCGGCCTCGCGCAGAGCCCCGAGTTTCTCTACACCACCGCCCCCGGAGAGCTTGTGCCCGACGATGCCCGCTTCGGCGTGATCTGGATGAGCAATTCGGCACTTGCGGCGGCCTATGACATGGAGGGCGCGTTCAACGAGGTGCTTCTGTCGCTGTCGCGCGGCGCGAACGAGGCGGCGGTTCTCGACGCGGTGAACCGTATCCTTGATCCCTATGGTGGGCTTGGCGCCTATCCGCTGGCCGATCAGACATCGAACCGCTTCGTCACCGAAGAGATCAGCGGGCTGGAGGCCGCCGCCGTCGGGGTTCCACCTATCTTTCTCGCGGTCGCGGCCTTCCTTCTCTACATCGTCATTAGCCGCATGGTGCAGTCCGAACGCGAGGAGATCGGGCTGATGAAGGCCTTTGGCTACACCGATACCGAGGTCGGTTCGCATTATTTCAAGCTGGTGCTGGCCATCGCCTTCGGCGGCGCGCTGGCCGGGTGCCTGTTCGGCATTGTCGCTGGCCGGGCGATGATCCAGCTCTACACGGCCTACTTCAAATTCCCCTTCCTCGTCTTCCAGCTCGAACCCTCATCCTTTATCACCGGCGTTGCCGTCAGTGTCCTTTCGGCCTCTGCGGGCGGGTTGTTCGTGCTGCGGCAGGTCTTCGCCCTGACCCCGGCCAGCGCCATGCGTGCCCCCGCTCCGCCAGATTTCAGCCGCACCGGCAGGATCGGGCAATCGCTGAACCGCCTGCTCGACCAGCCGAGCCGAATGGTCCTGCGGCGCATCGCGCGCCAGCCCGGCCGGATGGCCGGCGCCGCGATCGGCATAGCCTGCGGCATGGGTCTGAGCGTGGCGATGATGACGATCTATGCCGGCTTCGACCGCACCATCGACCTGACCTTTTCCGTCGTGGACCGCAGCGACGTGACGGTCAGCTTCACGCACCCGGTTTCCGACACGACGATCTATGCGCTCCGCCGCCTCCCCGGCGTGAGCTATGTTGAGCCGGTCCGCATCGTGCCCACGGTCCTGAGGAACGGCCTGTACAGCTACCGTGGCGCGATCAACGGGCTGCCCGAGACCGCGCGCCTCAACCGGGCCATCGACAGCGGCCTCGGCACGATCGAGATGCGCAAGGGCGGGATCATCCTTGCCTCGGCTCTGGCCGACATCCTGCACATCGCCCCCGGCGACACGTTGACGGTTGAAGTGCGCGAAGGGCGTCAACCGGTGCTGCAACTGCCGGTGGCCGGCATCGCCGAAACCCTGCTCGGCTCGCCGGCCTACATGGACCTTGATGCGCTGAACCGCGCCTTGCGGGAACCGGACCGGGTGTCGGGCGCCTATTTGTCCATCGACGGTGCGAAGGCCGACGCGATCTACCGCGCATTGCAGGACATGCCCACGGTCGCCGGTGTCAGCCTCAAATCAGACGCCCGCGCCGCATTCCAGAAGCTGATGGACCAGGGCGCGGGCGCGATCCGCTATGTCATGGGCGTCGTCGCCTTCATAATCACCTTCGGCATCATCTACAACGCCGCCCGCATCGCCTATGCCGAACGCGCCCGCGACCTCGCAAGCCTGCGCGTCATCGGCTTCACGACCGGCGAGGCCGGGTTCGTGCTTCTCGGCGAACTGGCGGTCATCACCCTTGTCGCCATCCCCGCCGGCGCGGTGCTTGGCTACTACCTGTCGTTCGGCATCGCCGCCGGCTTTTCCACCGATCTCTACCAGATACCCGCCATCTTCGACCCCGAAAGCTACGGCCTTGCCGCGCTTTTCGTGCTGGGAGCGTCGATGGTGTCCGGCTGGCTGGTAAAACGCGACATCGACCGGGCCGACCTCGTGTCCGCCCTGAAAACGAGGGAGTAGCGCGAGATGGCGCAAAAGAAGAAACGGTCCCGTCTCTATCTCACGATCGGTGCTGTCGTCGTGATTGGCGCCGGGCTGGCCGCCGCCTTCTGGCCGCGCGCCACGATGGTCGACATGGGCGAGGTGACGCGTGGGCCGATGATCGTGACCATCGACGAGGAGGGCCGCACCCGCGTCCGCGACGCCTATGTCGTCTCGACGCCGATCGCCGGGCGCTTGCAGCGCGTCGAGGTGGAGCCGGGCGACCCGGTGGAGCGCGGCAAGACCGTCGTCGCCCACATGCTGCCGACCAACCCCGCCGCGCTTGATGTGCGCACCCGTGAACAGGCGCTGGCCGCCGTCACCGCGGCAGAGGCCGCCTTGCGTGTCGCCCGCGCCGATCTGAATGCCGCGCTTGCGAACCGCGACGGCGCGGATGCCGAACTGGCGCGTGCACGCCAGCTTGCCGAACGTGGCGTCACCAGCGGCGCGGCGCTGGACCGCGCCCAGCAGACCGCGCGCGTGGCCGCGGCCAATGTCGACACCGCCGAAGCCGCCATCGCCATGCGGCAGGCCGAGGTTGCGACTGCGCGCGCCCAGCTCATCGGGTTCGACGACAAGGGGCTTGGTGCCGCCATCGATGCCGCGGGCGTGCGGCAAATCCCGCTTTACGCGCCGGCGGACGGCCGCATCCTGCGGATCATGCAGCAGAGCGAGACGACCCTTCCCGCCGGCGCACCGATCATGGAAATTGGCAATGTCGGCAACGATCTCGAAATCGTGGTGGAGCTTCTTTCCACTGATGCCGTGCAGGTGTCCCCCGGCGACCGGGTGATCATCGATGACTGGGGCCGGCCGGATACGCTCGACGGCAAGGTGGAGCGGGTCGATCCCTTCGGCATCTCAAAGTTCTCCGCATTGGGCGTCGAAGAACAACGGGTTAACGCCGTCATCCGCTTCACCGGCCCGCCCGAAGCGCACCAGGGTCTCGGCCACGGCTTCCGCGTCGAAACCCGGATCGTCGTCTGGGAAGACCCCGACACGCTGATCGTGCCATCCAGCGCGCTCTTTCGCAGCGGCGGCGATTGGGCAGTCTTTCGCAACACCGGCGGAACAGCGGAACTGAGAGCCATCAGGCTGGGGCGCAACAATGGCACTGAGGCACAGGTCCTCGACGGGCTTGCCGAAGGCGACCAGGTGATCCTGTTTCCATCCTCCGGACTCACCGGGGGCATGAGCGTCGCGCAGCGCAAGGTCGAATAGGCTTTCTGCCGAGGGATGTTACCGCAAACTCACCCCCGGTGACGGCCGCCATCCCTGCGGGCGTCCAGGCAACGCCCCGAAGCGGTGGCGGATGGATGCCGTTCCATCCACCGTCAGGGCGGGATGCGTTGCCTGCGCGCTGGAAGGGATATATGATCAGCTGCCGAAAGCCCTTCGTAGTCTTTTGTCAGTTCTCGCGGTCACGCTCCAGTAGACAGCAACAAATGGTGACCTTGGGCGGCATCATGACGGCCTCAGCCCGTTTCGGCGAAGTCTGGGAACCGGTGAACGTGTCGCGAGTTAGTGTTCAGTGGGAGAATGGCACATGGGAATCGCGCCGTGTGGGTACATTTGCTTGACCTCAGGCTGAGGCAGATCATCCGAAATGGTGCGCTGTCTTTGGAATTGCCCGACGGGACAACCCGCACCTATGGCAGCGGCTCGCCTTATTTTGCCGTTCGGCTCACCGATCCGGCACTGCCACGGCGGCTGGTGCTGAACCCCGATCTGGCTTTGGGCGAGGCTTACATGTCCGGCGCGCTGCAGATCGAGGGCGGCGACCTTTACGGCTTCATGGCGTTGCTGCTTGGCAACCTGCCAGCGCATCGCGCCCCGGCGCTGCACAGGCCGGATCTGGTTGCGCAGCACGCGTTGCGCTGGTTCCAGCAGTTCAATCCGGTGAATCGGTCTCGCGGCAACGTCGCCCATCACTATGACCTGTCCGGAGAACTTTACCGCCGGTTCCTCGACAAAGACCGCCAGTATTCCTGCGCCTACTTCCGGCATCCCTCCGATACGCTGGAACAGGCGCAAGAACAGAAGAAGGCTCACATCGCCGCCAAGCTGCTTTTGAGGCCGGGCCAGAGCGTCCTTGACATCGGATGCGGATGGGGCGGACTCGCGCTCAGCCTTGCGCGCGATCACGGCGTTTCCGTTCTGGGTGTAACCCTCTCCGAGGAGCAGCACGCCTATGCGACGGCGCGCGTGAAGGCCGCAGGGCTGGAGGATCGGGTCAGCTTCCGACTGGCGGACTATCGCGAAATCAGCGGCCGGTTCGACCGCATCGTCTCGGTCGGCATGTTCGAGCATGTGGGCGTGCCCCAGTATCGCACCTTCTTTTCCCGTGTCCGTTCGCTTCTGGCCGAGGATGGCGTGGCGCTGATCCACACGATTGGCCGCGCCTCGCCGCCGATGAGCACCGGACCGTGGATCCGCAAGTACATTTTCCCAGGCGGCTATGTTCCGGCATTGTCGGAAGTGAACAAGGCGGTCGAGCGTGAAGGTCTGTGGCCCACCGACATCGAGGTCTGGCGCCTGCACTACGCCGAAACCCTGCGGCATTGGCGGACGCGTTTTGAGGCGCACGTGGATGCGATCGAAGCACTCTACGATGCCCGCTTCTGCCGGATGTGGCGCTTTTACCTTGTCGCCTCTGAACTTTCTTTCCGGATCGGGCGGCAAGTCGTGTTTCAGATTCAGTTGGCCCGGCGTCAGGATGCAGTGCCGCTGACGCGAGAATACCTCTACTCTGACACTGCGCCCAGGAAGAACCGCTTGGCCGCCGAGTGAGGTCAGTCAACCAACCGCCTTGCCCGGGGTTCTTGACGGGCCCGGGGTGGGAGGGAACGACATGAAACCCAGAGACCCGATTGCGTCGCTTCCGACGCACGAAGTCTTCAATACGCCCCCGCATATGGGCGATCAGGATCTCTGGGCGGGTGACGTCGCCTTGCGCGAGTGGACGGCACATCAGGGCGCGGGCCGGGCAGGGGATCATCTGGCCGAGGCCGGAAAGACTTTCGGCGCAGACGAAGTCTTTGAAAAAGCTGACCAAGCCAACCGGCACGGACCGGAACCGCGGGCTTTCGACCGTTACGGGATGCGCATCAATCAGGTGGAATTTCACCCGGCCTATCATGACCTCATGCGACTCGCGGTGTCCCGCAAGGTGCACAATTACGCCTGGCATCACGAAGGAAAGGGCGGCCAGGTCGGGCAGGCCGCGCTGACCTACATGTTCAGCCAGCCAGAAGGCGGCGCGATGTGCCCCATGTCGATGACCTATTCGGTTGTCCCTGCCCTGCGTTCCACGCCCGCGGTCGAAGCCGAGTGGATGCCGCGCATACTGTCGACGGACTACGATCCGCGCGACATTCCCGCTGCCGAGAAGACCGGCGTACTTTTCGGCATGTTCATGACGGAAAAGCAGGGCGGTTCGG
Organism: Paracoccaceae bacterium; assembly: GCA_041397225.1. Taxonomy (GTDB): domain Bacteria; phylum Pseudomonadota; class Alphaproteobacteria; order Rhodobacterales; family Rhodobacteraceae; genus Albidovulum. The sequence continues at coordinate 342,943 of JAWKXB010000002.1, read as the reverse complement.
ACGTGCGGGCCAATTCCACCACCGCGACGCCCATGGCCGAGCAAACCGGCACCGGCGCCGGCTATCTGCTGACCGGCCACAAATTCTTCTGTTCGGCGCCGATGTGCGACGCCTTTCTGGTTCTGGCGCGCACGGCGGAGAAGGATGTTTCCTGCTTTCTCGTGCCGCGCTGGCGGCCCGACGGCACCCGCAACGCGCTTTTCATCCAGCGGATCAAGGACAAGCTGGGCAACAGGTCCAATGCGTCGGTCGAAATGGAATTCACGGACACCTATGGCCAGATGATCGGCGAAGAAGGCCGCGGTATCCGCACAATCATCGACATGGTCACGGGCAACCGCCTTTGTTGCGCCGCTTCGTCGGCCGGACTGATGCGGCAGGCGCTGGTGCAGGCGTTGCATCATACCGGCCATCGAAGCGCCTTTCAGAAGCGCCTGATCGACCAGCCCCTGATGCGGGCGGTGCTGGCCGACATGGCAATAGAGATCGAGGCAGCGCTGGCGCTCGCCCTGCGTGTCGCCCGCGCGATGGACAATGCCGGTACCGATGCATCCGAGGCCATGCTGGCCAGGATCGGTACCGCCGTTGCGAAATACTGGAACTGCAAGCGGGCCCCCTCAATGGTTGTCGAAGCGCTCGAATGCCACGGCGGGCCAGGATATGTCGAGGAAAGCATCATGCCGCGCCTTTACCGCGAGGCGCCGCTGAACGGGATCTGGGAAGGGTCGGGCAACATGATGGCGCTTGACGTCCTGCGCGCCCTGACACGCGAACCCGAGGCGGTGTCGGCGGTGTTCGCGGAACTGGATATGGCGCGCGGCAGCGATCGGAATCTTGACCGCGCGATCGCCGAGTTGCGCGGTGACTTGAACACGCGCGAGGGGTTCGAAGGTCGAATGCGCATCATTACCGAGAAGATGGCCCTGACGCTGCAAGGCGCGTTGCTGACCCGGCATGCCCCGTCCGCGGTGGCCGAGACTTTCTGCGCCTCCCGACTTGCGGGCGGCTATCGCGGCACGTTCGGAACCCTGCCTTCGGGCTGCGATCTTGACGGCATCATAGGCCGGGCAATGCCAGGCTGATCCGGTGGATCGACCGGCCTGCGATGGCCAGGGGGTGGAGTCCCGCCGCAGGCTATCCCACCAACGCGCATCATCCACCCGCGACCGACCGGCGGAACAGCAGGAGGCTGATCCCCAGCACTGCGGCCCCGAGCAGGAAGGTCCACAGGAACTCGACCCAGACGATGGCGAAATCCGCCCCCCGGTAGGTGATCGCCACGGCGAATTCCATGTAGTGGCGCGAGGGCAGGAGCCAGGTGATCGGCTGGAGCCAGAGCGGCTGGCTCTCGATCGGGGTCATGCCGCCCGACAAGATCATGATCGGCATGATCACCAGCATGATCAGCAACGCGAACTGCGCCATCGTGCGGGCGACGATGCCCAGAAGAATGCCGATCGCGGCGGCGGCGAAGAGATAGATCGCGGTCCCAGCCAGCAGCAGCGCCTCGGACCCGGCAAAGGGTACGCCAAGCGCGCCCTCGACCACGATGAAGAGCGAAAAGACGAAGGCCACGAAGATCACGAGGCCATTGGCAAGGACCTTGGCCAGGGCCATCTCGATCGCGTTGAGCGGCATGACCAGAAGATGTTCGATCGTGCCATGCTCCCGCTCGCGGATCAGCGCGGCGCCGGTCAGTACGATCGTCAGCATCGAGAGCTGGTTGAGAAGCCCCGAGATCGCCGACAGCCAGACCGCGTTGCCGGCCGGATTGAACGACCGGCGCAGCACAAGATCGACCGGCGAGGTGGCCGCCACGTTTTCCCGCGCCGCGAAGCGGGCGACTTCGGCATTGATGTTGGCCAGAAGGTAGCCGGTGCCGACGCTGGCCTGCATCGTCTTGGTCGCGTCGATATTGATCTGGATCGAGGGGCTGCGCCCGGCGCGCACGTCGGCTTCGAACCCCCTCGGCACCACGACGACAAAGACCGTCTCGCCCCAGTCCATCAGGCGATCGACATCTGCCGCCTCGGCGGTCCGGGGCGGCAGGAAATAGGGCGGATACAATGCCGTCTGCAAGGCGCGGCTGAGGCTGGACCGATCCTCGTCCACGAAGGTCACGGCCGCCTTGCTGACCGTCTCGCCCGCACCGGAGCTTTCGACATACATGCCCGGCCCGAAGGAATAGACGACGAGCAGAAGCAGCAGAAGCTCGCGCCAGAGCGACAGCATCTCTTTCCAGGCGAGCCAGAGGATGTTGGTTAGGTGCCGCATCGCCTAAGCCTCCTGCTTTTTCAGGACGAGGGCCGCAAAGCCCACGAAGGCCGGCACGAAGGCGGCGATCAGCAGGATGTTCGGTGCGAGCAGCCAGAAGCTCAGCCCCTTGTTGAAGGCGCCGACGCTCATCTGCATGAAGTAGTTGGTGGGCCAGAGCTGCCCCATGATCCGCGCCGCGCCCTCAAGCGTGGAAACTGGCTGATTGAGGCCGGAGAACTGCACCGTCGGCATCATCGCGAGGATCATCGTCGCGAAGACAGCCGCGACCTGACTGCGCACCATTACCGCGATAACGAGCCCGAAGCCCGTGGAGGCCATGACATAGGTCACGGCGCCAAACGCCAGGGCCAATGCGCTGCCTTTCAGCGGCACGCCGAAAAGGAAGACCGCCATCGCCGTCAGGATCAGCCAGTTGGCGAAGCCGATAGCCACATAGGGCAGTTGTTTGCCCAGAAGAAATTGCAGCCGCGAGGTCGGCGTGACGTAGAAGTTGGTGATGGTGCCGATCTCGCGCTCGCGGCTGACGCTGACGGCCATCAGGATCGCCGGAAACAGCATCAGGAGGATTGCCGGGACCGAGGGCGCCATCGACACCAGGCTTTCGTAGGTCGGGTTGTAGCGGTATCGGGGTTCGATATTGACGACGGCTCGCGTCGTCCCCTCCATGCCCTCGGCCCGGATGCGGTCGGTCAGGAACGCGCCATGTGCCCCCTGTACATATCCTTCGATAACCGAAGCGCTGAAGGTGTTGGCGCCGTCGATCCAGGCCGCGACGCTGGTCGGCTGGCCAGTCGTGACCGCGCGACCGAACCCTGCCGGGATCTCGATCGCGAGCATGATCTCGCCCGCAATCATCCGTCGCTCAAGCTCGTCCAGGCTGGAAACTGGGGGAACCTCATCGAAATAAGTCGACCCTTCGAAATTGGCGAGATAGGCGCGGCTTTCCGGGCTGCGATCCTGATCGAAGGCCGCGAACTTGAGGCCGGTCGTGTCGGTCGAGATGCCGTAGGCGAAAAGAAGCATCAGCACCATCGAGCCGAGGAACGCGAAGGCGAGCCGGATCGGGTCGCGCGTCACCTCCAGCATCTCGCGCCGGCTGACGGCGAGAAGCCGGCCGAGTGCCGGGTTGCGCCGCCGCGACGGGCGGTCCTCGGTGGCGATATCGTGGATCGCCGCCTTCGCCGCCCGGTCGGGCGCGCCTTCGGCGCCGATGGCGTCGCTGATGTAACGGATGAAGGTTTCCTCCAGCGAGGTGGCACCCCTCTCGGTCGCGAGGTTCTGCGGCGTGTCGTAGACCAGCACCTCGCCCGCGTGCATGAGCGAGATGCGGTCGCAGCGCATCGCCTCGTTCATGAAATGGGTCGAGATGAAGATCGTGACACCATCCTGCCGCGACAGCTGCACCAGTAGGTCCCAGAATTCGTCCCGAGCGACGGGATCGACGCCGGAGGTCGGCTCATCCAGGATCAGCATCTCGGGCGAGTGGATCACCGCGCAGGCCAGCGACAGGCGCTGCTTGAGGCCGAGCGGCAGGCTGCGGGCGAGCGCGTCTCCATGCTCCGAAAGGTCGAAATCGTGGAACAGTTCCCGCATCCGCGCCCGCGCCTCGTCCGGTGGCAGGTGATAGAGGCGCGCATGCAGGCGGAAGTTCTCGACCACCGTCAACTCGCCGTAAAGCGAGAAGTTCTGCGACATGAAGCCGACATTGTTGCGCGCCGCCACGTCGTTGGCGTCGACAGGTTGGCCGAAGATCAGCGCCTCGCCTTCCGACGGCGGCAGAAGCCCCGTCAGCATCTTCATCGTCGTGGTCTTGCCGCAGCCGTTGGAGCCGAGAAAGCCAAAGATCTCGCCCCGCTCGATCTCGAAAGTGACATTGTGCACGGCCGTGAAATCGCCGAAGCGCCGGGTCAGCCCCTTGGCGACGATGGCCGGGCCGCCTGCGCGCGTCTCGCGCGGAGGGATCACCAGCGGCCCGCCCTCGCGCTGCTTGTCGGCGGGCAGGAGCGAGACAAAGGCCGCCTCCAGATCGTCCTTGCCGGTCCGGTCCCGCAACTCTTCGGGGCTGCCGGTCGCCAGCACCCGCCCCGCATTCATCGCCGCGAGCCAGTCGAAGCGTTCGGCCTCCTCCATGTAGGCGGTCGAGACCAGCACCGTCATCCCGGGTCGGTCGATACGGATGTCGTCGATCAGGTCCCAGAACTGGTCGCGCGACAGAGGATCGACGCCGGTCGTAGGTTCGTCGAGGATCAGGAAATCGGGATCGTGGATCAGCGCGCAGCAAAGGCCGAGCTTCTGCTTCATCCCGCCCGAGAGCTTGCCCGCCGGCCGGTCGGGGAACGGGTCAAGCCCCGTCGCCTTCAAGAGCCGGTCGATCCTCCGCCGCCGCTCCGCCGCGTCATGGCCAAAGAGCCGGCCGAAGAAATCGAGGTTCTCGCGGACGCTGAGGTCCATGTAGAGATTCTTACCCAGCCCCTGCGGCATGTAGGCTATGCGGTGGAACGCCCCCTCGCGGTGGCCGCGATCGGCCATCGATCCGCCGAGCACCGTCACTTCGCCTGCCTGGATCTTCCGCGCTCCGGCCAAGAGGCCGAGAAGCGTGGACTTGCCGACCCCGTCCGGCCCGATCAGCCCGAGCATCAGCCCCGCCGGCAGGTCGAGCGTCACGTCGTCCAGCGCCGTGACCTTGCCATAGCGGTGCGTCACCGCGCCGACGCTGGCGATGGGCGTGGTTTCGGCCACCGCTCAATTGCCCGGCAGCGCGTCGGCGGGCAGCGGCTGGCCCACGAATTCTGCGGGCCACGGCACATCCTCGGCCCCGGCGAGCCGGATATAGGCGACCCCGCGCAAGCCGGTCTTGACCTGCTCGATATAGGCCTTCACCAGTTCCTCGGGCAGCCGCACCTTGACCCGGAACATCAGCTTTTCGCGCTCCTCCTGCGTCTCGACCGTCTTCGGCGTGAACTGCGCCTCGGGCGAAACAAAGCTGACATAGGCCGGGATCGCATAGGGAATGCTGTCGAGCCGGATGCGCGCCTCGGCGCCAAGCCCGGTGCGCATCGTCTGGTCGGCGGGCAGGAACATCTCCATGTAGACCTGGCTGAGATCGAGCAATGTCACCACCTTGCCGCCGCCGGCCAGAACCTCGCCCGGCTGCGCAAGGCGGTAGAGGACGCGTCCGAAGACCGGCGCGGTCAGCGTCGCATCGGCGATCTGCGTCTGGTATTGCGCGACAAGCGCATTGGCGGCATCTACGCCGCGCTCCGCGGAGTTCAGCTGCGCGATCGCCGCGTTCAGCGTCGCCTCGGCCGAGGCGAGTTGCGATTTCTTCTGATCGGACACGGCCTGCGAATTCACGCCCCGTTCGGTCAACTGTTCGGCGCGGGCGAACTCCTCCTGCGCGAGGGTCAATTGGGCCCGGCGCTGCTCGATGAGCGCTTTCACCTCTTCAACCTGGCTTTCGGCGCGGCGGGCGTCGGCGTCGGCGCGGGCCATCTGCGCCTCAAGCTCGCGCGTGTCCATGACCGCGAGAATATCGCCCTTCTGCACCAGCTCGCCCTCGCTGACGCGGATTTCGGCGATCCTGCCGGGGGTTCTGGTGGCGATGTCGATCTGGTCGGCCTCGATCCGGCCATTGCCGGTGGCGAAGCCTTCGGGCAGTTGGCCGGTATTCTGGTCCCAGACATACCACGCGATGGCGGCAATGGCGGCAAGGATCGCGGCAATCGCGACGAGAGGACGTAGATATTTCATTCGATCTGTTCCATCCGTGGCGCGCATCAAGGGACTTGCGCGCACAGTTCTTTCCATTGACGCCAAGCCGCGCCATGATCCGTGTCAATTCAGCGGCGCTCAGTTCTGGTGCACGTATTCGCCCGGCGCATCGCAAAGCGGCTTCAGACCCGCTTTGGCTGCGCCCATCGCCGGCGGCTTCGCCTTCTTGCCCGACCGGTCCACCAGCCAGGCAGCCCAAGCCGTCCACCACGATCCTTCCCGCCGCTCGGCGGCATGGGCCCAGGCGTCCGCGTCGACATAGGGCTCTCCGTGCTGCGTCGTGCAAATGCGGAAATGCCTGTGCGGGTGCCCCGGTTCCGAGACGATCCCACCATTGTGCCCGCCGCTTCCCAGCACAAAGGTCACGTCCGTATCGCTCAACCGCTCGATCTTGTAAACCGACTTCCATGGGGCGACATGGTCACGCTCGGTCCCCACGGCGAAGATCGGACCCTTGATGTCGGTCAGCGCCACGGCCCTGTCCTTGACGTCCAGTCTTCCCTCGGCCAGATCGTTGTTCAGGTAGAGCCGGCGCAAGTATTCCGAATGCATCCGGTAGGGCATCCGCGTCGCGTCGGCATTCCAGGCCATCAGGTCATTCGGTTCGCCGCGCTGGCCGAGCATGTATTCGCGGATCATCCGGCTCCAGATCAGGTCGTTCGATTTCAGAATCTGGAAGGTGCCCGCCATCTGCTCGCCCTTCAGCACGCCCTGCCGCCACATCATGTCTTCCAGCAGGGCAAGCTGGCTGTCGTTGATGAAGAGCGTCAGTTCCCCCGCCTCGCTGAAGTCGGCCTGGGCCGCCAGAAGGCTGAGCGAGGCGAGCCGGTCGTCGCCGTCCCGCCCCATCGCCGCCGCCGCGATGCTCAGGAGCGTGCCGCCGAGGCAATAGCCCGTCGCATGCACCTTGGCGCCGGGGACGATGCCGCCGACCGCATCCAACGCGGCCATCACGCCCCGTTCGAGATAGTCGTCCATCCCCAGATCGCGGTCCTCGGGACCGGGATTGCGCCAGGAGATACAGAAGACCGTGAAACCCTGCCCCACCAGCCAGCCGATCAGCGAATTCTCGGGCGACAGGTCGAGGATGTAGTATTTCATGATCCAGGCCGGAACGATCAGGATTGGTTCGGGCCGCACTGTCGCGGTCACCGGCGCGTACTGGATCAACTCCATCAGATGGTTGCGGAACACGACCTTGCCGGGTGTGGCAGCCACCGTCGCGCCGACGACAAAATGCTCCAGTCCGGCCGATCGCTCTCCGGTCGCGGCAAGCATCGCGTCCTCGCGGAAATGCTGCATTCCCCGGACCAGGTTCTGTCCGCCTTCCCGCAGGGTTTCACGCTGAACCTCGGGATTGGTCAGGATACTGTTCGGCGGCGCCATCATGTCGAGGATTTGGCGCGCCGTGAACGCCGCCACCTTTTCGTGCGCCTTGGAAACGCCCGGCAGTCCGGTCGTGGCTTCGGCCCACCATTCCTCCTGCGCTTTGTGGGCGGCGGCGAAAAGGTTGAATGGCCAGGTTTTCCACGCCGGATCGCGGTAGCGCACGTCATTGACGTCAAGATCGCCCTTCATGACATCGCTGGCGAGCGTCAACGCCCTTAGACCCGCACTGGCCGCCAATTCCATCTGCCGCCCCGGCGAGGCCGCCAGATGCGCGGCCCAGTCCCACCAGACTTGGCTGAGCGCGATCGGCGATAGTCCACCGGTGCGGCGCGCGACCATCGCGTGGACCGACTGGTCGATGGTTCGCGCCGCACGCGCGACCCGCGGATCGGCTTTCGGTCCAGACGTCCTTGATGCCGTTTTCTTGTGGTCGTTCAGCGCCATGGCCCACGTTCACTTCATGTTTGGTCGGTTTCCAACATGAGATAGGAATGATCGGCGGCAGCTGAACTCATGGATGACGCTTTGCCGTGCGACCTATCGTCGCCGCCGGTGCGGCAACAGGCCCCGCGGAACCACTGAACGCCGAATGGCTGATACCTCGATCGGGCGGCGACGCCGCCGATTTCCGGACGGTTCGACCAACACCCGCATCCAAGGAAGGAAGCCGGCCGGTCGGTGTTTCGGACCAGGGGGCAGCCGACCGCCGCACTGTCACCCCGAGATGAACCGTCTCAGCATTTCAGCTTCCTGTCCCTCCATGTGGGTCTGCGCCATTTCCATATGGGCGGCCATGACCTTTCGCGCCTTGTCGGACGCACCGGTTCGCAGGGCGGCGACAAGCTCGGCCTGAAAAGCGCGGCCCCTGCGCCAAAGCTCCAGATTTCGGGGCGAGTAGAGCCTGCGATAGACCGTAAGTTCCGACAGGATGTTGACCATGAAGTCGATGAGGAACCCCATCAGTTCGTTGTCGGATTGCGCAGCCAGCAAAGCATGGAACCTGAGTGAGGCGACGTGCTGTTCACGTTCTTCATCGGCTGAAGTTGCCGGTTCGGAATAGGTTGCGATGATGGCCTCGAGTTCGGCAAGCACATCTTCGGACAGGTGTCCGGCCAGGGATGCCGCAAGCTCCGGCTCCAGTGCGCGGCGCATCTGATAGATGTCGGAAATCGTGAGATTCTTGAAATAGAAGTAGTTGCCCAAGAGCGCGCGGGCGCGTTCCTTGCTGACTTCATGCACGAAGCTGCCGCCGCCCGGGCCGGTCCGCGTCTTGATCAGTCCTTGCGCCTCGACAATCCGCATGGCTTCGCGGATCGTCCCCTTGGCCATCCCGAACCGCTCCATCAGTTCCAGTTCGCTGGGAAGACGGTCGCCCGCGCCGAGTCCCTGCTCAACGACCAGGTCCTTGATCGCTTCGGCGACTTTGGCCGGTCGGCTCAGCCTGGCGGCGTTAGAGCGGGTGGTGGCACGCGGCAAACTGATTTTCTCCCATTCTTTCCAGCGCTGGTTCCTCGACGCGGCAAAGGTCGGTTGCGCGTGGGCAGCGGCCCGCAAAAGCACAGCCCGCTGGCGGGTTCAAGGGGTCGGGAAGCTCGCTGTCCTTCTGCTCGGGCGCCGTCAAGGGCCGTCCCACGACCGGAGCGCTGTCGGCAAGCAGCCTTGTGTAGGGGTGCCTGGGTGCCTTGAACACTTCCTCGGCTTTTCCGATCTCCACAACTGCACCGAAGTAGAGAACGACAATGCGGTCGCTCACCGCCTCCAAAACCGCGAGATCGTGGCTGATGAAGATGTAGGTCAGTCCGAACTTTGCCTTTAGCTCGGCCAGGAGGTTCAGCACCTGCGCCTGCACCGAGACGTCCAGGGCCGAGACCGGTTCGTCAAGAATCATGATCCGCGGGTTCGCGGCAAGTGCGCGCGCAATTCCGATGCGTTGCGCCTGACCGCCAGAAAACTCGTGCGGATATCGGTCGAGGAATTCCTCGCGCAGGTTGACCGATGCGAAGATTTCGCTGATCCGCTTGTCGCGTTCGGGCTTGGCCATGCGGTGCAGGCGCTTCAGCGGCGCTTCCACGACCTGCCGGATCGTCTTGCGCGGATTGAGGCTGCTGATCGGATCCTGAAACACATACTGGATCAACTTGCCGAACGCCGCCGGATCGGCATTGTCGAGCGCCTTGCCCTCGATCTCGATCATGCCCGTGGTCGGTTCCAGAAGGCCGACCAGCATCCGGGCGAAGGTGGACTTGCCGCAGCCGGACTCGCCGACCACGCCCAGTGTTTCGCCCGCCTGCACCTCGAACGACATCGGCCTGACGGCACGGACACCGAGGCGGGGAGCTCCGAAAAACCGCCTTGGCAGCGTGAAGGTTTTCGACAGATTGGTGAGCTTCAGCGCCGGCATCAGATCGCCTCCTCGGGGAAGTGGCACCGCACCGCACGCGGGGCGGCGGCGCGCATTTCCACCGCGCCAGTGCGGCAGGCATCTTCTGCCTTGTCGCAACGCGGCGCGAATGCGCAACCCTCGGGCAGATTGTCGACGACTGGCGGCAGCCCCGGAATGGCGGCGAGCACGCGACGGCCCTGCCCCAGCTCCGGAACGCAGGCGATCAGGCGCTTGGTGTAGGGATGGGCTGGCGCATCCAGAACCGCGCCGGTTGGACCCTCCTCCACGATCTGGCCGGCATACATCACCGCGACCCGGTCGCAAAGCTGCGCCACCACCCCGAAATCATGGGTGATGAAGATAATCGCCAGACCGCGTTCTCGCCTCAGATCGTTCAGGAGCGCCAGGATCTGCGCCTGAACGGTCACGTCCAGTGCCGTCGTCGGCTCATCGGCGATGATGACATCCGGATCGTTCGCCAGGGCCATCGCTATGCCGACCCGTTGCCGCATTCCGCCGGACATTTCGTGCGGATAGTTGGTCAACCGGCTTTCCGCATTCGGGATGCGCACGGAGCGCAGAAGGTCCAGCGCCCGGTCGCGCGCATCCTTGTCACTGACGCGGTGATGCGAGCGTATCGCCTCGGCCAGTTGATCGCCGACCCGGTACAGTGGATGCAGCGTCGAAAGCGGATCCTGGAAGATGTAGGCGACCTTGTCGCCGCGCGTTTCGCGCAACACTTCATAGGGCGCGTCCAGCATGTCCTCGCCCGAAAGCCGGACCGCGCCGCCGGTGATCACGCCCGGCGGCGATGCCACGAGCCCCATGACCGAAAGGGCGGTCACGGACTTGCCGGATCCGCTTTCGCCGATAAGCCCGAGGCATTCGCCGGGCCGGACGGCCAGCGACACGCCGTTGACCGCCCGGTAGATGCGCTTGCCGACATGGAACTGGGTTTCCAGCTTCTGGATCGCAAGCAGATCGTCCGTGGCGTCGGGACGCTCGCCCCGGCGGTTCACCAGCGTCATCGCGCGCGGCCGGCTGAGCGCGCCGGAGCGCAGCCGCGGGTCGAGCGCGTCGCGCACCCCGTCGCCCAACAGGTTCACGCTCATCACGATGAGAAAGATCATGACTCCGGGCACAACCGAGGTGTGCGGCGCCGAGATCAGCGCCGCCCGCGCCTCGCCCAGCATGCTGCCGAGATCCGCCTGCGGCGGCTGCGAGCCGAGGCCGAGAAACGAAAGGCCGGCGGTTTCCAGGATCATCCAGCCTACCGTCGTCGACATCGCGATGACGATGACCGGCAGGACGTTGGGAAGAAGCTCCGTCAGTATAATCCGCGCATGGCCCATCCCGGCAAGGCGCGCGGCATCAATGAACTCCCGCCCCGCGAGGCCCACGGTGATCCCGCGGATGTTTCGGGCGAAGAAGGGGATGTTGACCGCCGCGACCGCGATCAGCGCGTTCATCAGGCCGGGGCCGAGCGCCGCGACGATGGCCAGCGCCAGAAGGATGTAGGGGAAAGCCATGATCATGTCGATGCCGCGCATGATCACGTTGTCGATGCGCCCGCCGAAATAGCCCGCAACGATCCCGACGGCCGAGCCGATCGTCGCCGCGATCAGCGCCGCCGCGATCCCGACGGCAAGGCTGAGCCGTGTCCCATGCAGAAGCCGCGCCAGAAGATCGCGGCCAAGATGGTCGGTGCCCAGCAGGTGGCCGTCCGAAAACGGCCGGATGAACCGGTCGGCGGTGTTGGTAACATCCGGGTTCTGCAGGGGCAGCAGCGGCGTGACCATCGCCAGCAGCAGGATGGCCGCCAGGACGAGTGCACCCATCGCCGCCAGCCGGTTGCGGAACAGGAGCTTCAGAAACCCGCTCATGTCCTGATCCTCGGGTCGAGCAGGCTTTGCGCCACGTCGACCGCGATGTTGAAGAGTACATAGCACGCGGCGACAAAGACGACTCCGCCTTGCACCAGAAGGATGTCGCGCTTGAGAATCGCGTCGACCAGCATCCGGCCGATGCCCGGCCACTGAAAGACAATCTCGATATAGACCGCGCCCGAAAGGACAAAGCCCGCCTGAATCCCGAGAATGGGGATGATGCCAACCATCGCCGCCTTCAGGGCGTGCCCCATGATCACCCGCCGCTCCGGAACGCCCTTGGCGCGCGCCGTGCGGATATAGTCCTGACGCAGAACCTCCAGCATCGCCGACCGGGCGAGCCGCGCGATCACCCCGGTCGCCACGACCGACAGGGCAAAGGCGGGCATGATGAGATGCCTCAGAAGATCGGCAAGATCGCCACCGCCGTAGATCTCGTACATGCCGGAAACCGGCAGCCAGCGCAGTTTCACCGCGAACAGCAGGATCATCATCATCCCGAGAAAAAAGGACGGAACGGAGATGCCGATGAGCACGGTGAACGTGATCGCCTTGTCGGCAAGCCCGTATTGCCGGGCCGCCGATATGACCCCAGCGAGGATGCCGAGCAGCGAACAGAGGACGAAGCTGACACCGGCAAGGATCAGCGTCGCGCCGAAGCGCTCCACGATCTCGTCCAGCACGGGGCGGTTAAGCGAAAAGGAACGCCCGAAATCCCCCGTCAGCATGTTGCCGAGCCAGATGAAGTAGCGCTGCACCAATGGCTTGTCGAGGCCAAGGTCGCGATTCAGCTTTTCGACATTCTCCGGGGTCGCATAGCTGCCCAGAATTGCCGTGGCCGGATCGCCGGGGATCATCGCCATGATCAGAAAGACGATGATCGTGATCCCCAGCAGCACGGGGATGGCCGAGATCAGCCTTTTCAGGATATAGCCGCCCATTCGGATCGCCCCGGCACGTTGCTGGCGGCGGGCCGGTCATGCCCCGGCCCGCCCTGCGATTGTCAGTTCTTCGCGACGTCCTGCAGATGCAGAAGGAAAGACGGCTCGAGCGTGAAGTTCTCGACCCGGTCGCTGGTGACGGCGTTCTGCTTCCAGTTGGCGACGAAGACCCAGGGTGCGTCTTCCTGAACGATCTCCTGCATCTCGCGGTAAAGCTTCGCACGCTCATCCTGGTCGGTCGCGGTCCGCGCCGCTTCGAGCAACTCGTCCACCTTCGGGTTCGAGTAGTAGCCCGAATTGAACCCGCCCTTGTCCGGCCACGCGTCGGTGCGCAGCGCCAGGTAGGGTAGCGTGTCGGGATCGTTGGTCATCCAAGCCATCTCGGCCATGTCGGCCTTACCTTCCAGACCGGGGTTCACTTCGCCAAGGAACGTGTTCCATTCGTAGGTCTCGATCTTCACGTTCAGACCAACCGCGGCCAGGTCGGCCTGAATCGCCGTGCCCATCGCGATCGGGTCGAGCATCCCCGATCCGCCTTCGGTGACGTAGAAGGTCAGTTCCGCCCCCTCCGCGCCGGCTTCGGCCAGCAGAGCCTTGGCTTTTTCAGGGTCGTAGGGATAGGGGTCGAGATTGGCGTTATAGGCCCAGGCGAAGGCGGGCGGCGTCGGCCCCGCCGCGACATCCGCCGTACCTTCCAGCACATCGTTGACGATCGCTTCCTTGTTGATCGCATAATTGGCCGCCTGACGCACACGGACATCGGCCATCGGTCCTTCCTTGGCGTTCAGGATCAGAAACCAGACATGCGGCCCCGCCTGTTCGACGATCTTGAAACCATCGTCCTGAAACTGCCCGAGCGCGGTCGGCGGGACTTCGACCATCATGTCGATCCCTCCCGCCAGCATCTCGGCCACGCGGGTATTGGCGTCGGTGATCGGTCGGAAGACGACCGCCTGCGTGCCTGCCGCGTCGCCCCAGTAGGTTTCGTTCCGTTCAATCACAACCGCCTCGTTCGACCGCCACTCGGCGAACTTGAACGGCCCGGTCCCGGACGGATTGCGCCCGAACTCCATGCCATGCGCCTCAACGGCGGCGGGCGACACCATGAGACCGGTCGGATAGGCAAGGTTGGACAGGAACGGCGCATAGGGCGCGTTCAGCGTGAACTTGACGGTCAGGTCGTCAACCACCGTCGTTTCCTGCACGGCGCTGAAGAAGAAGCTGAGCGGGAACGGCCCGGTACCGTGTTGGGGATGATTCTCGTCCAGCATCCGGTCGAAGTTGAACTTCACCGCTTCAGCGTTGAAGGGCGTGCCGTCATGGAACGTGACACCGTCACGCAACGTGAACGTATATTCCGTACCGTCCTCGCTGATCGTCCAGTCGGTCGCCAGACCCGGCTCCACTTCGAGCGTGCCGGGCTTGTACCGGGTCAACCCCTCGTAAACATTCACCAGTATGCGGAAGTCATTGACGGCCGTGACCGCCGCGGGGTCAAGCGATTTCGGCTCGGCGATCTGACCGACGATCAGCACGCCTTCGGGCGTCTGGGCCTGCGCGGGCGGCGCTGTCGCGCCCAGCGCCAGCACCACCCCTGCCGCTGCGAAGAGCCCCCGGCGTGTCCAGTACAACAGGTTCATGTCTTCTCTCCCATGTTGGTTGGTGCGGTTAATTTATCGTGATAATTTGCGTTCGTCAATTTCTCATGATAAACCTTGCGGATTGTGTCAAAGGACGACCCATGACCTTTACGATTCTTGCCAGAGACCCCGACACCGGGGCGATTGGCGGGGCGGCGGCTACCGGCAGCCTCTGCGTCGGCGGATGGGTGCTTCGCGGAGATCTGCGCGCCGGCATGTCCGGCAGCCAAGGCGCATCGCCCAGCACGCTTTGGGGCGAGGAGGTGCTGGACGCCATGCGCACCGGTCAATCCGCCGCAATCGCCGTAGCCGCCGTGACGGCGCCGGATCGCGGCCGCTCGTTCCGTCAACTGGTGGCGCTTGGCCTTTCGGGCGAAGGCGCGGAGTTCACCGGAAAGGACAACACTCCCGTCATGGCGGGCCGGGGGTTTGACAATGGCGTAGCCGCCGGAAATCTGCTACGCTCCGAAGCCGTCATTGACGCGGTCATCGACGGCTATCTCGGCTCCGGGGGCAGTCTGCCGGAAAGACTCCTCGCCTCGCTTCGCGCAGGCGATGCGGCCGGCAGCGACACGCGCGGACTGCTTTCCGCGGCCCTGCTCGTCCTGTCGCCCGATCAGGCGCCGCTCACCCTGCGGATCGACTACAGCCGAACGCCTCTCGACGATCTCGATGCCTTGCACGCCCGAGCGACCAGCGGCGACTACGCGAGGTGGTGTACCCAGGTTCCGACCCTGTCCGATCCCCAGCGCGCCCTGGATTGATTGGACGGGCCCATCAGCCACCCGGATCGACGGGCCCGGCGCCGCCCCCGATTGCGCTGCCGGCCGTCCCGCCGTAGTTACGGTCGGAAAGGCCGTGTGAGGACTGGAGTGGTCGATGCCGCAAGACGGTTCAACCCTTGCGCTTTTTCGAAATCAGACGTTCCGGATGCTGTGGATCGCGGCACTCGCATCCAACTTCGGCGGGTTGGTCCAATCGGTCGGGGCGGCCTGGATGATGACCAGCCTGACGCATTCGCCCAGCATGGTCGCCCTCGTCCAGTCATCGGTCACGCTGCCGATCATGATTTTCTCGTTGGCGGCCGGGGTTTTTGCCGACAACTTCGACCGCCGCAGGGTGATGCTCGCGGCGCAGGTGTTCATGCTCGCAGCGTCGGTCGCACTGGCCGTGATGGCCTATGAAGATCTGCTGACACCATGGCTTCTGCTGGGGTTCACGTTCCTGATCGGCTGCGGAACGGCGCTTCATGGCCCATCATGGCAGGCGTCAATGGGCGATATCGTGTCGCGTGAGGAGTTGTCGGCGGCCGTATCTCTCAACAGCATGGGCTTCAACCTGATGCGCAGCGTCGGGCCGGCAGCAGGCGGCGCGATCGTCGCCATCGCCGGCGCCGCGGCGGCGTTCGCCGTGAATGCCGTGAGCTACGTCGCCATCATCGCTGCGCTCGCCATTTGGCGTCCGGCAATTCCGTCGCGACGCTTGCCGCGCGAACCGTTCGGCAGCGCCTTTGCTGCTGGCCTACGCTATGTTGCGATGTCGCCCAATCTCCTCAAGGTGATTTTCCGGGGTGTCATCTTCGGCCTTACGGCGGTCGCGCTTCATGCGCTTCTGCCGTTGATCGTGCGCGATCACCTTGGAGGCGGCGCATTTGGCTATGGGGTCCTGCTCGGCTGCTTCGGGATCGGCGCGGTCGGCGGCGCTCTTGTCAATGCAAGGCTGCGTGCGAGGCTCCAGAGCGAGCAAATCGTGCGCATCGCCTTCCTCACCTTCGCGCTCAGCGGGGCTGTGCTGGCGCTGAGCGGTATCTTCGCAATCAGCGCGGCGGCGCTTTTGCTGGCTGGTGGCTCCTGGGTCATCGCGCTATCGCTCTTCAACGTCACCATCCAGCTTTCGACGCCACGCTGGGTCGTGGGGCGGGCACTCGCGCTTTACCAGACCGGCGTTTTCGGCGGCATGGCCGCTGGCAGTTGGCTTTGGGGGGCGGCGGCGGACGGCATCGGTTCGGACCGGGCACTGCTCGCCGCGTCGATCGTGATGGTTGGCGGCGCCCTTGTCGGAATGCGGGTCGCGCTTCCGGATTTCGACCATCTCAACCTTGATCCGCTCAACCGCTTCAGGGAGCCGCCCCTGCGGCTGGACCTCAAGCAGCGTAGCGGCCCGATCATGATCATGGTCGACTACGAGATCGCGCAGGAGGATGTCGCCGAGTTCCTCTCGGTCATGGCGCTCAGGCGGCGTATCCGCATCCGTGACGGCGCGCAGCAATGGGCGCTTCTACGGGATCTCGAGCACCCCGATATCTGGACGGAAACCTACCATGTTCCGACCTGGGTCGAATATGTCCGCCACCATGAACGACGCACGCAGTCGGATGCGAACGTAGCGGACCGGCTGGTCGCGCTGCACAATGGCGCGAACCCGGTCCGGGTGCATCGCATGATCGAACGCCAGACGGTTCCAAGAAACGATGACATGCCGCTGAAGGATGGGCCGGAGCCCGACGATGCCCCGAAGTCAGGCGAAGAGCACTGATCTGAGAGCCGTCCTTGCGGGCAGGCGACACGCCGTGGCTTTCTAAAACCCATACCTTCGGCTTCTTCGGGGCGATCCGGTCAGCGCCGGAAACGCCATGCGTCGACCTATTCATCCGGCACAGGGCGGGGCTGTCCGATTTCGTCGATCGCCACGAATGTAAAGACCGCCTCGGTTACCTTTTCGCGCGCGCCTATCCTGCCGCGCAATACCCACGCCTCGATCCCGAGCGCCAGCGATGTTCGCCCGATGCGCTCGACGCGCGCATAGATGCAAAGGACATCGCCGACCTTGACCGGCCTGATGAACTTCATCGCGTCGACTGCGACGGTGGCGACGCGACCGCGCGCGCGTGCGCCGGCCACGATCCCGCCCGCGATGTCCATCTGGCTCAGGACCCAGCCGCCGAAAATGTCACCGTTGACATTGACGTCTCGCGGCATCGCAAGCGTGCGCAACGTGAGTTCGCCCTGAGGTGTTCCGGTGGTCATCCCCGCCCCCATCTCGTCTGCTCTCAGACTACATGGAGGCGGGCGAAGGGCAATCGCGGACTACTGCGCCGCGAGAGCTGCGCCGGTTCTGCCCGAGGACTTCTTCAGTTCGAATTCCTCGTGATAGGAGCGCTCGACGTTGACGGTCCAGACATTGTGCTTCTCACCCAGGATGTTGCGCGCGGCCAACATCGCCGACAGCATCGAATGGTCCTGGTTGTTGTAGCGGTGAAGCCCGTTCCGGCCGACGGTCTGGAAGTTTTCAAGCGAAAGAAGCCAGTCTTCGAGCACGTCAAGCGCGTCCCGATAGTCGCCATCATAAACCGGATAGGCCTTCGGCTGCCGGATGATCGCGGCGCCGATCACGTCGCTCGCCTTGGCGAGGCCCAGTTGCTCGAGCTCCTTCGACGCCAGTTCGCGTAGTTCCTCATCGGTCATGGTCCAGAGTCCGTCACCTTCCTGGCAGAAATACTCCATTCCGATCGACGCGGTGTTCTGATCCGGCAACATTTCCTTCGACCACGCGCGGAAGTTCTGGATCCTGCCCACCTTCACATTCGGCGAATGGATATAGATCCAGTTGTCCCTGAACGGGTCCGCGTGGTCGAGAACCAGCGTGACGATCAGGAAGTCGCGATACTTGAGCTTTTCGGCGGCCTCGACCACTTCGGGCGGCGGCGGCGGATCGAAGGCGTGGATGAGATCGCGCAGCGCCATGGAGTTTACGAAGTGTTCACCCTCGACGCGTTCGACGACGGGCTCACTCCCATCCTCGGACCAGCGCTTTACATCGATCGATGTGACCCGATTTCCTTCGCGGTTCACGCCGACAACGGCCGACCGCAGGTGAACCTCGCCACCATTCTCCTCGATCAGCTTGTGGGTCTTTTCCCACATCATTCCAGGGCCGAGACGGGGATACTGGAACTCCTCGATCAAGCTCGTCGTGTCATTCGCACCAGAAATGGCGTTCCAGACGGCCTTGAACAGCGACAGGTTCTTGATCCGCTGCGCAGCCCAGTCGGCCCGGATTTCCTTGGGGTCGATACCCCAGACCTTCTGCGTGTAGCTCTGGAAGAAGTGCATGTAGAGGCGTCCGCCGAAGCGGTTGATGACCCATTCCTCGAAGCTCTCTTCCTTGCGGAAGGGACGGACCTGCCATTTGAAGTAGGACAGCAGGATGCGCGTCGATTCGTAAGGGCCGATGTTCCACAGAGCGTTGAAGAGCTTCAGGGGATAGTCGAAGAACTTTTCGCGGTAGTAGATGCGGCTCAGCCTCGGCACAGTGATGAAGTCATCGCCCAGCACCTCGTGCCACATGTCCTCCACTTCCTTGACCTTGGTGAAGAAGCGGTGGCCACCGATGTCGAAGCGGTAGCCGTTGTTCGACTCGGTGCGCGAGATTCCTCCCACCATGTCCGAAGCCTCGTAGACTTTCGGGACATGCTGTCCGCTGCGTTTCTGCAACTCGTAAGCCGCGGTCAAACCCGCCGGCCCCCCGCCGATTACCACGACGGGACTCTGGGTATCATGCTTCATTGTCGCTACCACCGTTCCCTAAAATTTATGAGCCGTCTAAATTCACCCTACGCATCCACCTTTATACCTTGCGGTGGAGGGCGGCCAAACCTTCTTACCGGAAAATCAACGTTAGCCTATCACATTTGGAACCAATCACTGAAACTAGATGCCTTTCGTTGAGCCAAGTTACTCCGCTGACGAAACAGCGGGTCCGGAAAAACATCCTATAGTTGTATCTTAACTTTGCCGTAATCGTTGTTGCCGTGATCGTTGCGAATCATTCGGTCCGCATGCGCGGTCAGGATGGTCATATCTTCACCAGTTTGCCGGCCGGCACTTCCACGCCAAGGCTTTGGAACGCATTCCGCGTGTCCAGGATCAGACGGGCGCTGCGGGCGATCAGAGCATAGTCGACATCGCCGTGGTCGGTCGTTACGAGTACTGCGTCGTAATCCGCAACAGCTTGATGACTGAGCGGGACCGAACGCCGCCCCGCCAGGGTGGGATGATCGCGCGTCGACGGCATGATCGGAAAATAGGGGTCGTGATAGTCGCAACGTGCGCCCATCTGCTCAAGCCGGTTCAGGATGGCCAGCGCCGGGCTTTCGCGCGTGTCCTCGACGTTCTTCTTGTACGAAACGCCAAGCAACAGAATCGTCGCATCCTTGACCGCCACGCCGTCCCTCTTGGCCAGCTCGACCGCGACACGGCCGGCGATCAGGTCGGGCGCCGAGTCGTTGTTCGCCCGCGCGAGGTCAATGATCGGCAGCTCCGAGCCGACGTCCTTGGCGCGCCAGGAGAGGTATACCGGCGAAACCGGAATGCAGTCTCCGCCAATCCCCGGCCCGGGGTAAAAAGGCATGTATCCGAATGGCTTGGTCGCCGCTGCGCGGACGACCTCCCAGACATCGACGCCCATCGCTTCAAGCGCGACCTTCATTTCGTTGACCAGCGCGATGTTCACCGTGCGAAAGCTGTTCTCCGCAAGTTTCACCGCCTCGGCGGTGGCGAGCGAACTGACCGGAACCGTTCGGGTCACGATCTGCGAATAGAGCAGATCGACAAGCTCGCGCGAACGGGCGTCATCGGCGCCGACGATCTTGGGGATCGACTTGGTGTCGAACTTGTGGTTGCCGGGATCTTCGCGCTCGGGCGAGAAGGCAAGGAAAAAGTCCTCACCCGCAACCAGCCCGCGCGCCTCGAGAATTGGCTTCAGCACCGTCGCCGTCGCACCGGGCCAGACCGTGCTTTCCAGCACCACAAGCTGACCGGGACGCAGCCATTCGGCGATCGTCTCGGCCGCGCGGATCACGTAGCTCAGGTCAGGTTCGCGAGCAGCCGAAAGCGGCGTCGGCACGCATATGATCACGACGTCTGCCTCGGCCAGGGCCGACGCATCGCCCGTCGCGGAGAACCGCCCGCTCCTGACCGCGTTGCTGACCCGGTCGTCAGCGAAATAGGAGATGACCTTTTCACCGGCGTTGATCGCGTCGACCCGCGCCGCGTTCAGATCGAGCCCGGTCGTCGGGAAACCCGCCTCGCTGATCGTCAGGGCCAGCGGCAGTCCGACATAGCCCAGACCGATCGTCGCGATCCGGCTTTGACGCCGGGCGATGCCGTCCTTCAATGATGAAAAGAGCGAAAACGCGCTGGTCATATGCAGTCCTGCAAAATCCACAAGTCGAGGTCGCATAGCACGACCACCAGATAATTGGCACATGGATATTAGAACAGGCAATCAGGGCGCGCACAGTCAGGAATGTTGTACCTTCACGGGCGACAATAACGCTCGCCCGGCGCATTTGGCGCAGTCGGGCCAGCCGGTCGGCGCTTTCGACAATGGGGGCGAGAATCACCATTTGCCCGCCTTCGTTACCGTTCGGGTGCCATCGCCGAACGTTCCCTCCGATTGTTTCCGCTTCCGATCCGACTGCCATATGCATGTGGTCGCTGCGCCGGGCGCATGTTAGGATCGGCCCGGGCATTGGCGGAACGACTTCCTGCGGGGACATATGCGGATTTTGATCACGGGCGGCGCGGGTTTCATCGGCTCGCACCTTGCGGAGCGGCTTGTCAGCGAGGGCCACAGCGTCACTGCGCTGGACGATCTTTCGACGGGGCGACTTGAGAACCTCTCCGGGCTTTCGGGCCACAACCGCTTTCGCTTTGTCGAAGGCACGATCCTTGACCCGGCTTTGGTCCAGAATCTCACCGATGAAGCCGACGTGGTCTTTCACCTCGCCGCCGCGGTCGGGGTCAAACTGATCATGGATGAACCGTCCCGTTCGATCCTCACGAACGTCAATGGCACAGAAAATGTGCTGAAAGCGGTACTTAAGGACAAGAAACTGACCTTCATCGCCTCGACTTCCGAGGTCTACGGCAAGGCGTCGAAATTCCCGTTCAGCGAGGATGACGACCTGACCATCGGGGCCACGAGGAATCTGCGCTGGTCCTATGCCTGCGCCAAGACCCTCGATGAGTTCCTGACGCTCGCCTATGTCCGCGAAGTGCAGCTTCCCGCGATCGTTCTTCGGTTCTTCAATACGACCGGACCGCGACAAACCGGCCGTTACGGGATGGTCTTGCCGAATTTCGTGCAGGCGGCGCTGGACGGCAGACCGCTCATGGTGCATGGCACGGGTGAACAGAGCCGTTGTTTCGGCCATGTCGCGGATGTGGTCGAGGCAATGGTGCGGCTGATGGACACTCGTGCCGCCCGCGGGCAGGTCTTCAATGTCGCCAACGATCAGGAAATTAGCATCCGCCAACTGGCCGAACAGGTGATCGCGGCAACGGATTCGCGATCCGAAATCAAGCATGTTCCTTATGAGAGCGTCTATCCCGAAGGGTTCGAGGACATGGCCCGCCGGCTTCCCGATGTCTCGAAACTCGAGCGCACGATCGGCTTCCGTCCCCGCCGCCCTCTGAGCGAGATCATCGCCGACATCGTGGCCGAGAAGCGCGCCGCGATGGCAGCCTGAATCAACCCGAGGTGGAAATCGCGGCAGTCAGGATCAGGCGTGGCTGAGCAGGTCGATATCGTCATCGGGTCCGGCCCCGCGGGGGTCTCTGCCGCGCGGGCGCTGCTGGCGCGCGGGCGTAAGGTGCTGATGCTCGACGGCGGCAAGGTGCTTGAGGATGAGGCAGTCGAGCGGCGGGATGCACTGGCGCGGCTTGATCCGCACCAGTGGAATCAGAGCGCGCGCGACGGATGGATGGCGCGGCAATTCGCATCGCCCGCGGGGCAAGTTCGCCGCTACGGTTCTGACTTCGCGATGGAGGCTGCGACGGCGACCTTCCACGAGCCGCCGGACTGGATGGCGCTTCGCGCGAGCCGCGCGGCGGGCGGACTGTCCAACCTCTGGGGCGCCGCGATCCTGCCCTATCGGCAGCAGGACATGGCGGGGTGGCCGATCACTGCGGAAGACTTGGCGCCGCACTACCGGGCGACGGCAAAATTCCTGCCCGTTGCCGGGCGCGTCGATGACCTCAGCAATCTGTTGCCGGTGGAGGCGGGCGGCGATCGGACCGCCATTCCGCCCACGATCCAGGCCGACGCGCTCCTGACGCGGCTCGCCGCGAAGCGCGAAAGGATGGCCGCAATGGGCTTTCGCTTCGGGGCGGCGAGGCAGGCGGTGGACGGTTGTTGCCGACGATGCGGGCTTTGCCTGCATGGCTGTCCCTTTGGTCTTATCTGGAAAGCGGGTGACGCGCTTGCGTCTCTGCGGCAAGCGCCCGGGTTCGCCTACCGCCCCGCCAGCCTGGTCCGGCGTTTCGAGGAAACGCCGTCCGGCGTCACGCTGCATCTTGAGGGTGGCAACACTCTAGATGGCGCGCGCGTCTTCCTTGGCGCTGGCGTCCTCGAGACGGCGCGTATTGTGCTGGCGTCCATGCCGGGGGTCGCGGAACTGGTCCTGAGGGATAGTCAGCACGCTTTCCTGCCAATGATCCAGCGCTGGAGAAACCGCGAACGCCCCGATCGCGGCCCGTTCCACACCCTGCCGCAGCTTTTTGTTGAACTGGACGCACCCGATGTGTCGCCCTACCTGGTGCATTCCCAACTCTACACCTGGAACGAGCATTTTCCGCGCGACCTCATCGCCAATTACGGGCAGAAGCTGCCCTTCTCGGCGCCGCTTCTCACCGCGCTGGCGCGGCGGCTGATCGTGGCGCAGATATTCCTGCACTCGGACCATTCGCACCGGATCGGCCTTGGCCTTGCTGCCGACGGCAGACTGACCGCGCGGCTCGATCGGAACCCCGAGATGGAGCGCATACTAAAGGCGGCGACTGCCAGGATCGGCAAGGCGATGGGACTGGCGGGGCTTTCGGCGCTCACCTTCGCCAGCCGTCCCGGCGCGCCGGGATCGAGCTTTCATGCCGGAGGAACCGTTCCGATGGAGACGAACCCACAAGCCGGCGCAGCCGACCCGCTCGGCCGCCCGGCGGGCCTGTCGCGGGTTCATCTGATCGACGCTTCTTGCTTGCCCGCAATTCCGGCCACGACGATCACCTTTTCGGTGATGGCCAACGCGCATCGGATCGCGGCCCTCAGCCCCTGAGCGCGGAGAATGGTTCAGCCGGCACCCGATCCGTGCTCAAAAGCACCCGCCTCGAACGCGCGCGCAAGGTCCGTGGCCCCCTTGCGATGTGCCGCCCGG
The DNA here is from genome assembly GCA_041397225.1 of Paracoccaceae bacterium. Lineage (GTDB taxonomy): Bacteria > Pseudomonadota > Alphaproteobacteria > Rhodobacterales > Rhodobacteraceae > Albidovulum. The sequence continues at coordinate 319,445 of JAWKXB010000002.1, read as the reverse complement.
GCAAGCGCCTGGCCATAAGCCGCCAGAACCCGATCCTCGCGCCAAAGCCTGCCGAATGCGGCGCGGGCTGCCACGGATTGCGCGTTTCGAACGGCCGGATCGGACTGCAGCGCGCGCATTGCCGCGATCAGATCATCTTCGGTCTGGAACAACGCGCCCCCCCCCGATGCCTCGACAATCTCGGGGAACGGCCCAAGGCGGCGTGCGATCACCGGCGTGCCGAGCCGGAAGCTTTCGATCAGGATGATGCCGAAGGTCTCATAGCACACCGAAGGCACGATGAGGCCAAGCGCACCGCGATAGTAGGCGTCAAGTTCCTCGGGGGACTTGCGGCCGAGGAACTGGATCCGCGGATTGCCCGCAGCCAGCCGCTTCAGCTCAGCTGCATAGTCGCCATCCCCGAGGATCAGGAGGTCGGCGTCCGGGTAACGGTCCATCGCCGGAAAGACATCCTGCAGTCCCTTGATCCTCTCAAGCCGCCCGACGAAAAGGAAATACGGGCGCGGATGGCCAGCATAGGGTTCGGCCAGCGTCGCGAGGTCGGGCAGGAAGTAAGGCAGAACCTCCATGTCCTGCCGCAGTCCAAAGTCACGGTGTTTCTCGCGGCTGAATTCGCTTTTGGCGACGATCAGGTCCACGTGGTCGAGCGCGCGGTCCAGAGTTCCGGTATAGCGCCAAAGCTGCGGCGGGCGATGGTAACTCAACACGCAACGCAGGCATTCGCGCTTGTCGCAGAGTTCGCGACCATGGCGCCACAGGACATGGGTGGGGCAGACGAGCCAGTGTTCATGCGCTTCGTAAAGCTTCAGCCCGTCACCCATGGGCAGAAGCCCTGGGCCGCCGATCAGCGAGGTGTTGTTGTACCAGATTATGTCAGGCTTTCTCTCACCCAGAACCTCACGGATGCGCGCGGCGTGAATGACCGGTCGCCCCGTCTGCTGAGTCAGCAGGTTTGAAAGAAATCCGCTGCGGCTGCGCAGGCCGATCCGACGCACACCGTCTTCGGTGGCCTGCGACGCCGAACGTTTGCCGCCCAGGATCAGGTAGCTGTCCTCATCATGAACGACCGTCACGTCGTGCCCCCGCGCCACGAGCGCGCGTGCCATCCGCTGCACACCTATCGCGTCACCGCCAAAGGAATAGGGCGGATAGAACGTCGTGAACATCACGATCGAAAGCGATCTCATGCGGCTTCCCTCTCGACCGGCGGCTTGGGCCGTCGAGGCGCGACAAAGGATGCCAGAAGGGTGAGACGGTCGCGCATGAAGATGACCGTCAGCACTGCGAAGACGGCCATTCCGGACAAGATGCTGAGCGCCAGGTCGATGCCAAGCGGCAAGCTTGCAGCAAGGCCGTGAATGGCCATCACGCCACCCGCCATCACCGCCGTCGCGAGCGCTGCCTCCACGTTGCAGGCAATCAGCGGCATGACGGGCATTTCCCCCAGTCTGGCGACAAGGTGGAAGCGGAATATCCAAAGGGCATAGTGAGCGGCGACAAAACCGCCGGTGATCGCCACAAGCCCCCAGCGCGACGCGATGAGCATGAGCGCGGCGCCAAGTGCCGCGTTCGACCAGGTCAGAACCGTGATCGCGCCGGCCTTCCCGGCGGCAAGACAGAAGCTTTGCTGCACCATCGCGATGCTGAAATACAGACCAAGGAATGCAAGCACCGAAAGGACCGGCGCCGCGCCAAGCCATTCCTGTCCGAGCATGACGCGAAGCGCCGGTTCGGCCACGACGGCCAGCCCGACAAAGAACGGAAACGCCACCAGACCGGTCAGCCGCGCGATGTCCAGAAGCAAGTCACCGGCGCTGCCGCCTTCGCGCCTTACCGCAGCAAAGGCCGGTTGCGACACCATGCGAAGCGGGGTGGAAATCAGGAAAGACAGCGTCTCGACCAGCCGCCAGGATACGGCGTAGAGCCCCGTTGCGAGCGGCCCGAGCGTCGCGCCGATCAAAAGCGTCGGCATCTGAGCGGCAGCGAGCTCAGCCGCGCGGAGGCCAAGAACCTGCGCCCCGAAGGCGCCAGCCCTTCTGACATGCGCGCGGCTGGTATTGAGGCCCGGACGCCAGTCGACGGCGGTCCAGGCCATCACGGCATTGGTCGAAATCATTGCGATCCACTGGCCCACGAAGCTCCAGACACCCCATCCGGCGATGGCCATGCCGATCCCGACACCGCCACCGGCCGCAACGCCGGCGATTGCGCGAAGCGACAGGATGCGGAAGTTGAAATCCCGCCGCAGGATGGCGGCTGGCACCGCCGTGAACGCGACCAGAAACACGGTGACCGACAAGCCGCGGATCAGTCCGGCGACCTCGGGCGCGCCATAAAGCGCCGCGATCGGGCCGGCCGCGACGATCAGCAGCAAGGCCAGCGCAAGACCAAGCCCGGCGGTCAGCCAGAACGCGGCGTTGAAATCCTCGGTGCCCGGGTCCGCCGTCGCGATCAGGTATTCCGAGACGCTTTCGCGCACCAGCGCTTCAGCCAGGACGATGAAAACGGCCGCCATGGCCAAAAGACCGTAGGTCTCCGGGCCAAGGAGTTTTGCCATCGTGACGAAAACGGCGAAGTTGATCGCCTGTTCGGTCCAGCCGCCAGCGGCCATCCAGGCCACCCCGCGGATGAATTTACCTTCAACGGGCATCGGGCTCTGCCCCTTTGCTGACCGTCTGCGCCGCATTCAAGCCCCCCGCCACGGCTTCACGAGCATGCCGCGCGCTGCGCGCAGCGCCTGCCGCGCCGCGAGATAGGCCGCGCCGCGCCCCGCCAGATGGGCCCGCCAGCGACGAAGGTCCGAGAAGTAGTGCATCTCGATCCGTGGCAAGTCGAACGGATCACCGCTCAGCCGCGCCCGCGCCAGACGGGTGCCGGCGGAACTGTGGTAGGTTTCGGCGATCCGCGCGCGCACATCGGGTCTTGCGATACCGTAAGGCGGCGCGAAGTGGCGCACCGCGCGGTCGATCCTTTCCTCGATCTCCGCGCGGGACCGCACAAGTTCCGCCTCGAGCGGCGCGTCCCGCAGCGCGTCAAGCTCGGGATGGTTGACGGTGTGGCTGCCGAACTCCACCCCTTCCCGGGCAAGCGAACGGATCGTAGCCCAACCCATGAGCGCGCGGGGCGGATCGGCGATACCGCGCCAGCCTTCGGCCCGTCCGACATAGGCGGTCGGAAGATAGACCATCGGCCTGAAGCCGTGCTTCGCCATGACCGGCCAGGCGGCGTCGGCGAAATCCTGAAACCCGTCGTCGAACGTGATGATGACCGAATGCGGCTGAAGCGTCGCTTCTCCTTCGCGGGCAGCCAGATAGTCGTCGAGCGAGATGACCGGCACCTCGGCCCAGGCAAGCGCCGCCATCTGTTCGGCGAAGACCGACTGCGGTATCGCGGTCGGGCCACCCCGGTTGGAGATGGAGTGATACATCAGGATGTCGACGATCGGTTCGATCAACGCTCAATCCTCGACCCGGTGGCTTTCAAACTCATGCCGATGCGCAGCCCACGCGGCGCGATCGACGATGCCTCCCGGTGTCAGGCTATCCGCCGCCGCATAGGCCATCGCGAAAGCGTGGTGCGTGTTGTCATGGGCGAAAAGACCCTGGCGGCCGAAACTCAGGAACCCTTCCAGCGAGGAAAGCCAGTTGTCGACCGTCTCGAAGTGGCGCTGATAGTCCAGGTCATAGACCGGATAGGCGTGCGCGATGCGCCGCGTCTCGCAGCGGATGACCGGCATCGTCACCGGCAGGCCGAGGCTGCCCAGCCAGTCGCAGTAATGCCACCCCAGCTCCTCGTCGGTCATGTCCCACCAGCTCTCACCCGGATCGCAGGGCAACTCGGCGCACAGGATCGTGCGGCCCTTGGGTTCCGTCGCCGAGTTGTAGTTCTTCGGCTCCGACATCCGGCTGATCGGGATCGACAGTTCCGGAAAGTAGTGCGCGTCGTATTCGGTGAAACGGTCCGCTTCGAGGATCAGGTAGACAAGGATCATGCCGCGAAATCGGATTGCCTCGGCCGCCATCATCACTTCCGGCGGGGGTGGCGGGTCCATCAGCTTCACGACGGTCGTCAGCGGAATGGTCGAGAAGACCTGTTCGGCCTCGCTCCGCACCTCGTTCTCGCCGTCCCGGGTGACGACGCCGCTCACGCGGTTTCCGTCACGCTCGATCCGCACGATGTCCGCGCCGAACCGAAACGCCGCGCCCTGCCCTTCGGCCGCGCCGACCATCGCCTTTGAGATCTGCCCGAAACCCTCGCGCGGGTAGTAGAACCGGCCCGTCGTCTCGCCCCGCAGACCGGGGATCATCCGCATCATCTTGCCGAGAATCTTGCCGATGGAACTGCCGGACACGCGGCGCTCCGCCAGCATGACCGCCAGCTTGTCGGGATCGAGACCCCAGAGCTTTCTCACATAGGGGAAGTAGAAATTCTCCGCGATCGTCGGGCCCAGGCCGTCGTAGAGAACGGACGAAAAGCTGCGCGGGCCGGTCGATTTCTTGCGGAACTTCTTCAGTGCCATGTCGCCGATCAAGGAGGCCGCGAAGCTGGGCGGCAGCTTCAGCAATGCGTCCTGCAACTTCAGAGGGAAGTGAATCCATCGTCCGCCAAGACGTATGCGGCCGTGCCGCGGCTGGAGCAGAAGATCGTCACCAAGAAGCGCTTTCACATCGGCGAGCACTTCGGGGTCGGCCACCGGATGAAAGCGGTGGGAACCATAATCGCACCAGATACCGTCGATCTGGAACGAAGTCGAGTTGCCCCCGGCGACCTTGGCCCTTTCCAGGACCTCGACCTCGGCCTTTCCCTTGGTCAGCGCATAGGCCGCGGCGATGCCGGCCGGCCCCGCACCCAGAACGGTCACGCGCGGCTTGCCGGCGCGCCGGTCTCCATCCACTCCTGTCACTCTGAACTCCCCTTGAACAAACCAGCTCCGGGCCAAGGGCTGGCTCCGATCGCCGTTCCCGCCTTTGAAATCACGTCACGGCCTCAGATGCAGGCGCGAGATCATGTCGGCGATCAGGCCTAGGGACCAGATCATGATGGCCGCGAGGAATGCGAAGGCCGTGGTTTCCGACAGGTTGCGGTAGGTTATGTCGATGATGAACTTGAACACGCCCAGCGCCATCAGCGAAAGACCGAGAGGAATGAATATCCGGAGCGGATTGAACAGCACGATCACTCTCAGGACCAGGATGATGAAGTTCAGGAAATCCACCGGGCGGATTTTCGATTTTCCAACCCTCTTGCCGTATTCGATGGGCGTGTAGATCATCCGCTTTCCATTGCACGACATGCAGAGCGTGATCGTGGTCGTGAACGAGAACTTCTGCGGCAGAAGCGGTATGAACGGGACAAGTTCCGACTTGCGGAAGACGCGCAGGCCCGAGTTCAGGTCATTCAACTTCCGCTCGGCGAGGAACGAGGCCAGCGAGTTCAGCACCCACTTCGCCGGCTTGCGGATCCAGGGCACGTTCTTCATCGCCGCCCCGCGGTCACCGACCACCATGTCCTGATCGCGGCACATCGCGAGCATGGCGGGCAGGTAGTGCGGCGGATAGGTGCCATCGGCGTCTATGATCGCTACATATTCATGCTGCGCGCGCCTGATGCCGCGCTTCAAGCTGGCGCCATAGCCGGTGTTGACCTGATTGCTGTCGACGATCACGCCCGTCTGCCGGGCAATCTCAAGCGTCTGGTCCTCGGACCCGTCATCGACCACAATAACCTCATAGGGGATGCCGAGCGGCTCAAGCGCGCTGCGCACCTCCTCGATGGTCGTCCGGACCGCGCCTTCTTCGTTGTAGGCCGGAATCACGACGCTTAGCGACATTCCGTCGACATCCGATATCAGCGTCTTCAGGTCGGCCGTTTCAGCCAGCCGGTCATTCATATCCTTCATTCCCTTCGCAACTCCCGCTCGGGCCCCCAAAAATGCTGCTTTGCCCTCTCTAGGGCACGTGCAGCCGGTTTTTCACGCCCAATACGTGATACTCAAACAGGCACCAGGCAAACGCTGCCGCCGAATAGACGTAATAGACCTGATGATACAAAAAGGTCGCGGCAGCGAACCCGATGCCGCCATTTTCATGCATGAAGCGAACAAAGGTCCAATTCGCCAAGACGGCAAGCACTGCCAGACCAAGCGCCAAGGGCCACAGACCCGGCGCGAGGGGCAGTGAGAGCACGGACAGGATCAGAAGCCCAGCGATCACCGCCTTGGCCTTTTCCGCATGCGACGTGTTCAGATCGTTGTGCACGCCTTCGCGCGCAATCATCAACCGAGACCATGGCAGCGCGCGGCGGAAAATGTCGGTGTGAATGGCGCTCGTCGGCGTCCAGACCTTCAGATGCTTGCCGAGCAGCGTCGGGTCGACCACGATCCGCCCACCGGCACGCCGGATGCGATAGCCGAGTTCGACATCCTCGATCGACGGTACGCGGTAGGTTTCAACATCGAAGCCGCCGATCTTCACGAAGATATCCTTGCGGACCGCGCCGCAGCCTGCCCAGAACGTGTGGGCATCGCGCTCGGCTTTCTGGTGATAGAACCGGTGCATCAGGTTCTTGTAGCGCGAGAACCAGTGCTGATTGTCCGGCGCGGAGTCATAGGAACCGAAGACCGCGGCAACTTCGGACTCGGCGAAGGCTTCACCGACCTTTTCGGCGCCATCGCCCCAAGCGATCACATCGCTGTCGACAAACCAGAGGATGTCGCCCAGGGCATGCTCTGCCGCGAGGTTGCGCGCCAGTCCCGGCCCGCCGTTCCGCGGCGTCACCAGAACCCGCGCTCCGAGGTCCGCTGCGACCTTGGCGGTGTTGTCGGGCGACCGATCATCCACCACGATCACTTCCAGAACCTCGCCGCGCCGCTGCATGGCCATGAGCGGAGCGAGAACGCGCGGCAGAAGAGCGGCGGCCCTGAAAGCGGGCATCACAACCGAAATCGTCACCTTGCCCGAACTCATGCGCGACGCTCCGGCTCAAGATAGAAACGCCGCGCCCTGAGTGCGAATATCCCCAGAATCGTCGCGGCCAGCGGCAGAAGCCAGATCACCCGTGCGCCGTAGCGGGTCGAAGGCTGGGAAATGCCCCCGCACACCATCGCATTCGCGAGGATGCCCAGGATCAACATGATCACCAGCGCCTTGATCTCGCCCGGAGCCCTGCGAGGCAGCAGTAGCAGCGCGACGATAACGACCAGCGAGACCAGGTAGAGCGCCTGCTGAAGCGGAGTGACGACGCCGAGCCAGTCCGGATCTCGCGTGATGCGACCGTGTGAAAACTCACCGGTCAAAAGGCCCGTCACCTTGGAGTTCTGCCAGATGATGCGTTCCGTCGGAATCGTCATCTCGACGCTGACCCATCCCGACTGGACGAACACGTTGCGTGCGAAGGCGTAAACCGTGGCAAGCGGCCGATCCCTGAGAACCCTGAAGAAAAAGGAGACCTGGTTGTCGGCGACGATCTTCTGGTCCTCCGGTGTCATGAGGCGAAACGAACCGAGCCGCACGCTTGTCTCAAAAACGATGTGCGACGCCGTGATCCGCCAAGGATCGCTCGACCAGCCGAGCGCGGTGTAAAGCCGGCAAGTCGGAATCGCATCGTCGGGGCAATGCTCCTCCAGATAGTCGAGGCCGGGCCCGTCCTCGATCAAGCGCGCCGTTATGTAGGGTTTTATCACCACTTCCGAATCCGATATGGCCCGAGCTGCGGATCGCAGGATGCTCTGTTCGGAAAATCCGAGGCCGACGATCAGGAGGACGAGAGCCGGCGCCAACCACCAGAGTCGGCGGGCGAGAACGAGGGAAATCAGCGCCACGGCAGGCACCATCAGGGCCGCAATCGCGAGGTGAGACAGATGCGACACGATCGCAAGCCCGCCAAGCGCCAGCGCCAACAGGATTTCCCAAAGCTTCATGTGCCGCGAAAACACCGCGATCGTCGCGAAAACAAGGATCAGCACCGGAGCGAACGTGTCCGGCATGAGATAGGCCACGAAAAACGGCAATGAGCCGAGGCAGGCGACAATGATCGGCAACGCGACCGCCTGCGACAGGGATACCGGCAGCCCGAGCCGCCGCGAGGCGATGCGCATCGGCAGCCATACCGCAACCAGCACCGCGACGAGATTGAGCGCGATGAGACCTTCCAGCGCGCCTATCTGGGCAAGCGCCGCGGAGATGATCGCGTATGCGGCCGATCGCGATCCGTCCACTGTATTGTTCGCGTCGATCTCGGTCAGGTCGGGCATTTCCGATGGCACGCCTGACGAACGCGCGTCCTCGACGACGTGCCACCTTTCAGTGAGGGGGGATTCCCCTTTATATCCGAGCTTTTGCCAGGCAGTGTGGCCCTGCGCGATGTAACCCACCGTATCGTAGTAGAAAAGCGGTTTGCCGTTGATCACGAACACGCTCAGACACGAAAGGATTGCCGCCGCGATCCAGAGCGTCGCCCCAAGCGCGGTTCCCGTGCGTTCGTCGCTGTAGTGATTGAGCCCGGTCGCCATCAGTTCAACCCTCCACCCGCCGCAAGCTCCGCGCGCAACTGTTCGAAATATGAAAGCGTGTGCCCCAGCCCGTCGCGCAGACGGACCTTCGGCTCCCACCCGAGCGTTCGGCGCGCAAACCCGATATCCGGCTTGCGCTGGACCGGGTCATCATGCGGCAGCGGCTCATGGACCAGCCGCGATTTCGATCCGGTCAGCTCGATCACGGCTTCGGCGAGTTCCCGGATCGACATTTCGACGGGATTGCCGAGATTCATCGGCCCCGTGATCTCGTCGCCGGTTTCCATCAGCCCGATCAGACCGTCGATCAGGTCATCGACATAGCAGAAGGATCGCGTCTGGTTGCCATCGCCGTAAAGGGTGATGTCCTCACCGGCGAGAGCCTGCATGATGAAGTTCGACACGACGCGGCCGTCCTGCGGATGCATGCGCGGTCCGTAAGTATTGAATATCCGCGCCACCTTGATCCTCAGGTCGTGCTGGCGATGGTAGTCGAAGAACAGCGTCTCGGCGCAACGCTTGCCCTCATCATAGCACGAGCGAAAGCCGATCGGGTTCACATTGCCCCAATAGTCCTCGGTCTGCGGATGCACGACCGGGTCGCCGTATACCTCGGACGTGGAGGCCTGGAGGATTTTCGCCCTGAGCCGCTTTGCAAGGCCAAGCATGTTGATCGCGCCGTGCACCGAGGTCTTGGTGGTCTGGACGGGATCGTGCTGATAGTGCACCGGGCTTGCCGGACAGGCGAGGTTGTAGATTTCGTCGACCTCGACATAGAGCGGGAAGGTCACATCGTGCCGCATCACCTCAAACCGGGGGTTTTCCATCAGATGCGCCACGTTGGAACGCCGGCCGGTGAAGTAGTTGTCGACACAAAGCACATCGTGCCCTGCCTCGATCAGCCTTTCGCAAAGGTGCGAGCCGAGAAAGCCGGCGCCGCCTGTCACCAGGATCCGCTTGGAAGCAACGCTCATCTCCTGCCGCCCCTTGCGCGCCTGCGACGGGAATCGTCCGTCCGGGCCTGATTTTCAGATGCTGTCAGCAAAATCATCCGCTCAAATCACTTTCCGTCGTTTCCGCCTGGCTTCAAAAACACCTTGCAGCAAAGCATGCGCAAGGGCGCGAGCCGCGGCTTATCCCGTTCTGCCCGTCTTTTCACAAGGCAGCCGGCACCGACAAGCCCGACGGCCACATGAACGGATCTGTAAAGCGCCCAATTCAGAGACCTTCAAATCTTCCTAAACTCCAAACAACTGCATGAGTATCGCGACGCCGCAGCACAACCGCCAGCGTTTTCTGAACCCACCCTCCCAATAGCACGATTCCGAACGCACGGCGACTGTTGCTGTTTCCTGAACGGCGATGGCAAACGCCAGGGCTGCGCAACGGGCTGCCACGGGAAACAATGGCAAAGCCGCAAGCGCCAACAAGGCACAAGATGCACGGTGATGCGTTGCGGCCCCTTGATCCGCCCTTTCGTTGCGAAGATCAGCCGTCTAGATTGCGCCATCCGAGATGACAGCGGTTACCAATGCAAGTTGAACAGACCATTCTGCCCGGCGTCCTCGTCCTCACCCCGCGACGTTTTGGCGATGCGCGCGGGTGGTTCAGCGAGGTCTGGAACAAGGCGACGCTCGCCTCGATCGGCATTGCCACTGATTTCGTGCAGGACAACCACTCGCATTCGCGCGACGTCGGCACGGTCAGAGGGCTGCACTTCCAGTCACCTCCGCATGCGCAGGCCAAACTGGTGCGCGTCGGGCGCGGAAGGGTTCTTGATGTCGCGGTCGATATCCGCAAGGGCTCACCCACATTCGGGCAGTGGACCGGGGTTGAGCTTTCCGCCGAGAACGGGCGGCAACTGCTGATCCCGGCCGGCTTCCTGCATGGCTTCATCACGCGCGAAACGGACAGCGAGGTTCTTTACAAATGCTCAGACGTCTATGCGCCGGACTGCGACGGCGCTGTTCGGTTCGATGACCCCGACCTTTCGATTGACTGGGGCATCAATTCAGCGATGGCGATCCTGTCTGACAAGGACCGGAACGCACCACTGTTTCGCGATTTCGTCTCGCCCTTCACTTACGGGGCCGCGCAATGAAGATCCTGGTGACGGGCGGGGCAGGTTTCATCGGTTCGGCGGTGGTACGGCGCGCCGTGCGTGACGGTCACGGGGTCGTCAATCTCGACAAGCTGACCTATGCGGGCAGCCTTTCGAATGTCGCAGAAGTCTCGGGGAGCCCGCTTTATGCCTTTGAGAAGGCAGATATCTGCGACCGGAAGGCGGTGGACGGGATCCTGGCCCGCCACCGACCGGATGCGATCATGCATCTGGCGGCGGAAAGCCATGTCGACCGGTCGATCGACGGGCCGGCAGCCTTCATCGAGACCAACATCACCGGCACCTACACGATGCTCGAAGCCGCGCGCTCATACTGGAACGCCGAAGGAAGGCCAGCGGAGTTCCGCTTCCACCATATTTCCACCGATGAGGTCTTCGGCTCACTCGGCACGAACGGCAAGTTCACCGAGGACACAGCCTACGATCCCCGCTCACCCTATTCGGCGTCGAAGGCTTCGTCAGACCATCTTGTACGGGCATGGCATGAGACTTACGGCCTGCCGATCGTCATGACCAACTGCTCGAACAATTACGGCCCCTATCATTTCCCCGAAAAACTGATCCCGGTCGTGATCCTCAAGGCACTTTCCGGCGCTCCGATACCGGTCTACGGCAGGGGCGACAACATCCGCGACTGGCTCTATGTCGAGGATCACGCCGATGCTCTGCTCGCGGTACTGCAAGGGGGCAAACCCGGGCGCAGCTACAATATCGGCGGTGAGAACGAAGTGACGAACCTCGAACTCGTCAAGAAGATTTGCGCCATTCTCGACGCCAAGCGCCCCGGCAACCAGCCCTATTCGGAACAGATCGCCTTCGTCGCCGATCGCCCCGGCCACGATCAGCGCTATGCGATCGACCCGGCCCGAATTCGGGAAGAGTTGGGCTGGCGGCCTTCGGTCACGCTCGATGAAGGGCTGGAGAAGACCGTCGGCTGGTTCCTTGAAAACGAGAACTGGTGGCGCGCGCTTCAAGACCGCGACGGCGTGGGACAGAGGCTGGGTACGGAATGAGGGCGCTGGTATTCGGCACTACCGGCCAGGTCGCGATCGAGCTTGCCCGCCGGGCGCCATCGGACATGCACGTCGAGGGATTGGACCGGAACCGGGCGGACCTGCTGGACGCCGCAGCCTGTGCGGAGGCGGTTCTATCTGCCGAAGCCGATATCGTCATAAACTCCGCCGCATATACCGCCGTCGATCAGGCCGAGAGTGATCCTGGCACCGCCAATTCAGTTAACGCCGAAGCCCCGGGCGCGATGGCGCGGGCTGCTGCCGCGCGCGGGCTGCCCTTCCTCCATGTCTCGACCGACTACGTGTTCGACGGCTCGGCCACCCGCCCCTGGCGCGAAGACGATCCGGTCGCGCCTCTGGGCGTTTACGGCGCAACGAAGCTGGCCGGGGAACGCGCCGTCGAACGGGCGGGCGGTGCGCATGTGATCCTTCGCACTGCGTGGGTGTTCTCAGCGCATGGAAAGAACTTCGCGAAGACCATGCTGCGACTCGGCGCCGAGCGCGACGCGCTTTCGGTCGTGGACGACCAGCGGGGCGGTCCGACCCCCGCCGCCGCCATTGCCGATGCGCTATGGCAGATCGCCGCCGCATTCGGCACGGGGCGCGGCCAGTCGGGCATATTCCATTTCGCCGGCACACCGGCCGTCAGCTGGGCCGATTTCGCCGACGCGATCTTCGACGCCTCGTCACTGCCGCGCAAACCGCTCGTAGCGCGGATCGCCACGTCGGATTATCCGACGCCCGCGAAACGTCCGGCCAATTCGGCGCTCGACTGCTCGCGCATCCGAGCGGCATATGGCATAGAGCAGCCGGACTGGCGGCAGGGTCTGACCGAAGTCATCCGTGAACTGGAGACAACTTAATGAGTACGACCGGCCGAAAGGGCATCATTCTGGCGGGAGGCTCGGGCACCCGGCTATACCCGATCACCCATTCCGTGTCGAAACAGATGTTGCCCTTGTACGACAAGCCAATGATCTACTATCCCCTGTCGGCGCTCATGCTCGCCCGCATTCGCGAAGTCGTCATCATCTCGACCCCGCGCGACTTGCCGCAGTTCCGGGCTCTGCTTGGCGACGGTTCGGATTGGGGCATGCGCTTTGACTACATCGTCCAGCCATCTCCAGACGGACTCGCCCAAGCATATCTGCTGGCCGAGGACTTCCTTGGCGGCGCGCCGTCCGCAATGGTCCTTGGCGACAACGTATTCTTTGGCGAGGGGCTTTCGGCCAAGCTGCGTGCGGCCGATGCGCGACAGACCGGCGGCACCGTCTTTGGCTATCGGGTCTCCGACCCCGAACGCTACGGCGTGGTCGAGTTCGACCGCGAGGGCAAGGTGTTGTCCATCATCGAGAAGCCGCAAAAGCCGAAAAGCTCATACGCTGTGACCGGGATCTATTTTCTCGACGCAGAGGCACCCGAACGGGCCAAGGGCATCAAGCCGTCGCATCGCGGCGAACTGGAAATCACCGACCTTCTGAACTCCTATCACCGCGACGGCTGTCTCAGCGTCGAAACGCTTGGGCGGGGGTTTGCCTGGCTCGACACCGGCACGCACGAGAGCCTTCTAGAGGCGGCGGACTTCATCCGCACGATCGAGGAGCGGCAGAACCTCAAGGTCGGCTGCCCCGAGGAGATCGCGTTTCTCAACGGCTGGATCGACGCCAAGGCGCTTGGCGCATTGGCTCAGCCCTATCTCAAGACCCAGTACGGCAAGTATCTGGCGCGGATCGCCGCGGACCCCGACCTTGCGCGCGTGGACTGACTGGCGCCGTCAGAACCGCGCGACCGCTATCCCCGCCGCCTCAAGCGCTCCGCGCACGTCTTTCGCGATCCCGACCGCTTCGGGCGTATCGCCATGCAGGCAGATCGTGTCGATCCGCGTCGGTATTCGCTTGCCGGTCTCCGAGATGATCGCCCCGGCCGTAACCATGTCGACCATGCGCGCCGCCGCGCGCGCCGGATCGTGGATCACGGCGCCCGGCTTTGACCTATCCAGCAGCGTCGCGTCATCCTCGTAGGCGCGGTCTGCAAAGATCTCGGCGGCATAAGTACACCCCAGATCGCGCACAACCTCCTCCTGCGCGGTCGCGGCGAGCACCATGATCACAAGGTCCGGAGCAACGTCCAGCGCCGCCTCATAGCAGGTCCGCGCCAACGCCGCGTCGACCGAAGCCATGTTCGACAAAGCGCCATGCAGCTTCACGTGCCGCACCTTGCCACCCACGGATTTCGCCACGGCCAAGGCAGCGCCGATCTGATAGCGGACCGCATTTGCTAGGCTTTCGGCGGGCAGGTGCATCCGCCGGCGTCCGAAGCCCTGCAGATCGGGAAAGCCGGGATGGGCGCCGATGCCGACGCCGTTTTCCACGGCCACGCGCATCGTCGTCGCCATCACGTCGGGGTCGCCCGCATGAAAGCCGCAGGCGACGTTGGCCGAGGTCACGATCTTCAACAGCGCCGCGTCGTCGCCAAGGCTCCAGCGGCCGAAGCCCTCGCCCATGTCGGAATTGAGATCAACCGTCAGGGTCATTTTTCCTCCTCATCCAGATCCCGGCCCGCTGTCACTCCGCCGACAAGCTGGTGCGAGAGAAGATCGGCCATTTCGCGCGGATCGCGCAACAGCGGCGTGATCATCGCCGCGCGCCGCTTCGGCGCCTCTGCCTGCCGCACGCGGTGATCCTCAAGCGCTTCGGCCGCATCGACGAAACGGAACCGGAGCTCGGTTCCAGGCGCCGCCTGGGCGACGAGGGGCAGGTCGTCGGGTACGACGGTGCCGATACGGGGATAGCCGCCCATGGTCTGGCACTCCGGCAAAAGCACGTAAGGCACCCCTTCGCCGGTCATCTGTATATCACCCGGCACGATGATTTCGGACAGGATCGAAAGCTGGCCCTCGGCGGCAAAGGGCGCGCCGTCATTGACAAGCCGCACGCCCTGCCGGTTGCCACGCGCATCTCGGGTGAAACACGTGGCCTCGAAACGTGCGCGCTCTGCGGCGGCGAACATCCCTGTCTGGGCCGAGGGAACGATCCTGACCGTCCCGCCCGAGAACCGATCCTCGGGCGCGAATGTCAGACCCGTTGGGCCACCCACGTCATCGCCTGCCGGCAGCCTGTCGCCTTCCCTGACCGGCCCAAGCAGTCCGGCAGCCAGATGTGCCGCGCGGCTGCCCAACACCTCTTGAGTCGCGAAACCACCGCCGACATGCAGATAACCGTACACCCCGGCCTCGGCCCCGCCGACGCTGAGCCGCTGACCGGTGCGGAGCGCATGGCTTGCGTTCCAGGCGACGGAGGCCCCATCAATCGCCGCCCGCATCGGCGCTCCGGTCAACGCGATCCTGAGACCGCCTTCCGCCTCAAACACACCGCCAAAGCCCGCCATCTCCAAGGCGGCACAGTCAACGGATTGGCGCAGAAGGGCCGCCCCTTCGGCCAACGCCTCAAGATCGGCCGCCCCGCCCCGCGACAATCCGAAAGCGAGCCAACCCTGCCGACCGGCATCCTGAATGCTGAGCCCTGGGCCCGCCTGCCTGACGATCAGCGCGCTCACGGCAAAACACTCGTCGTTGCGCCGCCGTGTTCGGGGTCGTCGGTCGACAAGCGGCGCAACTCGTCAGCCTCGATCGGGACAAACTGCACCTCATCTCCGGCGCGAAGCATGAACGGTTCATCCGCATCTGGCCTGAAGCCGCGGAAAGCCGTCTGGCCGATATGGCGCCAGCCAGTCGGTGTCGCCGTCGGAAAGATGATGAGCTGGCGGATCGCGGCAACGATGGCGCACGCGGGCACAAGCGGCGTCAACCCACCCTGACGGGGGATGTCCCAGTTCTCAGGAAGCGTCCCCATATAGGGCAGTCCTGGTGCAAAACCGATCGTCAGAACCCTTACGGGCCGTGCTGTCAACTCTTCGACCGCCTCCTCGGCGGTGCGGCCGGCAAGCCGCACGGCCTCGTCGAATTGCGGGCCGGCATCGCCGCCGAATGCGGCCGGTATCCGCCAAAGCTTTCGGTGGTGCGGCAGAGCGGCGCTGTACCAGTCGCGGGCGCCTATGCGGGCGACGATCCGCTCGACCAGCACATCGGGATCCGCCGTGACGGGGTCAAAGCGCAGATAGACCGAGGCAAGCGACGCAGCGGTCTCAATGATCTCGGGCCAGTGCGCGGCTTCGATTTCGGCGCGGAAGGCCAGCACCGCGCGGTTGATGGCGTCATCCAGCCGATCGCCGAAAACCACCAGAAGGCCGGAAAGCCCGATCCGCACCAGCCGGGGAAACTGCGCATTCAATACCTGAGATTCCAAGTTCTTGCCGGACATTCGTCCCTCCCGGGCGACCGGAGCCTAGGTCGCGCCAGCACCGAGCGCAAGCTGCCCGATCGCATTCGCCAAAGGGCGACTGTCAGGATTGTTACAAGTCCGTATTGAACTTTGCGGTTCACTTATCAGATAATAGGGGTAAGAAACGCGGCATGATTCATCCCGGGCTGTAAGGACGGCCCGTGTTTGGCGTGCAATGGCAGGATTCGGACACATGGCTTTGCGATTCAGGCTTCACCGGGCGTTCGCCGTCATCGTCCTCATCGCGGCGGCGATCTGGGTTGGCACGGGCGAATTCGCTTCAGTGGGCAGCGAGGAGGCGAAAGCAGCGGAGCCTGCCAGGGAATCCCAACCCACGGAAAAGGCTGAAGAACCCGCCCCCACGCTTCGCACCGTCGCCGCGATTGTTCCCGAATTCACCGAGCACGCCCGTGAAATCCGGCTGTCAGGCAATACCGGTGCGGACAAACGCGCCGTACTGGCCACGCGATCGAACGGCATCATCGAATCCCTGCCGATTGCCCAGGGCGACACGGTCGCCGATGACGAAGTTGTCATGTCGATCGAGGGACCGGACGTCGCCGCGGGCGTGGAAACCGCGCGGGCGGTCCTGGCCCAGAGGGCGCAGGAACTGTCCGTCGCGGAGAAACTTTTCAAGACCGGAAACACCGCCGAACTGCAATTGATCGGTGTCCGCGCGGCGAAGGCGGCGGCTGAAGCCGAACTGAGCCAGGCGCAGGCCGCCGTCGACCGGCTAGAAGTCCGCGCCCCCTTCGCGGGGATCATCGACAGCGTCGAGGTGGAGCTTGGCGAGTGGGTGCCCGTGGGCACACCAATCGCAACGCTCCTGTCGCTCGACCCCATCGTTGTACGCGCCGAGGTCAGCGAACTTGACGTCGGCTATGTCGCGGCGGGAAACAAGGCCGAAGTCCGTCTCGTGAGCGGCGAGACTCTGGAAGGCACGGTGCGCCATGTCGCCCGCGAGGCGTCCGAAGCGACGCGCACCTTCCCCGTCGAAGTGACCGTGCCGAACCCCGATGGCCGCATTCCGTCGGGCATGACCGCCGATGTCCGACTTTACGCCAAGCCCGTCTGGGCCGTTACCGTCCCGCGGTCGATCATCACGCTTTCCGAGGAAGGCGAGCTTGGCCTGCGCACCGTCGACGCCGATGGGGCAGCCCATTTCGCTTCGGTGGAACTGATCGACGACACGCCAGAAGGGCTGATCCTTGCAGGCGTGCCTGATGACGCGCAGATCATCGTTTCCGGGCAGGATCTCGTTCGCGACGGTGAGAAGGTGAACGTCAAGCTTGTCAAGAGCGCGGCTGCGGGGGAGTAGCCGATGCAAATTGTCGAAACCGCGATCCGCAATGCGCGGCTGACGATCTCGGTCCTTGTCTTCCTGATGCTTGCGGGTGCGCAGGCCTATGTCACGATCCCGAAGGAAGCTGAGCCGGACATCCAGATACCTATCATCTATGTCAGTCTCAGCTATCAGGGGATTTCGCCGGAAGACAGCGAACGGTTGCTGCTGCGGCCGATGGAAACTGCGCTGAAGACCATCGCCGGCATCAAGGAAATGACGTCGACCGCCTATCAGGGCGGCGGCAACGTCCTTTTGGAGTTCCAGGCGGGCGCCAACCTTGAAAAGGCGCTCGACGACGTGCGCTCCAAAGTCTCCGAGGCCAAGCGCGACCTGCCTTCGGGCGCCGATGAACCTTCGGTGAATGAGGTCAACATCTCGGAATTCCCGGTCCTCGTCGTCTCCCTCTCTGGCGACGTGCCGGAGCGCGTCCTGGCCCGCGCCGGCCGCGAGCTGCGCGATCGGATCGAGGAGATCCCAGGTGTGCTGGATGCGGCCCTTCAGGGGGTGCGCGACGACCTGGTGGAGGTCATCATCGACCCCGCGAAGCTGTCCTCCTATGGGCTGAGGCCGGATACGCTGATCCAGGGCGTGACCGCCAACAACCAGCTGATCGCGGCCGGTGCGCTGGAAGGCGCGGAGGGGCGATATGCGATCAAGGTGCCCTCACTGATCGAGACGGTCGAGGATGTCGCCAATCTGCCGGTCATCTCGAACGGCAACGCCGTGGTGCGCGCGCGCGACCTCGCCGCCATACGGTCGACGCAGAAAGACCCCGAAACCATCACCCGCCTTGACGGCAAGCCCGCAATCGCCATCGAGGTATCAAAGCGCACCGGCGCGAACCTTGTCGAAACGGTCGACAAGGTGAAAGCCGTGACCGAGGAGTTTCAGCGCAACCTGCCAGAAGGCACGGAGGTGGCGTTCAGCCAGGACAAGTCGACGACGATCCGCCAGCTTCTTGCCGATCTCCAGAACTCGGTGCTGACGGCCATGATCCTCGTCTTCATCGTCATTCTGTACGCGCTTTCGGGGCGCGCATCTCTCCTCATCGGGCTCGCGATTCCGGCCTCGTTCCTGATCGGCATCCTCGGGTTGCAACTCGCGGGTCTGACAGTGAACATCGTCGTGCTCTTCAGCCTCATTCTGGCCGTGGGCATGCTTGTCGACGATGCGATCATCGTGACGGAATATGCCGAACGGCGGATGTCCGAGGGAATGGGCAAGCGCGAGGCTTTCGCGATGGCCTCGCACCGGATGACCGGCCCCGTGCTCGCGGCGACTGCGACCCGGGTCGCGGCATTCTCGCCACTCCTGTTCTGGCCCGGTATCGTCGGCGAGTTCATGAAGTACATGCCGATCACGCTGATCGCGACGCTGTCAGCCTCGCTCGTCTACGCGCTCATCTTCGCGCCGACGCTGGGCGCGATCATCGCAAAGCCGGTGAAGGAAGAGGAACAAGCCCGCGACGGACTTTACATGCGCTTCGTCGCCCGCGCGATCCGGCATCCCTGGATCGTGACCTTCACGGCCGTCGCCGCGCTCATCGCGGTGCCGTTCGCCTATGGCACCTTCGGCAAGGGCGTCGAGTTCTTTCCCAATGTCGAACCTGACTACGGCCTGCTCTACGTCCACGCCCGCGGGAACCTGTCGATCGAGGAGAAGGACGCACTGGTGGCGCAGGCCGAAGAACGCATACTCGGCTGGCCGGGCATCAAGACGGTCTACACACGCTCGGGCAAGGCAGGTGGCGCGGGCAACGATGTCGCCGCCGACGTGATCGGAGTGATCCAGTATGAATTCGTCGACTGGCGCGAGCGCAAGAACGCAAACGCGATCCTTGCCGACCTGCGCGAGGAAATGAAGGGCATACCCGGTGTCGATATCGAGGTATCGGTTCCTGACGCCGGACCACCGACGGGCAAGGCGATCCAGATCCGGCTTTCGGCGAGCAATCCGGCGGGGCTCAACGATGCCGCACGGGCGATCGCGGACCAACTCGCCAAGACGCCGGACGTCATAGACATCAACGACGGCCTGCCCCCGCCGGGCGTCGACTGGGAACTGCGCGTGGACCGCGGCGCGGCAGCGCGCTACGGCGTGTCGCCGGGGGCGGTTGGCGCTGTCGTTCAGCTTGTCACCGACGGGCTGAAGCTTTCGGACTTCCGGCCCGCCGGATCGGACGATGCCGTCGACATCGTGCTGAGGCTGCCGCCGGATCAGCGCACGATCTCATCGCTCGACCAGCTTCGAGTCGAAACCGCCGACGGTCCGGTCCCGATCGCCAACTTCGTCAAACGCGAAGCCGTCCAGACCACCGGCACCCTGACGCGCATCGACGGCCGGCGGACGGTGACCGTGCAGGCGGGCATTCGGGAAGGCGTTCAGGCCGATCCCATCCGATCCGCGATCACCAAGAAGCTTGCCGAATCCGATCTGGAAGAAAACGGTATCCGCTGGCAACTCGCCGGCGAGGATGAAGAGCAGGCTGCCGCAGGCGCCTTTCTTGCGAAGGCGTTCGCCGCGGCAATGTTCCTGATTTTCGTGGTCCTGCTGGCGCAATTCAACCGCTTCATCTCGGTCGGGCTCATCTTCACCGCGGTCGTCATGTCGACGATTGGCGTCTTCCTCGGGTTGATGATCATGGGGCAGCCGTTCGGGATCGTCATGACGGGAATCGGCATCATCGCGCTTGCCGGCGTCGTCGTGAACAACAACATCGTCCTGATCGACACCTACGACACGCTCCGCCGTGAAGGAATGAACAAGGTCGATGCGATCCTCGAGACCTGCCGGGAACGTGCGCGCCCAGTCGTCCTTACGGCGCTGACGGCCATCCTCGGCGTCTTCCCCATTGCCTTCGGCCTCAACCTCGAGCTCCTGAGTCATGAGACCACCTTTGGCGCACCCTCGACGCAGTGGTGGATCGCACTCTCATCCGCCATCGTCTTTGGCCTTGCTTTCGCGACGGTGCTGACGCTCGTCGTGACACCCTCGCTTCTCATGCTGACATCGCGCGATCCGCGAAAAGAGGACGGAACGCGCCGGCAGAAGCGCCGCTGGTTCGGACTGCGGCGGCCTGCGGCGAACCCTGCGGAATAAGGCGCGCGCGCACGAAACTGCAAGAAATGGAAGGGCCGCGCCCGAGGCGCGGCCTTTCCGCAGTTGACGCGTCAAATCAGTCGGAGGCCGTTTCTTACGGAACCGAGATCGTTGACATGTAGTTAGCCACCCTGCCGCTGATATTGTTCGTGCTGATCTTGATGGCGGTCAGCGTTGCAACGCCGAGGCCGACGACAGCGGCGGTCAGCACAACCCAGTCGACGGTCACAGCGCCGTCTTCTTCGTTCTGGAATTCCGTGGTCAGTTTGAAAAATCGCATCTCTTTCTCCGTCAGGTCACTCGTTAACTGAACCGCATCGCCATCCTGGAACTATGGCTGCGGACCCGCTTCTGTTGCGGTATGCAGCCGTTTTCGTTCCGAAACGTGGCTCATATTGGGCGTTCCGGTAGCTTTTTGGGCGTATTTTCTTGGTCATTTCGCGGGACCATGCCACGCAAAAAGAAAAGCCGCGCCCGAGGGGCGCGGCCAGTCTGCCACCGAGGCGGCAAGAAGGTCTGGTGCCGTGTCTTACGGAACCGAAACCGTCGAAAGGTAGTTGTTGATCTTGCCGCTGAGGTTCCTCGTGCCGCTCTTCACGGCGACAAGGGCGGCAACGCCGAGGCCGACGACAGCGGCGGTCAGCACAACCCAGTCAACGGTCACAGCGCCGTCTTCTTCGTTCTGGAATTCCGTGGTCAGTTTGAAAAATTTCACGTCTCTCTCCGTCCGGTTACTTGTTAACTGAACCGCATCGCCACTCTGGAACTGCGTCTGCGGGCTCCGCTTCCTTTGCGGTATGACACTGTTTTCAATCCAAAACGTGGCTCAACTTGGGCAGGCTGGCTTCTTTTCGGTGATCTTTTGAGGATCGTTTGATGGCACGAAACCTGGCCCCAAAAAGAAAAGCCGCGCCCAATGGGCGCGGCCAGTCTGCCGCCGAGGCGGCAAGAAGGTCCGATGCCGTGTCTTACGGAACCGAAACCGTCGAAAGGTAGTTGTTGATCTTGCCGCTGAGGTTCGCCGTGCCGCTCTTCACAGCGACAAGGGCGGCAACGCCGAGGCCGACGACAGCGGCGGTCAGCACGACCCAGTCAACGGTCACAGCGCCGTCTTCTTCGTTCTGGAATTCCGTGGTCAGTTTGAACAGTTTCATGTCTCTCTCCGTCTGGTTACTCATCAACTCAACCGCATCGCCGCTCTCTCTAACTGCGTCTGCGGACCCGCACTTGTTGCGGCGTGGGACCGTTTTCCCCGCAAACCGTGGCTCAACTTGGGCGGGCTGGTTTCTTTTCGGTGATCTTTTGAAGATCGTTTGATGGCAAGAAGCCTGGTCCCAAAAGAAAAGCCGCGCCCGAGGGGCGCGGCCAGTCTGCCGCCGAGGCGGCAAGAAGGTCTGATGCCGTGTCTTACGGAACCGAAACCGTCGAAAGGTAGTTGTTGATCTTGCCGCTGAGGTTCGCCGTGCCGCTCTTCACAGCGACGAGGGCGGCAACGCCGAGGCCGACGACAGCGGCGGTCAGCACGACCCAGTCAACGGTCACAGCGCCGTCTTCTTCGTTCTGGAATTCCGTGGTCAGTTTGAACAGTTTCATGTCTCTCTCCGTCTGGTTACTCATCAACTCAACCGCATCGCCGCTCTCTCTAACTGCGTCTGCGGACCCGCACTTGTTGCGGCGTGGGACCGTTTTCCCCGCAAACCGTGGCTCAACTTGGGCAATCTCGGAACATTTACGTGCTTTTTCATCGATTCAGCGAAACATTGATTGCTCAGCGTTTCCTTTGAAGAACCAACCGGGGCAAATCGGTGCAGAGCCGGCGTGGTGCCCGAAAATTCCCCCGGCGCCAGAATCACATATCGCAAGGGTGGAGTTGGTGGAGCCAAGGGGGGTCGAACCCCTGACCTCTTGAATGCCATTCAAGCGCTCTCCCAACTGAGCTATGGCCCCACCGGAGGTCCGGGCCAACGGCCCGCGTGTGGGGCGATATAGGCAAGGCCACCGGGCTTCGCAAGCGAAAAATGGGCGCGGAGCGAACCGCGCCCGAGCAAGGCCCTCACCCCCCGTGAACCGGGCGGATGATCCGAGGTTCAGTCATCGTCATTCGCTGCGACATCGGCAATCTCGTCCAGCGAGACGTCATCGTCGTCGTCATCGTCTTCGAGCAGATCGTCGTCGATATCCGCATCGTCGCTGTCGTCGTCCAGATCGTCATCGGGCAGGTCCTCGACGACGGCTTCATCATCCTTCTTGGATGTCTTTTCAGCGACCATCGTCCTGCCGCGCCCGGAAGTCAGGCTTTCGACGGTGAAGGTGTGGCCGCATTCAGGGCAGGTCATCGGATCGCGCTGAAGGTCGTAGAACCGGCTTGCGCAATGCGGGCAAAGGCGCTTTACGCCCCATTCATCCTTGGGCATGGAACCCTCCTTCGGTGCATCTCTATTTCAGAGTCGCAGCCAACTGCCACAAGAGCGGGGGGCTGTCAAAGGCTTTTGCCGGCAATGTCGGACAACATGCGATTGGGGCTTTCCGTCGCCGCCGGCGTGGGTAATCTTGCACCATCGGAATGCCAGAAATGACCCGCCGCACACTGCCCGGAGAACCACCCATCGAGATCACGCTGCGCCGCACAGCTCGGGCGCGGCGCTTTTCCCTGCGCGTGTCACGCCTGGACGGGCGCGTCACGCTTTCGATGCCGGCGCGTGCGCGGGAGGCAGAGGCGCTGGCCTTCGCCGAGGAGAAGGCCGATTGGGTCCGAACCATGTTGCGGGGCGCTGCGGGGCGCCAGACGATCTCGATCGGGTCGGAACTCTTGTTCGAAGGGCGGAAACTGACGGTTGCGACAGCCGAATGCCGGGCAGTCCGGGTCAGCGGAGAGTTGTTGCTCGTGCCGCCCGACCCGCTTCGGGTGGGGTCGCGGATCACCGCCTTCCTCAAGCTCGCGGCTCGCCAGAGGCTGCAAAGCGCCTGCGAGACGCATGCCGCGACCCTCGGCAGGTGCTTCGGCCGGATCACGCTGCGCGATACGCGGTCACGCTGGGGTTCATGCACTGCGGAAGGCGGGCTGATGTTCTCCTGGCGGCTGGTCATGGCGCCGCCCGAGGTTCTGGACTACGTCGCGGCCCATGAGGTGGCGCATCTGGCCGAGATGAACCACTCGCCTGCTTTCTGGGCGGAAGTGGCGCGTCTTATGCCGGGTTACCAGAAACCGAGGCGGTGGCTCAGGACCCACGGGGCGGCGCTGCACCGGGTCGACTTTGGCGGATGATCCAGGGCGATTGACGCCGCCGGGCAAATCGTGATCACTTCCGCGCATGTTGCTCCACACCCGCCCGCCCGATCCCGGCACGCTCGCGCATGACCGGATCTACCGATCGCTCAGGCAACAGATCATGCACGGAGAGATCGCACCGGGGCATGCGCTGACCCTGCGCGGGCTGGCCAAGGCCTATGATGTCTCCATGACCCCCGCGCGCGAGGCCTTGCGCCGGCTGGCAGCAGAAGGCGCGCTGACGCTCTCGGCGTCGGGCAGGGTCACGACGCCAGACCTCTCGAACGACCGGATCGAGGAGCTGGCGACCCTGCGCGCCCTGATCGAGACGGAACTCGCGACCCGCGCCCTGCCGCGCGCGCACCTGGCGCTGATCGAACGGCTTCAGACGATCAACATGGCCAATGCCGAAGCGGCCGTGAAACGGGACGCCGTCGCCTATATCCGCACCAACCTGGAGTTCCACCGCACGCTTTATCTGCGCG
This sequence comes from Paracoccaceae bacterium, assembly GCA_041397225.1. GTDB lineage: Bacteria > Pseudomonadota > Alphaproteobacteria > Rhodobacterales > Rhodobacteraceae > Albidovulum. The sequence goes on along the minus strand of JAWKXB010000002.1, from coordinate 295,264 downwards.
CGCAGGCGCCCGCGATGCTCGCCATCGCGGAAACCGTGTGGCTTCAGCTTGGCCCGACGATGCGGGCGCTTTACACCCGGATCTCAAGGTCCGAGCCGCCCCAACACCACCGCATGATCATTGCAGCCCTCAAGGCCGGTGACGAGCCGGCCCTGCGGCTTGCGGTGAGGACCGATGTGACACAGGGCCTGCGGCATCTTGCATCGTGAGATGGGCAAGGCGCGACTGATCGCTTAAGACGGCGGCGAACAAAAAACTTGGCAGACCGAAGGCAGGAGGCGTTCGATGGGCTACATCAAGGCGGGCGGAATGCGCTACTATCGGTTCCTGAACCGCTTGCACCAGCAGAACCTTTTCGACTGGTACATGGAGATCGGATGCCGCAAGGGCCGGTCCTTCGCCCCGGTACGCGGCAAGACCATTGCGGTCGACCCGTTCTTTCGCATCAACTCCAATGTCATCGGCAACAAGCCGGCGTTGCATGTTTTTCAGGCCACCAGCGATGATTTCTTCGCCGGCGGTTTCCTGAAGAAGACCGGGATCAAGCTTTCATTCAGCTTCCTTGACGGGATGCATCTGTTTGAATTCCTGCTCCGGGACTTCATGAACACGGAACGTTTCACGCGCCCCGATGGCGTCATCGCGATGCATGACTGCTGCCCGTTCGACAACGAGATGACGACGCGCGACCTGGACAACCTGCCAGCGGGGGCATGGACGGGTGATGTCTGGAAGATCATACCGATCCTTCAGGAATACCGGCCCGATCTGAAGATCACCGTCTTGGACTGCCCGCCGACCGGGCTGGTTCTCGTCTCGGGGCTGTCGCCCACGAATCGGGTCCTGGAAAGGAACTACGACGAGATCGTCGCGCGCTATACCGATATGGACATCGATGCCTACGGGCCCGAGCGCTTCTACGGCTCATTCGTTTACACCGATTCACACGCCTTTGCGGCGGAAGGCTGGAAGCTGTTCGAACCGCTGCGGCTCGAACAAACGGCGGATATGACACCGAGAATGATCACGCCCTGATGCGGGCGTGGTCTGTTGGCGGCGGTCGCATCACGAATGGATCGGCCCGTCTCCGCAGGCCAGCGCCGCCTCGCGCACGGCTTCCGAGAAGGTCGGGTGCGCGTGGCAGGTGAGGGCGATATCCTCCGCCGAAGCGCCGAATTCCATGCCGACGCAAATCTCGTGGATCAGCTCGCCCGCCGAGGGGCCAATGATATGGGCGCCGAGGATGCGGTCGGTTTCCTTGTCGGCAAGTAGCTTGACGAACCCTTCGCCCTGGAACACCGCCTTGGCGCGCGCATTGCCCATGAAGGCGAACTTGCCGGTCTTGTAGGCGCGTCCTTCCGCTTTCAACTGCTCCTCGGTCTGGCCGACGGCGGCGACTTCGGGCGCGGTGTATATCACGCTCGGAATTACGTTGTAGTTAACGTGGCCGGCCTTGCCCGCGAGGATTTCGGCCAGCGCCATGCCCTCGTCTTCGGCCTTGTGGGCCAGCATCGGTCCGGTAATGGCATCGCCGATGGCATACATGCCCTTGATGTTCGTGGCGAAATGATCGGTCTTGACCTGCCCGCCCTTTTCCATCTCGACCCCGAGTTCCTTCAGTCCAAGCCCCTCGGTATAAGGCCTGCGCCCGGTCGCCACGAGCACGCAATCGGCGTCGAGCGTCACTTCGCTGTCGTCCTTCTTCAGCTTGTAGGTGACGGTCGCCTTGCCGCGCTTGACCTCGGCGCGCTGGACCGCGGCGCCGAGGATGAACTCAAGCCCCTGACGTTTCAGGATTCTCTGGAAGGTCTTGGCGACATCGCCATCCATGCCGGGGGTGATCGTGTCGAGATATTCCACCACGGTGACCTTGGCGCCAAGTCGCGCATAGACCGATCCCATCTCGAGCCCGATGACGCCGGCGCCGATCACCACCATCCCCTTCGGCACTTTCGGCAGCGCCAACGCGCCGGTCGAGGTGACGATCACCTTCTCGTCCACCTCGACGCCTTTCAAATTCGATGGCTCGGAACCCGTTGCGATCACTATGTTTTTCGCCTCGTGAACCTCGTCGCCGACCTTGACCTTGCCGGGTTCGGGGATGCTGCCCCAGCCCTTCAGCCAGGTGATCTTGTTCTTCTTGAAAAGAAACTCGATCCCCTTGGTGTTCTGGCCGATGACCTCGTCCTTGTAGGCAAGCATCTGCTTCCAATCGACCGAGGGCGCCTTGCCCTTCAGGCCCATTTTACCAAAGTTTTCATGGGCTTCGTGGAGCATGTGACTTGAGTGGAGAAGCGCCTTCGACGGGATGCAGCCGACATTCAGGCAGGTGCCGCCCAGGGTTTCGCGGCCCTCGACCACCGCCGTCTTCAGCCCGAGCTGGGCACAGCGGATGGCCATGACATAGCCGCCGGGTCCGGCGCCGATGATGATCACGTCAAATGCGGGCATGGGTCAGTTCCCTCGTTTCTTGCGTATGCGTTGCGTAACGCCTCTGTAGGCTTTCTGTAGGGCATCTGTAGCTACACGTGTAACTACAGGGTGTTCAGATCAGCGCAGCGAGGATCATCGCCACGGTTGCGAGGAAACCTATCCCCCAGATCGCCGAACGCCAAGGGCGCCAGCCGAGGGCATAGGCGGGAATGTAGAGGATGCGGGCGGCGAGGTAGGTCCAGCCGCAGGCGGCGGTGAAGCCGGTCGCCTGACCGCCGAGCGTCACGACCACGACGGCGATGGTAAAGAGGATCAGCCCCTCGAAATGGTTGTCCATGGCACGGATCAGGCGGCCGGTCGTCTTCGACATCTCGCGGCTGGGCGGCCGGTCGCGGGGTGAGGCTGTGTAGCCCGGACCCAGCTCCAGATTGGCGGGCACGGCCATCAGAATGTACTGCACGACCTGAAGAAGGCCAGCCAGGGCGAGGGCGGAGAGTTCGGGTGTCATGGCGCCATCAGCGCCATGAGATGGAGAAGAACGGTCGCCGCGAAGCCGGCGAGCCAGAGCGCGGTGCGGATGCCGGTGATGCCGAAGCCGTAAGCGGGCACGTAGAGAACACGGACGACGAGAAAGACCTGCGCGGCGGTGAGGCTTTCCCCGCTGAACGCGCCCTTGGCGTGCAGGATCAGGATCGCGGGCGCGAACAGCGCCATCGCGGTGATCGAGTTCGTGAGCGCCCGGTCGAGGCGTCCGGTGATGCCGGTGAGCGTTCTGCCTTCGTCGCGCGAGGACAGGAGATAGCCCATGCCGAGCTGACCGGTGGCGCCCGAGACCTTGAGGATCAGGATGAGCGCGGTGAAAAGGCCGTAGAGGGCGAGGATGTTCAGTTCGCTGGACATGGGCGGTTCCTATATCGGTTCACCGTGAAGGTTCATGCGAAGTTCTGTCCGGGTCAAGCGCACATGGCAGTGCCGGGCCCGATCCGGAACCTCCATCCCGGCGCGGCGCGTCGCGGAGGCCCCGGCGCGGGGGCCAGGGCGGTAGAGGAGCGAGGCGGGGGTTCGCGGCACGATGGGTTCAGGCGGTGCGGACGAAATGATACTCGCCATCGCGAACGCCCGCCCGATCTGCATGGAGTCTCGCGTTCGGCGCATCCATGAAGGCCTGCGCCTTGTCGCGGTCGTTCACCTCGAAGAGGAACCAGACGCGGTTCGGATCGCCGTCCTCGCGCCAAAGCTGGAGGAGGCTGAGACCGGCTGCGCCCTGCGCCTCGCGGTCGGCGTCGAAAACCGCTTTCCAGCGGGCGAAATCGTCGATGTCGTTGCGGCAGAGGAGTTGCATGAGGGTGGCTCCGGTTGGGGTGACGGCGAGGCCTGCAAAGGCATGAGCGATTGGTTCCAGGCTCTCGGGGTCAATCTTTAAGTGATCGCAGTGCCTTGATGGAAGCGCAATTGCCATGCGCCGGACGATCGGTCCCAGATTGAGGAGCGATTGCCCCATTCCGTACCACCCGGGCGACGGACTTCCGACATGTAGGTAACCAGTACCAAATCCTGCGAGAGGGGCAGCAGTGTCAGATCATGCAACGTCGCATCGATCTCTTGTGCGTCCTGCGGGTCGAAGAGCAACTCCTCGCGCCTATAGCGCCGACCCGAGCGGCCAAACTCGAAAAAGTCTGGCGCGAAGGTGCGGCCCATCAATACTGGGTCATAGCGAGTGGCCGCTCGCCACAAGCTTTCTTCAAGCATCGGGAGCAATGCGATATCGGGTGTCATGCCTCTCTCGAAGATACGCAATGAAGGCGCATCATTGCACCCATCACAAATCCATCAGCAGCCTTCTCGGATCCTCCAGCGCCTCCTTCACCCGGACGAGGAAGGTCACGGCACCCTTGCCGTCGACGATGCGGTGGTCGTAGCTGAGGGCGAGATACATCATCGGGCGGATGACGATCTGGCCATCGACCACCACGGGCCGCTCCTGGATCTTGTGCATGCCGAGGATGCCCGATTGCGGGGGGTTGAGGATGGGTGAGGACATGAGGCTTCCGTAGACGCCGCCGTTGGAGATGGTGAAGCTGCCGCCCTGCATCTCGGCCATGCTCAGTTTTCCGTCGCGGGCACGGAGGCCAAGCTCGCCGATCTTCTTCTCGATCGCGGCGAATCCCATCTGGTCGGCGTCGCGGACGACCGGCACGACAAGGCCCGAGGGCGTGCCGACGGCGACGCCCATGTGGACGTAGTTCTTGTAGACGACATCGCCGCCGTCGATCTCGGCATTGACCTCGGGCACCTCTTTCAGCGCGTGGCAACACGCCTTGACGAAGAACGACATGAAGCCGAGCTTGACGCCGTGCTTCTTCTCGAAATCGGCCTTGTAGGTGTTGCGCAGTTCCATGACGGCGGACATGTCGACCTCGTTATAGGTCGTCAGCATCGCGGCGGTGTTCTGGGCATCCTTGAGGCGGCGGGCGATGGTGGCGCGGAGGCGGGTCATCTTGACCCGCTCCTCGCGCCCCGCATCCTCGGCGGGAACGGGCGCGCGGGGAGGCTGGGCAGGGGAGTCCGGGACGGTCGCCGGGGCCGCGGCCTTGCCTGCGGCACCTGCGGCGGCCTTGGCCACGTCTTCCTTCATGATGCGGCCATCCTTGCCGGTGCCTGTCACCTGCTCGGCGGTCAGGCCCGCCTCGGCCATCGCCTTTTTCGCCGCGGGCGCGTCTTCGACATCCTTGCGGTCCTTGACCGTTTCCGGCCCGGCACCCGGCGAATCCACGGCTTCCGCCTTCTTGGCGTTCCTGGTTTCCGGCTTGGCGTCATCCTTGCCGGGCCTGGCCGCAGCACCCGCGCCTTCGGCGATCACCGCCAGCCGCGCCTTGGCATCGACCGTGGCGCCTTCCTTGGCGATGATCTCGGCCAGCGTGCCGGCGACGGGCGAGGACACCTCGACCGAGACCTTGTCGGTCTCAAGCTCGCACAGCATCTCGTCGGCCTCGACGCTGTCGCCGACCTTCTTGAACCAGGTGGAGACGGTCGCCTCGGTGACGCTTTCGCCGAGGGTGGGAACCATTACATCGGTGTTTTTCGCAGACATGTTGCCCTCGTCGGCTTGCGGCGCGGTCTCGGCGCCTTTCTTCGGTGTCATCTGTTCGGGACCGGCATCGCCCGCTTCGGCGATCTGGGCGAGTAGCGCGTTGACGCCCACCGTTTCGCCTTCCTTCACCACGATCTCGGCGAGCTTGCCGGCGGCGGGCGACGGAACCTCGACCGTGACCTTGTCGGTCTCAAGCTCGCACAGCATCTCGTCGGCGGCGACGGTATCGCCCGGTTTCTTGAACCAGGTGGCGACGGTCGCCTCGGTCACGCTTTCACCTAGCGTGGGGACGCGCACTTCGGTCGTCATTTGCCGTTTCCTTCCACTGTCAGCGCCTCATTGACCAGCGCCTCCTGTTCGGCCTTGTGGCGGCTGGCGAGGCCTGTCGCGGGCGAGGCGGAGGCGTGCCGGCCGACGTAGCGCGGCCGCGACGCCTTGGCGCCGATCCGGGTCAGCACCCATTCGAGATTCGGCTCCACGAAGCTCCAGCCACCCTGGTTCTTTGGTTCCTCCTGGCACCAGACGACGTCGGCATCCTTGAACCGCCCAAGCTCCTTGACCATCGACTGGGCCGGGAAGGGATAGAACTGTTCGAGGCGGAGGAGATAGATGTCGTCGATGCCGCGCGCGTCGCGTTCGGCCAGAAGGTCGAAATAGACCTTGCCCGAGCATATCACCACGCGCCTGACCTTCTTGTCGGTGACGAGCGTGGTTTCCGAATGGCCCTTTTGCGCATCGTCCCAGAGGACCCGGTGGAAGGTCGATCCGGTTGTGAAGTCGCCGGCGTCGGAGACCGCCATCGGATGGCGGAGAAGCGATTTCGGCGTCATCAGCACCAGGGGCTTGCGGAAGGTCCGGTGAAGCTGGCGGCGCAGGATGTGGAAGTAGTTCGCGGGCGTCGAGCAGTTCGCCACGATCCAGTTGTCCTGCGCGCATTGCTGCAAGAAGCGTTCAAGCCGGGCTGAGGAATGCTCCGGCCCCTGCCCTTCGAAGCCGTGCGGCAGGAGCATGACAAGACCCGACATGCGCAGCCATTTGCTTTCGCCCGAGGAGATGAACTGATCGAACATGATCTGCGCGCCGTTGGCGAAGTCGCCGAACTGCGCCTCCCACATGGTGAGCGCGTTGGGCTCGGCGAGCGAGTAGCCGTATTCGAAGCCGAGGACAGCGTATTCGGAAAGCATCGAGTCGATGACCTCGTAGCGCGCCTGGCCGGCCTTGATGTGGTTGAGGGGATAGTGCCGCTCTTCGTTCGACTGGTCGATGAAGGCCGAGTGGCGCTGGCTGAATGTGCCGCGGGTGCAGTCCTGGCCCGAGAGCCGGACCGGGAAACCTTCGGCCAGCAGCGAGCCGAAGGCGACTGCCTCGGCGGTGGCCCAGTCGAAGCCTTCGCCCTTCTTGAACATCTGCGCCTTCGCCTCAAGCAGGCGCGCGACGGTCTTGTGCAGGTCGAAGCCTTCGGGCACGCGGATCAGGGCGTCGCCGATTTCGGCCATCAGCTTCTTGGTGATCGCTGTCTTGCCGGGGGTGTATTCCGTGCTTTCGCGGTTGATATGCGACCAGCGCCCGTCAAGCCAGTCGGCCTTGTTGGGCTTGTAGTTCTTGCCGACCTCGAACTCCTCGTTCAGATGGGCCTGGAAGGCGGCCTTCATGTCCTCGATCTCGCCTTCCGGAATGAGGCCGTCGCGCACCAGACGCTCGGTATAAAGCTGGAGCGTGGTCTTGTGGGTCTTGATGGTCTTGTACATCGCCGGATTGGTGAACATCGGCTCATCGCCTTCGTTGTGACCGAAGCGGCGATAGCAGAATATGTCGATGACCACGTCCTTGTGGAACTTCTGGCGGAACTCGGTGGCGACCTTGGCGGCGTGAACCACCGCCTCGGGGTCGTCGCCGTTCACGTGGAAGATCGGCGCCTCGACCATCAGGGCGATATCGGTCGGATAGGGCGACGAGCGCGAGAAGTGCGGCGCGGTGGTGAAACCGATCTGGTTGTTGACGATGATGTGCATCGTGCCGCCGGTGCGGTGGCCGCGCAGGCCCGAGAGGCCGAAACATTCCGCCACCACGCCCTGCCCCGCAAAGGCCGCGTCGCCGTGCAGCAGGATCGGCAGAACCTGCTCGCGGTTGGTGTCGTTGAACTGGTCCTGCTTGGCGCGGACCTTGCCGAGGACGACCGGATTCACCGCCTCGAGATGCGAGGGGTTGGCGGTCAGGCTGAGATGCACGGTATTGCCGTCGAAGGTCCGGTCGGAGGATGCTCCGAGGTGGTACTTCACGTCGCCCGAGCCGTCGACATCCTCGGGCTTGAAGCTGCCGCCCTGGAACTCGTTGAAAATCGCGCGATAGGGCTTGGCCATCACGTTGGCCAGCACCGAAAGCCGGCCCCGGTGCGGCATGCCGATGACGATCTCTTTAAGGCCGAGGCTGCCGCCGCGCTTGATGATCTGTTCCATCGCCGGGATCAGCGCCTCGCCGCCATCGAGGCCGAACCGCTTGGTGCCCATGTACTTGACGTGCAGGAACTTCTCGAAGCCCTCGGCCTCGACCAGCTTGTTGAGGATCGCCTTGCGGCCTTCGCGGGTGAACTGAACCTCCTTGCCCAGCCCCTCGATCCGCTCTTTCAGCCAGCCGGCCTGCTCGGGGTCGGAGATGTGCATGTACTGGAGCGCGAAGGTGCCGCAATAGGTGCGCTGCACGATGTCGAGAATCTCGCGCATCGTGGCATGGGTCAGGCCCAGCACGTTGTCGATGAAGATCGGCCGGTCCATGTCGGCGTCGGAAAAGCCGTAGGAATGCGGATCAAGCTCGGGGTGCGGGGTTTCCGACCGCATGCCGAGGGGATCGAGATCGGCCACGAGGTGGCCCCGGATCCGATAGGCGCGGATGATCATCAGCGCGCGGATGGAATCGAGCACGGCGCGCTTGACCTCTTCGTCGCTGACCGCGACCCCGGCCTCGGCCGCCTTGGCCCTGACCTTGTCGCCCGCGCCCTTGACCTCGGCCGCCGCCGGCCATTCCCCGGTGAGCGCGGCCGTCAGGTCGTCGACCGGCACCGGCGGCCAGTCGCGCCGCTCCCACGATGCGCCGTCGGCTTCCTTCTTCACGTCCGATCCGATATCGCCGAGCGAGCGGAAGAACTCTGCCCAGGACGCATCGACCGCGCCCGGATCGCCGGCGTAGCGGGCATAGAGCTGTTCGACATATTCCGCGTTATGGCCCTGAAGGAACGAGGACGCGGCGAACTGGTCGTTGGGAGACTGGTCGGTCATGGGGTCACCTCTGATGGGTTGGGACCGGGAGGGGTTGGGAGGGGGTCGGGCATCCGGGAATTGTCCGGCGCGCAGTCAGGCGGGCGCATTGGCAGCCGCCTTGGTCGAGCGTTGCCCGCGGAGTTCCGGGCGGGGCGAGACTGGTTCATTTCGTAACCTGTTCCCATTGCGTCCCGATCGTCAAGGTTCCGGCGGCGGCCCGGTTCACCCTATCGCCTTCAGTACCGCTTCACCCAGCCCCGCGGGGCTGTCGGCGACGACGATGCCCGCCTTCTTCATCGCCTCGATCTTCGATTCCGCGTCGCCCTTGCCGCCCGCGACGATGGCGCCCGCGTGGCCCATGCGGCGGCCCTTGGGCGCGGTGCGTCCGGCGATGAAACCGGCGGTCGGCTTCCAGCGGCCCTTCTTCTTCTCGGCGGCGAGGTATTCCGCCGCTTCCTCCTCGGCCGAGCCGCCGATCTCGCCGATCATGATGATCGAGTGGGTCTGATCGTCGTCGAGAAACATCCTGAGCACGTCGATATGCTCCGTCCCCTTGATCGGGTCGCCGCCGATGCCGACGGCCGAGGACTGGCCAAGCCCGAGGTCGGAGGTCTGCTTCACGGCCTCGTAGGTCAGGGTGCCGGAGCGCGAGACGACGCCGACCGAGCCCTTCTTGTGGATATGGCCGGGCATGATGCCGATCTTGCATTCGCCAGGCGTGATGACGCCGGGGCAGTTCGGCCCGATGAGCGTGGATTTCGACCCCTGGAGCGCGCGCTTGACGCGCATCATGTCGAGCACCGGGATGCCTTCGGTGATGCAGACGATCAGCGGGATTTCCGCGTCGATCGCCTCGAGGATCGAATCCGCCGCGAAGGGTGGCGGCACATAGATCGCCGAGGCATTGGCCTTGGTCTTCGCCATGGCCTCATGGACCGAGTTGAAGACCGGCAGGCCGAGATGTTCGGTGCCGCCCTTCCCGGGCGTCACGCCGCCGACCATTTTCGTGCCGTATTCGATCGCCTGTTCCGAGTGGAACGTGCCCTGCGAGCCGGTGAAGCCCTGGCAGATGACGCGGGTGGATTTGTTGATGAGGACGGCCATTGTATTGGCTCCTACTTTTCGGGAAGTAACGAGATCAAGAACTCGCCATCTTCAATTGCTGTGATTGCGATTTCCTGCTCGGAGTGCTTGAGAAACGGCCGCAGGTGAAACTTTGACGCATCAGTGCGATCCGCAATCATATACTTATTGGTGTCATCTCTGACAAAGTGCAGGGTTTGGACACCATCAGGCCAAGTGATCTTGATAGGCGATTTGCCGGGCGGCGGTGCACTTGGGTCTGGCGCTGTGCCAGAGACAAAAGAAGTCGTAGGTATCCGTGCCTTTGCATCGGTCAAACGGACGACAACCGAGCCATCAGCATTGATTGTCTGCGAGCGAATCCAAGTTTCGATTGGCAACGCGCTCACCCCCGCACCGCCTTCACGATCTTCTGCGCCGCGTCCGACAGATCGTTCGCCGCGATCACGTTCAGGCCGGAGCCCTTGATGATCTCCTTGCCCTTCTCGACATTGGTGCCCTCAAGCCGCACGACAAGCGGCACCTTCAGCCCGACCTCCTTCACCGCGGCGATCACGCCCTCGGCGATGACGTCGCAGCGCATGATGCCGCCGAAGATGTTGACGAGGATGCCCTTCACGTTCGGGTCCGAAGTGATGATCTTGAAGGCCTCCGTCACCTTCTCTTTCGTCGCCCCGCCGCCGACGTCGAGGAAGTTCGCGGGTTCGGCCCCGTAAAGCTTGATGATGTCCATCGTCGCCATTGCCAGACCTGCGCCGTTGACCATGCAGCCGATCTCTCCATCCAGCGCGATGTAGTTCAGGTCGAACCGGGAGGCGGCGAGTTCCTTGGGGTCTTCCTCGGTCTCGTCCTTCAGCGCGAGGATGTCCGAGTGGCGGTAGAGCGCGTTGCCGTCGAAGCCCATCTTGGCGTCGAGGCATTTGAGGTTGCCGTCGGTGCCGACGATCAGGGGATTGATCTCAAGCATCTCCATGTCCTTCTCGACGAAGAGCTTGTAGAGCGTCCTGATGAGGGCGACGCATTGCTTGACCTGCGCGCCTTCAAGGCCGAGCGCGAAGGCGACGCGGCGGCCGTGGAAGTCGGAAAGACCCGAGGCCGGATCGACGGAGAAGGACAGGATCTTTTCGGGCGTATGGGCCGCGACCTCCTCGATATCCATGCCGCCTTCGGTGGAGCAGACGAAAGAGATGCGGGATGTGCCGCGGTCGACGAGGACGGCGAGGTAAAGCTCACGCGCGATGTCGGAGCCGTCTTCGATGTAGATGCGGTTGACCTGCTTGCCCGAGGGGCCGGTCTGATGCGTCACGAGCGTGCGACCGAGCATCTTGCGCGCTTCGTTCGCGGCCTCCTCGACCGACTTGGCGATGCGGACGCCGCCCTTTTCGCCGGCCTCGGCCTCCTTGAACCTGCCTTTGCCGCGACCGCCGGCATGGATCTGCGCCTTGACGACCCAGAGCGGGCCGTCGAGTTCGCCGGCGGCAGTCTTGGCGTCCTCGGCCTTCAGCACCGCGCGGCCGTCGGAGACGGGCGCGCCGTAATCTCGCAGCAGAGCCTTCGCCTGATATTCGTGGATGTTCATGCCGCGCGGCCCCTCTTCGGTGAAGTTGTCCGCACATGGCACGGAAAAGACGGGCAACAAACGCAAATTTGTGTGCGCGGGCCGAAGTATCGCGAATATTTCTAATTTGTGATCACACGTCGGAATTGCGTGATCACAAATACCGGCCAGACCTGCCCCGAGTCGCGCGGATCAGTTCAGGATCACCATGAAAAGACCCGCATCGCCCGCGACCAGTTCCTCGAACCGCCAGAAAGCCTCACCGCTCATGACTTCGCCGCGTTCGATGTAGGGCAGGAGCGTTCCGCCCTGGACCATGCCGATGACGTCGAGTTCGGGCGGGTCCTGCATCAGCTTGGCGAGGTTGACGCCGACACCGGCGCCAAGCCGCCAATGCGGGATGAGCCGTTTGCCCTCGAGCATCTCTTCGGCCTCGGTCAGCACTCCGCCCCAGACCTCGGCGGTGTCCGGCGGGAAATCGATCGGCAAGACGGATTTCTGCCGGGCGTTGGGGATCCATTCGGCGTTGTTGTCGGTTTCGGCGCCGACCCTGCTCCAGAAGGTCCGGTTGTCACGGATCATGGCCAGAAAATGCGCATGGGCGGCCTGCAAACGCTCGGCGTCCGGCTTGGATTCGATGACGGCGACTAGGGCTGCGATCATGTCGGCGGTGTCGATCATGCCGTAGTCGTTCGGCGCCCGTCCGAATTCATCAAGCGCGGCCGCATCGGCCAGAACAGCGCGGAGCCGTTCGGTCGGATGCAATGCGACGATGGTGTCCGAGATGCCCGACAGAAGATGCGCGTAAGCCGAGAGCCATGCGGCGTCGGCGGTGTCAAAGCGCACGGCAAGCCCCCCTGCCCCACCGTCTTCGCCGGTCGGTATCTGCATGACGGTACCCAGAACCTGCATCATGCCCTCGCCCTCGTCTCGGGCGCCGCTGCCGTTGATGTCGAACCAGAGGTCGGCGGTATCGACCTCAAGCCCGAAGTCATCCGCATCCCCGATGGTATCGAGAACCGCGATCGCGCCGGCGAGGTCGTCGCTGGCGGTTGCGAAAAGCGCTTCGATCGCGGCAGGATCGAAGGGTTTCGGCGCGGGGTTTTCCGGGACGGGCAACCGCAGGAGCGGGATATCCATGCCCATGAGCATCTGCTGGTTCATGCCCATGTCGTAGCGCGCCTGCAACGCCCGCTCGACCGCGCCGAGGACGTGAAGCGCGCCCAGCGCGAAGTCCTGATCCGGGGTGCGGTCTGACTGCCCCTCGAGTTCGGTCAGCGCGGTGCGGATGCCGACTTCGCCGACCCGCGATGAAATGGCGCTGGTTTCGGCCCCGGCCGCGGTGGCTGCAAAGCTGGCGCAAAGCGCCATTGATTGAACAAAACGCATGATATCTCCCTGATCCAATGCTGCCAGAATGGACAAGGCGTGGACATCTGGCAATGGCGGGAATCCCCTACCTCCGAAACGGAAAAGGCCCGGCGCCTGGCCGGGCCCCGAAGCCGTGCGACGGAAGGATCAGGCGAGCGAGCTGTCGATGCCCTTGCAAGCCTCTACGAGGCCCTTCACCGCCTCGACCGACTTGTCGAACATCGCCTGCTCGTCGTTGTTCAGCTTGATGTCCACGATGCGCTCCACCCCGCCAGCGCCAAGCACCGTGGGCACGCCGACATACATGCCGCTCAGGTTGTAGGCGCCGTCGACCCAGGCCGCGCAGGGCAACAGGCGCTTTTGATCCTTGAGATAGGCTTCGGCCATCTCGATCGCCGATGAGGCGGGCGCATAAAAGGCCGAGCCGGTCTTGAGAAGCCCCACGATCTCGGCCCCGCCGTCGCGAGTGCGCTGGACGATGGCGTCAAGCTTTTCCTGGGTGGTCCAGCCCATCTTGACCAGATCAGGCAGCGGAATGCCGGCGACCGTCGAGTAGCGGGTCAAGGGCACCATCGTGTCGCCGTGGCCGCCGAGCACGAAGGCCGTCACATCGCGCATGGAAACGCCGAATTCCTCGCTGAGGAAGTGGCGGAAGCGGCCCGAATCGAGCACGCCGGCCATGCCGACGACCTTCGCGTGCGGCAGGCCCGAGAATTCGCGCAACGCCCAGACCATCGCATCGAGCGGGTTGGTGATGCAGATCACGAAGGCATCGGGTGCGTGGTCTCGGATGCCCTCGCCCACCGACTTCATGACCTTGAGGTTGATGCCGAGAAGATCGTCGCGGCTCATCCCCGGCTTGCGCGGGACACCGGCGGTCACGATGCAGACATCGGCGCCCGCAATGTCGGCATAGTCATTGGCACCCTTGAGATTGGCATCGAACTTCTCGACCGGACCCGACTGCGCAATGTCAAGCGCCTTGCCCTGCGGGGTGCCTTCGGCGATGTCAAAGAGGATGACGTCGCCAAGTTCCTTGATCGCGGCGAGATGGGCGAGCGTGCCGCCGATCTGTCCCGCGCCGATGAGGGCGATCCTGGGTCTGGCCATGATGTGGTCTCCGGGTCCATGTGAATGACGCGGCCTTGCGTAATCCGTTGTGCGCCGTCGCGCAAGCCCGCTGCGATGCGGCATGAAAGCCCGGCTTGCGCTTGGCGGCGGTTCGGATATGTCCGGCGGCACCTCATCAGGCGGACCCGTCAGGATGGATAGCTGGCAATTCTGGATCGCGGCGGTCGGCGCGGCAACGCTGGTCGGCATGTCGAAGGGGGGCTTGCCGGTCGTGAGCATGCTTCCCGTGCCGCTCCTGGCGCTGGTCCTGCCGCCCGTAACGGCGGCGGGGCTGCTATTGCCGGTCTATGTCGTCTCGGACATGTTCGGCCTTCTTGCCTACCGCCGCTCCTTCGATAAAAGGGTGCTGGCGATCCTGATCCCGGCGACGACGATCGGCATCGCGCTTGGCTGGGCGACAGCGGCGCAGGTGCCCGAGCGGCTGGTGACCGGTCTGATCGGGTTGATCGGCGGCGTCTTTGCGCTGACGCTTCTCTTGCGGCATCGTCCGCAACAGTCGGAGCGTCGCGCTGCGGTCGCGCCGGGCCTGTTCTGGGGCGCGATCACGGGGTTCACGAGTTTCGTCAGCCATGCCGGCGCGCCGCCCTATCAGGTCTATGTGCTGCCACTGGGGTTGCGAAAGACCGTTTTCGCGGGCACCACGACCGTGCTTTTCGCCTATGTGAACGCCGCCAAGCTGGTGCCGTACTGGGCGTTGGGCCAGTTGTCGCTTGCCAACCTGAAGGTTGCCGCAATCCTGGCTGTGCCGGCATCCCTCGCGGTCCTTGCCGGCGTGTGGCTGGTGCGCATCCTTCCCGAGGCGCTGTTCTTCCGGCTGGTGACCTGGGCCCTTCTCGCGGTGTCGCTGCGGCTTCTCTGGATGGCGGCCGCAGGTTGAGGCGCCTGGCAATGCCGGATGCTCTGCAGTCGCGGAATTTCTGCGCCGCGGCAATTTTGCCCTTGCCGGATATGCCGCGGATGTGGTCTTAGACGAAATATTGTTGCGAGGAGTTGCGAATGACCGATGCCGACCGCCTGCGCCCCTACCGTTCGGTTCTCTACATCCCCGGCGGTCGCGAGCGTGCGCTGGAGAAGGCGCGCGATCTGCCGGCCGACGCGATCATCTTCGATCTGGAAGACGCGGTCGCGGCCGAGGAAAAGCCGGCGGCGCGCGCGCTTTTGGTGCGCGTGCTTGACGAGCACGATTATGGCGCGCGCGCGCGCATCGTGCGGATCAACGGACTTGATACGGATTGGGGGCGCGACGATATCGCCGCCATTCCTCGCGCGAGGATCGACGCTTTGCTGATCCCCAAGGTCGGCTTGCCCACGGATCTCGATGCCGTCGCTGCACTCGCACCGGACGTGCCGCTTTGGGCGATGATGGAGACGCCGGCCGGGATGCTCAACGCCGCCGCGATCGCCGCGCATCCGCGATTGGCCGGAATGGTCATGGGCACGAATGACCTTGCCAAGGATCTCGGCAGCAGGTTCCGGCCCGGCCGTGAGCCGCTTCTGACCGGGCTTGGCCTTTGCCTTCTGGCGGCGAAGGCGCATCGGCGCATCATCGTCGACGGCGTCTACAACGCCTTCAAGGACGCGGAGGGGCTGCGGGCGGAATGCGTGCAGGGTCGCGATATGGGTTTTGACGGCAAGACGCTGATCCACCCCGACCAACTGGCGGTTGCGAACGATGTATTTGCGCCTTCCGGCGCCGAGATCGACCTTGCGAGCCGCCAGATTGAAGCTTTCGAGGCGGCCGCCCGCGAAGGCCAGGGCGTCGCGGTCGTCGACGGCAGGATCGTCGAGAACCTTCATGCGGAAACCGCCCGCCAGACCCTCGCCAGGGCCAAGGCTATTGCGGATCGCGCGAATTAGCGGAAACTGGACGGCGACGTCAGCGCGCAGAAGAGGTGTCCCATGCCGGTCATGATCCTTGGTCTCATCCTTTGGACGGTGCCGCATCTCTTCAAGCGCGTCGCGCCCGGATTGCGGGCGCGGGTCGGCGAACGGCGCGGAAAGCTGGCCGTCGCCGTCCTGAGCTTCGCCGCGATCATCCTGATGGTCATCGGATATCGCCGGGCCGAGATCGACCCGGTCTATACCCCGCTGGCCGGGATGGGGCATCTCAACAATCTTCTGATGCTGGTCTCGGTCTTCCTGTTCGGGGCGGCAAACAACAAGGGCGTCGTGCGCATGAGGCTGCGCCATCCGATGCTGACGGGCGTCATTCTCTGGTCCATCGGGCATCTTCTGGTCAACGGCGATCTCGCCTCGGTCGTGCTGTTCGGCTGGCTCGGGCTTTGGGCCATCGTCTCGATCCTGTTGATCAACGCACAGACGACCTGGAGCCGCCCTGTCAACGGTCGCATCCGCAGTGACGCGATCGTGCTTGCGGTGTCGGTGGTGATCTACGGGCTGATCGCCTGGGTCCACATCTGGCTGGGCCACAATCCGTTCCTTGGGACCTATGGGTGACGATCAGGGGATGAAGACCAATCAGGGCCGTTTCTTCGAGGATTACCGGCTGGGCGAGGTGATCGTTCACGCCGTGCCGCGCACCGTCAAGATGGGCGAACGCGCGCTCTATCATGCGCTTTACCCCGCGCGCCACGCCCTTTACTCATCGGACGCATTCGCGCAGGCCTGCGGCCTGCCGTTCAGCCCGCTCGACGACATGATCGCCTTCCATGTGGTGTTCGGGAAAACGGTTCCGGATATCTCGCTCAATGCCGTGGCGAACCTTGGCTATGCCGAGGGGCGCTGGCTTCAGCCGATCTGGCCGGGCGATACCTTGCGGTCGGAATCCGAGGTGATCGGGCTGAAGCAGAATTCCAACGGCAAGACCGGGGTGGTCTATGTCCGCACACGCGGGCTCAACCAGCATGATGAGACGGTGCTGGAATATGTCCGCTGGGTGATGGTGCGCAGGCGCGACCTCAATGCGTCCGCGCCCGAGGCGGTTGTGCCGGAATTGAAGAAATCGGTGTCACCGGGCGATCTGGTCGTGCCGCGGGGATTGGATTTCTCCAACTACGATTTCGCCCTTGCCGGGGAGCCGCATCGCTGGGGCGACTACGAGGTCGGGGAGAAGATCGACCACGTGGACGGTGTCACGGTGGAAGAGGCGGAGCATATGCTGGCCACCCGGCTCTGGCAGAACACCGCGAAGGTGCATTTCGATGCGACGAACCGCGAGGACGGCAAGCGACTGATCTATGGAGGGCACGTGATCTCGCTTGCCCGCGCGCTCAGCTTCAACGGGCTGGCGAACGCGCAGATGATGGTTGCGCTGAACGCGGGCGCTCATGCCAACCCGTGTTTTGCGGGCGATACCGTGCGCGCCTGGTCAGAGGTGCTCGACAAGGCAAAGACCGCCGCGCCGGATGTGGGGGCGATCCGGCTTCGGCTGGTCGCGATCAAGCAGGATACCGCGCCTTTCCATCTGAAGCAGGCAGACGGTCGGTATCTGCCGGGCATTCTGCTGGACCTCGACTACTGGGCCTTGATGCCGGTCTGAGTGAGGCGGGGCTTGACGTGGCACAAGCTGCGGAGGATGAAACCCGCAAAGCCGCAAGGAGGGCGCCATGAGCCGCATCGTCTATGTGAACGGGGAGTATGTGCCCGAGGCCGAGGCAAAGATCTCGGTCTTCGATCGCGGGTTCCTCATGGCCGATGCGGTCTATGAGGTGACGAGCGTGCTGGGCGGCAAGCTTATCGACTTTGCCGGACATGCGGCGCGGCTCAAGCGGTCGCTGGATGAGCTTGACATGACCTGCCCGGCGACGAATGACGAGCTTCTGGCGATCCACCGCGAGCTTCTGGCGCGGAACGCGGTCGAGGACGGCATGGTCTATCTCCAGATCACGCGCGGCAATCCTGGCGATCGGGACTTCATGTTTCCCGACCCTGTGAAGGTGCCGGGCTCGATTGTGCTTTTCACCCAGGCCAAACCCGGGCTGGCCGACAATCCCGCGGCAAAGGTGGGGATCAAGGTCATCTCCATTCCCGACATCCGCTGGGGCCGCCGTGACATCAAGACGGTGCAACTGCTCTATCCGTCGATGGGCAAGATGATGGCGATGAAGGCGGGCTGCGACGATGCCTGGTTCGTCGAGGATGGAAAGGTCACAGAAGGCACGTCAAACAACGCCTATATCGTGAAGGGCGGCAAGATCATCACCCGCGACCTCGGGCACGACATCCTGCACGGGATCACCCGCGCGGCCGTGCTGCGCTTTGCCCGCGAGGCGCAGATGGAGGTCGAGGAACGCGCCTTTTCCATCGAGGAGGCCAAGGCGGCGGACGAAGCCCTCATCACCTCGGCCTCGGCTTTCGTCATGCCCGTGGTGGAGGTTGACGGCGTGGTGCTTGGCGACGGCAAGCCGGGGCGGGTCGCGACGCGACTGCGGGAGATCTATCTCGACGAAAGTCGGAAATCTGCAATCTGAACGACCCTGCCGATCTCGATCGGCTCGATTCAGGTCGCGTTCTGCACGACGTGCACGGTGACGGCGGCATAGAACACGAGGCTCGCCGCCAGCACCATCACATGCCAGATCGTGTAATGAAACGGCAGACGCTCAAAAAGATAAAAGGCCACACCCGCGGTGTAGAGGCATCCCTCGACGAAGATGAGAACGATCACCGGCAGCGACAGCGTGGCGAAGAACGCCCCGCCGGCGAGCAATCCGGCCCAGCCCATCCCGAGATAAAGGGCAATCGCCAGGAATCTGAAGCGATCGGGCGAGATGAACTTCATTCCCACGCCGGTCAGGGCTGCGCCCCAAAGCCCTGCCAGCAGCCAGAAACCATGACCGGAAAGGAGCGTGAACGGCGTGTAGGTGCCCGCGATCTTCACATAGATCGCGGAATGGTCCAGACGGCGCAAGAGCCCGTCCCATGCGGGATTCCGGAACATGTTGTAGAGCGCGGAAAAGCCGATCATCGCGATCAGCGACACGCCATAGACCGTCACCGCGAACATCGCGGTGAGGTCGCCGCGCAGAAACGCCGCGACCGTGATGAGGACCGGCACGGCGATCAGGGCCGCGAAAAGACCCGAGACATGGATCACTGCATCCGAGAGACGTTCGGCGCGGGAATAGTCGGATCGGGTCTCGAGCAGGGCCATGACAGGTCATTCTAACAGATCGTCTTGCCCAAACATACGGGTTGAAAATGAACTCACCGTGTCGAAACGATGCGGATTGTGCGACGCGGCTCAGACCTCTTCCCGCGGGAAGCTGTCCAGTCGTTCGGCGCCGGTTTCGGTAATCAGCACCTGGGTTTCGAGCTTGACCGATTCCGTGCCCCTCTCGGCGATAAGGCTTTCGGCGCAGAGGACCATGCCGGGTTCGAACCGTCCACCCATCGACCGGTTGGTCCAATCCACATGCAGCGGCACGACCGGCCATTCGTCGGCCATGCCGACGCCATGAACCGCCAGGGAATACCGGTAATCGACATGTTGTGCCGGGATGCGCCAGCTCTTCTCGTTGAACTCGGCGAAGTCGCGGCCGGGGGCGAGAAGGGCGAGGTTATGTTCGATCTGCTCAAGCGCTGTGCGGTATAGACGCGTTTGCGTCGGGTCCATCGGCTGATAGCCGCAGACCCATGAGCGCGAGAGATCGGCACAGTACCCGTAGGGTCCGATCATGTCGGTATCGAACGAGATCATCTCGCCTGCCTGCACCGGGCGGTGACTGCATTCCCTGTACCAGGGATTGGTGTTCGGGCCGGCGGTCAGCAGTTTCGTCTCAAGCCAGTCGCCGCCGGAGCGGGCGTTTTCGAAATGGAGATGCGCCCAAAGTTCCTGTTCGGTCGCACCGGGCAGCGAGTGTTCGTAGATCCGCGCCATGCCCGCCTCGCAGACCCGGATCGTCCAGCGCATCAACTGGATTTCGTCCGGCGATTTGATCGAGCGCGCGATTTCGGTCAGTTCGGTGCCGTCGAGGACTGTCAGCCCGCGCGCCTCAAGCGCCGGACCCGCGTTGACGTCGAGCTTGTCGGCGGCAAGGCGCGGGTTGCCGCCGCCATGGGTGCGGACGAGGTCCGCGATCTCGTCGGCCCAGTCGTCGACGAACCCGGTCGTCTGGTCGCCGCGGTTCATGAACATGTAGGTGATCGCGGTGCGCACGTCGTCTATGCCGGGCAGGCCGTCGGCGAGATGTTCGCAGCCCTTGAACTCGAAGAGGATCGCCGGGCCGCCTGCGAGGATCAGGGCGTAGCGCATGGGATTGTGCGCCGTCCAGACCTGCATGTTCGAGCTGTCGAACGCGTAACGGATGTTGACCGGATCGTAGAGAAGTAGCCCCGCAACGTCGTGAAGTTCCATCTGCTCGCGCAACCGCGAAAGCCGGTAGGCGCGGGCGGCGTTCAGCACCGTCTCGGGGATCGGCGAGACGAGCGGCCGGTCCGCGCCTTCGGAATTGAGGTAGGTGGCCTTGCGGATGTCCTTGAACGGACCGGTCATGCGGCGCGGCCGTAAAAGCCGATCTGTTCGTCCTCGGAGAAGCGGACACCGGGGCGTTCGTAGAACGAAAAGACGGTGATGATGCGCGGGCGGTCTCCCTTGACCGGCGTCACGCGGTGGGCCGTGTTCTTGCCCTTGAAGACATTGAGCGTACCGGCAGAGAGCTTCAGGCACTGCACGTCCGGATCGTTACCCGCCAGAAGCCGCCCGACGCCATCATAGTTGGGATCGCCGTCGCTGCGAAGATCGGTGCGGTATTCGAAGTCGCCCCCCGCCTCGGGCGCCTGCAACAGAAGCGTCGTGGTGAATTCGGACCGGTCGAAATGCCAGTTGAGCGCCTCACCGTTGCCGTAGGCCATCGCATTCACCCGGGCCAGCGGATCGTCCATCGTGTGGAGCACCGGCTTGTCCATCGTGGCGGCAAGGAAGCGGGCAAAATCGGGCCATTCGTAAAGCTGCCGGATCACGCCGCCGATCTGGTCGCCGCACAGTGTGCGGTTGACAGTCTCGAACTGCCTCAGCGCCGGGTGATCGGGCGGGACGTCGGTCATGTCCTTGCGGAAATAGATGTTGTGCTTGCGAGCATGGGTGAAACTTTCCGTGTCGAACCGCGGCGAAAGCTCCGCGACCGCTTCGGCAATGGCCGACGGCTGCAGGAGGCCTTGGAGGTTGAACATGCCGTGATCGGCAAGGTCGCCCTTCGCGCTGGCGACGAGCGCCTGCCAATCGAGTGAGTCGGGCCGGTCGAGCGGATAGCGGTCGAGATCGAGAATGTCGCGCATGAAGTCCTCCTTCGCTTTGGTAAGGATGCCAGCATCACAGAAGCTTGCAACGGGATCAGTTTTCGTGAAGCATAAGAAAAGCTTTCGGACGACATGACAGCCAACCTGCCTCTCAATGCCCTCAGGGCCTTCGAAGCCGCTGCGCGGGCCGGCAGTTTCGTGCAGGCGGGCGCGGAACTCGGCGTGACTTCGGCGGCGGTGAGCCAGCAGGTCCGAGCGCTTGAGGATCATCTGGGCAAGCAGCTCTTCCTCCGGCAAGGCAACCGCATCTCGCTCACGGATGCCGGGCGCGCGGTCTATCCGCGGATCGAGGCTGCGTTCGGCGATCTTTCGGCGGTGACCGCGGAACTGAAAAGCGCGCGCAGCCGGGCGCGGCTGGTCCTATCGGTCTTGCCGTCGGTTGCCGAACTTTGGCTCGCGCCTGCCTTGCGCGGTTTCGCGGCTGTGGCCGATCTCGACATCCGCGTGGAGGATGACCCGGTGGTGTTCGCCCGCGACGGCGTCGATCTGCGCTTGACCTACGGCATCCACGCCTATCCCGACCATCGGGTAGAAGTGCTGTTCCGCGACCGGCTTGTTGCGGTCGCCGCACCCTCGCGCGAAATCGGCGCGGATGGCCTTGCCGGCCTGGCCGACGAAGCTTTCATCCACACCGATTGGGGCCCCACCTTCGCGACGCAGCCGTCCTGGCCGCACTGGTTTGCGGCGGCGGGTATCGCAAGGCGACCCGACCCCGCGCGCGGTCTGCGGGTGGACCGGACCGCGCTTGCCGCATGCGCGGCGAGGTCAGGGTTGGGGGTGGCATTGCTGCCGGAACGTCTCGCCACCGCTGACCTTGACGCGCGGCGGCTTGCGCGCGTCGATCCCTTCGCGCTCCCGATGTCGTCCGACTATGCGATGATCTGGCCGAATGCGATCTCGCGCCGATCGCTGTTGCAAGGGCTGGTCGCGCAGCTGCGCGGGGTGGCGGCTGGCTGAGCGACCTCAGCTTTCCCCTACATTCTCGCGAAAAGCCTTCTCGAACGCCGCCTGCTTCGCCTCATCCGCCCCGGTCTGGTTCCCGGCCTTCCAGTCCTCGTAGGGCATGCCGTAATAGACCTCGCGCGCTTCTTCCTTGCTCATCTCGATACCCCGCTCTTTCGCGGCTTCCTGATACCAGCGGGCAAGGCAGTTGCGGCAGAACCCGGCGAGGTTCATCAGGTCAATGTTCTGCACATCGGGGCGTTTTTCCATCAAGTGATGGCGCAGCGTGCGGAAGGCCGCGGCTTCGATCTCGGTGCGGGTATGGTCGTCCATTTCGTCCTCCTGCGTTCAGAGATTGGATGCGGCGAGCACTTCTTCAAGGATCGGCGCCAGCCGGTCAGCCCAGGCGATCTGGCCGTCTTGCTGCGCGATGAGGTCGTGGCGCAGCTCGATCAGGATGTTGGGGCGGCCCGGTGTCAGGGCATGGCGGTCGATGGCGTCGCCGTCGAGATGGCCATCATAGGGCTCATTCTCGCCCACGGTCAGGTCGGTTTGGGCGCGGAGCCGTTCCAGCAATGGCAATGCCAGCCGCGCATCGCGGCGCGAGTAAAGGATGCCGATCTGCCAAGGCCGGTGACTGCGACCACTGAGCCGCGGCGTGAAGCTGTGGACCGCGCAGATCACGGTGTCGGCCCGGCGGCCGGCAAGTTCGGCATAGGCGGCGTGATAGGGGCGGTGAAAGGCGTTCAGCCGGCGTTCGGTTTCGGCCTTGTCGACGTGGCGATTGGCCGGGATGATGGTGCCGTCATACAGCTTCATCACCAGCGTCGGGTCATCCTCGCCCCGGTTGGGGTCGATGACGAGGCGCGAGAAATTCGACAGGATCGCAGGCGCGTCGAGCCGTTCAGCCAGAAGGCGGGTCACGCCGGCGGCGCCGATGTCGTAGGCGATGTGGCGGGCCATGTCGGCCTGCGCGATGCCGAGAGAGCCGCCGCCGATGCAGTCGGGAACCCGGTTCGTGGCATGGTCACAGGTGACGAGCCAGCGCGAAGGCCGGTTGGCGCCGATGATTTGAAAAGGCGGAAGGGTCATGGATATGTCGTGGCTTGCCGGTCATCCTTCCTTTAGAAGAGGCGAAGGCAAAGCACCAGTTGCCGCAGGGCGGGATTTCGGCCATAGAGGCGCGGATAGGCGATGGTAGCGCAAACATTACGGAGATTTCACGGATGAGACGGCTTCGGAACGTAAAGATCGTCGCCACTTTGGGTCCGGCATCGAGCGACTACGAGACGATCCGGGCCCTCTTCGATGCCGGCGCAGACGTGTTCCGGCTGAATATGAGCCACGGCACACACGACGATCAGGCGGCACGCCATGCGATCATCCGACGGATCGAGAAGGAAGCCGGGCGGCCCATCGCCATTCTTGCGGACCTGCAGGGGCCGAAGCTGCGCGTCGGCAGTTTCAAGAACGGCTCGGAAGAGCTTGAGGAGGGCGCGCCGTTCCGCTTCGACCTTGACCCTGCCGAGGGCGACGTGACGCGCGTCTGCCTGCCGCACAAGGAAATCTTCGCCGCGCTGAAACCCGGCGCTTCGCTTCTGGTCAATGACGGCAAGATCCGGCTGAAGGTCGTGGACTGCGGCAAGGACTTCGCCGATTGCACCGTCGTGACCGGCGGCACGATCTCGAACAACAAGGGCGTCAACGTGCCTGACGTCGTTCTGCCGCTCAAGGCGCTGTCCGACAAAGATCGCGCCGATCTGGAATTCGCCTGCGAGCTTGGTGTCGACTGGCTGGCCTTGAGCTTCGTCCAGCGGGAAGACGATGTGACCGAGGCGCGCGCACTGACCAAGGGACGCGCGGCGATCATGTGCAAGATCGAGAAACCGGCCGCCGTGACGAGGTTTGCCGAGATCCTGGCCGTGTCGGACGGGATCATGGTCGCGCGTGGCGATCTTGGCGTGGAATTGCCGATCCACTCGGTGCCACCGATCCAGAAGCAGATGGTGCGCGCCTGCCGCACTGCCGCGAAGCCGGTGATCGTGGCGACCCAGATGCTGGAAAGCATGATCGAAAGCCCGATGCCGACGCGCGCCGAAGTCTCGGACGTAGCGACCGCGATCTATGAAGGCGCGGACGCCGTGATGCTTTCAGCCGAAAGCGCGGCCGGGAACTACCCCGTTGAGGCGGTGACCACGATGGACAACGTGGCGAAGTCGGTCGAAAGCGACCCGACCTATCGCGAGGTGATCGAGGCGAGCCGCAAAGTGGATCGCACCACCATCGCCGACGGCATCGTCGCCGCCGCGCGCGAGATCGCCGAGGCGACCGACATCCACGCAATCTGCTGCTTCACGCAGTCGGGCACCACCGCCAGCCTCGTCGCGCGGGAGCGTCCTTCGGTGCCGATCCTGGCGCTGACGCCGATCACGGCGACGCTGCGGCGGCTGTGCCTCACCTGGGGCGTGCACTGCGTCCAGACCGAGTCGATCGACCGGTTCAAGATGGCCGTCGTCAACGCCGCCCGCGCGGCGCGGGAATACGGCTTCGCGACCGAGAAGGATCAGATCGTGGTCACGGCCGGGGTTCCCTTCAACGTCAAGGGCACGACGAACATCCTGCGCGTCGCGCCCTGCGACGAACGGCTGATCTTCCGAACCGATCCGGAATAGCGACCTTGTCGTGCGTTGACTGAACCGAACCCGCTTTCGCCCCGATTTCGGGCGAATGCCGGTTCTGCCGTCTCGATGAAACGCAAGGCGCCTCAGGCCACGATCGCCCGGTCGTAATCCGACACAAGAAGGTGGCGCGGCGCTTCGTCTTCATCGACGCTAGGAAAGCGACCGATCGGATCGCGAAAGACGTTGTCAGTGCGGTCGTCGTTCACCGTCGACACCTCTCCTATCAGGACATCGGCACCCTCGGCCCAGAAGGCGTGCCAGATGCCCGGCATCAGCGTCACCGATTCGCCGGGCGCGAGCTTCAGGAGACCGCCGGCCTTCACCCGCCGCAGCGCGCCGTCGACCGGGACCTCCACCATCGCATCCGGGTCGATCGCGCCTGTCGCGTCGGGCGCGAAGAGCTCAAGCACCAGCGTTCCCCCACCGCGGTTGATGATGTCCTCGGCCTTGATGTTGTGCCGGTGCATTGGTGAAAGCTGATCCCGGCGCGAGATCATGATCTTTTCGGCATAGAGCATGCCGCGGCCGCGGTCGAGATCAGCGGCGTCGCCATTGCGCACCGTGAACAGGAAGAGACCGAGGTCGTCGAAGCGGCCCTGCCCATAGTCGGTGATATCCCAGCCCAGACCCCGCGCGGCGTAATCCGCGCCCGCCGCGATCTCGGCTTTCATCCGTTCGGGCGACCAATAGGCGAAGGGCGGAAGGATGTAACCGAAGGAGCGGATGAAGGCATCCGCCTCGGTGAGGATCGCGTTGATTTCGGATCGTTTCATCGGTTTCACTCCACAGAGAAGTCGGTGCGCCCGGTCTCAGACGACGCGGTCGCGCGGGGGTCGTCCGCCAAAGAAGTCCATGACGTTCTCGAATGCTCGCAGGCCCATCGCTTCCCGCGTCTGGCGGGTGGCCGAGCCGAGATGGGGCAGCATGACCAGATTGGGCGCATCCAGAAGCGCGGGCGTGATACGCGGCTCCTGTTCATA
Source organism: Paracoccaceae bacterium (assembly GCA_041397225.1). GTDB lineage: Bacteria > Pseudomonadota > Alphaproteobacteria > Rhodobacterales > Rhodobacteraceae > Albidovulum. The sequence continues at coordinate 269,483 of JAWKXB010000002.1, read as the reverse complement.
GACATCAAGACCCGCGCCGCCAATCCGTCCTGCGACAAGCGCCGCGGCAAGCGCGGCTTCGTCCACAACCTCTCCGCGGGCGGTATTGATCAGAAACGCGCCGGGCTTCATCACAGCCAGACGCGCGCCGTCAATGAGGTGGCGGTTCGCTGCGCCGCCGGGACAGTGGAGCGAGACGAAATCGGCCTCATGCAGCAGTTCCTCGACGTCGCCCACCTGTCGGGCTCCAAACCGCGCAAGAGTGTCCGGCGCGACGGGGGACCGATTCTGGACGATGACCTCCATGCCGAAGCCAAACCGCGCGCGCTCGGCAAGCGCCTGGCCGATCCTGCCAAATCCGATGATGCCGAGAACGGCGCCCGATACCCGCGCGCCGACGAGATGGGTCGGCCGCCACCCGGTCCAGCGCCCTTCGCGCAGTTCGCGTTCACCCTCTCCGGCCCGTCGCGCGACCATGAGCATAAGCATCATGGCCAGGTCGGCGGTGCATTCAGACAGCACGTCGGGCGTGTTCGTCACCACGATGCCGCGCGACTTCGCTGCTTCGGTGTCGATGTGGCTGAAACCGACGCCGTAGTTCGCGATCAGTCGGACCTTCGGAGCAGGGTCGGAGAACACCCCGGCGTCGAACCGATCCGTGACAGTCGGCATGATTGCGTCGAACTCCGCCATCGCCTGGCGCAAACCATCGGTTCCAAGCGGCCGGTCATCGCTGTTGAGCACCACATCGAACCGTTCGGAAAACCGCGCCTCGACCGCTTCGGGCCAGCGCCGCGTGACAAGGATCCTTGGTTTCATGTCTGCCAGTCTCCTCAATCCATCCGGAGGTCTAATCGGGACCGATCACAGCTTCCTCACGGGCGATCGACCAGTCAATGAGCCGCCGCCAGAGCGCCTCGACCAGCGCAGGATCAAGCCCTTCGGCAATGGCCCGCGCCCGAACCTTCGCAACGACATCTTCGACACGATCGTCAATACGCGCCGGCAGGCCAAGCGCCGGCTTCAGTTCACTCGCGCGGTCGATATAGCTGGCGCGCTCGACAAGAAGCGCAACCAGCGCAGCATCGACCCGGTCGATTTCCGCCCTGATCTCGGCCATGGTCGCGCATTCCGCCGGCGTCATCCTTGTTTCTCCAAAGGGTTCTCGCGCCGTCTCATACCGGCTTCGGCCGAGGCGCACAATGTGCCGGAATGTCAGACCTGGCCCGAGCGGCTTGCCCAAGCGAACCAGATCGCGACGCCGGCAAGCGCCACGGACAGCACGCGCCGAACGATCATGCTGCGCCACGGATCGGTCAGAATGGCGGTTGCAAAGCCGGCAAGCGTGACGATCCCCGCATGTATGCCAGTCGCGACCGCGACATAGACCAGTGACAGGCTAAGCGTCTGGCCGGTGATAGCGGCGGCGGGGCTGACGAAGGCGGGCAGAACCGCAATGTAGAAGACCGCGGCCTTCGGGTTGAGAAGGTTGGTAATCAGGCCGCGCCGGAAGTACCGGCCCAGGCCCGCGGCAAGAGGCTCATTCTCGCCGTCCTGCTCGGCCCCGCGCCAGCCTTCCCAGGCCAACCAGAGCAGGTAGGCGACCCCGCCCCAGCGCAGAAGCTGATAGAGAAGCGGAGAGGCGGTGATCGCCGCAGCAAGCCCGAGCGCAGCCGCAATCCCCACGACGGCCAGGCCGAGCGCCACCCCGGCAACCGCGGCATAGCCGGGCCTGCGCCCCTCCGTCGCGGCGACGATCGAGAGCCAGGCCATGTTCGGCCCCGGCGTCAGTTCGATCAACGTCGAAGCGATGATGAAGGCGGCCAGAGATTCAGGCGCGACACCATCCATCCGCTCTCAGACCCACTTCGCGAGCGGCGGCAAGCTCATCAGGACCGCATCCGCATCATGCCCGGACTCAAGTCCGAACTTCGTCCCCCGGTCGTAGACAAGGTTGTACTCGGCATAAAGGCCGCGATGGATGAGCTGTCTGTCGCGATCCGCGTCGGTCCACAGCGTGTCCTTGCGCCGTTCGGCAAGCGGCAGGAACGCCGGCAGGAACGCATTGCCCACGGCTTTGGTGAAGGCGAAGTCGGCCTCCCAGTCGCCGGTGTTCAGATCGTCGTAGAAGATGCCGCCCACGCCGCGGGCGCGGCCGCGATGGGGGATGAAGAAATACTCATCCGCCCATGCCTTGAATCGCGTGTAGTAACCCGGATCATGGGCGTCGCACGCCGCTTCCAGCACGGCGTGAAAGTGGCTGGTGTCCTCGGGATATTCGATGCAAGGGTTGAGGTCGGCCCCGCCGCCGAACCACCAGGCATTGGGTGTCCAGAACATTCTTGTGTTCATGTGAACCGCCGGAGCATGCGGGTTTCGCATGTGGGCAACAAGGCTGATGCCCGAAGCCCAGAACCGCGGATCGTCGGCCATCCCAGGCACGCCGCGTGCGGCCATTGCCGCCTGCGCCTTGGGTCCAAGCTGGCCGTGCACGGTCGAGACGTTGACGCCGACCTTCTCGAAGACCCGGCCCGCGCGCATCACGCTCATCAGGCCACCGCCTGCTTCGCCGCCGCCTGCCGCTGCGCGCCGGGTCTGGCTCAGCTCGAACCGGCCGGGTTCCGGCGCTTCGGCACAGGGCGCGCCGCTATCCTCGAGCGCCTCGAATGCCGCCACGATCCGGTCGCGGAGTTCGCGGAACCACGTCGTGGCGCGCGCCTTCTCGGCCTCGAAAACCTCCATCTGCGCCTCTCATACAAGTGCCGTCCAGTGAGGGTTATCAGCTTCGTCACCCTCCGGCCAGAACGGCAAATTGGCGCAGCTTCGTGAATTGGCGGCGCGCGGTTTCGCCGTTATGCTGGCCGGCGTAGCAATTGCCCCGAGTTCCGCCATGTCGTCGTCGCCGCGTCTCATCCTTCTTCTGCCCCTGCTTGCCGCCTGCACCGCGACAGCCCCGGACTGCACCCGGGCCGAGCGGAGGGAACTTGCCACCATTGACCGCCTCATTGCCGACACCCGGGCCAACCTCGAGCGTGGGTATGTGATGGAGCGGCGCGGGGCCGATACGAGCGTCAACTTCTGCCTCGGCAGCCGGCGATCGAATGTGGGCATCAGCTTTTGCAGCGACCCGGGCGGCAGCAGGCACCCGGTCGCCGTCGATCAGACTTCGGAGGAACGCAAGCTTGCTGGCCTTCAGGCCCGGCGCGACGCGCTCATGTCCGAAATTTCGGCGAAGGACTCCGCGTGCAGGAAGTCCGGATGAACATCATGAGGTTACGGAACCGCATCGGCCCGATGGCCCTTATCATTCTCACGGCCTGCGGCACGCCTCAGGAGCAATGCATCCAGACGGCCACGCGGGACATACGAACGCTCGACCGGCTGATCGCAGAAACGGAGGCCGGGTTGGCGCGGGGCTATGGCTACACGACCGAGGAAGTGGTGCGCTGGCAATGGACCCATTGTGACGACTACGTTCCGCGCGGCCATCCCCCGGTCGCGCCACGCATGTGTTTTGAGCCATACAGCGATACCGTGCGACGCCCGGTGGCGATTGATCCACAGGTCGAAAATCGCAAGCTGTCGGCCTTGAAGGAACGGCGTCAGGCGCTCATGGCGCGCGCCGCATCCGCAATCGCGGCCTGCAAGACGAAGTATCCCGAGAGCTGACGATTGCCCAAGCGCCGGCAACCACGGCCTCGGCTCCGGCACCTGCAACGGTCGATCTCCTGAAAGTCAGTACGCAGGAGCAGCTACGGCGTCGATCAACCCGCGTCCGCCATCGACGGTCAGCACCTGCCCGGTGATGAAGCCCGCCCCGTCCGAGGCCAGAAACTGCACCGCATCCACAAGCTCGGTCGGCGCAGCGATCCGCCCAAGGGGCGTGCCGTGGGTAATGCTGTCGCGCCAGTCAGGGTTGTCCTTGAGACTTGCCTGAAGGCTCGCGCTCATCACGCTGGCGATGGCGACGCCATTGACCCGAATGCGCTGCGGCGCAAGGGCGACGGCGAGCGCCCTCGTCGCCTGATCGAGCGCCGCCCCGGCAATCGAATAGGCCAGAAGTTCGGGCTGCGCGCGGCAGGCGGCGAGGGTCGAGAGGTTGACTATCGCGCCGATCGGCTCGTCCGTTCGCCCGTCCTTTTCCGCTTGGGCAATCATCCGCCTGGCGGCCATCTGGCTGAGCCGGAGCGAAGTCATCAGGTTCTGCCGCAGCATCGCGTCGATCGATTCATCGTCCGGGTTGAGCGGATCGGACATCACGATGCCCCGGCTCGCGTTGACCAGAATGTCGATGCGCTCGAACGCATCGACGGTCGCGGAAAGCAGGTTGGCCATTGTGAGCTTCTGGCTGAGGTCGCCGCCAAAGCTGCGGATCGCCCCCTCCTCGGCAGATTCAGCGCCAACCTCTTCGGCGAGCTTGGCTTCGTCATTGTCTGCGAACATCACGCGGGCGCCGCGATCGACGAAATGCCGGGCGACCGCAAGTCCGATGCCGCGCGCGGCCCCGGTGACAATGGCGGTCTTGCCGGCGATGGACAGGGACATGACAACTCCGTTCATGATTCTGCTGCCGCAGGTTAGTGGAAATCATCGGTGCGGGCGAGCGGCGGCGGGACGGGTCGCGCGCAGAACCTTGAAGCCGGAATCGCCTCCGATCTCTGCGGTTTCGCGAAAATGGCGCTTCAGCACCGCTTCGTATGGCAGGTGACGGTTGGCCACCATGTAAAGCGTGCCCTGTGGCGTCAGCATCTTGGCTGCGGCCATGATGAAAGCCGCGCCCAGTTCCGGCTCGGCCGCGCGGCCGGTATGGAAAGGCGGATTCATCACGACGGCGTCGAAGGGCGCCTCGGGCCGGAAGTTCGTCACATCTGCCCAGTGGAACTGCGCCCGCTGGTCGGCAATGTTGCGGCGCGCGCAGCCCAGGGCGGCTGCGTCCGCCTCGATCAGGTGCAGTTCGGTGATCTCTTGACGGGTTGACAGCTGGGCAGAGAGCCAACCCCAGCCGGCACCCAGATCGGCCACGCGCCCGCCAAGAACCGGCGGAATGGCTTCGGCCAGAAGCCGTGAACCGTGATCGGGCTTTTCGGCGGAGAACACGCCGGGAACCGAGACAAACCCCGGTGCGGGCGTGATCCCGACCGCGCGCCAGTCGTGGAAGACACCGTCGCCCGGCGCGTCGAAGCGGAAGATCTTGCCATGCGCCTTGGCGATCGGAAGCGATATCGGCACGCGCGAGCGGATGTCGCGCACCATCGTGTCGACGCCGTCCGTCTTCTGCCCGTCAACCCAGATCCCGCCACCGGGGGCCACGCGCGCCGCGATCTCGGCGACGGCGGCCCGGGCCGCGGCGCGGGCACGCGGCAGAAAGACTATACCGGCGGCATAGCCTCCCTCGGTCGCCTCGAAGGAGGGAACAACCTGCCAGCCCTGCCGATCGAACGCATCGTGGGCGGGGCGGAAACCCTGAACGAGAAGACTGCGATCCTTCGGCAGCTCCGTCAGGTCGGCGACCCCACGCGGCCCGAAAACAAGTATCCGTCCTGCATGCGGGAGCGCGTCAGCGCCCGCGAGCGCAAGGGAAAGCCTCGGATGGGTCATGCGGTGCGGGCGACCTGCCCTATTCCTTTTCCAAGGTGCATTGCAGCGGGTGCTGATGCCGCCGCGCGAAATCCATGACCTGCGCAACCTTGGTTTCGGCCACTTCGAAAGAAAAGACGCCAACCACAGCCAGCCCCTTCTTGTGCACCGTCAGCATGATCTCGAACGCCTGAGCATGAGTCATGCCGAAAAACCGCTCGAGCACATGGACGACGAATTCCATCGGCGTGTAGTCGTCGTTCAGAAGCAACACCTTGTAAAGCGGCGGCCGTTGCGTCTTCGGGCGCGTCTTGGTTATGACCGAGGTATCGTCCTCGTGGTCATTACCGTCCTTGCGGTCGGACATGGTGAAGGGGCGCAGTTTCAAGTGCCGCATCCTCGGGATTCGGGCCAACGGGTTTCGAACCCGGAATATAGTCGACAAGTGCGACAAGCAAAAGGTTGCCCGCGTCGGATTGATTCAGTGCGGTTGACGCATCAGTCTGGCCTGAGGAGGAAGCATGCCCGCCCTGACCGCCATCGCCTTCGACGCGGATGATACACTCTGGCACAATGAGCGGTTCTTCCGCATGACCCAGGATCACTTCGCCGAACTCCTTGCCGACTATTCGCCGCGCGACCATCTGGACGAAAGGCTGCTGGCTGCGGAGCGCCGCAATCTTGGCCATTACGGCTTCGGCATCAAGGGTTTCACGCTGTCGATGATCGAAACTGCGCTGGAAGTGACCGACAACCGCGTTCCCGCCCGCGTCATCCGAGAGATCGTCGCGGCGGGGCAGGAGATGCTGGCCCATCCGATCGAACTGCTTCCCCATGCGCGCGACGCGATCGAAAGCCTGAGGGGTCGCTACTTTATCCTTCTGATTACAAAGGGCGACCTTCTCGATCAGGAACGCAAGCTTGCCCAGTCGGGTCTGGGCGCGTTGTTCGACGGGGTCGAGATCGTTTCTCACAAGACCGCCGAGACCTATTCGGCCGTCTTCGCGCGCCGAGGTCATTTGCCGGAACGTGCGATGATGGTCGGCAACTCGCTCAGGTCCGATGTGCTGCCGGTGCTGGAGATTGGCGGCTGGGCAGTGCATGTGCCGCATGATCTGACCTGGTCGGTGGAACATGCGGACGCGCCCGCCAGCCACGCACGGTTCCGGGTTCTCACCGACCTTGGCGGGTTGCCCGATCTGATCGCGGGCATCGAATGACACCCCTCTATGTTGCGCCGTAGAAGGGCAGGGCCACTACATATCGCGTCGAGTTACCAAGGCTACGGCCGATCACCATCTGAGGTATCAACGCAAACACATTGAATTTAAGAGGTTTTCGCATCAACACAGTTGTGTTATCGTGATCCAAATCACTAAGCCCCGGCGCTAAAGACCGGGACACGAGGCAGGAATTAAGGTGAGACAGGTGTTTGCTTGTCCAGGGCAGTGCTTCCAGCACTTGCGTTTGGTTGCCGTGGTCATCGCGGCCATGTTTCTTGTGCCGGTTCTGGCATTCGCCGCGCCCTACGCGGACTATGTGATCGACGTCCGCACCGGTGAGGTGCTGCATCAGGAAAATGCTGACACGCGTCTTCACCCCGCATCGCTGACCAAGATGATGACGCTCTACATCGCGTTCGAGGCGATCGAGCGGGGCGAAATCTCGTTGGACACCAAGGTCACCATTTCCAAACATGCTGCATCCCAGCCGCCATCAAAGCTGGGGCTGAAGGCCGGACAAACCATCGCGCTGCGCTACCTGATCCGTGCCGCTGCAATCAAGTCGGCCAATGATGCAGCAACGGCGATCGGCGAGGCGATCGAGGGATCCGAGCCCGCTTTCGCCAAACGCATGACCCGGACCGCCAGGGCGCTTGGCATGAGCAAGACGACCTTCGCGAATGCAAACGGCCTGACTGCCAAGGGCCATCTTTCCACCGCCCACGACATGACCATGTTGGGCCGGCATCTCTTTTACGACTATCCTGAGTATTACGGGCTGTTCTCCCGCACCTCGGCCGATGCCGGAGTGGCGCAGGTCGCCTCGACCAACCGGCGTTTCCTCGGCTCCTACAAGGGTGCCGACGGAATCAAGACCGGCTACACATCGGCGGCGGGATTCAACCTCGTGGCTTCCGCGCAGCGTGGAAACAAGCGCGTCATTGCCACCGTCTTTGGCGGCAAGTCCACCGCCTCGCGCAATGCCCGAGTGGCGGAACTGCTCGACATGGGCTTCGGCAAGGCGCCGAACCGGGCCATCGTCCAGAAGCCGTCCCGCCCGGTCTATACCGCTCAGGCTGGCGACTATGACGACGACGTCGCGAAGGTCGTGGCCGAGGCGGTCGCGGGCAGCCGCAGCCTGCCGGCCGGCAAGACCATCCGCCTGAACGTGGCCGTCGCAAAAAGCCTGCGGCCGCGCGCGCGTCCTCTTCCCGGCAGCGATGAGCCGGCAGAGGAACTGCTTCTGGCGATGCAGGCCGACATCAACGCGGCACTCGCCGAAGCGCAGGAGATTGCTTCCGACGAGTCGTCGGCGGCGACAGCCGCCGTCGAAGTCGCCTCGGGGACGGAATTGCCTGCCGTATCTGATCAACCGGACGCCGGAGAGGCGGGCGCGGCCGATGCACCGGTCTTCGCCCAGTTGACCGAGCCGCAGCCAGAGACGCTTCTGGCGCAAACCGAATTGCAGGCCAATCCGCAAAGCCCGTCCGAGCCGCCGGTCGAAGAGGCGTCATTCGCGCTCGCCTCGGCGATTGCGCCGACGGAATCGACGATCCCGGCGCCCGCGCCCAACCGCGCGGCCTCGACCGATCCGGCGGCGGGCACGGCCGAAACCGCCGATGTCGAGCTGGCTGCCGCCACGCCGCCCGAGGCGGCGGAGACGACATTGCTGACCCAGCCGGACACGGAACCCGAGCCGGAGCAAATCGTGCTTGCCTCGCTGTCCCAGCCGGTGGAGGAGGCAGAGGAGCTTGAGGTCGTGACCCGCATCTCCACCTCCGGCGGCCGGCAATGGGCGATCAATGTCGGCCACTACCCGTCGCGCTACAACGCCGAACGGCAGCTTCTCCAAGTGGCGCTGATCGAGATGAGCACACTGGACGAGGCATTGCGCAAGGTCGTGTCCCGCAAGGGCGGGTTCGACGCGAACTTCGTTGGCATGACTGAAGAGATGGCCAACATGGCCTGCCGCCGCCTTCAAGCGCGCCAGACCGAATGCCGGGTCATCGGCCCCTGATCAGGGTTTGGGATGGTCGTCCCAATCCTTGCGCAAGATCCGCTGGCCGTCCCCGTCGGGGTCATCGTACTGCCGGTGTCGCAAGGCCCAGAGGAAGGCGACAAGGCCGATCCCGCCGAGAAACAGCGAAACCGGTATCAGGTAGACGAGCATCTCCATCCCGGCGCCTATCTGAGCCGCAGCGCGTTGAGCGATACGGTAATGGATGACGCCGACATCGCGAGCGCCGCAATCAGCGGGGTCGCCAGCCCCAGCAGGGCGATCGGGACGGCGACGATGTTGTAGCCAATCGACAGGGCAAAGTTCTGCTTGATCCGACGGCGGGTTTGCCCGGCGATGCGCAGCGCATCCGACAAGGGCGACAGGTCCTGGCCCAGCAGCACGATGTCGGATGCCGTGCGCGCGGCGTCGAGCGCGGAAGCCGGGGAGATCGAGACATGCGCGGAGGCGAGTGCAGCCGTATCGTTCAGCCCGTCGCCCACCATCAGAACCCGCCTTCCTTGCGCCTGCATCTCGGTAATGAGCGCGGACTTTTCCTCGGGCCGCTGACCCGACCGCCATTCGGCGATACCGAGATCCCTCGCAAGCCGTGCAACGGGCATTTCGGCGTCACCGGACAGCAGGACAATCCGCGTGCCTGCGGCAGCGAGCGCGGCCACGGCCGCCTCCGCACCCGGACGAGGCTGGTCTGTGAAGGCGAAGGCCCTGGCTGGCGCATCGCCGAGCGTGAAGTAAGTCGCCGTGCCTTCGACCGGCTCGGCACCGACCCATTCGGCACGACCCAGCCGCGTCACCACGTTCCGCCAGACGCCTTCGATCCCGGAGCCTGGAACCTCCCGGATGCTATGAACGTCGGCAGGGACGATACCCGCCGCATCCAGCGCTTTCGCCATCGCCCGCGACAGCGGGTGCGCCGAGGATCCGGCAAGCGCGGCGGCCACGCGAAGATCGGCCTTGTCATGATGGGCAAGACCGACGGGTTCGAGTGCGCCCATCGTCAGCGTTCCCGTCTTGTCGAAGACGACCGTGTCGACCTCGGCCAGCCGCTCAAGAGCGGTGCCATCCTTGATCAGGAGCCCCTTGCGGAAAAGCTTGCCTGAAGCCGCGGTGACGACCGCCGGCACCGCCAATGCCAGCGCGCAGGGGCAGGTGATGATGAGGACGGCCGCAGCGATGTTGGCCGCAAGGCGAAGATCGCCCGTCAGATAGAGCCAGACAGAAAAGGAACCCAGCGCCAGAAGATGTACAGCGGGCGAATAGGCCCGCGCCATGCGGTCGGCGAGCGAGGTGTAGCGGGTTTTCGCACTTTCGGCAATTGCAACAAGGTCAGCCATCCTGTGGAGGGAAGAGTCGCGCCCCGCTGCGGTCACGCGGACCGTGAGCGGGCCGGTCAGGTTCACCTCGCCGGCGCTGACCAAACCGCCCGGAGCGGCCGTAACCGGCAGTGTTTCGCCGGTCAGCAACGACCGGTCGATCTCTGACTCACCATCAGTGATGATTCCGTCCACCGGCATCCGCGCGCCGGGGCGAACGCGGATGATATCGCCGACCGCAAGTTCGGCAACGGCAACGACACTCTCCAGCCCGTCGGCGAACCTTGTGGCGCGCGGCACCTCCAGCGCGGCCAGTTCCTCGGCGGCGGACCTCGCGGCGGCGCGGCTGCGGTAGTCGAGGTAGCGCCCCGCAAGAAGGAAGAAGCACAGCGACACGGCCGCGTCGAAATAGGCGTGTCGGCCACCCTCGAAGGTTTCGTAGAGCGAGATTGACGAGGCGAGGATCAGCGCCAGAGAGATCGGCACGTCCATGCCCAGCCGCCGCGCCCTAAGCGAAGCCCAGGCGGAGGCGAAAAAGGGTTGACCCGAAAAGGCCAGCGTCGGCAATGCGATCGCCGCGGAGATCCAGTGGAAGAGGTCGCGCGTTGCCGCCTCGGCCCCCGACCACACCGCGATCGACAGCAGCATGATGTTCATCATCGCGAACCCGGCCACACCAAGGCGCATCAGAAGATCGCGCCCGTGCCGGTCGGTTTCGGTGACGGAGAGGAGGCCGGGGTCAAGTTCATGCGCCGGATAGCCGATGGCGCCCAGACGCGAGACGAGCTGATCGGCGGTAACGGAGTTTTCGGCTACGACCGACACGCGCTTTTGCGTCAGGTTCACGCGCGCGGACTGGACGCCGGGCATCGCGGACAGGCTCCGCTCAACGTCAGATATGCAGACCGCGCAATGCGCCGTGGGAAGCGACAGGACCAGACCCGCCGTCTTGTCGGCCCTCAGCGCCGCAATCGTCTCGGCCGCAGGCGCAGCGACGCAGGCCGGGCAGGCAGAGACCGAAGGCGCATAGCTCGACATCAGCCCCTCACGAACAGGTCCAGGCGCTGGTGAAAGCGGGTGCCATCTTCGGCAAATGCCTCCAGCAGGATCATCCACTTGCCGGGGGATAGGTCGGCCGGCGCCAAATAATCGCCGTTCTGCATGGTGAATTCGGCCTGGATGTCATTGGCCGCCTCGGTTGTGCGCCCGATCGTGGCCGACAACCGCTCCACCCGGACCGGAAGCCCCTCGCGGTCGCGGAAGGCGAGCCGCAGTACACCGTCGGAGTAAGTCTCGGTCAGGCTCCAGCCCAGCGCCTCCTGCGCGGTCCGCTCGGCGTCGAAGCTTTGCGAGGCGACGTAGGAGTTCTTTACTTCAAGCCCCGGAAAGGTCTTCACGGCCTTGACCGCCAGAAGGACGTTGACACCGATGATCACGGCAAAGGCCGAGGCAGTGATGACGAAGACCTTGCGCCCGGTCAGTTCACCTTTCATCTCACTTCTCCTTCCCGTTGAAGACGGTATCGACGTGGATCCGGTCTGCGGATTTGATATCCTCGATCCAGACGCGCAGGTCGGTGCGTTCCGCCGCGGCCGCCTCGCTGCCTGGCGCCGCCGTCACGTAGACGCGCTGCGTCCGGGTTTCATCTGCCGGGACCGTCACTGTTTGCCCATCGATTCCCTCCAGTTGCAGCTGCAGGGGCGTTTCGGGGGACAAGGATATGTTGAAAGGCCGGTCTTCGCCATGCTTGTTGTGCAGCCGGAACTCGTAGGCGTTGCGGATCGACCCGTCAGACAGCGTCACGAAAAGCGGATTGCGCACCGGCGTGATGTTCACATCGATGGGTGAGCGTATGAAGAGCGCGACGATCATCGCTACGCCGACCAGCGACCAGAGGGTCGTGTAGAGGATCGTGCGCGGGCGGAGGATGTGCTTCCAGATGTTCTTGGGCGGGTTGCCGGCGCGTTCGGCCGCCTCGTCCTTCAGCGCCATGTAGTCGATCAGGCCGCGCGGTTTGCCGATGCGGTCCATCACTTCGTCGCAGGCGTCGATGCAAAGGGCGCAAGTTATACATTCAAGCTGCTGACCCTCGCGAATGTCGATGCCCATCGGGCAGACGTTGACGCAGGCCATGCAATCGATGCAATCACCCTGCGCCGGGTCAAGCTCTCCCTTCTTCAGCTTGCCGCGCGGTTCGCCGCGCCATTCTCGGTAGGCAACGACCAGCGTATCCTCGTCCATCATCGCGGCCTGGATGCGCGGCCAGGGACAGGCATAGATGCAGATCTGCTCTCGCGCGAAGCCGCCGAAGAAGAAGGTGGTGAAGGTGAGAACGGCCATAGTCATGTAGGCGATCGGATGCGCCTGCCCGGTCACGAGGTCTTGCAGAAGTGTCGGCGCATCGGTGAAGTAGAACACCCAGGCGCCACCCGTGGCCAGACCGATCAGTAGCCAAAGAACCCATTTGGTCATGCGCAGGCGGAACTTGCGGAAATCCCATTTCGCATTCCAAAGCCGCACACGCGCGTTGCGGTCGCCTTCGATCCAGCGCTCGACGAGAATGTAAAGGTCAGTCCAGACCGTTTGCGGACAGGCATAGCCGCACCAGACGCGGCCAAGCGCCGAGGTAAAAAGGAACAGGCCCAAACCGGCCATGATCAGAAGGCCTGCGACGAAGTAGAATTCGTCCGGCCATATCTCGATCATGAAGAAGAAAAAGCGCCGGTTGGCCAGATCGACGAGCACCGCCTGATCCGGCAGATTGGGACCACGGTCCCAGCGGAGCCAGGGCGTGATGTAGTAGATGCCGAGGGTGACAATCATGATCACCCATTTCAGGTTGCGGAACGTGCCTGTCACCCGGCGCGGGAATACCGGCTCACGAGCGGCATAAAGGACCGGCGGGGTGTCACTTGAACTCATGCTCATGTTCCCGGATTTGTCTGTTCGCGCAGCCCCTTAAAGCCCCGGGCGCGTCGGGCGGCTTTGATATAGGTCAATCGTTGACTTGCGCCGATGTGACGATTGCGCACGCGGCTGTCGGCGGCGGACTTTGCAAGAGTTGCTACCGTGAACGGCAATTTGGTAGTGCGCCGAAGAAAATCAAGCACCGGCACCCCCAGGAAACGCGCGAACAGGACGGGGTTGCCGGTGCTCTCTACCCGGAGGGGCGGTTTCGCCCCTCCGAATTCTATCATTCGCCGCCGCCCTGGCTGTGAACCCAGGACGCGACGGCGCGGATGTCGGCCTCGCTCAGACGCCCGGCCCATGCGGGCATGACGCCGAAACGGGCGTTGTTGACGGTTTCTGTAAGCGCCGCCTGATCGCCGCCATAGAGCCAGATCGCATCCGTCAGGTCCGGAGCGCCCTGCGCGCGGTCGCCGGTGCCGTCCTCTGCGTGGCAGGATGAACAGTTGTCGGCAAAGACGGTGGCCCCTTCGGCGGCCAGGGCCGCATCATACTCCTGCCCGGATATCTGCAGGACATACTGGACGACCTGATCGATCTGCTCCGGCTCCAGCAATTCGTCAGCGCCAAATTTCGGCATCTCGGAGTAGCGGGCGTCATCGTCCGTCGTGTTGCGGATGCCATGCAGGATTGTAGTGTGGATGTCCTCGATCGTTCCGCCCCAGAGCCAGTCGTTATCGAGGAGGTTCGGATAGCCGATCGCGCCTGCGGCGCCTGATCCGTGGCACTGTGCGCACCAGGTGCGGAAGACGGCGCCGCCCGCGTTGTTGGTGTAGTTGGCCAGTTCGGGGTCCGAAGCGATCGCGGTAAGGTCGGCCGCCTCCAGCTTGGCCTCGATTGGCGCATTGGCGGCCTCGTAGCGGTCGATTTCGGCGGCGACATCGGCGCGGGTGTTCTGGTTCAAAAACCCTTGGGTCGCGCTGCTCACAAGCGGCCAGGCCGGATAGGCGATCGTATATGCGATACCCCAGATGATCGTGGCGTAGAAAGTCCAGAGCCACCAGCGCGGCAGCGGGTTGTTATACTCTTCGATCCCGTCCCACTGATGTCCCGTGGTTTCCGGCTCGGCCTTCGTCTTGATTGGTCTCTTGCTCATTTCCAAGTCTCCTGCCCGGTCGTGCCACCAGTTGCGGGTCTGTCTTCATGTCGGAACGGGATGTTCGCGATATCCCTGTGCATGCGCTTCGATCCGGGCCGGAAGGCCCAGATGACGACCACGATGAAGAACCCGAACAAAGCCAGCAACGTCCAGCTGTCGGCGAATTCCCGGAGAAGCGAATAGAAGTCCATCACGTCCTCCTCACCGGTCCGGATCGGGCTGGAAGGTCGAGAAGTCGACCATCGTGCCCAGAACCTGGAGATAGGCGATCAACGCGTCCATCTCGGTGACTCCCGGCTGACCGTCGAAGTTTGCTACGATCGCGCCGGGATAGCGTTCGACCAACCCCTCCGTGTCCGCATCCGGATCGGCCTGTGCGGCGAAGTCCGCCCGGGCAAGCTCGATCATGTCCGAGGTATAGGGCACGCCCACCAGCGCATCGGTCGAAAGCCGTTCTTCTATGTGCACGGGTTCGATCAGCCGATTGGCGAGGAATCCATATTTCGGCATCACCGATTCCGGCACGACCGATTGCGGGTCGGTCAGGTGGTCGACATGCCATTCGTCCGAGTAGCGACCGCCGACGCGGGCGAGGTCCGGCCCCGTCCGCTTCGAGCCCCACTGGAACGGGTGGTCATACATCGACTCGGCCGCCAGCGAGTAGTGGCCGTAGCGCTCCACCTCGTCGCGCATCGGGCGGATCATCTGGCTGTGGCAGACGTAGCAGCCTTCGCGGATGTAGATGTCGCGCCCCGTCAGTTCCAAGGGCGTGTAGGGCCGCACGCCTTCCACCTTCTCGATCGTGTTCTCAAGGTAGAAGAGCGGTGCGATCTCAACGATACCGCCGACCGTGACGACTGCGAACGCACCGATCAGAAGCGCCGTCGCGTTGGTTTCCAGAAACTTGTGCTTGTCAAGAATTCCCATCTGTCCCGTCTCCTTATTCAGCCGGAACAGCGTCGCGGGCGCCGGCGATTGCCGGCTGCTTCGCAACGGTTGCCCAGAGGTTGTAGACCATGATGCAGGCACCGGCGAGGAACAGCGTTCCCCCCAGGGCGCGCACCACATACATCGGGAACTTGGCGGCCACGGTGTCGGCGAAGGCGTTCACGAGGAAGCCCTGGCTGTCCACTTCGCGCCACATCAGCCCTTCCATGATGCCCGTGACCCACATCGACGCCGCGTAGAGCACGATCCCGATGGTGGCGAGCCAGAAGTGCCAGCTCACGAGGCTGAGCGAGTAGAGCCGCTCGCGGTGCCAGAGCTTCGGCACCAGGAAGTAGAGCGCGCCGAAGGTGATCATGCCGTTCCAGCCAAGCGCGCCGGAATGGACGTGACCGATGGTCCAGTCGGTGTAGTGGGAAAGCGAGTTCACCGCCTTGATCGACATCATCGGGCCTTCGAAGGTCGACATGCCGTAGAAGCCGATGGAGACGACCATCATCCGGATGATCGGGTCGGTTCTGAGCTTGTCCCAGGCGCCCGACAGCGTCATCAGACCGTTGATCATGCCGCCCCAGGAAGGCATCCACAGAACGACCGAGAACACCATGCCCAAGGTCGAGGCCCAGTCGGGCAGCGCGGTGTAGTGCAGGTGGTGCGGACCGGCCCAGATGTAGAGGAAGATCAGCGCCCAGAAGTGGATGATCGAAAGCTTGTAGCTGTAGATCGGCCGCTCCGCCTGCTTCGGCACGAAGTAGTACATCATGCCAAGGAAGCCCGCCGTCAGGAAGAAACCGACGGCATTGTGACCGTACCACCACTGCGTCATGGCGTCCTGGACGCCGGCAAAGACCTGCACCGATTTCGAGCCGAAGATCGAGACCGGAATGGACAGGTTGTTTACGACGTGCAGCATCGCGATGGTGACGATGAACGAAAGGTAGAACCAGTTGGCCACGTAGATGTGGGGTTCCTTGCGCTTGATGATCGTACCAAGGAACACCGCGAGATAGGCGACCCAGACGACGGTCAGCCACCAGTCGGTCAGCCATTCAGGTTCCGCATATTCCTTGGATTGTGTCGCGCCGAGGATGTAACCGGTCGCGGCAAGGACGATGACGAGTTGATAGCCCCAGAACACGAACCAGGCGAGATTGCCGCCCCAAAGGCGGGCGGCGGAGGTGCGCTGGACCACGTAGAACGATGTCATGATCAGCGCGTTGCCACCGAACGCGAAGATGACCGCCGACGTGTGCAGCGGACGGAGCTTGCCGAAGTTCATGTAGCCGTGCGTAAGTTCGGAAAAGTTCAACTCAGGGTAGGCGAGCTGAAAGGCGATCGTGACGCCGACAAGGAAGCCGACAAGGCCCCAGAGTGCCGTGGCGATCACGCCCGCGCGCACTACACCGTCATTGTATTCGTTGACCGGCGTTGGCCGTGCATCGCCCGTGCGGCGCAGAACCCAGTAGAAGGTGAGTGCAGCGGCCAGCATGACCGTCAGCGCGTTCACCATATAGGCCAGATCGCGTGCGTAGTTGGCGGCTATGGCGGCCAGAACCGCGATAGCGCCTAGCACCGCAAGCTTGATGTAATCCCACATGTCAGCGTTCCCTCGTCACATTCCCCCACCCGATTCGACGCGACCGGGCGGTTTTCGACTGGTCGGGTTTTGAACGCGGCATGGGACAGGTGCTTTGATCTACGTCAAATTCCGTTGATCGGCGGTTTGATCCTTGTCAAAGCCGCAACTGCACCGCCAACCGTATCGTGGCGGAGTTTACCGCGACCACCAGAAGGAGACGTTCGATGGCTTTCAAGTCGATCCTGACGATAACGACCGACCCCGGGGCCTCGGCGGCGCAGATCGACGCCGCGATCGAAATCGCGCGGCGCGAGGACGCCCATCTCGACGTGCTGTGCATCGGCGTCGACCGCACCCAGACCGGCTACTATTATGCCGGCGCCACTGCGATCCTTACGCAGGAAGCCTATAATCAGGCGCGCGATGAGGTCGCCGCCGCCGAGAAGAAGGTGCG
Source organism: Paracoccaceae bacterium (assembly GCA_041397225.1). Taxonomy (GTDB): domain Bacteria; phylum Pseudomonadota; class Alphaproteobacteria; order Rhodobacterales; family Rhodobacteraceae; genus Albidovulum. The sequence goes on along the minus strand of JAWKXB010000002.1, from coordinate 252,330 downwards.
AGAACGGCTGGGCGCTGAGGACATCCGTTGGTCGGTCGACACCGCCGTCGCCCAGATCGGCGCCCTGGGCGCTCCGGTCGGAGTGCTCGCGCGCTTCTCCGATCTGGTGGTCCTGTCAAAGCCTTATGGCGAAAACGGCGGCCCCGCAGCAGAAGCAATCCTCGAAGCCGTCCTGTTCGAAGGAGGCGCGCCGGTTCTCGTCCTGCCCGAGAATTACAAGGGGGCCGCGTTCGGCAAGCGCGTGGTTCTGGCCTGGAACCAGAGCGACGAAGCGTTGCGCGCCGCCCGTGCTGCCTTGCCGATCCTGAAATCGGCGGCAAATGTCGACATCACGATCGTCAATCCCCCGACGCACGGCCCGGAACGCTCGGACCCCGGCGGGTTGCTGTCGCAACTGCTTGCGCGCCACGGCGTCCATGCCGAAGTCTCCGTGCTCGCCAAGACGCTGCCAACCACATCCGAGATCATCTCGCGCCATGCTCTCGAAAGCGACGCCGACCTTGTGGTGATGGGGGCTTACGGTCATTCCCGTTTCCGCGAAGCTATTCTCGGTGGGGCCACCCGGAACATGTTGGAAAAGGCACAACTGCCGGTTCTGATGGCACACTGACGCGGCGATTTCGGTTGCCTGACCTCCGGTCGGCTGGGAATCACCTGCATTCCCGGTCGTGTCCGGCGCCTCCGAACCCCCCTTGAAGGGGCCGGATCGCCGACCGAAGCGAGCAATTTGGCGCGCGATCTGGCAGATCGACAGGACAGCCTAGCAAAATGACGTCACGTATGTATTTCGTTCCGTCGCAATTTACTTGTGCGCCGGGGCGCTACCATTACCCTTTGCAAATCTTGCGCGCTTGACGCGGATGACAACAACCTCTCTCAACCGACAGGAGGCGTTCAGATCATGAACAAGCTGCTTCTTACAACCGTCCTGAGCCTTGGGCTCGCGCTGCCCGTTGCGGCCGCAAATGTCCAGCCGGGCGATACGCTGGCCGAAAACCAGACCTACACCTACTGGCTGCTCGACGCGATCAAGTCGATGGACCCCCAGATCAACACCGACGTGGAGGGCTCCGGTGTCCTTCGCGCGCTCTTCGAAGGGCTTTACAACGAAGACCAGGAGGGCGGCCTCGTGCCAGGCGTCGCGACGGACTACGAACTGTCCGAGGACAAGACGACCTACACCTTCCATCTGCGCGACAACGCCAAGTGGTCGAACGGCGACCCGGTGACGGCGCAGGACTTTGTCTATTCGTGGAAGCGGCTGGCCGATCCGGCGACAGCCTCGGAATACGCCTGGTACATGGAACTGATGCAGGTCAAGAACGCCGCCAAGATCATCGCCGGCGAGATGCCGGTGGACGATCTGGGCGTTAAGGCCGTCGACGACCACACCTTCGAGGTGCAGATCGAGGCACCCCTGCCCTACTTCCCGAAAATGCTGACTCATGCCTCCACCTTCCCGGTCAACCAGAAGGTGATCGAAGAGTTCGGCGACAAGTGGACCGAGCCCGGAAATCTCGTCGGCAACGGCGCCTATCTGCTGAAGGAGCATATCCTTGGCGAGAAGGTCGTGATGGAACCGAACCCGGAATACTGGGACAACGAGCATACGGTTCTGACCAAGGTCACAGCGCTGACGATCAACGACGAGAATGCCGCACTGACGCGCTATCTTGCGGGCGAGCTTGATCGGGTTCAGATCCCGGCTGGGCAGTATCCGCGCCTGAAGGAAGAGTATCCCGACCAGGCCGTCTCGGTGCCGCAGTCGTGCTCATACATCTACATGTTCAACCTCGACAAGGACAAGGGGCCGGAGGCGCTGCAGGACGTTCGCGTCCGCAAGGCGCTGTCCTACGGGATCGACCGGGACATCATCGTCAACAACATCCTTCAGGGCGGGCAGGCGCCGTCCTACAACTGGACGCATGCCGCGACCGAGGGCTTCGAGATGCCCGAGATCGATTATGCGACCTGGACCCAGGAAGAGCGCACCGCGAAGGCCAAGGAACTGCTCGCCGAGGCCGGATACGGACCGGACAACCCCCTGAAGCTGACGCTGAACTACAACACGTCGGAGGCGCACAAGAAGATCGCCATCGCCGTGCAGCAATTCTGGAAGGGCATCGGCGTCGACCTCACGCTCAACAACATGGAGTGGAAGGTTCACACCGACAAGATGCAGAACCAGGACTTCGAGGTGGCCCGCTATGCCTGGTGCGGCGACTACAACGAAGCGTCGACCTACCTGGACCTCTTCACCAGCTATTCGGGCCACAACAACGGCAAGTTCTTCTCGGAAGAATACGACAAGCTGATGAAGGATTCGAAGACGGCGGCCGATCCGAATCCGATGTACAAGGCGGCCGAGCAGATCCTTGCGGACGAGATGCCGTTCGCGCCGATCTACCAGTACACGAAGGTCGAGATGATCAAGCCCGACATGCGCGGCATGAGCCTCAACAACCTGATGCAGAACTGGTATCTCAAGGACATGTATCGCGTCGCCAACTAAGCGGCATCCGGGGCGCGCCGTCTTCGGCGCGCCCCACCCATTCCGGTCGGATAACCGAAATGTTTGCATTCATCCTCAAGCGACTGGCTATCGCTGTGCCGACGCTGCTTTTGCTGATCATCCTGTCCTTCATGCTGATGCACGCGGCCCCTGGAGGACCGTTCACGCAGGAACGAGCGCTTCCGCCGCAGGTTCTTGCCAATCTCAACGCAAAATACGGCCTCGATCAGCCGATGTGGCGCCAGATGCTGTCCTATATCGGCGGCATCGTCACCGATTTCGATTTTGGACCGTCCTTCATCTACAAGGATCGCACCGTGAACGAGATCATCGCCCAGGGTTTCCCGGTCACTCTGAGCTACGGTTCGATATCCTTCCTCGTGGCCGTGGTGATCGGTGTCACGCTCGGCATTTCCGCAGCGATCTACCACAATTCCTGGCTGGACTATCTTGCGGTCGGTGTGTCGATCGGGGCGCAGGTCCTGCCGAACTTCGTCATGGCCCCTATCCTGCTTCTCGTCTTCACGTTCTGGCTCAGATGGTTGCCCGGCGGCGGTTGGGAGCATGGCCAGTGGCAATACATGGTCATGCCGGTGATCGCGCTCTCGACCTCGTTCATGGCATCGATCGCGCGGATCACCCGCGCTTCCATGCTCGAGGTGCTGACCTCCAACCACATCCGTACCGCCCGCGCCAAGGGGTTGCCCGAAAAAAAGGTGATCATGCGGCACGCGCTGAAGCCCGCACTCCTGCCCGTCCTGTCCTATCTCGGCCCGGCCTTCGTGACGATGATCACCGGGTCGGTCGTCGTGGACTTCTTCTTCTCCACCGGCGGGATCGGCAAGAGCTTCGTCGATTCAGCGCTGAACCGCGACTATGCCGTGATGCTTGGCGTCACGATCCTGGTCGGCGGTCTCACCATCCTTTTCAACCTCGTGGTCGATGTACTCTACGCGTGGATCGACCCGAAAATCCGGTACTGAGTCATGGTCGTTCAAGCAACAAAGATGAAGAATCTTGGCGACCGGCTCGCTGCCGCCGAAGTCAAGGGCCGTTCGCCCTGGGTCGACGCACGCAGGCGCTTCCTGCGCAACAAGGCGGCGGTCGCCGGCCTGGTCACCCTTGGCATCATCACGATGCTCGCGCTTTTCGGCGATGCCCTCGCGGTGTGGTCGAACGAGGAAATTGACTTCACCGTAATGGGGCAGGCCGCGCAGCTTGGCGGGCCTTCGCTGTCGAACGGTCACTATTTCGGCACCGACGATCTTGGCCGCGACCTGTTCTCTCGCACGCTCCAGGGTACGCGCATCTCGCTCATGGTCGGTATCGTAGGGTCGGTCATCGCGGTCGTCGTCGGAACGCTCTACGGCGCGATCTCGGGCTATGTCGGCGGGCGCACCGACCAGATCATGATGCGGATCGTCGACATCCTGCTGGCGATTCCGTTCATGTTCGTCATCATCCTGCTGCTCGTCATGTTCGGCCGGTCGATCTTCATGCTTTTCCTCGGCATCGGACTTCTGAGCTGGTTGAACATGGCGCGGATCGTGCGCGGCCAGACGCTCAGCCTCAAGCACAAGGAATATGTCGAGGCGGCGCAGGCGACCGGCGTGCCGACATTCATCATCATCCTGCGTCATATAGTGCCGAACCTGCTGGGCATCGTGGCGGTCTATGCGACGCTTCTGGTGCCCGAGATGATCCTGACCGAAAGCTTCATCTCCTTCCTCGGCCTCGGCGTACAGGAGCCGCTGACCTCGCTCGGCGCGCTTATCGCCGAGGGCGCCCGCACGATCTACTACGGCACGCTCTGGCAACTCGGCTATCCGCTTCTGTTCTTCGTCATGACGCTCTTCGCCTTCTTCTTTGTCGGCGACGGCCTGCGCGACGCGCTCGACCCGAAGGACCGCTGACATGGCCTTGCTGGAAATCCGTGATCTCGGGGTGAGCTTCGACACGCCTGATGGCACCGTCAACGCCGTGAACGGAGTCTCCCTGTCCCTCGACAAGGGCAAGACACTCGGCATCGTCGGCGAAAGCGGCTCGGGCAAGAGCCAGCTCGCATTCTCGATCATGGGGCTTTTGGCAAAGAACGGTCGTGCCCGGGGATCGGTGATGTTCGACGGCCGGGAAATCCTGAACGCTCCGCCGGCGGTCATCAATCCGATCCGCGCCAACAACATCGCCATGATCTTTCAGGATCCGATGACGTCGCTCAACGCTTACATGCGCGTCTCGGACCAGATGGCCGAGGTGCTTGTCCATCACAAGGGCATGTCGAAATCGGCGGCGGTGGCCGAGAGCGTCCGAATGCTCGACGCGGTCAAGATCCCCGATGCAAAGGGCCGCATCAGGCTTTACCCGCACGAATTCTCCGGCGGGATGCGGCAACGCGTGATGATCGCGATGTCTCTGCTCTGCCGGCCCGAGCTTCTGATCGCCGACGAACCGACCACAGCGCTCGACGTGACGGTGCAAGCGCAGATCATGACGCTGCTTGCCGACCTTCAGCGCGATTTCCACATGGCGACGATCCTGATCACGCACGACCTTGGCGTCGTGGCCGGCTTCTGCGAGGAGGTCCTTGTACTCTACGGCGGTCAGGTGATGGAGCAAAGCCCGGTTGACCCGCTGTTCCAGCAGCCGTCGCACCCCTACACGCGCGGGCTCTTGCGCGCCATCCCGCGCGTCGACCAGGAGGGCGAGGAACTTGACAGCATCCCCGGCGCACCGCCGAACATGACGCGCGAGCAGAAAGGCTGCCCCTTCGCGCCGCGCTGTGACTATGCGGGCGACGATTGCCTTGAATACCTGTCACCGCTGACCGAATTCGAGCCGGGCCGCAAGCGCGCCTGCAACCGAAAGGTGGAGGAGTTGGCATGACCGAGCCACTACTCAGGGTCGAGGATCTGCGAGTTACGTTCCTGCTGCGCAGCGAAGGGGACATGCCCTGGACCCCGCCACGCAAGCTTCATGCCGTGGGTGGCGTGAATTTTGAACTTTTCGCCGGGGAAACCCTTGGCATTGTCGGCGAATCCGGATGTGGCAAGTCCACGCTCGCCCGCGCACTGGTCCAGATGGTTCCGGCGACCGGCAAGGCGATCTGGCACGGCAAGACCGATCTGCTTTCGCTCTCCAGGCGCGAGATGCTCAAATACCGCGCCGATATCCAGATGGTGTTCCAGGACCCGCTGGCGAGCCTCAATCCACGGATGACGGTCGGTCAGATCATCGCTGAGCCGCTCAGGACGCACCGTCCGAACCTCTCGCGGGACGATGTGAAGACCAAGGTGAAGCAGATGATGGACCGGGTCGGTCTTCTGCCGAACCAGATCAATCGCTATCCGCACGAATTCTCCGGTGGCCAGTGCCAGCGGATCGGCATTGCCCGCGCGCTGATCGTCGAACCGAAGCTGTTGATCTGCGACGAACCGGTCTCGGCGCTCGACGTCTCGATTCAGGCGCAGGTGATCAACCTGCTCGCCGAACTGCAACGCGATCTCGGCCTGTCGATGATCTTCATCGCGCACGACCTCAGCGTCGTGAAGCATATCTCGGACCGGGTCATGGTGCTCTACCTCGGCAAGACGATGGAGGTGGCGACCAGCCATGACCTCTATTCCGAGCCGCAGCATCCCTACACGCAGGCGCTTTTGTCGGCGGTGCCGATCCCCGATCCGGTGTCGGAGCGCGACAAGGTCATGATCCCCCTTGAGGGCGATCTGCCCTCACCGCTCAACCCGCCGTCCGGTTGCGTGTTCCGCACCCGCTGCCCGCGCGCCGAGGCGCGCTGCGCCGACGTCGTTCCGGAACTGACGTGCGCCGCGCATGCCGTGGCCTGTCACTTCCCTGGGCCGCTCGTGAAGGCGGGGAAATTGGTGGAGCCCGCCTGAACCGGCGTGCTCAGCCCCGCACCACTCGCTGTGTCTGAACTCCAAGTCCCTCGATGCCCAGCTGCATGACTTCGCCGCCCTTTAGATAGACCGGCGGCTTCTGACCCATCCCGACGCCCGGCGGGGTTCCGGTCGAGATCACATCACCCGGCTGCAGCGACATGAAGCGGCTGACATAGGAAATCAGGTTAGCCACGCCAAAAACCATCGTCGCGGTGGAGCCCTGCTGAAACCGCTTGCCATCGACGTCAAGCCACATGCCGAGGTTGCCAACCTCGGCCAGCGCGTCCGGTGTCACGAGCCAGGGGCCTATCGGGCCGAATGTGTCGCATCCCTTGCCCTTGTCCCAGGTGCCGCCACGCTCGATCTGGTATTCGCGTTCCGAAATGTCGTTGACGATGCAATAGCCAGCGACATGCGCGAGGGCGTCCTTTTCCTCGATGTAAACGCCACCGCGACCGATCACGATGCCCAGCTCGACCTCCCAGTCGGTCTTTTGTGACCCTCGCGGCAGGATGACATCGTCATCCGGCCCCGTTATCGCCGAGGTCCATTTGTTGAAGATGACAGGCTCCTCTGGAACAGGCATGCCGGCTTCGGCGGCATGATCGGCATAGTTGAGCCCGATGCAGATGAATTTTCCGACACTGCCGACACAGGGGCCAAGCCGCAAATCCTTCTGCGGGCGGCCCGGAACGACCGGCAGGTCGTCGTGGACGATCGAGGAAAGGCGTTTGAGCGTTTCGGGCAAGAGAGCCGCGCCTGCAATGTCAGGCGTATGCGCGCTCAGGTCACGGACCCGCCCCGCGGCGTCGATCAGGCCCGGACGCTCCTCGCCCTTCGGTCCGTAGCGCACAATTTTCATCATCGCCTCCTTTTTGCCTTGGAACCGCACAGTCGCTTTGGTGATCGCGGCGGTCAAGACGTTGATCGCATTGGCCGTCAGGGCCCGAATGTCCTTGACTCACTATTTGACCAAGCGGTTAATCGTCGCAGTGCCGCGCGCCTTCGGGACAGAACGCGACGCACCAGAACAACGATAATCTGCAACAGAGAGGCTTCCATGCTGCACAGTCGCACACTCCTTGCCGCCACGGTCGCGGCCTTTGCGTTTTGTTCTTCGCCCGCGGCGAAGGCGGAAACACCCGCTGACACCCTGATTCAGGCCTGGGCGATCGACGACGTCATCACGCTCGACCCGGCCGAGATATTCGAGTTCACGGCCTCGGAAATCGCGGGCAACAGCTATGAAGGTCTGATCGGCTACGATCCGAATGACGTGACGGCCATCTACGGCAAGATTGCCGAAAGCTGGGAAGTTGCGGCTGATGGCATGTCGATCAGCTTCAAGATCAAACCGGGCCGCAAATTTGCCTCCGGAAACGAGATCACGGCCGAGGATGTGGTTTTTTCGCTGACCCGCGCGGTCAAGCTCGACAAGTCGCCGGCATTCATCCTCACCCAGTTCGGACTGAACGCCGACAACGTCGATGAGATGGTGGTGCAGACCGGGGATGACACCGTCGAGTTCAAGATGGACAAGCCCTACGCGCCGACGCTGGTGCTGTACTGCCTGACCGCGACGGTCGGCTTCATCGTCGACAAGAAGCTCGTGATGGAGCATGAGGCCAACGGCGATTTCGGATATGAATGGCTGAAGACCAACTATGCGGGCTCCGGCCCCTTCACGATCCGCGAATGGCGCGCGAACGAGGCCGTCGTGATGGAGCGGAACGAGAATTATTCGGGCGACCCGACGCCGATGGCGCGCGTCATCTACCGTCACATTCCGGAAGGCTCCACGCAACGTCTGCTGCTGGAACAGGGCGACATCGACATTGCCCGCTCGCTTGGTGCCGAAGAAATCGACGCCGTGCGCGGCAATCCGGACATCAAGATCCAGGAAGGCCCTAAGGGGTCGATCTACTACATGGGCCTCAACCAGAAGAACGAGAATTTGGCGAAGCCGGAAGTGCGTCAGGCGATGAAGTATCTGGTGGACTATCAGGCGATCGCCGACACGATCATGAAGGGCAAGGTCACGGTCCACCAGGCCTTCCTGCCCGAAGGGTTCCTGGGTGCGCTGAACGACAACCCGTTCTCGCTCGATGTGGCGAAGGCCAAGGAACTTCTTGCCGAAGCCGGTTTGCCGGACGGTTTCAGCGTGACGATGGATACCCGCAACACGCCCGAGATTACCGGAATCGCCCAGGCGATCCAGCAGACGATGGCCGAAGCCGGCATCAACATGGAACTGATCCCGGGCGACGGCCAGCAGACGCTGACCAAGTACCGGGCGCGCAACCACGACATCTATATCGGCCGCTGGGGACCGGACTACCAGGACCCGCACACCAATGCCGATACCTTCGCGCGCAACCCGGACAACTCCGACGATGCGGCATCGAAGCCCTTGGCCTGGCGCAATAGCTGGGACATCCCGGAAATGACCGCACAGGCTGACGCTGCGGTACTGGAAGGCGATGCGGCCAAGCGGGCCGAAATGTACATCGAGATCCAGAAGGAGCATCAGCAGACATCGCCCTTCGTGATCATGTTCCAGGAGATCGAGGTCAGCGCAATGCGGTCGAACGTCAACGGCTTCATCGTCGGACCGTCGTTCAATGACAACAACTACGCCCATGTGACCAAGGATTGACATGAGCGACGCGGCAACCGGCGGAGGGCGCAACGGCGTCCTCCTGCCGTTTCTCTGGAAGCTGGCCAAGCTGGTCTTGCAGGTCGCGCTGACCTTCCTGGGGCTGCTGGTCGTCACCTTCCTGATCGGCCGCGTGGTGCCAGTCGATCCGGTGCTGGCAGTGATCGGCGACCGTGCGCCGCAATCGGTCTATGACCGCGTCTATGTCGAACTGGGGCTCGACCGGCCGATCTACGAGCAGTTCTGGATCTATCTCCAAAAGGTTCTGACCGGCGATTTCGGGCAGAGTTTTCTGACCAAGCGCGATATCGTCGATGACATCAGGCGCGTCTTCCCGGCCACGCTTGAGCTTGCGACAGTAGCAATTCTTATCGGCACACTCGTCGGTATTCCGGTCGGCGTGCTCGCTGCGGTCCGGCAAGGCAAGTTCACCGATCAGGTCGTGCGCGTCCTTGGACTCATCGGTTACTCCGCCCCGATCTTCTGGCTGGGTCTCCTGGGGCTTCTGGTCTTCTACGCGCGACTGCAATGGGTTGCCGGGCCGGGCCGGATCGACATCAGCTATGAGTACGCGATTACGCCCAAGACTGGGCTCTTGCTGCTCGACAGCGCCATGCAGGGGCAATGGGACGCCTTCCGCAACGTCTTTTCCCATATCATCCTGCCGGCGTCGCTTCTGGGCTATTTTTCCATGGCCTATATCAGCCGGATGACGCGCAGCTTCATGCTCAACGAACTGGCGCAGGAATATGTCATCACCGCGCGCGTCAAGGGCGTCCCGGAATGGCGCATCATCTGGGTCCACGCGCTGCGGAACGCCGCCGTGCCGCTGGTGACGGTGGTGGCGCTTTCGTATGCCAGCTTGCTCGAAGGCTCGGTCCTGACCGAAACCGTCTTCGCCTGGCCGGGGCTTGGCCAGTATCTGACCAACTCGCTCCAGAATGCCGACATGAACGCGGTGCTGGGCGGCACGCTTGTCATCGGAGTGATCTTCGTGGGGCTGAACCTGCTATCCGACCTGCTCTACAATCTCCTCGACCCGCGTGTCAGGAGGCAGACATGACCACAACCCGCCGAGAGTGGCTTCTCACCGACCGGCCAGCCTCCCGACGTCAGGCACGGCTTGGTCAGTCCTATCGGACCTGGCTTACCTTCCGCTCGAACTGGCTTGCCATGGTCGGTCTCGGCATCGTGCTGGCGCTGATCCTGATCGCAATCTTCGCCGACGCAATCGCCCCCTACAACCCGGTTCTGGGCGGCGATCTGCGGACCGAACGCTTCCTGCCGCCCTTCACCGGCAACCACTATTTCGGCACCGACGACCTTGCGCGGGACATCTTCAGCCGCATCATCTACGGCTCGCGCCTGACGCTGATGGTCGTGGTTCTCGTCGCCGTGATCGCGACCCCGATCGGCCTTCTGGTCGGCACGACATCGGGCTATTTCGGCGGCTGGGTCGATACCATCCTGATGCGCGTGACCGACATCTTCCTCGCCTTCCCGCGCCTCATCCTCGCGCTGGCCTTCGTCGCCGCCCTCGGCCCCGGCATCGAGAACGCGATCATCGCCATCGCCATCACCTCGTGGCCGCCCTATGCGCGGCTCGCCCGGGCCGAGACGCTGACCATCCGCGACACCGACTACATCAACGCGGCCCGGCTCCAGGGCGCGTCGCATACGCGCATCCTCTGGGGCCACATCACCCCCCTCTGCCTCTCGTCGGTCATCATCCGCGTGACCCTCGACATGGCCGGGATCATCCTGACGGCGGCGGGCCTTGGCTTTCTCGGCCTTGGCGCACAGCCGCCGCAGCCGGAATGGGGCGCGATGATCGCAGCGGGCCGGCGGTTCCTGATCGACCAGTGGTGGGTCGCGACCATGCCCGGCATCGCCATCTTCGTCGTCTCGCTCGGCTTCAACCTTCTTGGCGACGGGCTGCGCGACGTTCTCGATCCGAAGGCCCGCAAATGAGCGATCTGCTGACTGTCGAAGACCTGCGGGTGACCTTCCCGACCCGTCAGGGCCCGTCCGAGGTCGTGCGCGGCGTCAGCTTCACGCTGGGCCGCGAACGGCTCGGTATCGTCGGCGAAAGCGGCTCGGGCAAGAGCCAGACGGGGCGCGCGATTCTCGGGCTGACGCCGCCGCCCGGGCTGGCGGTGGCCAGGCGGCTGGAATTCGACGGCATCGACCTCAGACGCGCCACGGCCCGCACATGGCGCGCGCTCCGCGGCACCCGGATGACGATGGTCATGCAGGACCCCAAGTTCTCGCTCAATCCGGTGATGACCATTGGCCGCCAGCTTCTCGAAGCCCTCAAGTTCGGCGCCGACGAGACCCGGCGCGAGGCGAAGGACCGCGCGCTCGCCATGCTCGAGGCGGTACAGATCCGCGACCCGGAACGGGTGTTCCGCGCCTATCCGCACGAATTGTCGGGCGGCATGGGCCAGCGCGCGATGATCGCGATGATGCTGGTCACTGAGCCCGACCTCCTGATCGCCGACGAACCCACCTCGGCGCTCGACGTGACGGTGCAGGTCGAGGTGCTGCGCATCCTCGACCGGCTGGTGCGCGAACGCGGGATGGGGCTCATCTTCATCAGCCACGACCTTCGGCTGGTCTCGTCCTTCTGCGACCGGGTTCTGGTCATGTATGCCGGCCACGTGGTCGAGGAATTGCGGGCGAGCGAGCTGTCGAAAGCGCAGCACCCTTACACGCGCGGCCTGATGAACTGCCTGCCGAAGATCGAGGGCGGCATCCGCCCGCTGCCGGTGCTGGAAAGGGATGCCGCATGGGCGAGGTGAAGCTTTCCGTCGATGGGCTGCACGTCACCTTCCATCGCGGCGGCGACACGGTGCATGCCGTCAGGGGCGTCTCCTTCGCGGTGGCGCCGGGGGAAAGCTTCGGCATCGTCGGTGAAAGCGGCTCGGGCAAGTCGACGGTCCTGCGCGCGATCTGCGGACTTGCCCCGACGACAAGGGGACAGATCGCGCTCGACGGCGCACCGCTCGGATCGCCCCGCGGCGCCGCTTTCTTCCGCAGCGTGCAGATGGTTTTTCAGGATCCCTACGCCTCCCTGCATCCGCGCCACCCGATCGACCGGGTGCTGAGCGAACCCCTGGCCATCCACCGCTTCGACCGGCGCGAGGAGCGGATCGAACAGGCGCTGCGCGATGTCGGGCTCGGTCACGAATTCCGCTTCCGCTATCCGCACCAGCTTTCGGGCGGCCAGCGCCAGCGCGTCGCGGTCGCCCGTGCGCTTATCCTCGAACCTTCGGTGCTGCTTCTCGATGAGCCGACATCGGCCCTCGACGCGTCGATCCAGGCCGAGGTGCTCAACCTTCTCGACCGGCTCCGGGCCGAGCGGGGGCTGACCTATGTGATGGTCTCACACGATCTGGCGGTGGTGGCCCACATGTGCGACCGGCTGATCGTCATGCAGCACGGCCTTGCGGTCGAGCAACTGACGAGCCAGGCTCTGGCGGCACACCGTGCGGAAACCGAATATACCCGAAAGCTGCTCTCGGCTTCCGAGGGCTATACTCCTGCAGAGGCACCATGATTCCCGTTTTCGACGGCCACAACGATTTTCTCCTGCGACTGCTGCGCGACCCGGGCAGGCGTGAAACGATCTGGCTGAAGGGCGAGGGCAAGGGCCATCTCGACCTGCCGCGGATGAAGAAGGGCGGTTTCGCGGGCGGCTTCTTCGCGGTCTATATCCCCTCCCCCGAGGCACATGACGCGCCTGACCGCGAGGCGATCATGGACGCGCCTCCCTACGACATGCGGCTGCCGGAACTTATCGCCGCCGATGCGGCCATGCCGGTCGCAGCGGCGATGATCGGGCATCTCATGTGGATGGAGCGGACCGGAACGCTCGCGATCTGTGGCAGCGTAGCCGACATCCGTGCGGCGATGGAGGCGGGTAAGATCGCGGCAATCCTGCATTTCGAGGGTGCCGAAGCCATCGGCGAGGATCTGGACGCGCTGCACCTTTGGCACGCCGCCGGTCTGCGTTCGCTCGGGCCGGTCTGGTCGCGGCCGACGGTCTTCGGCCACGGCGTGCCCTTCCGCTTTCCCGGCACGCCCGACACCGGACCCGGGCTGACCGAGGCCGGCAAGCGGCTCGTGCGCGAATGCAATGCGCTGAAGATCATGCTGGACCTCAGCCATCTGAACGAAAACGGCTTCAACGATGTCGCCGAGATTTCGGACGCCCCGCTCGTGGCGACACATTCCAACGCCTACGCGGTCACCCCATCGACCCGAAATCTGACCGACCGGCAGCTTGAAGTGATCGGCGCCACCGACGGCATGGTCGGCCTGAACTACGCGACAGTTTTCCTGCGCGAGGACGGCCGCAAGTCGCCCTTCGACGGATGGGAACCGATTCTGCGCCATCTCGACCACCTGATCGAAAAGCTGGGCGAGGATCGCGTGGGGCTCGGTTCTGACTTCGACGGGGCTACCGTGCCAAGCGACATAGGCGACGTCACCGGCCAGCCTCGATTGCTCGACGCCCTCGCTGCTCACGGCTACGGCGACGGGCTGATCCGCAAGATCGCCCATGAGAATTGGCTGGCTTTGCTGGAGCGGACCTGGGGAAAATGATCCTTCCGGTGCTGCCGAACCCGGCTGCGCGGCGGCTGTTCCTGGACCGCCACGCCCTAGTCGAACCGCCGTCCGGCAATGCGCGCGGCGACGATCTTCTGGCGCTGATCCATCGGCTCGGCTTCGTGCAGGTGGACAGCATCAACACGGTCGAACGCGCCCATCACATGATCCTGTGGTCGCGACGACAAAGCTATCGTCCCGGAAACCTTAGGCCGCTCCTCGAACGCGACCGGACGCTATTCGAACACTGGACCCACGATGCCTCTGTCATCCCGACCGAGTTCTTCCGCTACTGGAGATTGCGCTTCGCCCGGGATGCGGCACGCATCCGCGCCCGCTGGGCCGACTGGCATGGATCGGAATTCCACGACAAGGTCGAAGACGTGCGCGCCCATGTACACGCGGGCGGTCCTGCCGGGTCCGGGGATGTCGGCGAGGACGAGGCGCGCGGCAAGGGCGGCTGGTGGGAATGGCATCCGTCCAAGACGGCGCTGGAGTTCCTGTGGCGGACCGGAGAATTGTCTGTCTGTCACCGACGCAACTTCGCCAAGGTTTACGACCTGACCGAACGGGTGCTTCCGGACGAACACACCCTCGCCCATCCGGGGGAGGAGGAAACCGTCGACTGGGCATGCAACGCCGCACTCGACCGCTTGGGCTTCGCGACCTCGGGCGAGATCGCCGCTTTCTGGGATCTGGTCACGCCGAACGAAGCCAAGGACTGGTGCGCGGATGCGCTGACAAAGGGCGAAATCATCGAGATCGCTGTCGCATCCCACGACGGAAGCCTCAGGCGGTGTTTTGCCCGCGCGGATGTCTTTGAGGAGGCCGCTGCGGTTGCCGAACCTTCCGGCCGCGTCCGCATCCTGTCGCCCTTCGATCCGGCGCTGCGTGACCGCAATCGGGCCGAGCGGTTATTCGGTTTTCGCTACCGGATCGAGGTCTTCGTCCCCGAACCGAAGCGGCAATACGGCTACTATGTCTTTCCGGTGATGGAGCGCGACCGGCTGATCGGGCGGATCGACGCGCGGTGTCAGCGCGCCGAGGGCGCGCTCGCCATCAGGGCTTTCTGGCCGGAAACGGGCGTTCCCGTGGGGGCCGGTCGACTTGCTCGGATCGAAGCGGAACTTGCAAGGCTCGGAGCATTCACCGGGTGCCCGGAAATCCGCTTCACCGCCAACTGGCTTCGGACGCCTTGACCGCGGTCACTTCGACCGCCGGAAGAACCGGGCGCGCGCGTAGAGGTCTTCAAGGCGCTTCATCCGCGCCTGTGTGTGATCCCATGTCAGACTCTGCACCTCAGCAAGCAGCGTCTCCACCAAGACCTGAATCGCGATGGTCGAATCCCAGGCCGACGGCACTTCGATATGCGCCGACAGCCGGTAACGCGCCCGTTCGGCGGCGGGCGACACCCACTGATCCGTGATCAGCACCACCTCAGCACCCTGATCGGCCGCCATTTCAACGAGCGTGAGAATGCTGTTCTCGTACCGGCGGATGTCGAAGGCGAGAAGCACGTCGCCTTTCTCCATGTCGATAAGCGCCGGAGGCCAGGCGTTCGACAACTCCGAGATCAGCGACACATCGCGCCGCATGACCCTCATCTGGGTGACGAAGTAGTCCGCCATCGCGTGGGTGATCCGCCCGCCCATCGCGAAAACGTTGCGCCCCCGGTCGGCCATCAGCGCCGCCACCGCGTCGAACTCCGCATGGTCGATCTGGTTCAGCGTCGCCTGAAGATTGCCGACCACGGCATCCGCGAAGCGGTTGAGGATATGTGTGTCGGGCACCCCGCCGGCCCATCTGTCGTGCTTGGCGATCGGCGAGATCAGGCGTTCCTCGACTTCGTTGCGCGCCACCGCCTGAAAATCGGGATAGCCCTTGTAACCCAGCTTCTGCGCCAGCCGCACCACAGTTGGCGTCGACACATCAGCCGCTCGTGCGAGCGCGGTGATGGAGCCGAGCATCGCGACCGGATAGTGGCGGGTGATGTGATTGGCCAACTGGCGCTCCGCGCGTGTCAGGCCGTCGAAGGCGGTGCGGATTTGCTGTTCGATCGTGCGCGGATCTGTTGGCAACACTGTCCTCCGTCGTCGATCAATAGCCGGATCGCAAGGCATCAGAAACGATTGTAACAAGAATGCCATGAAAGAAAACATCTTGACAGAATTGGCCGCTGCAAGTGAGCCTTGCGGGACGAATGGGGGGATTCAGCGCAATGGGGGCAGGCGACGCGTCACATCCGGTCGTGACGACGGAGAACGGCGATGCGCCGGGGCCGTTCCTTTTGGTCTGTGAACACGCATCCAATCATTTTCCGCCCGGTTTCGGCGTGCTGGGCGTCAGCGATGATGCGCGGCAGGCGCATGTCGCCTGGGATCCCGGCGCGCTTGGCGTAGCCCGACGACTGGCTGCCAATCTCAACGCGCCACTCATCCATGCCGGGGTTTCGCGACTGGTCTACGACCTCAACCGCCCTCCGCATTCTGCTGATGCGATGCCGGCGCGGAGCGAGGTCTTCGAGATTCCGGGCAACCGCCAAATGGATGCAATCAAACGCTGGAGCCGGACCAAGAACATATATCTGCCGTTCCACACTGCGCTTCACGCCGAGGTCGCCCATCGGCTGGCCGACGGCAATCCGCCTGTCATCATCACGGTGCACAGCTTCACGCCCATCTGGTTCGGCAAGAAGCGCATGGTCGAATTCGGGATCATCCATGACGCGGACACGACCCTGGCCGATACCGTGCTTGCGGCGGCAAAGCGTCTCACCGGTCTCGATGCCCGCTTGAACGAGCCCTATTCGGCAGCCGACGGCGTGACCCACACGCTGAGACTCCACGCTACCCCCTACGGGCTCAGGAGCGTGATGCTCGAGATTCGCAACGACCTTATCGCGGATCCGGTTGCCGAGACCGCCATGGCCGACGGACTGGCCCCGGTCCTTGTCGCTGCCCTGGCCGCAATCACCCCGGAAGCCGCACAGAAAGCGATGAGCTGACATGCCCAACTGGACAAAGGCCTATGTTCGGATCGTCGATGCGGTGAACTACCGCATCGGCAGGTTCGCGATGTACCTGCTCTTCGCGTTGATGGCCGTCATGCTGTGGAGCTCCTTCGCGCGCTCCGCGCTCACGCCGGCGATCTGGACTGACGAGATGGGTCAGTTCCTGATGGTGGGCTACTTCATGCTGGGTGGCGCCTATGCGCTTCAGATGGACAGCGCGGTCAGGATGGACCTGCTCTACGGCCGATGGAGCGACCGGACCAAGGCGATCGTCGATGTCGTCACGATCTTCGCGCTTCTTTTCTATCTTGGCGTGCTCCTGTTCGGCGGGATCGAAAGTACCGTCTATGCGCTGGAATACGGCGAACGCCGACGCGGACTCTGGCGGCCATACATGGCGCCGATAAAGATCGTGATGTGCCTGGGGATCGCGCTGATGATCCTGCAATGCACCGTCATTCTTTTGAGAGACATCGCGAAACTGAAGGGTGAGGAGCTTTGAATGTCTTATGACATGATCGCGCTTCTCATGTTCGGCTCGATGCTGGTCATACTTATGACCGGGCAGCGAATGTTCGGAATCATCGGCTTCGTTGCGATGGTGGCCGCCATTGCCTTGTGGGGCGAAAGGGGCGGCTACGACCTTGCCTTTGCGCAATCGATCAAACTCATGGGCTGGTTTCCCCTCCTGACCTTGCCGATGTTCATCTTCATGGGCTACGTCCTTTCGGAAAGTCGTCTCGCCGATGACCTCTACCGGATGTTCCACGTCTGGTTTGGGCCTGTGCCGGGAGGGCTCGCCATCGGGACAATCCTCCTGATGGTGCTGATATCCGCGATGAACGGGCTTTCCGTCGCCGGCATGGCGATCGGCGCCACCATCGCACTTCCCGAGCTTCTCAAACGCAACTACGACAAACTCATGGTGACTGGCGTCATTCAGGCAGGATCGTCGCTTGGTATTCTCGTCCCGCCCTCGGTCGTCCTTGTGCTTTACGCAATGATCGCGCGGCAGCCCGTGGGCAAACTGTGGCTGGCGGGCGTTTTCCCCGGACTTATGATGGCCGGACTTTTCATTCTCTACATCTGGGTCCGCTGCAAGCTTCAGCCGCAGCTTGGCCCCGTCCTGCCCGAAGCGGAACGTGCCGAGGTTACGCGACGCGAAAAGATCCGGCTTCTTAGCGCAGGTCTGCTTCCTCTGGGCATCTTCCTCGTCATGATGGTTCCCTTTGTGACAGGATATGTTCGGCTCGTCGAAAGCTCGGTCATCGGCGCATTGGCGGCAACCGTCGCGGCAATCGTGAAGGGCCGAATGACCTGGACGGTGTTCGAAACCTCTGCGCGTCAGACGCTCGCCATTTCCTGCATGTTCATGTGGATCATCCTGGCCGCTCTCGCATTTGGCGCGGTCTTCGACGGATTGCGCGCCGTCGACGCGCTGAAGGGACTTTTTCTTGAGGATATCGGCCTTGGCCGCTGGCAAGTGCTGGTCCTCATGCAACTCACCTTTCTGCTGATGGGCACCTTCCTTGACGACACTGCAATGCTGGTGATCGTCGCCCCGCTATATGTGCCGCTTGTCGAGGCGCTCGGCTTCGATCTGATCTGGTATGGCGTGCTCTACACGATAACAACGCAGATCGCCTACATGACCCCGCCATTCGGCTACAACCTTTTCCTGATGCGCGCGATGGCGCCGCCCGAGATTTCGCTGGGCGACATCTACCGTTCGATCATTCCATTCGTTGGCGTGATGATCCTTGCCCTCGCATTGGTCATCATGTTCCCACAGATCGCGATGTGGCTGCCGGAGACGCTTTACAAGCAATAATCCAAGGACGGGCCAACCGTCTGAAAGACCGAAACCGAAATCAAGGAGGTAAGACCGATGACAACGAGACGGAAGTTCCTGACAACAGGCGCCGCGGTCGGTGCCGCGTCGCTCGCTGCGCCCGCGGTTCACGCGCAGGCGCCGATCAAGTGGCGCTTGCAGACCTATGCCGGGGCTGCCCTTGGCGAACACGTCATCAAACCCGCCATCGACAGCTTCAACAAGATCGCCGATGGCCAGATGGAGATCGAGCTTTATTTCGCCGATCAACTCGTCCCGACTGGTGAGCTTTTCCAGGCGATGCAGCGCGGCACGATCGATGCCGTGCAGTCGGATGACGACAGCATGGCTTCACCCACCGAAGTGACGGTGTTCGGCGGCTACTTCCCGTTCGCGTCACGCTACTCGCTCGACGTGCCGGTCCTCTTCAACCAGTGGGGCCTCAACGAAATCTGGGATTCCGAATATTCCAAGGTCGGCGTCAAGCACATCTCGGCCGGCGCGTGGGATCCATGCAACTTTGCCACCAAGGATCCGATCAACAGCCTTGAGGACTTGAAGGGCAAGCGCGTCTTCACCTTCCCGACTGCCGGTCGGTTCCTTGCACAGTTCGGCGTCGTGCCGGTGACCCTGCCTTGGGAGGACATCGAGGTCGCCGTCCAAACCGGGGAGCTTGATGGCGTAGCATGGTCAGGCATTACCGAGGATTACACCGTCGGTTGGGCCGACGTGACGAACTACTTCCTGACCAACAACATCTCGGGCGCTTGGTGCGGGTCGTTTTTCGCCAACATGGACCGCTGGAACGAGTTGCCGGACAGTTTGAAGGAACTGGTCAAAGTCTGCTTTGACAGCAGCCACTACTACCGTCAGCACTGGTATTGGGGCGGCGAGGCGCGGCTGCGCGTCGAGGGCACCAAGATGAAGCTGACATCGATTCCCGATGACGAATGGGCGACGGTCGAAGCCGCCGCCCGGGTTTTCTGGGATGAGATTGCCGCGGAAAGCGAACTTAAGGCCAAAGTCGTCGGCATCTTCAAAGCCTACAACGAGGCAATGGAAAAAGCCGGACGCCCCTATCGCTACACCTGATCCGTTGGCAACATAATGACCGGGCGCGGCCTGCCTGCCGCGCCCCGAAGCACAACGGGGGAGAGAGGCTGAATGCCCGCAAATCTGACATTTGACGCGCTGAAAAAGGCGGTCGCTGCTGGCGAGATCGACACCGTGCTCGTCTGCATCCCGGACATGCAGGGCCGCCTGATGGGCAAGCGGTTCGTCGCGCAGCACTTCGTCGACGGCGCCTGGGAGGAAACGCATTGTTGCAACTACCTTCTGGCAGTCGACGTAGAGATGTACACGGTGCCCGGCTATAGATCGGCAAGCTGGGAAGGCGGTTACGGCGACTACATCATCAAGCCCGACCTTTCCACCTTGCGCCGTGTGCCCTGGCTTGAAGGCACGGCAATGGTGATGTCGGACCTGCTCGACCATCACACGCACGAGGAAGTCGCCGTCTCCCCCCGCGCGATCCTGAAGCGGCAGGTGGCGCGGGCGAAGAAGATGGGCTTTGACGCCATGATGGCGACGGAGTTGGAGTTCTTCCTGTTCCAGAACAGCTATGAGGCAATTCACGACAGCGGATATGGCGACCTTCAGACCCTGGGCCGCCATAACGTCGACTACGCGATCTTCGGCACCTCGAAGGAGGAAGCCTTGATGCGGGCAATCCGCAACGGACTCTGGGGTGCGGGCATTCCGATCGAATGCTCGAAAGGTGAGGCCGAGGTCGGGCAGGAGGAGGTCAACGCAAGATATTCCGACGCGCTCGACACCTGCGACATGCATGCGATCATCAAGAACGGCGTCAAGGAGATCTGCCACCTGCACGGTCATGCCGCGACGTTCATGGCCAAGTACAGCCATGAACGCGCCGGATCGTCGAGCCATGTACATCAGTCGCTGTGGAAAGGCGGAAAGCCCGCCTTCCGCGACGAAAAGGACGAACACAGCATGTCGGCGATCATGAAGCACTACATCGCCGGCCAGCTGGCCTATGCCCGCGAAATCACGCCGCTTCTCGCGCCCTACGTCAACAGCTACAAGCGTTTCGTCGTAGGCATGTTCGCGCCGACCAAGGCTGTCTGGTCGCTGGACAACCGCACCGCCGGTTTCCGCGTTTGCGGCGAAGGGACCAATGCCATTCGGGTCGAGTGCCGGATCGGCGGCGCCGACCTCAACCCCTACATGGCCTGCGCCGGGCTTCTGGCGGCAGGGCTTGCGGGGATCGAAGAAAAGATTGAGCTTGAGTCTGCGATGAAGGGTGACATCTACCATGCCGGCAACGCACGCGAGATTCCGAAGACGCTGGGCGAGGCGGCGGGGCTGATGAACCAGTCGAAAATGCTCCGCGCAGCCTTCGGTGGCGACGTCGTCGACCACTATACCCGCGCCGCCGAGTGGGAGATAGAGGAACAGAACCGCGTGGTGACGGATTGGGAAGTGAAGCGTGGGTTCGAAAGACTCTGAGGGCGTTCGCCAAGCGAGGAAACCATGACCAAGACCATCCAATGCATCTCGCCCGTCGACGGGCGGGTCTATGCCGAACGGCCCGCTTTGACGCTGGCCGAAGCTGAAGCGGCGGTCACGCGGGCAAGGGCAGCCCAGCATGAATGGGCCGGCCGTCCGCTGGAAGAGCGCATCGCGCTCGTCAAGGCCGGTGTCGCCAAGCTGAACGAAATGAAGGAAACGGTCGTCGAGGAGCTAGCCTGGCAGATGGGCCGCCCGGTGCGCTACGGCGGCGAGTTCGGTGGTGTGAACGACCGCACCGATTACATGGCCGAAATCGCGGCCGAAACGCTTCGACCGACCGTGGTGGAGAACTCCAACCTGTTTGAGCGGCGCATAGAACGCGAGCCGCACGGAGTGGTCTTCATCGTGGCCCCCTGGAACTACCCCTATCTGACCACGATCAACACGCTGGCGCCCGCCCTGATCGCCGGCAACGCGGTCGTTTTGAAACATGCGACGCAGACCCTGCTGGCAGGTGAAAGACTGGCCGAGGCGTTCCATGCGGCCGGTGTGCCGGCTGACGTATTCCAGAATGTCGTTCTGACCCATGACGTGACCGAGGACCTGATTGGTCAACGCGCGTTCGACTTTGTCAACTTCACCGGGTCGGTCGGCGGCGGCAAGGCAATGGAGAAGGCGGCGGCGGGCACGTTCACCGCGCTCGGGCTGGAGTTGGGCGGTAAGGATCCCGGCTATGTCATGGACGATGCCGATCTTGACGCCGCGGTCGAGGGCCTGATGGACGGTGCCATGTACAATGCCGGCCAGTGTTGTTGCGGAATCGAACGGATCTATGTCCACGAGAGCCTCTACGACGCCTTCGTCGAAAAAGCGGTCGCGTGGGTGAAAAACCTCAGGCTCGGCAACCCCTTCGATCACGCGACGACGCTTGGACCAATGGCGAACCGGCGCTTTGCCGAAACCGTCCGCAGCCAGGTTGCCGACGCGATCACGGATGGGGCCAAGGCGCTTATCGATCCCGCGCTCTTTCCCGAGGATGACGGTGGCGCCTACCTTGCGCCGCAGATCCTCGTGAACGTCAACCACGAGATGCGGGTGATGCGCGAGGAAAGCTTCGGTCCGGTCGTGGGCATCATGCCGGTGCGGAACGACGAGGAAGCCGTCGCCATGATGAACGATTGCGACTACGGTCTGACCGCCTCGCTCTGGACAAGCGACAGCGCGCGCGCCGCGCGGGTGGGACGGCTGGTGGAGACCGGAACCGTATTCCAGAACCGCTGCGACTATCTTGACCCCGCTCTATGCTGGACCGGGTGCAAGGACACTGGTCGGGGTGCTGCGCTTTCCCCGCTTGGCTTCCACTCGGTTACGCGGCCGAAATCCTACCATCTCAAGAAGGTGACGACATGACTGTGCCCACCACCAATTGGTCCTATCCCACCGCCGTCAAGTTCGGGCCGGGCCGCATCAAGGAGCTTGCAGACCACTGCAAGGCGGTCGGCATCAAGAAGCCGCTTCTCGTCACCGACAAGGCGCTCGCGTCGCTGCCGATCACGGCGCAGGCGCTGGATATCCTCGATGCCGCCGGTCTCGGCCGCGCTCTGTTCTCCGAAGTTGATCCGAATCCGAATGAAGCGAATATGGCCGACGGGATCAAAGCCTACAGCGACGGTGGGCATGATGGGGTGGTCTGCTTCGGCGGCGGCTCGGCGCTCGACCTCGGCAAGATGATCGCGCTGATGCAGGACCAGACGGTGTCCGTCTGGGACCTCGAGGATATCGGCGACTGGTGGACGCGGGCGAACGCCGACGCGATCGCACCGATCATCGCCGTTCCGACGACCGCCGGGACGGGTTCGGAGGTCGGCCGGGCTGGCGTGCTCACCAATTCGGCCACACACAAGAAGAAGATCATCTTCCACCCCAAACTCATGCCTGCAGTGACGATCTGCGATCCGGAACTGACGGTCGGGATGCCCAAATTCATCACCGCCGGCACCGGCATGGACGCGCTCGCCCACTGTCTCGAAGCCTATTGCAGCCCGCATTACCACCCGATGAGCCAGGGCATCGCGCTTGAGGGCATGCGGCTTGTGTTCGAGAACCTGCCAAAGGTCTATGCCAACCCCGGCGACCTCGAAGCGCGCGCCCATATGATGTCGGCCGCCGTCATGGGGGCGGTTGCGTTCCAGAAGGGCCTCGGCGCAATCCATTCCCTCAGCCATCCGGTCGGCGCGGTCTATGGCACCCATCACGGCACCACCAACGCCGTGGTCATGCCGATGGTGCTAGACTTCAATCGCGCGGCCATCGAGGACCGGATCGGGGCCGCCGCCGCCTATCTCGGCATCGCTCGCGGGTTTGAGGGATTCCGGGGCCGGATCATGGAGCTTCGCGCCTCGCTTGCGATTCCAGCCAACCTGACCGCGATGGGGGTCGAGGCGAACCGGCTGGATGAGTTCACCGCGATGGCGCTCGAAGACCCGTCCTGTGGCGGCAATCCGGTCAAGATGACCCGTGAGAACACGCGCGCACTTTACGAGGCTTGCATGTAAGGCGCCGCGCGACGGCCATCTGAAATCTGCACAAGCCGGCTTTCCACCCGACACTGTGCACGCCCTGTCGGCAATGATCCCTCAGGGCGCTGCCAGACTCGGCACGGGGCGTTGACAGCCCCTTGTCGAATGCTCCATGTCGGCGCAGGTATTTTGCGAGGGACGCATTCATGAAGATCGCCATGATCGGCACCGGCTATGTCGGACTTGTCTCCGGGGTCTGCTTTTCGGACTTCGGGCACGAAGTCACCTGCGTCGACAAGGACCCGCGCAAGGTCGAGATGCTGAAGGGCGGCGAGGTGCCGATCTACGAGCCGGGGCTCGAGGTGCTCATGGCAAAGAACGTGGCGGCGGGTCGCCTGACCTTTACCGGCGACCTGAAGGCGGCCGTCGACGGCGCCGATGCGGTCTTCATCGCCGTCGGCACGCCGACGCGGCGCGGAGACGGCCATGCCGACCTGACTTACGTCATGGCAGCGGCGGAAGAGATCGGCAAGGCGCTGACGGGCTATGCCGTTGTCGTGACAAAATCGACGGTGCCGGTCGGCACGAATGCCGCCGTTCGCGCGGTCATCGAGAAGGCCGCACCCCAGGCCGACTTCGACGTTGCCTCCAACCCGGAATTCCTGCGCGAAGGAGCTGCCATCGACGACTTCATGCGGCCCGACCGCGTGGTCGTCGGCATCACTTCCGAACGCGCCGAAAAGCTGATGGGCGAGGTCTACCGCCCGCTGTTCCTGCGTGACTTCCCTGTCCTTTTCACTGATCTCGAGACCGCCGAGATGATCAAATACGCCGCCAACGCCTTTCTCGCCACAAAGATCACATTCATAAACGAAATCGCCCGGCTCTGCGAAAAGGTCGGCGCGGATGTGAAGCAGGTGTCAAAGGGCATCGGCCTTGATAACCGGATCGGCAACAAGTTCCTTCACGCCGGGCCGGGCTATGGCGGCTCGTGCTTTCCCAAGGACACCCAGGCGCTGGCCCGGATCGGTCAGGAACACGCGGCACCGATGCAGATCGTCGAGACCGTCATCAAGGTCAACGAAGAGGTCAAGCGCCGGATGGTCGAGAAGGTCATGGACCTTTGCGACGGATCGGTGAACGGCAAGACCGTCGCCGTGCTCGGCGTCACCTTCAAGCCCAACACCGATGACATGCGCGACGCCCCGTCACTGACCATCGTTCCTGCGCTGGTGGGCAATGGCGCCAGGGTGCGTGTCGTCGATCCGCAGGGGCATCGCGAGGGCGAACATCTCTTGCCGGGTGTAACCTGGATCGAGGACGCCTACGCGGCGGCCGAAGGTGCCGATGTCGTGGTCATCCTGACGGAATGGAACGAGTTCCGCGCCCTCGACCTCACGCGACTCGCGGCGGGGATGAGAAAGGCCCGAATGGCCGACCTCAGGAACATCTACTCGCCCAAGGACGCGAAGGCGGCGGGGTTCGAGGCCTATTCCTGCGTCGGGCGCTGAAAGACCCCCTCCAGTTCTTCCCTCAGCACGTTCTTCTGCACCTTGCCCATCGCATTGCGAGGCAGTGCCGCGCGCATCGCGATATGCTTGGGTTGCTTGAACTTCGCGAGCGTCGCGCCAAGCGCCGCCTGGATCGCACCATCATCGGGCCGCGCGCCCGGTTCGGGAACGATGACGGCGACCACGCCTTCGCCGAAATCGGGATGTGGCACGCCGATCACTGCACTTTCCGCTACGCCCGGCAGCGCGTCGAGCGCCAGTTCGACCTCCTTGGGATAGACGTTGAAGCCGCCCGAGATGATCAGGTCCTTGGCCCGGCCGACGATGGTGACATAGCCATCGGCATCGACGACGCCGACATCGCCGGTGATGAAGAAGCCGTCGGCGCGCAACTCCTCGGCGGTCTTTGCCGGCATGTTCCAGTAGCCTTGAAAGACGTTCGGGCCGCGCACCTCGATGGTGCCGATCTCCCCGGTCGGCAGATCGCGCCCCGCGCCGTCGCGGACCGTCAATTCCACCCCCGGCAGCGGCAGGCCGACGGTTCCCGCGCGCCGATCGCCGTCATAGGGGTTCGATGTGTTCATGTTCGTCTCGGTCATGCCGTAGCGTTCGAGGATGCGGTGGCCGGTCCGCTCCTGCCACTGGCGGTGGGTCTCGGCCAGAAGCGGGGCCGAGCCCGAGATGAAAAGCCGCATCCCGGTCACCAGATCGTGTGTCAGCCGCTGATCGGCGAGAAGCCGGGTGTAGAAGGTCGGCACCCCCATCATCACCGTCGCCTGCGGCAGGTGGCGGATCACCTCGCCCGTGTCGAACTTCGGCAGGAAGATCATCGGGCACCCGGCAAGGAGCGCGACGTTGGTCGCGACGAAAAGGCCGTGGGTGTGAAAGATTGGTAAGGCGTGCAGAAGCACATCCCGTTGGGTGAAACGCCAGTAGCCGGTCAGCACCTCGGCGTTCGACAGAAGGTTGCCGTGGCTCATCATCGCGCCTTTCGAGCGGCCGGTGGTGCCCGAGGTGTAGAGCAGCGCGGCAAGGTCATCGCGCCCGCGCGCCGCGGCGGGCACCCCGGGCACTTCCCGCGCCACCTCGGCGAAACCGCCCGAGCCATCGGCGTTCACGACCGCCAGCTCCGCCCCGCATTCCCGCGCGACCGGGGCGAGCGCGGCCTCTGCACGGCCGTCGCTGAGCAGGAGCTTCGCGCCCGCATCCTTGACGAAATAGGCGACTTCGGCGGCAGTGTAGGCGGTGTTGAGCGGCAGAAAGACAATGCCCGCGCGGATCGCGCCGAGGATCGCCGCCAGCATTTCAGGACTCTTTTCCAGTTGCAGGGCGACCCGGTCACCGGGTTTCAGCCCCGCTCCGGCCAGCGCGGCGGCAAAGCCGGCGACGCGCGCACCGAATGTCGCAAAGGTGATCCGTCCGCCATCGGGAAGGATCAGGAAATCCGCCCCGCTCTGCTCATGCTGCCCGAACAGCGCATCGTAGAGATGGTTGGCCATGCGCCCTGCTCCTTCCCGCTTCACTCCGGCCCTGATAGCGCCCGGCAAGGCGGGAATCTAGCGCGCGCGGCCGAGCGGAACGAGGCTGAGGACAAAGAGCACGGCCGATGCCGCGACGATGGACGGACCGGCCGGGGTGTCGAACCTGAGTGATGCCCAGAGCCCGCCCAATACCGCGAGGATGCCGAGGGCGACCGCCCATGCCGCCATCGCTTCGGGGGTGCGGGCATAGGCGCGCGCGCCGGCGGCGGGAATGATCAGCATCGCCGCGATGAGGAGCGCGCCAACGATCTTGATCGCCACCGCGACGACCAGCGCCAGCGCCAGTGTGAGGATCAGCCTTTCCCGCCGCGGATCGAGGCCCGCCGCCTGCGCCAGTTCCTCGTTCACCGTCGCGGTGAGAAGCGGGTTCCAGCGCCAGATCAGGAGCCCGAGCACCAGCACCGCACCGCCCCAGATCCAGACCAGATCGCCCCGCGTTACCGAAAGCACGTCGCCGAAGAGGTAGGCTGAAAGATCCACGCGGACGCCCGGCAGGAACGACACCGCAATCAGTCCGAGCGCGAGCGCCGCATGGGCCAGCACGCCGAGCGCGGTGTCGGCAGTCCGGCCCCGCCCGCTCAGTCCTGTCACCGCCAGCGCCATCGCAAGTGCTACGAACGCGGTTCCGGCGGCGATGGGCACTGAGGTCGCAAGCGCCAGCGCCACACCAAGGATTGCCGCATGCGCCGTCGCGTCGCCCATATACGCCATGCGCCGCCAGACAACGAACGCGCCAAGCGGACCAGCCGCAAGCATGAGGCCGATGCCCGCCAATGCGGCGCGGATCAGGAAGTCTTCAGGCATCTTCCGCATCGTGCTGGCGAGCCTGCCCATGTTCATGGCCGTCGGCATGGTCATGATCGTGCAAGTGCCGATAAAGCGCCAAGGCTCCGCCCGTGCCGAACCCAAACAGCGCCCGGTATTCGGGTGCCGCCGACACGACCTCGGGCGTTCCTTCGCAGCAGATATGGCCGTTCAGACAGATCACGCGATCAGACGCGCTCATCACGACGTGCAGGTCATGGCTGACCATCAGAACCGCGGCGCCAGTCTCGGCCCGAACTTCTGCAAGCAGCCTATAAAACGCCGCTTCGCCGATCTGATCCAGCCCCTGCGTCGGTTCGTCGAGAATGAGGATTTCGGGCTCGCCGAGTAGCGCTCGCGCCAAAAGCACGCGCTGGAGCTGCCCGCCCGACAGCGCGGCCATCTGCCGGTTTTCAAGACCCGGAACGCCGGTGCGGACAAGCGCGGCTTCCGCATCCGCCTTCGCCGCTTGGCGCGGCAGCGACAGGAACCGCCGCACCGTCAGCGGCAGCGCCGCGTCAAGGTGAAGCCGCTGCGGCACGTAGCCAATGCGCAGTCCGGCGCGTCGTGTGACACGCCCCTCGGCCGCGGCGGTCAGCCCGATCAGTGCGCGGACGAGCGTCGACTTTCCCGAGCCGTTCGGGCCGAGAATAGTCACGATCTCACCTGCGCTGATGGCAAAATTGACGCCTTTCAGCAGAGTCACTCCACCCTGGCGGACCGAAAGGCCGTTTGCCTCGATCAGCGTCATGCGTCGGCCCCCTCGCAGGCAGGACACAGCCCCAGCGCCTCGACATTCATCCGTTCGATCGAAAAGCCGATTCCGGATGCCGCCGACATCATCGCGTTTCGGACCGCTTCGGCGGGTGCTTCGGCCACCGAACCGCAGTTCCTGCAGATGAAGAAGGCTGGCGTGTGCTGGTGGCCAGGATGCATGCAGGCGGCGAAGGCATTGATCCGTCTGATACGATGCGCCAGCCCTTGGTCAACGAGGAAATCAAGCGCGCGGTAAGCGACCGGGGGTTGGTTTCCGAAACCGGATTCGGAGAGCTTTTCAAGCACCTCATATGCCCCGACCGCACGATGGGATCGCAACAGGATCTCCAGCGTCCTGCGTCTGACCGGTGTCAGACGCGCTCCGCGCGAAACCGCCAGGGCCTCTGCCCGAGCCAGAACGCCGCCGCAGCAATCCGCATGGTTGTGTGCTTCAAGGGCCAGGCCGGGTTCGGGTTGGACATCTGGTGAGGACATGGGGCTTCCGGAGCGTGACATGTTATGACATAACATAAACGCTACGTTCTTCGACCGCAATATGCCCGACAGGTTCCATGCGATACGGCCTCTGCGTTTCCCTCCTGCTTGTCCTTGTGTCGGCAAAATCTGCCGATGCCGAGGTTCCGAGAGTCGTGACCGACATGCCGGTCACGCATGCGCTGGTGTCCGAGGTGCTTGGAGATCTTGGCGAACCGGTCTTGCTGCTGGAAACCGGAGCGGATCCCCACAACTTTCAGCTTCGGCCGTCGCAGGCGGGAGCAATAGCCGCCGCCAATCTGGTTGTCTGGATCGGGCCGGAACTCACCCCTTGGCTGGAACGCAGCCTGTCTGCCGCGCCGGATGTTCCCGCGCTGTCGCTGCTCCGCACCAAGGGCGTTGCGTTGCGGCGGTTCGATGAAATCGGTCCGGACGGGCCGGAAGGTGATGCGGCTGAACTGCCGCAGCCAATTTCAGCGCCTCATGAAAACGGCCAGAACCATGAGGGGATCGATCCGCATGCCTGGCTCGACCCCGACAACGCCGCGCTGTGGATCGGCACCATCGCCGATGCGCTTGCAGAAATGGATCCCGAACATGCGGCAACCTACCGCGCCAACGCTTCGCTGGCGCAGGCTCGCATCGCCGCGCTCGACGAGAACCTCGATGCGGCGCTGGCGAATGCCCGCGCGAGGCCCTTCATTGTCACGCATGATGCGTTGGGGTACTTCGCGGCACATTACGGTCTGACGATCGCGGCCAGCATTTCGTCCGGCAATGCCGCAACCCCCGGCGCCGCGCATCTAACCGAACTTCGGGACCTGTTGGAAGGCGGCGGCATTCTCTGCATATTTCCCGAAACCGGGCAGGATCCGAAACAGCTGTCCATTCTGGCCGAAGGTACACCGGCAAAGATCGGTCCTGCCCTCGACCCGGAGGGCCGAAGCATTGCGCCGGGATCCAAGCTTTATCTCGGACTCATGCAGGGACTCGCGACCGCGCTGGTCGATTGTATTTCCGGCGGTCAGTGAAACCAGGCTTCGGGTAAACACATCGACAGGCCCTTTGCGGATGTCTATGCTTCCAGAAATTCTGGAAAACAGGACTGCTGCGTTGCGTGCCGTCGATTTCCCTGATCTGGTTGCCGGTGTTGGCGCGCTATTCGGCCTTTCGCATCCCGCCGGACGATGTTTCTCCGCGATCTGGCGCGCGGCGCAGGCCCCGTGCGCGGACGAATTGACCGCCGTTCTTGGCCTGTCACGTTCCAATGTCTCGACCGCGTTGAAGGAATTGCGGGACTGGGGGCTGATCGCGCGGGCGCGCGCGCCCGGCGACCGCAAGGAATACTTCACGGCGCCGCCCGAACCGTGGGAGGTCTTCCGCATCATGCTCGCCGCGCGGCGCCGGCGTTTCCTGGCACCGCATCTCGACCGCATCCTCGCCTATGAGGCGGAGACCGGCGATGCCCGCGCCGCTGCGCTGCATTCGATGTTGTTCTTGGTCAGCGACAACATGGCCCGGCAGGCAGCGTTGACGCCCGCGGAACTTGAACGCGAGTTTCAGGGGCCAGAAAACCGGGAAAAACCCAAATCCAGTGGCAAGAAGAAGAAGAGGAAACGGAAGAACTGAACCGCGTCGGCGCCAGGGGAAGAGTGGTGGCGAGGGGGGGACTTGAACCCCCGACCCCGTGATTATGAGTCACGTGCTCTAACCAGCTGAGCTACCTAGCCACTTCAGGCCGCGTAGGTATGCCAGCCCCTGCCCCCCGTCAAGGGCGAATCTCCCGCGGTCAAACGCGGTAATAGTCGCGATACCACTCAACGAAAGAAGCCATGCCGGCGCGGATATCGGTCGTCGGCCGATAGCCGGTCAGTTCGCGCAGCAGCGCATTGTCGGCCCAGGTCGCCTGCACGTCGCCCTTCTGCATCTCCATCAGATTGCGCTTTGCGCTTCGCCCGGCGGCTGCCTCGATCGCCGCTATGAAATCGCCAAGGTGGACTTTTTCACCATTGCCGATGTTCACCACGCGCCAGGGTGCGACGGGCGACAGGCTGTCGCCGTCGGCGATCGCCTCAGACGCTGCGGGACGCTCAGGGGCTATGTCGAGCAAGAGCCGGACAGCGCGGACAAGATCGGTGACATAGGTGAAGTCGCGAAACATGTTGCCTTGGCCGTAAACGTCGATCGGCTCACCGGCAAGGATCGCGCGCGTGAACTTGAACGGAGCCATGTCGGGCCGTCCCCATGGTCCGTAGACGGTAAAGAAGCGGAAGCATGTTGTCGGCACGTTATACAGATGCGCCCAGGAATGGCTTAGCACTTCAGTCGCCTTCTTGGTCGCGGCGTAGAGCGACACCTGGGTGTCGGTCTTGTCGGTTTCCCGGTAAGGCATCTCGATATTGGCGCCATAGACTGACGAAGTGGAGGCAAGAAGAAGGTGTTTCACCCCCAGATCACGGGCGGCCTCCATGACATTGAAGGTGCCTTCGATGTTCGACGAAAGGTAACTGCGCGGCGCTTCTAGCGAATAGCGCACACCAGCCTGCGCCGCGAGGTGGACGACCGCGTCGGGCCGGAAAGCGGCCATGTCGGCCACCAGACGGGCATTGTCCTCCAACATCGCCTCGGTGAAGCCGAATCCCTCGCGTTGCTGAAGGATCGTCAGGCGCCCGCGCTTGAGGGCCACGTCATAGTATTCCGTCATTCCATCGTAGCCATGAACGCGGAAGCCTTCGGCCAGAAGCAACTCCGTCAGGTGGAAGCCGATGAACCCCGCCGCTCCAGTGACATAAATGCGCTGCATGTGCCTTCCCCGCGTAAGCTTGCCGATCTGTAGCCGCTCCGCCGCTCGTGTCCAAGTCCAGAGGTTCTTTGCCGTCGCCAAACCGCGCGGATGGCGTTAGAAAAATCAAAAGGGGACAGTGATGCAGGTTCAGATCCCGCTCACACGTGATCTGGTTTTGATCGGCGGCGGGCACACCCATGCGCTTGTGCTGCGTAAATGGGGCATGGCGCCCGTTCCCGGCGTACGCCTGACGCTGATCAGCCCCGAGCCGGCCACAGCCTATTCCGGTATGCTTCCTGGCCATATCGCCGGGCACTACCCGCGCGCCGCGCTTCAGATCGACCTGGTGCAGCTTGCGCGCTTTGCCGGTGCGCGGCTGATCCTTGGCCGCGCTGTGGGGATAGACCGCAAGGCCCGCCGCATCCGCGTGCCAGGCCGACCGGACGTCGCATACGATACTGCTTCTGTCGACATCGGCATCACCTCCGATATGCCCGCGCTGCCGGGCTTCGCGGAACATGCAGTTCCGGCCAAGCCGCTCGATGCCTTCGCGGATGCCTGGAGAACCTTCGCGGATCGCGTGGCTGCGGGCCGATCCAGGCCGCAGGTCGCCATCATCGGCGGCGGGGTCGCCGGGGTGGAACTTGCGCTTGCCGCGGCACACCGGCTCGGCTCGCGCGCCGAGATCGTCGTGATCGAACAGGGCTTGGCGCTGTCGCTGGTCGGCAGCGGCGCAGGACGGGCCCTCAGGGCGCATATGCAGCGTTCGGGCGTGACGCTTCTCGAAAACACGCCGGCGGTCGCCGTCGAACCAACCGGCGTGCAACTGGCCGATGGCGGGTTTGTCCCTTCGCACTTCACTGTCGGCGCGGCGGCGGCGCGGCCACAGCGCTGGCTTGGCGATACCGGGCTCGATCTGACCGAGGGATTCGTCAACATCGGCGCCACATTGCGCACGAATGACCCGGCTATCTTTGCCGCCGGCGATATCGCCCACATGGCATATGCCCCTCGCCCCAAAGCCGGCGTATTCGCCGTGCGGCAGGCACCCGTTCTTCTGCACAACCTGACTGTGACGCTGAGCGGAGAGGGGAAGTTGCGGCGCTACCGACCTCAGCGTGACTACCTGAAACTGATCTCGACCGGCGGCAAGGGGGCGGTGGCCGACAAGTGGGGACTTCCGCTTGACGGGGAGCGGCTGTGGCGCTGGAAGGACCGGATCGACCGCAGTTTCATGGCGAAATTCCATCACCTGCCACAGATGCGGACGCCGCCGCTGCCCGAAACCGTCGCAGCGGGCGTGCGGGATGAGCTTGGCAAGGGCAAGCCGCTCTGCGGTGGCTGCGGCGCCAAGGTCGGTCTGGCCGATCTGAAGGCTGCTCTTGCGGAGCTTGCGCCGCCATCGCGGCCCGACGTGCTGTCGGGGCCGGGCGACGACGCCGCGACGCTGACCCACGGCAAGGGCCATCAGGTCATCACGACAGACCACGTCCGCGCGTTCATCGAAGATCCTTGGCTGCTCGCCAGGATCACGGCGATTCATGCGATGGGGGATATCTGGTCGATGGGTGCGCGGCCGCAGGTGGCGCTTGCCCAGATCATCCTGCCGCGCATGACGCCGCGCCTTCAGACCGAAACCCTGCGCGAGATCATGGCGGCGGCGGATGCGGCATTCGCCGCCGAAGGGGCCGACGTCGTGGGTGGCCACACCAGCATCGGCGCGGAACTGACGATAGGCTTCACGGTCACCGGGCTTTCGGCCAATCCTCCTATCACGCAGAAAGGCGCGCGACCCGGCGACTGGCTGATCGTGACCAAGCCGATCGGCACCGGGGTAATCCTGGCCGCCGAGATGGCCCGCGCCGCACCGGGGCGGGTGGTTGCACGCGCGCTCGATTCGATGGCCCGGTCTCAGGGTGCCGCGGCGCGGCTGATGGCGCCGCACGCCCATGCGATGACCGACATCACGGGCTTCGGCCTGGCTGGACATCTTCTGTCGCTGCTCGACGCCTCCGGTGCGGCCGCGAGGATTTCGTTGGCGCATGTCCCGATTCTGCCCGGCGCCGAAGCACTCGCGGCGGCTGGTCACGGCTCCACGCTGTTGCCCACGAACCGACAGGCTCAGGCGCGGATGTTCCTGACGGAAGGCCCGCGCGCGGAGCTTCTTTTTGATCCGCAAACCGCCGGCGGCCTTCTTGCCGCCGTTCCGTCCGATGTCGCTATTGATCTTGTCGGGCGGCTGCGCAGCATCGGAGAAGCCGCAGCGATCATCGGCGAGATTACCGGAGGATCGCCGTTCCTCACGGTTGAAGGCTGAGACCGCGACTTCAGCGCCGAAATTGTGACGCCGCATCCACCGATTGGGCCAGCCGCTCCGCCAGCCCTCTTAGTGCGTCCGGATCAAGGCTCTTGGCCTCCACAACCGTTTCACAATCCTCCGCGAAGCGGGCGCGGTGCTTTTCGTAGCGCGGGTCGTAGTGGCGTTCCATCAGCCCGCCCGCGAGGTCGACGAAAGCACCCTCGGAAACAAACCTCAACCAGTCCTCGATGATCTCTGCCGGATGCACCCTTCGCAACTGCTCGATCACTGAGACAAGCCGCGCACGGTCGTCGGTCATGTCGGCATAGGCCCGCGCGAGATAGTCCGCGCGTACGGCCAGTGGAACCGAGAGTCGGATGCGCCGGGCCGCGCACATTGCCGCCCATATCTGTTTCGGAAGGGAAACGTCGCCAACGCGGGAGCTTTCGGCCTCCACCACCACCGGCCGCGCGGGATCAAGCGCCGCGAGAGCCACGGCGAGCCGGCTTTCAAACGCCTTCTGCGACGGCTGTCCCCCGGGCATCGCGCCGAAGAGCGAGCCGCGATGATTGGCCAGCGCCTCAAGATCGATCACCTGAAGGCCGCGTGAAGCCAGCAGGCCAAGAAGTTCGGTCTTGGCCGAGCCTGTATTTCCGTCGAGCACGACCATGGGCGACCGAACGGCATGTTCCTGCAGTTCCTCGACGACGAGCTTCCGCCACGCCTTGTAGCCGCCCTCGATCAGTTCCACCCGCCAGCCGACCTGTGCAAGGATGGTCGCGAACGAACCTGACCGCTGCCCGCCGCGCCAACAATAGACAAGCGGTCGCCAGCCCCCCGGCTTGTCGGCAAGTGGCCCTTCAAGATGACGCGCCGCGTTTCGCGCGACCAGCGCCGCGCCAAGTTTGCGCGCCAGGAACGGCGATTGCTGTTTGTAGATCGTGCCGATGTGCTCCCGCTCTTCGTTATCGAGGACCGGCAGATTGACCGCCCCCGGCAGATGATCCTCGGCGAATTCGGCAGGCGAACGCACGTCGATCACCGCGTCGAAATCGAGCGCGGCGACCTGCGGCAATGAGGTGAGGGTAAGCGCCATGCGCCCCTCTTAGCTGCTGCGGTGACTGACCGGAAGGGTCGGCCGATCCGCCGGGTCAGTAGACCATGACCGGCGCGCCCGGCTCGACCCGGTTGTAAAGGTCGATGACATGCTCATTGACCATTCGGATGCAGCCGTTCGAAACTGATCGTCCGATCGAGTTCGGCTCGGTCGTGCCGTGGATGCGCACCGCGGTGTCGCGGCCATTCTCGAAGAGATAGAGCGCCCGCGCGCCAAGTGGGTTCGTCGGACCGCCCGGCATGCCGTCGGCATATCTGGCATAGGCTTTCGGGTTGCGCTCGATCATCTCGGGCGTCGGTTTCCAGCTTGGCCATTCAACCTTCTTGCCCACGACGGCCGCGCCACGATAGACGAGTTCGGCCTTGCCGACTGCGACGCCATATCGGATCGCCACGCCTCGGCGGACGATGAAATAGAGGAAATGCTGCGACGAGATGATGTGGATCGAGCCCGGCTCGAACTCACGCTTGACGCGGATGACCGTCGGATAAAGTTCGGGCGCGATCGTTAGGCCGGCAATCGGTGCCGCCGGCAGCATCAGTTCTGTGGTCTGCGCAGCACCCGCCGAAGTACCGAACGCAAGCGCGCTCAGTCCCGACGCAATGAAAACCCGACGGTTTAGCATTCTGTTCTCCTCGGCGGCCGCAGACGAAAATGGCGCCGCGCTATCGAAAATACCTGTCATTGCATCCATGGAATCCTGCCATTCGTCAATGTTTTGGGCAATTCGCTCACCCGATCGTGCAGTACAACGCCGCTAAGTCGCAAATCGTTGCATTGACGCAACGTCGCCTGCTGCAGGACGGGGGGGCGCAGGCAAGATCCACGTGCGCAGGCAGATTGCCACCTGCAATGGGCCGCCGGCGTCATCGGGCCGAATTGACAACGCGCCCCGCTCACCTCATCTAGGCCCGGAAGGAACGCCGATGACCACCCATACCACCTTTACCGTCGAGGGCATGACCTGCGCTTCCTGCGTCGGTCGCGTGGAGCGCGCGCTCAGGGCCGTGCCGGGCGTCGAGGCGGCAGAGGTCAATCTTCTCGCTGGAACCGCACGGGTGGATCATTCCGATGCAACGGATGCATTGAAGCTCGCCGGGGCGTTGAAATTGGCGGGCTATCCGGCCGCGGATGCCGAAGCCAGGCTCGAGATCGAAGGCATGACCTGTGCCTCTTGTGTCAGCCGGGTCGAACGCGCACTGAAATCCGTTCCTGGCGTCACGGAGGCAGAGGTAAACCTTGCCACCCAGTCGGCTCGCGTCAGGTTCACCTCCGGCGTTGCTTCCGCCGAAGCGCTCGCCGCCTCCGTCGCGAATGCAGGCTACGTCGCAAGGCCCGCAAACTCGAAATCACCGGCCCGCGACCGCCAGGCGGACGAGGCGGCGGCACTGCGCCGGTCCTTTGCACTGGCAGCCGCGCTCGCCCTTCCGGTCGTCGTGCTGGCGATGGGCACGCATATGGTCCCCGCCTTTCATCACTGGCTCATGGTCACGCTGGGCGAGGCGAATTCCTGGCGCATCCAGTTCGTTCTGACCACCGCAATTCTACTCGGCCCCGGCTTCGTCTTCTTCCGCCACGGCATCCCCGCACTTCTGCGTGGCGCGCCCGAGATGAACAGCTTGGTGGCGCTCGGCAGTCTTGCCGCCTTCGCCTATTCCACGGTCGCGACCTTTGCGCCCGCGCTCCTGCCGGCCGCTGCGCGCGGGGTCTATTTCGAGGCGGCTGCAACCATCGTGACGCTGATCCTTCTCGGGCGTATGCTCGAAGCCCGCGCCAAGGGACAGGCAGGCGAAGCGATCCGCCGCCTGATCGGGCTTCGCCCCAAGACCGCGCGGGTGGAGCGCGATGGCGCCGTGGCCGATGTTCCCGTTGAGGATCTCAAGCCCGACGATATCATCCACCTGCATCCCGGCGAACGGGTCGCGGTCGATGGCGTCATCACCGAGGGCCACGGCTGGATTGACGAAAGCATGCTGACGGGCGAACCGGCGCCGGTGGAGAAGACCAAAGGCGCAAGCGTGACGGGCGGCACCGTGAATGGCCAATCGGCGCTCAGCTTCAGGGTGACGGCGGTTGGGTCCGACACGATTCTTGCGCGGATCATCGCCATGGTTGCCGACGCTCAGGGCGCGAAGCTGCCGGTTCAGGCGCTCGTCGACCGGATCACGCTGTGGTTCGTTCCCGCCGTCATGGCGCTGGCCGCGCTCACCTTCATCCTCTGGCTCGCCATCGGACCGGCGCCCGCGCTGACCCATGCGCTCGTTGCAGGCATTTCCGTCCTGATCATCGCCTGTCCCTGCGCGATGGGTCTGGCCACGCCGGTCTCGATCCTTGTCGGTACCGGGCGCGGAGCGGAACTCGGCATTCTCTTCCGTCGCGGTGACGCGCTCCAGCGTCTGTCCGAGGCCCGTATCGTCGCCTTCGACAAGACCGGAACGCTGACTGAAGGCACACCAAGCATCACCGATGTGCTTCTCGCGGACGGCTTCGAAGAGAATGCCGTTCTCGCCCTCGCGGCGGCCGCCGAAACGAAATCCGAACACCCGCTGGCCCGCGCCGTTCTTGCAGCAGCCGAGGCGCGCGGTCTTCCGATCGCCGAGGCAACCGGCGCCAAAGCGCTTCCCGGTCGCGGCCTGTCTGCCGATGTCGGCGGGCGGGCGGTCTTGATCGGCAACGCCAAGGCGCTGGAAGAGGCGGGCATCGACCGGGCCGAGTTCATGGCCGGGGCCGAGCGCCTCGCGGCAGAGGCCAAGACCCCGATCCTCGTCGCCATCGACGGCAAGGCAGCCGCACTACTCGCGGTCGCGGACCCGGTGAAGCCGGGCGCGAAAGCCGCCATTTCCGCGCTGCATGACATGGGCGTGAAGACGGCGATGATCTCGGGCGACACCCGCACCACCGCCATGTCCATCGCGACCCGCCTCGGTATCGATCATGTCGAGGCCGAGGTCTTGCCGGAAGGCAAGGTGGTCGCGCTTGACACGTTCAAGGCCAGGGGCGCGGTCGCGTTCGTCGGCGACGGAATCAACGACGCGCCCGCCCTTGCCGCGGCCGACATCGGTATTGCGATGGGAACCGGCACCGATGTCGCCATCGAGGCGGCAGAAGTGGTGCTGATGACCGGCGATCCCGGCGCGGTCGCCGATGCGTTGCGGCTTTCGCGGGCGACGATGCGGAACATTCGCCAGAATCTCTTCTGGGCCTTCGGCTACAATGTAGTGCTGATCCCCGTCGCTGCGGGCGCGCTCTATCCGGTGAACGGCATGCTGCTTTCGCCAATGCTGGCCGCCGGGGCCATGGCGCTTTCGTCGGTGTTCGTCGTCACCAATGCGCTGCGCCTGCGTCGCGCTGGCCCATGGCGCACAGTCAGCGACTGACCGCCGCGTCAGTCCTCATCAACCGCCAGCGCCAGCACGGGCGACGGATTCGGCAGATCCTCGGTCGTCAGCGCCTCGGTCGGCCGGGCCAGGCGGTTGCGCACGACCCAGTGCAGCCGCTTTTCGGCGCGGGTGATCGCGACATAGGCAAGCCGCTTCCACAGGGGAATGCCGGCCTCCATCCTCCCGGTGCGCGCCGCGACGAACAGATCGGGCGCAAAGACCTGCACGTCTTCCCATTGCGAGCCTTGCGCCTTGTGGATCGTCACTGCCGCGCCATGCAGAAAGACGGCACCCATATTCGCGGCGAACGGGATGAACGGCTCCTCCTCATCCGGCAGTTCGATCTTGATGATCGACGCGACCGAAACCTGCGGATCCTCCGCCCCGATCACGTGCAGCTTTGAAAACCCCGCCTTCTTGCCGTGGCCGAGATAGATGACCTGCGCGCCCCTGATCAATCCGCGCGCCTCAAGGTCGATGCGCCGCTTGCGCTGCTTCAGCGGCAACTCGATTCCGTCGCAGATCAGCGGCTCGCCGGGCAACAGGGCATCCGCCTCGGCGCCATAGGCGCCGCGAAACGCATGGATCAGCCTGATCCGCGTCTGGTTGCGCCATACCAGAACCGGCGACCGGGCCATCATTGCCGCATCGACCCGCTCCGACCAGAGAATGCGTTCGTCCCTTCGCGCCGCTTCAGCCACCATCGCCTCGAACGCCTCGAACGTCAGATCAGGGTCGGACAGCGCATGGGCGAGATCGAGGATCGGATTGTCCTCTTCCTGCCGGTGGATGCGATGCAGGTAGAGCTTGCGACCCTCCGACAGCCGGTCGAACACCATCTCGCCCGACTGTCCGACAGGCGCGAGTTGCGCGGGGTCGCCAAAAAGCACGAGCGTCGGAAATATCTCACGCAGGTCGGCAAGCTGGCGTTCGTCGAGCATCGAGGCCTCATCGACGAAACCGATATCCAGCGGGTCTTCGCGCCGTTTCCAGCCAAGGATGAAATCGGAGCCGCGCAGCCCCGCCGCCGCCAGCGCGCCGGGGATGGACTTGACCTGATCGTAGAAAGCCTTCGCTCGGTCGAGCGCGGCATCCGTCAGCCCTTCGATCACCGGCCGCTCACCGTTCCCGGCAAGCCACTCCGCGATCTTCTCGTATTCGGGGTCATAGACGGGGGTGTAAAGGATGCGATGGATCGTCGTCGCAGGCACGCCGCGGTTGCGCAGGACGCTCGCCGCCTTGTTCGTCGGCGCAAGAACAGCCAGCGTGCGGCGGTCCTTCCGCCGACGCCCCTCGTAATCCGCTGATACTGGGTCGACACCCGCCTCCGACAGCGCCTTGGTCAGTGCCGCCAGCAGCATCGTCTTGCCTGACCCGGCCTTGCCGACAACGGCAAGCAAGCTCGCCCTGCCGGTCGCTTCGGGCATGAGCGTGCCTTCCAGAAGATCGACGCCGGCTGCGCCGAGCAGATCGGAGAGACGGTCCCAGGCTTCGGCCTGATCGTCGGAAAAGATGAGGGAGGGCGCGGACATGCGGGCGACCCTAAAGTGCAATCGCGACGGAGAAAACCGTTATTGCTCGTCCGATCAACCCGCTGCGGAAATCCCTCCGGTGGCGCCGAACGCCGCGTCGAACCAAAGGCGGGCCAGGTCCGGCGCGACGCCCGACTTCCGCGCCATCTTGTGTCGGATTTCCTCGGAAAACTCCCACAGGCCGAGGCTGACCGCCCCCGCCCCTTGCCCCGTGCTGCCCAGCACCGCCGGCTCCCAGCCGAGATGCCGATAGATCCGCACCATGCGCGCGTCAAAGACCCCAACCGCTCGTGCAAGGCCGAACCCGACGCCGAGCTGCGCCGCACCCAGCATCAGTGCCGCCGACGTCAGCGCCGGCGCATCCCCGGCCACGCAGAACCGGGTGCATTCCCAGACCTTCGGATGCGCAATCCTGGCGCCACCGCACAACGTGGAAAAGTGCTCATTCACCATCGTGCGCCCCTGTGTCGGCAGGAACCGCATCGAACCGCCGTGACGGCCGTCGGTTAGCTGCCAGATCACGTAGAGCGGGTTCAGCGCATCGTACTCATCTTGCTCCCATCCCCGGTCATCGACATCCACCGGCCAGCCAAGACGATGGCGGAACTGCCTGGCGCGGTCACTGAACATGGAACCCGCAAGAAGCGCATGGCGCGCAAGGTCTTCGCCCCTGAGAAATTTCAGCATCCTGCCCTCCTTCCGTTTCAGGAGGGCCTAGCGAAACCGGGTTAATGCGGGCCTAGCGGGGCGGTCGGTCGAACTACGCAAGACGCAACGGTCAGAGCATGACGAAACCTTCGGCCACTGCGCGCGCCACGGCCTGCGTGGTGTTGGCAGCGCCAAGCTTGAAGCGTGCGCTTTCCACATAGGCCCGGAACGTATGCTCCGAAATGGACAGGCCATCGGCGGCCTGCGCCCGGTTCAGCCCCGTCGCGAGCATTGTCAGCACGTCGATTTCCCGGGGACTAAGCCTCTGCGGCGCCCGCAGATCGGTGCCGCGCTCGATCTCGAGCGCCTTCTGGTTCACGAAATGGGCAACCAGGATCAGATCAGCGACGTGTTCGTTGGTGAACTTCCGCCATGCATCGTCATTGACCCGGTGCGAGACGGTGAACACCGCGAACTGCCCGTTTGGCCCTCTGATCGGCACCGAGTAGCCCTGATTGCCAACCCCGGCTTCCAGCGCCTCGCCCAGAAACGTCCGCGCGCCGCGACCCGACCAGTCGAGGTTCTTCCAATCCACGGGGTGAAAACGGCGGAAGCAGCCCTGCACGACCGGATCGATGCGCGCATAGTCCGCTTCCAGATAGCGATCGACCCATCGGGAGGGATAGGTCAGCACGGCATATTGTTCTCCGGTTGAATTGACCGAGTGATAGATCAGATGCTCGACATCAAAATGCTGTCGAAGCCCGAGAATCGCGTGCTGCAGTTCCTCAAGCGTTGTCGCGCGCTGAAGCGCCTCGATGAAGCCTGCCAGCCGTTTCTGCATCCAGAGTCCGCCCTCCGGTTGTAACTCCCGCGAGCTGAGCGATCTCGGTCGCGGCAACCAATGAGGTGTCGTCCAGCTGCTCGGCCAAGATCGACAACCCGTTGACCTTGGCGAATGCCTTGAGATCAGTCAGTACGTCCAAGATCCATTCGTATTGCATCGTGACTCTCGCGGAAAGAGGAATGTTGCGCGGATACTCAACTCCAGCATGTAAATGTTCGGTTTATGAAACTGCCTTTTCAACTCCCCAGATATGATGGGGAGCATTCTCTTAAGGTATTGATTTTGCTTAACAGACAAAAACCTACGCCCGCGCCTCCGCTCCGGAAACGCGGACGTATGAACGTGACTCGGCCCTTCAACCGCTCTTGCCGGCCTCGAGCGCGTCCTCGAATGTGCGCAACCCCGTTCTCG
Organism: Paracoccaceae bacterium; assembly: GCA_041397225.1. Taxonomy (GTDB): domain Bacteria; phylum Pseudomonadota; class Alphaproteobacteria; order Rhodobacterales; family Rhodobacteraceae; genus Albidovulum. Next base: position 210,637 of record JAWKXB010000002.1, on the reverse strand, counting down.
GAGCCTGAACCAATACCGCCATATTGCCCGGTTTGTGTTCGTTCCGGCGCATCTTCATGTGCGCGGCCGGAATCTCCGCCCAAGGGAAGACTTCGGACATGCAGGGGTCAAGCCGGCGTTCCAGCATCAGCTTGTTCGCTGCAGACGCCTGCTTCAGGTTGGCGAAATGGCTCCCCTGCACCCGCTTCTGATGCATCCAGAGATAGCGCGCATCCAGCGTCAGGTTGTAACCGGTGGTGCCGGCGCAGATCACGACCATGCCGCCCCGCTTCACCACAAAGACCGAGACGGGAAACGTCGCCTCGCCAGGATGTTCGAAGACCATGTCGACATTATTGCCCTTGCCGGTGATCGCCCAGATCGCCGCGCCGAACTTGCGCGCCTCCTTGAACCAGGCGGCATATTCCGGCGTGTTGACCGTGGGCATCTGGCCCCAGCAGTTGAACTCCTTGCGGTTGATGACGCCCTTGGCGCCGAGGTCCATGACGAACTGGCGCTTGTCCTCTTCCGAGATCACCCCGATCGCGTTCGCCCCCGCGGTGTTGATAAGCTGGATCGCATAGGAACCGAGCCCGCCCGAGGCGCCCCAGACCAGCACGTTGTCGCCCGGCTTCAGGATATGCGGCCGGTGGCCGAACAGCATCCGGTAAGCGGTCGCCAGCGTCAGCGTGTAGCATGCCGCCTCTTCCCAGGTCAGGTGCTTCGGGCGCGCCATGAGCTGCTGCGCCTGCACACGGGCGAACTGCGCGAAGGACCCGTCCGGCGTCTCGTAGCCCCAGATCCTCTGGCTGGGCGAGAACATCGGGTCGCCGCCGTTGCACTCCTCGTCGTCGCCGTCGTCCTGGTTGCAGTGCACCACAACCTCGTCGCCGACCTTCCAGCGCTTCACCTTGTCGCCCACTTTCCAAACGATGCCCGAGGCGTCGGAGCCGGCGATGTGATAGGGTGCCTTGTGGCCGTCGAACGGGCTGATCGGTATGCCAAGCGCAGCCCAGACGCCATTGTAGTTCACGCCCGCAGCCATCACCAGGATCAGCACCTCGTTGCTGTCGATCTCCGGCGTGTCCACGACCTCGACCTGCATGGCGCTATCAGGCTCGCCGTGCCGTTCCCTGCGGATGGCCCAAGCATACATGCTCTTCGGCACATAGCCGAGCGGCGGCATTTCTCCGACCTCATAGAGATCCTTTTCCGGCGCATCGTAGGGCGCGATTTCGGTAGTAACATCCAAAGCCATGAGCCTCTCCTGAAGTCCTTGCCGCAACGCAGAATCAACGCGGGGTCAAGGCATGGAATAGAATTGCCGTCGCAATATTGCAATAGTGTGCATAGCTGATTTTGTAATTTTATGTCTCAATCATGAACAAAACTCGGCGCTTCTGCCGATTTCCCCACGCCCGATGTCGCAGGCGCAGAAAGATGCTGCCGGACTGAGGCGGCGTAAAAACCGATAAGCGCGTGGTCCTTGGGCGGCACCGTTATCCGCCCGGCTTCGCGCCGTACGATCTTGCGCAACCCCAGAATGTTGAGCGCCCGCGCCACGGCATTGGAAACGGAGCCGTCCGGCAGGTCGACATGCACCCCAGCGGCGGCGAGCCGAGCCACCAGCGCCTCGCAGCGTTCGGTGAGATCCTCCAGCGAGAGGTCGCTATCCTCACCAAAAGCGGCCGATATCAGTGGCACCGGCAGGACCGAGACGTTGCGGGCAATGCGCTCCATCATCGCGTCGGCAAGCTCGGCGGTGACATCCTCATGCGGCGACTGGATGAATTCCGCGAGCGACAGCGGCGTGCCGAAGCTGACCGACGCGGTGCCGAACTTCTCGAACCGCCCGGTGACGACACGGCGCAACTGGCGGCCAATGAAGAAAACCGCCGATCCGAACGAGGCGCGGAACCGGCGTTCGCCCTTGGCATGCGCAGCGGTCAGCACCCGATCCTCGATCACGCGGTCATAGGCCAGCGATACAGGCACAAACACCACGTCGTGTCCCCCCTTGCGGTAGCCCGCGACGATGTAACCCAGAATCCCGAGCTTCGGCGGGCCGACCCGGCCGTCAAGGCTCAGGCCGCCTTCCGGAAAGATCGCCTGGGTCACGCCTTCTTCGGTCGCCATCTGCACGTAGCGGGCCAGAACCCGGCGATACAGCGGATTGTTCGACTTTCGCCGGATAAAGTAGGCGCCCGACGACCGGATAAGCCACGAAAGCGGCCAGACCCGCGCCCATTCGCCCACCGCATACGCCAAGGCCGAGCGTTCCGCCGCGAGGTAAGTGACAAGCACGTAGTCCATGTTCGACCGGTGATTCATGACGAAGACGACCGTTGCGCCCCGGTCGATCGTGCCAATGGCCCTGGCGTCGAAATTGCCAATGCGGACCCGGTAGATCAGCCGCGCTATCCACTTGGCCGCCCGCGCCGCAAAGCCGAAGTAGACTGTCGCCGAAAAGCCCGGCACGATCTCGCGCGCGTAACGCCGCGCCCGTTCAAGGATCACGGTCTCCGGCACGCCCGTTACCGCCGCCTCCGCCGCAATCGCCTCGGCCACCTTCGGGTCATGGGCCAGCCGGATGATCATGTCGGGCCGCGCCATCAGCTTGAACGGCTGGATGGGCCGTTCCAGCCGCGCGTTCAGCCGCGCCACCACCCGTTCCATGCGATGACGGAAGAACCATCGTACCGACGGGAAGAGGAAATGCGACGCGAAGGTCACCCCGGCGAAGACGAGGATCAGCACGAAAAGCCAAAGGGGCAGCGTGACCGGCTGGAACATGGTTCGACGGTGACAGGAAATCCGCCTGCGGTAAATCTCCTGTATCCGCGCCGCTTCCGCAAAGGTTAACAGGCCCTGTGCAACCTTTGGGACTGTGAACCTGAGCCCACTGGGTTACCCTTTGACACGCCAAATCAATGAAATCGAACTGGGAGGCACCCGACATGACCCAACGCATCATCCTTGCCGCCGTCATCGCCCTTGCCGGATCCGCCGCGACTGCGCAGGACAACCCGATGAGCTTCTTCGTCACCAGCGAAAATCCGGGGAACGGCGGCGATTTCGGAGGTATCGAAGGGGCGGACGCGCATTGCGCGAGCCTCGCCGAAGCGGCGGGCGTTACGGGCAAGACCTGGCACGCCTATCTCTCCACCAGCACCGAGAATGCCCGCGACCGCATCGGCTCCGGCCCATGGATGAACGCCAAGGGCGACGTGATCGCCGAAAGCGTCGACCAGCTGCACAGCGACGACAACAACCTGACGAAGGAAACCGCGCTGAACGAAATGGGCGAAGTCGTGAACGGCCGCGGCGACACGCCCAACCGCCACGACATCCTCACCGGCTCGCTGCCCGACGGCACCGTGGCCGAGGGCATGACCTGCGAGGACTGGACCAGCAACGCCGAGGATACCGCCGGCATGGTCGGCCATCACGACCGCATGGGCCTTGACGAGACACCCCCGTCGCTATCGTGGAACTCGTCGCATTCCTCGCGTGGCGGATGCGGGCTCGAGGCGCTGCGCGGCACGGGCGGCGACGGGCTGATCTACTGCTTCGCGGCGGAGTGAACGCACGCCAGCCCAAGACGCTTTCGGGCCGCGGTGCTGCGCTGCGGCCCGGTCTTTTTGGCCGGGTTCTGGTCCCGGGCCCGGCGGGTGCTTTGCCGCAATGGCAACTCTGTCCCGCCCACCGGCTCACCCCCACCCCTCTTTTTGCAGTGCAGCATCTGGACGCGCAACAATCTTTCGGCTAGGTCTTTCGGGAAAGAATTATATTACCCCGAGGTGACTCATGCCCGACCGCCCCGAACGTGACCGCCCCTGGCTGTTCCGCACCTATGCCGGCCACTCGACGGCCGAAAAGTCGAACGCCCTCTACCGCGCCAACCTCGCCAAGGGCCAGACCGGGCTGTCCGTCGCCTTCGACCTGCCGACCCAGACCGGCTACGACAGCGACCACGAGCTTGCCAAAGGCGAGGTGGGCAAGGTCGGCGTGCCCGTCTGCCATCTCGGCGACATGCGGAGCCTCTTCAAGGACATCCCGCTCGACCAGATGAACACCTCGATGACGATCAACGCGACCGCCCCCTGGCTCCTCGCGCTCTACATCGCCGTGGCCGAGGAACAGGGGGCCGATGTCGCGGCCCTGCAAGGCACCGTCCAGAACGACATCATCAAGGAATATCTCAGCCGCGGCACCTATATCTGTCCGCCCGAACCCTCCCTTCGCATGATCACCGACGTCGCGGCCTATACGGCGGAACACCTGCCGAAATGGAACCCGATGAACGTCTGTTCCTACCACCTGCAAGAGGCGGGCGCGACGCCGGAGCAGGAACTTGCCTTCGCGCTCGCCACCGCCATCGCCGTGCTCGACGACCTCAAGGGCAAGATCGCGCCGCAAGCCTTCCCGGCCATGGCCGGCCGCATCTCGTTCTTCGTCAACGCCGGCATCCGCTTCGTCACCGAACTTTGCAAGATGCGCGCTTTCACCGAGCTTTGGGACGAGATCACCCGAGACCGCTACGGCATCGGGGACGCGAAATACCGCCGCTTCCGCTACGGCGTGCAGGTCAACTCGCTGGGCCTCACCGAACAGCAGCCCGAGAACAACGTCTATCGCATCCTTCTCGAAATGCTCGCCGTCACGCTGTCGAAGAACGCCCGCGCCCGCGCCGTCCAGCTTCCTGCCTGGAACGAGGCGCTCGGCCTTCCCCGCCCGTGGGACCAGCAATGGTCGCTCCGCATGCAGCAGATCCTCGCCTACGAGACCGATCTTCTCGAATACGGCGACCTCTTCGACGGCAACCCCGCGATCACCGCGAAGGTGGAGGCGCTGAAACAGGGCGCCCGCGACGAACTCAAGACCCTCGACGGCATGGGCGGCGCCATCGCCTCCATCGAATACATGAAATCCCGCCTCGTGGAGTCGAATGCCGAGCGCCTGAACCGCATCGAGACCAATGAGACAATTGTCGTCGGCGTCAACAAGTGGCGCGAAGGCGAACCCTCGCCGCTGACCTCCGGTGACGGCGCGATCCTGACCGTCGATCCGGCCATGGAGGCCGACCAGATCGCGCGCCTCGACGACTGGCGCGCGGGGCGCAATGCCGGGAAGGTGGACGCCGCCCTGGCCGAGCTTCGCGCCGCAGCCAAAGCGGGCAAGAACATCATGCCCGCCTCAGTCACCTGCGCGAAGGCCGGCGTCACCACCGGCGAATGGGCCGGTATCATGCGCGAGATCCACGGCCAGTATCGCGGCCCCACCGGCGTCTCCGCCAACCCCTCGAACCGCACCGAGGGGCTCGATGATATCCGCGAGGCCGTCGATGCCGTCTCCTCCCGCCTCGGCCGCCGCCTCAAGTTCCTCATGGGCAAGCCCGGCCTCGACGGCCATTCGAACGGCGCCGAACAGATCGCCGCCCGCGCCCGCGACTGCGGCATGGACATCACCTATGACGGCATCCGCCTGACCCCGTCCGAGATCGTCGCCAAGGCCGCCGAGGCGCAGGCCCATGTCATCGGCCTCTCGATCCTCTCCGGCAGCCACCTGCCCCTCATCGAAGAGGTGATGGAGCGTCTTCGCGCCGAAGGTCTCTCCCATATCCCCGTCGTCGCGGGCGGCATCATCCCCGACGAGGATGCCGCCCGGCTGACCAAGCTGGGCGTCGCCCGCGTCTACACGCCGAAGGATTTCGAACTGAACCGGATCATGTTCGACATCGTGGAACTCGCGGACCGGAAGGCGGTCGCGGCGGAGTGAGGGGGAAGGGTGGGTTTGAGCCCGAAGCGGCCTCACCCATCTTTCAGGAACCGGTCGCCGATCAGGATGCCATCCCCGACCCGGAAAATGAGCTGTGACCTTGGACTACCGTCTTTGGGTGTCATAATCAGCAAACCGTCGCGAGTTTCATAGCGTCCTTCTTTGGCGGATTTGGACGAATTGGCGAAACCGCCTGCGCTGGTGGACGCCGTGACCGTGCCGAAGCTCTCACCGGTATAGGTTCCATCGGAGGAAAAGGTTGTATTAGACCCCGTGGCGATGCCGCCGCTGATGCCGCTTCCGGGCGCGTAGCCTGAATAGTTGAATGAGCTGACCCTGCCCTTGAGCTTGAACCCGTCCGGCAAGGGTTGGACTTCTGTCAGGCTGACACCGCGCAGTTTCCATCCCTTCTTGTCGCGCTCCATGGTCTGCGACTTGCCGTCGGCATAGGTCAGTTGCAGTCGGTTTTTTCCGTCATGGCGGTAGACGCCGAAACTATTGTCAAAGTCGGCAAGCAAAGCTTCTCGATCGAGATTTTTGAGGCCCGTTGGCGGACTGCCGTCATAGAAATGGCCGTCAGGATAGAATACTATGGATTTGTGGACCATGCTGAGAGAGGTGCTCCCGTCCAGCGCGGGAATCACGATCTGATGCCACCCCCACCAGATGCCGGACATCTCCCCCGGTTCGGCCGGCGGCAACAGATTGGCCTTTCCGCCAGCCGCGAATTTCAGATTCTCAAAGACAGGCAACACGGACAATTTGAGTGTGTCGCGCGACTCTAGAATTTCCCGCTCGCTGTTGGTTTCCCCCAGAAAGCCAAGCAAGACCTTGCGATCTTTTCCAATATCGACGGCGAAGAGGAACAGGGTCTTCGAGTTGCTGTAGCGCGCAGCACTCATTTCCGCGGGCAGGCCGCCGAGTTTCAGGGATCGTATCTCGCTGAGGCCCTGCAAATAGCGTTTGTCGTCTTCTTCAAGAAACAGTGTGCGGTTCTCCTGCAGGAAAGCGGTCAGCGTGCCGGTGTGGGGTCGCGAACTGGCGATGTAGAAGCGGCAGAAACGACATTTGTTGTCGGGCAAATTTGAGAAAAACAGTTTCGTCCCTTCGTGTTCCCCGCCCGGGCGCCAGTCGTCCGGCAGATCGTAGATCACATCGCCGAACCGGCGTATCTCTGCCTGGGCGGCAGAAAACATCGTCAGACAAAGGACCAATGCAAGGCCAATGCATGTGTAAAACATGGGCGGCGCACACTTGTTCGCGCGCGCGAAATCCAGACGGAGATCAGGGTGAAATCTGGACATCATGCGCGCCCGAAGTTCAGTCGCCTGTCGCATCTTCGGCGTTCTCAAGCTGATGTTGTTGCACCGCGCTGATAAATTCCTCGGCGACGCATGCGCCATACATTTGCGCCACGGTTTCGGGTTGATCGGCCATGTCGTAACGACGCACCTCCTCGCCGCCAAAGGAGATCACCGCCTGATGGTCCTCGGTGACGTCGCAACGGATCGTCAAATGGGGCACGGAAGCGTTGACATCGTTTTCTTCGATCAGGGCGAAGCGCCTGACCGGATCGACCGTCAAGGTCGCGATTGCAAGCAGGCTCCTGATGTCGTCATCCTCGTCGTTCACGACGGCAAAATACTTGGCGATCAGCCGGAAAATCTCATCGGACCAAGCCTCGGGCGTCTTGAATTTCTTTCTCCAGAACATCGTTCATCTCCCCTCCATGACACGAACGCCTGACAACCGGGCGCGGAATGCGGGCGCCGGTTGTTGTATTTGGAGACGGCCTCTCAACCGGCCACGAGTTTGCATTGTCGTTTAGACGGCTGTCAAATGCCGATGTCAACTTCGTCCGCACAGCGGACACACCGCCCCCATCCTGAACCACCTCAGGCGATCCCGCCCGGACCGCCTGCCCCCTCAGCAGCCGATGATCCCGGTCGCGAAGCCGTAATCCAGCGCCTCTCCGGCCGACAGCAGACGGTGGCCCAGCTTCAGTTCGCACACCTCGCCCGTCGTCAGCCGCGCGCGGGCGCGCGGCCCCGGAAAGCGTGCAGGTGTAGCTACGGATGCACTACGCGAAAACTACACCTACCCTACGCGTTCAACACCGCGTTTCCTGCGTGAAATCAGCAGCTTGAGGTGTCGCCACCCCAGACCTGCACGGACCCCATTAACCTTGCCGTAACCCTCCCCTATACTCGCCCCGCGATCAGCCAGAGGGGAGTCTCCATGACCATCCATATCGGCGCGAAAACCGGCGAGGTGGCCGAAACAGTCCTGATGCCCGGCGATCCCTACCGGGCGAAATGGGCGGCCGAAACGTTCCTGAAGGACATCGCCTGCATCAATCAGGTGCGCGGAATGCTGGGCTTTACCGGGACGTGGAAGGGCAACCGGGTGACGATCCAGGGCTCCGGCATGGGCATGCCATCGCTCTCGATCTACGCCAATGAGCTGATCCGCGATTACGGTGCGAAGACCCTGATCCGCATAGGCTCCGCGGGCGCGATGCTGGATCATGTGAAGGTCCGCGACGTCGTCGTGGCGATGACCGCCTCTTCGATCTCGACCCCGTCTCGGGGATTCTTCCGCGAGGTGAACTTCGCCCCCTGCGCCGATTTCGGCCTGGTGGAAAAGGCCGTCGCCGCGGCGCGGGCGAAGGGAACGCCAACACATGTCGGCGGCATCTATTCGTCTGATGTCTTCTACGACGAACGCCCCGACCTGAACGATGCGATGACCCGCCACGGCGTCCTCTGCGTCGAGATGGAGGCCGCCGAACTCTACACCGTCGCCGCCCGCCTCGGCGCCCGCGCGCTCGCCGTGCTGACAATCTCGGATCATCTCGTTACGCACGAGGCGCTCCCGGCGGAAGACCGCGAACGTTCTTTTGGCGATATGGTGGAGATCGCACTTGAAGCAGCTTTTGCCTGACTGTTTCTATTTTTTGAAACTCAGAAAAATAGCCATGCCATCGCAGCCCGGCCAGCGACGCGCCCGGCTCGATTGGCACCAGTAGAGGAGAAGACATGCCCCATCTCGCCCCGCGCCCCTGGGTTCCGGCAGCCTGCGAAGCGCTGATCCAGCGGCAGGCGGCCGAAGTCACCGCCCCCTCCGCCGCCGTCGCAACAAGGATCGACCAACTGATCGGCCGCAACGCGGAAATCCACGACCGCGACTGCTTCAACCTCAACCCCGCCACCAACGTGATGAACCCGGTTGCCGAAGCGGCACTCGCGCGTGGCTTGGGCAGCCGTCCCTCGCTCGGTTATCCCGGCGACAAGTACGAGATGGGGCTGGAGGCGATCGAGGAGATCGAGGTGATCGCCGCGGAACTTGCCGCCGAGATTTTCGACGCAACCCATGCCGAGATCCGGACCTTCTCCGGAGCGATGTCCAATCTTTACGGATTCATGGCGCTGGCCGAACCGGGCGACACGATCATCGTCCCGCCCGCATCGGTCGGCGGCCATGTGACCCATCACAAGGCGGGCTGCGCCGGTCTATATGGCCTCGTCAGCCATCCCGCGCCGATTGATGCCGAAGGCTACACCGTCGATCTGGACGCGCTCCGCGATCTTGCGAGGAAGACGCGCCCAAGGCTCATCACCATTGGCGGCAGCCTCAACCTCTTTCCGCATCCCGTGCGCGAAGTGCGCGCGATCGCGGACGAGGTTGGCGCCAAGGTGCTCTTCGACGCGGCACATCAATGCGGGATCATTGCCGGTCGCGCCTGGGCCAATCCCCTGACCGAAGGCGCGCATCTGATGACGATGTCCACCTACAAGAGTCTTGGCGGGCCGGCGGGCGGGCTGATCGTCACGAACGACGCCTGGATCGCCGAGGCGCTCGACCGCATCGCCTTTCCCGGCATGACCGCGAACTTCGATGCGGGTCGCGTGGCCGCACTGGCGCTGACGCTGCTCGACTGGCGTGACCACGGCGAGGCTTATGCCGCCAAGATGATCTCGGTCGCCCGGGCGCTCGCCGATGCGCTTACGGACGAAGGCTTGCCGGTTTTTGCACGGGCAAGGGGCCACACGACCTCGCACCAGTTCGCCGTCGAGGCGGCGGCCCTTGGCGGCGGACAGGCGGCGTCAAAGACGCTGCGCAAGGCCGGATTCCTCGCCTGCGGGATCGGCCTGCCCTTGCCCGAGATTCCTGGCGACATGAACGGCCTCAGGATCGGCACGCCTGAACTTGTCCGCCGAGGCGTGACCGAGGAACACGCCGCCGAACTCGCCCGCCTGATTGCTGCCGCGCTGCGCGCCAACGATCCTGCCGCGCTTGCTGCCGAAGTCTCGGCGTTCCGTCAGGGTTTCACCGGGTTGCACTACGTCCGAGTTTGAGTTGGGCGACCGTCCATGGGTCCTGGTCAAGTGGATCAGAGGCCATGACTACGGTCATACCCGTTCGGCATCGGCGACTGCCAGCCTGCAAGCGCCTCCGGATCAGGGCGAAGCACCTCGACCAGCAGCGAGTGGCAGGCGGCCGCGTCGGAGGAGTGCTCGGCCGAACAATCGCCGCCCGGACAGGCCGAGAGCGCCCCGAGAAGGTCGATCTCTGCGAAGAACTCGATGAAGTCGCCGGGCCGGACCGGGGACGCCTTCATGAAATACTGGCCGGTATCCCGGCTGAAGCCTGTGCACATGAAGACGTTGAGCACATCGTGCACATGCGCTTCGGCCTCCTCCGGCGCAAGGCCGGTTTCAGCGGCGAGCGCCCGGGTCAGGTTGGAATGGCAGCAATGATGATACTGCCCGCCGCCGCTCAGCAGATTGTGGGTATAGGGGTCGCAGCGCGTGCCGATCACGTCGTGGACCGACCCCCCGAATGCGTCAAAGCCGTACCAGTCGAGCGTATCGTGGGTGATGGTCGCCATCGGTCTCATCCACGGAAAGGCCGACCACATCCGGTCGCCCGTCGACAGATGCGTGCCGTGCAGCGCCCGGGTCTTGCCGGTATAGAACCGCTCGGACAGGTCGTCCGCATTCCACAGGTTCAGATCGCCGACTTGCGGCCCCTCGACCGAATGGATGCGGAAGAAATGACCGGCGGGCACGCGAAAGCACGCCGCATCGCGCGGGGCGACACGGACCTCCGCGATTGGCAGCATGCGCGCCCGCGCGGCACGATAAAGCGCCATTGGCGGCGGGGGCAGCGCGTGGCCGGGATAGCAGATCACTGGCCGGACGGCGCGGCGGGCCTCGGCGTCGTCGGGGGTTGCAGTTTCGGGCAGGTCTGGTTTCAACGGTGCGTCTCCCTTTGGGCCATCCTTGCCGCGACTGGCATGCGCGGTCAATCGGGGGGCCTGAGACAGTGCGCCGGCTTGCCTTCGCAGGTGGCACCACAAGCGGCGCAGCGATAGCTTTCGGGGCCAAGACCGCGCTCCAGCCGCCAGCGGCAGGCGCGGCTCAGAGTCGTGCCGCGGCGCGCGAGCCAAAGATAAAGGATCACCCCGACAAGCAGAAGCAGGAGAAGAAACGGCATGCCGCCCCCTTCAGCGCAGGTCCGGACGGTCCGGCTGGATCAGAGCAGGAAGTCGGAAGCTGAAAGTCCCGACGCCTGAAGCACGGATATCTCCGAATCCGCAACGCCGTCGCCATTCACGTCCATGTAGACGACGAGATCGGCACCGTTCTGCGCGTACCAGACCGCACCCGCCGCCGCGGCGGTGCCGTTGAAGACGAAAGCGTCATCGCCAGCCGTTGCCGCGTTGGCGTCGATCCCGCTCAGGTCGATGAGGTCGATACCCGATACGAAATCATGAATCACATCCCGGCGCGTGCCGGACAGGGAATCCGCCGTCGTCGTGAAAACGAACGTGTCCTGATCGGTATCAAGCCCCCCGAAGAGATGGTCGGTCCCCGACCCGCCGCCCAGGGTATCCGCACCCGCATTTCCGAACAGCACGTCGTTGTTGCCGCCGCCCAGAAGCACGTTGTCATGCCCGTCGCCCGTCAGACGGTCACGGAAGCGTCCGCCGGTGATGTTCTCGATCCCAGTGAAGCTCTGCATGCCAAGGCCGGTCTTCTGCACTCCGGCGATGTTGAGGTCGATCCTCGTATGCGCGCGCCCGCCGATCACCAGGGTGTCGATCCCCGCACCGCCGTCGATCCGGTCCGATCCCGGGCCGATCACCAGAACATCGTCGCCATTTCCACCGTCGATCACATCGGTCCCGCCGCCGCCATTGATGGTGTCGTTGCCATCGAACCCGTTGATCACATCGTTGCCGGCGCGACCGGCCAGGATATTGTCGGCGCCGTTGCCGGTGATGAAATCGCGTGACTTGCCGCCGACCGCGTTTTCGATGATCACGCCGTTGGCGATGGTGAAGCCGCCGACGATGCCCGCCGCATAGGAAACATAGCCGCCCGCATCCGGGCCAACCAGCGGTGCGTCGCGCAGGTCGATCGTGCAGACGCGGCTGCCGTTGAACTGAATCTTGTCGATCCCGCCGGTATCCCAGATGCAGCGCCAGGCCGCACCGCCATTGCCCGACGTCATGGAATAGATGTTGTCGCCCGACGCATGCGTGGTGTTGGCGCCATAGATCGCCTGGATCGCCGCAATATCCAGCGCCATCGGTGTCGCCTGCCAGCCATAGGCGTTGTTGTGGTGCGTGGGATAGCCGGTTTCCCAGCCGTCATTGTAGGACATCGTCGTGAAGATGCCTTGGTTGAGGTCATAGAGCCCGTAGGAATCAAAGGGGCCGGTCACGCCAGGAAAAACCGTCGCGTCAGCGGCCATTCCGCCGTCATGCGGATGGGCGAGGCCAAGAAGATGCCCAAGCTCATGGATCAGCGTGACAAAGCCGTAGCCGCCCGGATTGAGCGAGGCACCGCGCCAGGTGGAATGCTGGCCGTTGACCGCAAAGTCGAGCGGCCCGCTGCCTGACGCGAGCGGCACCTCGGAAAAGCCGAGGACAGTGGAACTGCCCGTCGCGTTGCGCGTCTGCGCATTGGTCAGCTTCCAGAACTGCGCATCGGCATTCGCGGCACTTGTGGAAACGAAATCCACATTGGCAACCGCCTCCCATGACGCCAGCGCCCGGTTCAGCGCCCGTGTATCCGCCGCGTCCCACGCCATGGAGCGGCCGCCAAACAGGCCCGAATTATATCCCGCCGCGGCCGAGTAGCCGATCGTTACCGTGCCGCCATCGGCATCGGCCCAGCGCCCTCCCCACACCAGAGAGTCGATCCACGGGTTCGCACCGTTGGTCGGAGTTCCATCGGTGGAGGTTTGGTATGCAATGCTCATGTGCTCTTCTGCCTGTCAAACTCAACGTGCCGTCAAGGGGGAACGCTGCGGTGTATTCCACTTCCGCGCAAGTCAAATAATGTGCTGTGCGCCGTCGGTTGCGAAAACGTCCGCGAACGACATTTCACGGAAGCCTGACCGCGTTTCTAGCTTTCGCTCATGGCAAGAATTGGGCGGATCAAATCGAATTCGCTCCGCTCGGGAAACAGTCTTTTTCAGGGGTGTCAACGCCGCGCGTCGCGCGTCGATTCGATGCCCTCTGCAACCGGGTTCACACCACCCGCTCAACCATCAGCCGCTTGATCTCGGCGATCGCCTTGGCGGGATTCAGCCCCTTCGGACAGGTCTTGGCGCAGTTCATGATCGTGTGGCAGCGGTAAAGCTTGAACGGATCTTCCAGATCATCCAACCGCTCTCCCGTCGCTTCATCCCTGCTGTCGATGATCCAGCGATAGGCGTGCAAAAGCGCCGCGGGGCCAAGATAGCGGTCGGAATTCCACCAGTAGCTCGGGCAGGCCGTCGAGCAACTCGCGCACATCACGCATTCATATAGCCCGTCGAGCTTCTTGCGGTCCGCGATCGACTGCTTCCATTCCTTCGCGGGACGGTTCGTCTTGGTTTCCAGCCATGGCATGATCGAGGCATGCTGGGCGTAGAAATGCGTGAGGTCCGGGATCAGGTCCTTGACCACGGGCATATGCGGCAGCGGATAGATCTTCACGTCGCCATTCACCTCATCCAACCCATAGATGCAGGCCAGCGTATTGATCCCGCCGATGTTCATCGCGCACGATCCGCAGATGCCCTCGCGGCATGACCGGCGGAAGGTCAGCGTCGGGTCGATCTCGTTCTTGATCTTGATGAGGGCGTCGAGGACCATCGGCCCGCACTTGTCCATGTCGAGGAAATAGGTATCGACCCTCGGATTCTCGCCGTCATCGGGGTTCCAGCGGTAGATCTGGAACTTGCGCACATTCTTGCCCTCGGGTCGCGGCCAGGTTTTGCCGACGCGGATTTTCGAGTTCTTGGGAAGCGTGAACTGGACCATGATCATCCCCTCCAATCAGGGCGGGTATAGAGCGGCCGGCCCGGAGGCTGGCCGGATTTGCGGTAGACGCAGGCGTCGTAAAGCGCCGAGGGGTCTTTCCCCTGAATGAAGTCGGACGAGATCGAAAGCTTCACCTTCGCCGCCGGTCCGCCGGACCCGGCCCCGACTGCGACCATCCCGCGCGGATGGGCCGCAAGCCGGGCCTGTTCGAAGCACTCGCGCTCCGCCCGCTCCACGGTCATCGGACCGCAGGCACCCAGCGCCACGCAAAGGCCAAGTATGCCCGTCCCGAAGCGCATCAATAGACCCTCGCCTTGGGCGCGATCTTCTTCGGGTCGATGCCGCCTTCCTTCTCGCCCGTCAGCGGCTCCAGATGCACGGGCCGCGTCGACAGCGTCACCTTCGCGCCATCGACCTTGGCCAGCGAATGGACGCGCCAGTTCTTGTCGTCGCGCTCGGGATAATCCTCGTGCGCATGGGCGCCGCGGCTTTCCTTCCGCGCCTCGGCGGCGACGATGGTGGCGAGTGCGTTCGGCATCAGGTTCGCCAGTTCCAGCGTCTCCATCAGGTCCGAGTTCCAGATCAGGCTGCGGTCGGTAACCTTGAGGTCATCCATCTTGGCCGCGACCTTCGTCATCTTCTCCACACCCTCGGCCAGCGTCTTGTCGGTGCGGAAGACGGCGGCATCGGTCTGCATCGTCTTTTGCATCTCAAGCCTGAGATCGGCCGTCGGCACGGCGCCATCGGCGTTGCGGAACCCGTCGAACCGGTCGAGCGCCTTTTCCACCCCGGCCTTGTCGACCGGGGCGTTCCGGGCCTTCGGATCGACGACCTCGCCGGCCCGGATCGCTGCGGCGCGGCCGAACACCACGAGGTCGATCAACGAGTTCGATCCCAGCCGGTTCGCACCGTGAACGCTCGCGCACCCCGCCTCGCCCACCGCCATCAGGCCCGGGAAGACGCGGTCGGGGCTGGCCTTGGTCGGGTTTAGCACCTCGCCCCAGTAGTTCGTCGGAATGCCGCCCATGTTGTAGTGCACCGTCGGCAAAACCGGGATCGGTTCCCTCGTCACATCGACTCCGGCGAAGATGCGCGCGCTTTCGGAAATACCCGGAAGCCGTTCGTGCAGCGTTTCCGGCGGGATGTGCGACAGGTTCAGGTGAATGTGGTCCTTGTCCGGCCCGACACCGCGGCCTTCGCGGACTTCGATCGTCATGCAGCGGCTCACCACGTCGCGCGATGCCAGATCCTTGTAGGTCGGCGCATAGCGCTCCATGAACCGCTCGCCTTCGGAGTTGGTGAGGTAGCCGCCCTCGCCGCGCGCGCCCTCGGTGATGAGGCATCCCGCCCCGTAGATGCCGGTCGGATGGAACTGCACGAATTCCATGTCCTGCAGGGGCAGCCCGGCGCGCGCCACCATGCCGCCGCCATCGCCGGTGCAGGTATGGGCGCTGGTTGCGGTGAAATAGGCGCGGCCATAGCCACCGGTCGCCAGAACCGTCATCTTGGCGTTGAACACATGCATCGTGCCGTCATCGAGCTTCCACGCGACGACGCCCGTGCAGGCACCATCCGTGATGATGAGATCAATCGCGAAATACTCGATGTAGAACTCGGCATTATGCTTCAGGCTCTGGCCATAAAGCGTGTGCAGGATCGCGTGGCCCGTCCGGTCGGCGGCGGCACAGGTGCGCTGCACCGGCGGCCCTTCGCCGAACTCGGTCGTATGCCCGCCAAAGGGTCGCTGATAGATCTTGCCATCTTCGGTGCGGCTGAATGGCACGCCGTAATGCTCAAGCTCATAGACCGCTTTCGGCGCCTCCCGTGCGAGGTATTCCATCGCGTCCGTGTCGCCCAGCCAGTCCGACCCCTTGACGGTGTCGTACATGTGCCACTGCCAGTGGTCCGGCCCCATGTTCGACAGGCTCGCGGCGATCCCGCCCTGCGCAGCCACCGTGTGCGACCGCGTCGGGAAGACCTTGGTCACGCAGGCCGTCCGCAGCCCTTGTTCGGCCATGCCCAAAGTCGCGCGCAGACCGGAGCCTCCCGCGCCGACCACGACCACGTCGTATTCATGGGTTTCGTAGGGATAAGCGGTCATGTCTCAGTCCTTCAAAGCGCGAGCCGGATCAGTGCATAAAGCCCCGTCGCGATCAGCGACCATGAGAGGCACGTGGTGCCGACGATCAGCGCCTTGCGCATGAACCCGTGGGCATAATCCTCGATCATCATCTGCGCGCCGTTCTTGAAATGGACGAGGCCGACGATCAGCGTCAGCCCGGCAACGATCGCCGGGAACGGCCGGGCGTAATATGCGGTCACCTCATCATAGGGCGCGCCAAGGATATGGCCGAAGGTGAAGATGAAAAGCGGCACAAGCGTCGCCAGCCCCACCGCGCTGATCTGCATATGCCAATGATGCCCGGTCCCCGACTTGGCGGAACCCAGTCCCTCGGCGCGCTTGCGGTCGGTCAGATAACGCATGTCGGCCCCCCTTAGAGCATGACGATGGTGAGAAGCGTCAGCACGACCGAGCCGATGATACAGGCCCAGCCGAGCCTTTCCGCCGTCGGAATGTCAAGGCCGCGCCCGCTGTCCCAGTAGAGATGCCTGAGTCCGGCGAGGAAGTGGTACCAGACCGCCCAGATCGAACCGAGGAAGACGAGCTTGCCGAACCATGACCGCAGCACTGCATCGGCGGTCGCGAAATAGTCCGCACTCGTCGCCGCCGCCAGAAGCCACCAGACGATCAGGAACGACGCCACGATCAGCGCATTGCCCGTGATCCGCGTCAGGATCGAGGTGAGCATCGGCAGTTGCCAGCGGTAGATCTGAAGATGCGGCGATAACGGACGGTTGCCTTGGTTGACGTCGGCCATGGTCAATCCCTCTCCTGCTGCCTCCTGCTGCGCCCAGCCGCCGGGCGGCGGGCGCTATCGACCCCTCATTACCGGAATTCGCGCCGGTGTCACGCCACGATTGCCGCGAAATCGCCGAAACCCGGCCGGCCCGCCAGATTTTCCCTATATGTGATCACGAAAATTTTTCTTGTGATCACATATCCGTTGCTACCGGGTCACTTGACGTAGCGCACGGGAATCGACTGCTCTCCATCCGCCTCCGAAATCTGCCGCTCCGTCTCCCGCCGCAGCTTGCGGCGCATCCGCTCCGGATATTCGTCATAGTCCTCGGCCGTGACCACGAAGGAGTTTCCGCCGGTGACCACGTTCTCGTCGAAATAGGCGGGAAGCCCGTCGTCGTCACCCCGGATGACCAGCGCGTTGACCGTGATGGCAAGGCTCCTGAGCTCGTCACGCAGCGCGATCGGTTCGGTCCCTTCGTTGTTGCGCCCATCGGATGAGATGTCGATGACCCGCCGGCGACAGGCGGGCGCGGCGTCGAAAACGCCGCTTGCGAAGGTCAACGCCTGACCGATCGCGGTGGAGTACTCGGTCCATTCGCGCGGCAGGTTGGCGATGCGGTCGGCCAGCGCCTCAAGCTCCGCCTCGCTGCCGACCCGCGTCCATTCGACCGAAAGAATCTGCCGCGACGCGCCGGTCCATTGCATCAGCGCCAGCGACGCCTCGCCCCTGACCAGCGCCTCGCGCACCACGCCGTCGCGCAGGCCTTCGGCAAGCCCCTGCATCTGCACGGAATATTCACGGGCGTCGACGGAGCCGGAGACATCGACCGCGAACAACAGCGCCAGTTCGCAGCCCTTCGCGGGAAAGGCGGCGGCAAGCGCAACAACCGATGCGGCAAGAGTCTGGCGCATGACCGCGACTTTAGCCGGGCGCAAGAAGGCGTGCGACAAAAAAAGCCGTCATTCGAGACGCGCCGCGAAGCCACGCATCTCATCTGGGCCGAAACGATGCGCAGAGACGTTGACCGCCCCATTCCACCTCCGGCCATTCCGCCCCGGTCCGCATGCCAGCCAGTCTCCAGCCTCGGCAATGCCGGCGAAGGCAAGCCGGCGCCCGAGGGCAGCATCGAAGCCTGGACGCGCGACGGAACGGGAAAGCGGCGGATGTTCGACTGGCCCGCCGCTTTTCCGTCGGATGCGCCGTTCGCGGTGGTGCGGGCGGACGGCGGCGAGGCGGGACGGAGTTGCCGTTCACAGAATATTTCACTTAGCCATTTTACGAATATTCTACTAACGCTAAAATCATGGCCTACGACTACGATCGACTCTACGGCGAAACCCGCGACGCATTGGGGCAGCCAACCTCGACTTTCGTCGACTTTTTTGACCAGTTCGATCAGCAAAGGGCCCGTGTCCTAGATGTAGGGTGTGGGCAGGGTCGTGATGCTCTCTTCATCGCGAGAAAGGGCCACATTGTTGTAGGCGTTGATATCTCACCCAATGGCATCCGTGACCTCAACACCGCCGCCGTAAAGGAAAATTTGGTCATCGAAGGCGTTGTCGCAGACATTTCGACCTATCGGCCAGATGGAGAGTTCGACGTCATTCTTGTCGATCGAACATTGCACATGCTGCCAAAACTAACGCAACTTTCGGTCTTAGAGACCCTGCTCGATCATGTGATGAAAAACGGTTGGGTGCTGATCGCAGACGAAGCGGCGAACATCAAAGATTTTGAGGCTGTGATTTCCGGTCATCATGCCGACTGGAAACCGCACCTGCTCAAGCGTGGGTACCTGTTCATCAACCGTTCGTGAAACGCACTCTGGACACAAATCCACCGCTCGCTGGGACACGTGCGAACGGCGGATTCGCGATGGGCAGGTCGCTGGCCCGCCCACATCGCGACCCACGCGACGAACCACGAGGTCGATTGGCTTTGCCAGGCTGTCCCGACGGATACCATACGGATGCTGTACGGATGCCATACGCCCGCGGACGGCCATCTTTCTGCAGGTGCGAAAGGCCGCTTGCAGAGTGATGCGCAATATTCTACCCAAACGCGGACACCTTGCGAAACTTCCTTGCCGAGAGAGTCCGCCATGAGCTTCCGTCTCCAACCCCCCGCCCCCGCCCGCCCGAACCGTTGCCAGTTGTTCGGCCCCGGCTCCCGGCCCTCGATCTTCGAGAAGATGGCGGGTTCCGAAGCGGATGTGATCAACCTCGATCTGGAGGATTCGGTCGCCCCCGACGACAAGCCCGAAGCGCGGAGAAACGTCGTTCAGGCGGTCGGCGACATTGATTGGGGCAACAAGTGTCTCAGCGTCCGGATCAATGGCCTCGACACACCCTTCTGGTATCGCGATATCATTGATTTGCTGGAACAGTCCGGCGACCGGCTGGACCAGATCATGATCCCGAAGGTGGGCTGCGCGGCGGATGTCTACGCCGTCGACGCGCTCGTCACGGCGGTCGAGGCCGCGAAGGGGCGGAAAAGGCCCATCTCGCTGGAAGTCATCATAGAATCCGCCGCAGGCATCGCCCATGTCGAGGAAATCGCGGCCTCGTCCCCCCGGCTTCAGGCCATGTCCCTCGGCGCGGCTGATTTCGCCGCCAGCATGGGCATGCAGACCACCGGCATCGGAGGCACGCAGGAGAATTACTACATGCTGCGCGACGGGCGTAAGTACTGGCCCGATCCCTGGCACTGGGCCCAGACCGCCATCGTCGCCGCGTGCCGAACGCATGGTGTCTTGCCGGTTGACGGTCCGTTCGGGGATTTCTCGGACGCCGAGGGTTTCCGCGCCCAAGCCAGACGGTCCGCGACGCTCGGCATGGTCGGGAAATGGGCGATCCACCCCAGGCAGGTGGCGCTTTCGAACGAGGTTTTCACCCCCTCGGACGAAGCCGTCGCCGAGGCGCGCGAAATCCTCGCCGCGATGGAGAAGGCCAGAAAAGAAGGCGCGGGCGCGACGGTCTACAAGGGCAGGCTGGTCGATATCGCGTCGATAAGGCAGGCGGAAGTGATCGTGCGGCAATCCGAGATGATCGCGGCCGGTTGACCCCAACGCAGCGTCTCCGCGACCCGTCCCGCCTCCGGTGTCCTTGCGGTAACCCCCAAGATCAAGGAACGGACCATCGGGGAGCCTTCCCGCGCATCCGGCGGGAAGGCATCGAACACCGCGCCAACCTGGGCCGGGATCGCCGGAGCCGTCATTTGACCGGCAGGCACACGTCGGTCAGCAGATCCTCGGGCGCGGTATCCGCCGGCGTGTTCTGGTACACTTCGAACGCCGGCGCGTCGCGCAGGTCCCGGCCGGACTCGGGCAGCCAGTCGCAGTAGAGATGGTCATAGGCTTTGAAGAGACCCGAATACGGGCCCCGGAACCTCAAGACACCCACGGGGCCGGCAGGCAGGGTGATTTCCTCAAGACCATCCGGAACAGCTACGCCTTTCTCGAGCACAACGGCGGCATGACTGCGCAGCTTGTCCACCGGGGTTTGCGACGGGTCGTCGTAGTAGACCCCGATCATCTCGCGCGTCTTGCCCCAGAGATTGCGGGCGCCGATCACGGCCGACAGTTTTTCAAAGGCCCGGCCGATTTCAACATAGGCCCCCCTATGTGGCATCGCCGCCAAGCGGCGGGCGGGCGCCACCTGAATTGTCACGTCTTTCATTTCTTTGCCTCCTTTCTTCGGCAGTCCAGGCAATCCTATGGGAACACCGCGTTTGCGGAACGCCGCCGGCGTCATGCCGAATATCGCGGCGAAGCTGCGGGCAAAGCTGCGCGGGTTGGCATAGCCGACCCGATCCGCAATCTTTGGCACTGGCCAGTCCTCGGCCACCAGCCAGGCAGCCGCGCGATACATCCTTACCCGCCGCACCGCCTCGGCCACCGTTTCCCCGGTCATCGCGCGAAAAACTCGATGCCAGTGAAAACGGCTCATGGCGGCAACATCCGCGAGCGCGTCGAGTGACAGATCGGCACCCGGATTAGCGTAGATGAAGTCGAAAACCCGCATCAGGCGCGTTTCGTAGCTGGCCGACATGACCCGTCCTTTCGTTCCTCATGCCTTGTCGCGCGGAACCATGTCACATGTCTTGCGGACTTGCCGCTCAGACAGCTGCCGGAAGCCGCGGGCGCGAACGCAAAAGAACCATGAGCACGATGGCAAGATTGAGGAGGTTCCAGGCGATCCCATTGTAGAACGCCATCCGGTATGAACCCGTCAGGTCATAGATCCAGCCAGACATCCAGCCGCCAAGCGCCATGCCCAGAATCGTCGCCATCATCACGAAACCCACGCGGGCACCGGCTTCGCGGGCGGGCAGATACTCGCGGACGATAACCGCATAAGACGGCACGATCCCCCCCTGCGAGAGACCGAAGACGAGACTCACGAGATAGAGCGAGGAAAGGCCCGCCGACGGAAGATAGAGCGCCAGCGCCAGCGCCTGCAGCGTCGAGCCGATCAGAAGCGTCCGCACACCGCCCAGCACATCCGCAAGCAGCCCCGACACCAGTCGCGACGCAACGCCGCCCATCAGCATCAAAGACAGCATCTCGGCACCCACGGCTGGACCGAAGCCGAGATCGACGCAATAGGCGACGATATGGACCTGCGGCATCGACATCGCGACGCAGCAACCGATCCCCGCCAGCGCGAGCAGCCACTGCAAGGCCGCGGGCGAAAGACCGGTCGTCGCCGAGCGTTCAGCGGCCATGCGGGTTGTCTGCTGCGACATCTCCTCGGGCAGTCCGCGCCGGAGGAGGAGCGCGAGCGGAACGACTCCGATCAGCGTCGCCGCGGCGAGGAACCAGTAGACTGCCCGCCAGCCATCATGTTCGAGCAGTCCGCTCAGCGCCAAAGGCCAGATGGCGCCGGAAAGATAGTTCCCGCTCGCCACCACCGCGACAGCGATGCCACGCCGCTTGAGGAACCATTGCGAGGCATCTGCAATCAGGGGCCCAAAGCTAGCGGATGTGCCGAAGCCGACGGCAAACTGCGCGAGCGACAGAAGCAGAATCGAGCTGCTCGCTGCCGCCGCGACATAGCCGACCGCGATCAGCAAAGCCGCGCCGATCAGCGCCGCCGTCATGCCAAACCGGTCGACCGCGCGTCCGATCTGGAAATTGCCAAGCGCGAAGCCAGCCATCGTGACGGTGTAGGGCAGCGAGGCGGCTGCACGGTCCACGCCGAATTCCGCCTGAACCGCCGGCAGGATCAGGATGATCGCCCACATTCCGACATTGCCGATCACGCCGACCAGAAGTGAAACCCCGAGGCGTATCCAGGAAGTGCGGCTGTCGAGGGCGGTCACATGTCTCATGATGCCGGCGACGCTAGCGAGGGGCCGTTTGCTTGTCCATAACGACGCCGCTGCAGTTGCAATGAGCCGCACGGGAAGTCATATAGTCGGCGACCCCGGAGGGAGAGCGGCATGAACTATCTTGAGTTCGAAAAACCCTTGGCCGAGATCGAAGGCAAGGCCGAGGAGCTGCGCGCGCTGGCCCGCAAGAATGAGGGGATGGATGTCAGCAAGGAGGCCGCCGCACTCGACAAGAAGGCCGCCGACCTTCTGAAGGAGCTTTACAAAAGCCTTGATCCCTGGCGCAAGTGCCAGGTTGCCCGCCATCCGGACCGGCCGCATTGCAAGGACTACATCGACGCGCTTTTGACCGAGTTCACGCCGCTCGCCGGGGACCGAAACTTTGCCGAAGATCATGCGATCATGGGCGGGCTGGCGCGGTTTGAGGATCAGCCAGTCGTTGTCATCGGTCAGGAAAAGGGGTCTGACACCAAAACCCGGATCGAACGGAACTTTGGCATGGCCCGTCCCGAAGGCTACAGGAAGGCGATCCGGCTGATGGAACTGGCGGACCGCTTTCGGCTGCCGGTGATCACGCTTGTCGATACACCCGGCGCCTATCCCGGCAAAGGGGCCGAGGAACGCGGTCAGTCAGAGGCCATCGCTCGATCGACGCAGAAATGCCTGGAGATCGGCGTGCCGCTGATCTCCGTCATCATCGGCGAGGGCGGTTCGGGCGGGGCGGTGGCCTTCGCGACGGCGAACCGGGTCGCGATGCTGGAGCACTCGATCTATTCGGTCATCACGCCCGAGGGCTGCGCTTCAATCCTTTGGAAGGATGCCGAGCGGATGCGTGAGGCAGCGAACGCGCTGCGGCTGACGGCGCAGGATCTCCTGAAGCTCGGCGTCATCGACCAGATCATCCCCGAACCCTTGGGCGGCGCCCAACGCAAGCAGGAAGAGGCGATCGCCGGCGTTGGCAAGGCGATCGGCGGAATGCTGAAAGAGCTATCGGGCAAGAAACCCGCCGAACTGGTCAAAGACCGCCGGGACAAGTTCCTTGCGATGGGGTCGAAGGGTCTAGCGGCCTGAGCAAGCGGTTCAGGGGCCGAGCTGGGGACCGGACGCGCCGGGATTGATGAATTCCGCCTCGATCCTGATCGCGACCTCATCGCCGAGCCCCGGCTCATCAGTGAGCGGCAGCGCGGTGGCAATCCCGAAATCCGACCGGAAGATCGTGCCTGTGGCGGAAAACCCCAACCTCGCCCCGCCGGGATCATCCGGTCGGGCCGGATAGCCGCCGTTGAATGTGACGCTGAGCGTGATCCGGCGGCGAATCCCGTGCAACGTCAGATCCCCCGTCACCGCTGCACGGTCCGGAGCGACAAGGCGGACCGTCTGACTTCGGAACGCGATTTCGGGATAGCCGGCGGCATCAAGAAAATCTGTGCCGCGCAGGCGCTGTTCCCGCCCATCGGCCGAGTTTCCCGCGACCGGCGTCACAGAGGCCGGGTCGATCTTGACGGTGATCTCCATGCTCTCGGGATCAGTGGGATCAAAGCGCAGGGCGGCGTCGGCACGCGTGAACGCGACCCAAGCCGTCGTAAGGCCGAGATGGCTCAGACCGGCCATTATCGTGGCCTGATCGGGGTCGAGCCGGTAG
The DNA here is from genome assembly GCA_041397225.1 of Paracoccaceae bacterium. GTDB lineage: Bacteria > Pseudomonadota > Alphaproteobacteria > Rhodobacterales > Rhodobacteraceae > Albidovulum. The sequence continues at coordinate 186,723 of JAWKXB010000002.1, read as the reverse complement.
TCGCCCGCCGGGGCTTCGGTTCGTACGGGCACTACCTCTGCCGCGACTTGCGGCGCGGGCAAGACAAGCAGCAGGCAGGTCGCAATCGGCAGGCGCACGCATCGCTCCGTCTTGTCCGCATATCCCCGGAACCTCGGCTCCCGAAAAGCCGCTGTCAATTCACTTACCGGTCAGCACTGCGAAGTCAGCGGATTCCCTCTGGCCAATTTCCTGCGCAGGCCGGAAAGTGATCCGGCACACGGAGATACGCATGACCCTTGTCGACCGGCTGACCGAAATCGTCGGCTCCGCACATGTCCTCACTGGGGCCGAAACCGCTGCCTACAGCAAGGACTGGGCCGGCAAGTACGCCTGGCAACCGCTTGCTGTCCTGCGCCCTTCGACCACGGACGCGGTCAGCGCGATTCTGCGCCTCGCCCATGCGGACGGCGTCACGGTCGTCCCCTGCGGCGGGCGGACCGGCCTCACCGGGGCCATCGCGGCCGAAGGAGCGATCATGCTCTCGCTGGAGCGGATGAACCGGATTCACTCGGTCCGTCCCGAGGCGCGAACCGCCACTGTCGAGGCAGGAGTGATCCTGACCCAGCTGCATGAGGCGGCAGAGGCCGAGGGGCTCTATTTCCCGCTCTGGTTCGGTGCGCGCGGCTCCGCGACGATCGGCGGGGTTCTCTCGACCAACGCCGGAGGCTCAAACGTGCTGCGCTACGGCTCCGCGCGCGCGCTTTGCCTTGGGCTGGAGGTCGTGCTGGCCGACGGCAGGGTGATGAGCCTCATGTCGGAACTGCACAAGGACAATTCCGGCTATGACCTCAAAGACCTCTTCATCGGGGCGGAAGGCACGCTCGGCGTGATTACCGCCGCCGTGATGAGGCTTGTCCCCCGGCCGCGCGCCCACGCGACCGCGATGCTTGCGGTGGCGTCCCTTCCGGACGCGCTCGCACTTCTCAATCGCCTTCAGGATGCCACCGGCGGGCTTGTCGAGGCGTTCGAGTTCATGCCGCGCAATTACATGGAGCAGCTTCGCGCCCGTCGCCCCGATCTCGGGATGCCGTTCGCGACGATCCACGACGTCACGATCCTTGTCGAGCTTGGCGCGACCGCCCCGCGCGACACGGCGCCTGCCGCAGATGGCAGCCTGCCGCTGACCGGCCTTCTGGAGGACACACTCGGCGCGATGTTCAAGGACGGCCTGATCCTTGACGCCGTCATTGCGACCTCGGAGGCACAGCGGCGCGTGTTGTGGGCGCGGCGCGAAGCCGCCGCCGAGATAGCGACGGGCGTGGGGCACACGGTCGACTTCGACGTGGCCTTGCCGCTCGACCGGATCGAAATCTTCCTGTCGCGCATCGAGGAAACGGTCGGACGCATCGACGCCAGGGCCTGCCTGAACACGGTCGGTCATCTCGGCGATGGCAACATCCACCTTGCCGTCTTCACCACACGCAAGGACGCTCTTCTGGATGATGAGCTGACCGAGGCGGTCGAGGACATTGTTGCGGAGCTTGGCGGCTCCTTTTCCGCCGAACACGGGATAGGACAGTCGAAGCTGCCGTCGATGCGGCGGCGTAAGGATCCCGTCGCGCTCGAGATGATGCGCGCCGTCAAGGCGGCCTTCGATCCGAAGGGTATTCTCAATCCCGGCAAGACGGTTCCGGAAGCCCGCTTGTCGGAGTGATCGGCGCTAGTTCCGCCAGTCGAAGAATCCCGCCGGCGCCGCCGCCAGCAGTTCGCGCGCAAGGTCTTCGCCCGCTGAGGCGCCATCGGCAATAGCGCAACGCCGTTCGCCGCTGATCACCTCCGACCCGTCGGGCCTGAGAATCTCTCCGCGCAGCCACAACCGGTCGCCCTCATGCACTGCGAGTCCCGCGATAGGGGTTTCGCATGAGCCGTCAAGCGCCGTCAGATACGCGCGCTCGGACGCCAGACGCTCACCCGTGGCGCGGTCATGGATCGCCGCCAGCAGGGTTTCGGCGCGTGTATCGTTCCTGCGGCGCTCGATCCCGATGGCGCCCTGCGCGACGGCAGGCAGCATCTCGTCCACCTCGATGGCGCTCCGGGCAATGTCGGCCATGCCCAGCCGGTTGAGCCCGGCCATCGCCAGAAAGGTTGCGACCGCCACGCCTTCGTTCAGCTTCTTCAGCCGTGTCTGCACATTGCCGCGGAATTCGACAAGCTCAAGGTCGGGCCGCCGGTTCGCCAATTGTGCCCGCCGTCGCAGTGAAGAAGATCCGACGACCGCGCCTTGCGGCAGATCGCCAAGCCGCGCAAATCCGGGCGACACGAAGGCATCGCGCACGTCCTGACGCGGCAGGTGGCAGTCAAGTGTCAGCCCCTCGGGCTGCGCCACCGGCATATCCTTCATCGAATGAACAGCAATGTCGATCGAACCGGCCAGAAGGGCGTCTTCGATCTCCTTGGTGAAAAGTCCCTTGCCGCCGATCTCTTTCAGCGGCCGGTCAAGCACCCGGTCGCCGGTGGTCTTGATGATGACGATTTCGCAGGCATCCTCGGAAAATCCGTGCGCGGTGATGAGCCGCGCGCGGGTCTCGATCGCCTGCGCAAGCGCGAGCGGAGAACCCCGCGTGCCTATCTTCAGCGGTCTTTGTGCATCCGGCATATCCATGCCCCCGGCATAGCCGCGACAGAATGCCCGTGCAATGGCCCGCCCTGCCCCATCCGCTTGACATCGCGTCGCAGGGCGGGATCAAAGAGGCGAAGGAGAGCACGATGACCAAGACGATCCTCAAGGCCCTTGCCGGCGAAACCCAAGCTGTGCCGCCGATCTGGATGATGCGGCAAGCTGGCAGATATCTGCCGGAATATAGGCAAACAAGGGCGAAAGCCGGGGATTTCCTGTCGCTTTGCTACACGCCCGAGCTTGCGGCGGAGGTCACGCTTCAACCGATCCGCCGCTACGGGTTCGATGCGGCGATCCTTTTCGCGGACATTCTTTTGCTGCCGCAGGCGCTTGGTGCCGATCTGTGGTTCGAAACCGGCGAGGGGCCGCGATTGTCCACGATCACGACGCCCGCCGACCTTGCCGCACTCAAGCCGGGCGCGGCGATTCACGAGACCCTCGCTCCGATCTACGAGACCGTGCGCATCCTGTCGGGCGAGCTCCCGAAAGAGGTGGCGCTGATCGGGTTCGCCGGCGCGCCCTGGACCGTCGCGACCTACATGATCGCGGGACGCGGCACCCCTGATCAGGGCCCGGCGCACAGGTTGAAAGCGGAAGACCGGGCGACATTCGCGGGACTGATCGACCTCCTGACCGAAACGACGATCGAGTATCTTTCCGCCCAGATTGCCGCGGGCGCCGAGGTCGTGAAGCTGTTCGACAGTTGGGCAGGTTCACTTCGCGGACAGGATTTCGACGACTTCGCGGTGAACCCGGCCAAACGGATCATCGAGACGCTGAGATCCCGCCATCCCGGTATTCCCGTCATCGCCTTCCCGCGCGAGGCCGGGGGGCGCTATGTCGGCTTCGCCAAGGCAACCGGCGCCGATTGCGTCGCCGTCGACAATTCGGTGTCCGCGGAGTGGGCTGCAGAACATGTCCAGAAGGACGGCTGCGTGCAGGGCAACCTTGCGCCCTCCTACCTCGTGACGGGGGGCGAGGAGTTGGTGACGGAGACGCGCCGGATCGTGCAGGCGCTTTGCCAAGGCCCCTACATCTTCAACCTCGGCCACGGCATCACGCCGGACGCAGACCCGGACAATGTCCACCGGATGATCGAAGCAGTCCGGGGCTGAACGAATACGGGGCCGGCGAACCGGCCCCGCGCATTCTGAAAATGAACGGCTGAAATCAGTTGCTGAGCGCCGGGAACGGCCCGATGTAGCCGATGTAGGCTCGGGTATCCTCCGGCGTGACCGCCTTGTCTTCATCGCTCTCGCCATAAGGATGCTGGACGACAGCCATCAGGTAGCCGTGGCCGCCGATGTCCGGATACCAGTCGACCGAGGTCGTTTCGGACCCGTAAGGCGTGGACATGATCCGCGTCAGGTTTTCACTTTCGACATTCATCGCCCAGATCACGTCGTTCTGGTGCCCCGAACCGGTATCCTCGCCGATGATCAGGCTCTGCGCGCTGGGGATGTAGGTGATGTTGTCGGGGTTGGCGATGCCGTCGACATCGCATTCGTTTCCGGCAAATTCGCTGTCGGCGGCATATTCCATCGGCTTGCCGGCAACGACGCCCGTCATCGACGTCGCGACAAAACGTTCGTCTAGCGGCAGTTCGTAGACCGCGCCGCAGGAGTTCTTGCCAAGCCGGATGTCATTCCGGCCCCCAAGATCTACCTCGTCGCCATCGGTCATGCCCTTCTCGATGGCCGACATCGCCAGATAGATCGACCCATGATCCGGGTTGTAAGCGATCCCCTCCATCTTGCGGAACTCGGTTGTCGCGCCAAGCATGGACGCATAGCGGCGCGTCTCGAGGCGCGAGGCAACCACCTCCATCCCTGGCTTGACCTTCAGGCATTCGGAACGCCCTTCCGCGTTCGATGGCAGGAAGCCTTCGGCACAGGTGCCGTCCCCGGTGATGTCAGCAGTTTCGAAGATGTCGGAGAATGTCGTGCCCGCGTCGATCGCCGCTGCGATGGTGGCGTTGTCCGCATGGCCAAGGTCGATCCATTCGATATCCGCGGCGCCCGCGCCTTCGCCCGAGGTCTGCACCCATTTCGCGGCATAAAGCTGGCCCACCGACAGGTCGCCTTCGGCATCGGCGCGGAACATGAAGAGGCCGACATTGGTGCCGTCGTCGGAGACATAGGCGGTCTTGCGGTCCGGCATCACCTCGGCCATTTCGACGGCGACGCGGCCCATCGCGTAGTGCTTGGCAGGGGTTGCATTGCCTTCGTCGTCAACGTCGACCTCGAGGACAAAGCCATATTTGTAGGGGTTGTAGGCGCCGCGATACCCGTCAAGCGTCATGGCGGCCGGATCGACGCCGAAATAGGCGACCATCGGCTTGTTGTAATCATCGACCTCTTCCAGGGTCGCCGCGTCCTGATGGGCGCGCGCATCCGCGGGATATTCCTCGGAGCCCAGATGCGTGCCCCACGGGGAGACGGACCCGGCACAGGGCACCCACAGGCCACCCAGCGCGGAGAAGTCGATAGGCTTGGTCGAGATGTAGCTCAGCTTGCCCTGATCGCCTTGGGATACTTCGGACACATACATCGCACCGGGGCGCGATTCGAAATGCGTGACCGAGAACAAGCGGTTGCCCCGTTGAAGCAGGGACGTGAAATCGGCGTCGACGGAGCCGAACTCGCTACCGTCGGGCGCAAGCATCGGATTGCCGTTCTGATCGGTCAGACGCGAAAACTGCACTCCGTCGATGACGTCGCCGCTGCGGGCAAGAACATGATAGGCGATCTGGATTGGCTGGCCGTTGATCGTGACCGTATCGGACGTCAGGATTGATCGCTTTGCGTCGTCGGAGCCGGCAAAAGGCACCGGAGAGAAGATGATAGGATCGGCATGGGCGATCGCCGGCAATGAAGCCAACGCAGTCGCCGCAAGAAGGGTCGAACGGTAGGTCATGACAGCCTCATAACTGTGGAAACTGGTCGCGCGACCGTTACTAGGCGAGATGTATGACAGCAGAGTGACGTCGGCCACTAGCCAAAACGATTTTCGCGTCGGTCCGAACGGGTGCGGATGTCGGTATTGGCCCAGCCGGCCGCCTTCGCGGTGCCCTACAAGTATACCCAACCGGTTGTCCGGACCATCCATACGTCGGAGGAGCCATGACCTCGAACGATCCCCTTCTGCAACCCTATCAACTGAAGCACCTGACGCTGAAGAACCGGATCATGACGACGGCGCATGAACCGGCCTACCCCGAAAACGGCATGCCGAAAGATCGCTATCGTGCCTATCATGTCGAACGCGCCAAGGCCGGGATTGCGATGACGATGACCGCAGGCTCCGCCGCCGTGTCGAAAGACAGCCCGCCGGTCTTCAACAACATCCTCGCCTACAAGGACGAGGTGGTCGGCTGGATGAAGAAGCTCACCGACGAATGCCACGACCACGGCTGCGCGGTGATGATCCAGCTGACCCACCTTGGCCGCCGCACTCACTGGAACAAGGGTGACTGGCTGCCCGCGCTCACGACCTCGCATCAGCGCGAACCGGCGCACCGAGCCTTTCCGAAGAAGATGGAAGACTGGGACATCGCCCGGATCGTCGGCGACTATGCCGATGCGGCTGAGCGGATGGCGGCGGCCGGCCTCGATGGGATCGAACTTGAATGCTACGGCCACCTGATGGATCAGTTCATGTCGCCGCTGACGAACGAGTTGGACAGCCCCTATGGCGGTCCGCTGGAAAACCGCGCGCGCTTTGCGCTCGACGTTCTGGCAGCGATCCGTGAAAGGGTGGGCGACACGCTTCTCGTCGGCATCCGCTACACCGCCGACGAAGCCGTGAAGGGCGGAATCAGCGAAGATGAAGGCGTCGCCATCGGCCATCTCTTCAAGCAGTCCGGCCATGTCGATTTCCTCAACATCATCCGCGGCCATATCGAGACCGACGCTGCGCTGACCGACGTGATCCCGGTCCAGGGCATGAAGTCTGCACCCCATCTCGACTTCGCGGGCCGCATTCGGGCCGAGGTCGGAATGCCAACCTTCCACGCCGCACGCATCCCCGACGTTGCGACGGCGCGCCATGCCGTTGCCAGCGGCAAGCTCGACATGGTCGGCATGACGCGCGCCCACATGGCCGACCCGCATATCGTGCGCAAGATCATCGAAGGGCGCGAGGATGATATCCGCCCCTGCGTCGGCGCCACCTATTGCCTCGACCGCATCTATCAGGCGGGCGACGCGCTTTGCATGCACAACGCCGCAACAGGCCGCGAGTTGACGATGCCACACGACATCCCTGCGGCGAAGGACAAGAAAAAGGTCGTGATCGTGGGCGCCGGTCCTGCGGGCCTCGAAGCCGCGCGGGTCGCGGCCGAGCGGGGCCATGCCGTCACTGTGTTCGAAGCTGCAGCGCAACCTGGCGGGCAGGTGCGGCTGACCGCGCAGAACCCGCGCCGCAAGGAAATGATCGGCCTCATCGATTGGCGCATGTCGCAATGCGCCGCCCGCGACGTGGAATTCCGCTTCGACACCTGGGCCGAGGCCGATGACGTCACCGCGCTCGACCCCGATGTCGTTGTCATCGCCACCGGCGGCGTGCCGCATACCGACGTGCTTGAGGCCGGCAACGATCTCGTTGTTTCGTCGTGGGATCTGATTTCGGGCGACGTGAAACCCGGCTCCAACGTCCTTGTCTATGACGACGCGGGCGACCATGCGGGGCTGCAGGCCGCCGAGGTCGCCGCGAAAACCGGCGCGAGGGTGGAAATCATGACGCCCGACCGCAGTTTCGCGCCCGATGTGATGGCGATGAACCTCGTTCCCTACATGCGCTCGATGCAGGACAAGGACGTGACCTTCACCGTGACCTATCGCCTCACCTCGGTTGCCCGCGACGGCAACAAGCTGAAGGCGGTGATTGGGTCCGACTACCTGCCGCTGGCCCGCGAGAAGCACTATGATCAGGTGGTAATCAACCACGGCACGCTGCCGCTGGATGAGCTTTATTTCGTCCTCAAACCCCTGTCGGCAAACCTTGGCGAGGTTGACTATGATGCGCTGATCGACGGTCGTCAGCAAACCTTGAATGGCGGGCCGAAGGGCTCGTTCAAGCTCTTCCGCATCGGCGATGCGGTTGCCGCGCGCAACACGCATGCGGCGATTTACGATGCACTCCGCCTGATGAAGGACATTTGAATTTCCGCGCGGCCTTTCCCTTTCCGCCGTCGTCAGTATTCTGAGGGCGAGAGTCGCCCCGCGATCACGCGACGAGACGGGGCGGGAACCCAGGATCAGCCCGGATGATGAGGTCGACATGCGATACCTGACAGCAACCACGGCAAAGCAGGCAGTCGATGCGCTTGCGGCCGAGAAGGGCCTGACGCGCGTTCTGGCAGGGGGCACCGATGTTCTCGTTCAACTCAAGGCCGGGATGGTTGAGCCCGATCTGATCGTCGATATCAAGAAGATCCCCGGCATCCGTGACATAAAGGCTGAGAAGGGCGGGTTCCGCATCGGTGCCGCCGTGTCCGGCGCCGAACTGGGCGAGCACCAGGGCGTCCGCGCCATTTGGCCAGGTGTCGTCGAAGCATTCGAGTTGATCGGCTCGACGCAGGTGCAGGGGCGCGCGACGATGGCCGGCAACCTCTGCAACGGCTCGCCCGCCGCCGACAGCGTGCCCGCGCTCGTGGCCGCCAACGCGACCGCCCGGATCGAGGGGCCGGAAGGGTCAAGGGATTGCCCGATCGGCGACATCCCCGCCGGTCCCGGCAAGATCAACCTGAAGAAGGGTGAGATCATCACGTCGATCTTCCTCCCTCCGCGGGAGAAGGGCGCGTCCGACGCTTATCTGCGGTTCATCCCGCGCACCGAGATGGACATCGCCGTCGCGTCGGCGGGCGTGTCGCTGGAGCTTGACGGCGACGGAGCTATCAAGGCCGCGCGTGTGGCCCTTGGCGCTATCGCGCCAACGGTGCTGCTGGCGGAAAAGGCTGGCAACCTGCTGATCGGCACAAAGCTTGATGACGGCACGCTTGAAAAGTTTGCGAAGGCTTGCGAAGCGATGTGCGCCCCGATCGACGACAAACGCGGGACGGTCGAGTTCCGGACCCGCACCGCCGGTACGCTCGCAAAGCGCGCCGCCCTGATCGCCTATGCCCGCGCTGGAGGTTCGAGATGAAATCCATTCCCGTTTCCACGACGATCAACGGCGACCCGCACGAATTCCTTTGCGCGCCGGATGAGACGCTGTTGGACGTGCTGCGCAACCGGCTTGGCCTCACCGGCGCCAAGGAGGGCTGTGGCACCGGCGATTGCGGGGCCTGTTCGGTAACGATCGACGGGCGGCTCGTCTGTTCCTGCCTCGTCCTGGGCGCCGAGGCGGAAGGCGCGGAGATCACCACGATCGAAGGCATGGCCGATGGCGACCAGTTGCACCCGTTGCAGCGCCATTTCATCGATGAAGCGGCGCTTCAGTGCGGCATCTGCACACCGGGCATACTTGTCGCCGCGAAGTCGCTTCTTGAGAAGAACCCCGACCCATCCGATGAAGAGATCCGCTATTGGCTTGCCGGGAACCTCTGCCGCTGCACGGGGTACGACAAGATCATCCGCGCCGTTCAGGCGGCCGCGGCCGAAATGAGGGGGGCCTGACATGTCGCTGGACGAATATAGCCGCCGTGAGTTCAAGCAGGTCGGCACTCGGGTTCGCCGCCCCGACGGCGTGGACAAGGTCACGGGCCGCGCGCTTTATGGTGCGGACGTCACCGCGCCGGGTATGCTGATCGGGCGTATCCTGCGCAGCCCGCACGCACATGCCAAGATCAAAAGCATCGACACCACCGCCGCCGAGGCGCTGAAGGGTGTGCGCGCCGTTGTCACCTCGGCCGATTTCGGCGTGCCGGACGATGACTTCACCCGCGACGTGCAAGACAACTGCATGGCACGCGGCAAGGCGCTCTACGACGGACACGCCGTCGCCGCCGTCGCGGCGACCGATTCCGCAACCGCAAAAGCCGCGCTCAAGCTCATCAAGGTCGACTATGAAATTCTGCCGCATGTGACCGATGTCGACGAAGCGATGAAACCCGACGCGCCGGTCGTTCAAAAGGGCCGCGTGCAGGAGAATGTTCCCTCGGGTTATTCCGAGAACGTGACCGCGCATTTCGAGTTTGGGCATGGGGATATCGAGGCCGGGTTCGCCAAGGCAGACAAGATCGTCGAACGCAGCTTCAAAACCGCTGCGACGCATCAGGGCTATATCGAGCCGCATGCCTGCCTTGCCGCCGTCACGTCTGACGGCAAGGCCGATCTTTGGTGCTGCACGCAGGGCCAGTTCTTCGTGCGCACGCTCTGCGCCGACATCATCGGGATGGAGGCCAGCCAGCTCCGCGTGACCGCCTCTGAGATCGGAGGCGGCTTTGGCGGCAAGACCACCGTGTTCATCGAGCCTGTGGCGCTGGCGCTGTCGAAGAAGTCCGGGCGGCCGGTCAAGATTGTCATGACGCGTGACGAGGTCTTCCGCGCGACAGGTCCGACCGTCTCCTCGTCATCCGATGTGAAGATCGGCATGACCAAGGACGGCCGCATCACCGCCGGCCTCGCCACGCTGCGCTATCAGGGCGGCGCCTTCCCTTGCGGCACGACCGAGTTCGGCTGTTCGGCCGCGTTTGCGGCCTATGACCTTGACGCGGTCAAGACGCTCGGCTGGTCGGTGCTGACCAACCGGCCGAAAGAAGCCGCCTATCGCGCGCCGGGCGCGCCGATGGCGGTCTACGCTGTCGAAAGCGTGGTCGATGAACTCTGCCGCCACTTTGACCTTGACCCGCTGGAAGTGAGGCTCAAGAACGCCGCGCGGAAGGGTACGAAATCCTCCTACGGGCCGACATTCTCCGATATCGGACTGGTGGCCACGCTGGAAGCCGCCCAGAAGCACCCGCACTACGCCGCACCGCTCGGCCCCAATCAGGGCCGTGGACTGTCGTGCGGCTTCTGGTTCAACTTCGGTGGCAATACCTGTGTGTCCTTGAATGTGAATACCGACGGTACCGTCGGCATCACCGAAGGCAACCCCGACATCGGCGGTTCCCGCGCCTCGATCAGCCTGATGGCGGCCGAGGAGCTGGGCATTCCGTACGAGAAGATCCGCACCGTCGTCGTCGATACCAACTCGCTCGGCTACAACGACGTGACGGACGGCAGCCGCGTGACCTTCGCGGTGGGTCTTGCCACGATCAAGGCCGCGCGGGACGCGATCAAGAAGATGTGCGGCAGGGCCGCGAAGATGTGGGGGATCGACCCGGAGGCCGTCGAATGGAAGGATGGCGCCGCCGTGCCCGCCGGACCGAATGCCGGGAAGTTTCCGCCGATGACCCTTGCCGAGATCGCAGCCGTTTCCGCCAAGACCGGCGGCCCCATCGCAGGGCATCATGAGGTCAATGCCGACGGGGCTGGCGTTTCCTTCGGGGTGCATCTTGTCGACGTCGAGGTCGACAAGGAAACCGGAGCCACCAAGGTGCTGCGCTATACGATCTTCCAGGATGCCGGCAAGGCGGTTCACCCCGACTATGTCGAGGGCCAGATGCAGGGCGGCGCTGTGCAGGGGATCGGCTGGGCGCTGAATGAGGAATACATCTACGGCAAGGATGGCAAGCTTCAGAACCCCGGCTTCCTCGACTACCGGGTTCCCGTAGCCTCGGATCTGCCGAACATCGAGACAGTGATCCTCGAAATCCCGAATCCGGGCCATCCTTACGGCGTTCGCGGCGTCGGCGAAACGCCGATCGTGCCGCCGCTCGCGGCGATCTCCAACGCCGTGTCGCACGCCACGGGCGTGCGGATGACCGAATTGCCGATGTCGCCCCCGCGCGTGCTGAAGGCGATCACTGACGGGGCATAGGATGGTCAAGGTCCAGCTCTGGGGCTCGCTCCGGCAGGCTGCCGACGGACAGGCCGAGGTTGAGGTCGAGGCGGCGACGTTCAAGGACCTCCTTGACCGGCTGGTCGATGCCCATCCGGGTCTGGAACCCCAGATCCGGCGCGGCGTGTCCCTGTCGCTGGACGGCGTCATCTATCGGGAGGCATGGTTCACCGAAATCCCACCTGAAGCCGAGGTCGTTCTTTTGCCTTACATGACGGGCGGTTAAGGGCAATTCAGCCAAGAAGTCCGAGCCAGACCGACACCGTCAGCACCGACAGGGTCGTGGCTACCAGTACCGTCGTGGCCGCGACGCGCTTGGCGACACCATACATGTTCGCGAAGATGTAGGCATTGACGCCCGGCGCCATCGCCGCGGTCAGGACCGCCGAGCGGAACGGCGCGGTCCGCAGACCGAAGCTTTGACCGAGCATCCACGTGATCGCGGGATGAAGGATCAAAGCGACGGCGCATATGTATAGCACCGTCAGCATGTCCCCTTCGGGCCGGTATCGGACAAGCACGCCGCCCAGCCCGAAAAGGGCAGCCGGCAACGCCGCGCGGACCATGAGATCGACGGCATCGGCAACGACTCCGGGGATTGCGACACCGGACAGGTTGACGGCGAAACCCAAGGCGATGCCGATCATCAATGCGTTGCGGAACATGGCGGTCAGCACGGCGCGGACCGTCCTGACTGCACCCCGCCCGCCGTGCCTGACAATTTCCATCGCGGTGATCCCGAGAGCGTAGCAGAAGGGCGCATGGATGGCGACGATGGCATAGTTCCCCGCCAACGCGCCCGAGCCATATGCCCGTTCCGTGATCGGCAGGCCTAGCAGGACGGAGTTGGAAAACAGACCGCAGAAGCCGATGGCGACGCTGTCGGGCCAGGGGCGACGGAAGAGATATCTCGCACCGAAAAGGCCGGCGAGAAAGCCCGCCGTCGCACCGATGTAGAACGCAAGAAGCAGCGGCAACTCGAAGGTCTGGCCAAGGTCCAGCGTGGAAATCGCCCGGAAGAGGAGGCAGGGAATGGCGAAGTTCTGCGTGAACTTCATCAACCCGTCGACCCCGCTGTCGCTGAACAGGTTCAGCCGGGCGGCGGCATAGCCGAATCCGATGACCAGAAAAACCGGCAGGGTGACGTCCAGAAGCGCCTCCAGGGGCAGGTTCACGCTTCAGACCTCATATTCCACCACCATCCCGTCATAGGCGGCGCTGATGTTCTCCGGCGTCTCGGATTCGACCGCCGCATGGTCCATGTCGATGTGCATGTTGGTAAGGATGCTGCGGCGCGGCGCGGCGCGTTCGATCCATTCGAGCGTCAGCGCCATATGGGCGTGCGTCGGATGCGGTGTGCGTCGCAACGCATCGACGATCCAGCAGTCAAGGTTGTGCAGGTGGCTGAGCCAGACAGGCTCGGGTATCTTCAGCACGTCCGGCAGGTAGGCGACGGCCCCGATCCGGAAGCCAAGCGCATCAATATCGCCGTGATCGACCTCGAACGGGTCAAAGGTGATCTGCCCGCCGGCCCCGTCGATGATCGCCGGCCCCCGAATCGTGTGCAAATCGCAGATCGGCGGATAGGAAGACCCTTCCGGCTGGGCAAACGCATAGCCGAAGCGGGCCATCAATTGCTGCTGCGTCGCCATGTCGGCCCAGACCGGCACCCTCTGCCGGCTGAGAAAGACGAGTTGGCGCAGATCGTCCAGCCCGTTGACGTGATCGGCATGCGAATGGGTGTAGATCACAGCGTCGAGCGATGTCACGCTTGCCCGCAGGAGTTGTTCGCGCATGTCGGGCGAGGTGTCGATCAGCACCCGCGTGACGCCTTCGCTCTCGATCCGCTCGACCAGCATCGAACAGCGAGTGCGGCGGTTCTTCGGATTCGCCGGGTCGCAATCACCCCACAATCCGCCGATGCGCGGCACGCCGCCGGAAGAGCCGCAGCCGAGGATCGTGAACCGCATCAGCGCCATGTCACGCCACCTTCGCGGGACGGGCCGCCTTGGTGAACAGCCGCTCGAAATTCGCCTCGGTCAAGGCCGCGAACTCGACATAGTCGAGCCCGAACAGTTCCGCCCCCGCGCGGGCAGTATGCGCGACAAAGGCGGGTTCGTTCCGCCTTCCCCGATGCGGCGGGGGGGCCAGATAGGGCGCGTCGGTTTCGATCAGAATGCGGTCGATAGGTGCTGCCGCGAAAATCGCGCGCAAGCCCGCACTTTTTGGAAAGGCGGCGATGCCGGACATCGAAAGGTAGAAGCCAAGGCCCAGCGCCGCCCGGGCCAGTTCCGGCCCGGACGAGTAGCAGTGCATGACGCACGGATAGGCGCCATTGCGATGCTCTTCCGTCAGGATCCGCGCCATGTCTTCATCCGCGGCTCGGGCATGGATGATGAGCGGCAGGCCGGTTTGCCGCGCCGCCGCGATGTGGACTCGCAAGGATTTCTGCTGAACCCCGGCGCTTTCGGCGGTGTAGTGGTAGTCGAGTCCACTTTCGCCTATTCCCACGAACTTCGGATGTTTCGCCAACTCCACAAGTCCATCGACCGTGGCCATCGGTTCCTTTGCTGCGCTCATCGGATGGGTGCCGGCGGCATAGAATACACCCTCATATGCCTCGGCAATGGCACGGACTTGCGGTTCGTTCCTCAGCCTTGTGCAAATCGTGACCATGCGATGAACGCCCGCCGCTTCCGCGCGTGCTACGACGTCGCCAAGCGCATCCCCGAAATCGGGAAAGTCGAGATGGCAGTGGCTATCGGTGATGCGCGGGGTCGTCGTCATTGCCTGCCTTCATCGCGCGGCAAGCGCACCTGCCGTCTCGTCAATCTTCAGGATCATATCAAGGAGAAGCGCTGCGGGGTCAAGGTTGACCGCCCGGCCGTGGCGGGCACGGGCGCCAAGGCTCTGATGCAGCGCCGCCCAGCGCCGGCTTGCAGCGTGATCGGGTGACAGGCGTGCGAGAAGCGCGCCCTCCCCCGGCGCAGCCTCGGAGCCTGTAACCCCAAGCACCCCAGCGCGTGCAAGCCGCGAAAGGAAAAGGTCCATAAGCGCAAGGAGCAGGTCAAGTTTCGCCTCCGCACCCCGCTGGGCGCCGCTTTCGGCCAGCTTCAGCGCCTGCGGCCGGTCGAGACGCGGCAGCGTTTCAAAAAGCCTGACGATAGCGGCGTAGGTTTCCAACCCGTCAAGGTTGGTCAACCGGATCGCCTCGCCGACCGAACCGCCAGCAAGTTCGGACAACGCCGTTCCGTCGGTGATGTCCACCCCGGAACCCTGCATCGCTTCGGCAAGATCGTCCGCCGCCAGCACCGCCAGACGAAGTTCCCGGCAGCGCGACCGGATCGTCGGCAATAGGCGTGATGGCTGATGGCTGACCAGAACGAAGGTCACGCGCTCAGGGGGCTCCTCCAACATCTTCAGCAGAGCGTTCGCCGCGGCCGTATTCATTTCATCGACCGGATCGACGATCACCGTGCGGCGGCCGCCGTCGGCGGCTGACATGTGCAGGAAATTCTTCAGGCGGCGGACCTCATCCACCGTGATGACCGTCTTCAGCCGCTTCCTGTCCTCGTCCCAGGCCCGCCGCAGCGCGAAGAGCCGCCCTTCGGAACCGGCCCGAATGCGCCGCGCGACCGGATGATCGGCAGGGATCTCAAGCGTCGCCGGCGCAGGCGCAGGATCGCCGAACAGGCCGGCCTCTGCAAACTCTGGCGTTGCAAGCAAAAACTTCGCGATCCGCCAGGCCAGCGTTGCCTTTCCGACACCGAGCGGGCCAGTCAGAAGCCAGGCATGGTGTAATCGCCCGGAATTGAAAGCGTCAAGAAAGGCGGTTTCTGCCGCTATCTGCCCGATCAGGCGTTCGGTGTCGCGCGGATGCGGTGCGCCTTCGACGCGATCAGGTTCAGGATGCGTGTCCTCGCTCATGCAAGGGCCGCCTCAGCGATCGACGCGACCTCGGCGGCGACGTCGGACGCTGGACGATTGCCGTCAACTACGCGACAGCGATCGGGGAACTCGGCGGCAAGTGCGAGGAACCCTTGGCGCATCTGTTGCTGCAGACCTTCACCGAAATCCTCGAACCTCTCTTCATGGCCCTTTCGCCCCTTTGCTCGGGCGAGGCCGATTTCGGGGTCCATATCGATGATGAAGGTCAGATCAGGTTCGCGCTTGATCATCAACGCATGCAGCTTGTCGACCACGCCGCGCAGATCGCCCCTTGAAAGGCCCTGATACATCCGCGTGGAATCCGCGAAACGGTCAGAGATGACCACCGCGCCGACCTTCAGCGCCGGCTCGATCACCCGTTCGAGATGATCGCGCCGCGCCGCCGTAAACAAGAGAATCTCGGTCTCGGCCGACCAGCGGTCCGGCTCACCCTCAAGCACCAGCCGCCGGATCTCTTCCGCCCCCGGACTTCCGCCCGGCTCCCGCGTCAGAACCACATCGCGGCCGGCCGCGCGCAGATGATCGGCAAGCAGCCGGGCCTGCGTTGACTTGCCGGAACCGTCGATCCCCTCGAAGGTGATGAACATCGCCTCGGTCAGCTTCCGACCTCGGCCATCACACGTTGAGCAAGAACACCGAAGGCCGTTCGCAATCGCGTCGTGAAACCACCCTTGGCGACCGCGTGCTCGGCGACGAGCGGCACGGTCACGGGCGACACCCCCGGAACCTCGATCACCATCTCGGCAAGCTTTTGGCCAGCCTCGATCGGCGCTTCGACTGGGCCGGTATAGCGCACCTCGGCCTTGAGCTTGCCCTGAGCGAGCGACGGCAGGAGCAGCGACAAATCCTCGCCGACGACAAGCCCGACACGCGAAGATGCGCCAAGCCAGACGTTCGCCTCGGCGATCCGCGTCCCTTTCTCGGCGACCGTCTTCTGGACGAACTCTCGAAAGGCCCAGTTCACGATGCGCTCCGCTTCTTCGGTCCGCTCCTGTTCACTGGTCAGGCCGGTGACCACGAAAACGATCCGCCTCCCACCCTGAACGGCGGAACCGACCAGCCCGTAGCCGGATTCCTGGGTGTGTCCGGTCTTCAGCCCGTCGGCGCCGATGCCAAGATGCAAGAGCGGATTTCTATTGAAGCGATTGTCGGGCGACCGGCCATCATAGGGATATTCGGTCATGGCGAAGTAGCCGTAATATTCCGGGAAGTCGCGGATCAGGTGGGCGGCGAGAATGCCCAGGTCGTGCATGCTCATCATCTGGTTGGGATGCGGCCACCCACTGGAATTGGCAAAGGTGCTGTTGTTCATGCCAAGCGCCTTCGCCCGCTCGTTCATCTTCTTGGCGAAATCTTCCTCGGTTCCGGCCAATCCTTCGGCGACCACGACGCAGGCGTCGTTTCCGGAAAGAACGACGATACCCTTGATCAGTTCCTCGACAGTCGGCCGGTCGGTTTCGTTCAGGAACATGGTCGAACCGCCCATCGCCTTGGCGCGCGACGAGACCGCGAATTGTTCGTCCAGCCGTACCCGCCCGTCGCGCAGCGCCTCAAACAGCATGTTGACCGTCATCAGCTTCGACATCGAGGCGGGCGGCAGCTTCTCATGTGCGTTCTTCTCCAGAAGAACCGTATCGGTGGTCATGTCATAGACCCATGCCGCCTTGGCCCGCGTGTCGAAGGCGCGGGCCGGCACTGCGGCCATGATGCTGAACAGTATGATTGCGGCGAGGCGGATCATGTGCCGGGCACGCTCCTTTGCTATCTGGTGACGGGATAGGCGTCGGGGTAGCCGACACCCTTGACCTTGGAGACCAGCGCATCACGTTCGGCGACGCTGGCTGCAGGGCCGACGATCACGCGCCAGAAGCTCTTGCCCTGGCTCTGGTCGGGAACGACTGTCGCGGTCATGCCGGCGGCTTTCATCTGTTCGGCGGCGCGGTTTGCGTTCGCCTCAAGGCTGAAGATGCCGATTTGGACATAGGCCCGCTTGAGGGCTTGCCCCGTTGTGGTGGCGGCCGGCGTGGCAGTCGCGTTGGCTTCAGCCGCGGCGATGCCGGCGGCGGCCGTTGCGGTGACGGGATCGAGCGTCGATTGCTCGATCGGTTCAGCCGCGACACCTTCGACTATCGCGGGATCGGTCTCGGCCACGGCTGTCGGCTTTTTCCTGAAGAGTCCGCCGAAAAGCCCTCGCTTGGGTCTTTCGACCGGCGCGGCATCGGGAGCGACGTCCACCTCAGCAACAGTCGCTTGGCCCTGGTCGACCGCCGGCGGGGTCACGGCGGCGACCGTCCCGGCAGGATCGGTAGTCGTCGTATCGACGACCTCGGGAGTCTCGGTTGCGGGAACTGCGGTTTCCTGTTTGCGCAGCGCCACCACGCTCAGTTCAGCCGGCGCCCCGGCCAGCAGGCCAAGCTCCTCGGCGGCATCGGACGATACCTGCAATGCCGGGCCCGGATTGTCGCGCTCGCGGCGGAAAAGCGCACCGACGACCGATTTGCCGTTCTTGGCGTTGCTGATCATCACGCGTTCGGGATCGGTCACAGACGGGTGCGCGACCCATACGCCGCCAAGCGACGGGCGCCCGTCCCAAAGGCCCGGGCCCGTCAACTTGAAGACTTCCGGAGCCTCGACCTCGGTCTCCATCGTGACTGCGGGTCGACCCGCAGTCACCGCCGTCGCGCCCGCAGACGTCGCGTCCGCCTGCTTCGCGAAAGGCCCAGCCCCGTTTTCACAGCCCGCCATTGCGAATCCGGCTACTGCTGTCACCAACAGCCAACCCTTGACCTGCCTTGCCATTTTCGCCCCCGATTGCCGCGCGGGCTATGCGCCGCGCTTTGCCTGCCCATGCGATGTGGACCGGGGCTTCCCCAAGGGGTGCATGTCCGGTCCCGTTTCCCGAATACCGCGCCATGTTTGCGCTTGGCCAGAGTGTAGCCGCTCGCGTCGGGCAAGAAAAGGCCATGCCAGCAGGCGGGCGGATTTCGGCGCGATCCCCTTTTAGAATCGCCATCCCGGCGCTAAGTGCATCCAGTCGGTCCGGCAACTCCATTCGCGTGCGAACGTATGTTGAAGGAAGACAACGGATGGGTGGCCGAGTGGTTTAAGGCACTGGTCTTGAAAACCAGCGAACCGAAAGGTTCCGTGGGTTCGAATCCCACCCCATCCGCCAAAGACAACCCTATCCAATCTGTAGGCCGGTCTGCATTCGGCTGGCACCAACGTCCATGCGGCCAGAACCGTGGCAAGTCTGTCACATCGGATGGATCTGGTCCCAGTCGTGATCGGCCTTGGTGAAGTGCCAGTCATCGGCATGACGGACAAGCCTCGCTCGAAGCGCTGGGTCGGTGCAAACAACCGTCGGCCTCATCGTCTTGGTGGCCACAAACCCCGCCCGGCGGAGCGCCGCCTGCCAAGCGGGGGTGGATGCCGCCGCCTCAACATACTCCGCGTCCGGCGACAGCGTGTTCACGGCGAGCGCCACAAGGGCATCCAGCGCATCCTGTTCGTCTGGATCCGCAAATGCGTCGACCAGAACGCCCATCGGCAGTTCCGCAGCATCTCCAACGCGCGTGATCAGATAACCCTTGAGCATCCCGTCCTTGTGCAACAGGAACCGCCGATACGTCAAACCGGGACAATCGACGAACCGCCAGTTCAGGAAGCGCGCCGACCGCTCGAAAATGGCGGGAAAGCTGCGCCGTGCCCGCGCCCAAAATTCGTCTATCTCATCAGGGAAGCGCCCGATCTCGACATGGCTGAAACCGTTTGACGACCGGAATGCCCCCCGCAATCGCAATGCCCTGGTCAGAAGCCGGCCAGCCCCGGATACGAGCATCGGTCCGAGGCGGGACGCGTTGAATGCCCGCAGCGCCTTTCGCCGCATCGGCCCGCCGATTCCCGCCTTGTATTCGAGAAAGCGTGCGACAGTCTGCGCGGACAATCTGTGAGGCAGGACATACTGCCGCGTCGGGCCAAGGGTCATGCACCCCACTCGTTCGGCGACCCTGCGCGTTGCCGGCGCCATGGTCAGGGTGACCAACACGGCGCGCTCGGCCATGATGGCATCGTGGATTCGGTGACTCAGCCCCATACCCCGAAAGTCCGGGTGAACCATGACGTCCACAATCCAACCGGCGGATACAGGGCTGCCATCCAGCCAGATCCTGCCATCCTGCACCGCAATCTCACCTACGACGCGCGCGCCATCAAACGCCAGCCATATGGAGGGCGCCGTTTCGTCCTCGGGACGGAAGGGCGAGTTCTCGAACTGCCAGCGGTGGCGTGCAACGTCCTTGAAAGGCGCGCCGGGGCCATATGTCTCGCCGACGAATTCCAGCACCTGCGGCATGTCGTCAACCGTGGCGCGGCGGATCACCAGCTCTGGATTGGGGGTCGACATCCTGCTGCCCGCCACTTTCATCGGTTGGCGGACTGTCTAACAGACCACACGAATGGCGCAAACGGTTGGCGTTTCGAAAGAAACGGCGTGCGCAAATGCGGGGCGAGACCTGTCTTTGTTTATTCCTGCGAAACGTAGAGCCATTCAGCGCACCGTCGGCGCTTCCCACAGAAAGCACTCCCAAACCGTGTCCTCGAACCTGATTTCGCCGAGCGCCCGCCAGCCTTCGGCGGCAAAGTGGGGCCGCATCCGCTCGGCGAGAGGATGGTAGTTGGTGACGTAGATGCGGTCCGCACGGTTTTGCAGGGCTTTCAGAATCGAGGGGATGTCCACAGCGTAGTAGAGAACTTCGCAGGCGGTGATCAGGTCGAAGTGACGATCGCCGAAGACATCCGTCGCGTCCTCGAGCGCTGCGACCGCGAAATTGGCCTCCGGACAGCGTCGCGCAGCTCGGGCAATGGCGGTCTTGCTGATCTCCGCGCCGTAAAGCTCGTCGCAAATCGTGCGAAGATATGCGCTTTGATGCCCCTCGCCGGAACCGAACTCCAGAATGCTCTTGAAGTGCGGTCTGACGGCGCGAAGATGCTCCATTGTCTTGCCGAAGCGAAACTGCTCGCGCTCGGATGTCATCTCCCAGGGGTCTTCCAATGAGTAGAGCATGCGGATCTTGCCGTAGGAGCCGCCGAAGGCGGTGCCGCGCAGCATCAGACGCTTCCAAAGCGAAGAGAGTTTGTCCGCCAATATCATTCCAACCGTTTCCTGCTGCATTGCGCCTCCGGATCAACCGACGACATATTCCTTCAACCAGGCTTTCAGCCCACGTTTCAATTTGAGTGCCGGGTTGTCTCGGCCCGAAAGGATGGCATTGATCGTGCCATCGGTCATGTCGCTGCGGATCGAGGTTCGATGCCGCAAGCGGCGAGCGTCCGATGTGTGGCCGCCATCGGCCGTATAGATCTCGCGAAATCCCGCGCGCTTCAGGTGTCCGATCACTCGCCTGTTGTAGGCGCCAAAGGGTATGCCGACCGTATCGATCGGCCGCCCGGCGATCTCCGAAAGCCGGGCGCGCGCTTCGATCGTCTCGGTCGCCAGTCCGGCATCGTCCAGACTGCGCCAGTTCACGTGATCCCGGCCATGCAGACCGACCGTCATCCCGTCGGCCTGAAGCGCGTTGATATCTTCGGACGACAGATAGCGCGGGTCATCGAGCCGCCCGGTCAACACGAAAAAGCTGCCCGTCATGCCACGCGCGCGCAAATCGGGGCTCGCGAGGTCAAGATCGGAACGGTTGCCGTCGTCGAAGGTGATCATCACACGGCCACCCTCCGCCTCGTGTCCTTTGGCAAGGTCGAGTATCGCGCGGAACCGGTCCCGTGTTACCCAGTAGGGCGCTTCGTCACCATCGACGCCCTCGTGTGGCGTGCCGATTCCGTGAAAGTTGAGGATGCAAAGCGAAGATGCGCTCATCTGGTGCATTCCCGCATGACGAATGCGCGCTCATGGTCGGTCGGTGCGATACGGGTGCGCACCGAGCTTGGCGGCGGAAGTCCGTTCAGTCCGCACAAGGCGGCCCAGGCTTCATCGATCGCGCCAATTGCAAAGAGCTTGATCACGCGCAGCATGGACAGAAACCACGATACCGGCATCGCCAAGGGTCGGAAGCGACGCATGAAACGCATCCTGTTGCGATAGTTGAAGTAGTTCGCGAAAGGCGAAGGGCGGCGTGTCATCGACCCGGTGCCGATCGCCGTGCCTCCGTGGTGAAACACTTCAGCCTCCGCGCACCACGCCAGCGGTAGATCACCGCGTCGCGCCGCCCAGTCGACCTCCTCGTAGTAGAGAAAATAATCCTCCACCATTGGGCCGGCATGCTCGACGAAACGCCGGGAAGCGACCATGTTGGCACCCGAGATGAAGTCCAGGCTCGCGACATCCGGCAAGACCGCTTCTTGCCTCGTCAGGCCGCCATTCAAGTTCTGGCAGATCCCCGACCAAGGAAAGACCCGACCGCCGTCCGACTGGATCCGTCGCGGAGCTTCGTGATAGCTGACGCGTCCGCCCATAAGCGAAAACGGCCCCACCTCGCTGGCGCGGCGCACAAATGCCGCCGCAGTGTGGGGGGGGGCCTCGCTATCCGGATTCAGTATCCAGAAAAGATCGACGCGCTGATCCTCCAGCAACAGCCGCAATCCGGCATTCACGCCACCGGCGAAACCGAGATTCCCACCGGTATGCAAGAGCGTGAAGCGCGCCGGATCGGGCGCCGGATCGGGGTTGGGGCCCGTCTCGACCAGTTCGACGTCCCGAGATCTGGCCCAGTCACGTATGACGGCGACGGTGTCGTCCGGCGATGCGTTGTCGCAAACCACGACGCGAAGATCGGGATAATCGGAGACCCGCAGGCTTTCGAGACAGGCTTCGATCACATCCGAAGATCGAAACGTCAGCACAATCACACCAATCATCGGAAAGCGAACTCCAACCCCCGCGCACCGGCACTTTATTGGCACCGCCTGGACCTGTGAAGGGTAAGCTCCGGCCCGAATTTCTTATGTTATGCGACGTTTGCGTCGAATGCCAAGAGGCTTGTCCGGCAACAGCGAACGCCGGCACCACACGTTCAGGGGCGGCGCTGCGGTGTCATGCGCTCAGGACCGGCTGTCGCCGCGCTTCCGTCCGGGCGCGGACCCCGAAGACGAGGGCGCAGATCACGTTGACCGTAGCGATGTTGAACTGGAAGAAGACCGGCACCTCGACGAAGCTGCTGAATGCAACCATCAGCACAAGCGCGAAGAGACAGGCGGCCTCGGCCCGGTGCGAGCGGATTGCCCAGACAGCCGTGAGCAAGAGCGCGCCGTAGAGCAGGAAGACCTGGATCGCGACGCCGATGAGACCAAGTTCGACGGCATTGGAGATATAGGTGTTGTGGAAGTTGAATCCGCCACGACCTTCGATACCGAACATGCGCCAGATCGCCTCGGCAGAGGCGCTCGTGCGGACCCAGAACGCCTGATAGCCGAGACCGAAAAAGGGACGCTCGGAGATGTGGCTGAAGGCGATCCGCCACAGGTCGGTGCGTCCGGTCAGAGTGACATCCTTGCCCGTCGTCTCAAGGAGAGCCGCAAAGAGCTGTTCGCGCAAGGCCAGCATCAACGCGCCGGCAAGAGCGAACACGACCAACGCCAGCGCCGCCGTGGCGATCCCTTGGCGTGTCGTAAGGTGGCGGGACAGCACCAATACCGGAATGGTCGCAAGGACCGGACCCGCGATAAGCACCGCTCCGGCAGATTTCGACATGACGAGGAGGACAAGCCCGACCGGCAGGCCTATCAGCGCAACCGCCCGGAGCATACGCGGCGCGGAGCGGTCGAACGCCGCAGCAGTGGTCAGGACGAGAAAAATCACCGACGCGGCGGCGAGCGCGTTCTTGCTTGCAAAGATGCCGAGCCAGGAGCCGTCAAAGCCGCGGACATTGCCGGCGGCGAGGCTCGCCGCCATGATCGACAGGAAGACTACGAAGAGAACTCTGTGAAACGATGCAGGCGACAGGCGGGTCGCGATGACGATCGCGATGGCGACGGTCATCAGCAACTGCAGCGAAAACCGAAAGGTTAGCGCCGGATAGTCGGACCAGAGCGAAGAGGCGAGACAATAGAGCGGCAGCAACAGCACATACCAGAACCGGGCGAGCACTTTCACGGTGGCGCCGACGTCGCGCACCAAAAGAAGCCCGCCCGCCGCGAGGAACAGTACCGCACCAATCGTTTTCAGCACAGGAATCCACACCAGCCCACCCAGCGCCGCGGCCGCAAGAACAGCATTCGGGCAGATGGCGAGTATCCGGCGGCTCCGCCCGGTTCTGACGATCCCCGCCTGTGAACTTGGGGCCAGCATTGCCTCGCCTCAATTCTTGTCGCAGAGAACGGATTGGTCAAACCGGCAAGGTTCGCCCGATTTCGTGAAGGCGATCCAGTCGATCTCCATCGCCACCGGCTTCTGCGGCGCCTTGAAGGGACCCATCCAGTCGGTCATCGTCTCACTGCCCCAAAGGCTCGCAAATATCCGCTGCGGCGTCAACGGAAGCCCGGCGGGGCCCTTGGCCTCATGCATGAGGCTTCCGTTGACGAACCAACGCAGGCGGTCGGGCTCCCAGATGAAAGCGTAGCTGTTGAAATCCTTGTCAGCAGGCGGAATAACGGCTGTGCGACCGTTTGCCGGCTTGCCGGATACGTAGGTGTTGAAGCTGACCTTCGCCGGGTCTTTCAACAGCACTTCGATGTCGATCTCGTCATGCGGCTTCTGCTGCCGGGGTCCGATGTACGAGAAGAAGGCGGCGTTCAGCCCCGACCCAGCGCCCGTGCGGAAGCGGGCTTCATAGGTTCCGTAGCCGAAACTCTGCCGGGTCTGGATTTCGCCGCAGATGTAGTCGTGGTCGGCGGTGACCCCCGGCGCGAAACGCAGCCTGAGAAAGCCGTCCGACAGCGAGACCGCGCGCGTTGACCAGAGGCAGTTCTGCCAGTCGCCGTTGGTCCAGCCGTCCGAGATGTACCAGCGCGTCGGGTCGAGCCGCGTGAAATCGTCGAAGAATGACGTGTCGTCCATCCCCGCACCGCGAACTGGGCCAGCGACGACGATAACGGCCAGGCCGAGGCCGAGAGACCATCCCGGCACGTTCCGTGATCTGACGCTACCCTTCAATGACGGCCCTTCTGCGTTCCCTGCGCCCGGTCGACGCTCGTCCGGGCCTCAGCCGCACCCTACAGCCCGCAATCCGGCAAGGCGATGCAGAGACGGTCACGGCCCGAACAATCGAGTGGCGGTCGGCAAGATTCCACCTATGCGTGCGACAGCGCATCGAGGAAGGCATCGAGGTAATCTTGCAAGACATTGATATATAGTAGTTCTGTAGATTGCTGGCGATCTGCCGAATACTCGACCGGGACGCGCGGATCTTCGCAAGTCCCCGGGCGCGGCAAGTGACAGGGCGGGCACCCACGTGCTATTCAGGCCAGGCAGGCGGAACAGCCCGGAGAGCCGGGACAGCGTCGGCCGGACCGAAAGCGAAACGGCAGCGGGAACGCGCGATGAACGCCCTGAACGACACGCCGATCATTTCGGTGATCATGGCCAACTACAACGGCGAGTCCTACCTCGCCGCTGCGCTGGAGTCGGTGCTGGGGCAGTCAGTGCGCGAGATCGAGGTGATCGTCTCTGACGACGCCTCTTCCGATGGCAGCGTGGCCATCGCCGAAGCCGTCGCCGCGACCGATCCGCGTGTTCATGTCCTCAGCACCACCATCAATGGTGGCCCGGGGGCGAGCCGGAACCGCGCGCTTGACGCCGCGCGTGGCGATTGGGTTGCGATCATCGATTCCGACGACCTTATCCTGCCCGACCGCTTCGCCGAGATGCTGGCCGCCGCCGAGCACCACTCGGCCGACGCCGTGGCCGACGATCTAACCTATTTCGGCGACGTCGACGCTCGTCGGCAGGGCCGGTTCCTGCCTGATGGCTTTGCGGTTCAGCCGATGCGGATTACGCCCGAAGTCTTCCTTCGATCCGACCTGCCTGGGCCTCAGCATGCACCGCTCGGCTACCTGAAACCGATGATCCGGCGCAGGCGGATCGGCGGGCTACGCTATCACGAGGGTCTCAGGATCGGCGAGGACCACGACTTCTTCCTTCGCCTTCTGCTGTCGGGGCTCGACGCGATTCTTCTGCCGCAATCCTACTATCTTTACCGGCGCCGCAGCAGTTCCATTTCGCACCGCATGGGCGCAGGCGAGATCGGCGCCATGATCGAGGCGCAGGATCGGCTTGTCGTATCCGAACCCGGAATCTCCGCGCCGCTGCGTGTTCTCTTCGACCGGCGCAGGCGCCACCTTGGCCGCGAACTGCGTTTCGCTGAACTGGTCGCGCGGATCAAGGGGCGCGATGCGCGTGGCACGCTGGCGATCCTGCTGCGCGATCCTCCGATCCTAAGAAAACTCGCGAAGGCCGCGCGGGAACACTTTGCCCGAAGAACCCGCCGTCTCGCTGAGTGAAGGAGACAGGTATGGAGCCCCGAACGACGACCGCATCCGCCAGGACCGAACCTCCGTCTCTCATCCATATCCGCACGCCGACCTATCGGCGCGGCGAGGCGCTGACCCGCTGCTTGCAGTCACTGCAGGCACAGAGCTGGGCGAACTGGATCTGCGATGTGTTCGACGACGACCCGGAGGGGTCGGCGGCGGCTGTCGTGAAGGCGCTTGGCGACGATCGCATCCGCCATCACCAAAACCGCCCCCAACGCTTCGCGTCAAAGAACATCGACGCATGCTTCAGCCGCGAAAACCCGCATGATGCCGATTTCTTCTGCGTCGTCGAGGACGACAACCACATCCTGCCGGACTTCATCACGGCAAATGTCGCACTCTGCGGGTCCGAAGGGGTGGAGGTTGTGCTGCGCAACCAGCTTGTCGAATATGCGAGCGGCACCCCGAACGAGCGGTTGAGCACATTCGGCATTCTCGACAGCAAATTTGTCGAAGGGCGCTATGACGCCAATCTTCTCAGGCTTGCGCTGATGGCCGGCATCGGCATCTCGAACGGAGGTCTCTTCTGGTCGCGCCATGCGAGGTCGAATTTCGAGATCGGCTTTTCCGCCAGTGCCACGTTGCACGAATACGCCCGAACCTACGCGCTCAAGGATGACATCTACGTTGCGATGGACCCGCTTGCGGTTTGGGCGGACAACGGGACCGAGACGACGCGCAATATTGGTGCCAAGGCCGGCTCTTATCGTCGCGAGTTGAACCTGAAACGGTCGATCGTCGAACTGCAACGCCGGTCATGGGCCGGCGCCGATGCGCGTGAACGGTCGGAGTTCCTGCATTCGCCGGCCTTCGCCCATGCCGAGGCAGCACGCGCGAGGGGGCTTGTGAAGTCGCTGACGGCCTTCGACGTTGAGGGCGCGCTCAGCACGAAGGAATGGTTCCGGCTGATCCTTCGCGGCTGCCTCATCCGCCTTGCCGGCCGGATCGAACCCGGCCTGAAACAGTTCATCGAGGCGAGTGGTGCTTGAGATTGGCGGCCGGCTTGTCGGCGGATACGTCGCGGGACCGCCGGGACCGCCCGGCAAAGAGCAGCAATGCGCCGAAATAAGCGGCTTGCACAACGACAAGCGCGATGACCACGCGCAATATGATGGCGGCCGCGCCCAGGCCGGCGGCGGCCGAAACCCATACTACGACGACGCTGGTCACCAGCATGAAAGCGATCAGAACAGGCAGGCGCATAAAATACACTCGGATCGGAATTCGACCTTCCCGGCTTGATAATCCCCGATTTGACGGCCGTCGTCAAAGCGGCACCGTTCATATGCGATGCCGAGTGCGGCGAAGCTGCGGCGCAAATCGGGACAACTTCAGGGCATTTGCCCTTTAGCGGCCAAGCGTCCGACGCGGCGTCTTCAACGCGCCACACGGTAATCGGAATAGACGTTGAGATAGTTCTCGGCGCCGTCGAGGTCGCTGTATTTCGCCAGCGCCTTGAGCCGGACCTTGTTGAGCAACACGCCAAGCAGCTTGCCACGGTAAAGCGGGTCGCGCAGCACCTGCTGGCAGACGAGATCGCGGGGGGTCTTGCCCCATTCGGTGACGAGAACGGCGCTGTCGAGATGCGGCAGGACGATTTTGGTGTCGACGACGGCCCCGACCGGCGGCAGGTCGAAGATGATGAACTCGTACTGCGCGCGCGCCTCGTCCAGAACCGATTTCAGGCGCGGCAATCGCAGGATTTCGCTCGCGTATCCGAAGAGCGCCGAGCGCGTGCACGGCAGAATGTCGAGCCCGGTCGCAGGAACCCGCCGGATCGCTTCGCCAAGCTCTGCCTCGCCCAACAGTACCTGACCGAGGCCGGGGCCGGACCGCACCTGCAGGCTCTCACTCAGGCCGGGACGGCGAAGATCGCAGTCGATCAGCAACGTGCGCGCGCCCGAACAGGACAGAAGATTGGCAAGATTGCCTGCCGTCATGGTCTTGCCCTCGCCCGGCAGCACTGACATCACACCGATGACACGGCACGCACCACCGCCCGGAAGCTCGGCAGCGACCCGGACATTGCGCAGCGTCTCGACGAACATCGAATGCGGCTCGGACAAGACCTCGAAGAGCACAGGCGCGATCTGCTCGGGCTGCCAAGGCACCTTGTCGGATCTGGACTTGCGGATGGCCGCGCGACGCGTGGCGCGGCTCCGCCGCGGCGGCGACACGGACGGCAGGTAGCCAAGAAACGGCAAGCCAGTTACCGCGTGGACATCCTCACCTGTTCGGAAGAAGCGTTCCCGGAACTCCCGGCGGATCGCGAAGATCAGGCCGACCAGCGTGCCAAGCAGCATCGCCACCGGCAGGATCCGCACTGCGTTCGGCGCAGCGGCCGTCTTTGGAACCTCGGCATTCGTCAGGATGCGGACCGAAGAGACCGGGAAGGATTCCTGCAGCTCGATCGCCTCCCGCCGGGCCGAGAAGCTCTGGAAAAGTCCATTGAGCGTCGCCGCCCGCTGCTCCAGCTCGCGCAATCCGATCTGAGCGCTGGTGATCCGGTCGATTTTCGCCGCCGGTTCCGCGCGGTCGGCGGTGAGTTGCCGAACCCGCGCGGCGGCGTTGTCGACGCTGCGGGTCGCCGCGGCAGAAAGGCTCCGCAGTTCGCTCGCGATCTCCTGCGACAGGCCATTTCGCTCAGCCGCGCTCGCGGTAGCGTAGCGGCTCGCCAAGTCGCCAAGCCGGCCTTCATTGCTGGGTAGCGATGCTGTCGCAACGGCGTCCGCAATCGCCTCTGCCCCGCCGTCGAGAAGCTGGGCGTAGCCGTCCGCACGGGATTGAGCCCGGTCGAGAACCGATTGGGCGCGAGAAAGCTCCGCCTCTATCTCTTCCAGTTTCTGTTCGGCCAGCACCCGCTCTCGCGTCTGATCGCGATCGGCAATCAGGCCGTATTCGGCTTTGAACGCTTCGACCGCCAGCTCGGCGGCCTGCGCGTCCGACTGCAGCTGAACCAGTCGCGTCTGCATCCATTCCGCCGTGCGCCGCTTGGCGCTGAAATTGGCGACGAGTTGGTCGGACAAATATGCGTCGGCATAGCTGTTGGCCACACGAGCGGCGAATGCCGGGTCATGCGACATGTAGCCGATCTCGATAACATAGCTTCGCCCGACCGGGCTGACGATGATATCGGCGGCAAGCTTCGTCGCCAACGCTTTCTTTTCTTGCTCGGCCCGTTCCGCGGGGGTTGCGGCGGGATCGTCTGCCGCGTCGGATGTGACTTGGGCCGGTTTCAGGAGCGCTGCGACCGGCTTCACTACGCCGTCCAGCAACCGGCGTGCGCCAGAGGCCGGGTGGTCGAGCAGGACCGGGTTCGCCGCAATGTCGAGGTCGTCGATGACAGCGGAGGCCAATTGCTGCGACTTGAGGACCTCGACTTCGTTCATCAAGGCCGCGTCGTCCCGAACCGCGGCATCGGAAGTGGAAATCTCCTCGGTCAACCGGCTGAGTTGCTCATCGACCAGGACTTTGCTGGCTGCATAATACTGCGCGGGCGACGTCAGAAGATAGGCGACGCCTGCGCCCAACCCGATGGCCGTCGCGATGACAAGCGGCCGCGACTGGCGGCGCAGCATCGCCAACATGCCGCGCAAGTTGAGTGTCTCCGCGGCCCGAGTGTCGTCGGGTGGCATCCTGCTATTCAATTCGCGAAGGCCGATGGCTAGCTGCTTCATGATGAAGTCTCCGACCCTTTCGCCGCTGCATGTGCAAGCTTGGCCGGGGTTGAACGGCCGGTCCCGTATTGACGCAACGCGCGTTGACCGAGGAGGCCCGAAACCGTGCCCGCATGAAGCGTGCCGCGAAGCAGCGCCGCGTTGCGGCGCGCCGGGTCGGCCACTGCGATCAGGGCGGCACCAAGGCAGTAGCAAACCTTCAGCGTTGCCGGGAAGAGGCCGGCGAGCCACCCTGCCAGCCCGCCATCGCGACGGACCAGGCCGCCATGGGTCTGGCCCATGCGAAAGCGGCGACGGAACAGCCAGCCCAACTTGGCACGCTGGTCAGGCACCTCTTCGGTCAGAAGCGCGCCCGGCGCAAAGGCGAAGCGTGCGCCCGCCAGATAGGCGCGGTGAAAGAAGTCCGTATCCTCGCCGCCCGATTGGCCGAGCGCGAGATCGAAGCGCCGCCGGCGCAGGCTGACCGCGTCCCGGCGAAAAAGGACGTTGCAGGTGTAGCCGGAGCGTATCCTGCCCCGCACCCAGACCGGCCGGGTCGAATGGAAATCCCCAGCGCGGAGCCAGGCCGGCGCGTCGGGGCGATAGTGGGCATCGACCGGGCCGAGCACGACGTCGGCGTCCTCGGTCTGCGCGACGCCGAGCAGATGCCTGAGCCAATTCGGGGTCGCGACCTCATCATCGTCGATGAATGCGACGTAGTCGCCTGTACAGTGGTCCAAACAGGCGTTGCGGGCGATCGAGATATTGCCGGCCGGGCAATGGACGTAGAGCAGGGGCAAAGGCGAGGTTTTCCTGAACCCTTCCGCGACGCCGCGCGCCGATGGCGTTTCGTCGTTGTCCGCGACGATCACGCGAAGCTCGACTCCGTCCATGACCTCAAGTTGGCCAAGAGAGTCGAGTGTCTGCGCCAGATGCGGGCGCCGGAATGTGCAGATGCAGATATCAACCGCGACCTGCGGCAGTTCTTTGGTCATGACGCCGACCCCGAACGAGTGCCTCCGGGAGCGAGGACCTCCCGCCAGAACCCCAAAGACCACGCGCCGTGAATGATCATCGCCGAAAGACCCGCAAGCGCGAGGCGCGGGCGCCGCGACCGGACGGCGATCGCAAACCCGGATGCGAGGCAAGCCGCTGCCCAGATCGCGGCCGGCACCGCCGCCCACCACGTGACAAAGGCGAAGGTCGAAAGCAAAAGCGCCGGAAGGACGAGAAGCACAAGGATCTGGCGCGCCACGGGCCGGCTTTTGTGCTTGAGGACAGTCTGCGCGCGGCCCCGGCCATAGGTGAAGTACTGTCGGAAAAGCGCCATCAGCGTCCGCCTCGGGTGGTAGGTCACGACGGTTCGCGCCGTGAGCCAAATGCGCTCGCCGCTTTGACTGATGCGGTAGTCGAGCTCCGCATCCTCATTGCAGCGGAAGCTTTCGTCATATCCGCCGACGAAGTTGAATACGTCGGTCCGCATCAGCGCGTGATGGCCATGTTCCACGAACGATCCGCTCGGCATCCGGCGATGCCTGGAGCCGCCGTTGCCGATGCGGGAGTTCTGGACGGCGGCATTGACGCCCTGAATCAGGCCGCGCCCCTCGGCGATCATTCCGACGACGACGCTGCCCGCACCGGTCGCCTCCGCCTCTTCGATCAGGCGAAGGCAGTAGTCGTCGGGATAGGTGCAATGGGCATCGATCCGGATGACATAGACCGTGCCGGCCCCGTACTTCCGGACCGCCAGGTTGACGCCCGCGCTCTGGATCCTGCGCGGATTGTGAAGGCAAATCACGGCGGAATGCCCGGCGGCGAAGCGGCGGACGATATCGACCGTGCCGTCGGTGCTGCCTCCATCCGCGACAACGATCCGGCCACCGACGCTTTCCGCGAAGGGCAGTAACTGGCGTAGCAAGCCGCCGATGAACGCGGCCTCGTTCAGGCAGGGAATGACAATCAGCACCGTGCGCGCTGCAACGGCGTCCGCGGCGCACCAGCCACGCAGCCCCGAGGAGTCACGGCCTTGTCCGCCGCGTAAACGTTCGCTCATTCAGATCGAATCCCGATCAATGCGTAGCCATTCCCGACCGAGGAAACCAAAGGCGCACAATCCCGCGATATTCAACTATTGATTGCAGATAGGGCCGCAGTCGGCGCGGATATGCCGACGAAACAGCGAAAACGGAGGCCCCGACACGGTGAAGCGATCGACGGGCGATCCTCTGGCTGCAAGGGCGAGGCGTCCGCGAGGTGTGGAAATGTGCATCCTGATCACCGAGACCAGACATCTATATGCGAACGGGCACGGGTTGCGCGGCGCGGCGTTGCTTCACCAGCCGGTCGACAGCCGAAAGCGCCAGGTCGGTCGCCCGCTCTATCGCGGCATCGCTACTCAGTTGCGGGTCGCGCCGCGCGAGTTTCTGAATGCTTCGGGCCGCAACATGGTGGATCGCCGCATTTAGCGGCAGGGCACCGCGACCGGCCAGAAGCCTGCGCGCCCGTGGGCCGGAACCCGATCGGCCGGTCGCCGCCGCCCAGGCCTCCCGGCCGTTCGACGGGAACAGGAACGCGGGTCGGTAGTCGATATCCAGCGACCGCGCCCAGTCGAACCACTTGTATCGATGCAGCGAATGCATCGTTCGAACCGCGATCCAGGGGGTGCGCAATGCATCGGCGACGATCGCACCGTGCATGGCCTCGGTTATAAGAAGCCGCGCACCCCGGATTTCGGCTATGACCTCGTCGGTCGGCTTGGTGGGGTCGATCAGACGCACGCCCGCCAGCCGGCAAACCTCTGGCCAGTGGCCGCGTTCAAGGCTCTCGAAATGCGGTATGAAGCCGATGTCGATCCCGCTCGCCGGCGGTGGCAGGGGCGTCGCGCGCAAAAGAACAGCGGAATCGGCGATTGCAAGGTCCGGTTCGATGCCCAGCGCCTCGGCAGTCTGCGGCCCGCGCACGAAGCGGAAATCCCAGCTTCCATCATGCACATCCGGCTTCGGCGTGTAGCCGCCATAACCCGCCCCGACGACGATTTTGCGCGCGGTCTTCGGATAATCGTCATTGATGATCGAGCCGATGCCGATGAAAAGCTCCGCTGGATCGTCATCCAGAAACCCGCCTGGCAGCAGATTGTCCCACATCGTCACATTGAGCTCGTCGCCGAAATTCGGGATCTCTCCGCGGAAATAGACCAGCTTCATCTCGTCACAACCCCTTCGACGCAATGAGACGGCGCAGATCTCCGATCCGGTCGAGGCTCAGGGCGAAGATCACCGGCACGTAGAGCAAGACGCCCGTCACTATCTGGAGGGGGACAAACACCGCCGGACCCAGCCCCGGCAGCAAATATGGAACTGCAAGCACCCCCGCCGCCATAACGCAGGTCGCGGCCACAGGCGCCGCGAATGCCCGCAGATATCCGGCGATGCCGCAGCCCAAGAGGCGTGTCGTCATGCGGATGGAGATTGGCCAGAGCAGCAGGGTCTTCACCGCAATTGCGACCATCATCGCCTGGAAGTCGTCTGCAAAGGCCCAGATGACGGCCAGCGTGGTTGCCTGCTGCACGAGTTGATACAGGAACCACCAGCCGGCCCTGCCCTGGCTCGTCACCAAGGCGGCCTGCACGATTCCGATGCTCGCCAGAACACCGATCACGCAGAACGCCTGGATAGGCAAAGCCGCCGCCATCCATTTTTCGCCAAAGGCCATCGGTATGAGGTCGTCGATGATCAGCGCGATTCCAGTGAAGACAGGGAATGCCACGACAGAGGAAGCATAGGTCGCGAACAGAAGCGCCTGCCTGACCTTTGCGCCATCGCTCTGAAGCGCCGACAGAAGCACATGAGACACCGATGAGAGCGACCCCGCGATCATGCCGTTCAAGAGGACGAAGAGGCGGCGAGCGAAGTAGTAAAATCCGAGCATCGGTGCGCCGCCAAGCACTCCGATCAGGATCTGGTCCAGGTTCATCAAGGACAGCATCCGCGTGCCGGAGGCAAAAATGCCGTAGCTCATAAGCTGGCGCAACGGTTCGGCACGCAGTTCGCGGCCGGGCCGCCAGCCTGTCACCCAATACGCTGCAACGCAGTTCACCATGCTCACCGCAACCTGGCTGATTGCAAGCGCCCAATAGCCGTATCCAAGGAAGAGAAGCGCAAGGCAAAGCGACATGCTGATCGCTGTTGCGATCGACGTCCGGAGTGCGACAAGCCGGAACCGCATCGACCGGACGATCAGCGCGTTCGGCACTGTGGCGGCAAGCTCGAACGGGATGCGCAGACCGATGACCGGCAACAGCGCCCTAAGCGCCGGCTCTCCGAGAAGAGTGGCGATCCAGCCTGCGCCAAGGCAAAGGGTCGTGAAAAGCAACAGCCCGACGCCGGTCGTCAACCAGAAAACCGAATCCGTGTGCGCATCGTCGATTGCCTTTCGCTGGATCAGCGCTTCGCCCAATGCGCCGGGGGCAAGCGCGACCGCAAAGGCGACGATGCTGGCGGCCAGCCCGACGGTGCCGAAGTCCACCGGGGCGAGGTATCTCGCGGCGAAGAAAAAGACGACCGCCGCACTGAGGGTCGGCACCGCGGTATGCAGCGAAGACCACAGCACGCCCCGGACCGCGGCCCGCGACCTGCCAGACGACGGGTGGGCATAAGTGAATCTGCCTGCGCCCTCTGCACCCGACTGGCCGGGAATATCCGACTGCACGCTCACCGCGTCGACCCGTGCGGGCTCAATAGGCCCCCTTTGCGGTCAGCGCCGCCGGAACCGTCTTGAGGATGATCACGAAATCTCCGAGGAGCGACCATTGCGACACATAGGCCTTGTCCATGCTGACCCGCTGATCGTAGCTGACGTCGTTACGGCCGCTCACCTGCCATAGACCCGTAATCCCCGGTCGGGCGCGGAGGTAGAACGCCACGTCGGTTCCATACATTTCCAGCTCGTCGAACTGAACCGGTCGCGGCCCGACGATGCTCATCTCGCCGCGCAAGACGTTGAAAAGTTGCGGCAGCTCGTCAAGGCTGTAGTCGCGCAGGATATGCCCGACCGGCGTGACCCTGACATCGTTCTTCAGTTTCCTGCTGCGCCGCCACTCTGCCCGGGCCTCCGGGTTCTCGGCCAGATGCCGTTCCAGGATCTCTCCGCTGTTCTCGACCATCGAGCGGAACTTCCAGCACCGGAAGACCCGTCCGTTCGCGCCGATCCTCCGATGCCCATAGAGCAGCGGGCCGGGGCTGCTCAGCAGAACCGCCAACGCGGTAAGGACGAACAGCGGCGCGAGCATGACAAGCCCTGTCGCGGCAATCACGATATCCAGGGCGCGCTTCGTCGCTCCACCCACGAGACCGGGACCGAACAAAGTCCGGTAGCCTTGCCTCTGAAGGCTTGCAGTCGTCGAAACGC
This sequence comes from Paracoccaceae bacterium, assembly GCA_041397225.1. Lineage (GTDB taxonomy): Bacteria > Pseudomonadota > Alphaproteobacteria > Rhodobacterales > Rhodobacteraceae > Albidovulum. Next base: position 151,713 of record JAWKXB010000002.1, on the reverse strand, counting down.
GCTCGCCGCCTTCCAGCGCAAGCCCCTTACTTTCCATCGGCATGTCTAGACAAACCTCGACGTTCTCATCCCGGGCGCAGATTAGGGGTGGCGCCAGCCCGACCGCGAGTGAAATCAGGAATCGCAACTTGGAATTGCAATATTACGCCGACGCTCGCGCGAGATGAGCGGGAACACGCCGAGATGCCAGGAAAAAAGTTCGATTCTGGATAGATCACTGGCATCAAAGCGGAGATATCGAACCTTTCCGCGAATCGGGGCGCAAAGATCTTAGCTGCCCTGCATGACGCCGGGCGGAGGCACGACTGACCTCAAGGCGTCATTCACATCCTCGGGCAGCAATCGGAATTCTCGCTCGTCGCGATTGAGTATCTCTGTCGACACCGACCCGATCCGATCATGGTCAAGCGACTCCAGCATGCGGATCAGGGCAGGTGCGTCCGGGCTGTCGATGACGAACCCCAAACCCGCTTCGACAATGCGTCGCCCGGTTTCGGTATCGGCAAGCGCGACCGACGGGCAACCGAACCAGCTCGCCTCATAGATGCGGTTGGGCAGCAGCCAATCGGAATTGGCGCCACGCTGCCAAAGGTCCTGCGCCCAGACGAGATCGCAACCGCAGTATATGTAGGCAAGGTCGTTCGGATAGGCGTACTCGCCGGCATAGCTCACATTCGCCAACCCAGCGATCCGTTCATCGAAATCGGGCAGGGCATGGCGATGGACGTTGCCATGGATACGAATGGCAAGGCGGTCGCCCATGATCTTGGCCGTCTCTGTCAGGATCCGCAGGCTGGGCGCGCAGCGGATCGAGCCGACCCATCCGAGCGTCAGCGGCCGGTCCGGCCGCGGAACCCGCGCCGTCATCGGCCGCGGCACTTTCGGGCCGTCGAACCAAAGCTTGTTCTCAATCAGACCGACGGCACCCCGATACTTCTGGAGCGGGCGGAAATAATGATCGACAAACCCCGGCGACGAGACGATCAGCAGATCGATCCGCGCGAGAAGCCGCCGCTCGGACCAGCGCATGACCCTGCCGACCAGATCCCGCCGCGTGAAGCTGCCATGAATGTCGAGGCATTCGTAGACAAGCGGCGTCGCCTGCTGGCGATAGATCAGCCTTACCGCCCAGGCAAGCAGCAAGAGATCGAAGTTGCGGGCAATGATCGCATCGGCGCCCTGCAACCCGCCGCCGCGCCGCACCACCCGGCCAAGCGCCACAACCAGCCGGATCATGCGCTTGACGAGGCGGTTATTCTCGACGGGGCCGAGGTCGATCACGGATTCGCCCAACTCGGCCTGCGCGGTCATGTTTCCGCGCCGGAAAGCCGCGATTCGCACGTCGTGACCAAGCGAGGTCAGGCAGCGTATCCGCCGGATCTGCGACGCCTCACCGAGGTCAAAGCCGAATACGAACAGCCGTGCCATTGTCCTGTCGCATCCTCCTGCCTGCCCGAATCGACTGGGGGCGACCTTGCGACATCCCCTCCCCGCCCGCCACATTTATCGGGAGCGTTTCCGGCCTGCGCGATGTGACCGGCGGACCGCTGCCGGGCTGCTATTCAAGCTCCGGCGGACTATCGTCAACTCCGTCCGACCTGCTCCGCGCGCAGAAAGGCCAGCAGTCGCCTTTCAGTCAAATCCAGACCCGCTTGCCTCGCCGGCCGCGGCAACCGTCGCTTGTTTTCCGCCAGGTTGATGACGCCGGGATGGATATAGCTCTTGCGGGCAATCGCAGGCGTGTTGTGAAGGCGCCGCGCCGCCGCTTCGGCCATCGCCTTTACCGTCGGGTGTTCGCGGTCGCAGACCGCACCAAACGCAGCAACCGTGCCCGACCAGGTGCGAAATGTCTTGGCCGAGAACTGGTCCGATCCTCCCGCTTCGGCGATGTAGGCATTGAGCGCCGCCGAACCCAGCGAATGCGCCTCACCATTGTCATCGAGCCATGACAGCAGTTCGGCACCTGGCAAGTCGCTGATCTTCTCGAGCGCCCGCAAAAGCGTCCGGTCGCCAAGCTGGCGACGCACCCGCTTGCCACCCTTCGACCGGAACGATACCCGCAGCTTGCCGTTCTCAAAACGCAGGTGCCGCCGCTGAAGCGTCAGTGCGCCATAGGTGTCGTTCTCGCGCGCATAGACCGGGCTTCCCGCTCTCAGCGACAGGCGGTCGATGAGCGCGACCGCCGCCGCCAGGGCGAATTCACGTTCGCCCGCCTTGCGCGCAAGGTCACGGCGCACTTTGAGACGGATCGAAGGGAGTGCCGCGCCAAATTCCACCAGGGACGCGAACTTCGTCTCGGCCCGTGTCGCGGCCCAACGCGGGTGGTACATGTATTGCTTGCGCTGGCGCGCGTCGTAACCTGTCGCCAGCAGATGGCCGTTGGCGACGGGGCTGATCCAAACATCCTCATAGGCGGGCGGGACGGCCAGCTTTTCGATCCGCCGCCGTTCCTTTCCCTTGCGGATGAGGGTTCCATCGGGGGCGACGTAGGTGAAACCGCGGCCGCAGCGCCGCCGGCGGATGCCGGGACGGGTGTCTGGATAGTATCGCAGTCCGCTCACTTCTGGCAGGATCGTCGTCCCGGTTGCGGTTTTCGGGGCGCTGCATAGCAGCGGTCGGGGAACGTCGAAGCGGCGGATCGGGTTCCTCAAGATGTTGTTCATGTCCGTGGGCCGATCCACAGACTTTCGCCTAAGTTCGCCGCTCCACTTGTCCTCCGGGGAACCGCGAGGGGAGTCATGTCGTTAGACATCCGGAAATCATCCAGACCGGGGGCGGCGATGCCCGGTCAAACCACGGAGGATCGCAAATGCACGGTATCATCTATCTGGTCGGTCTGGTGGTCGTCATCATGGCGATCCTGTCATTTCTTGGCCTCGGCTGAGGCCTTGGCGGCAAGCAAGCATTCAACAGGAGGATACGCGGATGAACTCGCCAACCGAAGCCATGACACGGGCTACTGCGCCCGCGGGCGTCCACGACGGCAGCTACGCAGACTGGCCAGCCATCCTGATCGGGGCGGTGGTCGCCGCCGCCATCGTCTCGGTGTTCTCCACGTTCGGCACCGCGCTTGGCCTGTCGATCATATCGCCCTACGAGGGTGAGCGTTCGGCGACCGCCGCACTCATTGCGGTCGGACTATGGATGATCTGGACGACGGTTTCCGCCGTCATGGCCGGTGGCTACATTGCAGGCCGGATGCGCAGGCGGGTGGACACGGCCACTGCTGATGAGGTCAGCGTTCGCGACGGCATACACGGCCTCGCCGTCTGGGGCGTAGCCGTGCTGTTTGGGGCATGGCTTCTAGGGTCGACTGCGGACGATGCCGTGGACGCAGCCCGACAGATGGCCGCGCCCGCCGGGACCGCGATGGAAACCGCAACCGACGACGGGGCGTCCTCAGGCGATACGGCGGGCACGGACTCCGGCATGACGGTGGCGGCGCAGGTGGCGAAGAACTATTCGATCATCTCGGCCTTCGTGACCGGCGCTTCGCTCCTCATCGCGGCTGCGGGGGCCTATTGGGCCGCGGGAACGGGCGGGCGGCACCGCGATGAAACCCGCGTCTTCGCCCGATTCGGCACCTGGAACTGAACCGTCTGAAAGGAGCTTCATCATGGGTGCGATACTGCTTTGGCTGCTTGGAGTTCCGCTTTGGATCATCATCTTTCTGGTCCTGCTTGCGTGAAGGCTTGCACGCCGCTCGATTTCACCGCTTTGCCGGACACAACTTGCTCCGAAGACAGTCTTTTCGGGCTAACTCAGCCAGATCGAGAACTCTCCGGCCCAGGCTCATTCGCGAACGCGTAGTGCTTCGGCAGCCATGTCGCGGACCGCGAGATGCGCCGCAACGCGATACCGACGTTCGGTGCTGCCGAACATGTCGGCGCCAGCCTTTGAGAGGCCATAGACCGAAAGGTGGCGCAGGCTTACCAGGATGAGACGGAGGCGGAAATGCATGAGCTTGTCCTCTGGGTTCGGGTCTTGGATCACAGGAACGCAAGCAGGCAACGAGGGCTCGGGTTCCCGTCTCCGCCGATCACGACCTCGTGTTGGCGGTAGGCCGCCTGAACCCGTCCCGGAACCAGCCCGGTTGTCTCGCGTTGTCACCGAACAAACGTGACCGGTGCGTCTACGCGGCGAGCCGGCGACGGCAAGCACCGGAGGTCCGCCATGTACCGCATCATCATTTCGAGCCTCCTCCTCCTCGTCGGCCTCGCGCTGACTGTCGGTGGTTTCTGGCTCAGCGTGCTTGGCGGGTCGTGGGCCTATCTTCTGATCGGCGCAGGCATGCTGATATCGGCGGCACTTCTGTTCGCTCGGCGCATGTCGGGGGTTGCGATCTATGCGCTCACGCTGATCGGTACGCTTGCCTGGGCACTCTGGGAAGTGGGGTTTGACTGGTGGGCACTTTCGGCGCGCGGGTCATTGCCCGTGGTGTTGGGACTGCTCCTGCTGCCCGTCGCCTGGAACTGGAGCAGTCGCATTCATCCCGTAGCAAAGGTGCGCGACCGTGGCGCGGACGGATCGTGGCTGGCGCTGTTGGTGGCGATCCTTCTGTCCGCCGGAACGGCGATCTACGCCGCATTCTCGGCACCGCATGACCTGCCGGGCAGCGTTCCCGACGAGCGGATGGCCGCAAACGACGACGCAATCCCGCCGTCGGACCCTCTGGTTCCGCCGGGCGAATGGCATGCTTACGGGCGCACGTCCTACGGTCAGCGCTATTCGCCGCTCGATGAGATCACGCCTGCGAATGTGGATCAGCTTGAAGTCGCCTGGACATACAATACGGGTGAGATCCGCGACCAGAACGACCCAGGCGAGACGACCTACGAGGTCACGCCTCTGGTCATCGACGACACGATGTATGTCTGCACGCCGTTTTCGACGGTCATCGCGCTCGATCCGGTCACCGGCGCGGAGAAATGGCGCTTCGATCCCGAACTGAAACAACCGCCCTCGCAGACGACGCAGCACATGACCTGTCGGGGCGTCTCCTACTTCGATGGCAGCAGGGCACCGGCCGCTGCGGACGGGCCGGACACTGCAACTGCAACGACCGACGGACCGACGCGCGTCGCCGAAAGCCGGACCGAGGTGACGACCGACGCCGCTGGTGTGCCGCAGAACGTGGTGACCGGCAATGCCACTGCCGACGCACCCAACCCGAGCGTCGCCCGCGACGCGCCGGGACGGCCCGACACCTCGCCCGCCTGTGTCCGCAGGCTCTTCGTGCCGACCGCAGACGGACGGCTCATCTCCATCAGCGCCGAGACGGGTGAGATATGCCCAGGCTTCGGTGGTGAGGATGGCACAATCAATCTCTGGGCCAACATGCCCAACATCACGCCAGGATCTGCCTATTCGACATCGCCCCCGGTGGTGACGCCGAAGGTCGTTATCGTGGGCGGCACGGTCAATGACAATGCGTCGGCGACGTCGCCGTCGGGCGTGATCCGGGCATACGACGTCTATTCCGGCGAACTGATCTGGAACTTCGATTCCAAGAACCCGAATCAGCTTGCACCCATCCCGGAAGACGAAAGCTACTCCGAAAACGCTCCGAACAGCTGGAGCGTGTCGTCCTACGACCCGAAGCTCAACCTCGTCTATATCCCGATGGGCAACCAGTCACCCGACCAGTATGGCGCGAACCGGAGTGAAGCGGTCGAGAAGTACTCGGCCTCGGTTCTCGCCCTCGACGCCGATACTGGCGAAGTCGCCTGGGTCTTTCAAACCGTGCACCATGACTTGTGGGACATGGACGTGCCGGCGCAACCCAGCCTGATTGATCTGAACGTGAACGGCCAAACGGTTCCCGCACTGGTGCAGCCCACCAAGCAGGGCGAGGTCTTCGTGCTGAACCGCGAGACGGGCGAACCCGTGCTGCCGGTCACTGAAACTCCCGCGCCGCAAGGCGCGGTCGAAGGTGACTTCACCGCCCCGACGCAGCCCGTTTCGGCCATTTCCTTCGCACCGCCTCCGCTCCGCGAAAGCGACATGTGGGGCGCGACGCCGATCGACCAGCTGGCGTGCCGCATCCGGTTCAGGCAACTCGATTACGAAGGCCGCTACACGCCGCCCAGCCTTGATGGAACGATCGTCTATCCAGGTAACTTCGGCACCCTGAACTGGGGCGCCGTCGCGGTCGATCCGAAACGCCAGGTGATGTTCGCCATGCCGGTCTATCTTGCCTTTACCTCCAAGCTGGTGCCGCGACCGGATGCAACCACGCGAGTCGTGACCAAAGAGGGCGAAGCCGTCTTCAACGAGAATTTCGGCGCGCCCTACGCGGCGCAGATGGGTCCGTTCACCTCGTTCCTCGGCCTACCTTGCCAGCAACCGCCATGGGGCTATGTCGCCGCCGCGGATCTGACCACAGGCGAGACGATCTATCGCCACGTCAACGGCACGGTGCGGGACCTTTCTCCGATCCCGCTGCCGTTCGAGATGGGGGTGCCCGGCATTGGCGGACCGATCATCACGGGCGGTGGGGTCGCATTCCTGTCGGGCACGCTCGACTACTACGTGCGCGGCTATGACCTTCAGACCGGCGCTGAAATCTGGCGGGCGCGGCTGCCGGCCGGCGGTCAGGCCACGCCTTCGACCTATCTCGGACGTGACGGTCGGCAATACCTTGTCGTCGTCGCGGGCGGCCACGGATCGACCGGCACCAAGGCAGGCGATGCGATCATCGCCTACGCGCTTCCGCAGGGTTGATGATGCCGGGCAGGATGGTGGCGCAGCCCTTTCGCGCGGATGCTGGCCGCCGGCGCAGGGAACGACACCGGCGGCCAAGGACCGTCACGACGGTGGTGCCTGGTCCGCACTGCCGGCAGCACTCCGGAGGGAGGCGTCAGACTGCCGCAGCCTCTTCGAACGCTCGTCGGGCGGATTTGTTCCCTCCTCGGCAAATTTTCTGTCGGCGCGTTCGGCGGCGTCATGGTCCACGCGTCAACGGCCCGTGGAACTGTCACCGATCCCGACCCGCCACGGGACCGGCCGCATTCCGGTCCACTTCCTGACAAGCGCCTCAGGTCAATGGAATAGGCTCAGCACTTTGAGGGCGAGGTCAGCCTTTCCTAAGCGCGTCGATCGGGGGTTCGTCGCGCCCTTCGAGTTCCGTTCGGATCTGCACCCAGGTCAGGACCGTGAAGAACACCGTCCCGCCCAGAACGTTGCCGATCACCGCTGGGAGGACGAACCCTCCGGCAGCCGCGGCAATCGTTCGATCGCCCGCCATAACAAGAAGCGTCGCCTCGGTCGTTCCCGCAACCACATGCGCGAAATCGGCAAGTGCGACAAGATAGGTCATCAGGATGATCACGTAGGCTTTCGCATCGCCGGCATTCGGCATCATCCAGACCAGCGCAGCAATGAGCCAGCCAGCACCGACGCCACGCAGCAACGTCTCCGTCCAGCCGTAGCCAAGCGCCTCGAGTGAAAGCTCGCGCATCGCGTGCCAAACAGCCGGCTGGTAATCCCGCGTCCAGTAAAGCACCAAGCCGAACGCAGCCGCCCCCGCGATATTGGCGCCCAGCACCAGGAACCACAGCCGCAGCAGCCGCGCGATCATCATGCCGGAAATCTCGTCGAGGACCGGGCAGACCGCCTTGATCGTGTTTTCCGTGAAGAGTTGCATCTGGCTCAGGATGACGACCAGAAAGCCCACTGTGTAACCGAGGCTTTCAACGAGTGGCCGCCAATCGGCATCGGGCAGATGGCGGCGGAAACTGGCTTCCACAAGAACCGAAAGCCCAAGCGCCATTCCGGCTACCAGGCCGGACATGGTCAGCGCACTGACCGGGCGCTCAAGCTCAAGTTTCCCTTCGCGCCGGATCGCCTCGAAGATGGCGACCGCCCTGATCGGAGCATGATCCTCGATCGTTTCGATCTCATGGTCCTTGAGCTTGTCTTCGTGCTTTTCATCGGCAGGCTCCGCCGGCATGGATTCCTTTCTGCCCGATCTCTCGGGGCAATGCGGCGATAGATGCCGCCTGTCTGGCAAACGCCGCTGCGGTCCGCCGGGTTCCCGGGGCGATGGATGGCAACAATCGGAACCGAAGGTTCGTTTGCGCGTTTGACCGGCGCGGTAGTCGCCGCCCGAACGCCGGAGGATCCGCGCCGATGAACGATCCGGTCACCGCGCTTGACCTTCACCGCATGTTTCTGGGCGACCTTCCGTTGTCCTTCCTGATCGAGATCGTCATGCGCACCGTCATCATCTACGGCTACACGCTGGCGCTCCTGCGTTTCAGCGGCGGGCGCGGGATTTCGCAGCTTTCGCTCGTCGAGTTCCTGCTGGTCATCGCGCTCGGCTCGGCGGTCGGCGATGCGATGTTCTATCCGGAAGTGCCTATTCTGCACGCGCTTCTCGTCGTGACCCTCGTTATCGGCATCAACAAGCTGCTCGACGTACTTGTCTACCGCAGCAACAGAATCGAGAAGCTGATGATCGGGCGCACGGTCGAGATCATCCGCGACGGGATCATCGACACGGAGGCGATGCGCCGGCTCAATCTTGGCCGAAGCGAACTCTTTCAGTCGTTGCGCGAAAGCGGGGTCGAGAATGTGGGTGCGGTGCGCCGCGGCTACCTGGAAGCATCGGGACGGTTTTCGTTCTTCCTTGCCGGCGGCGCGCAGGCTGGTCTCCATACGATGCCTGCCTGGCAGGTGGAACCGCCCGTCACGTCCGGTCCGGATGCGCCGATAAGGCCAGCGGCCGAATACCTGTGTTGCGACTGCGGTTTCGCGCTGCCGCCCCGCGCTGCACGAACGCCCGAGGAATGCCGCAACTGCGGCGGGCGCTGCTGGACCGAAGCCGTCGTTTCAGGGTCGCAAAGGGCCGAGGGCGGTCGCGAATCCTGAGGATGCGACCGGCAGCCGGTTATTCATCCGCCCCAAGACCCGTTCTCATCCGATGAAAGCTCATCGAGATATGCGCACGTTGGATCAGGGCGGCCGCGTGAAGGTCTCCGACGCGGAGCGCGGTCAGAATGTCCTCGACCTCGCGGTTGAATACGATGACTTCCTCGACGAGGTCGATCTTCGACGCGAAAACCGACTTGAGCCAGATCCGCGTTGTCTGGAAATAGAGACGCTCGCTGATCTGGCGCAGCGGTTCATTCAGGGTAAGCTGCATGAGTGCCAGGAAGAAATCCATGTTGAGCTGGGCAAAGCGGCGTGGATCGGGGTCATTCAACAACGATCTTGATCGGTCGGCGTGGTCCTGAAACTTCTCCCACAGCGGGGCATCCGGGTGCACGGCATCCAGCTTTCCGGTCAGCTCCGCAAGCTCCAGTCTCAGCCGATAGGTCTGTTCCAGCGCCTCGATGTTCACGTCGGTAACGAACGTGCCCACGCCATGAACCGAGTGCAGAAGGCCTTCGCCCTCCAGCCGGACGAGAACCCTCCGGAGCGGCGTGCGGCTGACCCCGAACTCGTTGGCCAACGCCTCTTCTGAAAGCCGCATCCCTGGAGCGTAGTCCAGAAGACAGATGCGGGTGCGGATCGTCGCGTGCAACCGTTCAAAACGGCCGCGGGCGCCTGGGGCGGTTTCAGTCATCCCGATGTCCAAGTCACCTTTGTCCTTCTACTCTCGCGCGGCGAGCTTGCCGCCCAGCCGTTCCAGCATCGTCAGGCATTCCGCAAGCTGATCGAGTGCTACATATTCGTCCGGCCTGTGCGCCTGCTCGATGGAGCCCGGACCGCAAACCACCGCCGACATGCCGAGCGTCTGGAAGATGCCGGCCTCGGTCCCGAAGGGCGCCGTCACGGCGTCATTTGCGCCCGTCAACTCCATCAGGATATCCTTGGCTTCGTTCCTGTCCGCGGGGATCAGACCGTCGACCTCTCCGATGACCTCGGTCACGATGTCGGCATCCGGCGAAATCGCCCGCATCGCCGGCAGCAGCGAATCCGCGCAGAAATCGCGCAGATCCGATCTGACGTACTCGGCGTCGGAATGCTGGACGGGCCGCATTTCCCAATCGACGCGCGCCTTGCCGGGAATGACGTTATGGGCGACGCCGCCGACAAGGGTTCCGGTGTTTATCGTTGTCCAGGGCGGGTCGAACCGGCTGTCGGCGGGGGCGCGGGACTTGAGCCGATCCTTCAGGTCAAGCAGTCGCGATACATATCGCACCGCATATTCGACCGCATTCACGCCACGGTCGGGACCGGAGCCGTGGCCTTCAAGTCCGGTGAAATGCGTGCTGTATTCGTAGCATCCCTTGTGCCCCTCGATGACCCGCATCGAAGTCGGCTCTCCGATGATCGCGATGGCTGGGCGGACGCCGTCCGCGCGCAGGACTTGCGCCAAGGTCTGCGCACCAAGGCAGCCCGTCTCCTCGTCATGGGTGAAGGCGAAGTGGATCGGGCGGTCCGCCACACGCTCGGCATAGAACGGAGCCATCGCCACGGTTGCGGCGATGAAGCCCTTCATATCGCAGCTACCGCGACCATAGAGCCTGCCGTCACGCTCAACCATCTCGAACGGGTCCGTAGTCCATTGCTGATCGGCGACCGGCACGACGTCGGAATGCCCCGAAAGCAGGATGCCGCCGTCCCGATCCGGACCGAGTGTCGCGAAAAGGTTGGCCTTGGTTCCGGTGGCGTCGCCGTGAATTTCCACGCGCGCACCCACCGCCTCCAGCCGCTCGGCGAGGAACGCAATCATCGCCAGGTTGCTCTCGGTCGAGACTGTCGGAAACGCGATCAGGTGGCGGAGCAGCGCCTTCGTGTCGTCGAGATTGTGCATGCGCCTCAGTCCTTTACGAAAAGCTTGCGCTCGACCTTGCAGAATGGCTCGGCCGGGCCGCTTTCCCTGATGAGGATCGGCTCGGTGGTTTCGAGTCCCCAATCGGTCAGCCAGAGACCGGGCATGAAGTGGAACGTCATGCCGGGTTCGAGTACCGTTTCGTCGTTTGCGCGGAAAGATGCCGTGCGCTCGCCCCAGTCGGGCGGGTAGCTCAGCCCGATCGGGTAGCCGCAGCGTGCCGACCGCTTGATCCCGACCTTCTCTAGTTCCGCCGCAAGCGCGTTGGCCACGTCGCAGGCCCGGTTGCCGGCGCGCGCGGCTTCGAGACCCGCCTCGAGCCCCGCGGTCAGCGCCTTGGAGGCATCGACCATGTCCCGGGGTGGCTTGCCAAGATGCACCGTGCGGCAGAGCGGTGCGTGATAGCGGCGGTAACAGCCCGACAGCTCGAAGAACGTCGCCTCGCCTGCTTTCATTTCCTCGCCGTTCCAGGTCAGATGCGGCGCCGTGGCGTCGATGCCCGATGGCGTCAGCGGTACGATAGCCGGGTAGTCGCCCCAGGCATCGTCCACGCCGATGATCCCGGCGCGGCTGATCTCGGCCACAAGCTCGTTCTTCCTCAGACCCGGCCGGGCAAGCTCGATCCCGAGCTTGACGATCTTTTCCGAGATCTTCGCAGCCTTGCGCATGAATGCGATCTCATCGTCCGACTTTACCATCCGCTGCCAGTTCACGAGCGCTGTGGCGTCGACGAACCTTGCGTTCGGCAATCCCGAAGCAAGCACGGCATGGGCCTTTGCCGAGTAGTAGTAGTTGTCCATCTCGACGCCGATCCGCGCCTTGGCGAATCCCATGCCGTCCAGCCGCTTGGCGAGGTCTTCCATCGGGTGGCATGTCGCCGATTGGACATAGGTGTCAGCGTAACCGGCGATGTGATCGTCAGTCATCCAGACGGTGCGGAGCGCGCCGTTCGCGTCCTGACCGCGCCCCCACCAGACCGGATTGCCCTGCATTGGCAGGATGACGCCTTGATGGACGTAGAAGGACCAGCCGTCATACCCGGTCAGCCAGGCCTGGTTCGAAGGGTCAGTCGCGAACAGCACATCGATACCGGCACCTTCCATCGCGGCGCGGGTCTTTGCGATTCGACGCGAATACTCTGCTTCGCCGAAGGGGGCATGCTGCAATCCCATATGAGCCTCATCTCTGCTGCAAAGGGTTATTTGTGCACAACGCTATGCAGTCCGAACGAGTTTGGCAAGATAACTGCGGAGACAGCAAGATTTCAGACGGATTGTTTCTTGACATGCGGCGAGGCTGACCCATGATGTGCACAACAATCGTTTTCGGCCAGTTCGCCGAGAACCCGACAACAGGGAGGACGACATGAAGAAATCACTGACGTTGACCACCATTGCGGCCGGAATAGCGCTTGGCGCATCAACCATCGCCGCCTTCGCCGGGCCACTGATGGACCGCATCGAAGCGGGCGAAACGATCCGGATCGGCTTTGCCAACGAGATACCCTGGGCCTATCCTGGCGAAGGCAACAAGCCCTTGGGCTTCGTCAACGCCTATGTGCTCGGCGTGCTTGGCGAAATGGGCTATGAGAACATCGAACCGGTCGTCACCGACTGGGGCGGGCTTATCCCCGGCCTTCAGGCAAACCGCTTCGACGTGATCACTGGCGGCATGTACATCCTGAACACCCGTTGCGAAAACGTGACCTTCTCTGAACCGATGGCGAAAGTCTCGGATGCGTTCATCGTCAAGCCGGGCAACCCCGATGGCATCAACACCTACAAGGACTTCGTCGAGAAGAATGCGACGATGGCGACCGGTGCCGGCTACAACACCATCGAGGCAGCCCTCAAGGAAGGCGTGCCCGACGGCCAGATCATGCAGGTGCCGGGGCCGACCGAAATCCTCGCGGCAGTGAAGGCCGGGCGCGCCGCAGCCGGAGCAATGACGTTCTTCACCGCCAAGGCAATGGCGGCAGAAAACGCGGGCGAGATTGAGGTGACCGATCCGGGCGCTCTTCCTGACTGGACGCAGAACTGGGTTGGCATCGGCTTCCGTCACGATGACGCGGATTTCGTCGCCGCCTTCAACGAGGCCCAGGCGAAGTACCTTGGCACCCCCGAGATGCTCGCGGCCGTCGCCGAGTATGGGTACGACGAAAAGGTCCTGCCGGGCGACGAAACGACGGAATGGGTTTGCGCCAACCGTTGAACCACTCCTGACCTCCTTTCCGGGCGGGTCCCGCGACGCGGGCCCGTCACGCCGCCCAAGGGATCAGAGCGGACATGTCCTATACGGAGTTTCTGACCGAATATGGCGGCCGCTTCCTTGACGGCACGCTTGTCACCGCCTTGCAATTCGTGCTTGCGGCCGTCGTGGCGATCGCGCTTGCGTTGATTGCCGGGCTGATGAAGCTCTCTTCAAACCCGCTGATCAAGGGCATAGCCGTCACCTATATCGAGATTTTCCGCGGCACCTCGCTGCTGGTGCAGCTTTTCTGGCTTTTCTACGTCCTGCCGCTTTTCGGCATCACCTTCGACAAGTTCACGACCGGCTTCGTCGCAGTCGGCCTGAACCTGGGCGCCTATGGTGCGGAATTGGTGCGCGGCGCCATCCAGTCGGTGCCGAAGGGCCAGTGGGAGGCGTCCTACGCGCTCTCGATGTCGCCCGCCACGCAGATGCGGAGGATCATACTGCCGCAGGCGTTCGTGGCCATGCTGCCGCCCTGGGGCAACCTCATCATCGAGCTTCTGAAGGCGACGGCTCTCGTCTCGCTCATCGCCGTCTCGGACCTCATGTTCGAAGCGCGTCAGATCAATGGCTCCACCTATCTCTCGGCGCAGGCATTCGGCACGGCGCTCATCATCTACTACATCTTCGCGCGGTTCATCGTGACGCCATTCATGCGCTGGCTCGAACGGGTCATGGCGCGCAGATTGGGGCGGGTCTGAGATGCTGGACTGGAAGTGGGATTTCACTTTCGAGATTCTGCCCCGGATGCTGTGGGCGACGCTCAACACGCTCATGGCGGCTGGGATCGGCTACGCCATCGCCATTGTCCTTGGTCTTGTCCTGGCGCTTGCGCAACGCACGCCATGGCGGCTGCTGACGCTTGTGATCCGCGAGTTGGTGGAGTTCGTCCGTTCAACTCCGCTGGTCCTGCAAATCTTCTTCGTCTACTATGTGGGTCCGCAATACGGGCTGAACCTCAGCCCCTGGGTGGCCGGGATGATCGCCATCGGGCTTCACTACGCGGCCTATCTGTCGGAAGTCTACCGCGGCGGTCTGGAATCCGTTCCGAAAGGTCAGTGGGAGGCCTGCACCGCGCTTAACATGACGCCATCGCAGACCTACTTCCGCATCATCATTCCGCAAGCTCTGCCCCCTTCGGTCGCCGGCATGGGCAACTATCTTGTGGGCATCTTCAAGGACACGCCGATGCTGTCGGTGATCGGCGTCGCCGAACTCATGCATGCTGCCAACGCCATCGGCGGGCAACACTATCGCTATCTGGAACCTTACACGATGGTCGGTGTGATCTTTCTTCTGATCTCGCTGCCCTCGGCCGGCCTCATCCGTGGCTTCGAGGGTTGGGTTCGCCGCAAACTTGGAATGAGATGATGGAAGACATGTCGCGATATCCGCTGGAGCTCACCGGCCCCGATGTGCCGATGGTCCGGTTCATGAATGTCACCAAGGCCTACGGGAAACTCGTCGTGCTGGACAGTCTCGACCTCGACGTTGCCGCAGGCGAAATGGTGACCGTCATAGGTCCGTCGGGCTCAGGAAAGACGACGGTGCTGCGCATGCTCATGACGCTCGAGACGATCAATGGCGGCGTTATCTACGTCGACGGCAAGCCGCTGACCCACATGCCGAAGAACGGCGCCCTGGTTCCCGCCGATGCGAAATACCTGCGCAACGCGCGCACTTCGATCGGCATGTGCTTTCAGCACTTCAATCTCTTTCCCCACATGACCGCCCTGCAGAACTGCATGGAAGGGCCGGTGCAGGTCTTGGGAATGCCCAAAACGGAAGCGCGCGAACGGTCGGAAAACCTGCTGGAACTCGTGGGCATGATCGACAAGAAGGATCAACATCCCTCGCGCCTCTCAGGCGGCCAGCAACAGCGCGTGGCCATCGCCCGCGCGCTTGCCATGCGGCCCAAGGTCATGCTTTTCGACGAAGTCACGTCTGCGCTCGACCCCGAGGTAATCGGCGAGGTCACGAACGTGATCCGCAAGCTCGTGGCCGAGCACAACCTGACGATGCTCATGGTCACCCATCAGATGGGTTTCGCCAAGGACATCTCTGACCGGGTCTGCTTTTTCTTCGGCGGCAGAATCGAGGAACAGGGGCCGCCCGAAACGCTGTTCGGCGATCCGCAAAGGGAACGGACGCAGCAGTTCCTGTCCGCCGTGAAGGAAGCCGGCTGAATGGGCGTGACGCCGGCCGATATCCTTGCCGCACGCGCGACGATACGGGGCGTGGCGGATGCGACGCCATTCGTGCCGGCACCTTTCATGTCGAAAACCGTCGGGCACGATTTTCTGCTGAAGCTTGAAAACATGCAGCCAATCGGCACCTTCAAGCTGCGCGGCGCGATGAACGCCGTGATGAGCCTGCCGGACGGCGTGCGCGGCGTCACCTGCTGCTCGACCGGCAACCACGGGCGCGGCGTTGCCTTCGCGGCGGCCAGACGCGGCATCAAGGCCGTGATCTGCATGTCGACCCTGGTGCCTCAGGCGAAGGTTGACGGAATCCGCGCGCTTGGCGCTGATGTTCGCATCATCGGCGCCTCGCAGGACGAGGCGATGTATGAAAGCCAGCGTCTATGCGAAGCCGAGGGGCTGGTCGAGATATCGCCCTTCGACGACCCAAAGGTCATTGCCGGGCAAGGCACGATCGGACTTGAGATGCTGGAGGCGCGGCCCGACCTCGCGACGATCCTGGTGCCGCTATCGGGCGGCGGGCTGGCCGCCGGCGTCTCGGTCGCCGCCAAGGCGATCAGCCCCGCGGTCAAGGTCGTCGGCATCACCATGGATCGTGGCGCCGCGATGTACGAAACCATCCGCGCCGGTCACCCGGTCGAGGTGCCGGAATACGCCTCGCTTGCCGACAGTCTCGGCGGCGGGATCGGGCTTGAGAACCGGCTCTCCTTTCCGCTTTGCCGGGACAATCTGGCCGATATCGTGCTGGTGACGGAGGAGGAGATACGCGACGCCATGCAGGTTCTCTACTACGAGGACCGTATCGTCGCCGAGGGTGCCTCGGTCGTCGGCCTTGCTGCGATGCTCGCGGGCAAGGTCGCGTCGATCGGTCCCGTGGGCACCATCGTCACCGGACGGAACCTCGACATGAGCGTCTTCAACAGGATCATGGCGGGCGAGGATGTTCGGATCGGCGACCTTCTGGTGAAGGGCAAACGCTATGGCGCATGACATCCAGATCGTCACTGAATCGGAACTGCGCGACCTCGTGCGTCTCGACCTGACCACGGTCGACGTCATCGAACGGGCCTTTGCCGCGCTCGCCAAGGGCGGCGTCGTGATGCCGCCGATCCTGTCGATGGAACTTGCCGCGTCAAATGGCGAAGTCGACGTGAAAACCGCTTACATCCCGGGCTTCGACGACTTCGCGATCAAGGTCAGCCCCGGCTTTTTCGACAACCCGAAGTTGGGCCTGCCCAGCCTGAACGGGTTGATGATCCTTTTCTCCGCCAGCACAGGGCTCGCAGAGGCGCTCTTTCTTGACAACGGCTACCTGACCGATCTGCGCACCGCCGCGGCCGGCGCCGTTGCCGCGCGGCATCTGGCGCCCGAAACGGTCGAAACCGCCGGTGTGATCGGCACCGGCACGCAGGCCCGGCTGCAGATCGAGGCGGCGCATCTCGTCCGCCCCTTCGCCCGCGTGCTCGTACACGGCCGTGACATGGACAAGGCCCGGACCTGCGCCGCCGATCTGGCCAGGGCGCTCGGCGTCGATGCCGAGGCGATCGCAGACCCGGCGAGGCTTGCGGCGGAAAGCCAGCTTGTCGTCACGACGACACCGGCGCGTGAACCCGTTCTCCGGGCCGATTGGCTGCACGCCGGCCTACACGTCACCGCGATGGGCTCCGATCAGGCCGGCAAGAACGAGATCGAGCCCGCTGCACTGATCGCCGCCGATGCATACATCTGCGACCGCGTAAGCCAGTGCGAAGTCTCTGGTGAACTTGAGGCCGCGCTCGCCTCTGGCGTCTGGAACAAGGGGACGCCCGCCGAATTGGGCGAAGTCATCATGGGCGCGAAATCCGGCCGCAGGACACCGGACGACATCACCATCTGCGACCTGACCGGGACCGGCGCTCAGGACACCGCAATCGCCAACCACGTCCGCGCCCGGTTCCCGCAAGCGGGGACGATCATCAGAGCATGACCGATGTTCAAGAACCCCTTCTCCGATGAGGAGCTGACCCGCCGGGTCGGGGCCGTCCGCTCGGAAATGACCGCCCGCGATCTCGACATCGCGGTCTTTTCCGCGCCCGAGAGCGTCTTCTACCTCACGGGACTTGACCATTGGGGATATTTCGCGCCCCACCACCTCATTGTTCCGGCAGACGCCGAGATGGTGCTTGTCACGCGGCAGATGGAGCGGGTGACAGTCGCGCACCAGGTCCGCAATGCCCGGTTCTCGGGCCACGCCGACAGCGTATCCGCGGCGAGTCATCTGACGGACGAACTCGGCCGGCTTTCCGGCAAGCGGATCGGACTTGAAACCGCGTCCTCCGGTTTCAGCTTTGCGGCGGGCAAGGAATTGGCCGTGACGATCGGAGCGACCACCTGGTCTGACATCAGCGATCTGACCGATACCCTCCGCCTCGTGAAATCGCCCGAAGAGCAGGCGCTGATGCGTGCCGCCGGCAAGGTTTCAGACGCCGGGATGATCGCCGCCATCGCCGCGATCCGCGACGGCGCGACAGAGATCGACGTAGCGGCTGAGTGCACCGCCGCGATGATCCGGGCAGGCTCCAGCCCGCCGGGCTTCGGTCCGTTCATACGTCCCGATCACCGCATCGCCGAAGAACACACCACCTGGGGCGACGGCGCCTACCGGAATGGCGGTCGCGTTCTTCTGGAACTCGCGGGCTCGATGTCGCGCTACCACGCGCCGATGGGGCGGCTGATCCATGTCGGCGCGATCCGCGATGAGGATGCCAGGATGGCCGAAATTGCGACCCGCGCGTTCGATGCGACACTGATGGGCCTTCGCGCCGGGCGCGCTGCCCGCGATATCTATGCCGACTGGCAGGCCGTTGTCGACGACGCCGGGATGCCGCACTATCGCAGACATCATTGCGGCTATCTTGTGGGCATCGGTTTTCCGCCGTCCTGGACTGGCGGCAACAAGGTCACGGGGCTGCGCCATGACAGCGATCTCGAAATCAGGGAAGGCATGTGCTTCCACCTGCTGTCATGGTTCACCGAAACCGGGCGCGGCGATTTCTTCGTCTCGAACGCGGCGCTTCTCGGCCCGGATGGGCCGGAGCTTCTGACCAGCGCGCCGATGGGGCCGACAGTGGTCTGACGACATGGCGGAATCTGCGAATATGAACTACGGCTGCCGCGACCTGACATGAGAGGGAGGAACGATCAATGCTGAGAAACGACCAACTGGACCAGTGGGACCGCGAGACCTTCTTTCATCCGTCGACCCATCTTGCACAGCACGCGCGCGGCGAAAGCCCGTCCCGCGTCATCCGAACCGCTTCGGGCGTCCATATAGAGGACCGCGACGGCAACAGGCTGCTCGATGCCTTCGCCGGGCTCTACTGCGTGAACGTGGGTTATGGGCGGCAGGAGATCGCGGAGGCCATCGCGGCACAGGCCAAGGAGCTTGCCTACTATCATTCCTATGTCGGCCACGGCACCGAGGCGTCGATCACGCTGGCCAGGATGATCCTCGACCGGGCGCCGAAGAACATGTCGAAGGTCTATTTCGGCCTCGGCGGGTCGGATGCCAACGAGACGAACGTCAAGCTCGTCTGGTACATGAACAACATACTCGGGCGGCCGGAGAAGAAGAAGATCATCTCGCGCTGGCGGGGGTATCACGGATCGGGCCTGATGACCGGCTCGCTGACCGGGCTGGAACTGTTCCACAGGAAGTTCGACCTGCCCTTGGCGCAGGTGATCCATACCGAAGCCCCCTACTATTACCGCCGCCCCGATGCAGCGATGTCCGAAGCGGATTTCACCGCCCATTGCGCGGCCGAGCTTGAAGCACTTATCGAGCGCGAAGGCGCCGACACCATCGCGGCCTTCATCGGCGAGCCGGTCCTGGGTACGGGCGGCATCGTGCCGCCGCCGGCAGGCTACTGGAAGACGATCCAGAAAGTGCTTCAGCGCCACGACATCCTCCTGATCGCCGATGAGGTCGTCACCGGATTTGGACGGCTGGGAACGATGTTCGGCTCGGACCACTACGAAATCGAAGCCGACATCATCACAATCGCCAAGGGGCTCACCTCGGCCTATGCGCCGCTATCTGGGTCCATCGTCTCGGACAAGGTATGGAAGGTGCTGGAACAGGGTACTGACGAAAATGGTGCGATCGGGCATGGCTGGACCTATTCCGCCCATCCCATCGGCGCGGCGGCTGGTGTGGCGAACCTGAAGCTCATCGACGATCTGGGGCTGGTCAAGAATGCGTGCGCGGTCGGAGCCTATCTCAACGCGACGATGGATGAGGCGCTGGCCGATCACCCACATGTCGGCGAGGTGCGGGGCGAAGGCATGCTCTGCGCCGTCGAATTCGTCGAGGATCGGGCGGCGCGGCAGTTCTTCGATCCTGCCCGAAAGATCGGTCCGCAGGTCTCGGCCACACTTCTCGCGCAGGACAAGGTCATCGCGCGGGCGATGCCGCAGGGCGACATTCTTGGCTTCGCGCCGCCGCTTTGCCTCAGTCGGGCGGAAGCGGACCAGATCGTCGCGGCAACGGCAAGAGCGGTCCGGACAGTTCTTGGCTGACGTCGCCGGCTGCGCATGCGGGGGCTTGTCCGGGCCGGCCCAAAAAGCAGAACGACCCGACCCTGAGCCATGGACATCGTAATTCGCCCGGTTCCGGGACGAACTACGATTCCGCTCAAGGTCATTCCGCTCTAGCTATAGGTTCTGTCTGCCAAGACGACGTTGTTAAGTTCGGCGTCGAGCATCGCAAGCAGGACGGTTTCGGCCCGGTTCATCGTCCGTTTTGGATTGGTCAGCAGGTAGATGTCCACCGCAGGCAAGGTGCTGTAGGGCGGCAATTGCCATAGCTGCCCCAACTGCACATCCCGTTTGGCAACATGGACCGGCAAGGCGCCGATACCGATATTGGCCATGATCATCCGCCGCACTTCCGGCAGGCTGGATGAGATGCCCTTCAACCCCGGTTTCAGCCCGGCCTTCTGGCGCAGCGCGGCCACGCCGTAGAGCGGGCCGCTGGCCTCATCGGTCTGAAATGACACGGCCTCTTCGTTCTGAAGGTCCGACAGGCGAATGTTCGTGCGACCGAAAAGCCGGTGCCGAGGGCCGCAATAGAACCCGAAATACTCCCGATATAGAATGCGTGCGTCGAGCTTTGCCGGCCGTTCACTCAGGAGGCAGACCCCCAGCGTCACCCTCTTCTGTTCGAGATGGCTGACAACCTCGTCGCTCGCCAAGGTCGAGATCGAATAGGTCACTGCGGGATTCTGCGCATTGAAACGCTCCAGCACCGCGTCGAAATGTGGCGAGACAACGTGGCTCGCCACGGCAATGCTCACGTGACCAGTCACCTGATCATCGAGTCCACCCATAAGCGCCGGAAGCTGGGCGATGCTTCCGAAAATGGAACTGCTTTCGGCGTAGAGTACCTGGCCCAGCGGCGTGACGCTGAAATGATTGGGGGAGCGGTTGACCAGCCTGCCGCCGACCGCATCCTCAAGCCGCTTGAGCGCCGAGCTGATCGTGGGTTGCTTCAAACCGAGAAAGTTCGCTGCCGCCGTGATACCGCCTTCCTCAACCACCACTATGAAGGTGCGCAGGAGGTTCCAGTCCAGATTCCACGAAAAGCGCTCTTCAATTGGCCGCTTCATTGATCTCATCAATCCATCCCATTTGTCTTATTTATTTGCCCTATGACGCGCCATCGTGCAACTTTTGGCTCATGACGCGATGACGCGCAGGTGCGACCGGGCGCGGCGGATAAGAAGAACATGGTATTCAGGGAGAGACGGGAATGAAGATGATTGGACCGATTTTGCGGCGGACGTTTCTGGCAGGCATCATCGCCTCGATGGGCGTTGGCCTGACTCCTGCGGCCTTCGCCGACGAACTCGACGCGATCAAGGAACGCGGCGTTCTCAGGATCGCGATGAGCGGCCAGTATCCGCCATTCAATTTCGTCAACGAACAGAATGAGGTTGTCGGGTTCGACCCCGCCATCGGGACCGAAATCGCCAAGCGCATGGGACTTGAGGTGGAGATCATCACCACCGCCTGGGACGGAATCATCGGCGGGCTGCTGGCGAACAAGTACGATGCCGTCGTCGGCTCCATGTCCATCACGGAAGAGCGGGACAAGGTCATTGATTTCGTCGGGCCGTACTACACGACCAAACGCGCGATCTTTACCAAGGCCGGGTCGCCCATCACGACCGTCGAGCAACTGAACGACGTCAAGGTCGGCGTGACGCTGGGCGAGACGCACGAGGAGTGGGCGCGCGCGCAGGGTTATGACATCAACACCTACAAGGGCTTGCCCGAACTGCTGCTGGAACTGACCAACGGCCGTGTCGATGCCATCGTCAACGACTCAATCCCCGTCATGCTGGCGATGAAGGAGGGGCAGTATGACCTCGCCGTGATCGAAGACCCGACGGCCGAGCCGGTCGGCGCGGGCATCGCCATCCGGGAGGGCAACCCGGAACTGGCGGCGGCCATGAAGGAGGCGCTCGACTCCATGATGGAGGACGGCACCTATCTTGAAATCGCAAACGAATGGGTCGGCGGCGACATCCGCTGAGCGAACTGATCTCTTGGCCCGCCCGGGCTCCTCCGGGCGGGCCAAGACGACTCTCGAGGGCGGCGTTTGACCACGACCTACGGACATCTCACCTGGGAAGAGGTGCGCGACGCCGACAAGGATCGGGTCGTGATCCTCAACGTCTCCGCGACCGAGGATCACGGCCCGCACATGCCGCTCGACACCGATACGGTGCTTGGCATGGCAGTTGCGGAAGGCGTGGCGAAGGCCGCCCCCGACGAGGTGTTCGTGATGCCGCCCATCCCTTATGGGTTCAACGAACATCACAAGGATTTTCCTGGTGTCATCTGGATTCAGCCCGAAACGCTTCTGGCCGTCGTGACCGATGTCACCAAATCGTTGGCGCACCACGGCTTCCGGCGCATCCTGCTGTTGAACTCGCATGGCTCGAACCATCCGGTTCTCGATCTTGCGGCGCGCAAGACGGTGATCGAGACGGGGATCATCTGTGTTTCCGCCTCCTACTGGAACCTGATGTCTGCGCGGATCAATGAGATCCGCAAGTCGGAGATCGGCGGCATCGCCCATGCGGGGGAGCTCGAGGCGGCGATGTATATGCATCTGCATCCCGAGCGCGTGGATATCTCCAGGTCGGCGACGCAGAACCTGCACGATCCGAAAAGCAAGTTCTTCAACCTGGATCTGGCTGGCGGTGGCGGTGGGGCGATGCTGATGCGCTGGTGGTCCGAGATCTCGCCGGACGGCACGATGGGCGACCCAACTGTCGCCAACGCCGAGACCGGCAGACGGTTCCTTGAGGCCGCAATCGAGGAAACCACCGCACTGATCCACGAAATCCGGGCGTTGCCGATCCTGAAACGCCAGGACCACCACTGACGCGACATGCCAAACAAAGGGGCCGTCCTTGGATACTGAGCTGATCCTGCGCGTCTATCCGTTCTTTCTTGAGGCGGCGGTCGTCACCATCAAGCTCTCGGTGCTGACCACGCTTCTGGGGCTGATCTGCGGCTCACTCGGGGCTGCGGCGCGGATGTCGCGCAACGCCGTGTTTCGCGCGATCGGTGCGACCTATGTCAGCATCTTCCGCGGCACCCCTGCCCTGATCCAGCTTTTCATCCTCTACTTCGGCGGCCCCCAGATCGGCATTCAGCTTGAACCTTTCGAGGCGGGCGTGATCGGTCTTGGCGTCAATATCGGCGCTTACATGACCGAAACGATGCGCGGCGCGATCCAGTCCGTCGACAAGGGTCAGACAGAGGCCTCCCGAACGCTGGGAATGAGTCGCTGGGAAACCATGCGCTATGTGGTCCTGCCACAAGCGATGCGAATGATGATCCGGCCCCTTGGCGTCAACATCAACGCGCTGATCAAGGGCACGGCCCTTGTCGCGGCGATCTCGGTGGTGGAACTGACCTATACCGCGCAGCGCTACATCGGCAGCACCTATAAACCGTTCGAGATGTTCCTGCTGTCGGGCGCGCTTTACATGATCATCATTTATGTGACCGGCCAGGGCATCGCATGGCTGGACCGGAAGGCGCGCATCACATGACCTGGCATTTCCAGACAGGAGGCCGTCATGGGTCTTGATTTCACGGTGGTGCCCAGCTACTTCGGCGTGCTTTTGTTCGGCGCGGGCTGGACCATCGCCATCACCATAGGCGCGGCGCTTCTGAGCTTTTTCGGCGGTATCCTCTTTGCCGTGATCGCCCTGTACGGCCATTGGACGATACGCCTGCCGTTCCGCCTGTTCGCCTGGCTCTTCATGGGCACGCCGCTGCTGCTGCAACTCTTCCTGATCTATTTCGGCCTGATCCAGGTGGGCATCGACCTGCCGGCCTTCGTCGCGGGGGTGATCGGATTGGGCCTGCATTTCGCCGTCTATAACTCCGAACTGATCCAGGCATCCATCCTCGCCGTCGACAAGGGCCAGTATGAAGGCGCGCGCACCCTTGGCCTGAGCCGCGGCCAGACCCTTCGCCGGATCGTGATCCCGCAGGCGGTTCGCGCGGTCATCCCCCCGATGGGAAACCTCATGATCGCACTCCTGAAGGATTCCGCACTGGTTTCCGTGATCGGCGTGATGGAGCTGACCCTTGCCGCGCAGCAGGCGATCAGCCGCACCTACCGGCCGTTCGAATTCTACCTCGCCGCGGCGGCCTGCTACTACGTCATCAACCTTGGCCTCGAAGCCGGATTGCGCCGCCTTGAACGGCGCATCCAGGCCTCGCGCTGATCAGACCTCCGGAGGCCCAGATGCCCGACACCCCGTTCATCGACATCCGCCACGCCGCCAAAAGCTTCGGCGCGCTCGAAGTGCTGAAGGACATCAGCCTTCAGGTGGAGCGTGGTCAGATCGTCGCCATCATCGGCCCGTCTGGCTCCGGCAAATCCACGCTTCTCCGCGCGATCAATGAGCTTGACCCGCTGACCTCGGGCGAGGTCTGGCTGGAAGGCGTGCAGATCAACAAGAAACTGCCGCACCGGCAGTATGAGAAGCACGTCAATCAGGTGCGGCAGGACATCGGCATGGTGTTCCAGCACTTCAACCTGTTCCCGCACCTGACTGTGCGCGGCAACATCACGCTGGCGCCGAAGATGCTTAAGGGCCTGTCGACCGAGGACGCGAACAAGCTGGCCGAGGAGCAGCTTGCCAAGGTCGGATTATCCGAAAAGATCGATGAATACCCTTCGCGCCTTTCCGGCGGACAGAAGCAGCGTGTCGCCATTGCCCGCGCGCTGGCGATGAGGCCCAAAGTCATGCTCTTTGACGAAGCAACGTCCGCGCTCGACCCCGAACTGGTCGAAGAGGTCAATCTGGTCATGAAGCAGCTTGCCGAGGAGCATATGACGATGATCATCGTCACGCATGAGATGGATTTCGCCGCTTCGGTCTGTGATCGGGTTCTTTTCATGGATCAGGGCGTGGTCGTCGAAGAAGGCCCGCCAAGCGTCCTGTTCAGGAACCCGAAGCATGAACGCACCCGCAACTTCCTTCGCAAACATCTGAGCCGCGCCCACGGCCAGACCTGACCAGAAGGCAACGTCAAAAACCATGTCGAACCTTTTCTATCAATCCAAGTCCGCGCGCCCGATGCTCGACCGGGCCGAGGGCATCTACATGTGGGATGTGTCGGGCAAGAGGTATATCGACGGCTCTTCCGGCGCGATGGTCAGCAATATCGGCCATTCCAACCCGGCAGTCCTGGCCGCCATGCGCAAGCAGATGGAGAAGTCGACCTTCGGCTACCGCCTGCATTTCCAGACCGACAGTTCCGAAGAACTTGCACGCAGGACAGCGGCACTTGCGCCGGACGGTTTGAACAAGGTCTTTTTTGTCTCCGGCGGGTCCGAGGCTGTGGAAAGCACCCTGAAACTGGCGCGCCAGTACGTGCTGACCCAAGGGCAGCCGCAACGCTACAAGGTGATTTCCCGTTACCCGAGCTATCACGGCTGCACTCTGGGCGCGCTGGCGATCACCGGCTACGCGCCGATGTCGGCCCCCTTCGATCCGATGATGCGCGCGATGCCGAAGATCCCCGCCCCGCGCGCCTATCTTGACGGACTCGATCCGGACGATCCGGCGACCGGGTTGCACTACGCCGACATGCTGGAGGCAAAGATACTGGAGGAGGGGCCGGAAACCGTGCTCGCCTTCATCGTCGAGCCAGTTGGCGGTGCATCGACCGGCGCGCTCGTTCCCCCCGCGGGCTACATGGCCCGAATCCGTGAGATTTGCACCCGCTACGATATCCTCCTCATCCATGACGAGGTGATGACCGGTGGCGGCCGCACCGGGCGCTTTTTCGGCGCGGAACATTGGGAGGTGACGCCCGATCTCATCGCCCTCTCCAAAGGTTTCGGCGGCGGCTACGTGCCGCTCGGCGCGATGATTGCACGTGACGATATCGTCGAGGCGGTGATGGAAGCAGGCGGCTTCATTCACGGCTTCACCTATGCGGGCAACCCACTGGCCTGCGCCGCGGGCGCTGCGGTTCTGGACCAGATCGCCGAGCGCGACCTGGTCGGAAACTCCGCCCGAATGGGGGCAGCACTTCGCGACCGCCTCACAAGCCTCATGCAACGCTATCCACTCGTCGGCGATGTGCGGGGCAAGGGTCTTTTGATGGCGTTCGAACTGATGGCGGACCGTTCGACCAAGGCGCCTTTGCCGAAAGAGCTGAACGCCCATTCCCGGCTGGTCGACATTGCCTATGAAAACGGCCTGATCATTTATTCCCGCCGCACCCGTGGCGGCATCTCGGGCGATCATTTCCTGGTCTGCCCGCCGATGATCGTCGAGGAAGCACAGTTGGATGAGATTGCCGACATCCTCGACCGGAGCCTTGCCCAGTACATGGCCGAAGTCCCCAAGCTGCCGGGCCAAGGCTAGGAGGGGACGAGCATGTCGAAGATCATCATCACCTGCGCCATCACCGGCTCGATCCACACGCCGTCGATGTCGCCGCATCTGCCGATCACCGCCGACGAGATCACCGAGCAGTCGGTTGACGCGGCCGAGGCCGGAGCCGCCATCCTGCACCTGCATGCGCGCGACCCCAAGACTGGCCGCCCGTCGGCCGACCCGCAGCACTTCATGGCCTTTCTGCCCCGCATCAAGCAGATGAGCGACGCCGTGCTGAACATCAGCACTGGCGGCAGCGCGATCATGACGCTTGACCAGCGCCTCGCTGCACCGAAGCTGGCCGAACCGGAAATGTGTTCGCTCAACATGGGCACTATGAACTTCGCCCTCTATCCGGCGGCAGAGCGGATCACCAGTTGGAAGCACGATTGGGAAAAGCCGTTTCTCGAAGGTTCCGACGACCTTGTCTTCAAAAACACGCCGCGCGACATGGCCCATATTCTGGAGGAGATGGGCGACAAACGCGGCGCGCGGTTCGAGTTCGAGTGCTACGATGTGAGCCACCTCTACATGCTGCGGCACTTCATGGATCGCGGCCAGGTGCAAGCACCGCTTTTCATCCAGTTCGTCTTCGGCGTTCTCGGCGGCATCGGGCCGGATCCCGAGAACCTGACGCATATGAAGCTGATCGCCGACAAGCTTTTCGGCGATGACTACGCCTTTTCCGTTTTGGCTGCCGGTCGTCACCAGATGCCGCTTGTCACCCTGTCGGCGATTCTCGGTGGCCATGTCCGCGTCGGGCTGGAGGACAGCCTGATGATCGCGCGAGGGCAACTCGCCAAGAGCAACGCCGAACAGGTGCGCAAGATCCGCCGCATAATCGAGGAGTTGGGTCGCACTGTCGCAACGCCCTCCGACGCGCGTGAAATGCTTCGGCTCAAGGGTTGCGACCGAACGGCGATCTGACCCGATGCAGGACATTGACATCCACCCCGTCACCCGCGCCGATGTGCCGCTGCTGCACGAGGCACTTACCCGGCTCTCGCAGACGTTGGGCGACCGCCATGTCGCTGACATCCCCGCGCTCGAGACGGCGGGCTTCGGCCCCCACCCGGCCTACCGTGCGATGATCGCCGTGATGGATGGCGAACCGGTCGGCGCGCTGGTCTGTTCGGCGCTCTTTTCAACGACGCGCGGCGGCGGCGGGCTTTATGTCTCGGACCTCTGGGTCGCCGAGAGGGTTCGCGGGCGCGGCCTGGGGCAAAGGCTCCTGGCTCATGCGGTAGCCCAGGCGCAGATCACCTGGGGCGCGCATTTTGTCAAGCTCACGGTATACGATGACAACCCCCAGGCGCAGCGATTCTACCGGCGTCTCGGCTTTGCGCCGCAAGACAATGAAGCCAACATGGTCCTGCATGGGCCGGCGCTGGACAGTCTGAAAGGCATGAAATGAAAGCGATTTTCGATGACCGCCAGTGGAACCACCGGCCGCGCCACTTCATGGCCAACGGCGCGATCCTGCCCAATCCTGAGCAGGCCGAGCGTATCGATCGGCTGTTTGCCGGGGCCAAGGCGGCGGGGTGCGCTTTCCAGTCCCCTGCCGATGCCGGGCTTGGCCCGATCGCGGCGCTGCATTCGCCGGAATACCTGACCTTTCTGCAGACCATATATACCCGCTGGCAACGCATCGACGGCGCGGGAGATGAGGTGATCCCCAACATCCATCCGGCCAACCGCACCGACGGCTATCCCAAATCCGCGATTGGTCAGGCCGGATTCCATCAGGCCGATACGGCTTGTCCGATCGCGGCCGGAACGTGGGAGGCAGCTTATTGGTCCGCCCAATCGGCAATCGCGGGGGCCGATCTGCTGATCGGCGGGGAGCGGTCCGCCTACGCGCTGGCGCGTCCGCCGGGGCATCATGCCTTCGGCAATCTGGCGGGGGGGTTCTGCTTTCTCAACAATTCCGGTATCGCCGCCGAGCGTTTGCGCGCGAAGGGTCTGCGTCCCGCGATCCTGGATGTTGACGTGCATCACGGCAACGGCACGCAGGGCATCTTCTATGACCGCTCCGATGTGCTGACCGTTTCGATCCACGCCGATCCGGAGCGTTTCTATCCGTTCTTCTGGGGGCATGCGCATGAACGAGGCACGGGGCCCGGCCTTGGCTACAACCTCAACCTGCCGCTTCCCCGCGGCACCGATGATCATGGATATCTCACCACGCTCGATGGGGCTTTGGCCCGCATCACCAGCTTTGGTGCCGACATGGTTGTCGTCGCCCTCGGGCTCGACGCCTTTGTCGGCGATCCGTTCAAGGGATTGGCGGTGACGACAGGCGGCTTCGGGCGCATTGGGGAAGCGATCGCCAGGCTTGGCCTGCCGTGCCTCTTCGTGCAGGAGGGCGGATACATTTGTGACGAGCTGGGCGACAACCTGACGAGCGTTCTCGGAGGCTTTTCCGCCGGAACGGGTTGAAGCCGCCCACCGACAGGCCCAGCTGACCAAGACGGCAAAATATTTGTGCGCAGCCGTGGCTATTTTTGCGTGTCCATTTTCGTGGAACCAATACTCTTGCCGGGCGGGATGCTTGGCAGGACGCCGGCCGGGATGCTTCCGGCGTCTTTCCGGGCAGCGTTCAGTCCAGATCTGCCGCCCCGCCACTGGCACAGGAAGGCACAAGTCGAATGACCTTGTTGATCACCGGCGGCGGCGGCTTCGTCATGAGCAATCTTGCAAGGCTTTGGCCCGAACCTCACAAGGGCGATGACGTGGTCGTGCTCGACTCCGGGCCGCTTGATAGCGCGCTCGAGCGGTTCTTCGCGCCCGTCGCGGACCGGCTGCACTATGTCCGCGCGAGCGTTCTGGACCACGCCGCGCTGGACCGCATCGCCGACGTCCACAACATCACCCATATCGTCCACGGGGCGACGGTGACGCTTTTCGCGCCCGAGGCGCCAGACGGAGGCGCCGTCAGCAATCCCGAAACCGACGTTCCGGCGGCTGTGATCGAGGTCAACGTCATGGGTACGGTCACCGTTCTGGACTGGGCCCGAGGTCTGCCGAACCTCAAACGGTTGATCAATGTCAGCTCCGGCGCGGTCTACAACGACTACGGGCCAGAGCCCGCCGGCCCGATGCCCGAGGACGGCTGGGTCGATCCGCCGGAGTTCTATGGCATCTCGAAGCGCGCCTGCGAGATGATCGGGCAGCGCTATGCGCAACTCTTCGGCATGTCGGTCGCGTCCTGCCGTCTGTCGGGCGTCTATGGCCCGATGGACCGCACCCGGCCCAGCCGCGCGCATTACTGCGCGCCCTACGTCGCGCTGCACCGCGCCCTTGAAGGCAAGCCAGTCCGCATCAACGCCCCCGAGGCGGTGGGCGACCACATCCACGCAGGCGACGTGGCCCATGCGATCATGGCGCTTCTCGACAAGGAAGGGCCGTTGGAGCATCCGGTCTACAACATCGCGCTGGGGCAATCGGTCACGGTTCGGAGACTCCTGGAGGAGGTGGCGCGGGTCGTCCCAAGGGCGACCTGGCAGATCGCCGACCGGACCGAATGCGACATCGTGTCGGACGACATGTTCAAGGGTGGCCGCTGGGGCGCTTATGACATTTCGCGGATATCGGATGAAACGGGCTGGCGGCCGAGACCTTTGGGCGAGGCGCTGGCCGACTATGCCGGGTTCATCCGGACATTCGGAGTAACGCAATGACGACGGCGGGACAAAGACTGGAGGGCCGCGTCGTCCTTATCACAGGGGCAGCCAGCGGCATCGGCGCGGCGATCGCTGCGCGCGCGGTGGCCGAGGGCGCCAGTGTCGTTCTGGCCGAACGCGATGAGGGCGTGGCACTGGCACTGGCCGACCGGCTTGGCGCGGCGGCAAAGGGCCTGGGCTGCGACGTGACGGACATCGCTTCGGCCAAGGCGGCGGTCGAGACGGCGCTTGCCCGCTTCGGGCGACTCGACGGACTGGTCCACAATGCGGCGGCGGCGTCAGTCGATGCCACGGTCGTCGATCTCGACCCCCGGCAATGGCATGCCGAAATCGACGTGTCTCTGACCGGCGCCTTCCTGATGAGCAAGCATGCGGTGCCTGCGATGGCCACCGCCGGCGGTTCCATCGTGTTCATCGCCTCGCAATTCGGCAGCGTCGCAACTACCCAATCGGTCGCCTACTGCGCGGCCAAGGCCGGACTGGTCAATCTGGCCAAGGCGATGGCGATCGACCACGCCGTCGATGGCATTCGGGTCAACAGCCTGTCGCCGGGGCCGATTGCCACCGCGCGGCTGCTGCAGCGCTGGCCCGATCTGCGGGCGGCCGATGCCGGCCTTGGTCCGGCGACGCTTTTGGGCCGCATCGGTCGGCCGGACGAAATCGCTGCGGCGGCGGCATTTCTGCTGTCAGACGATGCGTCCTATGTCACCGGCACCGACATGCTCGTCGATGGCGGGTTCACGGCACGCTGACGGGAATGATTGGAGGATAGCTGCATGTATGATCTTGTCATCAAGAACGGTCGTGTCCTGACGGGCCAAGGCGAATTCACCGGCGATGTCGCCGTTTCGGGCGGGACCATCGCGACGCTCGGGACCGGCCTCTCGGGCAACACCGAAGTGGATGCCACGGGCAAACTCGTGATCCCGGGCGCCATCGACGGCCATGTCCACATGCGGACGGAGCGCAAGAGTTTCTGCTACGATGAGACCTTCGCCACAGGCTCCGTCGCGGCGGCATTTGGCGGAACCACGACCATCATAGACCAGATCCAGGTCGAACCGGGCAAGACGCTCGGGCAGTCGTTGGACGCTCGGCTGCGGGAGGCCGAGGGACAAAGTTGCGTCGATTTCGCGTTTCACATGAACATCCGCGAAGAGCTGCAGGAAAGACTCGATGAGATCCCCGCAATCATGAAACGGGGCATCACCAGCTTCAAATGGTTCATGGCAATTCCCGGCTGGCATGTTTCGGACGAGTTCCTGATGCGCGGGATGCTCGAACTCGGCGACCGGGGGGCGCTGTCGATCGTCCACGCCGAGAACCATGGAGTTCTGGGTGCGATGCGCCGACGGACACCTACCCGCACGATGCCACAGTTCACCGACAATCATCCCGCGCCAGCCGAGGCGGCCGCGATTGCACTTGCCATGGCGATGGCCGAAATGGCCGGCTGCCGGACATTGGTCTTTCATAATACGTGCAGAGAGGGCATCGCGGCGATACGGGCCGCCAAGGCGCGGGGCGTGAAGGCGTTTGGCGAGGTCTGTCTGGCATGGCTGACGCATAATGACGAGATCTATTCGGGCGACCCGATCGCCGCCATGCCGTTTCTGGTGACGCCACCAATCCGCGGCGCGGACGAACAGGCGGCGTTGTGGAGCGCGCTCGGCGCGGGCGATCTCGACATCGTTTCGACCGACCATACGGTGATGCGTCAGGTGCCTGAGGAAAAGGCGCTGGAGCTTGCGGGCTATTTCGGGCTGAAGATCGACGTGCCGCCTGCGGATGACCGGACCCCTCGTGACGCGGCGGGGAACCGGCTGATGCCGCTTTTGCCGCCGGGTGGCGTGGAAACCCGACTGCCGCTGGTCCATTCGCTCGGCGTCGGCGGCGGACATCTGGATTTGGCCCGCTGGGTCGAGGTTTGCTGTACCGCACCTGCGCGGCTCTTCGATCTTAGGACCAAGGGTCATCTTCTGCCGGGCTACGACGCGGACATCGTCGTCTTCGATCCGGCGGCCGAGCACACGTATTCTGTCTCCAACCTTCACTCCAACACGGACTATTCGGTCTGGGAGGGCCGGAAGAGCAAGGGCAAGGTCGAAAAGACCTTCAGCCGGGGAAAGCTGATCGTCGATGGCGACCGTTTCCTGGGATCGGGAGATCACGGGAAGTACCTGCACCGCACTTGCTGAGGCCATAGTGGCGCAGGGCGCGGCGCGGCGATTGCCTGTCAGGCGGAAAGGGTCGGAAGATGGCCGTAATTCTCAAGGAAATACTTTGCGATGTCATCGCGACGCATGATCTCGACGCCCGGTTTCGACAGCGCATGTTCCAGAATGTGGCGCAGCGCCGACGCACGATTGGGCTGGCCAGTCCAGCGGGCGTGCACGGCGACGGTCATCATCCGCCCGCCGGTCGAGGCCGCCTCGGCCGCAAGGTAGTCGATGCCGGCGCACACGTCCCTAGCAAAATCGGCGGGGTTGCCATAGCCCGGCGCCACGAGGAATCGCGAATCGTTGAAGGTCTTGGAATAGGGGACGACCAGCATCCGGCCGTTCGTGCTTGGCACGAAATAAGGGATCTCGTCGTTGCAGGGATCGGATGTGTAGAGAAAGCCGCCTTCTTCCACCAGAAGGTCGAACGTATTGATCGAGGGAAAGGAGCGCTGGTTCCAGCCGATCGGCCTTGTCCCCAGCACGTCCTTGTAAAGCGCCACCGCGCGGCGCAGATGGTCGCGCTCTTCCTCGCGCGACTGGCGGTACGCCTCGAACCAGCGGTAGCCATGACCCAGAATGTCGTGCCCGCCCTCGTTCATCCACGCCGCCACTTCACGATTGCGGTCAAGCGCCAGCGCGCAGGCCGAAATGGTCGCCTTGACGCCCAGTTCGTCCACCATCCGCGCCAACCGCCAAATTCCCACGCGGCTTCCATATTCGAAATGCGTCTCGGTCCCGAGGTCGCGGATCGAGGGGTCGACGTTCGTCTGATACTCGCCCCAGCCTTCGTTGCGGCCATGCCCTTCGGTCAGCGAGTATTCGGAGCCTTCCTCGTAGACGATGACGAGGTTCAAGACGACCCTTGCGTCACCCGGCCAGTCTATGCGCGGCGCGTGCCGGCCATAACCAATGAAATCGCGGTCTTGTCGGGCTGCGGTCATTCTGTCGGCTTTCTGATGAGGCAGTCGTGGCCAAAGTAGCTTTTTCCGCACGGTTGGCAATCGCGCACCTTTGCTCTGCGTGTGGTTTCGCTGCCCCCATCGCTATCGCTCAACATTGCCGAAAAGGGGAGCAACATGTCGGGAGTTGAGGTGCGTAACTGTGTTATCCGAGGTGCGCGGATCGTGACGCCGGCGGGCGACGTGATCGGCGATCTCGCGGTCCGGAACGGCAAGATCGCGGCCATCGGGGATCTGGCCGGGACGATCGGAGACGCCATCGACGCCGAGGGCATGATTCTTCTGCCCGGGGGCATCGATACGCACTGCCACATGGCCCAGCGCCCCGTGAACCGCGAGCCGCCCTGCCCCGATGGGTTCGACAGCGGCACCGCGGCGGCGGCGGCAGGCGGCATCACGACGGTGATCCCCTTTTCGATGTGCCCGCGCGGCGCGGATCAGGAGGCGGTGCTGCGTGAATACCTGGCCCTTGCGGAGGCTTGCGCGGTCATCGACTACGGCATTCACCTCCAGATGCCGGAAGCGGATCCTCGGTTCCTGTCGGAAACGCTGCCACGACTGGCGGAGGAGGGGTTCACATCGCTCAAGCTTTTCACGACCTATGAAGGCTATACGCTTTCAGACAGCGAAATCCTGACGATCATGGCTGCGGCGGCGAAGCTGGACCTTCTATGTCTGATCCATGCCGAGGATGACGCTCTTCTCCGCTTCCTGACGGCAAGGGAAATCGCCGAAGGCCGCACCGGGCTGGAGCGCCAACCCCTCGCCCGCCCGATCGAAGGCGAAGCCGAAACGATCCGCAGGCTGTCGGGCTATGCGGCCGCAACCGGGGCGCGGATTCATATCTACCACGTCTCGGGCCGTCAGCCGGTCGATGAGATCGACCGCGCCCGCGCGCGGGGCGTGCGCATCTCCGGCGAGACCTGCGCGCACTATGTCTCGTTCACTGCCGACGATCTGGCGCGGCCCGATTTCGAAGGCGCCAAGTTCCTGTGCTCGCCCGCAATGCGCACCAGGGACGATCACGCGGCGTTGTGGCAGGCGCTGGCCGACGGGCGGCTGAGCATCTGGTCTTCGGACCATTCACCGTCCCATCGCCTTGAACAGATCGCGCGCGCCAAAGCGGGCGAAGCGATCCCCTTCACCGGCTTTTCCGGCGGGATGCCGGGCCTTCAGACCCTGCTGCCGGTTCTCTTCTCGGAAGGTGTCGCCAAGGGGCGCATTTCGCTCATGCGGTTCGCCGAGCTGACGGCGGCGGAGCCTGCACGGCTTTTCGGCCTTCCCTCAAAGGGCCGGATCGAGGTCGGAGCCGATGCCGATCTCGTGCTCTGGGATCCTGGCGCGAAATGGACGGTGCGCCACGCCGATATGCTGAGCAATGTCGACTTTACGCCGTGGGAAGGGTGGGAGATGACCGGTCGCCCGGTGATGACGCTCAGCCGGGGGCGGATCGTCGCGCGCGATGGCAGGATCACGGACGGTGCCCATGGTCATGGTCAGTTCGTGTCGCGCGGGCGGGTGCCGGCATGAACCAATGGATCACCTGCGCCGTCAATGGCAGCGTCATTTCGCGCAACGATACGCCACACGTGCCGATCACGCCGGTTGAGACCGCCGCTGACGCCTGTGCCGCTGCACGGGCCGGCGCGGCCGTCGTCCATTGCCACGTGCGCCACCCCGAAACCGGTGCGGATGCCCATGACGTTGCGCTTTACAAAGAGGTTGTGGCCCGCATCCGCGACGAAGAGCCCGACCTCGTCGTCCATCTGACCGGCGGTGGCGGCGGAACGCTGGCCACGTCCCTGACCGCGCCGGCGATCGCCGCCGTTGACGCCGCACGGATACTTGCCGCCGAGGCGCGGCTTGCGCATCTCGGACCGGCGGGGGCCGATCTGACCGGTCTGGATTGCGGCAGCTTTTCCTATGGAATGGGCGGCAACGTCTATCTGTCCCCGACCGACATGCTCTACCGCGCCGCCCAGATCCTGCAGGCGGTCAATGTGCGCCCCGAACTCACCGTGTTCGATCTTGGCCAGATGGCGCTCGCCGTGCGCTTGATCGGGGATGGCGCGGTTCCCGAGCTTACGCCGGTCTGCATCGGGTTTGGCGTTGTCTGGGGCGCGCCCGCACGGGTGGCGGCCCTTGATGCGATGCTCGACATCCTGCCATCCGGCCTCGATTGGTCCGCCTGTTCCAAGGGCGAGGCGGCGCACCGGGCAATCGCGCCGGTGATCGTCGAGCGCGGCGGAGGACTCAGGACGGGAATTGAGGATCACCCGACGCTTGACGGAGTGGTGGTGAGCAATGCCCGTCTGGTCGAAGCCGCGGTGGAGACGATGGCGAAAGCGGGCGTCACACCCCTGTCGGCGAAAGAGTTGCGCCGCCATCTCGACCTTCCGCGTCGGGGTTGAGCCGGTCAGATGGACGCCTCGGCCCTCAGCCAGTCGATGTATTCGCCGACAGTGTCTGAGAGTGGACGCGGCGACCAGCCGAAATCCCGCGAGGCGCGGGCGATGTCATAGGCCGCAAATCGGCCGGTGCGTTGGTCGGGCGGGCTGGAAAGCTCGGCTTTGTCTGCCGGAACCTCCTTCAGCACACAGCCACCGGTATGGGCCCCGATGACTGCTGCAAGCTCGGCATAGGTGACAAGCTCTCCGCCCGCGATGTTGTAGACCGGATGGCGCAAAGCGTCTTCTGGCTCTGCAAGCGCCAGAAGCACCGCCCGCGCCACATCGGCTGCCGAAACAAAATCGCCCGACGCAGCCGTTGACAGAACCCTCGTTTCGCGTCCGGCCAGCGCATTGACGGCCATCACCTGCGGCACGCAGCGCACATGCCGCGCGGGCGTGAAGCGGTCCATCGCGCCAAATACGCCCGACAAACGGAAGGACACCGCCTTGAGGCCGAACAGGGTCCCGAACCGCGCTGCGAGCATCTCTCCGGTCAGCTTCGTGATGTCATAAAGCCCGTCGGGGGCGACGTGTTGGTCTTCGCCCACGAACAGCGCCCCGGCGACTGTTTCGGGAACCGCGCGGGCGTAGACCGAGCCCGAGGAGATGTTGACCACGCGCTCAATCGCGGGCATTCGCCGCGCCCAGTCAAGCAGCCGGGTCGTGCCCATGATGTTGGTTCGGATGACGCGCGCCGGTTCTTCGCGTTCGGGCGCACGCAGAGCACCCGCTTTGTCGCGGTAAGGATGCGGGGTGATCGTCGCCCCATGGACGACCGCGTCGACCGCCGGCAAGTTGCTATATGAAGACGGCTCGGCCACATCGCCCGCGACAAAGGTGATCCGATCCAGGACCGGCTCAAAGAACCGCCGCGCCGCTGCGTCAGGTTCGCTGATGTCCAACACGGTGACACGGTGCCCAGACCCGGCCAGCAGCCATGCCCGCACCACATGCGCCATGACAAAGCCTGTGCCGCCCGTCACGAGCAGGTGTCTCATCGCCCCTTCCTCGCCCTGACCATGCTGCTCGCCGGCGGAGGTCCGGGCGCGTGGTCACACGCCCGGCCAGGAACCGAGATCAAGCGTCGAGCCAGACCTTTTCCAGATGCATCTCGCGGATCTGCTGGCGCTGGTAGTCCTTCACCTTCGCCGTGTGATGCATGTAGAGGTTCTGCCAGTATGGCTGGATGATCACGCCTGAACTTTGCAGGATCGTTTCAAGTTCAGCCATCACCACACGGCGCCTGTCGACGTCGAATATCCCGAGCGCCTCGGCGAGCTTCGCGTCGAACTCCGGGTCGGAATAGCCGCTTTCGTTCCAGGCCTCGC
The DNA here is from genome assembly GCA_041397225.1 of Paracoccaceae bacterium. Taxonomy (GTDB): domain Bacteria; phylum Pseudomonadota; class Alphaproteobacteria; order Rhodobacterales; family Rhodobacteraceae; genus Albidovulum. Next base: position 114,879 of record JAWKXB010000002.1, on the reverse strand, counting down.
CGGATCTGTAGGCCAAGGCATAGACCTGAACACCAAGCGCACGGGCGCCCCAGGACGTGGTCGAGAAGGGATACTTCGTCCAGTCGTTCCAGAACGTCGAGCCCGGCAGGATCGTCCGCTTGACGTTGATGCCGGCGTCACGGAGCTGCGCGGCGATCACGTCGGACGAAGCGCTCAGCCAGTCATCGTCGATCGAGATAAGCTCGAACTCGGTGTCGGCCTCGCCGGATTCGGCCAGAAGTGCCTTGGCCTTTTCCAGATCGCGCGTGATCTTTGGCAGTTCGGCATATTCCGGGTGCATGGGGCCGGCGTGATGGTTCTCGGCAACGGAACCGAGATTGGCGAAGCCCAGTTCAAGCACCGTCGCATTGTCAACCGCCATCTGGAACGCACTGCGCAGGATCTGGTTGTCGTATGGCTTCTGGCCGACGTTCATCCGCGCGACCATAGTCGTCGCGGTGATCTTTTCCTGACGGATGAGACCAAGATTGTCCATCATGTTGGCGAATTCGCCGTTGGATTCGTCATTCATGTCGATTTCACCGGCTTCGAAGGCAGCGACCGTCGAGGAACCGTCCGTCCCGTAGTCGATGAACTCGACGCCATCAAGCAGCGCCTCGCCGCCCCACCATTGGCCATTCTCGCGCCGTTTCACGACAGCCTTCTGGCCTATCGAGTGACTGACAAGTTCAAACGCCCCGGTGCCGATCGGGGCATCGGCCAAACTGCCGCCAAAGCCGGGATGGACGCAAAGCGCGGTATACTCACCAAAACTGGGGATCAGCGTGATGTCCGGTACCGACAAGTGCAGACGCACAGTATGGTCATCGACCTTCTCGATAGCATCGCTTGTTGCGACGGTCGCATCGCCCTCCCGCAACGCCGCCATGCGGGTCGCCATCGAATTGCCCTCGACGGTGCTGTCGGTCCAACGGGTGATGTTGAAGATCACGTCGTCGGCGGTGAAGTCGTCACCGTTGGTCCAGGTCACGCCCTTGCGGACGTTCAGCGTGTAGGTTTTGGCATCGTCCGAAACCTCCCAGCTTTCCAGAAGACGGCCCGAGAAGGTGAAGTCCGGCTCCCACCGCACGAGGGTTTCACAGAACTGGCGCCCCACGTTCGCCATTTCGGTCCAGTCGAAGGTGCGCGGATCTCGAAGATCCATCACGCGCATCCCGATCCGGAGGACGCCGCCGCGCTTGGGCTCCTGCGCTTCGGCGCGACCGGGCGCTACTGCACCGATCAGGCTGTAAGCGGCCGTCGAACTAACGCCAAGGACGCTGGCAAGAGCCAGAAATTCGCGCCGGTCCACATCGCCTTTGCGCGTCGAGCGGGCGAGTTTGTGAACGATCGGCCTGACTGCGTTGTCGGGGCGGTCAATTTTCGTCATGTCATGCTCCTGCTGGGGAAAGAGTGATCTTTATCGACGCCTGTCCGTATGGAACCGAAACGCACGTATCCGATCGAGCACGCCCGGAAGCGCGGCACATGACTTCAACTGACGACGCCGTTCTTGTCACAGTAAGAAGCATTCTGACATCGAGTCACGGGAATACACATAAATAAATCCGGGCCTTTGGTGGCGGAATATTTATGGGACCGCTGGCGATCATACATTTCCACGTTTCGCACATCGCCTGGATTCTCGCCGATCCGTTGCAGGGTAGACCTGCGCCGGATATGATTCTCTGCCCCGAAGTCATGTCGACCGGGCCGTCGAAGGATAAAGCCCGAATGAAGATTAGGTCGATCCGCGCCACGCCCGTCCTCATCCCGCTTGAAGCGCCCTATGTGTGGTCTTACGGCGTGCTGGACGGATTCACCAAATGCGTGATCGAGGTCGAGACAACCGACGGCTTGACCGGCATCGGCGAAGCGCCTTCGCACACCGCCGCCCCGATCATTGCCGGATGGGCCGAACGTCTGAAGGGCTGCGACCCCCTGGATATCTCGGCACTGGAGCGGATGGTGCTGCCATCGATGCCCTTCAACCACTCGGTCACCGACTTCACGACCCGCGGCGCATGGGGCGGGCTGGAAATCGCGCTCTGGGACTTGCGCGGCAAGCTCTGGGATCAGCCGGTCGCCAATCTGCTGGGCGGCATCCACCGGCGCGAGATACCGTTCACCGACTATTTCGCTTATCGGCTGAAAGGTGATGACGGCAAGGGCGGTGAAGCTAACATCGATGAGGTTGTCGGCTACTGTCTTGGTCTGCATGAAAAGTTCGGAACGACATTCTTCGAAGGCAAGGTCGCCGACCCCGACCTCAATGCCAACATCGCGCTCATGCAAGCCCTGCGCGTGGCATTGGGACCGCGCGCGATGCTGCGGATCGACAGCAATCAGGCCTTCTCCCTACCCTCGGCGCGTTACCTTGCCCCCGCCTTCGAGGAGATCGGCCTGCGCAACTGGGAAGACCCGACGCCCGAATGGCGGCAGATGGCAAAACTGCGCCGGCATACGTCGATCCCCTTCTCGGGCCACAATCTCGACCTGACCAAGGCCATGGCCTTCGGCGTGCCAGATGCGCTCGTGAGCGACATCGCCGGCATGGGCGGGTTCTCCGCGATGCTGCGCTTTGTCTCGGCTTGCGAAGGCGCGGGCGTCGATTTCTGGTGCTATTCCGGCGATAGCGGGCTTGGCACCGCCGCATTCCTGCACGCCTGCGCCGCCCATCCCCATATCCGCGAACCGAACCAGTCGCTGCTGCGCCAGCAGCCGCATGACGTGATCGTCGAGGGGCCGTTCAGTCCGCGCGACAACGTCGTGCCGCTGCCCGAAGGACCGGGTCTTGGCGTGACGCTCGACCCCGACCGGCTGGCCTTTTGCGCCCAGCTTCTCAAGGACCGTGGCGTTCCAAACAAATACCACGACCCCGACAACCCCGGCGTGATGCGCCGGATGCCGCTGATCTGAAAGGGCGTGCCCATGTCACTTATCTTGTCCCTCGATGAAGTGGAGCGCGTGTCGACCGAGTCGCTTGTGGCCAGCGGCGCGTCATTGGCGCAAGCCGGACCGGTCGCCCGCTCCATCCGTGATGCTGAAGCCGAAGGCACGCGTGTGATCGGACTCGCCTACCTGCCCTATTATTGCCAGCACCTGAAAGTCGGCAAGATTGCGGGGGATGCGACGCCCAGCATCGCTTGCCCCGCCCCCGCCCTGATCCGCGTCGATGCGGCGGACGGCTTCGCGCATCCCGCCTATGAGGCGGGCGAGGCGACACTGATCGAGGCAGCGCAGACGCAGGGTATCGCGTTGATGGGCATCACCAACGCCTATGCTTGCGGCGTTCTGGGCTATTTCACCGGACGGCTCGCGCGCCGGGGCCTGGTCGGGATCATGATGGCCAACGCCTCATCGACAATGGCGCCGTGGGGAGGCAAGACGCCATTCTTCGGCACCAATCCCTGGTCTTTCGCCGCCCCGCGCCAGGGCGAGCCTCTGATCATAGACAGCTCGTCCTCCGCCACCGCGTTCGTCAACCTCGCCAACGCCGCTGCGGAAGGCAGGCCGATCCCCGAGGGCTGGGCGCTTGACGCCAAGGGCAAACCCACAACCGATGCCGCCGCGGGAATGGCAGGCTCCATCGCGCCGGCAGGCGGGCACAAGGGCGCGGCGCTGGCGCTGATGGTCGAGGTGATGGCAGCGGGTCTGACGGGGGCGAACTGGTCCTATAGGGCCTCTTCGCTGGGCGACGACGAAGGCGGCCCGCCGCGGCTGGGCCAGACCGTGATCGCGATCCGTCCGAACGGACTCGGCGTTTCAGACCATGTCACCCGACTGGAGGAGATGCTGTCCGCGATGGCCATGCACGAAGGCGCCCGAATGCCCGGCGATCGGAAACACCGTGCACGGGCGGACGCGGTGAAGCACGGGGTGATGGTCGACCTGGGTCTTGCCGCGATCCTTCGGTCGCACGGCGCCACGCTTTGACCGCCAGGCCGGAACGGCCCGCTGAAATTCGCGCCTTGCCCACGGTGCATCCGTTGGCACCCTCGCGCGTGCCCGCGCCGCGATCCGAATCGTGACCCTGCAAACGCCCGGCGTCAGCGCGATCCTGGCACCTGATCCTGGCGGAAGCCGCCTTCCGTTTCCCTCCCCGCGGAAAGGATGTGTTCGAACAGTCGGTTCGACATCGCGCTGCGGGAGCCGCGGCGATTGATCACGTAGTAGGCCCAGGGACTTTCCGGCCTCGTCAGCAAGGGCTCCTCAAGCAAGCCACGCGCAATATACGTTCCGCAGAGCGACGTGAGCGCAATCGTCGCGCCAAGGCCGTGCGCCGCCAGTTCGAGCGAGATGTTTGACGCATTCGTCTTGATCGAACTCTCGATATCCAGCGCGGCAATGCCTGCCGCGCCGGCGACGAGCGCCCAGTATTCCTGGCGCCCCGCCACGCTGATCTTGGGTATGTCCACAAGATCCGCCCCGCGAGTGATCCGCGCGGCCAAAGCCGGATCGCAAACCAGTGAAAGCGTTTCGTTCCAGAGCTTGCGCGCGCCCGGTGGAATCTCGTCACTGCGGTTCACGGAGATGACGATGTCGGCGATATGGTCCTCCGGATTTTCCCAGACGGTTCCATGAATGACGACCTCGACATCCGGGTGGCGTCTGCTGAAGTCGCCGACGCAGGACGGAAGCCAGTTTTCGGCAAGGCTCATCGGGCATGCGATCACGACGGACCGATCGCGCGAGGTTGTGGCGATGGCGTTTGTTGCATTGTCGATCTGGGCGAGCCCTTGGCGGAGCGTGGGCAGAAAAGCTTCGCCCATCTCGGTAAGTTCGATGCTGCGGGCATTGCGAACGAAAAGTTCGCGTCCGATGTATTTCTCAAGCGCCCGAACATGCGTACTGATCGCGGCCTGAGTATAGCCAAGTTCCTGCGCGGCCTTGGTGAAACTCAGGTGACGCGCGGCGCATTCGAAGGACCGGATGAAGTTGAGCGGTGGAGGCGGCCGATCCATTAGTGAAAGTCCCGTTGCGTCTGGCTGACACCAAAACCGCGGCCACACGGTGAGGCAACAAAAAAATTATGACAAGAGCCCGAATTATTCGTGTGCATGGCGGCGAAGGCCAAATACTCTGACCTCGTATCCAGCACAGAGGAGGCCGGCAATGCGCGACCCGGTGAGCGGGGGCACCCCCCGGACAGATGCGTTGGCCGCCGTATCGGAATTCGCGCTTGGGGTTGATCCTGCGTCGATCCCCGCATCCGCCATGGACCGCGCGGCCCTGATGCTGCTCGACACGCTTGGCATCTGCGCCGCGGCAGGCCCAATGGACGCGGGGCGGATCAGCCGCGAAGTGGCGGTCCGGATCTTCTCCGCCGGTGGAAACGGCGATGCCGCGCGGATGCTTTTCGACGGCCGCAAAGCAAGCCTCGCGGGCGCGGTCTATGCCGCGGCCAGCCAGATCGACAACCTTGACGGCCATGACGGTTACAATCCAACGAAGGGCCATATCGGCGTGGTCGCCGTTCCGACCCTCGCGGCCTTGGCCGAACATCTGCCGAACCTGACCGGCCCCGAGGCGCTTGCGGCCCTGATCGTCGGATACGAAATCGCCGGTCGCGCCGGCATGGCCCTTCACGCGACGGTCAGCGACTACCACACGTCGGGCGCATGGAACGCGCTTGGCGTGGCGGCGATGGCGGGACGTCTGCGTGGCCACAAGCCCACCACCTTGCGCGAGGCGCTCGGCATCGCGGAGTATCACGGCCCGCGCAGCCAGATGATGCGGGAAATCGCGACGCCGACGATGCTGCATGATGGCTCGGGCTGGGGCGCGCTGGTCGGAATGTCAGCGGCGATCCTGGCCGAAACGGGTTTTACCGGTGCGCCAGCGATCACGGTGGAAGCATCCGAAGCCGCGGCGCATTGGGCCGATCTCGGGCAATTCTGGCAGATCGAGCATCAATATGTGAAGCCCTACCCCATATGCCGCTGGGCACATGCCTCCATCGACGCGGCGCGTGAACTGGCCGAGGAGCACAAGTTCCGACCGGACGATATCGCAGAGATTCGCATTCGCAGTTTCGACTATGCCGTGCAGCTTTTCCCGAAGATGCCCGACACAACCTCAAAGGCGCAGTACTCCCTGCCCTTCTCGGTTGCGACTGTGCTGGTGCATGGCCAGATCGGGCTTGAACATATCTCGGGTGCCGGCCTTTCGGACCCGAGAGTCGCGGCACTGGTGGAGCGCACAGTGATGGAAACCTCCGAACGCCATCAGGCAAGATTCCCCGCGGGACGCTGGGCGGACGTCGAGATCACGCTGAAGGACGGCGCCGTCCTTGCCTCGGGCGACACCCATGCGAGAGGCGGGCCGGAGCGGCCGTTTGGCCGGAAAGACGTCGTGGACAAGTATATGCAATTCGCGGTGCCCGCACTGGGCGCCGCCCGGGCCGAGGCGCTCTGTGATGCGGTGCTGGGTCTGACGTCTGCCGACAGCCGATTTTCCGAAACCGCAAGCCATCTCTACGACCCGATTTGAGCCACGATGGTCTTTCGCCTTCTGAAATACGGCCTAAGCCGGGACTATCCCGTTACCGGCGACCTGCCGGCCACGCCTGCTCTTCAGCGCAGCTATGATATGGTGATCATTGGCGCCGGGGGTCATGGACTGGCCTGTGCCCATTACCTGTCGAAGTATCATGGCATCCGCAACGTCGCCGTTGTCGAAAAGGGGTGGCTCGCCGGCGGCAACACCGCGCGGAACACCACGACCATCCGCTCCAACTATATCACACCTGAAGGTATCGCCTTCTACAAGGAAGGTGTCGCGCTGTACGAGACCATGTCGCAGGAGCTTGATTTCAACGTCATGTTCTCGCAGCGCGGGCAACTGACGCTGGCCCATACCGAAGCAACGCTCCGGTCATTCCACCTTCGGGCCGAAACGGGCCGGCACATGGGCATTGGCATCGAGGTGGTCGACCAGAAGGGGGTCGAGGCGCTCTGCCCGCATCTCAACATGGACTATGGCGGCGCGCTCGAAGTGCTGGGCGGACTCTGGCATCCCGATGGAGGCACCGCACGGCATGATGCCGTCGCATGGGGCTACGCTGCGCAGGCCGCGCGGCGCGGCGTGGAGATCCACCAGCGCACCGAAGTCACCGGGATCGAAGTGACCCGCGGCCGCGTTCAGGCCGTCGTCACCAATCGCGGACGCATCGCGGCGGGTCAGGTGATGATCGCCTGTGGCGGGATGAACTACGACATGGCGCTGAAAGCCGGGGTGGAACTGCCGATCCGCTGCTACCCCCTTCAGGCGATGGTGACGCAACCCGTCAAGCCCTGGCTTCACACGCTCGTCTCATCGGTCAGCCTGCACACCTATCTCGTGCAGTCCTCGCGCGGCGAAGTCGTGATCGGCGGCGGATCGGACCCGTACCAGCTTTACTCCACCCGCTCGACACTCGACATGAAAGAACATCTGGCCGAGGGCGCGGTGCACCTGTTCCCGTTCCTGAGGAACCTGCGTTTGCTGCGGCAATGGGCCGGGATCACGGACATGACCCCGGACTACAGTCCGATCATGGGGGAAAGCCCCGTCACCGGGCTGTGGCTCGACTGCGGATGGGGCACCTGGGGCTTCAAGGCGACGCCGGTCGCGGGTAAGCGCATGGCGGAGTGCATCGCGACCGGACAGGTGCCGAACCTTTTGAAGCCCTTTGCACTGGATCGGTTCGAACGCTTTGCACTTCTGAACGAAATGGGCGCCACGGCGGCGAGTCATTGATATGAAACTGCTTGTCTGCCCGCTGAACGGCCCCCGCAACGTCGACGAGTTCCAGTATCTTGGCCCGCTGCGCGACATGCCCGATCCGAACGCATTTACGGACGCGGAATGGGCTCGGTATCTCTTCCGTGCAGAAAACCGCCCCGGCACCATGCTGGAATGGTGGCGGCACAGGCCGTCGAACTATGTCTTCGTGGCCGAAAGGCACACGGTCACCGACAGAGTCTTGCGAACGTTCGACTCCGCGGAACTCGAGGTGCGGCGATGACCCGTCTCGATCCGCCCTTCGGTCGCCGGATCGACCGTTCGCGCCCGGTCGCCTTCACGTTCGAGGGTCAGCGGTACGATGGGTACGAGGGCGACACGATCGCCAGCGCGCTGGCCGCGTCGGGCCAGTGGATGCTATCGCGGTCGTTCAAGTACCATCGACCGCGCGGCGTGTTTTCGATGACCGGGGCGGAGGCGAACACGCTGGTGCAAGTCGGGTCGGAGCCGAACCTCGCGGCCGATATGACGCCCTTGCGTAACGGCATGATCGTGACCGCGCAGAACTTCAAAGGCTCGCTTGCGCGGGACCGTGACGCGATCCTCGACCGGCTTGGCCGGTTCATGCCGGTCGGGTTCTACTACCGCACCTTCATGGGGCCGGGCCGCAAGGCATGGCTGAAATGGTGGGAGCCCCTGATCCGGGCCAGGGCGGGGCTGGGCCTTGTCGATCCTGCGGCGGTGCCGGAAGGCTTCGACAAATCGCATCTTCATTGTGACGTTCTGATCGTCGGCGGCGGCCCCGCCGGACTGTCGGCCGCGATCAAGGCAGCCGAGGCCGGGGCGGACGTGATCCTGTGCGATGAAAACCCCGAACTCGGGGGCAGGCTGACATACCTTCCGGAGCAGGGTGCCTGCCTGTCCGAACGCATCGAAACTGCACACCGTCTGAAGTCGCTGCGGATCATGACGGGGACCGTTTGCAATGGCTGGTTCGAGGATAACTGGCTGCCTCTCATCCAGGGCAAGACGATGCATCGTTGCCGCGCCGGCCAGGTGATCATCGCAACCGGCGGCATCGAGCAGCCCGCGGTGTTCCGCGGGAATGACCTGCCAGGCATCATGACAGGCGGCGCGGTCAGCCGCCTGGTCCACCACTATGGGGTCCGCCCGGGCGAGCGTGCCGTCATCCTGGCGGGAACGCCCGAAGCCTTCGACGTTGCCGACACCCTTGCCCTCGCCGGCACCCGGATCGCGGGGATCGTCCTTCCGCGCGCGCTTCCGGGACAAGAAAGCCGCATCGAGCAGTTGCGGGCAGCGGGGTGCGAGTTGATCCACGGCCGCATCGACGTGGCGCAGGGCCGCGGGCACTTGCGCGAGGTTTGCGTTGGCGACCGCCGCATCCGTTGTGATCTTCTGGCAGTATCTGTCGGCCACGCCCCGGCATGGCAGCTTCCGTGTCAAGCTGGCGCCAATCTTGGCTATGATGACGCGACGGGCCGCTTTTCTCTCGACATGACGCGCGGCGACGTGCAGCTGGCGGGTTCGGTGGCCGGCAAAGCGGGAACTAGCACCGTAATAGCCGATGGCGAGCGGGCAGCGGCGGTGGCGCTTCGCGCGCTTGGTCATCACGCGCCGGATATCACCCTTCCCGACGATGCCGGGCTTTTGCTCGCCCACTGCCCGCTGCCGCTCGACCCGCATCCGAAGGGACGTGATTTCGTTGACTTCGATGAAGACCTTCAGGTCAAGGACCTCATCAACGCCGTCAAGGAAGGTTATCGAGAGTTGGAACTCGTCAAGCGGTTCTCGACCGTCGGCATGGGACCAAGCCAGGGCCGACACTCGGCGTTGGCGACCGCCCGGATCGTCGCTGCGGCGACGGGACGCCGTGTCGCCGATACCGGCGTGACGACCGCCCGACCCCCGGTCGGACCCGAGACATTGGGTGTGCTGGCGGGCCACGGTCATGTGGACGAACGCCGCACAGCGCTGCATGTGCGCCATGTGGCCGCCGGTGCCGAAATGCGCCCGGTAGGGGCGTGGCGACGCCCCTATCTTTATGGCCAGGGCGACCGTGCCACGCTGATCGCCGAAGAAGTCCGCGCAGTCCGCGAAGGTGTCGGCGTTCTCGACGTATCGACATTGGGCAAGCTTGAGGTGCGCGGCCCCGATGCGGGCGCGTTCCTCGATCGGCTCTACACGATGGCCCATGCCGGTCAACCCGTGGGCAAGGTGCGCTACTGCCTGATGCTGAACGAAATGGCGGCAGTGATCGACGACGGCGTCGCCTTCCGCATGGCGGAGGATCAGTTCTACGTCACGGCCACAACGGGGGCCATCGCACGGGTCTATGCCGACATGGCGCTTTGGAATGCCCAATGGCGGATGCGGGTTGACGTGGCCAACCTGACATCGGCGTTTTCGGGGCTGAACCTCACCGGGCCGAAGGCGCGACAGGTCTTGCAATCTCTGCCGTCCGACATCGACTTTTCCACCGAGGGCTTCCGCTATCTCGAAGGCCACACCGGCCAGGTCGCCGGCGTCCCCGTCCGCGCGATGCGGATCGGTTTCACCGGCGAGTTGAGTTTTGAGCTGCACTGCCCGTCCAGCTACGCCCTGGCACTTTGGGATGCGCTGATGCGGGCCGGTGCACCTTTCGACCTGCGCCCCTACGGCTTGGAGGCGAGCCGTGTGTTGCGGCTTGAGAAGGGGCACATCCTGATCGGGCAGGACACTGACGCCCTGACATCGCCGGATGAGCTTGGCTTTGGCTGGGCGGTGTCGAAAAATAAGGACTTCTTCATCGGCAAGCGCGCACTCCAGATGCGCCGCGCGCTGGGAGTGGCGCGCAGGCTCGTCGGGCTCACCTTCGCGCACGGGGCCGAGGTTCCGGGCGAATGCTGCCTCGTCCTGCGTGGCGGCAAGCCCGGGGGCCATGTGACCTCGGTCGCATTCTCGCCTACACTCGGCCGGACCATTGCCCTGGCCTTCGTTCATGCCGACGATGCCATGGAAGGGTCGCCGGTCACGATCCGGGCGCGCAGCGGAAAAGAGATCACGGCCACTGTTGCCGGACACGCCTTCTTCGATCCGAAAAACCAGCGACAGGAGATATGAGTGCGCCCATGAGCCCGGCCTTTCCCTTTCAAACTGGCGGTGCGGCAGCGGAGTTTGCGACATTGCTCGGCGATCATGCCGGGCTGTGCATCACCGATCGGACCGCATGGCCGCGCTTTGGCCTCAAGGGGCCTGGCAGCACCGGCTGGCTGGAGGGCGCGGGGATATCCCTGCCCGGCCTGAACCGGGTGGCCGCGCAGGCGGACCTCCTTGTGCTCCGGCTTGGTGACAACGACATCACTGTTCTTGGTTCGTCCGAAACGCTCAATGGGATTTCAAGCCTCAGGGTTCGCTGGGAAGCAGCGGCCGGTCCCAAGGGCTATTCGAGCTGGCGAGAGGAAGCCTGGGCCTGGCTCCATCTTGACGGCCCGGAACTCGATCAAACGCTCGCCCGCTGCTGTGCCGTGGATTTGCGCCTGGGTCGGTTTGCGGCCGATCAGATTGCGCAGACCAGGTTCGCCCACGTCGATGCGGTCGTCCTGCGCCGGGACGGCGGCGCGGACATTCTCTTTGACATCGCCGCAAGTAGCGCGGTCATCAAGATCATCAGAGAAAGCGGAGGGCACCCGTGACAAGCGATTCACCAGTCGTGCTGTTGCACACCGATGCGCCCGACACAGCCCTTGCCATTGTCGCGGCCGCGCATCCCGACCTGACCGTGTACACCTGCGACAGCTATGCCGCCCTTCCAGCAGCCCTGGCCGAAACGGGGGCCGACGTGGTCTACACCGTGCGGTTCGCCGGAACGCCGGGTTTCCCCCGCGACTCTCTAGTGGGCAGCCCGACAGTGCGCTGGATTTCGGTCGGCGGGTCCGGCACCGACCACCTTCTACCCTGGGATCCCTCGCGGCTTACAGTCACCAACGCCGCCGGCGTCGCGTCGGACATGATGGCCGAATATGCGCTTGGCGCAATGCTCGCCTTCTCGCTCGACCTGCGCGGATTTGCGCGTAGGCAGGCAGAGAGACGCTGGACCAGCCAGAGGGTTGCGCCGATCGAGGGGCGGACACTTCTGATCCTTGGGCTTGGCCAGACGGGACGGGCCAGCGCGCGGCGCGCCAAGGCAATGGGGATGACGGTTCTTGGCGTCCGCGCCCGCCCCCAGCCGACCGAGCATGTGGACGAGGTGCATGGCATGGAGGCGTTGGCTGACCTTTGGCCGCGCGCCGATTTCGTGCTGGTCTGTGTACCGCTTCTGCCGGCGACACGGGGACTGGTCGGCGTTGACGCGTTCAAGACGATGAAACCGGGCGCGGTCCTGATCGACGTTTCCAGGGGCGGGGTGGTGGCGGAACAGGCATTGATCGCCGCCCTGCGCGGCGGGCACCTGAAAGGCGCAGCCCTAGACGTTTTTGAAACCGAACCTCTGCCGGTCGACCATCCGCTATGGGGCATGGAGAATGTCATTCTCACACCTCACTGTTCCTCCGTCTATGACGGCTGGGACGAAAAATCGGTCGCCATGTTCGCCCAGAACCTCGGGCGCTACCGGCGCGGCGAGCCGCTTGTCAACATCGTGGACCCTGAACGGGGCTACTGAACGGAGGTATCCGCATGACCGAAGAACGCCAGCGCAGCGGACGACGCATGAAAGCGGCACGGGGCGGCGGTCTGATCCCGCAACTGCCTTGGCAGACGGTGGAGAACCCGTATCGGCCACTGGAACTCGCCGACGAGGAGCAGATCGAGGCGATCCACAAGACCTCCATGCGCATCCTGTCGGAACTGGGCATCCGCGTCATGGGCGACACGGTTATGGATGTGTTCGAGACAGCTGGCGCCATTGTCGACCGCTCCGAAAAAACCATCCGCATCGACGAAAGCATCATCGCCGAGGCGATCCGGTCGGCGCCGTCCAGCTTCGCGCTAACCTCGCGCAATCCCGCGAAGAGGCTGACGCTTGGCGGGCGGGCTGTGGCCTTCGGTCTCGTCGCGGGGCCGCCCAACGTGCATGACCGCGTGAGGGGTCGCCGCTCCGGCAACCTGGCCGACTACGAGAATTTCATCCGGCTTGCCCATCATTTCAACGCCATCCACATGATCGGCAACCAGGTGACGGCGCCGATGGAGCTGCCCGCCAACAACCGGCACCTTGACACATACCGCGCCAACCTGACGCTCAGCGACCTCAGCTTCCATTGCACGGCTATCGGACGCGGCCGCGCGATGGACGGCATCAACATGATGGCCATTTCGCGCGGCGTGAGCCTTGAGCAAATGGCGAAGGAGCCCGGCGTCACCACGATCATCTCGGTCAATTCCCCACGCCTTTTCGACGATGCGATGGGCGAAGGGCTGATCGCGATGGCGGAACATGGCCAGCCGGTGACGATCACGCCGTTCACGCTGATGGGGGCGATGACGCCGGTCACCTTGCCCGCCGCCCTGGCCCAGCAGAACGCCGAAGCGCTCTTCGGCGTGGCGCTGACCCAACTCGTCAATCCCGGCACACCAGTGATGTACGGCGCCTTCACCTCGAACGTCGACATGCGGTCCGGTGCGCCAGCCTTCGGTACACCGGAGAACACCAAGGCCAACCTCATCGCTGGCCAGCTTGCGCGGCGCTACAGCCTTCCCTACCGCACCTCGAACACCAACGCCTCGAACGCAGTCGATCTTCAGGCCGCCTATGAGACGACGATGGCGACATGGGGGGCGGTCATGGGGGGCGGCAATCTCGTCTATCACGCCGCCGGATGGTTGGAGGGCGGGCTGACGGCCTCGTACGAAAAGCTGATCCTCGACGTGGAGATCCTGCAGAACATGATGGAGATTTTGCGCCCCATCGACTTCTCCGAAGATGAGCTTGGCTTCGACGCCATCGCCTCGGTCCCGACGGGTGGACATTTCTTCGGCGCGGAACACACGATGGCGCGATATGAGACCGCCTTCTATCGCCCGATGCTGTCGGATTGGACCAATTACGGGGCATGGGAAGCGGCGGGCGCGAAGGACGCGCTGGAACGCGCCACGCTGCTCTGGCAGCAGGCGCTGGCCGAGTACGAGGAACCGGTCATGGACCAAGCGAGGCGGGAGGAACTTGATGCATACGTCGCCCGCCGCAAGGAAGCAATCGGGTCAGACGAGCCGTAATGCATTCGTTGCGGGGTCTTGGCATTCCCTGATCGAAGCCACCTTACGCAAGCGCGTTCCAGAATTCTTGCGCTGCCGGCCCGAGCTTTCGTTCGGCGCTGCAGATCATGCGCAAGTCGCGCATCGTCTCCGGATCGACGGGGCGGACGAATCCGAGGCCTTCAGGACGGTGGGAGACCGCTCCTTCCGGCAAGATCGTCGCCCCGAGACCTTCGTGGACGAAGGACAGAAGGGCCGTTGTGTTGCGCGCCTGAAGGTTGCAGTTCCCGAGCATCTCGACGACGTCGGAGTTATCGACCAGTGCGCAAAGCGGATTGGCTATCAGCGGTTCCAGCTGCAGCAGTGACCAACTCGGCGCGTGGTTTGCCGCGAGCGCCCGCGCGATCCTGCCATCCTCGCGAAACACGATGCCAAGAGCGTCGCGACCGATCGCGACGCCTTCGTGCGGGTTGTCCCGCGACGCCGTGAGGATGCCGATATCGGCCTCGTCAAACCGGATGCGCCGCCGGACCGCGGCGCTGTCAAGGTCGCTGATCTCAAGGCGCACCGCGGGCCTGATCTTGCGGAAATCGGCGATCGCACGCGGCAGCAGCGCGGCCATGACCGAAGGCACGGCCGCGATGCGGACGGTTCCGGCGATGGAGGTGGTCAGACGCCTGATCGCTTCGGTGCTGGTTTGAAATACATCCGTAGCCCGGACGGACTCGGCAAAAACAAACTCTCCTAGTTTGGTCAGGCGGTTCTTGCGGTCGGTCTCGAACAGAGGCGCGCCGACGTTGTCCTCAAGCTGGGTCAGCATCATGGACACCGCCGACGGTGTCCGCCCCAATATGCCCGCCGCGTGCGAAAGCGACCCCTGCTCGGCCACGATGCGGAAGACGCGGAGCATCTCGAGCTTGATTGCCATTTCAATATTCCTGAAAGAACATTCAGTAATTCAAGATTGCCTGAATAACCGCCCCGGATCTAGACTCCCCGAAACAGAAGGTGGGCAATATGGCACAGGCGACAGGAATCTACATTTCAGGGCGGTGGGAAGCCGGATCATCGGCAATTGAAAACCGCAATCCTTCCGATCTGTCGGACCTCATCGGTTCCTACGGCCAGGCCAGCAGCGCACAGTTGGACGAGGCGATTGATGCGGCGCGAAAGGCCCAGCCGCTATGGTGGGGCGCAGGAATTCAGAAACGCCACGATGTACTTATGGCCATCGGCAACGAGCTCATGTCGCGGGCGGAGGAGATTGGTCGGCTCATATCGCGCGAGGAGGGCAAACCGCTGGCCGAAGGCAGGGGCGAAGTCTACCGCGCCGGTCAGTTCTTCACCTATTTCGCCGCCGAGGTTCTGCGTCTGCACGGTGACGTTGCGGAAAGCGTCCGGCCGGGGATCGAGATCGACGTGCGCCGCGAACCGGTGGGTGTGGTGGCGATCATATCGCCCTGGAACTTCCCCGTGGCGACGCCGGCCTGGAAGATCGCGCCGGCACTCGCCTTCGGCAATGCGGTCATCTGGAAACCCGCGAACCTGACGCCGGCGAGCGCGGTCGCCCTGACCGAGATCATCGCGAAGCAGGATATTCCTGCCGGCTTGTTTAACCTCGTCACGGGACCTGGCCGCGCAGTTGGGCAGCGACTGGTCGAAAACCGCGACGTGAATGCGATTAGCTTCACCGGCTCGGTTTCGGTCGGGCGCGGCATTGCCGCATCGGCGATCCAGAACATGACCAAGTTACAGATGGAGATGGGGTCGAAGAACCCGATGATCATCATGGACGACGCCGATCTCGACCTGGCCGTCGCCCACGCGTCGGGTGCTGCCTTCGGGGGGACGGGGCAGAAATGCACGGCCGCCAGTCGCCTGATCGTGCATGAAGCGGTTCATGACGCGTTCGTCGAGAAGCTGGTCAAGGCGGCAAAGGCGTTCAAGGTCGGCCATGCGCTGGAAGACGGCACACAGATCGGACCCGTCGTCAGCGAGGGGCAGTTGAAGCAGAACCTAGACTACGTCGCGATTGGCAAGAACGAGGGTGCAGAGCTTCTGACCGGCGGCGAGCGGCTGGAGCGGAAGACTGCGGGCTACTACATGGCGCCGACCGTGTTCGCGGGCACCAAGAACGACATGCGGATCAACCGCGAAGAGATGTTCGCGCCGATTACCTGTGTGATGAAGGCGGGCAGCTATGACGAGGCGCTTGCCATCGCCAATGACAGTGAGTTCGGGTTGACAGCGGGCATCATGACCCGATCGCTCGCCCGCGCCAGCCATTTCCGCGCCAACATGCGGGCGGGCTGCGTGATGGTGAACCTGCCCACGGCGGGCACCGACTATCACGTCCCCTTCGGCGGGCGCGGCGCGTCGTCGTATGGCCCGCGCGAACAGGGCGGCTACGCCGCCGAGTTCTACACCACTGTGAAGACCGCCTATGTGGCGGCGGGAGGGCCGGAATGAGCGTTCTGATCGACGGGCTGCAATACGCCAACTGGTCCGAGAAGATCTTCCGTCAGATGCGCGAGGGCGGCGTCGATGCCGTACATGTCACCATCACCTATCACGAGAACTTTCGTGAAACCGTGTTGAACGTCGAACGCTGGAACCGCTGGTTCGAGCAGTTTCCCGACCTGATCTTTCACGGCCGCACAGCCGACGATGTAACCCGTGCCCGCGCATCCGGCCGCACGGCCATTTTCCTTGGGTCGCAGAACCCCTCCTGCATCGAGGATGACATCGGTCTGGTCGAGGTGCTGCACACGCTCGGCCTGCGCTTCATGCAGCTCAGCTACAATAACCAGTCGCTGCTCGCCTCCGGCTGCTACGAGAACGATGATACCGGCCTGACCCGGATGGGCCGCGAGGTGGTGAAGGAGATGAACCGCGTCGGGATGGCCGTCGACATGAGCCATTCGGGCGAACGCTCGACGCTGGAAGCCATCGAGCACTCGACACGGCCCATCGCGATCACCCATGCCAATCCGCACAGCTGGCACGCCGCCCTGCGCAACAAATCCGAAACCGTCCTGAAGGCGCTTGCCGAGACCGGCGGGATGCTCGGCTTTTCGGCTTATCCGCATCACCTGAAGGGTGGCAGCGCGTGCACGCTACAGGACTTCTGCGACATGATAGCGCGTGCCGCCGATCTGATGGGTATCAATCATATCGGCATCGGCACCGATCTTTGCCAGGACCAGCCTGATAGTGTCGTCGAGTGGATGCGTGTCGGGCGCTGGACGAAATCCATCGACTATGGCGAGGGTAGCGCCGCCGCCCCCGGCTTTCCTCCGATGCCGGAATGGTTCGCCGACAACCGCGATTTCGGGCATATTGCCGGCGGGCTGAAAGCCATTGGCATGAGTGATGCAGATGTGGCGGCGGTCATGGGCGGCAACTGGCTGCGGTTTTTCGAGACGAGCTTCGTGGCAGACGGGCCGGACCCAAGCCGCGTCGATGCCCGCTCTGCAGGATGCGGCTTGCATCGCGCTGGTGCTCTGATGGAAGCGAAACAGGGTGACGGGCGGGCTCCGGCCGGCCCGACGTTGACACCCGAACAATGACGATGGTGGGCCGCAACATGAAACGCGTGAATCAAGAAGCCGGGCCGGTCGGCAAGATCGGTCACCGGAAACCCGAAGTGGTGATGCGGCTGGCGCGGATGGGATCGGCCCATCCGACGCGGCTGTCCTTCCTCCGCGTCATGCTCAGACGCATGACATCGGGCGGCTGGCGCTTCGACCGGCCAGTCTGGGAGATTGACGCCAAAGGCGTCGGCCGCGCGGTCTACCGAGCGACCGGACCGTCGCGCACCTACAGCCTTGTCGCGTTTTCGCACGATCTGCCGGACCACATGCGCTCGGACCGCGTTATCGCGACGGCCTGGGACGCGACCTTTGCGCTCTTCGACGGCGATCCTGCGAAAGCCGATCTCGACCGGCTTCAAGGGAATGTCCCGCTTCAGGAAGCGGGTCGGATCAGCGCCTCGGAACTGTCTCTGAGCCGTGCGAACCGTTCGGTGCGTCTGTTTTCGCATGTCGTCGACAGCCTCGCCGCCGGCCGCCAGCCGGACATCGGGGAGGTCGATGCGGTCGGCTACCTGATGCGGACTACGGCGGTCTATGGATCGGGCAAGTTCGGAGCGGCGGACCGGCGGGACATCGCCAGCCGGGCCGAGCTTGCCGCGCCGTTCCAGGCCGAGATGCTTTCGGTCTGGCTGACGAGACAGTTCACGGTGGATATCGTCGAGCATCTGGCGGCGGTGAAGGGCGGCACATCTGCCATACGGCTGGGTACGGACGTCAAGCGCCGCCTCGGTGTCGGCAATTCGACCGGCCTTGGCATGGCGCCCTTCCTCGTGCGTCATCCCGCCCTTTTGAACAACTGGATGGCGGCGCGGGAAGAGGCGCTGGCGCGGGTGCGGGCACTGCCGGAAGCGTCCCTATCGGCGGTCCATTGCCTGAAAGACGCCCATAGCGCCGCCTGCGAAAATGCCGCGAACTGGCGTTCCGAACATCCGATCCAGATTGATAAGCTGCGCGACCTGCGCGGGGACCTCGCCCGGATCGGCGCGCGGCTGGAGGAATTTCCCGGTGCGGATGCGCGACCCTGGAACGCCTTGTGGCGCTGGGGCGAAGAGACGCTAACCCTCGAAGGGCAGGAAGCCTTGTTCGCCCTTCTGATCGAGCCGCACGGCGACTGCATCGACGACCTGGCCGCCCTGATGAGCGCAGACGAGGCTGCCGAGTTCCGTCTGGACGGCGCGATGCGGATCGCAAGCCTGCGCGGCATTCTCGAAAGTCAGTATGGCTGGGCTCTGAGCATCGATTTTGCCCGGCCTGCTAATCAGGCGCGGTTCTGGTATGTCTCGGAAGAAAAGCTGGAACCTCGACTCGGCGACCGGGCCACCGATGACGGCGCCGATCTGGAACAACCGCTGTGCATCGCAAGGATGGCGCAGGATCTGTTCACCGCACTGAAGGAGTGGCCCGGGAACGACCCCGTCGCGGCCTTCCTTCTGCACCACCCCGATCACCGTTTCATGGTGCGGCGCGCGCAACTCGCCGCGCGCCACCCCTATGCTGAGGTGCAGGATAACCTGATTGCCGAAGACATGCTGCCGATCGACCTTATGCGCTGCAAGCTTGCCTTTTTCGGCGCAAGCCACTTCGATCCGCGCTCGGACAGATGGGTCAGGATCAGTCTTTTCGAGGGGGCGCCTTATCCCTTGGACCTGGCCGAGGAGGCGTCGTCATGATCGCCGAAGCGAATGATCCAACGCGGTCGGGACCGCCGTTGCCTGCGACCCCGTTGGAAAATATCGGCCTGTCCCGCAACGAAGTCGAGACGCTCTGCGCCAAGGCCGCACGAGGTGCAGGGATGAGCTGGGGTCACGCCGAAGAGGCGGGTTTTGCCACCGGGTGGCTTTCCGCACGTGGACTTGACGGGCCCGAAGCGCTTCTGACCCACATCGAGAAGACGCACGGAAAGGCGTGGGGCGATGTCTGCCCTGTCATCGAGAAGGGCCGCTGGCGGCCATCGGCGGCCGATCCGTTGTGTCCGATTGCGCTCGGTGCGACGCTGAACGACTTTTGCGGACTTGACGACGGTCGGTTGGAGGACGGCGCGCTGACGGTCGGGCCGATCAGCCATCCGCTGCTGGTGCTGCCCTTCTTGTCCCATGTCGCTGCCCGACTGAAGCGGTCGATCGCTGTTGGCTGGCAAGGGGGTTCGCTGCGCATGGACGGCGAAGGCGCGATGACAGGCGACCTGACGGGTTTCGCCGCCCTTCAGGAGGCGACGCTGGATTTGTCGACCACCGCCGAAAGCGTCCGTCCGCGGCCCCAGAAAGCGATGCGGACCTGCAAGCGCGAAACCTTCCTTCGACTGAATGACTTTGCAATGAAGACGACCGTTCCCCCGTCCGACAAGTCGCGCACCGATGCCGGAAGCGGGACGAGCGACAACGACTGAACGAAGACGATGGGAAGCGATGGCCGCTGCCTGGTGCGACGGCAGCATTGTTCCACAGAGCGGATCGCGCAGAGAACGGAGGAACGTCGCGATGCAGATATCGCTTGCGGAGATCGAACAGACAAGCGCGAAGGCTCTGGTCGCACACGGTGCGGGCACATGGCAAGCCGCCGAGGTCGCCCGCGCCGTTGCCCGAGCCGAGGAGACCGGCAACGTGATCTGCGGCCTCTATTATCTTGAAAGCTACTGCCGCCAGATTGTCTCGGGCCGGGTCGACGGCACGGTGGAGCCGATCGTCGCCACTCCCCTGCCCGCCGCCGTCAGGGTAGACGCAAAGTTCGGTTTCGCCCAGCCCGCATTCTCGCGCGGGCTTTTTCCGGCTGCCGAAGCAGCACGTCGATGCGGCATTGCGAGCCTGACCATTTGCCATTCCCATACCTGCACCTCGCTGGGGTTCTTCACGGAACAGATCGCGCGGGCGGGCCTCATAGGGATCGGGTTCACCAATGCATCGGCTGTCGTCTCGGGACCGGGCGGCAAGAAACCGGTCATCGGCACGAATCCCATCGCCTTTTCCGTTCCCGGCCCGACCGGCCTTGCGATGCACGCCGACTTTTCCACGGCGGCTGTGGCGCTTGGCAAGATCACGATGGCGCGGGCGGCGGGCGAAACGATACCTCTCGGCTGGGCTGTAGACGGCGATGGAAACCCGACCACCGATCCCGACGAAGCCTTGGCCGGGTCGCTGGTGAGCGCGGCGGGCTACAAGGGATGGGCGCTTGGCCTGATGGTCGAGTTTCTGGCGGCCGGGCTCACCGGTTCGGTAAATTCTCTGGATGTCCGGGGCCTGAAGGCAGAGGAGGGACCACCGCACGACCTCGGCCAGTTCTACATCCTCATCAAGCCCGACGCCCACGCAAAGACGCTTGCGGATCGCGTCGGTCGCGTGGTCGATGAAATAGCCAGCGATCCCGGTGTTCGCGTGCCAGGAGCCCACAGCAGCGCGCGCGACGCGGTTGAGGTTGCGCCTGAACTCTGGGCGAAGGTTTGTCAGCTTGCTGAAGCGAAATGATCCTAAGGCGGAGTGACGTTACATTGAGCCATTGCAATCGCATTTCCGCCTAAGGTCATCCCACGCGAAGGCACTGATAGCCTGTCCATGGGCACGCGTTTCACGTTTCGCCTGTAGCAGATCAGGCCAAGGCTTCCGGTCGATCGTGAAACGCTTTACGCTTCGACCGAAAGACTTGGAGTGAGCCCGATGCGCTGTGTATTCGTCCAGTTCCGCTGCCTGCCCGGCAGAACCTACGAGGTCGCCGACGCGATCTATGATCGGGAGGTCGTGTCCGAGCTTTATTCGACCTCGGGCGAGTATGACCTCATCGCCAAGATCTACATTCCCGACGAGGCCGATGTCGGCCATTGGCTGAACGAAGCGCTTTTCGATATCGCAGGGATCAGCCGGACACTCACCACCATGACATTCCGGGCGTTCTGAGATGGGTCGCACCATCGTCGTGACGGGGGCAAGCGCCGGTATCGGCCGTGCCGTCTCGGAGCTTTTCCTGCGCGACGGCTGGAACACGGCAATGATCGCGCGCCGCGCTGATGCCCTCGACGCGGTGGCGGGCGGCAACGCAAACGCGCTGGCGCTACCTTGCGATGTGACGGATGCAGGGGCCGTAGACGCGGCCTTTGACGCGGCGGTCAAAAGCTTCGGACGCATCGACGCCCTGTTCAACAATGCCGGTATCTCGAAGCCGGCTGCGCTGATAGACGAGATCGCCCTTTCTGACTGGCGCGATACTGTCGATGTCAACCTGACCGGCATGTTTCTGTGTGCCCGCGCCGCGTTCCGCCAGATGCGACGCCAGTCGCCGCCCGGCGGGCGGATCATCAACAACGGCTCAGTCTCGGCCCATGCGCCAAGGCCGGGGTCGATCGCCTATACGGCAACCAAGCATGCGGTGACGGGAATGACCAAATCGCTGGCGCTTGACGGTCGCCCGTTCTCCATCGCCTGCGGGCAGATCGACATCGGCAACGCACTGACCGAACTTGCCGCGGGAATTGCGAAGGGCGTTCCCCAGCCCGACGGATCGGTGCGCGCCGAGCCGATGATGAGGGCCGAAGAGGTCGCGGCGGCGGTGCTCCATATGGCGTCGTTGCCGTTGTCGTCCAACGTGCTGAACATGACGATCATGGCGACGGACATGCCCTTTGTGGGCCGCGGCTAAAGCGCTTTTGCACTTCATCTGAAACAGACAAGCGGCTTTCGCCCGACCCCTGGGAGAACGCAGATTCAGCGCAAGCCAGGACGCTGTGCGCCTTACCCGTTGCGCAGAAGCCGGAACGCCGCCGAGGCCATCCAGCCCAGCAATCCGGCAAGAAAGAGCGCCAGAAGGCCATAGATCATTGGCTGCTGGTGGGCGAGTTCGTAGAGCCAGCGCTCCAACCCGACCTTGCGCACGTCGATCAGCGTTTCGTAACTCGCGATGACCTTCCGGTCGCGCAACAGGAAGATGCGCGTCCGGTAGTCGCCTTCGACGAGATTGGCCGGAAGGTCGATGTCCGTGCGGAAAAGCGTCTGCTGTTCAAGCTCGACGGAACCCTGACGAAGGGAATAAAGCCCGTTGTGCCGCCGGATGCGGATCAGGGCCTCGGTGAAGGCGGGACTGTCGGCGATGTCCTGCGGCGCACCGACCGACCGGATCATCTGCGGCACCGAAATCTTCCGGCGCAGATCCTCGGTCTGCGACAAGATGTCGATGAGGTCGCCGGTCGAAGCGACGGCATAGAAACTGGGCGCCCGGTCGACCTCGACTCCTGCGGTGTTCACCCAGATGCCGAAGCTGCGCGACTTTCGCCGCACATTGATCGGGGTCGATGGTCCCTCGACCGTGACGATCACGTCAAGCGCGCTATCCGAGGGGATCGGTTCCTCACGCTTGACCGCGCCATAAATCAAAAGGTCCGATCCATCGAAATTCGCCGTGATGGATATCTGGTCCTGGCTGATCCCGGCCACGACCGCTTCTTCCGCCGGCGCCGCCGGAGGCGTAAGGACCAATGCCATCGCGAGAAGGAGAAGACGGGCCATCACCTTCCCACCTGCGAGATCGAATAGAGCTCGGAAGGGCGAAGCAGCAGGTCAAGCCCCAGCTTGACGCAGACCAGGAGCACCAGGAGCGCCAGAAGGATGCGAAGCTGTTCGGCCTTCAGCCGAGCGCCGATGCGGGTGCCGACCTGCGCACCGATCACGCCGCCAAATATGAGGACGAGGGCGAGCATCAGGTCGACGGACTGGTTGGTCCAGGCGTGCATGAATGTGGTGAAACCGGTCACGAAGATGATCTGGAACAGCGAGGTGCCGATCACGACCTTCGTGGGCATTCCAAGTAGATAGATCATCGCCGGCACCATGATGAAGCCGCCGCCGACACCCATGATCGCGGCGAGAATCCCGACGAGCGTGCCGACGAGCAAGGGCGGGATCACGCTGATATACAGGCCCGACGTGCGAAATTTCAGCTTGAGCGGAAGCCGGTGAACCCACGAATGCTGGTGCCGCTTGATCGGTGCCGCCGGACCCTTCCGCGCCCGCCGGATCGCGCGCAGGCTTTCCTGCAGCATGAGCAGCCCGATCAGGCCGAGGAATACGACGTAGGAAAGCTGGACCACGAGGTCGATCTGACCGAGGCGCGACAGGAGGTTAAAGACCCAGATGCCGAGTGCGGAACCGAAAATGCCGCCAGCCAGCAGCACCAGGCCCATGCGGAAATCGACCGTTCGGCGTTTCAGATGCGCAAGCACACCCGAAACGGATGAGGCGACGACCTGGTTCGCGCCGGTCGCCACGGCTACGGGCGGCGGAACCCCGATGAAGAAAAGAAGCGGCGTGATGAGAAAACCACCGCCCACACCAAAAAGACCCGACAACAGCCCGACCAGTCCGCCAAGCCCCAAAAGGACGAAGGCGTTTATCGATACCTCTGCGATGGGCAGATAGATCTGCATCGGGGCCGGGAAGTCCGCTGAAGGAGGCGTTGGTCCAGTCATGCCCCCATGTCGAGGGCGAGTCAAACAGTGGCTGGCAAAGAGCCGGGCCAGATGGCCGGGCGGGATCAGTCCAGATCGCGCAGGTATCTCCGCAGAACCCGCTCGAGCTTGGCCGCGCCGACGGGTGCCATCGCTTTCGTGTGCTCATGGCTGATGTTCTCGTCGCTCATCCCCGCCGCCATGTTGGTGATGACCGAGATGGCCGCGACACGAAGGCCGAGGAACCGGGCGAGTATGACTTCCGGCACCGTCGACATGCCCACTGCGTCGCCGCCAAGGGTCTTGATCGCGCGGATCTCGGCAGGCGTCTCGAACGATGGGCCGGAATACCAGGCGTAGATCCCCTCGGCAAGATCGACGCCCTCGGCCTTGGCCGCATTGCCGATCGCCGCGCGCATCGCCGCGTCATGAGCTTCGGTCATCGGCACGAACCGCGCGTCCGACGGCTCTCCGATCAGGGGGTTGAGACCCGAAAAGTTGATGTGATCGGACAGCATCATGAGCGATCCGGGCGGGGTTGAGGCCACGAGCGAACCCGCTGCGTTGGTAACGATCAGCCGGTCGGCGCCAAGCGCCTTCAGGACTTCCAGCGGCAGCCGCATCGCGTCCGCCCGCCCGCTTTCGTAGTAGTGCGAGCGGCCACCGAAAATCGCGACGCGGGACCCTTCCATCTGCCCGATGACGAGTTGGGGGTTGTGCCCCGAGACGCCGGCATGGGGAAAGCCGGGAAGATCGGCGTAGTCGATCGCAATGCCCTCGACCGCCGCTGCCAAATGCCCAAGACCGGAGCCGAGGATCAGGCCGTGCGACACCGACCCTGCCCCCGCGCGGTCGCGGATCAGGGCGGCGAGGTCAGCGCTCCTTGACATAGGGTTCGCCTCCGGCGCGGGGCGGGATGGCGCGACCGACGAAACCGGCAAGCACGATGACCGTAAGGATGTAGGGCAGGGCATCGAGCAGTGAGACGGAGACGTCGAAACCGACAGTTTTCCTGATCACATCCGGCCTGAGCGCCAGGGCCTGGAAGAAGCCGAAAAGAAGCGTCGCCATGAGCGCGTACCAAGGCCGCCACTTGGCGAAGATGAGTGCTGCCAGCGCAATGTAGCCCCGCCCGGCAGTCATCTCCTTGCCGAAACCCGCCTGAAGTCCGGCCGCCATGTAGGCCCCGGCAAGGCCGCAAAGCACCCCGGTGATGGCCACCGCGGTGTAGCGCAGCCGCACGACGGAGATGCCGGCCGTGTCGACTGATGCCGGGTTTTCTCCGACGGCGCGCAGCCTGAGCCCGAAGCGGGTCCGGTAGAGCGCCCACCAGGTCAGCGGAACCGCCAGAAGGCCGACATAGACGAGAGCGGTGTGGCCGGACAGGACTTCGGCGTAGAAGGGGCCGATGATGGGAACATCGGCAATCGACGAGGCGAACGGCAGCTCGATCGGATTGAAGCGCGCGTTGCCCGTCAGCGGAGGTGTCCGCCCGCCCTGCCGGAACAGCGACTGGGCGACAAGGACGGTGATCCCCGAGGCGACGAAGTTGAGCGCCACGCCCGAGATCAACTGATTGCCGCGGAACGTGATCGAGGCGATGCCGTGAACGGCGGCGAAGACCATCGACCCGCCGATCCCGGCCAGCACCCCGATCCACACCGACCCCGTCAGAGCCGCAACCGCGCCAGTGCACATCGCCGCCATCAGCATCTTGCCCTCAAGCCCGATATCGAAGATGCCGGAGCGTTCGGAAAACAGCCCCGCAAGGCACGCCAGCAAGAGCGGCGTCGCCAGTCGCAGGGTCGAGTCGAGGATCTGGAGGAGCGTTGCAAAATCCATGACTCAGCCCCTTTCCGTCGCGAGTTTGAAGGCGGCAAATGTGAAGAACGCACCCAGACCCGCCTCGACCCAGCGCCGCACGCGCGTATAGCCGCGTCGGAAGGGGTCCGAGGACAAGAACAGCGCCCAGCCGGCATGACCGGCAAAGGAATTGACGAACGTGCCCGCGACGAAAACGGCGATGATTGGCCAGGGCGCATCGCCAACGCCGCCGACACTCGCAATCGCGAGCCAGAAGAGGATCGCCTTGGGATTGGAAACCTGAAGGGCGAACCCGGCGACGCCCAACTTCCAGAGGCTGCTCTGCGGGACGCCGGAGACGACGAAGGCGGTCGGGCGCACCATCCGGGAAAACGACTTCCAGGCAAGCCAAAGCAGATAACCCGCCCCGATCAATCGAACCGCGGTCATTAACTCAGCCATCTGCGCGAAGATCGCCGTGATGCCGATGACAGTTGCGGCTGCAAGTATGATCGAGCCGCAGGAGATGCCGAATGCGGTCGTGACCGCGGGCAGACGCCCCCGACTGGTGGCGATTGCGAGGATAAGCGCGACACTTGGTCCCGGCGATACGAGGCCAACAAACTGTATCGACCATGCGAGCAGTAGTTGCGGAAGATACTCGGCCATCACGCCACCTCCGTCCGACGGGGTGAGAAGAATAGCCCGAGGATCATCCGGACCATGTGGTCGAGCGCGCCGGTGAAAAGGATCACGAGACCCTGCATGACAATTCGAAGTTCGATGGGGATTGAGGTCCAGAGACCGAGTTCCGCTCCACCCTGATAGAGAAATCCGAAGAGAATCGCGGCAAGGAACACGCCGATCGGATGATTGCGTCCCATCAGCGCGACGGCAATGCCGATGAAGCCCGCGCCTTCGGAAGAGTTCTGCAAGAGCCGTTCGCTTTCGCCCATGACATTGTTGATCGACATGAGGCCGGCAAGAGCGCCCGAGATCAGCATCACGATCATCGTGATCCTGACCGGCGAGATGCCCGCATAGATCGCCGCCTTCTCGGACTTGCCGAAAGCACGGATCTCATAGCCGAGACGGGTGCGCCACAGCAGGAGCCAGACCAGCCAGCAGGCGATGAGCCCGACGAAAAGCGTCACGTTCGCCGGCACCTGCTTGGTGAAGATGAGGTCGAGGCCGGGTATCTCGTGCAGCGTCGGCAGTTTGGTGCCCGCAGGAAATCGCGCGGTCGCGGGGTCCATCTGACCGGGTGGTCTTAGCACATTGACGAGCATGTAGATGATGAACGCCGCGCCGATGTAGTTGAACATGATGGTGGTGATAACGATGTGGCTGCCGCGTTTTGCCTGAAGATAGGCCGGGATGGCCGCCCACGCCGCGCCGAACAGCGCCGCACCGACCATCGCCGCAGGCAATGCAAGCGTCCAGTGCGGCCAGGGCAACGACAGGCAGACGAGCGCCACGCCGAGACCGCCGAGTTGCGCCTGCCCTTCGCCGCCGATGTTGAACATGCTGGCGTGGAAAGCGACTGTCACCGCGAGGCCGGTGAAGATGAAACTTGTCGCGTAGTAGAGCGTGTAGCCCCAGGCATAAGGCGATCCCACGGCGCCGACGACCATGGTCCTCAGCGCCTCTGACGGGCTTTGACCAATGGCAAGGATCACCAGGGCCGAAATGATTGCCGCGAGCAGAAGGCTGATGACCGGCACAAGGACCAGATCGGCCCATCTGGGAATTCTGGTCATCAGGCGGCCTCCCCCGCGACACCGGCCATCAAAAGCCCAAGCTCGCGCTCGTTGGTCTTCTCGGGCAGGCGTTCCCCCATGATCCGGCCGTCGAACATGACGACGATACGGTCCGCCAGGCTCATGATCTCGTCCAACTCGACACTGACCAGAAGCACCGCCTTGCCGGCATCCCTCAGTTCCACGATACGCTTGTGGATGAACTCGATGGCACCGATATCGACGCCCCGCGTCGGCTGGCCCACCAGCAGAAGGTCCGGGTTCCTCTCGATCTCGCGGGCGAGGATGATCTTCTGCTGGTTGCCGCCGGAGAAGCTCTTGGCCATCAGTGTCGGGATCGGAGGCCGGACGTCAAAGCGCTCCATCTTGCCCTTCGCATCCGTCAGGATCGCGTCATTGTCCATCAGCCAGCGGTTCTTCTGGTAGGCGGGATCGTTGTGATAGCCGAAGGCAAGATTTTCCCAGGCCGTGAAGTCCATGATCATGCCAAGGTGCTGGCGGTCCTCCGGCACATGGGAAATACCTTTTTCGCGGCGCGACTGGCCATCGGAGTGCTTGCCGGTAAGGTCCAGTTCCACCCCGTTCAGACGGACGCTGCCGGTGCCATGGGCGATGCCGCCCAGAACCTCAAGAAGTTCGGACTGGCCATTGCCCGCGACCCCGGCGATCCCGAGGATTTCGCCGGCGCGGATGTTGAAGGAAATGCCCTTGAGCCGCTCCACGCGATCGGCGTCGACGACCTTCAGATTCTCGACCTCCAGCACCATCTTGCCCGGTTTTGCCGGCTCCTTCACGATATCCAGGAGAACCTTGCGCCCGACCATCAGTTCGGCAAGCTGTTCGGGGCTGGTTTCGGCGGTCTTCACCGTCGCCGTCATCTCGCCCCGCCGCATCACGCTGACCGTGTCGGTGATCTCCATGATCTCGCGCAGCTTGTGGGTGATGAGAACGATGGTCTTGCCCTGCTCCTTGAGGCCACGGAGAATTCGGAAGAGGTGATCGGCCTCGTCCGGCGTCAGAACGCCCGTCGGCTCGTCCAGGATCAGGATATCGGCGTGGCGATACAGCGCCTTGAGAATCTCGACCCGCTGCTGGTGGCCGACGGAAAGTTCTTCGATCAACTCGTCGGGATCAACATCCAGTTCGTATTCCTCGGTCAGTTCGCCCAGCACCTTGCGCGCATTGGCGAGAGACGGGCGCAGCAGCGCGCCGTCTTCGGCGCCGAGAATCACGTTCTCCAGCACCGTGAAATTCTGCACCAGCTTGAAATGCTGGAAGACCATGCCGATGCCGGCGCGGATTGCAGCCTGGCTGTCGGGGATGTCGGTCTTCTGCCCGTTGATGAACACCTCGCCGCTGTCGGCCTTGTAGAACCCGTAGAGGATCGACATCAGGGTCGACTTGCCGGCGCCATTCTCTCCGATGATGCCATGGATCGAGCCTTTGGCGACCTGTATCGAAATGTCCTTGTTCGCCTGCACCGAACCGAAGGCTTTCGAGATGCCTTTGAGTTCGATGGCAAAGGGGGCGGCAGTTTCCTGCCGCCCCGATCCGCCTGTGCCCGCCATCAGAAAGACGCGGCAGGGCAGGTGTTGTCGGTCATGTAGTCGTGCACTTCGATTTCGCCCGACTTGATCTTTTCGGCTGCCGCATCCACCGCAGCCTTCATCTCATCGGTCACGAGTGCGGCGTTGTTGTCGTCCATCGCGTAACCAACGCCGTCGTTGGCCAGACCCATGACGTTTATGCCGGGCTCAAGGTCGACGCCTTCGGTGAACGCCGCGTAGACGGCGTTGTCGACGCGCTTGGTCATCGAGGTCAGAACCTGTCCCGGATGCAGGTAGTTCTGGTTGCTGTCGACACCGATCGACAGGATGCCTTCATCAGCCGCGGCCTGAAGTACACCGATCCCGGTGCCGCCCGCGGCGGCATAGATCACGTCCGCGCCCTGCGACTTCTGTGCCTTCGCAAGTTCGGCGCCCTTGACGGGATCGTTCCATGCGGTCGGCGTCGTGCCGGTCATGTTCATCACCAGGGTCGCGTCCGGATTCGCGGCCTTGACACCCTGTGCATAGCCGCAACCGAACTTGCGGATCAGCGGAATGTCCATGCCGCCGATGAAGCCGACCGTGCCAGTCTTGGAGGCCAGCGCCGCCATCATACCGACGAGGTAGGAGCCTTCGTGTTCATTGAAGACAACCGACTTCACGTTCGGCTGATCGACAACCATGTCGATAATGGCGAACTTGGTGTCGGGAAAATCAGGTGCGACTGTGTTGAGCACGTCGCCGAAGGCAAAGCCGGTCATCACGACCGGATTTGCGCCCGCCTCCGCCAGACGGCGCAGCGCCTGTTCGCGCTGGGCCTCGGACTGCATCTCAAGCTCCTTGTAGGTGCCGCCGGTTTCGGCTTTCCAGCGCTCCGCCCCGTTGAAGGCAGCTTCGTTGAAGGATTTGTCGAACTTGCCGCCAAGATCGTAGATGATCGCCGGATCGGCGAGTGCTGCGCCAGAGGTCAGCGCCAGCGTCGCGGCCGCGCCGAGGAATTTCTGCATAAGGGTCATGGAAAGCTCCCGGTTGATATCCCTGAACATCCGCGTCCGTAGCTGCCCAGAGGTGCAGCCGTTCCCGCGCGGATTGCGACGATTAGGGAGGAAGCCATCGGGCCGGTCAATAGATATTTCGGCCCGACCACGCGTCAGTTTGACCCGTTGGTCAACAAACATGCCGGGAATCACCCGCCGCTGCGCGCCATGATGAGGGCATCAACGGGGTTGCCGCCTCGGCCCGCGTAGTAGCCCCGCCGGCGACCCGTTTCGGCGAAGCCGTGGCGGGCATAAAGCGTGATCGCGGCGGTGTTGTCGGCAGCGACCTCGAGAAAGAGGCGTCTGGCGTCTTGCCGCGCCGCTTCGGCGAGAAAACCTGCCAGAAGCCGCGCGCCCATCCCGCGCCTCCGCAATTCGGGACGCACGGCGAGGGTCAGAAGCTCTGCCTCGCCGGCAATCGCCCGACCGATCAGGAAGCCGCCGGGTTCGGCAAGCAGAAACGCGCCCTTCGTCGTCAGCACCGCGGCGATTTCGGACGCAGACCATGGCCGAGGGACGGTGAAGCCCGCGGCGTGGATCGCAGCCAACGTTTCGGCGTCGTGCACACCTGTCACGGAAGAATCGCCGGGGCCGCGTCGCGCATCGGGGCCGCATCCGCCGGGCGGATATAAAGCGGGGCGGGGCGGCGAAGGTCCGGCCGGCCAAACCGCGTCACCGCCATCCGGGTGATCGCCGTTGCCGGGGCAAAGCGGGCCGACGCCACGCTCGCGCCCAGCCTTGGCGCGATTGCGGCCGCCATTGGGCCGAGGCAGGTCAGCCCAGCATGACCATGCGCGTCGGGCGTAATCTCGTCGAGATGCCGGATCGCCGGACTAGACTCGGCGGGATAGCCGAAACTCTGGACATATACCTGCTCTCGACGGGCATCGAGCGTCACAAGAACTGGCCCCTCGGTTCCCAAAGCCATCGCTTCGAGCAGAGTGACGCCGATCGCGGGCACCCCGAGCGACAGCGCCAGCCCGCGCGCGGCGGCAACGGAAATACGGATGCCGGTGAAATTACCCGGACCGACGCCGACCCCGATCGCGGCGAGGTCGCGCCAGTCAAGGCCGCCTTCGCCCAGCACTTCGGACAACAACGGGAATAACCGTTCAGCCTGCCCCTTGGACATCTCTTCATGCCGAGCCGCAATGATGGTGCCTTCATGCAGCAAGGCGACCGCGCAATGCGCGGCCGACGTATCGAATGCCAGAACGGTCGGCGAAGACGTCTCCATCAGGCCGCGACGGGCCGCACCTCGACCACTTCGGGGATGTAGTGGCGCAGAAGGTTCTCGATCCCCATCTTGAGCGTCAGCGTCGATGAGGGGCATCCCGCGCAAGCGCCCTGCATGTGCAGATAGACGATGCCGCGATCGAAGCCGTGAAAGGTGATGTCGCCGCCATCCTGCGCCACGGCCGGGCGCACGCGGGTGTCCAGCAACTCCTTGATCTGCTTGACGATATCCGCGTCTGGACCGTCGTGGCTCGCGTGGCCACCAGCGGGTTTGCCTTCGCCCTCGATGACCGGCGCACCGGACTGGAAATGCTCCATGATCGCGCCGAGGACCGCCGGTTTGATGTGGTCCCACTCAACGTCATCGGCCTTGGTGACGGTCACGAAGTCATTGCCGAGGAAAACCCCCGTCACACCGTCGACCGCGAAGATCCGCGAGGCGAGCGGTGATTTCGCCGATGTATTGGCCGACGGAAAGTCGGCCGTCCCGGTTTCCAGCACGGTCTGGCCCGGCAGGAACTTCAGCGTGGCGGGGTTCGGCGTGGATTCGGTCTGAATGAACATGGGCGATCTCCGACAGAGGCGTTTCGATCTCTTGTCGAAGAAAATCTGGATCGAAACGCCCTATTCCAGTCGGATATGCGCTTCGGGGCGGTAGGAGTCAAGGATTGGAACGATTCTAAAGTTCCCGCGCCGGATTGCCCACAACGGCTGCCCCGGCCGGCACGTCCCGCGTAACCACGCTACCCGCACCGATGATCGCGCCGTCGCCGACCCTTACACCAGGCAAGAGGATTGCGCCGCCGCCGATCCACACCCGCTTCCCGATCTCGACCGGCCTCGCTACCTCCAGCCCGCGTTTGTCAATGTCCTTGTGATGCTCGGCACAATAGATCTGGACATGCGGACCCAGCATCGAATGGTCGCCGATCCGCACCAGCGCGGTGTCCAGAATGGCGCAACCCGCGTTGATGTAGACATACCGTCCAAGGCGAAGATTGATGCCGTAGGCCACATGGAACGGCGCCTCGATGAACGCTTCCGTCCGATCGACGCCGATCAAGGCCGCAAGCAAGGGTCCGATCTGGCCCCGTTCTTCGGGCGCCACGGTGTTGTGTTCATGCACCGCCACGCGAGCAACGGCCCGAAGCCGGTCGAGTTCGGGATCCACGCAGCGATACCACTCGCCCGCTTCCATCTTCTGGCGTTCGCTCGGCACTGTCGCCTCAGGTTATCGCCTCCAGCCGTTCCTTCGACATCTCGCCCGGCACGATGGTCACGGGAATGGGCAACTCGCCGGAAGAGCGTGACATCTGGGTGACCAGCGGTCCGGGGCCCGACTTGTCGGTGCCCGCGCCAAGGACGAGGACGCCGATCTGGTCATCTTCGCGGATCAGATCCAATATCTCGTTCACCGGCTCGCCTTCGCGGATGACCAGTTCGGGCTCGATCCCCTGCCGGTCGCGCATCCATTTGGCGAAGACTTCGAAATGCGCCTCGATCCGTTCACGGGCTTCTTGCCGCATGATGTCGGCGACGCCCATCCAGTGCTGAAATTCGTCGGGCGGGATCACCGACAGGATCGTCACACCCGCACCGGTGTGGGCGGCCCTGAGCGCGGCGAACCGCATCGCATTCAGGCATTCGCGGCTGTCATCGAGAACGACCAGAAACTTGCGCATCTTCTTCCCCAGTTGCCGCGCGATCATGGCGGCTTGCAGCTTTCATGGCAATCGGTTCAAGAGCGCGAATGCGCCCAGTCCCAGTAGAGGTCGCGCACCTTTCGCGTGACGGGGCCATGCTGATAGTGGGTGCCGTCGAACTCCAGAACCGGCGTGACCTTCGAGAAGTTGCCGGACAGGAAAACTTCGTCTGCCGCGCGGAAGTCGTCGAAGGACAGGACGGTTTCATGCACCCTGACGCCATCGGCTGCAAGGTTCGCGATATGGCGGGCCCGGGTAATGCCCGAAAGGAAGGTTCCGTTGCCAATGGGGGTGAAGATTTCCCCGTCGCGGACCATGAAGACGTTTGCCGTGGCGCTTTCGGCTACGTTACCAAGCGCGTCGGCCACCAGTGCATTGGCATAACCCTTGGCCTTGGCCTCTTTCAGCATTCGGGCGTTGTTGGGATAGAGGCACCCGGCCTTGGCGTTGGTGACAGAACTTTCCAGAACCGGGCGGCGGAACCGCGTCGTTGTCAGCGTCGTTGTCGCCTCGGCCGGAGCCATCGGAATCTCTTCGAGGCAAAGGGCAAAACCGGTCTTGTCGGGTTCCGGCACCACGCCGGTCGCGTCGCCGTCGATTGCCCAGTACATCGGGCGGATGTAGACCGCGGAGCCTTTGGGAAACCGGCCAAGCCCCTCCCAGACAATCTCGATCATGTCTTCAGTCGTGACCGTGGGGGTGATCATCAACGATTCCGCCGAACGCCTGACCCGCTCGCAGTGCCGGTCAAGATCGGGGGCCACCCCTTCGAACCACCGCGCGCCGTCAAAGACCGTGCTGCCAAGCCAGCTGCCATGATCCGCCGCGCGCATCACGGGGATGTCGCCATCGTGCCAGCTACCCTCGAAATAGGTCCGGATGTTCTTTCCCGTGGCCATGGTCGACTCCCTTTGCTGCTGGCGCATTTAATGAACTTCGCGAGGCGGCGGCAACCCGATGCGGCTCAGCCCCGAGAGCCTGCGGCGATGAGTCCGAGGCAGCGCCTGAGGGTTGCGAGCTCCCCGGCGGAAAACCTCGCGCCGAGCTTCCGGTCGTAGTCGCTCGCACTTTTCGACAGGTCGCGATAGGCAGTCCGGCCAGCGGCGGTGAGCGACAGTAGCTCGTGACGACGGTCGTGCGGCATCGGCTCTCGCGCCAGAAAGCGCCGCTTTTCCAGCGCCGCGACGGCGCGGCTGACCTTGGTCTTGTGCAGGCCCGCACGGTTGCAGATGTCACGCGCGGTCAGCGGTCCGGCCCGGCCAAGATGGAAAAGCACCCGCCACTCGGTCCTGAGCATCCCGTAGCGCGACTTGTAGATCGCGGCGAAGCCGAGGCTTGCCTCGTCCGCCGCTCGGTTCAGGAGGTAAGGCAGAAAAGACTCCAGGTCGAAAGCGTCGGCCATTGCGTGCGTTCCTTGTTAGTTACATTCTCAACTATTAGCTCGGTCGCAAAGCGGAGGGAATCGCAATGACAAGAGACATGACGCGCGCGCCATCGCTGCCCGGTCCCCATGAAGGTTACATGCCGGGCTTCGGCAACGACTTTGAAACCGAGGCTCTGCCGGGAGCGCTGCCGCAGGGCATGAACTCGCCCCAGAAATGCAACTATGGCCTCTATGGCGAACAGCTTTCCGGCACCGCGTTTACCGCGCCATCGCATCAGAACGAACGGACCTGGTGCTACCGTATCCGGCCGTCGGTGAAACATTCGGGCCGTTACGAGAAGATCGACCTGCCCCACTGGAAGACCGCGCCGCACGTAGTCGACGACGTGATCTCACTTGGTCAGTACAGGTGGGATCCGGTGC
The DNA here is from genome assembly GCA_041397225.1 of Paracoccaceae bacterium. Lineage (GTDB taxonomy): Bacteria > Pseudomonadota > Alphaproteobacteria > Rhodobacterales > Rhodobacteraceae > Albidovulum. The sequence goes on along the minus strand of JAWKXB010000002.1, from coordinate 80,052 downwards.
CGCATTCCGACAAGCCGCTGGACTGGCTGAGCGGCATGCGGACGATGACGACGGCGGGCGATGTCAACACGCAGGTCGGCATGGCGAGCCATATCTACCTGGTGACCGCCGCGATGGAAGATCGGTACTTCTACTCCGCCGACAGCGAGATTCTCATCGTGCCGCAAGAAGGGCGGCTTCGGTTCTGCACCGAGCTGGGGATCATCGATCTCGAGCCGAAGGAAATCGCCATCATCCCGCGCGGACTCGTCTATCGGGTCGAACTGGTCCAAGGTCCGGCGCGCGGTTTCGTCTGTGAAAACTATGGCCAGAAATTCGAGCTTCCGGGCCGCGGCCCGATCGGCGCGAACTGCATGGCAAACCGGCGAGACTTCAAGACGCCGGTCGCGGCCTTCGAAGACCGGGAGGTGCCGTCGAGCCTGGTCATCAAGTGGTGCGGCCAGTTCCATGAGACAAGGATCGACCACAGCCCCCTGGATGTCGTGGCCTGGCACGGCAACTACGCCCCGGTGAAATACGACCTTGCCACCTACTGCCCGGTCGGCGCGATCCTCTTCGATCATCCCGATCCGTCGATCTTCACGGTGCTGACTGCGCCGTCGGGCGTTGCGGGCACGGCGAACATCGACTTCGTCCTTTTCCGTGAACGCTGGATGGTTGCCGAAAAAACGTTCCGTCCGCCGTGGTACCACAAGAACGTCATGTCGGAACTGATGGGCAACATCTACGGCCAGTACGATGCAAAGCCTAAGGGCTTCGTTCCGGGTGGCATGTCCTTGCACAACATGATGCTGCCGCACGGGCCGGATCGGCAGGCGTTCGAGGGGGCGGCAAACGCCGATCTGAAGCCCGAAAAGCTCGACAACACGATGTCGTTCATGTTCGAGACGCGTTTTCCGCAGCACCTGACCGCCTTCGCCGCGCACGACGCGCCGTTGCAGGACGACTACATTGATTGCTGGGCGTCGCTCGAAAAGAAGTTCGACGGCAGCCCCGGCAAGAAGTGATGCGACTATATTCCTACTGGCGCTCGAGCGCGGCTTACCGTGTGCGGATCGCCCTCAACCTCAAGGGGATCGGATATGAGACGGTTCCCGTCGACTTGGTCCGCGACGGCGGGCAGCAGCACATCGCGGATTATGTCGCGCTCAACCCCGCGCATCTCGTGCCGACGCTGACGCTCGACGACGGCGCGGCGCTTACCCAATCGCTCGCGATCATCGACTATCTCGACAATCTCGTGCCGGAACCGGCGCTCTTGCCGGCGGACCCGGTGGTGCGGGCGAGGGTTCTGGCCGCCGCGCATCTCATCGCGATGGATATCCATCCGGTCAACAACCTCAGGGTGGTGCAGCATCTTTCAGCGCGATTCGGGGCCACAGCCCAGGACGGGGCGGAGTGGATGCGCCATTGGATGGCCAAGGGTTTCGACGCGCTTGAGCATATGGTCAGCCCCGATGCGCCTTTCGCCTTCGGCGCTACGCCGGGGCTTGCCGATATCTGCCTCGTCCCGCAAATGTACAATGCGCGAAGGTGGACGCTCGGCCTCGCCCCCTACCCCCGCCTTGTGGCGCTGGATGCGGCCGCTCGCGCGCTGCCCGCCTTCGCCAACGCCGCGCCCGAGCGTCAGCCCGACGCACCCGCCGAATGAGGGACCACCCATGCCGCTTCTGAAATCCTGGATCGACAGCGCCAACGACCCTGACGGGCCGTTTCCCCTGAACAACCTGCCTTATGGCGTGTTTTCGACCGACGGGGAGGAGCCGCGCTGCGGCACCGCTATCGGCGACATGATCCTCGACCTCGCAGCGCTGGAGGCCGAGGGGATACTGACGGTGGGCGAGGACACAGTGCTCGACGTGCCGTTCTGGAACGACTTCATGGAACTCGGCCCGGCGATCTGGAAGGACTATCGCGACCGCCTTCAGGCCCATCTGGCGGCGGACGGACCCGATGCGACGCAAGCGGCCATCCGGCCCCATCTTGTGCCGATGGACGCAGCCGAGCTGCACCTGCCGTTCCTGATCTCGGAATACACCGACTTCTATGCCGGGATGCAGCACGCAAGAAACATGGGGGCGATCCTGCGCGGCTCGCCCGAGCTTCCGGCCAACTGGCTGCATATTCCGATCGGCTATAACGGCCGCGCCTCGTCCGTCATCGTCTCGGGCACGCCGTTCCACCGTCCGCTTGGCCAGACCAAGGCGCCGGATGCAGACTTGCCGTCTTTCGGGCCGACGAGGCGCCTCGACATCGAGCTTGAGATGGGTGCGGTCGTCGGACAGGGATCGACCTTTGGCGAACCGATCACCGTCGATACGGCTGACGGAATGATCTTCGGCTATGTCCTTCTCAACGACTGGTCGGCGCGCGACATTCAGGGCTGGGAATACCAACCCCTCGGCCCCTTTCAGGGCAAGGCCTTCGCCACGACGATCAGCCCGTGGATCGTCACCGCGCTGGCGCTCGAGCCGTTCCGCAAACCGGGACCGCCGCGCGAGAAGGAGCTTCTGCCCTACCTGAGAGAGACCAGGCCCGGCCTCTACGATATCTCGCTTGAAGTGCTGATGCGGCCGGAAGGCGCGGCCCGGCCCACCACCATCGCGCGCACCAACTATGCCCGCATGTACTACTCCGCCGCCCAGCAGCTTTGCCATCACGCGGTTGGTGGCTGCGCGATGAATGTCGGCGACCTGCTTGGCTCGGGTACGATCTCGGGGCCGGAGCCGCGCGAATTCGGCTCGCTGATGGAACTGACCGAAGCGGGGCGGAAGCCCCTGACCCTCGATACTGGCGAGACGCGCGGGTTCATCGAGGATGGGGACACGCTGACGCTCACGGGTGCCGCACTGGGCGACGGCTACAGGATCGGGTTCGGCGAGTGCTCCGGCACGGTCCTGCCTTCGGTCAGCCGGCCGGACTGGACGGGTTAGTCCCGCATCTTCCCATCAAGCGGCCGCGCGTTCCACTGCGGCCCGCATGGCGCCGAGAAACCGCGCGACCTCGGCCTTGCTGTTGTAATGGCAGACCGAAACGCGGATGCAGGACTTGAGGCCGAGCGGATGCAGGATGTTGCCGCAATAATGGTCGTCATTCCGGATGTGGACGCGGATGCCTTCATTGCGCAGAAATGCAACAAGCTCGCCCGATTCCATTCCTTCCAACGCCATCGACACGACGCCTTCGCGGCCCTCGGCGGCTGCGCCGCCGATCAGCGTGACGCCGGGCATCTCGGTCAGGCCGGGCAGGTTGCCGGTGCCGTTCAGCATGGCGTCCATCAGCGATGCCTCGTGATCGTGGATCGCTCGGCCCGCCGCTTCGATCCGCTTGCGGCGATCGGGCGCGTCGGTGAAGTGGGTGCCGAGCCAGTCGAAATAGTCGACGACATCGGAAAAGGTCGCATAGGCGCCCGCATCGCGGGTGCCGAGTTCCCAGTTCGCCTGCGCCCCGCCGACGATCTGTTCCTTGGTGCAGGCGGTCAGCCGGTCCGACGCCCAGCCGACGCCGTAGCCGTGACGGGAGAAGACCTTGTAGGGCGACACCGCATAGCCATCGGCGCCATAGGCTGCGCAGTCGATCTGCCCGTGGCTCGCATGCTGGATGCCGTCGATGATGATGAACGCCCCGGGCGCCTTGCCGCGGATCGCCGCGGCGATGGCCGGGACGTCGACCGACATGCCGGTGACGGGGGAGGTCTGGACGATGGTGGCGACACGGATATCGGGCGTGATGTGCCCGAGATAGGCGTCAAGGCTGACACTTCCCGTCGCGTCATCGTGGGCGACCAGCACATGCGGGCGGCCCGTCGCCCTTGCCCACCGCTCCATCGCGCTGCGCGAGGCGGGGTGTTCGAGCGTGGAACCAAGCATGACACCGCCCGGTTCGGACCCGAAGGCCGCCGTTCGGATCAGGCGGAACAGCACCTCCGTCCCGCTTTCACCGGTGAACACCTGCCCGCCGGGCGCGTTCAGGAACGTCCGCATGTCGGCCTTTCCCTTGTCGATCGCGGCCATCAGCGCCTTCGACGCCGGGTTGTCGCGGCCCTGATTGTCGGGATAGCCCGCATAGGCCGCCGACGTCTCGATCACGGACTTGAGGCGAAGCGCGCCGCCAGCATTCTCGAAAAAGACACGCGGGCCTTCGAAGGGACAGGTGTCGACATGGGCGAAGCGGCTGCGGATTTCGTCCAGCAGTCCAGGTCGTTCGGCAATCATTGGGCTGCCTCGGCTACGGGGGCAGCATCTCGCAATCGTACTCCATCCGGGTCGAAGGGTGGCCGCTCCAGCACCCTGGCTTTGTGTGGCTGGCCGAGAATCGCGACATGCACATCATCGCCGGGCTTGGCCAGCCCCGCCTTGAGATAGGCGATGGCGAGCGATTTGCCGACGGTATAGCCATAGGCGCCGGAGGAGACCTGACCGGCGGGCGTACCGTCGGTGAGGAAGACGGGTTCGGCCCCCGAGGCATCGGCCTTGTCGGCGTCGATTTCCAGCATGGTCATGACCTCGCGCGGCGCATTTCCCGCGATCTTCTGCCATGCCGCCTTGTTCAGGAACTCCTTGTCGGCCTTGATCAGCCGGTCGAGCCCGCTTTCCTGCGGCCAGTATTCCGGGGAATAGTCACGGCCCCAGGAGCCGTAGCCCTTCTCGACACGCAGGGACATCAGTGCCCGGCTGCCCACCGGGCCACCGCCGAAAGCGCGGCCAGCCTCCAGCAGTGCGGTATAGAGCGCCGTCTGATCGGCCTCGTCACAGTGCAGTTCCCAGCCGAGATCACCGGTGAAGCTCACCCGGATGGCCACGCAATCCGCGCCCGCGACGGTGATGCGCTGCGACCGCATGAAGGGGAAAGCCTCGTTCGAGAGGTCGGCATTGGTCAGCCGGGCAAGCAGGTCGCGCGCCTTCGGTCCCGCGACGTTGAAGCCGCACAACGCCTCGGTGCGGCTTGTGAAGGTCGTGCCCTCGGACAGTGGGATCGCCTTGAAGAACCGCTGGTGGAAGCGTTCGGCCATGCCGGAGCCGACGATCAGGAACTCGTCGTCAGCAAGCCGTGTCACGGTGAAGTCGCCCGCGATCCCCCCGCGCTTGCCAATGAGCGGCGTGAGGCAGGAGCGGCCGACTTGCGTGGGCATCCGGTTGGCGAACAGCGCGTTCAGCCAGCCTTCCGCCCCCGGACCTATGACCTCGTATTTGGCGAAGTTGGAGATGTCGATGATGCCGACCTTGTCGCGCAGCATCTTCGCCTCTCGCCCCACCGGCGCCCACCAGTTCTGGCGGGTGAAGCCGTAGGTCTCATGATCCGGCTCGCCCGATGCCGCGAACCACAGGGGATGCTCCCATCCGTAGTTCAGACCGAAGATCGCACCCATTCCCTTCTGCATTTCGTAGGCAGGCCGGGTGCGAACCGGGCGGCCTGCTTCGCGTTCCTCATTGGGGAAGTGGATCTTGAAGCGGTGGGCATACTGGTCCTCCACCCGCGCCCTGGTGAATGCCTTGCCCGCCCAAGACCCGTAGCGCGCCAGATCCCAGCCGAACATGTCGAGCGTCGGCTCGCCCTCCACGATCCACTCGGCGGCCAGCTTGCCAAGGCCACCCGATTGCGAAAAGCCGGGGATGATGCCGTTGCAGCAGAAATAGCCCGAAAGTTCCGGCACGGGGCCGAACAGCGCCGACGAATCCGGCGACCAGATCATCGGCCCGTTGATGACCCGCTTGATCCCCGCCGTGCCGACGGCCGGAACCCGGTCGATGGCGCGCATCATGTTCGGCTCGATCCGCTCCAGATCGTCGGCGAAAAGCTCATGCCCGAAGCCCTGTGGCGTGCCGTCCTCGGCCCAGAACTTCATCAGCTTCTCGTAGGCGCCGACGAGAAGACCCATGCCTTCCTGCCGGAGGTAATACTCTCCGTCGCGGTCCGCGACCGAGGGCAGCCGGCGACCGAGGCCTGCGATCTCGGCGATCGTCTCGGTGACGAAGTACTGATGCTCGGTCGGGATCAGCGGCAGCGTCAGCCCCGCCATCGCCGCGACCTCGCGCGCCCAGAGGCCGGCGGCGTTGATGACCCACGGCGCCCTGATGTCGCCCTTCTCCGTGCGGACGATCCATGTGCCGTCCGGCTGCTGTTCCGTGCCGGTCACGGGCGTGAACCTATGAATCTCCGCCCCCATCTGCCGCGCGCCGGTGGCATAGGCATGCGTCACGCCCGAGGGGTCCACGTTGCCGCCGTCAGGCTCATACATGATGCAGCGGATGCCGTCGTAGTTGACGAGGGGATGCAGCCGCTCCGCCTCGTCGCGCCCGACCTCATGAAAGTTCATCCCATAGCGCTTCGCCTTCGCCGCCTGGATGCGCAACTGATGCTCCCGCGCCTCGGTCTGCGCGAGATAGAGCGAACCGGGCTGGAAGATGCCGCAACCCTGGCCGGTCTCGGCCTCAAGCTCCTTGTAAAGACCCATGGTGTAGTGCTGGAGCCGCGAGATATTGGTGCTGTCATGCAGCCCGTGGATATTAGCAGCCGCGTGCCAGGTCGAGCCTGAGGTCAGTTCCGACCGCTCAAGAAGCACGACATCTGTCCAGCCCTTCTTGGCCAGATGATAGAGGATCGAGCAGCCGACAAGACCACCCCCGATGACAACGGCCTGGGCATGAGTGCGCATGAGAACCTTTCCGGCGGCAAAGTTCGGCGGAGATTATGCGGCGGCGCGCGGCTCATCCACCAAAAAAAACGTGGTCATTCCCCCATCTAAATTTGTAGTGCTTTGGGGCCGAAGCAGGCTAGGTTCATCCCGTCGAAGCAATGGCGGGTTTGGGTCATGCGTGTCGTGTTCGTGCGCAATGTGATGAACCGTCGGGAAACCGGATGCGATCTGGTGCCCTGTTGACAATCGCCGCACCTCCCGGCCGATGTCCCAACTTCACGGATCACCTTCATGCCCGCAGCCCTGCGCCTCGCCGTCGATATTGGCGGCACCTTCACCGATACAGTTCTCATGGAAGTCCCTGACCGGATCGTCGCATCCACCAAGACTTTGACTACCCACGACGATCCTTCAGACGGCGCGATAGCAGGCGTGCATCGCGCACTGGCCCAGGCCGGACGGCGGATCGGCGAGATTTCGGGCTTCATTCATGGCACGACGCTCGCCACCAACGCGCTGATCGAAAGGCGCGGTGCACGGGTCGCGTCGGTGACGACCGAGGGGTTCCGCGATATCCTCGAAATCGCTTACGAGCGGCGCTATGCGCAATATGACATCAACCTCGAAAAGACCGACCTTCTCGTGCCGCGCGATCGTTCGTTCACAATCTGCGAACGGATGTCGGCAGCGGGCGAGGTGCTCATCACGCTGGATGAAGACGCGGTGCTGGCTCTGGCGAACGCGTTGACCGCGGTCCGCGCAGAGGCGGTGGCGATCTGCCTTCTGCATTCCTACGCCAACGCCGCGCACGAAGAGCGGCTTCGCGCGCTGTTGCACAAGGCCCTGCCCGGCATCGCCATCTCGATCTCATCGGAAGTCAGCCCCGAGGCGCGTGAGTTCGACCGGCTCTGCACGACCGTCGCCAACGCCTATATCCAGCCGCTCATGGCGCGCTACCTCGATGCTTTCGGCAGGCGTTTTGCGGGTGAGGGACTGAGTTGCCCGATCCTGATGATGACGGCGGGCGGTGGCATGACCACGATCGCCACTGCCGCCCGGTTTCCGGTCCGGCTTGTGGAATCCGGTCCTGCCGGGGGGGCTATCCTTGCCGCGCGGATCGCTGCGGAATGCGGGCTGGACCAGGTCCTGTCGTTCGACATGGGCGGCACGACGGCCAAGCTTTGCCTGATCGACGACGGCCAACCGCAGACCTCGCGAGCGTTCGAAATCGCGCGGGCGGCGCGGTTCATCAAAGGCTCCGGCATGCCGGTACGCATTCCCGTCATCGAGATGATCGAGATCGGCGCCGGGGGTGGCTCCATTGCCGGGGTGGACCGGCTTGGGAGGTTGACGGTCGGACCGAAAAGCGCGGGGTCAGAGCCGGGGCCGGTCGCCTTCGGGCGCGGCGGGACGGAGCCGACGGTGACGGATGCCGACATCACGCTTGGCTACATCCGCCCAGAAACCTTCGCCGAGGGTCAGTTCAGGATCGACGCCGAGGCCGCGGCGCGGGTGCTGGGGCAAACGGTCGGTTGCGCCCTTGGACTTGGCGCCACCGACGCGGCAGATGGCGTAAGCCGCATCGTTGACGAGGGCATGGCCAGTGCCGGGCGAATGCACGCAGTGGAATCTGGCAAGGATCTCGGCCCCCGCACGATGATCGCCTTTGGCGGGAACGGCCCCCTGCACGCCTGCCGCGTGGCCCGCGCTGCTGGCGTGTCGCGCATCCTCATACCGGCCAATCCCTCGGTCGGGTCGGCGCTTGGTTTCCTTTGCGCCCCGGTTTCGTTCGAGATCGTGCGCAGCCGCTATTCCATGCTTCAGACCCTGGATTTCACCGCCGTCAATGCGCTTTTCGACTCGATGTGCGCCGATGCGTTGGCGGTGGTGCGACAGGGCCATGCTGGCCCGGTCATGACGACGCGTACCGCCTTCATGCGCTATTCCGGACAGGGGCACGAGATCGAGATAGCGCTTCCCGACCGCGCCCTGACCGGGGCCGATATATTGCCCCTCACCGGGGCGTTCGAGGCCGCCTATTCGCGCCAGTTCTCCCGACCCGTGCCGGGAATGGAGATCGAAATCCTGAACTGGGCCGTACGCGTCGCAACCGAAGCGCCGCCATTCAGTCCTGCCGCGGATGCGCCGGCGCCGCGCGATCTTGCGATGTCGGCGACGCGGCCGATTTTCTGCGACAAGTCGGGCAAGCCGCGCGATGCTGCGTTCGTCCTGCGAGATGCCCTCGCACCCGGCGACCGTATCGCCGGACCCGCGCTCATCGCCGAGCCGCAGACGACGACTTTCGTTGGCGCCGACTTTTCCGCGCATGTGGACCAGCGCGGGAACCTGATTCTGACCCGCGTGGGAGACGAGACATGACCGACCTTTCCCCTGCCCGCCTTCAGGTGATGTGGAACCGGCTTCTGGCCGTCGTGGAAGAGCAGGGCCAGACCCTGATCCGCGCCGCCTTTTCGCCGATCGTGCGCGAATGCGGTGACATTTCGGCCGGTATCTTCGACGTGAGGGGCCGGATGCTTGCCCAGGCCGTGACCGGTACGCCGGGCCATATCAACACGATGGCCGAAGCGGTGAAGACACTGCGCGACCGCTTCCCGATCCAGACGATGCGGTCCGGCGACATCTACATGACGAACGATCCCTGGCTCGCCTCGGGGCATCTCAACGACTTTCTTCTTATGCGGCCGGTCTTCAAGGACGGTCGGGTGGTCGGCTTCACATCCTGCACCTCTCATCTTGTCGATCTTGGCGGACTCGGCATGGGGCCGGAGGGATCGGACATCTACGACGAGGGGCTGCTGATCCCGCCCTGCAAGCTCGTCGACAAGGGCGAGATCAACGGGCTCCTGATGGAAATCGTGAAGGCCAATTCGCGTGAGCCGATCGCCAACGAGGGCGACATCTACGCGCTGATCGCCTGCTGCGAGGCCGGCGCCGCGCGGCTTGTGGCGATGATGGAAGAATACGGGCTGGCCGATCTGGACGAGCTGGCCGACTACATCATCGACACTTCGCGGCGGGGCACTCTGGAAGCCATCGCGGAGGTGGCGGAGGGCGTCTATCGCAACGTCCTGAACGTCGACGGCTATGAGAAAGAGCTTGAACTACACGCCACGCTGACGGTGACGAAGGACCGGTTGCATCTTGATTTTGCGGGCACGTCGGGCTGTTCGAAGAAGGGCATCAACGTCCCTCTCAACTATGCCGCCGCCTATTCGGTCTTTGCCTTGCGCTGCATCATCGGGCCGGACATTCCCAACAACGCAGGATCTCTCGAGCCGTTCGTCGTGACCGGCCCGCCGGGTTGCATCCTGAACGCGCAGGCTCCTGCGCCTGTCGCCATGCGGCACACTCTGGGGCAGATGACACCCGATCTGGTGCTGGGCTGTCTCTCGCAGGCGTTGCCCGACCGGGTTCCGGCTGAGGGGGCATCATGCATGTATGACCTGCCGATGCGGCACACGGCCGAGGCAGTCCGCACAGGCGGGCGGCAATTCGCCGTGGAACTTGTCCACAACGGCGGAACCGGCGCACGGCCACATGCTGACGGGCTTTCGGCCACGGCCTACCCTTCGGGCGTCTTCGGCTCTCAGGTGGAGATCACCGAGGCGGTTGCCCCCGTGACCGTGTGGCGGCGGGAGCTCTTGCCCGATAGCGGCGGGGCCGGACGGTTCCGTGGCGGACTGGGTCAGCGGATCGAGATGACGTCGGCGGTGGACGAGCCGTTTCTTGTGTTCCTCTCGGTCGAGCGGGTGAAGAACGCGGCGGCCGGTCGCGCGGGCGGTCTGGCCGGCGCACCGGGCCGCATCCGCGTAACGGGTCGCGATGACGACATTCCCGGCAAGTGCGAACTGAGAGTCGAGCCCGGAGAGCGGCTGATCTTCGATACACCGGGCGGCGGCGGATATGGTGACCCGACCGCGCGCGATCCGGGACGGCTTCGGCGGGATGTTTCGCAGGGGCTTGTATCGCCGGACGCGGCCGAGCGACTGTACGGGGTGCCCCGATGATCCGCCCCGTCCCGTCCGTCGCGGGCATGGCGGCCTATGCGCTCTCCGATCCGGTCGGGCCGGGCTCGGTGTCACTGGCGCAGAACGAAAGCGCGTTTCCGGTCAGCCCTCTGGCCCTCGCGGCAGGCCGCACCGCGCTGGAGAAGGCGACACTCTATCCCGACCCGGACTGGTGCGACCTGCGCGAGGCGATAGCCGAAGTACATGGCATCGACGCCGCGCACATCCTGTGCGGCGCGGGGTCGATGGAACTGATCGGCAGCCTGATCCGCGCCTTTGCCGGACCGGGGGACGAGGTCTTGGGCAGCCGGTATGGATACCTCTTCGTCGCGACCGCATGTCAGCAGTCAGGTGCAAGCCATGTGCAGGCGCCCGAGTCCGATTTTACGCTGTCGGTCGAAGCGATCCTGGTGGCCGTCACAGCCCGGACAAGGATTGTCTTTGTCTGCAATCCGGGAAACCCGACCGGGACGCGGATTCCGAACCAGGAGATCTTGCGCCTTCGCGAGGCACTTTCGCCCGATGTGCTTCTGGTCGTCGATCAGGCCTATGGCGAGTTCGACGGTCAGGATCCGGCTGCGATCCTTGCGCTGGCCGGGCGCGGCGACACAGTCGTGCTTCGCACCTTTTCCAAGGCCTACGGACTGGCCGGGGCGCGTGTCGGTTGGGGTCTTTTCCACGAAGCGATAGGGAAGGAAACCCGCAAGCTGATGAACCCCAACAATGTGTCGGGCGCAAGTCAGGCGATGGCCGCGGCGGCCATGCGCGATCAGCCGCATATGCGCGAGGTCGTCGCCCGGACCGCCGCGGTCCGCAGCACGTTTGCGGCAACGCTACGCGAAGCCGGATATCGGATTCCCGACAGTCATACGAACTTCGTGCTCATCCCCTTCGCCGATGCCGACGTCGCACGCGCGGCCGATGCCCGTCTGCGGGACGCCGGATATCTTCTGCGCGGCATGGGTGGCTACGGCCTCTCGCACTGCCTGCGCGCGACTATCGCGTCCGCCGAGGTGATGGGGCGGGCCGCCGATATCCTTGTCGCTTTCAGGGAGGAACGTGATGACCGCTGATCCACGCAAGCTGAAGATCGGGGTGCTTGTCCCCTACACCAACTGCAACCTCGAACCCGACGTGATCCTCATGTGTCCCGACGGCTGCACCATGCATTTCGAGCGGCTCGGAGACTACGACGTCGATGAAATCCCGGGATCGGACCAGATGGCGCGGCTGGGCGCGTCGGACATCACCGAAACATTGAGGCTGATCTCGGGGGTGCGGCCCAACGCGGTGCTGTACGGCTGCACGTCAGCAACACTTACGCACGGCAAAGCGTTCGACCAGGATCTTGCGGCCCGGATCCGGGCCGGGTCGGGCGCGATATCACTGACCGCCGCCGGGTCGCTGGTGACGGCGCTGAAGGCTCTCGCTGTCGGCAAGATCGGCTTTTCCTCGCCCTATCTTGGAGAGATCAACGATCAGGCAGTGGCCTTCCTTGCCGATGAGGGATTTGAAACCGTCGCCCGCGCCGATATCGGACGCGCGCTTGGGAATTATGGGCAGGGCGAGTTGACACCGGATGAGGTCTTCGACCTAGCGATGCGGGTGAACCTGCCGGATGTCGAGGCCATCGTGCTGTCCTGCACCGACATGCGGTCCGTCGAGGCAGTGGAACGGATCGAGACGGCGACCGGCAAGCCCGTCGTCACCTCCAACCAGGCGATGATCTTCGCGCTCTGCCGCGCGCTGCGTTTGCCCAGACCCAAAGGGGCGCCTGGGCGGCTTTTCGACCGTATCGCAGAGTTTGCACCGTTTCCCGAAACGGGGTTGTAACGAGGATCGGACGGCGAAAACGACGGTCCGCGATGAAAACGCGCGGATGCGTTTCGGCAGAACTCACGGCCGGGCCCGGCCCCCGGCGTACGGCCGATGATAAAGCCACGGACGATGCTGTCGGCTTCGAACCTTGCGACAACGCCAGCGCGAGATGTTGTCATCAGCGCGCCAAGCCTGGTGCCTCGGTTTGACCCAAGCTGGCCGCGAAGTTTGAAACCCGGCCGGATTAACAGTGTTGCCCTGACCGCGACGCCCGCATAGCCTGTCAGAAGCTCGCTACAAACAATCAACAATGGGAGGAGCCAATGCAGAAAATCATAGTCGGTGTATCTTTGTTCGCCCTTTCGTCCGGCATGGCCGAGGCGGCAGGGAAGCTCAGTCTCTACTGCGCCGCGCAGGAGGAATGGTGCCAGCTGATGGCCCGCAGTTTTGAGGATGCCACGGGGATCGACGTCGATATGACGCGGAAGTCGTCGGGCGAGACGTTCGCCCAGATCAAGGCCGAAGCCTCGAACCCCAAGGGCGACGTCTGGTGGGGTGGAACCGGAGACCCGCATCTGCAGGCTGCCGAGGAGGAGTTGACGGAGCCCTATGTCACACCAATACGCGACGAACTGCAGCCGTGGTCGATCGCCCAGGCGGAGAGCGCGGGCGATCGCACGATCGGGATCTACTCCGGGGCGCTCGGTTTCGGATACAACTCCGATCTCCTGGCGGCGAATGGCCTTGATGCGCCGCAATGCTGGGAGGATCTGACCAAGCCCGAATACAAGGGACAGGTCCAGATGGCGAACCCCAATTCGTCAGGCACCGCCTACACGACGCTGGCAACCATGGTGCAGCTTTTCGGCGAGGATGGCGGCTTCGACTACATGAAGCGGCTTCATGCGAACATCAACCAGTACACCAAGTCCGGCTCCGCGCCGATCAAGGCGGCCGGACAGGGCGAAACCACAATTGGCATCGTCTTCATGCATGACGCGGTCGCGCAGACGGTGGCGGGCTTCCCGATCGTGACGGTCGCGCCCTGCGAGGGCACAGGCTACGAGATCGGGTCGATGTCGATCATCGCCGGCGCGCGCAACATGGACGAGGCGAAGCAGTTCTACGATTGGGCGCTGACGGCAGAGGCGCAAAACCTCGCGCTTCAGGTCAACGCTTTCCAGGTGCCGTCGAACAAGAACGCCCAGACTTCGGACAAAGCGCCCGACCTGTCCTCGATCAAGCTGATCGACTACGATTTCAAGAAGTACGGGTCGAGCGACGAGCGCAAGCGGCTGCTGGCCAAATGGGATAGCGAAGTCTCGACGCTGCCGCAGTAAGCCTTGTGCGCCAGGTCACGTCTGAAAAGACCACCCATCCGGTCCTGATCTTCTGGATCATCGCCGGATGGGTCGGGTTCTGCCTGCTGCCGTGGTACGGGGTGGAAGAGTTCTGGCATTTCGAGTGGCTTCTGGACGGCTGGCCGCTGGATATCGACCATGCGCCCGCGGTCTTCCTTCTGGCGCAGGGCGAGAAGCTTTGGCTTCTGCCGATGCTGCCCGCGCTGATCGCACCGCTCCTTGTCCTGCGGCGCCGAAAGACCGACCCAGTCTTCGCGAAAGAGCTGCTGGCCGCTGGCGCGTTCGGTTTTGCCTGGCTGACCGCACAAGGCCTTGGCATCGGTATCCGCGGCTGGAACGCGGGCTGGCTAGAGGCGCTTTTCGGTCCCCTCGACAACCGGCAATACGGGATGGGCTACGGCGCGCTGATCGCCGCTTCATCTTTCCTCTTCCTCTTCACCCAAGGCGTCGCGGCGCGCGGCGCCATCAACGGCGATGTCTTCGTGACCGGCGCCATCGGCGGGGTGATCGCGGTTGTCACGATCTTTGTCTTCTTCCCCATCGCGAAACTGATGGTCGCCGCCTTCATCACCGAGGATGGCAGCTATTCCATACTGGTATTCCTGGCGAAGTTCTTCGATGACCGCATCTGGGGCCTTGGCTGCCTGTCGGGCGGGCGCTGCGGGGTCGCGTGGAACTCGCTCTTTCTCGCTGTGCTCGTCGGCATCCTCACCACACTGCTTGGCCTTGTCTTTGCACTTGTCCTCACTCGCTCGGGTTTTCGCTTCAAGCGTGGCCTCAGGGCGCTGACGGTGTTGCCGATCATCACGCCACCCTTTGTCATCGGCCTCGCGATCATCCTGCTCTTTGGCCTTTCAGGTGCTGTCACGACCTGGTTCGCGGACCTTGTGGGCGTGCGTCCGACGCGCTGGGTCTATGGGCTGCCCGGCATTCTCATCGCACAGGTTCTCGCCTTCACGCCGATCGCCTTTCTGGTTCTCATCGGTGTCGTGGAGGGCGTGTCGCCTTCGATGGAGGAAGCGGCGCAAACCTTGCGAGCCAACCGTTGGCAGACGTTTCGCAGCGTCTCGCTCCCGCTGATGCGGCCCGGATTGGCCAATGCCTTCCTTCTGGGCTTCATCGAAAGTATGGCGGACTTCGGCAACCCGCTGGTGCTTGGCGGCAATTACGACGTGCTGTCGACCGAGATCTTCTTTGCCATCGTCGGCGCACAATACGATCAGGGACGCGCCGCGGTGCTCGCCATCGTGCTTCTCGGTTTCACGCTCGTCGCCTTCTACCTTCAGCGCTTCTGGCTTGGCCGAAAAAGCTATACGACCGTCACCGGCAAAGGTGATGCCGGTGTGCATCCCGAAATGCCGCGGGGTCTTGCCGTCCCGGTCTATGCGATCGCGGCGCTTTGGGCGGCCTTCACCGTCGTGATATACGGGATGATCCTTTACGGCTCGGTCGTGCAGCTTTGGGGCGTCGACAATACGCTGACGTTCAAACACTACCTCACCGCCTTCTCGATCCGGCTCGAGGAAGGCGGCATCCGCTGGACCGGCTCGGCTTGGGACAGCTTCTGGACCACGATGCTGATCTCGACTGTCGCCGCCCCGCTTACCGCGGCCATGGGGCTGATCACCGCCTATCTTCTGACGCGGCAGAATTTCGCGGGGAAACGCAGCTTCGAATTCGGCACGATGCTATCTTTCGCCATCCCGGGCACCGTCATCGGCGTCAGCTACATCCTCGCCTTCAACGTGCCGCCAATCGAGATCACGGGAACCGGCCTTATCCTTGTGATCAGCTTCATATTCCGTAACATGCCGGTTGGTGTTCGCGCCGGCATCGCGTCGATGAGCCAACTCGACAAGTCGCTCGACGAAAGCTCTCTGACGCTGGGGGCGAACAGCTGGCAGACCTTCCGCGCGGTAATCCTGCCGCTTCTGCGTCCCGCGATTCTGGCCGCGCTGGTCTATTCCTTCGTCCGCGCAATGACCGCGATCTCGGCGGTGATCTTCCTGGTTTCCGCGCGCTACGACATGGCGACGAGCTACATCATCGGCCGGGTCGAAAACAACGACTACGGCCTGGCCATCGCCTATTCGACAGCGCTCATCTTCGTGATGCTTTCGGCGGTCGGTCTGCTGCAACTCCTGGTCGGCAGAACGCAGATCGGGCGCAGGCTTGCCCACGAACACGGAGGGGCGTGATGGCCAAAGTAAACTCCAAGGCCGCCTCGGTCGTTTTCGAGCATGTGACAAAGGTCTACGGCAAGGACGTGGTGGCGGTGAACGATGTGAGCCTGACGATCGCCGAGGGCAAGCTCGTCACGCTTCTCGGGCCGTCTGGCTGTGGCAAGACCACAACCCTGAGGATGATTGCCGGGCTGGAGATGGCGACCAAAGGCCGGATCCTGATTGGCGACAAGGATGTGACCACCCTGCCCGCAACCGACCGTGACGTATCCATGGTGTTCCAGTCCTACGCGCTCTTTCCTCATATGACGGTGATGGAAAACGTCAGCTACGGTCTGAAATTCTCGGGCTTCTCAAAATCGGAGATGACTGAACGCGCCGATGCTGGCCTGTCGCTCGTCGGTCTCGATGGCTACGGCAAGCGGCTGCCATCCGAACTGTCCGGTGGCCAGCAACAGCGGGTGGCGGTCGCCCGTGCACTGGTGCTGGAGCCGCAGGTTCTGCTTTTCGACGAACCCTTGTCGAACCTCGACGCGAAGCTTCGCCGCCATGTCCGCGAGGAAATCCGTGAAATCCAGCAGAACCTCGGCCTGACTGTCGTGTATGTCACCCACGACCAGGAGGAAGCGCTGGCGGTGTCGGATGAAATCGTGGTGATGAGGAATGCAGCGATCGCCCAGATCGGGCCGCCACGGGCGCTATACGACGCCCCGGCCGATACGTTCGTCGCGGACTTCATCGGCGAGGCCAATCTTGTCGATTGCGAGATCGTCACGATCGACGGCGACTCAGCCGAGGTCGCCGTCGGCACTGTCCGCCACCGGCTGCCCGCGCGGGGGCTGAAGCCGGGCAAGGGCACACTGGCGATACGACCATCGCGTGTGCGCATCGTGGCGGGCGCCGGTCTTGCTGCGACCGTCGAGAAGGTGACCTATGTCGGCGCGCGCATGGAATATTCGTTCGCTGGGGATTTTGGCCGTATCTTCGGGATCAGCGATAATGTCGACGCCTCCTATGAGGTCGGTCAATCTGTCCAAATCGGCCTCGCCGAATCCGGTCCGGTGCTGGTGCCCGACACCGGCTAACTTGCCGGATCAGCCGGCAAGGTCGGAATAGGCCCGTTCCGCCATCGCGAGCAGGTCGCCGAAAACCTCCGGAGTTCCGGTGATCACGCGTCCGCCGTGGGCGATCATCAGAGCCGCGTCCTGCTCCTCAATGATGCCGCCTGCCTCAGCAACCAGAAGCTGCCCCGCAAGGCAGTCCCAGGCATTCATGTGTTCCTCGACATAGCCAAGAAGCTTGCCACTCGCCACGTAGGCGAGCGACAGGGCGCCTGACGCATTGCGATAGAACACGCCCCCTGAATTGATCACTTCTTCGATCAGCCGTTTGATCCCGCCCGCGCGCGTGCGCCCCGAAAAACCCACGCCGACCGATCCGGTGCGGATATCACGGCCACTAAGGACATACAAAGCACGGTCGTTGCAATACGCTCCGCAAGCGCGCCGAGCGTGGTACATCTCGTCATGGTTCGGATCATGAATGACGCCCACTTCTGTCCGGCTGCCGACCACGCCGGCAAGAACGACGGTCCAGCCGGGGATGCCATGAATGAAGTTTGTGGTTCCGTCGATCGGATCTATCACCCATGTGAAACCGCTCGTGCCCGGCACCGGCACATCTTCCTCGCCTACGATGGCGTCGTCGGGAAATGCAGCAGCCAGCGCCTTTCTCACGAAGGCTTCAACATTCGTGTCGGCTTCGGATACGAAATCCTGATGGCTCTTAACCTCGACCGAGAGTCCTTCGAAGCCGCGGAAGTAGTCAAGCGCGAGCGCCCCAGCATCCTCTGCGATGCGGCGCGCCTGCATGTATCTTGCTGAAATTTCTGCAGTATCCATCCCGATCTCCGCATGCCGCGCCCCGTCTCCGGCCCGGTGGCCATAGCTGAATGACCTTACCTTGCACCATGGGCATCGTAAATCGCCCAGCCTGGGTGCGGGCCGCGATTTCGCCCGAGGTCATTCCGCACCAGCAGCATGATGCCTGCGCCGCGGGCGTCATGCGGGGCCCCAGTGTCCCGAACAAACTCATCGTCGGATTCAGTGGATCGCATGGACTTCGGCACAGCCATACTCCCCTTCAAACCGCATCACAACGGACCTTCACCTGGGGCATGGCGCCGATCAGCATCCGGGCATAACCGCTTTCCGGCGCGTCGAAGATCTGGTCGCTCTCGCCCTCTTCGACGATTTCGCCTCGATAGATGAGTGCCACGCGGTTGCAAAGATAACGCACCACCGACAGGTCGTGGCTGATGAAGAAATAGGTCAGCCCAAGGCGATCCTGCAAGTCGCACAGAAGGTTGAGAACCTGCGCCTGCACGGAAACGTCCAGCGCCGAGGTCGGCTCGTCGAGCAACAGAAGGTCCGGACCGGAGGCCAGCGCCCGGGCAATGCAGATACGCTGCCGCTGGCCGCCGGAGAATTCGTGCGGATAGCGGGCCAGGTGTTGCGGCCCAAGTCCCACCAGAGACAGAAGTTCGGCCGCGCGATCATCCTGCTGCTTCCGGCTCAGGCGCAGCGTATCTTGATGGACCACCATCGGTTCGGTCACGATGTCACGCACCGACATGCGCGGGTTGAGCGAGGCATAGGGATCTTGAAACACTATCTGCACGCGTGCCCTCAGCCTGCGCAGTTCGGCCGGCGACAGATGCGCAAGGTCCTGACCCTCGAACAGGATGCGCCCGGCGGTCGGCGTTTCAAGATGCAGAACGCTGCGCGTCAGCGTCGTCTTGCCCGAACCACTTTCGCCGACGAGACCGAAGCTTTCTCCCTTCATCACCGAAAGCGACACGTCCTTCAGCGCATGCACCTCGGCGGTGCGGCCGAAGATCGTCCGCTTCGGGGCGTAGATCTTGGACAGGTTCTCGATCGTCAGGATGGGCTCAGACATCGGCCAGCACCTGGGCTTCCGTCAAGCGTATGCAGGCGGCCTGGTGATCCTGCCGGACGTTGATCGCAGGGGGCAGTGCTTGCCTGCAGGCGTCGATCGCCAGGGGACAGCGCGGCGCGAAACGGCATCCCGGCGGCGGAGCAATCAGGTTCGGGACCGTCCCGCCCAGCCCCTTGAGCGATCCTCGCTTCGACTCCTTCGTCGGGACCGCGGCCATCAGCGCCTTCGTGTAGGGATGCGCGGCGGATTCGATCACCTCCGCGACCGGGCCGCTTTCAACGATATTGCCCGCATACATCACCGCCACGTGGCTACAGGTTTCGGCGACGACGCCAAGGTTGTGGGTAATCAGGATGACGCCGATGTCATGGTCCGACACGGTGCCTTTCAAGAGCTTGAGAATCTGCGCCTGCACCGACACGTCGAGTGCGGTCGTCGGCTCGTCCGCGATCAGGAGGTCGGGCCGCCCGATCAGCGCCATCGCGATCAGCACGCGCTGGCGCATCCCGCCAGAGAACTCGTGCGGATAGTTGTCGAGTCTTTCCGCGGCGTTGGGAATCCCCACCCGGTCCAGCATCTCGCCCGCCAGCCGGCGCGCCGCGCGGCGGCGTTCGCGCCGCCCCGCGCCCGCGGGACAATCCAGCACCGAGGCATCATGGCTCGCCGCCGCCAGCGCCACGTCGACAAGTTGCACGCCGATCCGGTAGGCCGGGTTTAGGTTGGTCGTGGGATCCTGAAAGATCATCCCGATATGCTTGCCGCGCAGGGCCTGCACCTCGCGCATGGGAAGCTTGAGGATGTCGCGTCCCTCGAACAGGATCTCGCCTTCGCCATAGCGAGCGGGTGGTTCCGGCACGAGGCGGGACACCGACAGTCCGGTCAGCGACTTGCCACAGCCGGATTCACCGACGAGGCCCCATATTTCGCCTCGCCGGACGTCGAGGTCGATGCCGTTCAGCACATATGCCTCGCCATCGAAGCTGGTCATCGTCAGGTGCAGATTGCGGATCGAAAGCAGCGGCTGAACCATCTCAGCGCCTCGCCTTCGGATCGAGAATGTCGCGCAGCCCGTCGCCCAGCAGGTTGAAGCCAAAAACGGCGAGGAACATCGCCATGCCGGGGGCCATCGCCGTCCACCAGTAGTCCGGCATGTAGGATCGCGACAAGGACAAGAGAGTGCCCCATTCCGGTGTGGGCGGGCGTACACCGATCCCGATGAAGCCAAGGCCGGCCACGGTCAGGATCGCGAAGCCCATGTCGAGCGACATCTTGACGATGATCGGCGAGACGATGTTGGGCAGGATGTGCCGGAAGAGGATGCGCCCCGGATTGGCGCCAATGGCGCGCGCCGCGGTCACATAAACCTCTTCCCGCGCAGCAAGGACCTCGCCTCGCACCAAGCGCGCGTATCCCGGCCACCAGGACAGCGAAATCGCGATAACCATGTTTGTGAAACCCGGGCCAAGCGCAGCGGCGATCGCCATGGCGAGGATCAGGCTCGGGATGGTCAGTGTGAGATCGGTAAACCGCATCAGCACCTCATCGGTCCAGCCGCCGACAAAGCCCGCAACCGCGCCGAAAAGCGTGCCGATGACCGAACCGATCAGCACCACGCCGAACCCGGCGAGGACCGACACCGTGGTCCCTGCCATCACGAGGGACAGCACGTCCTGGCCAAGTTCGTTCGTGCCAAAGGGATGGGCGGACGAAGGCGGCTCGAACCGTGTCGAGGTCGCGACTCCGCCCGCGACATGCTCGGGATAGGGCGCAAGCACCGTTCCGAAGATGGTGAAGAACACGACGACCGCCACGAGTCCCGCGCCCAGCATCGACAGCCTGCTTTGGCGAAAGCGGAAGAAGGCGCGGCGGAGCTTGTCCTGGCGCGGGGCTAGGGGCTCATCGAGGGTGGCTTCGGTGATCTCGCTCATGTGTAGCGCACCTTCGGATTGATGACTCCGTAAAGAACGTCGATGATGAGGTTGGCGATGACGAAAAGAAGGCCGATCACCAGCGCCACGCCAATGACGGGCATCATGTCCTGCGAGATGATCGCCTTGGTCGCGTAAAGGCCAAGCCCTGGCCAGTCGAATACCGTCTCGACCAGGACCGTGCCGCCCAGAAGCCAGCCGAAATAGAGGCCCACCACCGTCAGCGTTGCCGACACGGCGTTGCGGGCAACGTATTTCAGGATGATCTTGCGGCGCGGCAGGCCAAGCGCGCGGGCCGTAGTCACGTAGTCCTGCTGCAATACCTCGATGGTCGAGGCCCGCATCATGCGCATGATCGTGGCCAACGGCGAAAGCGCCATGGCGATCGCGGGCATCGCAAGGTGGCGCAAGGCCGTGGTGAAGGCGTGAAGGTCGCCAGCGATGAGCGTGTCGATGGTCAGGAATCCGGTGACGAAGGGCGGCGGGATGACGATGATCGGCAAACGGCCACCAAGCGGCAGCCACATCAGCCACATCGCGAAACAAAGCTGCAAGAGCAGCCCCAGAAAGAAGCGCGGCATCGAGATGGCGCCGATAGCGGCGACTTGCGACAGGTAGTCCGGCCAGCGGTTGCGCCACACCGCAGTCACGAGACCAAGCGGAATGCCGACCGCGACGGCGATGAACATGGCCGCCAGCACCAGTTCAAGCGTCGCCGGCAGATAAGCCGCGATGTCCGCCGCCACCGGACGCCGCGTTAGAAGCGAGGTGCCGAGATCGCCCTGCACAAGTCCCGCGACGTAATTGAAATACTGCGTCCAGATCGGCTGATCCAATCCGAACTCGCGCGCCAGAGCCTCGATTTCCGCCTGCGTCGCATTCGGCCCTGCCGCCAGCGCCACCGGATCGCCGGGAAGTATCCGGGCGATCGCGAACATGATCACTGTCAAGCCGATGACAACCGGGACAAGCAGAACGATCCGTCGCAGGACGAAATAAAGCATGGGCTACGCCTTTCCGCAGAACGTGCCGGACGCGCGAAGAAGCACGCCCGGCCCCTGGCTCAGCCGATCGACAGCGGCCAGGCTTCGATCGCGTTTGACGCGACGGGCGTGAAGTTGTAGCCCATCACGTTGTCCCGCATGCCGAGCTTTCGCCGTTCGAGAACGCCGAAGATGTCCGGGGCGTCCTCGACGACTTTCTTCTGGAACTCGTCGTAGATGGCGATCCGTTTTTCGGGGTCGATTTCGGCCCGACCCGACTCGATCAGCGCATCGACTTCGGGGTTGCTATAGACCGCATTCTGCCAGCCGCCGTTGCGCGACGAATGGTAGGCTGCGAAGGCGATGTTGTCGGGGTCGCCGTAGTTTGCGGTCTGGTAGACCGGGAAGAGGTCGGGGAAGGTTTCCGGCGACTGACACGCGGCGACCATGTCCGGCCACTTCAACGGCTGGATGTCCAGGTCAATGTTCAGCTGCTTGAGGCTGTCCAGCATGATGAGCGCCCAGCGGCGCTGCTGCTCAAGCCCCGAGACATGGACCATCCTGAGCGTCAAGCCGCCTTCCGGCTTCTCGGTCTTGGCCATGTACTCCTTGGCCTTTTCAAGATCGGTGCGATAAACTTCGAGATCGGGATTGAAGCCAAGGATGCCGTTCGGCAGCGGCCCGGTCATCAGGTCGGCATAGCCCGCCGCATCGATGATTCCCTGATAGTTGGTGACGTAGGAAATCGCCTTGCGCAGGTTGATGTCGGCAAGCGGCCCCTTCACCGTGTTCATCTTGATCGAGAAGGTGCGGTATTCCGGCTCGATCACCCGCACGACGCCCGGCGCATCCTTCAACGCGTCCATGTCCTCGCTCGTCAGATCGACGGCGACATGCGCTTCGCCCCGCTGCAGCATCAGCCGCTGGGTGGCCGTCTCGCGCGTGATCTGCCAGATCACGCCATCAAGGTTGCCACCTCCGGCCTGCCAGGCATCCGCCACCCGCCCGAGATGGTAAAGCGTGCCAACCTCGAACCGCATGACCTGGAAGGGTCCGGATCCGGCGGTGTTGGTCATCAGCCACGTCTCGCCGGAATCGTCGCCCAGATTGGCTTCGACTGCCGCCTTTTCGACGATGAATATCCACGGCATCACCTGAAGGAAGGCGGCGAACGGTACGGCGAGCGTGAACTGCACCGTCGAAGGGTCGACCGCCACCACGCCTTCCGGCACCACTATGTCGCGGATCATCCAGGAATTGCCCTTGGCCAGCTGCAAGGCGCGCTGGACCGAATAGACCACGTCGTCGGCGGTGACCGGGTTGCCGCTGTGGAACTTCGCGGCCTTGTTCAGCGCGAAGGTGTATTCCATCCCATCCTCGCTGACCTGCCAGCTTTCGGCTAGCGCCGGCACCGGCATGGGCGGATTTTCCGCGACCCGGACCAGCGGGTCATAGACATTGCGCATGAAGAACGACGCGGAATAGCCCGTTGCGGTATGCGGATCGAAGTTGGGGATGTCCTGACCGGAGGCGATAATCAGGATGTTGTTGCCCGACTGCGCGAAGAGCCGCGCGGGAAAGGCTGTTGCAGCAAGTCCGGTGCCTGCCATTGCCAGAAGGCCACGGCGGGAGATCGTGAACTGGGAAGGTGCTGTCATCGGTTTTCTCCATGTTGGTCGTCTGATTGTGGTTCATTCGGGCCGCACCCTTCGGGTCACGCCCAGACCTTGCTCGGCTGCGGATCGACCGGAGTTCCGGTCTGACCCCGGTAGTTCTCGGCCACATGCTCGGGCGTCACGAACCCAAGTGCCAGATCGCGCGCCACCGCAGCCTGATCGCGCTCGGCCGGGTTGCCGAAACCCGCGCCGCCGCCAAGGACAAGCTCGACGATCTGGTCCGCATCGTGCAGCGATACCAGCGCCCCGGTGCCGCAATCGCGGAGAAGCCGACCATCGGCGGCATGGATCACACCCCGCGCGCCGCCACCCGCATGTCCGCCGAAAAGGCCGGGAATCGGGTTGTCGACACCTTCCGGATAGACCGAGACCAGCATTTCCAGCCCGTCGTCGTCGCGCTTGCGGAACCTAACCACCTGACCAAGCCCGCCGCGCTTTCGCCCGGCGCCACCGCTATCGGCAAGGAAGGACTTTTCAAGCACCAGCACGGGCACGCGACTTTCCATCAGTTCGATGGAGGTGTTCGCCGCCGAGGTCGGCCAGAGCAGCGACGAATGTCCGTCCTTCCGTTCCGATCCGCCCTGTCCACCGCCGCAAAAGAGCATGTCGGAATAGAACTGCCCATTCCGATCCTGCCCGTAGATGTTGGCGGCGACGGCAAGCCCGGTGAAGGACTGCACCTTGCCTGGCGCGGCCCTGGACAGGGCGGCGAAGATGTTTGGCGCCAGATACCAGCCGGTCCGCGTCCTCAGGTTCACCGCCGCAGGATAGGTCGGGTTGAGGATCGAGCCTTCCGGCGCCTTGACGGTGAACGGGCGGTAGCAGCCGGCATTGCCGCGAACCGACGGCGTCAGCATGCATTTCAAGGGATAGGTCGCATGCGCCGCAGTGTAGTTCAGCGTCGAATTCAGCCCGCCTTGCGGAAGCTGCGGCGGCACCCCATCGAAATCGACGGTGATGCTGTCGCCGGCGACCCTCACCAGCACCGGGTAGGTGATCTTCTCGCCCAGCGGGTTATTGGTGATCGTGGAGCGGTAGTCGCCGTCCGGTAGCGCGCGGATCGCGTCGCGCATCGCCCTTTCCGACAGACCCTGCACAACCTCGGCCAAGGCGCCGAGGTCGTGCAAGCCGTAGTCGTGCATGAATGCCTCCAGCCGCTCCGCGCCAAGTGCGTTTGCGGCGACGAAGGAATAGATGTCGCCCAAAACCTGCTCGCCATTGCGCACGTTCTGATGGATGAGGCTGATCAGCGTCTCGTTCGGCCGCCCCGCGTCAAAAAGCTTCATCGGCGGGATCTGCAAGCCCTCCTCATAGATCTCGCGGGCATGAAGCGAGTCCTTGGTGCCGCCGATGTCGGAGACGTGACCGACCGTACCCATCAGCCCAACCAGCCGCCCGCCGCGGAAGGCAGGGGTGACGATGGCGATGTCGAAAAGATGCCCCGCGCAGAGCCAGGGATCGTTGGTGATCAGCACGTCACCGGGCTTCAGCGTTTCGGCCGGATAGGCCTTCAGGAGCGCCTTCACCGCGCGCGGCAGCGTCAGGTTGAAGACCGGCATCGCGCGCGGAGAGTGGGCCAGCGTCTCGCCGTCCTTGTCCAGAAGCTCGCAGGCGAAATCCTGCGCCTCGGCGATGACCAGCGAGAAGGCGGTGCGGCAGACCGTCAGCCACATCTCCTCGACCACGTTGACGAGCCGCGACCACATGATTTCAAGCCCGATCGGATCGGACTGGATGCGCGCGACCGCATCTGCGCGCGACATGTCCGCCGTGACCAGATCCTCGGCAGCCCGAAGCGCGCCGATCTTCACACAAAGGTTCAGGCCGCCGTCAATCGTCACGCTGTCTGTCGGGCCGATGACGGTCGTGGATTCGCGCTCCTCGATGATTGCGGGACCGGCAATCTCGTCCCCCGGGGCGAGCGCATAGCGGTCGAAGACGGCGGTCCTGGATTCACCCTCGTCGAACCAGCACTGCCGATGGCCCTTCAGCTTCGCCGCCGCATCGCCGCCCCCGGCCGCACCGGAAAGCGACAACTTCGGCACTGGCCCTACCACTCGCACCCGGAAGTTGACGGCTTCGAACCGCGCGCCCTCGAACGGTTCCGCGTAGCGCGCCGAATAGGCGCGAATGAAAGCGTCACGGATCAGGGGCAGATTGTCTTCGCTAAGCCTGGTGTCGGGCAGCGGAACCGAGATGTCATGCATCTGCCCCACAAGGCGCATGTCGGCACTGCGTTCGATCACCGCGTCCTTGCGGTCGATCCCGGCGCGGCTGAGATGATGCAGGCCCTCTTCTTCAAGTTCGCCGAGCAACTTGTTGACGGAAGCCGCGTCGAAGCCGGGCTTCAGCTCGATCCGAAGCGAACGGACATCCTCGAAGGAAAGCGGTGCCGCGAGGAAACCGAGCGCCGAGGCTGCACCTGACGCGGGCGGGACCAGCACGGAACCGATGCCCATGGCCCGCGCCACATCAACCGCATGCGCCGGACCGGCGCCGCCGAACCCGACCATCGCATAGTCGCGCGGATCCTTGCCACGCTCCACCAGATGCACGCGCGCCGCCGAGGCCATGCTTTCGACGACGACCTTGTGAATCCCGAGCGCCGCTTCCTCAACCGTGAGGCCGAGAGGATCCGCCACGCGGGCGACTGCGGCGCGGGCGGCCTGAAGGTCAAGCTTCATGCGGCCTCCCAGAAAAAAGCCGGGATCGTAGTAGCCAAGCGTCAGGTTCGCATCCGTCACGGTCGGCTCGACGCCGCCAAGCCCATAGCAGGCCGGCCCGGGATCGGAGCCCGCAGAATGTGGCCCAACCTTCAACAACCCCACCTCGTCGATCGCGGCGACCGACCCTCCGCCCGCGCCGATCTCGATCATCTCGATCACCGGTGCCTTGACCGGCAGGCCCGACCCCTTGGTGAAGCGATGCACCCGAGCGGCCTCCATCATCGGCGCGATCTCGGCCCGGCCGTTCTCGATCATGCAGGCCTTTGCCGTCGTGCCCCCCATGTCGAATGAGATTGCATCTTTCAGCCCCGCCTTGTCGGCGAACAGCGCCGTCGCCAGCCCGCCGCCCGCCGGTCCGCTCTCCAGAAGCCGGATCGGGAAGTCACGCGCCGTTTCCAGCGAGACGAGCCCTCCCGCCGAGTGCATGAGCCGAAGCGGCCCTTTGAACGCCGCCTTCGCGAGCGCCTTCTCGATCTTGGTCAGGTAACGGTGCATCAGCGGCTGCACGAAGGCATTGGCCGATGTCGTCACGGCGCGTTGATACTCACCCATCTCGGCCGCGACATCGCTTGAGATCGATACGGACACTTCAGGAAACGCCGTGCGGACGATCTCGGCCGCGCGCCGTTCATGGGTGGGGTTGGCGTAGGAATGCAGGAAGACGACCGCGATCGCCTCGCAGCCGTCGCTCACCAACTTCTCAGCGGCCGACCAAACCGCCGCCTCGTCGAGTGGGGTAGCGATGTCGCCATTGGCGGTCATGCGTTCGTCGACCTCAAGCCGCAGGTCGCGGCTCATGATCGGGTCAGGAAAATCGACGTAGAGATCGTAGATGTCGTAGCGCTGCTCAGTCCCCATCTCGAGGATGTCGCGGAACCCACGTGTCGTGATGAGGCCAACCGGCGCCCCCTTTTGCTCGATAATGGCATTTGTCACCAACGTGGTGCCGTGGACGATCTCGGCGACATCGGCATGGCCGATCTTCTGCAGTGCAAGGAGTTCCCCCAGCCCCAGAAGCGCCGCCTCAGAAGGGTCATGCGGCGTCGTCAGGCGCTTATGCAATGTCACTGAAGCGGACTCAGCGTCATAAAGAACGAAATCCGTGAATGTCCCGCCGATATCGAATCCAACACGCCAGCGGTTTGGGGAAGTGCTCATCCGTGGTGTCCTTTCGTTCAAACTCTGGGTGGCGCGAAGGCGGTGTCGCCCAGATCGTCCGCAATCCTGGCCGCGCCTTCGGCAAGGGCCGCGATCATCTGGCTTCGTCCTTTGGCATCGACGAGCGTGTGGGGATAAACGATGCACAGGCTTACCGTTTCCTGCGTGCCGGGATCCGCGACGGCGATGGCGATGGCGTCGACACCCGGTGTCGTTTCCTGGCTTGAGAACGCGTAGCCATCCTGCCGCACTTTCGCCAACCGGGCGGGCAAGTCCCTAGCGGCGGGATGACCCGCATAGAGGGTCGCGACTTCCTCATCCTTCATCCGAGCCAGCAGCGACCGTCCCGTGGCGCTGAGATGCGCGGGCAGCCGGCGGCCGATGTTGCTGACCACGCGCAGCGCGTTCGTGCCCTGATAATCCGCGACTGCGGTCACTTCCCTGCCGTCGCGAAGCGAAACGTAGCCGGTATGTCCAAAGGTATTGCTGACCTCTGCAACCGCATCGCCGGCCAGGCTGATCAGTCCGGACGACCGTCGGAAAGCCGCGGCAAGGTCCAGCATGAAGCTGCCCGGGCGGTGCCGATGGGTCTTGCCGATCGTCTCGAGCATTCCGGCATCCCGCATGGCCTTCAGGAGGCGCGACGCATTCGCCTTGGGCATCCCGAGGCGCCGCACGACCTCCGTGACGGTGAGATCAGGGCAATCATCGCCGAAGCATTTCAGCACGTCCGAAGCATTCTGCAG
The DNA here is from genome assembly GCA_041397225.1 of Paracoccaceae bacterium. Classification (GTDB taxonomy): domain Bacteria; phylum Pseudomonadota; class Alphaproteobacteria; order Rhodobacterales; family Rhodobacteraceae; genus Albidovulum. Next base: position 51,850 of record JAWKXB010000002.1, on the reverse strand, counting down.
GATCGACATTCGGGCCTTAGTGTTCCACAAAATGGAATTAGTGTTCCGTTTTTTGCAACTCTTGATACTCATTGCCGATTCGGTCAACCGAAAACTTCGCCATGCGGACCGATCGGCGCCATGCGGACATCGGGGCGCCCCCAGGCAAACGGGAGCTAGCGAGATGGCGGGCGTCAAGCGCCGCCGCGCGTTTCGACAAGCCGGGCAAGAACGCTCGCCCCGACGGGCAGGATGGTGTCGTCGAACATGAAGCCGGGATTGTGCAGCGGCACTGTCCCACCGTGACCGAGGTTGAAGAACGCGCCCGGCACCACGGCCAGAAGATCCGCCATGTCTTCCGACCCCATGGTCAGTCCGGCACTCGCGCTTGCCTTGCTGCCGACAATGTCGCCGGCCGCCTCGATCAAGTCGTTCACCCGGTCGGAATCGTTCGACAGCACACCAAAGACCTTTCGGATGTCAGTCGCGACCTCCACCTCATGCGCCAGCGAGAAACCAGCGCAAATCCTGCGGATGCGGTCAGCTATCATTTCTCCGTCGGCGTCGTCGAAGTAACGGAACGTACCCCGTAATACGGCAGTATCGGGAATGACGTTGTACGCTGATCCGGCATGAAACTGCGTGACAGAGACGACGGCGGGATGCGTCGGATCGGTGTTGCGCGACACGATCTCCTGCATCTCCTTCACCAGACCCGCCCCGATCACGATCGGGTCGCGGCTGACCTGCGGCATTGCTCCGTGGCTGCCCCGACCGCGAACCTCGATATCGAAGAAACTCGCCCCGGCCTGCGCCTTGCCGGGACGGATCGTCAGTTCGGAATGCCCGATGTAGGGCGAATTGTGCATCCCATAGAGCTCATCGCACGCGAAGCGGTCAAACAGGCCGTCGCCCAGCATGGCCCGCGCGCCGCCAAGCCCCTCTTCCGCCGGCTGGAAGATGAAGACAGCGCGACCCGCGAAATCCCGCGTTTCCGACAGATAGCGCGCGGCGCCAAGCAGCATCGTGATGTGTCCGTCATGGCCGCAACCGTGAAAGACGCCGGGGGTCTTCGAGGCATAGGGCAGGTTCGTCTGCTCCTCCATGGGCAAGGCATCCATATCGGCGCGCAGTCCGATGCTGCGTCCGGGGCGGTTGCCTTCCAGGACTCCCACGACGCCCGTCCGCCCGATACCGCGCGTCACTGTTATTCCCCAGTTCTCCATCAGGGCTGCGACCTTTGCGGACGTGCGTTCCTCCTTGAAGCCGAGCTCGGGATGCTCGTGGAAATCGCGCCGAAGCGCGGTGAGGTCATCAGCGAAATCAACGATTCTCTGAAGCGCGGGCATGCGGGCGTCTCCCTTGGGTCTTTCCGACAGGATAGGGCGATCGCCGGAATACGAAACCTCTGAACGCGGATCAGGAAGATCTGCTAGACGCGGGCGGGGTTCGGCTATGCAAAGACGACCCTGGGGCGATACCCGGAGCCGTTCGTGTCCCGTGACCTCGATCTCTGGACCCATGCCAACGCCGACACCCCGGATTTGGCGCAGAGACTGCAACGAGGTTCGACCTCACAGCGCGATCGGATACAACGTCCCGCCCGACATCCATGATCCTGGTGGCGCAGCCGGCCCCTCACCGTGATCGAAGGCCGGGACCTCCGGCTCCCGGCGGTCCAAGGTTGTGCCTCGGACCAGAGCGCTACTGCAGTGCGATAGCGTTCATTCCTTCGGTGATGGCCATTTCAGCATGGGACAGATCGTCGTCGTCGTGGGCCAGGGATATGTAGAATTTCATCGGCGCCTTGAGCAATCCGCTTGCGCGCAGGCGGGCGTTGAAGGCCGCGCTGTGCTTTGAATTTGCGGATTGAGTGTCGCGGTAGCTCAGGATCGGTCCTTTGGCGAAAACCACGTCAAACAATACCGGATCACCCACAACCGTGGCCGGAATGGAAGCCTTTTCGGCCTCGAGCTTCAGGCAATTCATGATCCGTCGCCCTGCGCTGCGCATGTTGTCATAGGCCCCTTCTCGCCGAAGTATTTCCAGGGTTTTCAATCCCGCGACTGCCGCCACAGGGTTGCCGCTGAGTGTTCCGACCTGAAATGTGAATCCCGCATCGCCGACCTTTGACTTGTCGAAATGAACCATCAGATCTCTTGAGCCCACAATCGCAGCCAAAGGAAACCCGCCGCCAATAACCTTGCCAAGGGTCGCCAGATCGGGGGTGACGCCATAAAGCGCCTGAGCGCCGCCGTAGGCGAGCCGGAAGCCTGTGACGATCTCGTCAAAGATCAAAACGATACCGTGACGCACTGTCTCTTCCCGCAGGACCTCCAGAAACCCCGGCACCGGAGGCACGATCCGCTGCAAGGGTTCGACAATGACACCCGCAAGCCGATCAGCGTATTCCGAAATGATCTGGCGCGCAAAGGCGATATCATTGAAGGGCGCCACGATGACGCTGTCCCGCGTGCTTTGCGGAATACCTGCGGAATCGGGTACTGCCAGGGGAAAATTCTCAAGCCGCTCCGGTGCGAGACTCATCAGAGCTTCGCCAGACATGCCGTGGTATCCGCCTTCGAATTTCAGAATCAAGTCGCGACCGGTATGCGCGCGCGCAAGGCGCATCGCGTACATGTCCGCCTCCGATCCGGTCGACACGTATCGCAGCTGCTCAGCACACGGAACGGCGGCGCAAATCTCTTCCGCCAGTTCGATACCGGCTTCGTTCGTCGTAAAGAAGGTGATGCCATCCGACAATTGTACCTTGACCGCCTCAATCACTTCCGGGTGGCCGTGGCCCACCAGCATAGGGCCGGAGCCCAGCAGAAAATCAACGTACTCCTTGCCGTCGACATCCCAGACGCGCCCGGCAAGACCCCGTTTTGTCACAACGGCGGGGTCAAAATTGCCAAACCCGCCCGCTGGCAGCACAACATCTGCGCGCGCGCGCAGCCGAGACGATTCTCCACCGAACGTGGTCTGAGGCATCGGACACTCCCCCAAGGGTTCACCCCGCCACAATCAGTTTGAAGTAGCGTGAACATCAATTAAGAAAAACATCAGGTTTCGTGAAACGCATTCAGGTAAAGACATGCCAACCGGTCCGTTGTTGGAATTGCGCCATCTCCAAATGATCCGAGCCATTGCAGAACATGGGCGGGTTACAGACGCCGCAGAGGCGTTGGGCGTGACGCCGTCGGCCTTGTCCCACCGCACCAGGGAGGCTGAAAGGCGGCTGGATGTCGTGCTTTTTGCCCGTTTGCACAAACGCATTCGCTTGACACCCGCAGCAGAGTATCTGGCCACCATTGCCGAACGGGTACTGTCAGAGATTGATCGCGCCGAACAGGATGTGCGGCGCATGGACCGGGGGGTCAAACACGTCGTGCGCATCGCGGTCGAAGCCTACAGTTCGTATCATTGGTTGCCGCATTTCGCGACGTTTCTGAGAGAGCGGCACCCGGATGTGGACCTGCAGGTGATGGCGGCGGCCGGGCGCGAACCGGTACAGGCGCTGACCAACCGGCATGTCGATCTGATCGTGGTATCGGGCGAGACTACGCAGATCGGCCTGCTCAAAGTGCCGCTGTTCGACGATGAACTGTTGTTCATCATGCCTCCGGGGCACCGCCATGCAGACAAGCCATTCATCAAGGGCCCTGACATTGTCGGTGAAGACTTCATCACCTACACCAAGACGCCGGAACCTGACCGCGAATTTGCGCGGCTGTTTCGGCCTGCCGAGAGCTATCCGCGCTGGACCGCAACCGTTGAATTGCCCGAAGCCATCGTCGAACTTGTTGCCGCCGGGCAAGGCACCAGCGTTTTGGCGGGTTGGGCCGTACGTTCGGCGATAAGGGCCGGACGCATTGTCGGCGCGCGTGTTGGCGAAGACGGGATCAACATTCCCTGGAGCGCCTTGACGCGTTCCGAGGACGGTGAGGAAGGGCCGATTTCAAATGTCGCGACAGCGCTGGCGCATTGGGCGCAGGCCAATGGGGGATTTGGCTGATGCGATCTGCGCCCGACCTCGGATCGCTTTATCTCTGAACCAAACGAGTCCCGCTAGTTCTTTAGCTTGAGGTTGCGCGGATCATAGGCACGAGGGTCGTGCCTGATTGCCGAACGCCGGACACCAAAGGCCTGCACCAGGCAAGGCTGATCCATCGCCAAGGCCCCGTGCCGGACATATCCCAGCAGCAACTGCTTGCCGGTCCGATAGCCCGTGGTTGCCGAAGTGACAAATCCGATCACTTCCTCCCCCAGGAGGATCGGGTCGGAGCCCAGAGGTTCGGGCCCTGGATCGGTCACTTCAAGCCCGACGAATTCCCACTCCGGCTCTCTGGCGGTTTGCGCCACGACGGCGTCGCGGCCGGTGAACGGGCCTTTGGCAAGGTTCGCGAATTTCGACAACCCCGCGTCAAACAGCGTGTACTCGGTGCCAAGCTCGCTGCCCCATCCATGGTATCCTTTTTCAATTCGCATGGCGTTAAGTGCATAGGATCCAAAATTGCATATCGCAGCGGCCTGACCGTTTTGCCAGATCGCCTGATAAAGCTGGCTCAGGTTGTCCGAAGCCACGTGCAGTTCCCAACCCAACTCGCCGACATAGCTGACCCGCAGGGCGGTGACCGGAACGCCCGCGATCTGGATATCAGCCACACTCATCCAGGGGGCCGCCGCCGCGCTCAGATCTGCGTCGGCTAGCGGAGCCAGTACATCCCGCGAACTTGGCCCCATGACCAGCAAAGCGCTGTCGCGGGCATAGCCTTTGGCCAGCGTTACGCCCCGATCTGGCAAATGCGCGTGGAGCCAGTCGAAATCCCGTTCGACCGCGAGCGTCGGGCCGCAGAGCAAAAAACGGTCCTCGGTCAGACGCGCGATCGTCGCCTCGGACCAGATGCGCCCTTGTGGTGTCAGCATGTAGGACAATCGCACGCGGCCGGTTTCCGGCAAGCTCCCGCAGAACAGGCCAGAGATGAAATCAGCCGCCCCGGGTCCTTCGACGGTGTACTTGGTGAACCCGCCATGATCCATGATCCCGACCGCATCGCGGACAGTCTCGCATTCGGCGCGGACGGCTGCGTGCCAGGGCTCCTCGTGAAAACTCAGTTCACCGGTGTTGCGCGCACCGTCGCGTTCGAACCAGAAGGCGCGTTCCCAGCCGCCGATCTGGCCCATCACCGCACCTTGCGCCAGCAACTGCGCAAAGAGAGGCGTGCGTTGCAGCGGACGCCCTGATCTCATGATCCGGTGAGGATAGGGAACTGCGTATTGAAGCCCATAGTGTTCTGAAGCGCGTGCTGCGGCATAGTCGGAGGTTGCCCAATTGCCGAACCGGCGCGGGTCCCAAGGCGACAGGTCCCATTCCGTTTCGCCGGTCGTCAACCATTCTGCCATCGCTTTGCCAATGGCCGCGGAATGGGTGATGCCGATCTGAACACCCGTCGCCTGATAGAAATTCCGCAGGCCTGCTGCGGGGCCAACCAGCGGCAGAGCATCCGGCGCATAAGGGATCGGCCCGTTCACAAAACGCTGTGCTCCGGCCCGCTCCAACATCGGCACATGTGCCATCGCCGCCTCAAAGACTGCCGTCATGCCGTCAACAGCGTCGGGGAACAACTGATGGTCAAAGTCCGCTGGCACACCGTCCGCCCAGGCCGGACGCCCCTCATGCGCATAAGACCCCAGCAGCATCGCATTGCGTTCGCGCCGAAGATAGAACCGGATGTCGGGGTCGCGGATCAGCGGGAACAGCCTCTGGTCGGCGTCCAGTTCGGCCAGTGGACCGGTGACCATGTACTGGTGTTCCAGCGTGATGACAGGTGTGCGCGCCCCGGCCATTTCGCCGATCAGGCCCCCGCTGGAGCCCGCCGCATTGATCACCGTCCCGGCGATCACCGTTCCCTTGTCTGTCGCAACCTCCCAGTCGCCTGACGGACGTTGCTTCAGGTCGGTGACACGTGTGAAGCGGGCCACCTCTGCCCCCCTGGCGCGGGCATGCTTGACCAGCGCCTGCGTCAACTGGCTCGGGTCGATGTCGCCCTCGTAGGGGTCGTGGATGCCGCCCAGAACGGTATCATCAGTCTTCCAGTAGGGGTGTTTGGCTTCGATTTGCGCGGGCGTCAGCATTCCCAGATCAAAACCGGCCGCGCGGGACACGCCACACAGGTGCTGAAACAGCTCCATCCGCTGAGGTGTATGCGCGGGCCAGATGGCACCGGTATGTCGATAGGTAATCGGGGCGGCGGGATCCTTGGCGATCTCCTTGTACAGGCGCCAGGCGTAGTTGCCCGCACGCATGCCAAGCCATGAATTGGCATAGGTCGGAATGTTGCCTGCCGCGTGCCAGGTCGAACCCGCGGTCAGTTCGTTCTTCTCGATCAACAGGGTATCGGAGATTCCCGCCTCGGCCAGATGCCACAGGATGGCCGCGCCCACCGCACCACCGCCAATGACCGCGACCTGCACATGGGACCGCATTCAGTGTTCCTCGAACAAGCGGCCATAGCCTTTGATCGCATCGGTGACCCCTGCGGTGCGCAGGGTCTGCCAGTAAACTGCCGCATTGCAGGCGACGACGGGGCGCCCGTGTTCGGCTTCCAACTCTGCAATCAAGGCGACCACCGGAAGGGCTGTCCCGACCTGGAGGACCGCATCGCAGTCGCTCGCGGCTACTTCAGCAAAAACACGGCGAATATCCGCCAGCGGCGTTTCGCATATCTGCGGCAGCGTCGGGGCTTCGGTCCCCTTGATTGCAACCACTTCAAAACCCGCCGCTTCGGTATTGGCTTTTACGACGGCATCGATAGCGGCGTTGAAGGGGGTCACCACGGCCAGTCTTTTGGCGCCAAAGGCGGCTAGTGCCGCATAGTCCGCCGCCGAGGCGTTCAGCACGGGAACGCCCAACGCCGCGGAGAGCCCCTTGCAACGATGCGCGAGCCTCTCTGGCCCGCCAGATCCTGCATCGGTGGTCAGGCCAATCGCAATGGCCACCGGCCGGCAGTCCATCAGCTTGGCAGCCTCTTCATCCAGATCGTCCGAAACGGCACTTCCGCCAAGTCGGAACCGTTGCATCTGATTGGTCACACCGGGCGGCCGCAGCAGATCGAGTTCCGGCTGAATGACCGTGTTCATCGCTGGCGTCATCACGCCGATAACGGCACGGGGCGCAAGGGTGTCAGGCATCGCAGTTCTCCTTCAGATAGGCGGCCAGACCCGCCATCGCGTTAATGTAGATGCCGTCTCCTACAACGCACTCCATCGCTGCCGCCTGCGCGGCATCACACTCAAAGCCGCTCTCCCAGCAGCTCAACGTCTGATCGGTGTGCGTCACCGCGATGAGCCGATGGGTCGAAGTGTAACGGCGCACCGGCAATGGGCTTTGCAATATATCGTAAGTGTAGGAATGCTCGGCATCCGAATGGGCCAGCAGGGTTTCGCGAAAGACGGAACCGTCGGCGATATCCAGATGCCGGATGGAGCCTGCGGTCGTTGCTGTCCCGGTCTCCATTCGAGCGGTTTTCACGCCCGGGTTCCACGCCGCCACTCCGTCAAACAACCGGATCGCAGCCCAGACTTTGTCGATCGGTGCGTCAATGATCATACTGCGAAAAACCTGCATGAAGCCTCCTACCGGTTCAGTCTGATCGGAAAGGTCGCGCGTATGAGGTCTTCGGCCTCGACGCTCAAATGGCGCGACCCGGGCGCCGCCAGAATATCGGCAACCCGAACCCGAGCCCGGTCCAGAATGGTCTGGCGTCCGGCATTCACCCAGTCGCTCACGCTCTGCCGGTCCGCCAGAGACGGGTAGTGATACTCCGTCTTCATTCGTTTCAGCGTTTCGGCCTCACCCAAATAGTGCCCGTCCTCGGTCACCACGCGCTCAATCACGGTGATGTCCAAGGTCTGCGGAGAGACCTCGATACCCCGGACGGCCCGAAGGATAGCGCCACACATGTCGTCGTCGATAACCATTGCCTCCGGACTGGCGACCATGATCGACCCCAACATTCCTACGGACAGGTTGATCATATCCGCCCCAGCCAGCGCCGCGAGGGCCACGGTATATCCCTTTTCGTAGCCCGCCTGCGCATCCGGCGTCTTGGCATCCGTCATGCCCGCCGAAACTGTTGACGGCAGACCAAGGTGAGCCAGCAGCTGTGCTGCAGCCGCGTTGGCAATCGCGGCTTCACCGCTGCCGCCGGTCATCGCGCCGGTCCTGAGATCCGAGATGAAAGGCATGAAGGCATAGATGCACGGCGCGCCAGGCTTGACCGCGTCCACAATCATCAGCCCAGCCAGGCTTTCGGCGAGCCCCTGGGCCAATGCGCCCGCCAGGGTCACCGGACTGGTCGCACCTGCCTGCCCGGCAGAACAGATCTGTGGGATCATCCCGGCATCTATGGCCGCCTTCAACGTCTCGATTCCCTCGGCGGCAAAGCGTAGCGGCGGCACGACATGCACGATCACCGCCAGGCAAAACGGACGCTCGGAAAAGCGCCCGGTACCGCCTAGCGCCAGATCGAACATATCTACGATCGGCCGCACATGGCCTGAGTCGCAAAAGCTGATGCCAATCGGTTTTGCGGTGGCTTTCATGCAGGCGAAGGCCGTGTTCAGGTCGAGTGCGAGTGGGTCGGTGATGTCGCGGGCAACCACAGGGCGCACGCCGTAGTGAATATTAGGCGAAGCCTCCAACACCCGCATCAAGTCATATAGATCAGCAAGCGTTGAGTCCCGATATGAACCAGTCGCAGCATCCAGCATCTGCACCGCCGCGCCACCGGTGCCGATATGAACGCGCCCGCGCCCAACCTGCAGGTCATACCCAACCGTGAACCCCGGCAGTTTCACCAATCTCGGCGCGCGTTCCAGCGCGTCTTTCACGATGGAGCGGGCAAAGCACAACCGACCGTCAGTGCGAAGATTAGCTCCGCGTTGCAACGCGAGTGCGGTCATCTCTGCCGAAAGGCCGGCCAGTCCAATCGATTCGAGAATGTCGAATGCGCAATCCGTCACCTGTTTGAGCTTTTCAGCAGTCAAGGGAAGCAGTTGCCCGCCCGAGGCCAAGGTTGCGCGCGCAATCTCGACATCGATCCGGTGCTTTTTACCTTGATGCCCTCCGCTGCGTTTTCGCATGGCCCGGTCCGCTGTTTCTGAGTCAATTAAGCCTCAAACAGCCCAGCGAGTAATTCAATAAATCGAGGCAGTTTGTGAATTCCCTTCATCCCGACGCAACAAGATTTGCGCCCGGGTCAAAGTGCCCCCGGAAAAGCCTGTGCTCTGCCGCCCCTCGAAATCCCTCGCCATGATGTAGAGTCTGCCCAACCTTGAAGGAGCAGTCGAATGCGAAAGGGCCGTTTCACCGAGGCGCAGATTATCGGGATGATCAAGGAACAGGAGGCAGGCATGCCGACGGCGCAACTGCGCCAAATTCACACTCGGACTCCGGCATCGGCTGGATGAACCTCGGGGGTCACAGCACCGGGATCACGCCGTCAGACCCCGGATCAGCCGCGCCAGCGCCTCGGGATCATAGCTCCCGCGGATCCGGGGGTCACATCAGACTCGTCAAACGTTGAAGTGGCGTTGATGTGGATCCCACATAAGCAAAAAGCCTCGCGTGATGCGAGGCGTAAGGCTTTGGTATTACGTGGTTTTGTTGGTTGCGGGGGCCCGCAACCACCGATACCGACATTCGATCAAGGTGGTCGTCTGAGCCGATTGAGCCCGGAGGCCCTTTACGCATTACAAATGTCGGTCGGTCGCAGACTGACCGGGAGGCGTCACCAAATCGGCCGCATCTGCGAGTGGTCTGGACTGGGAAAGCCAGTAGTCGGCATGCTGGGCGGTAAAGAAGATTTCGACGACCTCTCCGCTGTCCGGAATCATCAGCTCGATCTGGCGACCTTGAACTTCGGTGACGGCTTCGCCGTCCAGGCCGAACCGAATGACCTTGTCCGTGGTGTCGCCGTTAAGCGCTTCGGTGATGGCCGCCCGTGTGAGCCGTCGCCCGAAATTGTCGTGATGAAGCTTGCACAGCAGGATCAGATTGCCCGCATGGCGTGCGCCCCCGGCGGACTTCAAATCGACATGGTGCGCTTCAACGACGCGCCGGCGAACTTCTTCCCACTGGATGTAGCTGCCGGGTGGCGCAAGCTCGCGCGGCAAACGCTCGCACAGGCACATCTGGCAATGGCTCGCGTAGTGACCGCGTTTGAGCGCCTCGATATGTTCCAGTTCCAGCTCTGGCGCGGGCTTTGTCTCTGAACCGGGCCTGCTACCGCCGTTGCCGCTGCGCCCCGAACGGCGTGAAGCGCCGGTCGGGCTTGATGAGATCGGTCCGGGACGCGGCGTATTGCGGGATGGGTCCGGTTCGAAGGGAGAATGCCCGAACACTGCTTCGCCGGGATCGGTCTCGCCGTCGCTCGCTTCACCGTCAGCGTCCGATCCGGCGTCTATGTCTCCGGCGCCTGCGGCTATATCATCGTCGTCGTGGTCACTCGTCGCACCGCGCCGTGCTCCATAGCTTGGATCGCGGATTTCAAGATCGAGCGCGCGTTCCAGCGAAAGGCAGTGCACCGGGCGGGCCGCGGGCTTGAATACAAGTTGCGCGGCGATCGTTTCGTAGAGGCTGCTGAGCGCAATGTCCGGGCCGCTCCTCATCCAGAACGTACCGGAAGCGGGATCAAAACCGCCATCCGCAGGCACCGGGTAGAGCCTGCCCCGAAACCGGTAATGCGCCTCCACCCTCTCTGCGAAACGAATTTCCCTGATCCGGGAAAGTCGGTCGTGCCAGTCATGCCAGACAAGTTCTGGCTCCACTCCCAGCCTGGCAAGGCGTTTGAGAAAGGTGCGGCGGAAGTGTGCAGTGCGCAGCGCCTGGAGCCTTTCAGCGAGGTCCGCTCCGGCAGGCACCGTATCACCAGCTGCGGATACCGACTCCGGTTCCTTGAGCGCCTCGCGAAGCGATCTGACTCCGAGGCTGCGAAGCGGCCCCCTGACGGGTTCGGACACTTCCCTGACATGGTCAATGACAAACAGGACGCCCGGATCGTGCTGAGCGATGGAGTCGGCAACATCTTCGGCGTCCGGCAAGAAGACAGCGCGCCGTTGGGCGCTGCGCAAGGACAGGAGATGGAATCCGTCGCGGCTGCGGGCGGGAACAAACGGAATGTCGGTGAAGATGTCTGCCCAATGCATCGGTCCGTCCCGATGAAGGATATGACGCAGAACACAAGAGACGTGGCGCTGAAGGACGGATTCATCCTGCTCCGCAAGCCATGTGAAGAAGGCGCGGCTTGTTTCCCTGTCGGGCATTGATGAGGTAACGCCGGCCTCGCGGTAGCGTCGCTGGTCTTCCTGCGAAAGACCCTTGCCTGGAAGGCGCTGTTTCCAGGCGCCCCAGTAATCGCCTCGTGTGCCGGTGAAAGCGAGCACGGAAGGCGGCACAGGGCCGCCGTGCATTGGGATAATCGGCAAGGCCGCAAGCCGGGACCGGTATTCATCATCCGCCTCGGTCAGACCCATAAATTGCTGGAGACGGGGTTGCAGCGCAGCGAAGTTTGCGCCGTCTTCGGCGAAGGCGTCGATGAGCATCGGCATTATTGGCTGGCGCGGCGCCGGAGAGAGCCTGTCGAGTGCGGCTGCGTGCTTCTTGGTCCGGAGAAGGAACCGCGCAGGAAGCTTGAGGCGGTCGATGGCGCCGCTGGGCATGACAAGGGCAGCGCGCTCTTGGATTGAGCCGTCTTGCGCCAGCGCCGGCAAGTTCGCGTTCGCGCCCTTCAGGATGCGTGCAATGACGGCATCCTGAAGGAGGATGGCGAGGTCGGCCTCGAATTTGCGCAAGGCCGTGAGTGTCTGCGCATCCGGCGTCACGCCCGGCGGAAAGAGCGCCATCCGCTCATTGAGCCAGGCCGTGACTTCCTCTTCGGACGGGCTGCGTCGGATTGTCGTGCGCGCCTTGCCGCTGGCAGAAACGAGTCTTGAGCGGCGAACCTGTTCATGCGGCTGTCTGACGAATTCGCGAAGCACTGCGCCCGCACGCCGCGAACGGGGATCGCAAAGCGAGCCCAAGATACAAAGTTCGCCGGTCTCGTCCGGCCAAACTGGAATATCAGCCAGCTTCGGACGCTCGCGAGGGGTGATCCGGCGCTCGTTGCGCCGCAGCCAGCTCCAGAACAGCCGGCGCGTCTCTTCGTCCGCGCTCTGAAGCGTGCCGCTCTGGAGAAAATTTTCCATCGTGTAGCGGGGCCGGCGCCAGGTGCGCCGCCTGAACAGCGGATGGCCGGCAAGCGCAGGATGCAGGATGGGAGGAAAGGTCAGGCCGGGCACGTCCGAGGGCAGAACTGCGCTCGAGTGCAGCGCCTGAAACGGCACAGGCTGACCGCTTTGCTCGGGAAGCGTCAAAGCCTTTTGCAGCTCTTCTCCGGTATCGTCGTCGCACGAGTCTTGGGCGAGCGCCGCGTGGATCACATCTAGGTAGGCATGCGCAATAAACGGAACGGCAAGCTCGGCTTCCGCGCCGACGAGGCCGGCAAAATAGTCGTTGCCGCCATCGGTGAGACGGCTGAAGGCGTCCTGCTGGTCAAAGGTAACGAAGCTTTGGCCAAAGCCGCTGGTCTTCTGGTCCGTCAGCAGCGCCGTAATGGCGGCGTGCGTGCGGGGATGGAGCTGCAACTCTGACCGCGGAGCAATAATCGAAAGCGCGCGATCGACCGTCTCGGACGGCCATGTGGGAGTGGGAATGATGAAGCGGTAGCGCCGCGCCCCGGCCGCGCCTCGCGGAAGCGCTGTTCGGCGAGGCGCAGTCTTCGTGCGCGCCTTCGGCTCTAACAAGGCCGTGGCGGCAGTCCAGGTGAGCGTTGGCACGGCGCCCTGACTTGCAAGGGCCGCAAGCAAGGGCCGGACGGCCTCATCCTGGTTATCCGCGCCGGGGCTTGGAACCAGCGGGTTTAGCCCGTCCGGTCCCCAGCGGCGAACGGCGTAGCACACGAGCACGTCGATAAGGAGCGCCTCACAGGCCGCGCGCAGCTCTCCGTTGGTAGCCTCGTTCCGGGCAGGGCCGTGCCGCTTGTTGTCCGAGGCGATCGGCGCATTGAAATAAGCTCCGTGGCCCGTTCGCGCCTGGTGGGAGTCCGCCGGGTAGCCGATTGGATAGCGGAACCGCCCGGTACCGGTCCTGGGCTTGCCGTTGCCATCGACCGGCCATGATACTTCGACAAAGAACCGGTTGCCGCGCCGGAAGAAATCGGCGACTCGCTGGCGCAATCTTCCTTTGAGTGGAACGAGCCGGCGGGCGGCCTGTTCCCGCAATCCCTCCGGCAGGCCCGAGACCGTGCCGCTCGCAGTGCAGCGGCGGCGGAAGAGCTCTATCCGCTTCCCGATCTTGCGGGGTTTTGTGCAGGAAAATTCAAACCGCGCCTCGCCCAAGCGCCAATGGCGCAGCACGATCTCATAGCGCGGGGCTACCTCCGGGGAAACGATTCCGGCGAATTGTTCCGGGGCGCTAGCGCAGGCAGAAAGAAAGAGCTTGTCTATGTCTTCGTCACCGGTCGCGCCAAGCACGTTGGCTTCGCCGTGTGGAGGTTCGATCGCCGTGCTCCTGTATCGGATAACTATCCGGCACCCCTCTGCGGGCGCTAGCGGGTCCGGCGACGGCGCCGCTGATGCGCCCGGATGCGGCGGCTTGTTGAGCCCATTCGCGTAAAGCGTCTGGACTATTGCCTTGCCTGCGGACAGGAGGCGGATTTCATCGCCGATGGTGAAGGCGGTCTTTAGGCCGTGGTTCTTAACCCCGATCTTGCCGCGCTTTGCGGGCACGCTGTCCCCGGCGCCCTGGATTTTGCGCAACCGCTTCCACCCATCAGTCTCGACCTGCCTGCCGTTTCCCTCGCAAACAACGTGATCCGGCCCGAACGTGATGACGGTGCGCGTGGCATCCTGATCGAGGTCGTTCTGGATCAGCTCGGCAATGAGATCGTCACGATCAAGGTCGAGAAGATAGTTCCAGAAGCCCGGAATCCAGTCCGCCTCTGTGACGAACTCAGCCTCGTTGCTTTGATGATCGTGAACTATTGGCGCTGCCATGATGACAAGATCTTACCCTAAACACTACCATCATTTCGGCGCTCTAGATCAAGATAATCAATGGTGTCGTCGTCGTAATTTTGAACAAATTCGTGCAAGCGATCAGGGTTGACGCCTGTGAATCGCCATCTGCGCGACAGCAGTATTGCAAGCCAATCGACAATTCGCACGACGTTACGAACCCAATCGTGAGCGTTACAAACCGTCATCAGCATTTCGTTAATTATTTCCCGGGTGATATCGCCATCTTCAACAAGAGCTCGTTCTGCCTCAGCCGCGTAGAATCCCAACCGTAAGGCAATGTCCATCATCGCCAACGGGAAGCGCTCGCCCTGATCACGCTCGCCTTGCTCAATTTGTCGGCCAAGGGGTAGAAGCCGTTCGTTGGCAAGCGTGATGCAAAAATCATCAAGCATCCGTCCGTGTTTGGATATACTTGCTAAAGAAATGAAACCAAACGTCTTACGGACCATGCCAATCGCGCGAGCATGTTCGATGGGTCGATCCGGGGCAAAAACTCGCCCAATGTCCTTTGCGAGGTCAGACATTGCGGCGTCGATAATCTGTACATCCAGTGCATCCAGCGGAAAGTCGTCGTCGATATCGAGTAGTACGTAGCCTAACTCACCAAGCGCATTGCTGAGATACTCCTCCATTCCAACAAAGTGAAAAATCTCTGCGGCCTCGAGATAGAGCTTTGCAGCCTCATTGAATCGCCCTAGGTGGCACTCGCAGTTGCCAATTTGATGGAGCGTTTGGCCTCGATTGACCCCAATGGATGCGCCGCGCTCATGATTCAGAGAATGACGATAGGCCCTTCGGGCTTCCTCGTATCGTTGTTGCGGGAGAAGGGCAGAACCGAGCAAACCCAGTGCATGCGAAATGTCGTTGTGGATCTCATCAAGCGCGAGTTTTTTCTCACTCTGCTCACCGGAATTCCCATCTAGTTCGGCCATGGCTGTGCGAAGCTGACTGCTGTAGGCTTCGAAAGCGGCTCGTGCATGCCGTTCTGCGGCTAGTTGATCGTTCTCTTCACGTGCGGCAATTGCTCGGCACATGGCGATGTCCGCGCGTACTTCGATGTCATCGGTCTGTTTCTCAAGCTCACCTGCCAACGCGAGCCCAGCCTGCTGCAGCTCCGCATCTTCGGCGCGACTGGCCAGCGCGATTAATTGCAATATCAGCCCGCTGGCGCGCTCCGCGTTGCCGCTTGAGATAGCCAACTCTGCGGCATCGTGCATCACACGTGCTCCCTGTTCGGGCAGTCTCCGCACAAAAAAATAGCGCATCATCGCGCGAACAATCGAGATCGCTACTAGCCCGAGTTCCGTATTTGCTCGGTTAGCTCGCGCCAACTCCAGGAGGTGCAGAAAATTGGGAAGCTCATCCTCGTAGCGCGAGATTACGTAAGCCGTCTCGTTGGGGTCGTCGTACTTGAGCTCGAGGACAGCGACAATCATTTGGAAGGCACGGGCGAGACGATCGACGACCGCATCATAGCTAGATGAATCGTTTTTCTGTGCGGCCTCAATTGCGAATGCTCGAATCGGTCGCAGAACTTGAGTACGCGTCATGCTTTCATGAACTCGCGCAAATTCCACAAGGTGCCACCGGCGAAGTTCCGCCAATGCCTCGACTGGATTGCCAAGCTCCAGCCAATCCCCCTCAAGATAGTGTGTAAAGACGCCAGCAGGCGCCTCCGAGAGTGCCCACAAAAGGTGCTGTGCATCATCCGACAAAGCGTTGTAGGCGGTTTGCAAGCAGAGTTCGAGCGATGTGCGGGGGCTCTGAAGCTTGCGCGCAGGGAGACTTATCGCTGCTACGCCATTGGCATTGATAGCAGTCAACGCTTGGTTCGCTCCTCCGTAGTGGTCCCGCAGAGCAGCGGCCAAACGAAGGGTCAGGGCATGCCCCCCACAAAATGCCAGTAGGGCCGTGTCATCATCGCGCTCAGGCACTTGCTCGACAGGTCGGAAACTCTCAAGCAGTTCTTGGCTGGCAACCTCGTCTAGTCTCCCGATTTTAAGGCGCGTATCAACCACAAGTCCATGCAGTATTACTTGGCTTGTCACTACAAATTGCGTTTGCGAGGTTGCGCTGATAAGTGCGATTACGGCGTCCTCGAATGTATCGACATCATCGAAAGCCATGCGCTCAACACCGTCAAACACGACGCAAGCTTGCAACGTGTCCAATCGTGTTGCCACATTCTCCCCCGGACACGCCACCCCGCCGCTGCCGAGTGCTATCCTGAGCGCTGCAAGAACATCAGTCGGTGATCGGAATAGCTCGACATCGATCCAAAAAACTGGACGCCCTGTTTCGGCAGCGCAGAGTGCCTGAACAAGCAGCTCTGTTTTACCAATGCCGCCAACGCCGGTGATCATAGTTGACCGCCCTGAGCGCAGCGCGTCGATCAGGATCGACCGCTCGGACTCGCGTCCGACAAAATTTGCGATGGGACGCGGTCCACCGGTTATTGGTGAAGTCACTTGCATACGCATCATCAGATTTGTGCGGGTACGCTCGACTATCGCTTCCTTGAGGGCTCTTAATTCACCTGTCGACAGACTATTCTGAGCGTCATGCTCTCGATGACACGCTGAACATAAGCGGATGAGATTTGCATGGTGGTGGGATTGGCTCTCAGCCCACGGCACAATATGCGCGGTATCTACACCGATCCCACTTCCACACCGCGCGCACTGATTAGACGACTCAGCTCGAAGGTGGTCGAGAATTGCTTTCGGTATGGTCGGACGCCGATCATCCGTGGTTGGCCAGGGGCCGGATAAAATTTCATTAAATGCGTCAAGTTCGTTTTTCGAAAAATGCGTCGAACCAGATTTCTCGATAGTGTTGAGCGCGCGCAGACCGCTGGATTTCGCGAATCTTTTCTTTGTGTATTGAAACAGCAATTCAGAGGTGATGCCGAGGTAGTGAGCCGCAGCAAGCGGGCTCAGGACTTCCTCTTCATCACCTTCGCCAACCATACCAGATTGTCCCCCCGTGAACTGACAATTTTTACGTCGCCCTAGCTAGTGCTTGTCCGTGAAGTCGATGACCAATCTCTATTTATTAAGACTTCCGCATAACGGGCGAGTTCTTCGGTAGAACCAAACGGCACCTGCGCCACAAAATACTCCTCACCGGCGGGTTTGTCGCCAGCGAGCCTGGCGGCAAGATGCCCTTTGCCGAGAAGTCGCTCCGCACCACGCATACCGAGCGCAAGGTTCGATCCTGCCTCGCTGGCAACCTTCAAAATCAAGCGATTCCCCAGATTGTCTCGAATGCCGGGCGGTATGGCGTCTTGAGCGGCTCGCTGGGTGATCATTACGACGTGAATTCCACAGGCACGCGCTTTGGAAGCAAGACGGGTCATCGTGCTCTGGATGACTCTCCGGTACTCGTCAGAACTTGCCATCCAATCGGCCATCTCGTCATGAATGACGAAGATGTACGGCAGGCGATCCTGTGGGGGCACAATATTGTTATACTCAGATATTTTGGGAACACGTTTTGCCTTGATCAGCTCATACCGTCGATCCATTTCGGCGACGATCGTATTGAGTACCTGTTCAGCTTCATCCTGGTCGGTGATGATATCATGAGCCATATGTGGAGCATCGCTGATCCAAGGGAAATCAACGCCCATTTTGGGATCTATCAGGTACAGTTTAAGGCTTTCCGGGGAGTTCAGAGCGATCATCTGCAGGAGCAAGTTCTGCGTGAGCACACCCTTCCCGCTGCCAGTCTCCCCGGCGATCAGTGTATGTGGCGCATGTTCTTCATTGCCGCCGAACGCACCGCGCAGATTCAGCCAAAGTGGTTCGCCGGTGTCCTCACGCAAGCCCAAAAGAAAGCTGGAGGTTTCCTGAGGCGCAGAGTTCGGCCACTTCGCTTCGAGCCAGACCCGAGCCAGATCAACAACTCTTCGCTTTTGCGCCGCCACAAAAAGTGAGATGCGCCCGAGCCCCGTTCGGATGTCGGTGACGTCAAGGCCATGCGTCGTCTTTAGCTCCAGCAGCTTTTGATTGAGCTTTGATACGGTCAGGGTGTTATGGCCGGCGAAACCCACCAAAACCCCGTTGGGCGTCGAAATCGTGCGTGGCTCTGAAAACCGAGCTGTCATTCCAAAATCGGTGAGCGCTGCCTGAAGATTGACTGCGGTGACATCTGCAAACTCTGCCTCGGCTTCTACTTGGTCGCCATAACCTTTCCGTGTCGCGATTTCCCGAAGAACATCTTCGAGCTCAGCAGGTAGAGCCTTATTGCGTTCGATCTCCTGAATCGCCGGCGCTGCATCGTCCACTTCGGAGACTTCCGACCCCGTCGCAACATCCACTGCAGATGGGTTTTCAGATTCGGGCGCAGCCGTCTGGTCACAGACGGCTGATCGTTCGTCAGTCCCTTCGTCGGATTTGGGGAGTGGAGCGGAAACCACCTCACGCTGCGAGGGCAATGCTGAGGCGTGACCCGCCGGCATCGAAGGCAACGGTGGCACGGGAGCCGTCGTGGGATCTTCGAGATGCTGCATGAGTTGCGAGAAGCTTCGCTGCTTGATCGTGTACTGCACAACGGCGTCATTCTTCTCCGAGGCGCGGACTCGTATGTCCTCCGGCAAGGACACGTCATCATGGACGACAACGACCGAGCGCCCATCAACCGAATAGTCAACCTCTCCATCGGCAATAGCTTGTCGGAACTCTTCCAACTGTGAGTTGTCCGTGAAGAAGTGAATGTAGTCTGGCCGAAGCGACATCAAAAAAAGCAGCTGCCGCCCCCAAGCCCGCTTGGCCATGATGTCCTTTTGCGTGACAAAATTGGCCTCAATCGTCGCAAGGGTTGAGGCGACCTGGTCGCGGCTTGACTTCGCTTCGATCGCCTCGGACGCTTGCCCAACGCATTTGGCCTCTACAACGGTCATTGCGACAACGAACCTGTCGGCTTCCTTGCGGATCGCCAATGCCAGAGTGTCCGCCATCCGGCCCTTCAGCCCGAAGAATGCCTGATTGTCGTCCAGTGAAAACCACACTGGGCGAACGTCCCCCACAGTCTTTTCGAGGTTGATGATGCTGGTGGCCGCGGCAAGGCCCATGATCTCCCGTGCAGTCGTTCTCGACTTCGCCGACGACAGGATCTTTTGACCGCAAACCTCGACTACCGTCGCGATGGAAGTCTGCGCCAACGGCGCTGCATTCTGGCTCAAATATTGATCCTGCATGGACTCGAAGTCCAATCGCAAGTGCCGAACGAGATTTGGACTGGGTTCACGTGACGATACCAGCACGCGCATATCAGCATCTGGCAATTGCACGTCACGGATGACCTTGATCCCGTTCGATGCCAACATCTGCCGGCTCGACATCGTATCTACGCTGATGACCCACTCCCCCAATTCGTGGGCGCGGCGGATTGTCCGGGAAATGTCTTGGTTGTCCCAATTAATACGCTGGATCGGAACGATCCGAGACTCGTCTGGGATTACCCGCGTGTCGTTTGCCGCGACATAGCAGAGGTCCGTGAATTGCGCGGCCGCACGCGGCGGTCGCGACGCCATCATGTAAACCTCAATCGCTTGTGTTGCGAGATTGCCCAAGGCGTCGGAATCCGTCCGCCTGCGAGGCAGCGCGGCATTACGAAAGTCGATCGCTTCGGGTAACCTCTCGGAGGTGCCCTCAACAAACTCCCAAGCCATCGTTGCGTGCTTGTAATAGGCATCGTGAAGATAGACGACGTCTATATTGCTACGGCGCCCAACTTCGACTGTCTCACCCTTGCCGACTCCCACCCGCAGGCGCGAAAGAAATCCCTCCGTGACTTCGTCCAGATTACTTCCGCTTAAGCGTGTGTTCTGCTTGGCATAAACGTCCCTAAGGCGCTCCGGACTGTCATGCGTGATAAGCAGGCTAGCACGGAGATGGCTCTTTTGGCTCATGCGTTTCTCGAGCTCTTTGGCCACTAGACCGGCGAGGCTAACCGCATCGGCATTGTAAAGTGCCGTCGAGAAGTTTCCCTCCTCGTGAGGGTTAAGCTCAATAAAGCGGTCCGATGCGTTCATAAATTGCTTGCACGCAATCTCCGCCGTAGATTCAAGTTTCTGTTCGCTCGAAAGCTTGGAGTCGACCGGAACTGCGAGGCTGTATCCGCCGCAATCCTCGACGGTCACGAACGGAGCAAGTCCCATCGAGACGATCTTTGGGAAAAACCACTGCCCAAAGATGCCTTGTTGTTCATCAGCGGCCCGCTCCAACCCATCCACTGACGTGTTTTCGTTTCGAATGGCCAGATCAACAAAAAGGGCAAGATCCTGTGCTTTGACCTTCCGTTCGAGAAGCCGAAGCGGATGCCAGGCCGGAATGATTGCTGCTAGTCCATTGCTCGCATGCAGAATCGCAAACTCAACGATTGGGCGCAAAAGGGTTTCGCGAACCGAATTCGTATGTGCGAGCTTTGCACGGGCCACGTCACAAAGTCGTCCAAACGTGCTCGCTTGGGCTTCGATGAGATCGGTCCCATAGAGCGTTGACGGATCGTCGTGCAGGTGCAGAAGAGCCGCGGAATAGGCATTGCGGAACTCTTCAAGAGCGGCGCCCACGACGTCACGCGCACTCGCATCGATAGTGCGTGCGTCAACGGCGCGGTTGAGCCGGTCCGCTATGATCGCGAACACATCGTCATCGACCCCGTATTCGGTCGGATTGGCCATCCGGCCTTTTTCGGTGCCAGCGACGTCAATGAAGCTGGAGGTGTCGCGCAAGGATGCTGGCATCCCGCCGACCGTACCTCCTTGCTTAAGATCGAACGGAGCGGCCACGTAGCGTGCGCATCCACCAGCCGCGCCCTTCTTGATCTCGGCGATGTCTTCTGGCCAGCTAAGTGCCATGCTTTGATGTCCTGGTTGCCAGAACATCCGAACCTGTGTCGGGCTTACCTCACCATCTATTTCCAGCCGCAGTTCGAACTCGATTTGATTTGCTGGCACACTCTGTCCAGTGTTCTCGCCCTTGGCCTCGAGCCACTTGCCAAACTCAAACCGAACATGTTGGCCGAGCGATTTCTCGATCAGTCGCCCTTCCAGCTGAAGTAGATTTACTAGCCGAGGATTCAGGTCAGCCCACGCCGATGTCCTTTCGGCGTTTTTGATCTTAATGTTGATGATGGCGTTCGATGCGATAACGCCATCGTCAGACGCATTCTTGATGAGTAGCGATCGAATGCCTTTTACCATCACCGACAGAAGGTCAGCTTCTCTCACTTCATCGGTGAATAAGTGGCGTCGCCAAGACTCGTAGAGTTTCTTGTCCTTGATCGTACGAATCGGGTCCTGCCAATTCGCGAAGAAGTCTTGGTCCTGCTCGGGGGAATTCGTACCGGCCTCGAGCTCGTCGAGATAAGTCGCTGTCGCTTCATCGAGTCGGTCAGGATACTCGTCTCTTATGAAATCGCGGGTCCGCTGACTTAGAGTCGGCGCCTTCTTGCGTGCCTTGATGGCGAACACAGACTTGCCAAAGTCGTTCCATTCGACGGCCTCGCAAAACTGCTCCTGGCTTTTTCGCCACTCTCCGTGCCGGAGGTTCTTGCGGTCGGCAATCAGTGCCTCGATCGCCTCGGCCGCCTTGATCTCCTCAGATTTGAAACTCGGTCGATTGGTTGTGAGATAGGTGAGAACAGGATCAACATCGAGCCGCGATTCCTTGTTGTCCAGCAGGTAAGGCACACCAGAAAGGTCGCGATCAGCAGTTCGGAACATGCTCCTGAAATCCTGAACCAACTTCCTCTGATCCTGTCCTTGGGCCGGAATGGGGCCAAAGCAGGCCTTGGGAAGCCTGAGAGCGGGAGCAGACAACCGCAGCCGGTTAGGGAGTGTATGTTCGCTCAGAGCCACGAACCGGCGCACAAATTCCGCGAACTGATCGAGCTCTTTCGTGATACCGGACTGATCAAGGCCGATGAGCATCGCGCGAATCCACGAACGTTGCTCTTCGCCTTTCAAGGCCGCACCGAGGGTGTCGAGGATGGCATCGAGCCAAAGTTCGCTCTTGTCTTGAATGGCGTTGCGATCAAGCCGAGTGACCTGTCCCAAACTCGATCCGACCGTGTCTCGCTGACTGTCCGTAACTGCAAAAAGGATCACCTCGGCTTCATCGAGATGCCGGAAGTGTACGGCTGGCTTCGTGGTCTTGAAGCGGTCTTCAATTCGGTTTGTCAGATCGCCATCAATGTCAGTCGAGATCGCAAGCTTGACGGACTTGCCTTCAATCTCGGCAAAGTTAGAGGCAACGCCAAGAAGGTGCTCTGGCCGCATGCCGACCAATTGAAGCAGCACCCGTCCTGCTTTGCGATCAGCTTCTTGATGGACCATTCCCCAAACGACCCGACCGACAAGGTCCGCACGCTCGCCGATCGGATCAAAGTCGACTTTGTTTATCGTGGTGGTGGTGGTGTTCATTGTCGACCTACTCGGACCCAAGATAGACGTTGGAGACGAAGGCGCAGTCGTCGGAAAGGCGTTTGACGTAGCCCAAACCGGTCAGCCGACGCTCAAAGGCTCTGATATTTTCCTCAAACGAGGAGATATCGCAGGGTGGAACCGAGAACGCTCTGCGCGATTCTTCTGGCCCGACGACGATTCCGTACCGTTCGTATAATTGCTGAAGGAAATCCGAGATTGTGATCGGTCGTTTGACGACGGCAAGCACCAATGCCTCTAGAAAATCATCAGACGACGCAAACCAGGTCCCGGCGCCGCGCCGGGCAACCACAAACCCAGAATTGGTTCCAAGCGGCGTTATCATCGTGGAGATGTTGTTCCGACTGCGGCGCTTCGCGTCATGAATAAACGCCGCTAACCACGCCTCCGGTGGCCGAATGCTCTCGGACTTTGAGCTCCACCGATGCGCGTCGAACGTACGTTGAATGACCTCAAGTGCTTGGGTCGACTGCATCGCATTGTCCGGTTGTTTCAGTGCCGCTTCCCAGGCCGGTGTCGGTTCGATTTTCCCGCGGATATAGCTTTCAACAGCGTCTTCGATAACCTGACGGTGACGACGCAAAAATGCCTTTGAGACGTCTCGGAGGTTGGCATCTCGACCTCCGAGCATGTCGAGCGGTATGGGATCAACGACACTGTTGCCCGCAACGACCTGCGCGCGCTCAGCGAAATAGCGCATCAGATTGAGCGCTGTCATGCGAAACAGCGGCTCGAACTTTTGTGGCGGGGGAAGTTCCTTCAGTGTCAGTATCGCATGCCAGTCTTCGGCCATCCGCTCGTAGGCGGCGTGTTCGCGTTTGGGAAGATAACCGATGGAGCCGCCCGCCGTGCGATCGGGTGCGTCCGGAACAAACTTGGCCGCGATCCGATCGATCGGATCCCTGCTGGCCAAGAACTGCTCTGCGATCACGGGAGCCAGTTCCT
The DNA here is from genome assembly GCA_041397225.1 of Paracoccaceae bacterium. Taxonomy (GTDB): domain Bacteria; phylum Pseudomonadota; class Alphaproteobacteria; order Rhodobacterales; family Rhodobacteraceae; genus Albidovulum. The sequence goes on along the minus strand of JAWKXB010000002.1, from coordinate 28,356 downwards.
TTGCGAGGGACGACCGGCTGAGCATCAGGTAGACCATCTCGCCGCCACGGCCAAAAAACATCCGGTCGGCAACAAATTTCTGGTCAACGTCGTTCAGAATGAGGTTGGCACCGCGCGGCGCAAGAAACCGCGATGTGTAGCGCCGGTTGTTGAGGACATCGATCTCGAGACCCTGCAGAATCTTCACCGCTTGGCGCGCATCGTCGAAGCGGTTGCCAAATCGGGCGCGCAGGTACTCGAAGTTCAACGGACTGCCCGACCTGACCTCGTTGGCAAAGCCCTTGTTCAAGGCTGCAATCCAGGCCCCGAGGCGCTCCTCTGGCGATAGCTGCGGGTCGTTCGCGACGATGTCGAGCGAGCGATCCTTGAAGAGGATATACCTCAGAGCAACTGACTTCACGATGGGAATGGTGACGTTCTCATGCTCGTCCGAGGCCGCTACCGGATGATTGAAGATCCTAGTTTCTTCGTAGCGCCGCCCATCGTCCCCTAATTGAAGCACGCGGCAGATGGCGAGGACTTCGAGAACCAAGATATATGGCAATTGCTCCTCGACGAACCGATGCCCGAAAATGGCTTCCTGCACCCACATCAGGGTGTCGGCACCTTTTCCATCTTCTCCGAGATTCGATTTGAGCGAGGGAGTGTCCTGCACAATGGTATCGAGCATCAGACTTCTTCCCCCAACGAACCTATGACACGCTCGCCAAGAGACTCTCCGCTGGTGTCGACCGCTTTGAAATCGAGGGTGTCTTCTCCCTCATTATGGAGGATCGCGCCGACACACCGAATCTGAAAGCTCCTGACATCTTGGAAACATTGGTTTGAGAAGCTCATGGGAAGGGCACCGTCATGGACGCGCATGAGATATTCGAAGAGCGTCGGCGTCAGAGGTAATTTCGTGAGCACCCGTCTAGTCGGATACGCCGCAATGAGTTCCAAGCTCGGCGGCCGTCCGGGATGGTTCGGCGCCTCAAGGTTCAAAGAATAGGGCTTGCTCTTCCAACCTATCGGGTTGGCAACGAGGATCGGGATGTCAGCGCCCTTGTAGACGCCCGATGGCTGCGTCAACCAAAGCCGATCCGCAGTCTCGGTGAGAGATCCCGTCAGCGCACGGTTTAGGCCTTTGATAATTTTCGGTCGTGTGAGTGAAAATAGGTCGCCGTCGCGGGCACCTTCCAACCTCAGTAGGTTGAGATAGAGGTCCCCATAGCTGTGGACCGTAAGCTGCCAAGGACTTTTCTCTCTCGCATCGCTGCTTGGGTCGGGCCACTCGAAGAACAAACGTCGACGCTGTGCCGTGAGCGCATTGCGTAGCTCTCGGATATGGGCGCTGGGGTTCTCACGATAGTTGGCTCGCAACTGCTGATAGCTCGCCGCGCCGTACTGCGGGTGGTCGATTGGCATGGCGTTGTGATCGACATCGAGTAGCTGATCATCAAAGAAGTTATTCGTTTCGAATCCGATGCCGAACTCGGAAAGGGCCGCAAATGCCGAGTGCTGCAGACGGCGGGAAACGGGATGGTTCTCTCCGAAAACGTTATTGTAGGGATTGGTATATTGGTATTCTTCAGCTGCTGCGCGCTGTTCGGCGCGAGCACAATTCATTAGCGGCATCTGATAAGGGTTCTTGGAATCGCCCAAGAGCGCGTTGACGATCAGAATGATTATCTGACGGATCGAGAGATGCCTTTCATCTGCCGCCGCTATCTCGACAAGAGCTCGCAGGCGGTTCCGCAAACTGGCGCTCTCCCGCTTCAACAAGACGTCTCGATTGATTAAAATTGGGCAGGTGCCGGCAGTTTGACTCGAACATCCCTCCGCACAGCCGCTCCAGCCAGGATGATTGCAGACCTGCTCGATGATCGCGTCAATCGTAGCCGCATGCGAAGTGCGAGACATGTTGATGAGCCGAAAGGCCATGCCGTCAGGCGGTGTGTCCTGATCGTCCCTCAAGAGCTCCCGAAAGGTTGCAAGTATCCGTTCGCCCTGAGGATCACCCTTGATATGTTCTTCCCACGTGCGCAGCAGGTGACCGTCATTCACACAAAGTACAAAATGCTCGGTCGACGCCGGATCTGAGAAGGCTGCCACCATGCGAGCGATGATCGCTCCCTTGCTCGTCGGCTCCAGTTCGCTGAGGTCCTTGACGAAGACAATGCGCCGTTCAGCCTTGGAATCGACCCACTCAAATGTTTCCTGTGTATTCCCCCAGCTCGCGGCGTTACCCGACAACGCCTCGAGGACTTTACGTGCGGTGTAGGTTTTGCCGTCGCCGGCTGTGCCGGTGAGGATGACCGAGCGAGGCTGCTCAGCAGTCAGGTCATTGAGAATCTCGTCGGAGCGCGTCTCAGGAATGGCGATGGGATCAACGCCGGCTTTCGCCGCCGCAGCAACGACGAATTCGTCGTACATATTGTTCCCATCTGAGGTCGGCCCGTAGGCGGCAAGGAAATCGACTAGTTCGTTCTGTGCCATTTTCCCCCCGCAGCATCGGCGCGATCTACCGCCGTCAGTAAAATTGAATTGGCTCCACTGTAATAAACGCCATTCACTTGTGGCAAGCTAAGCACATCTTGGCCTTCCCATAGAGATCATCAATATCAATGGGCTCCTTGTCAGCTCTCAACGGATTGGCCTGAACTTTTGACCGCAACCGCTCAACTCTCTTTTCATGGTCAGACTTGATTTGCGCGACACGCTCGGGACGCTCCAAATCATCGAGCGATTCCCCTTGGCTCCATGTGAAGGGAGAGCCGTGTGCGACCGCATCTTTCTCGTAGGCCTTGGCTTCTTTGAACGCTTCCGGATGTTGTTCTTTCAACCGGACCCATTCGATCTTTTGCTGGAAGAAGCAAAAGGTGCAGCCGCTCCGGGTCCGCCAGGAATAGTAGTCGGGAAGCCCGAGGCCAGCCCCATCGAGGATGTCGATGACGCCGGCCTTGTCTATGCCTGCGTGTTTGAATGGGAGTTGGACAATCAGCCTGTCGTGCTTAGAGGCGTAACCGTCCCGGTACTCTTCATCGCTCCGGATCGCCACATAGCTGTAGATTGTTGCTCCATCGTCCAACATCGGCCGAAGCCATTGTTCGAAAGGCCGCAGTTTGAGTTGGCGTGTGCACCAGCGGGTTTGTGGCGACGGTAAGAAGTCATTGTACTGCTTTAGCCAAAAGTCGAAATCCCGATCGGGATTGAGACGCCGGATCGGCTGTCCCAAAAACCCTTCGAGACGACCAAGATATTCGTAGACCTCGGGAAGCTCTTTACCGGTATCAGTGAAGAAGTATTCGATTTGAAGCTCAGGATGGTGCTGCCGCATATACACGGCAAGGGCGGCGCTATCGCGCCCACCAGACAATCCAAGAACATGCTTTTCTGAGACGGATCTAGCCACGATTGCTGATTGCCCCCGGAGTCCTTACCAAAATGGCATTCAGCCATGCATCTCGACCTCTTCTGCTACCCTCGCCATGCGAAACCCAGATCTCAGACAGATGTGCATCGGCAACGTCGTTCAACACGGCGCGCAAACGCTCCTCATCCATATCGAGATAGAAGCGTCCGTCTGCCGAAAGCCGTTCGCCTGAGCCATGCTTGAAAGACATGTAGAGCGCCCCTTCTGGCTTGAGCGCATGAACCAGTCGACGAACTGCATCGGCCAGCTCGTCCGCCTGCACATGGAGCAGAGAGGCGCAAGCCCAGATTCCGTCATAGACGGGCTCAGACTCAAAATCCTGGAACGTTTGAACCCGCGCTGGCACTCCCGTCAGTTGCGTCGAAAATGCGCAAAGCGCCGGTGAAGCATCGAACGCATCGACATTGTATCCAAGGTTCCTGAAGGCTCGAGTATCGCGCCCCGAACCGCTGCCCGCGTCGAGGACTTTTGCGGACCTTGGCAAATAGCCAAGAAAGCGGCCGTAGATCTCCGACATGTCCACACCAAGCGTGGCCTCCGCGTAGGCGAGCGCATGATCCCGATAGTATTGACCGGTTCCGCTCTCAGTGCTGTCGGAAGCCACGTTAAGCACTCTCATCCCCAGCCGTATTCGTTTGATCGTTCGCCGAGCTTTGCCGAAAGATAAGAAGATACAAACCGAGCAACAGAAGACCGAGCGCGGCAATGCCCCACCAAACGCAAATCTCAAAGGGCCAGTATTTCCAGAATGCGCCAATGAAAGAAAACATGGCGGCCAACAGCATGAGCACACAAAAAATCGTAATCATGCTGTAGCTGCCAAGCCAAGGCAGCCGCGGATTTTTAGGAGTACCACCCGCGAAGCTTGGCGGATGAAAGGTCTCGATGCGCTCCAGGTAACTCTCCAGAACGTCACGAATGCGATAGACGATCAGGATCAATGCCAGGTTGCTGAACCCAGCCAACATGAGGAGGGCGAACCGAATCTCGATATCCAGATTCTCAGTGGCGCCAGCACCAAACCAAAGACCTCCCGTGAGCGTCATTGCAAGCGCGGGAATGTGGTTCATCTGCGCATTTAGATTCCGAAACTGCTCGAAATTCTGGACGTAGCAGAGCTCCTCGCGAGACTTTGGGTCAGTCATGTTGGATCAGCCTCGCATCTGTGCCGGTCTTAGCTGAGGCCTGGATATAGCTCGATGTCAGTTCGGCCAGCGCAGCAAGGATGACATTGCGCTGCTTCAGCTGCGATTTTTCGAGCACGTCCCTGACTTGTGCGATTAGCACGTCAATCTCTGCTCGATCAGTTTCTACGACCTGGAACTCCTCCAAAACCGGCGTGGGGCGGCCATCGATACCGACGACGACCGCCATCGCATGTCGTTTGTCGGGCCTGCCTTTGACCCTCGCATAGGTTTCAGCACGCAGGAACTTCTGAGCGAGTTCCGCGAGTTCCACCGTCGCCCGGTCCAAGTCTGGGTCCACCCAATCCCGAGGCGGCTTGTTAGCGGCGAGGCTGGCGATCCCTTCGAAGCTCTCCTCACTGCCATCGAACTGGGCTAACCGACCCGCAAAGGCATCTAGTCGAAAATCGCCCGCCAACTGGCGAATGTTCTCCGCGCGCTCCCGCAACTCAGCCAGTGATTGGGGTGACACGTTCGGGACCTGAAGTTCCGCGAGCATCAGATCACGCAGACGCTGAAGCATGGACGGGTATGCAGCAGCCAACTCCCCCAAGCCATCGCGAACGCTTCCGATGATCCGTCGAAGGTCGTCTTCGTTGCCAAGCGTTACGTCCTCTCCGAGCGTTCCTGGGATGTCATCGAAAAGAAACTGGTTGGGATCATGGGCGCGCTTAAACAGATCGCGAATGTTCACTGCGTTTGTTGACAAACGCATGGTGCGCGCTGTCCATTGCGGCAGCCGATCATAGATCGCGACGAGCCCACGCCCAACATCGATTGGCGCAAGATGAACGAGATCATTGGAAGCATCCAGGCTGCGCACAACTTCCGCCATCCCCGAGAGAAGGCGACGCGAGACATCTGACAGATCCATCCAACGCAGTTGAATGAAACCCGGATCCTTGGCCAGCAGCTCGACGTCTACGTCGTCGAACCTGGATCGGAAGATCCCGTCGCGATAAACGGCGAGCCGGTCGCGCTGCGACATAATGAAGGCTACGGCAAGGATCGGCATTAGCCCATCCTTCACCCCAAAAGGTGGTTTGCGCCATTCCTCGAACAGTTCGGAAATCGCCACGGTACGCCTGGCATGCTGTCGGACGTAGTCAGTCGCCATCTTCCAGATCGGACCCAACCGACAGGAATCATCGGCCTGTTCCGGCGGCGCCACAAACCGCCAGACGTTCTCGTCCTGAGCGTAGAGGCCAGTCGATTCTAGGACCGATGCAAACAGGCCACCCTCGGCAGGAAAACCTTCGATTCCAAGCCGGCGTTCGCCTTCGTTCAGAACCATTCGCCGAAGAAGGTTGTTTTGTGCCGCGATGGCATTACTCGACGGCTTCTGTCGATTAAGCAATTCGTTGTGCAGGCGCGGCGATTTCTTAAACCGAGTGTCGGCCAGCTCAGATGCGATGCTATTCAAATCGGCTTGGCGCAAGCGTTTCGGCTGGAAGTTCTTCCGGAACCACAACGCATTATCGAAGGCCTTATGAAGCTCGGTCTCGAGAAGTGCCTGTAGAGAGGCCAGCCGAGCAGAAACCTCGCGCCTTGCGACCGCATCACCTTGAAGTTCTGGATGATCGTTGCTGACGCTTTCGAGAGCGAATAACTCACGAGCCAGCGGAACCACCGCCCAAGACCGCTTGGAAATACCGACGACGAAGTCCCACTCATCGCTGTGGCGTGCAGCCTTACGGCAAAGCTCCTCCGCCACACCTTCGTCTTCGCCTTCCGTCGGAATGGCCAGCAAGAATTGGCCAATGGCGCCGTTAACTGGGTTGGCCTCTGCGGCAAAGGCGACCACGCCGCTCACTGGAACAATGTTGACGTCGAACCACCGCAGCGCACCAGTTTCGTGATAGTGGCGTTTGGCCAGTATTGGCTGAAGACCAGCGAGCGCCTTCAGCTCACTAAAGTCGATCTCGTCGATTTCGTCCAAAGCGGTGCGGACCGCGCGTTCAATATCGAAGTCGCTGCCAGCGAAAATCGCTCGCGCATCAAGAAATTTCTTGAAGATCGTAAACGACCAGCGGTCGAGATCCTCCAGTGCTTTTGCAAGCGACTCGGCTGGGATCTCAGGAAAACACGCGCCAAGCAGTTCCGAGTTGGCGACCAGGCCCGATCGTTCCTTGAACAAATCAACAACCCCGATCGTCTTTAGCAGCTTGATGTGGCGCTCATCCCCTCCAATCGCTTCACAACGTTCAAGTGCCTCAGCGGCAAGAGCCCAACGATGGCCATCCGGAGAAGCAAGAATCGACGGCTCCAGATTGGTTCTCAGATAGTCCCATAACCGCTCAGGTCCGTAGATTTGGTCATCATCGGCCTGACGCAGGAAATCCTGAAAGCCGAATGGCTCCGATGAATTCAGGAAGCCAAAAATGCTCCTTTGGTTCTGACCAAAACGACGCCGGGAAATAGGCCCCAGAAGACAGGCGACAACCGGATGTAAGGGCCAGCAATCCTCCAACATCCCAGAGAGGCGTTCCGCATCGCCAGCGCGTTCCCGCCGGGCATGAGCTGCCACCGTCGTAGCGATTGCTCCCGGACGTTTCGGTCGATGATCGCTTTCGATGGCTCGTGAGATGAGATCGATTTGCTCCTCGCCAGCGGTATCAACCACGAGATCGACGAAGCGGCCCTGTATCTTAGCCCACTCATCGCGCAATTCATGCGACAGCCTATGCGCATACTCATCGAAGGCTTGATGGAGCACGCCGACAATCAGAAATCGTCCCTTGCTACGCGAAGCGGCCTCGGCCAGTTGCTGCAAGATATAGATGTCCGAACCATCCTGCGCCGCGCCTTCGAGGAACTTGCCCATCTCGTCGACGACCAGAAGCAAGCCACCGTGCGAGCGGGGTGCTTCGGCCGCTGCCTCCGTCAAAGCGGCAATGAGATTGCTTTCAGTCCAACCGCCACGCGGACGCCTCGATACGAGGCCCGCTCGCGCAACGGCTTCTCCGATCACCGTCACCGGGTTGTCACGACGGGCGACAACCGGAAGGATACGCCATCCTTTAATGCCAGTAGGAAGAGCGGTGTGGATCTCTTTGGTCAATGTCTTGCCAAAGACCTTTGCCGCTTGTTTTTGGAGGGATGGATTGCCATTGAGCAGCGCGCTCAAGGCGACGACCAGGCTCGACTTGCCGCTGCCGTAAGGGCCCGTCCAGGTGAAAGCGCCTTGGCCTGTCTCTGACACATGCCGCGCCATTGTCGAAAGAATAACAGCCGACGATTGCGGACAGACAAAGCCTTCAAGCGCCGCGGCATCCCCCAAATCGGAGTCGATCCGGATGGACCTCAGAAATCGTCGCGCGATGTAAACATGCTCATTCAGGGCCATCAGGCAGCTTCCCTCTCACCCCGTTCTTCATAGTCTCCCGCTAGCAACGCCAACGCGGTGTCAGCGTCGATCTCGGTGTTGCGCACGACCTGCTTCAGCCCAGCGGCCTCAGACCATCGCAAGGCTCCATTCGTCACATCTTCGAGGCCGACCAGCCGATCTGCGACGTCGTTTTCGTCAAAGAGAAACGTGCGACCCGGGCTCCCAGGCGCATGAGCGATCGCCTCGAAGGACAGCGTCGCGGCGCCCGAATAGCGCGACCAGAAATCGAGCAGGGCATAGGTAAACACGCCGTCGCCCAAGCTCGACTTTGCACCGCGCACGAAGCGAAAACCGTCCTTTTTTCCGATAGCTTTGATCAAACCGAGTTCCGTGAGGGGCGATTCCAACGCATCGTCGTGACCGACCTTTCCCGACGGCGGCCGCGCGACGTAAGTGCGGATGAAACAGGCTACGTCGTTCTTGAGCGTTGCCTGCGCCACGCGTGACCAATTCCGATCCTTCGCGAGACGGTCGAGCTTCTTCATGAAGTTCTCGCGCTCGAATGTAACTGCGGGGTAATGGCTGAAAGCCCAGAACCATGTGGTCTTTTCGGCGTGGCCGGCTAATTGCCAATGGACAAGCCAAAGGCTTGCGGGGTGCTCCATGAAGGGATCCACCCCCTTGGCACCGAAAAGCAATCGGCCAAGCCCCGTCGTGCGCGCACTATTTACTGTTGGCTCTTCAATAATTCCCGCCGCCTTCGCCCAATGACGCATCGACGCAACCATGTTCTTGCCGACACCGAACCGAGCGATCGCCTCATCATCCCAACATGCCACCCGATTCTCCGGCATGCCCTCGGTCTCAGCGACACGGTCATAGGCTTTCTTCAGCCACCCATAGCGCAGCGGAAAAGTCTCGTGCCCCGAAAACTGCGGGCTATAGCTGTCTTGAAATAGCGGTCCGCGCGCCATCATACTCCCCGGCCTACTGGATGAACCCTCCAGGTCGACTGTAGGCGAACCTCTGTGCTAGGGTCAACTAAGCTGGAGGGATCATCCAGAGCGCAAACCTCGAGCAGGCGCGCGGCAGATCCACCGAAACGAAGTCTATATGATTGTAAAATAATGAGAATTGGCCAGACAATCTACCTCGACCATCAAGCGACGACGCCTGTCGACTCTCGCGTGTTTGCGAAAATGTCGCCTTTTTTCGTGGAGGCGTTCGGAAATCCACATTCTGCAGATCATGTGCTTGGGTGGGAATCATCGCAATCGGTGGAAACGGCGGTCGCGACGGTTGGCGAATTGATTGGCGCGGACGGCGACGAAATCATCTTCACGTCCGGTGCCACGGAAGCAAACAATCTTGCCCTTCTCGGCCTCGGGCGCCGCGCCGCTGGCGGCAGACGCCGTCGTGTTCTCGTCGCCGCAACTGAGCATAAATGCATCCTCGCGGCGAGCCGGGTCCTGAGCGAACAGCTCGGCTACGAGGTGCAGTACCTGCCGGTAGATGCGCAGGGTTTCATTGATCTTACGGTGCTCGAACGGAAGCTTTCTGAAGGCGTTTTGCTTGTCTCTATTGCCTTGGTAAACAACGAAGTCGGTACAATTCAGGATATTGCTGCCATTTCTGAGCTTGTACGAGCGTCTGGCGCGTTGTTGCATTGCGATGGCGCACAAGCAGCCTGCGCAATTGATATGCGCGCCATGACCACTCTAGTGGATCTTCTTAGCCTCTCGGCTCACAAGATTTACGGTCCCAAAGGCATTGGCGCACTATATGTACGGCGTGATTTGCAGACTCATATCGAGCCGCTTATCTATGGCGGCGGTCAGCAAGGCAACTTGCGCTCAGGCACAGTTCCGGTCCCGCTTTGTGTTGGGATGGCAGAAGCAGTACGCTTATTAATTTCAGATCACTCCCAATCTGAACGTGAAGAGCTCAGAAAACGAACAGCAAAGTTCATCGAGCGCGTCCAAGTGCTTCCATGGCAGATCCATCTGAATGGCCCGGATGTTTCCCGTCGACACCCTGGAAATGCCAATTTGAGATTTGACGGATTTGAGGCAGACGACATCCTTCGGGTTCTTCAGCCCGGACTTGCGGCCTCCACCGGCTCGGCGTGTACGTCAGGCATACCAGAACCTTCGCATGTTCTGCGGGCAATCGGTCTGACGACAGATCAAGCAGACTCGTCGATCCGTTTTAGCCTCGGCCGAGAAACGACCAACGAAAATGTCGACGAGGCAGTAGCACTCATTGGCGATGCTCTTAATCGGCTATCGCGAGCTGATCTGCGAGAGCCGGCATAGGCTGGTAAGCCCCTACTGCTGTTGGTTCCACGAGGGCACCGGCAGATTGGAAGTCAATGCATCGCTGATTGGTATTCGTCAGACCGCCATCTAACAGGAGCGGGTGGGGAAAGCCTTCCCCTGCGGCCGAGCCTATGGTCTCGGCGGACCCCTTCGCGCGGGGGCTTCCCCCGCAACGCCCCCTTTCAGAGTGAGAGTGCGGACGGGTTTGCCGTGACGGGATGAGGACCGGAGGAGAGGCCTCCGGCGCCCGTCGCGGAGACCCGCGATGTCCAGACAGAACCGCAAATCCGGCGCCCGGCGCGATCGGACCAATCTCTATTCCGAAATCACCGATAAGATCATCGCCGAACTGGAGGCCGGCCGTGTGCCCTGGGTCCAGCCCTGGGGAACGGCGGCGGCGAAAGCGCCCCTCGGCCTTCCGAAAAACGCCTCCACCGATCGTCAGTATTCGGGCATCAACGTCCTGCTGCTCTGGGGCGCTGTTTTTGAACGCGGCTTTTCCGGCCAGGGCTGGCTTACCTTCCGCCAGGCGCTGTCCCTTGGCGGCAATGTCCGCAAGGGCGAACGTGGCACCACCGTCGTCTATGCCGACCGCTTCGTGCCGGAGGACCAGAAACGCCGCGCGCGCGAGACGGGTGAGGATGCCCAGACGATCCCGTTCCTGAAGCGCTTCACTGTCTTCAACACCGATCAGTGCGAGAACCTGCCCGAGGACGTGGCGACCGCCGCGCCGCCGGTGCCGACGGGTCTGATCGAACCGCGCGTCGAGTCGCTGATCGCCGCGACGGGCATAGACTTCCGCATCGGCGGTAACCGAGCCTTCTACGTGCCCGCCCATGACTATGTGCAGGTGCCGCCGCCGCAGGCCTATTTCGAATCCATTAATTGGCACCGCACCGCGTTGCACGAGATGGGCCACGCGACAGGCCATGCCTCGCGTCTGGGGCGTGATTTCTCCGGCTCCTTCGGCACCAAGAAATACGCCTTCGAAGAGCTCATTGCCGAGATCAACGCCGCTTTCTGCTGCGCCTCGCTCGGCATCGCGCCGACAGTCCGGCACGCCGATTACATCGCCTCCTGGCTCGAGGTGCTGCGCGAGGACAATCGCGCCATCGTCCGCGCCGCCAGCCAGGCGGGCAAGGCCGCCGACTGGCTTCTTGCCTTCGCGCCCGACGCCGTGGAGACCAGTTCGGTGGAGATCTCCTGCGACAGGAGGGTGGCATGATCCTGTTGACCGACGACCTGCGCGACCGGCTGCTAGCCAACGGGCGGGAGCGGGATATCGATCATGTGCCCGTCGTGAAATTCTTCAATCCAGTCGGCGCGGCCACCTGGCTCATCACCGAGATGGAGGCGGACGGCGACACGCTGTTCGGACTTGCCGATCTCGGTTTCGGATACCCGGAACTCGGCTCCTGCAGCCTTACCGAACTCACCTCGGCGCGCCTGCCTTTCGGTCTCGGGATCGAACGCGACATCCTGTTTCAGGCCACATTGCCGATCTCGGTCTATGCCGAGGCGGCGCGCCGGGCCGGCCACATTGTCGAACGCGGGGATATGCTGGAACAAGCTGCGGCGGCAATGCAGTCGCGGCGGTGAGGTGGCGCTCAAGCTGTCACCTTCGTGTTCGGCTCTGGCCAGGCACAGGAGAGTGAGAGGGCTGCGCCCTGTTTCCGTGACGGGTTTCAAGCCGAGAGAGAGGCTCTCGGCGCTCGTCGCGGAGTAACTTACCATGGCGACAGCAGCCAAGAAGATCACCCTCAGCGCCTCGCGCGACATTCCCTTCAACAAGCTCGTCCTCTCCCAGTCGAATGTCCGGCGGATTAAGGCCGGCGTCTCGATCGAGGATCTGGCCGAGGACATTGCCCGCCGCGGCCTCCTGCAGAACCTCAATGTCCGTCCGGTCGTCGATGGCGATGGCAAGGAGACCGGCATGTTCGAGGTACCGGCCGGCGGCCGCCGGTTCCGGGCGCTCGAACTTCTCGCCAAGAAGAAGCGGTTGGCACGGACCACGCCGGTTCCCTGCCATGTGCGCGAGGCGGACAGCGACATATCGGCCGAGGAAGATTCGCTTGCCGAAAACGTCCAGCGCGCAGCGCTGCATCCCCTCGACCAGTTCCGCGCCTTCCAGACATTCCGGGACCAGGGCATGAGCGAGGAAGACATCGCCGCGCGCTTCTTCGTCTCGGTCAACACCGTCAAGCAGCGCCTCAAGCTCGCAGCCGTGTCGGAAAAGCTCCTCGACCTCTATGCCGAGGACGCCATGACGCTCGATCAGCTCATGGCCTTCACGGTTTCCACCGACCATGCCCGCCAGGAACAGGTCTGGGAGGCCATCGAGCATAGCTGGTCAAAGGAACCCTATCAGATCCGCCGCATGCTGACGGAGAACACCGTGCGGTCGTCGGACCGGCGCGTGCGCTTCGTCACCATCGAAGCCTATGAAGAGGCTGGCGGCACTGTCCTGCGCGATCTGTTCCAGGACGATGACGGCGGCTGGATCGAGGATGTCGCCCTGCTCGAACGGCTGGTCGGCGAGAAGCTCACAGTCGAGGCGGAGACCATCGCCGAGGAGGGCTGGAAATGGATCTCGGTCGCGGCCGATTTCCCCTATGGCCACACCAACGGCTTGCGGGGGCTCACCGGCACGCCGGTCGATCTAACCGACGAGGAGCGGGCCGCACGCGAAGCCCTGCGCGAGGAGTTCGACCGTCTGGAGGCCGAATATGCCGAGGCCGATGAGTTGCCCGATGAGGTGGATGAACGGCTTGGCGAGATCGAGGTGGCGCTCGACGCGTTCGAGGATCGCCCGAAGCAGTACGATTCTGCCGAAATCGGCCGCGCCGGCGCCTTTGTCAGCATCCGCCACGATGGTCAGCTTTCCGTCGAGCGCGGCTATGTCCGCCCCGAGGATGAAGTGCCCGAGGGCGAGGATGACACGGGAAGCGATAGCGATGCGGTAACTGAACCCGGCGCCACGCAGCGCACCGTCATCTCCGTGGGTGGCGAACCCGAGCAGCAGGACGAGGAGGATGATGCGTTCAAGCCGCTGCCCGAGCGGCTGGTGATTGAACTGACCGCGCATCGCTCCCTCGCACTCCGTGATGCGCTGGCCGACAATCCATCCGTTGCCATGACCGCGCTGATCCACAAGCTGGCGCGCGACGCCTTCCAGCACGTCTCGACGCCGGGATGCCTGGAGGCGTCGGTCCGGCAGGTATATTTCCCCGTCCAGGGTAATGACCTGAAAGACAGCGCGGCCGCCAAGACCGTCGACGATCGGCACGAGGCCTGGAAGGCCGACCTGCCCCTCGACGATGACGAAGCACTCTGGGCGAAAATCGACGGTCTCGACGATGCGAGCCGCATGGCGCTCCTCGCCCATTGTGTCTCCTTCGGCGTCAACGCGCTCTACGAGAAGGCCAATCCCTATGGCGCGGGACCGTCAGCGCGCGGCGTTCAGCAGCGCATCCACGAGGCGGACCGGCTCGCCCGCGCCGTCGGGCTCGACATGGTGGAGATCGGATGGCGGCCGACGGTCGACAACTATTTCGGCCGGGTGACCAAGCCCCGCATCCTCGAAGCGGTGCGCGAGGCCAAGGGCGAGGAAACCGCGCAGCTCATCGACCACCTGAAGAAGCCGGACATGGCCAAGGAGGCCGAACGGCTGCTCGCCGACAGCGGCTGGTTGCCCGAACCGCTGCGCCTGCCCGCCATCGACGATGGCACTCCCTCGGATGCCGAGGGCGACGACGCCGAAGCTCTGCCGGCCTTCCTCTCCGACGAGGACGACGGTGACGAAGAGCCCGCCGAGGAACCGCAAACCGTGGCTGCCGAATAGCCGCTCCTGCGGGGCGGCCAGGGCCGCCCGCATCTCACACCATCATGCTCATCTTGGCCCGGTCACCGCACCGGGCCTTTTCGTTTCAGGAGACATCCCATGACAAACGACACCCCCAACACGTCCTTCACGATCGACTATGCCGCCTATGAGGCGAAGCGGCAGGCCTTCACGGCGCGGGCCGGCGAACTCGCCGCCACCAACAAATCCGCGCTCTTCGCTGTGCTCACGGACGCCGGCATCACCACCGTCACCGTCCAATTCGACGGCTACGGCGACAGCGGTCAGGTCGAGGAGATCGCCGCCCACAGTGGCGATGAAACGGCAGAATTGCCCGATGCCACGATCGAGATCGCATCCGCAGTCTGGGGCAGCGACGAGGTTCGTCGGCAAAGCTGCAGTATCACCGAGGCCGTCGAAACGATGGCCTATGATTTCCTCGGTCAGACCCATGGCGGATGGGAGAACAATGACGGCGCCTATGGCGAGTTCACCTTCGACGTAGCCGGCGGGACGATCTCGCTCGATTACAACGAGCGCTACACCGCCACCGAATCCTACAGCCATGATTTCTGAGGGAGGCCACCATGGGACATTGTTACCATCACGCGCTGTCCTCGGTCCGCAAATGGGGCGGGACGGCGGAAGACTATCTCGACCTGCATCAATGGTTCGATGAATCGAAGATGCTGACCGCCGATTTCCGGCACCGGGCGCTGCGTCATCATGCCGAGGGCATCTTCATGCTCGAACGCCTCTTCGGCGCGACGATCACGATCTCGACCGGTCGCGTCGTACCCACCCGTGTGATCGGCGAACAGCACGTCATCGAAGATCTCGGCTTCATTCCGAGTTTCGCCGACTGGGTACGCTGTATCCATCCCGAGCCCTGGATGGGCCGGGCGCAGCCCATTCACAAGATCGTCGATCCCTTCGCTGCCTCCGCCGACCCCCACGGCAAAAACCGGGAGGACGTGTCATGAAACCCCGATACCCGTTGCGCCTCTTCCTCGATTGCTCGACCGCGCATCTGTCACCGGCATCCCGCGCTCTGCTCGATGTCCGGGCGGCAGGCGGTCAGGACGTGATCGCCGAGACACCCTATGGCTGGTTTCTTTGAGTCAACGAAGACCCGCGGACCGATGATCCCGCCGATCTCGGACGGGTCATGACTCACGCGCGACAGCTCGGCGCCGAATACGTGCTCTTCGACTGCGACGCACCGCCATCGGACGCGCTGCCGGTCTTCGACGATTAGCGCGCGCGCAGCGCGCATTCGCATTCATCCCAATCCACCAATGCCCGGCCATCGCGCCGGGTTTTCTCGTTTCAGGAGCCCCATCATGGCCGACTATTTCACCCACTTCTCCTGCGTCCTTGACGTTAGAACACCTGAGAACGCAGCGCGTGCGCTCGATCTCTACAATCGTCTCTCCGACGAAAACGCATCGGAAGACCCGCCGTCCGAAGGCTTCGATCTCTCGATCGTGCCCGAGCATGGCGGCACCTGCCTCTGGATACGCGATGATGTCACCGGGGATCCGGAACATGTCATCCAGTTCGTCAAACGATGCGCCGCCGCGTTCGCACTGACCGGACGATGGGGCTTCCAATACGCCAATATCTGTTCGCGGCCCCGTATCGATGCGTTCGGCGGCGGCGCGCATGTCCTCGACCTTGCCACCGGCGAGACCGTGGCGTGGACCTATACCGGCGAATGGCTCGCCGACACGCTTGCGGGAGGCCAGTCATGAGCATTCCCGACCATGCCCGCGCCAATTTCCAGACACTGTTGCGCGCCGCCGCCGACGGCAATCTCGCCCTGCTCGAATACGCCGACGCCGAGACCGGAGCGGTGCGCTACGTCATCTGCTCGGTCGGCCGGGATGGCGGCGAGTTCATCTTCACGCCCTTCGGCCATCTCGCCGATGGCAATCCCTACGAGGCCTATCGGCCGCCCGAGCCATGAGAGGGAGAGGGTTGCCGGGACGGGTTTGAGCCGGTGCGGTCCGAGAGAGAGCGCTGCCCGGCTTGCCCCGTTCCGCTCTCCCGAGGTTCTCCCCCATGACAGAGATCGTTTCCGCGGCGGCGCTCGCCCGCGCCGCCCGTCAACTCCTTCCGCTTCTCGAACAAGGCCGCCGCATCGACGCGCCTGCGCTCCGCATCGCGATGGGCGCCGCCTTTGGTGGCTCCGATACCGACGGCGCCTGGAACTGGAAGACCGCCTATGACGTCTGCGAAGGTGCCGCCGTCCTGTTTCTGCGCAAATTCGGAAAGGCGCTTCTGCGCAAGGCCGGGTCTCCGGCCGGCGCATTACCATTGCTCACCATGATCTCAGACCTTCAGCCCTCGCACACCCGCCGCTCCGAAGAGAGCGAAGCCTTCCAGCAATTCTCGACGCCGATCCCCCTGGGCTTCGCCGCGGCGACCGCCGCCGCAATCACTGTGGACGACATCGTGCTGGAACCCTCCGCCGGCACCGGACTGCTCGCCATTCTCGCCGAGATCGCTGGGGGCAAGCTTCATCTCAACGAGCTCGCCAAGACGCGCGGCGCATTTCTCTCATCCCTCTTTCCGGCTCTTTCGATCACGCGCTTCGATGCGGCGCAGATCGACGACTATCTGGACGCCAGTGCCGTTCCCAGCGTCGTGCTGATGAACCCGCCATTCTCGGTGATGGCCAATGTCCGGCGGCGCATGGCTGACGCCGCCTATCGTCATGTCACCTCGGCGCTGGCTCGCCTGGCGCCAGGCGGACGCCTTGTTGCCATCACTGGCGCCAGTTTCGCACCCGATATGCCAAAGTGGCGCGACGCCTTCATACGCCTGCAGGAGCATGGGCGCGTCGTCTTCACGGCTGCGATCGACGGCACGGTCTATGCGCGCCATGGCACCACCATCGACACCCGGCTGACGGTGATCGACAAGATCGCCGCCGCCGATCCCACCGCCTTTCCGCCATCGCGGGGTATCGCCCCCGATGTCGCGACGCTGCTCGGCTGGATTGAAACGGACATGCCGCCCCGCGCACCGGTCTCATTGCCCGGGGTCTCCGGACAGCGGGTCACCCCGTCGCGCTCGACCTCGGCCGCGCGCAGCAGTTCGTGCGGTTTCAAGCCCGCACACCCCGTTAGTGAACAGACCGGTGAAGAGCTCTCCTATGAGACGGTCGACTGGACCCCGCCGCAGGGCGGGCATCTCACCGATGCGATCTATGAGGAATACGCGCTTCAGTCGATCCGTATTCCCGGCTCTCAGGCGCATCCGACCAGGCTCGTCCAGTCCGCCGCCATGGCTTCCGTTGCGCCGCCGAAACCGGACTATCGCCCGCATCTGCCAGCGGGGCTCGTGGCCGACGGCACTCTCTCCGACGCCCAGCTCGAAAGCGTGATCTATGCCGGCGAAGCCCATGCCCAGCATCTCGCCGGCGCCTGGATCGTCGATGAGACCTGCGATGTGGTCACCGCCGCAGCGGAAGACGCCGACGACGCTGTCTGTTTCCGGCGTGGCTGGTTCCTCGGCGACGGCACCGGCGCGGGTAAGGGCCGCCAGGTCGCCGGCATTCTGCTCGACAACTGGCTCAAGGGCCGTCGCCGCGCTGTCTGGGTGTCCAAGTCCGACAAGCTGCTCGAGGACGCACAGCGCGACTGGTCGGCCCTCGGTCAGGAACGACTCCTCGTCACGCCGCTGTCGCGCTTTCGCCAGGGCACGCCCATCCGTCTGCCGCAGGGCATCCTATTCACCACCTATGCCACGCTGCGCTCCGACGAGCGCGGATCGAAGGTTTCGCGCGTGCAGCAGATCGTCGATTGGTTGGGAGATGATTTCGATGGAGTGATCATTTTCGACGAGAGCCACGCCATGCAGAACGCTGCAGGATCGAAGGGCGAACGCGGCGACCAGGCCGCCTCGCAGCAGGGCCGCGCCGGGTTACGCCTGCAACACGCGCTCCCCGATGCGCGCGTCGTCTATGTCTCGGCGACCGGCGCCACGACGGTCCACAATCTCGCCTATGCCCAGCGACTCGGCCTGTGGGGCGGCGAGGATTTCCCCTTCGCCACCCGCGCCGAGTTTGTCGAGGCGATCGAGGATGGCGGTGTCGCGGCAATGGAGGTGCTGGCGCGTGACCTCAAGGCGCTCGGTCTCTATCAGGCCCGTTCGCTCTCCTATGAAGGGGTCGAATACGAGCTGGTCGAGCACCAGCTCACCGACGAGCAGCGGCGCATCTACGACGCCTATGCCGGGGCTTTCGCAATCATTCACAACAATCTCGATGCCGCCATGCAGGCGACCAACGTCACCGGCAGCGAGGGCACCCTCAACCGGCAGGCCAAATCGGCCGCACGGTCCGCATTCGAGAGCGCCAAGCCGCGCTTCTTCAACCACCTCATCACGGCGATGAAGACGCCGTCGCTGATCCGCGCCATCGATGCCGATCTCGAAGCCGGCCATTCCGCCGTCATCCAGATCGTCTCCACCGGGGAAGCCCTGATGGAGCGGCGGCTCGCCGACATCCCCACCGAAGACTGGAACGACGTCCAGGTCGACATCACGCCGCGCGAATATGTGCTCGACTACCTCGCCCATTCCTTCCCGGTGCAACTCTACGAGCCCGTCACCGACTCGGAGGGCAATCTGTGCTCACGCCCGGTGTTCCGTGACGGCCAGCCCGTCGAAAGCCGTGAGGCCGTCGCCCGGCGTGACCGGCTGATCGAAAAGCTCGCCTCGCTGCCGCCGGTCCCCGGCGCTCTCGACCAGATCATCCAGCGCTTTGGCACCGATAAGGTAGCCGAGGTCACCGGCCGGTCGCGCCGCATCGTCCGCAAGCCGGGGGCCGGCGCCACCGCCGATCGGCTCGCCGTCGAAGGCCGCGCGATTTCGGCAAACCTCGCCGAAACTCAGGCATTCATGGATGACGCCAAGCGCATCCTCATCTTCTCGGACGCCGGGGGCACGGGGCGTTCCTATCATGCCGACCTTGCGGCCAAGAACCAGCGGCTGCGCGTCCACTATCTGCTGGAGCCGGGCTGGAAGGCCGATGCGGCGATCCAGGGCCTCGGGCGCACCAACCGCACCAACCAGGCGCAACCGCCGCTCTTCCGGCCGGTCGCCACCGATGTGAAGGCGGAAAAGCGCTTCCTATCCACCATCGCCCGCCGCCTCGACACGCTCGGGGCGATCACCCGCGGCCAGCGCCAGACCGGCGGCCAGGGCCTGTTCCGCGCCGAGGACAATCTCGAAAGCGCCTATGCGCGCGACGCGCTGCGCCGGCTCTATCTCATGATCGTCGGCGGCAAGGTCGAAGGATGCCCGCTCCAGACCTTCGAGACCTCGACCGGTCTGAAGCTGGTGGACGATACCGGCATCAAGGACGACCTGCCGCCGATCACCACCTTCCTCAACCGGCTTCTGGCGCTCACCATCGATCTACAGAACATCCTCTTCGCGCATTTCGAGCAGATCCTTACCGCCCGGATCGAGGGCGCGATTGCCAGCGGCACCTACGATGTTGGGCTGGAAACGCTGAGGGGCGAGCAGTTCACTGTCACCGACCGGCAGGTGATCCATACGCATCCCGCGACCGGCGCGGAGACCACGCTGCTCACCGTCGCGCAGCGGGAACGCAACCATCCCGTCACGCTGGACGAGGCGCTAGACCATCTCGCCGATCCGCGTGCCGCCCTGCTGGTCAACGAGCGATCGGGCCGGGCCGCGGTGCGCGTTCCGACCACCAGTGTGATCGACGACGATGGTGTCGTCGAACGGCGCGTGCGCCTGATCCGCCCGATGGAATCCACCAAGGTGCCCGTTGCAGTGATGGGCGGCACGCACTGGGTCGAAAGCGACCGCGAAACCTTTGCGCGCATCTGGGACACCGAAGTGGCGGCGGTCCCAGAATATACCGACAGCACCGTTCACATCGTTTCGGGGCTGTTGCTGCCGATCTGGAAGCGCCTGCCCAATGAATCGACGCGGGTCTACCGGCTCCAGACCGACGATGGCGAGCGGATCATCGGCCGCAAGGTTTCACCGGCCTGGGCCGCGAACGCGGCGACGACGGGCGCCGTCAGCCTCTCGGCGGACGACGCCTTCGTTGCGCTGACCGAGGGCCGCACGATCCTCGACCTCGCCGAAGGGCTTCAGCTTCGCCGCGCCCGCGTCATGGGCGCGAACCGCATCGAGCTCACCGGCTTCACCGACACCATGCGCGACCGCCTCAAGGCCTATGGCCTCTTCGGCGAGATCATTTCGTGGAAGTTCCGCCTGTTCATCCCGACCGATGCGTCCGGCGCTGCCATCCTCGCCAGGCTGCTGGAGCGGTTTCCGGTCGGGCGCATCGCCGAGCGGGAGGCAGCCTGATGACCCGCGACGCATCCGATCTTGCACATCGTCTCGGCCGGCAAGCCGAGGCCGTGTGCCGCGAATATCTCTCCAGCGGGCGGCGCGAGGGCCGCTACTGGATGGTGGGCGACGTGCGCAACACCAAGGGTCGCTCGATGTTTGTGCGCCTGACCGGCCCTGAATCAGGCAAGGGAGCCGCTGGGAAATGGACCGACGCGGCGACGGGTGAACATGGCGACTTGCTGGACGTCATCCGCGAGAGCTGCGGTTTGACCGAGTTCAGGGACGTGGCCGACGAGGCCCGGCGGTTCCTCAGCCTGCCGCATCCCGAACCGGAACTGGCATCGTCACCTGCATGCAAGTCGCCCGCACCAACGGGTTCGCCACTGGCGGCCAAACGGCTGTTCTCGATGTCGCAGCCGATTACTGACACACACGCGGAAACGTATTTCCGCAAACGCGGCATTACGGATTTGCACGGAACCGCATCGCTGCGGTTTCATCCGCGTTGCTGTTACCGGCCCGATGAGCACAGCCCGACCGAGACCTGGCCCGCGCTGATCGCATCGGTCACCGATCTCGACGGTCACCAGACCGGCGCCCATCGCACCTGGCTCGATCCGGACGGTTTTAGCGAGGCGACACTAGGTTCTGTTGACAAAAGACTTCAGCCATAGGCGGATGCTTGCAAGGTTGAGGAAGCTGGCGAAGGATAACGCGGTCTTGTCGTAGCGTGTGGCGATGCGGCGTGATTGCTTGAGCTTGTTGAACATGCGCTCGATGCGATTGCGGTCCTTATAGCGGCGATAGTCGGGATGTTCAGGAACCTTGCGGTTCGAGCGGGGCGGAATGATCGGCAGAATGCCCCGGATCAACAGGCTTTCACGGAAGCGATCCCCGTCATAGCCCTTATCCGCGAGCAGCGCCTTGGGCGTGGTAACCGGGATCGCCATCAACGGCTCGGCAGCGGTGTAATCGGACGCCTCGCCGCCGGTTAGGACGAAGCAGAGAGGGCGTCCCTGATTGTCACATCGGGCGTGGATTTTGCTCGTAAAGCCGCCGCGTGATCGACCAAAAGCCTCCTTATGAGTCCCCCCCTTGCGCCGGCGGCCTGCGAATGGCCCCGGACGCTTGTGCTGTCGATCATGTGCTGCCAGTCATCGGTTAGTCCCAGATCGACCAGCGTTTGCAGCAAGGCATCCCAGACACCTTGCTCTGCCCATCGTCGGAACCGGACATAGACCGAGTTCCACTTGCCGTAGCGCTCGTGCATGTCGCGCCAGGGACAGCCAACCCGCAGGACGTGGAGCATACCATTGAGAAAGCGCCGATTATCGCCTGCGGGCCGTGCCCAGCGACCGCGCTCAGAAGGCAGCAGCGGTCCGATCACTTCCCATTCTTCGTCCGTCAAATCCCCACGCGCCATGGCTGCTCCCGCAAAAAGCAGCCTTGAATCAGCCGATGGCGGTTTTGGGAATCCCTACCGAGCTTTTGTCAACAGAACCTAGGCCTCGCCGCGTTCCTGAGCGAGGCGTGAGAAGGACCGCGCGTGTGGGGCAGGTTCTTTAACGCCGCGTCGGGCGCAATCCGGGCCAGATCGCCGCGCAGCTTCGCCACCATCTCGCGCAGGGCTCCGGCCTGCGGTGCGGACGATGCTGCTTCGGACGTCTCGACACCTGCGCGCGTCAAATCGATCGCTCAACGTCGCGCCCTTCATTGCACCAGGCGGGCATCTTTTTACGCTGAAATACGGGGCACCGATTCAACGGTCATTGACAGTGACGTGCCCCCAACAAATCGGACCATTCACGTTTGGAATTTTCCAAATATGATCCCGGGACCAGGATATGGAGAGTTTCATGAAGCTATCGAAGTTTTCGGAAGCGCAAATTGCCTTCATTCTGCGTCAGGCGGATGAAGGCACCCCGGTCGCGGAGGTGTGCCGGAAGGCCGGAATCTCGGACGCAACGTTCTACAACTGGCGCAAGCGGTACGGCGGGTTGACACCGTGTGAGGTCAAGAAGATGCGCCAGCCGGAGGAATCGTCCGTCCGCTGGTTTACCAGTGCCTGGGACTCACATCACTTCGTAGTGGCGCATCTCGTCGATCAGACCGACGTAGGGTTGGACATGCGTGAAGAACTCGCGAAACTCCGGACTGCCGCGAAACCCCTTCAGGTGGTCTTCGGCCGATGTCCACTCGATCCGCAGTATGAACCGGGACGGGTCCTCCGCGCATTGGCAGATCTCGAAGGCGCGCGCGTAGGGCGAGCGCAACAGGGGCTCGCGCGCTGCCGCGTAATCGCGCAGGAAATCGGACTGCCTCTCGGCGGGAACCGTGTAGCGGAGATACTCGACGATCACGGATTGTCCTCCTGCTGATACGGGCCACCCACCTCGCCCCACCCCCATTTCGGCATCGGGCTCGGTTTGGGGTCCGGAACGCCCGGCTGCGAATTGAGCACCGCAAGGCGCGACCCCCACTCCAGATATCCGACGAACGCCGACATCACCTCCGGATCGTTCGGCAGCCCGAGATCTTCGTAGGTGTCGAGCAGGAGCCCGATCCAGCGCCGGCGTTGGGTTTCCGTCAAGTTGCGGCGCATGTGATGGCGGATCATCCCGGCATGGCCGCCCAAACCC
This sequence comes from Paracoccaceae bacterium, assembly GCA_041397225.1. Lineage (GTDB taxonomy): Bacteria > Pseudomonadota > Alphaproteobacteria > Rhodobacterales > Rhodobacteraceae > Albidovulum. Next base: position 5,286 of record JAWKXB010000002.1, on the reverse strand, counting down.
TCGCTGTACGACGTCGGCCCGCCAAGAACTTCGCCGATGAATGCGGCGACATGCGCAGGATGATCGGCAGTCATGCCGCGGAAGACGGGCGCGAGCGTCTCGTCTGCCTTCACCCTTGCGTAGAATCTTTCGATCAGGGCACCCACTGCGGGCGCGCCGCCGATCCACTCATAAAGCGTTGGGACAGGTGCCGGTTTCATGTCATGAGTGTAGGGTGTGTGTCGTCGGAAGAACAAGAGGTTACCAAAAGGTGAGTGGTTTGCGGGAAGACGGAAAGCTGTTGGATTGCCCGGTCCTCGCGGCGATCAAAGTGATCTCTGGCAAGTGGAAAACCCGCATCCTCTGGCTCCTGCGGGAGCGCCCGTACCATTTCGGCGAGTTGCGAAAGACCCTACCCCGTGTGTCTGCGAAGGTTCTCGAGGAGCAGCTTCGGCAGTTGGAGCGCGATGGGCTGATCTCCCGGCGCGAAGAGATGCAGGGCGGGGTGAAGTTCGTCTTCTATTCCTACTCGGACTACGGACGTAGCCTCATCCCGACCCTCAACGATCTGGGCCAGTGGGGGAGTGAGCACCAGCAACGGCGTGCGGCCCCGTGACCCGCCACGAAGCGCACGGCTATCTGGAACCTGAAACGTCGAAACCTGACGGTCGCTCTGACCGGCAATCTCGATCAGCCGGCGATGCGGGCCGACGAGCGGATGGCCCCCCGGCCCAAGCTTCAGAGCCGCAGCGCGACTCCCGACGACCATCTCAGGCCCGCAGGCGCGACCAGCCCTTGTAGGTGAGAAACACGCCAATAAGGAACAGCAACGCTTCGGCAACGAGGAAGACGTAGTCCGACGTCCCGTCCGACATCGCGCGGTAGCCGGTCGCGGTGAACATCCGGACGGCGCCGAGGAGGACCATCGCCCAGGCGACCAGCGTGATAACTACCGCCCAGTTCCGCTCCCAGACATTGTGGTCCCTCAGGATCGCCAGGCCGGCTACGAGCATCAGAAGCCCGGCCATGTAGATCGCCGCCGGCGTCTGTCCCACGTAGAGGCCCGGCTGAACGAGCGGAAACTCGGCCGCCACGGCGAGCGACATGGAGGGCCCGAGCAGGGCAGCGATCCTTCGGGACAGAGCTTCGTTGCGCATAATCGTGGTCCACCTGTTCCTGCGATCCGGACCGGCGACATCTTCGTGGAAAGGCGCTGCGTCGACCGGCTTGGCGTGCTTCTAACACATGGAACGGCCCCTGGGGAGGATCGCAAACGGCCAGGGCCCGTTTGCAGACGGAGCCGAGTGGACAGCGCGCGCCCCGTGTTCCGCCCTTGTCGTACCGGTACGCCAAAACGGAAGGCATGTCGGGCCCAGGAAGGGATCGGCGCCGGGCGCATCTTAGGCGACTCTGTTACGCCTGTGACGCCGGCTGCCGGCCGGAGAACACCTCTTCGAGAAACCGGCATTCCGCCTCCAGCACCCGGGTCAACGGCTCGTCCTGATAAACGTCGAAATGTCCGGCAGGGATCGGCACGGCACGGCCGGCCGGCATGGCTGCCGCGGCCTGCCGGACGCGGCCGGCGTCAATGATGTTGTCGTGCTCGCCGTAGATCAGCAACGCCGGACAGGTCACCCGCGGCGCTGCCGCAAGGGGCCGATAGAAGAGTATCTTAGCCAGAATCCGCGCTGGGCAGCGGTTCTTCCAGGGTGACCCGGGCGGGACCAGCCGCAACACCGCATCGCGAGACCCCGGCGTATCGATGACGGCAAACTCGTCAGGCGTGCCGATGACCCTGACCTCGTGCGGGCGGGCGCCCAACAACGCGGCCGTAGCGTCCCTGAGGACATGTGGCACCGCCCGCAGGACATGGCGCAGGCCGAGTTTCTTCAACGTCGAAAAGATGTCGAGAAACGGCACCTGTGCGATAATCGCCGCGACCGGTTGGCCGGCCGCCGCCGTCTTCACCACATGGCCGCCGGCGAAGGAGGTGCCCCAGAGCGCAATCCGTGCCGGGTCGATATCGGCCCTACCCCGCACACAGGCAATGGCCGCCGCCCAGTCCTCGAGTTGGAGGTTGGGGTCGACGAGGCGTCGCGGCTCGCCGTCGCTGTCGCCGAACCCCCGGTAGTCGAACACGAACACCGCGTAGCCTTCGCGGCAGAACCGCTCGGCATAGGGGGTAAGGCCGAGCGTGCGGTCGAACGACAGCCCGTGCGCCATGATGACGGCCGGAGGCCTGTCCTCGCCCTGCGGCAGATTCACTTCGCCCCGGCAGGTATCCCCACGGCAGGAAAACTCGAAATGGTCCGGTACGATCATTCTGGACTCATCGCTGTCGACCCTGCGCGCATTGCCAAGGCTAATATACCTCCGCAACGGCCGCTGGGCCATAGTCTGGCCCGTACCACGAAGGCGTCGGCCGCGCCGGACGCGGCTATCCGTCGGACAGGTTCGCCACGATCGCGTGCAGGACACGTACCGCCGCCAAATAGTCCTGACCATCGATGTTGCGCATCAACGACGTCCGGAACGCCCCCTGGTCGGCGGCCAGACGAGCATGCGCCGCCTCACCCGCTGCGGTCATTTCCACGTAGTCGCCTGCCCGGATGAGCAGCCCCCTGGTCTCCAGGGCCTCGATCTGCCGGTCGACTTCGAGCGCCGTCAGCATCGGTTGAAAGGCCTCGTGCATGGTCCCGCAGGCAATCCGGCCGCCGTTTCGCGACGTCAGGTTCAGCACCTGCCAGCCCCGCCGGTCCACACCGGCGCCGCGATGGAGGCTGTCAATTGCAGCATCCAGGGCGCGGTCCGCAGCCTTGATCCAGTAGCCGATCGGGCGATCTTCAGGGGTCGTTGGTCTTGTCGTCATCTCGTGCACTCCATCGTCTTCGCCAAGGGCAAAGCTTGGACTTAACAGTCCGCCGATGTCGTGGGTCCTTGTCGCATCGGCAGCAGCGCCGCGCGACCGGAAAGAGCCTCCGCAAAGGGAGGGGCCGGGCTTACCCGAGCAAGGCGCTCAACCGACCGTGCCTTTTTCGACAGGACAATCCTACACCTTGGCTCGATCAGCGTCAAACCCGGCAACTTTTCTACCGCGCCTCCCGGCAGTGTCACACTCATCCTGCCGCGCCGGACCAGATCGCACCGTAGCATCGCGCTGTCCGGCCGTCCTATCCGGGCAGGGCCTCGGCGGCATAGTCGGCGGCGAACTCCTCGGTCGGCGGGATCGGTTTGATCACGTCGATCAGATTGCCGTTGGGATCGAGATAGATCGCGTGGCGCTGGCCGAAATCCTCGTCGCGCAGGCTTTTCGCGACCGCGACGCCGGCCTGGCGCAGGCGGGCGTCTTCCGCATCCACGTCCTCGACCTCGAAATTCAGGATCAACCCGGCGGTGACCTGTCCGCGGCCCGCCTCGGGAATGGTCTCGTGGGCGCAATCGAGGATCGCCAGATTGACGGCCTCGTCACGCTCGTTCTGGAGGTGCACGTACCAGTCGCTCTCGAACAGCGCCCTGAACCCGAAGTGGCGGCGATAGAAGTCTGCGGTCCCGGCGACGTCGCGGGTCTGGATGACGGGATAATATTGGGTGATCTGCATGGCGGTCGTTCCCTTTTCCGGAGTAACATGCAATGTGTATGTAACCTGATTCTTAAAAACATGCAACATGTATGTTTTTGCTGTGACCGTCCGAAGGACCGCCTATGCCGCACAAGGATGAACCGAGAACCCAGGCGCAGCGCACCGCCGAAACTCGCGCGAAGCTTCTCGACGCTGCCCGCGCGCTGTTCGTCGAGCACGGATTCTCCGAGACCGGCACGCCGCAGATCGTCGTCAAGGCCGGGATCACCCGCGGCGCGCTCTACCACCATTTCGCGGACAAGCGTGCACTGTTCCTCACCCTCGTCCGGCAGGAAAGCGCGGCCGTCGCGGCGGCGATCGAGGCCGCAACGGCCGGCATTTCCGATCCTGACCAGGCGCTTCAGACCGGGATCGACGCCTATTTCGACGCCATGGCGGTTCATGGCCGGGCCCGGCTCCTGTTGGCAGAAGCGCCGGCCGTGCTCGGCTACGCGCTGCAAACCGAACTGACCCACACGCAGGGGGGGGACCAACTGGCCGAAGGTCTGGCTCGGGCGCTCCCGCAACTCGACGCCCCCACGCGCGCGGCCCTCACCGATGTACTCTCTGCCGCCTTCGACCGCGCCGCGCTGGCGATCGCGGAAAACCGGGATCGGTCCGCCTACGCGGAGGCCCTCAAACGGCTGATCGGTCGATTGACGGAGCAGCGCAACTGAAACGGTGGTGACAGCGCTGAGCGGATCAGGCTCCTCGTCCGCCATTGTCGACGGCGATGTCGAACCTCTGCGTAACATGTCGGTCGATGATGATCCGGCAACCATATTTCCGCCCGACGGCGCTATGGTTTCGGGTGCGGACGCTGTCAATGCCGGCAACGAAAAAGTCGCGGCATCATTCAAGCCGGGCAGCGAGAGTCGGCTTGAGATTCTGCATACCGGCTCTGACGGCACTCTGGGCTACCGAACCGGCGTCCAGCGGTCGAGCGTGCACATAAAGGGAACAGCCGGTAGACGGCCAGAACGTGATGGACGCGCTGGCCGACATAGCCCCCGATTTCGCCCGGCTGCTGATCGAATTTCCGTTCGGCGATATCTACACCCGGCCCGGCCTGAGCCTCAGGGAACACGAACTCGCCACCACGCTCGACGGGGCGACCGATGGGCCGCAAGCCAATATGGGTGAGCCCTTCTGATTTGTATCTGCGTCGGAACCAAGAACGCGCCCGAGCCGTTTCCTCAGCTGTGGATCGACCCGCACTCGCCATAAGCCGTCAATCCGCTCCAATCCTGATTTCCACCCAAGGACCCGAGCTCGCAAACTAATGTGGGATCTCTGAGCATTCAACGCGCCGGCTTGAGCAGCCCTGCCTGACTGGTCCAATTTGATTGTTAGTGCAGGACCGGCCTCTGCGCGGCGACCAGCATTCCACCGATGAAAGCAATTAGACCGGGTATGATCAAAGCGCCCTGCATCGCTTATAGATGCTTGAACATGTAGGTGGTTGAGTGGAACGCCTTGCCGTCCGGATCCAGCGCGAAGCCTGGGATAACCCCTGCTTCTTCAAAACCGACAGAGCGGTAGAGCCGTTCCGACACATCGCCGGTGCGCGTGTCGAGAGTGACGAGGCTCTTTCCAGATTGCTGAGCGACATCGAACGCTTTGTGCAACAAAGCCTTGCCGATCCCACGCCGCCGTGCATCGGGATGCACGATCATCTTGGATATCT
>JAWKXB010000001.1:0-1848211 GCA_041397225.1 Paracoccaceae bacterium | reverse complement strand
GCCCGCGAACATCTTCTTCCAGGCATCGCTCGCGGGATCGACGGTAGCATCGGCCTGATCCTTGCTGCGTGGCATCTGCTGACTCCTCCTTTGAAACACAACGAGCATACCACCCGCCGCGTCGCTTCCGCCTTGACCTCGCGCAAGCGGTGCGGACGCCCATGGAGAAATGAGAGAAGAATTGGTGCCCCCAGAGAGACTCGAACTCCCGACCCTCTGATTACAAATCAGTGACGCGGCCATAATCCTTGTCAACCCCGGATAATTCGGGGCGTACGGTCCCTTGAAAACACAGCAATATTCCTCGTGTAGGCCAATCCAGGCTAATCCGTGCCAATCCCGGACACGGTACTCAACACGGTGTTTTCAGGATGACAGTCTTCAAGTTCACGGAAGCGAGGATCAGGGAACTCGAGCTCGGCTCGGGCATCCACCGAGACACTGAGGTCAAGGGCCTCATGTGCATCGCCCACAAGACCTGCAAGTCGTGGGCGGTCCAGGGCGACGTCCGCAGGGACAAGCGGCTGGTCCGCACGGTGCGGCTCAAGATCGGGCGGGTGGACCACGTCCGGCTGAACGAGGCCCGCAACGAGGCCCGCCGCCTGATGGCGCAGATACAGGGCGGGACTGACCCCACAGCCGGACCGGAGGCCACCGGCATCACCCTGCAGGAGGCGCTGGAAGAGCACCTCAAGGGCCGCGAGCTGTCGCCCCGCACGGTGCAGGACTACCGCTACCACATGGACCACTACCTCAAGGGCCTGCGGAAGCGCGCCGTCGCCGACATCACCCGCCAAGACTGCCGCGAACTGCTGGACACGCTGACGAGGAGGAGCGGCAGGACGACGGCCGCCTCCGTCCTGAGGACCGTGCGGGCGCTGGTGAACTCGGCCATGCGGTTCGACGAGACGATAACGGGCAACCCCGTGGACGCCGTGCGGGTCCCGGTCCCGCCCCGACGTCAGGTCGGCGCGCTGGACGTGGCGGACTTCTGGGCGAGGACCGGGGGCATGAGCGGGGTCATGCGCGACCTGCAACGGACGTTCCTGCTGACCGGCGCCCGGCGCTCTTCACTGCTGGGGGTCAAGCGGGTGGACTTCGACCCCGAACGCGCGGTCATCACTTTTACCCACATGAAACTGGGTGGAGCGTGGAGCTTCCCCACGGGACGGTGGCTGACGGAGACCCTCAGGGCCCGCATGGAGGAGGACGAGCCGCTCAGGTCCGAGTGGCTCTGGCCGTCGCCGACGTCGGCCAGCGGCGCCATCGCGGAGCCGAAGAGGTCGGGCGTCCCGTCCCCGCATGCCCTCAGGCACGTGTGTCGATCCATGATGATCGCGGCCGGCGTCCCGTTCGCAGAGAGCGCCCTGTTGTTGGGCCAGCGCCTGCCGGGGGCCAGCGGCGGCTACGTGCACCAGGCCCACCTCGTCGAGTCGCTTCGCCCACATGCCCAGGCCTACGAGGACCTGGTGCTAGCAAAGGCGGGCGTTCAGCTACCGTGACGGTGGCGAACGCCCCCGTGCAGCGAGCCCTTTGACAGGTTGTCGCGGGCCCATAGGGGCTGGCAGTTGGTGTAGTGGAAGGCCTCGCGCTGCTGCGCTGGGTCAGCGAGGTCAAACGAGGCCAACGGACGAACGTGGTCCACGTGCCACTCTGTTCCTTGGTTATCCCACGTCATACCCTCGACGAACCGTGCCTCAAGGTAGGCCATGAACTCTGCGGCCGAGCACCCCAACAGTTCGACCGTGCGCGTGGCCTTGCGGTCCTGTTTCGCGGCGGTGAGGGCGGCTCTGATCCGGCCTGAGATGAGCTGTTTTGCCCGAAACGCCGGATCGTCGCGGTAACGAGCGTTCATGTATTCGGCGGCGCGGCCGTCAGCGACCCACTTGGCCATGATCGCGCGACTCGCCGCACGAGCCTTCTCACGGCCCTCTGGTGTGGCCCTGATCTTGGCTGCGCTGGCACGACCGGCGGCACGGGTCTTCTCGCGGCCCTCCTCTGTTGAACGTAAACGGGCGTTGTTCACTTGGTTGGCTACGCGAACCTTCTCTTTGCCTTCGGGCGTTGACCGGGACCGGGCGGCGCACGCACGGCTTGCGGCACGCCCACGCTCTGCATGGGCATCGCTGTGACGTGAAGGTGAAAGCCAGAGCTTGACCGTCGTGTCAGCCCATTCACGCCCAAACGCGTCGCGCGCAGCCATCGCCAGCTTCTTCTTGCGCCCGATCGGAACGTGGGCGATGACGACGGCGCCGAACTCCCGGCACGTCCGGGTGTCCCGCACCAGCGGCAAGAGGTCCTCGAGGGTGGTGACGGTCGGTTCCATCCTCCGAGCGTGTCGCAGACCGGGCTAACGCGGAGCCAACGAACGGCGGGTCAGGGCCTCAGGTACTTCCGCTCCAGCTCCTCCAGCGTCGGGACGTCGACCAGCGGGCAGCGGGCGAAGACCATGGGGTTCTCGGCCAACTTCGAGCGGTACCAGCGGACCACCTTCCCCGACGGCACGGCGCGGCCGGCCTCCGCCAGCAACTCCCTGACGCGGTCGACGTAGCCACGCCTCCAGTTGAGTGAGCCCTCGATCCCGTACATCGCGAGCATCAGTCGGACCAGGGTCGACCTGGTCGACGCCTCCGCCCCCAGGTCCAACGTGGCGGCGGCGCGGTCGACGAGTTCCCTGGCAGCCGCCCTGTTCGCGGCGGCAGCGGCCCTGCGTGCCCTCTCGGCTCGGCTCATCGTGCGTGTGTCCATGCCGGCAGTGTGCCGCGCCGTCGCCGCCACGTACGCCAGCGACCCGGCCCATCAGACATGCAGTCAGTGGGTGAGGGCGCCTGAGGTGTTTCTAGATCAGGGGCTTAGGTCGAGGCCGTCGCGTCGGGCACCGTGAGGAGCACCGCCTGGTAGGGGTGAACCCCCGCCAGGAGCCTCTCGCGGACGAGCGCGACCCGCCGCATCGTCTCGGCGGGGTCCGACCTGACCCCGACCTCAAGCCTCATGCCGTCGACGTAGGCTGCCGGGCCGTCATCCTCCGGACGCCACTCGATCCTCGGGTCTGGGATGAAGTCGATGTGGCCCGGCGCGCCCCATCCGGAAGAATGAAGGGGCGTCACGCACATGAGACGAGCCCCCTGCCGCACGACGGAGTGCAGCACGAAGTTCCCGTCCTGCGGCCACCACCCCGTGACGTGCTCGCAGTCCGCGTAGTTCTCGACCACGAAGCTGACGTTCTCGTGGCAACGCTGGGGCACCATGCGCGAGCGTTGCAGCCAACTGTCCGGGGCCCTCGGCACGCGCAGCACCGGGCGCCCGCTCAGTTCCAGCGCGAGGCCGCGCTCCCAGTCCGTCTCCGGGAACGACCATCGGTCCGCCTGCCGCAGGAAGCTGTCACGCAGCTCCGCCCTCCGCCACTTCGCCTCGCCCACGGTGCCGTCCTCCTGCCACGCGTCCACTCTCCGTGAGGCTGTCGCGGGACGGCCGACCGGGGACCCCTCGTTTCAGGGAGTGGGGCCTACAGGCCCTCATAATACGGGCTGTTCGTCACATGCCGCAGCAGCGCGTCACGCGTCTCCGCCCCGAGGTCCGCGCGGGCCCCGATGCTGGCGAGCGCCTCGTCGCGGGCGGCCAGCGATCGCCAGGGCGTCGGCTCGCGGCGGCGGCGCATCTCGTCGAGCAGGCCAGTGTCCGGGGCGTCCAGGTGGCCGAGCGCCACCCGACAGGTCAGGGCCGTCCCGTCGGGCAGCGGCAGCGAGGCGGTCCCGCAGGGCATCACGTGCACGACCCGCACCTCGGGCCACTGATCCTCCGCGCTCATGATTCGTCCTCCTCTTCCTCGTCTAGGCCCAGGGGCTCATACGGTGACCGTACGATAGCCTCGGTCGTCTCGGCGGACTCGGTGCCTCCGAGGTCCACCGCGTCGTCCAGGCGCGGCCTTATGAGCCGGGGGGACGCCTTGGGCGTGGCGTCGATCATCGTGTTGACCTGGACGTTCGTGGTCGCAGGCCCGTCCGCCGAGCTCATCCGCAGGGACAGCAGCTTGGTCAGGACGCGGGGGTCCACGTGACTGGTCTTGAACTCGAAGACCCGCTCGAACTGGTCGTCCAGGACCGGCTCGCCCGCCTCGTCCAGCACGGGCACCCACTTGCCAGTGCCCATCTCGAGGGCGGTCTGCACCACCCGGTGTGTCAGCTCCTCCTCGAAGGCGGCCACGCACTCGTCCCAGGCCTCGGCGAACGCCGGGTTCTTCAGGCGCCGGTCGTAGAAGGTGCGGCGGGTCAGGCCCGTCATGTTGGCGGCGTAGGTGACGTGCCCGAACTGGCGCAGGTACTGCAGGAACTCGTCGCCCTTCTCCCCGTAGAGCTGCGCCAGCACGGGCGCCAGGGCGCTCCTCCTGTGCGGCTCGCTGGCCGGCCTGATGCGGTTCATGCGGATGATGCTCAAAGCGGCGGCCCCCTCAGTATCCATCCCGGCACAGAAGCGCCCTGTTCGATGATTGGGTCCACCGACACGAGGTGCACCTGGTAGCTGTTGTCCGGACCCACACGGCAGTCAGGCAGCGGCGGCCCACCTGCGCCAGTGTCGACGTAGACCACGACCTGGAAGACGGCGCGGGGCGGACCGTCGGGCCAGTTGTTCGTGTCTTGCAGGTGGAAGCGCCGCTTGATGAGCCGACCCACCCGTTGCTGCACACCGCCCAGACTGAGGGACCTCACCACGTCCACGAGGAGGACCTGGTCTGGCTCGCCGCCTTCCATGAAGGAGCGGTACACCAGCTCGCAGGAGTGCGGGCGGTCGGTGAGCCTGCAGCCGCGGGTCGAACCGAAGTGCCACTGGAGGCCGGCGGCGAACTGGTCGCTCCGGACGAGGTAGTCTGCCAGCGCCGTGTCGGCGCTGGTGTGGCCGTGCCGGGGCCAACCCAGGCGTCGACCCGTATTGCTCGTCTGGGCTGAGTCTCGGCTCCCCATCGGTGCTCCTCACTGTGCTTGGAGGGGTGAAGCTCCGGTAAGCCCTTGACGCGAAACGCCCTCCCGCCCTGAGACCCTCTGATAGAGAATTGGAGGGGCGCCTCCTGGCGGGGCGATGACGTCGACGAGTTTTCCGGGCGACGCGGCCCTCGCTGTCTTCGAGGTCCAGAATGTCGCTTCCCGCCGTCGCCGCACGCCAGCGAACTCTCGCCTGTGTGCTTGAGCCTCTCACTGGCGTGAGGCGGTCCCCTTTGCCGGGCAAGACGCCTCAGAGTGCCCAAGACACGTATGGAAGCGACGAGGCGACTTGCCTTTTTGGCTTTGAAACCATGCACTTGAGGCTGACAAGACCTCAAGACGCCAAGACGCCTAGGCGAAATCTTATATGCACGCACCGCGGCCGTCCCGGGTGGCGCCGTGCACCTACGACACCATTTTCTCTGTGACTTACATATACTATATGTCTTAGGTGTCTTGATGAGTTTCGGTCTTTGTTTTCATGCGCTTAGGCCAAGACGCCTAGGGCTTCCATACAGGTCTTGGCTAGGCGCCTTGGCGTCTTGACCCTTGAGCCCCACCTTCGGTGGTCAGTACAGGTCCTCCGAGGCCATGAACTCCGAGGCGCCCTCTATGCCCCTCATCGCCATGAAGGCCTCGAACCGTCCCTTCGGACCGGCGGCCTGCCACCGGTCATGGTCGGCCATCGACCAGAGGATGACGCCGGGCACCGAGCCGTTCTTGTCTCGCGTGTGCTTCACTGCCCCGGCGCCCTCCAGAGCGGCGGTGACCGCGGACTTGGTCGCTCGGCTGCAGTGCCTCGGCACCGCGTCCCAGACCCGCTCGAAGCGGAACAGGTCGTGTTGCAGCGGCCCGGTCCTCGACGCCGCCCATTCCCACACGACCGCCTCGACGTCCGTCTGCGACGCCTCGGTCACGTAGTCCTTGCCAGCCGTGTCGGGCGCACGGCCCTTCGGGTTCAGCGTCGGGGTCCGCTCCCCGAGCATGTGCTTGAAGGCCTCCGCGCTCTCGCGCTTCCCGATGAAGTCGTAGAGGCGCCGGTAGTAGGCCTCGCCCTGGGGCTTCATCACCGAGAACAGGATCATCCAGCGCCGGTCGCCCTGCTCCAGCCTGACCGCGTTCTTGTGGTTGGTGAAGCCCATCAGGTTCATGTGGTTGGGTATCGAGTACAGCGGCTGGTTCTTGCCCTCGATGCGCAGCGTGTCGTTGGTGATGACCGTCTTCAGCCTGTTAGCCATCTCCATGCGGCCGTTCGTCATCAGCTCCTCGATGATCGCCAGGGATGCCCCCTCCTGCCAGGCCGTCCACTTGCTGTTGACCTCCTCGTTGCTAGGCTCCGAGACGTTCTCGCGGCCGATCGCACGCTTGGCCAGGGTGCCGATCGCGGTCTTGCCCGTGCCTTGCTCGCCGTAGAGGAGCGTCGCGAACATGATCTTCACCTGCGGCTTGCAGACGACGAAGTGCAGGAAGTCGAGCAGCATGTCCCGCTCGCGTTGGTCGGGGAGCATCAGCTCCATGTGCTCGTCGAAGACCGACAGGTCGCCCGGCTTGGCCTCGACGCCCGACGGGCGCCAGACGTTGTACCGGCGTCCCCCGTCGAGGACCTCCGGGCGGCCGGGGATGTAGACCAGCCTCTCGAACTTCCTGACGGGCGTCTTGTTCTTGTAGACGCTCGTCAGCAGGTTGGCGTCCGGCTTGTGGTGCGCGAGCATCGCGTTGAACGCCTCGGGGCGGAACTTCTGGCAGTCCTTCCGCCGGACGAAGGACATGCTCTCGGCGACGAAGACCCATTCCTTGAGTTCACTGGTCGCCGCGCTCTCGCCGGTCGCGCCCTCGGGCAGTTCGCCGACGTCCAGCTCGTCGGCGAAGTCGTCCGAGGGCTTGGTGCGCTCCAGCCGGTCGCAGACGGCCCGCGCCCTCTCGCCCCCGTGCTTGACTGCCAGGTGCCGCAGCGTCCCCCAGCCCACCCGGCCGTTGTCGTTCCCGCGTGCGTCGAAGCCGGCCCACTTGTCCTCGACCGCCTGGCTCGCGTCCGGCCAGGACCACTCCTGGCACTCGACCATGGCCATGCCGCCGGACACCACGTGGCAGGCCATCAGGACCTTGATCCAGTCCTCGTAGTCGGGGACCTCGCCCGTCGCGTTCAGGAGCTCTGCCACCTCCTCGGGTTCGAGCATCACCCTGTCCTCGTCGCGGACGGACGTCACGGCCTGCCGGTCCCGCCGCAGGATCATGCACAGCTCGTCGGGCACGGGCTCCGGGTCGCCGATCTCGCCCAGGAAGTCGTCCAGGACGTACTGTCGGCCGGTGTCGGGGTGGATCGAGCCCGGCGCGACCACCTGGCCGCCCCGCGTCTTGAAGTCGATGCCGGGGTACTCGGCCGACAGCCCGGCCCGCAGCCGCAGGTCCGGTGGCTTGCGCATCCAGAGGTGCAGGCCGCCGCCGCCCGTCTCGGTCCTGGGCGTCCAGTTGTACAGGTCGACGCCCACGGCCTCCGAGAGCCGCTGGAGAGAGTCCACGCCGTCGGCGAAGTTGCGGGGGTCCACGTCCACGACCAGGGTCTCGTCGTCCAGCCGGACGCCCAGGTTTATGCCTTCCGCCTCGGCCTCGGCCAACGCCCTCTCGGTCTCGTCAGGGCTGCTCGTCCATGCCGACCTGCTCGGGATCTTGCCCAGCCGCCTCTCGGTCCCGTCCGGCTCGGTGCGGACGGCGTCCCAGCGGTGCAGCGGTATCAGCTCGTGTCCGGCCTCGGCCATGACGCGCATCGCGCCGACGTCGGGCCGCCTGCTTTGCCTCTTCCCTGTCATGGTCAGACCCCGCGGCGCTTGCGGTTGTAGGCCTCGACGGCGGCGCGGGTGTAGAACACCGCCCGCCCGAACCGCACGAACTCGGGGCCCGCGTCGGGGTACTCGCCCGAGCTGCGGCGGCGCCGGTACTGCGCGAGGACGGTAGCAGGGTGGCCGGTCAGCCTCGCGGCGGCCTCGGTGTCCAGCAGGTCGTCCATGCGGAACGATGGCGTCGCGTCGAGGGGGCGCGGGGTATATTCGGTGTCAGAGGTCACGTCGTGTTCCTTTCCGGCTTGGTCTATCGAGGGTCGCTGCCGTCCAGACTGGGCGGTCAAGTACGGCGGCGGCGACCCACATCACTCACATGAACAGTACGGCGACGGCCGCGCGGACGATGCCTGCGAAGGCCGGCCCGTCGGTCAACGCTGGTGGCAGTCGCGCCCCAGCTGAGCCGCGGCGCTGGCCCTGCGGCGCCAGTCGAGGCGCCTCTCGGCCAGCGCGTAGAGGTCCGGGTCGAGCCGCTCGAGGAAGCCCGGCGAGCAGTACGACAGGGCCCTTTCCGGCGGGTCGTACCAGAGCCTGCCGTCAGCCCGGTCGCGCCCCCTGGGGAACCTGTCCAGGAAGCAGGCTATCGTCCACCTGACGAGCGGGTCGTCGGGGTCCATCCCCTCCAGGACCGTGGCGACCTGGACGAACCACTGCCACCTCTCGTTGCCGGAGTCGGGGAAGTCGTCCGCGAACAGGTTCCCGAAGTGGACGATGCCCAGCACACGCTCCGCGTCGCCGGGCGACAGCGGCGGCCCCAGCCAGCGCCCCACCGCTATCCGCTCGGGGTCGCGGGCGTCCCAAGCCGACGTCACGCCGCGCCCCCGGCCAGGAAGGCGTCGAGGTCCTGTCGGTGGTAGCGCACGATGCGGGTGCCCACGACCCTGTACTTCGGCCCCTTACCCTGCGACCGCCAGTTGTGCATCGTGCCGGGGTGCACGGCCAGGTACGCGGCCGCCTCCTTCGGGGTCATCCAGGGGCTGCCTGCGGCTTCCTTCTCCATCTCGGTCGGTCTCCATCCGGGTCAATCGATGCACGTTGATTGCCATCCTCAGGCCGACGCCGTGAGCCCTCACTTCGCGCCCGGCTGACCAGCGTTCTGTGCCTTAACCCGTTGGCAACGCGACAGTCTCCGGCCTTGTCGCCAGCAAAGTACGCCGGACTGCACCTCGCTGGCATCCGCATCCCAGGTTCCGCGGCACTGTGGTCCTCAGTGACGGTCAGTACGGGCTCCTCCTTGGTCGGTCGTCACAGGTGGGCGCTGGTTCTCGACGGTCCCGGCGCCCGCCGCCCGAAATCCAACGCGGTGCTGGAGCCGCCCAGAGCGGGACCGCCGCCGAGCGCACTGCCAGCGTTGCCCTCGGCCCGAAGGAGACAAGATGGACAGGAAGCAGATCGAGGCCCGCATCGCGGAGCTGCGCGCCGAGCGCGCCACGGTGGAGGAGGCCCTCGCTGGCGCCCGCGTCGCCGCGAGGCAGGCGCTCATCGACGGCACCAAGCCCACGCAGCGCACGGCGGAACTGGCCGAGCGGCTGAGCCTGATCGACGATGCGCTGGCCGAACTGTCCGACCGGATAGCGACCAGCGACGAGACGGAGCAGCGCAAGCGGCGGGTCGCCCAGGTCGAGCGGGCCCAGCACCTGACCTCGGAACGCCGGGAACTCGCGGCGAGGGTGGACCACGCGCTGGCCAGCCTCGCGACCGCCTGGACCGCCTACACGGACGCGGTCAGGTCCACTGTCGGGTCTGCCGTCGCCGCCGGCGCCGACACGGTCCCGCTCGCCCGCGTGGCGCTGAACGGCGGCCAGGCCGACGCCCTGGTGAAGGCGATGGTGGCGTCCAGCGGCATGGACCTCGTCCGCGCCCTCGGGGTCAGCACGGCGAACAGGGTGGCCCACGGCGTGTCCCTAGCTGCGGGCGAGGAGCGGGTGCTGCGGTCCCTGGACATGGAGCTGCTACGGGTGAGGGCGACCTCGCCGATGCCCAACATCGCACGGGACGCAAAGCAGCAACTGGAACAGATGGAACGAGAGGGGACACAGGCATGAGCAGGGCAGAGCAAGAACTGCGGGCGCTCGAGGCCCAGCGCAAGGAGCTCGAGGCGGCGCTGACCGAGCTGGCCCGCGAGAGGGGCATCCAGGAGGAGGTCGATGCCCTCCGCCTGGTGGTCGACAAGTTGGAAACAGAGGTCGAGGCCGCGAGGTCGGCCGCAGCGATGGAGACGAACATGGAGAAGAAGACCCAGGCCGAGCGCACCTACGAGGCGCTCGAGGCGCAGGTTCAGGACCTCAAGCGCCGCATGATCGAGCTGAGCACCCAGGTCCACCAGGCGAACGCCGCGGGCGAGAAGGACGACAAGGCGGGTGACCACGTGGACAGCGTGCTGTCTGTGGCCGAAAGGGCGACGCAGGTGAAGAAGCAGGCGGTCGGACTGAAGCGCCAGGCCGAGGCGAACCTGGACAGCTACGTCAAGTCCATCCAGGGTCCCGGCGAGAGCTTCGCCAAGGCGTACTCCCGCGCCCTGGACACCGAGATGGGTCAGGCACTGGTGAGGACCCTCGACGACTCGCAGGCCCTCCTAACCGGCGGGCCCACCGCCGGTCAGCTCGACGCACACCGCAAGTCGCTGGCCTGACGGCAAGCACGACACCGAGACCCCGACAGACAGCCAGGGCCGCCCGCATCGCTGCGGGCGGCCCGTCTCGTCGGCTGGCCTGCCGTCGACGGACTACTTGCTCGACTTGCCCGACGCTGCGCCCTTCTGCGCCTTGGACCAGCCTCTCGGCTCGGACTCGTCCCCGCCTTCGCGTCGCGTCTCGAACTCCAGGGCCTGGACCAGGTCCTCCACGACCTCGCTGAACCAGCGGGACCCGTACTGGCGGATCAGCGACATGGCGACGGCGGCGGGCAGGACGTCGTCGGCGAACAGGTGCCTGTGGGCCTCCTGCACCTCGAAGACCTCAGCCAGCGGCAGCTCGACCTCGAAGCGCACGGTCGGCGCGGCGTTCATCCCGATCATTTCACGGTCACCCGCACCTGGCGCTTGAGCAGCTTCTTCAGCTTGCGCGTCACCCTCCGGGTCCGGTCGTTCTCGCGGCCCTGGCGCTCCAGCAGCTCCTCGATCCGGCGCAGGGCGGTCCCCAGGCCAACGGTCGGCACGTCGTTCTTGGTGGTCATGTTTGGCTCCTTCTCTGTGCGACGCCCCACCGCGGGGCTTCGATGGGAGAAGCACTGGCAGAACCGGCCCCTCGGGCGGAGCCCTCATTTGGGCTGTGGCCGGATGTGCGCCGTCAGACCTCCACAAATGAGGGCTCGTCCGTGTGCGGTCGTCCGTGTGCGGTCGGCCGGGGGCGGAGCCCTCATTTGCGGGGGCCGACCGGGTGGTGCCCGAAGTGAGGGCTCCGCCGACGGGGCTTACCTGCGATGCCTCCTACATGGCCGCCCATGCCGGGCCGCCGTTGAGAAGGAGCCAGACATGAAACAAGAGAACGGGGTGCCGACCGTGCGGTTCGAGGTCGACCTGCCGCTGACCGACGTCATCCAGGAGCGCCGGGACTGGATGAAGGCCGACCGGTGCCTGCCAGCGGCGGTGGCGAGGTCGCTGGTCCGGGAGCACGCGCACGCATGGCCGCTCGGCTTCGTCGCCAGCCTGATCGCGGAAGCGCTCGAGGGCGTCACGCTGGTCGCCGACGGCGACGACAAGAGCGAGCTGAACGACCGCTGCGCCGACGTGGCGAACGCGGCGGTGAGGAGCATCCGTCCGAAGGAGATGGAGTACCATGACTGCTGACTGACGTCACCATGGAAGGGCCGCCCGCAGCAAATGCGGGCGGCCCCCACTGACCCACTTCGACAGTGACGGACCCAACTGGGTCCGTCTGCCCGGCGGATCGCTCCGCCGGGCCCTATCCACATCAGAGGTCGGTGACCACCACGGTGGACCCGACGCTGTCCGTCGGCGCATGACAAGCCGCCGGCTCGGCATCAACGCGGGGTGACCACGTCACCACGACCGCCGCGGCGAGCGCGACGTATGCCAGCGTCAGCGTCACCGCCGCCGAAGCGGCCACGACCCTCGCCAACCGCCTCATCGGACGGTCCCCCGCAGCGGCACCATGACCGGCCCGCCGCGCGCCTCGCCGCCCACGACGGGCCCCAGCGGGCCCGTCGGTCTCCCGAAGGCGTCGAGGTGGGCCTCTACCGTCGCCCGCAGCCGCACCAGCTCGTCGGCGGTCAGGTGCGAGGCCAGCGCCAGCGCCATCGGCCCGTCGCAGACGACCGCGCCCGCCACGGTGCGACGGTTGCCCGCGCGGAACAGTTCGGCCAGCGTGGCGGCCGTCCCGTCGATCACGCTCATGCCGCGGCCTCCTTCGACGCCGCGCGGACGCGCGACGGCGCAGGCAGCCACGTCGCGAAGGCGTTGGAGTGCTCGATCCGCCCGACGGCGGACCCCACCCACGTCGCCGCGGTCACGTCGCGCCCGAGCCTGTCGCGGGCGGGCTGCCCCATCCGATGGACCGTCACGGTCACGGGGAACCCGCAGGCCCTGGTCAGCTCGCGGGCGTGGTCGAGGGCCTCCGACTGCGCGTCGGCCAGTTCGGGGAAGGTGGTGAAAACCGCCCCCATGGTCAGTCTGTACGTCATGTCCGTCTCCTATCTCAGGCCCCGGAAGTGGGCGCCTGTGGGTCGGACGTTGTCGTGGAAGTGGGCACCCGCGAGCGAGCTAAACACCCGTGGAATCACGACTTTCCGCTACGGCGGTCGAAGAAAAATGTGAGCGGGAACGCCTGCGAGGGTCGCGTACGACTGCCAGTGAAGGGCGCATCATGGGGCATCAGCAACGGAGACCCGACCATGACCATCTTCCTCTACGCCCTCTCGAACGACCGCGCCCGGCTCTGCCACAAGCAGGCCAGCGTCACCTGCGCCAAGACCGCCGACATGATCGAGGCGGCCTGGAAGGCCGAGGGCTTCGTCGTCAACCGCACTGTGGAGAACTGAGCCATGGCCGCGACCACCTACACCCTGCACCGCGCCGAGGACGACCGCTGCGTCGGACAGCGCGCCGACCCTGCAGCGCTGGTGAACCTCGCCGAGCTCGCCGGAAGGGGCCGCTACTACGTCCACAACGGCGTGGGCGTGGTCGCCGCCTGCGAGGTGACCGCCGCCCGCAGGACGGTGGCGGCCGACCGCACCCCCTTCATGGCCCGCAGGGCCGCCGCCATCGATGCCCGCAGGGCCTTCGGCGTGGAGGGCGTGTGATGCCCGCCGCGACCCCCAAGCGCCTGCTGGCGAACGCCCGCTACTACGAGGCGGAGGCGCGGAAGCCCGAGAACGCCGACCAGTCCGAGCAACTTCGGGCCATGGCCAAGACCAGCCGCGAGGCCGCCGAGCGGCTCGCCCTGCACAACTTCAACCAAGAGGAGAACTGACATGCCCGCCAAGAAGAGACTGATTGACCAAGCAGAGGCCGAGCCGACTGAGGTCCTCGTGCCCGCTGCGCGCAGCGGCAACCGCGTCGTGACGGCCGAAGACCTCGACGCCGATAGGGCCTTCGTTGCCTCGCTTGACGATGCGGCCGACGCTCTCGGTGCGGTCGAGCCTGACGAGCCCGAGGCGACGGCCCCCGAGGAACCCGAGGCCGACGCGCAGCAGTCGTCTCGTGGCTCGGTGACGGCCCTCGTCAAGGCGCTGCTCGCGGACCCGGGCCTCAGCTACGAGGCCATCGTCCTTAGGGTCAAGGTGGAGCACCCGACGGCCCAGACCACGGCCCGCTCCGTGGCGTCGACGGCGAGCGTGATGCGCAAGAAGGGAGTGACCGTTCCGATGCGCCGCCCCTCGGCGGGTCCTTCGACCGTCTGACCCGACCGCCACTGTCAGCACCTGAGGCCCCGTACCCGAGAGGGTGCGGGGCTTACCCGTCTATGCGGGGACCGACGCCAAGCTGCCCGTCGTGAGCGGTAGGTCCATCCCGAGCTGTGCCGACGGGACCGCGTCGAGGCCGTCCTGTGCCAGCACGTCCATGGCCGTGAGCGCCACCGCGTGGGCCAGACCGCACGGGACTGCGTTCCCTATCTGCCGGTAGGTCGCAGACTTGCCGCCTGCGAAGACGTAGTCTGCGGGGAAGGTGTGCAGGATGCGCGCCTCCTCGAGCGTCAGCCTCCTGATCGAGGGCGGGGTGTCGAACATGCCGTACGGCTCTCCACCTTCCATCAGGTGGGCGTGGTACTCCTCGACCCAACTGAACCCGTCCCCGTAATACTGGCGCTCGTCGATGATCGGGGTCTTGTTCCCGCCCATCGATGCCGGGAGCGTGGCGCACGGCACGGCCGGGTTGAGCGGACGACCGAGGCCGTTGAACATCATCCCCGCGTAGGGACTGCGACGCAGTACCGGGCGCTCGGCGATGGTGACGACCGCGTTGCAGGTCTTCGGGTTCCGCTCTGACCCCTGCGGACCCAGGTGGCCGATTGCCTCGCGCGTCGACACCATCGGGCGATGGTAGCGCCGTGCGCGCCTGTCGAAGTCGATCCGCTCGCCTTGCAGGAAGCCGACGAAGAACACCCGCTCGCGTGCCTGCGGCACCCCGAAGTCCTTGGCGTTCAGGATCACCAGCTCCGTCCTGTACCCGAGGCGGCTGGCCAGCGAGCGCAGCTCGTCCCGCACCTGCTTGAACTTGGTCAGCGTCCCGAGGGCCTTGACGTTCTCCATCACGAAGCAGCGCGGGCGCACGACCTCGACGGCCCGCATGTACGACTTCACGAGCTGGCTTCGCGGGTCGTCCAGCGCCATCTTGCCGGCGACCGAGAAGCCCTGGCACGGCGGCCCGCCGAACAGGCAGTCCACCCCCGAGAACCTTGCGAGGCCGTCGACGTACTCGTTGACGTCGCCGTGGGTGATGTGGTCGCCGATGTTCTGCCGGTAGGTGTCGACCGCCGCCCTGTCGAAGTCGTTGGCCCACTCGATCCTGAAGCCCGCCTGCCTGAAACCCACGTCCATCCCGCCAGCACCGGAGAACAGCGAGACGGCCGAGAGGCTCCCTTGAGCTCTGCCGCCCTTGCCCTTAGCTTGCGAGATGTTGGCGAGTGTATTCATGGGGGCCTCATTGAACGTATACGTGGACGGCGGGCGCGCGGCCCAGATATTGGCACAGGCGACCGCTGCCGCCCAAGATAGAGCATATCGTGTCCCGAGGGACATGGAAACAAAGATCGAACAGATCATCGGGCACACGCACCTGACCTACAAGTACATCCTCCTGACGGGGATGCTCGCCAAGGCGACCAACCCGGCGGCGAACCCGCTGGTGCTCCAGGCCGGCGCGCCGCTACAGGGGGCGTTCGACGCCAGGTCGCTCTGCCACGGGGTGGTGGTTCCCTTCGAGCAGACCGTCCTCGAGAAGCGCCTGGGCGGGTCGAACGAACCCTTCCTGAACAAGCCGGCGCGTTACACCCACCTCAGCATGGACAACGCGGTCAGGCGAGGGATGGACCGCATGACCCTGCAACGCCTCATCGAGGTGTTCGAGATGGTCAACGCCCAGGACAACGGCGACCAGGCGCTCGTGGCGGTGCTGGCCCACATCCTCGCGATGCGCAGCCGCGTGGTCGCGTTCGACGAGGGGCGATTCGCGGACGTGGTGAGCAAGGCCCGGCTCCTGAACCTGATCCGGGGCCTGCTGTCGAAGTCCTGCGAGGGCGAGACGCTGGCGCTCAGCGTGGCGCTCCTTTTCGAGCTGGTCGCGAAGGGGAGTGGCCATGGCCTGATCGTCTCCTCGCACCCCGCGAACCAGAGCGGGGCGTCTTCTAACGAGGTGGCCGACGTCGACGTGTTCGCGGCCGACGGCGAGACGCTGGTCCACTGTGCGGAGGCGAAGGACAAGCCCTTCACCAGGGCCGACGTCGACCACGCCGCGGGCAAGGTGGCGTCCGCGGGCCACGGCGCGCTGGTCTTCGTGCACGGCCCCAACGCCAGGGCGGACGCCGACCTGCCCGCGCTGGTGGCCGAGTACGAGGCCAAGGGGTTCGACCTGACGTTCGTCGGCGCCATGGCCTTCGCGATGGGCGTCGTCTCACTGGCGCCGGGCGTGACCTGGGCCGAGGTGGTGGAGCTGGTGAACCGGCACCTCGCCATGACGCGGGCTAAGGAGGTCACCATCGAGCACTGTCGCGCAGTGCTCGGGGCGGCCTGAGAAGGGAGTGGTGCCGCAACGAGGGATCGAACCCCGGGCCCCATCATTACAAGTGATGTGCTCTACCAACTGAGCTATTGCGGCGTGCGCACCGGAGGGCCGTCTCGGTGCGATTCAGTCATCTACTGTGCTTATACGGTTCTTGGCTTGGCTGCAAGTCGTCTAAGCGCATGATACGGTTACGTTATTTGTCTTCTCTCGCTCTACTTACAAATCAGATGCTCTACCAGCTGAGCTATAGGGGCGCTGATCCGCACATAGAACGGCCCGGCGCTTCGTGCAAGGGTCGGGGGGCCCGGTTCAGCGCGGGGTGCGGAGATTGGCGCGGGCGAGGAGCGCGACGGCCAGAAGTCCGACCGCGATGACCACGACCGCCGGCGGTGCGGCGTCGCCGAGGTTCTCGAGGCTCGCCTTTTCATGCACCCGCGTCGCCAGCGTGTCGTAGTTGAACGGGCGCAAGAGCAGCGTCGCCGGCAACTCCTTCACGCTGTCGACGAAGACCAGCAGAAGCGCTGTCCCCACCGAGCCCCGCATCAGCGGCAGATAGACCGCCTTGAGGGCGCCTCCCTCCGTCCGGCCCAGCGACCGCGCCGCCATCGGCAGCGAGGGCGAGACCCGTCCAAAGGCGGAATCGACAGCCCCCTGCGCTATGGCGAAGAACCGCACGACGTAGGCGAAGACGATCGCGGCGGCGGAGCCAGTCAGGATGAGGCCCGGATCGCGCCCGGTCAGCCACGTGACCGCATCCGCGACGCGGTGGTCGAAGGCCGCGACCGGAATGAGGATGCCGACCGCCAGAACCGCGCCTGGCGCGGCATAGCCGATGGTCGTGACCGGCAGTATGAGCTTCGGCAGCCGCCGACCGGTCAGTCGCACGCCATGGACCATGAAAAGCGCGCCCGCGACGGTCAGGACCGCCGCAGCCCCGCCCACGGTCAGCGTGTGCAGGAGAGCCCGCACCAGCGCATCGTCTATCCAGCGTCCCGGCCGGTCCAACGCATGCGCGACGATGACGCCAAGCGGCAGGACGAAGCCTGCGGCGACCGGGATGGCGCAAAGCGCCGCCGCGATCCAGCCGGCCGGCCCCGCCAGCGCGATCCGGTTGATCGGGCGCGGCTGGCGCGCGGAGTGGTAGTAGCGCGAATTGCGCCGGCTCACCTTTTCCAGCGCGACAAGCGCGAGGATGACCGCAAGGATCACGCAGGCGATCTGCGCGGCGCCACCGGCGTTGCCGGTCTCCAGCCAGACCGAGAAGATGCCGGTCGTCAGCGTCTGGACGCCGAAATAGTCCACGACGCCGAAATCGTTCACCGTCTCCATCATAACGATCGCCGCCCCCGCCGCGATGGCCGGCCGCGCGAGCGGCAGTCCGACCCGCCAGAAAAGGCCGAAGGGACCGGTGCCGAGCGCACGGGCGACCTCGTAGCTGCCCGCGGACTGTTCGCGAAACGCGGCACGGGCAAGCATGTAGACATAAGGATAGAGTGCGGCCGACAGCACGATCACCGCCGCCCAGCGCGAACGGATCTGCGGGAACCAGTAGTCGCGCGCCGAAGTCCAGCCCATCGCATCGCGCAAGGCCACCTGTACCGGGCCTGAATAATCGAGGAAATCGACAAGCGCATAGGCGCCGATATAGGCCGGGATCGCCAGGGGCAGGAGGAGCAGCCATTCGAGCACCCGTCCGCCCGGAAAGCGATACATGGTCACGATCCAGGCGGCGCCGGTTCCGACTGCCGCCGCGAGCGCGCCGGTCGAAAGCGTCATGATCGCGGTGTTGGTCAGATAGCGCGGCAGCGTGGACGCGATCAGATGCGGCCAGATGTTCTCGGTCGGATGAAAGGCAAGCACCAGGACCGACAGGATCGGCATGACGACCAGGGCCGCGATCGCCAGCGCGCCGGCCGACCATATGCCGCCCCCGGCCCGCAAGAGCGTCCCGAGCCGTGCGCGCAGCGAAGGGAGAGGCTGAGCATTTTGGTCAGTCATCATGTCCGGCGGTTACAGGAAAGCGGTTTTCCTGTCCAGCAACGCCGTATATGTTGATGCGACCGAGACCGGACCAATCCGGCGCAAGGGCAGGCAGGACCGAATGCAGATCGCCTATCATCTTGGAGCGCACGGCACCGACGAGGATCGGCTGGTCCGCGGTCTGATGCGCAATCGGGGATATCTCGCCGAACGCGGCATCGCGGTGCCGGCCCCGCGGCTCTATCGCCAGATCCTGCCCAAGATCGCGCGCTCGCTGCGCGGATCGCCTGCCGGGCTGGACGCGCAGCAGGTGGTCCTCGACGCGGTTCTCGAAGACGATCCGGCCGCGGGGGAGCAAAAGACCGCCAGAATCGTTTTCAGCAATGAGAACCTGGTTTGTTTTCCCGTGCAGGTCATCACGCAGGACGGGTTTTACACGCACCTCTCCAATCGGGTGGTCGCCTATTCCAACCTCTTCCCGCATGAGGAGAACGAGTTCTTTCTTGGCCTGCGCGGGCCGGCGACGCTGATCCCGGCGCTGATCCAGAAATCCAATGCGGGCACCTATGAAGCGATCATGAGCGGGCGCGACCCGCTGTCGCTTCGATGGTCGGCAGCGATCCGGCGCATTTATGCGGCCGCGCCCGGAACCCGGCTTACCGTCTGGTGCGACGAGGATACGCCGCTGATCTGGCCGGAAGTCGTGCGGGCGGTCGCCGGCCTTGGCGCGGACGATCCGCTCGATACCGACTTTGATGTCCTGTCGATGATAATGACGACCGAGGGCCTTCAGAAGCTCAAGGATTTCGTCACCGCCCACCCGCCGCGAAGCGCCGCCGAACGCCGGCGTATCGTCACGGCCTTTCTCGACAAGTATGCGGCGGCCGATGAGTTGGAGCTTGATGTGCCGCTGCCGGGATGGACCGACGATCTGGTCCAGGACCTGTCGGAGACCTATCAGCAGGACTGCGCCGAGATCGCCGCGATTCCGGGCGTGAGGTTCATCACGCCGTGAGGGTGGTGCTGCAGCGGTTGCGCCGGGGGCGCGCAAAGGCTCTATCGCTGCGGGCCGGAGCTTCGATCGTTCTGCGAATTTACGGGTAGACCAAATCGAGACTGGGATCATGACCGAACATCAAAGAAAGACATTCGGACACTGCCTATGCGGGGCAGTGGCCTTTGAAATTTTGGGGGACTTGAACGAACCACATGCATGTCACTGTAACCAGTGTCGGAGGCAGAGCGGGCACTATTCAGTTTCGACCCATGTGAAGCGTAAAAACGTAAAGATTACAAAGGATCGCGGCTTAAAATGGTTCCGCTCTTCTGATAAAGCGCAGCGGGGGTTTTGTGCTGTTTGCGGCTCATCCCTCTTCTGGGACGGCGGTGACGAAGAACTGTATATCAGCGTGGGTAGCTTGAATACACCGACCGGACTAAAGCTCGCAAAACATATCTATGTTGATGAAGTTGCAGACTATTACACGATTGGCGACGGGCTGCCGAAATACGAGGGTTTTGATAGGAAAATACCTGAATGGTAAGAATGGTCAGTGACCATTCGATGGAGCAATTGCCACAATACTCCAAGGTCGACTTTGCCCCGCGCTGCGGACCGGCACGGTTTCCGGGCATACTGAAACGCCTTGCGTTTTGTCCGGGCCTCGGCCGTCAGAACACGGACGAACTCAGCGTGCTCCGGTCCAGGCGCCAACCGCCCTACCCCACCTTGACGACCACCTTCCCGAAGCTCCGGCCAAGCAGCACGTCGTTGAGCGCGGCCGGCGCGTTCTCCAGCCCCTCCACCACCTGCTCCTTGTAGCGGATCGAGCCGTCGGCGAGCCAGGCGGTCATGTCGCGAGCGAAATCCATGTAGAGCGTCTTTGGAAAACTGTCGAAGATGATGAAACCCTGAACCTTCACCTTCATCCTGAGGATCGTGCTCATGATAGCGGGCCCATGGTCGCCGCCTTCGGGCAAACCCGTCAGGTTGTACCAAGAAACAACGCCACAAACCGGCATGCGCGCAAAGGGATTCAAAAGCGGCAGCACCGCATAGAGCACGCGTCCGCCGACATTCTCGAAATAGACATCAATGCCATCGGGGCACGCCGATCGGAGTTGCTCTTCGAAATCCTCGGTCTTGTGATCTATGCAGGCGTCAAAGCCAAGATTCCTGACGACATGCGCGCATTTCTCGGCACCGCCGGCGACGCCCACCGCGCGGCATCCCTTGCGCTTGGCAATCTGGCCCACCGTCGCGCCCACCGGGCCGGATGCGGCGGCGACAACCACCGTTTCGCCGGGCTTAGGATTCCCGATATGCAAGAGCCCTGCATAGGCCGTATAGCCCGGCATCCCGAGGATCCCGAGCGCCCAGGATGGATTCGCGGGCTCCCGGCCAAGATTCATCACCTGCGAACCGTCCGAAACGGCGTAGTCCTGCCATCCGCTTCCGGCGAGCACGTAGTCCCCCGGCGCATATCCTTCGATATCTGACGTCACCACCTGACCGACGACCTGCCCGGTCATCACCTCGCCGATCTGTATCGGCTGGGCGTAGGACTTCGCATCGTTCATACGTCCGCGCATGTAGGGGTCGAGCGACAGATAGACCGTCCGCACCAGCATCCGCCCCGCGCCCGGCTCCGGCACGGCGGTGATCTCCTGCCTGAGCGTGTTTTCGTCCGGCAAGCCTTTCGGTCGCGCTGCAAGCACGATGCGACGGTTGGTGTCGGATGTCTGGGGCATGGCGGTCTCCTGGCCTCGGCGTTTGGAGGCGTCATCCGGAACATAGATGGGAACGTCCCGCCATCCAACGGCATGGCGGCAAAGCGTTCGACAACCCGCTACCAATGCCCATCTCGCTGTGTCGGTCGCAGCGAAGGGCGCTTCAGGCCATGCCGAGCGCTGCCTTGTACATCTCCAGCACCGCCTCCTCCTCGGCCAGATCGTCCTTGTCGCGCTTTCTCAGCGCGATCACCTTGCGCAGGACCTTGGTGTCATAGCCGCGCCCCTTCGCCTCGGCCATGACTTCCTTCTGCTGGTCGACGATGTCCCTCTTCTCCGCCTCCAGATGCTCATAGCGCTCAATGAACTGGCGCAGTTCGTCGGCGGCGACATTGTAGGTTGCATCGGTTGCTTGCTGGTTCATCGCGCTACTCCATTCGGGGACCGGCCCCCTGACTAGTCGGTCCTTTGCCACCCTTCAAGCCCCGCCCTTGCCGACAGCGCCGCTTCGCGCTAGGGCGGGTCCAGTCAACGGAGATCGGCATGGACCTGCTCATCTGGATCGGCGCCGCCGTCACGCTCGCGGGGCTTGCAGCGTTGCTTTGGTGCATCCACGGGATCATCAGGGCACGTCGCGCGAACCTGCCGGACGAAGAACTCCGCGCGCGGCTGCAAAGGGCGGTCGCGCTCAATCTCGGCGCGCTCCTCCTTTCCGCCATCGGCCTGATGATGGTCGTGGTCGGCATCATGCTTGGCTGAGGCCCGTCCCTGTTTCCGCTTGACCTTCAATGGCAAGCTGTCAAAACCCGGCCATGGCGCAGGCGACCCTGACAATCGACTTGGACGCGATCATCGCGAACTGGCGCGCACTTGCGCACCGGTCCGGGTCCGCCGCGGCTGGCGCGGTCGTGAAGGCCGACGCCTACGGACTGGGCGCGGGCCGGGTCGCCCCCGCACTTTTCAGGGCGGGCGCGCGGCAATTCTACGTCGCCCTCGCCGAAGAGGGCGCGGCTCTGCGCAAGGCGGTCGGGCCGGGCGCGGAAATCTTTGTCATGTCGGGACACATGCCCGGCGATACGAAACTGATCGTCTCCGCCGCACTGATACCGATGCTGAACAGTGTCGATCAGATCGCCCACCAGCTTGCCGAGCTGCCCGGCCTGGCCTTCGGAATCCAGCTTGACACCGGGATGAACCGGCTCGGGCTGGAAGAGGTCGAATGGCGCGCTGTGGCACCCGAGGTTCTGGCCGAGAAGCCCTGCCTTCTCATGTCGCATCTCGCTTGCGCCGACGAACCCGGTCATCCGATGAACCGAAGCCAGCTTGCCGCTTTTCGCCGGATGACCGACGATGTTGGCATTCGCCGGTCCCTTTCGGCAACGGGGGGCATCCTGCTGGGTCCGGACTATCACTTCGATCTGACCCGCCCGGGCATCGGCCTTTACGGCGGCGCGCCCTTTGGCGACGCCGAGCCGGTCGTGCGGCTGTCGCTTCCGGTGATCCAGGTCCGGCAAGTGCAGGCTGGTGAGACCGTGGGCTACGGCAACAGCTGGACGGCAGACCAGCCCCGCCGCATCGCGACGCTTGGCGCGGGCTATGCCGACGGGCTGCACCGGGCGCTGTCGCACCGCGCGCAGGTCTTTGCCGGCGAGGTGCCCTGCCCCCTTGTCGGGCGCGTCTCGATGGATCTGATCGCCGCCGACGTGACCCATCTGGGCGCGGAGCCGGAAGCGCTCGATATCATCTGTCCGGCCCAAAGCGTGGACGCGCTGGCCGAAATGGCCGGCACGATCGGCTACGAAATCCTGACCTCGCTTGGCCCGCGCTACGCCCGCCGCTATTCCGGAGACAAGGCATGAGCGTCTTGTCGCCCTTCGCGATTCTGGGCCGCTCCGTTCTTCGCGGCCTTTCCGCGGCAGGCCGGATCGCGCTTTTCGCGGCGGAAACGCTGAGCCACCTTTTCCGCCCGCCATTCTATCCCAAGGAATTCCTGCACGCGTTGATGCAGATCGGCTGGTTCAGCCTGCCGGTCGTCGGCCTGACCGCGCTATTCACCGGCGGCGCGCTTGCCTTGCAGATCTATGCCGGAGGCGCCCGGTTCTCGGCAGAAGCCGTGGTGCCCTCGATCGTCGCCATCGGCATGGTGCGCGAGCTTGGCCCGGTGCTGGGCGGCCTGATGGTGGCCGCCCGCGTGGCGTCATCCATCGCGGCGGAGATAGGCACGATGAAGGTGACGGAGCAGATCGACGCGTTGGTAACGCTGTCCACCAACCCCATGAAATATCTCACGGTTCCGCGCGTCCTTGCCGCTACGCTCGCCGTGCCGGTGCTGGTGGCTGTCGGCGACAGCATCGGCATCTTCGGCGGCTACATCGTCGGGGTCAGCCGGCTGGACTTCAATCCCGCGACCTATCTGAAGAATACCCGCGACTTCCTCGAGGTCTGGGATGTGGTTTCCGGTCTCTGGAAAGGCGCGGCCTTCGGCTTCATCGTCGCGCTCATGGGGTGTTACTACGGCATGCACTCGGGCCGCGGCGCGCAGGGCGTCGGGCGCGCGACCAAGTCGGCGGTGGTCGCCGCCTCGGTGCTGATCCTGGCTACGAACTACCTGCTGACGGAGGTGTTCTTCTCCGCATGATCACGCTTTCGGATGTACACAAGGCATTCGGCAAGAACCGCGTCCTGCGCGGGGTGGATCTGACAATTCCGCGGGCGGAAAGCATGGTGATCATCGGCGGCTCCGGCACCGGGAAATCCGTTCTTCTCAAATGCATCCTCGGACTTGTTCATGCCGATTCCGGGTCGATCACCGTAGACGGACAGGATGCCGACACCGCCGCGCGGGACGCCTTCCTCGCGCGCTTCGGGATGCTCTTTCAGGGCGGCGCGCTCTTCGACTCGCTGCCGGTCTGGCAGAACGTCGCCTTCCGGCTCCTCCGCGGCTCGCTCCGGCGGGCCAAGGCCGAGGCGCGCGACGTCGCCATCGAAAAGCTGCGCCGTGTGGGGCTGAAGCCCGAAACCGCCGATCTCTTCCCGGCCGAGCTATCGGGCGGCATGCAAAAGCGCGTCGGCCTCGCCCGGGCTATAGCCGCGGATCCCGAGATCATCTTCTTCGACGAGCCGACGACCGGCCTCGACCCGATCATGGCCGGCGTCATAAACGAACTGATCCGCGAGATCGTGACCGAAATGGGGGCGACCGCGATGACGATCACCCATGACATGAGCTCGGTCCGCGCCATAGCCGACCGTGTCGCAATGCTGCATGACGGCGTCATACAGTGGACCGGACCGATTGCCGAAATGGACGAAACGCCAGACCCTTATGTCCAGCAGTTCATCCATGGACGGGGCGAGGGGCCGATCGAGGCAGTTCGGTAGGAATTTGACAGAACGCACTGAGGTTGCTAGGGTTCTCGGCCGGAGATCGCCGGTCCGTGCGCCCGCCATCGACCCACACAGGACCATGATTGCATATCTTGCTCTGATCACGCTGCTTCTTGGGCCGCCCGTGCTAAGCCTCATCGCCACGTTCCGGCGCGCGCGATACGAACGAAGCCGCGGCCATTCGGGGCGCCGCGCCCGGTATCTGGCAGCCTTCTCGATCGCCGGGCTTCTCGTCAACCTCCGGCTCATGCCGGCCATCCTCGGCGCCACCGAAGGTCTGGGCTGGCATCACGCCGCCGCAGGCGGCGTGGCCTGGCTTTGCCTGTGGACATGGATCATTGTCTCGTTCTTGCCGCGCGTTCGCCGACAACGGACGGCGCGATCCTGAGCGTACTTGGAACCGGGCTCCCGCTCCTGTAATCAGGCGCAATGCTGCGTATCGCGAACCTCTCGCTCCTGATCCTCTTCCCGGTCGCTTGGTTCGCGCCATTGCTCAGGGCCGGCCTTCTGCCGTTCTTCAGCCTCGACGAGATCTCGGTCGTCACCGGCCTCCAGGCGCTTTGGGAGAAGGACGTGTTTCTTGCCCTTCTTGTCACGTTCTTCGCGCTCTTTGCCCCCTACATGAAGACACTTGGCCTTGCGCTCGTGCAGTTCCACCTTGCCTCACCACGGATCGTTCCGGCGCTTCATCTTCTCGGCCGCCTCGCAATGGCCGACATCTTTCTCGTGGCGCTCTACATCGTGCTGGCCAAGAGCATCGGCATCGGACGGCTGGAGACCGGATGGGGGCTTTACCTTTTCACCGGATGCATCCTTGCCTCGCTCGCGCTCTCGGCCCTGAGCGAGCGTGCTTGGCCGCGTCCCTGAAGCCCGCTGCGCGGGCTGCCTCCGGCGGGGATATTTGGACCAAGGCAAAGGGGTGGCGTTCACGTTTCCTTAACCGCCTGCGGCAGAGGATCACGGCACGGTACAGGCAGGGATGCCGATGACCGTCCAAGGCAAAGCGCCCTGCCTTCGGCCCGCCTGGGCTGAAAGCAGGGCGTGGCGCGCTCCTTGCCTTGGACCAAGTATCCCGGGGGAATCCCCGCGGCAGCGGGGATGGGGGCGGCGCCCCCGAACCCGGCTTGATCCGGGCGCGGGCCTCGGGCACAAGGCAGCATGGCGCGAGCGGCGAACCAGAGCTTCACCTGCATGGAATGCGGCGCGGCCCACAAGAAGTGGGCCGGGCGCTGCGATGCCTGCGGCGCCTGGAACTCGATCGCCGAAGAAGCGCCGCTGTCGGCCGGGCCGACCTCCAGGAGCCTTGGCGGCGCGAAGGGCCGTCGGATCGAACTGACGACGCTGGCCACGCAGGAAGTGCCGCCGCCGCGCGCCACTTCGGGCCTCGGTGAATTCGACCGCGTTCTCGGCGGCGGGCTGGTCCCCGCCTCGGCGATTCTGGTCGGCGGCGATCCCGGCATCGGCAAGTCGACTTTGCTTCTGCAGGCGGCGGCGAGTTTCGCACGGTCGGGCCTCACGTGCCTCTATGTCTCGGGCGAGGAGGCGTCGACCCAGGTGCGGATGCGCGCCGACCGGCTCGGGCTGGCCGATGCGCCGGTGCAGCTTGCCGCTGAGACCAACCTGCGCGACATTCTCACCACGCTTGACGCAGTCCGCCCGGATCTCGCGATCATCGACTCGATCCAGACGATGTGGGCCGACCATGTCGAGGCGGCGCCCGGCTCCGTCAGCCAGGTCCGCGCCGCCGCGCATGAGCTTGTCGGCTTTGCCAAGAAGCGCGGCACATCGGTGATCCTTGTCGGCCATGTCACCAAGGAGGGTCAGATCGCGGGGCCGCGCGTGGTCGAGCACATGGTCGACACCGTGCTCTATTTCGAGGGCGAGCGCGGTCATCAGTTCCGCATCCTGCGCGCGGTCAAGAACCGCTTTGGGCCGGCCGACGAGATCGGCGTCTTCGAGATGACCGGCGGCGGGCTTGCCGAGGTCGCGAATCCCTCGGCGCTATTTTTGTCGGAACGTGGACAATCCAGCCCAGGATCGGTGGTTTTTGCCGGAATCGAAGGCACCCGCCCGGTCCTGACCGAAATTCAGGCGCTGGTGGCGCCCTCCACCCTCGGAACGCCGCGGCGGACGGTCGTCGGGCTCGATGCGGGGCGGCTTTCGACCATCCTCGCCGTGCTCGAGGCGCGCTGCGCGATCCCCTTCGCGGGCCTTGAT
This sequence comes from Paracoccaceae bacterium, assembly GCA_041397225.1. Taxonomy (GTDB): domain Bacteria; phylum Pseudomonadota; class Alphaproteobacteria; order Rhodobacterales; family Rhodobacteraceae; genus Albidovulum. The sequence continues at coordinate 1,821,908 of JAWKXB010000001.1, read as the reverse complement.
GTGTTCCTGAATGTCGCGGGCGGCATGCGTGTATCGGAGCCGGCGGCTGACCTTGCGGTTGCATCGGCCCTGCTCTCCGCGCGCGAGGATGTTCCGCTGCCGCCCGACATGGTTGTTTTCGGCGAAATCAGCCTTTCCGGCGCCCTTCGCCCGGTGAGCCAGACTGAAAACAGGTTGAAAGAGGCGCAAAAACTTGGTTTCTCACAGGCAGTCGCGCCTGACCGGAGCAAGATTGACGGCGGCGGCGGGATACGGGTGCGCCAGATGCCCGATCTCACGACGTTCGTAGGCGAAATGTTCGCGGCAGGCTGAAGCGAGGAGCGAGGGCATGGACAATTTCACGATCATCGACGCCGTAGTGGCGGTGGTCATCATACTGTCGGCGATTCTCGCTTACAGCCGCGGCTTCGTCCGCGAGATACTGGCGATCGCCGGCTGGGTCGCCGCGGCTGTGCTGGCGTTCATCTTTGCCCCGCAGGCCGAACCGCTCATCAAGCAGATACCCGTTCTCGACAAGTTCCTCGGCGACAGCTGCGAGCTGTCGATCCTTGCCGCCTTCACGGCGGTCTTCGCGCTGTCGCTCATCGTGATGTCGATCTTCACGCCGCTCTTTTCCTCGGCTGTGCAGCGGTCCGCGCTTGGCGGCATCGACCAGGGCCTCGGCTTTCTCTTCGGCGTGCTGCGGGGCGTCATCCTCGTCGTCGTGGCCTTCGTGGTCTATGACCGCGTGCTGGTCGACTCGACCGTGCCGATCGTCGACAAGTCCCAGTCCGCCAAGATCTTCGGCTCGCTCCAGGAAAAACTCAGCGCCGAGGTGCCCGAGGATGCCCCCGGCTGGATCATGGAGCGCTATCGGCAGCTTGTCGGATCGTGCGGCGAACCGACGATCGGGACGGGCACGGACGCCGGAACAAGTAACTAATGCGCCAGCCGCCCGGGTATTTCCCGACTTCGGCGTGACATGGCGCCCTCCAGGCACTAAATGGAGGGCGACTCCTGCTGCCCGGATTCGGAGACCTGCGCGATGCGCCAATTCCCCGCTCTGCCGTTCGACCCCCTGTCGGACGGCGACAAGCTCAAGGAGGAGTGCGGAGTCTTTGGTGTGATCGGTGTGGCCGACGCCTCGCAGTTCGTCGCCTTGGGTCTCCACGCGCTTCAGCACCGCGGCCAGGAAGCCGGCGGCATCGTCGCCTATGACCAGACCGAGGGCTTCAACAACGCCCGCCGTTTCGGTTATGTCCGCGACAACTTCACCAAGGCCGACGTGATGGAGACACTGCCCGGCAGCCTCGCCATCGGTCATGTGCGCTATTCCACCGCAGGCTCCAAGGGTTCGACCGCGATCCGCGACGTGCAGCCCTTTTTCGGCGAGTTCGCTATGGGTGGCGCCGCGATCGCGCATAACGGCAACCTGACCAACGCTTCATCGCTCAAGCGCGACCTGATCGAACGGGGGGCGATCTTCCAGTCCTCCTCGGACAGCGAATGCATTATTCACCTGATGGCGCGGTCGATACAGAAATCCATTCCCGAGCGGATGAAGGACGCATTGCGCGCCGTCGAAGGCGCCTTCTCGATCATCGCCATGACGCGGACCAAGCTGATTGGCGTGCGCGATCCCTTGGGCGTGCGGCCGCTGGTTCTGGGCAAGCTCGGCGAGGAAGGCTTCGCGCTGTCGTCCGAGACCTGCGGGCTCGACATCATCGGGGCGGAGTTCGTGCGCGAGATCGAACCGGGCGAGATGGTGGTGATCTCGAAGGGCAAGGTCGAGACATCGCGGCCCTTCGGTCCTGCGAAGTCGCGTTTCTGCCTGTTCGAGCATGTCTATTTCTCTCGGCCCGACTCGATCCTCGGCGGACGTTCAGTTTATGAAACCCGCCGTCAGATCGGCGTCGAGCTGGCGCGCGAAGCGCCGGTCGAGGCCGATCTCGTCTGCCCCGTCCCCGACAGCGGCACACCGGCGGCGATCGGCTACAGCCAGGAAAGCGGCATCCCCTATGCGATGGGCATCATTCGCAACCAGTATATGGGCCGCACCTTCATCGAGCCGACCGAGCAGATCCGCAACATGGGTGTGCGGCTGAAGCTGAACGTCAACCGTGCGCTGGTGAAGGGCAAGCGGGTGATCCTTGTCGACGATTCCGTCGTGCGCGGCACCACCAGCCGCAAGATCAAGGACATGATCGTCGAGGCCGGCGCCGCCGAGGTGCATTTCCGCATCGCCTCTCCCCCCACCGCCTGGCCCTGCTTCTACGGTGTCGACACGCCCGAACGGGCGCAGCTTCTGGCCGCGACGATGAGCGAGGACGAGATGCGCGACTGGATCGGGGTGGACAGCCTGAAGTTCATCTCGCTCGATGGCCTCTACCGGGCGGCGGGCGAGGCGGACGGTCGCGACAAGACGCATCCGCAGTATTGCGACGCCTGCTTCTCGGGCGACTATCCCGTCGCCCCCTCGGACCAGATCGCCAAGGGTTTCGCGATGAAGGCGGCGGAGTGAGTCATCCGCCTATCAGCTGAAGCCGCTTCATCTTGGCCGAAATACCTTCGCCGAAGGCATCCGGCGCCAGCCGGATCACGCCTTGCGGTTCTTCAGCGCCGACCAGCCGCCCGCGACGACCAGCGCGGCGATCACGGCCTTGACCGCATCCCCGGCCAGGAAGGGCAGCATCCAGCCAGACAGGAGTTCGGGCACCGTCTTGCCCATGACCATCGCCGGCCAGGCCAGCCCCGGCACATAGAGCAGCGCCGAGGCGCCAAGCGCCACCAGCACCATCGAAACGAAGCCTTTCGCGCCCCGGTCGGCTGCAAGGCCCGCGACCCAGGCCATCAGCACGAAGCCTGCGAGGAAGCCAGCCGTCGGCCCTGCCATGTAGACAAGCCCCGCGCCACCGTTGGCAAAGACCGGCAGGCCCATGGCGCCTTCGCCGAGATAGGCCACAAGCGTCAGCGCGCCGATCCTGGCGCCGAAGCTCAGTCCGACGATCAGGATCGCCAGCGTCTGCAGTGTCATCGGCACCGGAAAGCCGACCGAAACCTGTGCGGCAAGTGCGATGAAGAGCGATCCGCCCAGCACCATGAGCGTGCGAACCAGAAGTGTCTGCGAGGGCACGAGGGCCTTGGAGAGTGTCATTTTCCGGATCCTTCCGCTCTGATTTCCATGCGCAACTTCGCCGCAGTGCGGCGCGCTGTCAATCAATTCTGTTGCACGCGTTCGCGGTGGATGCGAAACGGGCGCCATGACGGATCACGACACATCGGTGAACCTCGCTCTTGTCACGGGCGCATCGCGCGGTCTTGGCTTTGCGCTGGCATCGGCCTTGGGACAGAGGGGCTGGCACGTCGTTGCGGTGGCGCGCACGACCGGTGGACTTGAAGAGCTTGACGACCGTATCAAGGCGGCCGGCGGCGGCGCGACGCTCGCGCCGCTCGACGTGACCGACGATCAGGCGATGGCGCATCTCGCCCGGTCGATCGCGGAACGCTGGGGCAAGCTCGGGCTCTGGGTCCATACGGCGATCCATGCAGCGCCCCTTTCGCCGGCCGGCCAGCTTGACCCGAAGGATTTCGACAAGTCGGTCGCCTGCAACATTCGCGCCACGGCCTCGCTCATCCCGATGCTCGAACCGCTGCTCCGTGCAGGCGATGGCACGGCGCTCTTTCTCGACGATCCGCGCGCGGGCGAAAAGTTCTTCGGCGCCTACGGCGCCACCAAGGCCGCGCAGATCGCCCTTGCGCGGAGCTGGCAGGCCGAGACGGCAAAGATCGGGCCGCGGGTCGTGATCGGCACCGCCGCCCCGAGCGCCACGGCGACCCGCGCGCGCTTCTTTCCGGGCGAGGATCGCGGCCGGCTTGCCGATATTCACGCCGAAGCCGACCGCATCCTCGCACGGCTCTGACGCTCACCGACTGCCGGCACGCCGGAATCGCCTCGCAATTCGCCCCGGTCGCCTTGCCCCGCTAATCAGCCTCGTCTATCAGGGACCAAAGGCAGCAGCGGGCGGGCGGATGCGCATCCTCATCACCAACGACGACGGCATCAATGCGCCGGGGCTTGGGATACTGACCGCCATCGCCGAAGAGATTGCCGGACCGCAAGGCGAAGTCTGGACGGTCGCCCCGGCCTTCGAGCAATCCGGCGTCGGACATTGCATCAGCTACACCCATCCGATGATGATCGCCAAGCTCGGATCCCGCCGCTATGCGGCCGAGGGCAGCCCTGCCGACTGCGTTCTGGCCGGGATCTATGACGTGCTGCAGGGCGGACGGCCCGACCTGGTGCTTTCCGGCGTCAACCGGGGCAACAACGCCGCCGAGAACGTGCTCTATTCCGGCACGGTCGGCGGCGCGATGGAGGCCGCGCTGCAGGGCGTTCCCGCGATCGCGCTCAGCCAGTTCATGGGACCGGAGACCGAAGACCTCGACACGCCGTTCGAGGCGGCGCGCGACCACGGAACCGCCGTCGTCCGCGCGCTTCTGGACAAGGGCATCTGGGACAAGGGTGACTACCGGATATTCTACAACGTCAATTTTCCGCCGGTTGCCGCGAAGAAGGTGCAGGGCATGAAGGTCGCCGCGCAGGGCTACCGGACCGACACGTTCTTTGGCGTTGAGCCGCATATCTCGCCATCCGGACGCAAGTTCCTGTGGATCACCGGCGGGCCGCAGCATCATCCGACGGCGCCCGGCACCGACGTCGCCGCCACGCTGGACGACTACATCTCGGTCACGCCGATGCGCGCCGACCTTACCGCCCATGACGCGCTTGCCGATCTCGAGGCGCGGCTCGCATGACCGATCTCGCCGAGCGCAAGATGCGGTTCCTCTTCGCGCTTCGCTCCAAGGGCGTCACCGACGGGCGGGTGCTGACCGCGATGGAGAAGATCGACCGCGGCGATTTCGTCACCGGCCTTTTCGCCGAACGCGCCTATGAGGACATGCCGCTGCCCATTGCCTGCGGCCAGACCATCTCGCAGCCCTCGGTCGTGGGGCTGATGACGCAGGCGCTTGAGGTCAGCCCGCGCGACAAGGTGCTCGAGGTCGGCACCGGCTCGGGCTATCAGGCCGCGATCCTCTCGGAGCTGGCCCGCCGGGTCTACACGATCGACCGCCACCGCCGCCTCGTCCGCGAGGCAGAGGCGGTCTTTGCCGCGCTCGGGCTCAACAACATTACCGCGATCACCGCCGATGGCAGCCACGGCCTGCCGGATCAGGCGCCGTTCGATCGGATCCTGGTCACGGCCGCCGCCGAAGATCCGCCTGGCCCCCTATTGGCTCAGCTTCGGATCGGCGGTATCATGGTGCTGCCGGTGGGGCAGACGGACGCGGTGCAGAGCCTGATACGGGTCCGGCGCACGCCTGACGGCTACGAGTATGACGAATTGCGGCCGGTGCGTTTCGTGCCACTGGTCGAAGGGCTGGGGCAGGACTGATGCCCGCGCGGCCGATCTGGTACCCAGAGGCCCGGACAACGGGTCCGTGAGATGAGGATGAGAGCATGACGATTTCCCGACCGGCGGTCCTTCTGCGCAGCGCATGTCTGGGCGCAGGGATTCTGACGCTTGCCGCATGCGATCCGGACGGCAACTTCGACCTGGACATGCGCGGTTTGGGCGGAGGGCTGGATACCACCGCTGCGGCCAACCAGGCGCAGGCGCGGCCGTCGCCGGATGCGCGCGGCATCATCTCCTATCCCGGCTATCAGGTCGCGGTCGCCCGTCGCGGCGACACGGTCGAAAGCGTCGCCGCGCGGATCGGCCTGCCGGCGGCCGAGCTGGGCCGCCACAACGCCATCGCGCCGGGCACGCTCCTGCGCGACGGCGAGATCCTGGCGCTGCCCTCGCGCGTCGCGGAACCGTCGCCGCTGACCGGCGCGCCCGTCGCGGGCGGCGCGATCGACGTGACCACGATCGCCTCGGGCGCCATCGACCGCGCCTCGCCGTCAAGCGCCCCGGGCGCCGTCACGACCGGCTCCACGATCGGCAACACCGAACCGATCCGCCACCGCGTGATGCGCGGGGAAACCGCCTATTCCGTCGCCAGGCTTTACAATGTCAACGTCAAGGCGCTGGCCGACTGGAACGGGCTCGGCCCCGATCTGGCGGTGCGCGAGGGCCAGACGCTGCTGATCCCGGTCGCCGCGGCGATGCCGGCATCCGTCGACGTCGTCACCGCCCCCGGCGAAGGCTCTCCGACGCCGACGCCGCCCTCCGCCGCAACCCCGCTTCCCGACGAAAAGACTGCGGCTGCGGCCGAGCCGGTCGCGACCCCGCCCGCGCCCGATCTCGGGTCTGAAAAGACGGCGGCTTCGGGTAGCGCCAAGCTTGCCATGCCGGTCGCCGGCAAGATCATCCGCACCTATCAGAAGAAGAAGAACGACGGCATCGACATCGCGGCAAGCGCGGGAACCGCCGTCGCCGCCGCCGGTGACGGAACGGTTGCCGCGATCACCAAGGACACCGAGCAGGTGCCGATCCTTGTCATCCGTCACGACGGCAATCTTCTGACGGTCTACGCCAACATCGACGGGATCACGGTCAAGAAGGGCGACCGGGTGAAGCGCGGCCAGCAGATCGCGACGGTCCGCTCCGCCGATCCGGCTTTCCTGCATTTCGAGGTGCGCCAGGGCTTCGACAGCGTCGATCCGATGCCTTACCTGCAATAGGGGCGCGGGGCCGCAGCATCGGAGCGCCGGGTCATAACGTGACGCCCCGCCTGCCCGCAAGATCGTTGAAATACTGCCAGGCGACGCGGCCCGACCGGGCGCCGCGCGTGGCCTGCCACTCGATCGCCTCGGCGCGCAGCGTCGCCTCGTCGATCGTCACCCCATAGGCATCGCAATAGCCGCGGATCATCGCCAGATACTCGTCCTGCCCGCAGGGGTGGAAGCCGAGCCACAGGCCGAAGCGGTCGGAAAGCGACACCTTCTCCTCGACCGCTTCCGAAGGGCTGATCGCGGTCGAGCGTTCGTTCTCGATCATGTCGCGCGGCATCAGGTGGCGGCGGTTCGAGGTTGCGTAGAAGATCACGTTGTCCGGCCGCCCCTCGATCCCGCCATCGAGAACGGCCTTTAGCGATTTGTAGTGCTGGTCGTCATGGCTGAACGACAGGTCGTCGCAGAAAAGCACGAAGCGATGGCTCTTCGCGGCCCTCAGATGCGTCAGCAGCCGACCGACCGAGGGCAGATCCTCGCGGCTGAGTTCGACCAGCTTCAGCGGCCGGCCCTGCCGCAGAACCTCGGCATGGACCGCCTTCACCAGCGAGGACTTTCCCATCCCCCGAGCGCCCCAGAGAAGTGCGTTGTTGGCCGGCAGGCCACGCGCGAACTGGGCGGTGTTCTGCAGAAGCGTATCGCGCGCCCGGTCGATGCCGATCAGAAGCGGCAGATCGACCCGATTGACCTCGGCCACCGCCTCAAGCCGGTCGGGCGCGACGTGCCAGGCGAAGGCCTCGGCGGCATCGAAATCAGGCGCCCTGAGCGGCGCGGGCGCCAGCCGTTCAAGCGCCTCGGCGATGCGCGCGAGGTCATCGCTCATGGCTTCGCCTCGGGTTCGGCCTCGCCTTCATCGTCATCCTCGAACCACAGGCCTTCGGCCCTGAGCCGTGCCTCGCGCTGCTTTTCCACGCGGCGCACGAGAAGGATCGACACCTCGTAAAGCCCGTAGACGACGACGAACAGGATCACCTGGCTTACGACATCGGGTGGCGTCGCAACGGCGGCAAGGACCAGGATCCCGACCATCGCGTACTTGCGCACACTGGACAGGCCCGCACTCGACACCAGACCGGATTTGCCCATCAAGGTCAGAAGAACCGGCAACTGGAAGCACAGGCCGAAGGCCAGCACGAACTTGATCGTCAGCGCCAGGTACTCCTCGATCGAGCCGATAAAGGCGATCCCGGCTGCCTTGCTCACCTCCGGGTCGACGGCGCCGTCAACCGGAATCGGGCCGGCCTTCTGAAAGCCGAGGAAGAAGGTGAACGCCAAGGGCAGAATGACGTAGTAGGCGAAGGCCGCACCGGCGAAAAACATGCCCGGCGACGCGATGAGGAACGGCAGGAATGCCGACTTCTCGGACTTGTAGAGTCCCGGCGCGACAAAACGCCAGAGCTGATAGCCGATGAACGGGAAAGACAGGACGAAACCGCCGAGGAACGAGATGCGGATCGCGACGAAGAAACCTTCCTGCAGCTTGATCATGGCGAGCGAACAATCCTGCCCGCGCTCGGCCAGGGCCGCGCAGATCGGCCGGGTCAGGAAGTCGAAGATCGGGTCGGCGACCGTGAAACAGGCCACCATCGCGACGATGAAGGCAAGCAGCGACCAGATGAGGCGCGAGCGGAGTTCGGTCAGATGCTCGATCAGCGGCGCGGCGGAATCGTCGATCTCGTCCTTGCTCATGCCTCGCCCTTCCTGGCCTTGGGCTTGGCGGCCGGCTTTGTCGCGGATGCCGGCGCAGTCTTGGGCTTGGCGGGCGCCTTGGCTTTCGCGGCGGCTTTGGGTTTCGCCGGAGCTTTCGGCTTGGCGGGCGCTTCCGGCTTGGTCGCGGTCCCGGTTTCCGGTTTCGCCGGCGCAGGCGTCTCGGGCTTGGCCGCTTCCCTGCGCGCGGCCGCCTCCGCAGCCTTCTTGTCCGCCAGCGCCTGCGTCGCCGGTCCCTTCGGCGCGGACGGCGCTTTCGTCGGCTCCCATTTCTCGAACTTGGTCGCTGCCTTTTCCAGCGCGTCGAGACCGAGATTCTTCTTGCTCGTCATCGCTTTCAGCTCATCGGCCGTTTCCTTCACACCCGATTCCCGCGCCGCCTCATCCATGGCGCGCTGGAACTCGCGCCCCATCGCGCGCGCCTTCGCGGTGAACCGGCCGAGCGTGCGGAACATTCCGGGCAGGTCTTTCGGACCCACCACGATCAACGCGACGATGCCGATGAGCAGAAGCTCGCTCCACCCGATGTCAAACATGTCCGCGCGCGCCCCGGCCTACGCGAAGGTCAAGGCTCAGGCCTTGTCCTTCTCATTTTCGGGGGTCACGTCGCGGGCCTTGTCGGCAGAGGCGTTCTCGATTTCCTCGGTGCCGTCCTTCACGCCCTTCTTGAAGGCCGTGATGCCCTTGCCGACCTCGCCCATCAGGGACGAGACCTTGCCGCGGCCGAAAAGCACCAGAACCACGACGGCGATGAGCAGAAGGCCCGGGATGCCGATATTGTTGAGCATGTTCATCTCCTCTTGGGCGCATGGCTCGCGTCCAGCTTGTTGCCATATCGATGTAGGCACTCCGGACGGCGCCGGCAAAGCCTTTTGCGGCCCGGATCGGTCAGCGCGGCCTTGTGGGACCGGATCAACTGACAGTATATTGTCGGTTGATCCAACCACATGACAGGCCGATGACCCGCAAGGACCGACTGTTCGATCTGATCCAGATACTGCGCGACGGGCAGTTGCACCGCGCTTCCGATCTGGCGCGGCGCATGGGCGTCTCCACCCGCACCGTCTGGCGCGACATGGCGACGCTTCAGGGAAACGGCCTGCCGGTCGAGGGCGCGCGAGGTGTCGGTTATCAGTTGCGCGACCCCACGATCCTGCCGCCGATGGCGCTGACCCGCGATGAGTTCGAGGCGCTCCGGCTCGGTATCACGCTTGTCGCCGGCGCGGCCGATCCGCCGATCGCGCGCGCAGCGATGTCGCTTCGCGCCAAGATCGCCGCCGTCGCACCTGCCCGGGCGCAAGACCCCGGCAGCGGCAGCTTCGTTTTCGCCAGCGAGGAGGCCGCCCGGGCCGCGCCGCATCTGGCGCTGATCCGCCGCGCGATCCGCGATCACCTGACGCTGGCGCTGCGCTATGCTGGATCGGAACGGCTGGCGACCGAACGCCGTATCCGGCCCCTTCACCTGGAATTCTGGGGGCGCGCATGGACTCTGACAGGCTGGTGCGAATTACGAAATGATTTCAGTATATTCCGCGTTGATCTTATCAACTCTCTCGCGCATGACGGCGGCGCGTTCCTGCCCGAGCCCGGCAAGACGGTCGACGACTATCTTGCCCGGTTGAGCGCTCCCTGAGATCTACGCCACGCGGGGAAAGACGAAGCAGCGGTCCCGGCGGATCGTCAGCCACATCACGGTGCCGGGTTTTGGCAGAAAGACCGCAGGCACCGTAGCCTTCAGGATGTCGCCGCCGAAGTCGAGCCGGAACTCCACAAGGCTCTCGCGCCCCATGAACCGCGCCCGCGTGACCGTCGCCCGCGCCGCCGTGCCTTCGGCGGGCGTCGGGTTCGGTCCCTTGCCGCCACGATCGAAGTCGATCTTCAGATGCTGCGGACGGATCACGATCTCGACCTCGGTTCCGTCAGGGACACCGGGGGCGAGGAACTCGCCAAAGGCGGTCTGCGTCAACGCCCCTTCAACAACACCCGTCAAAATATTGATATCAGAGAAGAATGCCGCCGCGGCAAGATCTACGGGCGCGTTGTAGATATTGTAAGGCGCGCCCCGCTGGACGATCGCGCCCGCCCGCATCAGCGCAATTTCGTCAGCCATGCGCATTGCCTCATGCGGCTCATGTGTGACAAGCAGGACCGCGGTGCCTTCTTCCTTCAGAAGCGCCAGCGTGTCGTCGCGGATGCCGTCGCGCAAGCGTTCGTCCAGCCCCGAAAATGGCTCATCCATCAACAGGATGCGCGGTCGCGGCGCCAGTGCGCGGGCCAGCGCCACGCGCTGCTGTTCGCCGCCCGATAGTTCGTGGGGATATTTCGACCCGAAGCCACAAAGCGAGACCCGTTCCAGTAGCTCGTCGACGCGCCGGGCCGCCTCGGTTCCCCTCGACAGACCGAACGAGATGTTCTCGGCCACGCTCAGATGTGGAAAGAGCGCGAAATCCTGGAACATGAGGCCGATGGCGCGGCGTTCCGGAGGAACACGAAAGACCGTGTCGCAGACGAGATTCCCGTCGACCCATATCGAGCCTTCGTCCTGCATGTCGACGCCCGCGATCATCCTCAGCGTCGTCGACTTGCCGCAGCCCGACGGGCCGAGAAGGCACGTCACCTGCCCCGCCTCGATCGAGAGCGAGACGTCATCGACCACAGCCCGCCCCTCGAAGCGGCGCACGAGGTTCCTGACCTCCAGTCTGGGCGGTGTCGTCACGGCGTCTCGATCCCTTATGTCCGAGCGATTTGCTCAGGCTTCGGATCGGATAGCAGCCCCCGCCCCGGCCCGCAAGCGTCCGGCGTCCGGGCTCAGAGCGTCGAATTCATCGCGCCGCCATCCAGAAGGATGTTCTGTCCGACGATGTAGCCCGCATGCGCGGAACACAGAAAAGCGCACATCGCCCCGAACTCCCCGGCCGTGCCGTATCGCCGCGCGGGAATGCCGGCGGCGCGCCGCGCCCGCGCCTCATCGGGTGTGATGCCCTCGTTCTTCGCCACCCCGTCGTCGAGCGAGGCGGCCCTGTCGGTGTCGTGAATGCCGGGCAGGAGGTTGTTGACGATGACGCCCGAAGGCGCAACCTGCCGCGAGGTGCCCGCGACATAGCCGGTGAGTCCGGCCCGCGCCGAGTTGGAAAGACCAAGGACGGCGACCGGCGCCTTCACCGACTGCGAGGTGATGTTGACGACGCGGCCCCAGCCCCGCTCCATCATCCCCGGCAAGAGCGCCTTCATCAGCGCGATCGGCGTCAGCATGTTGGCGTCGAGCGCGCGGATGAAATCCTCGCGGTCCCAATCGCTCCACATGCCCGGCGGCGGGCCGCCGGCATTGGTGACAAGGATGTCGACATGGCCCGCAGCCGCCAGCACCTTCGCGCGGCCGTCATCGGTGGTGATGTCCGCAGCGACTTCGGTGACTTCAACGCCGTGCACCTTGCGGATCGACGCGGCGGTCGCGGCCAGCGCCTCGGCACCGCGCGCGTTCAGAACCAGATCGACGCCCGCCTCCGCCAATGCCTCGGCGCAGCCGCGCCCCAACCCCTTCGATGATGCGCAGACGAGCGCGCGCTTGCCCCGAATTCCCAGATCCATGATCGTCCTCCGTGATTTCCCGTGAGCATAGCGAATACCCCGGCTCCGTCGAGACCAGGAGCTTCATTGCTTTGTTAACCCCCTTGGGCTAGGCAAAACTGCCGGGCCAAGCGGCCCTTTCGCAGCAGGCAGAGCCATGAGTGACCCGTCCTCCACCCCGCGCGCCTATGCCGCGCATGCCTTTCCGGCGGATGCGATCAGGGTCACTGCCGGCGCCAATCTGCGCGATCCGATCGCCGAGGCAGAGCTGTGCGAAGCGGGCGATTTCTACCGGCTCGATCCCCAGGCGCGGGCCTTGCGGCTGATGCTGGAACCCGTCCCCGAAGGCAAGAGGCGTCAGCTTCTGGCCGATGGGTCGGAAATCGGGGCACCAGGCGACGAGATAGCGCTCCTGTCGCTGCTGACCCTGATGGCGCCGGATGGCGACAAGGTCGACATTCTCTTCACGCGCCACGCGCCAAGCGGCGCCGGCTTCGCGATCCCTCTCTCGCCCATGGCGTCGCGTATCGACTACGCGCTCATCGAGCTTTCTGACGATGTCGGCGATATCCGCATCACCGACATCGTCTGCGTGTCATTCGCCGCGGGAACCCTCATCACGATGCCCGGAGGCGACCAGCGCCCGATCGAGACGCTCCGGGCCGGTCAGAGTGTCCTCACCCGCGACCACGGCTCGCAGGAAATCCGCTGGATCGGCAAGGCGACGCTCAGGGCCAAGGGCAGTTTCGCGCCGGTGGTGATCTCAGCCGGCACGCTTGGCAACAACGCCGATCTGGTGGTCAGCCCGCATCACCGCGTCTTCATCTATCAGCGCGGTCTCAAGCGGCTCGGCACGACGGCCGAGCTTCTGGTGCAGGCCCGCCATCTGGTGGATGACGACCGCGTGCAGCGCCGCGAAGGCGGGTTTGTCGATTACTACAGCCTCGTCTTCGACCGGCATGAGATCATCTATGCCGAAGGCATCCCGGCCGAAAGCCTGATGGTCAACGAAGCGACCGTCAGCCACCTGCCGCCCGAACTGGCCGCAGAGGTCAAGGCCCGCTTCCCCGGCCTGAGCCAGACCCAGCATTTCGGCACCGAAGCGGGGCGCGAATTGCTGGACGAAGCGGCGAGGGATCAACTCCTGGGGCGTCGATGACGCCAGTCGTGCGGCATAAGGGCACAGCCATGTTGCTGCGGGGATGGACCGACGCCATCTGATCGGGAGCGGTGTCTGTCAGGAGGCTGGATATGCTACGCTACTTTGTCGCAACCGATCTTTCCAATCGCGGGGATCGGGCGGTTCATCGGGCGATCCTGCTGTCTGCCAAGCAGAAAGCCAAGCTTGCGGTTCTGACCGTGGTCGACGACGCCCTGCCGCCCGCGCTTGCGGCACAAGTCACCAAGGCTGCAGAGCTGGAATTGAGGCGCATCGTTGCCTCGTTCCCCGAATCCGCCGGGGCCGATATCCACATCGTGGTGGTCACCGGCGATCCGGCGCGCGCCGTCGCCGAACATGCCATGAGCGGGAAAGCCGATCTGTTGATCCTCGGACAGCACCGTGAGAGGCCCTTCGCCGATATTTTTCGGCAGACGACGGCCGAACGGATCATTGCGCTGGTCACCTGCCCGGTGCTTTTGGTCTCTGCCACGCCTGCCGCGCCTTACGGGCATGTGCTGGACGCCATCGACTTTTCGCCAGCATCGGCCGCCGCCGCAAATGTCGCCCGTTCGCTCGCCCCCGACGCCAGACATGAGGGGCTGCATATCTATCATGTGCCGTTTCGCGGCCTTTTGCCGGGGGACCAGCTTCCGGCATTCCTGCAGGAGGTCGAGAGTACCGAAGCCGACTGGCGGGCCCGGTTCGGAATCGGGGCCGACAGGGTTCCCGTCCGCCTCGTGGAAGGCGGCGTGCAGAGCGAACTGACGCAGGCAATAGCGAAAGAAAAGCCCGATCTGATCGCTGTGGGCGCTCATGGTCGAAGCGCAATGTCCCGGGCAGTGCTCGGCAGTGTTACAAGAATGCTCATGCGCGAACCGCCCTGCGATCTCCTGATCGTGCGGCCTAGCCCGGCCCGCATCGGCTGAGATTGCAGAGGTTCCGGCGTCCCGCTATAGGGGCGCCATGGCCAATATGCTCACAAACCGCCCGAACCTTCCCGCCGAGATCGCCCGGCGGCGGACCTTTGCCATCATCTCGCATCCGGACGCCGGCAAGACCACGCTGACCGAGAAGTTCCTCTTGTTCGGCGGCGCGATCCAGATGGCCGGACAGGTGCGCGCCAAGGGCGAGGCGCGGCGCACGCGGTCGGACTTCATGAAGCTCGAACAGGACCGCGGGATATCCGTCTCGGCCTCGGCGATGTCGTTCGATTTCGGGCCCTACCGCTTCAATCTCGTCGACACGCCGGGCCATAGCGACTTCTCCGAGGACACCTACCGCACGCTGACAGCCGTCGATGCCGCGATCATGGTGATCGACGGGGCGAAGGGGGTCGAGTCCCAGACCCGCAAGCTTTTCGAGGTCTGCCGCCTGCGCGACCTGCCGATCCTCACCTTCTGCAACAAGATGGACCGCGAGGCGCGCGATACGTTCGAGATCATCGACGAGATCCAGGAAAACCTCGCCATCGACGTGACGCCGGCCTCCTGGCCCATCGGCATGGGCCGCGATTTCCTCGGCTGCTACGACATCCTGCACGACCGGCTCGAACTGATGGACCGCGCCGACCGCAACCGGGTCGCGGCGTCGATCAAGATCGACGGGCTGGACGATCCCAAGCTTGCCGAGCATGTTCCCGCCGCGCTGCTTGCCAAGCTGCGCGAGGAGCTGGAAATGGCACGCGGGCTGCTGCCCCCGTTCAACCGTCAATCGTTCCTCGAAGGCCACATGACGCCAATCTGGTTCGGCTCTGCCATCAACTCCTTCGGCGTCAAGGAGCTGATGACCGGCATCGGCGACTATGGCCCCGAACCGCAGCCGCAAAACGCGACCGAACGCCAGATCGCACCCGAGGAAGACAAGGTCGCTGGCTTCGTCTTCAAGGTGCAGGCCAACATGGACCCCAAGCACCGCGACCGCGTGGCTTTCGTCCGCCTCGCCTCGGGCCATTTCGAACGCGGCATGAAGCTTCTCCATGTCCGGTCGAAGAAACCGATGGCGGTCTCGAACCCCGTCCTCTTCCTCGCCGCCGACCGCGAACTGGCTGAAGAAGCGTGGGCGGGCGACATCATCGGCATCCCGAACCACGGGCAACTCAGGATCGGCGACGCGCTGACCGAGGGCGAGGCGCTGCGCTTCACCGGCATCCCCTCCTTCGCGCCGGAACTGCTCCAGACCGTCCGCGCGGGCGACCCGATGAAGGCCAAGCACCTCGAAAAGGCGCTGATGCAGTTCGCCGAGGAAGGCGCAGCCAAGGTCTTCAAGCCCTCCATCGGCTCAGGCTTCATCGTCGGCGTCGTAGGCCCGCTGCAATTCGACGTGCTGGCGAGCCGGATCGAGATCGAGTATTCGCTGCCGGTCCGTTTCGAGCCGTCGCAGTTCACATCGGCCCGCTGGGTCACGGGCCCGAAAGCCGAGGTCGAGACGTTCGTGAACGCCAACAAGGGTCATATCGCCCATGACCACGATGGCGACATCGTCTATCTGACGCGGCTCCAGTGGGACATCGACCGGATCGAGAGGGATCACCCGGCGCTGAAGCTGTCGGCGACGAAAGAGATGATGGTGTAACAATCGCGTAACCCGGCTTCCCGAGCCGCCCCGAAACACTATGCTGTGGCCGTGAGGCTCAGGCCGGGAGGGCAGGATGCTAGGAGGGGTGAAAGCCGCCCTTGGGCGGCGTCTGGCGCATTATCTGGAAAAACAGACCGGCGGCTATGTCGCGTTCTCGGTCATACCTCCCGCCCGTCTCTGCGCAGCCCTTCGTCCTGGCGACGTGCTGCTGGTCGAGGGGGATCGCCGCATTTCGGCGGCCATAAAGTACCTCACCCGGTCGACCTGGTCCCATGCCGCTTTCTTCGCCGGTGGCGCTGCGGGCGAGGAACTGATCGAGGCGGACCTGGAGCACGGTGTGCATGCCGTGCCGCTGTCGAGCTACAACCACCTCAACACCCGCATCTGCCGGCCGGTCGGGCTGACAAGAACCGATCTGGACCTCGTTGTCGGCTTCATGCGCGACAGCGTCGGCAAAAGCTACGACCTGAAGAACATCGTCGACCTTCTGCGCTATCTGCTGCCCGAACCACCGGTTCCGCAGCGCTGGCGGCGACGGATGCTGGCGCTCGGCTCCGGCGATCCGACGCGGGCGATCTGCTCGACCCTCATCGCGCAGGCGTTCCAGAGCGTGCGTTACCCGATCCTGCCCGATATCGAAGCTGACGATACAGGCAACGCCATGCGCGAGATCCTGCATATCCGCGATCATTCGCTGTTCACCCCGCGGGATTTCGACCTGTCGCCCTATTTCCGCATCGTCAAACCGACGATCGACGACAGCTTCGACTACCAAAGCCTGAAGTGGGCCGACCGGGCGCAAGCCGGCGAAAGCACCTAGACCGCCTTCAGATAGTCCGAGAACACCCAGCCGACATAGCCAGCGCGCGTGCGCACCTGCCACCAATTGCCGATAACGGCGATGCGCTCCACGATCGAGCGCTCGGGCAGCGAGCCTCTCTTGATGCCGTTCGGCGCGTCGCGGAAGTTCAGCGTCGAGGGATGAACGCCCGTGACGCGGTATCTGGGCAGCTTCATGTCTTCGGGAATTGGCCCGTCGTCGGGCTTTGCCGCCCCGTCCAGCACCGCCGCGACCTCGCGGCGGAGCCTTTCACCGACATCGCGAAATCCGCTCACTGACCCGTCGAAGGCCAGCCGCGTGATGTCCCACTTGTTCCGCTGCTTGATGTTGAGGTTCGGCTCGACCTCGGCGTGGGTCAGCACGGTCACGGGCGTCACCTTGATCGCATATCGTTCCGCCAGATCGGCAACCACCTGAACCGCCTTCTGCCACTGCGCCTCGGTCATCGGCGCCTGCCCCGCATTGAACGGGCGCTCCTTTGCGCCAGCCATGCAGCACATCGAAACACCAATCGCGCCGGTATTGGCGTTGAGCGTGTGGCTGGCCTGCCTGAGGCCCGACCCCTTCGCGTTGGCATTGATCGGGCGATCGCCCCGGACAAGGGTGCCATCGCCTTCGACAAGGACGTGATAGGACTTGCGGTCAACGGCATTCGCGTTGTGCCTGCCCGCGGTCCAGTGAAGGTGAATGCGGGACATCGCGGCGGCGGGCATCCAATCGGACGGAATTGTGCCGGGCATGGGTTCCTCCTGAATTACTTGGGTTCAATGTTCTCAGGATACCTCAAAACCGGGCAATTAGGAATTGAAACGGCCAGTCCCCCGGCTACTTCCGGTCGAACCGGACGGGCTCAGTTCCGCTTGTCGGTCCCGTCGGCAAGACGCATCTGCACCCGCTCCGCCTGCCCCCGGCGCAACTCGGCCTCCTGCTGGCGCCCCACCCGCCAGTCCAGAACCCGCCGGGCGAAAGGCCGCTTGCCTCCGTCCGGGAACTCCATTGCACGTTCGTCGCGGATATCCGATCCGAAGCTCGCGACGTCGTGGAGAACCAGGCCGGGATTGAGGAACCCCGGGCGAAGCACGGGGAAGGCCCTGCCCGCCTCGCGCCCGAAGAGAAGGTGATCGACCGGCACCTGCACATGCGGAAACTCGTCCAGGAGCCGACGTGCGGCCTCGGTCGTGATGATGTAGCCGCAGGTGCCCAGGAACGAGCTGCGCATCCGGTATAGCCGAACGTCCGCCGAAACGGGGCCGAGGTCCTCGCCCAGGGGAAACCGGCGGCTCTGCTGCGGCCCGGGCCAGTATTCCAGCTTCAGCAGCCCCATTCCGTGCCGCCGCATGAGCCCCGCAAGATCGCACGCCATGAGCGGCGCGAACATATCCGACACCCGCGCGTCGTCCTCAAGCACGACCGCCGCTTCGGCCCGCGCCGATGCGATATCACCCCAGAGGCGCTGATGAGTCAGCGAACAGGCCATGTCGCCCGGCGTCGCAGGGAAAAGACGCGAAACCGCACCCTGTCCGAAGTCGGCGCGCAGATGCGCCGCACCAATCAGTTCCCGGTCGATCGCCTCGACCCTGCGCCACGGCAATCCCGATCGGTCAAGCGCCGCGCCGATCGCCGCCAGACGGTCGCGCCGCCGGGAAAGGTTGATCACATGGATCGGCAGCATGCCACCGCCTTTCTGCTTCGTGCCTCGACGCCAGCCTATAGCGTTTTTCCGCGACATTGAATCGGCTTTCGCCCCGAGAGTTCGGACGAGTGCCGGTTTGCATGTTTCAGATGCAACGCAAGGCGTTCCGCCGCACGCAACCCGGGCTCCGACGCTGTGCCGGTCCGGGCGGGGCTGATTGACGTTCGCGGAAAATTGCAGTAGGGCAGTGCACCCACATCCGGTGGGCACTCGCCGGGACGCCCGGGAAATAGCGTCCCTTTACCCTGCGGTCCGACACCGCATCTGATGGACGCCAATGACAAAATTTTCTGATCTGAAGCTGGACCCCAGGGTCCTTCAAGCCATTGCCGAAGCCGGCTATGAAATCCCCACCCCGATCCAGTCGGGCGCAATCCCGCCGGCGCTGGAGGGCCGCGACGTTCTGGGCATCGCCCAGACCGGCACCGGCAAAACCGCCTCGTTCACGCTGCCGATGATCACGCTTCTCGGCCGCGGCCGCGCCAGGGCGCGGATGCCGCGGTCGCTGGTTCTCGCGCCGACGCGGGAACTTGCCGCACAGGTGGCGGAGAACTTCGACATCTATGCCAAGCACACGAAGCTGACCAAGGCACTTCTCATCGGCGGCGTTTCCTTCGGCGAACAGGACAAGCTGATCGACCGCGGCGTCGATGTGCTGATCGCCACGCCGGGGCGGCTTCTCGACCATTTCGAACGCGGCAAACTGCTTCTGACCGGCGTGCAGATCATGGTGGTGGATGAGGCCGACCGCATGCTCGACATGGGGTTCATCCCCGATATCGAACGCATCTTCAGCCTGACACCCTTTACCCGCCAGACGCTTTTCTACTCGGCCACCATGGCGCCAGAGATCGAGCGCATCACCAACGCCTTCCTGCACACACCCGCGCGGATCGAGGTCGCGCGGCAGGCCACGGCTTCCGAGACAATCGAACAGCGGCTGATTGAACTGACACCCACGCGCAAGGACCAGACCGCCAAACAGAAGCGCGAGCTTCTACGCGCCGTGATCGAGGCGGAGGGCGAGGCCTGCACCAACGCGATCCTCTTCTGCAACCGCAAGACCGAGGTCGACATCCTCGCCAAGTCGCTGAAGTCGCATGGCTTCAACGCCTCGCCGATCCACGGCGATCTTGACCAGAGCCAGCGGACCCGCACGCTTGACGGTTTCCGCGACGGCACCGTGCGCTTTCTCGTCGCCTCGGACGTGGCGGCGCGCGGACTCGACATTCCGGCGGTCAGTCACGTCTTCAACTTCGACGTGCCGAGCCACGCCGAGGACTACGTCCACCGCATCGGCCGCACCGGGCGGGCCGGGCGCAAAGGGGTGGCTGTCACGATCGCGACCCCCGGCGACCAGAAGTATCTCGACGCCATCGAGAGCCTCGTGAAGCACAAGCTGCCGCGCGCGGCTGCGCCGGAGGATTTCGCGCTGTCGGAAGCCGCGCAGCGTCCGGCCCGCAAGGACGACGGCCGTGGCAAGGCCCCGAGCCGCAGCCGGTCCCGCGACGACCGCAAGAGCCGGCCGATCAAGCCGCATGGCGAAGAAGCGCCGGTGACTCCGCTGGAAACCGTGACCCCGGCACAGCCCGAGGCTACATCGGCACCGGAGCGGGAAGAACGGCGCCCCGAACGCCGGGAAGGGGGCAAGGATGAACGCAAGGATGAACGGCGGCCCCGCAAGACCGAACGTGACGAACCGGTCGTCGGAATGGGCGACCATGTGCCCGATTTCCTGACGCGCGGACTCGGATCGTCCAAGGCCCCGGCGGAAAGCTGATCCCGGCGCGGCTATTCCGCCGAAAGCCTGCTGGTCACGACGGTGACTTCCGGCTTCTTGCCGACCTCCTCCATGGCCACCTGCCGCACGATCCGGCGGACCGCCTCGTCGATCTTGTCGTCGTTGGCAAGAACCTTGTCCTTTGCAGTCCCGAGATACTCGTTCAGTTCGGCCTCGATCAGTTCGGCCAAATGGCTGCCTGACCTTGCCCTTGCGGCAAGCCCCATCGTCTCGACCCAGGCGTCGCCCAGCAGCGCCTCGTCCTCATCCAGGATCAGCGTCACCAGGACATGCCCGTTCAGCGCCATGCGGATCCTGTCACGGACGACGCCATCCATCGCCCCGATCAGCACCGTTCCGTCCAGATAGGTCCGGCCTGTCTCGATGAACTCGACGACCTCGGGTTCATCCCCGGCAAGATCGACCATCGTGCCATTGACCGCCAGTTCCGCCGCGATGCCCTTGGCGATGCCGATGTTGCAGTGCTCGCGCAGGTGGCGATGTTCACCGTGCATCGGCAAAAGGATCTTTGGCGCCAGAAGGTCATGCACAGCCTCAAGATCGGGCCGGTTGGCGTGACCCGAGACGTGATAAAGTCCGCCCCGGTCATCGACGACATCGACACCCATTTCGGAAAACGAATTCATCACCCGGATCACGCCGCGCTCATTGCCCGGGATCGTCTTTGAGGAGAAGAGGAACATGTCGCCTTCCTTCATCTCGAGCCCCAGATACTTACCGCGCGCCAACTGGGCCGAGGCTGCGCGCCGTTCGCCCTGACTGCCCGTCACGATCAGCATCAACTTGCCACGCGGCGTTTCCACGGCCTCCTCGGGTTGGATGATCGCGGGAAAGTCGGTGAGAACCCCGGTTTCAACCGCGGCGGTGATCATCCGCTTCATCGCCCGGCCTAGAAGGCAGACCGACCGCCCCGCCGCGCGGCCCGCCTCGGCCAGGGTCTTGAGCCGCGCCACGTTCGACGCGAAGGTGGTGGCCACGACCATGCCGTCATGGGCGGCGATCAACTCGGCCAGCGGCGTGGACAATGACGCTTCGGACCGGCCGGGATGGGGTGAAAAGACGTTCGTGCTGTCGCAGACCAGCGCCTTCACGCCGCCGCCTTCATGCGCGATGCGGTGCCACTCCTCGGGGTTGAAAGGCTCGCCCACGATCGGCGTCCCGTCGAGCTTGAAGTCGCCGGAATGCACGATCCTGCCTGCCGGCGTGTCGATGATGAGCGCAGCACTTTCCGGGATCGAATGGCTGACCGGGACGAACTGCACCCGGAACGGCCCCGCCTCGACCACTTCGGGGCGCGGCTTCACGACCTTGACCACGTCGAGCGGCTGGCCCTGTTCCTCCATCTTCAGGTTGGCGATCGCGCCGGTGAAGGCGCGGGCATAGACCGGCGCCTTCAGCTTCGACCACAGATGACCGAGCGCGCCCACGTGGTCTTCGTGCGCATGGGTGATGAAGATCGCCTCGATCCGCTTGGCGTTCTCGGCAAGCCAGCTCACGTCCGGCATGATGAGGTCGACGCCGGGCGTCGTGTCCATGTCGGGGAACGTCACGCCCAGATCGACGACGATCAGCCGCTCCTTGCCCTCCGGACCGTAGCCATAGACATAGCAGTTCATGCCGATCTCGCCGGCCCCTCCAAGCGGAAGGTAGATCAGGCGGTCCTTGGTCATGCGTTTTCCTTGTTGAATGCGTGGATGACCGTCAGGCCATGCATCGTCAGATCATCCTCGATCATATCGAACTTCACGTCGCCCTGGGCGAACAGCGGCGCGAGGCCGCCGGTCGCGACGACCTTCATCTGCCTGCCATATTCGCGCTTGATCCGCGCAATCAGCCCTTCGATCAACCCGGTATAGCCCCAGAACACCCCCGACTGGATGCAGCCGATCGTATCGGTGCCGATCACCTTGTCGGGTTGCGAGATGTCGACATGCGGAAGCGCCGCGGCGCCCTGATGCAGCGCCTCGAGGCTGAGATTGACCCCCGGCGCGATGACCCCGCCGACATAGGCGCCGTCATCGGCCACCACATCGAAGTTGGTCGCGGTGCCGAAATCGACGACCACCACATTGCCGCCGTGCCGATCGAAGGCGCCGGCGGCGTTGGCCAGCCGGTCCGGCCCCGGCCGCACACCCGCGTCGACCCGGTGCGGCACCGGCAGCAGGCACTCGGGCTTGCCGACCACCAGCGGGCGGCAGTCGAAATAGCGGTCGCAAAGAACACGCAGGTTGAAGACAACGCGCGGCACCGTGGACGAGATGATGACCTCGTCGATATCGACCGGAACCTTGTGGTGCTCCATCAGCGTCGAGAACCAGACGAAATACTGGTCCGCCGTGCGCTGATGCTCGGTCGTCGTCCTGAGCGTGCAGCGGAACTTCTTGCCGTCCCAGACCGAAAAGACGGTATTGGTGTTGCCGGTATCAATGCAGAGCAGCATTGGGGCGTCTCCTCAGAAAAACACGTCAGCGGCCGGAATCGCGCGCCGGCCCGCTGGGGTGGAAAGGATCAGCGAACCATCCTCGCCCAGCGTCTCGAAGGTTCCGCCGATCGTCTCGGTCAAGGTCCGTGCGGTGATCGGCTGGCCAAGCCGTGCGGCGCGGGAAAGCCAGGCGTCGCGGATCGGGCCGAAACCGCGGGTCGCAAGCTCGTTTTCCCAGTGCGCGAAGGCATTGGCCAAGTGGTCGAGAAATGCCTCGGGCGCGATCCTCACCCCGGTCTCGCCCAGAAGCGAAACCGGTTGCGCGGCGCCCGCCTCAACCGCTTCCTTCGGCGGGGCGGCGACAAGGTTGACGCCGATACCGACGGCAAGATGGCTGACGACCCGTCCCTGCCCCGCGCTTTCGAGAAGGATGCCGGCCACCTTGCCGCCGTTCAGCAACACATCGTTCGGCCACTTGAGGGCAATCTGCGCGCTCGGCGCAACCGCCCGCAACGCGTCGGCAAGCGCCAGCGCGGCGACGAAACTCCGCTGTGACGCATTCGCCGCATCGCCCGTGGGTTGCATGAGCAGCGTGGTGGCGAAGTTGCCTTCGGGTGACACCCATTCCCGCCCCCTGCGCCCGCGCGCGGCGGTCTGGCTAAGGGCGAGTATCCATGTCGGCTGGGTCAGGTGCTGCGCAAGGCGCGCGGCCTCGGAATTGGTGCTGTCCACCTGCGGCAGGACCCGCCGCGCCACGCCGTCCGGCCAGACCGACCGAACCTCCGCCCGCTCAGCGGACAAGAACTTCGGCCGCCGCCATCGCGGCCCCCTCGATCCCGAAGAGGTTCAGGACGCCCGCGACCATCACTACCGCCGAACCCATCAGCAGCAGCCACTGCACAGCGTTCATCCGGCTGTCGAGGGCATCCGTCTCGGTTCCGAAGTACATGTAGTAGACGATCCGGAGATAATAGAACGCGCCGATCACCGACGCGACGGCCCCCGCCACCGCAAGCCAGGTCATGCCGGCATTCACGGCGGCAAGCAGCACGCCCCATTTCGCGAAGAAGCCGAGCATCGGCGGCACGCCGGCAAGGCTGAACAAGAGAACCAGCATGGCCAGCGCCCTCACCGGCTCTTTCCTGGAGTAAAGGTTGAGCGCCTGGATGTCCGTCACCGGCGTGCCGTCGCGTTCCATCGACAGGATGAAGGCGAAGGTGCCGACATTCATCACGACATAGATCGCCATGTAGATCAGCATCGCCTGAACGCCCGCCTCGGTGCCCGAGGCGAGCCCCATCAGCGCGAAACCCATGTGGGCGATCGAGGAATAGGCCATCAGCCGCTTGATGTCGCGCTGCCCGATCGCCGCGATCGCGCCGAGGAACATCGACAGGACGGCCAGAAGCGCCAGAACCTGGCTCCAATCGGCGACCGCCGCCCCAAAGGCGTCATGGACAAGTCGCGCGAAGAGCGCCATCGCCGCGACCTTCGGCGCGGTTGCGAAGAAGGCCGTCACCGGCGTCGGCGAGCCTTCGTAGACATCCGGCGTCCACATATGGAACGGCACCGCCGAGATCTTGAACGCAAGGCCGGTGATGAGGAAGACGAGGCCGAAGAGCAGCCCGATCGAAACATGGCCGCCCTGGATCGTCTCGATGATGCCGGAAAACAGCGTCGTGCCGGTAAAGCCGTAGGTCAGCGATGCGCCATAGAGCAGGAGGCCCGACGACAGCGCGCCCAGGACGAAGTATTTCAGCCCCGCCTCGGTGGATTTGGCGCTGTCGCGGCGCAGCGAGGCCACGACGTAGAGCGACAGCGACTGAAGCTCCAGCCCCATGTAGAGCGACATCAGGTCGCCCGCCGAGACCATGACCATCATGCCCGCGACGGCGAAGGCGATGAGGAGCGGAAACTCGAACCGGCCCAGCCCCCGGCGCTGCATGTAGTCCTGGCTCATTACGAGGACCGCAGCGGCGGCGAGAAGCACAGTGACCTTGGCGAACCGCGCGAAGGCGTCGTCGGTGAACATCCCGCCGAATGCCATCGCATCGCCGGCGCCGGACAGCCCGATCCAGGCCGCAATGCCGACAAAGACAAGCGCCGTCAGCCAGGTGAGCGAGCCGGTAAGCTCATCCTTGCCGGTATAGACAGTGCCCAGAAGCCCGCCCATCGCGTAAAGCACGAGGACCACTTCGGGCAGGATGGCGGCAAAATCGGCTGAGATCATCGCGGAAGTCCTCAGTGGCTGGCGACCTGCACCGCGTCGGATGCAGGGATTGCGGCGTGGTAGTCGGTGACAAGCGCCTCGACCGTCGGGCCGATGATGTCGGTCACGAGGCTCGGATAGAGGCCGAGAAGCAGCGTCATTGCCACGAGCGGCGCGAAGATCGCCTTTTCGCGCCGGGACATGTCGGTGATCGTGCGCAGGCTTTCCTTGATCAGGTCGCCGAACATCACGCGGCGATAAAGCCAGAGCGCGTAGGAGGCCGACAGGATCACGCCCGAGGTCGCAAAGAGGGCCACCCAGGTATTGACCTGGAAGATGCCCATCAGCGTCAGGAATTCGCCGACGAAACCGCTGGTGCCCGGCAGGCCGACATTGGCCATCGTGAAGAACATGAAGATCAGCGCATAGGCCGGCATCCGGTTCACGAGTCCGCCATAGGCGTCGATGTCGCGCGTGTGCATGCGGTCGTAGATCACGCCGACGCAAAGGAAGAGCGCGCCCGAGATGAAGCCGTGCGAAAGCATTTGAAAGATCGCGCCGTCGACGCCCTGCTGGTTCGCGGCGAAGATGCCCATGGTGACGTAGCCCATATGGGCGACCGACGAATAGGCGATCAGCTTCTTCATGTCCTCCTGCGCGAGCGCCACGAGCGAGGTGTAGACGATGGCGATCGCGCTCATCCAGAAGATCAGGCCCGAGAGCAGGTCCGACGCGATCGGGAACATTGGCAGCGAAAACCGCAGGAAGCCGTAGCCGCCCATCTTAAGAAGGATCGCGGCCAGCACCACCGACCCCGCCGTCGGCGCCTGCACGTGGGCGTCCGGGAGCCAGGTATGGACCGGCCACATCGGCATCTTCACCGCGAAAGAGGCGAAGAAGGCGATCCAGAGAAGCGTCTGCATCCCGCCGACGATCCGGAAGCCCCAGACCGAAATCGTCTCGGACCCGAACTGGTGGGTCAGAAGCGTCGGAATGTCCGTCGTGCCCGCATCGACATACATCGCGATCATCGCGACCAGCATCAGGACGGAACCTAGGAAGGTGTAGAGGAAGAACTTGAAGGCCGCATAGATCCTGTCCTTGCCGCCCCAGATGCCGATGATCAGGAACATCGGGATCAGCCCTGCCTCGAAGAAGAGATAGAAGAGCACGAGGTCGAGCGCCACGAAGACGCCGATCATCAGCCCCTCAAGCACCAGGAACGCGACCATGTATTCCTTGACCCGGACCTCGGCCTCCCAGCACGACAGGATCGTGATCGGCATGAGGAACGTGGTGAGCAGGACGAAGAGGACTGATATCCCGTCGATGCCGACCTTGTATTTCAGCCCCATGATCCAGTCATGTTCCTCGACCAGCTGGAAGCCGGTATCGGCGGGATTGAATTCGGTCAGCAGGAAGAGCGAGACGAGGAATGTCGCCGAGGTGGCGATCAGCGCCAGCCACTTGGCGTTGCGCTGCGCCGCCGGATCGTCCCCCTTGAGGAAGAACGCAAGGATCGCCGCCGCAACAAGGGGCACGAAGGTGATGATGGAAAGCAGGTTTTCCATTAGTTCGCGCCCCCCGAGAGCGTCATCCAGGTCAGAAGAACCGCGATGCCGATGACCATGGCGAAAGCGTAGTGGAAGAGATAGCCCGACTGCATCCGGCCCGCGAGCCGTGTCAGCATCGGGACAAAGCCCATGGCAACGCCGTTGATCGTGCCGTCGATGACATTGCCGTCGCCCTTCTTCCACAGGAACGAACCGAGCCAGCGGGCCGGACGGACGAGGATCGCGTCATAGATCTCGTCGAAATACCACTTGTTGAGCAGGAAGCGGTAGAGGATCGGCTGCTGCGCCGCGAGGCGTCGGGGGATCGAAGGATCGCGGATGTAGAAGACCCAGGCGGTCAAGAGGCCGATCAGCATCGCGACGAAGGGCGACACCTTGACCCAGGACGGCGCGTGGTGGGCGTCGTCCAGCACCTGGTTCGACGCCTCCGACATGAAGATCGCCCCTTGCGGCGCGTGCCCGGCTTCGACCACGCCGTGATCCCCTTCCACCGGCGCCTCGGCCGCGGTCTCGCCCGTGGCTTCGGTCGTCGCTGTGTGGTCCGTGGCGGCTGATTCCGTCGTCGCGCCCGCCCCTTCGGTCGACTCTCCCTCGGCCGTCGCCGCGTGATGCGGCATGGCGAAGAATACGGTCATCCGGTCGTGATCGCCGAAGAACGGCTTGTACCAGACCATCCCGGCAAGAATTGCGCCGATGGCGAGAACGCCGAGGGGCACGATCATCGTCATGGGCGACTCGTGCGCGTGCTCATGCGCGTGATGGTCGCCCCGCTCCGACCCGTAGAAGGTCATGAACATGAGCCGCCAGGAATAGAAGCTGGTGAACAGCGCCGCGATGACGAGCGCCCAGAAAGCGAAGGAATTGCCGCTCGCAAACGCGCTTTCGATGATCGCATCCTTCGACAGGAAGCCCGCGAAGCCGATCGTCGTCAGCGGAATGCCGACGCCGGTGATCGCCAGCGTGCCGATCAGCATCGCCCAGAACGTGTAGGGGATCTTCTTGCGCAGGGCGCCGTAGTTCCGCATGTCCTGCTCGTGATGCATCGCATGGATCACCGACCCCGCGCCCAGAAACAGCATCGCCTTGAAGAAGGCGTGGGTGAAAAGGTGGAACATCGCCGCCCCGTAGATGCCGGCACCGGCGGCCACGAACATGTAGCCAAGCTGCGAACAGGTCGAATAGGCGATGACGCGCTTGATGTCGTTCTGCACCAGGCCCACGGTCGCGGCGAAGAACGCGGTCGCCGCGCCGATATACATCACGAACGACTTGGCTTCGGGCGCGTATTCGAAGAGCGGCGACATCCGGCAGACGAGGAACACCCCCGCCGTCACCATCGTCGCCGCATGGATCAGCGCGGAGACCGGCGTCGGGCCTTCCATCGCGTCCGGCAGCCAGGTGTGCAGGAACAGTTGCGCCGACTTGCCCATCGCGCCGACGAAGAGAAGGAAGGCCAGCAGGTTCGCCGCATTCCACTCGGTCCAGAGGAAGGTCAGCTGCGTTTCGGCCAGCGTCGGCGCGGCGGCAAAGACCTCATCCATGCTGATGCTGTCGACGAGATAGAAAAGCCCGAAGATGCCGAGCGCGAAGCCGAAGTCGCCAACCCTGTTGACGACGAACGCCTTGATCGCGGCGGCGTTGGCGCTGGCTTTCTTGTAGTAGAAGCCGATGAGCAGATACGACGCGACGCCGACGCCTTCCCAACCGAAGAACATCTGGACAAGGTTGTCCGCCGTCACCAGCGCCAGCATCGCGAAGGTGAAGAACGACAGATACGCGAAGAACCTGGCCCTGTAGTGTTCGCCCTCGGCCCAGTTCTCGTCATGGGCCATGTAGCCCCAGGAATAGAGATGGACGACGGCCGAGACGGTCGTGACCACGATCAGCATGATCGCCGTCAGCCGGTCGAGCCGGATCGACCACGCGGTATCGAGCGTGCCCGACTGAATGAAGTTCATGATGTGGATGTGCTGGGTCGTGCCGTCGAAGCCGAGGAACACGATCCACGACATGAGGCAGGCGATGAACAGGACGCCGGTCGTGATGACCAGCGCCGCCGTCTCGCCGATTACCCGCCAGAAGAACCCGGCGATGATCGCGGCGACAAGCGGGGCAAGAAGGATGAAACTTACCATTTGCCCTTAACCTTTCATCACGTTGACGTCCTCGACGTCGATGGTGCCGCGGTTGCGGTGGAAGCAGACGAGGATCGCAAGGCCGATGGCCGCCTCGGCGGCGGCGACGGTCAGGACGAACATCGTGAAGACCTGCCCCACGAGGTCATGGAGATAGGCCGAGAAGGCGACGAAGTTGATGTTGACCGCCAGAAGCATCAGCTCGATCGACATCAGGATGACGATGACATTCTTCCGGTTGAGGAAGATGCCGAAGATGCCGATCACGAAGAGTGCGGCAGCTACGCCCAGGTAATGTGTCAGTCCGATCATTCTCGTCCCTCCGGGGTGCTGCCCCCGCATAGTCCTTTGCCTCGCGTCCCGGACCTGATCCGGGACCTCTTACCGTTCGTCCCGGCGGACCGGGAGGCCCCGGATCAGGTCCGGGACCGCGTTCCGCCTAAAGCCCCTGCCCCGGCTTCACGTCCTTCAGCTCCATCGCTTTCGCCGGATCGCGCCACATCTGCTGCAGCACGTTCTGGCGCTTCACGTCCTTCCTGTGCCGCAGCGTCAGCACGATCGCCCCGATCATCGCGACCAGGAGGATCAGCCCGGCAAGCTGGAACAGGAGGATGTACTTGTCATAGATCAACAGCCCCAGCGCCGCCGTGTTCTGAACGCCCTCCGGCGTCGCCGCGCCGCGCATGGCCTCGGCGGTTTCGGCCGTCTCCCACGCGCCGAAGGCGATCCCGAGCTGCATCAGCACGATCACCCCGATCAGGAGGCCAAGCGGCATGTAGCGCGCCATTTCGCCCTTCAGCTCGGCGAAATCGACATCGAGCATCATCACCACGAAGAGGAAGAGCACGGCGACCGCGCCGACATAGACGATGATCAGAAGCATCGCCACGAACTCCGCCCCCAGCAGCACGAAGAGCCCCGCCGAGGAGAGGAAGGCGAGGATCAGCCACAGCACCGAATGGACCGGGTTGCGGCTGAGGACCACCATCAGCCCCGCCGTCACCGCCGACACGGCGAAAAGATAGAAGGCGAATACCATGACACTCATGCCTCATCTCCCGTCTCGTCGAAGACCTTTTGCGCAATCTCCAGCGCCTTGGTCATGGCGGGCACGCCGCCGAACATGCTCATCTGGTAGATCACTTCGGCGATCTCGCGCTTGGTCGCACCCGCTTCCAAAGCGTGCCGGATCGTCAGCTTCATCTGCGGCTCGGCCTGCGCGCCGAGGACGGTGAGTGCTGCAATGGTGACCAGAAGCCGCGTCCTGGCATCCAGCCCGTCGCGGTTGAAGGTCTTGCCGAACCACATTTCCAGCATGTCCTTCGACATGGTGGGCCACAGATTCTCGAAATCCACGCCCTTGAAATTCTCCAGGGCGGGATTGAGCGCGCGGGCCATGTCCTGGCCCTGGCTCATCATCTGCGAGAAGAGTTTCTGGAATTCTTCGGTCATCTGTAGGGCGCGTCCAGTTCGAGATTGCGGGCGATTTCCGCCTCCCAACGGTCGCCGTTGGCCAGAAGCTTGACCTTGTCGTAGAACAACTCCTCGCGCGTCTCGGTGGCGAACTCGAAGTTAGGACCTTCGACGATGGCGTCGACCGGGCAGGCCTCCTGGCAGAAGCCGCAATAGATGCACTTGGTCATGTCGATGTCGTAGCGCGTGGTGCGGCGCGAGCCATCCTCGCGCGGTTCGGCGTCGATGGTGATGGCTTGGGCCGGGCAGATCGCCTCGCACAGCTTGCAGGCGATGCAGCGTTCCTCGCCGTTCGGATAGCGGCGCAGCGCATGCTCGCCGCGGAACCGGGGGGAAAGCGGCCCCTTTTCATGCGGATAGTTGAGCGTCGCCTTCGGCGCGAAGAAGTACTTGAAGCCAAGCCCGAAGCCCTTGATGAAATCGAAGAGCAGAAAGTATTTCGCCGCGCGGGTGTAGTCGACATTCGCCATATCAGCCCCCCATCGCCCAGCGCGCCCAGAAGCCGCCGAGCACTTCGAATTTTGCCAGGAACGAGACGATCACCACCCAGCCGATGGACAAGGGCAGGAACACCTTCCAGCCGATCCGCATGAGCTGGTCGTAGCGGTAGCGCGGGACGATCGCCTTCACCATCGCGAACATGAAGAAGAAGACCCACATCTTTCCGACCATCCACCACCAGCCGTCCGGCAGGAACGGGATGGGGCTGAGCCAGCCGCCGAAGAACAGAAGCGAAATCAGCGCGCACATCAGGAAGATCGCGATGTATTCGCCCGCCATGAAGAGAAGGTAGGGCGTCGAGGAATACTCGACCATGAAGCCCGCAACCAGTTCCGATTCCGCTTCCGGCAGGTCGAAGGGCGGGCGGTTGGTCTCGGCCAGGGCGCTGACGAAGAAGAGCACGACCATCGGCAGATGCGGCAGCCAGTACCAGTTGAAAAGGCCGTAGTCACCCTCCTGCGCCGCGACGATGGCTGAAAAGTTCATCGACCCGGTCGATATGATCACCCCGATGATGATGAGGCCGAGCGAGACCTCGTACGAGATCATCTGCGCCGCCGACCGCAAGCTCCCGAGGAACGGGTATTTGGAGTTCGACGCCCAGCCGCCCATGATCACGCCGTAAACCTCGAGCGAGGAGACGGCGAAGACGAAGAGGATGGCCACGTTGATATCGGCCATGACCCAGCCCGGATGGAACGGAATGACCGCCCAGGCGAGGACGGCCAGCACGAACGACAGCATCGGCGCGAGGAAGAAGACGAACTTGTCGGACCCGGCGGGCACGACGATTTCCTTGACCACGTATTTCAGCGCATCCGCCACCGATTGCAGCAACCCGAAGGCGCCGACGACGTTCGGACCCTTGCGCATCTGCACCGCCGCCCAGATCTTGCGGTCGCCGTAGACGAGGAACAGCAAGCTCAGCATCACGAAGGCGATGATCCCGAGCCCCTGCACCGCGATCAGCAGGAAGGTGCCAAGTGGTGTTGCCAGAAATTCCGCCATTCTCAGTCCCTCAGACCTGCATGTCTCGCGCCGTCGGAATGCCCCGCTCGGCGCAGTCGGCCACCGTTACTTCCGCGTCGATGGTCTTCAGTCCGCGGGGCAGTGCCGGCGAGATGCTGTAAACAGCATCCGCGATCCAAACGCCACCCTCTTCCTTCACTTTCGTGCGCACCCGGCGCGCGAATCCCGCATTCTTTTCCAGCGTGTATCCCGCGACCACGCAGGTCACGTAGGCTTCAACCTCGTCGACATCGCGCGCGCCTTCCATGGTGATGAGAAAGCCGTACAGATCGTCCCCCATCGCGACAGGCGCAGCGCCGCCATAGACGCGCGCATCGTCACGCCGCCCTTCCGTTGCGCAGGCGGTCAACCCGGCCAAAGAGCCGGCCAGCAGCGCCAGAACGGTCGGGGCTTTCGCCATAGCTCACTCCGCAGCCATCGGCTTTTGCTTGCGCGCCTTCGCGATCGCCGACAGCTCCGCCATCAGGGTCGAGGCCCGTGCGATAGGGTTGGTCAGGTAGAAATCACCTACGGCATTCACGAAATCGGACTTGCCGGGGGTTCCGACCGGCAGCGGCTGCCATTCGTTCTCGGCGACCTCATCGATGCGGCCAAGGTGCGGATGAACCGCGACAAGCGCCTTGCGCAGCGCCGCAAGGCTGTCCCATGCTTGCGTGGCGCCCAGTTCGGCGGACAGGGCGCGCAGGATCGCCCAGTTCTCCTTCGCCTCTCCGGGCGCGAAGCCGGCGCGCATGGCAAGCTGCGGCCGCCCCTCGGTGTTGACGAAAAGCCCGTTTTCCTCGGTCCAGGCGGCAGCGGGCAGGATGATGTCGGCGCGATGCGCGCCGCGGTCGCCGTGGCTGCCCTGATGGATCACGAAGGCGCCGGGGGCGATGTCGACCTCATCCGCGCCGAGGTTGTAGATCACTTCGGCGTCTTTCAAGGCGTCCATGCCGCCGTCTGTGACCGCGCCCACATCCATCGCGCCGACCCGGGACGCGGCGGTGTGGAGGATCAGAAGCTTCGCCTTGCGCGCCGAGGCGATACGCATCGCCTGCGACAGCACCGCCTCGCCGTCCACCTCGCGGATAGCGCCCTGTCCGACGATGACGATCCCCGGCCGGTCATCCGCCGGGGCTTCTTCCGCGAGCTTCGCATGTGACAGCAGCGCCGCGCGGTCGGTGCCGAAGTGGTGCCAGTCATAGGTCAGATCCGCCGCCGCGCCGATCACGCCGATCTGGGCGCCCCCGAGCCAGGCCTTGCGGATGCGCGCGTTCAGGACCGGCGCCTCGCTGCGCGGGTTGGTGCCGATCAGCAGGATGCCGCCCGCCCCGTCGATATCCTCGATCCGCGCGGTGCCGACATAGGCCGAACGGTTGCCCGCCGGCAGCTTCGCGCCGTCGGTGCGGCATTCGACCGACCCGCCCTGCCCCTCGACCAGTTGCTTGAGGCTGAACGCCGCCTCGACCGGGGCCAGGTCGCCGACAAGTCCGGCCAGCTTCTTGCCCTTCATCGCCGCCGCCGCCGCTTTCAACGCCTCGCCCCATGACGCCTTGCGCAGCTTCCCGCCCTCGCGGATATAGGGCGTATCGAGCCGCTGCCGCCTGAGGCCGTCCCAGACAAAGCGCGTCTTGTCGGAAATCCATTCCTCGTTCACGCCGTCATGGTTGCGGGGCAGGATGCGCATGACTTCGCGCCCCTTGGTATCCACCCGGATCGAGGAGCCGAGCGCATCCATCACGTCGATGGTTTCGGTCTTGGTCAGTTCCCAGGGCCGCGCGGTGAAGGCATAGGGCTTCGACACCAGCGCGCCCACCGGGCAAAGGTCGATGATGTTGCCCTGAAGGTTCGAGTCGAGCGTGGTGTTGAGATAGGACGTGATCTCGGCATCCTCGCCGCGGCCGGTCTGGCCCATCTGGTGAATGCCGGCGACTTCGGTCGTGAAGCGCACACAGCGCGTGCAGGAGATGCAGCGCGTCATGTGGGTCTCGACCAGCGGGCCGAGGTCCAGGTCTTCGGAGGCCCGCTTCGGTTCGCGGTAGCGGCTGAAATCGACGCCGTACGCCACGGCCTGATCCTGAAGGTCGCACTCGCCGCCCTGATCGCAGATCGGGCAGTCGAGAGGGTGGTTGATGAGCAGGAACTCCATCACCCCTTCCCGCGCCTTCTTGACCATCGGGGAATTGGTCTTCACGACCGGCGGCTGCCCCTCCGGCCCCGGACGCAAGTCCTTGACCTGCATCGCGCAGGAGGCGGCGGGCTTCGGCGGGCCGCCGACGACCTCGACAAGGCACATCCGGCAGTTCCCGGCGATCGACAGCCGCTCGTGGTAGCAGAAGCGCGGGATTTCGACGCCCGCCTGCTCGCAGGCCTGGATGAGCGTCATCGAGGGATCGACCTCGATCTCTTGGTCGTCGATGATGATCTTGCGGAGGTCGGTCATTGGTTTTTCTCCGTGGAAACTTGGGCCACGGCGGTCTGGACCGGTGGCCGGGCATTGAAGGCGAGTATCAAAAGGGGTGCGCGCCACAAGGCCAGGCTGAAGAGCGCAAAGATCGCGATCCCACCCGGGCCGATAGCGTTGATCAGGAGCATCATGCGCCCACCTGTGAATGTCTCGGGGTTTGCGGGTCGGCCTTTTCAAGCACGACGATCGAATCGTGCACATGAATTCCGGCGATCCGTCCCCCCAGAACCGACCCCTCCCCACCCGCATGATACCAGCGGTGCATGTCGTGGATCATCGGCATGAGGTCGAAAAAGAAGTTCCGTTTTCCCATGCCGCCGCCGTAGCGGCGGACATAGGCCGTGTGCAAATCCTCGATCATGTAGATGCCGCCCGATGACAGGCGCGGATAGAGGGCGGCAAGGCTGGTGCGGATATGGTCCATGACGTGGCTGCCGTCATCGAGCACGATGTCGACGCCGCCCATCTCGTCCACGACCGAGCCGAGGAACTCCGGATCATCCTGCGAGCCGATGCGGACAGCGCCGTCCTGCCCGTCGAAGCGGGCGCAGTCCGGGTCGATGTCGACGCCGAAGATGACCGCCTCAGGGCCGAAATACTTGCGCCACATCTGCAGCGATCCGACGCGCGACACTCCGATTTCGAGCATGCGCACCGGTTGGCCGCGGAATCGGGCGAAGTAGCGGTCGTAGATCGGAATGTAATGGTGCCACTTGTGGATCAGGGCGCCCTCGATCCCGGTATAGATGCCGACAAGATCGCCGTCATAGCCATACGCGTCGCGGATATCGCCAGCGATGTCGTCGCCATCGAAGCGGAACGCGCCGAGCCGAAAGCCGCCCTTGCCCGCCATGTCGCTCGACTCATCCATCGGACGCCCTCGTCCGGCCGATACCTGCGCGACGCGTCTCATCTCCATCGCGGAGATCCGCCCCGATGGCGTCAACGATGATCCCGCGCCTGCCGGCCATGTGTCTCGTCCTTCGGTGCCGCGCGGGGACCGCCCCCCGCGCCCGGTTACTTCTCGTAGATCAGCGAGCCGATGAGCGACTTCGCCTGGATTTCCTTCAGCCCGAGCGCGCAGAACCCCTCCACAACGCCCGGCTTGGCGCCGTGCGCGGCGAGGTATTCCTCCGCACGGGCGTAGATCTTGCGCTTCTCGGCCTTGTCCTTGAGGAACCCGTCGATCTCGTCCTTGGCGTAGCCCTGAGTCTCGGCCCAACCCTTCAGCGCGTGAGCCTGTTGAAACGCATAGAAAATCCTCGCGCCGATCGTCGGGCACGTCTTTCGGATGCGGTCCGCCACCCGCGCCGCAACGAGGCGGTCGGTGACATAGCGGTTCTGGCCGAGCGGCTCGAGAGCGGCGGCACTCACGCCGGTCGCAAACAGGCTGACGAATGCCAGCGGCAGCGTCAGCCGGGTCATACGGTTCATCTCGCGTCCTTCCGGGGCGGAATGCCCCCGAGGCCGATCTGGGTTCCGGGCGGCGCGATATGCAATAACGCCGCTCATTCCGCCGCAATCCCCGCGCAAGCCCGCTCACGCCAGAGCGTCGCATCCTTGAGGCCGGCCCAGCCGAAGGCATGGTCGCTGTCGCCATGCTCCCGCTTGTGGTCGAGCCGCGCCAACGCCTCGTCGAGCGTCGGCCTGTGGCCCGCAGGCACCCACCACATGACGAAATGCATCTCGCCCAGAACCTGGAACCATTCCTCCCGGCGCTCGTAGAACTGCCGGTGGACGGTGTTCCAGACGAACTGTTCCAGCGTCTTGACGCTTTCCCAGACGGTCAGGTTCGCCACGAATTGCGGATCGTCGCCGATATGGTTCTCGGTATTGCCCCGCCCCGGCTCGCCCGAGCCTTCCATCATCCAGACGAAGCCGGGCGTCCGCTTGCCCAGCCCGTTGATCCGGTCCAGCGCCGCCATGAACTCCGCCACCCGCGGATCGTCCGTGGGGGCGATCAGACGGCCGACGTTGAGTTCGGCGAGGTGGTGGCCGGCGCATTGCATTAGATCACTCCGCCGCCATCGCGCCCACGCGCCCGGTCTTCCGCGCCTTGATCCGGTCCTCGATCTCGTCGCGGAAGTGCCGCACAAGCCCCTGGATCGGCCAGGCGGCGGCATCGCCCAAGGCGCAGATCGTGTGGCCCTCGACCTGCTTGGTCACGTCCAAGAGCATGTCGATCTCCTCGACCTCCGCCTCGCCCCTGACCAGCCGGTCCATGACCCGCATCATCCAGCCGGTGCCCTCGCGACAGGGCGTGCATTGGCCGCACGACTCATGCTTGTAGAACTTGGAAAGCCGCCAGATCGCCTTGATGACGTCCGTCGACTGGTCCATCACGATGACAGCCGCCGTGCCGAGGCCCGATTTCTGCTCCCTCAGCCAGTCGAAATCCATGATCGCGTCGTCGCATTGCGCGGCGTTCAGAAGCGGCACGGACGACCCGCCGGGGATCACCGCCTTGATGTTCTTCCAGCCGCCCCGCACGCCGCCGCAATGCCGTTCCAGAAGCTCTTTCAGCGTGATCGACATCGCCTCTTCGACGACGCAAGGATTGTTGACGTGGCCGGAGATGCCGAAAAGCTTGGTTCCGGTATTGTTCGGCCGTCCGAAAGAGGCGAACCAGTCCGCACCCCGGCGCAGGATGGTCGGCACGACCGCGATGCTCTCGACGTTGTTCACGGTGGTCGGGCAGCCGTAAAGCCCCGCGCCGGCCGGGAAGGGCGGCTTCATCCGCGGCATGCCCTTCTTGCCCTCAAGGCTTTCCAGCAGCGCCGTTTCCTCGCCGCAGATATAGGCGCCCGCGCCGTGAACGAGGTAGATGTCGAAATCGAAGCCCGACTTGCAGGCGTTCTTGCCGACAAGGCCCGCGTCATAGGCCTCATCCATGGCGTGCTGCAACGCCTCGCGCTCGCGGATGTACTCGCCGCGGATGTAGATGTAGCAGGCATTCGCCCCCATCGCGAAACTGGCGATCAGGCAGCCCTCGATCAGGGTATGCGGATCGTGGCGCATGATCTCCCGGTCCTTGCAGGTGCCGGGTTCGGATTCGTCGGCATTGACGACGAGATAGGACGGGCGGCCGTCCGACTGCTTGGGCATGAACGACCATTTCAGGCCCGTGGGAAAGCCCGCGCCGCCGCGTCCGCGCAGGCCGCTGGACTTCACCTGCTCGACGATGGTGTCGCGGCCGCGCGCAAGGATGTCCCGGGTTCCGTTCCAGTGCCCGCGCTTCTTCGCACCCGCGAGCGAGCGGTCATGCATCCCGTAAAGGTTGGTGAAGATCCGGTCCTGGTCTTTCAGCATCGTCAGTCCTCATTGCCCTGGCGCTTCTGCCGCTGCCAGATCCGCCAGATTGCGACCATCGCCCAGAAGAACGCGGCCAATGCGGCAAGGTCGAAAAGAAACGCATAGGACGCGTCCCAGCCCTCTCTTCGCCCCAACCATTGCGCCCCGAGCCAGAGGATCATGGTCGCGGCGATGACCACCGCAACCATCCGCGCCTCGCGCGTGAGGCCGTTATCCCTGCCCTCAGGCTTTGTCATTCATCCCACTCAGTACACATCGCCCTTCTTGACGCGCTGGGAAAACTCGGTGGCGCCGCCTTTGGCCAGCACCTTGGCCTGCTTCACCCAGCCGTCGCGGCTGATGCGGCCCTTGAACGCCTGCATCTTGTCATCGACGTAAGCGATATCCTTCGCCTTCCAAGAAGCAATCTGGTCGAAATGCCAGACTCCGACCTCGTTCAGCACCTTCTCGAGCGCGGGACCGACGCCCTTTATCATCTTCAGGTCGTCGGCCTTGCCGCCGCGCGGCGCGGCGAGAAGCTGCGGTTCGGCGCTGGACGCAGCCGAGCCGCCGGCTCCGCCGCTCTTGGACTTGGCGAGCGCGGCATCCAGCGCGGAGGCGGTCGAGGCTTTGGACTTCGGTTGTTCGGCTGGCTTGGCGGCCGCCGGTTTTTTCGGCGCGGCCGGCTTTTTCGCAGCCGCGGGCTTTTTCGCGGCGGCGGGCTTTTTCGCGGCAGGCGCCGCCGGCCGGGATGCGGCGGCCGGTTTTTCGCTGACCGTCGCATCGCCTGCCGACGCGAGAGGGGCCGCAACCGCTTGCGCGGCGGGGCCGGGTTCGGCCTTGGTGGCCGGCGCCGAAGGCGTGGGTGCCGGACGGTCGTTGGCGGGCCGCGGCTGTTGCGGCGACTGCACCGACGCCGACACGGCCGAACAGAAGGCCCAGATAAGAAACAGGCCGAGCGCGAAGCAGAAAACCGCCCCGATGAGGATGGATTTGAACCACCCGTAATGCGCCACGAGCATCAGAAGAAGCGCGACGATGATCCCGCCTGCGATGGCCAGCCACCACGAGTTGCGGCGGCATTCGGCATTGTTGGTCCCAGACATCCCTCTTACTCCCTGTCACATTGTTATTGTCAGTAGACTTCGCCTTTTTTCACACGCTTCGAAAACGCCGTCTGGCCACCTTCGGCCAAAAGCCTTGCCTGAACGGTCCAGCCATCACGGCTCGCGCGGCCCTTGAAGCCTTCGAGATTGTCGTCGACCCAGGCCAGTTCCTCATCCGTCCAGGCGGCAACCTGATCGAAGTGATAGAAACCGAGCCGGTTGAGCAGCTTTTCAAGCTTCGGCCCGACGCCCTTGATCATCTTCAGATCATCCGCGCCCTCCTTTCGCGCGGCCTTGAGCGCGCGGGGCTTTTTCGGCTGCGCCGCGGCGGCGGCGACCTTGGGCGCGGGGTTGCCCTTGGCCAGCGCCCGCGCTTCCTGCACCGTGATGCCGGTCTTGTCAGCGGGCTTGCCACGCGCGGGCTTCGCCTCGTTCGGCTTTTGCCTTGCCGGTGCGGCAGGCGCAGCCTTGCCGAGCCACGGGGTCAGAAGCGGCACCTCGGTTCCGTCGATCCGCTTGATCGTGTCCTTCAGTTCCACCGCGCGCTGCACAGATGCATTGTGCTGCGTCTTGCCGCTTTCGAATTCCTTGAGGCTGGTCAGCCCCGACAGCGGCTCGGACGCATAGCGCCCGTTCTGCGGCCCCGGCACCGGAACCTTGCCTGCAGCGAGATCGTCGAGGATCCGGGCAAAGCTGTCCGCCGTCAGATCCTCGTAATAATCCTTGCCGATCTGGGCCATCGGCGCGTTGGTGCAGGCGCCGAGGCATTCGACCTCTTCCCACGAAAACTTGCCGTCGGCGGACAATTGATGCGCGGCGGGCGCGATCCTGTCACGGCAGACCGCGATCAGGTCTTCCGCCCCGCAGATCATGCATGACGTCGTGCCGCAGATCTGGATATGCGCAACGGAGCCAACA
Organism: Paracoccaceae bacterium; assembly: GCA_041397225.1. Lineage (GTDB taxonomy): Bacteria > Pseudomonadota > Alphaproteobacteria > Rhodobacterales > Rhodobacteraceae > Albidovulum. Next base: position 1,782,747 of record JAWKXB010000001.1, on the reverse strand, counting down.
GGTTGCAGATGAAACATGAAGTAGAACGTCGCAACTTCCAGCGCGCGGATATGGGCAAGCCCGAGCATGTCGGCGACATGTTCGATCGCGGGCCGCGACAGCCAGCCCTCCTGCTCCTGCGCGCGCCACAAAAGCGGGATGATGGCGCTGGCCTGACGCCCCTCCGGGTATTTCGAGATCTGCCCCACCGCCCAGGCGAGGTTTGCCGGCGTGAACTCGAAAGCAGCGGGTTGGGTGGGGTAAAGACGGCGGAGCATGTATCAGTCTCCCGTTGCCAGGCTGTAGGCGAAGATTCCGGCCGCTATCGGCATGAAGACGAGGTGGCCACCGCCGAGAATGAATGAGACGAGGGCAATAATGCTGACGATCACCGATCCACCTCCCCGAAGACGATATCCATCGTTCCGATGATCGCGGCCACGTCGGCGAGAAGATGCCCCGTGGCCATCCAGTCGATCGACTGGAGGTGCAGGAAGCCCGGCGCGCGGAGCTTGGCGCGGTAGGGCCGGTTGGTGCCGTCGGCGACCAGATAGACGCCGAATTCGCCCTTCGGCGCCTCGACGGCGGCGTAGACTTCGCCCGCGGGGACGTGGAAGCCCTCGGTATAAAGCTTGAAGTGATGGATCAGCGCCTCCATCGAGGTCTTCATCTCTCGGCGCGAGGGTGGCGTGATCTTGCCGCGGGCAAGCACGTCGCCCTTGCCGTCCGGCGCGCGCAGCTTCGCGATCGCCTGATGGATGACAAGGGTCGACTGCCGCATCTCTTCCATCCGGACGAGGTAGCGGTCATAGCAATCGCCGTTCTTGCCGACGGGAATCTTGAAGTCGAACTCGTCGTAGCATTCGTAGGGCTGCGCGCGGCGCAGATCCCAGGCCATGCCCGAGCCTCGCACCATGACGCCGGAATAACCCCATTTCAGCGCGTCCTCTTCGGTCACGACACCGATGTCGGCATTGCGCTGCTTGAAGATGCGGTTCTCGGTCAGAAGCCCGTCGAGATCATCGAGCACCTTCGGAAAGTGGTTCGCCCATTCCTCGATGTCGTCCAGAAGCTCAGGCGGCAGATCCTGATGCACACCACCGGGGCGGAAATAGGCGGCATGGAGCCGCGCGCCGCACGCCCGCTCATAGAAGACCATGAGCTTCTCGCGTTCCTCGAAACCCCACAAGGGCGGCGTCAGGGCACCCACATCCATCGCCTGGGTGGTGACGTTCAGGAGGTGATTCAGGATGCGGCCGATCTCGGAGTAGAGCACCCGGATCAGCGAGGCGCGGCGCGGCACCTTCACACCGGTCAGCTTTTCGATCGCCAGGCACCAGGCATGTTCCTGGTTCATCGGCGCCACATAGTCGAGCCGGTCGAGGTAGGGCAGGTTCTGCAGGTAGGTGCGGCTTTCCATCAGCTTTTCGGTGCCGCGATGCAACAGGCCGATATGCGGGTCGCAGCGTTCGACCACTTCCCCGTCAAGCTCAAGGACCAGCCGCAAAACACCGTGCGCAGCAGGGTGTTGCGGTCCGAAGTTGATGTTGAAGTTGCGGATTCGCTGCTCGCCGGTCAGCAAGTCGCGCGAGCCGTCGTCATAGGTGTTCTGACGAATGTCGCCGTCCATCACTTCGCCTCCGCCTTCTTCTTCTCGTCGCCCGGAAGGATATATTCCGCGCCTTCCCAGGGACTCATGAAGTCAAAAAGCCGGTAGTCCTGCACCAGTTTCACCGGCTCATAGACGACCCGCTTCAGCGCTTCGTCGTAGCGAACCTCGGTATAGCCCGTGGTCGGGAAGTCCTTGCGCAGCGGATGGCCGCGGAAACCGTAGTCGGTCAGGATGCGGCGCATGTCCGGGTGGCCCGAGAAGATGATGCCGAACATGTCGTAGACCTCCCGCTCGAACCAGTTGGCCGAGGGGTGGATTTCGATGATCGACGGCACGATCTCATCCTCGCGCACGGCGGATTTCACCCGGATGCGCTGGTTCTGATACATCGACAGGAAGTGGTAGACGACATCGAAGCGCTGGCTCCGGTCGGGATGGTCGACCGCGGTTATGTCGACGAGCGTCGAGAAGCGGCATGACCGGTCGGCGCGCAGGAACTCGACGAACTCGACGATCCCGGCACAAGCCACGCTGATGGTGAGCTCACCCAGCGCGACTTCGGTCGACACGACATCGGACGGACGTTTCAGTTCGATATGGGCGGAAAGCTCTTCCAGGGCTTCGGACATGTCGTTCTCCTCAGCGGACCAGGGTGCCGGTCCGGCGGATGCGGCGCTGGAGTTGCAGGATGCCGTACAAGAGCGCCTCTGCGGTCGGCGGGCAGCCCGGAACGTAGATATCGACCGGCACGATCCGGTCGCAGCCGCGCACCACGGAATAGCTGTAGTGATAATAACCGCCGCCATTGGCGCAGGACCCCATCGAGATCACATAACGCGGCTCGGGCATCTGGTCGTAGACCTTGCGGAGTGCGGGGGCCATCTTGTTGGTGAGCGTCCCCGCGACGATCATCAGGTCGGACTGGCGCGGGCTGGCGCGCGGCGCGCAACCGAACCGCTCGAGGTCATAGCGCGGCATCGACGTGTGCATCATCTCGACCGCGCAGCAGGCGAGCCCGAAGGTCATCCAGTGCAGGCTGCCGTTGCGCGCCCAGTTGATGATGTCCTCGGTCGTGGTCAGCAGGAAACCCTTGTCCTGCAACTCACGGTTCAGCGTCTGGGTCGCGACCTCGCGGTCGGCGCCGGCGGTATTGGCACCCGTCATCACGCCCATTCCATCGCCCCTTTCTTCCACTCATAGGCAAAGCCGATCGTCAGCACGGCGAGGAACACCATCATCGACCAGAACCCGACCATCGAGACATCCTTGAACGCCACCGCCCAGGGGAAAAGGAACGCCACTTCGAGGTCGAAGATGATGAAGAGGATCGAGACGAGATAGAAGCGCACGTCGAACTTCATCCGGGCGTCGTCGAAGGCGTTGAAACCGCATTCATAAGCCGAAACCTTTTCGGGGTCGGGGTTGCGCACCGCAATGATCACCGCGGCGAGGATGAGGACGAGTCCAAGCGCGACGGCCATGGCGAGGAAGATGAGAATGGGCAGGTATTCTCTGAGCAGATCGTCCACCTAAGACTCCTTCGTCTTCGGCCCGGATCGGCAAGCGTCCGGGCTGTCTTGGCTCGTTTACTCCCCCGCTATGGCGGGGTCAACCAAAGGCGGCGTCCATAGTGACGCGGCTCGGGGAATAAATCCGGGCGGTTGCGGGCAGTTACCGCGACAGCCCAAACCGGCGCCGGGGCGCTAGGATTTCCACGCCGGCGCCCGCTTGTCGAAGAAGGCGGCGATTCCCTCTGCCGCCTCGGGGCTTTCCCAGCGGCTGACCAGCGCCTCGATCGTTTCGGCGACGGTCGCGTCGTCGATCCTTGGCCCGAGTCGACGGGCGAGCGCCTTGGCTTCGGCAACCGCGCCCGGCGCACAGGCGAGATAGGGCGTGACCTCGGCCTCGACCGCATCGTCGAGTTCCTCCGGTTCGACCGCGCGGGAAAGGAGCCCGAGCGTCACCGCCTCGTCAGCGCCGAAAAGGCGGGCCGACATGAAGACCCGCCGCGCCATCGCCTCGCCAAGGCGGGCGATCACATAGGGGCCGATGGTCGCCGGAATGAGGCCGAGCTTCGTCTCGGTCAGCCCGAACCTCGCGCCGCGCGTCCCGATCGCAACGTCGCAGACCGAGGCCAGGCCGACACCGCCGCCGAACGCGTTGCCCTGCACCCGTCCGATCACCGGCTTGGCGCAGGTGTTGAGCGCGCTGAGCATCAGGGCGAGTTTTTTCGCCTCCCTCGCCCGGGTCGCGCGGTCGGCGGACATCTGTTCGCGCATCCAGCCCAGGTCGCCGCCCGCGCAGAAGCTTTCCCCCGCGCCCGTCAGGATGACGACGCGCACTGCCGGGTCACGGCCAAGCCGATCCGCTGCAGCGGTCAGTTCGGCGATCATCGCGGCCGACAGGGCATTGTGCTTTTCCGGGCGGTTCAGTCTCAGTTGCGTGACGCCCCGATTATCGCAATCAATGGAAATCGTCTCGTAGGTCATTGCTGCCTCATTGCTTTCGCCATCTTCGCCGCCTTACCAAGAATCGTGGGGTCCAGCCCGGTTGCGTATCCCAGTTCGACCAGCCGCGCGTCGACGGCTTCGGTCGCGACATTGCCCGCGGCGCCCGGCGCGTAGGGGCAGCCGCCAAGGCCGCCGACAGCCGCGTCAAAGACCCTCAGCCCGCGCGCGAGCGACGCCTCGATATTCCGGAGCGCCCGGCCTGCGGTGTCGTGATAGTGGCCTGCCAGCCGCCCTGCCGGCAGTTCGTCGAGAACGGCGCCCAGCATGGCGTCCACCTTTTCCGGCCGCCCCTGCCCGATCGTGTCGCCAAGGCTGACCTCGTAGCACCCCATGTCGCGCAGCGCCGCGGCGACGCGGGCCACCGCCGAAGGCGCAACCGGCCCGTCATAAGGACAATCCGTCACCACCGACACATATCCCCTGAGCGGAACGCCGTCGCGCAAAGCCGCCTTGGCGACGGGTCCGAAACGGTCGAGGCTTTCGGCGATGGTGCAGTTGAGGTTGGCCTTGCTGAACCCTTCCGAGGCGGAGGCGAAGATCGCCACCTCATCGGCGCCCGCCGCCTTGGCGGCCTCATAGCCCCTCAGGTTCGGAGTCAGCGCAGCATAGCGCACGCCCTGCGCGCGGGTGATGCCGGCCAGAACCTCGGCGCTGTCGGCCATCTGCGGCACCCATTTGGGGCTGACGAAGCTCGCCACCTCGATCCGGCGGAAACCGGCGCGGCTCAGAATATCCACCAGCGCGATCTTCTCCGCCGTCGGGATCAGCCGCTTTTCGTTCTGCAACCCGTCGCGCGGCCCCATTTCGACGATCTCGACGGTGTCAGCCATCCCATGCCTCGTAGAATTCCTTCCGGTAGAGCAACGCGGCGCCTTTCGGCGGCAGCGATTTGATGAACGCGCCCCGCCCGCTCACCCGCGCGTACCATGCGCTGAGTGCCGGAAAAGCCTCGATCCGCGCAAAGCGCCGCGCCATGTAGATCGCCTGCGCCACACCGATGTCCGCCGCGGAAAAGCCGCGATCAAGCAGATAAGTCCGCCCGACGAGCCGCTGTTCGACCGCACCATAGCACTTTTCCAGCCGCTTCGCCTCGATCCGCATGATCACGGGGCTGCGCATCGCATCGTCGTAAAGGGCGATGTGCTGCTGGGTGAGTGCTGCGGAATGCTGCGTGATCGTCTCGGCGAAGTGCACCCAGATGAGCCAGTCGGCGCGCTCAGGGTCGCCCGGATGCCGGCCAAGTCCGTTGTCGGGACGGGTTTCGCAGAGATACTCCGTGATCGCCCCGCTTTCCCAGATAACGCGGTCATCGATCTCGAGCGCGGGCACCCGGCCCGCCGGATTGATGGCGAGATAGTCAAGTGCACGCAGCGACTTGTCGAAGGGATGCAGGACCACCTCGAAGCGCAGCCCAAGCTCGTGGAGAAGCCAGAGCGAGCGCATGGATCGGGTCTGATGGCAGTGATGAAGGCGGATCACGCCGGGCCTCCCTCCAGCCGGTGCTCGGTGGAACGCATGCTTTCGCGGGCCGAGACGACAGCGAACCACGATGCAAGCGCCGGCCGGTCGGCCAGCATTGCCGCTCCTGCCTCGACCTGGCGGAACGCGTCGATCATCGGCGCCAGATGCCAGTCCGCTGGTCCCACCTCGCGCCCGTTCAGAACGATCCCTTCGACGGCAATCCGCTCCAGTGCGTCAAGCACCGCGCCGGACGCCTTAAGCCCCTCCTCAACCTGCCCGCCATCATGAGCCTCACCCATCGCCGGGCGAAACGCCCCGTGGGAATAGACCTGGCGCACCATTGGCCAGTAGCCATAGGCGTCTGCCACGCCCTGCACCTGCGCCACGCGCGCCGCATGGAGCGCTCCAGATTTCCCGCCCGGCCGAAGCGCCACGTCCAGATAGGTCAGGATCGCGCGCGTTTCATAGATGACTGCATCACCATGCTCGAGGACCGGGACGCGAGCGAAGGGGTGGCGTTCCCGCAAGACCTCCCGTCCCTGGGGGTCGAAGGGATCAGCGTCAGCCCAGGAATAGGGCTGCTTCAGGTCATGCAGCGCGACCCGCACGGCGCGGGTGTAGACGCTCGGGCCATATCCGGTGAGCCTGAGGTCATCCATCCGCCTCATCCTCCTCAAGCCGGACGAGTGCCGCGCCCGCCTCGACCTGCGCTCCGGCTTCGACCAGCACCTCGGCCACCGTGCCGTCGCGCGCGGCGGTCAGCGTATGCTCCATCTTCATCGCCTCAAGCACCGCGAGCCGGTCGCCGGCGCCGACCGTCTGCCCCGCCTTGACGAACACCGCTTTCACCAGCCCCGGCATCGGCGACAGGGTCACGCCGCCCGCGACGGCATCGCCTTGCCGCGCCAACGGATCGGTCAGGTCGAAATGGAACGCGCCGGGGCCGAAGATGCTGACCTGCCCGGGCGTCGTCACGATGCGCGCGCCCGAGGGGCGATCATTGATCCACCACATATCGCCACGCAGCCGGCAGTCGGCGCTTTCCTCGCCGAGGGTGACGCGGGCATGGCCCTGCCCCAGCATCTCGACCACCGCCGTCAGGCCGCCGAGCGCCACGGTCCGGCGCAAGGGCGCCCAGAGCGTCACGCCAGCCAGGGGTGGGCCGCCATCCGCCAGCCCCGCCGCGCCGAGCGCGGCGAGCGCACGCACCGCAAGGTCCGGGGCGGCGGCCTCGGTCAGCGCGGCCAGATCGCGGGCGATGAGGCCGGTATCCACGTCGCCGTTGCGGAAACCCTCATGCCGTGCGAGCGCGCCGAGGAACGAGAGGTTGGTCACGGCGCCCGCCACCTCTGTATCCTCAAGCGCCGCGCGCAATTTCGACAGTGCGACGGCGCGGGTCGGGCCGTGGACGATGATCTTGGCGATCATCGGGTCGTACCACGGGCTGATCGTGTCGCCGGGCCGCACACCGGTATCGGCGCGCGCGCCTTGAGGGAAATGCAGATGCGTCAGTGTGCCGGTCGCCGGCAGGAACCCCGCGGGCACATCCTCGGCGTAAAGCCGCGCCTCGAAGGCATGGCCCGCAAGCGGCAGATCCTCCTGGCGCGAAGTCAGCGGCTCTCCGCTGGCGACACGGAGTTGCCACTCGACAAGGTCGATGCCGGTGATCGCTTCCGTGACCGGATGCTCGACCTGAAGGCGGGTGTTCATTTCCATGAACCAGAACCGGTCGGGGCGCAGCCCCTCGGAAGCGTCGACGATGAATTCGACGGTGCCGGCGCCCGAATATCCGATGGCCTCCGCGGCCCGGACGGCGGCCATCCCCATCGCGGCCCGCATCTCGTCGGTCATGCCGGGCGCGGGCGCTTCCTCGATGACCTTCTGGTGGCGGCGCTGGAGCGAGCAGTCGCGTTCATAAAGATGCACCGCCCGCTTGCCGTCGCCGAAAACCTGCACCTCGATATGGCGCGGCTTCTCGACATATTTCTCGATCAGGACGGCCGGATTGCCGAACGCCGTCGAAGCCTCCCCTTGCGCGCTTTCCAGCGCCTGGGCGAAATCCTTCGGCCCCTCGACCAGCCGCATCCCCTTGCCGCCGCCGCCCGCGACGGCCTTGATGAGCACCGGATAGCCGATCCCGGCCGCGGCCCTGGCCAGATGGTCGGGCTGTTGTTCCGCACCGTGATAGCCCGGCACAACGGGCACGCCCGCCTCCTCCATCAGCTTCTTGGCGGCGTCCTTCAGCCCCATCGCGCGGATCGCTGACGCGGACGGGCCGATGAAGACGAGGCCCGCCTTTTCCACCGCATCGACGAAATCGGGGTTCTCGGAGAGAAAGCCGTAGCCCGGATGGATCGCCTGCGCGCCGGTTGCCCTGGCCGCCTCGATGATCGCGTCGCCGCGCAGGTAGCTGTCCTTTGGCGCCGGACCACCGACATGCACCGCCTCATCCGCCATCGCCACGTGCCGCGCGGTGCGGTCGGCATCGGAATAGACCGCGACCGTCGCCACGCCCAGCTTGCGGGCGGTGTCGATGATCCGGCAGGCGATCTCGCCGCGGTTGGCGATCAGGATTTTCGAGAACATCACGCCTCCTCCTTGGCAAGGCCGGGGGTTTTCCACCCCCGGACCCCCGGAGGATGTATAGACCAAGGCAAAGACAGGTCATGCGGGCCGATGGCCGGGAAGATGCCGTGCGGGCGGGCTTTCGCCTTGATGGGGAGTGCCGGCTTGGTGGATGATTTCCGCATGGCGCCCATCACATCCGGAACACGCCGAAGCGTGTCTCCTCGATAGGCGCGTTCAGGGCCGCCGAGAGGGACAGCGCCAGCACGTCGCGCGTCTTTCGCGGGTCGATGACCCCGTCGTCCCAGAGGCGCGCCGAGGCATAGAGCGGGTGCGACTGTTCGGCGAACATCTCGATGGTCGGGCGCCTGAACTCGGCCTCCTCCTCGGGCGACCATGTGCCGCCGGCCCGCTCGATGCCGTCGCGTTTCACGGTGGCCAGCACCCCGGCCGCCTGCTCGCCGCCCATCACGCTGATGCGGCTGTTGGGCCAGGTCCAGAGGAACCGGGGGGAATAGGCCCGCCCGGCCATGCCGTAATTGCCAGCGCCGAACGAGCCGCCGACGAGCACGGTAATCTTCGGCACGTTGGTCGAGGCGACCGCCGTCACCATCTTGGCCCCATGCCGCGCGATGCCTTCGTTCTCGTATTTCCGACCGACCATGAAGCCGGTTATGTTCTGAAGGAACACCAGGGGGATGTTCCGCTGGCTGCACAATTCCACGAAATGCGCGCCCTTGACAGCGCTGTCCGAGAAAAGGACGCCGTTGTTGGCGATGATCCCGATCGGGCAGCCCACGACATGGGCGAAGCCCGTCACCAGCGTCTCGCCGAAGCGCGGCTTGAACTCGTCGAAGCGGGAACCGTCGACAATCCGCGCGATGACTTCGCGGATATCGTAGGGCGTGCGCAGATCGGCGGGGACGACGCCGAAAATCTCGTCGGGATCATAGGCCGGATCTTCCGGGTTTTGCCAGGTGACGGTCTGCGGCTTCGTCCGGTTGAGATGCCCGATGGCGCGGCGGGCGAGTGCCAGCGCATGGGCGTCATCCTCGGCCAGATAATCCGCCACACCCGAAAGCCGCGTATGCACGTCGCCGCCGCCAAGGTCTTCGGCGCTGACGACCTCACCCGTCGCGGCCTTCACGAGGGGCGGACCGGCGAGGAAGATCGTCCCCTGTTCCTTCACGATGATCGAGACGTCGGACATGGCGGGGACGTAAGCCCCCCCGGCGGTGCACGATCCCATGACGACTGCGATCTGCGGGATGCCTTTGGCGCTCATCCGCGCCTGATTGTAGAAAATGCGCCCGAAATGATCGCGGTCGGGAAAGACCTCATCCTGATTGGGCAGGTTGGCTCCGCCCGAGTCCACGAGGTAGATGCAGGGCAAGCGGTTGTCCTCGGCAATCTCCTGCGCGCGGAGATGCTTCTTGACGGTCATCGGGTAATAGGTACCGCCCTTCACGGTGGCGTCATTGCAGACGACCATCACCTCCTGCCCATGCACCCGGCCGATCCCGGCGATGATCCCGGCAGCCGGCGCATCGCCACCATACATGCCATGCGCCGCCGTCGCGCCGATTTCGAGAAACGGCGATCCGGCGTCGAGAAGGTTCGCCACCCGTTCGCGCGGCGGCATCTTGCCGCGCGCGACATGGCGGGCGAGCGATTTTTCTCCGCCACCTGCGGCGGCGAGTTGTGCGGCTTCAGCGATCTCGGCCAAGGCCGCCTCATGCGTGGCGCAGTTGGCGCGGAAGGCGTCGGAGGTGGGCAGGGCGGAGGAGGTCAGGCGCATGATGTGGCCTTCAGATGAGACGACTGTTGCGGGCACGGGGCGGTAGCGGCCCCTGGTGGTCGGGTCGGGCGGTGCCCGGGGTTCCCCAAGGCGAAACGGCTAATCAGGTTCACCCCATCGCCCCCATCAGTTCCCGCCCGATCAGCATCCGCCTGATCTCGCTCGTCCCCGCGCCGATCTCCATGAGTTTCGCGTCGCGGAAGATGCGGGCGACCGGGCTTTCGTTCATGAAGCCCGCGCCCCCCATGGCCTGCACTGCCTGATGGGCGACGGTCATCGCCTCTTCCGAGGCATAAAGCACGCAGGCCGCCGCGTCCTGGCGCGTCACCTCGCCCCGGTCGCAGGCGCGCGCCACCTCGTAGAGATAGGCGCGGGCGGAGTTCATCTTGGTGTACATGTCGGCGATCTTGCCCTGCATCAGCTGGAAGCTTCCGATCGGCTGGCCGAACTGCTTGCGCTGCGCGAGGTAGGGCATGACCTCATCGAGACAGGCGGCCATGATGCCGGTGCCGATGCCCGACAGCACGACCCGCTCGTAATCAAGCCCCGACATGAGGACGCGGACGCCCTTGCCCTCTTCGCCCAGCACATTCTCGAACGGCACCTCGACATCCTCGAAGACCAACTCGGCCGTATTCGAGCCGCGCATGCCGAGCTTGTCGAAATGTCTCGACGTGGAAAAGCCCTTCATCTTCTTTTCCACGATGAAGGCGGTAATGCCTTTCGAGCCTGCCTCGGGGTCGGTCTTTGCATAGATGACGAGCGTATCGGCATCGGGACCGTTTGTGATCCAGAACTTCGTGCCGTTGAGCACGTAGTAGCCGTTCCGCTTTTCGGCGCGCAGTTTCATCGACACGACGTCCGACCCCGCCCCAGCCTCCGACATCGCCAGCGCGCCGACGTGATCGCCGGAGACCAGGCGCGGCAGGTATTTCCGCTTCTGCTCCGCCGAGCCGTTCAGGCTGATCTGGTTGACGCAGAGATTGGAATGCGCGCCATAGGAAAGCGAGACCGAGGCGGACGCCCGCGCGATTTCCTCGACCGCAATTGTATGGGCGAGGTAGCCCATATCCGCCCCGCCGTATTCCTCGGGCACCGTGATGCCGAGAAGGCCGAGTTCCCCCATCTCTTTCCACAACTCTTCCGGAAATGCGTTCGTCCGGTCGATCTCCGCAGCCATCGGCTTCACGCGGCTCTGAGCCCAGCGGTGGACCATGTCGCGCAGGGCTTCGATCTCGTCGCCAAGATGGAACTTCATGGAAGCGGTGAACATCGGCCCCTCCGAAGAAATGAACATCTGTTCAATTCATACGGTCAAGACCCGAGTCGGGTCAATGGGGTCGCGGGAAAATCTGGCATACCGGTAGAGATCGCCAGCCCGCACGCACATCGGGGGTTACATGCTATCGTGTGCCATTCATCGAGGAGATCGTGATCATGCCTGTTGTCGCCCTCTTTCGCATCGCCGCGCTGACGATTCTTCTGTCGGGCTGCGCCAATCTGTTTCGTGCCGATTTCGAAACCGACACGCCGGGCCAGCCGCCGGCCGCAAGTCCCCCCGGTCCACCGGCGGGTGACAGCATTTCGAACGGTCCTGCAGAGGTTTTCTTTGTCAGCGCCGAGGACGCGATCTCCGGAAATCAGTCGCTTGCGATCCGCGAACCTGCGGCGAACCTCGATCGTGGGGCCAATACGGCGACCTTCCGGACGGCCGAGATCAACGACGGGGATGCGCCGATCTATATCACGTGGCGGGGGTACTTTCCGTCAGATCAGGGAGGTGTCCGGATCAATGCCGGCATTCTGGGTCAGTCATTTGGCAATGTCACTTTCGAAAATGGCCAGATATTCGTCATGTTCGACACGCCCGTCGGCACCTACGCCGCCGGTGACGGTCATACCGTGATCATTTCCTTGTTTCCCGCCAGCCAGACATTCAGGCTCGCGGTTGTGGGCGAGGCCACGCTGGACGAGGACTTCGTCGAGGCGAACATGACGCCGATCAACGGCCAGCCTTCAAACGAAGCTTTTGTCGAGTTCACCCCGACCGCGTCGACAGCGCTGCGCCGCGTCTATGTCCTGGATGATGCGACGATATCCTACAGCGAACCGTGACGCCTATTCGGGCCGTTCCGCCCCCTTCGGCGTTCAATCGGCGTCGGGCAGGGCCACCGTTCCGGCTTCCGCGCCCTGGAACACCGCCGAAACCTCGGCCCGGATGATCCGGGCGAGGAGCGCGGCGTCCTCCGGCGTGAAGGTCAGCGGCAGACGCATGTCGATCAGCCCCGCAAGGATGCGATCGGTTTGTGGCAGGTTCTGTGCTTCAGCATAGCGCCAGCTGTCGTGGCGCGAGGTGAAGCCCTGCGGCTCGGCGGCGCCGAACCACTTGAGCTCGACACCACGGACTGCACAGCGGTTCAGCAGTGAGCCGACCTTTTCCGCCGGCCAGTCGGGCAGGAGGAACTGGAAGGAGGATGCGACAAAGGCTTCATCATCGGGACGCTCTATCAGGCGCAGGCCGGGGGTGTCGGCAAGACCGGCCTCCATGACCCGGTAGAGCGCGTTCCATCGCGCGCACTGCGCGGGCAGATCGGCGAGTTGCGGGCGCAGGATCGCGGCGCGAAGGTTGTCCATCCGGCCCGACACATTGGGGGTGACGTATTTCACCCTCTCGAACGCCTCGGCCGGCGGCGCGGCGCGGTGGCGGCCGTAAAGCATGTAGCTGCCCGACAGGATGATCGCGCGGGCCATGAGGTCGGGATCGTCCGAGACGAGAAGTCCACCCTCGCCCGAATTCATGTGCTTGTAGGTCTGGGTCGAATAGCAGGCGGCAAGCCCGTGCCGTCCGGAGGGTGTGCCGCGCCAGGCCGCACCCATCGTGTGGGCGCAATCCTCGACCACCGGCAGTCGGGCCGCGTCGCAGATCGCCATCAGCCGGTCCATGTCGCAGATATGACCGCGCATGTGGCTGAGCAGAAGCGCCTTCGCGCCGGATGTCTTGGCGGCCAGATCGTCAAGGTCGATCGTCAGGTCTTCGGTCGTCTCGACGAAGACCGGCGCCGCGCCGACGGCGGCGATGGCCCCAGGCACCGGAGCGAGCGTGAAGGCGTTGGTCAGCACGCGGTCGCCCGGTCCGATCCCCGCCGCACGAAGCGCGCAGCCGAGCGCGTAGCCGCCCGAGGCGACCGCAAGGCAGTATCTGGCGCCGGTGAAGGCCGCGAATTCCTCTTCCAGCAAAGCCACTTCGGCCACTTCCCCCGGCGCAGTGTTGTAACGGTGCAGCCGCCCGTGGCGCAGCACCCGCGTCGCCGCCTCGATCCCGGCCTCGGGGATCGGCTCCTGCTGGGTGAAACTGCCTTTGAACCGCTCTTCCATCGCCTAACCCTCCCCCAGCAGACGCAGGGCAAGCGCCGGCAGGTCGCCGTAATCATCAAGCAGCGCGCCCGGAGAAAGCCGCGCAATGCCGTGCCCCTCGGGTCCAAAGGTGACAAGCGCGACCGGCACGCCTGCGGCCTCGGCCGTCAGCAGGTCGGTTTCCGTATCGCCGATCAGGATGGACTGCGCGACCGCCCCGCCCGCCCGTTCGACCGAAAGCCGGTAGGGTGCGGGATCGGGCTTGCGCACGGCAAGCGTGTCGGCGCCGACGAGCGAGCCGAAAAGGCCCCGCACGCCAAGCCGCACCATCAGAAGCTCCGCCAGTCGTTCGGGCTTGTTGGTGCAGATGCCGGTGGCGAAACCGGCGCTCCGCAGCGCCTCGATCGCCTCGGCGGCGCCGGGATAGAGGCGCGTCTGCCGGTCGATATCCGCCTCGTAGGCGAGCAGCAGTTTTGGATATTGCTCGTCGACGACCTCTTCGCTCGCCCCGCCAAGCCGGGAAAACCCGAGACGCAGCATCGCCCGCCCGCCGTGAAACGCGGTCAGCGCATCCTGCAACGGATCGAGCAGATCGCCCGCGCCGATGTCGCGAAAGCAGGCATTCGCCGCGGCGACAAGATCGGCCGAGGTATCCGCCAGCGTGCCGTCGAGATCAAAGATTACTGTCCGCATTGGCGCATATGTCCGTTATCCTTCATAATTGTAACCTGCCGTAAGGAGTTTTGATCCCTGCCCCCTTGCGGCATTGCGGCCCTTGGTTAAAACGGGCGGGCCGTCAAGAAAAGAAGAGTTTCATGGCAACAGCCTTTATCATCCTCGCCGCCGGACACGGCACACGCATGAATTCCGACCGCCCGAAGGTGCTGCACGAGGTCGCCGGCGCGCCGCTTCTGATCCACGCGATGATCTCCGCTGCCCGGCTTGCGCCCGAGAAGACGATCGTCGTGGCCGGACACGGCTCCGATCTCGTGGAGGCCGCCGTTCGAGCGCATGACGAAACGGTCGAGATCGTGAACCAGACCGAGCAGCAGGGAACCGGTCATGCGGTCGCGCAGGCCCTGCCGCTTCTGGAAGGGTTCGAAGGCCGCGTCATCGTTCTGTTCGGCGACACGCCCCTGATCCGCGCCGAGACGCTGGAGGCGATGCTCGCCGCACCCTCCGACGTCGTCGTGCTGGGGTTCGACGCCGCCGATCCGGGCCGCTACGGACGGCTTGTCGTCCACGGCGGGCATCTTTACAGCATCGTCGAATACAAGGACGCGACCGAGGAGCAGCGCGCCATCACGCTCTGCAACAGCGGGGTGATATGCGCCGATGCGCGGCTGCTGTCGCGGCTGGTTACGGCGCTCGACAACAACAATGCAGCGGGTGAATACTACCTGACCGACGTCGTCGGCGCCGCCCGGAACGAAGGGCTGACCGCCGAGGTCGTGACCTGCCCCGAAGCCGAGACGCTTGGCGTGAACACCCGCGCCGACCTTGCCGCCGCCGAAGCCGCCTTCCAGAACCGAAAGCGGGCCGAGATCATGGCGGACGGTGTGACACTCGCGGCGCCCGAAACGGTGTTCTTCGCCTTCGACACAGCCATCGGCCGTGAAAGCATCGTCGGCCCGAATGTCGTCTTTGGCCCCGGTGTGACCGTGGAGTCGGGGGCCGAGATCGAGGCGTTCTGTCATCTCGAAGGCTGTCATATCTCAAGCGGCGCGCGCGTCGGACCCTTCGCGCGTCTGCGTCCCGGCGCGGAACTGGCCGAGGATGTGCATGTCGGCAATTTCGTCGAGATCAAGAACGCCGTTCTCGACGAGGGCGTGAAGGTCGGCCACCTCACCTATCTCGGCGACGCGCATGTGGGCGAACACACGAATGTCGGCGCGGGCACGGTGACCTGCAACTACGACGGTGTGATGAAGCACCGGACCGAGATCGGCGCGCGAGCCTTCATCGGGTCCGACACGATGCTGGTGGCGCCGGTGAAGATCGGCGCGGGGGCCATGACGGCCTCCGGCTCGGTCATCACCTCGGATGTGCCGGACGGCGCGCTGGCGGTGGGCCGCGCGCGGCAGGAGGTCAAGCCGGGCCTCGCGGCCAGATTGTTCGAAAAGCTGAAGGCCGAGAAGGCCAGACGGCAGAAAGAGAAATCATAATGTGCGGAATTGTTGGCGTTCTCGGCAACCATGAGGTTGCGCCGCTTCTGGTCGAATCGCTGAAACGGCTGGAGTATCGCGGCTACGATTCCGCCGGGATCGCAACCGTCAACAAGGGCAGGCTCGACCGCCGCCGCGCCGTCGGCAAGCTAGTCAACCTCTCCGATCTTCTGGTCCACGAACCGCTGCCGGGCAAGTCGGGCATCGGCCATACCCGCTGGGCCACACATGGCGCGGCGACCGTGACGAACGCCCATCCGCACCGCTCCGGCCCCGTCGCCGTCGTGCACAACGGCATCATCGAGAATTTCCGCGACCTGCGCGAGGAACTCAGGGCCGAGGGGCTGGCGGCCGAGACCGAAACAGACACCGAAACCGTCGTGATGCTGACCCGCAAGCACATGGACGACGGCATGCCTCCGCGAGAGGCGGCGCGCGCCACCATCGCGCGGCTGGACGGCGCGTTTGCATTGCTTTTCCTCTTCGACGGCGAAGAAGACCTGATGGTCGCCGCGCGCAAGGGCTCACCCCTCGCCATCGGTCACGGTGACGGCGAGATGTTCGTCGGGTCCGACGCCATCGCACTCGCGCCGATGACCAGCAGGATCACCTACCTGGAAGAGGGCGATCTGGCCTTCGTCACCCGCAAGGGCGCCGAGATCTTCGATGCGGCAGGGCGGCGCGCGAACCGTGAGATGACCGAGATTTCGCTCGATCAGGCAAGGATCGAGAAGGCCGGCTACAAACACTTCATGGCCAAGGAGATCGCCGAACAGCCCGCGGTGCTTGGCGATGCGCTGAAGCACTACTGCAGCGACGACAAGTTGAACCTGCCCGACGAACTGGACTTCGCCGCGCTCGACCGGCTGACGCTCGTGGCCTGCGGGACAGCGAGTTATGCCTGCCAGGTGGCGAAATACTGGTTCGAAAGCCTTGCGGGGCTGAACTGCGAGGTCGATATCGCCTCGGAATTCCGCTACCGCGAACCACCGCTTCCCGCCAGATCGCACGCGATCTTCGTCAGCCAGTCGGGTGAGACCGCCGACACGCTCGCGGCGCTGCGCTACTGCCGTGACAAGGTCGAAAAGATCGTCAGCGTGGTCAACGTGCCGACGTCGTCCATCGCGCGGGAAAGCGATGTTTCGCTGCCGATCCTCGCCGGCGTGGAGGTGGGCGTGGCGTCGACCAAGGCCTTCACGTGCCAGCTTACCGTGCTTCTCCTGCTCGCGCTCAAGGCGGGCCGGGATCGCGGCCGCATCAGCGCCGCGGAGCTGAAGGGCTATCTGTCGGACCTGCGCCTGCTGCCGGGAATGCTCAACCAGGCGCTTGCCCGCGAGGGCGAGATCGGCGCGCTGGCCGAGCGCTTGGCCGAGGCTCAGGACGTGCTGTTCCTCGGCCGCGGGCCAATGTTCCCCCTGGCTCTGGAAGGCGCGCTTAAAATGAAGGAAATCAGCTATATACACGCCGAAGGTTATGCGTCTGGCGAACTCAAGCACGGGCCGATCGCGTTGATCGACAAGACTGTGCCCGTGGTCGTCCTCGCACCCCGCGATGCGCTTTTTGACAAGACAGTCTCGAACATGCAGGAGGTCATGGCACGGCATGGCAAGGTGCTGCTGGTCAGCGACGCGCAAGGCGCGAGGGAAACCGGCGATGGCACCTGGAAGACGCTGGTCATGCCGACAGCGCCGGCGCTTCTTGCGCCGATCCTCTATGCGGTCCCCGCACAGCTTCTGGCCTACCATGCCGCCGTCGCCAAGGGCACAGATGTTGACCAGCCGCGCAACCTGGCGAAATCGGTCACGGTCGAATGACGCCCGAGGCCGCGCTCGGCCAGTTGCGGTCGCTCGCGGAGCCCGGGCGCGCCGCCGGGTCGGCCGCCTATCACAAGGCGCGACGCGAATATCTCGGCGTCCGCGTCCCCGCCATTACGGACCTTGCCCGCGAATGGCGGAAGGGCCTCGATGTGGGGGCGCGCGTGACGCTCGCCGATGCGCTCTGGCGGTCCGACATCCATGAGGCGCGCGTCGCCGCGGCGAAGCTCCTGACGCAGGCCCGGATCAAGGAGGACGGGCCGGTCTGGCGTCTGATCGCGTCCTGGGTGCCCGAGTTCGATGCCTGGGCCATCGCCGACCACGCCTGCGACGCGGGCGGCAGGCGGCTGGTCGCGGATCCGGGCCGGATCGACGAGGTCGAAGGCTGGACCCGTCACGACAGTCTCTGGGTCCGCCGGGCCGCCCTTGTCATCACCCTGCCCTGGACCAAGCAGAACCATCCCGGTCCTCAAGACATCATGATCCGGGACCGGGTGCTCGGCTGGGCGGCCGGCTATGCCGACGACCGCAACTGGTTCATCCAGAAGGCCATCGCCTGGTGGCTGCGCGACCTGTCCAGGCACGATCCCGAACGGACCCGCGCGTTTCTTGCGGCACATGGCGACCGCCTGAAGCCCTTTGCCCGAAAGGAGGCCGGAAAGCACCTGCACTGAGCGGCGACGCCCGTTCGCGGCAATGACAACGCCTCATGGCGCGCCGCCTTCTGCCCGCGCCTCGATCCAGCCGACAATCTGCCCAATGCCGCCGGGGGCGTAGGCATGGCGCCCCTCCAGAAGGCACAGGCCGAAAACGGCCGGGATACGCCACCGGTTCATTTGCATCGCCGCTCCGCCAACCCATGTCTTAGGGATACAGGGAGGCACCGTGGACCACACGAGCCACAGCGATCAGCGCTTCACGATCGAACCCGGCCTGCCCGCCGAGCATCGAAAGAGCGCCGCTGCCGGGTATTGGGAGGCGTTTTCCCGCAAGCTCCGCTACCCGCTCGGCCCTGCACCCAAGGCGCTTGCATTCATAGAGGCGGTGCTCGATCCCAGCCATGCCATAAGCGCCGTGTCGCGCAGCAACACGCTTCTCGGTGTCGCGGGCTTCAAGACGGCCGAGGGCGCGTTCGTCGGTGGCGGCTTCAGCGACATGGTCAAGATTTATGGCCACCTGGGCGGAACCGCGCGCGGCCTTCTGATCAGCGTTCTTGAGCGCGAATGCGAAGCCGATACGTTGCTCATGGACGGAATATTCGTGCAATGCGACGCGCGCGGTCTCGGGATCGGGACGAGCCTGCTGAGCGCGATCGAGGATCACGCTGTCAGCTGCGGTCTGAAGCGGATCCGCCTGGATGTGATCGACAGCAACCCGCGCGCCCGCGCGCTCTATGAGAGGCGCGGCTTCATGGAAACATCGAGAACGTCGACAGGAGCGCTCAGGCCCGTTTTCGGCTTTCGGACCGCCACCACGATGATCAAGGCCGTCGGCGATCCCGAGAGGACGTGCGCGGCAACCGCCTAGATCGGGCTTTCGCCGCTCCGGCGGCGGTTCAGCCCCGAAGTTCCCGCCGCATGATCTTGCCGGTCGCGGTCATCGGCAGGCTTTCGCGTCGTTCGATCCAGCGCGGCGCGACATGGGGGCTGATCCGGTCCCGGACGCGCCGGATCAGCCGATCCTCCATCCCCTTCAGGTCCGCCCCTTCGCGCAGGACGACAAAGGCCTTCACGACCTCGCCCCTGACGGCGTCCGGAACGCCGACGCAGGCGGCCATCACAACGTCCGGGTCGCCGGTCAGGCAGTTCTCGATCTCGGAAGGTCCGATGCGATAGCCGGCCGACGAGATGATGTCATCATCCCGCGCGACATAGGTGAAATAGTCATCGGAATCACGCGTCCCGAGATCGCCGGTGCGGAGCCAGCCCCCGACGAATTTTGCCGCCGTCGCCTCGGGTTTGCCGAGATACTCCAGGAACATCGCTGGATGGCCGCGCTTCACGGCGATCTCTCCGATCTCTCCATCCGCCACCTCCAGCCCCTCGCCGTCGATCACCGACACGTCCGCCCCCGGCACGGCGCGGCCCATCGTGCCTGGCCTGGTCGGGAACAGCGAGGCGGAGGAGCAGACCACGAGGTTGCACTCGGTCTGGCCGTAGATCTCGTTGATCGGGGCCTTCAGCGCCCGCTGCCCCCACTCAAGCATGTCCGCTCCAAGGCTTTCGCCGCCCGACGCAACGGCGCGGACCGCCAGATCGTCCGGCGCCGTCGAGGCGCGCATCAGCTTCAGCGCGGTCGGCGGCAGAAAGAGGTTCGTTATCCAATGATCGCGGATCAGGCGGAAGGCCTCATCAGGGTCGAACTTGCGCATCCGGCGGCTGATGAGCGGGACGCCGTAGTAGAGGCAGGGCATCGCCAGGTCCATCAGCCCGCCGATCCAGGCCCAGTCGGCGGGCGTCCAGCCGACGGCGCCGGGCCTGGGGAAGAAGTCGTGGCTGAGTTCGACATTCGGCAGATGGCCCAGAAGGAACCGGTGGGCATGGAGCACGCCTTTCGGCGGCCCGGTCGTGCCCGAAGTGTAGATCAGCACGGCCGGGTCATCCGCCGCCATCTCGGCCGGGGTAAACCGGTCAGAGGCACGGTCGATCTCTGCCCAGAGATTCCGCTCAGGCGAAGGGTCGATGCAGTAGATATCCCTGAGGTCGGGCAGCGCGTCGCGTATGCCCTCGAGCTTCTCGAGGCTCGCCGCATCGGTCACGACCACGCGTGCCCGCGCGTCGGCGAGCCGGTAGTGCAGCGCGTCGGGCCCGAAGAGCGTGAAGAGCGGCAGAACCACCGCGCCAACCTTCATCGCGGCGAAATGCGTGATCAGGACCGGCGCGCCCTGCGGCAGAAGAACGGCGACCGTGTCGCCGCGCCGCACCCCGCCGGCCGCAAATGCGTTGGCGAGCCGGTCCGAGGTGGATTTCAGTTCCCCGTAGCTCCAGCGCCGGTCCCCGCCGGTTACGTCGATTTCGAGCAGCGCGGTCCGCTCCGGCTCGTGCCGTGCCCAGCTGTCGCAACATGCTTCGGCCATGCTGAACCGCGCCGGAACCTGCCATCTGAATGCGCGGCGCAACGTCTTCCAGTCGTGGCCCGGCCTCAGCAATCTGCGATCCATGGCGTCTCCTTCATTGTCCGGGGCCATCCAATGGCTGCGGCGGCCGGCAGTCAAGCGCGCACCGTCCTGGCACGGCTTGGCTTGTAGGTGGAGCCGGGGCGCATTACCTTGTCGCAATGGCGCCGCTCATCGACCCCTTCGCCCGACCGATTTCCTATCTGCGTGTCTCGGTAACGGACCGCTGCGATTTCCGCTGCACATATTGCATGGCCGAGCACATGCAGTTCCTGCCCAAAAAGGACTTGCTGACGCTGGAGGAACTGGACCGGCTGTGCTCGACGTTCATCCGGCTCGGTGTGGAAAAGCTCAGGATCACTGGCGGCGAGCCGCTGGTTCGCCGCGACATCATGACCTTTTTCCGGGCCATGTCGCGCCATCTTGAAACCGGTGCGCTTCGTGAACTGACGCTGACCACCAACGGCTCGCAACTCGCCCGCTTCGCCGACGATCTTTTTGCCGCAGGCGTCCGCCGCGTCAACGTCTCGCTCGACACGCTCGATGCGGACAAGTTCCAGGCGATCACCCGTTGGGGACGGCTACCGCAGGTGATGGACGGGATCCGGGCGGCGAAGGCGGCGGGGCTTCGGGTCAAGATCAACACCGTGGCGCTAAAAGGTTTCAACGAGGACGAGCTTTTCGACCTGCTGGACTGGTGCGCGGGCGAAGGCCATGACCTGACCTTCATCGAGGTCATGCCGATGGGCGAGATGGGCGAGGAGATGCGGCTCGACCAGTACTGGCCGCTCAAGGATCTGCGCTCCCGCCTTGCAGGGCGCTTCACGCTGACCGACCTTGCCGAACGCACCGGCGGCCCGGCACGGTATGTGCGGATCGAAGAGAGCGGGCAGAAGATCGGCTTCATCACGCCCCTGACCCACAATTTCTGCGAAAGCTGCAACCGGGTGCGTGTCACCTGCACCGGCGAGTTGTTCATGTGCCTCGGGCAGGAGGACAATGCCGACCTGCGCGCGCCCCTCAGGGCGAGCGCCGAGGATACGGGCCTCGAGACGGCGATCCGCGCCGCGATCGCCCGCAAGCCCAAGGGCCACGACTTCGACTATTCACGCCAGAAGGTTGCCGGGCAGGTGTCGCGGCACATGAGCCATACCGGCGGCTGACCTTGCCGGAGGACCGCTGATGGACGGATTGGCCCGGTTTCACGAAGCCCAGGACATTGCCTATGAGACCGCGCTGGCCGAGCTTGAGGACGGTCACAAGCAAAGCCACTGGATGTGGTACATCTTTCCCCAGTTGCGCAGCCTTGGCCGGTCGGCGACGGCGAAGCATTTTGGTCTGGAAAACCTTGCCGAAGCCCAGGCCTATGCCGCCGATCCGAAACTCGGCACGCGGCTCGAAGCCTGCGCGCGGGCGATGCTCTCGCATGAGCACGGCGATGCCGAAGCGGTTCTCGGTCCGGTCGACGCGGTCAAGCTCCGATCCTCGGCCACGCTGTTCCGCGCCGCGGCCGATCCGGAACTGGCGGCGCTGATGCAGGACATCCTCGACCGGTTCTACGACGGAGAGCCCTGCCCCCGCACCCAGGCCGAGATCGGCTGAAGCGGCGGGCGTCAGGCGGCGGGCATCCGCGCCTCGGCGATGCCGGCATACCAACTCGATCCATAGGGGATCACGTTATCGTCGAAATTGTACTCGGGATGGTGCACCATCGCGGTGTCGCCGTTGCCGACAAGGATGTAGGCGCCCGGCCGCGCCTGCAGCATGTAGGCGAAATCCTCGCCGCCCATGATCTGCGGCGCGTCGCCGCAACCGCCCGAGACCTCGGCCGCGACGGCGGCGGCATGGGCGGTCTCGGTCTCATGGTTGGCCATGACCGGATAGCCGCGCATGTAGTCGATGCGCGCCTCCGCGCCGTAGGCTTCGGCGGTCGCCTGCGCGAGCTTGAGGAGCCGCGCCTCGGCCAATGCCCGCACCCCGTCGTCGAGCGTCCGAACCGTTCCCTTCAGCCGCACCGACTGCGGAATGACGTTGAATGCGGTCGAGCCGGTCTCGAAACTCGTGACCGACACCACGACCTGCGCGACCGGATCGACATTGCGGCTGGCGATCGACTGGAGCGCGAGGACGATGTGGCTGGCGACCACGGTGGGGTCCACCGTCTCGTGCGGCTTGGCGGCGTGGCCGCCCTTGCCCACGATGTCGATCACGAACTGGTCGGTCGCCGCAAAGAAGGCGCCGGGGCGGATGGCGAACGCTCCGACCGGCAGGCCGGGCCAGTTGTGCATGCCGTAGACCTCCCGGATACCCCAGCGCTCCATCATGCCATCCTCGACCATCTCGCGCCCGCCGCCGCCACCTTCCTCGGCGGGCTGGAAGATGACCACGGCGGTGCCGTCGAAGTTGCGGGTTTCTGCCAGGTATCTCGCGGCGCCGAGCAGCATGGCGGTGTGCCCGTCATGGCCGCAGGCATGCATCCGGCCCGGCGTCTTCGACGCATAGTCAAGCCCGGTCGCCTCGGTGATCGGCAAGGCGTCCATGTCGGCGCGCAGGCCGATTACCCTGCCCTTGGTGTCGGTCTTGCCACGGATCAGGCCAACGACGCCGGTCCGTCCTATCCCCTCGGTCACCTCGTCGCAGCCGAAGCTGCGCAGAAGGTCAGCCACCTTTCCGGCGGTGCGGTGGACATCGAACAGCAGTTCGGGATTCTCGTGGAAATCCTGTCGCCATGCGGCGATCTCTGGCAACAACTCGGCAAAGCGGTTCTTGACCGGCATCGTCCTCTCCTCTGATGAGAAATGGTGCGGTCGGATAACGACGGCAGCCTATCGCAGCCATGCTGTGCCATTTCCTGACAACCCGCAAGTGCCGTCAGAAGCGGTCCTTGAGGCCGTACCACGCATAGACCGCCGGCAAGAGCATTCGTCGCATCGTGCCCAAGGGAAAGTGCCGTGGTTCGGCGGCCATCACCCGTGGCACGTCGGCCCGTCCGGTCGCAAGTCCGGCCAGAGCGCGTCCGGCATAGGTGCCCATCGCGACGCCGTTGCCATGCCAGGCAAAACCCGCCCATGCGCCAGGCCAGTCGCCAATCGGCCCCACATAGGGTGTCAGCGCCCGCGTGAGGCAGACAAAGCCGGACCAGTGGTGCGGTGTCTCGACATGACACCAGGCCGGGAACATCCGGTCGAAATCCCGGCGCAGAACCCGTCGCGTCTGTCCTTGCGCCTCGGCACTCGCTCTTGTCCCGCCGCGCGCGCCGAACAGAAAGCGCCGGTTGGGCATGAGACGGAAGTAATGGAGCAGATTGCGCGTGTCATAGGCCATCAGATCGCTCGACCAGCCCTGCGCGGCAATCTCGGCATCGGTCAGTTCGCGGGTCACCAGGACTGCCGACTGTGCAGGCAGGTAACGCCCCGCCATCCAGTCCGGCACATCCTCGCTCGAATAGCCGTTGGTCGCGACGATCAGCCGCCGGGCGCGCAGCGTCCCTTCCGGCGCATGAAGGATATAGTCATCCCCATCGCGCTCAATCCGGGTGACGGGCGCGTTCTCGAATATCCGCGCTCCGGCCTCCCTGGCGGCGCGCGCGAGGCCGATCACATATTTGAGCGGGTTGATCGCAAAGCCCATCGGCACCCGCAGCGCCCCGTGAATGCCGGCGGCAGAGAGGCCGGCGCTGGCCAGATCACTCGGGCCCAGCAGTTCGGCGTCCTTCCCGTGATCGCGCCGAAGCACCTCCGCCTCGGCCTTGAGGTCGGCAAAGGCGCGTGGGCTGTGCGCCAACACCGCCTCGCCTTCGCGGGAATGCACGTCGGCGTCGACGCCGTGACGGTCAAGGATGTCCGAGACAAGATCAATCGCGGCCTTCTGCGCGCCCTGCCACTCGGCCAGCGCCTCCCTGCCGAAGCGGCGCGCGAGCGTCGCGTCAGCCGCCTTGGCCCCCCCGATGCACACGAAACCGCCGTTCCGCCCGGACGCGCCCCAGCCGACGCCTTCGGCCTCGACCACGGTGACATCGGCGCCCGCGTCGCGTGCCAGATGCAGGGCCGCCGAAAGGCCGGTGAAGCCCGCGCCAAGGATCGCGACGTCAGCCCGCACCTCGCCGCGCAAGGCGGCTCCCGGCGGGGGTCGGGCGACGGTCGTGTCCCAATAGCACGCTGCGACAGGCCCGTCGCCGTAGCCGTAAGGTTCATAGAGGCGTTTCATGCCGCGACGGCTTACGCTCTGACCGCGGCCTGTTCGTCTGCCCGCTGTTTCGCGATGGAGCGCTTGGAAACAAGCGAGGCGGTGACGACGCCCACCGTGACGATTCCTATCATGATCGTCGAAAGCGCGTTGATCTCGGGGCTGACGCCGAGGCGGACGGACGAGAAGATCTTCATTGGCAACGTCGTCGAGGATGGGCCTGCCGCAAAGGATGCGATGACGAGATCGTCAAGCGACAGCGTGAAGGCCAGAAGCCAGCCCGAAATGACCGCCGGCGCGATGATCGGCAGGGTAACGGACCGGAAGGCGTCGAACGGCGTGCATCCGAGGTCGAGCGCCGCCTCTTCCAGCGACTTGTCGAACGTGATCAGCCGGGACGAAACCACGACCGAAACATAGCACATCGTGAAGGTCGTATGCGCCAGCACGATCGTGAAGACCCCCCGGTCGAGCCCGATCGCGATGAACAGAAGCAGCATCGCCAGACCGGTGATGACCTCGGGCATGACGAGAGGCGCGTAGATCATCCCCGAGAACAGCGTGCGGCCGGCGAACCGGCCCCCGCGGACCATGACATAGGCCGCCATCGTGCCAAGCACGGTCGCGATCGTCGACGACAGGACAGCAACCTTGAGCGTGACCCAGGCGGCGCTCAGGAACGCCTCGTTGTGAAAAAGCGTGCCGTACCATTTGGTCGAGAAACCCGCCCAGACGGTGACAAGCTTGGAAGAGTTGAACGAGAAGATGATCAGGATGATCATCGGCAGGTACAGGAATGCGAAGCCCAGCGTCAGCGAGGTCGCGTTGAACCATGAGAATCTGCGGTTCATCCGTTCGCCTCCCTCTGTTTCTGTTCGTTGCGCTGAAAGAGGATGATCGGAATGATCAGCAGCAACAGAAGCACAACCGCCACCGCCGACGCGACCGGCCAGTCGCGGTTCGAGAAGAACTCCTCATAGAGGGTCTTGCCGATCATCAGCGTCTCGTTCCCGCCAAGGATGGACGGAATGACGAATTCGCCAAGCGCCGGAATGAAGACGAGGAAGCAGCCCGCGATGACGCCGGGCTTCGACAGCGGCATCGTGACCGCCCAGAACGCACCCGACTTCGTGCACCCAAGGTCTTCGGCGGCCTCGATGAGAGAACCATCGAGCTTTTCCAGCGCCGAGTAGATCGGCAACACCATGAACGGCAGGTAGGTATAGACGATGCCGACATAGACCGCGTAGTTGGTGTTGAGAAGCGTCAGCGGCGTGTCGATCACGCCCGTCCACATCAGGAACTGGTTCAGGAAGCCTTCGTTGGAAAGAATGCCGATCCACGAATAGACGCGGATCAGGAACGAGGTCCAGAACGGCAGGATGACCAGCATCATCAGCGTCGGGCGCCATTCGTCCGGCGCCTGCGCCATGCCGTAGGCGATCGGATAGCCGACGCAAAGCGTGATCAGCGTCGATATTGCCGCGATCTGGAGGCTTGAGAGATAGGCCTTCCAGTAGAGATCATCGCTCGCAAGGAACGTGAAATTCTCGAAATCCAGCCCCGAGAAGAACGACTTGATCCCGTCCCAGCCCGCCGAAAAATCAAGCGTCGGCGTGTAGGGCGGGATCGAGATCGCGTAGTCCGAGAGCGCGATCTTGAAGACGATCGCGAAGGGAACGAGGAAGAAGACCAGAAGCCAGAGGTAGGGAACGGCGATCAGTGTAAGGCGGCGCATTGCAAAGCCCCCCGCTCAGTTCTGAAGGACGACGCCGGCGGTATCCGTGAAGGATAGCCAGACCTTGTCCTCCCAGGTGATATCGCGCCGCGCGAGACGCCGCTCGTTCGCGACCTGCGCCTTGACCATGCGGCCCCCCGCCACCTCTACCTTGTAGGTCGAGATATTGCCGAGATAGGCGATGTCGCTCACCGTCCCCTCGATCACGTTGGCGCGGCCCGCGGGTTTCTCGGTCGAAATGGCGACCTTTTCGGGCCGGATCGCGAAATGCACCTTGGCGCCCTCAGGTATCCCGTTGGCAGACACGGCAGCAATCGGCGGCTGACCTTCGGCCCAGGCAATCGAACAGCCGCCCTCGCCCTTGGGTGTCGCGTTGCCCTCGATGATGTTCACGTCGCCGATGAAGTCCGCGACATAGACCGAATTGGGCGTCTCATAGATGCGGTCGGGCGTGTCGACCTGGATCATCCTGCCGTGGTCCATGACGGCAACCCGCGAAGCGACGGTCATCGCCTCTTCCTGATCGTGGGTCACGATCACGAACGTGGTGCCGGTCTTTTCCTGAATGTCCATCAGTTCGAACTGCGTGTCCTGGCGCAGCTTCTTGTCGAGCGCGCCAAGCGGCTCGTCGAGCAAAAGAAGCTTCGGCGCCTTTGCGAGGCTTCGCGCAAGCGCCACGCGCTGGCGCTGCCCGCCGGAAATCTGGTGCGGCTTGCGTTTGGCGAACTTCTCCAGCCGGGTCAGGCGCAGCATTTCGTCGACCCGCGCGGGAATCTCGCCCTTCGGCATGTCCGACCGCTTCAAGCCGAACGCGATGTTGTCCCAGACCGAAAGATGCGGGAAAAGCGCGTAGCTTTGAAACATCATGTTCGTTGCCCGCTTGTTGGGCGGTATCGGTCCGATATCCACCCCGTCCAGAAGGATCGTCCCCTCGCTCGGCGCCTCGAACCCCGCGAGCATGCGCATCAGCGTGGTCTTGCCGCAGCCGGATGGGCCCAGAAGCGCGAAAAACTCCCGCCGGAAGATGTCGAGGGTCATGTTGTCGATCGCGACGAATTCGCCAAAGCGCTTCGTGACGTTCTGGAACCGGATCAGCGGCTTCTCGTCCGGATTTTCCCAGGGCGCGAAGACCGGGCGGTTGGCGGGTTGAGCCATGATGGACCTCTCGCATGTGAAAAGCCCCGCGCCTGAGGGCGCGGGGCGATGATTGGGCGCGGGCTCAGGTGCCCGACTTGATCTTGGTCCAGAGCCGCGTCACGTCGCGGTTGACCTTCGGATCCCACGGCGTCGTGGTGTAGAGGTTGTCCAGCGTCTCCTGATCGGGATAGATCGCCGTGTCGCCGATCACGTCCTCGTTCAGCAATTCCTGAGACGCCTTGTTGCCGTTGGCGTAATAGACATAGTTCGACGCCGCCGCCGCGTTCTGCGGGTCCATGATGAAGTTGAGGAACTTGTGCGCTCCGTCCGGGTTCGGCGCATCGACGGGAATGGCCATCTGGTCGAACCACATCAAGGCACCTTCCTTCGGGATGTGATATTCGATCTCCACCCCGTTCCCGGCTTCTGCGGCGCGGTCACGCGCCTGCAGGATATCGCCGGACCAACCGAATGCCACGCAGATATCGCCATTGGCGAGCGAGTTGATGTATTCGGACGAGTGGAATTTCAGCACATGGGGCGCGATCGCCGTCAGCACGGGTTCGACCTTCGAGATGGTCTCGACGTCCTGCGCGTCGGGATCCTCGCCGATATAGTTCAGCGCCGCTGGAATGATCTCGGTCGGCGCGTCGAGCATGTGCACGCCGCAAGACGCGAGTTTTTCGATGTTCGCCGGATCGAAGAGCAATGCCAGCGAATCGACGGGTGCGTCGTCGCCAAGCACTTCCTTGACCTTGTTGATGTTCACGCCCATACCGGTCGTACCCCACATGTAGTTGATGGAATACTCGTTGCCCGGATCATATTTCTGCGTGCGCTCGGCGACCACATCCCACATGTTGACGATATTCGGCAGCTTGGACTTGTCGAGCTTCTGGAAGGCGCCAGCCTGAATCTGCCTTTGGAGGAACGTGCCCGACGGCACGACCACATCATAGCCCGACGATCCCGCGAGCATCTTGGTTTCCAGGATTTCGTTCGAATCGAAGACGTCGTAGATCAGGTCTATTCCGGTCTCTTCCTCGAACTTCGCCAGCAACGACTCGTCGATATAGTCCGACCAGTTGTAAACATGGACCTCCTCGGCCCCCGCTGCGCCGGCCGCGACGAGTGCCGCGGCGATCGTCATCCCCGTGAGTTTCATTCTACCTCCTAGTGCTGGTATCAGGGGCGACCGGAACTGGCCGGCCGCCGGTTTGAGTGGTTTCCCTCGTTGTCGGTCAATTTGATCAAATTCTCCGACTCAAATCAACATGGCAATTCTAAGAACTGCAATCTAATATGTCAGGAAGAGTTTTTCCCCACCCCACACAAGGACAATGAATGAAGAACCTTCGCGAAACTGGCGAATTGCATCGCAAGGTTCCCTCGCACGAGGTCACATATTGCCGCCTGCGCGACATGATCCTGTTTGGCCAGCTCACGCCGGGGCAACCCGTGACAATTCAAGGCCTTACATCCACGCTCGAGGCCGGAATGACACCCGTGCGCGAGGCAATCCGCAAGCTGATCGCGGAAGGCGCGCTTGAGCTGCGCGGCAATCGGCGCGTCCTGGTGCCTGAACTGAGCGCCGCGCGGCTTGAAGAACTGGCCTTCGCCCGGCTTACCATCGAACCACGGCTTGCCGAGATCGCCGTCAAGGGCCTGAAAGACAGTGAAATCAGCGCGCTCGCCCGGATCGACGCGGTGATCGACCAGGCGATCGAGACCGGCGATGTTCACAGCTACCTCCTCAACAACTTCCGCTTCCACTTCACGCTCTATGACCTGGCGGGCGCCCCAATTCTTCTTTCGCTTGCCCAGATGCTCTGGCTCCGCTTCGGCCCGTCGCTGCGCGTCGTCTGCGGACGGTATGGCACCTCAAACCTGCCGGACCGGCACGAAGAGGCGCTGGAGGCGATGCGCGCGCGCGACGGCGCGGCACTCGGCCAGGCGATCCGCGAGGATATCAGGCAAGGGATCGAACAGGTCAGGCTGGCGCTTTCCGAGCGATAAATTTGATCAAATTCGGTTGACACCGCCGCATTTGATCATATCCTGAAACGATCAAATCAGCCCCCGACACGCGCCGATCCGGAGTACGGAAAAAGGCGCGCGCCGCGCTCTCCCTTCCGGACATCCCGGGCCAACCGACAGGTTCGTTCATGACCCAGATCACCAACCACATGCCGACGAAAGAGCTTCAGGCCCTCGACGCCGCGCATCACATGCATCCCTTCACCGCCGATGCCGAACTTGCCGAGAAGGGCGCGCGGATCATCACCCGCGGCAAGGGTGTCTATCTCACCGATAGCGAGGGGCAGGAAATCCTTGACGGAATGGCGGGACTTTGGTGCGTCAACCTCGGCTACGGCCGCAAGGATCTGGCCGAGGTGGCCGCACGCCAGATGGAAGAGCTGTGTTATTACAACACGTTCTTCCAGACATCTCATGTACCCGCCATCGCGCTTGCCGCCAAGATCGCCGAGCTTGCGCCCGGCGATCTCAACCACGTCTTCTATGCCGGATCGGGCTCCGAGGCCAACGACACCAACATCCGTCTCGTGCGCCGCTACTGGGACGTGAAGGGCAAGCCCGGAAAGAAAGTGATCATCGCCCGCAAGAACGGCTATCACGGCTCCACGATGGGGGGCGGCAGCCTCGGCGGCATGGCGGGCATCCATGCCCAGGGCGGGCTGCCCATTCCCGACATCACCCATATCGACCAGCCCTACTGGTACGGCGAGGGCGGCGACATGAGCCCGGAGGAATTCGGTCTGCAGCGCGCCCGCGCACTCGAGACCGAGATCGAGCGGATCGGCGCCGACAAGGTCGCCGCCTTCATCGGCGAGCCGGTTCAGGGTGCGGGTGGGGTCATCATCCCGCCAGCGACCTACTGGCCCGAGATCCAGCGCATCTGCGACAAGCACGGCATCCTCCTGATCGCCGACGAGGTCATCACCGGCTTTGGTCGGACCGGCAAGTGGTTCGGGTCGGAGACCTTCGGAATCAAACCGCACATCATGACCATCGCCAAGGGACTGTCCTCGGGCTACGCGCCGATCGGCGGTTCCATCGTCTGTGACGAGATCGCCGCGACCGTCGGCGGCGCGGGCGACTTCAACCACGGCTACACCTATTGCGGCCACCCGGTTGCCTCTGCCGTGGCGCTGCGCAATCTCGAAATCCTTGAGGAGGAGAACATCCTCGACCATGTCCGCAACGTCGCCCATCCCTATCTGAACGAACGGTGGAAGGCGCTCGAGGATCACCCGCTGGTGGGCGAGGCGGTCCTGGTCGGGCTCATGGGCTCGATCGCGCTGACCCCGGACAAGAAAAAGCGCGCCGCCTTCGCCTCCGAAGCGGGGACCGTCGGCTACCGCTGCCGCGAGCGCTGCTTTGCCAACAACCTCGTCATGCGCCATGTCGGCGACCGCATGGTCATCTCGCCGCCTCTCGTGATCAAACCCGCAGAGATTGACGTCTTCATCGAACGCGTCAGGAAATCGCTCGACGAAACCTATGCCGGGCTCAGGTCGGACGGTCTTCTCAAGGCTGCGTGAGCGTTCACCGGTGGACATCCTCTACGCAAACGACAGGGCCGGGGAATACCCCCGCTCCTGGTATGCCGACAGCGCCGAAGCGCCCGCCCCCTGCCCGGAGGCCGCCGGCGACCTGACCTGCGATGTCTGCGTCGTCGGCGCAGGGTTCACCGGCCTGTCTGCAGCCCTGCACCTGGCGGAACGGGGATATGACGTGATCCTGCTCGACGCGCACCGGGTCGGCTGGGGCGCTTCGGGGCGCAATGGCGGTCAGGTCGGCACCGGCCAGCGGCTGGATCAGGACGATCTGGAAAAGCTCGTCGGCCTCGACCACGCGCGCGCCCTTTGGGCACTGGCGCAGGATGCTGTCGCATTGACCAGGACCCTCGCGGCGAGCCACGCGCCCGAGGCGGGCTTCGCGCCCGGCATCATCCATGCCTGCCACCGCGCACGGCTGGTGCCCCATGCGCATGAATATGCCGCGAGAATGGCGCGCGACTATGGCTACGACCTCATCCGCCCGATCGGGCGCGAGGAAATGCGCCATCTCGTCGGCTCGCCCGCCTATCACGGCGGCGACGTCGACATGGGCGGCGGGCATCTGCACCCCCTGCGCTACGCTTTCGGCCTTGCGCGGGCCTGCGCGGCGAAAGGCGTCCGCATCTTCGAGCGTTCGAAGGTCGGCGCGCTGACCCAAGGCGTCCCGGCGGTGATCGCGACCGACAAGGCGAAGATCGTCGCGTCGCATGTCGTCCTGGCCTGCAACGGATATCTCGGCGATCTGAACAGCCGGGTCGCGACACGGGTCATGCCGATCAACAACTTCATCATCGCGACCGAGCCGATGACGCCCGACGCGCAGGAGACGCTGATCCGCGAGAACCGCGCGGTCGCGGATTCCAAGTTCGTCATCAACTACTTCCGCTTCTCGGACGACCGCCGGCTCTTGTTCGGCGGGGCGGAAAGCTATGGCTACCGTTTCCCCAAGGACATCGCCGCCCTTGTCCGCAAGCCGATGCTCGAAATCTATCCGCAACTGAAAGACATCAGGATCACCCACGCCTGGGGCGGCACGCTCGGCATCACGTTGAACCGGATGCCGCATTTCGAGCGGCTTGCGGGAAACGTGGTCTCGGCTTCCGGCTATTCCGGTCACGGGGTCGCCATGGCGACGCTTGGCGGCAAGCTTGCCGCCGAAGCCATCGCCGGCCAGGCCGAGCGTTTCGACCTCATGGCGAAAGTGCCGACCCGTCCCTTCCCCGGTGGTGTAGCGTTGCGCTGGCCGCTTCTGGTGCTGGCGATGATCTGGTTTTCGCTGCGCGACCGGCTATAGGGCCGGGCCGGGAGCGATCTTCGTTCCATCGGTGAATCGCGAAAGGCGGAACCGGGTCAGGTCGTGCCGAGGCGCCCGTCCTTCGACCAGATCGGCGACGACGCGGCCAAAGCCGGGGCCGATGCCGAAGCCGTGGCCGGAAAGTCCGGTGGCGATCGTCAGTCCGGGCAACGCGTCCACATGGTCAATGACCGGCACGACATCGGGCATCGTGTCGATCATGCCCGCCCACGCCGCCACGATTCCGGGCTTGCCGACTTCCGGAAAGGCCGCGGCAAAGCGGCTGCGCAGCCGTTCGATCTCGGCCCGGTTCGGCGCGGGGTCGAGTATCCGCATCCGCTCGAACGGGCTTTCCTCGTCCCCGCTCCAGGCCCGCGCGGTGCGCCAGCCGTCGGGATAGCCGCGCGGGGCGGCGGGCAGGAAACGGGTGCCCGAGATGTCCTTGCGGATTTGCGGCCAGAACGGGCGCAGGTGGCGGAAGGCATCAGGGCCGATGAAGAACTCGTGAAAATGCCCGGGCGCGAGCGTGTAGCCGCCGTCCTGCCTTCGTCGGATCGCGAAATGGCCGTCGGCGGCGGCGCCTGCGTAGAACTCGGGCAACGCCGCCGTCGCGGTAACGGTTGCCCGTACCGAAAGCTGCGGCAGGCCGATCCCGTGGGCGCGCGCGAAGAGCGACGACCACGCGCCGCCGGCCAGCACCACCCGGTCCGCCGCGATCCGCCCCTTCTCGGTCACGACACCTGTCACCCGTCCTACGGCCATGTCCAGCCGTCGCACAGCGCACTCCTCGGCGATCGTGACGCCCAGACGCGCCGCGGCGGCGGCAAGCCGGGGCACCGCGATCCAGGGTTCGGCCCTCGCATCAGAAGCGGTCCAGAGCCCGCCCCGCCAGTCCGCGGCATTGGGCAGCGTCGCCGCAATCTCCGACCGCGTCAGCAGCCGCGTGTCAAGGCCGTGGGCGCGGGCATGAACCATCCAGCCCTCGAAATCCGCCATATCCTCGGCAGAGTTCGCCGCATAGAGGACGCCGGTCTGCCGGAAGCCCAGATCGGCGCCGGATTCGGCGGCAAGACCCTTCCAGATTTCCAGCGCTTCGATCATCACCGGAAGCTCGGCGGGATCCCGGCCCTGCTGGCGCACCCAACCCCAGTTGCGGCTGGATTGTTCGCCTGCGATCCTGCCCTTCTCGCAAAGGACGACCCGCTGACCGCGCTTCGCGAGAAACCATGCCGCCATCACCCCGACGATGCCGCCGCCGATGACGACGACATCGCAGGCTTTCGGCGGCGGTCCGGGAAACCGGACAGGGCTGGATTCGGAGATCGGAAAGATCAATTGGCGGGTCCGGCTGTGGCGTCTTCCGCGAAACCTGACGCCGGACAGAGCCGTGGTCAAGCGCCGCGCGGGCGGCGGTCAGTGCATTCGCTTCCGGACGCGCCGGATCATCCACCAGACCGCCAGCACGACGATGGGGACGAGCGCCGCCGTGACCGCCGCCTTGGGCCAATGCCGCGCCTCGGCAAGCGGCGCCATGAGATAGCCCGCCAGGCTTACCGCATAGTAGCTGATCGCCACCACCGACAGTCCCTCGACAGTATGCTGGAGCCGGAGCGCCAGGTCGGCGCGCCGATCCATGCTTTCGAGAAGCTTCTGGTTCTGCGCCGATCGCTCGACGTCGACCCGCGTCCGCAGAAGCTCCCCCGCCCGCTCGGCGCGCTCGGCCATCTGTTCAAGCCGCCTTTCCGCCGATTTTACCGTCCGCATCGCCGGATCGTAGCGACGCATCATGAACTCGCCGAAGGTCTGGCGTCCCTGAAAGCGCGCTTCGCGCAGGATTTCGACGCGCTGGGTCACCAGCGCCTCATAGGCTCCGGTCGCTCCGAAGCGAAACGAGTTGTAGACGGCAAGGTTTTCAAGCTCCGAGGATATTTCCAGAAGCTCGTTCAGGGTCGCCTCGGCCTCCCGGCCCTGATCCGACATCGCCGCGACGAGCGCCGAAAGCTGCGGGTCGAGCGTGTTGAGCCGCGCGTTCAGATCGCGCGCGCGCCCAAGCCCCAGCATGGACATGGCGCGATAGGTCTCGATCTCGCAAAGCCGCTGGACGATGCGGCCGATGCGCCGTGGTCCGGCCCCGGGACGGATGAAAACCGCAAAGCGCATATGACCCGCCGGGTCGATCCGAAAGTCGCCCGCGATGATCGCGTTCTCGTCAAGCACCCATGAACAGGCAAGGCTTTCCGGCACGAACCATTCATCAAGCCGCGCCGTGACGACCGCCAGATCAGCGGGCAGGGATTCCACGCGGACGAGGATCCCGGCGATCCTCTGGCCGGGTGACGAGGCAAGCCAGTCGGGCGGGAAGACCTCGAACTCGGACGGATTGAAGGCACGTTCGCCGACGCCCTGCGCGAAGGCGGAATAGGTCACGAATTCGGTGTGGCTTTCCCATTTCAGCTCGTGCCTGCCGATCTGCGCAGCGTGATGGGTCGCGCCCGCCGGTGGGTGCGCGGCGCCATGCCGCGCAAGCAGGTCGACAAGATGCGCCCGGTCGGCTTCCCGGTCGCGGTTCTGCGGCTCGACCGGCTCCTTCACGGCGAAATAGGCGGCGTGGCACGGCACCGCGAGCGACGGAAACGGGCGCGCATGCAGCTCGTTCACGAGGGCGTAGCGCTGCGGATGGTCGTCGATCATGCGTGCGGCCCGTTCAGGTTGGCTCCGACCCCGGCGTTCAGTCGATCATCGGCAAGAGGCTGTCCACCGACTTCTTGGCGTCGCCGTAGAACATCCGCGTGTTGTCCTTGTAGAAGAGCGGGTTCTCGATGCCGGAATAGCCGGTGCCCTGGCCGCGCTTCGACACGAAGACCTGCTTGGCCTTCCAGACCTCCAGCACCGGCATCCCGGCGATGGGGCTGTTGGGGTCTTCCTGTGCCGCCGGATTCACGATGTCGTTGGAGCCGATGATGATC
This sequence comes from Paracoccaceae bacterium, assembly GCA_041397225.1. Taxonomy (GTDB): domain Bacteria; phylum Pseudomonadota; class Alphaproteobacteria; order Rhodobacterales; family Rhodobacteraceae; genus Albidovulum. The sequence continues at coordinate 1,747,473 of JAWKXB010000001.1, read as the reverse complement.
GCCACGTCGGTCTTGGGGAAGTCGTCGTTGATCTCGTCCATCTCCAGCACGATGTCGTAGGGCACCTTGGCCTCGGCCAGAAGCACGTTCATGTGGCCCGGCAGGCGTCCCGCGACGGGGTGGATGCCGAAGCGCACTTCCTTGCCCTTGGCGCGCAGCTTGCGGGTCAGTTCCGCGACCGACTGCTGCGCCTGCGCCACCGCCATGCCGTAGCCCGGCACGATGATGACGGAGTCCGCGTCGTTGAGCGCGGCCGCCACGCCATCGGCGTCGATGGCGATCTGCTCGCCCGCGATCTCCATCGCCGGGCCGCCCGCGTTACCGAAGCCGCCGAGGATCACGCTGACGAAATGCCGGTTCATCGCCTTGCACATGATGTAGCTGAGGATCGCACCGGACGAGCCGACGAGCGCACCGGTCACGATCAGAAGGTCATTGCCGAGACTGAAGCCGATGGCCGCGGCCGCCCAGCCCGAATAGGAGTTCAGCATCGAGACCACGACCGGCATGTCGGCGCCACCGATCCCCATGATCAGGTGATAGCCGATGAAGAGCGCGGCCAGCGTCATCAGGAACAGCGGGAAGAAGCCGCCGGTGTTGAAATACCAGATCAGGCAGAGAACCGCGATCGCCGCCGCGGTCGCGTTCAGCATGTGACCGCCGGGCAGCTTCGTAGCCGTCGACGTGACCTTGCCCGCGAGCTTGCCGAAAGCGACAACGGAACCGGTAAAGGTGATCGCACCGATGAAGACGCCAAGGAACAGCTCGACCCTGAGGATGTTGACCTCCACCGCGCTCTTGTGCGCGAGGATCGCCGCGAAGCCCGCAAGCCCCTCCCGCGCGGCCTCGTCCATCGCCAGCACGCGGCCCAGTTCGAAATGCGCATTGAAGCCGACGAAGACCGCCGCGAGACCGACCAGCGAGTGCATCGCGGCCACAAGCTGCGGCATCTCGGTCATCTGGACGCGCTGAGCGATGTAGACGCCGATGGCGCCGCCCGCCGCAATCAGCAGAACCGACATCAGCCACAGCCCCGATCCCGGCCCCATCAGCGTCGCCAGCACGGCGAGCCCCATGCCGACAATCCCGTACCAGACCGCGCGCTTGGCGCTTTCCTGCCCGGAAAGGCCACCGAGGCTCAGGATGAAGAGAACAGCCGCGACGACATAGGCGGCAGTCGTGAAACCCAGATCCATGAACCCGGCCTCCTTACGATTTCTGGAACATGGCAAGCATGCGCCGGGTGACGAGGAATCCGCCGAAGATGTTGATCCCGGCCATGAAGATCGAGAGCGCCGCGAGCAGGATCACCAGGAACGATCCCGATCCGATCTGCATCAGCGCGCCGAGGATGATGATCGACGAGATGGCGTTCGTGATCGCCATGAGCGGCGTATGAAGCGAATGGCTGACATTCCAGATCACCTGGAACCCTACGAAGACGGCGAGCACAAAGACGATGAAGTGCTGCATGAAGCTTGCGGGCGCATAGGCTCCAACGAGAAGCATCAGGGCACCACCTACACCAAGAAGCGTCACCTGGCTGCGGGTTTGCGCCCTGAATACGGCAAGCTCCTGCGACCGTCTTTCGGCCGGCGTCAGCTCTTTCGGTTTCTCCTTCGGCTTCGCCGCCGCGATCGCCGCGACCTTGGGCGGCGGCGGCGGGAAGGTGATCTCTCCGCCATGCGTCACCGTCGCGCCGCGGATCACGTCATCTTCCATGTTGTGGTTGATGACGCCGTCCTTGGCTGGCGTGAGGTCCGTCAGCATATGACGGATGTTGGTCGAGTAGAGCGTCGACGCCTGCGACGCCATGCGGGACGGGAAATCGGTATAGCCGACGATGGTAACGCCATTGTCGGTGACGATCTTCTCGTCCGGCTTGGTCAACTCACAATTGCCGCCGCGTTCGGCGGCAAGGTCGACGACGACCGAGCCGGGCTTCATCGCCTCGACCATGTCCCTGGTCCAAAGCACCGGGGCATCGCGGCCGGGAATGAGGGCCGTCGTGATGACGATGTCCATCTCGGGCGCGAGTTCGCGGAACTTCGCAAGCTGCTTTTCGCGGAACTCGGGCGAGGAAGGTGCGGCATAGCCCCCCGTCGCGGCCCCGTCCTGCGACGCCTCGAATTCGAGAAAGACAAAACTCGCCCCCATCGATTCGATCTGCTCGGCGACCTCGGGCCGCACGTCGAAGGCGTGGACGATGGCGCCGAGCGAGGTCGCGGTGCCGATCGCGGCAAGCCCCGCGACGCCCGCGCCGACCACGAGCACCTTGGCCGGCGGCACCTTGCCCGCCGCCGTCACCTGGCCGGTGAAGAAGCGGCCGAAATTGTTGCCCGCCTCGATCACCGCGCGGTAGCCTGCGATATTGGCCATCGACGACAGCGCGTCCATCTTCTGCGCGCGGCTTATCCGCGGCACCATGTCCATCGCGATGACCGTCGCGTCCTGCTTGTTGCAGAGATCAAGAAGCTCTTTGTTCTGAGCGGGATAGAAGAAGGAAATGAGCGTCTGGCCCTTGGTCAGGCGCTTTGCCTCCGATGGTTCCGGCGGGCGAACCTTGACCACCACGTCGGCGGCCTTGAAAAGCGCCGTCGCTGTCTTGACCAGCTTCACCCCGGCGGATTCATAGGCCTTGTCCGTGAACCCCGCGGCAATTCCCGCCCCGGTTTCGATGTAGCATTCATGGCCGAGCTTTTGCAGTTGAGCCGCCGAGTCCGGCGTCATCGCAACGCGGTTTTCGCCCGCCAATATTTCCTTCGGTGCCCCGATCTTCACAGTCTCTCCCTTTCCGGCGCTGAGGAGTTGTCCGAGTGCCGCAACGATGACCCGCCCCGACCGGACACGCAAGTTTGTTACCGCGTCCTGCTGCGCCGCGGCAACATGCTTTTCGCTGAAAACGAAACCGGGAGGCGCGCCAGAGCTAGAGCCAGCGCCGCGTGGCCTGCCGGTAGTCGTCGAAATCCTCGCCGAAATGATCGCTCAGCCGGGCTTCCTCCTCGCGGATGAAGCGTCGCGACACGACGGACATGAACACCGGGACGAGAGGCAGCGCGATCAGCGCGTCCCAGGCGATCAACAGACCGGCAAGGACAAGCACATCCGCCAGATAGATCGGATTGCGGCTGAATCGGAAGACGCCGGTGCGCACCAGCGCCGCGGGATCGCGCCGGGGGATGAACGTGGTGCGGGCAAGAACCATCTGCCCGAGCGCGACCAGCATGAGCAGGATGCCCAACACCACCAGAACCGGGCCGAGAACATCGTTGACCGGCGTCGGCACGGGATAGATCAACCCCAAAAGCCCGCCGGCGGCGGCAAATCCAGCCAGCCAGACCGGTGGAAAATCTATCTCTTTCGCCATCTGGCCTTCATCCTTGCTTGTCGTGCGACACCTAAGGTCGTGCCGAATCCGTTTTCAAGTAGTTGGGCGCCCAAACCGGCGCATTTGTGGCGGTATCGCGCCGATGTCCGGGCCGAATTTGCTGGCGGCCCGCGTCATATCATTTTAAGCATAAAGAATATTCCGGGCGATCCCCTGCCCGCGCCACGAGGAAGCCGACATGCCGACAGATTTCGCAGCGACCCGCGCCATGTTCGACTTGCCCGAAAGCGTCATCTATCTCGACGGCAATTCGCTCGGGCCGCTGCCGAAGAAGGCGGCAAGACGCGTTGCGGACTGCGTCACGGAAGAGTGGGGCAAGATGGTCGTCACCGGCTGGAACCGGGCCGGGTGGATGGAAATGCCGCAGCGGATCGGGGATCGGATAGGGCGGCTTGTCGGGGCAGCACCGGGCAGCGTGGTCATGGGCGACACGCTTTCGATCAAGGTCTACCAGGCGCTCGCCTCGGCGCTGGAGCTGCGCCCTGACCGCCGGGTGATCCTGTCGGACACCGGCAACTTCCCCTCCGATCTCTACATGGCCGACGGGCTGGTCCGCACCTTGGGGGACGGGCATCAGCTTCGCACCGTCGCCCCCGAGGCGGTCGAGGCCGCGATCACATCCGATATCGCCGTGCTGATGCTGACCGACGTCGACTACCGCACCGGACGGCGGCACGACATGATGCGGCTTACCGAGAAGGCGCACAAAGCGGGGGCGCTGGTGGTCTGGGACCTGGCTCATTCGGCGGGTGCGCTTCCCGTCGACCTTGCCGGGTGCGACGCCGACTTCGCCGTGGGCTGCACCTACAAGTATCTCAATTCCGGCCCCGGCGGTCCGGCCTTCATCTATGTCGCGCCGAGGCTTCAGCCCCAGGTCCGACCGGCCCTGTCCGGCTGGCTCGGCCACGAGAGCCCTTTCGCCTTCGACCTGGCTTATGCGCCCGGCGAGGGGATCGAGCGGATGCGGGTCGGTACGCCACCTATCCTTCAGCTCGCGGCGCTCGAAGCGTCGATGGATATCTGGGACCGCGTGGACATGAAAGACGTGCGGGCCCGGTCCATCGAACTGACCGAAGCCTTCATCAAGGACGTGGAGGCAGGCTGCCCCACCCTCGCGCTCGTCTCGCCGCGAAACCCCGAGGCGCGCGGCAGTCAGGTCAGCTTCCGCCACCCCGACGGTTATGCCATCATGCAGGCGCTGATCGCGCGCGGCGTCATCGGGGATTTCCGCGCCCCGGACATCGCCCGCTTCGGTTTCACGCCGCTCTACACGACGATGGAGGATGTCAAAGGCGCCGCGGCGATCCTTGCCGACATCATGGCCACCGACGCTTGGGACCGCGCCGAGTTCAAGGCGCGCGCGAAGGTGACATGACGGGGGCCGCGCTGATCCGCCGGTTCCGGCCCGAGGATGCCGGCGCGACGCGCACGGTGTTCTTCAAGGCGGTGCGCGAAGGCGCGGCCGATCATTACCGCACCGAACAACTGATCGAATGGGCGCCGTCGCCCGACATGCCGGACGGCTGGGGCGAGTGGCTCGACCGGAACTTCACCGTCGTCGCCGAGCACGGCGGCCTGGTGGTTGGGTTCTTCATGCTGGAGCCGTCGGGCTATCTCAACATGGCCTTCGTGCTGCCGGCCTGGCGGCGCACCGGGCTTGCCGACCGGCTTTACGCGGCGATCCTCGCGGAAGCGCGGGCGCAGAGGATGCCGCGCATGACCGTCTGGGCCAGCCGGCTCGCCTGTCGCTTCCTTGCCCGGCACGGCTGGGTGATCGACACCGATCCACCACCGCGCGCTGGCCATCCGGTTCCGACCGACGATGCGGAGCCACTTGATTATCCGATGAAACTCGATCTGGTGGATCCGACATGACCGAACCCTACGATCCAGCCTCCGAAGGCGCCGAAATGTCCTTCGACGGGCGCATGTCCTATGGCGATTATCTTCGCCTTGACGCGATCCTGACCGCGCAGCACCCGATCTCGGCGGCGCATGACGAGATGCTCTTCATCGTGCAGCACCAGACCTCGGAACTCTGGATGCGGCTGATGCTGCACGAGCTTTCCGCCGCCCGCGCCGCCATCGCCGCCGACGATCTGCAACCGGCCTTCAAGATGCTCGCCCGCGTGGCGCGGATCATGGAACAGCTTAACTCCGCCTGGGATGTGCTGCGGACGATGACTCCGTCGGAATACACCCACTTCCGCGACAGCCTCGGCCAGTCGTCGGGCTTCCAGTCCTGGCAGTACCGGCTGATCGAATATGCCGCCGGCAACCGCAACGCGGCGATGCTGCGCCCGCATGCCCATCGCCCCGACATCCTCGCCAAGCTCGAAGCCGAGCTTGCCCGCCCCTCGCTTTATGACGAAGCCCTGCGCGCAGCCCACCGCGCCGGGCTGCCGGTCCCCGAAGAGGTGCTTGCACGCGACGTAGGCGAACCCTGGACCGCCAATGACGGGGTCGAGGCGGCGTGGCGCAAGGTCTATGCCGACCCCGAGGCGCATTGGGTGCTTTACGACCTGGCCGAGAAGCTCGTCGATTTCGAGGATTACTTCCGCCGCTGGCGCTTCAATCACGTCACCACGGTCGAGCGCATCATCGGGCTGAAGCGCGGCACCGGCGGCACTGGCGGCGTCAGCTATCTGCGCCGCATGCTGGAGGTGGAACTGTTCCCCGAACTCTGGCGGCTGCGCACGACGCTCTGAAGAACGGGGAAACGGGCGGCGTGCCACATATGTCCCAACGCCACCCAAACTTGGCCACAGATTCTTCGCAATCCCGCAGCATCTTGCGCTTTCATTTCGGCTGATTCCGGTCAGCGCGACCCACAGATGCCCGAGTGACGCACCATGCCGACGACGTTCAACTGGATATATCTCGGCGTGTCGGGCACGCAGCTTGACCCGACCGAAAACAATACGGTCGCCGAAAACGCCGCGTCGTTTGTCGGATCGACCTACGGCTCGGTCTCCGACCCGCTCTTCACTCATGTCGTCTCCGCGACGATGATCGACAATGGCGGCACGAGCGGCGTCCTTGACCAGAACAACACCCTTTCGAACGACCAGTTCACGACCGATATCGGCAGCGGCCCGCAGACCTTCACCTTCGACGCCTCGGTGATCTACAACGCGACGATCACCTATGCCAACGGCACCACGGCAACGGTCACGGCGGTCATCGCCCAGGACGATGCCGGTCATCTCTTCCTTGCGCCGGAATTCACGCTCAACGCCGACACCACCGCCTACGAGGCGTTGCCGATCCGGTCGATCACTTTCGACAGCGTCAACGGCGATACATTCAGCGGCATGACCGCCGACCGCATCCTGACCGGCTTTGACGACGGTATCGTCGAGGGCACCTCCGGCAACGATCTGATCAACGGTTCCTACATCGAACCCGCCGCCAACGGCTCGGACCGGGTCGACAACAACGACGCCGTCCTTCCCGGCACGACCGGCAACGATGATTACATCCGCGCGGGCGCCGGCAACGACACGGTCCTGTCCGGCGCCGGGAACGACATCGTCTACGGCGGCACCGGCAATGATTCGCTGAACGGCGGCTCGGGCAACGACCTGCTCTATGGTGAGGATGGGAACGACACGCTGATCGGCGGCAACGGCGACGACACGCTCGCCGGAGGCAATGGCGCGGACAACATGCAGGGCGGATCGGGCGACGACAGGTTCGTCCTCTCCGGCACATACGGCAACGACACGATCACCGGCGCCGAGAGCGGCGAGACGATCGGCGACCTTGTCGACGCGACTGCGTTGACTCAGAACACGGCCCTTACCTTCACCGGCAACGAGGCGGGAAATCTCGCCGACGGGATCTCGACCGCAACCTTCAGCCAGATCGAACGGTTCACGCTCGGATCGGGCAACGACACGGTCAACGCGGCAGTCACCACGGCGGGCGTGAATGTCGATGCGGGCGGCGGCAATGATTCGATGACCGGCGGCTCGGGCGCAGACACTCTTTCGGGCGGCGCCGGGAATGACACGCTGAACGGCGGCGCCGGGGCCGACCTGCTCGGCGGCGGCTCGGGCGATGACACGTTCATCCTCACCGGCGCTTTCGGCAACGACACCATCACCGGCGGCGAGACCGGAGAAACGGCGGGCGACCTTATCGACGCGAGCGGCCTGACCGCAAACACGACGCTCACCTTCTCCGCAAACGAGGCGGGCACGCTTGCCAGCGGCGCGTCGACGGCCAGCTTCAGCCAGGTCGAGACGGTGACGCTCGGCTCCGGCAACGACACGGTGGACGCCTCGGCCACGACATCCGGTATCCGCGTGTTCACAGGTGGCGGGGCGGACTCGATCCTTGGCGGGTCGGGGGCGGATACGGTTTTCGGCGGGTCGGGGGCCGACACGATCGCAGGCCGGGCCGGCAACGACGAACTGCATCTGGGCAGCGGCGACGGGGCTGACGACACCGTCGATCTCAACGACGGCGACGGAAGCGACCTCATCTACGATTTCGTGGCTCCGACCGACAACGGCAACGGCACGTATACCGGCCACGACCGCTTCGACGTCAGCGATCTGACCGATGCCAATGGCAATCCGGTGAACATCTTCGACGTGACCGTCACCGACACCAATGGCGACGGCACGGGCGATGCGATCCTGACCTTCCCGAACGGCGAACGCGTCACGCTGGTCGGCGTGCTCGCCTCCCAGGTCGATAGCGGACCGGAACTGCGCGCGATCGGCATTCCGTGCTTCACGCGCGGAACGATGATCGAAACGCCGTCGGGCGAGGTCGCGATCGAGGCTCTGCGCGCCGGCGACAACGTCAAGACGCTCGACCACGGCGCGCAGACCATCCGCTGGATCGGCAGCAGAACGGTCGCCGCGATCGGGCGGCTGGCGCCGGTGCTGATCCCCGCCGGCGCGTTCGGCAACCGCCGCGCATTGAAGGTCTCGCCCCAGCATCGCATGCTTTTCTCCGGCTGGCGGACCCAGCTCCTGTTCGGCGAGGCGGACGTCCTCATACCCGCCAAGTTCCTCGTCGATGGCAAGACCATCCGGGAGGTTCCCGGAGGCGAGGTGGAGTATTTCCACATCCTCTTCGACCGGCACGAGGTCATCTTCGCGGAAGGCGCCGCGACCGAGAGTTTCCATCCTGGCGCGCAGGCCTTCGGCGCGCTCGACGCGGCAGCTCGGGCGGAGGTGATCTCGGTCTTCCCCGAACTCGCAGATGCGGGCATTGCGGGCTATGGCCCGACCGCACGACGAACGCTGCGGGCGCGCGAAGCGGCGCTTGTGCTTGCAGGGCGCAACGCATCCACGGCGCAGCTTCCGGCGCTCAGCGCCTGAAAGGGTCAGGCCGAACGCAGCCGAGGCGCCGCCGCCCGTCGCCCCGCCCAGTCGCGGACCGCGCTGCCGAACGCCTCGAAAAGCGGGCGCGAGACGGGATCGGCGCCGGCGTTCCATTCGGGATGCCACTGGACCGCAAGCGTGAAGCCTTTGGCACCCTCGACGTGAAGCGCCTCGGGCGTGCCGTCGGGGGCCCAGCCGTCGATCCTGATCCCCTTGCCGTCGGTCTTGATCCCCTGCCCGTGGAGGGAGTTGGTCATCACTTCCCGCGCACCGAAAAGGCGATGGAAAACGCCGCCCTCGGCAAAGTGCACCATGTGACGCAGGGCGAACTTTTCCTCCAGCGTGCCCTCGGGCGGCATGCGGTGGTTCATCCGCCCCGGCAGGTCGCGAATTTCGGGGTAGAGCGTGCCGCCCAGCGCCACGTTCACCTCCTGAAACCCCCGGCAGATGCCGAAAAACGGCTGCCCCCGTTCCAGGCAGGCGCGGATGAGCGGCAGGGTGATCGCGTCCCGGCAGCGGTCGAAGGCGCCATGCGCCTCGGTCGCCGCCTCGCCGTATTCCTCGGGGTGCACGTTCGGCCGCCCGCCGGTCAGCAGGAAGCCGTCGCAGACCTCGATCAGTTCGTCGACGCCGACAAGACGCGGATCGGCGGGGATCAGCAGCGGCATGCAGCCCGATACCTGCGCAATGGCCGTTGAATTCATCGTGCCGCCGGCATGAACCGGATAGTCGTCGTTGATCAGGTTCATATTGCCGATGATGCCGACAACAGGCCTTTTCATATGCCTCACGCTCCTTGCCCCGTGGACAGGATAGGCCGCGCGCCGCAAAAGGAAAAGCCCCACGCATGACCAGCGACCGAATGCCCGCGCAGTGGCCCGCTATCCGTGATCCGGCGGTCGTTCCGGCCCGTCAGGCCTCGCCTTCAAGTCCGGCCGCCGATATTCCCGCCAGCGCGGCGGCCGCGTCATTGTCCGAACTGTCGCCGGTCACGCCGACCGCGCCCATAAGCGCCCCTGACGCGTCCCGCACAAGAACGCCGCCCGGCACCGGCAGGATGCGCCCGTCGAAGACACCCGAAAGCGCGGCCATGAAATAGCCCTGCGCCTCGGCGCGCGCCATCTGCGACCGCCCGCCCATGCCAAGCATGACTGCGCCATAGGCCTTGGCGCGCGCAATCTCGAAACGCCCGGCCGATGCGCCATCGGCGCGCTCGAAGGCGACGACATGGCCGCCCGTATCCAGTACGACGACCGAGAGAGGCTTCATTCCCTCCGCCCGCCCCGCCTTCAGCGCCCCGGCGATGATCGCCCGCGCCGCTTCGATCCCGACCATGATGCTCACCTTCTTCCGTTGCCCAATGCCTCCGGGGGAGGCGCGGGTGTTCCGGCCCGCGACGGCGGCAGCGCCCCTACCCCGCTGCCTTAACCTCGGCCCGGCGTTTGTGCAGCACCGGTTCGGTATAACCCGAGGGTTGCTCTCGGCCAAGGAACACCAGATCGCAGGCAGCCTGAAAGGCGAGTCCCTGGAACCCCGGCGCCATCGGCCTGTAATCCGGATCGCCCGCATTCTGCCGGTCCACGACCGCGGCCATCTTCTTCAGCGCTTCCATTACCTCTTCGCGGCTGACCACGCCGTGGTGCAACCAGTTGGCCACATGCTGCGCACTGATCCTGCACGTGGCGCGGTCCTCCATAAGGCCCACATCGTTGATGTCGGGCACCTTGGAACAGCCGACGCCCTGATCGACCCAGCGCACCACGTAGCCAAGGATGCCCTGGCAGTTGTTCTCGACCTCGCGACGGACCTGGTCGGGCGTCCACTTGCGGTAGGCGGCGAGCGGGACGTCTAGGATCGTGTCGACATAGGCCCGCCGTCCCCCTTGGGCGAGTCTGGCCTGAACCGCAAAGACATCGACCTTGTGGTAGTGCAGCGCATGCAGCGTAGCGGCGGTCGGCGACGGCACCCAGGCAGTGTTGGCGCCGGCTTTCGGATGCTCGATCTTCTGCTCGAGCATCGCCGCCATCAGGTCGGGCATCGCCCACATGCCCTTGCCGATCTGCGCCTTGCCCGACAGGCCGCATTCGAGGCCGATATCGACGTTCTGGTTCTCGTAGCCCGTGATCCAGGACTTTCGCTTGATGAAATCCTTGCGGCTGAAGGGGCCGGCCTCCATCGACGTGTGTATCTCGTCGCCAGTGCGGTCGAGAAAGCCGGTGTTGATGAAACAGACCCGGTGGCGGGCCGCCCGGATGCATTCCTTGAGGTTGACCGATGTCCGCCGCTCCTCGTCCATGATGCCGAGCTTCACGGTGTATTGCGGAAGGCCCAGCGCGGCTTCGACCCTCGTGAAAGTCTCGTCGGCGAAGGCGACTTCTTCCGGCCCGTGCATCTTGGGCTTGACGACATAGATGGATCCCGTCAGCGAATTTCGAGGGCCTTCGGTCTTCCTGAGGTCATGTATCGCGACAAGCGTCGTCACCATCGCGTCCATCAGCCCTTCGAAGACCTCCTCCCCGTCTGCGTCGAGGATCGCGGGATTGGTCATCAGGTGCCCCACATTGCGCACCAGCATCAGTGCGCGGCCCTTGACGGTGACCTCCGAACCGTCCGGCGCGGTATAGACCCGGTCGGGGTTGAGGCTGCGGGTGATCTTGTGTCCACCCTTCTCGAACGTGTCGGCAAGGTCGCCCTTCATCAGGCCAAGCCAGTTGGAATAGGCCTGAACCTTGTCCTCGGCATCGACGCAGGCGACGGAATCCTCGCAATCCATTATCGCAGAGACGGCGCTTTCCATCTGCACATCGGCCAGACCGGCCTGATCGCGCGCACCCATGGGATGCGCCCGGTCAAAGACAAGCTCGACATGCAGCCCGTGGTTCTGCAGCAGGACCGCCTCGGGCGCACGCGGGTCGCCGCGGTAGCCTGCGAACTTCTCGGGCTGAACCAGCGGCATGTCATCCACCAGCAGGGTTCCGTCCTTGACATGGTAGCGCCGCACATCGGCGTGGCTTGCGCCTTCGATCGGGAACGCCTCGTCCAGGAAGACCCGCGCGCGGGCGATCACGCGCGCGCCGCGCCCCCGCTCATAGCCGCCCTTAGGCGGAAGCGAGCCCATCGCGTCGGTGCCGTAGAGGCAATCATAGAGGCTGCCCCAGCGGGCATTGGCCGCGTTCAGCGCGTAGCGGGCGTTGGTGATCGGAACGACAAGCTGCGGGCCGGGAACCGTGGCCATTTCCGGGTCGATATTGGTGGTATCGATCGTGAAGGCCGGACCTTCGGGCAAGAGGTAGCCGATCTCGGTCAGGAACGCCTTGTAGGCTTCGTGGTCGTGCGGCTTTCCGTGGCGATCACGGTGCCACTGGTCTATCTGTTCCTGAAGCCTTTCCCGGCGTGCAAGCAATGCCCGGTTCTTCGGGCCAAGGTCGCTGACAATACCGGCCAGCGCCGTCCAGAAGGCGTCGGGCGCGACACCGGTTCCCGGCACCGCTTCGCGTTCGACAAACTCCGCCAGTTTCCGGTCGACCTGAAGACCGTTCCGGATGATCCGCTCGTTCACATTCGACTCCCCGGCCTTCGCCGCGCTTTCCCGGCTTGTATGCATCCGCATACGCAATACTTACCCTGCCCCGCCAAGGCAAGCCGCCGGCGATCAGTTCGCGGTCTCTGCCGGTGCGCTCGGTTCGATGGTGACTGCGGGATCCTGCGGCGTCAGCGGATCCGACGCGCTTCCGGCGGTTCCGGCAGGAGGCGCGGTTCCTTCCTGATCGATCTGGGCGTCGGTGTCGACGCCGGGCCCGATGTCCGGGTCGGCGACCTGAGCAAGCCACCAGAAATAGCCGGCGGCCACCGCCACGACCAGAACCGCAAGCACGAGAAGCGGCGTCCTGTGGCGGCGCGCCGACGTTTCGGTGTTCGTTTTGGGTGAACTCATGGCATTTCCTTCTGTTGGACGCGCCCGACGCCAGAGCGTTGACACCGGGCGGCAAGGGACTAACGTCCCGGCTCGCAGACTGGTTTCATCATCCGGAGACAAAGTTGAAGGACGCCACGCCCCAGCCGACACTTCTGGCCGACTACGCCCCCTATCCGTTCACGATACGGGAGGTCACGCTGACCTTCCGGCTCACGCCCGATGCGACGCGGGTGCTGGCGCGTATCGCGTTCGCGCCCAACCCCGAACGGCCGGAAAAGCACGACCTGCGCCTTGACGGCGAAAATCTGGCGCTGATTTCGGCCGCGGTGGACGGAAGGCCAGTCAAACCCGCTGTGGACGATACCGGCCTGACCCTCTCGGCCGATCAGTTTCCGGACGGTGAATTCAACTGGGAAGCCGAGGTCGAGATCAATCCCAAAGCCAACACGGCCCTCGAAGGTCTATACATGTCGGGTGGCATCTACTGCACCCAGTGCGAGGCGGAGGGCTTCCGCAAGATCACCTATTATCCCGACCGCCCCGATGTCATGGCGCCGTTCAAGGTCCGCATCGAAAGCGACATGCCGGTGCTTCTGTCGAACGGCAACCCGACCGGACAGGGCAAGGGCTGGGCGGAATGGACGGACCCCTGGCCGAAGCCCGCCTATCTCTTCGCGCTCGTCGCCGGTGATCTCGTCGCCGTCTCGGACACGTTCACCACGATGTCGGGCAGGAAGGTCGACCTCAATATCTGGGTCCGCAAGGGCGACGAGGACCGCTGCGCCTATGCGATGGACAGCCTCATCCGCTCGATGAAATGGGATGAGGAGGTGTATGGGCGCGAATACGACCTGGATGTCTTCAACATCGTCGCCGTCGACGACTTCAACATGGGCGCGATGGAGAACAAGGGGCTGAACATCTTCAACTCCAAGCTCGTCCTCGCCTCGCCCGAAACCGCGACGGACGGTGATTTCGAGCGGATCGAGGGCGTGATCGCGCACGAGTATTTCCATAACTGGACCGGCAACCGCATCACCTGCCGCGACTGGTTCCAGCTTTGCCTCAAGGAAGGGCTGACCGTCTTCCGCGACCAGCAGTTCACCTCCGACATGCGGTCGGAGCCGGTCAAGCGGATCGAGGACGTGCTGACCTTGCGCGCCCGCCAGTTCCGCGAGGATATGGGACCGCTCGCCCATCCGGTGCGGCCCGAAAGCTATATCGAGATCAACAACTTCTACACGGCTACCGTCTACGAGAAGGGCGCCGAGGTCATCGGGATGCTCAAGCGTCTCGTCGGCCATGACGGCTACCGCCGCGCGCTCGACCTCTACTTCGAGCGGCATGACGGCGATGCCGCGACGATCGAGGACTGGCTCAAGGTGTTCGAGGACGCGACGGGGCGCGACCTTTCACAGTTCAAGCGCTGGTATACGGATGCCGGCACGCCGCGCCTGACCGTGTCCGAGGCGTGGTCGGATGGCACCTACACACTGACCTTCCATCAGAAGACCGCGCCGACGCCGGGACAGGAGAAGAAGCCGCCGCGCGTGATTCCTGTCGCCGTCGGCCTCTTGAACCCCAACGGGGACGAAGTCGTGCCGACAACGGTGCTCGAGATGACCGAGGCCACACAGAGTTTCCGCTTCGAAGGGCTGGCGAGCCGCCCCACTCCGTCGATCCTGCGCGGGTTCTCCGCGCCCGTTGTCCTTGACCGCAAGGTCGACGCGGCCGAACGCGCATTCCTCTTGGCGCATGACACCGATCCCTTCAACAGGTGGGAGGCGGGACGCGCGCTGGCCAAGGACGTGCTAATCAGGATGATCGCCAAGGGAGAGGAGCCTTCCCGCCGCCTCATCGACGCGCTGGGAGAGGTGCTGACCGACGACACGCTCGACCCCGCTTTCCGCGCACTCTGCCTGCATCTGCCGTCCGAGGATGACCTTGCGCAGGGGCTGCACGACGCCGGCGAAGTGCCCGACCCGCTGCGCATCCATGACGAACGCATCAGGCTGGCAACCGCCATTGCCGCACGGCTGGAGCCGCAGCTGTCCAAGACGTATGAGGCCATGGGCGGCAACGGCGCCTTTTCGCCCGATGCCGCCTCGGCCGGGCGCCGGGCGCTGCGTCTGGCCTGCCTTTCGCTCCTGAACCGGATCGACAGTGGCAAACGCGCGACCAGCCTTTTCGGGACGGCAGGCAACATGACCGAAAGCGCCGGCGCGCTCGCCTCGATGATCGAGGCGGGCTGTGGGGATGCGGCTGTCCGGGCATTTCACGAGCGCTGGAAGTCGAACCGCCTCGTCATTGACAAATGGTTCGCACTTCAGGTTGCGCACGCGAAACCCGAAGCCGCCGCGGCGACCGCCGGACGGCTGGCCGACCATGCCGACTTCGACTGGAAAAACCCCAACCGCTTCCGCGCGCTCCTCGGTGCGCTGGCGGCCAATCATGCCGGCTTCCATGATGCTTCGGGGGCGAGCTACCGCTTCTATGCCGACTGGCTCCTGAAGCTCGATCCGCTCAACCCGCAGACAACCGCCCGCATGTCGACCGCATTCGAGACCTGGACGCGGTACGACAAGGATCGAAGGGCGCTGATCCGCAGCGAACTTGAGCGCATCGCCAAGGCGCCGAAGCTGAGCGAGAACACCCACGAGATGGTGACGCGCATCCTTTCAGCGGGCGGCTGACGGCGCGTTTCGGTGCGGATGTCGTCAACCGGGGACGAATCATGCAATGCGGCCCGATTGTCCCCGATCCGGGAACACTCGCTGCCGAATCCGCGACTCTGGTCTGCGATCGTTTCCGCGCTTCGCACTTCTGTACACGGCGCGACCCGGCCTTTTGCAGAACCGCGAATCCGGTGTATTCTTCACATGGGTGAAGATGGGGGTTGGGTCCATGCGAATGGATACGATTGGATCATGGCGTCAGGCCAGGCGGCCGCGCATGTATCTCGCATTGGGTGTCGCGATGCTGACGGTGTATCTCTGCGTCACGCTCAACATGAACACGCTGGTTGTCGCACTCGCCTGCCTCTACCTCGCGCTGGTGCTGCTTCGCCTCATCCTGAACCCGTCACGCGGCTTCCGATTCGGGCCGGACAGCGTGCACTGGATCGCCCGCAAGGGCGCCGGAAGCGCCGCGCTGGATGAGCTTGAGAGGGTCTCGGTCGGCAGCGATGTCGATGGCCACACGGTCTGCGTGCTGAACTTCCGCGACGGTCGCGCTGTGCCGCTTTCCGGGGTCGAGGAACTTGATCCTATGCTGCTCATGCGCGAATTCGGCAAGCGCGGCGTGCGGATCATGAACTGAACCGGCGACTCACTGACAGTAGGGTTGCGCGCTGGTCCAGGCCGCTACCTCGTTGCGTTTTTCCGAGGCGCGCAGCGGGGCCCAGTCCCGCGCAATCCCCCGCCAGTCACCCGATCCGTCCGAAACGATCGCACCGTCACGTCCCACCTGATAGGCCGCGATCTTGACCGCGCAGGCGAGGTTGTCGGTGCCGTCCGCCAGCCCCCTGTCAGTCTCGAGCGCGCAGCCATGCGCCTTGGCGGTCTTCGGCGAAATCTGCATCAGACCGATCCAGCGCCCGCCGCCGCCCTTCGCGTTCGGATTCCAGGTGCTTTCATGCTTGGCCACGGCCGAGATCAGCCCGGCCCAGAAGGCGCGCCGATCTTCGGGCGCGGCTTCGGCATAGGCGGGGCAGAACCCCGCGACATCGGCAGGCACGGTCGAGGCAAGCACGGCACCTTCCAATTTCAGCGCCTCAAGCGTCGCCTTGGTCCATTCGTCGGCTTCGGGCCGATGATCCCAGCGCATCGCGGGCAGGAAGGACGCGCGTTGAACCGCCTCGGCCTCGGGCTGCACACAGGCCGCAAGCGGCAACAGAAGACTGAGGACGAGGAACCGGCGATGTGACATGGAAACTGGCTTTGGAACCGGACCTCTGCGCCGGCGCCCCGACAGTTCGCGAAAACGCAGGCCATCGCAACCTGCCATCGTGACCGTCGGCGAATCCTTGCCTGAATTCCGCCGCTTTGGTCCAAGAGACTGGCGCTGCGGTCCGGACCCTCGGCGGGCCGCGGACAGGCAGTCACATTCGGAGGATCTGATGCCAATCATCATCGGCCTGATCGGCGCCGTCACCGTCGCATTCATCTGGATCATGCGCATGCGCAACGCCGCAGAGATGACGCATGAACTCGCCGGTGTTGCGCAGGATGTGATGTCGGCCGCCCGCCGGCTCGGCTTTCGCAAGAAATACAACACCCACCCCGTCGAGTCGGTCGATGAACCGCATCTCGCCATCAGTGCGATCGCCATCGCGTTTCTCGAACTCGACGGGCTTCCGACCGCCGAACAGCAGGACGCGCTCTTGCGGTCGCTCCAGTCGCATACGGGCCAGGGTCTGAAGGACGCGGAGGAATCGCTGATCCTCGGCCGCTGGCTGGTCAATGAATCGAACGGACCGGCGCCCGCCGTGTCGCGCCTCGCGCGGAGGCTGGCGAAGATTGATCGCGCGGGCGGTTTCAACCCGCTCATGGGGGTCCTGAACGACATTGCGACGGCCGGGCGGGGCGGCGTGGTTTCGGACCGCCAGAAGGATGCGCTTGCCGAAATCGCGCGGGCCTTCAAGCTGAACTGATCTCTCGCCGGATCGTGACCGCGCCGTGAGCGCCGAACGCGCTATGAACGGGGCAGACGAAAGGAAGTTCCATGCGCCTTGCACTTGTCCTTGCCCTCTTCGCGCTGCCCGCCGCCGCACAGGACCGCGCAGGAAACAACACGCCGGGCGACTGGGTCGTGACACACCAGAAACACTTCGGACTTTGGGACGCGGTCTGCGACGAACGCCCCGAAGACGGGGAGATGACGCAACGCTGCTACATCCGCTATGTCGATGTCTTCTCGCCCCGCCCGGATTTCGCTGCGCACTTCCTGTTCGTCACGCCCGAAGCGGACGGCGTGCGCATCGAATACGGCTCGGAGCGCGGCACCCGCTTTGTCCCCGGCGGCAACTGGATCGAGCGCGGCGGAAGCAAAGTCTGGCTTGCCGACCGGATTGATTGCCTGACCGGAGGCGAATGTGTCTTAGAGGCGGATGCCGCCGCGGATCTCTACGATGAACTGCGCGCCGGCGGCGCCTGGCGCTTCATCTTCGCTGACCGTCACGGCCAGGTGCAGGATCTGACCTGGGACCTCACCCCTTTCGCCGCAGCAGCCGAGGACTTCGAGGCCGAGGCGGCGGCACGCGGGCTGCGCTGAACCCGGCCGCCGATCACGCGGCGGATCGTTTGTGGCGACCTTCCTCGACCTCCTCCACGATCTTTGAGACGAACGCCCCAAGGTCGTCGGGCGAACGGCTCGTTACGATGCCGTTGGACACGACCACTTCCTGATCGACCCAGTCGGCGCCGGCATTCACGATGTCCGTCTTGATCGAATGATAGGACGTCATCTTGCGGCCCTCGACCACCCGCGCTTCGGCCAGAACCCAAGGGCCGTGGCAGATCGCTGCGACGACCTTGCCTTGCTTGGCGAAGTCGCGCACAAGATCGACCGCCTCGGACTGGGTCCGCAGCAGATCGGGGTTGATCTGTCCGCCCGGAATTATGACGGCATCATAGTCGGCGGTCCGGGCGTCGGCGATGCGCAAGTCGGCGTCGGCCTTGCGGCCCCAATCCTTCTTGTCCCAGCCCATGACTGCCTCGCCATCGGGCGTGGCGAGATGCACCGTCGCGCCTTTTGCGCGCAACTCGTCACGCGGCACCTCAAGCTCAGACTGCTCGAAGCCGTTGGCCGAGAGGATGAGGATTCTTGCGTTCTTGATGTCGGTCATGGCTGTCTCCTTCGGTTTCGGATGGGTTCAGCGACATCAACCCATGAGTGTCGCAATCGTTCCACGAGTTCGGCCAGCGGCCGCGTGGCCAACCTCTTGCCCCGATCCCGGCCCTGCCCTAGAACGGCGCATCGCTGCCCGAAGGACGCCGCCCATGCTCGACCTGACCTATGAAGCCCCGAAACCCAAGGTGATTTCCGGCGCCAAGGAGAATTGGGAACTGGTCATCGGACTCGAGGTCCATGCACAAGTGGCCTCGAAGGCCAAGCTCTTCTCCGGCGCCTCGACCGGGTTCGGGGCCGAACCCAATTCCAACGTCGCCTTCGTCGACGCGGCCATGCCCGGCATGTTGCCCGTCATCAACGAATACTGCGTGGCTCAGGCGGTCAGGACAGGCCTCGGCCTGAAGGCGAGGATCAACCTCCGTTCCGCCTTCGACCGCAAGAACTACTTTTACCCCGACCTGCCGCAGGGCTACCAGATTTCCCAGCTTTACCACCCCATCGTGGGCGAGGGCGAAGTCATCGTCGACATGGCCCCCGGCATCGCCCGGCGCGTGCGGATCGAGCGTATCCATATCGAGCAGGACGCGGGCAAGTCGATCCACGACCTCGACCCCACCATGTCCTTCGTCGACCTCAACCGCACGGGCGTGGCGCTGATGGAGATCGTGAGCCGCCCCGACATCCGGGGCCCCGAGGAGGCGGCGGCCTATGTCGTGAAGCTGCGCCAGATCCTGCGCTATCTCGGCACCTGCGACGGCAACATGCAGAACGGCAACCTGCGCGCCGATGTGAACGTCTCGATTTGCCGGCCGGGGGATTACGAGAAGTATCAGGCGACGGGCGATCACTCCGTGCTCGGCACCCGCTGCGAGATCAAGAACATGAACTCCATGCGCTTCATCCAGCAAGCCATTGAATATGAGGCAAGACGCCAGATCGCCATCGTCGAGGACGGCGGCAAGGTCGTGCAGGAGACCCGTCTCTACGATCCCGACAAGGGCGAGACGCGGTCGATGCGTTCGAAGGAAGAGGCGCATGACTACCGCTACTTTCCCTGCCCCGACCTCCTGCCGCTGGAGATCGAGCAGGCATGGGTCGATGACATCGCCGCTTCAATGCCCGAACTGCCCGACGCCAAGAAGGCCCGCTTCGTCACCGATTACGGCATGACCGAATACGACGCGAACGTGCTCACCGCCGAGGTCGAGAACGCCGCCTTCTTCGAGGAGGTCGCGAAGGGCCGCGACGGCAAGCAGGCTGCGAACTGGGTGATCAACGAATTGTTCGGACGGCTGAACAAGGAAGGACATGGCGTCACCGACAGCCCGATCTCGGCCGCGCAACTTGGCGGTATCCTGGACCTCATCGCCAAGGGCGAAATCTCCGGCAAGATGGCCAAGGAGCTTTTCGAGATCCTGTGGACCGAGGGCGGCGACCCAGCCGAAGTCGCGGCGAAACACGGCATGAAGCAGGTCACCGATACCGGCGCGATCAAGGCGGCGGTGGACGAGGTCATCGCCGCCAACCCCGACCAGGTGGAGAAGGCCAAGGCCAACCCGAAGCTTGCGGGCTGGTTCGTCGGGCAGGTGCTGAAGGCGACGGGCGGCAAGGCGAACCCTGCGGCGGTCAATCAGATCGTGGCGGAAAAGCTGGGCCTCTGACCGCCGTGGCGAGAGGATGCGGTCCCGCCTCCCTGCAGGTGCGTCTGGATCCGCTTCGGTTCGGGCACTACCATAGAGTCATTGAGTCCACCTCTTTGCGTCCCAGAGTCGACGATGACCGGATTCGGAGTGAAACGCCTCGAAGAAAGCACCTGGCCCGACTTTGCGCGGCTGGTCGAAAGGCACAACGGAGTGTGGGGCGGCTGCTGGTGCATGGGGTTCCATGCCAAGGGCGAAGGCTGGGGCAAATCGGCGGCACTGAACCGGAAAGAGAAGGAAGGCCTCGTCCGGACGGGCAAGGCTCATGCCGCCCTCGTCTATGATGGCGCGGCCTGTGTGGGATGGTGTCAGTTCGGGTCGCCGGAAGAACTTCCCCGCATCAAGAACCGGCGGGCCTATACCGAGGGATTGACCGAGCTTCCGGCCTGGCGCATCACATGCTTTTTCTCGGACAAGGCCTATCGCGGCAAGGGCGTCGCATCGACCGCACTCGAGGGCGCGGTTCGGGAAATCGCCCGTCTCGGCGGCGGTTTGGTCGAAGGCTATCCCGAGGACGTCGAGGGCCGCTCGGTTTCCGGTTCTTTCCTGCATAATGGAACGGTCGCGATGTTCGAGGAACTTGGATTTGAACGAACGCGCGCCATCGGCAAGAACCGCTGGGTCATGAGCAGGCTCGTTCACTGATCGCGCTGCAACATTGCGTTGGCATGGCAAAGCCTGCGGCAGTCGATCGTCTCGTGGCGGAAAAGCTGGCGCATGGAGTGCAGGATCAGGCGAACCTCCGCTCTGGGCAGTGACCGGAATCCGGCGGCGCTTGTCCGCGACCGCCCGATCGGGTATTGCCCCGGCGTTCCGGTCAAGCGACGAGGCGACGATGCAGGTTTATGAGTACAAGGTGGTGCCCGCGCCCAATCGGGGTGAAAAGACACGCGATGCGAAGACGCCGGTGGACCGGTTTGCCGCCACGCTCGCCGGCGTGATGAACGCGCTCGGCCGCGACGGTTGGGAGTATCTGCGCGCGGACACGCTTCCGTCGGAGGAGCGTTCGGGCTTCACCAAGAAGGTGACGGTCTATCACTCCGTCCTCGTGTTCCGACGGCCAGCCCAGGAAAAGCCGGAGGCAATCTCGAGCGCGCCGCGCCGGTTGCTGACGGCCGATGCGCCGGAGGGCAAGGCGCCGCCGTTGCGCGCGAAGGCGCCGGACAAGGTGCCGGACAAGGCGCAGGAGGCCGCGCCCGAGGCGACGAGCGACGGAATCGCCGAAGACAAGTGAACGGCGTCACGTCATTGAGTGTCGTTCAACATTCGACAATTGGCGTGCGCAAACGTCTCTGTCGCGCTCACAGAACCAACCCGGCAATCTGCGCGCCTGCAAGCCGGGATGCGTTCAAAACGTTTTCATTTCAATGACATGCCCGGACCGTAAGCTGACCCCGCCGCGCGGTTGACCTGATTTCGCCACAATCCGATCACAATTCCCTTGCCCCACCGATGGCACGTCCGGACACTTCGTGAACGCTCCCGACAGGAGCCGGTCCGAAGGCACATGGCGGCAAGCAGCTTTTGCCTTCAGACCGCCGATCAACACGGATCCTCGCGGAACAGGCTCACAGCGCCGCTTCGCGTCGAGGACAGGCCGCACGCCACCGTCCAAGAGCAGCCGATCCGCTGCAACTGGTGGCGTGCGGCCGCCGAAATCAGCTCGCGTCTCGTATTCTGCGAAGTTTTTTCGCCGTCCCCTCTTCAACACGCCGCGAAATAGCCTAAACTCTGGCCCCCGAGTCCAAAATGACAATACCGAGGCCCGAGCATGACCAGATCAGACCCTTTCGGTTTTGACATTTCCGCCGCGTCCGACAAGAAGCGCCGGACCAAGGGCCGTGGCGGCATGTCCGGCGCGTTCGAGACCTCGACGCGTGCATGCGATCGCGCCGACTGCACCGAGGCGGGCCAGTACCGCGCGCCGAAGTCACCCGACCGGCTGGACGATTTCTTCTGGTTCTGCCGCCAGCACATTCGCGAATACAACCTCAAATGGAACTTCTTCCAGGGCCAGACGGATGAGGAGTTCCAGACGTTTCTCGACAAGGACCGCGTCTGGGGCCGCGAGACCAAGCCCTTCGGCAAACGCGGCGACGAGGACCGCGCCTGGGCCCGGCTTGGCATCGAGGACCCAATGGAGATTCTGGGCGCGAACGCGACCCAGAACCCCGGCCGCGCCGCCGTCGGCCGCAAGCTGCCCCCGACCGAGCGCAAGGCGCTGGACATTCTCGAAGCGAAGGATAGCTGGACCCGGCCCGAGATCCGCAGGCAGTACAAGTCGCTCGTCAAGGATCTTCACCCCGACATGAACGGCGGCAACCGCGCCGATGAGGAGCGGCTGCAAGAGGTGGTCTGGGCCTGGGACCAGATCAAGGTCAGCCGGAACTTCCGGGACTGAGGCGGAATGGCCCCGGGCGAATTACGATTCCGCCCAGGGTCATGCCGCTTTAGCAGCAAAGTCGCCGGACCCGCGCCGCGGCGAGATGCGCCGAAAGCTGCGTCGCCATCCAGAAGATGAGCAGCAACGGTGAATCGAGCAGGCTCCCGATCACGAAGTTCGGCCCGATCAGCAACGCCTCGGCCTGCGGCATCACCAGCAGTGCGCCGATCGCCGACCCGAACACGGTCGCTGCCAACGACCCGAAGATCGACACCGGCCAGCGGGCGCCGAACTGGCCGGCGAAAGCAAGGCCCGCCAGGACCGCACCCCCGAAGGCGCCACCGAGCAGCAGCGGCCCTTCATGGACGAAATTGTGGCCCCAGTTCAGCGCGGCCATGACCGCCGCCCCGCTGAGCCCGACCATCACCGCTATCGTCATGCGCCTGAGAAAAGCCATGCTGCCCCCTTCTGCTTGTCCGGGGGCAGTATGGCGCCGCGATGCGCAGGGGCGTCGCAGCGCTTCAGCATGAAATGCGCAGACGGTCAGGCCGGCTTGAACACCATCGCGAGGCCGTTCATGCAATAGCGCTTGCCGGTCGGCTCGGGCCCGTCATTGAAGACATGGCCAAGATGCCCGCCGCAGCGGCGGCAATGAACCTCGGTCCGCTTGCCGAGAATGCCCCAGTCGGCCTTCGTGCCGATCGCGTTCGGCAGCGGCTCCCAGAATGACGGCCAGCCGGTGCCGCTGTCATACTTGGCCTTCGAGGAGTAGAGCGGCAGGTCGCAGCCGGCGCAATGGAAGGTGCCCGCACGTTTTTCGGTATCCAGGGGGCTCGAGAACGCCTTTTCGGTATCTTCCTCGCGCAGAACCCTGAATTGCGCGTCGGTCAGGATCTCGCGCCACTCCTGCTCGGTCTTTGTGATCTCGAAGCTCTCTGCGGCGAAGGCTCCGCCGCGGCCCGCGATCAGCGCCGCCGCCGCCCCGCCAATCGCCAGAAATCCTCTGCGTGTCATATCCATCTCCCTTTTCGTTTGGCCTGCGCCATCGCAGGCGACTATGCCCGGAACTACGGCCGACTTGGGTAAAAGTTGCGCCAGAACACTTCGCAATCGCGTGATCTCGCCGGCTGCCGGGCGGACTTCGCCCGCTCCTCTTGCACCCCCCGGCGATATGATCCATCAAAGCCGGGTGGCGCGCTCCGCATGGCCGGGGCCAATCAGGACATGGCGGATACGATGCTGGATACGACTGCGAAACCCACCGAGGAAATCTCTGTCCGGGAGGTGTTCGGGATCGACACCGAGATGAAGGTGCGGGGGTTTGCCGAAAAGACCGATCGCGTCCCTGAGATCGACCAGACCTACAAATTCGATCCCGACACGACGCTCGCCATTCTCGCCGGGTTTGCCTACAACCGCCGGGTGATGATCCAGGGCTATCATGGCACCGGCAAGTCGACCCATATCGAACAGGTCGCCGCGCATCTGAGCTGGCCCTGCGTGCGGGTCAACCTGGACAGCCACATCTCCCGGATCGACCTTATCGGCAAGGACGCGATCAAGCTTCGCGATGGCAAGCAGGTGACAGAGTTCCACGAAGGCATCCTGCCCTGGGCGCTGCGCAACCCCGTCGCCATCGTCTTTGACGAGTACGATGCCGGCCGCGCCGACGTGATGTTCGTGATCCAGCGGATTCTGGAGCATGACGGCAAGCTGACGCTTCTGGACCAGAACGAGATCATCACGCCGAACCCGTCTTTCCGGCTTTTCGCCACATCGAACACCGTGGGCCTCGGCGACACGACCGGGCTCTATCACGGCGTCCAGCAGATCAACCAGGCGCAGATGGACCGCTGGTCGATGGTGGCGACGCTGAACTACCTGAGCCACGACGCCGAAACCGCGATCGTGCTGGCCAAGAACCCGCATTACAACACCGACAAGGGCCGCAAGACGATTTCGCAGATGGTGACGGTCGCCGATCTCACGCGCACCGCCTTCATGAACGGCGACCTTTCGACGGTCATGAGCCCGCGCACTTGCATCAACTGGGCCCAGAACGCCGAGATCTTCCGCAATGTGGGCTATGCTTTCCGGCTCACCTTCCTCAACAAGTGCGACGAGCTTGAGCGGCAGACGGTGGCCGAGTTCTACCAGCGCTGCTTCGACGAGGAACTGCCGGAGAGTGCGGCGAGCCAGAGTATAAGGTGAGGCGAGATAGTGGACCTCAGCGCACTCAAGCAAATTGTCGATGACCACCTTCGCTTAGAGCTTGCGACAGCATTGGGAACCGCAAAACCACCGTACTCTCCTGGTGTGTACGCACTCTTTTTCGAGAGGCAGCGCGTCTATATTGGAATCGCTCGCGGCAAAAAGGGACTACGGAATCGGAAGAGGAACTACGTGGGTGGCGATGATGGCCACACAATGCATCGTGAACTTCTTTCGATCATTCCCGACAAGACTCAGCGCACTGCCTTTATCACGTCCAACGTCTTGATGGCTTGGTACGAAGTGGAAACCGCCAAGATTGCGGAAGAACTCGAAAAGGAGTTGGTTTCAATCCATAAGCCTAATTGGAACCGACTGATTTACCTCTCACCATGACCAAACCCTCCGACAACCCCGCCGATCCCTTCAAGAAGGCCCTCGCCGAGGCCACCAAGACGATGGCCGACGACCCCGACCTGACCGTCACCTATTCGGTCGATCCGCCGGGCCTGACCGGCGAGGCGATGCGCCTGCCGCAGGTGTCGCGCCGGATGACGCGGGATGAGGTGCTGATCGCGCGCGGCACGGCGGATGCGCTGGCGCTCAGACGGCGGCACCATGACGAGGGCGTGGCGCAGAAATACGCGCCGCAGGGCCAGATGGCGCGCGATCTTTACGAAGCGATGGAGATCGCCCGCTGCGAGGCCGTGGGTGCGCGGGCGATGCCCGGCACGCTCGGCAATATCGACGCCAAGATCGGGGCGGAGGCGGAGCGCAAGGGCTATGGCCAGATCCGCGCGGCACAGGACGCGCCGCTCGCTCAGGCGGCGGGCTATCTTGTCCGCCACCTCGCGACGGGACGCAAGATGCCGGGCGGGGCGGAGAACGTGATGGAACTCTGGCGGCCCTTCATCGAAGAACAGGCGGGCGGCACGCTCGACCATGTCAAGGACGCGCTGGCCGATCAGATCGCCTTCGCCCGGCTCGCCCGTCAGGTGATCAAGGATCTCGGCTACGGCGACCAGTTGGGCGACGACCCGGACATGGAGGATGACGCCGAAGGCGACGAGGCGCAAACCGAAGAGGACGAGGACAGCCCCGACAGCGAAGAAGGCGACGATCAGTCCGAAGAGGCCGACGCCTCGCCCGAGCGCAGCCAGGAAGAAGAGGAGGACAGCTCTCAGGCCGATGTCACCATGGACGAAATGGCCGACATGGAGGAAGGCGAAGAGGCCGAGATGCCCGACGGCGAGGCGCCGCTGGAGCCGCCGCCTCCCGCCCCGCATTCCGACGCGGACCCGAACTATGCGGTCTACACAACTGATTTCGATGAAGAAACAAAGGCCGAAGACCTTGCCGAACCCGCCGAACTCGAACGCCTGCGCGCCTATCTGGACCAGCAACTCGAACCCCTGAAAGGCGCAGTCAGCCGGCTAGCCAACAAGCTCCAGCGCCGCCTGCAGGCGCAGCAGAACCGCAGTTGGGAATTCGACCGCGAGGAAGGCATCCTCGATGCCGGCCGCCTTGCCCGCGTCGTCGCCAACCCGACGACGCCGCTCAGTTTCAAGGTCGAGAAGGACATGGAGTTCCGCGACACCGTGGTGACGCTCCTGCTCGACAATTCCGGCTCCATGCGCGGCCGCCCCATCTCCATCGCCGCGATCTGCGCCGATGTGCTGGCGCGCACGCTGGAACGCTGCCAGGTCAAGGTCGAGATTCTCGGCTTCACCACCCGCGCCTGGAAAGGCGGACAAAGCCGCGAGCGCTGGCTGTCGGCGGGCCGACAGCAGCAGCCCGGGCGCCTCAACGACCTGCGCCACATCATCTACAAAGGCGCCGACGCCCCCTGGCGGCGGGTGCGCGCCAATCTCGGGCTGATGATGAAGGAGGGGTTGTTGAAGGAGAATATCGACGGCGAGGCGCTGGAATGGGCGCATCGGCGTATGACCGGCCGGCCCGAACAGCGCAAGATCCTCATGGTGATTTCCGATGGAGCACCCGTCGACGACTCAACACTGTCGGTCAACCCCGCGAATTATCTGGAAAAACACCTGCGCGACGTGATCGCGATGGTAGAGCGCCGCCGCGCCGTGGAACTGATCGCCATCGGCATCGGCCATGACGTCACGCGCTACTACCAGCGCGCGGTGACGATCACCGATGTGGAGCAACTTGCGGGCGCCATGACCGAACAGCTCGCCAGCCTCTTCGACAGCGACCCGCGGGCCCGCGCCAGGGTCATGGGGATGAAGCGGGCCAGTTGATGTTCCAGACCTTCGAAACCTCCGCCCGCCCGGAACAAGGCCCGCCCCGCCTCGCCGCACTTCGCCGCGAGCTGGCGAAAGCCGGGCTTGACGGCTTCGTCGTGCCGCGCGCCGACGCCCATCAGGGCGAATACGTCGCCCCCGCCGACCAGCGGCTCGCCTGGCTGACCGGCTTCACCGGCTCGGCGGGGTTCTGCATCGTCCTGCCGAAGATCGCGGGCGTGTTCATCGACGGACGCTACCGCACGCAGGTGAAGTCGCAGGTCGATCTCAATCATTTCACCCCGGTTCCCTGGCCAGACACGAAGCCGGGCGGCTGGATCGCGCAGCATCTGCCCGAAGGCGCGCGTGTCGGTTTCGATCCCTGGCTTCACACGGTCAAGGACATCGCCGAGATCAGGGCTGAACTTGAGGATACGGGCATAGAGCTTTGCCCGGAAAGCAATTTCGTGGATCTGATCTGGACGGATCGCCCTCCCGCGCCGCTCGGGCCCGTCGCGATCCAGCCGCTGGACTATGCCGGCGAAAGCCATGACGACAAACGCAAGCGGCTTGGCGCGGAACTGGACAAGGCCGGGCAAACCTCCGCCATCCTGACCATGCCCGACTCGATCTCGTGGCTGCTCAACATCCGCGGCTCGGATATCGAGCGCAATCCGGTGGTGCAGGCTTTCGCCATCCTTCATGCAACCGGTCGGCTCACGCTTTTCGTCGCGCCCGAGAAACTCTCGGACGAGGTGCGCGTGCATCTGGGGCCCGACGTCACGATCCGCCCGCCGGCCGCGTTCGCACCCGCCCTGCGGACGCTCAAGGGACCGGTCCGGGTGGACCGCTCGACCGCGCCCCTGCAAGTCACCGCGGAACTGGAAGAGGCGGGGATCGCCGTCGTCGCGGGCGCTGATCCCTGTCTTCTGCCCAAGGCCCGCAAGAACGCCGCCGAAATCGCCGGGATGACCGAGGCGCATCTGAGGGATGGCGCCGCGATGGTCGAGTTCCTCGCATGGCTCGATGCCGAGGCGCCGAAGGGCAAGCTGACCGAGATCGACGTGGTCAAGGCGCTCGAAGGGTTCCGTCGCGCGACCAATGTCTTGAAGGAAATCAGCTTCGAGACGATCTGCGGCTCCGGCCCGCACGGCGCGATCATGCATTACCGTGTGAGCAACGAAACCAACAGGCCGCTGGGTGACGGTGAAGTCGTGGTGATCGATTCAGGCGGCCAGTATCTGGACGGCACGACCGACATCACCCGCACCATTGCGGTCGGCCGCCCCGATCCCGAGGCGGTCGCCGCCTTTACGCGCGTGCTGCAGGGCATGATCGCGATTTCCCGCCTGCGCTGGCCGGTGGGGCTGGCGGGGGTGCATCTCGACGCCATCGCGCGCTACAAGCTCTGGCTGGCGGGGCAAGACTTCGATCACGGCACCGGCCATGGCGTCGGCGCCTACCTTTCCGTCCACGAAGGACCGGCGGGCCTGTCGCGCCGCTCCGACGTCCCGCTGGAGCAGGGCATGATCCTCTCCAATGAGCCCGGCTACTACCGCGAAAGCGCCTTCGGCATCCGGATCGAGAACCTCGTTCTGGTCGAGGAGGCCGCGCACCTACCCGGCGGCGACGGCCATCGCAAGATGCTCAGCTTCCGCACGCTGACTTTCGTGCCCATCGACCGGCGGCTGATCGACAAGGACGCGCTCACGGATGCCGAGCGCGCCTGGCTGGACGTCTACCACGCGGAGGTGGCCGAAAGGATTGGCCCGCGGCTGTCCGACGCGGCGCGGCAATGGCTGGGCGACGTGACGCGCCCGCTCTGATATAAACGAGGTTGAAACGGAGCGATGCTCCGACGGAGGTAGACCATGCCCGACCATATCCGCATCCGAGAACCCGGCGGCACCTGGGTTGTCCGGGCCGGCGGCGCGGTGATCGCCGAGACCACGCATGCCGTCGAACTGAACGAGAACGGCCATCCTCCGGTCATCTATTTCCCGCGCGCCGACGTCGCGATGGCGTTTCTGGACCGGAGCGCCACGAGCACGACCTGCCCGCACAAGGGCGAAGCGCGTTATTTCACCATCGTGACCAAGAGCAAGCCAATCACCGACGCCGCCTGGAGCTACGAGACGCCGAAGGCGGGGCTTGAGGCGATCGCCGGGCACCTGGCGTTCTACAAGGACAAGGTCACCATCGAGGCCATCTGAGCCGCCACGTCAGCGGTCCTTCTCTTCCACCGCATAGCGCTGAAAGAGCCGGCCCTGCGCCATGAAGAACACAAAGATCGCCGCCGTCAGCCCGAACGTCTTGAAGTTGACCCAGGCCTGATCGGACATGGTGCGCCAGATCACCTCGTTCAGCACCGCAAGTCCGGCGAAGAAGCCGGCGAGACGGCGGGTGAGGATCATCCAGCCCTCGTGTTCCAGCGGCATCGCCTCGTCCATGGCGAGCGCGAGGTAGGACTTGCCGCGAAGAAGGCCGAAGCCGAGGATGCCGGCAAAGAGCAGGTAGATCAGCGTCGGCTTCATCTTGAAGAAGCGCTCGTCGTTGAACCAGACCGAAAGACCGCCAAACACGATCACCAGCACAAGTGTCGCGATCTGCATCGGCGAAAGCCGCCCCGTCAGCCGCCAGAGGATCAGTGTCGAGACGACAAGCAGCGGCACGAATCCCGCCGTCGCCAGGATGAAGCCGCCGTATTCCGTGCCGCCGATCGTCACCTTCTGATCCTTGAACCACACGAAGGCTGCGAAAAAGGCGATCACCGGGCCAAGCTCCAGCCCGAGTTTCAGCCATGGATTGATCTTTCTGCCTGCCATCGCCCTATCCCGTCAGTTTCACGATCACCGCGCCCGCGGCGATCAGCGCCATCAATGTCAGCCGCCGCGGACCCACCCTGTCGCCGAGCATCACCCAGGCGATGCCGGCGGCAAAGACCGTGGAGGTTTCCCGCAGCACCGCAGCCTCGCCCACCTTGTCAAGCCGCGTCGCCAGCATGATGGCGCCGAAGCTGAAATAGGCGACCAGGGCGCCGACTACACCCCGTTGAAGCAGGGGCACCAGTTCCGATGACGAAAGGTGCCGCCAACGGCTGTGGGTATAGACCGGCATGAAGACGCCGTCGATCATGAAGAACCAGGCAAGGAAGGTGAAGGGATCAGCAGTGGCCCGGATGCCGTAGGCGTCATAGGTCGTGTAGAGTGCCACGAATGCGCCGGTGACGACCGCCCAGGCAAGCGCGGGGATCATCGTGTCGCGATCCACGGTGACGGTGCGCAGGTTGTAGATCGCCAGTCCGAAGATCCCGGCCATCAGCACACCGACGCCCATCCACTGGCCGGACGTGAAGTGTTCGCCGAAAAGAAGCCCTGCCCCGATCACGGCGAAGAAGGGGCCGGTGCCGCGCACGACCGGATAGACCACCGCGTACGCGCCCCGGCTGTAGGTCATCGCCTGCGCGTACTTGTAGGCCGCGTGGATCAGGAAGGCGCCGGCAAAGATCGGCCACATGTGCGGCTCGGGCCAGGGGACGACGAACAAGGCGAAGGGGACGGACATGACGCAATAGCTGGCGTCGATGGCGGCGCGGCTGAGCCAGGGATCGTGGCGTCCCTTCTGCAACGCGCCGAATAGCGCGTGCAGGAAGGCGGCCAGCAGTGCGAGCGCCAGCGCGACATGCCGTCCAGCCTCGGTGCCCTCGAGCGAGACGAGCCATGCGCTCACATCGCGCTCCGGAACCAGGGGGCCGGCCGCGCGTTGGAAGGAGGTGCAACAGAGGTGATCATGGACGTTCTCTCGGCGCTCGGGCGCGAATTCGACGCTGATCTTCGGGCGACGCCGTTCATTCTGGTGCTTATCCGGCTTGCCGCTGCCGCGATGTTCGGCGGCGTGATCGGCTTCGAGCGCGAGATGAAGTCAAGCAGCGCCGGCCTGCGGACCCATATGCTTATCTCCCTCGCCGCGTGCCTGTTCGCACTGATCGCCCTTGAACTGATGGAGGTGGCCGAACGTGCGGGCGACGCCGGCAATGCCGACCCCCTGCGCATGATCGAAGCGGTCACGGCCGGTGTCGCCTTTCTGGCCGCCGGATCGATCATATCCAGCGGCGGACGGATAAAGGGTCTCACGACGGGCGCGGGCATGTGGATGGCAGGCGCGGTGGGCCTTTCCTGCGGCACCGGCAACCTCGCGCTGGCGCTCGTTGCAACCGTCGTCGCAGTGGTCGTGCTGTGGGTCATCAAGCCTGTTTCGGAAAGGATTGGGTCGGAATAGCGTGCATGACCGACCGGGCCAATGATCATTCGACGGCCTCCCTGCTGCGCAGATAGCGCGCTTCGACGGTCACGCCGTCGAAAATCGGCGTCACCTCGGCCACAGTCTGGGGCAGACCGGTCAGGGCGAACCGGGTCAGCCGCGCCGCGCCGAAGCCTTGCGGCGCCGCGATGTGAAGATGAAGCCTGCCCGCCGGGTTCGGCATATCGGCGACTAGCTCGCCCAACGCCGCGCGGGTGGGCGCCGGAAACGACGACTCCGGCAGACCGGCGATGACCGCCCGCGCCTCCTTCTTCAGTTCGGCCACCTGCGCTTCGGGATCGCCGCCGCTTTCCAGCACTACGGGGCCAAACGGAAAAAGCACGTAGTTCTCGAACAATCCGTGGCTCGTGATGTCGAGAGTGAGGTCACTCAGCGCCATGGTGCCCGCGCTCATCTGCATCGCGGATGCAGACGAGAGGTCGACCTTTTCAATCGCGAAGCTTGCCGAGAGCTCGTTGTCGCCAGGGAAGTCGATGGTTAGACCGTCAAGGACAAGTCGCCTTGCGCCCGCGTCCCAATGCGCCGAACCGGCAAGGTCGATGCCGTTATGTTGGGACTGCGCGCGAAAGAGATAGTCCATGACAACATCGCCGGGCGCCGGGATGACGCGGATGTCGTCAATGCGCACCTCAAGGGCGGTCGGCGGAAGGCGCTGCCCGATGAACCGGTCAAGTCCCGCGCCACGCCACTCGAACCGCCGCGCTTCGGTGGTGACCGGACCGGCCCTCTCGTATCGCAACCCTTCCACCCGGCACCAGCCCTGCGGCGTCACCTCGGGTTTCAGCCCGCCCTCCGCTTCGGCTGGCATGTCGGCAAGAGCCGCAAAAGCGGCCCAGCTTGCGCTACAGACGCCTTCGGTCATCCGCGCCGTGGTCTGGGCGTCCACCGGCCCGGAAAGGCCGAGTCCGAGGATGACGGCAATCATCTTGAAGTCAGGCAGCGCGCGCTGTGCGGACATCGGGCATACTCCGTGGAGAGGCGTCGTTCCGGGCTGGCTTCGCTTGCATGGTTCGAAGCAGCGGGCCTCAGTCATGGCCCAATGAGTCGAACGCGGCAATGATGCCGTCGAGTGTTGCTGCCGGGTCGTCCTTGTCATGCGCCACCGATATCCGCGCCGGTGTCGCCAGCAATCCGGCCCCGTCCTCCAGGTCGGCGTAGAAGGCCAAGAGGTCCGTCAGCATGACGCGCATGACCGGGGCGGATTCACAATCGGCCGTCGCCGCGCAATGGTCGATCAGGACAGCCCCGTCGCGCAGCCTGACACGGCGGGCGACGCCTACGACCGGGCGGTGCGGCGGATCAGCGTCGATCGCATACGAAAGAACGGCATCGCCCGGAACGTTTCTTGCGTCGGGTGGCAACGCGACGGGGACCAGGCCCGCATCTTCAGCGCGCGCGCCCATGCCGGGCTGCGCGAGAACGTCTGAGACCGCCATCATCTTCATTCCCCCGCCCCCACCAGCGCGCGGGCGAAGTCGTCGGGATCGAAGGGCGACAGGTCGTCGATCTTCTCGCCAACGCCGATCGCGTGGATCGGAAGGCCGAAGCGGTCGGCAAGCGCCACCAGCACGCCGCCCTTGGCGGTGCCGTCGAGCTTGGTCATCACGAGACCCGAGACATCGGCGAGTTTCTGGAACGTCTCGACCTGGGAAAGCGCGTTCTGGCCTGTCGTCGCATCGAGGACCAGAAGCGTGTTGTGCGGCGCGTCCGGATCCTTCTTGCGGATCACCCGGACGATCTTGGCCAGTTCCTCCATCAGATCCTGCCGGTTCTGCAGACGTCCGGCGGTGTCGATCATCAGAAGGTCGGCTCCGTCCGCTTGCGCTCTCGTCATCGCATCGAAGGCGAGAGAGGCCGGGTCGGAGCCTTCGGGCGCGGTCATCACCGGCACTCCGGCGCGGTCGCCCCAGACCTGCAGCTGTTCGACGGCGGCGGCGCGGAAGGTGTCGCCTGCCGCGATCACCACCTTCTTGCCGGCGGCGCGGAACTGGCTGGCAAGCTTGCCGATGGTCGTCGTCTTGCCCGATCCGTTGACGCCCACGACCAGCACGACCTGCGGCTTGGTGGCGTAAAGCGGCATCGGCTTGGCGACCGGCTCCATGATCCGCGCGATCTCACCGGCCAGAAGCGCCTTTATCTCATCCACCGAAAGCTTCCTGCCCATCCGGCCTTGGGCCAGATTGGCCGCGACCCGCAGGGCCGTGTCGACGCCCATGTCGGCCCCGATCAGAAGCTCCTCGAGGCTTTCGAGCATCGCGTCGTCAAGGACGCGGCGGGGCGCGGCGGGCGCCCGCTTGAAAAACCGGCCCAGAATGCCGGGCTTTTCGGCCAGAGGCGCGGCCGAGACACCAATCTCCTCTCCCGGAATCTCAAGCGGCCCCGGACCCGGTATCTCGACCGGTGCGGGCGCAGGTATCTCGTCGGGCTCCGGCGGCGCTTCATCGGGTGGCGCCGGCGGCGTTTCGGGCTCGGGGCGCGGGATTTCCGGCGGAGCGGGCGGCTGAGACGGCTTCTCCTCGGGTTCGATCTCCGGCACGTGTTCGGGTTCGGGCTCCGGCTCCGGGGCGGGCACTGGTTCCGGCTCAGGTGTAGGGGCGGGCTCGGGCTTGGGTGCGGGGACTGGCTCAGGCTCGCGCGTTGGCTCCGGTTCCGGTTCTGTGGCGCGATCTGCGGGCGTTTCGCCGCCGACCTCGGCCAACTCCACCGTTTCTTCGTCCTCCGCGGCCTCGGCGACGATCGCCTCAAGCCCCTCTTCAAGCTTCGAGGAGGATTTGAAAAGCTTGTCCTTGAGCTTCTTGAAGAACGACATTGGTGGTCCCGGCTGGTTTCAACCCCATCCAACTAGTCGTTTTGGCCCAACGATGGAAGGGCTCAGCCGATGCTCTGGAACCCGCGAACCGATCCCAGCAGGATGAGCGCCTGCGCGCCCCAATAGGATATCCAGAGAAGGTGGCCAAGAATACGCTGTGCGCCGATCCGCTTCACGACGAATATCTGGAACGCCAGCATCAGGTCGGACAGGATGAAAAGACCCGCACCGATCCGGGCCGCAAGGTAGCGTTCGGGCAGCGCCAGCGCCGCAAGACCCATGAGCGTGATCACCAAGACATAGCCCCGCACCGGCCAGCGCAGCCCGCCGGCATGAGGCGCCAGCCACCATTCGGTCGAGGCGGCCAAGAGGATCAGCGCAAGCGCCGGAACGACGGCGGGCCAGCCGCCCGACTGAACGAAGGCCCCGGCATAGGCCAGATGCCCCAGCGCGAAAGCAGCCATGCCGGCGAGAAAGGCGCTTTCACCCCGGCGGGACAGAAAGAAATCGCCGACGGCGCCCAGCGCGAGGCCCGCAACGATTGCGGCAGGCGAATCGAGGACCAGCGCCGCCAGCGCCAGTGCCGCGACCGATCCCGATTTGATCGCGCTCTTTTCCCGGGACGCGTCGCGCGCGGTAAAGGCGGCGAGATAAACGACCGCAAGAACCGCCGCGCCTGCGATCAGGAAATGATGAAGACCCACGCTGCCCCCTTCTCCACCGACTTAGCCACCTGCGCGAGACAGCGTCAATCGCGCGCGTGACTGCGGTGCGGAAACGATCGTGTGCCCTGGATCGGAAAGTTTCGGTAATTCGCCGTGACAAGCGATATTGCCACGATTTTGCCCGGAACCGACCTTAAAGTGCCGGCAGCCGGCATTCGGAGAGACCGCGTGAACAATTCAGTACCCGAAGACGACGACGCCACGATGCGCGCGATCAAATCCACTCTCGCGTCTCTTGGCGACGACGACCCGCGCGACGCGCGATCGTCGCCGGACAGGCAGAAACCCGCGCCGCGACTGCGTGTCGTGACCCCCGCCTCCGAGACTGCCCCCACCGAGTCCGCGACATCCGCCGAGGCCGCCGTCACGACGATTCTGACGACCGACGACACCCCGGTCGAGAAACCGCGGCGCAAGCGCAAGACCGTCAAGGAAGGACCCCCGCTACGCGACGTCCTTGCCGCGGCATGGGCGCGCTGGCATCCGCTCCGGCCGTTTCTGATCGCAACGCTTGGCCCCGTACCGTTCCTGCTGCTTGCCGCCGGTCTTGGCGGAATCTGGAGCCTTCTGGCCCTGCTCGCGATGACTGCCATCGTGCATGGGATCGACGAATTCGCGGCGCGCCGGGGCATTGAGGCATCCGATGGCGCACCTGCAGAGATGGCCGACCGCCTGTCGGTCGTGCTCGCGGGCCTGCATTTCGCGCTGCTGATCGTTGCGGTCTGGTCGCTCTCGGGCGCCGCGGGCCTTGGCTTTTTCAGCTGGCTCGCGACCTTCCTCGCCTTCGGCCTGTGGTTTGGCCAGGTCTCGAACTCCAACGCGCATGAACTCATCCACAGGACGGACAAGCGCCTCTTCCGCACCGGGATGTGGGTCTATATCTCTCTGCTTTTCGGCCATCACACCTCGGCGCACCGGCTGGTGCATCACCGGTTCGTGGCGACGCTCGATGATCCGAACACCGCCGTCGAGGGCGAAAGCTTCTATCTTTTCGCCGCACGCGCCTGGCCGGGCGCCTTTGTCGCCGGTTACGAGATGGAGGAAAACCTGCGCGAGGCGCGGGGTTCGTCGGGCTTGCGGAACCTCAACCCATATACGATCTACCTTGCCGGCGCGGCGCTTTGCGCCGGTCTGGTGATCATTCTGTTCGGTTTCAGCGGGCTGATCGCCTACCTGCTTCTGTGCGCCTACGCCCAGGTGCAGCTTCTCCTGTCGGACTACGTCCAGCACTATGGCCTGCAGCGGCGCAACCTGCCCTCGGGCAATCCCGAACCGGCGGGGCCGCAGCACAGCTGGGACGCGCCGCATCCGGCCTCGGGCTTCATGATGCTGAACGCACCGCGTCACGCCGATCACCACGCCCATCCGACGCGCCGCTATCCGGAACTGAAGGTCTCACCGGGCGGGCGGGCGCCGCTCCTGCCGTATTCGTTGCCTGTCATGGCGACCATCGCGCTGGTTCCGTCGGCATGGCACAGGATCATGGACCGCCGGTTGAAGACACTGAAGCAACTGGCCTGACGCTCTGGTCAGTCGTCCCGCACTCTGGCATCCTTGCCGCGATCCTTCATCAAGCTGCAGGGGCACTTCATGCGTTTCGCGTTACCGACCGTCCTGGCGCTCGCCTTCGCCGGCCTCGCCCATGCCGCCGAACCTGGCGACAAGTTGACCGCCGAGGAGTTCGAAGCGGTGACGGTGGGTCGCACGCTATACTACAACTC
The DNA here is from genome assembly GCA_041397225.1 of Paracoccaceae bacterium. Taxonomy (GTDB): domain Bacteria; phylum Pseudomonadota; class Alphaproteobacteria; order Rhodobacterales; family Rhodobacteraceae; genus Albidovulum. The sequence continues at coordinate 1,710,862 of JAWKXB010000001.1, read as the reverse complement.
CGGCGGGCAACCCTATGGCATCGAACAGTATCTTCCGGGAAGAAAGGTGATCTGGGCGTTCCTGGGCGATGATTGCCGGAAAGGCGAATGGTACGAGGATGCGGGCGACATCTGCTTTGTGTACGAAGACAATCCCGATCCGCAATGCTGGACTTTCTGGCACAGCGACGCCGGGCTTCTCGCGCGGTTCCGCGGCGACCCCGCCGGTCTGCCGCTGATCGCCGTGGAGCAGAGCCCCGAGCCGATGGCCTGCCCCGGCCCGATTCTCGGCGTGTAAGCCGACCGCGATCGAATGTCCTGCAGGGTCCGCCGCGCCGGGGGCGCTGCCCCCGGACCCCCGGAGTATTTGCGCCACAATGAATGCAAGCGACGCGTTCGGGTCAGAAGAGGTTGCCCTGATCCGGCGGGTCATCTCTTGACTTGCGCGGCTTCGGCGCGGCTCCGGTCACTGCGGAAAGCCGGCCATCCTGGAACTCGATCTCGAGCGCGCCGGCCGCTTCGGCGGCCGCGCGGGTGGGGACGACGGCGCCCGCCGCCCAAACGACGGCGTAGCCCCGCCGCAGAGTCTCGGCATAGCCGAGCGTCTGGCGGGTGCGGTCGAGACCGGCGAGACGCTCGGCCAGCGCGGCAAGGCGGGCCTTCGGCGCGGCGGCGAGGCGGGCGGCCATCTCGCCCAGGTCGGCGCGGCGGCGGCCGTTGTCGCGTGCGGCGTCGCGCGAGAGGCGCGCAAGGGCCGGGGCAAGACGCTGCGCGCGGTCCGCGAGCCGTTCGCGCCGGGCCTGAAGGATACGCTCGAGAAGGCCGGGATGCACCCGGCCGGCGATACTGTTGAACGTGGCCCGTTTGCGCGTCGCGGCCGAGCCGAGCGCTGGTCCGAGACGGTCCGACCAGAGGTCGAGCCGCTGGCGCGCCGGATCGAGAAGCGCCTCTGGCCGGCCAAGGGCGCGGGAAAGGTCGGTCAGGCGTTGGCGGCGCGTCTCGGTCCGCTGCGCGATGGCGCGCGAAAGCCGCGCGCCCTGCTCGCCCGTCCAGGCCAGAAGCTCCAGCCGCACGGGCACCGCCATCTCCGCGGCGGCGGTGGGGGTAGGCGCGCGGCGGTCGGCGGCGAAGTCTATGAGCGTTGTATCGGTTTCGTGCCCGACGGCCGAGATCAACGGAATGGCGCTTCCGGCTGCCGCCCGGACCACCGCTTCCTCGTTGAAGCCCCAGAGGTCTTCAAGCGACCCGCCACCCCTCGCGACGATCAGAAGGTCGGGGCGCGGGATCGGGCCATCGGGGGCAAGCGCATTGAACCCCCGGATCGCGGCGGCGACCTCGGGCGCGCATTTCTCGCCCTGCACGGCCACCGGCCAGATCAGCACCTCGCGCGGGAACCGGTCGCGCAGACGGTGGAGGATGTCGCGGATCACCGCGCCCGAGGGCGAGGTGACGACACCGATCACATCCGGCAGATAGGGGATCGCTTTCTTGCGTTCGGCCGCGAAAAGCCCCTCGGCGGCCAGCGCCGCCTTGCGTTTCTCCAGCATCAGCATCAGCGCACCCATGCCCGCGGGGGCAATGTCGTCGACGATGAGCTGATACTTCGACTGGCCGGGGAACGTCGTGAGCCGTCCGGTGGCGACGACCTCCATCCCTTCCTCGGGTTTGACCGAAAGACGTGCGGCCTGACCTTTCCAGCTCACGGCCGCGATCACGGCGCGGTCGTCTTTCAGGTCGAAGTAGATGTGGCCCGAGGCCGGACGCGACACCCGCCCGATCTCGCCCCGCACCCGGACATGGCCGAATTCGCCCTCGATGATGCGCTTCACCGCCCCGGAGATTTCCGAGACGGTGAACTCATGGGCATTCGCGCCGGGGCCGGTTTCTTCGATCAGGTCATCCATGACCGAGTTGTGCGTGAAATGCCGGGGCGGGGCAACTCCCTCACTCGGCTTCGGCGCCTTCGGCGAAGTGCGAAAGGGAGTCAAGGCGGACAAGAGGACGGAGCTGCGCAAGGTGGAAGCCGTTCAACATGTTGCGAATGTTGCGCAATCTGGCGGGGGCTTCGGGCATTTGCAGTGCTGAACTGTGCGGTATTGTAGCGAATCCCTCTGCACCCGCCCCACCCCCCCGGCTTGCCGGCCAGGGCCCGGACCAGTAGAAGCGGGCAGATATCACGGGCGGGGCGGACAAGATGAACATTCTGGTTCTGGGCGGCGGCGGGCGCGAACATGCACTGGCCTGGGCGATCAAGCAGAATCCGAAATGCGACCGGCTGATCGTGGCGCCCGGCAATGCCGGAATCGCGATGCTGGCCGAATGCGCGGATCTCGACATCATGGACAGCGCGGCGGTCGTCGCCTTCGCCGGGGAGAACGCCGTGGATTTCGTCGTTGTCGGACCGGAAGCGCCGCTTGCCGCCGGGATCGCCGACGCACTGCGCGGCGCCGGCATCCTGACCTTCGGCCCCTCCGCCGCCGCGGCGCGCCTCGAGGCGTCGAAGGCGTTCACCAAGGAAATCTGCGATGCGGCGTGCGCTCCGACGGCGCTGTATGCGCGCTTCACCGATGCGGCCGCCGCGTCAGAGCACGTCCGCGCCCGTGGTGCGCCGATCGTGATCAAGGCCGACGGACTCGCCGCCGGCAAGGGCGTGGTTGTCGCCCAGACCGAGGATCAGGCGCTTGCCGCGATCGCGGACATGTTGGGCGGCGAGTTCGGCTCTGCCGGCGCGGAGGTCGTGATCGAGGAATTCATGGAAGGTGAGGAAGCCTCGTACTTCGTGCTCTGCGACGGTGAGACGATCCTGCCCATCGGCACCGCGCAGGACCACAAGCGTGCCGGTGAGGGAGATACCGGGCCGAATACCGGCGGGATGGGGGCATATTCGCCCGCGCCGGTCCTGACCGATGAGGTGGCGGCGCAGGCGCTGGAAGAGATCGTCAAGCCGACGGTCGCCGAGATGGCGCGGCGCGGCACACCGTTCCAGGGCGTGCTTTATGCCGGGCTGATGATCCGGGACGGCAAGGCGCGGCTTGTCGAGTACAACGTCCGCTTCGGCGACCCCGAATGCCAGGTCCTGATGATGCGGCTCGGCGCGCAGGTCTTCGATCTGATCCATGCCTGCGCCGAGGGGCGGCTGGCCGGCAGCCGCGTGAACTGGGCCGACGATCACGCCCTGACGGTGGTGATGGCGGCCAATGGCTATCCCGGCGGCTATGCCAGCGGGTCGCAGATCCGCGGGCTGGAGGAACTGCCCGAGGATTCGCGGCACATGGTGTTTCACGCCGGCACGGCCGGTCGCGAAGGCAGGATCATCGCCGCCGGCGGCCGCGTGCTGAATGTCACCGCGCGGGGCGCGACTCTGGCCGAGGCGCGGGCGGCGGCCTACGGGATGGTGGACGCGATCGACTGGCCGGGCGGGTTCTGCCGGCGCGACATCGGCTGGCGGGCGCTCATGGATGTGTCGGATCGCTGACGCGATCCGATCCGCCGGGGGTTTCACCCCCGGACCCCCAGGATATTTGGACCAAGGCAAACACAGGGTCAGTCGCAGCCCGGAACATTGCCCAAGCTTGCCGGTCCGAGATAGGGGGCGAGATGGCGCGAGGCGAGCCTGCCGTTCTCGAAGGCCGTGGCCACGATCCGGGTCCAGCCGGCATCGGCGGTCAGGATCGTCGGGCGCCCGTCGCAGATGGCGATGCGGCCCTGGATGAACGGGTCGCCGATCCTGTGATTGGTCAGGCCGCCCGCTTCGGCGACCGGAACGAGCTTTCCGCGTTCGAGCCGGACGATCTTCAGCGTCCTGCCGAGATGCGGGGTCTCGACATAGGCGATCTCGACGCGCCCGTCGCCGTCGAGATCGGCGGCGCCGATGGGAGCAAGCCAGCGGTTGGTCCGGCCGATGGGGGGCGTGGCGGCGCGTCGGGCGATGCCATGACCGGTGAAGTCGTAGACGGCGAGCGAGGCGCCGCGGGCGATCTCGGTCTCGACGACGACGATCTCGGGGGTGCCGTCGCCGTCGAGGTCGAAGAGCCGCGGGGCGATATCCTCGAAGACGCGGGAGGCGGGCAGCGTGACCCGGCCGAAGACGTAGGGGCCGTGGTCCGCCGACCCCTGAAGGATCGCATAAAGGGCACCCCATTCCCCGGCATCCCCAAGGACGCCGTGGCCGTATCGGTCCGTCGGCGCCCCGAACCAGGCATGGAAGCCGGGCAGCAGTATACCGTCCGCCCCTTGCCGCGGGCGGGGCGCGCAGGCAAGCGTCGCGGGGTCGGCCGAACAGACGGGTGAGGTCTGGGCCGATGCCGGCCCTGCGGCGAGCGGAACGGCGAGCGCCGCGAGGAGCCCGGCCGCAAGCCGCATCAGATCTGCTTTTCCGGCATGTAGACCTTGAGCCCGTCGAGCGCGTCCGAGACCTTGAGCTGACAGGTGAGGCGCGAGCGGACCGGGTCGGGTTCATAGGCGAAATCGAGCATGTCCTCTTCCATCGGATCGCGCGGCGGCAGCTTTTCCACCCAGGCGGCATCGACATAGACGTGACAGGTGGAGCAGGCGCAGGCACCGCCGCAATCGGCCTCGATCCCCGGAATGCCATTGTCGCGCGCGCCCTCCATGACGGTCAGCCCGTTGGCCACATCAACGACATGCTCGGTTCCGCCAAACTCTACATAAGTGATCTTCGCCATCGACCGTTTTCCCGCGTTTTTCTGCAAACCCGTGCCGACATAGGCGAAATCCGGGCCCTTTGCCAGAGGCTGCGGCACGCGATGCACGCACGCCTCCTGGGAGTCCGATCCACAAGAAAGGCGCCCCCGATGAAGGGGGCGCCGTCCGTTTCGCAGAACCTGCCCGCAGCTATTCGACCGAAAGCGCCACGAAGCGCGGATCGCCGCCCCGGCGGATCAGCAGGAGAAGCGACTTGCGACCGGCATCCTTGGCCTCGGTGATCCGGGTTTCGAGATCGTCGATCGAGGCGACCTTCTGCTGCCCGGCTTCCGTGATGAGATCGCCAGACCGCAGACCCTTCTCGAACGCCTCGCTTGTCTGGTCGATGTCGGTGATGATCAGCCCCTCGGTGCCCTCGGGCAGGCCGAGTTCGCCGCGCTGATCGTCACCGAGCACGACGAGCTTCATGCCGAGCAGGTCCTTCTCGACCGGTTCGGTCGACTGGACGGCGGCCGGGACCGCTTCGCCTTCGGCCGATTCGCGGCGGCCGAGCGTGACCAGAAGCGTCTTGCTTTCGCCGTCGCGCAGGACGAGGACCCGTACCGCCGTCCCGATCTCGGCATCGCCGACGCGGCGGACGAGTTCACGGGTATCGGCGACGTCGACACCGTCGAACGCCGTGATGATGTCGCCGGCCTCGACGCCCGCATCCTTGGCCGGACCGTCGGGCACGTCGGTGACGAGCGCGCCGGCGGCCTTTTCCAGCCCCATCGCCTCAGCCACGTCCGGCGTCACGTCCTGGATGCGCACGCCGAGCCAGCCCCGGCGCGTTTCGCCGAATTGCTGCAACTGGTCCACGACTTTCGAGACCACGTTCGACGCCATAGAGAACCCGATGCCGATCGACCCGCCGTTCGGGCTGAGGATCGCCGTGTTCACGCCGACCACTTCTCCGTCCATGTTGAACAAGGGGCCACCCGAGTTTCCGCGGTTGATCGCGGCGTCGGTCTGGATGAAGTCATCATACGTGCCTGACAGAGCGCGGTTGCGCGCCGAGACGATGCCGGCAGAGACCGAAAAGCCCTGGCCGAGCGGATTGCCCATCGCCATGACCCAGTCGCCCACCCGCATGACGTCGCTGTCGCCGAAGCTGACGAAGGGCAGAGGCGTGTCGCTTTCAACCTTGAGAAGCGCAATGTCGGTCTTGGGGTCGGTGCCGATGAGCTTGGCATCGAGCTTGCGGCCCGAGAAGAACTCGATCGAGATCTCGTCGGCGCCCTCGATGACGTGATTGTTGGTCACGATGTAGCCATCCTCGGACACCACGAATCCCGACCCGAGCGCATTCGAGCGCTGCGGGCCGCGCGGGCCTTCGGGACCGCCGAAATCGCGGAAGAAGTCCTCGAAGGGCGAGCCCTTCGGCACGATCGGTCCGCCGTCGACGGGAGCCGCGATCGTCGTCGACGTCGTGATGTTCACCACCGCGGGGCTGACCTGATCGGCGAGGTCGGCGAAGCTTTCGGGCGCGCCGCGCGCCTCGACCCGCGCCACCTGTCCGACAGCGAGTACCACGGCAAGCATCAGCGCCCAGATCATCGCCGCAATGGCGCCCGGGCGCGTTCGGTTTCCATTTAGGATCATCACCTGAGGTTCCACTCCAAACTCCTTAGATTTTTCGCCAGCGCGGCGGATGGTCTGCCTTCAGCTGTCGATGCATAACATCAAGCTAGTCTTGTCGGACTGCAATTCAAAGCCCGTCGCGATCCCTCAACTCCATGTGATAGCGCTGTGAGCCTTTGCACCGCGCTGGACCGCTAGCCGGGCACGCCGCCCGAAAGCCAGATCAGCGCCAGACCGAGTGCAACCGCGCCAAGGCCAAGATTGCGCCGCATCTCGACCGGCATGCGGCGGATCAGCTCCAGGATCTCGTCGATGCGCGAAGGGACCAGTGCAAGCACCAGTCCCTCCAGCGACAGGACGAGACCAAGAGCCAGAAGGATGAGCGCGAAGCCCCCCATCGCTACCGCTTTTCAGGCGACTTGAAATAGTCGAAGAACTCGCTGTCCGGCGCCATGACCATGGTCGAGTTGCCGGCCAGAAGCCCCGCCCGATACGCCGCGAGCGAGCGGTAGAAGTCGAAGAACTCGGGGTCCGAACCATAGGCCTCGGCAAAGACCGCGTTGCGGCGGGCGTCCGCCTCACCGCGGATGATCTCGGCCTGGCGCTGCGCGTCCGAGACAAGCTCGACCTTGGTACGGTCGGCTTGCGCCCGCACGCGCTGCGCGGCTTCGTTGCCGCGCGCGACCTCGTCCGCCGCCTCGCGTTCGCGTTCCGCCCGCATCCGGGCGAAGGTTGCGTCGAGGTTCTGTTCCGGCAGGTCGGTGCGCTTAAGCCGCACATCGATGATCTCCACACCCAGCGAGTTCGCCTCGTTGCGCGACGCATCGCGGATGCTTGCGGCAAGTCCGGCACGGTCCGACGACAGGATCTCGGAGGATGTGACCGAACCCAGCACCTCGCGCGTCTGCGCCCTGAGGATCGTGTCGATCCGCTGTTCGGCAAGCGCCAGACCCGACGCGCCGACGGCCTGGCGGAAGCGCTGCACATCGACGATCAAGTAGCGCGCGAAGGCGTCGACGACAAGACGTCTGTCATCGAGCGGCGTGATTTCCAGGGGGTCGACATCAAGCCCAAGAATACGGTCATCGTAGCGGACCACCTCCTGGATGATCGGCAGCTTGAAGTAGAGCCCGGGATCCTTGCGCACGGCCTTGATCTGGCCGAACTGAAGCACCAGCGCCTTTTCACGCTCGTCGACGATGAAGATGGACGAAAGCGCCGCCGCGATGACGAGGACGACGATCGGCAAAAGAAGGGTGACGCGGTTCATCAGTTCGACCCTCCGTCGGTTTTGCGGCCAAGTTCGTTGAGTGGCAGGTAGGGTACGACACCCTGCCCGCCCTGGTTTTCGTCGATGATCACCTTGTCCACCCGTCCCATCACCTCTTCCAGCGTCTCGAGATAGAGACGCTTGCGCGTGACTTCGGGCGCCTTGCGATATTCAGTCAGCACCGAGGAGAAACGGCTTGCTTCACCTTCGGCCTGATTGACCACCTGGGCGCGATAGCCCTCCGCTTCCTCCAGCAGCTGCGCCGCCTGACCGCGGGCGCCGGCAAGCACGGTGTTGGCGTAGGCGTCCGCTTCCTTTTGCAGGCGGTCGCGCTGCTGTTCGGCCGATTGCACGTTCTTGAAGGCGTCGATCACCTCGCGCGGCGGGTCGGCGCGATCGAAGTTGACGCGCACCACGTTCAGACCGGAATCGTAACTGTCCAGCGTGGACTGGATCAGTTCCTTCAGCCGCTCGGCGATGATGCCGCGGTCGCGGTTCAGGATAGGCGCGAGCTGCGACTGCGCGATGATCTCGCGCATGGAGGATTCGGCCACGGCGTTGATCGTCAGCTCCGGATCGCGGAGGTTGAAAAGATACTTCGTCGGGTCGTTGATGTTCCAGACGACCTGGAAATCGATATCGACGATATTCTCGTCCCCCGTCAGCATCAGCCCGCTGTCGGACTCGCTGCGACCGACGCCGATATCCTCGGTCCGCTCGGGAGTGACCGGGACCACGTTCGCCGTGACCAGTGGCCAGGGCGCGAAGTTCAGGCCGGGCTGTCCGATTGACGAGAACTTGCCGAGAAAGAGTTCGACCGACTGTTCCTCCGGCTTCACCGTGTAGAACGACGCGAAACTCCACAGCGCAACCGCTGCAAGCGCCACGAGTCCGAGCGTGCCGCGCGTGAAGGCCGGACCCGATGGCCCGCCGCCGCCTCCGGCACCGCGTCCGCCGCCGCGTCCGCCCATCAGCACCTTGATCTGCTGGGCGCCCTTCTTCATGATCTCTTCGATCTCGGGGATTTGCGGCCCCTCGCCCGGACGGCGACCACCGCGGCCTCCTGGCCGGTCGTCGTCATCTCCTCCGGACCCGCCGCCGCCCCATGGGCCTCCGCTTCCAGACATCAGGTTCCAACCTCTCAATTTCACTTCCACATCCCCTTCGCTTCGCACGGTCAGGCCGTCCGGACCGGCTTGCGCATTGTCACCAATTCTTCGGCCATAACTGGATGGACCGCAACCGTCCGGTCGAAATCCTCTTTCGTGGCCCCCATCTTGATCGCAACGGCCGCAAGCTGAATCATCTCGGCCGCTTCGGGCGCCACGATGTGGCATCCCATGACCTTGCGCGATTTCGCACATACAATGAGTTTCATCATCACACGATCCGACCGGCCCGCAAAGGCCGAGCGCATCGGCCGGAACGAGGTCGCGTAAACCTCGATCGGGCGGTCGTCGCGGGCGGCTTCCTCGGTCATCCCGACGGCTCCGAATTCGGGCTGCGTGAAGACAGCGCTCGGCACCAGTTCGTGATCGGCCCTGGTGGGCCTCGCGCCGAAGATGGTGTCGGCGAAGGCATGCCCCTCGCGGATCGCGACCGGCGTCAGATTGATCCGGTCGGTTACGTCGCCCACGGCAAAGACCGACGGAATGGCGGTCTGCGACCATTCATCGACGACGATCTCGCCACGGCGACCAAGCTTCACTCCTAGGTTTTCCAGCCCCATATCCCTGGTGTTCGGAACCCGGCCGGTCGCGTAGACCACCTTCTCGTGAACAGCTTCGCGGCCGTCAGTGGTCTTCACCCAGGTGCCGCCGTCCACCGCTTTCATTTCGATCACGTCCGTGCCGACATGCAGGTTGATACCCGCGTCGCGCATGTGTTCGGCAATATGTCCACGCGCCTCGCCGTCAAAGCCTCGCAGGATCTGTTCGCCACGATAGTATTGCGTGACATCGACGCCGAGGCCGTTGAGGATGCAGGCAAATTCGCAGGCGATGAAGCCGCCGCCGACGATCAGCACGGATTTCGGCAGGGTCTCCATCCTGAAGATGTCGTTCGAGGTCATCGCTCCGGCCTTCGCGGCCAGGTCCGGCAAGAAGGGATGCCCGCCCGTGGCGATGAGGATGTGCTTTGCCGTCACTGTCTGGCCCGTGGCGAGCTTGACGCGATGCGCATCATCAACCGTCGCGCGGCAATCGTGGATCGTGACGTTCGCGTCCGTCAGGCCGGACCGGTAGGCGGCTTCGAGACGGTCAAGCTCCGCGTCCAGCCTGACACGAAAAGCGGGCCAGTCGAACGGGCCCTGTTTCACCTTCCAGCCATAGGACCGCGCATCCTCCATCGCACCCTTGTAGGACGAGGCGAAGACCATCAGCTTCTTCGGCACGCAGCCCCGGATGACGCAGGTTCCGCCGAGCCGGTATTCCTCGGCCAGGGCGACCTTGGCGCCATGCTCACCGCTTGCGATCCGCGCCGCGCGCACGCCGCCCGACCCACCGCCGATGACAAAGAGATCGTAGTCGAACGCCATGCGGCCCCCCAGCGCTGACCTCACTCCCCGAGATCGGCGAAGAGGTTCTCCGTTTCCGCAAACTCAACCCGCCCGCGTTCGACCGTGCCGCTGTTGATGTCGCGGGTTTCCACCCTGCCGTCGCCAAAGCCGACGATCACACGATCACAGATATCGATGAAAAGCCCGTTTTCAACCACACCCGGCACCTGATTCAGCACAAGAGCCATCTGTCGCGGGTTGCCGATGCGGCCAAGATGCAGATCCAGGATGCGGTTGCCCTCGTCGGTTTCATAGGGCATGTCGCCGTTCATCCTCAGCGTCACGTCGCGACCGAGCACGTCAAGCGACACCAGCATCTCCTCGATCAGCGCCTTGCTGGCCTGCCAGCCGAAGGGCACCACCTCGACCGGCAAAGGAAAGGCGCCGAGATGTTCTACCGCCTTGCCGGAATCCGCGATCACGATCATCTGGTCCGACGCGGTCGCGACGATCTTTTCGCGCAAGTGGGCGCCGCCGCCGCCCTTGATGAGGTTGAGTTCGGGGTCGAATTCGTCGGTTCCGTCGATCGTCAGGTCGAGCCAGCGCGCCTCTTCCAGCGAAACGACGTTGATGCCTTCCTTGCGCGCAAGCGCGCCGGTTCTATCCGACGTCGGAACACCGGTGATCTTCAACCTCTCATTGCGCACCCGTTCACCGAGGCACTTGACCATCCACGCGGCGGTCGATCCGGTGCCAAGCCCCACGCGCATTCCCGGCTCGACAAATTCCACGGCGCGCTTCGCGGCCGCATACTTCGCCTTGTCCATCGGGGATAGGTCGGTGGGCATGTCTCACTCCATCGCGGTTGCGCCGGAGTTATAGGCAAGATGCGGAACAGGTGCGAGGGAAAACCGCCCCGTCGCGGAATCCGCCGCGAAGGGTCGCTTTCCGCCTCGCTTGCGTGTTGCGGCCGGAAGATAAGGGAAGCACCGCCCGGAGCGCATTCATGTATGTCCTGCACTATGCCCCTGACAATGCCTCGCTGATCGTCCGGCTGGTTCTGGAGGAGCTGGGACAGCCCTATCGCACGCGCCTTGTGGACCGCAGCACGCGACAGCAGGACAGCGCCGGATACAGGCGGCTGAATCCGGGGGGCCTGATCCCGGCTCTTGAAACACCCGACGGTCCGGTTTTCGAAACCGCGGCGATCCTCCTTTGGCTGTCTGAGCGCCATGCCGCTCTGGCCCCGCAACCCGGAAGCCCCGAGCGCGGCGCTTTCCTCAAGTGGCTGTTCTTCACCTCGAACACGCTGCATGCCGACATGCGACTGCATTTCTACCCCGAGCGCCACGCCGGCGCGCCCGAGGCCGTCCCCGCTTTCGCTGCCGCGACGCGCGCCCGTATCCTCGGCCACCTCGGGCTTCTTGAAGGCATGGCCGGAACCCGACCCGACTGGTTCCTGCCCGACGCGCCGTCGGTGCTGACCTTCTATATCTCTTGCCTTCTGCGCTGGCTGGCGCTCTATCCGCGGAACGCCGCGGACTGGTTCGACCTGTCCGGCTGGCCCTCCCTCCGGGACGTCGCGTCGGCGATGGAGGCGCGCCCCGCCGCGACGAAAGCCGCCCTTGCCGAAGGGCTGGGCGCCACCATCTTTACCTCACCCACGCTCGCCTGCCCGCCCGAGGGCAGCGCCACCTGAAAGGCCTCGCCATGTTCCTCTCCGTCTTCGACATGTTCAAGGTGGGCGTCGGGCCCTCCTCATCGCACACGATGGGGCCGATGGTCGCCGGCGCGCGGTTTCTCGATGCATTGCGCGCCTCGCCGTTCCACGCACACGGGCTGAGAGCCTCGCTTCACGGCTCGCTGGCGTTCACCGGCAAAGGCCATGCGACCGACAGGGCGACAATCCTCGGCCTCGCCGGTTTCGCGCCCGACACCTACGACCACGACAAGGCCGACGCCGCACTGAAGGCCATTGCCGAGACCGGCACGGTCACGCCCGAGGGGCTTCCCACGTTGAGATTCGCGCCCGAAGCCGACCTCGTATTCGACTACGACCACCCGCTGCCCGGTCACGCCAACGGGATGATCCTGATGGCGACCGACGCCCAGGGCGACGTTATTCTGCAAGAAACCTACTATTCGATCGGCGGCGGTTTCGTCCTGACCGAAGCCGAACACAGGGAAGGCCCCTCGATCGCCGCCAAGCCCACAGGCTGCCCCTTCCCCTTCCGGAGCGCCGCCGAAATGCTTGAGATGGCGGCCGCTTCCGGCAAGTCGATCGCCGAGATGAAGCGCGCCAATGAGCTGTGCTTCCTCAGCGCCGCGGAACTTGATCGGGGCATGGCGCGGCTATGGGCGGTGATGAACGACTGCATAGAACGCGGTCTGGCCACCGACGGCATCCTGCCCGGCGGGCTGAAGGTGCGGCGCCGTGCCAAGGCGATCCATGAGGCGCTGAAGGCCGAACAGGGGCTGAACCTGACCGCGCCGCACACGATCAACGACTGGATGAGCGTCTATGCAATGGCGGTGAACGAGGAAAACGCGGCTGGCGGGCAGGTCGTGACCGCGCCGACCAACGGCGCGGCGGGTGTCCTGCCGGCGGTGATCCGCTACTGGCAAGACCACGTTCCGGGCGCGAGCAAGTCCAAGATCGGTGACTTTCTTCTGACCGCGGCGGCGGTCGGCGGCATCGTCAAGACCAACGCCTCGATCTCGGGCGCCGAATGCGGCTGCCAGGCCGAGGTCGGATCGGCGGCCGCGATGGCGGCGGCCGGCCTCGCCGCCGTGATGGGCGGCTCGGTCGAGCAGGTCGAAAACGCCGCCGAGATAGCGCTCGAGCACCACCTCGGCATGACCTGCGACCCGGTCAAGGGGCTGGTGCAGGTGCCCTGCATCGAACGCAACGGTCTAGGCGCGATCAAGGCCGTCTCGGCGGCCTCGCTGTCGCTGCGGGGCGACGGCCAGCATCTCGTGCCTCTGGACGCGGCGATCGAGACGATGCGCCAAACGGGCAAGGACATGCATGAAAAGTACAAGGAAACCTCGCTTGGCGGGCTGGCGGTCAACGTCCCGAACTGCTGAGGCGCAATGGTAGGCCCCGCAGATCGGAGACACCACGCCACGCCACCACTGAGACGACGATCGTTCCGCCGACAATCGTCGCCCAAGGCGGTGTCTCGCCGAGGATCAGCCAGGCGAAGATGACAGCGAAGGGCACTTCGGCGCCGCCGTAGAAACCGGCTTCGGCGGCGGCGATGCGCCGGGCCCCTTCGGTGAACAGAACCACGGCGAGCGCAAACGAGCAGCCAAATCCGGCCAGGCCCGGCAAGGCGGCGAACGGCACGCTGAAAGGCTGACCCAGAATACAGCCGGCGACAAACAGCAGAAGCGCGGAAAACGCCCCCGCGCGCATCGCCGGAGCCTTGTCGAAGGCGCGGATCATCACGGTGTAAAGCGCGAAGAGCCCGACCATGCACAACGCCATCAGGTCGCCCGGCAGCCGTCCCGCCCCTAGCCCGCCGGCGACGATGACGGCAACGCCGACAAGGCTGACGGCCGCCGCGCGCAGGATCGACGCCGGTGCGGCCTGGCCCCGGATCAGCCAGTCGAGACCGGCCGCCGCGAACGGGGCAGTCGCGTAGATCAGCGCCACGTTCGCGACATAGGTCATGCGGAAGGCTGCGAGAAACGCGAGGCTCGCGGCCGCGCCGACAATCGCGATCAGCCAGCCGCGCCAGCCCATCGGGCCGCCGCCCTCACGCCAGAGGGCATAGACAAGGATCACCGCGCCGCCGACGAGTCCGCGCCAGGCCAGCACGTTCCACAGACCCGCCGGAATGATCCTGGTGAACACGCCGGACAGCGCGAACGGCACCGCGGAGGCCAGCACCAGAAGGATGCCGGCTTGTCGCAATGTCATGCGCCGTTCTTCCAGTCGCCCGTCGTGTTCCACCAGCGATGCGGGTTGTCGCTGTCGTCCAGCCCCTTGGTGCGGCTGGACAGGCATTCGGTAATGCGGATGACGGGCTCCTGATAGGAGTGGACCTGATACACCGCCTCGACGATCTCTGCTGCGACGTCCTGCCCCCCGGACGTTTCGAAGAAGAGGGCGACGACGCCGGGCCGCTCGCGAACAGCCTCTTCCTTGCCGGCGGCAGCCCCGTCGCGAGGACGGTAGCGTTCGACACCCGGCGCCGTCTGAAAGGCGTTGTTGTCGTATGTCGTGCCCATCGCCAGCGGGTCGATCCTCGCCACGGCCGCCATGATCCGCTCGACGTCCTCGGCGGGCGCCTGCAACTCCATCAGATGGACACGCCGCATCGACATGGATTTCGTCTCGAATTCCGTGATCTTGGCTGGCATGGTCATGCTCCTGTTGCTTTCACAGGCAGTTTCGCACCACCCTGCTGCCATCTAGCTGTCAGCAGCCATGTGCGAGGATCACGCCATGCATAAACCGATCCGCATGCTCGATCTCATCGCGATCCTGCGCGCGGCGCGGCGGACGATGACCGCGGGCGACATCGCCGAGCGCCTCGGCACGTCGCGCCGGACTGTCTATCGCGACGTTGCAGCACTGCAGGCGATGGGTGTGCCGATCGACGGCGAAGCGGGTGTCGGCTATCTCCTGCGACCCGGCTTCGACCTGCCGCCGATGAATTTCACGGTCGACGAAGCCGAGGCGGTCATCGTCGGCCTCGCGCTTCTGGCCCGAACCGGCGATGTCGGGCTGATCAATGCGGCGAAAAGCGTCGCGGCCAAGGTTGCCGCCGTCCAGCCGTCGCGCAATGCGGCTGTGCTGGCGGCCTCGGGCTGGCACGCCCTGCCCCTGGCGGCGGTCGATCCGGCCTTCCTTCGCCGCGCCATCCGCGAGGAGCGCCGTCTCGCGCTTGGCTATCGCGATGGGGAAGACCGGGCGACCGACCGGACCATCCTGCCGCTGGCGCTCATCTACTATGTCGATGCCGTGATCCTGGCGGCGTTCTGCGAGCTGCGGCAGGCATTCCGGCATTTCCGGCTGGACCGGATCGAAAGCTGCGCCCTCGCTGGCGGGTCGTTTCGGGACCTGGGGGCGGGATTGCGCAAGGCATGGTCCGCCGAGACCGGCCTGCCGCGTCCATGCTGAGCCTGCGGATTTCCGGCCAGGCTGTCGCTTTCAGGATGGACCCGGATGCCCCGCCGGTCTAGCCGAAAGGAATGAACCCGACCGACCGCATATTGCCCGGCGTGGCCCTGATGATCGCATTTTGCGTTTTCGCGCCGTTGATCGACGTCGCGTCCAAGCTTGCCGCGCAGGGCGTGCCGGTCGGCGTCATCGTGCTGGGGCGCGGTGTGGTGCAGGCGGCGCTGATGCTGCCCTTCGTCCTGGCGATGGGCCTGCCGCTGCGGCTTGGTGGGCGTGCTTTGCGGCTTGCCGCGCTGCGGGCGTTTCTGCTTGCGGTCTCGACCTATTGCTTCGTCGCGGCGGTGCGGGTGATGCCGATCGCCGATGCGCTGGCGATCGTCTTTGTCGAACCTTTCATCATCCTTCTCATCGGACGATTTGCACTTTCCGAACAGGTCGGGCCGCGGCGCCTCTTTGCCTGCGCGCTCGGCTTTGCCGGATCGCTTCTCGTGATCCAGCCATCCTTCGCGGCGTTCGGCGCGGTCTCGCTCTTTCCGTTGGGCACAGCCCTGACCTTCGCGCTCTACATGCTCGTCACGCGCCACCTGTCGCGCGAAGTCCATCCGGTCGCGATGCAGTTCCATACGGCCTATCTGTCGGCCCTGCTCTGCCTGCCGGTGCTTGGCTTCGGCACCGCCCTTGGCGAACCCTCGCTTGCCCTTCAGGCTCCCGAAGGCATTTTCTGGCTCTGGTGCTTCTGCGTCGGCCTCGCGTCGGCGGTCAGCCACATGGCGATCACCTACGCGTTGAAATTCGCGCCCTCCTCGACGCTGGCGCCCCTGCACTACCTTGAGATCGTCACTGCGACACTGCTTGGCTATCTGGTTTTCGACGACTTTCCGGATACGCTGACCTGGACCGGAATCGCGATCATCGTCGCTTCGGGGCTTTACGTGATCCACCGGGAACGGGCGCTCGCGCGGGCCGACCGTCTCAGCAGACCGGTGATCGTTCCAGCGCCGCAATCACCGCTTTGAGGCATCCGAGCGGCAGGATTGCCAGCATCCGGGGGCAGTCGAATTCCAGTTCGACCGGTCCTGTCGCCTCGTTCGATGTGCCGAGCCGTCCGTCAGGTGCGAACGCAATCCCGCCGATGGGCCAGCGAAGCCCGCGGCTTTCGCCCGTGACCGGCCCCATCGGATAGAGGGACACCCGCGTTCCCGGCGCGAGGTCAAGCGCGATCCGGCGCGGGGCAAGAAAGACCACATCCTCGCGTCCCAGGATCAGGCAGCGCTTCTGCGGGTGCCGCATCAGAACGGCGAACACCGCCAGAAGATGGTCGATCCTCGCACCGGTGAAACCGAGGCCGAGAATCATCGGCGCCTCGATCCGCGTCAGACATTTCTCGAAGTCAGTCGTTTCCTGTTCGTCAACAAACCAGAAGCGGTCCGCCGGAATTGTGGCACGGGTCTCCGCATTCGCCGAATCGAGGTCTCCGATCACGCGATGGGGCGTAAAACCCGCCGAAATTGCCACATTCGCGCCACCATCTGCCGCTACAAGAAGGGGGGCGAGCGCCAGTGCGTCCGTCAGGGACTGCGGGCGGATTTCACCCGCGCCCAGTAGCGTAACGGCTTGAGAAGAGTGAACAATACCTGGTTTCATGATCGAATTGGTTACGATTGAGGCAAAGACCCGCGGCCCCGGCCTAAAAGAATCCTTGTTTTTACCCGTTTTTGTCCACGCTGCCGCACTAGTTAGATTGAACCCTGCCTTCAAAGGCAATGATAGAAAGCGAGCGTCTTATGATCGGTGCGAGTAAAATCCTGACGGTGTCCTACGGCACCTTCTCCTGCACCCTTGAGGGCTTCGACGAACCGTTCTCGACGATGAAGGCCATCGCGGAGTACTTCCGTGATCTGGCCGCCGACGACCGGTATTTCGGCGCCGAGCCGCCCACTCCGGATGCCGAAATGCTGCACCGCATCGCCGAGCGCGAGATTCAGCGCCGCGTTGAAGCCAAGATCAGCGAAAACGGTGTCGTGCTGCGGGCCCGGTCCGAAGAGTCGCCTGCCGAAAGCACGCCCGCTGCCGCCGCCGCAACTGCATTCCTGCCCGGCGCAGGCGCTGCGATGGAGACGCCGGCGGAAGATATCGCAACGCCCGCCCCGACCGGACAGCCCGCGCCCGTCGCGCATGATGCCGAAGAGTCGATCGCGGCGAAGCTGTCGCGCATACGCGCCGTCGTGTCCGACGCGAAAGCCGAAGCCGGCGATACCGTGGACGAGGGCGAAGACCTGGCGCGGCTGAGCGAAAGCGGGCCGGACGATTTCGGTTTTGATCTTGATCTCGGCGATGACCTTCCGGTCATGCGCGACAATCAGGCCGCGGCCCAGGAAGACAAATCTGCCGACGAGGCGTTCGATGATGAGGATGTCATCGCGGAGGAGCCCGAGGCGGACGTTGAGGCACATGAGGATGCAGCCCTTCCGCAAGAGGACCTTACCGAGACGGCCGAGGACGACGCGGAACTGGAAATGATCGCTGAGCCCGAAGTGACGGCAGAGACCGACGGGGCCGAGGAACGCGCTGACGTCGAAGAGCCGAAAGCGGACACGTCTTTCGAAGTCGACGACGAAGTTGAGGCCGAAATGGCCGAAACGCCCGAGGAGGACGCCGAAGAGGCTGAAACCGTTGCGACGGCCGAAGCCGAAGAGGAAGCCGAGCCGGAGGAGATGGTCGCTGCGGGCGAAGAGGAAATCGAAGCCGAAGATGCGGATGACACCCTGACGCTCGACGAGCCGGTCGCGGACGCGCCTCTTGCGGCGGCGTTCGAAGACGAAGCCGACGAGGAAGAAATTGCGGCAAGCGATGCCGTGGACATCGCCGAACCCGAAGCGGCGGATGTGACCGAAACCTATATTGAGCGTGTCCAGGCCCGCGTCATCAAGATCAACCGCCGTGACGACACCATCGCCGCGGATATCGCAGACGACGTCGAGGAAACCGTCGAAGCGGCCGCCATCAGCGAACCGGAAGACGACCTGCCGCTCGAGACGGCGGAAGCCGAAGAAGAAGTGGCCGAGAACTTCGAAGACGAGGTGGCCGAAGGCGTTGAAGAAGAGGTGGCGGAAGACCTTGAAGAAGAAGTGACCGAGGACTTCGCCGAGGAAGAGCTTCGCGACGTTTTCACCGACGACGAGGCTGATATGCCGCTGGAAGAGCGCACCGCGGCGGTTCTTGCCGCGCTCGCCAATCGTGGCGCGGCCGATGAGGACTACGAAGCGCAGGTTGACGAGGACGACACCGAGGCAAGCGACGCCACACTGCTCGCCGGGATCGAGGCCGCGCTTGGCCGCACCGGGCTTGAGCCCGATGCCGAGGAAGACCTGCTGCGCGAACTGGCCGACGTGGCGCGCGAACAGCGCCGCGAATCGCATGAGGGCCGCGCGATCCTCGAGAATGAATCGGACGATGGCGAGGCTTCGGTCGAACGCCTGATGGAAGAGGCAAAGTCGAAGCTGGAGGGTGATGAGAGCCGCCGCCGCTTCTCGGCGATCGCCCATCTCAAGGCCGCCGTCGCAGCGACCGTTGCCGACCGCGTGCTGAAGTCGAAGGAAGCGCCCGCCGACGATGACGGCGAAGCGGCGATCGACCGCTATCGCGACGATCTTTCGCGCGCCGTGCGTCCGCGCCGCCCGTCGTCCGAATCCGCGCCGACGACCCTTCGCCCGACGATGGGAACGCGGCCCGCGCCGCTCGTTCTCGTGTCCGAACAGCGCATCGACGCGTCGGAAGAGAACGCTCGCGAGGTCTCACCCGTCCGTCCGCGCCGCGTCAGTGCAAGCGCTTTGACCAGCCGCCGCGCCAGCGCCGAGGAAGATGAGGCGGAAGAGCTCGACTCCATCTCCCCCGAAGAGGCGAACAGCTTCGCCGAATTTGCCGAGCGGCTTGGCGCGTCAGGCCTGTCCGACCTTCTCGAAGCCGCGGCCGCCTACACTGCCACCGTCGAAGGCATGCCGCACTTTTCGCGCCCGCAAATCCTGCGCAAGGTCGCGTGCATGACCGAAGAGGAGGATTACAGCCGCGAAGACAGCCTTCGTTCCTTCGGCATGCTGCTCAGGGAAGGCAAGATCCAGAAGATCTCGCGCGGCCAGTTCACCATCACCGATGCGTCGCGCTTCATGGCCGAGGCGCGCCACGCCTCGAGATAGGTTTCATCTCGGGCAGCGATCAGGCGGAGCGGTCATCAGACCGCTCCGTTTTGTCTTTGGGGTCCGCCTTGCCCACGCCGCGGAACACGAAGCGGAACGGAAGCACCCAGAGGAATCCGAGGCCAACATAGACCAGGACTTCAATCCAGATCGGTTGGCGTCCATAGGTCCGGTTGAGCCAGTCCGCGAGACTCACCGCGGCGACGATGTAGATCGGCAGACCGACCAGCAGGATGAGGAGCGACAGTCGCCGCCGGGTGCGATATCCCGGCATCAGTCGGCGAACGGATCGGTGACGAGGATCGTATCGTCGCGTTCCGGGCTGGTCGAGAGAAGCGCGACCGGGCACTGGATCAACTCCTCGATCCGGCGGACATACTTGATCGCGGCGCCCGGCAGGTCCGCCCAGCTGCGCGCGCCTGCGGTCGACTGCGACCAGCCTTCCAACTCTTCGTAGACGGGTTTCACTATCGCCTGCAAAGCCGCCGCCGTCGGCAGGTAGTCGTAGCTCGTCCCGTCGATCTCGTAACCCGTGCATATCTTGAGCGTCTCGAACCCGTCGAGCACGTCGAGTTTCGTGAGCGCGATACCGTTCACGCCGGATATCGCGCAGGTCTGACGCACGAGAACCGCATCGAACCAGCCGCAGCGGCGCTTGCGTCCGGTGACGGTGCCGAATTCGTGCCCACGCTCACCCAGCCGTTGTCCGTCGGCGTCCTGAAGCTCGGTCGGGAACGGCCCTTCGCCGACGCGAGTTGTGTAGGCCTTGACGATGCCAAGGACGAAGCCGACAGCGTTCGGCCCCATCCCGGTGCCGGTCGCGGCCATGCCGGACATCGTCGTTGACGAGGTTACGTAAGGATAGGTGCCGAAATCGACGTCCAGAAGCGCACCCTGCGCGCCTTCAAAGAGGATGCGCTTTCCGGCGCGACGCATTTCGTTCATCACCTTCCAGACCGGCTTGGCGAAGGGCAGGATCTTCGGCGCGACCTCGTCCAGCATCCGCCGCAACTCGGCGCGGTCGACCGGCGCAAGACCAAGGCCCGAACGCAGCGCGTCATGGTGGGTCAGAAGCCGCTCGATCCGAAGCGCCAGCGTATCGGCGTCGGCAAGATCGGCGACCCGCACGACACGCCGGCCCACCTTGTCCTCGTATGCCGGCCCGATGCCACGCCCGGTCGTGCCGATCTTGGCCAGCGAATTCTGCGCCTCGCGGCCCCGGTCCAGCTCCCCGTGCAGGGGCAGGATCAGCGGCGTGTTTTCGGCGATCATCAGGTTTTCCGGCGTCACCTCAACCCCTTGGGCGGCGATGCGCTCGATCTCGGCCAGAAGCGCCCAGGGGTCGAGCACAACACCGTTGCCGATGACCGAAAGCTTGCCGGGGCGAACGATTCCCGAGGGCAGTGCCGAGAGCTTGTAGACCACCCCGCCGATGACAAGAGTGTGGCCCGCATTGTGCCCACCCTGAAAACGGGCGATCACATCGGCACGTTCGGAAAGCCAGTCGACGATCTTGCCCTTGCCCTCGTCGCCCCACTGGGCGCCCACCACCACGACATTGGCCATTCGTCATCATTCCTTCTGCGGCAAACGGGCTCCGTATAGCGGCCCTCCGCGGGGCGCGAAACCGCAAAATCGTGGCGTCGGTCCCGCAAGCGCTGGACAGGGCCGATGCGGTCGGGCACGAATTGGGAACGAACGGAACGGAAACCGGAGAACCGGCATGGGCATTCTGCTGCGGTGGTTGGGCGCGTTCGTGCTGCTTTCCGCCACGTTCAACCCAACGCGGTGGAACTACGTGCGCTGGGTCGAGACGTCCTGGTCCGAGCAGATGCCACTCGCGATCTTCCTGGGGCTTCTGTTGGCGGTCGCCTACATGATCTATGTCGTCGCCACGCTGCGCTCCATTGGCGCCTTGGGCATCATCCTTGTGGCGGCGATCGTCGGCGCCGGCCTTTGGGTGCTCAACGACTGGGGGCTTCTCTCGCTCAGAAACCCGTCGCTCAACCTCTGGCTCGGCATCCTTGTCCTGTCGCTTATTCTCGGGATCGGGCTGTCGTGGTCGATACTCAGGCAGCGGCTGTCCGGACAGGCAAGCGTGGACGAAATTGACGGGTGACGGGGCGGGCGCGGCCAGATCCTGACCCGAAACGCCTTGCGCCGCGCCGCCCTAGCGCCTAGATAGGCGCGTCACGTCGCAACTGGTACCAAGCCCCGATGGAAAATGTTCTGCTCACCGTCCTCTTGATCCTCGCCCTTCTGCTGATCGGCGTGGTGCTCTTGCAGCGATCCGAGGGCGGCGGACTTCTCTCGGGTGGCGGCGCTTTCACAGCGCGGGGCAGTGCGGACGCGCTGACCAAGCTGACCTGGATCCTCGGAACCGCGTTCATGGCGGCCTGCCTTGCACTGACAATCATCTCCGCACAGAATTCCGGCGGAAGCTCGGTGCTCGATTCCGGCACGACGAGCGAGACGCCGGTTCCCGATGCCCCGGTCATGCCGGCCCTGCCCGAAGGCGATCTTCTGCCGCCGTCCACCGGCGACGCGCCCGTCGCCCCGCCGCCCGCCGATTGATCCTGACCACAACGATTTGACCCCGCAGTCAAAGACGACCACAACACCTTGCGGTCCGGTTGCGGGCAGTTCGCGAATCTGTTACTTCTTCAATCCCGTGATGCTGTGTCCTTCACCGACACGGCAAACCCAAGAAACTTGAGGCAATCGCGGGGGCATCCTGACCATGGCGCGTTACGTTTTCATCACCGGCGGTGTGGTCTCGTCGCTTGGCAAGGGGCTTGCCTCGGCGGCCCTCGGCGCGCTTCTGCAGGCCCGCGGATATTCGGTGCGGCTGAGGAAACTCGACCCCTATCTCAACGTCGATCCCGGCACCATGTCGCCTTTCGAGCATGGCGAGGTCTTCGTCACCGATGACGGGGCGGAAACCGACCTCGACCTTGGCCACTACGAGCGTTTCACGGGGGTCCACGCGCGCAAGACCGACTCGATCTCATCGGGCAGGATCTATTCCAACGTTCTCGAAAGGGAGCGTCGGGGCGACTACCTCGGCAAGACGATCCAGGTCATTCCCCACGTCACCAACGAGATCAAGGACTTCATCGGCATCGGCGACGACGAGGTCGATTTCATGCTATGCGAAATCGGCGGCACGGTCGGCGACATCGAAGGTTTGCCCTTTTTCGAAGCGATCCGCCAGTTCAGCCAGGAACGCCCGCGCGGCCAGTGCATCTTCATGCACCTCACGCTTCTGCCCTACCTGGCGGCGAGCGGCGAGTTGAAGACCAAGCCGACCCAGCACAGCGTCAAGGAACTGCGCTCTATCGGCCTGCAACCGGATGTTCTGGTCTGCCGTTCCGAACACCCCATCCCGGAGAAGGAGCGCGCCAAGATCGCGCTTTTCTGCAACGTCCGTCCCGATGCGGTGATCCCCGCCTATGACCTCAAGTCGATCTACGAGGCGCCGCTCGCCTATCACCGGGCCGGCCTCGACCAGGCGGTGCTCGACGCGTTCGGCATTTCGCCGGCACCGAAGCCCAACATGGACCGCTGGGAAGACGTGATGGACCGCCTGACCAACGCCGAGGGCGAGGTCCGCGTCGCCATTGTCGGCAAGTACACGCAGCTCGAAGATGCCTACAAGTCGATCGCCGAGGCGCTGACCCACGGCGGCATGGCCAACCGGGTGCGGGTCAAGGCCGAATGGATCGACGCCGAGATCTTCGAGCGCGAGGATCCCGCGCCCTATCTCGAACGGTTCCACGCCATCCTCGTCCCCGGCGGTTTCGGCGAAAGGGGCACAGAGGGCAAGATCAAGGCCGCCCAGTTCGCGCGGGAAAAGCAGATCCCCTATCTCGGGATCTGCCTCGGCATGCAGATGGCGGTGATCGAGGCGGCCCGCAACCTCGCCGGCGTGACCAAGGCGGGATCCGAGGAATTCGACCACGAGAAGGGTGAAAAGCGTTTCGAACCCGTCGTCTATCACCTGAAGGAATGGGTGCAGGGCAACCATATGGTGTCGCGCAAGGCCGACGATGACAAGGGCGGCACGATGCGGCTTGGCGCCTACACCGCGCATCTGAAGGCGGGGTCGAAAGTCGCCGAAATCTACGGTGAGGCCGAGATCGAGGAACGTCACCGTCACCGTTACGAAGTGGACGTCAAGTACCGCGAAAAGCTCGAGAAATGCGGGCTGGTCTTTTCGGGGATGAGCCCCGATGGCCGCTTGCCCGAGATCGTCGAATGGCAGGATCACCCCTGGTTCATCGGCGTGCAGTTCCACCCTGAACTGAAGTCAAAGCCCTTCGCCCCGCATCCACTCTTCGCCGACTTCGTTCGCGCCGCAAAAGAGGTCGAGCGGATGGTCTGACTCGTCTCGCATCGGCGTCCACCGACTTTTCCCCTCCCACTCGCTCCGCTTCCACAATTTCGCCGCATTAACGAAGGTTAATACGGGTGACGGATGGATCGGAGGAATGCGGCGATGCTGCTCGGCGCTCTCATCATCGGACTGGCGACCGGCGGCACTGCCGGGGCGTTGACCGTCTTCGGCATCGGTGCGCCGCTCTGGGTCGGACTCGTCGCGTGTTCCATCTACGGCAGTTCGGCGACGGTTCTGGCTCTTGTCCTGCTGGCATTCCCTTACCGCGCGGCAAAACGAAAGTCGGAGCGCGCAGCCGCCTGAACCCGAGCAGCCGGCGTCAGTCCCGCCAGTGCCGCTCACAAAGCGATTGGGCGTGGCCGACGCTGAGGCCGGCGCCCTTCGTTCCAAGCGCAAGCAACCCCGTCGCATCGGCAGCCGCATCGGCGCGCAGGCTGAACCGCATCGGCTCGCCCGACCGGCGCGGCGTGGCTGAGGCGCGATAGATCGTGTCGGTCGGAGGAAGGTGCAGGACGCGGACCGCGTAGTCACCCGCGGCGCACCAGAAATCTGCCGGTCCGCCGGGGCCGCGCCAGAGAACGCGGAACGCGTCGCCACCTTCGGATTCGACGGCAAGATCGTTCTGGGCCGTGAAGGCCGAAGCGGGCATTGGGACAGGTCCGAAGGCGAGGGCTGCAAGGAAGAGGGCTGGCTTGAATGGTGGAAAGATAAGCATATGGCCTCCTGTTGCGGGTCCGGGCGCGAGTCTACACTCTGCGCGGCAAACCGACTGTATCACAGATGTGAGAGGACGCCGGACAACGAGGGGCGTCGTGTGCGACCGCACCGCGAAATTAACCAGACATTAAGACTTGCCAGTTCCTGTCGCACCGTCGGCGACGCAGGTCTTTCAACCTGCCGAGCACGACAAAAGGTGGAACTGAAGGGACAAACTCCATGACAAACAGTGCGCAGGCGACTCAGGGGACCACGACGATCGTCGTTCAGAACCAGAGCGCCACTCTCGGAATCGGCGCGACCGTCTGCGGCGTCATCAGCATCTTCTTCCTGGCGGTCATCTTTGGAACGCTCGGCCTGATCCTCGGCGTCTTGGGATTGATCAAGAAGCAGTACGTCTTCTCGGTCATCGGCATCCTCGCTTCGATCTTTGGGCTGATGACCTCACCGATCCTCTACGCGCTTATCGGTCTTGGCCAGTTCTAGGGCGCGACAAACCACACGACAAAGACAGCAAGGCCGGCCCCTGTCGGGCCGGTCTTTCGACGTTCCCCGGTTGCGACCTACTGATCCAGGAAACTCCTGAGCTTGCGGCTCCGCGACGGATGCTTCAGCTTCCTCAGCGCCTTCGCCTCGATCTGGCGGATACGCTCCCGCGTGACGCTGAACTGCTGGCCCACTTCCTCAAGCGTGTGGTCGGTGTTCATGCCGATGCCGAAGCGCATGCGCAGCACCCGCTCCTCGCGCGGAGTGAGGGAGGCGAGGACGCGCGTCGTCGTCTCCTTGAGGTTCTCCTGAATGGCGCTGTCCAGCGGCAGGATCGCGTTCTTGTCCTCGATGAAATCACCAAGCTGCGAATCCTCCTCGTCGCCGATGGGGGTTTCGAGGGAAATCGGCTCCTTGGCGATCTTCATCACCTTGCGGACCTTCTCGAGCGGCATCTGGAGCTTTTCGGCCAATTCTTCCGGTGTCGGTTCGCGGCCGATCTCGTGCAGCATCTGGCGGCCCGTGCGGACGAGCTTGTTGATGGTCTCGATCATGTGCACGGGGATTCGGATCGTGCGGGCCTGGTCGGCGATGCTGCGGGTGATTGCCTGCCTGATCCACCATGTCGCGTAGGTGGAGAACTTATAGCCGCGGCGGTATTCGAACTTGTCCACCGCCTTCATCAGGCCGATGTTGCCTTCCTGAATGAGATCAAGGAATTGCAGCCCGCGGTTCGTGTATTTCTTGGCGATCGAGATGACCAGCCGCAGGTTCGCCTCGACCATTTCCTTCTTGGCCTGCCGGGCTTCCTTTTCGCCCTTCTGAACCTGGTTCACGATGCGGCGGAATTCCGAGATGTCGACGCCGACATACTGGCCGACCGTCGCCATCTCGTTGCGCAGAACCTCGACCTTGTCCTGGCTCTTTTCCAGAAGCGATTGCCAGCCGCGCCCGGATTTCTCGGCCATGCGGTCGACCCAGGTCGGATCAAGCTCATACCCGCGATATTCGTCGATGAACTCGCGCCGGTTGATGCGGGCCTGGTCGGCCAGCTTCACCATCCCCGAATCGATCGACATGATCTTGCGGTTGATGCCGTAAAGCTGGTCGATCAGCGCCTCGATCCGGTTGTTGTGCAGGTGAAGCTCGTTCACCAGCGTCACGATCTCGGATCGCAGCTTTTGATAGGCCGACTCATCCGAGATCGAGAACGTGCCGTCCTCGTTCAGCGTGGCCGACATGCGCTGATCCTGCATCGCGGCCAAGAGCGCGTAGTCGCGCGCGATGATCTCAAGCGTTTCAAGGACACGCGGCTTCAGCGCGGCTTCCATCGCGGCAAGCGACATGTTCGACGCGTCGTCCTCGTCGTCGTCATCATCGTCTGCGCGCTCGATCGGATTGCCGTCGGCGTCAAGCTCGGGTTGATCCTCGGTCTTACGCTCGGACTGTGCCGCACCGTCGACGACCGGCGCCTCGACATCGGACTCCTCGTCAAGCGAGCGGCCAAAGGTCGTCTCGAGGTCGATCACGTCGCGCAGCAGGATGTCCTCGTTCAGAAGCTCGTCGCGCCAGATCGTGATTGCCTGGAAGGTCAGCGGGCTTTCGCACAGCCCCAGGATCATCGTGTTGCGGCCCGCTTCGATCCGCTTGGCGATGGCGATTTCGCCTTCGCGGGACAGAAGCTCCACCGACCCCATTTCACGCAGGTACATCCGCACCGGATCGTCTGTTCGGTCCAGCGTCTCGCCTGCCGAGGTCGCGATCGCGACCTCGCGTGACGATGACACTTCGACCACCTCGCCGGCGCTCTCGTTGTCTTCGGCCTCGTCTTCCTCGATCACGTTGATGCCCATCTCGGAGAGCATCGACATGACGTCCTCGATCTGTTCGGACGACACCTGTTCGGGCGGCAGAACCTGGTTGAGCTGGTCGTAGGTGATGTAGCCGCGTTCCCGCGCGTCGGCGATCATCTTCTTGACCGCGGCCTGGCTCATGTCGAGCGAATGTTCGCTCTCGTCGCTGTCGGGCTTCTGCTCTTCGGTGTCTTTGGCGGCCATCTGCAATCCTTCGGGTCAGATGATTCGCCAGGCACCGGCGAATCGGCTTTGGGTTTTCTAGCGAATCGCGCGGGCGAATCACAGGGGCGGTGATTCTGCGCCCGCCGTGTTCAGGATTTCTTCTTCTCCCACACCGCAGCGTCGATCAGCCGCTGTATCTCGGCCGACAGGGCTGCGCGGTCCTCCCCCATGTCACTGTCGTCATCCAGTTTCGAGCGTTCCGCGCGGTGGCGTGCCTCGGCTGCCTGGGTTAGGCGCCAGGTCAGTCCCTCGTCCGCCAGGCCGTCGAGATCCAGCACCGCCTCCTCGATCTCTGCCAGCGCGCCGCGCCGCGCCTCAAGCTTGGCGAACTCTTCGGCCAGACACATCGTGGCGAAGTCGGCATCAACGGCATTGCGAACCGGCGGGGCGATCTGGACGTGGGCAAGGGCCATCAGCTTTTCAAGGTCGGGGCCCGCAATTGCGGTAATTCTTGCCGCAAATTCGTCGGCCTCCTCGCCCGGGCCGCGTTCGTGAAGCGCTTTCAGAAGAGCGTGGCGCAAGCGGTCGTGCCCCGGATCACGCATCTCGACGGTCTCGAACTGGCTTTCAAACCGCGTGACGCAGGATGGATGGGCGATCGCGATGGCAAGGATCATCGCCTCGCGCAGATAGTTCTCGACCTCCGGCCCCGCCGCTGGCCCCAGAAGCGAGCCGCGCGTCGCGGGCAGGCCACCGACCGGCGGCGCATTCCAGCGTCCGCCTGCCCTCTCGCGGCCGCGCTGGGGCGGAGAACGGCGATTGCCGAACAGCTCCCAACGCAGGCGTTTGAGTTCCTCGCCGTAGTGCGCGCGGATCGACCGGTCGGCAATGCGCCCGATCGCCGCGCGAAGCGACTTGTCCAGCGTGGCCCGACGTTCGGGACTGTCGAAAACCTTTCCCTCGGTTTCCCGCCGCCAGAGCAAGTTCACCATCGGCTGCGCCCCGTCGATGAGTTTGGCCATCGCCTCGCGGCCGCGCTGGTTGATCAGGTCGTCGGGGTCCATCCCCTCGGGCAGCATGACGAAGCGCAGCCCCTGCCCCGCTTCCATAAGCGGCAGCGCAAGGTCGACAAGACCCGTCGCGGCGCGGATGCCGGCGGCGTCGCCGTCAAGCATGATCAACGGCTCGGGGTGAATTCGCCAGATCAGGCGCAGCTGATCCTCGGTGATCGCGGTGCCCAGGGGCGCAACGGCGGCTCCGAACCCTGCGGTCACGAGCGCGATGACGTCCATATAGCCCTCGGCGACGATCAGCGGCTGGCCTTTCCCGGCCGCCTCACGGGCGGGGCCGTGGTTGTAGAGGCTGCGCCCCTTGTCAAAAAGCTCGGTTTCCGGTGAGTTCAGGTATTTGGCACTGTCATTCGGGTCCATCGCCCGCCCGCCGAAGGCGATGCAGCGACCCCGCGCATCGCGGATCGGGAAGATGATCCGGTTGCGGAACACGTCGTAGGGCGCCTTGCCCTTCTGGCTCGCCTTCGCAAGGCCCGCGCCGAGGATCAGATCATCCTCAATGCCACGGCCCCTCAACTGGTCGCAAAGCCCCTGCCAACCTTCGGGCGCGAAACCGATCTCGAAACGGTCCTGCGCGGCCTCGGAAAGTTTCCGCCGCGCAAGATAGTCCCGCGCCGCCGCGCCAGCGCCGGTCTTCAGTTGCAGCCGGTAGTGGCGGACCGCCTCCTCCATGACCTTGGCGAGTTCCGTCCGCCGGTCGGCGCGCTCGGCCTCTTTCGGGTCGCGCGCGGGCAGCGTCATACCCGCGTCGCGCGCAAGGGCCTCCACCGCTTCGAGAAATCCCATGTTCTCGGTCTCACGCAGGAAGGAGACCGCATCGCCCTTCGCGTGGCAGCCGAAGCAATAGTAGAAGCCCTTGCGGTCGTCGACATGAAACGATGCCGTCTTTTCCTGATGGAACGGGCACGGCGCCCAGAAGTCGCCCTTGGCTTGGTTGGACTTGCGATTGTCCCAGATCACCTTCCGCCCCACCACATGCGACAGCGAGGTGCGGGTGCGCAATTCGTCCAGGAAACCGTGAGGGAGACTCATGTGACGAATATCGGCCCATGCAAGCGATGGGGCAAGGGGCAGTCTGTCCCGCGATCCGATCTTTCAGAGGGCGACCGCCCGGGCGGCCAGCGCCGACATGGCCCCCTGCAGTTCGTGCATCGCCGAGGCGGCCATCGACCGGAACACCATGATCTCGAAATGGTCCGCACCGAGGCGGGACAACACCATCATCATGTGGTTGAGCCCGGAGCGTGCGACCGATCCCGCCGGAAAAGCGGATGCGCGCAGATCAAGCGGGACGAGTCGCGAAAGAACCGCCGCCGCCCCTGCCCCGTCAAGCCGCATTCGCGCCCAGCCGTCGCTCTGATCGGTCAGCGCGGCGACGCCTTCCAATCCCACCGGCTCGGCACCGATCAGGAAAGCCTGTCCGCGCCCGGTCCACAGGCACATCGCATCGCCTTTCGTGATCACCTTGCCCGGGCCGGGCCATCCGAGACCCAGCGCCTTCAACGCGGAGGCCGTCGCCCTGTCCTTGCCCGCGAACGGGGCAACAGAGGTGATGCGGGCGATTGGCGCTTCGCCAAGGGTCACGGCGCCGGCGGAGACCGGCAGTTGGCCGTCGCAGGGGGACTTTTCAAACAGGCTAGGCACGGGCGCGGCCTCCTTCCGGGTCGAAGAAGATGGGATCGACGACTTCGCAAACCACATCCGTCTTGCGCAGATGATCGCGAAGCCGGACGCGGGTTCCATGACGCGCGCGACCGTTCCTGAGAAAGCCGAGCGCCAGATGGGTCCGAAGCGTTGGCGACCAGCAGACCGACGTGACGTATCCCTGATCGTTGGCGGATACAGGCTCGGCCCCCTCGGCGAAAAGATGCGCGCCCGCGCCGATCTGGGTTCCGGCCGGGATCGGACGCAGGCCGACCAGCTGCTCGCGCTCGGGCCCTGTCAGACCGGGGCGCTGCGAAGCCGCCTTGCCGATGCAGTCCTTCTTTGCGCTGACCATTCCCTGCATGCCGATGTCGAATGCCGTCACGCGGCCGTGGATTTCGGCATGCGTGATGAACCCCTTCTCGATCCGGAGCACGTTCAGCGCCTCCATTCCGTAGGCGCCGCCGCCAAGGCTTTCGGCGCGCGCGACGAGGTCACGGTAGAGCGCTTCGCCAAAGCGGGCCGGCACGGCGATTTCATAGCCAAGCTCGCCCGAAAACGAGATGCGGAACAGCCGGGCATTGACCCCCATGAGATCGACGGTGCCGCAAGAGAGGAACGGGAAGGACTCGGCTTCAATCGGGTCTTCCAGAACCGAGTTGAGCAACTCGCGCGCGAGCGGACCCGCAACGGCGAACTGCGCCCATTGCTCGGTGACCGAGATCATCCGCACGTCCCAGTCCGGACGATGTGCCTGGTGGACGAACTCGAGATGCCGCACGACCTGACCGGCCGCCGCCGTGGTCGTCGTCATCAGGTAGTGCTCCGATCCCAGGCGCGCGGTCGTGCCGTCGTCCATGATCATCCCGTCCTCGCGCAGCATAAGGCCATAGCGGACCCGGCCCTCCTTCAGCGCGGAGAAGGTGTTGGTGTATACGAAATCGAGAAACCGTGCCGCGTCCTTGCCCTGAATGTCGATCTTGCCGAGGGTGGACACATCGCAGACCCCGACCCTCTCGCGCACCATCGCGACTTCGCGGTCGCAGGCGTCGCGCCAGGTCTTTTCGCCCGGGCGCGGGAAATAGGACGGGCGATACCACAACCCGGCCTCGATCATCGGGGCACCGCGTTCGCGCGACGCCTTGTCCGAGGTGGTGAAACGCTGCGGCGCAAAGCCCGCACCCTGCGCGCCCGCGCCCAACGCAGCAATGGAAACGGGAACATAGGGCGGGCGGAACGTGGTGGTGCCGGTCTCGGGAATGCCCCTCCCGGTCGCTTCGGCGAGGATGGCCAAAGCCGCAACGTTGGAGTTCTTGCCCTGATCCGGCGCCATGCCTTGCGTCGTGTAGCGTTTCATGTGCTCGACCGAGCGGAAGCTTTCCTGCGCGGCGAGGCGCACGTCCTTGGTCGTCACATCGTTGGCGAAATCGAGCCAGGCGCGGCCCTGAACGTTCGGAACTTCCCAGTAGGCGCGAATGCGCACCGCGCCGTCCTCGGCCTCGGGAAGATCGGCCTTCGCCACCTTGAGACCGAGCGTCGCGACTGCTTCCTTCGCGGCCGTGGCGCCTTCGGCAAGGCAGGCCCGGGTCGAAAAGGCGCCATTGGCCGAACCGGCGGCGACAAGCCCCGGAACCGCGCCGGACTTCGGCACGAAGGCCGCGATCGCCTCGTTCCAGTCCGGACGGCCGTTCAGGTGGCAGGTCAGGTGCAGCACCGGGTTCCAGCCGCCCGAGACGGCAAGACAATCGCTGGCGATGCGGGAAACCTTGCCGTCGCGGTCGGCAATCACGACCTCGCGCAAGGCCTTGCGGCCCACGGTGTCGATGACGCGCGCGCCGGCGTGAAGGGGGAAGTCGCCTTTGGCGGCAGCATCCTCTCTCGGATCGACGATCGCCGCGATCTTCAGCCCCGCCGCAACGCAATCCTGCGCGGTGCGATAGGCGTCGTCATTGTTGGCGAAAATGGTCACGGACTGCCCCGCGGCAACGCCCCATCTGTTGAGATAGGCGCGCACCGCACCTGCGGTCATGATGCCGGGCCGGTCGTTGTTGGCGAATGCGATCTGCCGCTCATGCGCGCCGGTGGCCAGGATCGAGCGCTTGGCCACGATGCGCCAGAAGCACTCGCGCGGCAGGCCTTTCGGCGGGTTGGGCACATGCAGGCCGACCCGCTCCAATGCGCCGAAGGTGCCGCCGTCATAGACGCCCGTCACGGTCGTCCGGGTCATCAGCCGGACGTTGGGCATTGTGGAAAGCTCGGCAAGAACCTCGGCAACCCAGTCGGTCGCCGGCTTTGACCCGACCCCATGCGTTTCGGCAAGCAACCGCCCGCCCATTTGCGCATCCTCTTCGGCAAGGATGACGTCCGCTCCCGCCCGGGCTGCTGCAAGTGCGGCCATCAACCCTGCCGGACCCGAGCCGATCACCAGCAGGTCGCAGAACGCATATGCCTTCTCGTAGTGCTCTTCGTTGTGCTTGCCCGACAGCGCGCCGAGACCGGCGGCGCGACGGATTGCAGGCTCATAGAGGCTTTCCCAAAAGGCGCGGGGCCACATGAAGGTCTTGTAGTAGAAGCCCGCGCTGAAGAAGGGCGCGAAAAGGTCATTGACCGCGAGAACGTCCATCCCCAGCGTCGGCCAGCAGTTCTGGCCCCGCGCATCGAGGCCGGCATGGATCTCCTGCACGGTTGCCCGCACGTTGGGGATCTGCGCCGCGCCGCGCCCCACTGTCACGAGGGCGTTCGGCTCCTCCGACCCCGCGGTCATCACGCCGCGGGGGCGGTGGTACTTGAACGAGCGGCCCATGAGCTTCACGCCCGACGCCAGAAGCGCCGAAGCGAGCGTGTCGCCCTGAAAGCCGGCATAATCCTTGCCATCGAAGCGGAAGCCGACCGGGGCCGAGCGGTCGATGATGCCTTTGCCGTCGACCCTCATGCCTTTTTCCCCCTCGCGGCAGGCTTCCTGCTGCCCCTTCCGGGGCTCCGGCCTTCGCCACGCTCGGCGACGAGCCGTTCCGACAGAACCTCATGTGTCACCGTGTTGCGCGTGACCTCGATCCAGGCCGAGCATCCCATCTCGTGATACCAGAGATCGCGCGTCTCGCCCGCAGGATTGTCGCGCAGATGGAGGTAGCCGTCCCAAACCTCGGGCGCGGCGTTTTCCGCCGGACGATCGGCATAGACCGCGTCGCCGTAGTAGGTGAATTCTCGCCGGTCGCGGTCGCCGCAGAGGGGGCAATTTATGCGCATTGTCTTTCCTAGTGCAGATTGTGCTGGCTACCGGTGCCTTCTTCATCCAGAAGATTGCCGGTGGCGAAACGATCCAGGCGGAAGCGCCGGGCAACTTCGTGGCTTTCGCCGGTCGCCATCAGATGCGCCATGCACCATCCGCTCGCCGGCACCGCCTTGAAGCCGCCGTAGTTCCAGCCGCAGTCGATGAACAGCCCCTCGGTCGGGGTCTTGTCGATGATGGGCGAACCGTCGGGCGACATGTCCATGATC
Source organism: Paracoccaceae bacterium (assembly GCA_041397225.1). Classification (GTDB taxonomy): domain Bacteria; phylum Pseudomonadota; class Alphaproteobacteria; order Rhodobacterales; family Rhodobacteraceae; genus Albidovulum. The sequence goes on along the minus strand of JAWKXB010000001.1, from coordinate 1,677,678 downwards.
CCGCCCCAGCTTCGCAGGACCTTTGCCTTGCCGATCATCGGCATCAGCGTCATTCCCGCCTCCATCACATGCTCCACCATCGGCAGGTTCCCCCGGGCGGCGTAACTTGCGTAGAAATCGAGATCGCCACCGAAAACGAGCCCGCCCTTGTCCGACTGGCTGATATAGAAATGCCCCATGCCGAACGACACCACGTGGTCGATCACCGGTTTCAGCCCCTCGGTAACGAAGGCTTGCAGGACATGGCTCTCGATCGGCAGACGCATCCCGGCCATCGCCGCGACCTGGCCCGAGCGTCCGGCGACGATGATGCCGACCTTCTTCGCCCGGATCGCTCCGCGGGTGGTCTGCACGCCCGTCACCCTGCCGCCCGAGATGTCGATGCCCGTCACTTCGCAGTTCTGGATCAGGTCGACCCCCCGCCGGTCCGCGCCGCGCGCATAGCCCCAGGCCACCGCATCGTGCCGCGCCGTGCCGCCGCGCCGGTGCAGCAGCCCGCCATAGATCGGGAACCGCGTCTGCTCGAAATCGAGATAGGGCAGATAGCGCCGCACCCCTTCGCGGTCGAGAAGCTCGGCGTCGTCACCCTGATTGACCATCGCGTTGCCGCGCCGCGCGAAGGCGTCGCGCTGGCCGTCAGAGTGAAAAAGGTTGATGAGGCCGCGCTGCGAATGCATGACGTTGTAGTTCAGATCGGCCTCAAGACCTTCCCACAACTTCAGGGAATGGCTGTAGAATTCCTGATTGCCCGGCAGAAAGTAGTTGGCGCGGACGATCGTCGTGTTGCGCCCGACATTGCCGCCGCCAAGGTAGCCCTTTTCCAGGACGGCGACGTTGTTGATCCCGTGGTTCTTCGCAAGGTAGTAGGCGGTCGACAACCCATGCCCGCCGCCACCGATGATCACGACGTCATATTCCGGCTTTGGCTCAGGCTCCCGCCAGACGGGTTTCCAGCCCTTGTTGCCGAAAAACCCCTCGCTGATGACCCTCAGTCCAGAATAGCGCATGAAATGCCTCCGTCCGCCAGCGCAGTGAAGCGGCGTCGGCCGCAGAATTCAATGGCGCAGAACATTTTCCGCGCCACAATGCGACAAAATATGTCGCAACGCGCACGCATGCTGTTGCGGCGCGCGGTCGGACCGCTATTCCGCCCAGTCCCACGGCCGGGTGAATTCGCCAAGCTTGTGCCTTAGCGCCTCCTCGTCGACCTGCCCGGTCTTTTCCAGCCGCGCCACGAGCCCCCGCTTCTTGTCCTCGACGACGTCACGGACCCTTACCGCAATGCCCGCCTCTTCCAGCGCTGCATCGTAGACACGCTGGATCGCGCGCTTGCGCAGATCGGGCTTGAAGGTCTTGCCGACGGCGGTCTTGGGCAGTTCCGCCATGATCTCGATATGTTTCGGCACCGCAGCGCGTTCGTGGATGTGTTGACGGGCGAACTCGGCAAGTTCCTCGACCGTCACGCTGGCGCCGCCGACAAGCTCCACATAGGCGCAGGGCAGCTCGCCCGCGAAGGCGTCGGGCTGGCCGATCGCGCCGACGAAAGCCACCGCCGGATGACGCATCAGCGCCTCTTCGATCTCTGCCGGGTCGATGTTGTGCCCGCCACGGATGATCAGATCCTTGGCCCGACCGGTGATCCAGAGGTAGCCGTCGCTGTCGATGCGGCCAAGGTCGCCGGTCCTCAGGAACCGCTTGTCCGCGAAAAGCCCCTTGTTCTTGGCCACTTCGGTATAGGTCGAGCCTTCAAAGACGCCGGGATTGGCGACGCAGATCTCGCCCACTTCGTCGGTGCCGCATTCCTTCGTGATGTTGCCGCCGTCATCGGTTTCCAAAATGCGGACCTCTGTATAGGGCATCGGCACGCCGACCGAACCGACCTTCTTGGCGCCGTCAACCGGGTTGCAGGAAACCAGGCACGTCGCCTCGGTCAGGCCGTAGCCTTCGGCGATCTGCACGCCGGTCGCCTTCTCGAACCGGTTGTATAGCTCAAGCGGCAAGGGCGCCGAGCCCGAAATCGCGATCTTCAGCGACGAGACATCGGCGTCGACCTTGCGCTGCATCAGCGCCGATATGGCCGTGGGCACGGTGATCAGGAAGGTGACGCCCCACCGCTCGATCAGCTTCCAGAAGTTGTCGAACACCCCTTCGCCCCGATACCCCGCGGGCGTCGGCATGACGACGTGGGCGCCCGAAGCGATCACCGACATGAAGACTGGATAGGCGGCAAAGACGTGGAACAGCGGAAGCGGGCAAATCAGCACGTCGGTTTCGTCGAACAACAGCCGACCGCCAAGCCAGCCATTGTAGACCATGCCCGAGTATTTGTGCTGCGCGACCTTGGGCATACCCGTCGTGCCGCCGGTGTGGAAAAGCGCCGCGACACGGTCGGCCTTGCTGTCCTCGAATGTCAGGCGGTCCGAAGGCATCTTCGCGCATTCGGCGGCGAAGTCCTTGACCGTGGCCTTGTGGCTGATCGGGTTCTTCGGCCGGACGAACGGCACGATCCAGCTTTTCGGCGGTGAGAGATAGCGGTTGAGGTCGATCTCCAGCACCGTATGCACCCCCGGCGCATGCGTCAGCGCCTCGGCGGCCTTCTGGGGCACGTCGGTTTTCGGAAACGGCTTGAGCGTGACAAGCACCTTCGCGCCGGTTTCACGCAGGATCGCCCCGATCTGCTCCGCCTCCAGAAGCGGGTTGATCGGGTTCACCACCCCCGCTACCGCGCCGCCCATCAGCGTCGACGCGGTTTCAAGCGCATTCGGCAGGAGATAGGCGACAACATCGCTTTCCCCGATGCCAAGGCTGCGAAACAGGTTCGCCGTCTGCGTGATCCGTTGATGAAACTCGGCCCAGGACCAGGTTTCCGCGCGGGCTTTCGGGTCAGAGAGTATCTGGAAGCTGACGGCATTGCGGCTGCCGAACCTGTCGCGTGTCCGGGTCAGGAACTGATACAGCGTGACCGGCAGGTCGCGCTTCTCATACGGCATTTCACGTTCGACCGCGTCCCGGTCGGCAACGCCCGAGAATCTCCCCATCATCTCCTCCCCTGCCCGTTTTTCGGGTCATTGGTTTGACACAGGATGAGGGCAAAGCGCGATGAGGGCAAGAGCGACGCTGGGTGCCGCCGGAAGGTGCTGCGTCAGATCAGAACGGAATGTCGTCGGCGATTTCAGCGGCGACCACATAGCCGGCCACGACATGCTTGGTGCCCGCCTTGTCGAAGGCCACTTCGAGCTTGTCGCCTTCGATCCCGTCGACCGTCCCGTAGCCGAACTTCTGGTGGAACACCCGGTCGCCCTCGGTGAAGGCCGACACCGCCTCGAGGTCGATCAACACGTTGCGCGCCTCGCGCGGCTGGCTGACCGGCCGGGTTCCGGCGCGGTCCTGCATCCGTTTCCATCCGGGCGAGTTGTAGACATCGGCGCGCGCGGCGCGGTCCTCGATGCCCGCCGACATACCGGCGGCGCCGTAGCCGCCCCCGTAGAGGCCGGGCGGGGTCAGAACATCGACATGATCGGCGGGCAGTTCGTCGATGAAACGCGAGGGCATCTGGCTTTGCCAGCCTCGAAAGCTCTTTGTAAATACTAGCCTATTTGATGCAAATGAGATCGTACACAATCGAGCCGCTCTGGTGATCCCAACATAGGCGAGCCGCCGCTCCTCTTCGAGACCCTTGAGGCCGTTTTCATCCATCGAGCGTTGCGATGGAAACAGCCCGTCCTCCCAGCCCGGCAAGTAGACGACCGGATACTCCATCCCCTTCGCGGAATGGAGCGTCATGATGGTGATCTTCTCCTTCTCGTCGTCACTATCATTGTCCATCACGAGGGAGACGTGATCGAGAAATCCCTGCATGTTATCGAATGATTCCAACGCCTTAACGAGTTCTTTCAAGTGCTCCAAGCGGCCCTCAGCTTCGGGCGTCTTGTCGCTCTGCCACATGGAGACGTAGCCCGAGTCTTCCAGAATACTTTCAGCCAAGCGAATGTGCGCTTCATCCAATTCACCTAGTCGCGTACGACACTCAGCCAACTGTTTAGCGCGCTCGTCCGAGGTCATCGGTTCGTCGTCGGCAACCCGGTTGTCCTCGACAGACAAAAACTCAATCGCTTGCTTCAGTTCAAGAACTTCGCGCTCGACACCCAATATCTCCGCATGCCAGCGATCCACCGACTCGACGAAGAGGCGAAGCTGCGCACCGCCCCTGCCGCCGATCCGGCCCGATGCCACGCAGTAGCGCGCACCCTCCAGCAGGCTCACGCCATCCTCGCGCGCCTGCCGTTGGATCACCTGCTGCGCCTTGTCGCCGAGCCCGCGCTTCGGCGTGTTCACCACCCGCTCGAACGCAAGATCGTCGTCGGGTGACACGGCGAGCCGGAAATAGGCCATCGCGTCGCGGATCTCCATGCGTTCGTAGAAACGCGGCCCGCCGATGACGCGGTAGGGCAGGCCGATGGTCAGGAACCTGTCCTCGAACGCGCGCATCTGATGCGACGCGCGCACGAGGATCGCCTGATGGTTTAGGCTCACCGGCTCCATTCCCCGTGTGCCGCGCCGGATCGCCTCGGCCTCCTCCCCGATCCAGCGCGCCTCTTCCTCGCCGTCCCAATGGCCGATGAGCCGCACCTTCTCGCCGCCCTGCGCCTCGGTCCAGAGCGTCTTGCCGAGACGACCCGCATTCGCGGAGATCAGCCCCGACGCGGCGGCGAGGATATGCTCGGTCGAGCGATAGTTCTGCTCCAGCCGGATCACCTGCGCGCCCGGAAAATCCTTCTCGAACCGCAGGATGTTGCCGACCTCGGCGCCGCGCCAGCCGTAGATCGACTGGTCGTCGTCGCCGACGCAGCAGATGTTCTTGTGCCGCGCCGCCAGAAGCCGCAGCCAGAGATACTGCGCGACGTTGGTATCCTGATATTCGTCGACAAGGATGTAGCGGAACCAGCGTTGGTATTGCTCCAGCACGTCGGGGTGGTTCTGGAATATCGTCACCACATGCAGCAGGAGATCGCCGAAATCGGTGGCGTTGAGCGTCAGCAAGCGTTGCTGATACGCCGCATAAAGTTCGGTTCCCATGTTGTTGAAAGCACTCGCTTCCGACGACGGCACCTGCTCCGGGCCCCAGGCGCGGTTCTTCCAGTGGTCGATGAGTCCCGCGAGTTGGCGCGCGGGCCAGCGCTTCTCGTCGATATTAGCGGCCGCGATCACCTGTTTCAGCAGACGGATCTGGTCGTCGGTATCGAGGATGGTGAAGTTCGACTTCAGCCCCACGAGTTCGGCATGGCGGCGCAGGATCTTCACGCTGATCGAATGGAAGGTGCCCATCCAGGGCATGCCCTCGACGGCCCCGCCCATGAAGCGGCCGACCCGCTCCTTCATCTCGCGCGCGGCCTTGTTGGTGAAGGTCACGGCGAGGATCTCGTTGGGCCGCGCCAGCCCGCGCGCCAGAAGATGGGCGATCCGCGCCGTGAGCGCCCGGGTCTTGCCGGTCCCAGCGCCTGCCAGCATCAGCACAGGACCCTCTAGCGTCTCGACCGCCTGCCGCTGCGCGGGGTTCAGCCCGTCAAGATAGGGTGCTGGCCGCACCGCCATGGCGCGGGCCGAGAGGGACGCGCCTTCGAAGGCGTCGGTGTCGTCGGGACTGCTCATGGGTGGCAATCTAGCCGCATCGCGGAATGAATAAAAGAGAAGTTCACACTCTGTTCCACCCGATCCGCTGGACTTTTCCCGCCCGCCCCCGGACAACTCCGGCATGGACATCAATCAGCGCTACCCCTCGATATCCGACCTCAAGGCCCGTGCCAGGGGGCGCATTCCGCATTTCGTCTGGGAGTATCTCGACAGCGCGACGGGGACCGAAGCGACGCTGAGGCGCAACCGCGCCAGGCTCGACGAGGTTCTGTTCCGCCCCTCGATCCTGCACGGCGAATTCACACCCGACCTTGCGACAACGCTTTTCGGAGACACAATCCCCCTGCCGGTCGGGATCGCCCCTGTCGGCATGTCCGGCCTGATCTGGCCCGATGCCGAACGGCTCCTTGCGGATGCGGCGGCAAAGGCAGGACTGCCCTATTCGCTTTCGACCGTGGCAAGCCAGACCCCCGAATTCGTCGCCCCCGGGCTTGGCGCGCATGGCTGGTTCCAGATGTATCCGCCGCGAGATGCCGAAATCAGGGCCGACATGCTGAAGCGCGCTAAAGAAGCCGGCTTCAGGGCGCTGATCCTGACAGCCGACGTTCCCGTCGCCAGCCGCCGCGAGCGGCAGACCCGCAGCGGCCTCACGCAGCCGCCGAAGCTGACACCACGCCTGTTGGCGCAGGTCGCCCTGCGGCCTGCCTGGGCGATGGGCACGCTCCGGATGGGAATGCCGCGCATGCGGCTGATGGACGGATATGCCGAAAACAAGGTCAGCCTCTCGTCCACGGCCCATATCGGCTACCTTCTTCGCACCTCACCGGATTGGGACTACCTCAAGTCCCTGAGGGATGCCTGGGACGGTCCGCTGATCGTCAAGGGCGTGCTTCGCGCCGACGACGCCGCCCGGTTGCAGGATGAGGGCGCCGATGCGATCTGGGTTTCGAACCACGCCGGCCGCCAGTTCGATGCCGCCCCGGCGACCATCGAGGCGCTGCCGGCGATCCGCGCCGCGACGACCCTGCCGGTGATCTTCGACAGCGGGATCGAGGGCGGGCTGGACGTTCTGCGGGCCATCGCGCTCGGCGCCGATTTCGTCATGCTTGGCCGCGCCTGGCACTATGCACTTGGCGCGCTCGGGCAGGACGGACCGGCGCATCTGATCGACATCCTGACAAAGGACATGGCCGCCAACATGGGCCAGATCGGGGCGCGGCGGCTTTCCGATCTGCCGGGCTGCCTGCTGACCGCCTGAACGTCGCTTTCGGCACAATTGCTTCGCGTGCGCATCAGAATGTCCGCTGGCGCAGCATATTGACAACGATATGTTACCGGCCCCCGTCGGGCCGGCAACTTTTGGATTGCGCCGCGTTGCAGCATGCCTAGAGTCCACGCCGAACACCGGGAGGCCGTCGATGACCGAATTCAAGAAGATCCTGATCGCCAACCGGGGCGAGATCGCTATCCGCGTGATGCGCGCCGCGACCGAGCTTGGCAAGCGCACCGTCGCGGTCTATGCCGAGGAGGACAAGCTGTCGCTTCACCGCTTCAAGGCGGATGAGGCCTACCGGATCGGCGCGGGGCTGGGGCCGGTCGCCGCCTATCTCTCGATCGCTGACATCATCCGTGTGGCGAAGGACTGCGGTGCCGACGCGATCCATCCGGGATACGGCCTCCTGTCCGAGAACCCCGACTTCGTCGAGGCCTGCACCGCGGCCGGCATCGCCTTCATCGGCCCGAAGGCCGAGACGATGCGCGCCCTTGGCGACAAGGCGTCCGCCCGCCGCGTGGCCATCGAGGCGGGTGTGCCGGTGATCCCGGCGACCGAGGTGCTTGGCGACGATTTCGAGGCGATCAAGCGGGAGGCGGCGGAGGTCGGCTATCCGCTGATGCTGAAGGCTTCCTGGGGCGGCGGCGGGCGCGGGATGCGGCCGATCAACGGGCCCGACGAACTCATCGAAAAAGTCCGCGAGGGCCGGCGCGAGGCCGAGGCGGCGTTCGGCAACGGCGAGGGGTATCTCGAAAAGATGATCCTCCGCGCGCGGCACGTGGAGGTGCAGATCCTCGGCGACCGGCACGGCCAGATCTATCACCTCTATGAGCGCGACTGCACCGTGCAGCGCCGCAACCAGAAGGTCGTCGAACGCGCGCCCGCGCCGTATCTCACCGATGAACAGCGTGCCGAGATCTGCGAGCTTGGCCGGAAGATCTGCGCCCATGTGAACTACGAATGCGCCGGCACCGTCGAGTTCCTGATGGATATGGATGACGAGAAGTTCTACTTCATCGAGGTCAATCCCCGCGTTCAGGTCGAGCATACCGTCACCGAGGAAGTGACCGGCATCGACATCGTGCAGAGCCAGATCAAGATCGCCGAGGGAAAGACGCTGGCCGAGGCGACGGGCGTTGCGCGGCAGGAGGATATCACCCTTTCAGGCCACGCGCTGCAGTGCCGGGTCACGACCGAGGACCCGCAGAACAACTTCATCCCCGATTATGGCCGCATCACCGCCTACCGCTCGGCCACGGGCATGGGTATCCGACTGGACGGTGGCACCGCCTATTCCGGCAGCGTCATCACCCGCTACTACGACTCGCTTCTGGTCAAGGTCACGGCCTGGGCGCCGACGCCGGAACAGGCGATCGCCCGGATGGACCGGGCCCTGCGCGAGTTCCGCATCCGCGGCGTCTCGACCAACATCGCCTTTGTCGAGAACCTGTTGAAACACCCGACCTTCCTCGACAATACCTATACCACGAAGTTCATCGACACGACGCCGGGGCTTTTCAACTTCCGCAAGCGCCGCGACCGGGCGACCAAGATCCTGACCTACATCGCCGACATTACGGTGAACGGTCATCCTGAAACCGCCGGCCGGCCAAGGCCGCATGCCGAGGCGCGCGCGCCCAAGCTTCCGACGCTCCGGGCGGACCCGGCCCCCGGCACCCGCAATCTTTTGGAGGAAAAGGGACCTCAGGCAGTTGCGGACTGGATGATGGACCAGAACAAGCTTCTTCTGACCGACACCACCATGCGAGACGCCCACCAGTCGCTTCTGGCCACCCGGATGCGGTCGATCGACATGATCAAGATAGCGCCCGCCTACGCCGCCCACCTGCCACAGCTTTTCAGCGTGGAGTGCTGGGGCGGCGCCACGTTCGACGTTGCCTACCGCTTCTTGCAGGAATGCCCCTGGCAGCGCCTGCGCGATCTCAGACGCGCCATGCCGAACCTGATGACGCAGATGCTGTTGCGGTCCTCCAACGGCGTCGGCTATACCAACTATCCCGACAACGTCGTGCAGGAATTCGTCCGGCAGGCGGCCCAGACCGGCATCGACGTCTTCCGCGTCTTCGACAGCCTCAACTGGGTCGAGAACATGCGCGTGGCGATGGATGCAGTGCTTCAAAGCGGCAAGCTGCTGGAGGCCGCGATCTGCTACACCGGCGATATCCTGAATCCCGACCGGGCGAAGTACGATCTGAACTACTACGTCGAGATGGGCAAGGAGTTGCGCGACGCGGGCACCCATGTGCTTGGCCTGAAGGACATGGCGGGCCTTCTGAAACCCGCGGCTGCCAAGGTGCTGTTCAAGGCGCTGAAGGAGGAGGTCGGCCTTCCGATCCACTTCCACACCCACGATACGTCGGGGCTTTCCGGCGCCACCATCCTTGCCGCCGCCGATGCCGGGGTCTGCGCCGTCGACGCCGCGATGGACGCATTCTCGGGCTTCACCTCGCAGCCCTGCCTCGGCTCCATCGTCGAGGCGATGGCGCATACCGAGCGCGACACCGGGCTCGACATCTCCGCCATCCGCGAGATTTCCAACTACTGGGAGGCGGTGCGCGGCCAGTACGCCGCCTTCGAATCCGGGCTCGATGCACCCGCATCCGAGGTCTACCTGCACGAGATGCCCGGCGGCCAGTTCACCAACCTCAAGGCCCAGGCCCGCTCGCTCGGGCTCGAGGAGCGCTGGCACGAGGTGGCCGAGACCTATGCCGAGGTGAACCGCATGTTCGGTGATATCGTCAAGGTCACACCTTCGTCCAAGGTCGTCGGCGACATGGCGTTGATGATGGTGGCGCAGGGTCTTACACGCGCCGAGGTCGAGGATCCGGCGGTCGAAGTGTCCTTTCCGGAATCGGTCATCGACATGCTGCGCGGCAATATCGGCCAGCCGCCGGGCGGGTGGCCCGAAGGCATCCAGAAGAAGGCGCTGAAGGGCGACAAACCCGCGCTTGGGCGTCTCGGCACGACGCTTCCGCCGGTCGATCTCGAAGCAACCCGCGACGCCCTGTCGAAAGAACTTCTGGGCTTCGTCATCGACGACGAAGACCTCAACGGCTACCTCATGTATCCCAAGGTCTTTCTCGACTACATGGGCCGCCACCGCATCTACGGCCCGGTGCGGACGTTGCCAACGCGGACGTTCTTCTACGGGATGGAGCCGGGGGAAGAGGTTTCGGCCGAGATCGACCCCGGCAAGACCCTGGAAATCCGCCTTCAGGCAGTTGGCGAGACGAACGATGACGGCGACGTGAAGGTCTTTTTCGAACTCAACGGCCAGCCCCGCGTGATCCGCGTCCCGAACCGTATGGTGAAATCTAAGACCGCGGCCAAACCCAAGGCATCCGATGGCAATTCCTGCCATATCGGCGCGCCCATGCCGGGCTCGGTCGCCTCGGTCGCGGTATCGTCGGGGCAGAAGGTCAATGCGGGCGACCTTCTCCTGACCATCGAGGCGATGAAGATGGAAACCGGACTTCACGCCGACCGCGCGTCAACCGTGAAGGCGGTGCATGTCCATCCCGGCAGCCAGATCGAGGCTAAGGATTTGCTGATCGAGCTTGAATAGGCCGCCGCGTCTTATGCGCTGTCGCACTCACGCAATATTCTGCGCCGCCCGCGTTTTTCCTCTTGCGGCCAGGCGGCAGAGTTTATAAATCCCTCGCACCCAAGGATGCGGGCGTAGCTCAGGGGTAGAGCATAACCTTGCCAAGGTTAGGGTCGTGAGTTCGAATCTCATCGCCCGCTCCAGTTTCCCGGACGGGAAGCAGCGTGGACGGGCCGCCTTCGGGTGGCCCTTCGCTTTTCGCCGCTCCCGCGATTGCCAATCCCGGCCGATCCATGCGAAGCCGGTGTGAATTCGCCAGGGAACAGGTCATGCGGCTACTGGTCATCGGCAACGGCTCGATCGGGCGGCGGCATGCCGCCAATCTCGAAACGCTCGGGGCGCAGGTGACTCACCTGCCCTACCGGGCCTTTCATCAGGGCGCCGCGCACGACGGGCAGTTCGATGCCGTCGTCATCGCCACCGCAACCCAGATCCGCACCGAACCCATCGCCTTCGCCACCGAACGCGGGCTTCCCTTCTACGTCGAAAAACCGCTCGCATTCCGGCAGGAGGATCTGGCCCGGATCACCGATCTGGCCCGCCCGGTCGCCGAACGCTCCATGACCGGCTACATGATGCGGTACCACCCGGCCTTCCGGCATCTGGCGGGGATGGACCTTTCCGACATCTACCGCGCCCGGTTCGAGATCGGGCATGACGTGCGGCAATGGCGGTCGAACTGGAGCTTCGCGGAAAGCTACGCCGCCAGGCCAGAGGGTGGCGGGGCGCTGCTTGACCTCTGCCATGAGATCGACATGGCCGCGGCGCTCTTTCCCGACCTGAAGATCGGCGCGGTGACGAGCCACGGGCACCCGGCCTTTCCGGGCGTCGATTTCGCCACCGAGATCGGCTTTTCTCCCACGGGGACCGGCCCCGCCGGGGCGGTCGGGATGGACTATCTCTCGCCCGTCAGTTTGCGGCGCATATCGCTGAGGGGCACCCGCCATACCGTCGACTTCGACCTCGCCGCCGGCAGCTACCGGATCGCCACCGGCGGCACGTGGCAGGGCATCGACTTCGCCTTCGACCGCAACGAGATGTTCCTTGCCGCGATGCGCGATTTCCTCGCCCTCGTCGCGGGCAAGCCGGTGTCGGACGTCGAACACCTGCCGCGCTTCGATCTGGCCTTGCCCTCATCGGCGCTTGTCGTAGAAGCCTACGAGGCCCGCCGCTTCGCGGGCATGATCGACGGGGAGTTCGCATGATCATCGGCCATATCGGCGTGCGCAAGGGCTCCAAGGGGGTTCCGGGCAAGAACTTCCGCCCGCTCTGCGGCCGCCCGCTGATCGACTGGTCGCTCGACCAGCTTCTCGAACACCCCGAGGTCGACACCGTCGTCGTCTGCACCGATAGCGAGGAAATCCGCGCCCATGCCGTTTCGCGCGGCTGTCTGGACATAGGGTTGCGGCCCGCGCATCTCGCGACCGACACCGCCGGCAAGTGGGGCGTCTGGCAACATGCGCTCGAAGCGGCCGAAGGCGCGGCTGGCAAGGCCGAGATGTTCCTCGACCTCGACGCGACATCGCCCTTGCGCGATCCTTCCGACATCACCAACGCGCTCGCGCTGTTCCGCAAGGAGCGGCCCGACATGGTCATGTCCTGCTGCGAGGCGCGCAAGAACCCCTATTTCAACCTCGTCGAGCCGGACGAGACCGGCGCGCTTCATGTCTCCAAGCCCCTGCCCGGCGGCGTCGTCGCGCGCCAGCAGGCGCCGACAGTCTACGAGCACGCGGCCTCGACCTATGTTGTCGCGCCGGACTACCTGCGCCGGGCGGCCGGCCTCTACGAAGGCCGGGTCATCCCCTACCTGATGGACCCAGAGCGCTGTTTCGACATCGACACCGGGTTCGACTTCCGCCTCGTGGAGTTCCTCATGTCCGAAAAGCTGAAAGGAAGCGCTGATGCATGACCAGCTCAAGGGCCGCACCATCTTCATCACCGGCGCGGGCGGCGTGCTCGGCTCGACCTATATCCGCCGGATGCTGGCGGCGGGCGCGCGGGTCGCGGCCTCGGACCTGCCTGGAAAGCGGGCCGACGCGCTGAAGGACGCGCATGAGGGCAACGCCGACTTCCGCTACTACGATCTCGACGTTGCCGACGAGGCGCAGGTGGAAGGCATCTTCAAGCGCATCCTTTCGGACGGATGGGAACCGAACGTCGTCCTGAACAACGCCGCGATCACCGGTGAATTGCTGATGGGCGCGGGCAAGAGCTTTCCCGACTTCGCCGACACTTCGGTTTCCGACTGGGAAAGGACGCTGCGCACCAACCTCACCGGTGCCTTCATGGTTGCCCGCCAGATGGACCGCGACATCGTCGGGCGCTGGCCCGCGACGCTGATCAACGTCGCCTCGATGTATGCTCTGAACGGGCCGCATCACGCGATCTACGAGGGCATGCCGTTCAAGAGCTTTTCGGCCTATTCGACAACCAAGGCGGGCATCCACGGGCTGACCCTGTGGCTCGCCGGTTACTGGGCCAAGCGGCAGGCGACCGTCAACACCATCGCGCCTGGCGCGGTCTTCAACAACCATTCCGAGGAGTTCCAGCGCCGGGTGGGTGAGCTGATCATGGCCGGCCGCATGGCCGAGCCGGACGAGATCGCCGACGCGATGCTGTTTCTCTGCTCGGCGCAAGCGGGCTACATGACCGGCCAGCTTGTCAATGTCGACGGCGGCTTCAGCGGCTGGTAGCGACGGCCAGAAGTTCAGGCAGGGCGGCAAGCGTCCGCTCCGTAGCTCCGGCATGGGCGGCGAGGAAGGCGGAGATCGCGTCATCCGGCACGGCGCCAGCACCCCCGGGCGCGAGTGCCGCCGTCAGTTCGGCCGCCGTCCGCACCTGAAGGCAGACGCCCGCCGCGATCGCCTCGGCCGCCGGGTACTCGATGGTCCAGATCTCCGGCCCGACGATCACCGGCTTTCCCAGGGCAAGCGGCTCGATCACGTTATGTGCGCCCTTGGGCGTGAAGCCCCCGCCGACGATCACGCGGTCGGCCATGGAGAGGTAGAAATACATCTCGCCAAGGCTGTTGCCGAGCAGGATATCGGCCTCCGCAATCTTTGCCCGCGCCTGCAATCCGTCGCCGAAAACCTCGCTGCGCCGGATCATCCGCAGCCCGCGCGCCGCGATCATCGCGGCGACCTCTTCGAACCGCTCAGGCGCGCGTGGGACATAGATGAAGAAGGGCCGCTCGCATCCGTCGGCCTCATGGGCCGTCAGTGTCTCGGCTATCGTGGAAAGGTAGAGGTCATCCTCTCCCTCGACCACACTCGCCAGTGCGATCACCGGCCGCCCCGGACCGAGGGCCACGCGGGCATCGCGGCCGGCCTTGACGAGGTGCGGCGGGATCGGCTGGTCGAAGCGGGTCTCTCCGGTGACGGCGATGTTCCTGACGCCAACGGCGGCGAAGCGGTCGCGCTGCAGCTCGGACTTCACCAAGGCTCCGGCAAAGCCGCGCATCAGTTCCGCCCGAAGCGTCGTGCGCCCGGTGTCGCGGGCGAAGGATTTCGACGGATATTGCGCGTTGCACATGAAAAGCGGCACCGCAGCCTTCCGGCACTGCATGATCATCGCGGGCCAGACCTCGATCTCCATGACAAGCCCATACTGCGGCGCGAAATGCCGCAGGAACCGGCGCCAGGCGAAGCCAAGCTCGAACGGCACCCAGACCGGCAGGACGCGCCCTGCGGCGATCTCGGGCGCGAAGGCGGCGTGGGCGGCGCGGCGTCCGGCGGGGGTGAAATGCGTGAGAACGATGCTTTCGCCCCGATTCAAGAGCGCCCGGACCAGCGGCTCGGCCGACCGCATTTCACCAAGCGATACGGCGTGGATCCAGACTGGACGCGCGCCGACACCCGCCGGATAGATGCCGAACCGTTCGCGCGGCCATCGCCCGTAGTCGGCATCCCGCCGCGCCCGGCGGCGGAGATAGAGAAGCACGAAGGGCAGGCCGAGCCACCAGAGAACCGTGTAGGCCGCCAGCGCGAGGCGCAGGCGAAGCGAGGGGAAACCGTCAGCCATCCGCGCCTGCCACGACGGGAAGGAGTGCGACAAGCCGCTCCGCGAGGTCGTACGTCGCGGCCCCGGCATTCTCGGTGATCGCGCGGGCGCGCTCGGCCATCGCGGCAAGGTCGTTGCGCCGAAGGGCGGCCGTTACCGCCTCCGCATTCTGCACCTCCAGCGCCGCCCCCTCATCGTCAAGCCGCGCATAGTCGGCGGCGAAGTTAGCAACGCGCGGCCCATGCAGGATCACCGCGCCAAGGCGAGCAGGCTCCCACGGATTGTGACCCTCGACCGGGCCGAAGGTGCCGCCCATCAGAACGGTGGACGCCAACCGGTACCACAGCCCCATCTCGCCGAAGGTGTCGGCGACATAGACTTGCGACCGCGCGCCCGGCAGACCGTCGGCGGAACGGAGCGACGCGCTCAACCCCGCCTCGCGGATCGCGGCCGTGATCGCCCCCCGCCGCGCAGGGATACGCGGCGCGATGACGAGAAGTGCAGCGGGATCATCCCGCAAGAGCGCCGAATGCGCCGCGAGTGCGACACCCTCATCCTCGGCATGCGATGACGCCAGACACCAGATACGACGGCCTTCCGTCGCCACCCGAAACTCCGCCAGCGCCGCCGGGTCAGCCGCTAGCGCAGGCGCGCCCACCTTCAGCGAGGGATGGCGCAGGACCGGCCCCGGTGCGCCGAGAGCCTTGAGCATCCGCGCGCTCGTCTCGTCCTGCGCGCCGATCAGCGAGAACCGCGCGTAGGTGTCGCGGTAAAGGCCCGGGACCCGCCCCCGCGCCCGCCCGCTGCGTTGGTTCAGCCGGACGTTGATCAGGGCAAGCGGGATGCCGCGCCTATGCGCCGCGCAGACAAGGCCGGGCCAGAGATCCTGCTCGGACCAGACCGACAGGTCGGGGCGCCAGTGGTCGAGGAACGGCCCATAGAAGCGTGGCGCGTCGAGCGGCAGGAACTGGTGCTGCGTCCGGGGCGGAATGTTGGCGGCAAAGACGCCCGCCGAACTGCGCGCCGTCGAGGTGACGAGGAACGAGAGGTCTGGCGCGCTGGTCGCCATCGCCCCGATCAGCCCACGTAGCGCCATCACCTCGCCCAAGCCCACCGCATGCAGCCAGACAAGCCGTCCCGCTGGGCGGGCCAGCGCCGGCCGCCCGAGCTTTTCGCCGATCCGGTCGGGATCTTCCTTGCCTGCCTTCAAGCGCCGCCGCAGAAGCGCCGGCGCGAATGGGGCAAGGGCGCGCATCGCACCGAGATAGGCCGCGAGCGCCGGCCCGGTCGGGGCGCTCATGCGTCCTCCCGGCTGTAGTCGCGGAACTTCTTTTGCAGGTCGCGCTGCCAGAAGCCGGACTCGTTCAGGACCGCGACGAACCGCTCCGCCGCCTTGCCCGCGCCGAAGGCGGTGTGGCGCGGATAGCGGCGGCCCCATTCCTCGGAGAGAAAGGCCGCGATCGCCGCCCCGTCCGCCGCCTCGGCCGTGCGGATCGAAGGTGCATCCGAGCGGTTCCACTGCCGCGTGCCGATGTCGAGCGAGGCGAGGCCGAGGAACGGCGCCTCGCGCACCCCGGCCGAGGAATTGCCGACCATCACCGCGGCATTCTTCATCAGTTCCGAGAAATGCCCGAACCGCATCGAGGGGATCACGCGGAACCGATCCTTCGGCAGCGCCCCGATCACGCCGAAGATCGCCTCCGACCCCGGATCGTTGTTGGGCGCGATCAGCACGAAGTTGCGCTCCGACGCGGCGAGCGAGGCATATAGCGAAGCCGCCTGCGCGCCCATCGTGCCGGCCTCCGATGTCACCGGATGGAAGACACAGATGCCGTAATCGTCGAACGGTATGTCGTAGCGCGCGCTCACCTCGTCGAGCGTCACGCCCGACGGCCCGGCGTGGAAGTCCAGTTCCGGCGAGCCAATCACGTGGATGCTCTCTTCCGGTTCGCCCAGCGCCATCACCCGCGCGGCGGCCTGATGGGATGACACGAAGTGGTGGGTGGTGAGCTTGGTGTTGCAGTGGCGGAAGACCTCGTCGATGGTGCCGGAAATCTCGCCGCCTTCGACATGGGCCGAGCGGATGTAGTTCGTCGCCGCGACAAGGGCCGTTGCCAGCGCCTCCACCCGGTCGCCGTGGACGACGACCAGATCGGGGCGATGCTCGGTCACGTAGTCGGAGAAGCCGGTCACGGTCTTGGCCAGCACGATGTCCTGGGGATCGCCGGGGCGCTGGTTGAGAAATTCATGCACAGCGACGCCCTCGGTCCGATGCACCTCGTGCTTGGTCAGCCCGTAGCGGTCGAGCATGTGCATCCCGGTGACGAAGAACGACACCGCAAAGCCCGCATCCCGCGCGGCCACGGCAAGCGGCTCCAGCTTGCCGAAATCGGCCCGCGTGCCGGTGACGAAGAGAACGGAACGGGTCATGCTTGCCTCTGTGCGCCCCTTCCCGATAGTCCGAACTTCCGCGTGGGGCAATGGCTGTTGGGGTTGCCGGGGATCTCAGGTCAGGTTCGTCGAATAGCCGAAAAGCTCGAAATCCCGCTCGTAGACCTTGAGAAGCAGCGCCCGCGTTTCATCGGTGAAATAGGATGCGGTCGGCGCCTGTTCCGATCGCGCCCGTGTCTTGTTCTCGTGCGGGATCGAGACGGGGTCGAGCCTCAGGTCGTCCTGCAGGCGGCGCAAGTCATCCGCAAGCGACTCGAACCTCAGGATGCGATCCACGATGAGCTTCCCGGCGCTATCTGTCACAAAGAACGACTGGTCGGGCAGGTTCACGAACTGACGTTCAAGAAGGCCGCGCGGCCGCGCGCGCAGCCGCAGGTAGTCCTCGAAACTCACATGCTCGAACCGCGCGGCGATCTTGGCGCTTCGGTATTGCTTCATGTATTCGTAGTGGGAAACGGCATGGTCGTAGGGATTGCGGACGACGGCAAAGGTCGTGAACCGCCCATAGATCCCGTCGGGAAGCTTGGAGCGGATCTTCTCGGCCCTTTCATGGACCCGGAAATGGGCCTGCCCGACCGCTTCCCGAAAGGGCAGCCGCCTCGACAGCGACCGCCACAACGTGCGCTTGGGCCGAACGCAGTAGGGCTCCAACAGGTTGGTAATGGACGATCCGGCGGTTTTGGGAATATGAATGAATATGAACTCGTGAGACGTCGACAGAAGCATGATTGATGCGGTATCGCCAAATAGCCGATTGTGACATGTGAAGCCTGCGGGCCGCTAGGCTATGGTGGCGACTACCCAAGATCAACAACATATTGGCGATCCCCAGCTTGCGTTGTTCCATCATCATTCCGACGAAGGACCGACCCGCCGGATTGGAACGCGCGGTTGCGTCGGCGCTGGCCGCGCTTCCGGAGAATGCAGAGATCGTGGTCGTCGACGACGCGAGCACGATGGCGGTCGCCGACATCCTTGCGCCGCTCGCGCATCCGGCGCTCAGGATCGTGCAAAACCCAGGGCCGCACGGGCCGTCCGGCGCAAGGAATTTCGGGGCAAGCGCCGCGCGCGGCGATGTGCTCTTCTTTCTCGACGATGATGATGAGCTGCTGCCGGAATACTGCCGCAGGGTGCTGTTGCGCCTGCCGGAACTGCCGGAAAGCTGCGGCTTCGGCTTCTGCGCCGCGACAGGCAACGCCAGGGACGGCTCGCGCGGCGCCGGGGCGCGGGACGAAGGGGTGATCCCGCTGACCGCGCCGCTCGACGCCCGCCTCGCCGGCCTGGGCATGGGTTTCTGGATCCGGCGCGATCTGTTCGAACGGCTCGGGGGTCTGGATCCGCAACTCTGGGTCAACGAAGACACCGAATTCTGCGTCCGCCTCGCCCGCGCTGGTGTCGAACCCCATTTCGATCCCGTACCCGGCGTCGCCCTTCACAAGGACGAAGGGCGTGACGGCCGCGATCTGTCGAGCGTCACGCGCTCGGCCCGGTCCGCATCGCGCGCTGCGGGGTTCGAGTACATCCTGCGGGAACACCGGGATTTCCTGCGCGACCATGGCGCGTTCCGGCGCAAGACCGCCTTCAGGGCGTTGAAGTACCGCGCCCGCGCGGGAATGGTCAGGGGCTGGGCGGAGACCTGCCAATCCTTGCAACCGGGCATCGAATCCTTCCTGTTCCGCTTCGCGGGCATCCTGTGGCTCTGGGCCGGCGCGGTGACGGCGCGCGCCGGGCGGGTCAGTAGAAATAGGGATACGGCTTGAGCTGGCGCCCGCGGAGCAATCGGTAGATGTTGGCGATGGTCCTGTGCGGCGGACGGCTGGGCGTCGAATGGCCGACAACGCCGTTCGTCGCAATATCCTTCCGGAATTGCTTCAGCCATTGCTCGGTGATCTCGTCTCTTTGGACGACATAGCGCGACTGTGGCAGTTCAACCTCCGCCACGCCCGCGTGATTTGCGATGCAATCGACAAAGGGCTTGGGCGAGTTCTCCATCATCTCTTCGTAGACGAAGGAATGCACGGAAAGGTCGCGGACCGCGATGTAGCTGTCCCAATACTGGTAAGCGCGTTCGACCAGAAAGTAGCACCGGCAAAGTAGCGCGAAATCGTAGACCGGTTCGGCCTTGCGCTCCGCCCGGGCGCTCCACTGTTTGGTCTGCAATCCGCGGGCGAAGGAAATCGCCTGGCGGAAACGGTCGTTCCGCGTGAGCCGGACAAGCTGCACGTCGTGATTGCTCGCAAGGTGGTGAATGAGGTCGATATGATAGATCTGCTCAAACCAATGCAGATGCGCCGGAAACATCTTGATCCCAAAATAGTCGTTTGGCGTCTTCGCCATTTCCAGCACGTGATCGATCAGCTCCGGGCCGGTTTTCGACCGGGTCAGCGCCCCCAGTCGCTTCGGCGTGAACCACTCGCGCGAGAGGCCGAGCGATCCGACTTGATTTGTCAACGAAGTCAGCCAGTTGGAGCCTGATCTTCCTTCGGTCAGTACAATTGTGCCCCGCAAGCGATGCTCCCTTCGCAGATGGTGTTCCGATTACCGGTTCAGCCCAACGAGGTCGGACCATTTCAGTTGCGTGTTGCGCTTGACTGCCCGAGCCAGCCGATGCCCGACGACCTTGTCGAAGTCATAGCCCGGTATCTCGCCCGATCCCGGTCGGCGGGCCCAGATGTCGGCCTCTTCGATCACGTGCCCCTCTGGCAGGTCGCGGTCGGCCACGACGCTGGCGCGGGCGAAGCGGTAGACCGGCTCCTCGGCCTCGGTGCGCCGCTTGGGATTGTTGGCGGCGATCCAGATTTCCCGCGACCGGTCGATCAGAAGCCGAAGTTCCGCCGGGTCCATCGAGTTGATGATGTCCGGCCCCTTGCGATAGCGCGTGTCGGTGTAGTGGCGTTCGAGGATGCAGGCCCCCAGCGCGACCGAGGCGAGCGCCATTTCCGGCCCGATCGAATGGTCGGAAAAGCCTACGACCGCGTTCGGGAAGGCCCGGCGCAGCTCGCTCACACCCTGAAGCGAGACGATTTCGGGCGGGCTCGGGTAGAGGTTGGTGCATTCCAGAAGCGCGTAGTCTATCCCGGCGTCTTCGAGGATCGCGACGCTGGCCCGGAGCGTCTCGATCGTCTGCATGCCGGTCGACAGGATCACCGGCTTGCCCTTGCGCGCGACGTGGCGGATCAGCGGCAGGTTGTCGGCCTCGCCCGAGCCGATCTTGTAAGCGGGCACGTCAAGCTCCTCAAGGAAATCCGCGGCCGCACGGGAGAAGGGCGTCGAGATCCAGATCATCCCGAGGCTTTCGGTATGGCGTTTCAGCTCCGCTTCCTCATCGCGCGACAGGGCGCAACGCTCCATTACGTGCCAGATCGAAACATCGGCGTTGGGCGGGAAGATCTCCTTCGCCTCGTCGGTCATCTCGTCTTCGATGATATGGGTCTGGTGCTTGATCATCTCGCAGCCGGCCCCGGCGGCGAGGCGCACCATCTCCTTGGCGACGTCCAGGTCGCCGCCGTGGTTGATGCCGATCTCGGCGATGACGAGCGGCGGTTGGGCGGGGGAGATTTCGCGATGCGCGATCTTCATGGCTGACCTCTTCGTGGGCGCGCGGAAACGGCGTTCCCGGCGCGTGCTGGCGATGTCTTTACACGTTTCGCCTGCTCAGGAACAACCCGAACGCTCCGCCATTGATGCGGCAGAGCGGCACCAGCCAAGAACGCTTGCCTCATCGGCGGCAATCGGTTCGGCAAGCCCGTCGGCAAATGCCGCAAAGGCATCGGTCTGACCGGCGCCTACCGCGGTCAGGACCGGAATGCCCTCGGCCAGCGCCTGACCGATCACCGGGCGGAACCCGCGCCCGTCGATCTCCTGCTTGCCGAACTTGTTGACGATCAGCAGGCGCGGCCGCCCAGGCCCCACCAGCGCCTCGGCGACCAGCCCCACCGCCTGTTCGAGCCCCGCCGGGTCGAGCCGGCAGCCTTTCGACAAGGTGCCAAGGTTCTGGCTGATCCGCACCACCCGGTCGGACATCAGCACGTGCAGATCCATCTCGCAGCGCGGCGCCGCGCCCCGGTCGGAATTGACCTGAACCGCCCCGGCGAGCGGCCAGCCCTCGGCCATCAGCCGCCGCGCGACCCCGGCCAGAAGACGGTCAGCGGTGCCCTGCCCCTCTGCGACAACATAGCCGAGCATTTCCGTGTCCCCTTGCAACCCCCTGACCCGGCATACAAGATGCGCGGTGAAACCGGAAGCGCGCCATGAACGTCCCCCTGCCGATCCTTCCCGACCCCGCCGATCCCCGGCTGACGCGCCGCGTCGCCGGCACCGACCAGACCGGTGCCGCGACCGAGATTTCCGTGGTCGAGGAACGACCGCTGACGATCTACCTCAACAGCCAGGAAATCGTCACTGCCATGACCATCGGCGACTACCCCGACTATCTCGCCGCGGGGTTCCTGCGCAATCAGGGGATGCTCAAGGCGAATGATGTCATCACCGCCATCGACTACGACGAGGACATCGCCACCGTCGTCGTGCGGACCGAGCGCCAGACCTCCTACGAGGAAAAGGTGCGGAAGAAGACACGCACCTCGGGCTGCGCGGTCGGCACCGTCTTTGGCGACATGATGGAGGGGCTCGAGGGGCTGGCCCTGCCCGAGGCGGAACTGCGGACAAGCTGGCTCTACAAGCTGGCGCGCGACATCAACACCATGCCCTCGCTCTATCTGGAGGCGGGGGCGATTCACGGCACGGTGCTTTGTGAGCGCGACAAGGCACTGGTCTATATGGAGGATGTCGGCCGCCACAACGCCGTCGACAAAATCGCCGGCTTCATGTTCCGCGAAGGCGTCCCCGCCGCCGACAAGATCCTCTACACGACCGGGCGGCTGACCTCGGAAATGGTGATCAAGACGGCTTTGATGGGGATACCGGTCCTCGCCTCGCGTTCGGGCTTTACCGCCTGGGGGGTGGAGATCGCCCGCCAGGTGAACCTAACGCTGATCGGCCGGATGCGCGGCCAGCGTTTTGTCTGCCTCGCCGGAGAGGAGCGACTGGTGCGCGACGCGGACCCGTCCTCGGTGCCCGAGGAAAGCGCAAGGCACCGGCGAAAGGCAAGCGGCGATGACTGAATTCAGCCCGAACCCCGGCCGGGACATTCCCGGCGTCATTCTGGCGGGCGGCCGCGCGACCCGCATGGGCGGCGGCGACAAGGGCCTTCGGACGGTCGGCGGCAAGCGGCTGATCGACCACGTGATCGCGCGGCTCGCCCCGCAATGCGGGCCCTTGGCCATCAACGCCAACGGCGATCCGGCGCGGTTCGCGGAATTCGCGCTCCCCGTCCTGCCCGACAGCCTGCCCGACCATCCCGGACCCCTCGCGGGTGTGCTCTCGGGTCTCGACTGGGCGGCTGAAAGCGGGGCGCGGGCCATCGTCACGGTCGCCGCCGACACGCCATTCTTCCCCGCCGATCTGGTGAAAAGACTCTGCGACGCCGCTGGCCCCTCGGGCCTCGCGCTCGCCGCCAGCCCGGACGACGACGGAAAGCTCTGGCAGCACCCGACCTTCGGCCTCTGGCCGGTCGCGCTCCGCCACGATCTGCGCGCCGCGCTTGAGGGCGGATTGCGCAAGATCGTCCGCTGGACCGAACCGCACGCGGCGGGAACCGCGGTCTTCGCCTCGGACCCCTTCGACCCCTTCTTCAACATCAACACGCCCGAGGACATCGCCCTGGCCGAGCGGATCGCGGAACGGGCATGAAAGTCTATGGAGTCACCGGCTGGAAGAACTCCGGCAAGACTCATCTGGTCGAACGGCTGGTGGCCGAGATCACGCGCCGGGGTCTTTCGGTCTCCACCGTCAAGCACGCCCACCACGCGACCGAGATCGACCATCCTGGCCGCGACAGCTTCCGCCACCGCGAGGCAGGCGCGTGCGAAGTTCTGGTCGCCTCGCCGGTCCGCTGGGCGCTGATGCACGAGCTTCGCGGCGACAGGGAGCCGCCGTTGACGGAACTGCTCCACCGCCTTTCGCCGGTCGATCTGGTGCTGATCGAGGGCTACAAGCGCGAGGCTCACCCCAAGATCGAGGCGCACCGCGCCGAAACCGGGCGCCCTTTTCTTGCAGAAGGGAACCGGACGATCCGCGCCGTCGCCTCGGACAGCGCGCCCAAGGGGCTCGATGTGCCGGTGCTCGACCTGAACGACACCGGCGCAATCGCCGACTTCATCCTGAAGGAGGCCGGGCTGTGAGCGAGCTGATCCCGCCGCGCCTGCGCGACGACTGTTTCGCCATGCCGCAGGGTGTGGCCTGGGTGCCGGTCAACGAGGCGCTCGCCCGGCTGTGCGCGGCGCTGGTTCCGGTCGCCGGGACCGAGGTGATCGCCAGCCGCGCCGGGCTTGGCCGCATCCTCGCCGCGGATGCGGTGGCGCGGCGGTCCAACCCGCCGGCGGCCAATTCGGCGGTCGACGGCTACGGCTTCGCCCATGCCGCCACCGGCTCCGGAATCCAGCGCCTGAAGCTGGTCGAGGGCCGCGCCGCCGCCGGCCAGCCCTTCGCGGGCGCGGTGCCGAAGGGCCAGGCGGTGCGCATCCTGACCGGGGCGATCCTGCCCGAAGGTGTCGATACCGTCGTGCTCGAGGAGGACTGCGCCACCGACGGCGCGACCGTCGCCTTCGACGGGCCGGTGAAGCCGCGCGCCAACACGCGCAAGGCGGGCGAGGATGTCGCGGCCGGGGCCACCGCGCTTGAACGCGGGCGGCGGCTCAGGGCGCCCGACCTCGCGCTGCTCTCGGCCCTCGGGATAGGCCGGATCGAGGTCTTCCGCCCGCTCCGCGTCGGCGTCTTCTCAACCGGCGACGAGCTTCTCGACGATCCCTCGGCCGACGCCCTGCCCCACCAGATCTTCGACGCGAACCGCCCCATGCTTCTGGCCCTTGCCGATGGCTGGGGGGCGGTGCCGGTCGATCTTGGCCAGGTCCGCGACGATCCCGCCGCCATCCTTCGCGCGCTGGATCGGGGCGCGGCAGAGGCCCACGTGATCCTGACTTCGGGCGGCGCTTCGGCGGGCGACGAGGACCATGTCTCGCGCCTTCTGCGCGATGGGGGCACGCTGTCGAGCTGGCGGATCGCGATGAAGCCGGGCCGGCCGCTGGCGCTGGCACTCTGGAACGGGGTCCCGGTTTTCGGCCTGCCCGGCAATCCGGTCGCCGCGCTTGTCTGCGCGCTGATCTTCGCGCGCCCGGCACTGTCGCTGATGGCGGGCGCGGGCTGGGCCGAGCCCGAGGCGATTTCGGTCCCGGCGGCTTTCAGGAAGAGCAAGAAGGCCGGCCGGCGGGAATACCTGCGCGCGCGCCTCGATGCGGAGGGCCGGGCCGAGGTCTTTGCCTCAGAAGGGTCGGGCCGGATCAGCGGGCTTTCCTGGGCGACAGGGCTCATCGAACTGCCGGACGCGGCCTGCGAGATCGCACCGGGCGATCCGGTGCGCTTTCTTCCGTATTCGGGGTTCGGACTTTAGGCCGCTGCCGCGCCCTATCCGCGCCGGATGAGGTAGACCTGCCTGTCTTTGTCAGTTTTGGCGGCCAGAAGTTCATGCCCGGCTTCGGCGCAGAAATGCGGAACATCGACCACCGCCGCAGGATCGGTCGCGACCAGGCGCAGCACCGCCCCCCTATGCATGCCTTGGAGGCGCTTGCGCGCCTTCAGAATGGGCAGCGGGCACAACAGCCCGGACGCGTCGAGGTCCTCATCGTGGTGCATGCAGCGTCGGATACCGAATCCGGCGATTGCTGTCCATCGGCAAACCAGTCGGCGGAATGGTGCCGGCCCAGCGCCTTCCGCAATGTTAGTCTCAGACCTTGGTCCGATGCCCGACCCGACCAATGGCCGTCCATCGGGGCGTAAAGGTCCGAAACATTCGCGCGATAGTCCGGGCCGGCTATCGACCCGTCCCGGGTTGTGGCACCCCATCGCCATGCCGCAGCTTCGCGGCACGCCACCACCAGGAGTATCACTATGGAATTCATCGAAACCAAGCTGGGCAAACTGGCTGTCATGCTCGGGACCGCCGCCTTTTTCGTGGCAGTGCCCGTCAGCGTTCAATTCGACGGCACTTCGGGCAAGCTCGCCCTGACCGGCAGCCAGGCACTCGCGCAGGGCACCGAAGGACATGACTCCGACGACGAAAAGGTCGACGAAGCCGTTGACGAGTCGAACGACGAAGCCGCGAACGGCATCGAAGAAGATGACGAGGTCCTCGTGATCATCGAGGACGAAGGATCTGACGAAGGCGTTGATCAGGGCTCGGACGAAGGTTCGGACGAGGGCACCGACGAAAGCGCTGACGAGGAATCCGACCAAGGCTCCGACGAGGGCGTTGACGAAGGGTCCGACGAAGGCGCCGATGAGGGCACTGACGAAGGTTCCGACGAAGAAGCCAGCGACGAGGGCTCGGACGAAGAAGCCGCACCGGTCATCATCGAAGGCGGCAACAATGAGGGCGGTTCCGGCGAAGACGAGAACGGCTCGGAAGAAGGCGACTCCGAAGAGGAGTAAGCACGTTTCGCGCGCTCCGGCATGGTCGGGGCGCGCAACCTATCCGGCATCTACAGGCTGCTTGACCTGTTCCGATGATCGGGCGTTGTTGGGGAACAACGATCCGGGGCCGACCAGCCCCGGATTCGCACAAGGGGGATACGGTGCAATCCAGGTTTGCACTTCTGTTCTTTCTGGCTTGCGTCGCATGGAGTGGCGCAGGACTTCCGGGATTCGGCCCCATCGAACTGTCGGGCGCGGCCTACGCTGCGAATGAGACGGAAGCTGTCGAAGGCGCGGAAGAAGAACCGAACGCAGTCTCGGACCTCGACGGACACGAACAGGAGGGCGAGGCCGAGCCTGACGGAACCGAGGTTGAGCCGAACCGGTCGATGGATCCGGCGTCAGACCAATCGGCAACCGATGCGGGCGGCGGTCAGGCCACGGTCGTCATGGCCCCCGGCGTACATGTCGAGTTTGCCGACGGCCACATCGAGCGCGTCAGGAACGGACGGTTCGAGAGGATCACGACGCAGGGCGGCGTGATCGAGCGGCGGCTGGCGACGGCAGCCGACCTCTCACGTCTGCGCGCCATCGCGGGGTCACAACCAGCACCGGGTGTCCGAAACGTCGCCGTCATTGATGATCAGCATGACGCGATCGACGTTCTGGATTTCCGTGGCTGGCGCGAAACGCTGGCCGACGGAACCTACGAACTGAAGGATCCGCGCGGCCGCACCGTCGTGCGGCGTCCGTTGACTGAGGCCGATCTGAGCCGCGTTCGCGCAGCGCTCTTGCTCGACTGAGACTTCTGGTCACTGCTTCCAGTGATCGCGGGCAAGCACGGCCGCCTCCACGCGGTTTCGGACATGAAGCTTCTGCAGGATCGACGTCATGTAGTGCTTGACGGTCTTTTCCTGAAGGTCGAGCGCAAGTCCCACCTCCTTGTTGCTCTTTCCCTCGGCGACGAGTCTCAAGATGGCCTCTTCGCGCTGCGACAGGTCGTCGATCGGATTTGCCTCTTGCCGTGGCGCGCCGCCCGTGCGCATCGCGTTCAGGATGCGCGCGGCCAGCGACGGCGCCACATAGGACTGTCCGCTGGCGATGTCCTTGACGATCCCCACGAGCTCGCGCGAGCCAACCCCTTTGAGCACGTAGCCGATCGCCCCGGCCTTGAGCGCCCGGATAACGTCGTCATCCTCTTCCGAAACTGTCAGCATCGCGACCTTCGGGGGCCGCGGCATCGTTTGAATCTTGTGAAGGGCGGCGATACCGCCGCCGCCCGGCATGGACAGGTCAAGCAGCACGATGTCGGGCTGAAGCTCGGCCACCATGGCCGCTGCGCCTTCGGCGTCCTGTGCCTGCCCCACGACGCGGATCGCGACATCGTCGGAAAGACTTCTCGCGACCCCTTCGCGATAGAGCGGGTGATCGTCGGCGATCACGACGCGGATCACATCCATTGACTCTCTCCCAGGTCGATTTCCATTCTGATTTCGCCCCCCGGCCCGTCGGCCCGGTTGCCTATGTGGATCGTGCCGCCGATGCTCTCGACACGGTCGCGCAACCCGGCAAGCCCCATTCCGCCAAAGACATCGTCCTCGTCCTTGGCGTTTTCCGCTGCGCCGAAGCCGGGACCGCGATCGGCGACCGACAGACGCATGAGACCGTCCGCCTCGGTCAGGCGCACCTCCTGCCCTGCGCCGGCGGCATAGCGCCAGGCATTCATCAGCCCCTCCTGCACGAACCGGTAAAGACATATCTTGACGGCCGCGGGCAGCGTCCGGTCGCCCGGAATCTCGCAGTCCAGCGCAACTTCGGTCGATGTGCGCGCCGAATGCGCCTCGATCACGCCTTTCAGCAGATCGCAGGCGCCGCGCGCCTCGATGTCGGGCAGAGACAGCCCGCGCGAGATGTCGCGCACCTCGCGGATCGCGTCCTTGACCGCGCGTTCGACCTCATCGAGGTCCCGGGCATGTGACTTTTCCACATTGAGATTATCAAGCCTGAGGGCGGCGAAACTCAAGAGCTGCGCAGGCCCGTCATGCAGGTCCGCCCCTATCTGCCTCAGCGCGCGGTCATTCATCGCCGAGGCGCGCGCCGCGGCCTGCTGCACCCGGTCGCGCAGGGCCGCGTTGTGGGCCGACAGCGCGGAGAGTTCCCTGAGCCGTCTGGTCAACTCCTCGCGCTGCCGGTCGATCGTCCGGCTGCCGCGCAGCACGATGAGATAAAGCAGAAGGCCGATCGCTCCGAAGGTCACCGCGACGGCAAGCCAGCTGTTGCGCCGCGCTTCGACGAGATCCTGCTGAAGCTGCGTACCGGCCTCATGGAACTCCGCCACCCCGATGATGCGGCCCGACCAATCTTCGCGGATGGGGATGAATATCTGCAAGAGAGGGCCCCCCGAACCAGATGCGACATCATCGGTTTCGTCGCCAACGGCAGCGAAGTCGGCGCGGATTTCACCGTTCAGCGCGGCGACCACATCGTCGGTCGGTTCGAACCGCTGGCCGACAAGCGACTTGTCCGAAGCCTCGGCGACCAGCCCGTCGGGTTTCCAGAACTTGTAGGAGACGACGCGCTCACCAATCTGGGTGCTGCCGAATATCTCGTCAAGCGCCCGCCGCGCACCCCACGAAAGCTCGTCGCTGAGGGCCAGATCCTGCGTCAGCGGCGAGATGATGCTGTCCATGTACTGGGACGTGGCGAGCGCGGTGTTACGGACGACGCCGTCTTCGATGCGCGATGCGACAAGCCGGCCTATCAGGATCATCGACAGGACAATGACCACGCCGCCCGCAAGCGCAAACTGTGCCGCGAGGCTGCGGTTCTTCCACGAAGTGATTGATCCTAACGCCACCGGCCTTCCAGACTGCATCCTTCATGGTTCTAGTATGAAGGCGGCGCGATGGATATGGCCTTTGTCGGGGCCGCGGCCAGAGGGGGTGGCCAATAACGCGACGCGGGGCCCGATGGGCCCCGCGCGGTCTTTCCAGACGGAAGATCTTATTCTTCCGCGTCTTCGACTTCTTCCTCTTCGCCTTCGACTTCGTCGGAATCCGCCGACCGCAGGCCCGAAGGCGCGGCGAGGTTGGCAATGACGAAGTTGCGCTTGATCGTCGGCGTGGCGCCTGCCGGAAGCTCGATGTCGTTGATATGGATGACATCGCCGATCTCGCAGCCGGTCAGATCGACCGTGAGATGATCGGGAATGTCCGCCGCAGTCACTTCAAGCTCGACCTCCGGACGCACGATGGTGAGCGTGCCGCCCTTCTTCAGTCCCGGCGCCTTGTCGTGGTTCTCGAAGGTGACGTGGATGAAGAGGTTGATCCGGCTGGTGCGATGCAGCCGCATCAGGTCGATATGCGTCGGCAGGTCCTTCACGACGTCGCGCTGGACGCCACGGCAGATCACGCGCACATCTTCCTGGCCGTCGACCTTGAGGTTGAACAGCGTCGACAGGAACCGTCCCGCCTTCAGCCGCTTCAGAAGCGCATAGTATTTGACGTTGATCGGCAACGGATCCTTGCCGTCACCATAAACGATGCCGGGTACGTAGCCCTCACGACGAGCTTGACGAGCGGCCCCCTTGCCTGTCCCCGTCCGTACCTCGGCCTGAAGATCGGGGATCTCGCCAGCCATAGGTATTCTCCATAGGTTATTCGGGCATCCTCCAAGGGTGCATGCCCATGAAGCGGGGCGTATAGATCGGTTGGGCGGCGAAGGAAAGAGGAATCTTGGCTTCACCGGCGCCGCCCCGGCCAAGCTGCAGGAGGGTCGCGCTGTCTGCTACTGCTGGAGCGTTTCAAGATAGCGGGCGAGGGCCACGAGATTTCCGGGCGTCGGCGTCGCGACGCCGTCGCCGGTGTCGAACATGACAAGCGGCCCTTCCTGAAGGGCGGCACCCAATTCCGGCATGACGGAGCTACGATCGCCCCTCCTTGTGTAGCCGTCGATCGTCGACATCACCCGCACCATCGGAAACGTTCCGCCGTTGCGGGCGCTGATCCCGGTCAGGTCGGCCGGTTTCCTTGTAAGCCCCGCCGCTGCCGGACCATCCCCGCGCCCGCTATCGCCGTGACACGAAGCGCAATAATCGGCGTAGAGCGCACGGCCCGATATCTGCTGTTCCGGCGCACAGGCGACAAGTGCAGCTGCGGTCGCCGTCGCTGTCAACAGTATTCTCATCATCGTGACACCCTCTTTCGTTGAACATTGCGGCCGCTCAGGGCGCCTTCTGGATCGCCGCGAGGTAGTCGACGACCGCCAGCACCCGCGCCGAGGTGATGACGGGCGTGCCGTCAGGCGCATCGGCTGCCGTGGTATCTTCGCCGAACAACGCCCCGAAGAGCGGCATCGGCCCGCCATGCCCCCTCAGCCCGGTTCGACCGTCGACCATATGCACGATCCTGAGCCAGGGAAACGTCCCGCCGTTCCGCTCGGCAATCCGGGTCAGATCGGGGACCGGAACCGTCAGCAACGCCGCCATCGGACCGTCTCCGGCCGCCTCGGCCCCGTGGCATGCGGCGCAAGCGCCCGCGAATGTCTCCCGGCCCAAGGCGGGATTGTCTTCGGCCGACGCCGGGGCGGCGGCGAGGATGAGTGCGGCGGCGTATCTCAGCATGAGGCTCTCCTGAACAGGCTTATCCCATTCTCGGCGCTTGCGGACCCCACCGCCTTGATCAGGATCAGACAGGTCAAGCGACGCGCCCATCCTCAAGTCGCACAACCCGGTCCATGCGCGCAGCAAGCTCCATGTTGTGCGTCGCAATGAGTGCGGACAGCCCGGTTTCGCGCACGAGGTCCATTAGCGTGGCAAAGACCTGATCGGCGGTGCCCGGATCGAGGTTTCCCGTCGGCTCGTCGGCAAGAAGCAGCTTCGGCGCATTGGCGAGCGCGCGGCAGAAGGCGACGCGCTGTTGCTCGCCCCCTGAAAGGGCGGCGGGGCGGTGTCGGGCGCGGGCGGAAATGCCGGTTCGCTCCAGAAGGTCGCGCGCGCGCGCCTCTGCCCCAGCCGTCGCCACACCGTTCGCAAGCTGCGGCAGCACGATATTCTCCAGCGCCGTGAATTCGGGCAGGAGGTGGTGGAACTGGTAGATGAATCCAACTTCGGACCTCCGCGCCTCGGTCCTTGCGCGGTCCGAGAGGCCGGTCATCTTGCGCCCGGAAATGGCGACACTGCCGGCATCCGCCGTGTCGAGCAGCCCGGCGATGTGCAGAAGCGTCGACTTGCCCGCCCCGGACGGCGCCACAAGCGCCACGACCTCACCGCGCCCGACGCTGAGATCAAGGCCGCTCAGCACCCGCACCTCGCCGGGTTCGCCCCGAAGGTAGGTCTTTGCGATCCCGCGAAGGTCGAGCACCGCATCACTCATAGCGCAGCGCCTCCACCGGGTTCATCCGCGCCGCCCGCCGCGCCGGGAAAATCGTGACAACGAACGAGAGGATCAGGGACAACGCCACCGCGCGACCGACATCCCAGGCGCGAAGCTCGGCCGGAAGCCGGTAGATGCCGCGGATCGACGGATCCCAGGCGCCGCCGCCGGTCAGCCAGTTCACCGCCGACATGATGCTATCGACATTCCAGGCGATCAGGCTGCCGAGGATCACGCCGAGGATCGTGCCGATCACCCCGGTGAAGGCGCCGCAGAGGAAGAAGACGCGCAGGATCGAGCCTTCGGTCAGACCCATCGTGCGCAGTATGCCGATGTCGCGGCCCTTGTTCTTGACCAGCATCACGAGGCCTGAGGTGATGTTCAGCGTCGCGATCAGGACGATCATCGCAAGGATCACGAACATCACGTCATCCTCGATGGAGAGCGCGTCAAGGAACGATCCCGAAGCATCGCGCCAGGACCAGAGCAGCGCGCCCTCGCCCGCCGCGGCGAAAATCGCCGGATAGTAGCTGTCGACCGCCTCGGGGTCGGCGACATAGATTTCGATCTCGTCCGCCCCGGCCTCGCGGTTGAAAAAGGACTGGGCGTCGGCATAGGGCATGTAGATGCGGGTTCGGTCGATATCCCAGCGACCGGCGGTGAAGATGTAGACCACCTCATAGGCGTTGACGCGCGGCGATGTGCCGAAGGCGGTCCGGGTGCCGTTCGGCTGCAAGAGCTTGACCTTGTCTCCGATTCCCAGCCCGAGATCGCGGGCGATGCCCGAGCCAATGGCGATGCCGTCGGCGAAACGTTCGATATCTCCAAGAGAATCCGCGGATCCCCCGACCCTGGGGATCGATTTCAGATCGGAAAGTGAAATCCCATACACCTCGCCGACATTCGAGCGGTCATGCGCAGTCACCATCGCCTGCCCCCGGATGATGGGCGCGGCGCGCGTCACCCCGGGAATGCCGGCGATTGCCGCCGCCATCCGCTCCGCGCCGGTGATCGCGCGGGTCGAGACGCCGTTTTCATCGACATAGGTCGCGTGGGTCAGCGAGACATGCGCGTTGGCGCCAAGGATCGTGTCGACGAACTCGGCGCGGAACCCCGCCCGGACGGCCATCGTCGCGACCAGCGCCATGACGCCGAGCGCGATGCCGACAAGGCTGATCCAGGTCATCACGCTGACGCCGCCCTCGGCCCTGCGGGCGCGCAGATAGCGCCAGGCGATCATGAACTCGAAAGGGGCGAAAAGCGGGGTTGCCAAGGGGAACTCCTTTTCCCGGACCAGGCGAGACATGCGACGAATGGCGGGCAGCGTCAAGCCGCGCGCGGGTCGCGCACAATGACGAATCAGCGGCGTTCCGCTAGCGTGAGAATGACGAGAGGGCTACCCCGCCCCAGACGTCTGCGCAGGAGATGCCGATGTCCTTCATCGAGACCGTCCCCGAGGCCGAAGCCACCGGTGACGTCGCCGCGATGTACGACCGGGCGCGCGGAAATTTCGGGTATCTGCCGAACATGGTGTGCATCTTCAGCCACCGACCCGACGTGATGGACGGGTGGAACGGTCTTCTCGCAGCGATCAGGGGGCATCTCGACCCGCGCCGGTATGAAATCGCGACCTTCGCCGCCGCGCGGGCGATGGGAAGTTCGTATTGCATGCTGGCCCATGGCAAGGTGCTTCTTGCAGATGGCCTATCCGCCGATACGCTTGTCTCCTTCGCGCGAACAGGCGACGCCCACGAACTGACGGAGGTGGAAAGCGCCATCGCGGCCTATGCCGCCAGGATCGCCACCGATGCGGGCAGCGTCACGGAAGCCGACATCGCGGGCCTCCGGGAGCACGGACTGACAGATTCCGAGATCTTCGACATCGCGGCGGCAGCGGCCCTGCGCTCGTTCTTCTCCAAGCTCCTCGACGCCCTCGGCGCCCAGCCGGATGCGGCCTATCGGGCTCTCGGGCAAGACCTGACCAATGCGCTGACCGTGGGCCGCCCGATCGAAACCTGAGACAGGCCCGCGCCGGAACGTCCGGCCATATGCCCCGCCCATGCCGCCCCCGTCCGTCGGGGCGCAACGCCCAGGTCAGGCTGTCTCCGAAGGCGAGGATATCGGCCAAACTCAGACCCCTGCGTAGATCTCCGCGACCCGCGCAACCGCGGCCTCGGCACTCATCTCTTCGCTTTCGCCGCTGCGGCGTGAGGTCAGTTCGACCTTCCCCGCCGCCAGCCCGCGCGGGCCGACGGTGATCCGCCAGGGCAGGCCGATAAGGTCCATCGAGGCGAATTTCGCGCCTGCCCGCTCATCCCGGTCGTCGTAAAGCGCCTCCAGCCCCTTCGCGCGCAGTCCGGCATAGAGCCCTTCGCAGGCGGCATCGGTCGCCGCGTCGCCCTGCTTGAGGTTGACGATCCCGACCGGGAACGGGGTGACGCCCTCGGGCCAGATGATGCCCTTGTCGTCGTGGCTCGCCTCGATGATCGCGCCCAGAAGGCGCGAGACGCCGATGCCGTGCGAGCCCATATGGACCGGCACCCGGGCGCCGTCGGGGGTCACGACGGTCGCACCCATCGGTTCGGAATACTTGGTGCCGAAATAGAAGATCTGCCCGACCTCGATCCCGCGCCCAACCTTGCGCCTTGCTTCAGGGATCGCCTCAAAGAGCGCATCGTCATGGGTTTCATCGGTGCGGGCGTAAAGCGACGTGAACTCTGCGCAGACCTGCGCAACCTGCTCGCGGTCGTCATAGTCCACTTCGCGGTTGCCAAGTTTCAGCTCGGTCACCGCGCTGTCGTAGAAGACCTCGCTTTCGCCGGTCGAGGCGAGCACCAGGAATTCATGCGTGTCGTCGCCGCCGATCGGACCGGAATCCGCCCGCATCGGGATTGCGGTCAGCCCCATCCGCTCGTAGGTGCGAAGGTAGCTGACCATGTGCCGGTTGTAGGCGTGCAGCGCGTCCTCCTTGGTCAGGTCGAAGTTGTAGCCGTCCTTCATCAGAAATTCGCGGCCCCGCATCACGCCAAAACGCGGCCGGATCTCGTCGCGGAACTTCCACTGGACGTGATAGAGCGTCATCGGCAGGTCCTTGTAGCTGCCGACATGGGCGCGGAAGATGTCGGTGATCATCTCCTCATTGGTCGGCCCATAGAGCATGTCGCGGCCATGCCTGTCGCGGATGCGCAGCATCTCTTCGCCGTAATCGTCATAGCGCCCGCTCTCTCGCCAGAGATCGGCGGGCTGAAGCGTCGGCATCAGCATCGGGATATGCCCGGCGCGGATCTGTTCCTGATGCACGATCTCTTCGATGCGTCTCAGAACGCGGAACCCCATCGGCAACCAGGAATAGATGCCCGCCGCCTGCTGCTTGATCATGCCCGCGCGCAGCATGTAGCGGTGGCTGACGATCTGCGCTTCGGACGGGTTTTCTTTCAGAACGGGAAGGAAGTAGCGGGACAGGCGCATCGCGGGCTCTCGGTTGACTGGCTCCCGCGTTCCTAGCGACAAGGCGGGGGACAGGCAAGAAGCGCGGCACGGCCATCGCCCGGGCTACTCTGCGGCCTCCTTCAAAGGGAGATCAGGCCGGCCGACGCCGCCCGCCAGCAGATCCTCGACGAAGAAAGCCGCGAACTGGGCGCGGCCCGAAGTGCCAGACTTGGCGTAGATCGAGGTCATCTGCGCCCGGACCGTTCCCTGCGCCGCCCCGCGCAGTGCTGCAATTTCCGCGATATCGAAGCCCTTGAGGGCGAGCATTCCGATCTCGCGCTCCGCGGGCGTGAGGCGCCATTCGGTGAACTGCGCGTCGATCACGTCGGACAGCGCCCCCGAAGCGGTGGCGAGCGCATCTTCGTGGCTATGCAAAAGCCGATGGCTGCGGCGCAATTCGGCGACGCCATAGAGACTGCCAAGCACCAGACCGGCGGCGATCACGGATTCGATGATTGTA
Organism: Paracoccaceae bacterium; assembly: GCA_041397225.1. Classification (GTDB taxonomy): domain Bacteria; phylum Pseudomonadota; class Alphaproteobacteria; order Rhodobacterales; family Rhodobacteraceae; genus Albidovulum. The sequence goes on along the minus strand of JAWKXB010000001.1, from coordinate 1,642,852 downwards.
TGGTAGTCCACCATGGCAAACGCCGTATCGGCGATCGCGTCGGAGACGAAAAAGACGGCCGCGCAGGCTTGTGCGATCGTGAAAACGACGAGGGCGATCCTGCGCCGTCGCCGTTCGTCCGAAGTCTCTTGCAGGGACATGATCAGTCTCCGGGGCCGCCCGGGAAAGCGGCCCCGGGGCTCAGCGTCGTCTGCCCAACAACATAGGGCGCACGACGTTACGCCGCAATGCGGCACTCTCGACCAAGACTCCGCCAACGTGGATGACCGCCAGTATCAGAAGCAGATTTCCGCCGAGTTCGTGGATGTTGGCGACCAGGTGTCCGCTTTCGCCGACCGCTTCGGAGGAGCTTTCTCCGTCGCCCTCCGCGACCAGCGCCGACCAGTCGCCTTCGGCGACGGCCGCCTGCTGGCGGGCAACCTCCCACGGCGTCGCACCCTTGGTCATGACCAGACCCGTCGCCATGACCACCGCGAGCGAAGCCCAGAGCGCATAGACCATCATCGCGCTGGCCGGGTTGTGGGACCGGTATTCCGGCGGCCGCCGCCTGCCGGCCAGATGCAGCAGGTGCGCGATGGCAGCGCGCGGTCGCGGCGGAAACGCGGCGAACCGCGCCTCCGCCGTGCCGACGAGGCCCCAGACCAGCCGGACGATCAGGAACGCCATGCCGACCCAGCCGAGCCAGACATGCAGGGCGCCGCCGCCCTTGGTAAAGACCGCGTTGGCGACGACGACGCCCGCGATCACCCAGTGGCTGATACGGACGACCGGATCCCAGAGATCGGGCGGCGCGCCTTCATGGGGCCGGGGCATGTCAGTCATAGTACTTCATGTCGACGACCGCGCCGGTCTTGGGGTCGATATAGACTTCCCAACTCTTGTTGCTGGCGGTCTCGACGCATTTCGCCTCGATCTTGCCGCCCTCGGCCTCGAAGGCAGTGACCTTGCAGCCCGCCTTTTCCAGCGCCGCGGTCGCGTCGGTCGGGTTGGTGCCGACGACATCGCCGAGCACGGGCATCGCCAGCGCAGCCACCGGCGCGACCGAAAGTGCGAGAGCAAGGAGGATCGGATGTTTCATGGGTCTACCTTTCATGAGAGATCACAAGGATCGTTGGATCGCCGGAACCTGTCGCTCCGGTCCTCCCGATCTGGCGGTCCGTCCGCTTCCAGTCGATGGGCGAAAGGCTTATGCGGCCGGAAATAAGCACCTGCTGACGGCAGGGTTCCGCCGATGCGTTCGGCTTGCAACGATGCCGCCACTCTGCCATCTGGTAGGCAGAGGAGAAGCCGCCTGCATGAGCATGACCGTGCGCCAGCAGCTGAGTTACTGGGGGATCGCCGCGGCGATCTTCTTCGTTGTGCTCTGGGGCCTCGGCAACGTGATCCTTCCGTTCGTCGTGGGCGGCGCGATCGCCTATTTCCTCGACCCGGTGGCGGACCGGCTTCAGCGCGCCGGCCTCAGCCGGACGGCGGCGACATCGGTGATCTCTATCGTGGCACTCGTGATCTTCTCGCTTCTGGCACTGCTCATCGTGCCGATGCTGACGCGGCAGCTCATCGACCTGATCGACGCCGCACCGACGATCTTCGCCAAGCTGCAGGGCTTTCTCACAGCGAAATTCCCGTCGCTCATGGAACCTGAAAGCGTTCTTCGCGATACGCTGAACGCGATCGGCAAGACCATCCAGTCGAAGGGCGGCGAATTGGCGGGCGGATTGCTCAGTTCCGCCCTTTCGGTCATCAACGCGATCGTCTTCATCGTGGTTGTGCCGGTCGTGGCCTTTTATCTGCTTCTGGACTGGGACAACATGGTCGCCGAGCTGGACGGCCTGCTGCCGCGTGACCACCGCGACACGATCCGGCAGCTTGCGAAGGACATCGACAGGGTGCTGGCGGGCTTCGTGCGTGGCCAGGTGTCTGTCTGCGTGATCCTCGGCACGTTCTACTCGGTCGCGCTCATGCTCGCGGGGCTGGATTTCGGGCTGATCGTCGGCGCCATCGCGGGCCTCATCACATTCATTCCCTATGTCGGCGCGCTTATCGGCGGGGCGCTTGCGATCGGTCTCGCGCTTTTCCAGTTCTGGGGCGATTGGTTCAGCATCGCCATCGTCGCCGGCATCTTCGCGGTCGGCCAGTTCCTCGAGGGCAACATCATCACCCCGCGCCTTGTCGGCAAGTCGGTGGGGCTGCATCCGGTCTGGCTCTTGTTCGCGCTGTCAGCCTTTGGCACGCTTTTCGGCTTCGTCGGCATGCTCGTTGCGGTGCCCGTAGCCGCCGCGCTTGGCGTTCTCGCCCGTTTCCTGATCCGCCAGTATCGCGACAGCCGTCTCTACCGGGGCATTTCAGGGAAGGACGACGGCTGAGATGTCGCGGCAGCTGACATTCGACCTGCCGGTGCGGCCCGCACTGGGACGCGAGGATTTCTTCGTGGCCCCCTCCAACGCTGAAGCCGTGGCGATGATCGACACGCCCGACCTTTGGCCGGAGGGCAAGCTGCTGCTGGTCGGTCCGGACGGTTCCGGCAAAAGCCATCTCGCCGAAGTCTTCGCCCATGACCGACAGGCGTCGATCCTGGACGGCGGCGATCTTTTTGACGCCGATGTCCTGCCCGAAGCCGTCGTGGTGGAGGATGCGGAGCGGGCGGTCGGGCGCCATGAGGAGACGCTGTTTCACCTGCACAACCGCATGATGGCGTCGAAGGGGCTGCTGCTTCTGACCGCCCGCGTTCCCCCGGCGCGTTGGGGATTGCGGCTACCGGACCTTCTGTCGCGCATGCAGGGAACCTCGGTCGCAACGCTCAACCCGCCGGACGATGCGCTCTTGGCGTCAGTGCTGGTCAAGCTTTTTGCCGACCGTCAGGTCGCGGTGGCACCGACGCTGATCACCTGGCTCGTGACCCGCATGCCCCGTTCCTTCGCGGCCGCGCGACGTCTTGTCGCCGAACTCGACGCGCAAGGACTGGCACGCGGACAGGCCATCACCCGGGCGATCGCCGCCGAGGTGCTGGACTCATGGAATGACGACGCGCAATGATGGCCCGGACCGTCACAAAATCGTTGCAAGAGCCGCGCACAAGCCCGACATGACCCAGGCAGATTTCCTCAAGGCCCCTTTCCCAACGCCGATCGGGTTGCAGGATTCGGCCATCGCCGGCCCAAAGCGGTTCTTCAACCGCGAACTGAGCTGGCTCGCGTTCAACTGGCGGGTTCTCGACGAGGCGCGCAATCCGCGCGTGCCGCTGCTGGAGCGGCTGCGCTTTCTGTCGATCTCGGCGACAAACCTTGACGAATTCTACACCGTCAGGGTCGCGGGGCTGCGCGAACTGGTCCGCGCGGGAAACTCCATGCATTCCTACGACGGGCTGAGTCCGGCCGAGCAGCTCAGACTGATCGACGCCGACGCGCGGCGGCTGCTGGCGATGCAGCAAACCGTCTGGAACAAGATCCGCAAAGAGATGGAGGCGGCAGGCATTACGCTCCTGACCCGGTCCAAGTTGACGCGGAGCGACGAGGAATTCCTCGCCGACTATTTCCTCAACAAGGTCTTTCCGGTTCTCTCGCCGCTGGCGATCGACCCCGCGCATCCCTTTCCATTCATCCCGAATACCGGTTTCTGCCTTGCGCTGGAGTTGGAAAGGTCCACTGACAAGCGTCGCCTTCAGGCGCTCTTGCCGATCCCGCAACAGATCGCGCGCTTCGTGGCGCTTCCGGGCGGCAAGAGGTTTCTGCCAATGGAAGAGGTGCTTCTTCTGCACCTCGGATCGCTCTTCCCCGGCTATCGCGATACCGGACATTGCGCCTTCCGCGTCCTGCGCGACAGCGACATCGAGGTCGAGGACGAGGCCGAAGACCTCGTGCGCGAATTCGAGACGGCCCTGAAGCGGCGGCGGCGGGGCCAGGTCATCCGCATGAAGATCACGGCAGGCGCGCCCGAAGCCATTCGCGCGCTCATCATGCAGGAATTGGGGGTCAGCCCAGACGAGGTGGTCGAGGTCAAGGGCATGGTAGGCATGGCCGACCTGAAGGAGCTGGTGCTGGACAGCCGGCGCGACCTGCAATGGCACGCCTTCTCGCCCCGCGTTCCCGAACGGGTGCAGGATCACGACGGCGACATGTTCGCGGCGATCCGGCAAAAGGACATGCTGCTGCATCACCCTTACGAGACCTTCGACATGGTCATCCGCTTTCTCAATCAGGCGGCGGCGGACCCCAACGTGCTGGCGATCAAGCAGACGCTCTACCGCACGTCGCAGGACAGCCCCATCGTGGCGGCCCTTTGCGACGCCGCCGAAAGCGGCAAGTCGGTAACCGCGCTCGTGGAGTTGAAGGCGCGTTTTGACGAGGCCGCCAACATCCGCCAGTCGAGGCGGCTGGAGCGGGCGGGCGCGCATGTCGTCTATGGCTTCATCAACTACAAGACCCATGCCAAGATCTCGACCGTGGTCCGGCGCGAAGGCGACAATCTGGTCACCTACACGCATTACGGAACCGGCAACTACCACCCGATCACCGCGCGGATATATACCGACCTCAGCTTTTTCACCTGCGATCCCGCGCTGGGGCGCGATGCAACCAAGGTCTTCAACTACCTTTCCGGGTATGTTCAGCCGGAAGGCCTTGAGAACATAGCGATTTCTCCGATCTCCCTGAAATCCCGGCTGATCGGGATGATCGCCGCCGAGGCGGCGCATGCGCGAACGGGCAGGTCAGCGGAAATCTGGGCCAAGATGAATTCGGTCGTCGAACCCGACGTCATCGACGCGCTCTATGCGGCCAGCCAGGCGGGGGTGAAAATCCAGCTTGTCGTGCGGGGTATCTGCGGGCTTCGCCCCGGCATCAGGGGTCTTTCCGACAACATCCGCGTCAAGTCGATCGTCGGGCGCTTCCTTGAACACAGCCGGATCGTCTGCTTCGGCAACGGCCACGGCCTGCCCTCGAAAAAGGCGCGGGTCTTTATCTCGTCCGCCGACTGGATGGATCGCAACCTGTCGCGCCGCGTCGAAACGCTGGTGGAAACCACGAACGACACCGTCAAGGCGCAGATCATGAGCCAGATCATGGCGGCCAATCTGGCCGACGAGGCACAGAGCTGGGTTCTGCAACCGGATGGCCGCTATCTGCGCGACCTGCCCGAAGGGCGGGACGATCTTTTCAACTGTCACAAGTTCTTCATGGAAAACCCGTCTCTTTCCGGACGAGGGTCGGCGGGGGCGAAGGACGTGCCTCGGCTTGCCCACGCCTCCGATTGAAGGGTAAAGCTTGTGCAGCCCGACGGAATCGGCACCCCGCCGGAGAGGATTGAGCATGGATGCCAAGACGGTGAGGCGGAGCGAGGATTTCACCCCGTTCGAGCGTCCCCTCTTCGATGATCCATCCGCCCGCGCGCTGGAGCGCGTCGGCGTGGTCGATATCGGGTCGAACTCGGTCCGTATGGTGGTCTTCGACGGCGCAGCGCGGAGCCCCGCGTATTTCTACAACGAAAAGGTCATGGCCGGTCTCGGTCAGGGCATGGCACAGACCGGCCGTCTCAACCCGCAGGGGCGCGAACGCGCACTTTCCGCGCTGAGGCGCTTCGCGGCGATCGCGAAGGGCATGGGTCTGCCGCCCCTCTCGTGCGTCGCGACGGCGGCGGTGCGCGAGGCCGAGGACGGACCGGAATTCCACAAGCTTGCCGAAAAGGAAACCGGCCTCAAGATATGGGTCATCGACGGCCCCGAGGAGGCGCGACTTTCGGCGCAGGGGGTGCTCCTGGGCTGGCCGGAGGCTGAAGGGCTGGTCTGCGACATCGGCGGCAACTCCATGGAACTGGCCGAAGTTTCCGGCGGCCGCGTCGGCCGTCGCGTGACGTCGCCGCTTGGCCCGTTCCGGCTTCAGCAGGTTCCCGGTGGCAAGAAGGGCATCGCCGCCTATATCCGTGACACGGTCGAAGCGCTCGCCGCAGGGATCGGCGCAACGCATGACCGCATCTATCTGGTCGGCGGGTCATGGCGCGCCATCGGGCGGCTCGACATGGAGCGGCGGGGCTATCCTCTGACGGTGCTGCACGAGTACCGGATGAAACCGCAATCGGTGCTTCAGACCGTGAACTGGATCGCCGAGAACGACATCGACGCCTTGCGCGCGCGGACCGGCACGTCGGCGGCGCGGATGGAATTGGTGCCGCTGGCAAGCCAGGTCCTGCGGCAGCTCGTCCTGACATTCCGCCCGAAGGAGATCGACCTGTCGTCCTATGGCATCCGCGAGGGCCTGCTTTACGAACAGATGCCCGACAGGCTGCGCCGGCGCGATCCCTTGATCGAAGCCTGCCGCTATGCCGAACGCACGATGGCGCGGATGCCGGGTTTCGGCAAGAAACTCAACAACTTCATCATGCCGCTTTTCGCCAATGCCTCCGAAGAACGCTTGAGGATGGTGAAGGCGGCTTGCCTTCTGCACGATACGACATGGCGCGCGCATCCCGACTACCGGGCGGAGGTCTGCTTCGACAATGCGACGCGCGCCAACCTTGGCGGGCTGTCACATCAGGAACGGGTGTTCCTGGGGCTCGCGCTTCTGCATCGCTACAAGAACTCCCGCTCCGGTTCCCGGTTCGAACCGCTCTTCAAGTTGCTCAGCGACCAGCAGGTACGGGACGCCGAAGTGCTGGGCAAAGCCATGCGCTTCGGCGCCATGTTCGCGGTCAAGTCACCCGAGGAAGCGGGCGAACTGATCTGGCGGCCGAAGAAGAAGGTGCTGGAGCTGCGGCTCAACGCGCATTCCCAGGCGTTGTTCGGCGAGGTGGCCGAGGCGCGCTTCAAATCGCTCGCCGAGGCGCTTGGCGCGAAGGCCGAAGTCACCATCATGAAGAAAAAATAGGCGAAGGCGTCAGATCTCGATGTCTTCACCGGGATCGGGCATGGCCAATTCCTCGGGCGTCTTGCGGCGGATGATGATGTCGCCGTTCGGCAGCACCTCCGGCGCATGGTAGTTGCGGATATCGCCCAGCATCTCGGCAAGCTGCCGCAAGGCCGGCTCCATATCCTGAAACGCCTGACCAAACTCCGAATGCAGATCCTTCAGCGCCGGCTCCATCTCATCGATCATCGAGCGCAGGATGATTTTCGCGCCTTCCTCGATCAGGCTGAAGCCTTTTTCGGCCGTCCCGCCCTCACCCAGCGCCGGCGTGGTTGCGATGGCAAGGATTGCGAATGCGTAAGCGGTGCGTTTCATACCTTTAATATAGGCGATCGCGTCCTGAAAATACAGCTTCCCTAAAGATCGAGGTCAATCGTGACGGGGAAATGGTCGGAGGCTGTCAGCAGCGCCTCTCTCAGTTCCGGCACGCGGTAACATCCCGGATCGTCGAACGGGTGCCATATCCGCCAGGTCGGATCCTTCGCGCGCAGGTCCGGCGATACCATGATGTAGTCCAGCAAAGCAGAGAAATACTGGCCCCGTTCGTCCAGATAGAACCGCGCCGTCGCCGGCATCGCCGCAAGCTTCTTGCCGAACGCAATCCGCGCGTGCGGATCGAAAAGGCGCGTTTCCCTTGGTTCGTCCCAGCCCAGAACGATCTCCACCCCCGATCTGCCAAAGAGCTTTTCGTATTCGTCCAGCCCCGGGCCATCGTTGAAATCGCCCAACACGATCAGGCTGTCACCCGCCCGCAAATGCTCAAGCACGCGCTGGCGGAGCCAGATGGTCTGGGCAAGTTGCTTGCGACGGTTCTCGATCGACAGCCGCTTGAGCTGCGCTTCGCTGGCGGCGCCGTGCGGCGCTTTTGATTTCACATGGACCCCGATCATCCTGAATTCGGTGCCGTCGGCGGTCTTGGCTGCGATCTCGAGCGGCGGCTTGGAGAACCGGACGACATCGAGTGTCGCGTCGATGTCGAGGTCGATCCGGTAGCTTGAATCGAACCGCGGCGCGGCCATGCCGTCGACCGGTTGGTCCGGAAGCCCGATCGGATCGTGCGCGACGCTCAGGCGGTCGGGGTCGTAAAGCAGCGCGATTTCCTGCTGGGTGTCGTTCTGATAGCCGAGAAGCGCCTTGCGGGTGCGAAGCTTGTATTTCCCGGCAAAAGCTTCGAGCATCTCGACGGTCTTGTGCCGGCGGTTGTTGTCGGGCGCCTCGATGATCATCACCGCATCGGCGTCGATAGCGGTGAAGACGATGCCGATCGCCGCAAGCTGATCCGACCGCGTGACGTTGTAGCGCGCCGACCAGCCGTCATCCTCGAGCATCAGGCCGTTGCGGTCGAAAAGGTTGGTGAACCATTCGACGTTGTAGGTCGCGATGCGCATCGCCTCAGGCCGCCTTCTTGCCGCTGATCTCTTCCCAGGCGCGGTTGACTGCAACAAGCCGCTGCTCGGCCATGCGGATAGCCTCTTCGGGCAGGCCGCGGGCAAGCAGCCGGTCGGGATGGCAGTCACGCACGGCCTGCCGCCACGCGGCACGGATATCCGCCATGGTGGCGTCGTGCGGGACGCGCAGTATGTCGTAGGGGTCAGGCGCCGCGTCCGGCACGAAACGGGCCAGGAGCGAGCGGAAACAGCGGTCATCGAGACCGAATATGCGCGCAACCTCGCGCAGGAAGGCGTCTTCGTGCGGATGGAACTCGCCATCGGCCATCGCGATGTGAAAGAGCCCCTCGGTCAGATCGACCAGAACCGGATCGCCTGCGCCGAACATCGCGGCAATCTTGCGGGCATAGACGTCGAAGCCCGCGACGTCCTGCCGCGCGAGGTTGAAGACCCGCGCGGCATTGGCTTCTTCATCGGGCGGCAGTGCGAAGACCTCGCGAAACGCCGTCACTTCATCACGCGTCACCTGCCCATCGGCCTTCGCCATCTTGGCCCCAAGCGCGATCACCGCGATGGTGAAGCCGATCGACCGCTCGGGCGGGGTCTTCAGCCGGTCGAAAACGGCCGAAAGCCCCTCGCCCTTCGCCAGGGCGGCCAGCGCTTCGGAAATGCGGGTCCAGATCGACATGTGCTCACATTAGCGGCGGCGTGACCGATTGTCAGCGCGCGTTGTCCACGGGGATTTCGACGACAACCTCGCCCGCCTTCTCGAAAGTGAGCGTGACCGTCACGACCCCTCCCGCTTCGGGGCGTTCGTTCAATCCCATGAACATCACGTGGTCGCCTCCGCGCTGAAGGGTATGGTTTCCGCCAGCGGGGATCGCGAACCCCTCGGGCACGTGCAGCATCTGCATGACCCCATCGGATCCTGCCTTGTGGGTGTGAAGCTCGACCTTCTTGGCGACGTCCGACGCGGCGTCGATCAGGCGGTCCTCTTCGACGCCTCCGTTTTCGATCACCATGAAGGCAGCACCCGCCATCGCACCGGGCATGAAGCGGGCATAGGCGTCGTTGACCGTGATCGTGTCGGCGGCAAGGACAGGCGTAGCGCAGAGCAGCGCCAGCCCGGTGAGGGCGGAGTTCAGCAATTTCATATCTTGGTTCCTTTCGGTTTCAGTCTGACTTCGGGGCGATCAGGCCAAAACCGGAGGGTCACGGGCATGGGAAGGTGGCACGATAACCGCGGCCGCCAACGACGCGGCAGGCGCCGTCAGACGATGCGCGGCGCTGATGGGTCGCGTGATTTCGGGAACGGCAAGCGCAGGGGCCGCCAGCAATCCGGCCGCAAGGTCAGGGCAAAGATGGATGCGCCCGCTCGGCGCGCCGTTCTCGTCGAGTGCAAGCTGGACCAGGCCGCCATTCGAGCAGAGCACCAGCACCCTGCCGTCCGCGCGCGTCTGCCCGCGCGCCGAGGCTGCCGCATAGCCGGCAGCAACAAGCGACATCATCAGCACCAGACAAGCGGTGGTTCGGGCGAACAAGCGGATCATGCGCAAGACATATCCCCGCGCCGGATGAATGCAAACGGGTCAAAACGAAGCGGCCCCGCACAGGACGGGGCCGCTTGCAACCGGGTCGGGATAGAGGCCTCAGGCGGCCTGAACCTTGGCGATCTCTTTCTTCAGTTTCAGCGCTTTGGCCGAAAGCTCTTCGTCCTTGGCCTTGGCGAGATAGGCATCAAACCCGCCGCGATGGTCGACCGAGCGAAGCGCGGCGGCCGAGATGCGCAGCTTGAACGACTGGCCGAGCGCATCGGAGATCAGCGTGACTTCGTTCAGGTTCGGCAGGAAGCGGCGGCGCGATCTGTTGTTCGCGTGGCTCACTTTGTTGCCCGACATCGGGCCCTTACCGGTCAGTTCGCAAACGCGCGACATGGGTTCCGTTCCTTCGTATCTTGGGCAACTGCCCGGCGTTCTGGTAACAGCAACGGGCACCGCCACGGCAGCGCCCCGAATTCCGTCCGCGCCGTTTACGTCCATTGGGAGCCAAGGTCAAGCGCCCGTCTCAGCATTCTTCGCCAATCACGCCGCGCAATGCCGTCATCGCCAGAGCGCCCCGTGACAAGCCGGTGCGCGCGGCCTATAAGGCGCGCGATTTCCAGTTCCCAGCGGATGACAGACATGATCAAGGTTTTCGGCCACAAATCCCCCGACACCGATTCCACCGGCTCACCCATCATCTGGGCCTGGTATCTTTCCGAAGTGAAGGGCATTCCGGCCCGGCCGGTGCTGCTGGGCGAGCCGAACACCGAGGCCGCCTTCGTCCTCAAGCATTGCAACCTCGAAAAGCCCGAGATCATCGCCGATGTCGAAGCGGGAGACGACTGCGTGATCGTCGACACCAACAACCCCCTGGAACTGCCCGCCTCGATCGGCGAGGCCAACGTGGTCCAGATCGTCGACCACCACCTCCTCGCTGGCGGGCTGAAGACCAGAACGCCCATCGACATCACGATCCGGCCTCTCGCCTGCACCGCCACGATCATGCATGACCTTATGGGTGCCGATGCGGCGAAAATGCCCGGCCATATCAAAAGCGCGATGCTTGCCTGCATCCTGTCGGACACGCTCGAATTCCGCTCGCCCACGACGACGCCGCACGATCGTGCGGTGGCAGAGAAGCTGGCGAAGGAACTCGGGCTTTCGATCCCTGAATTCGCCGACGCGCTGTTCGCCGCGAAGTCCGACGTTTCCGCCTTCTCCGACGCCGAGCTTTTGCGCATGGACTCCAAGGAATACAACGTCGCGGGCAAGGAACTGCGGGTCTCGGTGCTTGAAACGACCTCGCCGAAGATGGTCCTCGACCGCAAGGCGAGCCTCATGAAGTCCATGCCGGAAGTCGCCCGGGAAGACGGCGCCGATCAGGTTCTCTTGTTCGTCGTCGACATCCTGAACGAAGAGGCGACGCTGCTGGTGCCGAACGATCTGGTGAAACGGATGGCCGAGGCGTCATTCGGTGCAAAGGTCACTGGCGACACCGTGGTCCTCCCGGGCATCATGAGCCGCAAGAAGCAGATCATTCCGGCGCTGAAGCTCTGAGCGGCCGGGTCGGCACCATGACGCGCCTGATTCAGTCCCTCTCCGAGGTCGCGGATCGCTACGATGCGCTTTTCTGCGATCTGTGGGGTTGCGTCCATGACGGGCTGCGACCCTTTCCGGCGGCGGTTTCGGCGCTGCAAGCCTATCGCGCGGGCGGCGGCAAGGTCATTCTCGTCACCAACTCGCCGCGGCCCCGCGCCGATGTCGAGGTGCAGTTGGCCGAGATCGGCGTGCCGCGCGATTGCTGGGACGCGATCGCCAGTTCCGGCGACAGCGCGCGCGCGGCGATGTTCCGGGAAGCCGTGGGGCGGAGGATCTATTTCATCGGCAGCAGCGAAACCGATCTGGGATTTTTCGAACCGTTGAAGATCCTCGAAAACCCGGTCGAGATCGAGCGGGTGCCGCTTGGCGAAGCCGAAGGCATCGTCTGCACCGGGCCATTCGACTCGCAAGCCGATCCCGAGGTGAACCGGCCCGACTTCCTCTATGCCAAGACCAAGGGGCTGAAGCTTCTTTGCGCCAACCCCGACATCGTCGTCGACCGCGGCGAGGTGCGGGAATGGTGCGCTGGCGCGCTCGCCCGGCTCTATACGGAAATGGGTGGTGAAAGCCTTTACTTCGGCAAGCCCCACCCGCCGATCTATGACCTTGCCCGCAGGCGGCTCGCGGCACGGCCGGGCGGGGGGGTGGATGACGCCCGCATCCTCGCCATAGGTGATGGCATCGGCACCGACATTCAGGGGGGCATTGGCGAAGGCATCGACACGCTTTTCATTACCGGCGGACTCGAGGCGGCCCGGTTCGGCTCGAATGTCGATGCCCCCGACGCCGGACGCCTAAAGACGTGGCTTGCGGACATGCAGCTCTCGCCGACCTACAGTATCGGGCGGCTGCGATAACCTGCACCACTCAAGCAACATTGTTTCTAATTCGCCTCCATTTCGGTTAAATAATTACCGCGCCGCGTTGCGCCACGTAATGGCTTTCGCTATGCTGCAGCGCAACATGAATGCCGGGATTCGCAATGATGCTCGACAACCAGCCACGCGGAACGATCTGTATCGAAGATCTGGAGATCGGCATGATCCGATATCTCCGCAAGCAGATCACCGACCGCGACATCGAGCTTTTTGCCGAGGTATCGACCGACCGCAATCCGGTCCATCTCGATGACGACTATGCCCGCGACACGATCTTCGAAGGGCGCATCGCGCATGGGATGCTGACGGCGGGGCTGATTTCGGCGGTGATCGGAGAGCAGCTTCCGGGCCACGGCACGGTCTATCTTGGCCAGACCCTGAAGTTCATGGCGCCGGTCCGGCCGGGCGACATGGTCTATGCCGAGGTCAAGGTCGCCGCCATCGACCATGCCAAGCGCCGCGTCACTCTTGAAACCCATTGTGCGGTGGGCGATACGGTTGTGCTGAAGGGCGAGGCGCTGGTTCTGGCGCCAAGCCGCAAATTCGACTGACTTTGGCGGGTGCTCCCGCCGCGCGGGGGCCGATGCGCATTCACCATCACTGGACCGGATTGTCCGCGTCGGATCGGGGCGCCTCGATCGCTATGGGCAATTTCGATGGCGTCCATCTGGGCCATCAGGCGGTGATCGGCCTTGCGCGGCGCGCCGACGCACCTTTGGGCATCATAACCTTCGAGCCCCATCCCCGTCAGTTCTTCGCGCCCCAGGCCCCCGCCTTCCGCCTGATGAACGCCGAGGCGCGGACCCACCGGCTGGAAAAGCTGGGCGTCGATCAGCTTTATGAACTCCCGTTCGACGCGACTCTTTCGGGCATGGAGGCGGAGATGTTCGTCGCCGAAGTCCTCGCCGACGGTCTTGGCGTGACGAATGTCACCGTCGGTTCCGATTTCTGTTTTGGCAAGGGCCGCAAGGGGAATGTCGAAACGCTTCGCGCGGAGGCCGAAAGGCATGGCTTCGGCGTCACCGTGGCGGAGTTGGTTTCGCTCGGCGGCGAGGAAATCTCCTCCACCGCGATCCGGGACGCACTTGGCGACGGGCGACCGCGCGATGCAGCGAAGATGCTTGGCCATTGGCATCGGATCGAGGGCGAGGTTCTGCACGGCGAAAAACGCGGGCGTGATCTGGGCTTTCCGACGGCCAACATGGCGGTCGAGGGCCTGCACCTGCCAAAGTTCGGGGTCTACGCGGTCAAGGTCGATGTGCTGACCGGCCCGCACCAGGGAACCCATGATGGCGCCGCAAGCCTTGGGGTGCGGCCGATGTTCGGAGAGAACCGGCCAAACCTCGAAGCCTACATCTTCGATTTCGCAGGCAACCTTTACGGCGAACACCTTTCGGTCGCATTGATTGAGTTCCTTCGGCCGGAGGTGAAGTTCGAGAGCGTGGCGGCGCTTGTCGCCCAGATGGACGCCGACTGCGATCGGGCGCGTCATGTTCTTGAGGCGCTTTGATATGCGGACCGGCCATCTGCCAAAATCCGGCAGCGTAGGGCGGTCCGCCCTTCCCTTTCCCGCCGAGGTCAGCCAATCTCGCGCGCCATGAAGCACGACATTCCACGCGAAGGGCTCAGGCCCGAATTTTGGAAACGGCCACTGAACGCCATGACTCCGCGCGAGTGGGAGGCGCTGTGCGACGGCTGCGGCAAGTGCTGCCTGAACAAGCTGGAGGATGCCGATTCCGGCGAGATCTTCTTCACCCGCATTTCGTGCCGGCTGCTTGACGACCAGAGCTGCCGCTGCGGCCAGTATGAAAACCGCAAGAGCTTCGTCCCGGAATGCGTTGTTCTCACGCCGAAAACCATAGGCAAGGTCGCACATTGGCTGCCGTCGACCTGCGCGTATCGGCTTTTGCATGAAGGCAAGCCGCTTTTCGACTGGCATCCGCTCGTTTCGGGCGACCCGGAAAGCGTCCACGCCGCCGGCCAATCGGTCCGGGGTTGGACGCTGCCGGAGTTCGAAGTGCCGGAAGAGGACTGGGAAGAGCATATCATCGAGGATCTCTGATGGAGTTCGCGTCTGACAATTCCTCTGGCGCCGCGCCGGAAATCATGGCCGCAGTCAACGCGGTCAACGCCGGATATGCGCCGTCCTACGGCGCCGACCCGGCGATGGAGCGCGTCCGCGCGCTGATCCGTGAGGCGTTCGAGGCGCCCGAAGCCGCCGTCTATCTCGTCGCGACGGGGACGACGGCGAACGCGCTGTCGCTCGCCACCCATTGTCCACCCTGGGCAGCCGTCTACGCCCATGCCGAGGCGCATGTTGAGTTGGACGAATGCGGCGCGCCCGAGTTCTTCATCGGTGGCGGCAAGATCGTGCGGGTCGCCGGCACGCACGGGAAGATGACACCTGAAACGCTCAGGCGCTCGATCGAACTGACGCCGCAGGGTTTCGTCCACTCGGTTCAGCGCGGCGTGGTTTCGGTCACCAACACGACCGAGGCCGGAACGGTTCATTCTCCTGCCGAGATCACGGCGCTGAGCGAGGTGGCAAAGTCGTTCGGGCTTCCCCTGCATCTCGATGGCGCGCGGTTCGCGAATGCGGTCGTGGCGACGGGCGCGACACCCGCCGAGATGAGCTGGAAGGCGGGCGTCGACGTTCTTTCCTTCGGAGGCACCAAGAACGGTTGCATGGGCGTCGAGGCCGTCGTGATCTTCGATCCGGCCAAGGCTTGGGAATTCGAGCTTCGGCGCAAGCGCGCGGGGCACCTCTTTTCCAAGCACCGCTACCTTTCCGCCCAGATGGAAGCCTATCTGACCGATGGCCTCTGGCTCAGGCTCGCCAAGGCCGCGAACGACCGCGCGGCCGAGCTTGAGGCGGCGGTCCTGGCGGTGCCGGACGCGCGCCTGATGCACCCCCGCGAGGCGAACATCCTTTTCGCCTATCTGCCGCGCGGCGTACATCGGCGGGCAATGGCCGTCGGGGCGCATTACTACCTCTGGCCCTTCGATCAGTCGCTGGGGGGGCCGGACGATGCGCCGCTCAGTGCCCGCTTCGTCTGTTCCTGGTGTACCGACGCGGCGGATATCGACGCCTTCGCCCGCGCTATCCGCGATCCAGATTGACCCCGATCAGACCGGCGGTTTCGGCGGGATGCGTGATCGGCACCATGTGACCCGCGCCCGGAACGGTCGCAACGCCGACATCGGGCAGGCGCGCGGCGATCACGTCGGCGATGCGGGAAATGATCGTAGGTGAACGATCGCCCTGGATCAGCATCACCGGCATGTCGAGCATTTCGAGCGCACCCTGTGCGAGAATCCCGCCGCTGTCCTCAAACAGGGCCGACGTGCCCGCGGCGATCAGGTGAATGTGCCGGGTGACGTCGTCGCGGCTCCCGGCGCTCATCTCGTGCCAGTCGACCCCTGTGCCCCAAACGCGGGTGAAAGCCTGTGCGGCCGCCTCAGCCCTGCCTTCCGCCACCGCCCTATCGAATTCGGCCATTTCCCGGCGATGCTCATCCCATTCCGGGAAACCCTTCGCGGCGGCGAACAGCACCGGTTCGACCAGCGTCAGGCTCCGCATCGCCTCGGGCATGGCGATCGCAAGGCCTAGGGCTGTAACCGCACCGAAGGAATGGCCGATGAGATCGACCGGCGCATCGACGAAACTTGCGGCGATCGCTGTCGAAAGCATCAGGAAATCACCCTGCCCGTCCCAATCCGCCGACCGCCCGTGCCCGGGCAGATCGAACGCGGTGAGCGTCAGGCGGTCCGCCAACCGTCCGGCGGCGCCGGACCACGCGGCGGAGCTGGCGAGCGAGCAGTGGATGGCCAGCGCGGGGCGCGGGCCATCGCCGTAGGTTTGCCAGAAGGTCGGCTGGCCGGCCCGGTCTTCCATCGGCATCAGAGTTTTCCGGACAGATGCAGGTCCAGATCATCCAGCCGGTCCTGTCCCCAGAACCGCTCATCGGTGTCGGTGATGTAGAAAGGCGCGCCAAAGACGCCGCGGTTGACGCCCTCCTCCAGATTGGCGGCATAGGTCTCGGCGCCCATCAGCATGCCCTTGTCGGCCAGATCGGCGTCAAAACCGTGTTCCGCCAGAAGATCGCGCACCACGTCGTCTTGCGAGATATCGCGCTCTTCGGCCCAGCAGGCGCGCAGGAATCCGTGGACGAGTCCGCCGAGATCGCCGCCCGCGCCCTTCGCGTTCGCGGCCTGCGCAGCAATGATCGCATAGGAGGACGGCGCCGCGTTGGTCGGCCAGAACATCGGCTTCAGGTTGAGCTTCATCCCTGCCTTCGCCGACTGACGGCGCAGTTCTTGCAGGCGGTATTCCTGGCGGCTGGGGTGCCGGTCCTTTGGCGGTGTGCCGCCCATGCGCGGAAACAGCGTCATGGCGTCGACCGGCCTGTAGGTGATCGTCGCCGCGTGCTTCGCGGCGATCTCTTCCAGCCGCATTCCGGCAAGGTAGGTGTAAGGCGACAGGGTCGATAAAAAGTAGTCGATATGTGGCATCCGCGGCGCTCCTTCGGGTTTGCGGGCAAGCTAGCCCGGTGATAAGCGGGTGGCAACGTCACGAATCCGTCATCCGGACCGCTTTGGCGCCTCCGAGGAAAGGACCAGAACATGCCCTCGATGACCGAGCCCAAGCTCATTTCCGGCAATTCGAACAGGCCGTTGGCCAACTCCATCGCCCGGCGGATGTCGATGCACCGAGGGATGAGCGTGAGCCTGGTCGATGCGCGGGTCGAGCGGTTCAACGACCAGGAGATTTTCGTCGAGGTGTTCGAGAATGTCCGGGGTGAGGACATGTACATCATCCAGTCCACCTCGAACCCCGCGAACGACAATCTGATGGAGCTTCTGATCATGACCGACGCGCTGCGCCGGTCCTCGGCCGACCGGATCACCGCGGTCATTCCCTATTTCGGTTATGCCCGTCAGGATCGCCGCGCCAAGGCCCGCACCCCGATCTCGGCCAAGCTGGTCGCGAACCTCATCACCGAGGCGGGCGTCGACCGGGTCCTGACGATGGACCTGCACGCCGCGCAGATCCAGGGCTTCTTCGACATTCCGGTCGACAACCTCTACGCCTCGCCGATCTTCGCGCTTGATATCGAGCATCACTTCAAGGGCAAGCTCGACAGGGTCACCGTGGTCTCGCCGGACGTCGGCGGCGTGGCGCGGGCGCGCGAACTGGCACAACGGATCGGCTGCGGCCTTGCCATCGTCGACAAGCGGCGGGTCAAGGCGGGCGAAATCGCCGAGATGACAGTGATCGGCGACGTGAGCGGGCAGACTTGCATCATCGTCGATGACATCTGCGACACGGCCGGTACGCTATGCAAGGCGGCCGAGGTGCTTGTGGAGGCCGGTGCCAGCGAGGTTCATTCCTACATCACCCACGGTGTCCTTTCCGGCCCGGCGGTAGAGCGGATTACGAAGTCGGTCATGAAAAGCCTTGTCATCACCGACTCGATCGAACCGACCGAGCCGGTCAAGACCGCCAAGAATATCCGCATCGTCCCCACCGCCCCCCTCTTCGCGCAGGCGATCATGAATATCTGGTCGGGCACGTCGGTTTCCTCGCTCTTCGACGCCGAAACGCTGGGTCCGATCTACGAAGGCATGTATTCGCGCGGATGATCGGCCTTGCCGCCGCCAATGGGAGTGCGCGATGCGAAGCGAATTCGACGAGGAACTTGAAGAGCGGCTTCTCCGCTACGCTGCGATCGACACGCAAAGCGACGAGGAGTCGAAGACATCGCCCAGCACGAAGGTGCAGCTCGACCTTCTGAACCTGCTGGTCGACGAGCTGAAAGGTATCGGCGCCGCCGAGGTCGAGATGACCGAATACGGAGCGGTTCTGGCGACCATACCCGCAACGGTCGACGGCAACGGACCCACGATGGCCTGGCTGGCCCATGTCGACACGACCCCGCAATTCAACGCGACCGGCGTGAAACCCGTCGTCCACCGCAACTACAACGGCGGCGCGATCAGCTATGCGGACGCGCCGGGCCTGACGCTGTCACCCGATCTGTCCCCCTATCTCGGCACCAAGGCCGGGGACGACATCATCACCGCCAGCGGCACGACGCTGCTGGGGGCGGACGACAAGGCGGGGGTGGCGATCATCATGACTGCCGCGCGGCACCTGCTGAAGCAGCGCGAGATTGCGCACGGTCCGATCCGCATTGCCTTCACCCCAGACGAGGAGATCGGGCGTGGCGTCGATCCTCGGCTCGTCAAGGATCTCGGCGCCGATTTCGCCTACACATTCGATGGCGGAGCGGTGGGCGAGATCGAGTACGAGAGTTTTTCGGCAGACGGCGCGACGGTACTGATCGAAGGCGTGTCGATCCATCCCGGCACGGCGAAGGGCAAGCTTGTCAACGCGCTGCATCTTGGGGCCAAGATCGTCGCGGCCCTGCCGCAGGCGACGATGACGCCCGAGGTGACGGACGGGCGGCAGGGTTTCCTTCATGTCTATGAGATGACCGGCACCGCGGCGTCGGCTGTGCTCAAGTTCATCCTGCGCGATTTCGAGATCGAGGGACTCGAGGCCAAGGGCCGGCTTCTGCAACAGCTCTGCGCGGCGGTGCAGGCCACCGAGCCGCGCGCAACGATCACCTGTGAAATCCGTCCACAGTATCGGAACATGCGCTACTGGCTGGAAAAGGACATGACCCCGGTCGAGATCGCCCGCGATGCCGCCCGCGCCCTGGGGGTCGAGCCGGTTTCGATCCCGATCCGCGGCGGCACCGATGGATCAAGACTAACGGAACTCGGGCTGCCGACGCCCAATGTCTTCACCGGCATGCAGGAAATCCACGGTCCGCTCGAATGGGTCAGCGTCCAGGACATGGCGGTCGCGACCAACCTGTGCCTCAAACTCGCGGAGCGGGCGGCAAAGGGATAGGCGGCGCACTTGCGTCAGTTGATGTGCCAGTCGTCGTCGCTTTCGACCGGGCCGACCGCAAGCCAGTCCGCCCGAATACGGGCGACGCGGGTATCGCCCCAGGTGCGAAAAACGATCTCGAACCCCTTCGGCGTGACCTTCTCGGCGGTGATGTCCGCACGTTGGTTCGACTTCTGATCCATGTCCCAAAGCGAGATCGAAACATGGACCGCCGGTGCGGCGCTGTAGTGTTCGGCGAAGGCGATCGGACGGCGAAGCTCCCGTGGACCCTCGCCGGTCCACATGACGCCACCATCCTTGTAGTCGGAAAAGAGCAGGCTCGACCCCTGCTCCACCGCCATGAGATAGCCGCTGAGACGCATTCTTCCTCCCTGTCGCGCACCTATCTAAGGCGGTAACACCCCGTCTGAACAGAAGAAACTGAAGTCGGAAAAGGTTCCTTTCGGTTCCCCGCGCCAAGGTTTGCTCCATTCCTTCGGGTGGGGAATACCCGCATTCATCCCGAAGTAGAATTGACGTAAGGTAACATCTCTTCCGCCAGACCGCGTCCCGGGCCGTTTTTCAGGGGCAGCGGCGGGAGTTCTTTTGAAACGAAACATTTCCAGGAGGACATGAGATGGCCGATGGCAATCTTATTTCGATCAATGACCTTCCGTGCTGCCCCGAAGTCTCGAAGGAGCCATGTTGCGAAAAGCTCAGGATCTCGTACCGTTTGAGCAATCGCCAGACCGACGTGCCGGTGGAAATCATCGTCATCGCCGAGATGGAGCGTTGTCCGGGGCCGATGTCGCTGGGCGACGTCGTGTTTTCGACCACGCTCCTGCCAGGTGAAAAGGTCCGGCTCTACACCTCGACCCGGAACAACCGCTTCACCTACGATTCACAGTCGGAGGTCAGCTACCGGCACGAGCAGTCGTCCGAGGAAACCTACTACATGAGCGCAATGGACCGCTACATGTCCGACCTGACGGTCACCGATCTCGGGTCGGCGAATTCGTCGTCGCACTCGGATTTCGAGACGAATGTGGACGGCTCCTATGCCTCGATCGGCTTTGCCGGCGGCGGCAGCGTCAGCGTGGACGGCGATTTCAATTCCCGCAGCGCTTCGTCGTTCATTCGGCAGTTGTCGAGTCACGCGCAGTCGTCGCATGACCGCTCGGTCCAGGCGACGCGGGCGGCCAACTCGGTCCAGATGGGAGAAGTGCAGAGCCGTTCCCATGCCGAAGGCGAAAGCGAAAGCGCCTATGAGGCCTCCACCCGGACGTTCGAGAACAAGAACGAATGCCATGCGGTAACTTACTTCGCCTATCAGTTGGTGAAGAAGCAGACGTTGAAGTTCCGCATCGTCTCGGTTCTGCGGCGTGTCGTCGATGCAGCCGCGTCAAGTGCGGTCGAGGCGCGGCCGGTCCGCCCCGCGACGGGCGTCAAGGTGCTGCCGAACGGCATCCTGGCGACACAAACGGCGCGCATGGACGTCGAGACGGTCGGACGCACATCTGCCGCCGCGCAGCGCGCGAACGTCCTTTCCGGCGGCGGTGGGATCGGCATAGGCGGTATCAGCGGCGGGTTCGCGAATGTAACCACACCGTTCCGGCTCGCGACCAATGTTCAGCCTATCCCTGTCGAAACGCAGGACAAGGTTCTCAAGAAGGTTGACGAGGAACTGGTCAAGGAAGGTGTCCTCGCCAAGGTCGGGTCGGATGAGGTGGGCGCCAAACTCGCAGCAGAACTCAACTTCGAGCGCACCTATTGCCTGCCGACGCAGGGCGTCGTGGTAAAGGGCTGCATCGATCCGTGCAATGTCTGCGAAGAAGAGCGGCAGAAGTCGATGCACCTCGATCTCGTCCGCAAGGATCTGGAAAACCAACTGCTGGCCAAACGAATCCAGCTTCTGGAAAAAGAGCAGGAATACCGGTGCTGCCCCGTGGGCGAGGCCGAGCCGGACCTGGATATCTGAGCCGGCTGACCCGAGCCAACGAGAAAGCGGCCCCGCTGGGGCCGCTCTTGTCACCGCGAACCGGGCGGGTTCAGGAAATGCCGATATGATCGCCCATCGCGACCATGTCGGCCAGAAGCTTGGCGGCATCGTCGATCAGGTTCTGGTGCCCCGCTTCCTTCGCGGCCCGCAGCGTTTCCTCTGCTTGCGCCACGTAGCGCTTGACCACGTCCGGCGTCACCTCGCTCACATGCAACGCCTCTTCGGCAAGCAGGGTCGTGCCCTCGGCCGAGATTTCCGCGAAACCGCCGGTCACGGCATAGTCGTCGGACGCGCCGTCGGCCTTGACGACCCGAAGAACCCCGGGCCGGAGCGTCGTGATCACCGGCGCGTGGCCGGGCATCGCGGTCAGGTCGCCATCGGCACCCGGAATGCGGACCTCGCGCACTTGAACCGAGGCGAGCCGTCGTTCAGGGCTGACTAGGTCGAACTGCATCGTATCGGCCATCTCGCCCCCTTACGCCGCGTCCGCGGCCAGACGCTGCGCCTTGGCTTTCACTTCCTCGATGTCGCCGACCATGTAGAAGGCGGCCTCGGGCAGGTGATCGTACTCGCCCGCGACGACTGCCTTGAAGGACGCAATCGTCTTTTCGAGCGGCACCTGGACGCCGTCGGAGCCGGTGAAGACCTTGGCCACGTCGAAGGGCTGGCTGAGGAACCGCTGAATCTTCCGGGCGCGGGCCACGGTCAGCTTGTCCTCTTCCGAAAGTTCGTCCATGCCGAGAATGGCGATGATATCCTGAAGCGACTTGTAGCGCTGCAAGATGCCCTGAACGTCGCGAGCCACCTGATAGTGCTCCTCACCCACGACGGAAGGGTCGAGAATGCGCGACGTGGAGTCGAGCGGGTCGACGGCAGGGTAGATGCCAAGCTCCGAGATGGCGCGCGACAGAACGGTCGTCGCGTCGAGGTGGGCGAACGAGGTCGCCGGGGCCGGGTCGGTCAGGTCGTCGGCCGGAACGTAGATGGCCTGCACGGACGTGATCGAGCCCGCCTTGGTCGAGGTGATGCGCTCCTGCATCGCGCCCATGTCGGTGGCCAGCGTCGGCTGATAGCCCACCGCCGAAGGGATGCGGCCGAGAAGGGCCGAAACCTCGGACCCCGCCTGCGTGAAGCGGAAGATGTTGTCGACGAAGAAAAGAACGTCCGTCCCCGACTGGTCGCGGAACTGTTCGGCCAGCGTCAGACCCGAAAGCGCCACGCGCATCCGCGCCCCCGGCGGCTCGTTCATCTGACCGTAGACGAGCGCCACCTTCGACTCTTCGAGGTTGTCAGGGACAATGACGCCGGACTCGATCATCTCGTGATAGAGGTCGTTGCCCTCACGGGTCCTTTCGCCCACGCCAGCGAAGACCGAGAAGCCCGAATGGACCTTGGCGATGTTGTTGATCAGTTCCATGATCAGAACCGTCTTGCCGACGCCGGCGCCGCCGAAAAGGCCGATCTTGCCGCCTTTCGAGTAGGGCGCCAGAAGGTCGACGACCTTGATGCCGGTCACAAGGATTTCCGAACTGGTCGCCTGCGCAGCGAATTCCGGGGCCGGCTGGTGGATCGGACGCCTCTCCTTGGCCTTCACCGGACCCTTCTCGTCCACCGGCTCGCCGATGACGTTGAGGATGCGGCCGAGCGTCGCGTTGCCGACAGGCATCGAGATCGGCTCGCCCAGGTCAGTGACGCCGGCACCGCGCACGAGACCCTCGGTCGCGTCCATTGCAACGGCGCGAACGGTGTTCTCGCCAAGGTGCTGGGCGACTTCCAGCACCAGACGCTTGCCGTTGTTGTCGGTTTCAAGCGCGTTCAGGATCGCCGGGAGCTGATCTTCGAACTGCACGTCCACGACGGCGCCGATGACCTGCGTCACCCGGCCCTTCGCGGCAGCTGCTTTCGGTGCTTTTGCCATTGTGTTTCTCCGGTTTCCTTAGAGCGCCTCGGCGCCCGAAATGATTTCGATAAGCTCTTTGGTGATCGCTGCCTGGCGCGAGCGGTTGTAGACGATGGTCAGGCGGTCGATCATGTCGCCGGCGTTGCGAGTGGCGTTGTCCATCGCGGACATGCGCGCGCCTTGCTCGGAGGCTCCGTTCTCCAGAAGTGCGGTGAAGACCTGGGTCGCCACGCCCCGCGGCAAGAGGTCGGCCAGAATTTCCTCTTCCGATGGCTCATAGTCGTAAAGCGGCGATGCCGCCGCCTCGTCGCCCTCGAACTTGGCCGGGATCACCTGCTGGGCGGTCGGGATCTGGCTGATCACCGACTGGAAGCGGTTGAAGAAGATCGTGGCCACGTCAAACTCGCCCGCGCCGAACCGTTGCAGAAGGTCGCGCGCGATGGTCTGCGCGTTCTCGTATCCCACGCGCTTCACGTCCGAAAGATCGACATGGCCGATGAAATGACTGGCGAGATCGCGCTTCAACTGCTCGCGGCCCTTCTTGCCGACGGTCAGGATCTTCACCGTCTTGCCACGCGCCAGAAGCTCATTCGCGCGGGTCCGTGCGAGGCGGACGATGGTGGAGTTGAAGCCGCCACAAAGGCCGCGTTCGGCGGTCATCACCACCAGCAGATGCGTCTGATCGGATCCGGTCCCGGCCAGAAGCCTCGGCGCGCTGTCCGATCCGCCGACGGAGGCAGCAAGACCGGCCATGACCGCGTTCATCCGCTCGGCGTATGGACGCGCGGCTTCGGCAGCATCCTGGGCGCGGCGGAGCTTGGCCGCCGCAACCATCTGCATGGCCTTGGTGATCTTCCGCGTCGACTTGACGCTTCCGATCCGGTTTTTCAGATCCTTGAGGCTGGGCATGTCCCTGTCCCTTCCCTCGCTTAAGCGAAGGTCTTGGCGAACTCGTCGATCGCGGCGCGGATCTTGTCCTCGGCGTCGCCCTTGATCTTGGGGTCTTCCTTGGTGATCCAGTCCAGAAGATCCTTGCGGTTGGTCCGCAGATGCTTCAGCAGCCCCGCCTCGTACCGGCCGACATCCCCGACGGCGATGCCGTCGAGATAGCCCTTGGTCCCCGCGAAGATGACGCACACGATCTCGGCGTTGGTCAGCGGCGAATACTGCGGCTGCTTCATCAGCTCTGTCAGACGCGCGCCGCGGTTCAAGAGCTTCTGGGTCGCGGCGTCAAGATCGGAGCCGAACTGCGCGAAGGCCGCCATTTCGCGGTACTGCGCCAGTTCCAGCTTCACCGGACCGGCGACAGACTTCATCGCGTTGGTCTGGGCGGACGAGCCGACGCGGCTGACCGACAGGCCGGTATTTACCGCCGGACGGATGCCTTGGTAGAAAAGCTCCGTCTCAAGGAAGATCTGGCCGTCGGTGATCGAGATCACGTTGGTCGGGATAAAGGCCGACACGTCGCCACCTTGCGTTTCGATGATCGGCAGAGCGGTCAGCGAGCCGGCGCCGTTGTCCTCGTTCAGCTTCGACGAACGTTCCAGAAGACGGCTGTGCAGGTAGAAGACGTCGCCCGGATAGGCTTCGCGTCCGGGCGGACGACGGAGGAGGAGCGACATCTGCCGGTAGGCCACGGCCTGTTTGGACAGGTCATCGTAGACGATCAGCGCATGGCGGCCATTGTCGCGGAAGTACTCCGCAATGGCGGTCGCCGAATAAGGGGCGAGGAACTGCATCGGCGCCGGGTCCGACGCGGTCGCGGCAACGATGATCGAATACTTGATGGCGCCCGTTTCTTCCAGCTTCTTGACAAGCTGGGCGACAGTCGAGCGCTTCTGCCCGATGGCGACGTAGACGCAGTAGAGTTTCTTGCTCTCGTCGTCGCCGGCGGCGTCGTTGTAGGTCTTCTGGTTGAGGATCGCGTCGAGCGCCACGGCGGTCTTGCCGGTCTGGCGGTCGCCGATGATCAGTTCGCGCTGCCCGCGGCCGATCGGGATCATCGAGTCGACGGCCTTGAGGCCCGTCGCCATCGGTTCGTGCACCGATTTCCGCGGGATGATGCCCGGAGCCTTAACGTCCGCGACCGATCGCGCCTTGGTCTTGATCGGCCCCTTGCCGTCGATCGGATTGCCGAGACCGTCGACGACGCGGCCCAGAAGCTCCTCACCGACCGGCACGTCCACGATGGACTTGGTGCGCTTGACGGTGTCGCCTTCCTTGATCGAGCGGTCGTCGCCGAAAATCACGACGCCGACGTTGTCGGTCTCGAGGTTCAGGGCCATCCCGCGAATGCCGCCGGGAAACTCGACCATCTCGCCGGCCTGCACGTTGTCGAGGCCGTGGACGCGCGCGATGCCGTCCCCGACCGACAGAACGCGGCCAACTTCGGCGACTTCTGCTTCCTGCCCGAAGTTCTTGATCTGCTCCTTGAGGATCGCAGAGATTTCGGCTGCCTGGATTCCCATTATCCGACCTCTTTCATAGCATTCTGGAGGGAAGCGAGCTTCGAGCGGATCGATGTATCGATCATCTTCGAGCCCACTTTTACGACGAGACCGCCGATGAGGTCTTCATCGACGGTGGTATTCAGTTTGACCGTCTTTCCGACGGTCTTCTTGAGCGACGCGGCAAGCTTGTCGGCCTGCGCCTTGGTCAGCGCGGCGGGGGCGGTGACATCGGCAGTCACTTCGCCCTTTTCATCTGCGATCATGCCGCGCAATGCCGCCAGAAGTTGCGGCAGAACGAAAAGCCGGCGGTTCGACGCCATCAGGCCGAGGGTGTTGGCCAGCATGGGCGAAATCTTCATTTTCCCGGCCAGGGCGGAAACCGCACCGGCCTGATCCTCACGCGAGTAGACCGGCGACGAGATCAGCGTGCGCAGGTCGGCGCTGCGATCCAGCGCGGCGCCCAGCGCCTCGACATCGGCCTCAAGTGCGGCGAGCCCCTTCGCCTCTTTCGCGAGTTCGAAAACGGCCGTGGCATAGCGCCCGGCGATCCCTGCGGAAATCGAAGCTGGTTCGGACACGGCCACCCTTCCGATTGTTTGGTCCATCGCCTCTTTTCGTGTCGTCGGGTCAGAGGCCACCCAAGGCGTGCGCAGGCGCGTACGTCCGAAGTCGGCGCGGGTGTAGCAGAGGCTTTCAAGGCTCGCAACCGCCTTGGCAAACTAAATGACCGGTCGGAAATCGTGCCTTTTCAGGAGTTTCGCAACCGGGCGACAAAGTGTTGCCTTTTCGCTGCGGGCAGTTTGGGCGGTAACAGCGCAGCAGGCGGAGAGAATCCTGCCTTGGGGCGCCCTTTTCAGGCCGGTTCGGCCGCCGGCTTCGGCAGTCCTTCAAGCACTTTGAGCGGCCGCTTGACCGCCGCGGCCAGCCCCGGGCGCTGGGGCGAATGGACCTGTTTCGACACCTCCAGCATCAGCACACCACCCGCCACGAACGTCGACACGCGAAGCCCGAACCGTTCCCACATCGCAGCCGTTCTGAGCCAGAAGCGCTGCTTCGAAGGCGGCACGAACAGGGCCGATTGCTGCCTCTCGGCGGCGAAGCCCTGACCGCGCAGCTGAGCGTCGAGCTGGCGCATCGAATAGGGCCGGCCATAGCCAAACGGGGTCCGGTCGGTGCGCGACCAAAGGCCGGAGCGGTTCGGCACGATGAAAAGCGCACGCCCGCCCGGCCCGAGCACGCGCCAGCATTCCTGCAAAAGCGCGCTTGGATGTTCCGAAGTCTCAAGCCCGTGCAGAAGGACCAGGCGGTCGACCATCCCGGTATCGATCGGCCACTGCGTTTCCTCGCAAAGCAGGGCAACGTTGTCCATGCCCGCGGGCCAAGGCATCACGCCCTGCGGTCCCGGCATCAGCCCGATCACCCGCCGCGCCTCCTCGATATAGGGTCTGAGAAGCGGCACGGCAAAGCCGAAACCGACGACGGTCTGCCCCTTGGCGGGCGGCCAAAGCCGGGCCACCTGATCGCGGATTGCCTTCTGCGCCACGCGTCCCAATTGGGTGCGATAGTAGAAATTCCTCAGGTCATGGACGTCAAGATGCATTGCACCGAACGCTTCCTTGGGCAAAGGTCTTACCGAGCATACGGAAAGTCGCAGGAAACGCCATGCCCCTGGAGATCGTCACGGTACCGTGCCTGACGGACAACTACGCCTTCCTCGCCCACGACATCGCGACCGGGGCGACGGCAGTCGTCGATGTGCCCGAAGCCACGCCAATCCTCAACGCGCTGCGCACGCGCGGTTGGCGGGCAAGCCATGTCCTGATCACCCACCACCACGACGACCACATCGCAGGGGTTCCGGCGCTTGCCGCCGCCACGGGCGCGCGGGTTTTTGGCGCGGCCGCGGACGCCCACCGTCTGCCGCCGCTGGACGAGGCCTTGCGCGAAGGTGACGCGGTGCGGATCGGCATGGATGAAGGCGTCGTGATCGACGTTTCCGGCCATACGGTCGGCCATATCGCGTTTCACTTCCCGAATTCGAACGCGGTCTTCACGGGCGACAGCCTGATGGCGCTTGGCTGCGGGCGGGTGTTCGAAGGCACACCGCCGCAGATGTGGGAAAGCCTGAAAAAGCTTGCCGCCCTGCCGCCCGACACCATGGTTTGTTCCGGCCACGAATACACGGCCGCCAACGCCCGCTTCGCATTGACGATCGAACCTCAAAACGACGCGCTGGTGACGCGGGCCGAAGAGGTGAAGAATGCTCGGGCGAACAACCGCGCCACGGTTCCGTCGCTTCTGTCCGAGGAGTTGAAGACAAATCCTTTCCTCAGGGCGGGTCGGGCGGAGGTCAAGGCGGCGATCGGCATGACGGACGCCACCGACGCCCAAGCCTTCGCCGAGATCCGCGGTCGCAAGGACCGGTTCTAGGGCGGAGACCAAAAAGCCCAGGACAGATCTTCCGGATTTGGCTCTGACACCTATATGCCTTGGGTTCCGTCATGCAGGCGCGTTCAGGCGGGCCGGACGGAAAGACGCAAACCGGGTGAAATTGGGCGGCGACACTGCGGCGCAACCATAGGGCGCGGTCGGCATGCGCAGATTCATCACGAAACGGCGCATTCCGATCACATTTTGCATTCGCGATCCCGCGATAGGCAATTACGGCAAGAAAACACTTGAAGCTGCCCGAATTCCACCGAAGTTTAAGAGTATGAGGCAAGGGTGAGACCGGATCAGAGGTCTTCCCGAAAAGGAAAGGAGCACGAAAGTGCCGTCATTTTCGAACACGCTCGAACAGGCGATCCACGCGGCCCTGGCGCTTGCCAACGCCCGCAGGCACGAACTCGCGACGCTTGAACACCTGCTCCTTGCGCTTCTTGATGAGCCTGAGGCGACCAAGGTCATGCGCGCCTGTTCAGTCGATATCGAGGAGTTGCGCCGCACGCTCGATGATTTCATCGAAGACGAACTTTCCACGCTCGTAACGAATGTCGACGGCTCAGAAGCCGTGCCGACGGCCGCTTTCCAGCGCGTGATCCAGCGCGCGGCGATCCATGTGCAATCGTCCGGCCGCACCGAGGTGACGGGCGCGAACGTCCTGGTCGCGATCTTCGCCGAACGGGAATCGAACGCGGCCTACTTCCTGCAGGAACAGGACATGACCCGCTATGACGCCGTCAACTTCATCGCGCATGGCGTCGCCAAGGATCCGTCCTTCGGCGAAGCCCGCCCCGTCACCGGGGCCGAGCCGCATGAGGATCAGGCGACCCAACCGGACGGCGAGGCCAAGGAATCCGCGCTGGCGAAATACTGCGTCGATCTGAACGCGAAGTCGAAGAAGGGCGATGTCGACCCTTTGATCGGCCGCGAGGCGGAAATCGAACGCTGCATCCAGGTTCTGTGCCGCCGGCGCAAGAACAACCCGCTGCTGGTGGGCGATCCGGGCGTCGGCAAGACCGCCATCGCCGAGGGGCTGGCGCTCAAGATCACGCGTGGCGAGACACCCGACGTGCTGGGTGAATCGACGATCTTTTCGCTCGACATGGGCGCGCTGTTGGCAGGCACCCGCTATCGCGGCGATTTCGAGGAGCGGCTGAAGGCCGTGGTGAAAGAGCTTGAGGATCACCCCGATGCGATCCTCTTCATCGACGAGATCCACACCGTCATCGGCGCGGGCGCCACCTCGGGCGGCGCGATGGATGCCTCGAACCTGCTGAAGCCCGCACTTCAGGGCGGCAAGCTGCGTTGCATGGGATCGACCACCTACAAGGAGTTCCGTCAGCACTTCGAAAAGGACCGCGCCCTTTCCCGCCGGTTCCAGAAGATCGACGTGAACGAACCCACGGTCGAGGACACGATCAAGATACTGATGGGGTTGAAGCCCTATTTCGAAAAGCACCACGACCTTCGTTATACCCATGATGCGATCAAGTCGGCGGTGGAGCTTTCGGCGCGCTACATCCATGACCGCAAGCTGCCCGACAAGGCGATCGACGTGATAGACGAGGCGGGCGCGGCCCAGCATCTCGTTGCTGAATCGAAGCGCCGCAAGACAATCAGCCCGAAAGAGATCGAGGCGGTGGTGGCCAAGATCGCCCGCATCCCGCCAAAGAACGTCTCCAAAGACGATGCCGAGGTGCTGAAGGATCTGGAAAAGACACTCAAGCGCGTCGTCTTCGGTCAGGACAAGGCGATCGAGGCGCTCTCTGCCGCGATCAAGCTGGCCCGCGCGGGGCTGCGCGAACCGGAAAAGCCGATCGGCAACTACCTTTTCGCTGGCCCGACCGGCGTCGGCAAGACCGAGGTGGCCCGGCAACTCGCGGATTCGCTCGGGGTTGAACTGCTGCGCTTCGACATGTCGGAATACATGGAGAAGCACGCCGTTTCACGGCTGATCGGCGCGCCTCCGGGCTATGTCGGCTTCGATCAGGGCGGGATGCTGACCGATGGCGTCGACCAGCATCCGCATTGCGTGCTCCTGCTCGATGAAATCGAGAAGGCTCATCCGGATGTCTACAACATCCTCCTGCAGGTGATGGACCACGGCAAGCTGACCGACCACAATGGACGGCAGGTCGATTTCCGCAACGTGATCCTGATCATGACCTCGAATGCCGGCGCCGCCGAACAGGCCAAGGCCGCCATAGGCTTCGGCCGCGACCGGCGCGAGGGTGAGGACACCGCAGCGGTCGAGCGCACGTTCACGCCGGAATTCCGCAACCGGCTGGATGCGGTCATTTCCTTCGCGCCGCTGTCGCGCGATGTGATCCTTCAGGTCGTCGACAAATTCGTCCTGCAACTCGAAGCGCAGCTTCTGGACCGTCACGTCCATATCGAGCTGACGCCCGAAGCGGCGAGCTGGCTGGCCGAAAAGGGTTATGACGACCGGATGGGCGCCCGCCCCCTGGGCCGTGTGATCCAGGAGCATATCAAGAAGCCGCTGGCGGAAGAGCTGCTCTTCGGCAAGCTGACCAAGGGCGGCGTGGTCCGCGTGCTCCTGCGCGACAATGCCATCGCGCTCGAGGTCGAGGAACCGCAAAAACCGCGCATCGCCGGATCGAAGCCGCCGCTTCTCACGGCGGACTGAGCCGAAACACTCGCGACGACCTGCAAGGCCGGCCCTCTCCTCGGGTCGGCCTTGCTGATTTGGGTGAGGTGGTCGCACCGGGCATACGCCGCGAGAACGTGAACCGCGCCGGGTGGTCCGCTTGCGGCGGTTCGTCTTTGCCTTTCGCTTTCAGCCGCGCTACGCCTTGGGCAAATGCGGCGTCTTGCGTTTCGTCTGAAACGAGCGGACCCGCATTCGTCCGAACTCGGGGCGAATGCCGGTTCACCGCAAGCCCGAGACGCGATAACCGAAGGAGGCCCGGATGCCAGCACTTCTGCCCGATATCGACCCCGATGGGTTCGAGGAGTTCTCGGTCGTGTTCACCGACCGTTCGCTCAACCACATGAGTGCGGCCTTTCAGCAGGTCATGCGGGACATCTCGTCGATGCTTGTCGAGGTCTACAATGCGGATGCCGTCGCGCTCGTGCCGGGCGGCGGCACCTATGCTATGGAGGCGGTCGCACGGCAGTTCGGCACAGGCGCCCGCGCGCTTGTCATCCGCAATGGCTGGTTTTCCTACCGCTGGAGCCAGATTTTCGAGATGGGCGGCTTTGCTGCTGAAACCCATGTGGCGATGGCGCGCGCAGCGGGCAACGCGCCGCAATCGCCATTCGCCCCCGCCCCGATCGACGAGGTGACCCGCGCGATCCGCGACACGCGTCCCGGAGTGGTCTTCGCCCCGCATGTTGAAACCGCCTCGGGCATGATCCTGCCCGACGACTACCTCAGGGCCGCGGCAGCAGCCGCGCATGAGGTCGGCGCGCTCTTCGTTCTCGACTGCATCGCCTCGGGCTGCATCTGGGTCGACATGAAGGATACCGGCGTCGACGTGCTCATCTCCGCCCCGCAGAAGGGCTGGTCGGCCTCGCCCTCGGCGGGGCTGGTGATGTTCTCGGAAGCTGCGCTGAAGCGGCTGGAGGGGACGACATCCACGAGTTTTGCCATGGACCTGAAGAAATGGCGCGCGATCATGGCGGCTTATGAGGGCGGCGGGCACGCCTATCACGCCACGATGCCCACCGACGCGCTCCGCGCCTTCCGCGACACGATGCAAGAAACCAGGGACTACGGATTCGAACGCCTGCGCGAGGCGCAATGGAAACTCGGCAACGCCGTTCGCACCGAACTTGCGTCGCGCGGCATCAAGTCCGTCGCAGCCGAGGGCTTCGGGGCGCCCGGCGTCGTGGTCAGTTTCACCGACGATCCGGACATCCAGAACGGCAAGAAATTCGCGGCCCAAGGCGTCCAGATCGCTGCCGGCGTGCCCTTGCAAGTCGGCGAGGGCGAGGGTTACCGCAGCTTCCGCATCGGGCTTTTCGGTCTCGACAAGCTTTACGATGTGGAGGGCACGGTCGGGCGCGTCAAACGCGCGCTGGACGCGGTCCTGCACTGAGCCTCAGCGCATGCCCAGACCGGCCCTCATCAGCGTCCGGCGCACCGGTTTCAGCGAATAGAACGCGCGGAGCGCCCCCGCGCGAAGATCGCGCAAGACCCGCGTCTCGATCATCGAAGCGCGATTCAAGAGGTCGATCCCGGTGACCCGCGCCTTTACCTCTGGCCAGCGGCGGCGGTGATAGGCGGTCAGCATCGCGCGATCGCCGAGCCGCCCCGGTGCGGCCTTGGCGAGATCGAGAAGACAGGCAAGGTCCGCCAGCGACATGTTCAGCCCCTGCGCGCCAATCGGCGGAACCACATGCGCGGCCTCGGCGACAAGCGCGGTGCGCTCCGCCTCGAACCGGTCGGCAATCTGGGCGATCATCGGCCAGACCGAGCGGCGCGTCACCAGCGTGAGCGGGCCGAAAAGCCCGGCGGAGCGGGTGAACATCGCAGCCTCGAACTCCGCGACCGGCAGGTCGGCAAGGCGCATCGCTTCCGGCCCCCTCTCCATCCAGACGATGGCCGAAGACGGCTTTCTGTTGCGGTCGGGAAGCGGCACGAAGGTGAAGGGCCCGCCGGAGCGGTGAATCTCGGTCGAGACATTGTCATGCGGGATCGGGTGGGTCACCGCGAAGGCAAGCGCTTTCTGGCCGTAGCGGATCGTCTTGACGCCGATGCCCAAGGCCTCACGCACCGGGCTGGCGCGGCCATCGGCGGCGACGAGCAGGCGAGCGCCGACGAAGGTGCCGTCCGACAGTGTCGCCCGCGCCTCGCTTTCGCGCGTCAAAACGGACGTCGTGGCGACGCCGGGCCGAAAGTCGACGTTGGGCAGGTCGGCGATCCGCGCCACCAGTTCGCGGCGCAGGAGCCAGTTGGGGAAGTTCCAGCCGAAAGGTTCATCGCCGATCTCGGCCGCATCGAAATCCTTCACGATGCGCGCCTCAGGCGTCTCGCCACCCGCATCGACGATGCGCATGACCTTGAGCGCGGCGGCATGCGGCGCGAGCCGGGGCCAGAGCCCCGCCTCGTCCAGCACGCGCCGCGCCGGTTGCAGGAACGCCGTCGTGCGCATGTCCGCGCCTTCGTCCGCAGCCTCGGTCACGGGCGGTGCGGGGTCGACGCAGATGACGGAAAACCCGGCCGCGCCGAAGGCCGCCGCAGCGGTGAGGCCGGCGACGCCGCCCCCGGAAACCAGGATGTCGGTTGTCTCGGTCGTCATCGCGCGCCTCTTCGCTGGCCGGCTTTTGGCTTGTCGCAACCCGTCGTCATTCCGCCCTACTCCTTCAGCGCGGCCAGAAACGCCGCGAGGTCATTTGTGTGGTGATGGATGTGTTCGGCCGGCGCAGCGTCGGGCGCAACATGGACCGTGCGCATTCCCATCGCATGCGGCGCGGCGAGGTTCCTCGCATCGTCCTCGAACATCGCGGCGGCGGCGGGATTCAGCCCGTCGCGGGCGAACACCGCCTCGAACGCCGCGCGCTCGGGCTTGGGGCGGAAGCCTGCGTGTTCGACTCCGTAGACTGCATGAAAGGCGTCTGAAAGTCCGCGCGCGGCAAGCACCCGTTCTGCATAGGGCGCCGAGCCATTGGTATAGACGATCCGCCGCCCGGGAAGCCGCCCGATCGCGGCGCTGAGCGCCGGGTCCGGCGCGAGCGCGTCGAGCGAGATGTCGTGCACGTCGGTGAGATAGGGTGCGGGGTCAACGTCGTGTTCGTGCATAAGCCCGGCCAGCGTTGTCCCGTAAAGCTGCCAGTAATGCGCCCGCAGACGATCGGCCTCTTCGCGCGCCACACCAAGCGCCTCCATCACCCAGGCGGTCATCCGCACCTCGATCTGATCGAAGAGCCGCGCTTCGGGTGGATAGAGCGTGTTGTCGAGGTCGAAGACCCAGGAGTCGACATGCGAAAAGTGATTTGCCGGCATGGCTGAAGCCTACGCCTTGCCCGCCGCGACCGCAATGGGAGCGCTTGCCATCCGGCTGCCCCACGCCTTAGGCTCGCCGTCACGGCCGGATAAGGGAAGCTGATGCAAAAAGATGCCTATGCGCTGATACTTGAGGCGATCGACGCCGGGACTTATCGGCCGGGGGACCGCCTGGTGGAGGCGGAACTGGCCGAACGGTTCGGCGTGTCGCGCACGCCGGTGCGCGAGGCGTTGCAGCGACTGGAAACCCAGTCGATGCTGGCGCGTGACGGGCGCTCGCTTATCGTCGCGTCGCTCGACCACAATCAGCTTGCAGAGCTTTACGTCGTGCGCGCCGAACTGGAAGGCCTCGCGGCGCGGCTCGCCGCGAAGCACGCGACGCCCGAGGAGGTGAAGGTGCTTGGCGACATGGTCGATGCCGACCGCGTGCTGCTGAACGACCCCGCGGCGCTCAGCCGCGCGAACCGGCGCTTTCACAAGCAGATCCACCTTGCGTCCCACAACCGCTATCTGGTGCAGCAGCTCGATCTCGTGCATCGCTCAATGGCGCTTCTCGCCACCACGTCCCTTGCCGCCGAAGGCCGCGGCAGCGCC
Source organism: Paracoccaceae bacterium (assembly GCA_041397225.1). Classification (GTDB taxonomy): domain Bacteria; phylum Pseudomonadota; class Alphaproteobacteria; order Rhodobacterales; family Rhodobacteraceae; genus Albidovulum. The sequence goes on along the minus strand of JAWKXB010000001.1, from coordinate 1,608,302 downwards.
GCGCTGGCCGAGCATGAGGCGATCGTTCAGGCGATCGCAGGCGGTGATGGCGCCGCCGCGCAAGAGGCGCTGCGCTCACATATCTCCAAAGCCTTCGAAACACGGCTGAAACTCGATGCCGGGGCGACGCGCGGCGTTGGCGATGGTTGAGCCGAGCACATAGGCGCGACGAGCGCGATTCACCACGAGCCGCAGCATGGCCGGACTGCCGACGGGCTTGACTGCGGCCGGGACAGGATCGGTTAGGACGTAGACCGGCAGCCTGTCCTGTGGCGGCTCAGCCAGGTGCCCCTCGATAACGCCGTGGCTGGTCTTGTCCCAGTAGAACGGCTGGCAGACCCATTCATGGAGCGCTTTGTAGGACGACAGCGCCGCGAGCGGAAAGTAGGCATGCAAGGTCGGCACCCATTTCATCAGGTGTCGATGCCCCTGCCCCCGCGTCGCCCAGAGGCCCGCCGCGATATTGACGGCCTCGCATGCGACGAAGAGCGCGCCGAGCGCCAGAATCACCAAAGGCGGCACGAGGCTGGTGAGCGGATGCGGCAGCCCCAGTGCGATGAGCCAAAAGGACCACAGGAGCGGGGCAAGGACAGCCTGCGACAGCGATCCGACAAAGAGGATCTGCACGCCAATGAAGCGTTTCGCCCCAAGCTCCCGCCACAGCCGGGCGGGATCGCGCATATGGCTGACCCAGGTCATCGCGAACCCTTTTTGCCAACGCGACCTCTGGCGGATCCATGCCAGAACGCGCGCGTTCGGCTCTTCCTCGGTCACCGTGTCGATCAATTCGGTCCGGTAGCCCCGCCGCGCCAGACGCAGGCCGAGATCGGCATCCTCGGTGACGTTGTGCGCATCCCAGCCACCGAGTTCCCTGATCACCTCCCGACGAAAGAAGAGCGTCGTCCCGCCAAGCGGCACCACGAAGCCGAGCCGCGCCAACCCCGGCAGAACGGCGCGGAACCAGACCGCGTATTCGATGGCAAAGCAACGAGACAGCCAGTTGTGGCGGGCGTTGTAGAAATCGAGGATGCCCTGCAGACAGGCGACGTCGGCGGGTGCATCGTGAAACCGCCGCACGACCTTGTGGATCTGGGCCGCTTCGGGCGCATCCTCGGCGTCCCATACGCCGATAATGGAGCCGCGGCAGAAATCGAGCGCGTAGTTGAGCGCGCGCGGTTTCGTGCGGACCGGCCCCGACGGCACGGTGACGATCCGCATCCAGCGCGGCAGGCGGCGATGGGACAGGGCGGCGTGGGTGGCGTGATCGTCCTCCTCCACCACGAGCAGGATGTCGAGCAACTCCTTCGGGTAGTCGATCCGCCCGATCCGGCGGATCAGCCGGGGTGCGATATCGTCTTCGCGAAAGAGCGGCACCATGACCGAGACGACCGGCAGTCGGGCCGGACCGCGCGCCGAATGGGTCGCCGGTGCCGTCCGCGGCGCGCGCATCTCGGCCAGCCAGGCCGCAAGCTTCAGCCCCGTCGTCGCGACGAGCGTCAGGATTGCCCAGATCGCAAGGGCACCGATCGTCGCCGCCGGCAACACCACGAGGCCGGCCAGCAAAAGCCCCAATGTGACGGATGCGACCGTTCCGGCGCGGTTTCCGCCCTGACCCCGGCAGCTTTCGCACCCCGCGACGCGGCTTTCCGCCTTGCGGATCAGCGCGGTCTGGCGCGTGGCGAGAATGGCGGCATGGATATCTCGCTCGGGCGCGAGCGCCATGATGACAGGGCCGAAATCGTCGGGCAGCTGCGCTTTCGCAGCCCCGAAGTCTTCGGGCCGGGCCGTGGCGAGCACGGTGGCTTCGCCCACTCCACGCCAGGGCAGAACCGCATGCGACAGGCAAAACTCCGCCCCGACCCGGTCGAGAAGGCGCGGATCGGGCGGGTCGGCCACCAGATCGACCGCCTTCGCCCGCCATTGCAGGCTGAGGGTGGCAAACAGGTCGGCCTCGCTGACCCACCCCCGCGTCAGGAGGATATCGCCGAGCCGCGCGTCTTCACGCTCCCTCAGCGCGATCGCCCGCAACATGTCGCCGGGATCGACCGCCTTCATGTCCATGAGAATCTGGCCAAGCGGCTTTCGTCCCGATCGCGCCCGAGGTTGCGCAGATCCGGCAGTTCTGTCCGACCGCCACGGTAGCAGACCAGCCATCGGACGGGATTCGACAAGGCGCAGGTGAGGGGCAGAGGATGTCGGCATCGGGCTGCAAGTGGCAAAAGGGCTGAATCGACCCTCGGTGAGACGCGGTTAATGGCGCGTTAACGCCAAATGCCCGGACCGGAAAATACAGCGTTTCCCGCATGGATGCGTGTCATTGTCACCATGCGTTGGCGGAAACGCTCAGACCGCCGCCTCGACCGCCTCGACAATGCTGTCGACCACCTCGGCCAAAAGCGCGGGGTCTTCGCATTCAGCCATCACCCGGATCAGGGGTTCGGTCCCCGACTTGCGGATCAAGAGCCGCCCCGACCCGTTCAGCCGCGCCTCGGCGCCTGAAATCGCCGCCTGCACGGCATCGGCCGCCAAAGGCTCCTTCCCCGCGCCATAGCGAACGTTCTTCAGCATCTGCGGCACGGTTTCGAACTGGCGGACAAGCTCGGACGCCCGCCGCCCGGTCTCGGCCATTGCGGCGAGGAACTGCAAGCCTGCGATCAGCCCGTCGCCGGTGGTGGCGAAGTCGGTCATCACGATATGGCCCGACTGTTCTCCACCGAGGTTGTAGCCGCCCTCGCGCATCCGCTCGACGACATAGCGGTCGCCCACGGCGGTGCGCTCAAGCCGAAGCCCCCGGCCTACAAGGAACCGCTCAAGCCCGAGATTTGACATGACGGTCGCCACGAGCGCACCGCCCTTCAGCCGCTCGGCCTCAGCCCAGCGGGCGGCGAAAAGCGCCATGATCTGATCACCATCGGCGACCTGCCCGTGCTCATCGAGGATCATCACGCGGTCGGCGTCGCCATCGAGCGAGATGCCGAGGTCGGCGCCATGGGCCACGACCGCCTCGGCCGCCGTCCGCGTATGCGTCGATCCGCAATTGTCATTGATGTTGAAGCCGTTGGGTGCGACGCCGACCGGGATCACATCGGCTCCAAGCTCCCACAACACTTCGGGCGCGGCGCGGTAGGCCGCGCCATTGGCGCAGTCGATCACGACCTTCAGCCCCGAAAGCTGGCCCCGCGCCGGAAATGTGGTCTTGGCATATTCGACGTAGCGCCCGCGCCCGTCGTCGATCCGCTTGGCGCGGCCGATATTCTCGGGCTGCGCGGGCTCGATCTGACCTTCCAGAATCCGCTCGATTTCCGTTTCGGCCTCATCCGACAGCTTGAAACCATCGGGGCCAAAGAACTTGATCCCGTTGTCATGGGCGGGATTGTGCGAGGCCGAGATCATGATGCCAAGATCGGCGCGCATCGAACGGGTTAGATAGCCCACCGCCGGGGTCGGCACCGGGCCGAGCAGAAGCACGTTCATCCCGGTCGAGGCCAGGCCCGCGGTCAGCGCATTTTCCAGCATGTACCCGGAAAGCCGGGTATCCTTGCCGATCACCACGCGGTGGCCGTTACGCCCGTCTGTGCGGAAATACCGCCCTGCGGCCGCGCCGAGCTTCAACGCGATCTCTGCAGTCATCGGATGGGAGTTGGCGGTGCCCCGCACGCCATCGGTACCGAAAAGCTTCCTGCTCATGCTTCCTCTCCAACGCGGACGGCCTGCCAGAGCCTTAGCGCCTGTTTTGCCTCGACGATATCATGGACCCGGTGGAGCTGCACACCCTGCGAGAGGCCGGCAAGCGTCACCGCCACGGTTCCGGGGATGCGCAGGTCCGCATTCGCGTCGGCAGCGCCGCCAGCGATCCGGCCGATGAAGCGCTTGCGCGACGCGCCAAGCAGGACCGGACAGCCAAGGGAATGAAACAGCGACAGGCCGCGGACCAGTGCGAGATTGTGCGCCACGGTCTTACCGAAGCCGATGCCGGGATCCACGACGATCCTGTCGCGCGGAATGCCGCCGGCAACCGCTGCATCAATTCTTTCAACAAGAAAATCAAACACGTCCAGCAAGACGTCATGATATTTCGGGTCGACCTGCATCGTCGCCGGGTCGCCCTGCGCGTGCATGAGGCAGATCGGAACCCCACGGTCGGCGACGAGTCGCGCCAACTCGGGATCATAGCGGAGCGCCGCGACATCATTGACAATGGCGGCGCCTGCATCCAGCGCCGCCGCGGCCACATCGCGCTTCCGCGTGTCGATGGAGACCGGTATGCTCACGCCCCCTTCCCGAAGCGCCCGGATCACCGGCACGGTGCGCGCGATCTCTTCGCCCGTCGCGACGTCGGCCGAACCGGGCCGGGTGCTTTCGCCGCCGATATCCAGAAGATCGGCTCCGGCCTCGGCCATCGCCTTTCCATGTGCCATGGCGGCCGTGGCGGCGTGAAACCGGCCACCATCGGAAAAGCTGTCGGGCGTGACGTTGAGAATGCCCATCAGCCTTGGCCTGTCGAGCGTGAGGCCCGCAAAAGCGGCACGCGGCGCGGTCAGGCGGTCGCGCGCATCGGGCGGCAGGTCGTCGGCGGCGATCAGTCCTTTCGAGCCATCGCGGCTCAGAACTTCGACCCGGTCGAACCAGCACCAGCCCCCGGCGAGGACAAGCGCTGTTTCGGGCCGCGCGGTATCGGTCATCGCGATGGGTCGGAAATACTCCATGCTGGCGTTGTGCGGGCAAGCGTCCTTGAAGGCAAGACAGGTTGATCAGATCCGCTCGACCTGCACGCGGCTTCCTGCCGGCACTGCAATGTCGCCGTGAACAAAGAGCTTCGAAGCGCCGACCTGTTCCGCAAGCCAAAGCGCAAGGACAATGCCGCTAAACCCGAATGGTGAGCCGGGCGTGTCGATTATGATCTTCGTCGGCGCCCAAACCACCATCTGTCCCTTTTCGATCGCCCAATCAAGTTCGGTCCGGCTGCTGACGACGCTGAGCCGCGCGTCCAGGGCGGCGAGCGCCCAGGCGGCCTGCTCGATCTCCAGAAGGGCGATCCGGCGCTTCGCCATTCCATCGGCCATCGGCCGGGGCATTCTGGGCATTTCGAGCGTGACGACAAGCGGCCCGCGGCCGAAACGGGCAAGCAGCGCCGGAAGCGCCTCCGGCGCCTGCGCAAGGTGGAGAAAGACGGGGGCCGGGCCGGCGGTCGTCGGCCCCGCGTCATCCCCGGTTGCGCGGCTGCGCACGATCTCGACGCCAAGTGCGCCGGGAACCCGGTCGAGTTTTTCCACCCTGAGAAAGACCCGGGCCGTCTGGGGTTCCAGCAGAATGCGCCGGCAGATGCGGTCGGCGAGCGTTTCGAGAAGGTCCACGCGCTCTGCCGCCAGCTCTGCGCCAATGGCCGAGATGATCCGGTCATAGGACAGAATCCGGTCGACATCGTCCTCCGCGGCTTCCCGCCGGCCAAGTTCCACCACCACGTTGAAGCGCAGACGCTGGCTCTGCCCGCGCTCTTCCTGGAAGGCGCCGATATCGGCCTCGGTCACATAGTCTCGAAGGCTGATCCGGTCGGCCGGATCGGAAAGGACCATCGCAGCGGCCCGGTCTTCGAGCGGGCCAAGGGCAAGATGGACTTCATCGCTCATGTCGCGGGGCTCCGGCAGCGGTCGCGGCATCATAGCCGCCGACCGTGCGAGGAAAAGCACGAAAGACCGGCGACGTCAGTTCGAGGCGGTCCTGACCGGCGTGCGGTAGAAGATGTGGCGCCCGATGCTCGCGGTCATCTCGAAATTGCGCGCCCAGGCCGGCCGCACGGACGGCGCGTGGAAATAGGTCGCACCCTTGGTCAGCTGGCGCGGCGCGCCATCTATCATCGCGCGCGCGATCTTGCCGGCAGCAACCCACGCGCTGTTTTCGCCGACCTGTTCGGAGCGGCCGTCGCACATGAACGAGAACTGGCACCCGCGTCCGTTCGATTGATTGACCACGCCGCAGATGGTCCGCGGGAAGGACGGATTGTCCACGCGGTTGAGGATCACTTCGGCCACGGCGGCCTGCCCCTTGATGCCTTCGCCGCGCGCCTCGAAGTAGAGTGCGGTCGCAAGACACTGGAACTGTTCGTCGCCCTTCGCGGAGGGTTGGCTCGCCAGCCATTCGCGGTCGAACGAAATGGCGCCGTTCGCGCCCTTCTTCGACTTGGCGGCCTTCGGCGTCACGAGCGCCTGCAGCTGGCCGGTCGTGACGCCGTTCATTCCCGCTTTTTCCTGCCCGAGCAGGGCGACCAGATTTGCCCCTATCGCCGCTGTCGCATCGTTGGATTGGCTCACCGTCATCTCGGCATGCACGCCTCCGGCGAGGGCGAGGAGCATGACCATGCTCCTGGTCCAGCACTTCAGCACTGACATTGTTCTTTCCCGAATTGCTTCGTCGAGCCACAGCCCCCAAGGCAATGACCCGGGCGACATAGCGAATTGCGGGGCAAAGGTCCACCCCATGCTGCGCTGCAGCAAAACCCATCGCGGCCTTGCAAACAATGTGTTTCCGAACTGGAAACCCGGCAGGCGCGCAGCCTCGAGCGGTGGCTTTGGCTCAGGATATTGAAACTACGCGCCTTTTCCCGAAAGCGTCGGCTCCTTCAGCGCGAAATGCGCCGCAGCCAGTCGCGCGACAGGAACGCGAAACGGTGAACAAGACACGTAATCGAAGCCGGATCGTCTGCAAAATGCGATAGATGCAGGGTTTCCGCCGTGTTCTCCGCAGACCGAAAGCGTCACATTCGGTCGTATTTGACGTCCGCGAGCGCTGCCTATCAGCAACAATTCGCCGACGCCTTCCTCATCCAAGACGTGGAACGGATCCTCAGGGTAGACCCCCTGCTGCACATAGTCGCCCATGAAGCGACCGGCATCGTCGCGCGACAGTCCATAGGTCATCTGCGTGAGATCGTTCGTCCCGAACGACAGGAACGCCGCATGCTGCGCGATCTCGCCCGCGCGCAGGCAGGCGCGCGGCGTTTCAACCATGACGCCGAGCTTGAACTCGAAATCCGTCCCCGCCGCTGTGCGCACCGCCGCGGCCACCGCATCCACCCGGTTCTTGACAAGTTCGACTTCGCGCCGGGCGGAAACGAGCGGGATCATGATCTCGGGCACGACGATCGACCCGCGCCGCGACGCCTCGACCGTGGCCTCGAAGATCGCGCGGGCCTGCATCTCGTAGATCTCGGGCACGGTCACGCCGATCCGGACGCCGCGCATCCCCAGCATCGGATTGACCTCGGTCAGCGCCTCGACCCGCCGCGTGATCTCGCTGAGCGGCCGGTCCAGCGCCTCGGCCAGTTCGCGCATCCCCTCGCGGTCGTGCGGCAGAAACTCGTTCAGCGGCGGATCGAAGAGCCGGATGCACACCGGCAGGCCCGCCATGATGTCGAACAGCGCGATGAAATCCGCCCGCTGCATCGGCAACAGCCGCTCGAGCGCCGCCTTGCGGTCGGTCAGCGTGTCGGCAAAGATCATCTCGCGCATCACGGTCAGACGGTCTTCCTCGAAGAACATGTGCTCGGTGCGGCAAAGCCCGATCCCGTCGGCCTCGAACATCCGTGCGGTGCGGGCGTCGTCGGGCGTGTCGGCATTGGCGCGCACGCCGATGTCTCGCACATTGTCAGCCCAGTGCAGGAGCGTGCGAAACCATTCGTCAAGCGCCGGTTCCAGCATGTCCGCCGTCCCGGCCAGCACCTCGCCATTGGTGCCGTCGATGGTGATGACATCGCCCTGCCGCAGGATCCGCCCGTCGCGGGTCGTGATCTTGCGGTCCTTGAGGTTGATGCCAAGCTCCGACGCGCCGACGATGCAGGGCAAGCCCAGCCCGCGCGCGATCACGGCGGCATGGCTGGTGATCCCGCCCCGCTCGGTAAGGACCGCGACCGATGCGTGCATGCCGCGAATGTCTTCGGGCGAGGTTTCGCGCCGCACCAGAATGCAGCGCTCATCGCGGGCAGCGGAGGCCTGCGCATCCGCCGAGGAAAAGACGATCCGCCCCGAGGCGGCACCGGGGCTTGCCGCGATCCCGCGCGCGACGCGGTCACGGACGGATCGCGGATCGACCTGATAGTGCAGAAGCTCCGACAGCGCGCGCGGCTCGACCCTGAGGATCGCCTCGTCACGGTCGATGATGCCTTCCTGCGCAAGCGTCACGGCGATCCTGACCCCTGCCCGCGCCGACCGCTGGACCTGCACCGCGTCGATCACCCTGAGCGCGCCGTTCTCCAGCGCGAATTCGATCTGCATCTCCTCACGCAGCTTCTCGCGGCAGTGCCGGCACTGTTCCTGCAGGGTGGCGAAGACCTTCGGCGCCGCTTCCTCGAACGAATGGCCGCGTTTGTCCTTGACGAGATAGAGTGTCTCTTCGGCCTTGCGGTTGGCCGGGTTGAGGCCGCGGAACCGGCCCGTGACCTGCGGAGTGCCCGTCACCGGTTCGACAAGCTGGATGGTGCCCGCACCCGACATCCCCGGCCCGATCGCCAGCGCCATTTCCTGCACGACGAGGCCAAGGGCGGCTTCGGAGGGCGCGCCCTTCGCCTCGCGCAGAAGCCGCGCGGTCGTGCCTTCCCAGGCCCGCGCCATGGAACGCAGGACTTCCGACAGTTGTTGGGCGGGCGATTGCGGGAACTCCTCGTCCATCTCCGACTCGTAGGCGGCGAGCGCTGCGGCGAGGGCCTGGGGCGATGGCTCGGCGGTGAACATGTCGGGGTCGAGTCGCGCGACATGGATCGCGTAGGACTGCACGAAGCCCAGATAGATCGCGTCGGCGAAAGCCGCGCCCTGCCCCTTGGCAAACTCCGCATGCTTGGCGGCGTTCATGCCGACATTCAGCACCGTCCCCGGCCCGCCCCATTCGGGATTGGCGGGCGACGGCCGGACCGACACCAGCGCGCCGCCAAAAAGCCTGGCGAGCTTTTCGGTGTCGGGCGTCTGGCCCGCCGCGATGGCGCGGACCGTGTCGCAGGGCAGCGAGACCGTCTTCGGCACCGGCAGGTCAAGCCGGATCAGCCGTTGCAGGCACTTCGCCCGCCAGCCATGCCGCGCGATCTCGATCCCGGCGCTCGGCGTGATCTCGGTGAACTCGGCAAAATCGGTGTGTTTCTGCACTGCGGCGATCCTTTCGCGCGCAGAATACGCGGGTTGTGTTTCTTGGCAAGGAAAAGCCGGGGGTTCCACCCCCGGACCCCCGAGGTATTTCAGCCAAGATGAAAGGGTCAGCCTTCGATCTTCGTCAGATCGGCGACGCCAAGGCAGATGGCACGGATGCGGCTAAGCAGGTTCAACCGGTTGCGGCGGACGATCTCGTTGTCGGTATTGACCTGCACTGTCTCGAAGAAGGCGTCGATGGGCGCGCGGAGCGCGGCCATGGCGGTCATGGCGGCGGCGAAATCCTCGGCCTTCATCGCCGGGGCGATGGCGGCTTCGGCCTTGTCGAGCGCGGCGAAGAGCGCGCGTTCGGTCTCGTCCTCGGCGAACTTCACATCCGCGCCGTAGGAGTATTCGACCCCGTCCTTCTCCTCGGCCTGGGTGAGGATGTTGTTGGCGCGCTTGAAGCCTTGCAGGAGGTTGGTGCCGTCATCGGCCTTGAGGAAGGCGCTGAGCGCCTCGGCGCGCTTGACGAGGAGGGTCAGGTCGTCGTTGCCCGGCATGGCGAGGCAGGCGTCGATGACGTCGTGCCGGATGCCCTCGTCGCGCAGGTGGACCTTGAGGCGGTCGTGGAGGAAGGCGAGGAGGTCGTTAACTTGGCTAGGGACGCACTGGTAGTCAACCTGCATGGGGCGAGCAAGATACGCGCGAGCGATCTCTTGGGCACGGTCCTCGGACACGTGATCCTCTTTCTCAACTTCTTCCCAGATGCTCCACAATGAGGCTGCACTATCTATTTCACCTTTCAGAGCAGCCTCGTATTCCTTGACAGTCTGACGGGCAGCTTCGATGTCATCCACCAATGAAGGCCAAAAACCCTCGAACTGACGACTATATTGTGCTTCCACGCGCTTATGGTTTGCCTCCACAAGTATAGTGCCAAGCACACCACGTATCCCATTCCCCAACACCAACCGGATCACCCCCAGCGCCGCCCGCCTCAGCGCAAAGGGGTCCTTGCTCCCCGTCGGCTTCTCGTCGATCGCCCAGAACCCGGTCAGCGTGTCGATCTTGTCGGCCAGCGCGACGGCCACCGAAACCGGCTCGGTCGGCACCTCGTCGGATGGGCCGAGCGGCTGATAATGCGCCTTGCAGGCATTGGCGATGGCCTCGGGAAGCCCTGCCGCCTTGGCGTAGTAGACGCCCATCGTGCCCTGAAGCTCGGGGAACTCGCCGACCATCGCCGATTGCAGGTCGGCCTTGACCACCCGCGCCGCCTCGGCGGCGAGGTCGGGCTTGGCACCGACCAAGGGCGCGATCTCGCGCGCCAGCGCCTCGATCCGGTCGATGCGGTCCTTCTGGCTCCCGAGCTTGTTGTGGAAGGTCACATCGGCCAGACCCTTGGCCATACCTTCCATCCCCACGTCACGAACGACCCGCAAGTCCTTCTCCCAGAAGAACTTCGCGTCGGACAGCCGCGCCGACAGCACCTTCTGGTTGCCCGCAAGGATCGTCGCGCCGTGATCGGCCGTCTCGGTGTTGGCGACGGTGATGAAGCCCTCGATCCGCCCGGTCTTGGGGTTCCGGCAGGAAAAGAACTTCTGATGCTCGCGCATCGAGGTCTGCAAGACCTCGGGCGGCAGGCCGAGGAATTCCTCGCCGATCCGGCCCATCAGCACCACCGGCCATTCGACAAGCCCCGCCACCTCGGTCAGAAGCGCCTTGTCCTCGACCACCTCCAGCCCGGCAGCAAACGCCGCGTTGGTGGCGTCGTGCCAGATGTGATCGGCCCGCTCCGCAGGATCGAGCATCACCTTGGCGCGCTTCAATTTCGCCGCGTAATCCTCGAATGTGGTTACGGAAAATTCCCTAGGCGCAAGAAACCGATGGCCGCGCGTCAGGTTGCCCGCGCGGAGGCCATCCACTTCGGCCGGCACGACCTCGGCCCCGCCCTCATCGCTCAGGATGCAGAGGATCGAATGCAGCGGCCGGACCCAGCGCAGGCTCCCCGCGCCCCAGCGCATCGACTTCGGCCAGGGAAAGTCGCGGATCACCGCTTCAAGCACCTCGGCCACGATCTCCGCCGCCTTCCGCCCCGGCTTCTCGATCACCGCGAAATACGCCTGCCCCTTGCCCGCGTCGCGCACCTCAAGCTGATCCAGCGTCAGTCCGGTCGAGCGCAGGAATCCCTGCACCGCCTGTTCCGGCGCGGTGGTCGCCGGCCCCTTGCGTTCTTCGCGCACGGGCTTGCTTTCCACCGTCAACCCCTCGACGGCCAGCGCCAGACGGCGCGGCGTCGAGAGCGCATGCGCACCGGCATAGGTCAGCCCCGCCTCGACCAGCCCGTCGGTGACCATCTTCTTCAGATCCTCACGCGCCTTCCCCTGCATCCGCGCGGGGACTTCCTCGGACAGAAGTTCGATGAGGAGATCGGGCATCTAGTTCTCCGCGCTTTCATTGGGCTGCTGCCAGGCATAGGCGCGGCCATCGGGATAGACCGCGACGACCCGGTCATAGCCGGGCTGGATGTCTTTCTCCGAGAGGAAAGCCACCGCCGCGCCAGAGGCGAGATCGTCAGTCAGGCGGCCCGCGTCGAAGCACGAAAACCACGAAGGCGCAATGAGTGGCGTCGGGTCGGGGTAGATCTGATAGGTCTCGCTCAGCATCGCGAGCGACATCGGCGTGGTGAAACAGGCGCGGAAGCGGCGGGGAGAGCTTGAGGCGTCGATCCCGTCAAACCCCTCCGCCAGCATCGGCTCGGGCACGCCATCGAGGCCCGTCAGCCGGATCACCGCCGCCGCCGAAGCCGGCTCCACCGGGCGGTAATACGCATAGACCTGAAGGTAATAGACCGCTGCCCCCGCGATAAGGCCCGTCACCACGATCAACGCTCCGACCAGCTTGCCATTCACGCGCCAACCCTTTCGGCTTGGCCGCCGCCCGCTTCGGTCGCGACGAAGGCTTCGGCGCATTTCCGGGCGAGCGTTCGGACGCGGCCGATATAGGCCTGCCGCTCGGTGACGGAAATCACCCCCCGCGCATCGAGAAGGTTGAAGAGGTGCGACGCCTTGATGCACTGGTCATAGGCGGGATGCGCCATGACGATATGCCGCCCTGCGCTGTCTACCGGGTCCGCGGCGAGGATGCGTTCGCATTCCGCCTCGGCATCCTTGAAGTGCTGCAAGAGCATGTCGGTGTCGGCCTGGTCGAAGTTCCAGCGCGAATATTCCTTTTCCGTCTGGCGGAAGATGTCACCGTATTTCAGGGCGATCGCCGCGTCGGGGTCGTTGAAGGGCATGTCCATCACGTGATCGACGCCGAGCACATACATCGCCAGCCGCTCGAGCCCATAGGTCAGCTCGCCCGAGACCGGGTGGCAATCCTGCCCGCCAACCTGCTGGAAATAGGTGAACTGGGATACTTCCATCCCGTCGCACCAGACCTCCCAGCCAAGCCCCCATGCGCCGAGAGTCGGACTTTCCCAGTCATCCTCGACAAAGCGGATGTCATGCAGCGATGCGTCGATGCCGATGGCGGCGAGCGAGCCGAGGTAGAGATCCTGCAGATCGGGCGGCGAGGGTTTGATGAGCACCTGATACTGGTAGTAGTGCTGAAGCCGGTTCGGATTCTCGCCATAGCGCCCGTCGGTCGGACGGCGCGAGGGCTGGACATAGGCCGCCGCCCAGGGGCGGCTGCCCAGGGAACGCAGCGTCGTCGCCGGGTGGAAGGTGCCCGCGCCGACCTCCATGTCATAGGGTTGCAGGATCGCGCAGCCCCTGGCCGCCCAATACTCCTGAAGCCTGAGGATGATCTCCTGGAAGGAGCGCGGAGCGGTGGTGGTCATGTCGGTCCTTCGGGTGGGCGGGCAAGGCGCGTTCTCAATAGGCAACAGGCGGGGGGCGGTCAATCGGCCCCACACCGCTTTCGACGTGACGCCGCCGCCGATCCTGCTAGTTTCGGCAGCGGATTCGCGACGACAGGACACGTGGAAAGGTATTTGATGCGGTTTGCGGTTTTCATTTGTGGATTGGCCCTTTGCCTTTTCGCCGGCGTGGCGTCTGCCCAGACCCGCTGGGTCCAGATCGAGGCGCAGCCAACGCTCCGCGAGGCCGAGGAACGCGCGCGCGCCTATATGGGCGTCTTTCCCAATGTCGTCGGCTTTCAATTGAAGAGCGGCTGGTACGCCATCGCGCTTGGCCCCTTCACACCTGAAGAGGCTGACCGGCAGCTGGCGCTTCTGCGGGGTGAACGGCTGGTTCCCTCGGACAGCTTCGTCGCGTTCGGCGAGAAGTTCGCGCGGCAGTTCTGGCCGGTGGGTCCGACAGGGCTTCCGACCGCGCCCGCGGCGCTTCCCGTGCCTGGAACCGAGCCAGCCGATGAGCCGGTCATCGCCCTGCCCGACATGACGCCCCCCGACGAAACGCCGGCCGAGGCGCGCCGGTCGGAGACGCTGCTTTCCGCGGATGATCGAAAACTGTTGCAGGAGGCGCTGCAATGGGGCGGCTTCTATGCCAGCGCCATCGACGGCGCCTTCGGTCCGGGCACCCGCCGGTCGATGGCGGCCTGGCAAGCCGCTGTGGGGCATGAGGAAACCGGTATCCTGACGACTTCGCAGCGAACCGAGCTTGTCGCCGGCTATCAGGCAGAGCGGGCGGCGCTGGGGCTTCAGGAGTTGAACGAAACCGAGGCGGGCATCGACTTGACGATCCCCGCAGCCCTCGTCGAATTCGACCGGTATGAGCCTCCCTTCGTGCATTTCAGGGAAAAGGACGGCTCGGGTCTCCGGTTGATCCTCATCTCGCAGCAGGGCGACCAGACGACGCTCTTCGGTCTCTACGATCTCATGCAGACGCTCGAAATCGTGCCGGTAGAGGGCGAACGGCAGCTTGGCCGAACGAATTTCACACTGACCGGCCAGAACAGCCGGATTCACTCCTACACCCAGGCCGAACTGAAAAGCGGGCTGATCAAGGGTTTCACGCTGGCCTGGGCTCCCGGGGATGATGCGCGCGCAGCCAAGATTCTCGACGTGATGAAAGCCTCGTTCCGGGCAACCGGCGACCGCGCGCTCAGCGCGGGCCTTGGCGAACCCTTGGCCGAGCCGCGTGACAGCCTGCTTGCCGGGCTCGAAATCCGCCGCCCGGTCATTTCGCGGTCGGGCTTCTGGCTGGACGGCACGGCGCTTGTCGCGACGACCGACGAAGTGCTGGCCGAATGCGGTCGCGTGACCATCGACGGAGAGCACGCGGCCGACGTGGTCCTGCGCGACGCGGCAAGCGGCCTTGTCATTCTGAGACCGCAGGAAACGCTCGCCCCGCAAAGCCATGCCCGCCTCGCCGTCGCCCCCGCCCGCATCAGTTCCGAGATCGCGGTCGCCGGCTATTCCTACGAAGACGCATTGGACTCGGCCGTCGTCAGCTTCGGCACGCTCGCCGACACCAAGGGGCTGGACGGCGAGGCGGACAGATCGCGGCTGGACGTCAAGACGCTGCCGGGCGATGCGGGCGGGCCGGTCCTTGACGGGTCGGGGGCCGTGATCGGCATGCTGCTGCCCCGCAAGGTCGAAAACGGGCGCGTCCTGCCCGACGATGTCGGCTTTGCGCTGTCCTCGGCGGCGATTCAGCGGGCGCTGACGGCTGCGGGGCTTGGCAACGCAGAAGATGCCGAGGTCGCCGTAGGCGGCGCTGTGGCAGCAGAAGACCTCACGCTGATCGGCCGCCAGTTGACGGTCCTTGTCTCCTGCTGGCGGTGAAGCGCGTTTCAGCCCCGCCAGAATCGCGGCAGGAACAGCACCAATACGACCAGAAGTTCGAGCCGGCCAAGCAGCATGGCCGCCGACAATATCCACTTCGCGGTGTCGTTCAGCGCGGCGAAGTTGCCCGCCGGGCCGATGATTTCGCCCAGGCCCGGCCCGATATTGGCGATCGCCGTCGCCGCGCCCGAGATCGAGGTCACGAAGTCCAGCCCGGTGAGCGCCAGAAGCACCGCGATCATCCCGAGGCTGACGACGAAGACGCCGAGAAACGCCATGACCGAGGACAGCACGTCGTCGTGCACCGGTTGTCCGTCATAGCGCGGTGTGAAAACCCCGTTCGGCGAGTGAATCCGGCGGATCTGCGATGAAACGGCGGCGACCAGAAGCTGATAACGGAAGATCTTGACCGAACAGCAGGTCGATCCCGCGCAGCCGCCGATCAGCCCGATGAAGAAGAAAAGCACGATCGGAAACTGGCCCCAAAGCTGATAGTCGACGCTCGCATAGCCGGTGCCGGTGATGATCGAGGTGACATTGAAGATCGCCTCGCGGAACGCGTGTTCGGCATGGTCGTCGTTCGCCACGATCCGGTAGGCCGTAATGACCGCGACAAGCACCGCGACGACCCAAAGAAATGCCCGCACCTGGCGGTCGCGCAAGAGCGGTCCCGGCGATCCCGCCGCCATCTGGACATACCGCACGAAGGGCAGGCTCGCCAGCACCATGAAGACCGAGGCAAGGTATTCCGGCATCCCCTGATAGACCCCGAACGAGGCGTCGGTGGTCGAGAATCCGCCCGTCGACACCGTGGTCAGCGCATGGTTCACCGCATCGAATCCGGTCATGCCGACAATCATGTAGGCGGCGGCGCACAGCACCGTCAGCCCGACATATATGCCCATGATCTGCGCCGCGATCTGGGCCGCGCGCGGCAGCACCTTGCCACCCGTGTCGAAGGCTTCGGACCGGAATATCTGCATGCCGCCCACCCGAAGCTCGGGCAGGAAGACCATCGCGACGATGATGATGCCGATGCCGCCAAACCATTGCAGCATGGAGCGCCACAGCAAGAGCCCTTCCGGCAGCGACTCGAGACCGACGAAGACCGTCGCCCCGGTTGTGGTCAGCCCCGACATCGCTTCGAAGACCGCGTCGACCACACGGGCGCTCGTCGCGCCGAAAAGGAATGGCAGCGCGCCGAAAAGCGGCAGCACCACCCAGACACCCGTCGCCAGCAGGAAGCTCTGCTGCAACGATATCCGCGCGCCGACGCCGTTGGCGCAGGCGAGCGCGAGCAGCCCCCCCGCCAGACCCGTGACGATGGCGCTTTGCCCGAAGGCCGACCAGTGGCCGTTGCCATGTGCAAGATCAATGACGAGCGGAACGATCATTGCCACGCCGAGCGTTGCCGCGAGCAGGCCGACGACGTATCCGACAGGGCGAAGGTCGATCATGTTCGAGGCATGGCCCTTACCGACCGGCGCTGTCAAGCGCGTCGATCCGCGCCTAGTCGCGCCAGAATCCCGGCAGCAACAGAACGAAAACCGACAGGAGCGACAGCCGCCCCATGACCATCGCGACAATCATCAGAAGCTTCGCGGCATCGGGCAGGTCGACGAAGGTTCCCGTCGCGGCCACCGCTGGTCCGTAGCTGTAGCCAATGTTGCCAATCGAGGTCCACGAGGCGAAGATCGCCGACACGAAATCAAGGCCCGTTTCCACCAGCGCCAGAGAGATCACCCCGAAGGTCAGGATATATGCGCCGAGATAGAGGATGATCGTGTCCATCGTGTCCTTGTCGACGCGTCGCCCGGCATAGCGGACCGGGGCGATGCGGTTGGGCGCGTGGATCGTGCGGATCGCCGCGCCGAGGGCGGAGATCATGATCTGCACGCGGAACACCGACAGCCCCGCCGCGCTCGACCCCGAACAGGCCCCGATGATGCCAAGCCACAGCGCCACGATCAGCGCGAAGGCGCCCCAGTTGGAGAAATCGCCGGCCCCGAAGCCGGTGCTCGACATGATCGAGACAAGATTGAAAAGCGATTCCCGGAACGCCGCCTCACCGGCCTGCTCGCTCGTGGCGACGCGCCAGAGTGTCACGACGACGACGGCGCTCATCACCCAGGCGACGTAGCCGCGCACCTGCGGGTCGCGCCAGAGCGGCGCGGCGCTTCCGCGGACAAGCTGGACGTAGCGCACGTAAGGCAGGCTGCCGAGCAGCATGAAGACTGCGCCCGCATAGTGGATGGCGCCGCCATAGTCGTTGAACGACGTCGCCCGCGGTGAAAACCCGCCCGTCGCGATGGTCGCCAGGCCGTGCGCCACGGCCTCGAACATTGGCATGCCGAGCGCGATGTAGGACAGGATGCAGGTCAGCGTCAGTCCGGAATAGACCATGAAGAGCTGGCTCGCGATGTCGGTCGCGCGCGGCAGCACCTTGCCGAAGGTGTCGAACCCCTCGGTCCGGAAGAACTGCATCCCGCCGACGCGCATCACGGGCAGGAAGATCATCGCGATGAAGGCGATGCCTAGCCCGCCAAGCCAGTTCAGCATCCCGCGCCAGAGATTGACGCCAAGGGGCATCGCGTCGACGCCGACAAAGACCGAAGCTCCGGTCGTGGTGATCCCCGAGACGGATTCGAAATAGGCGTCGATGAGCCGGACCCCCGGCGACCCGATCACGAAGGGCAGCGCGCCGAAGAACGGCACCATGAGCCAGATGCCCATCGTCAGCAGGAAACCCTGCTTCAGCGACAGGCTGGGCCCTGTACGGTTCTGGCAGGCAATGGCGGTGAGGCTTCCGGCGAGCAGGCAGATCAGCATCGCCTCCTCGAACGCCCGCGCATTGGCATCGCCGGCCAGCGTGTCCACCAGCATCGGCACGCTCATCAGAAGGCCAAGCGCCGCGATGACGAGACCAAGGACATATCCGACAGGGCGCAGGTCGACCATGATGGGCTGACTTCGCGCCCCGGCCCAGAACTGTCAAGCCATGTCGCGCAGCGCCGCCATGCGCGCCTTGTGAAAGGCGGCCGCGCCGAGGGCGATAAGGATGGCGGCACCCCAGAACCCCGATGGCAGCCTTTCGCCGAACCAGTGGACCGCCAGCGTCGCGCCCACGACGGAGGCGACCGAGCCGATCTGGCTCATGTAGACCGGTCCGGCGCAGTCCTGAAGTCGGAACTGCAGCCCCATTTGTCCGGCGATGACCGCGCTCGCGGTCAGGATGATCGGCCAGTGCGTCGCGAGCGTCGTGACGGCATCCCAGCCTTCCACCGCCGTCGCGACCGGCAGCGTCATCAGCCCGCCCGCAAGCAGCGTCAGCGCCGCCAGCGGCAGCGCCCCGGCGTCGGATGGCCAGAACTGCGTGCGGTAGATGTTGCCAAGCGCCAGCACCAGCGGGATCGCCGAGGCGAGGAGCGTCCAGGCCAGTGGCGCGCCATCCGCGCCCGTTCCGACCTTGCCGGCCGCAAGAAGAAGCCCGCCAGCCAGCCCCGCAGCGACCCCCGCTGCCGCGCTCCAACGCATCCTTTCGAGCCCGAGTGCGACCGCGATCACCCAAGTCAGGAGAACCGGAAAGGCGAAGGTCAGTGAGACGTAGCCAGCACCAACCTTGGCGACCGAAAGGTAGCCCATGGCACTTGGCACCGACATGAAGACGCCCGCCCCGGCGGAATAGATCAGCCACCGCCGCGCGCCGGCGAACCGTCCTCGCATTCCGGCAACCGCCGCCAGGATCGCCCCGGCTCCTGTCAGGGCTGCAGCCAGGTAGGTCAGCATGGGCAGTCCGGCATCCGCCGCCACGCGCGACAACAGAACCGAAAAGGCAAGAAGCGTGCCGACCGTGACAAGCAGGACCGGCGCGACAAATCCCGGTCGCCCGGTGCCAGACAAAGGCCCGGCGCCGGCGAAAACAGCATTTCGCATTGGAATGGCCCTCCAACAGAGGTATGTTTCTTGATGTAGACTATCTATGCAGAAAGTATCTTTATGTCAAGATATAAAGACCGCGCCGCGTTCGCCGTTTCGCAGTGGGCGCGGGAAATGCCGGAGCTGGACACCGAGGCGATGGAGATCATCGGGCGTATGTCAGAGCTCTGGCTGGTGATCGACCGCGATCATCTGACACCGGTGATGGCCGGGTTTGGCCTTCAGGGCGGCGAATTCGACGTGCTCGCCGCCCTGCGCCGCTCTGGCGCGCCCTTCGCGCTGACGCCGACGCAGCTTTACGAGGCAACGATGATGTCCTCGGGCGGCATGACAGCGCGGCTCGACCGGCTCGAAAAAGCGGGCCATGTCGTCCGCCGCCCCAATCCCGACGACCGCAGGGGAACGCTGGTCAGCCTGACCGATTCCGGACGTGCCCTGGTCGAGCGCGCCCTGCCAGTCCATGCCGCCAATGAAACCCGCATCCTCGCCAGTCTGACGGCCGATGAGCGCGATCAACTCGGCGCGCTGATGGCAAAGCTGCTCGACACGCTCGGGGCGGACAGGACCTAACCCGCCTTGTGCAGCGACGAAAAGAGCCTCGGGTCGATGCTTTCGGCTGCGAAGGTCGGCCCCTCGGTCAGGATCGACACGGCGTCATGGCTGTGCAGACTTTCCTGATGGCTCGCGACAATGCGAAAATCGCCGACGCGCGGCTCTGCCAGCAGCCTTTCGGCGAAGCTGCGGGCGGCATCCTCGACGAAGATCGGGTTTGCGGCGTTGAGTTCGGCAAAGGCCTGTTCGTCCTCGCGCTTGACCATCACCTGCGTCTCGGTCGGAACCGCCGAACGGGCAAGATCGATGAGGTCTTCGTACCAGAGCCGCTTGCCGCCTTCCTCCACCACCGAGATCCGCGCGACCGAGCGCTGCGAATGCGGGGTGGCGAGCTGCCCGCGCGCCTGGCGGGCATGTTCGGAAAGCTCCAGCGAACAGGGGCAGGTCGACGAATAGACATAGTCGAGATGGGTGATCCGCTTGCGCAGGCCCTCGCGCTCCATCAGTTCCAGCGCGATATCGTAGTATTGCCAGCCGGAAAGGCCTGAACGCAGCGAATCCACGCGCGCGGGGAACGAGAACCGCATCATCAGGCGGGCGTCGATGCTGTCGTGATCCTTCTTGTAGTCCTCAAGCACAGCGTCGAGCACCGCAAAGGAAAACGTCCGCTCGGCATGGGCGTAGAACGACCGCATGATACGGCTCATGTTGATGCCCTTTTTCTCGCCGATCAGCGAAACCGTTCCGGTCACGCTGGTTTCAAGCGTGATGTCGCCGCCGTCGCGGCTGTGGAAGCGGATCGGCAGACGGAAGTTCGAGATGCCGACATGCTGGATCGGCGCCTGCGCGCCCACGATCAGGCTCGACGGGCCGTTCTGAAGGTCGGGCATGGTCGCGCGGTAGTTCGCATCCGGCGTGAAGTCTTCCGGGTATATTCTTGCAAGATCGGGATAATTCCCGACCTGACGCCCCGGCAGAAGCCGCGATATCGCGGGGTCAAGCCGCGCCACCTCGCTCGGGTCGGCCTGCTCGGCCCAGCGACGCAGGACCGCCAGCGCCTCTGCGGCCTCGGCCCGGTTGGGTTTCCGATCTATCTCGCCCACGAAGTTCATGGCACGCTCCTCAAGTCCCGGACAACTCCCGGACGACCCATTATGTGGGATTGCCCGCCCGCTTGTCCAACCCTATGGGTTGCAGGCGACGTTTTCGCGGCCTCAGACCGCCGCCAGCGCCGTCGTCAGGTCCGCCAGAAGATCGTCCAGATCCTCGATCCCGAGCGAAAGCCGCACCAGGCCGGGCGTGATGCCGAGCATCGCCTTCTGATCCGCCGGCAGCCGCTGATGCGTCGTCGTCGCGGGATGCGTGACGATGGATTTGGCATCGCCAAGATTGTTGGAAATCTTCACGATTTCCAGCGCATTGAGGAAGCGGAAGGCCCCTGCCTGTCCGTCCTTCACCTCCAGCGTCACCACCGTGCCGCCCGCCCCCATCTGCTCCATCGCAATGGCGTGGTGCGGATGGTCCTTCAGACCGGGATAGATCACGCGCTCGAGTTTCTCATGCCCGGTCAGCGCCTCGGCGATTGCCTGCGCATTCCGCGCCTGTTCACGCACCCGAAGGTCGAGCGTCTCGATTCCCTTCAGCATCACCCATGCATTGAACGGACTCAAGGCGGCGCCGGTGTGCTTGAGATAGGGCTCCAGCACCTTGCGGATGTAGTCGCGGGTCCCGCAGACCACGCCGCCCAGGCAACGGCCCGACCCGTCGATATGCTTGGTCGCAGAGTAGACGACGACATCGGCGCCAAGCTCCACCGCTTTCGAGAAGGTCGGCGTGGCGAAGACGTTGTCCACGACCACGACAGCGCCCTTGGCATGGGCGATCTCCGAAACCGCCCTGACATCGATCACCTCAAGCGTCGGGTTCGACACGCTTTCAAGGAACACGGCGTTTGTGCCTTCGCGCACCGCACGGCGCCACGCGGAAAGATCCGTGCCGTCGACCAGCGTCACCTCCACGCCGAAACGCCCCAATATATCAAGTACATAGAGGCAGGAACCGAAAAGCGCCCGCGCCGCGACGACATGATCGCCGGCCTTCAGCAACGATGTCAGCGCGCCGTTGACCGCCGCCATGCCGGAGGCCGTCGCAAATGCGTCCTCCGTCCCCTCGATCGCGGCCATCCGCTCCTCGAACATCCGCACCGTAGGGTTGCCGTAGCGGGCATAGATGAATTCGTCCGGTCCCGACTCGATGAATCGCGCCTCGGCCTCTTCGGCGCTGTCGTAGACGAAACCCTGCGTCAGAAAGATCGCCTCGGACATCTCGCCATACTGGCTGCGCCGCGCTCCCGAGTGAATCAGTCTGGTGCGTGTCTTCCATTCCGTCATGGCTGCCTCCGGCAACAAAAAACCCCCACCGGAACAGGTGGGGGCCAAAGCCTCCGACCTCTTTAGCGGAATATTTCGAGCGTCTGCATTCCACGTGGATCATTTCGATCCGTGAATGCAAAACGCTGCACGTGGCCCGCAATCCGGTAACAAATCGCCACGCAGGCTGGGGTAGCGCCAAACCGGGTGCGCGTCAACCATCTGCCCGCCCCCGGCCCCTTGTGCAGCGCCCGGTTTTGCCATCAACTGGGCCCGCACCGAAATATCCGAGGTTCCCGCCATGAAATCCGCCCTGCCCGCCCTTATGCTCCTGGCCGCCTGCGCGACCCCGGGGCCTGCACCCGAGACCGTGGGCGAGGTCAGGATCGACGCCCAGACCTATCCCATCGAGGCGACCGCGAATGGCAACTGGCGGGTCAGGATCGAAAACCAGGTCGTCGCCTGTTCCAAACCGGATGAGGACTCCTGCTACTGGTCGGCGCGCAACCATCTCAATGCGACGATCCTTCTTGACGACCTCGGCTGAGGGACGCCAATGACCAAACCCATCGAACTTTACTACTGGCCCACGCCGAACGGCTGGAAGATCTCCATCGCGCTCGAGGAGATGGACCTGCCCTATGACCTCAAGCTCGTGAACATCGGCGCGGGCGACCAGTTCGAGCCGGACTTCCTCAGGATCGCGCCCAACAACCGGATGCCCGCCATCGTCGACCCCGACGGACCGGACGGCAAACCGATCTCGGTCTTCGAATCCGGGGCGATCCTGCAATACCTGGCGCGCAAGACCGGCAAGTTCTACGGATCGACCGAGCGTGAGCGGGTGGCGGTCGAGGAGTGGTTGTTCTGGCAGGTGGGCGGTGTCGGGCCGATGGCTGGCCAGGCGCATCACTTCCTGAAATATGCCCCCTCGCTAGAACCGCCGCAGGATCTGCCCTACGCCAAGGACCGTTACCGGGCCGAAACCGGGCGGCTCTACGGCGTCCTCGACCGGCAGCTGGCGAACCATGCCTATGTCGCCGGCGATTTCTATTCGATCGCCGACATGGCGATCTGGGGCTGGGCCTCGCTCTGGGAAGGGCAGGAACAGACGCTGGACGACAAACCGAACATGGCCCGCTGGCTGGATGAGGTCGCCGCCCGCCCCGCCGTGCAGCGCGGGCGCGCCGTCGCCGCTGAGGCGCGTGGCAGCCTGCAGGATGACCGCAAGGCGCAGGGCATCCTCTTCAGGCGCTGACGGATCAGCTGTGCTCCTCGGCCGCGGTGTCGGCCAAAGCCTTGGCATAGGCGCGAAGCGCGTCGGTCTGGAACACCGCGCCCAGCAGCTCCGGCTCTTCCTCGCCGGGATTGCGCCGGGTGATCGGCAGGAAATCGGCGCCCGTCTGTTCGAACATTCGCAACGCGGTTTCAAGCATCTGGTTCTCGCCCAGGACCACGCCCTCCGCGATCAGCGCGCGGCATTCCTCTTCCGGTGCGGCGCGGCGGTGGTCGCTTGGGCGCAGGATCGACGACAGGCGGATCGTCTCGGCCAGATAGGCTTGTGGCCCCGCTGCCAGATGCACGCCGCGCTGCTCAAGCTGCGTTAGGAAGAACGACCGGTCGACAAGCCGCGAGGCAAGTGCGGTTGACAGCGACACCGCCGTCATCACCGCGATCCCGGTCTCCCAGTCGCCGGTCAGTTCAAAGACGATGAGCGTGGTCGAGATCGGCGCACCCAGCACCGCCGCGGCGACAGCGCCCATTCCCGCCAGCGCATAGACGGTTTCCGCCCCCGACACGTTCGGCAGAATGCCGGTCGCGATAAATCCGAAAGCAAGCCCCGTCAGCGATCCGACCACGAGCGCCGGAGAGAACATCCCCCCGCCCATGCGCCCGCCCATCGTGACAGCGACCGCAAAGACCTTCACCACCGCATAAAGCACCGCCACGCCCAACCCGATCCCACCCGTCAGCGCAGCCGAGGTCGTCTCGTATCCGACGCCGATGATATGGGGAAACGGGATCGCAATCGCCCCCAGCACCGCACCGGCAAGCGCCGGCCGCAGCCAGCGGGGAATTCCCGTCGCCCTCTGCACCCAGTTTCCCGCATCCTCCGCGAAGATGACCGACCGCATCAGCGCCGCCGCGACAAGGCCGGAAACCAGACCGAGAAGCAGGAAGGCGGGAAGCTCTGCATAAAAGGTCAAGCCGCCCTCGCCCGGCAGCTTGAATTCGGTCACGCCGCCAAACTCCAGCCGGTTGATGACCGTCCCGGCGACTGAGGCAATTGCAATGGGCGCGAAGGCGTGCACTGCGAAATGCCTCAGCACGACTTCAAGCGCGAAGATCGCGCCGGCGATGGGGGCGTTGAAACTGGCCGACACCGCCGCCGCGACGGCACAGCCGAGAAGATCGCGGCCGGTGATCCCGTCCGCCGCGATCCGGTTCGACACCCATGTCGAAATCACCGCCGCGAGATGCACCACCGGCCCCTCGCGGCCCGACGACCCGCCGGAGCCGAGCGTGATCAGCGACGCCGCCGCCGAAGCAAGCCCCGCGCGCCGCTCCACCCGGCCCTGATTCAGCGCCGCGCCCTCGATCACGTCGGCCACCGCGCGCACCCGCCCGTCAGGTGTGAAGCGGTCAAGGATCAGCCCCACCGCCAGCCCGCCAAGGATCGGGATCATCAGCACCCACCACCACGGCAATTCGCCAGCCACCGAGGCGAGGCGCAGGTCGTCGGTGCCGTAAAGGAAGGTCTGGAGCGCATAGATACCCTTGCGGAAGAACAGCGCCGCTGTTCCCGCCGCGAGGCCGATGGCCAGCGCGATGAACCAGAACTGTATCTGGCTCGGCCCCTTTCGGCGCATCACCGCCAGCGCCTGCGCCAGTTCGGCCCAGACCGCGCACCACCCGCGGACCGCCCAATTCGGTAT
Source organism: Paracoccaceae bacterium (assembly GCA_041397225.1). Taxonomy (GTDB): domain Bacteria; phylum Pseudomonadota; class Alphaproteobacteria; order Rhodobacterales; family Rhodobacteraceae; genus Albidovulum. The sequence goes on along the minus strand of JAWKXB010000001.1, from coordinate 1,583,650 downwards.
CCTGTCCTCCACCCGGCACTTTTCCGCGAGCGTGCTTCCTCAGGGCTTCCCCGTGCCGCCCGCTTGGCCTAGGGTCGCCGCGCCCGCCCCCGAGGACGCCATGCCCCACGAACCGGCCCTTGCCGAACTTCAGTCCTTCTTAGGAGATCGCCTCGCGCGGTCCAAGCCCGAACGACAGGAGCATGGCCGGAACGAGACATGGTTTCCCGAGGTTCTGCCCGATGCGGTCGCTTATCCCGAAACGACCGAGGAGGTCGCAAGGCTCGTCGCCGCCTGCGCCCGACATGGCATGCCGGTGACGGCCTGGGGCACCGGCACCTCGCTCGAAGGTCACGCCTTGGCCATCGCGGGCGGCGTGAGCCTTGACCTGAGCCGTATGAACAGGGTGCTGGCCGTGCGCGCCGACGACATGCAGGCCGTCGTCCAGCCCGGCCTCACGCGCGAGGCGCTGAACGCCGAGCTGCGCGCCACCGGCCTGATGTTCCCCATCGACCCCGGCGCCAACGCCTCGCTCGGCGGCATGGCCGCGACCCGCGCCTCGGGCACGACGGCGGTGCGCTACGGCACCATGCGCGACAACGTCATGGCGCTTGAGGTCGTCCTCGCCGATGGCCGCGTCATCCGCACCGGATCGGGCGCGCGCAAATCCTCCGCAGGCTATGACCTGACCGGGCTCTTCGTCGGCTCCGAAGGCACGCTCGGCATCATCACGGAACTGACGCTGCGGCTTCACGGCCAGCCCGAGGCGATCACCGCCGCCGTCTGCGCCTTCGACAGCTTCGAGGCTGCGGTGGTGACCGTGATGACCACCATCCAGATGGGCATTCCGATGGCGCGGATCGAGTTTGTCGATGAAACGACAGCGCGCATCTTCAACGCCCAGAACGGCACGCATTTGCCCGAGAAGCCGCACCTCATGGTGGAGTTCCACGGCTCGGAAACCTCCGCCGCCGAGGATGCGCAGCGCTTCGGCGAGGTCGTGGCCGACATGGGCGGCGCGCATTTCGACTGGGCCATGACGACCGAGGATCGCAACCGCCTGTGGAAGATGCGGCACGGAGCCTATCCCGCCTGTATCGCGTCGCGGCCCGGTTGCATGGGCCTTGTCACCGACATCTGCGTGCCGATCTCACGGCTGGCCGAGGCGGTGGCGGAAACCCGCGCCGACATCGCCGAAAGCGGCCTTCCCGGCCCGATCCTCGGCCATGTCGGCGACGGGAATTTCCACGCGATCCTCCTGATCGAACGCGGCAACGAGGCCGAACTCAAAACCGCCAAGGCGCTCGCCCGCCGCATGGCGGAACGCGCGCTGAGACTGGGCGGAACGATGACGGGCGAACATGGCGTAGGCATGGGCAAGAAGGATCTGATGGCGATGGAGCATGGAGAGGCATGGGAGGTCATGGCGCGGATCAAGCGCGCGCTCGACCCCGACGGCATTCTTAACCCCGGCAAGGTCGTGGAGGTCGCGCAATGACGCTCTCCGATCCCGCCGACTTCCCGCGCGCCTTCACCAATGCGTGGTCGGCCCGCGATACCCGCACGCTTGCCGAGTTGTTCACCGAGGAGGCGGACTTCCTGACCCTCACCGGCCACTGGGCCGAGGGGAAGAAGGCGATTTCCGAGACGCTCGCCGGCGAACTTGCCGGCGCATTCGCCCGCGCCAAGCTGGTAACGGGCCGCACCAAGGTCAGCCCGCTCGTCAAGGGTGCCGCGCAGGTCATGCAGCGCTACGTGCTGTCGGGCATCGTCCACGCCGACGGCTCCGACGCCGGCCGGGTGGGCGCTGTTCTGTCCGCGGTTCTCGTCGAAGGCCCGGCGGGCTGGAAGGTTGCGGCGGCGCAGTTCACGGCAGAGGCCTGAGAGAGGCCCCGAAAGCCGGAACTCACGCCTCCAGAAGCGCCCTTGCCGCTTCTCTCGCCGCATCCGTCAGCGTCTCGCCCGACAGCATCCGCGCCAGTTCGTCGACCCTGTCCGCCGGCCCCAGCGGCGTCACGGTCGAGGTTGTCACCCCACCGGTCACCCGCTTTTCGACCCGCCAGTGATGCGCCCCCCGCGCAGCCACCTGCGGCGAATGGGTGACGACCAGGATCTGCGCCGTCTCGGCGAGCCGCGCCAGCCGCTTGCCGACCGCATCGGCGGTGGCGCCGCCGACGCCCCGGTCGATCTCGTCGAAGATCATCGTCAGCGCCTCGCCGCCCCGCGCCAGGCAGACCTTCAGCGCCAGAAGAAAGCGCGACAGCTCCCCTCCCGAGGCAATGCGATTGAGCGGCCCCGCCGGGGCGCCGGGATTGGTGGCGACGGTGAAAGCGACCGCATCCTGCCCCTCGGGGCCGGGTTCCGCCTCGCTCACCAGGGTCTCGAAATGCGCCCGCTCCATCTTCAGGGGTTTGAGTTCGGCGCCGATCGCCGCGTCGAGCCGCGCCGCCGCCTCGCGCCGCGCGCCGGACACGCGCGACGCCTCCGCCGCATAGGCCGCCTCTGCCGTCGCAAGCGCGTTCTTCAATCCGCCGATCCGCTTCGCCCCGCCATCGAGCGCCGCAAGACGCTCGCGCAACTCTCCGGCAAATCCGCCAAGATCGTCGGCCAGCACCCCGTGCTTGCGCGCCAGCGCCCGGATCGCGAAAAGCCGCTCCTCCACCCGCTCCATTTCACGCGGATCGAAACTCAGCCGCTCAAGCGCCTCCTCGACCCCCTGCGCCGCCTCGCCAAGCTCCGTCACCGCACGCGAAAGCGCCGCGATCGGCGCGTCGAGTGACCCATCCGCCCTGTCCGCCGCCCCGTCGAGCCAGCGGGCCGCGTCGCCCATCAGCCCCTCGGCACCCTCCGGCCCCAGAGCCTGAAACGCCCGCGCCACGTCTTCGCGGATCCGCTGGCCCGCCTGCATCAGCCGCCGGCGCGCGTCCAGTTCGGCTTCTTCGCCCGGCTGGGGGTCGAGCGCGTCGAGTTCGCCCATCGCATGGCGCAGATACTCCTCCTCGGCCCGCATCGCGGCAAGGTCCGCCTCGGCCTCGGCCAGCGCCTTCGCGGCGGCGCTCCGCGCGGCCCAGGCGCGGCGAAGGGGCAAAAGCTCGATGTCGGCGAAGGCGTCCAGAAGCAGCCGGTGGCCGCGCGGGTTCAGAAGGCCCCGGTCATCCTGCTGGCCGTGCAGCTCCACCAGCGTCTCCGACAGCGCCCTGAGCACCTCGCCCGACATGCGCCGGTCGTTGACCCAGGCAGTCTTGCGGCCATCGGCGGCATTCACGCGGCGCAGGATCAGCTCATCCTCCGCCTCAAGCCCCGCCTCCTCCAGCACGGACCGCGCCGGATGGCCCCGGGGCAGATCGAAAACCGCGGTTACTTCACCCTGGTCCGCCCCTGCGCGCACCAGTTCCGCCCGTCCGCGCCAGCCAAGGACGAAGCCGAGACAATCGAGCAGGATCGACTTGCCCGCCCCCGTCTCGCCGGTGAGGACATTGAGACCGGGCCGGAATTCAAGCGCCAGCCGGTCGATGATGAGCATGTCGCGGATTTCAAGCGCGCGAAGCATGTCCGCCTCGTAGGGTGCGTGCCTGCACGCACCGCGCCGTCACAGCCATTCGCCCCGGATCACCTGGCGGTAAACCTTGGCGAGCCAGCTGTCGCCCCGCGCCTCGGGCTTCAGGCCCCGCCCGGTCAGAAGCGCGTAACTGTCCTCATACCATTGCGTGGACTGGAAGTTGTGGCCAAGGATCGCGCCCGCCGTCTGCGCCTCGTCCGTAAGGCCAAGCGACAGATAGCTTTCGACCAGCCGGTGCAGCGCCTCGGGCGTGTGTGTCGTGGTCTGGAACTCCTCCACCACCACGCGGAAGCGGTTGATCGCGGCGGTGTAATGCTTGCGCTTGAGGTAGTAGCGCCCGATCTCCATTTCCTTCGCGGCGAGGTGGTCGAAGGCAAGGTCGAACTTGAGGATGGCGGAACGGGCGTATTCGCTGTCGGGATATTCCTCGATCACGGCACGCAGCGCCTGCAGCGCCTGGAAAGTCAGGCCTTGGTCGCGTCCGACCTCGTCGATCTGGTCGTAATAGGACAGCGCCAGAAGGTACTTGGCATAGGCCGCATCCTCCTCGGCGGGATAGGTGTCGATATAGCGCTGCGCGGTCGAGCGGCTGTTTTCGTAGTCGCGGTCCTTGTGATAGGCGAAGGCCTGCATGATCAGCGCCCGCTTGGCCCATTCCGAATAGGGATAAAGCCGCTCTACCTCCGCGAAATAGGTGACCGCATCCTTGCCCTTGCGGCTCGTCTCAAGCTGGTATTCTCCAAGCTTGTAGATCGCCTCGGCATCCATCGTTTCGAGCGCCGGTCCCTGATTGCCGCCGCCGCAGGCTGTGAGGACCAGAGTCAGCGCAAGGCCACCGACAAGATTTGCCGCTCTTCTGGACCGACCCATTGCCCGCCTACCCCGTTCCATTTTCACGTTTTTCCCACCGGCCGACCTGCTCATGGCGACCTGCTTCGCATCGTCCTAGCACAGAAAAATCCGGGGCGCAAAACGCCTTTCGCGCGTTCTTTCGGCAGGTTGAAGCGTTTCGACTTTTCATGGAAACATCGCTTATCGGAATTCGCCCACACTTCGGGCGACTTCCGATTCATCGGCAAGTCGAAACGTTTCAGGCGACGGCGTGAATATCGGTGCCGCGAATGCCCCAGCCGGGCAGGTCGCGGCGGCGCGCTTCGTTGCACTCGACGATGCGGAAGGCCGACGGGTCGGCGAAAAGCGCGCGGAGAAGGCGGTTGGTCATCGCGTGACCGGCGCGGTTGCCCGTGTAGCGGCCAAGGATGGGCGCACCGGCAAGCGCCAGGTCGCCGAGGGCGTCGAGCATCTTGTGGCGCACCGGCTCGTCGGCATGGCGCAGTCCGCCGGGGCTCGCCACGCGGTCGCCGTCGAAGACCACCGCGTTCTCGCCCGGCTTCCCGCCAAGCGCCAGCCCGTTGGCCTGCATCATCTCCACGTCGGACTGCCGGCAGAAGGTGCGGCTATCCGAAAGTTCGCGCACGAAAGCACCGTTCGACATCACGAGGTGTTTCTCCTGCCGGCCGATCGCACGGTCGGCAAAATCGATCTCGAATGCGATCTCGAGCGTCCCGGCAGGTTCCAACCGCGCGACGGCATCGCCATCGCGCACCTCGATCGGGCGCAATACCTCGAAAAGCCGCAAGGGCGCGTCAAGTTCGCGCACGCCGCGGGCAAGGAACGCCGTCGCGAAAGGTGCGGCCGAGCCGTCAAGGATCGGCACTTCCGGCCCGTCGATCTCGATCAGTGCGTTGTGGATGCCGCAGCCGGCCAGCGCGGCCATCAGATGTTCGATTGTCGACACCTCGACACCCGAGCTGTTGGTGATCTTCGTGCAAAGCGTGGCGCCCGAGACCGAGGCCCAGTGCGCCTGCACCAACCCGTCGCGACCGATCACATCGGTGCGGCGAAACCATATGCCGTATTCGGCCGAGGCGGGGCGCACCGTCATCTGCGCGCGAAGGCCGGTATGAAGGCCTTTGCCCGTGAATGTGACGGCGGATCTGATCGTCGTTTGCAAGATAAGCCTCGGATTGCCGAAGGGTATTCTCCCTTCCTGGGCTGAGGTAGCGGTCGGGGGCGGCAATCTCAACTCACTCTTTGCAACGGACTGTAACATTCCCAAGACAGGATCGGCGGGTTCCCCCGGAAACGCGAATACCCGGCCGCAAGGCATTGATCGAAAAGAAGAAGGGCCGGAGCGGTCCGGCCCTTCTTTCGCTCAATCGTGAACTGTTTTCAGTTCGCCTGACGCCGCAGGAAGGCCGGAATCTCGATCCTCTCCTGCTCCGGATCGGGCTCCGGCTCCTCGTCATAGACCGGATTGGCCTTGGGCTGGACCCGCACTTGCGGGGTCTGCCGCTCGGGCGGCGTCTCGTGGCCATGACCTGCCATCCGGTTCAGGAGCGTGTTGATGCCGAACCGCGCACCGGGGGCGCCGGCTTTCGGCTGCTGCGGCGCCGACGGGGCGGCGGGGCGGGCAGCCGCCTGTTGCGCCGGCTGCTGCTGGCCGGGCGCACGGTTGACGGCAGCCTGGAGCCTGGCAAGCGCTTCAGGCGAAGGAGTTCCGGGCGCGCGGGGACGCGGCGCCACGAACTGGGCCTCATCCTCGACATGCACCGACTGGGTCGCCTGCTCCTCGGGTTGCGGACGGTAGGCGGGCGGCGGCAGATCGTCTGCGTCGTCGGCGTCGAAGAGCGACCGGTCCTCGTCCAGCGCCGCGCTTTCCCGCGCGGCGCGCGTCGCACTCGACTCGAAGGTCGGGACATCGCTCCGCGGCGCCTCCTCCGTCGCCGCCGCGACGGCAGCCGGTTGCAGCGGCTCGGACAGGCGACGGCGCGGCGCCGGGATTTCGGCATGCGACACCGTTGCGTCGATGCCGGTCGCCACGACCGACACGCGCATGTTGCCCTCCATCGCGTCGTCGAGCGTGGAGCCGACGATGATGTTCGCATCGGGGTCGACTTCCTCGCGGATGCGGTTCGCCGCTTCGTCCAGTTCGAACAGCGTCAGGTCGGTGCCGCCGGTAATGTTGATGAGGACGCCCTTGGCGCCCTTCAGGCTGATCTCGTCGAGAAGCGGGTTGGCGATCGCCTTTTCGGCGGCCTGGATCGCCCGGTCCTCGCCCGACGCCTCGCCGGTGCCCATCATCGCCTTGCCCATCTCGTCCATCACCGCGCGAACGTCGGCGAAGTCGAGGTTGATGAGGCCGGGCCGCACCATGAGGTCGGTGACACCCTTGACGCCCTGATAAAGCACGTCATCGGCCAACGCGAAGGCCTCGGTGAATGTGGTCTTTTCGTTTGCCAGCCGGAAAAGGTTCTGGTTCGGGATGATGATCAGCGTGTCGACCACCTTCTGCAAGGCCTCGATGCCGTCATCGGCCTGCCGCATCCGCTTGGCGCCTTCGAACTGAAAGGGCTTGGTGACGACGCCGACCGTCAGCACGCCAAGCTCCCGCGCGGCCTGCGCGATGATCGGCGCCGCCCCGGTTCCGGTGCCGCCGCCCATGCCCGCCGTGATGAAGCACATATGCGCGCCGGCCAGGTGATCGACGATCTCTTCGATCGTCTCCTCAGCCGCCGCGGCGCCGACCGTCGGGCGCGCGCCGGCGCCCAGACCCTCGGTCACTTTCACGCCCATCTGGATGCGCGCGTTGGAATGGCTTTGCTGCAGGGCCTGCGCATCGGTGTTCGCGACGACGAACTCCACCCCCTCAAGCGCTTTCTCGATCATGTTGTTGACGGCGTTGCCACCCGCGCCGCCCACTCCGAACACCGTGATCCGGGGCTTCAGTTCTTCACGTTCGTTCACCGTCAAATTCAATGCCATCTTGTCCGCCTGTTTTTGTCCCCACGCCGCCTTGTGGTCGCCGCTCACTGCATTTCCGCGAGTTTAGAGCGCAAATGCCCGAAGGTCACGCAAAAAGACGCCAACGCACACAAAATATAGGCTTTCCGACGTGCATGTCAGCGGCATTTCGCTCATCTCTCAACATCCTGCGGTTACCAGTTGTCTTTAAACCATTTCATCGCCCGGCGCAGCGAACGCGCCGGATACCGTTCGGCCGGAATCTCGAAATCCCACCACTCGTCTTGCGGGTGTGCCGCAAAAAGGCAAAGGCCGACGGTTGAGGAAAACGCAGCGCCCGTCGCCGCTTGCGGCAGGCCCTGGACCCGAAGCGGGCGACCGAGTCGCACGTTCTGGCCAAGGATTCGCGCGGCCAGCATGTCGAGGCCGGGGATCTGGCTGCCGCCGCCGGTCAGCACGATCTGCTGCGACCGGAGCTGGTCGAACCCCGCCGCGTCCAGAATGGCGCGCACTTCTTCCAGTATTTCTTCCACGCGTGGCCGCATGATCCCGATAAGCTCCGTCCGGCTGACCTTCCTGCGATCCTTCTCCCAGTCGCCGCAATCGGCGCCGATCTCGATCATCTCGCGGTCGTCCATGCCGGTGGCCTGCACGCCGCCGTGGATCGTCTTGATCCGCTCGGCGGTGGCGAGGGGCACCTGAAGACCCTTCGAAATGTCCGAACTCACATGGTCGCCGCCCAGCCGCACGCTTTCGGCAAAGATCATGTGCTTCTTGATGAAGATGGAGATGCCCGTGGCGCCACCGCCCATGTCGATGCAGGCCGCGCCCAGTTCCTGCTCGTCCTCGACAAGGCTCGACAGCCCCGCGGCATAGGAGGACGAGGCAAGCCCCGCAATCTCCAGATCGCAGCGGCGGATGCAGTAGAGCAGGTTCTGCACGGCGCCGGTGTCGATCGTCAGAAGGTGCATGTCGGCGGCAAGCCTGTTGCCGACGTGGCCGCGCGGATCGCCAAGCCCGGACCGATGGTCGATGGCGAAGTTGACCGGATGTGCATGCAGCACCTCGCGCCCCGACCCGAAGTTCGGAACGTCGCAGGCGGCCAGCACCCGCGCCACGTCCTGTTCGCTGACCTGGCCGTCATAAAGTTCGATCTCGCCGGCAAGTCCGTAGCTGCGGGGCTGCGCACCTGAAAAACAGGCGATGACATGATCGACCCGCGTCTGCGCCATCTTCTGCGCCGCCTGTACCGCGGTGCGGATCGCGCGCTCCGTCTCCTGCATCGCGTCGACCTCGCCGAAGCGAACGCCGCGCGACCGCGTCGTCGCCGCCCCGATCACCCGGAACTGGGACTGGCCGGCGAGCGGGCCAAGACCGTCCTCGTGATCTTCCTCGGCATTCTCGAACCTGAGCACCAGGCAGGCGATCTTCGACGACCCGACGTCGAGAACCGCCACCACCCCCCGTTGCAGCGCCGCGCGCCGCATGTTCCGCATCGCCCGTTGCGACTGATAGAGATCGGTCATTGCCCTGTTGCCCTCGCCTCGAAATCGGTTTCGCCTGTTCCGGCAAGCCGGATCGTCGGCCTCGAATTGTTGCGCATGTCCACGATCAGAAGGTCGCGCCCCAGCATGTCCTCGGCCTGGTCAAGCGCGATGACGCGCTGGATCGCCTCGACCGGCTGATCCTCGGGCAGAAGAATGCGCTGCTCGCGGTCCAGGACCACGTCCCAGCGCCGCTCGCCCATGCGGACCAGCCCGCGAATCCGTGCCCGGACCGGCCGCGCGGCGTCCAGCACCGCCAACGCCTCGGCCACCGCCTTGTCCGCCCCCTCGCCCGCGATCACCGGCAGGTCGGGCCGTGCCGCGCGGTCGAGAAGCGTCGCCACCCGATGCCCGGTCGCGTCGAGCATCTCCAGCCCGCGCGCGCTTCGCCACAGGATTGCGGGTACCCGCTCGCGCACCGTCACCTGCAGGACGCCGCCCTTGCGGATGTGCAGTTCCGCCGAGGCGACCGCATCGACCTGCTCGATCGTCGCGCGCAGCGCCTCAAGATCGAGCCGGAACGAGGAGACGGGCAGCGTGACCGGCAGCATCCCCCGGATCGCCTTCGCCACCGGGCCCGACGCGCCGTCGATCGCCATCAGGCCGACCATGAATTCCGGCCGGTTCTCGACGCTCAGCCGCAGATCGGCAAGCCCGGTCTGCAACGCCGCCCGCCGGCCCGGATCGGCGAGATAGCCGACGACCGCCCCGACGATCAGCAGCGATGGCAGGCCCAACCGCACCGCGCGGCGGAAGCCCGGCGTCAGCCACAGCCGTTCGGCCCGGTAAGCCCACCGCGACGGCGCCGGGTCGCGCCTCGGCGCCGGCTCGGCAAAGCGACGTTCGGGCGCTCTCAGCGGTTGCATGAGGCGTCCTCCACGATCCAGGCGCACAACTGGGGAAAGCTCATCCCCTCCGCCGCCGCCTGCTCGGGCGCCAGCGAGGTCGGCGTCATGCCCGGCTGCGTGTTGGTTTCCAGGATGAAAAGCCCGCCGAGCCCCCGCGACTCGTCCCAGCGGAAGTCGCTGCGGCTCAGACCCCGGCAGCCCAACGCCTGATGCGCGCGCAAGGCGTAGTCCCGACAGGCCGCCGCAACCTCATCCGGTATCTCCGCTGGACAGACATGGCGCGACCCGCCTTCATCGTATTTCGCGTGATAGTCGTACCAGCCGGTGGCGAATATCTCGGTCACGCACAAGGCGCGGTCGCCAAGAACCGAACAGGTCAGCTCGTGGCCCGACACATAGCTTTCCACCATCGCCACTTCTGGCATTTCCTTGCCCAGAACCGGCGGCGAGTTCGCGCCGTCCTGAACGATGTACACTCCCACCGACGAGCCTTCGTTGTTGGGCTTCACGACGTAGGGCGGTTCCATGACATGCCGCGCGCTGATCTCCGCGGCGCAGGCAAGGCGGCTCTCGACCACCGGCAGCCCTGCGGCGCGGAACGCCTCCTTGGCCTTCGACTTGTCCATCGCGAGCGCCGAGGCCAGCACCCCCGAATGCGTATAGGCCACCCCCAACCACTCCAGCATCCCCTGAACGCAGCCATCCTCGCCCCAGCGGCCGTGGAGCGCGTTGAAACAGACGTCGGGCTTGATTTCGGCAAGGCGCACGGCAAGGTCGCGGCCGGCATCGACCTCGACCACCTCGTATCCCGCCTCCCGCAGGGCGTCGGCGCATTCACGCCCGCTTGACAGCGACACCTCCCGTTCCGCGGAAGGGCCACCCATCAGTACCGCCACTTTGGGGGCTGTCCTGCTCGACATACCCGCCACTGGTGCCTCATCCGGGCCCGTTTGCGGGCCCTGTTTTCTCATTCCTTACGCGTCTGCCTCGGGCCCGAATTCGCCCACGCGCATGATTTCCCACTCTAGCGTCAAACCGCTGATTTGGAAAACCCTTTTTCTGACGTCCTCGCCCAGGTCTTCAAGCTCCGCAGCCGTGGCGCCACCCGCGTTGATCAGGAAGTTCGGATGCTTCGCGCTCATCTCCGCCCCGCCCCGCCGCGCGCCTCTCATGCCGGCCTCGTCGATCAGCTTCCAGGCCTTCAGATCGTGCACGTCATCGGCCCGCCCGGTCGAGGAGAACCCCGCCGGATTGCGGAAGGTGGAGCCTGCCGAACGCTCCTTGACCGGCTGCGACGCATCGCGCCGTGCGATCTGCTCGTCCATCTTGGCGGCCAGCGCCTCCGGATCGCCTGACGGCCCCTCGAAGACCGCGCCAACGATCACCTCACCGTCGCCCAGCGCCGACGACCGATAGGCGAATTTCATCTCGTCCGGTCCCAGCCGCGCGACGGATCCGTCCCGCCTCACCACCGCCGCCTCGATGAAATGATCGGCGACATATGACCCATAGCAGCCCGCATTCATTCGTACCGCTCCGCCGATCGCCCCCGGAATGGTGCGCAGGAACGTCAGGTCCACGCCCGCCTCCGCCGCCTTGCGCGCCACATGCGCGTCCAGGGCCGCCGCCCCGGCCGTCACGCGGTTGCCCTCTACGGAAATCGCGTTGAACCCCCGCCCGAGCCGGACCACCACGCCCCTTATGCCACCATCGCGCACGATGAGGTTCGACCCCACGCCCATCGGAAAGACCGGCACATCCGGATCGAGCGCCGCCAGAAACGCCTGCAAATCCTCGATATCAGCCGGCTGACAGAGCCACTCCGCCGGCCCGCCAACGCGCAGCCAGGTCAGATCGGCCAAGGACCGGTCCGGCGTCAGCACGCCGCGCACGGGGGGAAGCGTCAGCATCATGCTCCGCTTGCTACGGCGACCGGCGGAAACCCGCAAGCCCGAAGCGATCACCTGCCCACTTCCCGAGCCGAGGACAGCGTCCGCCCCCCGGGTAGGCGAGAAGCGACCTCCCGGCGGGAGGGTCGGGCGCTGCCCGCCGGTGCCGAGCAGCTAGAGAAGCAACAAAATGATAATGACCGCAAAAGCCACGGGTTCGATCGCTTCGGCGATCGTCTTCAAATCCCCGGCAATTCCTGCCGCCTCGCTCAATGTCCAGCGTGCACCCCTGTAGACCAATCTCACGCCCTTCGAGGCAAGGAGTGCATAGGTGCGCAACAACCGGCTCGCCGTGCGAAACAGGGAATCCTTGCGCTCCTCTTCTGACAGAGATTGGTCGGCAACTGCAGCGGCGTCGATGGGCAACTCCTTGGCAAGATAGCCTTCCGCCACATTTGCAACGGCCTTTGCGCCGTCCAGAATTGAAGCGGCATGGGGCGGGGAAACGGTCTTGATGCGAAGCTCGAGCCTGGCCGTCACCGAAACACGCACCTCTGTATCAAAGCTGAACAAGTTATCCGCGACGTTTCTGATCTGCACTTCATAGTCATGGATTTGGTGATCGTCCTCGGGAAGGAAGTTCCCCGCGCGTTTCGCCTCGATCCTCCGAATAACCCGCAAACAGGCATTGTGCAGCATTCTGGGTCGGCTCGCATAGCGATCGAGCGCGTCGTAGATGATTTTGCGTTCCTCCACGACAAGACCGGCGATGTTCTGCCCCGGACCATCGGGCGAGAATATGGACTGCGCATCGCGCAACATATCGCAGGCATCCGCCAAGTGGTCTTCAGGCAAATCCGAGAGCGTTTCCGCACGCAACAGTCCTGTTGCGGGATTGATGCTGATGCGTTCGGCGTTCGGTGTCGCCGCCACGGCGACGGGCAGCTCATATCCGGCGATCTCCGCCGCAACCGCCCCCGGCCCCTGACTCCAGACCTCATCGGGGATCAGCGCGACATCGCGCTGCAACTCCCAGTCCAACTGTTTGCCCGACTTCACCCCCTCCCACCAGCCGATCCAGAAGGACCAACGCTCCGGATCGTCCGCCTGCCAGCTTGCCAGCATCTCCTGGTCGGCCCGCCGGAACCAGTCGGGCTCCGGGATCGACCAGAGAGGCAGGGCGAGCAGATCGCCGCCCTGTTCAAGCAGACGGGCATCATCCCGGACCTGCTCCCAGATATAAGCCCCAGCGGCGTCGGCGGCGGCGGCGGCGGCCATGGCGGCGCGGGCGGCGGCGTGGGCGGCGGCGGTGGCGGCGACGGCGGCGGCTTGAGCGGCGGCGGTGGCGGCGGCGGTGGCGACGGCGGCGTGGGCGGCGGCGGTGGCGACGGCGGCGTGGGCGGCGGCGGTGGCGCGCCTGACCTCGGGGGTTGGATATTTGCCGGCAACCCCCGAGATCAGAATAAGTCGGATGACCGGAAGCGCTGTCAAATCATGTCTTGGTGCCCAGTCGTCCCGCATCGCGCGGCCATACAGGGGAAGTACCCGGCACGCCGCGCACCGGGCGATCGCGATCGCGTCGGTTTGCGAGCGGCCCTCCAGCCAGCGTTCCAGACTTTTCCGATCCTTGATCTCGCCCGCCTTCACCATATCGCCAAGCTGGCCCAAACCGCGCCGGCGAGCAAGCGATCCGCAGAGGCGCCCGCCCGGCAAATGTCATGCACCAACGCGCAGCCAGGTCAGGTCGGCCAAGGGCCGGTCCGGCGTCAGCACGCCGCGCACGGGGGGAAGCGTCAGCATCATGGTCCGCTTGCTACGGCGACCGGCGGAAACCCGCAAGCCCGAACCCGACCGGGAACCTTCGGGCTGCGCTGACGTTCGTCCTGTGTCACATGTGCGATCATACCGGGCGCGTCCAGAACGATGCGGGCCGAGTTCATCGAGGGAGAATGCCATGAAACGCCACGCAACCGCCGTCTGGAAGGGCAACCTCACAGAAGGCAAGGGCACGCTCGATACCCAGTCCGGCGCGCTCACCGGCCACGGCTATTCCTTCAAGGCGCGCTTCGAGGATGAAAGCGGCAAATCCGGCACCAACCCCGAGGAACTCCTCGCCGCCGCCCATGCCGGCTGCTTCGCGATGCAGCTCTCGCATCTGCTGGCCGAGAATGGCACCCCCGCCGACAAGCTCGAGGCCAAGTCGGTTGTCAGCGTCAACCCCGCCACCGGCGGCGGGTTCGACGTGACGGCCAGCGCCCTGACTCTGTCGGCGGCCGTGCCCGGGATCGAAAATGCGAAGTTTCAGGAACTCGCCGCCAAGGCCAAGGAAGGCTGCCCCGTCTCCAAGGCGCTCCGGGCGGTGAAGGTGACGCTCGAGGCCAAGCTGACGTGAGCGACCCCGCCCGTCCCTAGGGATGCCATACGCGAAGCCGACGGATGCTGGCGCCGTCCAGACGGGCTCAGCGCACCGTGTTGCGCCTCAGCCAGCGCCAGAGATAGACGAGCGGCCAACGCAGCATCGAGGCGCCGGCGGCCATCACGACAAGCCCGACCCAGGGGCCGTTCTGGTAGGTCACCCAGCCTACGATCGGAATGCCCACCGCGATCAGGACATAGGCCGCGCGCCAGTGATGATCCCGCGATGGCAGGAGGGCGACAATCGTCGCCGCCAGTGCCCAGAGGCACGACAGGAGCAAAGATGCAGTCACGGCCCTGGCCTTCCCTCGCCCCGTGGTTGTATTCGCTTCCCCATCGCCCGCGACGCGAGATATTGCAAGGGTTTCCTGAACATCGACAGGAATCCGATCAGCGCGAAGGCCGCGATCCAGACCAGCCCATCGAGATAAAGCCAGACGATGAGCACCGGAACGCAGGCCAGAAGCACCAGCCCCGGCACGATCTGGCGGCGCATCGGCAGGAACGCGATCCCCGTCGCGGCAAGCACCCAGAGACAGGCAAAGAGGACGGGCATCATCATTGCAGTTCTCCCCAGAGGGCGGCGGCAAGCGTGCCGACGCAAAGCGCCGTTCCCGCCCAGGGCACGACGACCGGCACCTCGAATCCGACGGCCGGCCTTTTGCGTTTCGCCCCGATCAGCGCGGCGTTGACGATCGCGAAGACGATGAGCAGCGCAAACGTCGTCAGCTCCGCCAGCACCGCAACGGGCAGCATCAGGGCCGCCGCGATCACCGCCACCCCGACAACGATGGTGCCGCGAACCGGCGTGCCGAAGGTCGGATGGGCGCGGCGGAAGGTCATCAGCGCGGGTGAGCGCTTGCCAAGGCCGAAAAGCACACGCGACGCCATGACGATCTGCGCCAGGACCCCGTTCAGCGCGGCGGCAACTGCGATCGCGGAAAGGAAGACGGCGCTGCCTCCGGTGCCGGCCTGCCAGACGAGCGCCAGCGGCTGTTCGGAAGCGCCAAGCACCTCGCGCGGGACCGATCGGACGGCTGCCATCGAGACGAGCGCATAGAGGGCCGCGGTGATCGCCAGCGACCACAGGATCGCGCGCGGCATGTTGCGCTCGGGCTCCCGCGCCTCTTCGGCCATGTTCACGAGGTCGTCGAAGCCGATGAACGCGAAGAAGGCGAAGGTGGTCGCGGCCGCGACGCCCGCCCATTCGGGCGCTGGCAGCGGCAGACGCCAGTCGGCCACCGGCTCGGCGGCAAAGCCCGCGCCGATGACCAGCGCAAGACCCGCGACCTCGATCAGGGTGAGGATCGCCGCGAAGGTCAGGCTTTCCAGGACCCCGATGATCGCAATGCCGGTGAGGGCCACGCCAAGGCCGATCACCGCCCATTCGAACGGCACCGGCACGATCGACGTCAGATAACCCACCCCGCCCCGCAGCACCGCTGCCGCAGCGACGGTTCCGGCAACGACGTTGACCGCACCGACCAGCAGGGCGAGCCAGTGCCGGTTCAGCCCGATCTCAACATAGGAACTGTCTCCGGCGGCTTCGGGTATCCGGGCGGAAAGCTCGGCGAAGGACAATGCGGAAGGCACGGCGACCAGCGCGGCCAACAGGAAGGCAAGCGGAGCCCAGAGGCCCGCGGCCCCGGCGGCCGCCCCCGTCAGGACGTATATGCCCGCCCCCACCATCACGCCCACGCCGTAGGCGGTCAGAAGTCCGGGACCGAGGCGGCGCTTGAGCGTCTCTGCCACCCGTTCAGCCCTTCATCCGCTGGGGCAGCGCGTTGGCCCATGCCGAGATGGTGCCGGCACCGAGGCAGACCACCATGTCGCCGGGGCGCGCCTCGGCGCGGACCAGCTCCTCGAGATCGGCCTCCTCGCCAATGGCAAGAGCGTGTCGGTGGCCATGCGTGCGCAGGCCCGCCACCAGATCGTCGCGGCTCGCGCCGGGGATCGGGTCTTCGCCGGCGGCATAGACCTCGGCGATGGCGACCACGTCGGCCTCGTTGAAGCAGGTGCAGAAATCCTCGAAGAGACTCGACAGCCTCGTGTAGCGGTGCGGCTGGTGGACGGCGATGACCCGGCCCTTCGTCGCCTGCCGCGCGGCTTTCAGGACGGCGGCGATCTCGACCGGGTGGTGGCCGTAATCGTCGATGATGGTGACGCCGCCCAGCACCTCGCCGACCCTGGTGAAGCGCCGGTTGACGCCGCCGAAACCGGCCAGCGCCTCGCGGATCTCGTCCTTCTTCATGCCGAGGTGCCGGGCCACCGCGACCGCCGCCAGCGCGTTCGACACGTTGTGGTCGCCCGGCATCGGCAGGGTGCAGCCCTCGATCATGGCGTCCTCCCCCTGAAGCGCCACGTCGAAATGCGCGAGGCCGCCCTTGTAGGTCAGGTTCACCGCCCGCACGTCGGCCTGCGCATTGAAGCCGAAGGTGACGATCCGCCGGTCGGTGACGCGGCCCACCAGGGTCTGCACCTCGGGATGGTCGGTGCAGCAGACCGCGAGTCCGTAGAACGGGATGTTCGAGACGAAATCGTAAAAGCCCTGACGCAGCCGGTCGAAATCGCCCCAATGCTCCATATGCTCGGGGTCGATATTGGTGACGATGGCGATGGTCGCGGGCAGCCGGTTGAAAGAGCCGTCGCTTTCGTCGGCCTCGACCACCATCCACTCACCCGCCCCTGCCCGCGCGTTCGAGCCATAGGCATGGATGATGCCGCCATTGATCACCGTCGGGTCGAACCCGCCCTTGTCCAGCAGGGTCGCCACCATCGTCGTCGTCGTGGTCTTGCCATGCGTCCCCGCCACCGCGACGTTCGAGCGCAGCCGCATGAGCTCCGCCAGCATCTCGGCCCGCCGCACGACCGGCAGGCCGAGCCTGCGCGCCTCTTCCAACTCGGGGTTGCCCTTCTTGATCGCGGACGAGATCACCACCACCGCCGCATCGCCGAGATTCTCAGCGCGCTGGCCCTCGAAGAAAGCGGCGCCCAGCTTCACCAGCCGATCGGTTATCTTCGACGCCTTCGCGTCCGAGCCCTGGACCCGGTAGCCGAGCGTCATCAGAACCTCGGCGATGCCCGACATGCCGATGCCGCCGATCCCGACGAAGTGGATGGGGCCAAGTTCTCCGGGCAGTTTCGTCGCGGCGTTCATGTCTTCTCTTTCGCTCTCAGGGCTTCGACCATGGCAACGAGGCGGTCGGTCGCGTCGGGGATGCCGTAGCCGAGCGCGGCATCGGCCATGCGCATCGCGGCTTCGGGGTTTTGCAGGATCGAGGCCACATGCCTTGCGAGGGTGGCGGCGTCAAGCCGCGATTCCGGGATGAGGATCGCCGCTTCGGCGTCGGCGAGCCCGCGGGCATTGGCCGTCTGCTCATCGCGGATCGCCGCGGCGAGCGGGATGAGGATCGACGGCCGCCCGATGACCGAGATGTCGGCGACCGACGATGCTCCGGCGCGCGAGATGACGAGTTGTGCCTCCGACAGGCGGCGCGGAATGTCGTCGAAGAACGGCGCGACCTCGGCGGGTATTCCGGCTTCGGCATAGATCGCGCTGACTGCCGCCTCATCCTCCGGTCGCGCCTGGTGCGAGACGCGGACGTTGCGGCGCAAGGCCGCGGGCAACCCGGCAAGCGCCGCGGGCACGACCTCGGACAGGATGCGCGCGCCCTGCGACCCGCCGATCACCACAAGATGCATCGGATGGTCGCCAGGCGCGATGTAGGGTGCCGCGGCGCGGTCCAGCACGGCGGCGCGGACCGGGTTGCCGGTGTGATGCGCCTCGACCCCCTCGGGAAGTTCGGTCGGCCAGGTGCCGCAGGCGATCCAGCGCACGCGCCTGACGAAAAGCTGGTTGACCCGGCCGAGAACCCCGTTCTGTTCGTGAATCATCCGCGGCACCTTGAGGATCACCGCCGCCGCCAGCGCCGGGATGGTCGGATAGCCGCCAAAGCCGACCACCGCATCGGGCCGGTCGCGCAGCATCCGCGCCACCGCCCCGGCCATGCCGCCCGCGATGCGGAAGGGCACGAGCAGCCGCGCCGCCGCGCCGCCTCGGGCGAAGGTGGCGGACGCCACCGTTTCCACCGTCACCGCCCGCGGATAGCCGCCGGCATAGCGCGCCCCCCGCGCATCGGTCGACAGCTTCACGCGCCAGCCCTTCGCCACCAGCGCCTCGGCCAGCGCCTGCGCGGGAAACATGTGCCCGCCGGTTCCGCCCGCGGCAATGAGAAGCAAGGGCGCGGCCATCAGCGGCCTCGCTTGATCAGGTATTCCTCGATCCGCCCCTGCGGCCGGACCCGGGTGAAGGCGAGAAGCATGCCGAGCGCGATGCCGCTCGCGATCACCGACGATCCGCCGTAGGAGACGAAGGGCAGCGTCATGCCCTTCGCCGGCAAGAGCCGCACCGCGACGCCCATGTTGATCAGCGCCTGCACCCCGAACGCGCAGGCAAGCCCGGTTCCGGCGATGCGGATGAAGGGATCGCGCTCGCGCATCAGCCGGAAGAGCGAACGGGCCGTGATCGCGGCGTAGAGTGCCAGAATGACAAGCACCAGGATCAGCCCGTATTCCTCGGCGGCAACGGCGATGATGAAGTCGGTATGAGCATCGGGAAGCGACCACTTGACCGTGCCCTCACCGACGCCGACGCCGAAGAACCCGCCTTCCTGTATGGCGTTGGTCGCATAGCCGATCTGGGTGCGCGGGTCGATCTCGGCCGACAGGAACCCGTCGATCCGGCGGGCGAAATGCTCGGACGCGTCATAGGCGAAGATGCCGCCGGCGACGACCAGCCCGCCGATCACGGTAAGAAGCATGAAGGGCGCGCCGGCGACGAAATACATCACCCCCCAGGCGAAAAGGATCAGGCAGGCCTGACCGAAATCCGGCTGGAAGGCGAGGAAGATGACAATGACGATGGCAAGGATGAAGCTGTAGAGCCGCCCCGGCGGGCCACCCAGATCCTGCGCCGCGGCCATCAGCCAGCCCGCCATGATCACGAAACCGGGCTTGAGGAACTCGGACGGCTGGAAGCTGGCGAAACCCAGCGAATACCAGCGCACTGCGCCCTTGCCGAAATCGGTTCCGAAGACCGGAAGGCAGATCAGCGCCGCGAAGGCGGCGAGAAAGCCGAGAACCCCGAGCCTGCGCACCATATCGGGCGACATCATCGACGTCCCGACCATCACGACGAGCGCCGCGCCGCCATAGATCGCCTGCCGGGAGACGTAGTAGAATGGGTCGAGCCCGTTTTTCTCGGCCAGGGGCACCGACGCGGCGAGGCCGAGCAGCAGCCCGATCCCGAAAAGCACCAGAACCCCGCCCAGCGACCAGCGGTCGATCGTGCGCCACCATCTGGGAAGAACCGGCTCACCCGCCCGAACGGGCACGGTGCCGTAAACCATCTCGGTCATGAGATACCGCCTTCACTGCCTCAACATCGCCCGTTTGCCGGGTCTGGGGCGGAGTGTAGCCAAGATTGCAGGCTGGCGCCAGAGGAATGAGGCCGCAAACCTGGCCGCGCCTTGCCCTTGACGAAGGGGTGTTGCCGCAGTTCCCTGCACTTGTGAATAAGGGAGCGGCGATGCCCAAGCAAACCCGTGCGGTTCTGTCGATCATCGTGCGACGGTTCGACCAGGAATTCGAGGAAGAGATCGGGCGGTCGCTCGCACGGCTTCAGCGCGCAGCGGCCGAGCAGCCCGGCTATCTCGGAGAGCAGAACAGCCTGACACGTCGGGCGGATGGCTGCGAACTCGTGACCGTCTTTGTCTTCGATTCACGGGCCAATCTGGAACGGTGGGAGAATTCCGCCGCCCGCGAGAGGCATCTGGCCGAACTCGACAGGCACCCACAGGAGATCACCAGGCACACTCGGTTCGACGAACTCGCCCGGCTGCTCGATCCCGGAGCAGGAATCAGCAGGATCGAGATCGTCGCCATCCTGATCTTCTGGATCGTGATACTTGGCGAGGCCCTCCGCCACATCGCCGATCTCGTCCTGCCCGATGCGCTTCAACCGTTCTGGCGGAACCTTCTCATGATCTCCGTCAACGTCGTGCTCATCAGCTATGCTTTCCTGCCGTGGTCCAGCATTGCGCTGACAAGGCTCAAGGCGCGCTTCTCGCAACGAGGGAAGCGCAACTGAGCCGGGGGTGGGGCGGGCGGCAGCCTTGATGCCGCTTGATCACGTTTCCCTGCCGATCAGCGCCTGAACCCGCGCGGCGAAATCCTCGCCACGCTTTTCAAAGTTCGGATACTGGTCGAACGACGCCGCTGCCGGGGCGAGCAGCACGACCTCCCCCGCCTCGGCCTCCTCTGCGGCCCGCGCCACCGCGCGCGCCATCGTCTCGCAGATCTCGTGCGGGGTGTCGCCCAGTTCCAGCGCGAAGTCGCGGGCGGAATGGCCGATGAGATAGGCCTTCACGACCGAACCGAGATGGGGTTTCAGCCCGGCGATGCCGCCCTCCTTGCCAAGCCCCCCGGCAATCCAGCGGATGCGGTCGAAGGCCTGAAGCGCCTGTGCCGCGCTATCCACATTGGTCGCCTTGCTGTCGTTGACAAAACGCACGCCGTCCCTCTCGCCCACGGTCTGGCTGCGGTGGGGCAGCCCCTCGAAAGAGTGGAACGCCTGTTCGATCAGCTTCGGTGCAAGACCGAGGCTGCGCACCGCGGCATAGGCGGCGCAGGCGTTCTGGTGGTTGTGGGCGCCCGGCAGGCCCTTGACCTCGCGCAGGTCGATGGATGCGACCTGCCGACCCTTTCGCCATTCCGCCAGAAACCCCTTGCGCACGAATGCCGCCCAGCCCGGCCCATCGAGCTTCTGGCCCGATGACACGCGGATCACCCGGTCATCCCCAGGCCCCTGTGACATCTGGTTGGCGAGAAACCGCCCCTCGACCTCATCGACGCCGATCACGGCGCGGTCCGGGCCGCCTTCGGAGAAAAGCCGGCGCTTGGCCGCGAAGTAGCCGCCAAGTCCGCCGTGGCGGTCAAGGTGGTCGGGCGTGAGGTTGGTGAACACCGCGATGTCCGGCGTCAGCGCGCGGGCAAGCTCGGTCTGGTAGGAGGAGAGTTCCAGCACGAGGACCTCGGCATCCTGGGCCGGTTCAAGGTCAAGAACACCCCGGCCGATGTTGCCGGCCATCTGGGTCGGCCGTCCGGCCACGGTCAGGATATGGTGGATCAGCGCCGTCGTGGTCGACTTGCCGTTCGATCCGGTGACGGCGATGACCTTGGGAGGCACATCCATCTCGTCCCAGTCCGGCGTCGCCCAGGAGCGGAAGAAAAGGCCGATGTCATTGTCAACCGGCACGCCCGCCGCCATCGCCCGGGCGATGAGCTTGTTCGGTTCGGGATAAAGATGGGGGATGCCGGGCGAAACGATGAGCGCCGCGACCTCATCCCAGGCGTCAGCGCGGGTCAGGTCGGTCAGCGTGAAACCCGCCGCTTCCGCGACGCCGCGCGACTCCGGGCTGTCATCCCAGAGGCAGGGCAACGCGCCGCCCGCCTCCAGCGCCCGCGCGGTCGCCTGCCCCGACCGGCCGAGCCCCAGCACCGCGACCTTCCTGCCCTCATAGCCCCGAACCGGAATCATGCTTTCCCCCGCCTTGATCGCCCCGAACAATGCCCGCTGGCCCGGCTGCCCGCAAGCACGCCGGGGGCGCGCGGGTTTACCTTGGCGCCGGCCGCCGCTAGACTTGGGACACGTGAGAACCCGCGCCTGCCGCGGCCTCGAAATTCACCCCACATTTCCGAAAGGACGCCATGACCCAGGTAAAGACGGGCGACACCGTGCGCATCCACTATCGCGGCACACTTCAGGACGGCACGGAATTCGACAACTCGGCGGGCCGTGATCCGCTGGAGTTCCAGGTCGGATCCGGCCAGATCATTCCGGGCCTCGACAAGGCCCTGCCCGGAATGACCGCAGGAGAACAGAAGACGGTCGTCGTCCCCTCGGCCGAGGCTTACGGCCCCAGGCACGAGGAGGCGCGCCAGGACGTGCCCCGCGGCCAGATTCCTGCCGAGATCCCGCTCGAGGTCGGCACCAGCCTTCAGATGCGGACGCCCGACGGGAATGCCGTCGCCGTCACCGTGGCCGAACTCACCGACGACACGGTGACCCTCGACGCCAATCATCCGCTGGCGGGCAAGGATCTTAATTTCGATATCGAACTGGTCTCGATCGGCTGACCCGCAGCGCCCGCTACCAATCCAGCGGCCTGCCATCGCGAAAGAACCCACCCGTCGGCCCGTCTTCCGGCAATCGCGCGGCCGATACCGCGATTGGCGCCGGTGACGACGGCAGTGGGCGTTGCCGGGCGGGGCATCGGCGCTCCGATCGCGAAGGTTTGGCGTCAGTCGGAAGCGACCGGCGGCGGGACTGTGCCCTCGCGCATGTGATCGGCCAGTGCCGCCTGCCCTTTCGGGCTCAGCGCGTAGATACCGCGCGCGACACGTTCGAACCAGCCATAGTGGTCGGCCCGCATCATTGCGGCGGCGCGGGCCACCCCGGTTCCGGCGGCAACGCTCGCTGCCCTGGTCGGGCCGTTGGCACCAAGATGCGCCGCACAGCGCAAGGCGTCCTGCCGGTAGGCAGTCATCCGTTTCACGCCGGTGACGCCACCGATGTTCGGATCGCCGACCCGCCGGTCGAATTCGCGGATCAGCCGTCCCGCACGCGCCGCGTTCCGGCGCGGTTGATAGGGGCCAGGATCGAGATGCGCCTCCACCCCGTCCGGACGCACGGCGAGAAGCCCGAGACCAAGGCGGCGGCAAAGCCGGATGATGTCCTTGTAGCGCAGCTTCCAGCCGCGTCCTGCGGAAACCGGCACGGCGACATAGACGTCATCGAACAGGGCCTGCCGCGCGACGCCCTGCATGACCAGCGCGAGCGAGAAGGTCAGCTTGAGTTCGACCACCACGGGGGGTTCCCCACCACGCCGCGCAAGAATGTCGCAATCTCCGATCTCGGCCTTGACCTCATAGCCCTGCGCCTCAAGATGCGCCTTGACCGGGGCGTAGAGATCGGCCTCGCGCATCAGCGCAGCTTCAGCGTCGCCAGCCCGATCAGCGCGAGGATCAGCGAGATGATCCAGAAGCGGATCACGATCTGCGGTTCGGCCCAGCCCTTCTTCTCGAAGTGGTGGTGGATCGGCGCCATCAGGAAGACGCGCCGGCCGGTGCGCTTGAAGTAGAGGACCTGGATGATCACGGAGAGGGCCTCGACCACGAAGAGGCCGCCAACGATGGCCAGCACGATCTCATGCTTGGTCACGACGGCAATCGCGCCAAGCGCCCCGCCAAGCGCCAGCGACCCGGTATCGCCCATGAAGACCGCGGCGGGCGGAGCGTTGTACCAGAGGAACCCCAGACCCCCGCCGATCAGGGCGGCAGTGAAGATCAGCAGCTCGCCAGTTCCGGGCACGTAGTGCACGCCGAGATATTCGGTGAAGTCGATGCGGCCGACGGCATAGGCGATGACGCCCAATGTTCCTGCGGCGATCATCACCGGCATGACCGCAAGCCCGTCAAGCCCATCGGTCAGGTTGACCGCATTGGCGGCGCCGACGATCACGATCATGGCGAAGGGCACGAAGAATATCCCGAGATTCAGCAGCGCGTCCTTGAACACCGGAAAGGCCAGTTGGCCGGTCAGGTCGGCCGGATGCGCATAGGCTGCGAGCCAGCCGGCCACCGCCGCGATCACGAGCCCCATGAGAAACCGGACCCGCGTCGAGACGCCTTTGGAGGTCTGCTTCGTGACCTTCGCATAGTCGTCGGCAAAACCGATCAGACCGAAGCTGAACGTCACGAAAAGCACGATCCAGATGTAGGCGTTGTCGAGCCGCGCCCAGAGAAGCGTCGAGACGAAGAGCGCCGAGAGGATCAGCAGCCCTCCCATCGTCGGCGTTCCGGCCTTGGAGAAGTGGCTTTGCGGGCCGTCATCGCGGATCGGCTGGCCCCTCTTCTGCTTGCGCCGCAGAAGGTTGATCAGCGGCTGGCCAAAGAGAAAACCGAAAACGAGCGCGGTGAAGAATGCCGCGCCCGCGCGAAACGTGATGTAGCGAAAGAGGTTGAAGACATCTCCGCCTTCCGCCAGTCCTGACAACCAATACAGCATTACTCGGTCCCTTGCGCTTCGCCCGCGCCCGGTTGCCCGAGTTTCCTCAGGGCGTCAACCACAAGGCTGACCTTCGAACTCTTCGAGCCTTTGACAAGCAGAACATCGCCCGCATCGGCAAGATGGTGGACCCGCGCGGCCAGTTCGGGCGCGGTTTCGACCCATTCGCCACGTTTGCGGGCGGGCAGGCGATCCCAGAGCGCGCGCATGCGCGGCCCGACGCAATGGATCTGATGCAATCGCCCGATCGCAGGGTGGTCGGCGACCGCCTCATGCAGCGCCTTTTCGGTCGGGCCAAGCTCCAGCATGTCGCCAAGGATCGCGACGCGGCGGCCTTCGAGAACCCGCCCGACGCCGTCGCGCGGCTCGGACGCACCCAGAACCTCGAGCGCGGCATCCAGCGACGCGGGATTGGCGTTGAAGGCGTCGTCGATCAGGTCGAAGCTGAGATTGTCATCGACGATGTCGAGATAGATGCGCTCGCGCTGGCCGCGACCGGGGGACGGTCGCCAAAGGCCGATGTCGCAGGCCGCGACCGCGGGGTCGGCGCCGACGGCTTCGGCCACCGCAAGGACACCCAGCGCATTGGCGGCGAAGTGGCGGCCGGCGGTCTGGACCTTGAACAGGATCGGCTCTCCCCGCCGTTCGGCCCGGACGATGGTAGCATCTCCGGCGATCTTCACATCGGCAAGCAGATAGTCGTCGCCAGCAACCGAGCCAAACAGGATGACATGGGCGGCGCGGGCGGCCGCGGCGGCAAGGATCGACGAAACCGGCAGGCCGGACGGGATCG
Organism: Paracoccaceae bacterium; assembly: GCA_041397225.1. Lineage (GTDB taxonomy): Bacteria > Pseudomonadota > Alphaproteobacteria > Rhodobacterales > Rhodobacteraceae > Albidovulum. Next base: position 1,558,693 of record JAWKXB010000001.1, on the reverse strand, counting down.
CGGCGATACCGCCCGGTTCCAGCCCCTCGAAGATCGCGCCCTTCTCGCGGGCGATGTCGTCGATGCTGTCGAACGCCTCAAGATGTGCGGGCGCGACGGTCGTGATCATTGCGACATGCGGCCGAGTGAGCCGCGCGAGCGGCGCGATCTCACCGGGATGGTTCATGCCGATCTCAACCACGGCGAAATCGGCGTCCACGGGCATCCGGGAAAGCGTGACCGGCACGCCCCAGTGGTTGTTGAAGCTGGCTTCAGCGGCATGCACCCGGCCCTGCCCGGCCAGGACCGCACGCAACATCTCTTTGGTCGAGGTCTTGCCGACCGAGCCGGTGACGGCGATCACCTTCGCCCTTGTTCGCGCGCGCCCCGCCGCGCCAAGCGCGGTCAGCGCGGCGAGAACGTCGGGAACGACAAGCAGGGGGTCGGCTTCGCTGCACCCGTCCGGCATGCGCGACACCATGGCAGCCGCAGCCCCCTTGCGCAGAGCCTCGGCCGCGAAGTCATGGCCGTCACGAAGGTCCTTCAGCGCCACGAAAAGATCGCCGGGTTGCAGCGAGCGCGTGTCAATCGAAACGCCACTGACCTCGAAGCTCCGCGTCGCACGGCCACCGGTGGCGGCTTCGGCATCGTCCGAGGTCCAGAGCGCCGCCATCAGATCCGGCCTTCGAGGGCGGCGACGGCAACGCTGGCCTGTTCGGCATCGTCAAACGGATAGACGTCATCGCCGACGATCTGGCCGGTTTCATGCCCCTTTCCCGCGATCAGAAGGGCGTCGCCGGGCTGAAGCGCGTCGACACCGCGCAGGATCGCCTCGGCGCGGTCGCCCACTTCGGTCGCCTCGGGACAGCCGGCCATGACCTCGGCGCGGATCGCGGCGGGGTCTTCGGAGCGGGGATTGTCGTCGGTGACGATCACCACATCGGCATGTTTCGCCGCAGCCTCGCCCATCAGCGGGCGTTTCAGCCGGTCGCGATCGCCGCCTGCGCCAAAGACCACGATGATCCGGCCCATCACATGCGGGCGCAGCGATTGCAGTGCGGATGCAAGGGCGCCGGGCTTGTGCGAGTAATCGACGAAGACGGTCGCGCCGTTGTCGCGCTTGGCGGCAAGCTCCATGCGGCCGCGCACCGTGACAAGGCCGTGGAGCGCGCCGAAGACCGCCTGCGGCTCGTCCCCCGCGGCGATGACCAACCCCGCCGCGGCCAACACGTTCTCCGCCTGGAAACCGCCAATGAGCGCAAGCCGCACCAGATGCGGCTGGCCCTGATACGTGAACCGCAAATCCTGGCCGGTCGTATCGAAGCGCTGCGATGCGATGCAAAGATCTGCGCCGGCTGTTCGGCCCACGGTGATCAGCTTTTGCCCACGCCCCCGCGCGATGTCGCGCATCTCGCGGCCGCGCGCGTCGTCGATGTTGATGACCGCCGTTCCCTCTTCGGGCAGAACGCGGGCGAAAAGCCGGGCCTTGGCCGCGAAATACTCATCGAAGTCGGCGTGGTAGTCGAGGTGATCCTGGCTGAAATTGGTGAACGCCGCCGCCACGAGCCGCGCACCGTCGAGCCGCCCCTGGTCGAGCCCGTGCGAGGATGCCTCCATCGCCGCGTGGGTAATTCCCGCTTCCGCCATCTCGGCCAGAACCCGATGCAATGTGATCGGTTCCGGGGTGGTATGGGCCAGGGGCGCGGTGAAGTCGCCGAGCACCCCCATCGTGCCGAGATTGGCCGATGGCCGGCCAAGCGCCTGCCAGATCTGGCGAGTGAACATGGCGACCGAGGTCTTGCCCGACGTGCCGGTCACCGCCACCATCACCTCGGGTTGACGTCCGAACCAGAGGGCGGCGGCATAGGCAAGCGCCTGGCGCGGGTCTTCCGCGATCACCAGGGCCGCGTCGGAAGCGGCCAGTTCCACCTTCGCGATCTCGGCCCCTTCGCGGTCGGTCAGGATTGCCGCCGCGCCCATGCGCAACGCGTACTGGATGAATTCTCCGCCATGCATACGGCTGCCAGGAAGTGCGGCGAAGAGATGCCCCGGCTTGACCTGACGGCTGTCGACCGAAAGGCCGGTGACCCGGACCTCACGCCCGCCTTTCGCCCTCAGACCCAGCGCGGTAAGCGATTTCGACCCTTCTGCCATATGCTGAACCCCTGACACATGCCCGTCCTCAGTTTCGGACGCGTATTACTTCAGCCTCGGCCAGAGGTTCAACCTCCGGCCTCAGGCCAAGCAGGGGTGCGGCACGGCGAATGATCTCGGCCCCTACCGGCACGGCGGTCCAGCCGGCTGTTCGGCGCGGCTCGGTGCCCGAGGTTTCGACAGGCTCATCGAGCGTCACGACAAGCACGTATTTTGGGTCATGCGCGGGAAAGACCGAAGCGAAGGTCGCGATGACCTTGTCCTTGTAATAGCCACCGCCCGTCGGTTTCGGCTTGTCGGCAGTGCCGGTCTTGCCGCCGACGGCATAGCCCGGAACGTCGCCGAACGTCGCGGTGCCGCGCTGAACCACCTGGCGCAGCAGGGAACGGATCGTCGCCGAGGTCTGCGCGGAAATGATCCGCTGCCCCTCTGCGGGTGCTTCGCGCTTCAGGATCGTCGGGCTGACCTTGGTGCCGCCGTTGACCATCGCCGCATAGGCCGCCGCGAGATGCAGCGGACTCGCCGCGACCCCGTGCCCGTAGGACACCGTCAGTGTCGTGATCTCGGGCCACTTCGCGGGGCGCAGCGGCTTGCCGGTCGGCGCCTCCACAAGTTCGATGGGCGTCGGTTCGAACATCCCGAGCTTTTGCAGGAAGTCCTGCTGGCGCACGCCGCCGATCTGCTGCGCGATATGCGCCGTGCCGATGTTCGAGGATTTCACGATCACATCGGTGACGGAAAGCTGCGCACCATAATTGTGGAAATCGCGGATCCTGTATTTGCCCCAGATCATCGGCCCCTTGGTCTCCACCATGGTCTGCGGATTGACGAGGCCGAGGTCGAGCGCCTGGGCGACCGCGAATATCTTGAAAGTCGAGCCGAGTTCATAGACGCCCTGCACCGCGCGGTTGAAAAGCGGACTGTCGGAGGCATCCCCCTTGGTCAGAGCGGCGGGCCGGGTGTTGGGATCGAAATCGGGCAGCGAGGCCATCGCGACGATCTCGCCGGAGCGCGCGTCCATCAGCACCGCTGTCGCACCCTTGGCGTTCATCAGCTTCATGCCGCCGTAAAGCACGTCTTCCAGCGTCGACTGGATCGTCAGGTCAAGCGAAAGCTGAAGCGGCGCGCCGCCATTGGCCGGGTCGCGCAGCCAGTTGTCAAAGGTCTTCTCCACCCCCGCGACGCCCACCACCTCGGCCGAATGGACGCCTTCGCGGCCAAAGCTCGCGCCGCCAAGGACATGTGCGGCGATGGCGCCGTTAGGGTAAAGGCGCATCTCGCGCGGCCCGAACAGCAGGCCGGGATCGCCGATCTCGTGGACAAGTTGCATCTGTTCGGGCGAAATCTTCTTCTTGACCCACAGAAACTTGCGGGTTCCGCTGAAGTCCTTCTTGAGGCGCTCCGCGTCCAGGTCGGGGAATATCTCCGCCAGCTTGTCGGCGGCGCGGATGGGATCGACCATCTGCTGCGGCTGGGCATAGAGCGAATGGGTGACGAGGTTGGTCGCCAGGATGCGGCCCCGTCGGTCAACGATGTCGGCGCGCTGCGCGACGATCGAGGCGCCGGCAACCGGACCTGCCGGCTCAACCGGCACGGTCGCCGCCAAAAGCCCCATCCGTGCGCCGACGGTCGCGAAAGCCACTACAAAGACGACCCCCAACAGCAATAGCCGCCCCTCGGCCCGCGCACGCGATCCGTCGCGGATCGCCTCGTGCCTGATGCGCAGGTTCTCGCGCTCGATCGCGTCGGGATTCTCGCCCTTTTCGCGGGCGGAGAGGATACGGGCAAGCGGGCGAAGCGGAGTGCGGATCATGGATCGGTGCTTTCCAGGGCGGCGACGTCGACGGGGTCGGTGATCGGGGGCAGGTCGAGATCGGGATAAGTGACCTCGCGCACGTCGCCGAACTGGCGCGGCTCGAACGGAAGAAGGCCGAGCCGTTCGAAGTTTATGTCGGCAAGCTCTCGCAAGCGGTCGGGGCGGTTTAGATAAGCCCATTCGGCCCTGAGTACGCCCAAAGCCTCGCGCAGCTCGCCAATCTCGATCTGAAGATCACGCACCTCCGCCAGTTCCGCCTGCGTGCGGTAGTTTTCGCGGTAGGCCCAGAAAGCGAGCCCCATGACAGACAGGGCAGAAAGCAGGATGACCAGACTGCGCATCAGAACCGTCCTTTGAGCGCGGGTTTCGGAAGGCCGATCGCGGAGCGGTCGACGGGGGAAGCGGGCACGTCGGTTCGACGGCCAACGCGGAGTTTTGCGGACCGAGCGCGGGGATTTCCGGCAAGCTCGACCTCATCCGGCGCGACCGCGCGGCGGGTGCTGAGGGTGAAGGCCGGGGCGGCGGCTTCGCGGGCCGGAGCGTAGCGGCTGCCCTGCCCGTCGCCGCCCGAACGAACCTGGAAGAAGCGTTTGACAACGCGGTCTTCGAGCGAGTGAAAGGTGACGACGGCAAGCCAGCCGCCGGGCTTCAGCGCGCGCTCGGCGGCCTCGAGCCCATCGGCGAGCTGGCCGAACTCGTCGTTCACCGCAATCCGGATCGCCTGGAAACTGCGGGTGGCAGGGTGGCTCTGGCCTGGTTTCGCCCGTGGCAGACAGCGTTCGATGACCCGCGCAAGATCATGTGTGGTGACAAAGGGCCGGGCCGCGACGATCGCCCGTGCGATCCGGCGCGACGCACGCTCTTCGCCGTAGTGAAAGAGAATATCGGCGATCTCGGCCTCACCGGCCTCGTTCACGAGATCGGCGGCCGAGGGTCCGTTCGCGCCCATCCGCATGTCGAGCGGGCCGTCCCTGAGGAAGGAAAACCCGCGCTCGGCCTGGTCGAGCTGCATCGAGGAAACGCCAAGGTCCAGAACCACGCCGTCGACCGGCTCACCGGCCAGCGCATCGAGATCGGAGAAGGTTCCTTCGATCAGCCGCAGGCGATCGCCGTAGTCGGGCGCCCACTCCTCGGCCATGCTGAACACGCTCGGATCGCGGTCGATGCCGATGACGCGGTCCGCACCCGCCTCCAGCAGGCCCCGCGCGTAGCCGCCCGCACCGAAAGTGCCGTCGACCCAGACGCCCGAAACGGGCGCGACCGCCTCGAGGAGCGGCCGCAACAGGACGGGAACGTGGGGGGCGGGGTCGGGAACGCGGGCTGAGGCAGCGGCCATAGGTCAATCCCTCCGCAAGGGTGGCAACGTGCTGCGGGCATCGAAGTTCTTGGAATACTGCTTTTCTTCCACCCGGTTGCTCCGGTCGGACTGGTAGGTGGCAGGGTTCCAGATGGTGAAATAGTCGCCGGCCGAGATGAAGAACGCCTCGTTGGAAAGGCCGATCTTTTCGCGCAGCTTCTGCGGAATGGTCAGCCGGCCATCGTCGTCGATCTGGCTTTCGAACGACTGGCCGTACATCAGCTCTTCCACCCGGAGACGATCGGGCGATCCGCGCTGCATCAGTGAAATCTGCTCGTCGATCTCGTGAATGGCGTCCATCGAGAAGACTTCGAGCCAGGTCTGCTCTGGCGGTCCATAGACAATCACGATGCTGGGGCGAAGACCGTCTTTCCAGTCCGGGTCGGAGGCTTCGATCACGCGTCGGAACGGCGCAGGGATGGAAACGCGACCTTTCGCGTCCACCTTGAACGTCTCCGACCCTCTGAACCTGCGTGCCAATGGCCCGCTCCTTGCCTGTCCCCTCCCCCGGTCACGTCACCGCCACTTGCCAGACCGGGCCCCTGAACGGACAACGGCGGATTGGGCTGCTGCCACTGCCCAATCCGCCGCCCTCGTCCCGTTTCCGGGCCCCATTTCTGGGTTGTCCGGCTGCGCGTGCCACCTGGGGGATGTCTGCTCGCTCACGCGCCGGATCTCTTGGTTCGATGAAAGCGGGTGCCTGTATGAAACCTGACTTTCGCCTTTTGGGTCTTGTTGCCCGTTTGGCCCGTCCTCATCGGTGTAACAAGGGATGACATGGGATTTCACGGGAAGCAACAAAAATATTCACCAACGCGACACTAGAGCTTGTTTTTCAGTGTCGGGAAATCCAGCATATTGTAGGAGTGCTGCACGCGTTTGTGCTATTTTTGGTGTTTAACTGGAATCTATATACAATATATAGATCGACACGACCGATTACGGGCCGGCCCGTAAATTCCCACGATACTCGGGGTCAAAGGGCGATCCGGAGCATTTCCCACGCCACCGATCAATAGATATCCCAGAAAATCACATGGATTCACGCTTCGGTGATTCGTTTCTTGGCGAATCTCGACGGCATTCCCGTGCGGTCCCACGATCGGCGCCGCGTTCCCGCAAATTCCCTTCGCGAGGGCCGGTCAGGCCACTCCACCGTCGATCAGCCGTTGCGCGAGACGGGCATAGGCATCCGCGATCGCGCCCTCGCCCGCAGCGATCGGCGTTCCCGCGTCGCCGGCAAGCCGGACGTCGAGGCTCAGGGGGATTTCGCCCAAGAACGGCACATTCAGCTTCTTGGCCTCCGCGGCCACACCGCCATGCCCGAAGATATGCGCCTCGTGCCCGCAGTTCGGGCAGATATAGGTGGACATGTTCTCGATCAGACCAAGCACCGGAGTCTTCAGCTTGCCGAACATGTCGATCGCGCGGCGGGCATCAAGCAGCGCCACGTCCTGCGGGGTCGAGACGATGAGCGCGCCGGTCACATGGCTGCGCTGGCACAGGGTCAGCTGCACGTCGCCGGTTCCAGGCGGCAGATCGACGATCAGCACGTCAAGCTCGCCCCATGCGACCTGGCCAAGCATCTGCTGCAACGCGCCCATCAGCATCGGCCCGCGCCAGACGACCGCCTCGCCTTCCTTCAGCATCAGCCCGATCGACATGAAGGTGACGCCATGCGCTTCGAGCGGGATGATGGTCTTGCCGTCCGGCGAGGCGGGACGCTTCGACACGCCCATCATGCGGGGCTGGGACGGCCCATAGATGTCGGCATCGAGCAGCCCTACCCGCCGCCCCGCCTTCGCGAGCGCGACCGCGAGGTTCGACGAAACCGTCGACTTGCCGACGCCACCCTTGCCTGAGGCAATGGCGAGGATGCGGTCGACGCCAGCGATCTTGGCCGGACCAGCCTGGGGGCTGGGGTGGCCGCCGATCTTCAGGCTTGGCGGCTCCTTTTTCGAGGGGCCGTGCGCGGTCAGGACGACCGACACGCGGTCAACGCCGGGAAGCGCGCGAACAGCGGCCTCGGCCGCCTGTCTGACCGGCTCCATCTTCCGGGCCATCTCGGGATCCGGCGCTTCAAGCACGAAGCGGACGGTGCCGTTTTCCACCACCAGCGCCCGCACGAGATCGCGCGAGACGACATCCCCGCCATCGGGAAGCGACAGCTTTGAGAGCGCGGCAAGCACGGTTTCACGGGACATCGTCATGGTGGTTTCCTTTCAGGGCGACACCCAGTCTGACGGCTTTCGCGGCGAGGGCAAGCCCGACATGAAACAACGTTACCCGCATCCTGTAAGTTGCCGTTAGGGAACGTAAAATCTTTGTGACGCGCTATGCATTTGCTGCATGGCAGCATTGCTCAAGCGCCCTATTGTGCAGTCGCAGCATTAGCGCCATCTTGTCGGCAACGGAGCACCGATGGCTCCTCCATGAATACGCAAGAGGTACTGAAATGGCTTATACGAGCATGACCCGCGGCGCCGAGTTCGGTCTTGTTGACCGGATCACCGGTTTCTTCGCAAAACTGCGCGACAGCCGCCTGCGCTACAAGATGTACCGCCAGACGGTCAACGAACTCAGCGCCCTGAACGACCGCGAACTGAACGACCTCGGCCTGCACCGCTCGGGGATCAACGCGATCGCGCTGGAAGCGGCCTACGGCAAGTAGGCGAACGGAATTTCCGGGGCTCCTCCTCCCAGATGGCTCCGGAATGATGCGGCGGCGTCGCCTCCTCCCTGATGTCGCCGCAGGAACAACGGGCCCGAGGGTCCAAAGACGCGCGCCGGCCCCCTCCTCCTCCCTGGGGTGCAGGCGCCCGTGAAGTGCGGTGGTGGCTCCTCCTCCCTGCCACCACCGCATCTTCAACCGGACCGGCAGCCCACTCCTCCTCCCTTGGGTTGCTGACGTGAAGCCGGCGGTATCCCTCCTCCTCCCTGGATGCCGCCGGTCTTCACCAGTTCCGCCTGCACCTCTCTCGGTTGGAAACAGGTGATTGCGGCGCCCCTCGGGCGTCATTTTCATTTTCGGGATTTGGGCAGCAGGATGTCGAGGAGAAGAACGCCGATGGCGGGCGGCCTCACCCCTACTCGGCCGCCAGTCCTTCGGTGAACTGGAGCCGTGCAAGACGGGCATAGAGGCCGTCCTCGGCGACAAGCCGGTCATGAGTCCCGGTCGCAACGATGCGGCCCTGGTCGAATACGACGATCCGGTCGGCCTTTTTCACCGTGGCCAGCCGGTGCGCGACGATCAGCGTCGTGCGGCCCCTCGCCAGTTCCTCGACCGCCTTCTGCACCGCGCGCTCGCTTTCGGCATCGAGCGCCGACGTCGCTTCGTCCAGCAGCAGGATCGGCGCGTCCCGCAGGATCGCGCGGGCGATGGCGATGCGCTGTTTCTGCCCGCCCGAAAGCATGACCCCGCGCTCGCCAAGATAACTGCCATATCCCTCGGGCAGCGCTTCGACAAAATCATGCGCGGCGGCGGCGCGGGCGGCGGCCTCGACCTCGGCGTCGGTCGCCTCGGGGCGGCCGTAGCGGATGTTCTCGCGCGCCGAGGCGGCGAAGATCACCGGATCCTGCGGGACGAGCGCGATGGCGCGGCGGAAATCCGAACGGGCCATGTCGGGAACCGGCACGCCGTCGATCGTTATGCGCCCTTCCTCGGGGTCGTAGAACCTCAGGAGAAGCTGCATGATCGTGGTCTTGCCAGCGCCGGAAGGGCCGACCAGCGCCACCGTCTCACCCGGTTTGACATGCAGGTCGATCCCGGCAAGGGCCGATTGCCCGGGGCGCGTGGGGTAATGAAAGGTCACGCCTTCGAACGCGATTTCGCCCTTCGTCGGACGCGGCAGGGCGACGGGCGAGGTCGGGTCGCTGACGCTGTCGGCTGCGTTCAGAAGCTCCACCAGCCGCTCGGTCGCGCCCGCCGCGCGCTGAAGTTCGCCCCAGATCTCGGACAGGGCGGCGACCGATCCCGCCGCCATTACCGCGTAGAACACGAACTGCACCAGTTCACCGGCGCTCATCGCGCCGGCGCGCACGTCGCGCGCTCCGATCCAGAGCACGCCGACGACCCCCGCGAAGACAAGGAAGATCACGATCACCGTCATCACCGCGCGGGTGCGGATCCTTGCCTTGGCCGAAAGAAAGCTCTCCTCGGTCACGCGCCCGAATTCGGCGCGCGCCTCGGTTTCGTGCGTGAAGGCCTGCACGGTCTGCACTGCGGACAGCGCCTCGGAAGCGGCGCCGGACGAGGCGGCGATCCAGTCCTGGTTTTCGCGTCCAAGGCGACGCAGGCGACGGCCCTGGGTTACGATCGGGACGATGACGGCCGGCACGATCAAAAGCACCAGCCCGCTAAGCTTTGCCGAGGTCAGCAGCATCAGAAGGACACCGCCTATCAGGATCAGCACGTTCCGGAGCGCGACCGACACCGACGAGCCGATGACCGAAAGGATAAGCGTCGTGTCGGTCGTGATCCGGCTTACGACCTCGCCTGTCATGATCCGCTCGTAGAAGGCCGGACTCATCCCGATCACGCGATCGAAAACGCTGCGGCGGATATCGGCGACCACGCGTTCGCCGAGCCGGGTGACGAGGTAGTAGCGCGCACCGGTTCCGAGCGCGAGCAGCGCGGCAATCACCATCGCCCCGGCGAAGTAGCTGTCGAGCAGTTCGGCGCCCTCACCAAACCCGTCCACGACCCTGCGCACGGCGAGCGGCAGCAGGAGCGAGATCGAAGCAGTCAGCACCAGCGCGATGCCCGCCCCGATGACGAGCCCGCGATACGGCCGCAGGAACGGCGCGAGGCCGCGCAGGGCTCCGACCTGTTTGGAGCTTGCGCGCTCTTCCGTCGTCACAGCGGGTCGTCTGGCCATGATGCCCCCTTCGATTTGCAGCAGGGTTTAGGCGCGCAGGGCCAGAGGGGCAAGGGCCGCAAGGGCGCGGCCATTGCGCGCATTGCCGACCGGGTCCGGCCGCCGCCGCTAATCGGGATGCCCCGGCGCGTGGCCTGACGGCGCGAGATAGGGCCGCGTGACATCCTTCAGCGTCACATCGAGGCATTCGGCCTCCACTGCGACCGCCCCGTCCCCGGCAAGCGTCAGTTCTAACCGCCCCGCCCCGTCGTCGGCCGGCTGCCATTCGAGTGTCAGAATGGACAACACGCTATCCGTGTCTCCCGGCGCGATGCCTTGCGACCGGACGGCGAGCGCGCCGTCGATCAGCAGCAGCGCGCGCGCGCGTTCGTAGGGCCGGCCGCGCGCCTCGGCGGCGGTGCGGTCCTCCCAGCGGAAGCGGTTGATCAGCAAAGTCAGCCTGCGCCTCTTGCGGTCCCAGCGCATGTCGGCGCCGGTCAGCACCGCATCCTGGATGAGCGCGGAAATCACCGGCACATCGTCGGGCGCCTGGGCCTTCAGGTGCAGCGGACGTTCTGCGCCGTCCTCGAACCGTGCATCATCCACCATCACTCGCCCCTGACCCGTTCGATCTTCGCCCCGCACGCCGAAAGCTTTTCCTCGACCCGCTCATAGCCGCGGTCGAGATGATAGACCCGGCTGACCATCGTCTCGCCCTCCGCGCCCAACCCGGCGAGGATCAGCGACACCGAGGCGCGCAAATCGGTCGCCATCACCGGCGCGCCCTTCAGCTTTTCGACGCCGGTCACGGTGGCGTGGCCGCCGTGCACCTCGATGTCGGCCCCCATTCGCACCAGTTCCGGCGCGTGCATGAAGCGGTTCTCGAATATGGTCTCTTCCAGGACGCTGACCCCGTGCGCGGTACACATGAGCGCCATCATCTGCGCTTGCAGGTCGGTCGGGAAGCCGGGGAAGACCTCGGTTATGACGTCGACCGCCCGTGCCCGTCCGTTCGACCGCGCCACTTTCAGACCCTTGTCGGTCTCGGCCACGACGATCCCGGCCGCGTCGAGCTTTTCGCAGAAGGCCGGCAACAGGTCCATGCGCCCGCCGATCAGTTCCACTTCGCCGCCGGCAATGGCGGGCGCGATCATGTAGGTGCCAAGTTCGATCCGGTCGACGACGACCGGATGGGTCGCCCCGTGCAGGCGGTCGACGCCCTGAATCGTGATCGTGGGGGTGCCCTCGCCTTCGATCTCGGCCCCCATCGCTTTCAGGCACTTGACCAGATCGACGATCTCGGGCTCTCGCGCGGCATTCTTCAGGACCGTTGTGCCCTTGGCCAGCGCGGCGGCCATGACGACATTTTCCGTCGCACCGACCGAGGCGAAGCGCTGTTCGATCACCGCGCCCTTGAGCCCGCGCGGCGCCTCGGCGTGAAGATAGCCATCCTTCAGTTCGATCCTGGCCCCCAGGGCCTCAAGCCCCGTGATGTGGATGTCCATCGGCCGCGCACCGATGGCGCAGCCCCCCGGCAGCGAGACCACGGCCCGCCCCTCCCGCGCCAGCAAGGGGCCAAGAACCAGGTTCGAGGCGCGCATCTTGCGGACGATGTCATAGTCGGCCGTGACGTTGTCGAGGTCATGCGACGAAAGCGCCAGCACCTGCCCGCCCTGCATCGACGTCACCTCGGCACCGAGCGACTGAAGCAGCAGCGTCATGGTCTTGATGTCGGAAAGCCGCGGCGCATTGGTCAGCGTCAGCGGCTCATCGCTGAGCAGCGTGGCGGGCATGAGCGCGAGGCAGGCGTTCTTCGCCCCCGCGATCGGGATCTGCCCCTTCAGTTCGGCGCCGCCCGTGACGATGATCGAGTCCATGTCTGCCTCAGCTTTCTTGTTGTTTCCCGCCGGTCTTACCGGTCCGCGCCTTCGCCTGCGCCTTGCGCCGCGCCAGATTGGCCTTCAAGGCCGCCTTGAGCCGCTTCTCGCGGGTCTCAGCAGCCTTTCCGGAACCGGTTTTCGGGGGTTTTCCATTCATGCCGCCCTCTCTATCGCGGATGGCGAAAAGCGTCCAGATTACCCTTGCACGGGCACGGAATTGCGTCTAACACGCGGCCGACGCAAAAGGGCTGCGGTAGCTCAGTGGTAGAGCACTCCCTTGGTAAGGGAGAGGTCGAGAGTTCAATCCTCTCTCGCAGCACCATGAACTCATGAAAATGTGGACAATTCCGGATCAGCCGTCAGCGCACGCGCACCCCCGGATTGATTTCGAATGCTCAGGTCCGCCGCCCTCTGTCGCCCTGCATGATCCAATAGGCAGGGAATGCGCTCCAGGCCGATCCCGTGGCATGGCTCATCGACCACAACACCGAGCGTCTGCATCTGAGCTATCGCGACGTGAGCCGAAGACCAATCGAAACCGCAGTGTCTTGGCGAGCCAAGAAGGTCAAGTGGACGATCCATGCGATTATCGAGAAGGCGAGCATTGCGGCGTTTCGCTTTAGGCTGACCGGGGCCGCTTCCGATGGCAAGACGAGGACGGCCTCACGCCTCCCTCTCGTTGCCCCTGCCCGACCGCTGCCTTATCCTCAGGATGGTCGCCGTCGGCAACGCAACATTCCAATAGAACGCGAAGAAAGGTCGTGTGATGAGCAAAACCTATAATCCAATAGCCCGTCTGGCTGAACAGCCGCTCGAACTCGACGGCGGTGGCGGGTTCCGATCCGAAGACGCGCCAATCGGCCAGATCCTTCAACTTACGCGGCTTGGCTGCGTATATACCGAGGTTGCGCCAGGCGACACGGCTTGCCCGTTTCACGTTCACCACGCCGAGGACGAGCTCTTTGTGATCCTCGCTGGCAAAGGTGAATACCGCTTCGGCGACCAAACCTACCAAGTTCAGGCAGGCGATGTCTTGGGCGCGCCGATGGGCGGTCCCGACTATGCGCACCAATTGTTCAACACCGGCAGCGAGACGTTGAAGTACCTCGTCATTTCTTCGCGCGCCGACCTCGACGTGCAACAATTTCCCGATAGCGGACGCTTCCTGGTGTCGTCGCGCCCCGTCGAAGGTTCGGCGCGGCGCCGCTTCTTCTACAAGGGGCTTGAGGCGGATATCAACGATACGTTCGACGGCGAGATCAGCATCCGGGCGGAGTAACGCCAACAAGCGCGCTCAACCCCACCACACGACGGACAACCTTCGAGATCAATGGCACGAAGCCGCTCATCCGTCTGAACCTCAATCCGGCGGGCGGCGGCTGCCGAAGACCTGCAGGCCAAGACCGCGCGCGCGAAGGCCGGAGAACGACAAGATACGTTCATCAATGCATTGGCGCGCCGTCTCACCAAAGGACCAAAGCTGCGGCAGGAGATCTCTGAGGATATCGACGGTTCGGACATCTGAGGCTTGCGCTCCATCCAAACGACCGGGACTCAAGCGCCCCGCCTGCGGTCTCCTTCGACAAAGTGGGCGACTTGGTCCTCATAGACCTTCTTGAAGGCCGGACGGTCGCAGGCGCGTTCCTTGTAGGCACGGATGTTCGGATAGGCCGGTGCATCGGCACGGCGAGTCTGGCGGAATACGTCCGCCATCATGATGTCGGCGACCGTGAAGCGGCCCGCAGCGATCCATTCGCGGTCGGCCAAGACGGCTTCCATATGGGCTAACCGGCTGTCCAACCAACTGGTAAGCCCGTTGTCCGGCCCTTCGGACCAACTCAGGACCATCCAGGGGACGCTGACCATCTCGATGGAATTCAGGGCGGCAATGGTCCACTGCAGGGTATCCGTTTCGCCAACCGGGTCCGGAGGCATGAGGATCTCGCTCTTCTGTGCAAGGTGAAGAAGGCAGGCTCCGCTCTCGAAAACCTTTATGCCGTCGTCGTCCAGAAACGGAATCTGACCGAAGGGCTGCCTTGCAAAATGATCGGGACCCCGATCTTCAAACGGCGTCGTCTTCACCTCATAGTCGAGCGCGGCCTCTTCGCAGGCCCATCTCAGCCTCAGATCGCGCACCAGGCCGCGTGGACCGTTCTCGCCGCCGGGCACGTAGTCATATGTCCAGATTGTAATCATTCTTCTTGTCCATATCAGTTGCGTTTCAGACAGTGTCTTGCACCTTGTATCGCTGCAGAACGACGACATTTTCGAACGGTCTTGCCTCGATCGGACGCAACACCAGCTGATCGGCGAACAGGCGTATGATCATCACATCGACCGTATCGATAAAGGCCATCACGCTGGATTTGATGTCCCGATCGGTCGTTTGGTCGTATGATGGGGCAGTGACAAGGCTCAAACCTCCGTCTTCCTCTGCTGTTCATCGGTGTGCAGTCTTGCCCCCGCTGGTGCCTTCAACCACCCGGTTCGGCGGAATTTCATCAGTCTGATCGACCCCACGGACATTCTTCCTTTGCTCCTTGCTTCGTATTCGGAGGGCCAACAAACGGCACTCCTGAAACAATTCAGGCAGAAGGTTGGTTCCGCGACTTCCCGCACCCTAATCGACGCGCGGATATTCGAGTTGCATGGCGACAATGTTGGTCGTTGGCGCGCCGTAGCGGGTGGCGATTGCCTCGAGCGTCTGATCCAGCGCATCCGCAGGACGCTTGTCAGCGAAGATCGATACGAGACGATCCGCCGGCCAGTCGTCGTCCACAAGATCCGGCAGGACGCGAACGCCGTTGACGGTCACGATGGCGGATGATGCCTGTGCAAATGTGACCGCGTTCGACCGGTAGGTCCGCGACCAGGCATCCGCGATCAGGGCGAGCGAAACCTCGTCCAGGCCGGGATGAAGCTCGATTCCCAACCTGTCCTGGTTCCAGAACGCCATGCGATTGGCGAGGACCGTCGTGACGAACGGACGCGTCAGGGTGAATGCATCGCTCGCATGCCGCATGTCCCAGGTCTCAACCCCAAGATCGCGCGCGACCGTTTCCGCCTTGGCGCGTCCCCCGATTGCCTCGATCAGCGTCAGCATCACCGGCATTGCGGCGGTGATGCCTGTCGTGGTCACGACAGTCCCGTCAGCCACCACGCGCCGGTCCGCGACATAGTCGATCGTCGGATTCCGTTTGAGCATTTCGCCGAGATAATACCAATGCGTTGTTGCATGTTTGCCGTCGAGCAGACCGGCCGCCGCAACCACCTTTGCGCCCGCGCAGACACCGATGATCGTCGCCCCTTTCCGGGATTGCTCCTGCAACCACGCGATCACGACCGGGTCGTCGTCACGGCTCATCGCGGGCACGACGACATAATCCGCGCCATCGGGATGCGCAGCGTCGAACTCTGCAATCGTCGCATCGGGTTCCACCCTGAGCGCGGGATAAAGCTGCACAGGTCCGGGTCCGGTTGCCAGCATCACCACCTCGGCCGCGTCGGCCCGCCGCAGAATGCCGGTCGTCGTGACATAGTCGTTTGTCTCGGTCGCGTCGTTCAGCCCTATGACCGCAACGACAGGACGGTCCTCGCCCTGGTAGCGGAGTGCCGCGAGCATGGCGTCGGCCTCTTCCTGAGGCACCGGTGGAGCGTCGCCAGCGACCGTTGCAGCGGGGAGACTGAAAACCCAGCCGACAAAGCCGGCCAGGCCAAGAAGGAGGACCGCGAGACCGCCCCAGATGACGATGGACTTCGACATGAGCGCGTTCCTTTGCAAGATCATTCGACGGGCCGCGGACCGGGCGGCGAATACATCGTCCTTTTCACAGCACCGCCCCGCAACGACTGCGCCCGTTGAATGACCCTCATCCATGAAATGGGCACCCCAGCCTGTCCCTTTCGTATTTGGGGTCGTGCCTTGAAATCCGTACCATTCATGCAACCGCGTGAAGCCATCGCCGGCGGGATTGCCCACTTCGTCGTTCGGACCGGCAATAAAGCCGTCGAGCGACATGGACATGTAGAGAACCGAGCTGGGCATTGTTCAGGGCCTTCCTTTTCGCTTTGCACCGAAGACGGATCAGCGCGCGTTCCGAACCGGATAGCGCAGGTGCAGCACCCCGTTTCCCTGGATCACGATCTCGGGGTCTTTCAGCATCAGGTGTCCATCCGGAAGCGGTCCGAAACAGGGCTTGCCCTTACCGAACACGACCGGAACGATGTCGATGGCAACGTGATCGATCAGGCCCAGTGCTCGCGCCTGCCCTCCGACGTCCCCCGCACCGACGGCGATTTCGCCTTCGCCGGCCAGTTCCTGCGCCAACGCCATGCCCCCTTCAACTGAAGTGACGAAATGGTATGGCGCTTCGGGGTGCCAGTCCGCGGGTTTTGGCCGATGCGAAACCACCACCACATGCTCGCCGGTGGGCGGATGTCCCTCCCAGCCATCGGTCAGATCGAACTGGTGCCGCCCGACAACCAGCACCGACAGGCGCGACCACATGCTCCGCACGTAGTCGGCCGAGGCGGCCGAAACCCGGAAGGGGGATCCGCCATGCATATCGGCGTGGTCGTCCTCGACCAGCGGGTGGTCGCCGTTGAAGTACCACTCGTGCAGTGGCCCGACGTCGTCATTGTCGTCGGCAATGTAGCCGTCGAGCGAGGCCACCGCGTGCAGATATGTCGTGCGCTTGTTCATCTCATGTCTCCATTTGCCTGATGCCGGGCTTGAGTAGGCGGCAGTCATGTTGACATCCATTCCTTGCGCCTTACTCCGCCGTCGCCGTGGCCTCGGCGTAACCGTCAAGAAAAGGGATCGCGACCTCGCTGATCGCGGTCGTGTCGATGATGTCGTAGTGAGTGGCGTTGGGGATCACGGCGAAGTGGTTCTGACCCATGCCCGAGCGGTCCCAGTTGGCGTCCTGCGTGCCGCCGCCCAGAAGCTCGAACAGTTTGGTTGCCGCGCCGATCCGGACAGCATCCCAGTCAGCGACGATGACGAGTGTCGGCGCAGTGATATTAGGCAGCTCCGCCGACCAATCGTATTCGGTGCCGATGAAGGCGCTGAGTTCGCGGACCGCGTCGATGAAGCTCGCCTCGCCACCGGGCGCCTTCCTGACGAAACCCTCGTATTGTGGCGTGCCGACCAGGCTTTTGGCCGTTCCCTCGGGATCGGCGGCGATCGCCTTCATGCCGTCGAAGTTGTACTCGTGCCAGTTGTTGTAGGCGTACGCGGCCGAGACGGTGACCAGACGGTCGACGACCTCGGGGTGGTCGATGGCGACGCGCATCGCGACGGCCCCGCCCAGCGAATAGCCCATGACATCCGCCTTTTCGTAGCCCAGGAACCCGATGAGTTCGGCGACGTCGGTCGCCATCGCCTCGAAGCTCATGGGACGGCCCAGCGGCCCGGTGCCGCCGTGCGCCTGCAGGTCGACGCCGATGACCCTGCGGCCCTGCGCCAGGGCTTCGATGTTGGGTCCGAACATCTCGACCGAACCGAAGCCACCATGGAGCAGGATCAGCGGGTCGCCCTCGCCGTAGGTCTGGTACCAGATCTTGACGCCGTTCACGTCGGCGAAGCCGGATTCCGTGGGGGTCGGGAGTTGTTGCATCAGAGCGGCCTCCTGAGCAGGTGCGGTCGTCGGCGCGGCAAGGCTCAGCGTTGCCGCGGAGATGATGGACAAGATGGTACGTCGGGTCATTGCTGATCTCCTTGGTGTATGCTCCTAGGACGAACCACCGGGGCGTTTCACGACATCTGGACAGGATTTTTGTTCGTTCGCGTTGCACGGTCATCGCGGGAGTATCTCAATCCCAGTCCGTTTCCATCGAGTCCGCTGCGTGGATGCAGGTCATGCGCAGCCGGTCGTCTCCGCTGTTGGAGAACTGGTGCGTCTCGTCCGCGTGAACGATCACGATGTCTCCCTCCTCCGCATCTATCTGATTTCCGTCGACGATAAACCTGACGTTGCCGTCATGAACGACAAAGGTCTCGGGGTAAGGGTGCCGGTGCGGGCCCGGGCCCTTGCCGGGCGCGGCATCGACAAGGAACATCGAGAGTCCCGGCCCAAGGTCGGGCCGCTCGAACCGGACTGTACCGGTCCTGGGGCCGGCCATGTCCTCTCTGGTTATTCTTGCGGGCATCCACTTTTCTCCACGTTGTCAGGGGCAGCCGATCTTGCATGGGTTTGGCCGTGCGGGCGCTGTACCCATAGGACGAACGGCTGCGCTTTTTCCCGACACCGGCTTCAAATTTTCGGCCGCCATCAGAGGCGCGGCTTGCAAGCCGCTCAGGTTGATTTTGCCTTGGACGCGCCCTCGACCTCCAGCCGGTCGAGATGCTGGCGGATATGCATGGCTTCGGCAGGCGTGTTGGCGAGGGCGATGGCGCGGCCGAAGGCGTCACGGGCCTCGTCGTTGCGGCCCAACCGTTCAAGCAGATTGCCGCGCACGCCGTGAAAGTAGAAATAGCCGTCGAGCGGGGCGGCCAGCGACGCGATCATCTCCAGCGCCGCCTCGGCGCCATGCAGTTTCCAGACGGCGACGGCGCGGTTGAGCGTGACGACCGGCGATGGTGCATGATGTTCGAGCGCCTGATAAAGCTCATCTATTCCGGCCCAGTCGGTGTCCGCGGGCCGTTCGGCGCGCGCATGCAGCGCGGCGATCGCAGCCTGGATCTGATAGGGGCCGGGCCGACGGTGCAGCATGGCCTTGTCGATCATCGCCAGGGCCTCGGCGATCTGACGGCGGTTCCAGAGCGACCGGTCCTGATCCTCGAGCAGGATCGGCGCGCCCGCCGCGTCGAAGCGTGCCTTCTGACGCGAGTGCTGCAGCAGCATCAGCGCGAGAAGCCCCATCATTTCCGGTTCCGCGGGAAACAGGCGCAGCATCAATCGCGCCAGACGGATCGCCTCGTCGCAGAGCTTCGCCCGCTCGGACTTCGGATTGGCGTCGGTATAGCCCTCGTTGAAGATGAGGTAGATCATTTCCGATACGACCGCGAAACGTTCCGCGCGCTCAATGGGTCCCGGCGTCTCGAAGGGAATGCCAGCCTTGGCGATGCGGGCTTTGGCGCGTGTGATCCGCTGTTCCATCGCCCGGTCGGCGACGAGAAAGGCTGCGGCGATGCGTGCCACGGGCAACCCGGATACGATCCTGAGCGCCACTGCGATCTGTTGCGTGGCCGGCAGATCGGGATGGCAGCAAACGAAGAGAAGCCGAAGGATGTCGTCGCGATAGTCGGCCGCGTCCAGCCGCTCGGCCATGTCGGGCTCGGTGTCCTCGCGGTCCGAGATCGCCGCCTCGTCGGGTAGCTCTGTCAATCTCGCTTGCCGGCGGATGTCGTCGATGGCGGCATTGCGACCGACCATGACCAACCAGCTGGCGGCATCGCGCGGCGGACCGTTCTTCGGCCATGACTTGAGCGCCCTGAGGCACGCCTCCTGAAACGCCTCCTCGGCCACGTCGAGATCGCGGAAATACCGCAACAGGGCGGCGACCGCCTGCGGCCGCGCGCCGACCAGCCGCGCCTCGATCCAGTCCGGTTCAGGCGGTTGGGGCATCTTCTATCGCCTCTCCGCTGGGGTAATAGAGCGCGATGGGGCGCAGCTCGTAGGCGCCGCCCGGATTGGCTTCGGCCATCTCGCGCGCGATCTGCACCGCCACCTCGTAGCTGTCCACGTCGACGACGTAGAAGCCCAGCAATTGCTCCTTCGTCTCGGCGAACGGCCCGTCCGTGACGATGTTTTCGGACTTGCGCAGCGTCGTCGCAGCGGTCGTCGGCATCAGCCGGACGATGGGCGCGAAGTTCTTTGCCCATTTGCGGTTGACCGCTTTGAGGCACTCGATCACTTCGGCATCCTGCTCGGCGGTCCAGGCCGAGGTGATGCTTTCGTCGTGATAGCAAAGGATCGTGTAGAGCATTTTTCCGGGTCTCCGTTTCAAGGACGATGCGGCCATGGGCGATCCGACATCGGATTTGAAGTTTTCTGATCAGGTGCGCGCCAAAAGGACGATCACACCATGACCGCGCCGCCAGCGACATCGAGCACTATTCCCGTGACCCACGACGAGCGGCTCGACGCCAGATAGAGAGCGGCCGCGCCGACGCCGCGGGAGCTACCCGTCACGAGGGCGATCTTGTCGTCCAGTTCCATCGTCGATCTCCGCTCCGGTGCATACCCTGCTCAGTCCCTTCGGCCCGCCAGGGCGGGCAGCGGCCTTTCCAGATTGTCCGACAGCGCCTGAAGGAGGTGCTGCAACTGGTCGAGATCGCCCTGCCCGATCCCATCCCGCAGCCGCGCGTCATGCGCCTGGGCCACGCCGCGCAGGCGATGAAACATCTCGCGCCCCGATGCGGTGAGTTCCACGATGTGGGCACGCCGGTTGTCCGCCATGCGCGTGCGGGTCAGCAGGCCTTTGCTCTCCATCGCGTTGAGGTGATGCGTCAGGGTCGGTCCCTGGATGCCGACCGCCGCAGCAAGATCGGACTGGGCCTGTTGTCCGTCGCGCATCAGCGTCATCAGGATCAGCCAGACGGCTTGCGACCCGCCTTCGCTGGAAAGCGCGTCGTCAAAGGCGCGTGCCGCCTTCTTCGCGGTCTGCGCGAGCAGCCGCCCGATTGGCATCTTGGTGGGCTTCACAACAAATCCTTTGATATAGAACTATTAGATATCTATCTATCATGGCAAATGCCGGATATCAAGCCCGGCGTATCGGCACCCGCCTGTGCCTCGAACCCCGAAAGGAGGAACGAAATGGAATTCTACCTACTCATGGCCACCTTGACCGTTCACGTCCTCGCCGGCGTGTTCTGGGCCGGATCGACATCAGCCATGGCCAACCTCGGCAGCGCCGAAGCCATCCGGCTATTCCCCTTCCAGATGGGATCGGCAGCACTCACGATCCTTGCGGGGCTGGTGCTCTGGTATTTCCAGCTTGGCGCCCAGTTTCACACGCACGAGCAAATCCTGCTCGCCGGCATCGCCGCGGCGATCATCGCGGCGGCCATACAGGGCAACATCATCGGCCGCGCCCGCCGTGCTCGGGCGACTACTGCCAACGCACAGACAGCAATCGTCGACCGCGTGACCACGGCCAACCGCGTCGCCGCCGGTCTTCTCATCGTCACGGTCGCCTGCATGATGATCGCTCGCTTCTATTGAACGGTGCGGAGGATGGCCGGGCATGCCTGGAAACCTGCCGGGATCAGGCATGCCCGAACGCAAACGACGAACGGAGAAGTCACATGATCGATCTCGGCAAGTACTTCGACAGGATTGGATACAACGGACCGCGCAAGCCCACGATTGAGGTGCTAAATGCTATTCTGGCGCGCCAACCGGACGCCATCGCCTTCGAGGCGCTCGATCCGTTGGTTGGCAAAGTGCCGGACGTCAGCCCGACAGCCGTCGATGCGAAACTTCTGGATGCCCGGCACGGCGGCTATTGCTTCGAACAGAACGCGCTGCTGCTGCGTGCGCTCCGATCGCTCGGCTTCGACGCCGAAGGACTGATCGCCCGGGTCTGGTGGATGCGGCCCGACGACGCGCCGCCGGGGCCCTGGTCGCATATGGCGGTGCAGGTCCGCCTGAACGGCCGCGACTGGCTAGCCGATTCCGATTTCGGGAGCTGCGTGCCGACAGCCGCGCTCGACTTCGGCACGGCCGCCCCGCAGGACACCGCCCATGAACGCTTTCGCGTCACGCCGTCCGAGGAAGGCTGGATGCTCGAGGCCGAACTCGACGGCAGATGGGCGCGGGTCTACGAGGTTCGCCGCACACCGGCCGCACCCGACGAATATCGGCTCATGAACGAACGCGCCGCGACCCGGTCCCATTTCGCCTCGGACCTGATCCTCGCCCGGACGACGCCGGAGGAACGCATCGTCGTTGCGGGCAATCGCCTGACGCGGCGCGGCCCGTCCGGCATCATCGAGCGTGCCGTCCTGGATGCGAATGGTCTCGAAGAGGTGATCCGTACCCGGTTCAGACTGCCGTTCGATCCACGTTGGCGCGCAGTGCTGGAACGGGCGGCGACACACCCACGCTGAGTGTAGTGAGCATATCGAAATCCGTCACGGGTCCAGAAAGCAATCCGCAAGGCTGTAGCAATGGCTCTTTTGGTAAGCGTTTCTGCCACGGTTCATGTGAGTCAGGTTGAATGTCCGGATGCCCCGCATTGCTCGAGGGTTCGCAAGAAATCTGCGGATCGACGAACTGCCCCGGACATTGATGCCGAACATGTCCTCGCCGCGCGGGAAGAAATGGCCGACATCTTCGGGAGTCGCGACGCAGCGTTCGAGAAATGACTCGTCCACACGATCCTGCAGGGGCGAATGGTCCGTGGTGAAGTCCGACAGATGCACCAGGAACCGCGCGCAAACACCTTCGCCGTCTGCATAGATCGTGAACAGCTCCATCCAGCTCGCATTGACGCGGATCACCGGCTTGTCCGAGGTTGACGGCAGACAGGACACCGACCAGTAGTACCGCTCGGTCCGGCGCGGAATAGGAATGCAGTTCCGGCCGTAAAGACTGAGAAGCTCCAGAACCTCCTGCGCCTGCGGGCGGCGCAGCAGTTTCTGGTATCGCTCCGCATATCTGAACCGCTGTTCGATGGTTTCCTGGCGCGCCTCGGCGTCGGGCAGGATCGCCCCGCCCTCCATCCAGTCGCGCTGCTGCTCGGGATCGAGAAACTGGCGCAGGCCTTTGGGGTTGCGCTGGCGAGGTCTGCTCATGTGAGGCGATTCCGCTGGCGCGACGGTAGCCGGCCAGGAGCGGACACACAGGAGTGAGGTATGAGGCGCGAAGCGACGGGCATCTCCTATCCCTTCACATATCCCATGCCTTCAACGATCTTCCCGTCCCGGACACGCATGATATTCACGCCCCGAACCCAGTCTTCCGCGTTGTCGCCCCACCGCAGTTTCCAGCGGATAACCCCGCGGTCCTCGCTCGTCCATATCTCTTCTGCCTCAAAGACGAGGTGCTCCGAAGATGCGATTCCCCGCCAGAACTCGAGGCACGCCTCCCGCCCCTCATATCGAGCGCCGTCCGGGGCCGGCGCAGTGTTCTCGAGGACGCATCCCTCGCCGATCAGGTCGTCAAGATCATGGGGGCGATGCGCCTCGAACGCTGCATGAAAGCGTTCGACAAGTTCACGGGTGGTCTTGCTGTTGGTGTTCATTCATGACCTCCTTGGACGTATTCGAGCGATTTTCTATATGACGCCTTTCATCGGGACGACGGGCCGGCTGCTTCCCGTTGTCAGAAGGGTTTTTCAGCCCTGTCGGTGCGATAAAGACTCACCGCGATCTCCTTGGGTTTCCCCCGCGGCCCTCCTTTCGCTACCCTGCGCCAGGCGTCGAGCGCATCCTGATCGCGCCAGCATTCGAATAGATTGACGCGTTCCGGATCGACCGCATCGGCGCTGATGGAGAAGTCAATGCAGCCATCATAGGCCCGCGCGTGTTCGACCATATTTTTGAACGCATCCACGGTGCTGTCGCGCTTAGCGGCTTCGGTGCGGGTATAGCCGGCAATGATGATCATGAAGTCGACTCCTCTGTTTGGCCATTGCGTCGCTCGATCATGAAGCGGAGACCAGGCTGTAGACGGAATGGGTAATTCCCGATCCCAGCGTCCGGTGTTCCTCAAGCCTCATTTCGGAGGCGAAATCGGCGGGGAAGAGACGCGTTCCGCGCCCGAGAACGGTGGGATAGGTCAGCAGGTGGATGGAATCGACCAGACCAGCAGGCAGCAGCGAATGCACCAGTCCGGCACTGCCGTAGACCACGATGTCCCCGCCACCCTCGGCCTTGATGTCCTTGATCTCGGTGACAATGTCGCCGGACAGGACCGAGGTGTTCGTCCAGTCGGCCTGCTTCATCGTGTTGGAGGCGACATATTTGCGCATCGCGTTCAGCTTTCGCGCGAAACCGGCCGGGTCGTCGATAGTCGGCCAGACCGGCGCGAAACCGCCATAGGTCGTACGGCCCAGCAGAACGATATCTGCGCCCCACAGCTCTTGGTGCATGATTTCGTCGCCTTCCGGGCCACGGCTGAAGGGCCCCGTCCAGTTTCCGAGGCCAGAGTTCTCCATTCCGACGGGGTCCTGCACGACGCCGTCGAGTGAGATGTAGCAGCTGACTACGAGTTTTCTGGTCATCGGTGATGGTCCTTCAAGCTGACGTTCCTGTGCGAGCGTGATTGGGACGATGTCCCGCGCTCTGTTTCAAGGACGTCCAGCCGCACGGCACCCCGACATTCGGCGCGACTTTTTTCCCAGACCTTCGTACTCGCCCACCATCCGCGCGACCCCGCGGAGATGGAAGGCGGCACCACCGTTCATTTCCCGGAAACAACAGGCAATTGCGGGGACGCGAGTGGAACCCTGGATCGCCTCGTTTCTCGCTGGCAGCCGATCACCAGTCTGCTTGCCGCGGGCGACTAGTCGTAGCGATCGTGGCGGCGTATCCAGTCCATCCCCTCGGCTTCGTTGCGCCCCTTCGGAGCGAGGTCGAGCAAATTGTAGGTGCCCATCATCGCCTCGACGCCGCGTCCGTAGGTGGAGTAGGTGCGGAAGACCTCGCCGGCGCTGTCCTTGAAGAAGGCGCTGATGCCGGGCCACTCCTCGCCAGTCTCCGACCACTCGCCGAAATTGTAGTCGATCTTGCCTGTGGCGACTTCCTCGGGTGAGAAGCTGACGCGAAAATCATGGTTGAAGTCGCTGCCGAAGGACGACACCCATTTGAACTGCCACCCCATGCGTTCGCGGTAGCGTTCGATCTCAGCGATTGGCGCGCGCGAAACAGCGATCATCGTGACGTCGTGGTTCGCAAGATGCATGTTCATGCCGTCAGTGTGATCGGCCATGAAGGAGCAGCTCGGGCAGCCTTCCTTCCAGCCCGGCGCGAACATGAAATGTTGCACCAGAAGTTGCGATCGGCCGTCGAACAGGTCGACGAGCGTGCGCTGGCCATCCAGCGTGTCGAACACATACTCCTTTTCGATGCGCACCCATGGGAGGGCCAGCCGCGACCGGGCAACCGTATCGCGAAGACGCGTGAGTTCCTTCTCCGATTTCAGAAGATCCCGGCGGGCCGTCAGCCAGTCTTCGCGTGAAACAACAGCGTGTTGCATATCAGCCTCCTTTGGATTGTGTGGTCGTGGTGTTGGGGCGCGGCGAACGAGCAGAAGCGAGTTTCAGCCAGGGCTGCAGGTGGAAAATACACATCAGCAGGTACATCCAGGCCATGCCGCCGATGGGCAGAATGCCGGGTCCGGACGCGCAGATCATGGTTTGCACGTCATTCGCCGAAATCCAGGCCATCAGCGCGAAGGTTGGCGAAGCGGCAAGCCCTAGCCAGCTTGCGGCATCGCGCGGCTGCCGGGTATCGGCAGGGCGATTTCTTGCTGGTATGAATGTCGTCATTCTCGAACTTCCAGTTGAGTTGAGCCAAACTTTCCGGCGCTGAACCTGGCACAGATGTACGGTCGAACAGCGGGAGAGCGTGAGTAACAAGTGTGACGGGATTTGAATGGACCCTCTGATCACAGCCGCGGCGCGCGCGCTCGCGGCAGGTGACCCGCTCGCAGCGCTCAAGCGCATTGCATTGCGCGACGACGCCCCCGCGCTTGCCTTGCGCGGCATCGCCATGGCGCAACTCGGCGAACTGGCACGCGCAAAAGAGCTGCTGCGCGACGCTGCTCACGCGTTCGGCGCCAGCGAGCCTGTGGCCCGTGCGCGATGCAGCGTCGCCGAGGCCGAGATCGCGCTGGTCTCACGCGACCTCGGCCGGCCCATGGAGGGGCTCGGCGCCGCCCGGTCGACGTTGGAGAAATTTGGAGACCTCGCGAACGCCGCGCATGCCGGTTATCTCGAAGCAAGGCGCCTGCTGTTGATTGGCCGCCTCGACGAGGCGGAGCGGATCCTAGGCGACCTTGATGCGGGCGTATTGCCGATGACGTCGCGGGCGGGCTACGAGTTGGTGGCCGCGGGCATCGCGATACGCCGCATTCGCGCGAAACCGGCCCGCGATGCGCTCGACCGTGCCAAAGGTGCCGCCGCCGGCGTCGGAAATGCCGCATTGAAGGCCGAAGTCGATCGCGCCGTGCAGGCGTTCGAAGCACCCGCCGCACACCTGGTGGCGCGCGATCGCGAACGGCTCCTCCGGCTCGAGGAGGTCGAGGCGCTGATCGCGTCGGATACGCTCATCGTCGACGCGTGCAGGAAGGTCGTGCGCACCAAGACAGTCACCATTTCTCTGGCCAGCCGCCCGGTCCTGTTCGCGCTCCTGCGTATGATCGGTGAGACCTGGCCGGAGGATGCGTCCCGGGAAGAGCTTCTCGTTGGGGCCTTTCGCGCGCGGGAAGCGGATGAATCGCATCGTGGGCGATTGCGGGTTGAGATCGGTCGCCTGCGCGAAGCGATCGGACCTCTGGCGGAGATACACGCCACGAAACGGGGCTTCGCGTTGAAACCGCAGGAAACCGGCGCGGTCGCAGTAATTTCGCCGCCTGTAGAAGACGAGCATGGCGACGTGCTGGCGCTTCTCGCCGATGGCGAGGCGTGGTCCAGTTCCGCGCTGGCGCTGGCGCTCGACGTCAGCCCGCGCACCGTTCAGCGGGCGCTCGAAGCCCTTACAGAGAAGGGCAAGGCGGAATGGTTTGGCAAGGGACGGGCGCGTCGCTGGATCGCAACAAGTGTCCCGGGTTTCCCGACAAGTTTGTTGCTCCCCGCCAATGGGATTGTGAGCTAGAATGAAGACATGAAACACGCCGCCGCCGAAATCATCCGTGAGTATGGTCCATTTCCCGGAGTGGATAACGTCCATGGTGTCAGCTTCGATGGCCGCCGGGTCTGGATGGCGACGGGTTCCAGGCTGGACGCCTTTGACCCGGACAGCGGAGAGATGCTGAGCCCGATCAACGTTCCTGCCGATGCCGGCACGGCGTTCGACGGCGAGCATCTGTTCCAGATCGCCGAAGCGGTGATCCGGAAGATCGATCCGAAGACCGGCAAGGTGCTCGCCACGATTCCAGCTCCGGGCGACGGGCAGGATTCCGGCCTTGCCTGGGCCGACGGTTCGCTCTGGGTCGGGCAGCATCGGGGCCGCAAGATCCATCAGGTGGATCCCGCGACGGGAACCGTGCTGCGCACGATCGAGACCGATCGCTTCGTCACCGGCGTCACCTGGGTCGAGGGCGAGCTCTGGCATGGAACGTGGGAGAATGACGAAAGCGATCTCCGCCGCATTGACCCTTCGAGCGGTGACGTGCTGGAGCGATTGGACATGCCGGCGGGGACCGGGGTTTCGGGCCTCGAATCCGATGGCGCCGATCGCTTTTTTTGCGGGGGTGGAGACAGCGCCAAGGTGCGCTCGATCCGCAGGCCGAGGCAAACTGGAGCAACCACGTGAGACGACCAGAGTGCCCGGTTGAGAGACTACTTCTGTTAGCGGGAACGAACTCCGCCGCAGGGTAGTGGATGCCCAACGGTCTTCGTGGCTGCGGCCGCCTGGCCAGAAACAAACGCGACGCCGAGCCGCTGCATGGTGGTCCGGTTGGCCGAGCGTCTGTCGGTGCCGCTGCGCGGCCGGGATCATGACGCAACAGTCTCAATCCAATTGAGAGACGGTCCTGTTTTCCCTGTGCGGCATCATTTCGCCAATATCCGAAGGCGGCCTTTCGGCGACCGATGGATTCGCCTAACGTTTTTCGGCAACCGCCGATTGGCGAAACGATAAGCCAATTGGCGTGAAACCCGTATTCGCAAGCACACCGGACATCATGGGATCTTTCAGTCAGGAGCTAGTGGAATGACAGTGCGGCGCATCGTAGCGAACATCGCGGCTGAGTCGGTGTCCGAGGTTCGTGCATTCTACGCCGATCTTTTCGATCTCGACGTTCTGATGGACCTCGGATGGATTGTCACTTTGGGATCAGGCGAGAGCGAAGTCACGCAGATGAGCATTCTCAGTGAAGGCGGTTCGGGCGCACCGGTGCCAGACCTGTCGATCGAAGTCGACGATGTGGATGCGGTCTATGCCCGTGCCAGGGAGGTCGGTTGCGAGTTGGTCCACGATCTCCGCGACGAGCCGTGGGGCGTCAGGCGCTTCTTCATTGCCGACCCGACCGGCAGGCTGCTCAACGTCCTTACACATCTTCGCTAGAAATTGCGTGCCGCGCGGGTCGCATCGGCGCGACCCCGGCGACAAACCGCAAACCGCAAGAAGACGCAACGACCGGAATGGAGGCCGGTGTGAGTTACCTGATAATTGTTCTTCTCGCCGTCAGCGTTCTGCTGCCACTGTTCTACACCGTTCGCGTCTTGCGTCTGGCCGAAAGGTCGAAGATCGGCTGGCTGATCGCCGCCGCCGATGCCACGGTCTTCGTTCCGCTGGTCTTCCTTGTCGGCCGCTGGGACATCGCCGGATACTACACCCGGTTCGTGCTGCTGGGCCTGTTCGCCGCCGCGCTGCTCTGGTCGCTGCGGGCGCACCTGCCGCGACCCTGGTGGCCGTCGACAGGGCTGTTACGGACTCACCGGAGTACGACCGCCACGCTCGTCCTGTTCTCGGCCGCCCTTCTCTACGTCCTCTCCGGCGTGCGGCCGCCCGTGAAACCAAGGTCACTCTCCTTTCCCCTCGAAGGCGGACGGTTCGTCGCCGCGCAGGCGGGCGGAGTGAAGCTCCTCAATTACCATGCCGACCATCCGGCGCAGCGCTTCGCGGCGGACATCACGGCGATCTATCCCAACGGATTCCGCGCGCGAGGGCTCATTCCGGAAGACCTCAAGAGCTATGCAGTCTTCGGTGCAGCCGTCGTCAGCCCCTGTGCCGGTAACGTGGTGGCCACGCGCGACGCCCTCCCCGACCTCATTCCGCCGGATCGGGATCGGGAGAATGCCAGCGGCAACCACGTCATTCTCGACTGCGGCGATCTGCGGGTCGAGCTTGCGCATCTCAGACAGGGCAGCGTCACCGTCGCGGCCGGCGATCGGGTTGCGGTTGGCGATCCGCTCGGCAGGGTCGGCAATTCCGGCAACACGACCGAGCCGCATCTGCACATCCACGCCGTCGATCCGGCCACGGGTCTCGGCGTGCCGATGGCCTTCAACGGGCGGTTTCCGGTGCGCAACAGCCTTTTTCGCCGGTGACGGAATGGCCTCGTCGTGAAAAGCGAAAGAGCGCCAAAAGAGATAAGGGTGCGTGCCCGCGGGTTGATTGCCAGACCGGCAGAGCAGATATCTTTGGGAAAGATCAGGAATAGGAGGTCTGGACAATGAACCAGTTTCTCTTCCCGGCATTTCAGAATGGCATCGCCGTATTCGTCGGCCTGTTTGCCCTCTGGTCGTTTGTGAAATTCGCGACTTGGCAGCAACGGGCCGTCTATGCCGCCATCGCCGGTGCGGTGTCGGCAGTGGCGCATTACGTGATTGCCGGGCTCGTCTCGGGCGCGGTCTGACCGGCGCCCGATGGCGAGGCTTCGCAAGACGCTGACGAGGATTGGCGTGGTCACGGCCGCCGCACTCGGCTTGGCGGCGCTGCTGCTGGCCATGCCTGTTCCCGTCTGGCGCACCGGGCGGTTGCCCGTGACGCCGCTTCCCGTCATCCAGAACGGACCGAAGATCGAACGGACCGGTCGCATCTGGATCGACACCGATGCCGCCTGTGGCCTGGATCGCCGTGCCGACCCCGACGATTGCCTTGCCCTGATGCTGCTCGTACGTGCGCCGGACATCGAGATCGTAGGCATCTCGACCGTGTTCGGCAATGCCGAGCTTGAGGATACGGACCGAACCGCCCGGGCGCTGGCGGACAAGCTTCGCAACGATGGCGTACCGATCCCCGATATATTGCGTGGCGCAGCAGCAGCAGGCGCGACGTCGACGCAGGTGCAGGCCGGGCTGCGCGACGCCCTTGCCGACGGCCCCCTGACCATCCTTGCGCTCGGGCCGCTGACGAACATCGCCGCCGCGCTGGAAGGACGGCCCGATCTGCAGAGGAACGTCCGGCGCGTGGTTGCCGTCATGGGCCGCAGGCCCGGCCATATCTTCCATCCCTCCGAAGGCAAGGGCCGGGGCATGCTGTTCGGGCACGGTCCGGTATTCCGTGATCTCAACTTCGACAAGGATCGCGACGCGGCCGCCAAACTGATCGATATGAACCTGCCGATATCGCTTGTCCCCTACGACGCGGCGCGCGGGACCAGCGTGACCGGGGCGGATCTCGACCGGATCGCAGGATCCGGCAACGCCGGATCATGGGTCGCATCCGGCGCGCGCGGTTGGCTCGACTTCTGGCAGGACGACATCGGGCTGGACGGATTCCATCCGTTCGATCTTCTGGCCGGTGCCTATGTGCTTCGGCCGGACCTCTTCGATTGCGCAGTGGCCCGGGCGTGGATCGGCCACGACGACCGGCTGAACAACTTCTGGTTCTTCGATCCGGTCGCGTTGCAGGTCGGAGTGCCGTCGGAACGCCCGGACGACGCGCTTGCCGAAACCGAGTTGACCTATTGTATACGGATCGACCCCACATCCCGCGCGTGGCTCATGGGTGAATTGGCCGGTGAGCGCGCCAAGGCAGAAATCAATGACCCGGGAAAGGAGGCTTGGCTACCATGACATCTCCAACCGGCGTTAGCCTGTTCTGCCTATTGCCCAAGAGCCGCCAATCCCGTCAGATGATGCGCTGGTCCAGTTCGGAGGGATCATCGACCTCCACATGCCAGAACGCTCGGGCTTCATCGGGAAGTCTGGCAAGCACACGCTCGAAATCCCTTTGGTTCGTGCATCGCCGGACCGCCCAGGCCGTCGCCTCGATGGCGTTGTCCGGCGTGAGATTGTGGTGAACGCGCACGTTCTTCGCCTCGGCGGTGAGCGTGTCGCGGTCCGCATACGGAACAGGGCCAGCCGAAACATCCCAGTCCTTCACGAAGATCGCGCGAAGAACCGACGGAAGAACGCTTGCGAAATCCAGCCCTTGCTGCGCTGTCAATCGGCGCCGGAAAACCTGAAACACCGCGTCGACCGCCGTATAAGCTGAATTGTCGGAGACGAGAGACATCCGCTCCTTCACGTCGTCCAGAAAGGCCCGCCATTCTTTCGTCGCGTGCCGGTACGTCCAGGGCATGGGCATCGAACGAACCTCCATACAATAGTACCTAGGTCACAGCTCCGCCGCGTCGTGACACACGGCCTCGATGCGGTTGCCCTCCGGATCAATGACGAATGCCGCGTAATAGGCGCTGTGGTATTCCGGGCGCAGCCCCGGCGCTCCATTGTCACGGGCGCCTGCCGCCAGAGCTTCGGAATGGAAGCGATCCACGCTTGCCCGGTCGGGCGCGCGAAAGGCGACATGAGTGCCCTTGCGCGAGGCGCCGGTATCGGCGATCAGCCCGAAATCGTCGGCCTTTCCCACACCGTAAGCCGCCATCGTCGGGTTGTCCCAAAGGCATTGGAACCCGAGCGCCGGCATGATGCGATCGTAGAAGACCCGGGTGTTCTCGAAATCGGATACGCCGAGGGTCACGTGATCGAGGACGGGGGACATGGTCTGGCCTTTCTTGAACTTGGGCAGAAGACGTGAAGCCTTCCGCGCGGGTGTCGGGATGCGCGCGGCAACGCAAGCGTTCTGCCGCATCGACGTGAATGGATGCAATTTTCTATCCGTCGGAATGGGAGGTCTCGGCAAGCAATTGCCGAACCGGTTGTCGTCCTGCTGAGAGACAGGGCCAGATCAGCCTCCTGCACTGAGCGGCCTGCCGGCCGGACGCGATGCTCGCACGACGACCTTCCAGCGTCCTGTGCGCGATGGCGCGTCAATAACTCCTTTGTAAGCCCGGCGATCCGGGCGCCGAGCGACTTCGCGTGCTCGGCCCGTCCAGCGCGCGGAGCGATCTCGATCAACCTCTTGTGGAGTTGGAGGTCGTGGGGGTGATCGTCGAAGACAGCGCCGTCCCCGGGGACATAGCGGGCTCGGAGCCGGCTTGCAGTAGCGCGGCATCGGCGTTCTGGGCCAGATTCCGCCGATGCCGGCGCTGGCACGATTGACGACAATACCGACCAGTTGGTATTGTGGAGAGCAATTCGGAGATCGACCATGCCAACGGAACAGATCAAGCGGACGGCGAGGGACAAATTGCTGGATGCGGCGCTCAAGATCGTGCGCGCCAAGGGCTATGCCGCGACCAATGTGGATGAAATCTGTGCCGAGGCCGGCGTGACCAAGGGTGCCTTCTTTCACCACTTCAAAAGCAAGGAGGAGTGGGCTGTCGCCGCTGCGCGACACTGGTCCGAGATGACCGGCGCGCTGTTCGAGGGTGCCCCCTATCACGAGCCTGCCGACCCGTTCGACCGATTGATCGCATATGTCGAGTTTCGCAAGGAGATCATCGACGGCGACCTTCCTGAATTCACCTGTCTCGTCGGCACCATGACGCAAGAGGTCTACAGCTCGCATCCGGCGATCCGCGATGCCTGCGCCGCCAGCATCTTCGGCCACGCCGCAACGCTCGTGCCGGATATCGAGGCGGCGATGACGGCACGCGGGATCAAGGCCGACTGGACGCCAGTCAGTCTCGCCGCTCACACCCAGGCGGTGCTGCAAGGCGCGTTCATCCTGGCCAAAGCGACCGGCGACCCTGCCATCGCGCGCGAGAGCGTCGATCATCTCAAACGCTATGTCGAGATGCTGTTCGCGGCGGACAGCAACACGGAGCCACAATGATGACGTTCCAACCCAACCCCACCATCACCGTCTTCGAACGCTCGCCTGATGGCGGGCGCGGTCTGGCGCGGGACATGCGCGTGCGTTGGGCGCTTGAGGAAGTCGGACAGCCCTATGATGTCCGCCCGGTCTCATTTGCCGAAATGAAGAAACTTGCACACAGGGCGCTAAATCCCTTCGGCCAGATCCCGACCTATGAAGAGGGCGACCTCACGCTCTTCGAGTCGGGCGCGATCGTGTTTCACATCGCGAGCCGTCATGACGGTCTGCTTCCCTCTGACGCCAACGCGCGCGCCCGCGCGATCAACTGGATGTTCGCAGCACTCAGCACGATCGAGCCGGCAATCATTGACCGGGAGGTTGTCCTGTATCTCGAACGGGACGAAACCTGGTTCGAGCAGCGCCTGCGCATGGTCGAGGATCGTATTCGCGCAAAGTTGAACGACCTGTCGAGCCGTCTCGGCGGAACCGACTGGCTGGACGGCGCGTTCGGCGCCGGCGATCTGATGACGGCTGACGTCCTGCGCAGGTTGGGCGGATCGGGACTGCTCAAGGAATATCCCAACCTCGCGTCGTTTGTTGCCCGCGCCGAAGCGCGGGCGGCCTTCAAGCGTGCGTTCGACGCGCAGCGCGCATTCTTCAACGCCGCGGCGGTGTGAACGATGTCGGAGCTAGACAACAACACTTCAACAGCAAGGGAGAAAACAGAAATGGAACCGACAATCTATCTTTTCTTCAAGGGCGACTGCCTCGAGGCGATGAGCCATTACGCCGAGGTTCTCGGTGGCAAGATCAGCGGTGTTTTCCGGAACGGCGATGCGCCCGATCCCGAGAGTCGTATGCCCGGCGGCGACGATCTGGTGATGAACATGGTGATGAATCTGGGCCGCGCCACCGTCATGGCCTCGGACGCCCCGGCCGACATGTGGGACAAACCGCAGGGCTTTCGCATCTCGATCTCACCGCCGTCGCGCGCCGAATTCGACCGGATCTATGGAGCGCTTGCCGGTGACACGCAATCTGCCGAGATTCCCGCTGACGAGATGGCCCCGCAGGAGACGTTCTGGGCCGAACGTTTCGCGATGTTCACCGACAAATACGGCACGCCGTGGATGCTCAACTACGAGGGCAACAAGGCGTCCACCTGAACGATAACCCGCTTCAAGAAAGGAGACGCAATCATGTTTCGAGCTGTCCTTGTCACCGCAACACTCGCGGTAGCCGGTCCGGCGCTGGCCGAAGATGCGCCGGTGGGCGATCGCGTCGAGGTCAACGGTATGCAGATGTACTACGAGGTTTCCGGGACCGGCGATCCGCTGATCGTCCTGCACGGCGCCTATATGAATATCCCCTCGATGGGCGAGATCATCCCGATGCTGGCGGAATCCCACCGGGTCTATGCGCTGGAATTCCAGGGCCATGGCCGCACGACCGATATCGACCGGCCGATCACCTATCCGAACCTTGCGAGCGATGTCGCCGCCTTCATGGATGCGGTCGGGATCGAGAAGGCCGATGTGTTCGGCTATTCGATGGGGGCCGCCGCCGGACTCCGCCTTGCCATCGACTATCCCGAAAAGGTCGATCAGCTCGTCGCAGCCTCGGCCGCCTACGATTTCGAGGGCTGGCAGCCGGCGTTCAGGGAGTTCATCCCGCAGATGAACGTCGAGATGTTCCTGGAGATGCCGTTTGCCGCGGAATACCGCGAGCTTGCCGCCGACCCCGACGGTTTTCCGGCGCTCGTCGAGAAGCTGATCGCGCTCGAACACGAGCCAATGGCTTGGGGCAAGGAGGTGGAAGCACTGAAAACCCCGATGCTGATCATCACGGGCGATGCCGACGTCGCGACACTCGAACACACGGTCTCGATGTTTCGCCTGCTTGGCGGCGGGGAGATGGGCGACATGGGACAGCCGCTGCCGGAGTCCCGCCTCGCGGTCATGCCGGCGACGTCCCACACAGCCGTCATCAATCAGCCCGAGCTGCTGCGCGCATTCATTGAACCCTTCCTTCAGGGCGAGACGCCGAAGGGGTTTTTTGAATAGAGCGGCACCAGACCGTCTGCGGACGCAAGCCTTGGACCAGTCAACATTCAGAGGAGAACCAGAATGACCGACCTCGTCACCTGCCTGTGGTTCGACCACGGCGAAGCCAAGAAGGCGGCGGAGTTCTACGCCGCGACCTTTCCCGACAGCCATGTCGGCCGGGTCAACACCGCCGCCTCCGATTATCCTGGCGGCAAGGAGGGCGATGAACTGACCGTCGAGTTCACAGTACTCGGACGCAAATTCGTCGGCCTGAACGGCGGCCCGGCCTTCACGCCGAACGAGGCCGTCAGCTTCATGGTCGTCACCGAAAACCAGGAAGAGACCGACCGCTACTGGAACGCGATCGTCGGCAATGGCGGACAGGAGAGCGCCTGCGGCTGGTGCAAGGACCGCTGGGGCCATTCCTGGCAGATCACGCCGAGGCTGCTGCTCGACCTGACGACAAGTTCCGACCGCGACAAGGCGAAGCGCGGCTTCGAGGCGATGATGACCATGCACAAGATCGACATCGCCGCGCTTGAGGCGGCGGCAGAGGGAGGTTAAGCGACATGTCGGTCTGGGTCGGAAGTGTGGTTGCTGCCGCGATATTGTGTTTCGTGATCGGGGCGATCTGGTACGGCGTGATCTTCGGCACCGCGGTCAGTTCTATGCACCCGGCCTACGCCGCCCAATCGGCCCAGTCGATGGCGGTATCGGTCGTGGGGTTGGAATTTGCCCGTTGCCTAATCGTCTCGGCCACGTTTGCCTATTTCATACATCGGATGGGCATCACCACGATGACCTCCGGATTGGCGCTCGCTGCGGTGGCCTGGGGAGGATTTCAAGTCGTCGGGCTGATTGGATCGATTCTGCACGAGGGCTATCCGCCGAGGCTATTCGCAATTCACATGGGCGACGCCCTCGCCAAGGCAGTGGCAAGTTGCGTCGTCATCATCGGGCTGACCGACCGGTTCGGCTGAACTCGAAAGGAGGAAACGATGACTGTTATCGAAGTTGGGAACGTAAACCACCCGGGAAAGGTCCGCTATGTCGATGCAGAGAAGTACAACGCTATGCGATCGGCGTTCCTCGAAGTTCTGCCAAAGACCGAACCCGGGCTGACGATCGCGGAGATAAATGCACGGATCTTGCCGCTGCTTTCCGCGGCCGTGTTCCCCGGCGGCGCGAAGGCGGGATGGTGGGCGAAGACTGTTCAACTCGATCTGGAAACAAAGGGGTTGGCCGTCCGAAGCAAGGGCAGCCCGGTTCGGCTACGACGCTCATGAGGAGAAACGCCCCGGCGATCCATTATGCCGTGGGATGAATTCAAGGAAAGGAGGAACAGATGTCATATGTAGACGGCTTCGTGATCGCCGTGCCGACGGCGAACAAGCAGAAATTCATCGACCACGCCAAGCTTGGCGACAGCGTATTCATCGACCTTGGCGCAAAACGCGTGATCGAATGCTGGGGCGACGATGTGCACGAGGGAAAGGTCACGGATTTCCGGAAGGCGGTTCAGGCGACAGAGGACGAAACGGTCGTCTTTTCCTGGATCGAATGGCCCGACAAGGAAACCCGTGACGCGGCGATGAAGACGATGATGGACTGGATGGAGCACCCGGAGAAGGCCGACCCGCGCATGGATCCCGAAAAGAACCCGATGCCGTTCGACGGCAAGCGGCTGATCTTTGGCGGCTTCGCCCCGGTCGTCGAAGTGGAAGGCAAGGGATACGGAAAGGAGACCTGATCATGCCAAACACCGTAAACCTGCACCGTGTCATCGCTGCCAAGCCGGAAAAGGTCTACCGCGCCTTTATGGAACCCGACGCCGTGGCGAGCTGGCTGCCGCCCTTCGGCTTTACCTGCACGGTGCATGAACTCGAGGCGAAGGAAGGCGGCAAGCACCGCATGTCTTTCCGCAACTTCACGACCGGCAACAGCCATTCCTTCGGCGGAACCTATCTGAAACTCGTCCCCGGCAAGACGCTCGTCTATACTGACAGGTTCGACGACGCGAACCTGCCGGGCGAGATGAACGTGACGGTGACGCTGAAGGCCGTATCGGTCGGCACCGAAATGACGGTGGTGCAAGAGGGCATACCCGACCTGATCCCGCTGGAGGCCTGTTACCTCGGCTGGCAGGAATCGCTCAGAAAGCTCGCCAAACTCGTCGAGCCTGAGATCAACCAATAGCTGCCGGCGCTGTTGCCCAAGCCACACCAAAACGGAGTTTGCACATGACCAACCAGCGGATCACCGTAGACACGACAATCGACGCGCCTGTCGAGCGCGTATGGGAGGCCTACACAACACCCGACGACATCACGCAATGGAACTTTGCCTCCGATGATTGGTGCTGCCCGAGCGCCGAAGCCGATCTGAAGGTCGGCGGAACCTATAAAGCGCGCATGGAAGCCAAGGATGGCAGTTTCGGATTCGATTTCGAGGCTGTCTACGAGGAAGTCGACCCCAACAGGGCGCTCACCCTGGCGATGAGTGACGGCCGCAAGGCCCGGACGACCTTCGAAGCCGCAGGCGAAGGCACCAGGGTCACGACCGTCTTCGATGCCGAGGATCAGAACCCCGCCGAGATGCAGCGCGATGGCTGGCAGGCGATCCTCGACAGTTTCAGGCGCCATGTCGAGGCGACGGCCTGACCGCGCCCTTCCGGCGCTCCGGCCATCGCCCGGACGCCGGCGACGAGGCGCTCAACCGCGGCGACGCGCGGACCACGGCCCTGCGCGAGATGCTGCCAGCGGTCATGCAGATGGACGCGCCGCCCCTCGCCCGCGCGCCAGCGACATGGTTCGGACCGCCGACCCGCGGATAACGGCCATTTGGCAGGAATGCGCATGCTTCCTTCATGTCTGCAGCGGCGAAACCTCTAGTCTCACCGGCGAAGGGGCATCGCCCATGTCCCTTGGTCAACGCGCGATCCAGGTAAACGCTCCCGCCCCACGGCTGAATGGCGCCTCAGTGCCAGGCGCAGCCGGTCCGGTAGTTGGGCCGCTTCTGTTTGAGGGGCAGCAGCGGCCGAAAACATCTCCCCAAAAACGGGAACTGTCGCTGCGGTTGGCGTGCAGCGGAAACCGGAACCTGCCACGGGGTCTGACGCCGGATTTCATTGTGAATCAACGCCCTGCCAGGTCCGCATGACGACCGGCCGGTATCGTGCTCAACAGCGGTTGGGCAGAATCTGGCCGATGCCAGGGCGTATTCGGGAACCCCCTGAACTGACACGCGTTTTCAGACTGACCGCGCTCAGAACGACCGAGGGCGGCCAACCACAACCTAACGCAGGAGATGACGCATGTTTGCTCAGACGAGACAACTCATGCTGGTCGGTCTTCTCGCGGCTCTTCCCGCTACGATCGCCGCGCAGACCGCCGACCAGCCGGCGACGACCACCGCCGAGGATCCGGCGGCAACCGCGGCCGAAACGGCCCCCGAGATGACCGAAGCGCCTGCCGCGCCGGTCGAAGGCCAGATCGTGCTGCAGAGCGAGGATACGATCCTCGCCGACAATCTCATCGGATCTCGGGTTTATTCGGACACCGGCGAGACCGTCGGCGACATCAATGACCTGATCATCAATCTCGACGGCAGCGTCGAGGGGGTGGTGATCGGCGTCGGCGGCTTCCTCGGCCTTGGCGAGAAGGATGTTGCAGTCAAGATGGCCTCGCTCAGCCTCAACACCGATCCCGAGTACGGGAACATCCGGCTGATGCTCAGCGCGACACGCGAAGATCTCGAAGCCGCGCCGGCTTTCAAGACCGCGGCCGAGCAGCAGTTCGAGGCCGAAGCCGAACAGGCGCAGCAGAACCTGCAAAACGGCGTTGCGCCCACGGCGACCGCGCCGGCTGACGGAACTGCCGGCAACTGATGTCCGCCACTCGCAAGCGGAACCCCGTCGGCGGCCCCGGTGCGCAGCCGGGACGGCCGTCGGCGGGCCAAACCAACGCCGGCCAGGTCGGGTGTTCTTTCGGGAACGGAGGCGCGGCCCGCTGGACAGTCGACATCCGCTGGAGCTGCAAAGGAGTCACGCCATGCCAGACATCGCTTATGACCGCGAACGTGATCTTGTGTCCTCGAGTGATGTGAACGGCACCGCGGTCTGTAACCGGGCCGGCAAACATGTCGGTACCATCGATCAACTGATGATCGACAAGCACTCCGGCCAGGTGTTCTATGCGATCATGACGTTCGGGGGCTTTCTCGGCTTCGGCGAAGAGGAATTTCTCATCCCCTGGACCGCCCTGCACTACGACAAGGGCGCCCACGGCTTCATGACCGATGTCCTGCCCGCACAGTTGGAGGCTGCGCCGCAGCGCCCCGACAACTGGCATCAGGATCGTGAATACGAAAAGCGTCTGCACGACCTCTACCAGACGCGCTATTGGTTATGAACGGTAGCGGCGGCCAAGGCCATTGGCCATCTCGCGCGCCGCTTCGCGGCGCTCAACAAAACGGCGGAGGAACACGCCGCCGGGCCGGTGTCCTGCGGTGTTGCAGCGGGCCACCGGGGGATGCGCCCTGCATCGACAGTGAAGGTTGCAGCTTCGCACTTTTCGGCAGGATTACGGGCCGGGCCCACCACCGAGGTTCGACACCGCGTTTGGCGCATCCATAAAATTTTCTTTATAAATCAATGGATAAAAAGAAGATTCGCCGAACTTAATCCTCTCTCGCGGCACCATGCGATCCCCGAAGAGCCAATCCGGCGCTGAGGTGGGGCGGCCATGCCCGGCCCCCGGTTTCGCCAGCCGGCGCCTGCGCGCTCAGAGTCCTTTCGACCGGTAGCTCTTGGCTACCCGGTCGATCGCGACGATATAGGCGGCCATGCGCAGGTCGGTGACGTCCTGACGGCTGTGCCACATGGCCGAGATCGACTGATAGGCGCTGCGCATCGTGTCGTCGAGGCCAGAGCGCACCAGTTCAAGCTCACCCGCGCCGCGCAGGTATTGCTCCTTGAAGCCCGGCGAAAGCGTCCAGCCGAGCCCCTTGTCGGCCGACAGGCGCTCAAGCTCGTCGATCAGGATCTGGTGGCGGGCCTCTTCCTGCCGCCTTTGCATCCGGCCGAAGCGGATGTGGCTGAGGTTCTTCACCCATTCGAAATAGGACACGGTCACACCGCCGGCATTGGCGTAGAGGTCGGGAATGATGATCGTGCCGCGGGTGCGCAGAATCTCATCGGCGCCCGCCGTGATCGGGCCATTCGCGGCCTCGATGATCAGCGGCGCCTTGATCCTCGCGGCGTTGTCCTTGTTGATCACACCCTCCATCGCCGCGGGGACGAGAATTTCGCAGTCGTCTTCCAGGATCTCCGCGCCGTTGGCGACATATTCGCCCTCCGGGCAGCCCTTCACCCCGTCATGCTCCACAAGCCAGTCGCGCACGGCCTGCACATTCATGCCCTCGGGGTTGCGCAGCCCGCCGTCGCGTTCGATGATCCCGACAATCGGCGCGCCATCCTCGGTCGAGAGGAACTGCGCCGCGTGATAACCCACATTGCCGAGTCCCTGAACGACGACGCGCTTGCCGTCGAGCTTGTCCTTGAGTCCGGCGCGCGCCATGTCACCCGGGTGGCGGAAGAATTCGCGCAAGGCATACTGGATGCCCCTGCCCGTCGCCTCGACCCGGCCGGCGATGCCGCCCGAATTCAGCGGCTTGCCGGTCACGCAGGCGGCACCATTGATGTCGGTGGTGTTCATCCGCTTGTACTGGTCGACGATCCACGCCATCTCCCGCTCGCCCGTGCCCATGTCGGGCGCGGGCACGTTCTGCGCGGGATTGATCAGGTCGCGCTTGATCAGCTCATATGCGAAACGGCGCGTGATCAGCTCCATTTCGTGTTCGTCATACTGCCTGGGGTCGATGCACAACCCGCCCTTGGAGCCGCCGAACGGCGTTTCGACCAAGGCGCATTTGTAGGTCATCAGCGCCGCCAGCGCCTCGACCTCATCCTGGTTCACGCTCGTGGCAAAGCGGATGCCGCCCTTGACCGGCTCCATATGTTCGGAATGGACCGAGCGGTAGCCGGTGAAAGTATGGATCGCGCCGCGCAGCCGGACCCCGAAACGCACCGTGTAGGTGGAGTTGCAGACGCGTATCTTCTCTTCGAGGCCCGGCGACAGATCCATGACCTTGACGGCCCGGTTGAACATCAGATCGACTGACTGGCGAAAGCTTGGCTCTCCGTTCGCGGCCATGAAAACCTCCTGGTTGGGTCGCCGGACTGAGACGACCGGATGCGCGCAAATCCGCCAGCCTGAGCCCGCCGGCAAGACCGCTATACCCACTTGGTTACCAGAGCGCTAAGGAAACACAACCCGTATGGATCGGCCGAATCGGCTGGCCTGTGGACGAATCAGTGGTGCTGTATCATTGCGAAATGTTGGCGAAACGACGGCTCCGGGAGTTAGGTTTTCCACCCTCAGCCCCAGGTTGAGGGCCGATATTGTCGCCTGAGGCCGAACGATCTGGCCAAGTTGTCACTATATTGGTTTGAATCGCGCCAAATCGGCAGATTCTTGCCGATGCCGCCTCATTTTTGCCTCATGATAGGGCTTGTTTTGCCGCATCCGTCGAACATGGATGTTTGTGTCTGCGTCCTGATGTCTGTGCCTCTGCCGGCATGTGTGACCTGGGGAAGGGTTTATAAAGTGAACAAGTTCTTTGCAAAAGCCAGCCATATGGCATCCACCCGCCTCGAGCGGTTCGGTACTTCGGTTTCCGGTTCCTCCTCGCGTTTCGCGCGGGATGAGGAAGGGTCGCTGGTCATCTTCGGGCTTTTCTGCTTTTGCATGATGCTCGTGCTTGCCGGCCTCGCCGTCGACCTCATGCGGTTCGAAGAGCGCAGGACGCTTTTGCAGAACACGGTTGACCGCGCCTCGCTGGCCGCCGCCGACCTTCAGCAGACGCTGCCGCCGAAAGACGTGGTGCGGGACTATTTCGCCAAGGCCGGACTTCAGCCGCCCGCCGACAGCGACATCACCGTCACCGAGGGCGCGCATGGCGATTCCCGTAAGGTGCAGATCGTGGTGGGCGAAGAAATGCCGACCTGGTTCATGAAGATCGTGGGCGTCCCGGTGCTTGGCGCGCCGGCGAATTCCACCGCCGAGGAAAGCATCGGCCAGATCGAGATTTCGCTTGTTCTGGACGTGTCGGGTTCCATGAATTCCAACCAGCGCCTTACCCGCCTCAAGCCTGCGGCCCGCAACTTCGTCGACGAGATCTTCGATTCCGCCGAACCGGGCAAGGTGTCGATCTCGGTCATCCCCTATGCGACCCAGGTCGCGATGTCGGATGATCTGATCAGCTATTTCAACGTCACGCAGGAGCATACGTATTCGAACTGTATCGAGTTCGAAGATGCCCTGGGCGATTTCGACACGACGACGGTTTCCTTTGGCAACAACCCGGGCGACCGCGTCTATCAGCGCAACGGGCACTTCGATCCGTTCTACAAGACTTCGCGGGTTGGCGATGAATTCAGCGGCAGCCTTCTGAACTGCCCGACGGCAACGGCGCGCCACATCCTTCCGTTCTCTGACGACCGGACCGCCATCAAGAACTACATCAACAACCTCAGCGCGTATGGAAACACGTCGATCGACATCGGCATGAAATGGGGCGCGGCGCTGCTCGATCCGTCCATGCAGGGCGTGGTTGACGGCATGATCGCCGACGGCGACCTGCCGTCGGAGTTCGACGATCGCCCCTACGCCTACAACAACGGCGAGGTTCTGAAAGTGCTGGTCCTGATGACGGATGGCGCGAACACCACCGAATATCGGCTGCGCGACAACTACAACGGAAACAACCAGAGCCTTCTCGTGCGCAACAAGTGGTATCGCGAGAACAGCAGCAGTTCCGACGACAACAGCAAGGACCAGTATTCGCTCTACAACCCGAACAACAACAAGTACTACAGTTTCAAGAAGGAGCAGTGGCGCACGCAACCTTACGGCAACGTGAGCGGCGACAACGGCTATTCGAGCGGCCACCCGCAAGCCGTGCCGATGAACTGGTCCGATGTCTGGCATGACGTGTCGCTCGAATACTTCGCGCACGAGATCGTCAGGGACGCCTACAACAGCACCGAAGGCAACAAGTGGGACCCGGACCGCTCGAACGCGATCCCGTCCACATACATCGCCAACGAGAAGGATCAGCGTACGCTCGATATGTGCAACACGACCAAGGCGGCAAGCCCGCGCCTGAGGATCTACACGATCGCCTTCGAAGCGCCATATGACGGGCGGCAACTGCTGAATGCCTGCCAGAACGCCGGGTTCTATTCGGTCGAGGGTCTCGACATCAACAAGGCCTTCGAGGGCATCGTCAACTCGATCAACAAGCTTCGGTTGACGCACTGATGGGCAACCCCCTTTCCATCATGCGCCGGTGGTTCAGCTCCAAGCTGCGCGAAGAAGACGGCACGGCGACGATCCCCTTCGTGATCTTCGTGCCGTTCTTCATGGCGGTTGTCGTCGCGTCGCTTGAAATGGGCATCCTGATGACCCGCTGGGTCATGCTCGAGCGGGCGCTCGACATCACGGTGCGCGACCTGAGGCTGGGCCACCTGCCCGGCATCAGCCACAGTGACTTCCGCGATATGGTCTGCGACCGCTCGGCGCTGATCCCCGACTGCAAGAACGTGCTCTTGATCGAGCTGCGCCCGGTCAGCACTGTCACCTGGGCCCCGCTCAACACGGGCGCCGTCTGCGTGGACCGGGGCAATCCGCTCGATCCGCTCGACTTCGAATTCACCCAAGGGGCGGGCGACCAGCTCATGCTCGTTCGCGCCTGTGCGAAATTCGACCCGATCTTCGATACGAGCGCTGTCGGTCTGGACCTTCCCAAGGACGACACCGGCGCCTATTCGCTCGTCACCCAGACTGCCTACGTGAATGAGCCTGAATCGTGAGGCCGACATTATGATGATTTCCCGCCTGAGAGTACTGGGCAAAGACTTTGCCGAAGACAGCCGCGGCTCCATGCCGGTCGAGGGCGTGATCGCGTCGATCTTCATCCTTTGGTGGTACGTCGCGTCCTTCCAGATTTTCGATGCCTACCGGCAGAAGAATGCCAACCTGAAAGCGGCCTATGCCGTCGCCGACATCATCTCGCGCCAACCTCAGGGTCAGGCGATCGACGCCGACTTCGTCGAAGGCCTGGGCACGATCTTCGACTATCTGACCGAGTCCAACCGGCCGACCTGGCTGCGTGTCTCGAGTGTTGTCTGGGATGCGGCCCAGAACCGGAACGAAGTCGCGTGGTCCTATGGCACGGGCACGGCGGTCGGGCATACCACCGCGACATTGCAGGGCAACGCCGGCCGGATTCCGGTCATGCCCGAGGGCGACTCCGTCATCATCGTCGAAACCAACATGGCCTATGAGCCGATCTTCAACATCGGCATCAACGCCCAGTGGTATACGACCTATATCCCGACGCGCCCGCGCTTCGCCTCCTGCGTGCCCTTCGATCTGCACAACGGCGAAGAACCGGCCTGCATCTATGACGAGGACATCGACGTCAGCGACAATTCGCACGGGGACGGAACGCCGTTCGATCCGGATAGCTGACGCCTGAAGCCGCACCGGGCGGCGCGATCGGCAAGACACGCTGCACTCCGCGGTAAAACTAGCGGCCCCGGGCATTGGTTCCGGGGCTGTCGCGCTTCAGGCCGGCGGCGCCCCGTCCCCGCTGTCGCGGACGAGCATGGTGCCAATGAGATCGGCCA
Organism: Paracoccaceae bacterium; assembly: GCA_041397225.1. Lineage (GTDB taxonomy): Bacteria > Pseudomonadota > Alphaproteobacteria > Rhodobacterales > Rhodobacteraceae > Albidovulum. Next base: position 1,514,133 of record JAWKXB010000001.1, on the reverse strand, counting down.
TCTGCCGCCCCTCGGCCCCCGATATCACACCGCCGACACCGACCTTGCGACCCGAGCGCCACCAGAGCCCCGGCTCCCATGCGCGGGGCTGCCGTTCCTTGAGGTGAAGGACGAACCCATTCGACGGCTTGAACGCGAAGACGCCGCGTTCCACCCGCGCTATGTTCCCAAGACGTGCGACAACGCGGCCTTCGGTGTCAAAGACGCCCTCGTCGGTCAGCCGAAGCCCACGTGACGTCGATGCAAGAAGGCGGGCGCAGAGCAGCAGCACCAGGATGCCGAGGGCGACAAGAAAGACCTGCGACACAAACGAGGCCGGCGGACGCAGGACCGCCAGAAGCACCAGCAGAGACCCCAGGGTCAGCAGCACCCCGACGCCGAACGCGCGCCGTGCGACCGATGGCGTGATGCTGGCGATGAGCGTGCCTTCGCCCGCCGTCATGGCTTGCCCTCCGTCAAGCGGAAACCGCCTTGCGGACCATTTGCCAATAGATGTCCCCGACCGCATCGCGGGAAAGCCGCCCCCCCTCGCGATACCATGTATTCACGCCGGTCAGCATCGCGATGATCGCCAGCGTCGCGATCTTGGTATCCGGAACCGCGAACTGGCCGCCCGCCTGCCCAGCCCGCAGGATCACTTCAAGCCGGTCCTCGTAGGCGCGCCTGAGCGCCTCGACCGCCGAGAAGTTGTCGGGGCCGAGGTTGCGCAACTCCATGTAGGACAGGAACACCGCGTCGGGCCGATCGAGGTTGAAACCGATATGGAACCGCACGAACCGCTCAAGCTTGTCGCTAGGGCCGCCTGTATCAGCGCTTGCGTCCCAGGCGGCGATCAGCTGATCCATGTGCTCTTTCAGCAGATCGAAGAGCAGCGTTTCCTTGTCGGCGGTGTAGAGGTAGAGCGCCCCGGCCTGCACCCCCACCTCACCGGCAATCTGGCGCATCGAGACGGCGGCGAATCCGTATCGCGCAAAGAGCCGCAGCGCCGCCTCGCGGATGCGTGGGCCGGTGATTTCGGAGTGGGAGCCGACTTTGCGTGCCATGCCGCCAGATTATATGAACATCCGTTCAATACAATCCCTGGCGGCTTGCCCAAGCCACCGGGGGCGGGATAGTCTGGCTGCGCCCCAGGACCGGAACCCCATGCGCGCCCAGCCTTTGATCCCCGCCTTGTTGGTCCTGCTGCTCGCAGGATGTGCCGAGCCGCCGGGCGTCGGAAATCTCTCGCCCGAGGCGCAGCAGGCGGCCTACCCGGTCCTGCTTCCGTTCGACACGCTCCAGGCCATGCTTCCGCAGACGGCCCCGGCCGATCCTGCGGCGGAACTGGCGGCGCGGGCTGCGGCGCTCCGGGCCCGGGCGGCAGCGCTCCGCAGACTCGACACGAGCGGTTGAGCCGGCCCGGTCGCTACACCCGGCCAGGAATCCGGCCACCGGATGCCGTTCGCGTTGCAAGCCGCGCCGCGTCGGAGTAACACCCGAAAGCCCCTCCGACCGACCTCGGGGCAAGGATCGACCGACGGAGTGCTTCATGTCCCAACCCCTTCGCCTCGGTATCGCCGGCCTCGGCACGGTGGGCATTGGCACGGTCAAGATCATCCAGCGCCATGCCGCCCTCATCGCCCGCCGCGCGGGTCGCGACGTGGCGATTTCGGCTGTCTCGGCGCGAAGCCGGACCAAGAACCGCGATGCGGACCTTTCAACCTATGCCTGGGAAGATGATCCGACGAAGCTCGCTGCCCGCAAAGACGTCGACATCTTCGTGGAGCTCATGGGGGGCTCTGACGGTGCAGCACTCGACGCCACGCGCGCCGCTATCGGCGCAGGGAAGGATGTGGTCACAGCGAACAAGGCGATGATGGCGGTGCACGGCCAAAGCCTTGCCGCGGCTGCCGAAAAAAAGGGCCACGTGATCCGCTTCGAGGCTGCCGTCGCCGGTGGCATCCCGGTCGTCAAGGCACTGACCGAGGGCTTGGCCGGCAACGAGATCCGCCGCGTCATGGGTGTCATGAACGGCACCTGCAACTACATCCTCACGCGCATGGAAAGCGCCGGCCTGCCTTATGCGGAGGTCTTCGAGGAGGCGCGCCAGCTTGGCTATCTCGAGGCCGACCCCAACCTCGACGTCGGCGGGATCGACGCGGGTCACAAGCTCAGCCTGCTGGCCTCCATCGCCTTCGGCACCAAGGTGTCGTTTGATGCCGTGGAACTTGAGGGCATCGGCCGCGTGTCGATCGACGACATTCGCCGCGCGGGAGACATGGGATACCGGATCAAGCTTCTTGGCGTCGCGCAGATGACCGGGCGCGGGCTCGAACAGCGCATGTCGCCCTGCCTTGTTCCTGACGACAGCCCGCTTGGCCAGTTGCAGGGCGGCACCAACATGGTCGTGCTGGAAGGCGACAGCGTCGGCCAGATCGTTCTGCGAGGCGCGGGCGCGGGCCAGGGTCCCACCGCCTCGGCGGTAATGTCCGACGTGATCGAGATCGCGCGCGGCTGTCGCATCTCGACCTTCGGCCAGCCCGCCGCATCGCTCGCCGACCCGGTTGCGGCGAAGGCCGCCGCACCGGCGCCGCATTATCTGCGGATGGAGCTATCGGACAAGCCAGGGGCGCTTGCCAAGGTTGCCACAGTCCTGGGCGAGGAAGGCATCTCCATCGACAGGATGCGCCAATACGGCCACACGGACACCTCCGCACCGGTGCTGATCGTCACCCACAAGACGACACGGGACGCAATCGACCACGCGCTGACGCGGCTGCCCCCGACCGGCGTGGTGCTGGGCGAACCCGTCGCGATCCGCATCGAAACCGTCTGAGGGCGCGCGTGGGCCTTGCCCCTTCCGCCGCCAACCGGCTAGATGCGGGAAAGCACATCGACAGGGACAAATCATGGCCGACGCCCAGGAATTCCACGACCGCTTGCTCTCGCTCGGCCTCGCCCGCGTCAGCGAAGCCGCCGCCCACGCCTCGGCCCGCCTCATCGGGCGCGGCGACGAAAAGGCCGCCGACCAGGCCGCCGTCAACGCCATGCGCGACCAGCTCAACCTTCTCGACATCAGGGGCACCGTCGTCATCGGCGAGGGCGAGCGGGACGAGGCGCCGATGCTGTTCATCGGCGAGGAGGTCGGCACCGGGAACGGGCCAGAGGTCGACATTGCGCTCGACCCGCTGGAAGGCACCACACTGACCGCCAAGGACATGCCGAACGCGCTGACCGTGATCGCCATGGCCCCGCGCGGCACGCTTCTGCATGCACCCGACGTCTATATGGAGAAGCTCGCCATCGGGCCGGGATTGCCGAAAAACGCGGTCTCGCTGGACATGAGTCCGACAGACCGGGTGGTCGAACTGGCGAAGGCCAAGAAATGCAAGCCGACCGACATCACCGTCTGCGTCCTCGAACGGCCCCGGCATGAGGAAATGGTCGCCGAGATCCGCGCCACCGGCGCGGCGATCCGGCTCATCACCGATGGCGACGTGGCCGGCGTGATCCACTGCGCCGAGTCCGAGATCACCGGCATCGACATGTATATGGGCTCGGGCGGTGCGCCCGAAGGCGTGCTGGCGGCATCGGCGCTCAAATGCATGGGCGGGCAGATGTGGGGTCGGCTTCTTTTCCGCAACGACGACGAACGGGGCCGTGCCGCCAAGGCCGGGATCAAGGATCTGAACCGCGTCTATTCGCGCGACGAGATGGTGACGCGCGACGTGATCTTCGCGGCGACGGGCGTCACCAACGGTTCGATCGTTCGCGGCGTGAAGCGCGAGCCGAACTTCATCGAGACCGAAACGATCCTCATGCGGTCCAAGACCGGCTCCGTGCGGCGGATGATCTACCGCAACCCGGTGAAGTGAGCACGCCCGCCTTCCTCGGCGTCGAAAGATCGGCCACCGGCCGCCGCTGGACAGGGCCGTCAATCGAAGCTGACCGGCTGGCCGAGGCGATGGAGCAGGAAACGGGCCTACCGTCCGCCCTCGCACGCGTCCTTGTTGCGCGCGGCGTCGAGCCATCCGGAGCGCTGCTTTTTCTCGAACCGCAACTGCGCGATCTTTTGCCCGATCCGCGTTCGCTGAAGGATATGGATCTCGCGGCGGGCCGATTCCTCAAGGCGGTTCGTGAACAAGAGCGGATCGCGGTCTTCGCCGACTACGATGTCGACGGGGGATCGAGCGCGGCCCTTCTGCTCACCTGGCTCAGAGCAGTGGGGCACGCCGCCACACTCTACATTCCCGACCGGATCGACGAAGGCTATGGCCCGAACATCCCCGCCATGGAGGCGCTGGCGAAGGATCACGACCTGATCCTCTGCGTCGATTGCGGCACGCTCAGCCATGACCCGATCGCGGCGGCGAAGGGCGCGGATGTGGTGGTGCTCGACCATCACCTGGGGGCAGAGACCCTGCCCGCCGCCCTTGCCGTCGTCAACCCGAACCGGCAGGACGAAACGGGAGAACTTGGCCATCTCTGCGCCGCCTCGGTGGTCTTTCTGATGCTGGTCGAGGCCAACCGGCTTCTGCGCGAGGAGGGCGCGAAGGGACCTGACCTGATGGCGATGCTCGATCTTGTGGCCTTGGCGACCGTCGCCGATGTGGCCCCGCTGACCGGCGTCAACCGGGCGCTCGTGCGGCAGGGCCTGAAGGTCATGGCGCGGCGCGAGCGGATCGGGTTGCGGGCGTTGGCCGATGTCGCGCGGATGGACCGCGCGCCCACGCCCTATCACCTGGGCTTCCTGCTTGGCCCCCGCGTCAATGCAGGTGGGCGCATTGGCGCGGCGGATCTTGGCGCGAGACTGCTCGCCACCGACGACCCGCATGAAGCGCAGGCGCTTGCCGAACGGCTCGATACGCTCAATACCGAGCGGCGCGAGATCGAGAACCGCGTGCGCGACGCCGCCCTCGCCCAGGCTGAGGAACGCGGCTTTGACGCGCCGCTGGTCTGGGCCGCGGGCGATGGCTGGCATCCCGGCGTCGTCGGAATCGTCGCGGCGCGGCTCAAGGAGGCCACGAACCGCCCTGCCGTCGTCATCGGCTTTGACGGGGATGAGGGGAAGGGCTCCGGCCGCTCGGTCGAAGGCATCGACCTCGGCGCCTCGATCCAGCGGCTCGCGGCCGAAGGGCTGCTGCTCAAGGGCGGCGGTCACCGCATGGCGGCGGGCCTGACGGTGGCCCGCGACCGGGTCGAGGACGCGATGGCGCGGCTCGGCGAGCTGCTCGGTCGACAGGGCGCCGGCGGGATCGGCCCACGCGACCTGCGGCTCAGCGGACTGCTGATGCCCGGCGCGGTGACGCCCGCGCTCATCGAGGATATCGAGCGCGCCGGCCCCTTCGGCCAGGCCGCCCCCGCCCCGCGTTTCGCCTTCGCCGACATGGCCATCACCCATGCCCGCCGGATCGGCGAGACCCATTTGCGGATCAGCTTCTCGGACGGGCTGAGCGCGCCGGTCGAAGCCGTCGCCTTCGGCGCCTTCGACACGCCGCTTGGACCGCTTCTCGAAAACCACGGCGGCATGCGCTTTCACCTTGCCGGCCGTCTCGAGCTCAACCACTGGCAGGGCCGGACAAAAGCCCAGCTCCGCCTCGAGGATGCGGCCCGCGCCTGACACGGGCCAACCGGGCGAGAATCTTAAAAAACCCCCTTGCGAGTCGCCCCCCCGTGGCCTAAACACCGCCGCACGCCAAACGCGGCCCGTTCGTCTATCGGTTAGGACGTCAGGTTTTCAACCTGAAAAGAGGGGTTCGACTCCCCTACGGGCTGCCATTCTTTCCGACATGTCCAAATACCGGTCCGCCATTCGGCCCGGGCCAGCGGCGGCGCGTGGCTATTCCTGCCGGAGCGGCACGGGCCGGCGACGATGCCGCCGGCCCGCCTTGCTCACTTCTGAAGTTCGGTCCAGATCGCGCTGTAGTAGCCCTGCGCCTCTTCCGAACAGGCCGGAGAGAAGCGGCCGGCGGCCTTGAATTCTTCAGGCACGACGATTTCGGGCGCCGTCTTCATGTCTTCGGGCATGAACTCCTCGGACCCCGCTATGCCGTTCGCGTAGCGCGCGAAGGCCGAGATCATCGCGGCGTTCTCGGGATGCATGATGAAGTTGAGGAACAGCTTGGCGTTGTCGACGTTCTGGGCATCGGCAAGGATCGCGGCCGAGTCCATCCAGACCGGGTAGCCTTCCTTGGGATAGCCATAGGCCACATCTGGGTTGTTGAGCCGAACGCGGAATGTGGAACCGTTCCAGTTGACCGACGCCATCACGTCATTGGCCGACATCTTCTCGGTCATGCCGTAGTCCATCGACTGCCATTTGGGCTTGGCCGCAATGAGCATGTCGCGCGCCTTCTTCAGCACCTCCTTGTCGGTCGAACACGGCTCGCCCCCCGCATACATGAGCGCCATCGCCATGACGTCCTGCATCTCGGGCACGACGTTGACCTTGCCGACCAGTTCTTCCGGCGGCTCCATGAAGATCGCCGATGTGTTGATGTCGCCGGAATAGGCGGTCTTGTTCACCGCGATGCCGGTCGTGCCCCATTGCCACGGCACCGAGTAGTGCCGGCCCGGATCCCAGTCGACATCCACCCATTGCGGCGCCACATGCTTGAAATTCTCCATCTGATCGGGCCGGCTCTCCATCAGAAGGCCCTTTTCGACGAAGATCGGGATATAGCTGTGCGACGGCACGACGATGTCGAAGCCGTGGCCACCGGCCTCGATCTTGGCCAGCGCCGTCGTGTTGGAGTCGTAGTCGGTGATCGTCACCTTGACGTCGTTCTCTTCCTCGAACTTCTTGATCAGGTCGGGGTTGGTGTAGTTGCCCCAGTTGTAGATGTTCAGCACACCTTCGGCCTGCGCGAGGCTGGCCGACACGAGCACCATTGCCGTAGCGGTCATCAGTTTCTTCATTCTCGTTCTCCTTGTTGGTCTTGTGGTGCGGGTTAGTCCCGCTTTCGGGTTAATACAAAGAACAGCGTCAGAAGCAGGATGGTCAGAACCAGAAGCGCCGTCGAGATCGCGTTGACCTCGGGCGTGACCACGCGCCTGAGTTGCCCCAGCATATAGGTCGGCAGCGTGTCCTGTCCCGCTGATTTGACGAATTCGGTGATGATGACGTCGTCGAGCGAAATAACGAAGGCGAGCATCGCGCCCGCCGCGACACCGGGCGCCATCAGGGGCAGCGTCACCCTTCGGAAGGTGCGCCAGGGGCCGGCATAGAGATCGGCCGCTGCGGTTTCGAGCGTCAGGTCCATCCCTTCAAGCCGCGCCCGGATCGGCAGATAGGCGAACGGAATGCAGAAGGCCGAATGCGCGAGGATCAGGTAGCCAAGCCCGGTATAGCCGGTCGCCGTCTTGATCGATGCGAAGAAGATCAGAAGGGCCACGGCGGTCACGATTTCGGGCACCATCAGCGGCTGGTTGATCATGACGTAGATGAAGGTCTGCCCCCTGAACGATCCGCGCCGCGTCGTGCCGAGCGCCGCCATAGTCGCGACGACTGTCGCGATCAGCGAGGCGGAGACCGCGATGATGAGTGATCGCACCGTCGCCTCCTGCACCGCGCGGTTTTCCCACGCGGCCTCGTACCAGCGCAGCGACCAGCCGCCCCAGATGCTGATCGACTGCGCCCCGTTGAAGGAATAGGCGACCAGCGTCAGGATCGGCAGGTAGAGCACGACGAAGGCAAGGATCGCGACGGTCGCGAAGCCCGGCAGGCGAGTGACCGAAAACGGGCGGTTAGCCATGCCCGGTCTCCCGGTTGGCCGTGCGCACATAGATCAGCAGCGCCACCATGACGATGAAGAGAAGAAGGATCGACAGCGCCGAGCCGAGGGGCCAGTTCCTGCCTTGGCCGAATTGCAGCTCGATGAAGTTGCCGATCATCATGTTCTTGCCGCCGCCAAGGACACGCGGCGTGACATAGGCGCCGAGCGATGGCACGAATACCAGGATCGAGCCCGCCACGATGCCCGGCTTGACGATCGGCAGGATGACGCGGCGCAGCACGCGCCAGCGGCTCGCGTAGAGGTCGTAGCCCGCTTCGAGCAGCCGCATGTCGAAACGGTCGATCGCTGCGAAAAGCGGCAGAACCATCAGCGGCAGATAGACATAGGCCATGCCGATCAGCACCGCCGTGTCGGTATAAAGAAGCTGGATCGGCGTGCCGATAACGCCGGCCCAGATCAGGAACGAATTCAGGATACCTTCGTTCCGGATCACCTCGTTGATCGCGAACGTGCGGATCAGAAGGTTGGTCCAGAACGGTATCGTGATGAGGAACAGCCACATCGCGCGGCGATTTGGGGGCTGGGTGGCGATGAACCAGGCCGTAGGGAAGCCGACCGCGAACGTGATCAGCGTCGTCAGGATCGAAAGCTTCACCGAACGCCAGAAGATCGTCAGATGCGCATCCGCCCAGCCGAGCGTGTCGTCGAAGATGTCGCGTTGCAGGAAGATGTTGAACCAGGCCTTGCCCGAAGGCTCCCAGACGACGTTCCCGTATGTTCCGGGTGTGAGAAACGAATAGACCAGCACGATGAGAAGCGGCCCCGCGGCGCCGATGGTCAGCAGAACGAGCGCGGGCGTCGACAGCAGCCAGCTGTCGCGGATGCTCTCGCGCCGCGCGCGTTGTTCGTTCGTGCTCATCCTCAGTCCCCCAGAACCTGCAGCGCTTCGGGCGGCAGGCGAAGTCCGACCTTGTCACCCCGCTGATGGGCCGCCGCGCCGGATGCGGGCGTCTGCAACCTCGCGACGACTTCGGCACCGCCCGCGATCTCGACATGACAATGAATGTCGGTCCCGAAATAGACGGTTTCCGTCACGGTGGCGGCGAGAGCGCCCGCGGTGCCCGCAGGCTCGATCCGCACCTGTTCGGGCCGGATTGCGAGGCTCACGTTCGCCCCCGAAGCCGGTGCCAGCCGCTCGGGTAGCTGCACCTCCCCGCCGCCGTCCAGCCTGACCCGGCCTCCGCCAGCCGACGTGCCGGTGAGGATGTTCGTCTCGCCAATGAAGCTCGCGACGAAGCGGTCGGCCGGATGGGTGTAGATATCGCGCGGTGTGCCGGTCTGAAGGATTTTCCCTGCGCTCATCACGGCGATCCGGTCCGACATCGTCAGCGCCTCTTCCTGATCGTGCGTGACGAAGACAAAGGTGATCCCGGTCTGCATCTGAAGGCGCTTCAGTTCGCCCTGCATTTCCTTGCGCAATTTCAGATCCAGCGCCGACAGCGGTTCGTCCAGAAGAAGAACCTTGGGTTGCGGCGCGAGCGCACGCGCCAGCGCCACGCGCTGCTGCTGGCCGCCGGAAAGCTGCGCGGTCTTGCGCCCTGCCATCGCCTCAAGCTTGACCAGCGCAAGCATCTTGTCGACCGTCCCGGTGATCTCGGCCTTGGGCCGGTCGAGCATCTGCAAACCAAAGGCGATATTGTCGGCAACCGTCAGGTGCGGAAAGAGCGCATAGCTCTGGAACACCGTGTTGACCGGACGGCGGTTCGGCGGATCGTTGGTGATGTCCTTGCCGTCGAGGACGATCTGGCCCGAGGTGGGGGTATCAAACCCGGCGATCAGCCGCAGAAGCGTTGTCTTCCCGCAGCCGGAAGGCCCCAGCAGGGTAAAGAACTCGCCCTTCTCGATCGCGACCGACACATCGTCGAGCGCGCGCACCGCATGTTCCCCCGCGCCGAAAACCTTGGCCGCATTTCGTGCCTCAACGGCTGGCTGTTCCGCCACGGCTCCCCCCATATTTTGATCAAATCAGTGTGGCGCGTCTTGTGCCCCCTCGTCAACCAGCTTGATCTGCGGTGCTTTCGGGGGTTGGGTCAGGTTCCGCAGAAGGTCCGATATGGGCCGAACCCGTCGGGGGCGGGTGCGTCGTAGCCCTCGAACCCTGCGCGGGCCTCATAGGGACGGGACAGGGCGTCCAGCAGGCGTTCGAAGGGATCAAGATCTCCGGAGATGGCGGAGTCCAGCGCTTCCTCGACCTTGTGATTGCGTGGAATGATGAGCGGATTGACCTTGTTCATCGCCGCGCGGATAGCGCCCGGATCGCGGTTTTCACCCGCAATTCTTGACCGCCAGCGCGCCAGCCAAGCCTCGGGTCGTGCCGGGTCGCCAAAAAGCGCCTTCACCGGGTCGTCAGCCCCTCCGACCGCATCGGCAAGCGCCCGGAAGAAGAGCGTGAAGTCGACTCTCTGGCCCTCCATCGTCGACGAGAGGTCATCGGCGAGCGCCCGGTCGCCATCGTCCTCGAGCACAAGCCCGAGCTTGGCGCGCATGCCGTCCAGCCACGCACGGCGATAGCTCTGCGTGAACCCTTCGATCACGGCGGTCGCCTGGACGACGGCATCGTCGGCGTCGTCAGGATTGATCAAATCCAGAAGCGTCTCGGCCAACCGCGCAAGGTTCCACTGAGCGATGGTCGGCTGGTTGCCATAGGCGTAGCGCCCGAACTGGTCGATGGAGCTGAAGACCGCCTTCGGATCGTAGGCCTCGATGAAGGCGCAGGGACCGTAATCGATCGTCTCGCCCGAGATCGTCATGTTGTCGGTGTTCATCACCCCGTGGACGAACCCCACATGCATCCAGCGCGCGATCAGCGCCGCCTGCGCCCCGGTCACGCGGGCAAGAAGGGCCAGATAGGGGCTCGGATCACCCAGAAGTTCGGGATAGTGCCGGGCAATGGCATAGTCGGCAAGCTGGCGCACCCTTTCTGCCTCGCCCCGCGCGGCGAAGAACTGGAACGTGCCGACCCTGAGATGGCTGGACGCGACGCGGGCGAGCACTGCCCCCGGCTGCGGCCCGGTATCGCGCAGGACCGCCTCTCCGGTCAGGGCCGCGGCGAGGGCGCGCGTCGTCGGGATGCCAAGCGCGTGCATCGCCTCGCCGATCAGATATTCGCGCAGCACCGGGCCAAGAACCGCCTTGCCGTCGCCGCCGCGCGAGAACGGCGTCCTGCCCGACCCCTTGAGGTGGATGTCGCGCCTCCGGCCCGCACTGTCGATCACCTCGCCGATCAGGAGTGCACGGCCATCGCCAAGCTGAGGCGAGAAACCACCGAACTGATGCCCGGCATAGGCCATGGCGAGCGGTGCGGCCCCGGCGGGCGCAACCGAGCCGGTGAAGATCGCGGCACCCTGCGGCCCGTCAAGTGCCGTCGGGTCCAGCCCCAAGTCCTCAGCCAAGGCGCGGTTGAACTTCACCATCCGGGGCGCGGGGGCGACCGCACCCTTCCAGGGCACGTAAAAGCCGTCAAGCTCACGCGCATAAGAGTTGTCGAAGGCGAAGTCCAAGCCGTCGTCCGGCATCCTTGCCCCTTTCCGGCTCGCCCTGCCTATTCCGCCGCCTCGGTGCGTTTGGGCAGAACCCAGTCGGCGCGCGGGAAATGACAGGTGTAGCCGTTCGGCAAACGCTCAAGATAATCCTGATGCTCCGGTTCCGCCTCCCAGAACTCACCAGCCGGCTCGACCTCGGTCACGACCTTGCCCGGCCAGAGGCCGGAGGCATCAACATCGGCGATGGTGTCCAGCGCCACCTGCCTTTGCGCCTCGTCGACGTAATAGATGGCCGATCGGTAGGACATGCCCCTGTCGTTGCCCTGACGGTTGGGCGTCGTCGGATCGTGAATCTGGAAGAAGAACTCCAGAAGCCGCCTGTAGCTGATCCGCGCCGGATCGAACAATATCTCAATCCCCTCGGCATGGGTTCCGTGGTTGCGATAGGTCGCGTTCTTCACGTCCCCGCCGGTATAGCCCACGCGCGTCTTCTCGACCCCCGGCAGCTTGCGGATCAGATCCTGCATGCCCCAGAAACAGCCGCCCGCCAGCACTGCACGTTCGCTCATTCAGATATCCTCCACCTGATCCAGATAGTCGCCATAGCCCTCCGCCTCCATCTCTTCCTTCGGAATGAAGCGCAGCGAGGCCGAGTTGATGCAGTAACGCAGGCCGCCCCGGTCGCGGGGGCCGTCGGGAAAGACGTGGCCGAGATGGCTGTCGCCGTGCGTCGAGCGCACCTCGGTTCGGATCATGCCGTGGGTCCGGTCCTCAAGCTCGGCCACATGCGCGGCAACGATGGGCTTGGTGAACGACGGCCAGCCGCAGCCGGATTCAAACTTGTCGGACGAAGCGAAGAGCGGCTCGCCGGAAACGATGTCGACATAGATCCCCGGCGCCTTGTTGTCAGTCAGCGCGCCGGTAAAGGCCCGTTCGGTTCCATTCTCCTGCGTGACGCGGTACTGCTCCGGCGTCAGCCGCCGGATCGCCTCCTCGCTTTTTTCGTAGCGCCTTGTCATTCCGTTCCCCGCTTCGGCATGCTGCCTTGCCAAGATGGGTGATGGCGCGCGGAAAAGCAAACCGCCTCGCGCGGGTGTGAAAGCGGAAACCCTGCCGCTCGCCATGTGCTGGGATGGTACCGACGCCCCGGCTCGAACGGGGGACCCCCAGATCCACAATCTGGTGCTCTAACCAACTGAGCTACGTCGGCACTCGGGGCCATTTAGCCCCGCGACCCTTCGAATGCAAGTGACAGATTGCCCCGGAACCCGCGCTCATCCGCCTTGCCCCGCCCCGATTTCCGCGCTAGCGAAAACGGATCACCTATGGAGACCGTCATGGGCATCGACAAGCAAAGCGACATCGCCGCCAATCTGCAGATCGGCCCCACCACGCTCGGAATGGTCCGCATCTATGTCGAGGCCGAGGGCGTTGATCTTCCGCTGGATTTCGACCCGGAAGAGGCCGAGGAGATCGCCGAGGAGTTGCGCGCGGCGGCCGAGGCCGCGCGTGGCATGGGTCAGGGTCCTAAAGGGAAATCCCGGAAGAAGTGACGCCCGGATCGCGCGCATCTTGCAGCCTGAGGGCTGCGTGGCGGGCGAATTTCTGCAGCATCACCTTGCGCCGCGCGCCGGCAAGCGGTGTTTCCGGCCCCATCCGCACGATCTCGGCGTCATAGGCATCGGCCAGGATCAGCCCGGTCCCGTCGGGCAACAGGTCAAGCGGAAACTCGGCATCGACCGCCCAGAAGAACCGGTCGCCCCATTCCAGGTAGTTCTGCCACTTGCGGTCCGAGGTGAAGTCCACCCGGCTCGACTTGCATTCGACGATCCACAACTCACCCTTCGGGCCCAGCGCCATGACATCGACCCGCAGACCGGGCGTGGGCACCAGTTCCTCCACGGTGACGAATCCGTGGTGGAGAAGATGGCGGCAAACGCCGCGCGCGAGAAGCTGGCCGGGCATGGGATCCTGGATCATGCGCATACTATGAACATAAAGGGAACACGCCGCAAGACTTGCGCAATCGCCGTTGCGCGCCTATCTCTGGTCGTGGCGGGTTCTGCCCCTCTCGTGCGAGGCCCTTTTCCAGTGGCCGATAATCTCTTCCGAGGGAGCTGGCTCTGCCGGGATCGTGGTCCCGGTATCTGGCGCCCACCTGGTAAAACCAGGCTCTCGGGAAAAACACGCCTTCACGGCTGCCGCGGTTCCCGCCACTTCCGCCGCGTAGCGAAAAAAAAGGGCGGATTGCTCCGCCCCAGTTGGTTTTTCCCGCTCCGCGAAACGTCAGTTGAAGCTGTAGATCAACGAGACGTTCAGAGTATTGTCGGTATGCTTCAGACCCGGCAGCGGATCGGTGTCGTATTCCGTCCGGTAGCCGATGCGGGTCGAAAGGGCGCCGCCAAGCTCAAAGTTCACACCGATGTCATTGGTGAAAAGCGTGTTGACGTCAGAACCGAGGATGTCGGTGTCATTCGTCAGCGCCACCGTGTCGCTGATCCGGTAGAAGAGACGCGAGGACAGGATCGCGGCCGCTTCGGTATCGTCGACACCGTTCTGAAGCTCGGTGTAGCGCGCGCCGACACCGGCCTGAACACGCCATGCCACGTCATCGGTGTTGATCAGACGGTAGCCCGGGCCGAAACCGACGAACGCGTCCTTCTTGTTCGACGCGAAGTCGTCCACCTCAAGCCGACCGACGCCGAAGACGTAGAAACGGTCGCTGAACGAACGGGTCACGTCGTAGATAACGAAGGCGTTTTCTTCGTTCTTCACGCTGTTCGCCTCACCGTACTTGAACGCGAAGCCGAGGCCGTGGGTCCAGGGACCGAACCGCATCTGGTAACGGCCGCCGGCGGCAAAGTCTTGCGTGTCGGTGTTGCCCGTGGCGCCCGAATAGGTCGCCGAGAGACTGCCGCGCGTGGAACGTTCACCGGTTCCGAAAGTGTAGCGGACGCTGTCTTTGGAGCGCGCCATTTCGCGCTGCGTCTCGATCTCGATGTCCGAGATGCGGTCGTCCAGGGCGCGGTCGCCGATCAGCGTCTGCGCGAATGCCGGCGCGGCCATCATCATGGCCAGTGCCGAGACAGAAGCGAGTTTGGTTGCGTAGGTCATCTGCAATCCTTTCCAGATACTGCGGGCAGCAGCGCCCGCGGTCGTGACTGAGAAGCCGGAGATAGGTCGCCATGCGCCACACGGATAGGATGCTGCAAAACGATCATGAAAAGCGTGACAAATTGGCAATACGAATATTACTCATTGTTGCAATGAGTTTTGATCATATTAAAGTTGGCCGCGGGAAACAGTCAATCAGACGGCGCAATTAGCTGGCGAAGCGCATCCAGACTTGCTCCGGTTTCAAGATCCATTCGTGAAACAACTTCGGCAAGAACGCGCTCAGCCTGCGCCGCAATTTCGGGGTCAAGATCCTCGCGCCACACGGACCACACCGGATAGGGGAAACTCGGCACCTCCGGAACAAGGTGCAGCAGGCCCGATTCGCAGTAGCGCCTGACATACCGTTCCGGCAGATAGCCCGCATAGGAACGCCGCGAGATGAATTCGGCGGTGAGCGCGCCGAGCGAGAAGGTCAGCCCCTGATCGGTCAGTTCCGGCAGGTGCAGCGCATGGGCCTGAACAAACTCCGGGCCCCAGTCCACGAATACGTAGCGGCCCGGCAAGTCCTCGCGCTTCGGATTCTCCCAAGAGGCGACCAGCACCAGCTTCTCTTTCATCAGAAGGCGTGCGGTCAGGCCGGGGCGCAACGTCGGCGTGTACATGATTGCGACCTGCAGCATCCCTTCGACCAGCAGCCGCGTCAGCCGGTCGGGCATGCCGAGTTCGGTGCGAAGGGCAAGATCGGGCATCGTGATACGCAGCCCGTCGACAAGCCGGAAACCCAGCCGGGGCCAGAGTGAATACTGTGCGCCGATCGACAGGGATGCCCTGAAGCTCTCGGGAATGGCGACCTGCTGGCGCGCTTCTTCCCAGATCTTGGTCAACGACAGGGCGTAGCGTTCGAATTCCCGCCCTGCGGGTGTCAGGTCGGTGCCAGCCTTCGACCGGGTGAAGAGCGGGCGGCCGATCTCATCCTCAAGCCGCTGGATTCTCAGGCTCACCGCTGATTGCGAGATGAACAGACGTTCACCCGCGATGCCGAAAGAGCCGGCTGCCGAAACCTCGAGAAACGTTCGTATCAGTGAAAAGTCCATGCGACTGTCTAGAACGTCCCGGGCCGGTCCGGCAACGGGCCATCGCTTTCGCGGCGCAGCGGGTCAGCCTTGCCCCTTGCCGGCCGGACGGGCGATCGTGGCCAGTGCGGGCTGCGCAACTGTCGGCATCGCCGATGCAGGCTTGCCGCCACCGCCGCGCGCGTCGCTCTGCGCCATCCGCATGATCGCGATGGAGAACTGCACGCCCGCGAACACGATGCCGTTGAACACCACAAGCATGACCACCGCGATCCAGCCGATGTCGGAGGTCGAGACGAGGTGCCAGAGATTGGCGACGTTCAGCCACAGGAGTGCGGCGACGAAAACTACAGACAGCAGGAACCCGATGACGACATTGACAATGTAAAGACGGACGAGTTTCGGCATGGCGACCCCTTTCAGCGTCAATATAGCGCCGAACCGCCGGAATGGCGCGTGAAAAACTGTCGCAAGCGACGCGGCGCAGCCGCGATCTGGACGGAAGCATGGCGCGCCGCTATGGCTGCAGCATGGACAAGACAGACATCTCCGCCTCCATGACAGGTGGACCGCTGACGACCCTGCATGAAAATGCGGTCATACTTCCTTCGACCAAACATTGGTCCCGAAACAACTATGCGGTGATCGACCGCGATGGTGCGATCATTCCCCATGCCGACACCTGGCGGGCGGCGAGGATGAACAACCCGGAAGGCCGCATCGTGTCCCAAGATGTAGACGAACTTGCGGGGACACATCTCTTCGGTGGGATGATCTTTTATCATTTCGGCCATGTATTCGTGGAATCGACGGCGCGCCTGCATGCCTATCCCGCGCTCAAGGATCAAATCGACTCGGTCGTCTTCGTCGGTTTCAGCAGTTCGCAAACCGAAGTCGGCCGTCACCGGGTGATCTTCGAGACGCTCGGCGTCGATGCTCCGTTGCGGGTGATCAGCCAGCCCACCCGGATCGAACGTCTTTATGTTCCTCGCCAGCTCGGTGGACTTGGACGTCATGCCGCCGGCGGACCAGCCCTGCATCGCTTCTTTGCCGAGGCCAGCGCCCGAATAGCCCCGGACGGACCCGACAGGATCTTCATCTCCCGCGCGGGCTACAGCCTCAACCGCGGCGGCGTGATCTCTGAAGACCTGCTGGAAGCGAACATGGAGGCGCAGGGTTACACGCTTTATGCGCCCGAACGGCATTCACTTGCCGAACAGATCGCCGCCTACCGGGCCGCCCGGGTCGTCGTCGGGCTGGATTCTTCCGCCTTTCACGTCGTGGCGGCGGCATCCAACCGCAATCTCGAGACCGGAATCATCTTGCGCCGCCGCTCTGGCACGGTCGACATCGCGCCGCAGATCGAGGGCTTCACCGGGCGCAAGCCGGTCATCATCGACGCGATCCGGCGGATGTGGGCTTGCGAAGGCGCCCGTGCCCGACCCTGGGATCACTTCGCCGAGATCGACTTCGCGGAAGTTGCCGAACAACTTGAAACGGGCGGTTTCCTCACCGATCCGGCGGCCTGGCGGATCGCCAATCCGGGCATCCGCACCCGCTTTCGTCGTCGCTACGCCAAAGCGAAGGGCAAAGCGCTCGCCATTACCGACCGGGAACTCTGAGCCGGCGCTCAGAATCCGTCCGGCCGCGTCTCGTGCGCCATGTGGTCAAGGACAGCGTTGACGAATTTCGGCTCCTTCCCCTCGGGGAAGAAGGCGCGGGCGATGTCGACATATTCGGTGATCACCACCCGGGGCGGCATCGCCGCGTCCAGAAGCTCTGTCCCGGCAGCACGGAAGAGTGCCCGAAGCACCGGGTCGATCCGGTCGATCGGCCATTTCGCAACCAGCGCCCGATCGGTCATCTGGTCGATCTTCGCCTGCCTGTCGACCGCCTCTTCGATGATCTTGCGGAAAAGCTCGGGATCGCCGTCAGCCATCTCGTCATCTTCGTAGACCGCGCCAAAGCGGTGCGTCTCGAATTCGCGGCGCACCTTGTCGACCGACTGGCCCGCGGCCTCCATCTGAAAGAGCGCCTGCACGGCATAGAGTCGCGCCGCCGATTTCATCTGGCGTCTTGAAGCGGCACTGGGTTTGGTCGTCTCGGCGCTCATGCGCGGGATGGTCCTTTGGTCTCGCCTGCGATCCGGATTTCCTCGCCCGCGGGCTTGAAGCCGATCCCCTTGGTCTGGCGCGCCCATTTGCGGGAAAGCGCCACCAGATGCAAGGCGGCCGCTGCGGCACCCCCGCCCTTGTTCTGGCCCTTCGGGTCGGCGCGCACTTCGGCCTGCGCCCGGGTCTCGACCGTGAGGATGCCGTTGCCGACGCAGGCGCCTTCGAGGCCCAGCAGCGCAAGCCCGCGTGAGCTGTCGTTGCAGACCGTGTCATAATGCGTCGTCTCACCCCGGATCACGCAGCCGAGAGCCACGAACCCGTCATAATTGGAAAGCCGGAAGGCAAGGCCGATGGCCGTCGGCACCTCAAGTGCCCCCGGCACTTCGACCAGATCGACCTCGGCGCCGGCGTCGTTCGCCACCGCCCTGGCACCGGCGATGAGATTGTCGGCGATGTCCCGATAGTAGGGCGCGACGACGATCAGCAGTTTGACCGGCCTGTCGAATGCAGGCAGGGCGAGCGTGTCGTGGGTTTCCGTACCAGCCATGTCTCAGCCCTCGGTGATGGGCCGGGTGCCCACGATGTGAAGATCATAGGCATCGAGCCCGAGATAGCGCGTCAGAGGCGAATCCGTCAGCAGGATCAGCTTCTTCAACCCCATGGTCGAGAGGATCTGCGCACCGAGCCCGGTCTGCTTGATGGTGCGCGGTCCGTCATCCTCCTCGACGATCAGCTTGACCTTGGGGTCGCGGAACAGGCAGACCGCTCCGCGCCCTTCCTCGGCGATGATCCGCATCGCCCTCGCCAGCTCGCCCTCGGCAGACGGGCCAAGCGCGAGCACATCCTCGAGGATGTTGAGCGCGTGGGCCCGCACCAGCACCGGCTCTGCCGTCGTCACGTCGCCCTTGGTCAAAACGACATGCTCGGTCCCTTCGGTCTGGTCGGTGAAGATGCGCATCGTCCATTCGCCGCCATAGGCGGAGTTCACGGTGCTCGTCGCGGTTTCGCGCACAAGGTTGTCGTGGCGCCGCCGGTAGGCGATGAGGTCAGATATGGTGCCGATCTTGAGCGCGTGCTTTTGCGCGAAAGCCACCAGATCGGGCAGCCGCGCCATCGTGCCATCCTCGTTCATGATCTCGCAGATCACACCAGAAGGGTTGAGGCCCGCCAGACGCGAAACGTCGACCGCCGCCTCCGTATGCCCCGCGCGGACCAGCACGCCACCCTCGCGCGCCCGAAGCGGGAAGATGTGTCCGGGCGTCGCGATATCGGCAGGCCCCTTGGTCGGGTCGATCGCGACAGAAACCGTAAGCGCCCGGTCATGAGCCGAAATGCCGGTCGAAACGCCCTCGCGCGCCTCGATCGAGATGGTGAATGCGGTTTCATGGCGCGAGGAGTTCTTCGTCGACATGAGCGAAAGGCCCAGCGCCTCGATCCGCGCCGAGGGCAGCGCAAGGCAGATGAGGCCACGGCCGTGGGTCGCCATGAAGTTGATCGCTGCGGGGGTGCACATTTGCGCCGGAATCACCAGATCGCCCTCGTTCTCGCGATCCTCGTGATCGACGAGGATGTACATGCGGCCGTTGCGCGCTTCGTCGATGATCTCCTCGGTCGGGGAGATCGCCTTTTTCAGATCGTTGATCATGCTGTGTGCCGTCGTCATTTCTCAACTGACGCCGCGATAGCTCAACGTCACTGCTTTGGCCAGCCCGGAGGAGCCGATTACTGTGCCGCCCAATCCCGCATCCGCGCGACGTAACGGGCCAGAGTGTCGATCTCCAGGTTGACGAGATCGCCGACCGCCGCGTTGCCCCAGGTCGTAACCTCCTTGGTATGCGGGATGATGTTCACGCCGAATTCCGCACCCTCGACCTCGTTCACCGTCAGCGAGGTGCCGTTCAACGCCACCGATCCTTTCGGCGCGATGAAGCCGGCCAGCGCCGCCGGCGCGCGGAAGGTAAAGCGGGTGCTGTCCCCCTCATCCCGCATCGACACGATCTCGGCGACGCCGTCAACATGGCCCGAGACGATGTGACCGCCAAGCTCGTCGCCGACCTTCAGCGCACGTTCGAGGTTGAGCCGCTTGCCGACCGCCCAGCCATTCCGCCCGATATTTGTCCTGGTCACGGTTTCCGCCGATATCTGCACGTCGAACCAGCCCCGCGGGTCGTTGCCGGTTTCAATCACCGTCAGGCAGACGCCGTCGCAAGAGATGGACGCACCGATATCGATCCCGGCGATGGGATACGAGGTCGCTATCCGCGCCCTCAGATCGCCCTCCTGCCGCAGTGCGATCACCTCGCCGATATCGCTGACGATGCCTGTAAACATGGGCGAGCTCCTTCGCCTCTTGCCTAGCCTTTGCACCATCTCATCGCAAGACCCGGCAAGCATGGTCGGCGCTGGGCCCGAGGCGATCGCCTCTTGTGCGCGGGCGCCTTGGACGTCAGAACGGGCCACCCATCGGCGACACCAACGAGATGACCAGCAAGACCCGCAGTTCGGACGGAATGCGCCGGTTCCTGATGCTTCAGGGGCCGCATGGACCGTTCTTCCGCAAGCTGAGCCAGCTTCTGACCGACGCCGGTGCCGAAGTCTGCCGCGTCGGCTTCAATCGGGGCGACCAGTTCTTCTGGCGTCTGCCGAATTACATCGCCTTCACCGACGCCCCCGGCGAATGGCCAGCGACCTGCCGGGCATTGATGCGCGACCGCGCGATCACCGATCTGATCGTCTATGGCGAAGGCCGGCCGATTCATGCCGAAGCCATTGCCATCGCCAAGGAACGCGGGATCACCGTGCATATCTTCGAGGAAGGCTATTTGCGGCCCTATTGGGCGACCTATGAACGCGGCGGGTCGAACGGCAATTCGCGCCTGACGCGGATCGGCGTCGAGGAGATGCGCGCCGCCCTCGCCCGGTCGGCGATGGAACAGCCCGAGGCGCCCGCCACCTGGGGCGACATGCGCGAGCACATCTTCTACGGCGCGCTCTATCACTTCATGGTCATGGCGATGAACCGGCGCTACCGGAACTTCCGGTCGCATCGCGGCGTCACGGTCGCCCAGGAGTTCCGCCTTTATCTTCGTCGCCTACTGCTGATGCCCGCCCACCGGATCGGACGCGGGATCGCGACGGCGCGAATCCGGCTGGGTGGCTATCCCTATCATTTGATCCTGATGCAGCTTGAACATGACGCAAGCTTTCGGGTTCATTCCGATTTCGCGTCGATGACGGATGTCATCGCACTCTGCCTTGCCGGTTTTGCCGAGGGCGCGCCTCCGCACCACCACGTCGTCTTCAAGGCCCATCCGCTCGAAGACGAACGCAGCGCCGTGACGACGACCATCCGGGAAACCGCCGCCAGGCTCGGCATTACGCACCGCGTCCACTTCGTGCGCGGCGGCAAGCTCGCCCGCCTGCTGAACGGCGCGCGAAGCGCGGTGACCGTGAATTCGACCGCCGGCCAACAGGTGCTCTGGCGGGGTTTGCCGCTCAAGACCCTTGGCCGATCCGTTTACAACAAGCCCGAGTTCATCTCGGATCAGCCGCTGGCGGAGTTCTTCGCAGCGCCCGACCGGCCGGACGCAAGAGCCTATCGTGACTACCGGCACTATCTTCTTGAAACCTCTCAGGTTCCCGGCGGTTTCTACTCCGCTCGTGGCCGGCGCTTCCTGCTGCGTCAGGTCGTCGACATGATCCTTGCACGCGAAGATCCGTATGACGCGCTCACCACACGCAAAGCGACCCCTCGGCAACAGTTGAGGGGCGATGCAACGGGTGACTAGAAAAAGAACCCCGCTTTCTGTAACCTGAAAAGAAAACTTGAGGCAGTTTCCCGGTCAGAGGAGCCCGAGCAGTGAAAACCAACCGAATCCGCGGGGCCAGAACCCTGGTCCTGCTGCTGCTTGTCGGCGCACTGGCCGGTTGCGGTTTGCCGCGTTCCGGCCCCACCAAGCGAGAGATGTATGACAGCGCGGTCGAGAAGAGCGGCAATGCCTTCATCGTGCCGGTCGATCAGGAGGTGGCGCGGCTGACATCCTCGATCCCGGCGCTGGGATTTTCCTCGCAGTTCCAGAAGGCGGGACTTGTCGGATCCGACAGCATCCAGGCCGGCGACGTGCTTGGGCTCGAGATCTGGGAAAACGTGGATAACGGACTTCTTGCCGGCGAGGGTCAGAGTGCGACCAGGTTGACCGAGGTTCAGGTCGACGGCGACGGTTATATCTTCGTGCCGTATGCCGGCCGGATCAGGGCCTCGGGGAATTCGCCCGAAGCGCTACGGCGCGTGATCACCGGAAAGCTGGACGAACAGACCCCCGATCCGCAGGTTCGGGTCACGCGCATGGCGGGCGACGGTGCGACCGTTTCCGTGATGGGTGCGATCGGCGGACAGGGCGTCTATCCGATCGAACGCCCGACCCGGTCGCTCGCGGCGATGATCGCCAAGGCGGGGGGCGTCACGGTCGAGCCGGAAGTGGCGCAGATCGTCGTGACACGCGGCAGCCAGACCGGGCGCGTCTGGCTCAAGGATCTTTACGCCAATCCCCGCATGGATATCGCACTCAGACCCGGCGACGTGATCCTCGTCGAAGCTGACCAGCGCAGTTTCACGGCGATGGGCGCGACGGGGGCGCAAAGCCGTGTTCCGTTTGAAACGCAGAACCTTTCGGCGATCGAGGCCCTTGCCCAAGTCGGCGGCCTTTCGACCAACTTAGCCGACCCGACCGGCGTCTTTGTGCTGCGCGACGAGAGCGAGGAGACAGCCCGCGCCATATTGCGCCGGCCCGATCTGATCGGTCCGCAGCGCATTGCCTATGTGTTGAATCTGACCGAGCCGAACGGCATGTTCGACGCCCGCGACTTCATGATCCGCGACGGCGACACCGTCTATGTGACCGAAGCGCCCTATGTGCAGTGGTACAAGACGATCTCGGCCCTGACCGGCACGCTGAACTCCGCCAATTCAGTCTCCCGGGCCACCGGCCTCTGATGAAACCGGCGATCAACGATGAGGCCGTCGGGGCTGATCCCCGGCGGCTTTTCGTGTTTTCGGGCGGGTTTCTGACCCAGCCGCGCATCCGCCGCATCTTGACGCTGGCGGGCTACGACATCCGGATCGGCAAACCGAGCGGGCCGGCAGACCGGATCGGCGTCTGGGGTCGCAGCCCGACCGCGCCGCGGGGCGAGGCAGTCGCCGGCTGGACCGGCGCGCCGGTCGTCCGGGTCGAAGACGCCTTCCTCCGCTCGATCCAACCGGGGCGCGAAGGTGCGGACCCGCCGCTCGGGTTGATGATCGACCCCAGGGGCGTGCATTTCGACAGCTCGCAACCGTCCGAAATCGAACATATCCTGGCAACGGCTCCTCTGGATGACAGCGCAGTTTTGCAACGCGCACGCGACGGTATCGAACGCCTGAGGGCTTCACACCTTTCAAAATACAACAATTTTGACCCCGAACTGCCGGTTCCCGATCCTGGCTACGTGCTGGTGCTGGATCAGACCCGGGGCGATGCGTCGATCGAGTATGGTGGGGCCACGGCGGGTACATTCCGCGAAATGCTGGTCTTCGCGCAGGAGGAGCATCCCGGCGCACGGGTGGTCATCAAGACCCACCCCGAGACCGCGCTGGGGCACCGGCAGGGCTACTACACGGACGGACATGCCCACGGACATATCTCGGTTCTGGACGCTCCGGTATCTCCTTGGAAACTTCTGGAAGGCGCGATCGGGGTCTACACCGTCTCATCCCAGCTGGGCTTCGAGGCGATCATGGCGGGGCACCGCCCCCGCGTTTTCGGGCAGCCGTTCTATGCGGGCTGGGGACTGACGCAGGACGAAAACCCGGTCGCACGGCGCGAACGTCGGCTGACCCGCGCCCAACTTTTCGCCGCCGCGATGATCCTTGCGCCGACTTGGTATGACCCCTGCCGCGACCGGCTGTGCAGTTTCGAGGAGGCGGTCGATCAGCTCGAGGCCCAGGTGCGCGCCTTCCGCGAAGATCGCGGCGGTCATATCGCTGTCGGCATGCGAATGTGGAAGCGGCCACATCTGCAAAGGACGTTCGGGCGCGAAAAGCGGCTGATGTTCCAGAGCGATCCTGGTCGCGCAGCCGCAAGAGCTCGGGCCGAGAAGCGCGGACTCCTGATCTGGGGCGCGCCCGAAAGCGAGACGCTGCACACGATCGCGCGCGATCATCCGATGCGGCATGTCGAGGATGGCTTCCTGCGTTCGCGCGGACTGGGCGCGGAGCTTTTCCCGCCGC
Organism: Paracoccaceae bacterium; assembly: GCA_041397225.1. Classification (GTDB taxonomy): domain Bacteria; phylum Pseudomonadota; class Alphaproteobacteria; order Rhodobacterales; family Rhodobacteraceae; genus Albidovulum. The sequence continues at coordinate 1,490,307 of JAWKXB010000001.1, read as the reverse complement.
TTTCGCTCGTCGCGGACAGCCGAGGGATCTACTACGACCCCGCCCAGGAAAGCGACCTTGAGGTGCTGATCAACGCCGGGCCGCCGGCGGGGGGCGAGTGGCGCGCCGAAAGGCTGATTGCGCAACTCGTCCGCCTGGGCCTGTCGAAATACAACCCCGACCGCACAGCGTTGCCCGATCTGCCGCCCGGCCGACGCATACTCGTGCCCGGACAGGTCGAAGACGACGCCTCGATCCTGCTCGGCGCCGGCATGGAGCATTCCAACCTCGCGCTTCTGGAACGGGTGCGGGCGGAAAACCCTGGTGCGGTAATCCTCTACAAGCCGCATCCGGATGTCGAGGCGGGTCTGCGCATCGGCAAGGTTCCAGATGCCGAGGCGCTGGTCTTCGCCGACCTCGTCCTGCGCGGCGCCGATCCGATCCAACTGATCGAGCACGCCGATGAGGTCTGGACGATCACCTCTACCCTCGGCTTCGAGGCACTTTTGCGCGGCAAGCCGGTCACCTGCCTCGGCATGCCCTTCTATGCGGGCTGGGGCCTGACGCGCGATCTTTTCCCCGAACCGGACCGCCGCAACGCGCGCCCTACCCTTGCCGCATTCGTCCATGCCGCGCTCATCTCCTATCCGCGCTACCTCGACCCGGTCTCTGGGCTGCCTTGCCCGGTCGAAGTCATCGTTGAAAGGCTGGCACGGCGCGACCTCCCGCTGCCGGGGCGCGCCAACCGGCTCTTGTCCAGGCTACAAGGGCTGATGGCAAGCCAATCATGGCTCTGGCGCTGACCAGAGGCTGAGCAGGTCGGAACCGAGCGTCTCGGTCCCGGTCAGCCGAAATCGCCTTGCGGCACTCAGCGTCTCAATGCCCAGGACACCGAGACCGGGCCGCGCGTCCGCGCCAAGCGCGAGGCCGGCGGTAAAGAGCGCGAGTTCGTCGACCAGCCCGGCGCGCAGCAGGGATGCCGCAAGTTCACCGCCGCCTTCGACGAGCACCCGTGTCAGCCCTTCGCGCCCGAGCGCCGCCAGCATAGCCGCCGGGTCGAGGCCATCGCCGGCTTCGGCGACCTCAAGGAGCCGCGCGCCGGCGCTCTCCGCTGCCTCGCATTTTGCCCCCTTCCCGTGTATGAGCCAAAGCGGCACTTCCCGCGCCGAGTTCCAAAGCGCGCCGTCCGGTGGCAGATTGAGGCGTCGCGACGCGACGATGCGGACGGGCTGATGCGCGATGCCCAGTCCACGCACCGTCAGCATCGGGTCGTCCGCCCGCGCCGTGCCAGCGCCGACCATCACCGCATCATGCGTCGCACGCATCGCATGGACGCGCCGGCGCGCCTCGGCGCCGGTGATCCAGCGGCTTTCGCCCGACGCCGTGGCAATCCGCCCGTCGATGCTTGCGGCGAGCTTGAGCGTCACCATTGGCCGGCCAAGACGGATGCGGGCGACGAACCCGCGCTGAAGCGCTTCGGCTTCGGCAGACATCGTGCCGGTCGTAACGTCGACCCCCGCCTCGCGCAGCATCGCATGACCTCGGCCCGAGACCCGCGCATCAGGGTCTTCAAGCGCCGAAACGACGCGCGCCATGCCCGCCGCGATCAGCGCTTCGGCGCAGGGTGGGGTTCGCCCGTGATGGGCGCAGGGTTCCAGCGTCACGTAGGCGGTCGCGCCACGCGCCCCGTCGCCTGCCTGAGACAGCGCCACGGTTTCCGCGTGCGGCCGCCCGCCCGGCTGGGTCCAGCCGCGTCCGATGATACGCCCGCCCTGCACGATCACGCAGCCCACCGCGGGATTGGGCCAGACCCGGCCAAGCCCGCGCCGGGCAAGGCCAAGGGCGTGGGCCATGTGACGGCGGTCGCCTTCCGCCGTCACTCTTCCGCCGCGCCCTCGGGGCGCAGCTCGGAAACGAACTTGTCGAAATCGTCGGCTTCCTGGAAATTCTTGTAGACGCTGGCGAATCGCACGAACGCGACCGTGTCGATCCGCGCCAGCGTCTCCATCACGATCTCGCCGATCGTCTTGGACGGAATGTCCGTCTCACCCAGGGACTCCAGTCGTCGGACGATGCCCGAAATCATCTGGTCGATCCGTTCGGGATCAATGGGGCGTTTCTGCATTGCGATGCGGATGGAGCGTTCCAGCTTGTCGCGGTCGAAGTCCTCGCGCTTGCCGGAGGACTTGATGACGACGAGGTCGCGCAACTGGACGCGTTCGTAAGTCGTGAAGCGACCGCCGCAGGCTTGGCAGAAGCGCCGCCTGCGGATCGCCACATGGTCTTCGGCAGGACGTGAATCCTTCACCTGTGTATCGACATTTCCGCAAAACGGACAGCGCATACCCTTCCCCTCGGCCATTGCCCCCAGTGATCCACAGGCACTATAGGCCTGCCGCAATGCTTTGGGTAGAGGGCAAATGCCCCTACCAGATCATGCAGTTGTGGAAGCCACCGTCTGCCTGCACTCACCGTCCGAGGGGAAAAACGGCGGAAACTTCCCATGATGCCCGGCGCGGCATTCGGCCATCTTCCGTGTGGATCAGGGGGAATTCGACATGACCGTAGCCCGCGTTACCGAGATTTCCGCGACTTCTTCGACAAGCTTCGAGGCGGCGATCGCAGACGGCATCGCCCGAGCCGCAACGACATTGCGCGGCGTCAGCGGCGCATGGATCAAAGAGCAGAAGGTCGCCGTGAAAAATGGCAAGATCAGCGCCTATCAGGTCAACCTGATGGTCAGCTTCGTTCTCGACGATTGAGCAGCGGATAAGGTAGGCCACCACTCAGGAGGCCGGAGAGCGTTCGGAGGCCGCAACTGACAGATCCCCTGTCAACTTGCCGCCGACGAGCGCTCTCTCTCTTTCCCGAGACGGTTCACAAACCCTCTCGACAATGCGACTTTCCCCCCGTCTCCGGCTCGGCTATACCGCGCTCATGTTCGGTCGGCTTCTGTCATCGCTGCTTTCCTCCGACGCGCAACCCTTGCCCGCGCTTGACGCGCGATTGGCTCTTGCCGCTCTGCTGGTGCGTCTCGCCCGCGCGGACGAGGACTACACCGACGCGGAGCGCCACCGCATCGACCGCATCATCTCTGCGCGATACGCGCTTTCCACGGCCGACGCGGCTGGTCTGCGCGCCGAGGCCGAAGTGCTTGAAGCCGAAGCCCCCGACACGGTCCGCTTCACCCGCGCCCTCAAGGATGCCGTCCCCTACGAGGATCGCATGAGCTTGATGGAGGCGATGTGGTCGGTGGCGCTGTCCGACGACGAACGCGATCCGCGCGAAGATGCGATGATCCGCGTAACGGCGGACCTCCTGGGCATCAGCGACCGCGATCGGGCGATCGCGCGGCAACGCGTGGAAAACGGGACCGCATGATCGCAACCCTGCCGATGTATGACTGGCCGCAGAACGCGGCGGCAAATGACCGGCTCTGGGCGCTAATGCGAGCGGCGCTGACGGATGAGGGCTTTGCAGCGCCTGCCGAACTGACGCGCGAGGGCGACCTGTATGAGATATGGACAAGCCCCGATCTGATCCTCGGCCAGACCTGCGGAATGCCTTTCAGGATGCGGCTGCACGACCGGACCGAACTGGTGGCGACGCCCGACTACGGGTTGACCGGCCTGCCGCCCGGCCAGTATTGCTCGGTCGTCGTCACCCGCGCGGGAGAGCCGGGCGAGATCGCCGATTTCATCGACCGGACGCTTGCCTACAACACGCCCGACAGCCAGTCCGGCTGGGCCGCGCCGCAGAATCATGTGGCCGGAGCCGGCCAGTGTTTCACTCGGACGCTGGAAACCGGCGCCCATCGGGAAAGCGCCCGCGCCGTGGCCGAGGGGCGGGCCGACATCGCCGCGATAGACGCTGTGACATGGCGGATGATCGAGACATATCTGCCCGATCTTGCGCGGCAGCTTCGGATCGTCGGAACGACCGCGCCGACGCCGGGCCTGCCGCTCATCACTGCGAAGGGTCGCGACGCCAATGCCGTCGCTCGCGCCGCATCCGTCGCCATCGGGCGGCTTCTTCCCAAAGATCGGGCCGTGCTTGGCCTGAAAGGCCTCATCACCATCCCCGCATCCGCCTATCTGGGCATCGCGACGCCACCGCCGCCGGCACAGGTTGCACCGCTCAACTAGCCAGATCGCCGAAGATTTCATCGCCGATCGGACAAAAAGCACATTGTAAAACGACGAATTTTCGGCCCTATTCGGTTTCTGGGGAGAAAAGATACAGTGACAGCCGACGAAACGCCCGTCATCGAGATCCACGATCTGCACAAGTCATACGGACCGCTTGAGGTGCTCAAGGGCGTGTCGCTGACGGCGCATCGCGGTGAGGTCATCTCGCTCATCGGATCGTCAGGCTCGGGAAAATCCACACTTCTGCGCTGCTGCAACCTTCTTGAGGACAGCCAGCAGGGCGAACTGATCTTCGACGGGGAAAGCGTGCGCTGGCGTGGGACGGGGTTGCACCGGCACCCGGCGGACAAGGAACAGGTGATCCGCATCCGCACCAATCTTTCCATGGTGTTCCAGCAGTTCAACCTCTGGTCCCACATGACGATCCTGCAAAACGTCATGGAGGCGCCGTTGACCGTCCTGCGCCGCGACCGCGCCGAGGTCGAAGCTTCGGCGCGCAGGTATCTCGACAAGGTCGGCATCGGCGACAAGTGCGATGCCTGGCCGGCACAGCTTTCGGGCGGCCAGCAGCAGCGGGCGGCGATCGCCCGCGCTCTGTGCATGGAACCCGCCGCACTTCTCTTCGACGAGCCGACTTCGGCGCTTGACCCCGAACTTGAGCAGGAGGTCGTCAAGGTCATCAAGGCGCTGGCCGAAGAGGGCCGCACGATGATCCTTGTCACCCACGACATGCGGCTTGCCGCCGATGTCTCAGACCACGTCATCTTCCTGCATCTTGGCAGGATCGAGGAGGAAGGCGCGCCCGCCACGCTTTTCGCCAGTCCGAAAACCGAACGCCTGCAACAGTTTCTGAGCGCGACTGTTGCGGCTTGACCATCAAAGCAGCTCAACAACGACCGGGAGTAATCTGATGAACAAACTGATCCTTTCCGCCGCCGCGCTGGTCCTTTCCGCCGGCCTGGCCACCGCCCAGACCGTGCGCATGGGCACCGAGGGGGCCTATCCTCCATACAACTTCATCAACGACGCCGGCGAGGTCGACGGGTTCGAGCGCGAGCTTGGCGACGAGCTTTGCAAGCGCGCCGAGCTGACCTGCGAGTGGGTGACGAACGACTGGGACTCGATCATCCCGAACCTCGTGTCGGGTAACTACGACACGATCATCGCCGGCATGTCGATCACCGACGAGCGCGACAAGGTCATCGACTTTACCCAGAACTACATCCCTCCGGCGGCCTCGGCCTATCTAGCGCTGTCGGATGACGCCGATCTTTCCGGGGGCGTGATCGCGGCCCAGACGGCCACGATCCAGGCTGCGTACATCGCCGAATCCGGCGCCACGCTTCTCGAATATCCGACACCGGACGAAACGGTCGCCGCCGTGCGCAACGGAGAGGCCGACGCGGTCTTTGCCGACAAGGATTATCTTGCCCCGATCGCCGCGGACTCGAACGGTGAGTTGAAGCTTGTGGGTGACGAAGTGCAGCTTGGCGGCGGCGTCGGCATGGGCCTGCGCGAAAGCGATGCGGAACTGAAAGCAAAATTCGACGCTGCAATCCAGTCGATGAAGGATGACGGCACGCTGAACACCATGATCAAGAAATGGTTCGGCGACGAAGCGGTCGTGTTCTGATGAGCCCGCGGGACGGGGCCATCGCGCCACGTCCCGCACCGCACAATGTTCGCGTACTGCGCTGACCCCCAGAGCCTTGACGGGCTTGCCTGGCTCGTGTGCTACCTCACGACGGGCAAGCATCTCCTGTTCTATGGCTCCTTCGGCGTCGTGGTTCTCTTGCTCGCGATCGCCGCACCCGCCGCACTCGCGTTCGGCTTCGCCGGCGCAATGGCGGCGCGATCGCATTTCCTGCCGCTCAGGTGGTTCGGCAAGACGTATACAGCGATGGTCCGGGGTGTGCCGGACATCATCTTCTTCCTCTTCGTGCCCATCGCGATGGATCAGGGGTTCGAATGGTTGCGCCACAAGGTGAAGTGCCGCGACTGGGACCAGCCGATCTGGCAGGGCAACGATTTCGTGGTCTGCCCGCAGGCGAAACTGCCGCTGTCCTCAAGCCCGCAATGGATACACGAGACCTACGGCTTCACGCTGGCGCTGCTGGCCTTTTCGATCGTCTTCGGCGCCTTCGCGGCGAACGTGCTTTACGGTGCGATGCAGGCGGTGCCCAAGGGGCAGATCGAGACCGCCGAGGCCTACGGCATGTCGCACCGGCAAAGCTTCTGGCGCATCCTCGTGCCGCAGATGTGGGTCTTTGCCCTTCCCGGCCTGAGCAACCTTTGGATGATCCTCATCAAGGCGACGCCGCTTCTGTTCCTCCTCGGGGTCGAGGACATCGTCTACTGGGCGCGTGAGCTCGGCGGGTCCAAGACAACTCAGTTCGCCTATCCCCATCCTGACTGGCGCGTCTGGTATTTTCTGGCGCTTCTTGTTGTCTATCTCCTGATGACGAAGGTTTCGGAGATCGTTCTCGGTCGCGTCAGCGCCCGGTTGAGCCAAGGTCAGGCAACCTTCGCGGGCGAGCAGCGGCGAAAGGCCGCGCGATGACCTGTTGGGAAACCATCAGCGGCTATGGCTTGCGCTCCGTTGGCCTCGGCGAGCGCCTTCTGCCAAAGGGAGAGATGACGCTTTGCGAGCATTTCACCCTGATCGGCTCGGGGCTGATCTGGAACGTCTACTATGGTGTGCTGGCGCTCTTCTTCGGGTTCTTCCTCGCCAATGCCCTGGCCCTTGGCAAGGCCAGCGCCAATCCCTGGCTGCGCAAGCCCGCCGAGTGGTTCATCTTCGTCTTCCGCGGCTCGCCATTGTTCATCCAGTTCTTTCTGGCATACGAGGCCTTCGTTCTCTTGCCGAGGGCCGGCATCGACATTCCCTTGGGCTTCACGACGATCACGGTTGCCACTTCGTGGCTGTCGAAGGCCTGGGCCGGGGCGCTGATCGTCCTGTTCCTCAACACGGCGGCATATTCGGGTGAAATCTTCTACGGTGCGCTGCGTTCGGTTCCGAAGGGGGATATCGACGCCGCCGACGCCTACGGCATGTCGGGATGGTCGCGGTTCCGCCGGGTGATCTGGCCGACGATGATGCGGCTTGCCTGGCCCGCCTACACGAACGAGGCGATCTTTCTCTTCCATGCCACCGCGCTCGTCTATTTCTCGGGCTTTCCGGCCTTCCAGCAAAAGGGCGACGCGCTTTACTACGCGACCTATTTCGCGGCGAAGACCTTCAACCCCTTCATCGCCTATCCCGTCGTCGGATTCTATTTCATCCTCCTGACCCTTGTCGTGATCGGGCTTTTTGGCTGGGTGAACCGTCGTCTCAACCGCCACTTGCCGCAATCCTCACGCAGCAGAATCCGCTTGCGTCCGCAGCTTATCCGGTAGTATCCAATATTTGATCAAATTATCCCGCGCTGGCCAGCAACCCATTCGGTCGCTTTCCAATGAATTCCGGACACGGGACCTCTGATTTGATCATATCAGCTAAGGCCCAAGGGCATGGGCCGATGCTGCCTGGCGGACCGCTTGGGTTCGAGGCCAAGGCGGTTTCGGATTCCGGGCTCGGCCCCCCAGGTGAGACGATGAAGAACTGGCTTAGAAAACACCCCGAAGTGCGCACGATCCGCGTGGCCGCCTCGGATCTGAACGGGCAGCCGCGCGGCAAGCGCGTTCCGACCCGCTTCGCCGACGCAGTGGTCGAGAACGGAACACGCTATCCGATGTCCGTCCTGAACCTCGACATCTGGGGCGAGGATATCGAAGACAGTCCGCTCGTATTCGAAAGCGGCGATGTCGACGGCATCCTCAAACCGACCGAGCGTGGTTTCATGCCCATGCCTTGGCTCGACAACGCATCGGCGCTCTTGCCGCTATGGATGTTCCGCGAGAACGGCCAGCCCTACGAAGGCGACCCGCGCCACGCACTGTCACGCATCGTCAAGCGCTACCGGGAGCTTGGTTTGACGCCCGTCTGCGCGATGGAGCTGGAATTCTTCCTCATCGACGACAGCGGCAAGACCTTGCAGGTGCCGCCCTCGCCCCGTTCGGGCAAGCGCCGCAAGGCGGCCGAGATCATGTCGATCCGGGCGCTCGACGCCTTCGACACATTCTTCACCGATCTCTACGACGCCTGCGAGGAGATGGATATTCCGGCCGACACGGCGATTTCGGAATCCGGCCTTGGCCAGTTCGAGATCAACCTGATGCATTGCGACGATGCCCTGCGCGCCGCCGACGATGCCTGGCTTTTCAAGTTGCTCCTGAAAGGCATGGCGCGTCACCACGGCTTCGCGGCCAGCTTCATGGCCAAGCCGTACCCCGAATATTCGGGAAACGGCCTGCATACGCATTTCTCGGTCCTCGACAGGGACGGCGAGAACATCTTCTCGAACGGCGGGCCCGAAGGCTCGGACATGCTGAAACATGCCATCGCCGGCTGCCTTGCCGCGATGCATGACTGCACGCTTCTGTTCGCGCCGCACGGCAACAGCTACGATCGCCTCGTTCCTGACGCGCATGCGCCGAACCAGATTTGCTGGGCGTATGAAAACCGCACCTCGGCAATCCGGATCCCGTCTGGCAACCCGGCGGCGCGGCGGGTCGAACACCGGGTGGCGGGCGGCGACGTGAACCCCTACCTCATGCTCGCCGGCATCCTTGGTGCCGCCCTGATAGGGATGGAGGAAAAGCTGACCCCGCCGCCGCCGATCACCGGCAACGCCTACGCGCTCGACCTGCCGCTCATCCCCGACACATGGGAGAAAGCGATCGACGTCTTTGAGAAAAGCGACATCGTGGCGCGCATCTTTCCCAAGGAACTGATCCGCAACCTCGTAATGACCAAGCGTCAGGAACTGCGCTACATGGAAGAGCTTTCGCCCGAGGAGCGGACCGAAATCTATCTCGACACCGTCTGATCCACGCCGCCCTCCCCCTTGCGTGGGCGGGCGGCGCGGCGCTACCTTCATTCAAACCGGACCAAGAGACCCCTATGCTCATCGGCATCCTCCAGACCGGCCAGGCCCCCGACGTCCTTCGAGCAGAGATGGGGGACTATCCCGACATGTTCGTCCGGCTTCTGGCCGGACGCGGACTGGAGTTCAAATCCTATCACGTCGAAGGAATGGAATTTCCGGGAAGCGTGCATGATTGCGATGGCTGGCTCATCACCGGCTCTCGCCACGGAGCCTATGAGGATCATCCCTTCATCAAGCCGCTCGAAGACTTCATCCGCGAAACCTATGCCGAAAAGGTGCCGCTCGTCGGCATCTGCTTTGGCCACCAGATCATCGCGCAGGCGCTTGGCGGCAAGGTCGAAAAGTTCAAAGGCGGCTGGGCGATCGGACCGCAGGACTACGATTTCGACGGCGAGAAGGTCAATCTCAACGCCTGGCATCAGGATCAGGTGGTGGAAAAGCCTTCCGGAGCCGAAACCGTCGGATCGAATGCCTTCTGCGAACATGCTGCCCTGCTTTACGGCGACCGCGCCTATTCGGTGCAGGCCCACCCGGAATATGGCAACGACTTCATCGAAGGCCTGATGACCCATCGTGGCAAGGGTCTTGTTCCCGATCAGGTCATGGCCGATGCGCGGGCGCGCTTTGCGCCGGACAACTCCTCTCCTGCGATCGCCGACAAGATTGCGGATTTCTTCAAGCAGAACCAGAAAACGAAAGCAGTGTGATTCATGTCCGACTGGACCCAGAAACTGCCCGAAGCTGCGCGCGCCTTCATCGCGGGACGCCGCCTCGACGAGGTTGAATGTCTCGTCTCCGATCTGGCTGGCGTCGCCAAGGGCAAGGCGATGCCCGCATCCAAGTTCGCCAAGCAGAAGTATTTCCATCTGCCGAATTCGATCTATGCCCAGACAATCACCGGCGACTACGCCGACATGCCGGGCGAGCATGAGTTCACCGAGCCCGACATGATCCTGAAACCCGATTTCACGACCGCGACGGCGGTGCCGTGGACTGCGGACTGGACACTTCAGGTCATCCACGACGCCTACGACCAGGAGGGCAACCCGGTCGCCATGGCGCCGCGCAACGTCCTCAAAAGGGTCGTGAAGCTTTATGAAGAACAGGGCTGGAAAGGGATCGTCGCGCCCGAGATGGAATTCTTCCTCGTTGCGCGCAACATCGACCCCAACCAGCCGATCATCCCGCCCATGGGCCGCTCGGGCCGCCGGGTGATGGCCAACCAGGCCTATTCGATGTCCGCCGTGGACGAGTACGGCAAGGTCATCGACGATATTTACGACTTCGCCGAGGCGCAGGGGTTCGAGATCGACGGCATCGTGCAGGAAGGCGGCGCGGGCCAGGTGGAGATCAACCTCAACCACGGCGACCCCGTGCCATTGGCCGATGAGGTTTTCTACTTCAAGCGCCTGATCCGCGAAGCGGCGTTGCGCCACGATTGCTTCGGCACGTTCATGGCCAAGCCGATCGAGGGCGAGCCCGGAAGCGCGATGCACATCCACCAGTCGGTTGTGGACATCAAGACCGGCAAGAACATCTTCTCGGACGCCAAGGGCAAGGAAACCGAGGCGTTCATGCATTTCATCGCAGGAATGCAGAATTACCTGCCCGCAGTCGTGGCGCTGATGGCGCCCTACGTGAACAGCTACCGCCGCTACGTGCCGGACTTCGCCGCCCCCATCAACCTCGAATGGGGCCGCGACAACCGGACGACTGGTCTGCGCATTCCGATCTCGGAACCCGGCGCGCGACGGCTGGAGAACCGGCTTCCGGGGATGGATTGCAATCCCTATCTCGGCATCGCGGCGACGATGGTCTGCGGCTATCTTGGCCTGATGGAAAAGAAGATGCCGCGCGCCGAGGCCAAGGGAAACGCCTATATCAACGCCGAGGAACTGCCGACCAATCTCGGCGATGCGCTCGACCTCTTTTCGGAATGCGAGCCAGTGCGCGAGGCGCTGACGCCCGAGTTCTGTGACATCTACGAGGCGGTGAAGCGAAACGAGTACAAGGAGTTCCTGCAGGTCATAAGCCCGTGGGAACGTGAACACCTGCTTTTGAACGTCTGACCGTCGTTTGATGGGCGGTATCATTCCGCCATTCGGTCGGGTCCGGAAGCGAAAGTGGTGGCATCCGCCGCTCGGCTGATTTAGGTCTGAACATCAGCAGCAGTTGGGGACTTGCCGCATGACAACCGAGGGTATCGCCCTTCGCAGCACCAATTCCGGCACCGGTGTGTCGGCACCGAACGTCTATGATGCCGAACCGATTCCTGAAGCCGCGCGGGCCGAGATCGACCGGCTTCTGGCGTCGGGTGATCTCTTTCGCTACACCGCCCCGGATGCCGCGCCGGTTGCGCTTCTCGAAGCGGAATTCGCCGCCGCCATGGGCGCGCGTTATGCCCTCGCAGTGTCATCCTGCTCCGCCGCCCTTTTCCTGTCGCTAAAGGCGCTCGACCTGCCGCGCGGCGCGCGAGTGCTGATCCCCGCCTTCACCTTCGCGGCGGTGCCTTCCGCGGTCGTCCACGCCGATTGCATTCCCGTTCTCCTCGAGGTCGGCGACAACTACCGCATCGATATTGACGATTTCCGCGCCAAGCTGGATGAAGGGGCGGATGCCGTCATGATAAGCCACATGCGCGGCCACACGTCCGACATGGACGTGATCATGGCCGAATGCGATGCACGCTCCGTCCCGGTGGTCGAGGACGCGGCCCATTCGCTTGGCACGCTCTGGTCGGGCCGCACGATCGGCACGATCGGCAAGATCGGCTGCTTCTCGTTCCAGTCCTACAAGCTGATCAATGCCGGCGAAGGCGGAATGCTGATTACCGACGACCCAGAACTCGCGGCGCGGGCGGTGATCATGTCGGGCGCCTATGAGCACAATTGGAAGAAACATCCTGGCCTGCAGAACAGCTTTCACCACTGGCAGAACCGCCTGCCGCTCTACAACATGCGGATGCAGAACCTCTCTGCCGCCGTCATCCGGCCTCAGATCCCGATGATAAACGCACGTGTGGGCGCGGGCCGGACCAATCACGATCATGTGGCGGCGCGGCTTTCGAGTTCTCCTTGGATGGATGTTCCGCCCCCGCTTCCGCAGGAAGAACGCGCGCCGGATTCGCTTCAGTTCAACCTCAAGGGCTTCGACAGCGACGACGACGCCCGCGCGTTCCAGTCGGCCGCGCAAAGACGCGGCGTCACTGTGCAGATTTTCGGCCTGTCGCGGGACAACGCGCGCGCCTTTTGGAACTGGCAGTTCCTTGAGACAATTCCGGACCTGCCCAAGACCCGTGCGATGCTTGTGCGCGCCTGCGACCTGCGCCTTCCGACGCGGCTTGGCAGGGCGGAACTTGACCTGATCGCTGATGCGCTGATCGCAGCGGCGAACGAGGTGAAGGAGCGGACCTGAGCGGTCCGGCCCGGTATCAGAGCTTCGAAAGCTTGGACTGTAGATCCGCAACCTGCTTCTTGATCGCGGCAAGATCGTCGGAATCCTGCGCGGCCGGCTTCGTCCTGGCCTGCGGCTTGGCTTCGTCATCGGACTCCGCCGCATCGCCATTGGCGCCGAACCCGCCCATGATCGACTTCAGGAACGCCTGCTGCTGGCGCTGAAGCGCCCCGAACCCCGGCATGGACGCCATCGGGTTCGGGAATGTCGTGAGGTTTTCCATCATCTTCGACTGTCCTTCGCGCAGCATCTCGAAACTGGCGGCCAGGAATTGCGGCACCACGCTTTGCGCCTGGGTCGTGTAGCTGCGCACCAGATCGGTCAGCACGTCGACGGGCAGCACGCTTTCCCCGCGGCTTTCGTGTTCGGCGATGATCTGCAACAGATACTGCCGCGTCAGGTCGTCACCGGATTTGAGGTCGACGATCTGCACCTCGCGGCCATCGCGTATGAACTTGGCAATGTCTTCGAGCGTCACGTAGTCGCTCGTCTCGGTATTGTAGAGCCGCCGGCTTGCATATCGTTTGATCAGCAGCGGCTTTGCGTCATCGGCCATAAGCCTTTCTCCCCCGAAGTCTTTTTGGCATTGCAGCGAGATTAAGCTGCATCGCAAAAAACACAACAAAAAGAAAGGCGGGCACAAAGCGCCCGCCTAGTTCGATCTCACCAACAGGGAGGAGTAAGGAGATCGTTCGTTACTTGACTGCGGCGGCGGCTTTCTTCGCAGCCGTCGTCACTTCGGTCTGGGCCTTCTTGACCGCAGCCGTCGCGTCTTCGGAAAAGTCCTTGCCGGCGGCCAGCATCAGCTCAACCGTTTCCATCTGCGCGCGCTTTGCAACATCGGCGAAAGCGGCGAGGTTTTCGGCGGCCATTTCAGCGGCAGCAGCGGCGAAGTCCGAGAACGCTTTCGAATAGTCGGTCGGCTCGTCCTTGACTTTCGACAGAGCGCCAACCTTGGCGATCGTCTCTTTGTTCCACTTGGCCGAAATCTCATTCGACTTCTCAGCGGCTTCAAGGGCGACTTTCGTCATCTTCTCGCCAAGCACGGCCGAGGTCTTGAAGGTATCCTGGAACGCTTTCGCGTCGAACGGGAAGGTGGAAGCCATGTCCTGCATGACTTTGGTGAAGTCCTGGGTCTTTTGCATATCGGTGTCTCCTTGGATGGGCGGGGGCCCTTTCTGCGTCTGCAAGGAAAATAGATGCTGCGTCGCAGCAAATCAAGTCCTTTTGCTGCACTGCAGAAAAAAACTTTTGCGGCGCGTTTTCAGAGAGTTGGCGCTTCGGAAACGTAGGTTCCCGGTGCCGGCGCCAAAACCGGATGCTTCGAATCGCCCGGCTCACGGGCAGCAACCATCTTTCCGGAACGCGTCCTCAGCCATCCTTCCCAGCGCGGCCACCAGCTTCCCTTGTTGAATGTCGCCGAGGCCAGCCACGCATCGGCGGTGTCCATGTCAGCGTCATTGGTATAATGTCCGTACTTGTCCTTGCCGGGCGGGTTCACGATCCCCGCGATATGGCCGGACTGCGAGACGACGAAGGTCTTGTCCCTTGACCCGAACTGCCGGATGCCGTTGAACGATCCCTTCCAGGGCGCGATGTGATCGGTCTCGCAGGCCACCGCGAACAATGGCACCTTCACATCCTTCAGGCCGATCTTTTCGCCGCAGATCGTGATCTTGCCGTCGGCAATCTGGTTGTCCTGGCAGATCCAGCGCAGGTATTCGACCGCCATCCGCGCCGGAAGATTGGTCCCGTCGCCATTCCAGTAGAGCAAATCGAACGCCGGCGGAGCCTCGCCCATCATGTAGTTGCGGATCGCGGGCGCATAAACGAGGTCGTTGGAGCGCAGGAACGAGAATGTCCGCGCCATGAAATACTTGTCGAGATAGCCGTCGCGCTCGACCTGCGCCTGGATTCCGTCGATGAAGTCATCGTCCAGGAACACCGACACCTCGCCCGGATCGGAAAAGTCGGTCAGCGTGGTGAAGAACGTGGCGGAGTTGACCGACTTGTCGCCGCGCTTTTTCAGCACCGCCTGCGTCATCGTCAGCGCCGTTCCCGCGATGCAATAGCCGACCGCGTTGACCTTGCTCTCTCCGGTGATGTCCTTGACCTCTTCGATCGCGGCGATGAAACCCTCTTCGACATACTGGTCAAGCCCGACATCGGCATAGCTCTGGTCGGGATTCTTCCAACTCACGACAAAGAGCGTATAGCCCTGATCGACGATGTACTTGATCAGGCTGTTCGCGGGCTTGAGGTCGAGGATGTAAAACTTGTTGATCCAGGGCGGAAAGACCACGATCGGGATGGCGTGGACCTTGTCGGTGGTCGGCTTGTACTGGATGAGTTCGATCATCCGGTTGCGGTAGACGACAGCACCCTCGGTCGCGCCAACGTTCTTGCCAAGTTCGAACGCGGTCGGATCTGCCAGCGTGACCAGCAGATCGCCGCGATTCGCCTCTACATCGCGCACGAGGTTCTCAAGGCCCTTGACGAGGCTCTCGCCCTCGGTCGCCACGGCACGCTCCAGCGCGTCGGGATTCGTTCCAAGAAAATTCGTGGGCGCGACCATGTCCATGAGCTGCCGCGCGAAATGCTCGACGCGCTTGCGCTCGTGCGGCTCAAGGTCGTCGATATTGGCCAACGCCTGCTCCATCGCGGCGACATTGCGGAAATACTGCTGCTTGACGAAATTGAAATAGGGATGCGTCTTCCAGAGCGGGTTCGAGAACCGCCGGTCGGCCGGGGTTTCATCCTCGGGAGCCGTGAACTTGCCGGAAGCAAGCGCCTGCTGCGCGTCGAGATAGTGCTTCAGCGTCTTGCCCCAAAGCGCCGCCTGCTGTTCGATCAGCTTCCCCGGATTCTCCAGCGCCTCTTTCCAGTAGGCCGAAACTGCATGGGAAAAAAGTCCGAATCCGGGCGCTTCAACCGCCGGATTGGGCGCGCGTTTCTGCGCCATCGCCTGAACCAGACGTTGCGTCAACTGTTCCACTTTTGCCAGATTGGCGTTCAATTTCTCGAGATTTTCGGGAGAAGACGTTACTTCTGTTGTCATTTTCACCTTTCCTCCGTAAATTACTGCACTGCAGCATACCCGCGCCCTGCCCATCAGGAAAGCGGCTTGTGTGAGTTGCGCGCGAAGGAGACGCGATGAAAGGTATGTATTCCTACGACCTGATGGAAAGCGCCCGAAATACCAATGAATGGCTCGGCGCGTCAGCACGGGCATTGGCAAGCTATCCTGTCTGGGGCCTGGTGCCGCATCCGATGTTCAAGGTCATATCCGCCTGGGGCCGCGTTACCGAACGCAGCTTTGCGCGCATGGTCATCAAGCCCGACTGGGGCATTCGTACGATCGTCGGCAACGATGACCGCGACCATCTGGTGGAAGTCGACACACTCGTTTCACGGCCCTTCGGCGACCTCATCCACTTCCGCGTCGTCGGTCGCGATCCGATGCCGCGGCGCGTGCTGGTCATCGCGCCCATGTCGGGACACTACTCCACACTCGTGCGATCCACCGTCACGAGCCTACTGCCCGATTGCGATGTCTATGTGACGGACTGGACCAACGCCCGTGACATTCCGGTCAGCGAAGGCAAGTTCGACATCGAGGACTATACGCTCTACCTCGTCGATTTCATGCGCCACCTTGGCCCCGACATCAATGTCGTCGCAATCTGCCAGCCAGCCCCGCTGGCGCTCGTCGCCACTGCCTATCTGGCCGAGGAAGATCCGAAAGCCCAGCCGCGCACACTGACGCTTATCGGCGGCCCCATCGACCCGGACGCGGCGCCGACCGAGGTGACGGATTTCGGGCGGCGCCTGACGATGGGCCAGATCGAACACCTTGCGATTCAGCGGGTGGGTTTCAAATATGCCGGCGCCGGTCGCGTCGTCTATCCCGGCCTTCTGCAACTTGCCTCTTTCATCTCGATGAACCTCGAGCGCCACAGTCAGGCTTTCGCCGACAAGATCCTAAGTGCCGCGAAAGGCGAGGACGGGGAGCGCGACGCGCACAACCGGTTCTACGACGAATATCTCTCGGTAATGGACATGACGGCGGAGTTCTATCTGTCGACCGTTGAACGGATATTCAAGCGGCGCGAAATCGCCGAGAACACCTTCACTGTCGCCGGCAAGAAGGTCGATCTCGGCAAGATCACCGATGTCGCGGTCAAGGTCGTGGAAGGGGAAGATGACGATATCTCCGCCCCGGGCCAGTGCTACGCCGCACTCGGTCTCTGCACCGGCCTGCCTGACGAGAAAAAAGCCAGCCATCTCGAACCGGGCGCCGGACATTACGGCATCTTCGCAGGCAAGTCCTGGCGAAAGAACATCCGGCCGCTGGTGCTGAACTTCATTGATCAGCACAGCAGCGGCGAACGTCCGAAACGCTCGGGCGGCAAGACCCAGCTTCGCGCCGTCTGATCACTCAGAGTCCGCTGGCCCAATCCAGGATCGCGGCCGTCACCGGCGCGGTCCGCGACGGGCTGAGAATGTCGCCCGCGATCACGTGGGAATAGGGGTCATCGCCCTGCCCCACCTCCTGCAGACTCACGGTCACCGGTCCGCCCCAACCTGCGGCGACCACTTTCGTCGCATCGGCCTGCACGACCCGATCCGCGCCGGAGAAGAGGAACAGCGCGGGGATGCGGACGCCGGAATAGTCCTGCCCCGCTGCATGTTTCGTGACGGCCGCCAATGGCAGGAGCGCCTCGGTCGGATAGCACGTTGTCCAAAACCGCTGGTGCCGTTCATTCATTGGCTCGAAACAGCGTTCCACCCCGGCAACGACCGACACCCAGCTTCGCGCGAAGGGCCAGGTCAGAAGCCGCGCCGCAGGCGAGGCGATGCCGAAGTTCGGTGAGATGAAGACGATGCCGTCCATCTTTGCCGCAAGCTCAGGCTGCAGCGCCGCCTCCGCCGCGAGCGTGCCCCCGGTGGAGGTCGAGATCACCAGCACCCGCTCGCCAATCCGCCGCCCGATCGCCAGCGCCTCGGCCACGTCGATCATCCAGTCCTGCGCGCTCGGACCCGCGAAACGCTCGCTGCCGATACCGTGCCCGGCGAAGCGCGCGAAATAGAGGTTGGCCTTCAGGGTCCGCGCGACATCGTCCGGGACCGGCCGGATCTCCTCGGATGTTGCCGAGAAGCCGTGCAGACACACGACCGCCCAGCCGGTCTTGTGGCCCGGCTCCCCCGCCCAGACGATGCGCTTTTCGGTGCCCGGCGTGATCCCGCCCACCACGTCCTCTCGCGCCGCGAGATAGGCGTCGAGATCGTCAGGAAGGCGTGCCGCGTCGAACTCGGGGACGAGATCGAGCGGCTCCCGCGGTCCGAAGGCGAAAGCCGTCACTCCGACGACGATGACGAGCAGGAGAAGCCGCCCAAGGACCCTTCCGAAGCTACGCATTCCCGCCCTCGATCCGTTGCAGGATCTTCAACACGCTGAGTTCGATCAGCTTCAGGCATTCCGGCGTCGAAAAGCGATGGTCGGCGCCCTTGATCAGCGTCAGCCGTATGTCCGGTCCGCTCACATGCTCAAGCAAGCGCACCGCAACCTCAACCGGCACATCGGCATCTGCGGTGCCCTGCAGCATCCTGACAGGAAATGGCAGTGACAAAGGCTTGCGCAGGACAAGCCTGTCGCGCCCCTCCTCGATCAGCCTGCGGGTGATGATGTAGGGCTCATCGGAATAGTCGGACGGCAGGGCGACCTGGCCAGTCTCGATCAGCTCCTTCCGTTGCGCGTCAGAGAAATCCGCCCACATTCCGTCCTCGGTAAAATCCGGCGCCGCGGCGATTGTCACAAGCCCCGCGACCTTCTCGGGGCAGTCCCGCGCCATCAGAAGGGATATCCAGCCCCCCATCGACGAGCCCACCAGAACCTGCGGCCCTTCTGTCAGGGCGAGGACCGCGTCCCGCGCATCCTCGAACCAGTCGCCGATCGAACCATCGAGGAAGTCGCCCGATGACTGCCCATGCCCGGAATAGTCGAGCCTGAGGAACCCCCGCCCCTGCGCTTTCGCCCAGGCCTCCAGCGCCAACGCCTTGGTCCCTTCCATGTCCGATCGGAGCCCGCCAAGAAAGACGACACCCGGCGCATCCGCGACGGTTCGGTGATAGGCTATGCGTCGTCCCGACGGCGTCTCGATGAAATCCGGCTTTGTCATTTCGTCCCCTCAACCTCTCCCGTCGGCATTCCCCGACACCTCGTCCAGCCGCAAAGCTACTACTGCCGCAGCTGCCGCCATGATGACGAACACGCCCAGAGTCGTCGCCGCTCCGAAGAGGTTCGCCAGCCAGCCGAACACTCCACCGAGGATCAGAAGCACGCCGATCACGGTGTTGGCAACAGCTGTATAGGCGGGGCGAAGATCCGCGGGGGCCATGTCGACCAGATAGGTCGACCGGCCGCGCCGCACGCCCTGATGGGCCAGCATCAGCGCGAACAAGGCAAGCGGCAGCGCCCAGCCGCTGCCCTGCATCCCTGCGGCCGAGAACAGGATCGCTAGCGCCAGCGCGGCCGCACCCATAAAGCCCGCCAGGATCAGCACGAGTCGGCTGGACCGGTCCGAAAGGCGGCCCCAGACATACGAACTGACCAGTGCCGCCAGGGCCGAGGCGAGGACCAGCGCGCCGAGCGGGCCGAACCCCTCCTCGCCGCCGGCAAGAAGCACGATGTAAGGCGGCGCAAGCGCCGTTGCCGTCAGAAGGCCGCGCACCGCGACGAAGCGTCCTAGCGTGGCGTCCTCTCGCAAAAGGCGAAGCTGGGCCAGCGTTGCGCGCAAACTCTTTGCATCCCCCTTGCCCGGGTCAGCCTCCTCCTCGAGCCCGGCAAAGATCCAGGCCGACAGGAGCCAGCACAATCCGCCGAAGGCCAGCGCCACGAGCACCAGTGTCAGCCGCTCCAGCACGCCCGACATCAGCACCAGCGCGAAGACGACGATCGCCGCCGCCGCGATCGTCCCGGCCAGTCCCGTCGCGGTCCCGCGACGCCCCTTGCCGACCGTGCGACCCAGCACGTCCTTGTAGGACACCGAACTCACGCTGCGGGCCACCGCGAAGACGGCCAGCGACACCAGAACGGCCAGCCCCAGAGCCGTGCCCTCCAGTGCCAGCGCGGCCAAAAGGATCGACAGAACCGCCAGCCCCTGCACGGCGCTCCCCAAGGTCCAGGCCCATTTCCGCCGCGGCAGTTGCCGAATACGCGCCGAAGCCAGGAGTTGCGGCAGAAGTGCCCCCGCCTCGCGCACCGGCACCAGCAGGCCCACCACCCACGCGGGCGCGCCTTGCGAGGTCAGAAGCCAGCTCAGCACCAGTTTCGGATCCATCAGCCCGTCCGCCGACTTCGTGAGCGCCAGCGCCGCGACATGCCGCAGGAAGTTCTTCGGCTCCGCCGCGCCAGCGTCTGGCGGGAGGTCCAGCCCCGCCTCGGCCCCGTCGTCGGTGAGGCGGTCGAACAGACTGTCAACGATCCGGCCGGTCATGGCGCGACCTTAACGCCTTGGCGGCGGCCGACAAGCCACTCCCGCCGCGGGGCCGTTGACTTCGCCCCGATGATCCCCGATATCAGGCGCCACATAACCCGCAACCGGGCGTTCCGTGGGCGCCAAACCGACGAGGAGATGGCCATGAGCCAGATTTCCCTGACTTTTCCCGATGGTAACAGCCGCGATTTCCCGAAGGGCGTGAGCGCTGCCGACGTGGCCGCCGCCATCGCGCCATCACTTGCCAAGGCGGCGATCTCGGCCTCCGTCGACGGCAAGCACTATGACCTGCAGTGGCCGATCGAGTCGGATGCCAAGATCGCCATCCACACGATGAAGGACGACGCGCAGGCGCTTGAACTCATTCGCCACGATTTCGCGCATGTCATGGCCCGCGCCGTGCAGAAGCTCTGGCCCGAGGTGAAGGTCACCATCGGCCCGGTGATCGAGAACGGCTGGTACTACGACTTCGACCGGGATGAGCCGTTCACGCCCGAAGACCTTGGCGCGATCGAAAAAGAGATGAAGGCGATCATCAACGAGCGTGATCCGGTGAGAACCGAGGTCTGGGACCGTTCGCGCGCGATCGAGCACTACATCCGCAAGCACGAACCCTTCAAGGTCGAGCTGATCGAAGCCATCCCCGGCGACGAGCCCCTGCGCATGTACTGGCACGGCCACTGGCAGGATCTCTGCCGGGGCCCGCATCTTCAGCACACCGGCCAGCTTCCCGCTGACGCCTTCAAGCTCATGTCTGTCGCGGGGGCTTACTGGCGCGGCGATCACAACAACAAGCAGCTCCAGCGCATCTATGGCGTGGCGTTCAAGAACCGCGATGACCTGAAGGCTTACCTCACGATGCTGGAGGAAGCTGCGAAGCGCGATCACCGCAAGTTGGGGCGTGAGATGGAGCTCTTTCACCTTCAGGAGGAAGCGCCGGGAATGGTCTTCTGGCATCCGAACGGCTGGACGATCTATCGCGAGCTTGAGGATTACATGCGCCGCCGGCTCCGCGCGGCCGGCTACAGGGAAATCAAGACCCCGCAGGTCGTGGACCGCGTTCTATGGGAGCGTTCGGGCCACTGGGAGGCTTACCGCGACAACATGTTCATCGTCGAGGTCGAGGAGGAACATGCCAAGGAGAAGCGCACCAATGCGCTGAAGCCGATGAACTGCCCTTGCCACGTGCAGGTCTACAATCAGGGTCTCAAATCCTATCGCGACCTGCCCCTCAGGTTGGCCGAGTTCGGATCGTGCCACCGCTACGAAAGCTCTGGCTCCATGCATGGCCTCATGCGCGTGCGCGGCTTCACTCAGGACGATGCCCACATATTCTGCACCGAGGACCAGATCGAGGCCGAATGCGCAGGTTTCCTCGAACTTCTCTCGTCGATCTACGCCGATCTCGGGTTCGCCAAATTCGACATCAAGCTTTCGACCCGCCCCGAGGTTCGCGTCGGCTCGGACGACGTCTGGGACAAAGCCGAGACCGCTCTTGAAAACGCCATCAGGAAGGTCCGCAACGATTATGAGATCGACCCGGGCGAAGGCGCCTTTTATGGACCGAAGCTCGACTTCAAGCTCACGGACGCAATCGGCCGGGAATGGCAGTGCGGCACCTTCCAGGCCGATTTCAACCTGCCGATGCGGCTTGGCGCCGAGTATGTCGGCGAAGACGGGGCCAAGCACCGTCCGGTGATGCTGCACCGCGCGATCCTCGGTTCGTTCGAACGGTTCCTCGGCATCCTGATCGAGAATTATGCGGGCAAGCTGCCATTCTGGCTCGCCCCCCGGCAGATCGTCGTCGCCTCCATCGTCTCGGACGCCGATGACTACGTGGCCGAGGTCGTCGCCCAACTTCATGAGGCCGGCTTGCGCGCCGAGGCGGATATCCGCAACGAAAAGATCAACTACAAGGTCCGCGAGCACTCCGTCGGCAAGGTTCCCGCCATCTTCGCCATTGGCATGAAGGAGGTCGCGGATCGCACTGTTTCAGTCCGGCGCCTGGGCGAGACCCGCACCGAAACGCTCGGGCTGGCCGAAGCCATCGCGGCGTTCAGCACCGAGGCAACGCCACCCGACCTGAAATAGCGCCATATTTCAATCGGTTGCCGAAGAACGATTGCTTGACGCCCTTGCGCTTCGCACGACTCGGCGACTTCGGCTAACGTTACAGATGATCACGCACCCGTGGGCCACGGCTTCGTGAGTGGCCAGTGAGCGCATCGCTTGGCTAGGGTTTCCACGTCGAACCAACGACGCTCGATCTTTAACAAGGGAAGAAACAATGTCTCACTCCATGAAGACCCTCGCCGTTGCCGGCTCGCTCGCCGCTGCCCTCACCACCCATTTCGCCGCACCCGCTTCGGCTCAGGAAGCCAAGGAAAAGTGCTTTGGCGTGGCACTCGCCGGACAGAATGACTGCGCTGCGGGTCCGGGCACGACCTGCGCCGGCACCTCGAAAGTCGACTACCAGGGCAATTCCTGGAAGCTTGTTCCGGCCGGTACCTGCACAACGATGGAACTTCCCGACGGCCGCATGGGCTCGATGGAAGCGCTCGACCGCGACCTGCCGCAAGGCTGACACCCTGAATGGCCTTTCCCGCCCAGCGGGGAAGGCCTGCCAAACCGCCCCGGGGGAAGCAATGCTAGACCAGACCGCCAGAAACGAGCTGCCGGCCCGTCCCGGTGTCGGCTACAAGCCGCAGCACTTTTCCAACATTATTGAAGGTGCAGAACCGGTCAGATGGCTTGAAATCCACGCAGAAAACTACATGGGCGCCGGTGGACGACCTCAGGCGCAGCTTCGCCACCTTGCCGAACGCTTCCCGATTTCCGTCCATGGCGTCGGCCTCTCCATCGGCGGAGAAGGCCCCTTGGATCGCGACCACCTCGCACGGCTGAAACACCTTTGCGGCTGGCTGAACCCCGCGAGCTTTTCCGAGCATCTCGCCTGGTCCACTCACGACAGCGAGTTCCTGAACGACCTCTTGCCCCTGCCCTACACCGCCGAAACCCTTGCCCGGGTCGCGGACCATATCAACGAGGTTCAGGATCATGTCGGCCGCCGCATGCTTCTTGAAAACCCCTCGGTCTACCTCGACTTCGAAGAAACCGAGATGGACGAGATCGACTTCCTGGCCGAGATCGTCAAGCGCACCGGCTGCGGCCTCCTGCTTGACGTGAACAACGTCTATGTGTCCGGGACCAATCGGCAGACGGACTCCTACGCCTACATCGACCGTTTCCCGCTCCATTTCGTCGGAGAGATTCATCTCGGGGGCCACGACGAGGACGCCGACGACAACGGCGCGCCGCTCTTGATCGACGCCCACGGTTCCGAGGTCGTCGACCCGGTCTGGCAGCTTTATGCCCACACGATCGCCAAAGGCGGCGCGAAGCCGACGCTGATAGAATGGGACAATGATGTGCCCGAGTGGCCGGTTCTGGCAGAGGAAGCGGTTCGCGCCGCCCGCATTCTCGACACGGTCGCCGCATGAGCCAATCCGACTTCCGCGCAGCACTTCTGGACCCGGACAGATCGCCGCCCGCCGGCTTGACCGACCCGCACGGTCGACCAGCCGGTCGGCGATTCAACGTCTACCGCAACAACGTGACCGTTTCACTGACCGAGGCGCTTCGGCAGGCGTTTCCCGTCGTCCGCGCGTTGGTGGGGGACGAGTTCTTTTCGGCCATGGCGCTTGATTTTCTGCGCGCCCATCCACCGTCCTCGCCGCTTCTGATGTTCTACGGCGAAGCGATGCCCGGTTTCCTCGAATCCTTCCCGCCAGTCGCGCATCTCGGCTACCTGCCCGACATCGCCCGGCTGGAACTGGCGTTGCGGCAAGCCTATCACGCGGACGACGCCGCGCCCGTCGCGCCCGAAACGCTCCAGTCACTCGCCCCCGATGTCTTCGTGGCGGCCCGCCTTGAGCTTGCGCCGGCGCTGCGGCTGATCCCGTCGCGCTGGCCCCTGCATTCGATCTGGTCGGCAAACGCGCGCGGCACGCCCATTCCGAAGTCGGCGACGGGCGAAGACGTGCTGGTCGTGCGTCCCGGTTTCGATCCTGAGCCGGTTCTGCTGCCTGCGGGCTCTGCACCCTTCGTTGCCGGGCTTCTCGCTGGAAGGACAGTGGGACAAGCTATTGATGAAACGGAGGAATTCGACCTTGCCGCAACTCTCGGCGCCTTGTTGGAGGGCGACGCGATCGTCGGTATCATTCCCGGAGAGTCCGCATGATCGACCTGTATGATCGTCTTGCTGGGGGCCTTGCCCGGCTCGCCCCTTCGCTTCTGCCGCTTCTGGCCCGGCTCATCTTTGCCGGCGTGCTGCTTTTCTACTTCTGGAACTCCGCCCGCACCAAGATCGGCGACGGCATCACCGGGTTTTTCCGGCCTTCCGACGGCGCCTATATCCAGATCTTCCCCAAGGTGGTCGAGGCGGCAGGCTATGACACGTCCCAACTTGGCGCGTTTCACTGGATGGTGGTCCTTGCGGGCACCTGGGCCGAGTTTCTTCTGCCCCTTCTCATCGTCATCGGCCTTTTCACGCGGCTTGCCGCACTTGGAATGATCGGTTTCATCAAAGTCCAGAGCCTGACCGATATCTACGGCCACGGCGTGGGCGGTGACGATCTCGGGCGTTGGTTTGACGCGGCCTCCGGTGCGCTTATCTACGACCAGCGCTCGCTTTGGATCGTGCTTCTTCTGACCCTCGTCTTTCTGGGTGGCGGCGCGCTTTCTCTTGACCGGCTCCTTGCCCGTAAGCGGGCCTGATCACGGGCTTTTTGCAAAAATTCTTGATTTTTTGCCTGATTCGACCATCATTTCCGAACGTGAACGCAGACTTTCCTACCGCTCCCTCGATCATGGGGCAGCCGGAAGACCCGAAAGACCTGGCTGCACGACCCCGGGGCAATGATGCTCGGGGATCACCGACGGAGGAGAAACGGATGGCCACTGGCACCGTCAAATGGTTCAACACGACGAAGGGGTTTGGCTTCATCGCGCCCGATGACGGCGGCAAGGATGTGTTCGTGCACATCTCGGCGGTCGAACGCGCGGGCCTGAAGACGCTCTCCGACAATCAGAAAGTGTCTTACGAGATGCAATCCGGCCGTGACGGCCGTGAATCCGCGGGCGATCTGAAACTGCTTTGATGCGCCTGACCTTTTTGCTTTTTCGGCCCGCTTGCGCGGGCCGTTTTCATTTGAGGACAAGCGCCTGTGTCTCGGGTTTCCAGCCGATATGGAACGACGCGCCGTCGCGGATCACCGGTCGCTTCATCAGCGCCGGGTGGGCCGCCAGCAGTTGACCCGCATCAAGCATCCTCTCTGCTTCGCTTAGGGCCCGCCACGTGGCCGACACGCGGTTGATGAGCCTGTCACCGAACACGAACAGCATCTCGCGCCGTTCATCCGCGCTCAGCGGTTCGGCGCGAATGTCGCGGAACTCGACGTCGCGTCCCGCCGCGCGGATCGCGGCAAGCGCCTTGCGGCAGGTGTCGCAGCCTGACAGACCGTAGAGAATCATTCGCGCTCCAGCCTTGCACGGGCCATTGCCCGCCTTCCCCGGCGTCAGGGATAGACCAGCCCGGCCAACGAACGCAACCGGTCGGCGGATCGTTGCCGTTGTCCTAGCGTCATCGGCGAGAAACCGGCGGTTGCAGGCGGGATTCCGGCACCCGCCCGCCGATAGGGGGAAGGGTCCGTTGACCCATTGGGACGGGCGTTCTAATCAGGACGATACCACTCTCTCTGTATGAGTTTCGCTGCTGTTTCCACAATGATCACGATGGTCCGGTCCTGCCCTCACGGGGCCGTGCCAAGGGGGCTGTATGAACGTATCAGATGACCTTATCGACCGCCTGTCGAGCGAGACAGGCCGGAGGCTCGCCGACAGCGCGCGGGCCGGCCGTCGGCGGGTGTTGCCGAAGATCACCCAATGCTGCGTCACGGTGACATCCGACGGGCGCGCGGTGCAGGACGAATATTTCGAGTCCGCGCCGACGCTCGGTGAACTCGTCGACCGGGTCGGGCCGGAGGCCTATGTGGTCTCGGTTGCAATCCGCCGAAAGCCGCTGACCCGGCGCTTCCAGCATTTGCTGGCAGTGGCTGAGTAGAGGCGAAGCGGCCCGGTGCCGCGGAAGACGGATGTGGGCAAGCGCATCCATGTAATTGATTCGCATCCGTCTTTCGATCATGCGGCGGGGACAATCCCGGTGGCGTTGGCGGGACTTTTCATGGTTCCGGCAACCATTGCCGCAAAAAGACCCCGGTTTTCGCCATAAACTTGCCACATTCCAACCGGGCTGGCACGCTTCTCCCTGACACTTCTGTGTCGGGGTGCGTGATGGAGGGGCATACGATGAGCGGAACGGGGGACAGATACGACTATCTCGGCCGGTTGCGCAGACAGAGGCTTGAAGAAGAGATGCGCGACCGCCGGCTGGCTGCGATCAAGGCAGCAGCGCGGGTGAGCGTCCAGGTGACGAGCGATGGCGTGACGGTAAACGAGCTTCGCTTCGAAGCGCCGCCGACGCTGGGCCAGTTGATCGAACAGGCCGGCGCGGATGCGTTCGTGATCTCGGTCGAACGGCTCAGGGGCGCAAAGGGCGAAGCGGGGACAGCTGAGGCGGTGTAGGGCGGGTTTTCAACCCGCCTTTTTCGCAGACGGTGGCAAGGGATTGGGCGGGGTGGGATGACGCCCTACGGGTGCTAGCCAATACACTTCGGCGTTATGCCGATTGCAAGAACGGGGCAGCCACCATTTCTACCTGCATCCAACCGGTAAAGCAGCTTTCCCATCCAGGTGGTCGAAGCTCCAAACTTCTTATACACATCACTGTTGCCTTCGGTCCCATCCTTATTCAAGACCTTGCCGAGCCCCCTGAAGAACGCGTTGTCTAGCGAAGATCCACGCGTGATGATCACGCCAACATCAATCGCACCCGCATCGTAGAATGCCGAGAATGCGTAAAGATCCCTGTCGTAGGTCTGATCTTTGCTGTTCCACTCCAAATCCAAGGCAACGCGCCCTTTGACGAAATCGATCCGGTGTCCGTCAAGATACCTTTCGCGCACGTATTGAGAAACTGTGTGACCGCCCTTTGCGAATAGAAGCCGCACGTTGAGATCCGCGGTGATGCGGGTTTCGATCCAATCGGCCCCAAACAAGGTATCGACGTATTTTGCGATCGGTCCTTTGCTGCCGCCAGGCGTCCGGATCTGCTGCTACGCTATCCTGAAGCTACTGAGCACATCGCAGATTTCCGTGAACTGTTCCGGAAAGCTACGGCTCAGAATTGCCGCTGCACTTCGGTAGCTGTACACCTCGAACTTCTCCAGTATCGGCTCGGGAATTGCCAAACTCACTGACCATACTGGATCAGCGATCGCACCATGCGACACGTCGTCAAAACGCTCAGACTCGTCCTCGTCTTCGCTCGACATAGCCGTCTGCCTTACTCTGCGGCAGTCGCTGCGGAGTTGTATTTATACGTAACCCAGTTCGGCTCGTCCGATCCTTCCGCCTGATTGCCCCAAACCGTCCAGTTCGACCGTGCTCCTCGCGCAAAGAGTTCGAGAAACGGGCCTCGCGAGCACGCTTCGATAATCTCGTACTGCTCATCAGGCTTCCGCGAATGTTCGCGCTTGCGCGTCTTCAGAATATCTCCGTCGGGGTCGCTGGCGGCAATGTAGTTAACCTGAGATCGGCCTGGATCGAGTGTCCGAGCGTTCTTTCCCCGCACCCCAAACAGGAGGATTTCCGTTACGTTCCGGAAGTAGAAGCCGACACCCCGGCCGTCTGGGCCCCCGTCTTTCCTTATTTTCTCCCACACGATGTTCGATTTGTATTGGAAACCCCACGCTTCCATTACCTTGAGGCCATCGGGCAACAAGGCATTCGGCACCCACAAGTAAAGATGCGCCGGGTCATCGGCCAACTGCGCTACCGGCATCGAACAGATGTTCTGCAACGTCATGGTCGAATAGCGGTTCAGTCGCTTGTGCTCTGGCGCGACCTTGCCGGTCTTGTTCTGAAATTGCCAAGGAGGATCGGCCATAATGGTGCCGAACTTCTTACCTATCAGTTCATCAAACACGGCACTCTCCCTAGTGGAAACTTGGTTCTATCTACCAAGTATTGTGTTCCTTGGCGAGGTTAACTTTCTATTACCAGAAACAAGGAATCTACCGCCAAACGCTATCGAACTCCCGCCATTCCCCCTTGCTCATGCCGGATGTCTCCTGCGTCACGGCCTCCCCCTTCAGCCGCCGCTTCAAGACCTCGACGCCCTTCTCCGACAGGTTCACACCCCCCACCCGGTAATCCTCGAACGCGCCGTAGGCGAGCGGCACCCAGTCCTCCACGATGCCGCACATCGCCTCGGCATAAGCGCGAATCTCGTACTGGGCATGGGCGTCGGCCCGGAGCCGCAGGAAATGAAAGAGATTGTGCAGGTCGGTCTTCCAGTACCACTGGGTATAGACGTTGGCCGGCAGGTTCATCCGCGCCAGCTCCCGCGCCAAACCTTTCTGGCCGTCCTGGCTCAGCATCTCCTCGTAGTGATCGTAGGACCGCGTCGCGTCGTCGCGCAGGATGTCGAGCACGCGCTGCGCCTCCTCGCCTTGCAGCAATTCTCCCCGGCCCTGGTTGTTCACCGTCGATTGCGCGGCCAGATGCTCGGGCGCGGGGATATAGAATTCGCGGTCGAGGATCGAGTAGCGGGCGGAGTATTCGTTCACGTTCGCGGTGCGATGCCGGATCCACTGGCGGGCGACGAAGACCGGCAGCTTGACGTGGAACTTGACCTCGCACATCTCGAACGGGGTGGAGTGCCAGTGCCGCATGAGGTAGCGGATCAGCCCCTCGTCATTCGTGACGTGCTTGGTGCCCTTGCCGTAGCTGACGCGCGCGGCCTGGGTGATGGCGCTGTCGTCGCCCATGTAGTCGATGACGCGGACAAGACCGTGATCGAGAACCTCATGCGCAACATAGAGGTGCTTTTCCATGCCGTCCGCGGTGGCGCGGAGCGTCTCGCGCGTCTCGGCGCGGGCCTCTTCGATTTCGGCCTTCTGTTCGGGGGTGAGCGTCATCGGGTGGTCCTCCGCTTCTCGAATCGTCCTCAACTATATCTATGGCTTTCGGCCTGGGGTATAACGATAGACGGTATCAGCCCGGAAAATTTGTCGCGGCTGACGCAAATGTGCGGCGATGGCGCTTGGCGCTGACCGGCCGTCGCCTTAGGCTCCGCTGAAAAAGGGGAGACCGCGCATGGCACTACGTTATCTGCACACGATGGTACGGGTGAAGGATCTGGAGGCGTCGATGGACTTCTACCGGCTCCTCGGACTGGAAGAGACGCGGCGCTGGGAGAATGAGGGCGGACGCTTCACGCTCGTCTTCATGGCCCCGCCCGGTCAACCCGACTGCCCGGTCGAGTTGACCTGGAACTGGGACGGCGATGACGGCCTTCCCTCAGACAGCCGCCATTTCGGCCACTTGGCCTATGAGGTCGACGACATCTACGCGACCTGCGCGCATCTGCAAAAGAACGGTGTGACGATCAACCGCCCGCCGCGCGACGGGCACATGGCCTTTGTCCGGTCGCCGGACAACATCTCGGTCGAGCTTCTTCAGAAGGGTGACGCAAAGGAGCCGATGGAACCGTGGGCAAGCATGGCCAACACCGGACACTGGTAGGGGCAGCTCTCGCGGTCATGCTGGCCGCTCCGGCCGCTGCAGAATGCCGTCTGGCACTGATCCTGGCGCTCGACATTTCGGCCTCGGTCGACGGGCGCGAGGACGAATTGCAGCGCAAGGGGCTGGCGCGGGCGATGCTGGCCCCGGCGGTGGTGGAGGCGCTCTTGGCCCAGCCGGACCGGCCGGTCTGGCTTTCGGTATTCGAATGGAGCGGGCCTAAGTCGCAGGTGCTCTTGCTCGACTGGCTGGAGATCGCGGGCGAGGAAGACGTGGCGCTGGCCGCGGGCGCAATCGCGACAAGCAAGCGCAGCCGCGACGACTCGCCCACAGCCCTCGGCGATGCGCTTGGTTTCGCCTCGGTCCTTTTTCAGAACGGCCCCGCCTGCGCGGCCTACACGCTCGACGTATCGGGCGACGGGCGGTCGAACGATGGCCCGCCGCCGCGGCTTGCCTATCAGTGGCATTCCTTCGCGAATGTAACCGTCAACGGGCTGGCCATCGCCGGTGACGAAGCGGGGGTGGAGACCTACTACCGCAAGGAGCTTATCCGGGGCGCCGGCGCCTTCGTGATCGTCGCCAAGGGGTTTCGCGACTATGAAAGGGCGATGAGAGAGAAGCTCTTGCGCGAACTGCGCGGGCCGGTGATTGGCCTTCTCAAATCGCGGCGCGCGGGATGAAGCGCGCAGCTCTCGTCATCGCCATGCTTTCCGGCGCACCCGCCGACGCCGCGTGCCGGCAAGCGCTGGCGCTCGGGCTTGACGTGTCCGGTTCGGTAGATGCGCGGGAATTCGAGCTCCAGGTCCGGGGCCTTGCCGGGGCGCTTCTGTCGGACCGCATCGCGCGAATTCTTCTGGAGACGCCGGAGAATCCCGTCACGCTCGCCGTTTTCGACTGGTCGGGTGCCGAGGACCAGCGGCTGATCCTGCCCTGGACCGAGATCACGGATGCAGATGCCCTCAACCGGGCCGCCGGCGTGATCGCCACGACGAACCGGGTCGAGCGCTCGCCCGCGACCGGCGTCGGTGCGGCGCTCCTGTTCGGCGATGCGCTGCTTGCCCAGCGGCCGGATTGCTGGAGTGCGGCGCTCGATCTTTCCGGCGACGGGCTGAACAATTCCGGGATAGCCCCGCGCGACGTGACCTTGCCCCAGAGGGCTCGGCCGGTCACCGTGAACGCACTGGTGATCGGTGTCAATCGGGACGAGGGTTGGGACGGCGGGGATCCGGGTGTGGCCGAACTGACCGCCTGGTTCCGCACCGATGTGATCCGCGGACCGGATGCCTTCGTCGAGACCGCCCTCGGATACGAGGATTTCGCCGCGGCGATGGAGCGCAAACTTCTCAGGGAGCTGTCCGGTCTCAGGGTCGGCGCTGCGGACTTGCTGCAAACCGGTGACGGGCGTTGACGGGTAGGCGCGAGAGCGTAAGATCGGGCGGGATGGGAACGGGGTGAAAAGATCAGTGATATGAAGCGTTTGGCTTGGGTCGGCACGATCCTTCTGACGATCGGCGCGGCAGCGGCTTTCGCCTGGCCGCGCGAGGTCCGGCTTGTCGGACAAGTGGTGCTCGCCCAAGTCAGCGTGCCGCAGCCGCCCGAAGCGCGCCGCCGCGCGGCGACGCTTGAGGCGCGACGCCTGATCGCCGCGGCGGAGGGGCAGGTCGGCGTGACCCTGCGCTATGATCCCGCCTATGCCAGCCTCGCCTTTCCGGGTGGCGACATTCCGCCAGAACGGGGCGTCTGCACCGATGTGCTGATCCGGGCCCTGCGCGACGCATTCGGGATCGACCTCCAGCTGGCCGTGAATCGCGACATGAAAACGGATTTCCGCGCCTATCCCTCGACCTGGGGTTTGACCAGGACCGACGCGAACATCGACCATCGCCGCGTGCCGAACCTTGAGACTCTGCTCGGCCGCCTTGGCGCGCAGGTCACGCTCACCTCGGACCCGGCCGACTTCCTTCCGGGCGACATCGTCACCTCGCGCCTGCCCGGCAACCTGCCGCATATCATGATCGTCGGCGACCGGCTGGCGGCGGACGGAACCCTGATGGTGGTCCACAATATCGGCGCCGGGGCGCGGGTCGAGGACGCGCTTTTCGACTATCCGCTGAAGGCGCATTTCCGACTGACGCCGGAGGTCATGGCACGCCTCGCAGAACTTGGCCGCTGAGCGCCAGACGTCAGTAGATATACCGTATCTGATCCGTCCAGAAACGTTCCAGCCGCTTCAGCGTCGCGTTCACATCGCCCATCGACGTGGGGCCGGCGGCGCTGCGTCCATCGAAGATCCCGGCATGGCGGGCGAAGAGCGACGCTACCGTCTCACGCACGGCCCTGCCCTTTTCCGTCAACCGGACGCGCACCGACCGGCGGTCAACCTCGCATCGTTCATGGTGCATGTAGCCCGCCTCGACCAGTTTCTTGAGGTTGTAGCTCACGTTTGAGCCCTGATAGTAGCCGCGCGACTTCAACTCTCCGGCGGTCACTTCGTGCTCGCCGATGTTGAAGAGCAAAAGCGCCTGCACCGCGTTGATCTCAAGCTGGCCAAGCCGCTCGAACTCATCCTTGATGACATCCAGCAAGAGCCGGTGCAGCCGTTCCACCAGCCCGAGGGCTTCGAGATACGGGCCAAGAACGCCGGGCGCCGCCTTTGCCGCGAAATGTGCGTGAACGGTCATCAAACTCTCCGCCTTGATCGCTGCCTGCGGAGGAGCGTCGGCCAAAACGGGAAAATTTCGGTTAAGGGGCGTCAGCCCGCGCGAATCCGCGCCCGGGCGAAGTCGGCAATCTCGCCGATGAGGGTCCTGAAGCGCTCCGGCGGCACCGTTGCGCCCGTCACCCACGGGTATAGATCCTGGTCGTTCTCGGCCAGAAGCGCATCGTACAGGTCAAGCCCGCCGGGTTGCATCAGCTCCAGATGCGCATCCGCATAGGGACCGAGGATCAGATCCATCTCCTTGGTGCCGCGCCGCCAGGACCTCAGCGCCATGCGCTTTAGCCGCGCCTCACGCGTCTCGCTCATTCCGCGCCATTGGCGATGACCTGACGCAGCCGCTTTTCAACCCGGCCGATCCGTCCGGACATGGCGCCGATCTCGGTCCTGAGTTGGCGCAGCTCGCCCAGAAGCCCCCTCAGATCGGCGATGTCGGTTTCGGAGTCGTCTGCGATCTCCACACCGTCGCCCTCACCCGTCAGAAGCCACATGAGCGACACGCCAAGCATGCCCGCGAGCATCTGCAAACGGTTCGCGCGAGGCTCCTTGGAGTCAGCTTCCCACTGTTCGATCACGCGCGTCTTGACGCCGATCCGCTCGGCCAGTTCCGCCTGGCTGAGGTTCGACGCCTCGCGCGCGGCCGCAAGACGGTCGCCGAAGGTTGCCGCATCCTCGCTGAACCAGTTCACGTGGGTTTCGGCCGGCTTGTCGAGCGTTTCGGTAGTCATCAGTGGTCGTCCTTCCTGAAGTCACTTGTGGCAAATGGACCGGCACCATAAGACATGGCCCCGGAAAACACAAACCGGAGTCCCGACCGATGGCGTTCATTTCCGACACACTGGCCCGCGTCAAACCGTCGCCCACCATCGCGGTGACGAACAAGGCCCGCGATCTGAAGGCGGAAGGCCGCGACGTGATCGGCCTTGGCGCGGGCGAACCGGACTTCGACACGCCCGACAACATCAAGGCCGCCGCCAAGCGGGCGATCGACGAGGGCAAGACGAAATACACCCAGGTCGACGGCATCCCGGAACTGAAGGCGGCGATCGCGGCCAAGTTCAGGCGCGAGAACGGGCTGGACTATGTGCCGGCCCAGATCACCGTCGGCACCGGCGGCAAGCAGACACTCTACAACGCGCTGATGGCGACGCTCAATCCCGGCGACGAGGTGATCATCCCCGCGCCCTACTGGGTCAGCTATCCCGACATGGTGCTTCTGGCCGGCGGCACCCCGCGGATCGTCGAGACGAATCTCGCGTCGAACTTCAAGATCACACCGCAACATCTTGAAAACGCAATCAACCCGAGAACCAAATGGTTCATCTTCAACTCGCCCTCCAACCCCACCGGCGCGGGCTATTCGCGCGACGAACTGAAGGCGCTGACCGATGTGCTGATGCGCCATCCCCATGTCTGGGTGATGTCCGACGACATGTACGAACACCTCGTCTTCGACGACTTCACTTTCGTCACGCCCGCCGACGCGGAACCCGGCCTCTACGACCGCACCCTGACCTGCAACGGCGTGTCCAAGGCCTATGCGATGACCGGCTGGCGGATCGGCTATGCGGCGGGGCCGGTCGAACTGATCAGGGCGATGGGCACGATCCAGTCGCAATCGACCTCCAACCCCTGCTCGGTCGCACAATATGCCGCCGTCGAGGCGCTGAACGGGCCGCAGGACTTCCTGGAGGAGAACCGCCGCATCTTCCAGCGCCGCCGCGACCTCGTGGTCTCCATGCTGAATCAGGCCAAGGGCATCACCTGCCCACGACCGGAAGGGGCCTTCTACGTCTACCCCGACATTTCGGCCTGCATCGGCAAGACCTCGGCCGGGCGCGCGCGGATCACCGACGACGAAGCCTTCGCCACGGCGCTCCTGGAGGAGACCGGCGTCGCCGTCGTTTTCGGCGCGGCCTTCGGGCTTTCCCCCAACTTCCGCGTCAGCTACGCTACGTCGGACGCGGCGCTCGAGGATGCATGCAACCGGATTCAGGCGTTCTGCGCAGGGTTGAGTTAGGGGAAGGCATGGCGGCCGACCGGATCACCGCGAATCTTCCCAGCCGGGATTTCGGCAATACGGGCGCGTTATGCGCGGACGGATCGCTTCTCAGTTGCATGGATCAAGGGAGCGTCTGAAATGGCCGGCGATCTTCCCGACTACTATTTCCGCATCCGCGAAAACGGCGCGGCGGTTTTTCGGGTGGACACCGAAAACCGGCAGAGCCGGATCGAGCTGGACCAGATCGCGGTCGTCAATGTCAGGAATGGAGAGGTCAAGCCACAGGGTGATCGCAAGCTCTCGGCCAGGGACAAGGAGGTCATACGCGACTGGCTTGAGGCCCGTGTCACCCTGTTGGCCGCGCGCGACATCGACGATATCCACCGCGCCGTCGATCACCTCAACCTGACCGCGCAATGGGCGCAGTCGAAGGCGACGGACGACCAGCTCGAAGAGGTCACCGACGCGCTCCTGCTGGCGATGCATGACCTGCGTTCGGTGCTCGTACGGAAGAAATCCGAACGCTTGCTCAAATCGGAAGAGGCGACCCAGGACCAGAACTGATCCGGCATCAGACCGTCGCTGTCGCCCCTCCGCCCCAGCGCGCCCAGAACCGCCGCATCAAAAGCACGGCCGCCACCGCCAGCCCGACGACGAGACCAAGCCAAAGCCCGACTGCGCCCATATCCAACCGGAAGGCAAAGACGTAGCTCACCGGAATGCCGATCACCCAGTAGCTGAGTGCGGCGATCCACATGGGTGCGCGCGTGTCCTGAACGCCGCGCAACAGACCAAGCGCCATCACCTGCATCGCATCGAAAAGCTGAAACAGCGCCGCCATGGCCAGGAGGCTGGTGCCAAGCGCGATGATCGCCGTGCTGTCGGGATTGCCGGCGTCGAGGAAAAGACCGACGAGGAAGGCCGGCGCGGACAGAAACAGCGCGACCGTAAGCCCGACGACCCCCAGCGACAGACCGATCGCGACTTTCGCGCCATCCGTCAGACTGCGCGCGTCTCCCCCGCCGCTCGCACGTCCGACCCGCACGGTCGCGGCACTGGACAGGCCGACATGGACCATGAAGGTCAGCGCGGTGATCTGCATCGCAATGCCGTGCGCGGCCAGCGACAGCGTCCCGATCCAGCCCATCATCAGCGCCGCGGCCTGGAAGAGCCCGCCTTCGGCCAGGCCCGTCAACCCAACCGGCATGCCCAGCCGGAACACTTGCCGGAACGCCGGCCAGTCAGGCCGCCAGAGCCGCTGGAACAAAGAAAACCGCCGCAGTTCCGGCACGCGTGCCGCATAGAGCGCAAGGCAGAGAAATGTCATCATCTGCGTTACCAGCGACGCGATGGCGGCCCCCCGCACCCCAAGCTCCGGCGCGCCCCAGTTGCCGAAAATGAGGGCCCAGTTGAGCGCCGCGTTGAGCCCGACACCAACCAGCGTGACCCAGAGGACGACTTGGGTGCGCTCATTGGCGGCAAGGTAGCTTTTCAGCACCATCACCAGTAGCGCCGGCATCATGCCCCAGCCTGCGATCCGAAGGTAGTCCTGCGCCAGCCCGGCCACGTCCGCTTCTTGTCCAGCGGCGCGCAACAACGGACCGGACCACCACATCAACGGCATCACGGCAATCGCGAAAAAGACCGACAGCCAAAGCGCCATCCGCGCGTCGCGCCGCACCTGGGCATCATCGCCCGCGCCCAGCGCCGAGGCGATCATGCCCATAACCGCGATCGCGAAGCCCGAGCCGAGGATGAAGACGATGAAGAAGCTCGATGAACCAAGAACGACCGAGGCCAGTTCGGCCACGCCGTACCAGCCCAGCATCACCGTGTCGGTCGCATGAAGCAGCATCTGCGCCAGATGCGACCCGACCAGCGGCAGCCCAAGCGCCAGAAGCGCCCGCGCATGGCCGCGATATGACATTCTCTCCTTCATCCCGGAGCCTTACGCCCCGGAGTGTCCAAGGTCCATAGCGCCGGATACGGCCATGCCGGCAAGGATCGCGAGGGACGGACCGTCCCTTGCCGCGACGACGCCCAGATCGAAGTGCGGTATGATGAGGAAGCCCGCGCGTGAGGAGAGCCGAGCCGATCTCCTCCCGCTGCGGTCTTTCATCAACCGCCCCAGGGGGTCACACTTCGGACTTCCCCTCAACCAACGCCGACTTGGCCCCACGACCGGCCTTCCGCGTCCCGGGCTTCCCCGCTGGCTCCGCGCGACGCAGGTCGGGATGCATCGACGCGCCAAGGATGTGGTCCGCGCCACGCACGACATGGCTCGCACGTCCGACGATCAGCGGATCGGGCGGTTGGGCCAGTTCGGGATCCTTGCCGGGATAGTTCAGCGACGACAGGAAATGACGCATGCAGTTCAGACGCGCGCGTTTCTTGTCGTTGGACTTCACGATCACCCAGGGCGCGTCGGCGGTGTCGGTGTAGAAGAACATCGCCTCCTTCGCCTCGGTATACTCATCCCATTTGTCGAGCGAGGCCATGTCGATCGGCGACAATTTCCAGCGCTTCAACGGATCGGTCTCGCGCGATTTGAAGCGGCGGCGCTGTTCGTCCTGCGTGACCGAGAACCAGTATTTGTAAAGCCGGATGCCAGACCGGGCCAGCATCCGCTCGACCTCCGGTGCCTGGCGCATGAATTCAAGGTATTCGGTCGGAGAACAGAAACCCATCACCCGCTCGACTCCCGCGCGGTTGTACCAGGAGCGGTCGTAGAACACCATTTCGCCGGCTGTCGGCAGATGCTCGATATAGCGCTGAAAGAACCACTGGCCCTTTTCGACGTCCGAGGGCTTGTTCAGCGCAACGACACGGGCGAAGCGCGGATTGAGATGCTCCATGAAGCGCTTGATCGTCCCGCCCTTGCCGGCCGCGTCGCGCCCTTCGAAAAGGATGATGAACTTCTGCCCGGTCTCCTGCGCCCAGAGCTGGACCTTCAGAAGCTCGGCCTGAAGCTGCGCCTTTTCGTGTTCATAGGCCTTCTTGGCCATCTTGCGCCCATAGGGATAGCTTCCGCTTTCAAATGCGTGGCGGATCGCGTCAGGATCGAGGACGGGAAAGGTCTTGAGCCGGGACGGGCTTTCGTTCCCGGCCTCCGCCGAGGCGGCCGGCTTCGCGTCGGCGCCACCCTTCGCCTCGCCATTTCCCTCTTTGGCCTTCGCCGTGGCCGACGCCTTCCCGTCGGGCACGGATGCAACCGCCTGCCGGGCTTCGGCCTCGTCCTTGTCCGAACCGGTCATCTTTCGAACGGTGTTTGCCAGATGCTCCACTTGTGAACTCCCCGATGGTTCCGCGAAAGGCCGAATTGTCGCACGGATAAGAGCCGACCGCCTTGACCCGTGTCAAATCCTCGTTGTCCGCTTTGCACTTCGCGAAAGGCGCGCTACGCATGGGACAGATCTATTCAGGAGGGGATCATGCTGACAGTCTACGGTGTCTATCGCAGCCGCGCCTCGCGGGTGTTCTGGCTCCTGAACGAACTCGACATGACGTTCGAGCATGTGCCGGTGATACAGGGCTATCGCCTGCCCGACCCCGAGGCCGAGGATGCGCCTTTCAACACGCTGTCGCCGGGTTTCCTGTCGATCAGCCCCGCGGGGGCCGTCCCGGTCCTCAAGGACGGCGACTTCGTGCTGTCGGAATCGCTCGCGATGACCCTCTACATCGCGCGCAAGGCGGGTGGGTCTCTGGCGCCTGCCAATGAGAAGGAAAACGCGTTGATGGAGCAATGGGCGCTCTATGGCATGACCGCGATCGAGGCCCACGCCCTCGCGATCATGTACGTCCATGCCGAGGGCCGCGCCAAAACACCGGAAGGTGAGGCCGAGATCGCTGCCGAAACCGCCCGCCTCCGCCGCCCGCTCGGCGTCGTCAACTCGCATCTGCGAGAACACGGCCACATGGTCGGCAGCCGCTTCACAGTGGCCGACATCAACATGGCGGAGATCGTGCGCTACGCCCAGGCCGAGCCTGGACTCCTGTCCGCCTACCCCGAGATCGGGGCCTGGCTCGCCGCCTGCCAGGCACGGCCCGCGTTCAAGGCGATGTGGGAAAGGCGGCTGGCGGAGCCGGCGTGATCACGAAGCAATACCCGCGCCAACGGCGGCTTTGAGGCCAACCCTACCGCTTCAGTTTTCGAAACCAATCGACGGCCTGCGGTTCGACACGGCTGACGAACGGGTCCTTTCCGTCTAGATACGCGTCCCACGTGGGAGCATCGCCTCTTGTCAGGCGTGCCTTTAGCGAGGAGTACTCCTTGGCTATCTTCGGATGCGCCATCAGGTAGTCTCTGAATGCGAGGTGGCGCTCGACGTGCGGTGAACCTTCTTCAAACACATGGAGGTGGTGTGTCCGAGTGCCGTTACTGTCGATCTTCCTGAAATAGCGCCTGCCTTCAATGCCGTTAGCGCCCATAACCTGATACCCCAGGCTTTCTAGAGCGCAAGCCTTAGCATCCGCATCGGCGAGCATAGAAACCACGCCAAGAAGGTCGACTATGGGTTTAGCTAGGGTCAGGACCCATTCATTTACTTGAGGCCGCTCGGCCTGCATGATTCAAGTCCCCGAACTGACGGGGGTGATGATGAGCAATCTATACTGGCTGACGGGCGAGCAGATGGAGCGGTTGAAGCCGTTCTTTCCGAAGAGCCATGGCAAGCCGCGGGTCGATGATCAGCGCGTGCTGAGCGGGATAATCTTTATCAATCGCAATGGCTTGCGGTGGTGCGACGCTCCGCGTGAGTATGGGCCGCCGAAGACGCTCTACAACCGTTGGAAGCGGTGGGGTGAGATGGGGGTCTTCGCTCGTATGATGGAGGGGCTGGCCTCCGAGGGCACCGAGCATAAGACGGTCATGATCGATGCGACCTACCTGAAGGCGCACCGCACGGCTTCAAGCCTGCGGGCGAAAAAGGGGGGGCCGACGACCAGCGCGGACGCCTGATTGGGCGCACGAAGGGTGGATTGAACACCAAGCTGCATGCCGTCACCGACGCCAAGGGGCGTCCGCTGAAGTTCTTCATGACCGCAGGCCAGGTCAGTGACTACACCGGTGCCGCCGCGTTGCTGGGCAGTCTGCCTGCTGCCGAATGGATGATCGCAGACCGGGGATATGACGCCGACTGGTTCCGGGAAGCGTTGAAAGACAAGGGGATACGACCATGCATCCCCGGTCGGAAGTCGCGCGGCAAGGCGGTCCGTTACGACAAGCGCCGCTACAAGCGACGCAATCGCATCGAGATCATGTTCGGTCGTTTGAAGGACTGGCGCCGGATCGCCACCCGTTACGACAGGTGCGCCAAGACCTTTCTCTCAGCCGTCGCACTCGCGGCAACCGTCATGTTCTGGCTTTGACGATCAATGAGTCTGGAGCCTAGGATGCCGGGTATCGCAGTGCTGCCGATGTGATGGACTTGGACTGGCGTGTTCCCGAAAGCATGTTTGATTGCCTTGGCTTCATCTGC
Organism: Paracoccaceae bacterium; assembly: GCA_041397225.1. Classification (GTDB taxonomy): domain Bacteria; phylum Pseudomonadota; class Alphaproteobacteria; order Rhodobacterales; family Rhodobacteraceae; genus Albidovulum. The sequence goes on along the minus strand of JAWKXB010000001.1, from coordinate 1,450,346 downwards.
GAAAGCCATTTTCCAACGCGGATTGTGAGGAACGACGAAAGCGACCATGGAGGATTATTGGGTCAGCCGTTCATGATTGGCAACGTCCGCTTCGTCCGCGAAGCAGACCTGTCCCGAAGCCCCCTCACCCCGGTTTCCGCGCGATGAAGTCGATGAGCGCCGAGCGCCCAGAATGGCCCCGCCCCTCGTCCACTTCCGCGTCGAAATCCTCGGCCCTCAGCACCGCATAGCCCGCGAAATCCGCGCGCAGGAGGTCGAGCGTGTACATGTTCGCGGCATCGGGCGGCCCGCCCGTTCCATATTCGACTTGCCGCGGCGCGTAGCCGTGCAGCAGGAGCGTTCCACCCGGCTTCAACGCCCGTTTCATCCCGTCGAACAGCCGCGCCCGCCCTTCGGGGCCGACGAACTGGATGAAGATGCCGACGACGACGTCATAGGCCGTGCCGTCCCAATCCCAGCCCTCGATCCCGGCAACGTGGAAATCCACATTGACACCGCGTTCCTCCGCCAGCCGCCGCGCCTTTGCGACCGCGTTCGGCGCGGAATCCATGGCCGTCACGCGCAGCCCCTGCTCCGCCAGCCAGACCGAGTTTCGCCCCTCGCCATCGGCGACCGACAACGCGGTCTGCTCCGGTTTCAGCCAAGGCTCCGCGCGGTGCAGGAAGTTCGCCGGCGCGGTCCCGAAAAGATAGTCCTGCCCTGCATAGCGCTCATTCCACATCCCGCTGCCCCCCTTGGCCCGATCGGCCTGTCGCCATATTTCCGCGCGCATCGCTGCAACGCAAGGCCAACCCCGCTTGCCCCGCCCCGCGCCGCATGGTCTAATCCGGACCCAATCAAGAACGACAAGAGCAGAGCATGGCGAACGACCTCCTGACCGGACAGCCGGACGACTACAACGCCCATTCCATCGAGGTGCTTGAGGGGCTGGAGCCGGTCCGCAAGCGCCCCGGCATGTATATCGGCGGCACCGACGAACGCGCGCTGCATCACCTCGTGGCCGAGATCCTCGACAACTCGATGGATGAGGCGGTGGCGGGCCACGCCAACCGGATCGAGGTCGAACTGCACGGCGATTACGCCGTCACCATCCGCGACAACGGCCGCGGCATCCCGATCGACCCGCACCCGAAATTCCCGAAGAAATCGGCGCTCGAGGTCATCCTCTGCACCCTCCATTCCGGCGGCAAGTTCTCCGGCAAGTCCTACCAGACCTCGGGCGGCCTGCACGGCGTGGGCGCCTCCGTCGTCAACGCCCTTTCGGACTCGATGGTCGTCGAGGTCGCCCGCAACCGCGAGCTTTACGAACAGCGCTTCTCGCGCGGCATTCCCCTTGGCCCGGTCAAGAAGATCGGCCCCGCCCCCAACCGGCGCGGCACCACCACCACCTTCCACGCCGATGAGGAGATCTTCGGCCACCACCGCTTCAAGCCCGCCCGCCTCATGAAGATGGTCCGCTCCAAGGCCTACCTCTTCTCCGGCGTCGAGATCCGTTGGAAATCCGCCATCGACGACGGCGAGACGCCGCTTGAGGCAACGTTCCACTTCCCCGGCGGCCTTTCCGACTATCTTGCCGAGCAACTCGACGGCTCCTCCACCTATGCCGACCGCCCCTTTGCGGGGAAAGTCAGCTTTCAGGAGAAGTTCAATGAACCCGGCTTCGTCGAATGGGCGATCAACTGGACGCCCTCGCGCGACGGCTTCATCCAGTCCTACTGCAACACCGTGCCCACGCCCGAAGGCGGCACGCATGAGGCAGGCTTCTGGGCCGCGATCCTCAAGGGCATCCGCGCCTATGGCGAACTGGTGTCGAACCGCAAGGCCCAGCAGATCACCCGCGACGACCTTCTCGGCGGCGGCTGCGCGCTGGTCAGTTGCTTCATCCGCGACCCGGCCTTCGTCGGCCAGACCAAGGACCGGCTCTCGACCGAGGCCGCCGCCAAGATGACCGAAGGCGCCGTCCGCGACCATTTCGACAACTGGCTCGCCGCCGACACCAAGTCCGCAGGGGCCATCCTCGATTTCCTCATCCTTCGCGCCGAGGAGCGCCTGCGCCGCCGGCAGGAGAAAGAGACGGCGCGCAAGTCCGCCACCAAGAAGCTCCGCCTGCCCGGCAAGCTCGTCGATTGCTCCAGCCAGAGCCGCGAGGGGACAGAGCTTTTCATCGTCGAGGGCGACAGCGCCGGCGGCTCCGCGAAGATGGCGCGCGACCGCAAGACGCAGGCCCTCCTGCCGCTCCGTGGCAAGATTCTCAACGTCCTTGGTGCCGCGTCGTCAAAACTCGGCAGCAATCAAGAGATCAGCGACCTCGCCCAAGCGCTCGGTTGCGGCATGGGCACCCGCTTCAACATCGACGACCTGCGCTATGACAAGATCATCATCATGACCGACGCAGACGTCGACGGGGCCCATATCGCCTCGCTCCTGATGACCTTCTTCTTCACCCAGATGCGGCCGATGATCGACAAGGGCCACCTCTACCTCGCCTGCCCGCCGCTCTACCGCCTGACGCAAGGCGCCAAGCGCCTCTACGTCGCCGACGACGCGGAGAAAGAGCGGATGATGGCGGCGGGCCTTGGCGGCAAGGGCAAGATCGACGTCCAGCGCTTCAAGGGTCTGGGCGAGATGGACGCGAAAGACCTGAAAGACACCACCATGAACCCCGAAACGCGGAAACTGATCCGTGTGAGCATCGACGACGAGTTCCCCGGAGAGACCGGCGATCTGGTCGAGCGGCTGATGGGCAAGAAACCGGAGTTGCGGTTTCAGTATATCAGCGAGAATGCCCGGTTCGTGGAGGAGTTGGATGTTTAGTGCTGAGACGAAGGATTGGATCGAAGTTCTCAAACTACTTTCTTCAATCGCGACACCCATCGTCGTCGTAGTTCTCGGTTTCAAACTTAACAGCCGGCTTAAGAGTATAGATGATTCTCAATGGCAGAGTCGAAAGATTGTAGAGAAACGCTTAGAGCTTTACGAGAAAATTGCACCCGGCCTCAATGCGATCTTCTGCTTCTGTATGTGGGTAGGTTACTGGAAAGACTTATCACCGAGAGGTCTTATTCAAACCAAGAGAGATCTTGATAAAACGGCAAATATTTATCGTCACTTGCTGTCTGAAGAATTCTATTCTAAATATAACGATTTTATTCATCTAGTATTTCTTACCTACACCGGCGCAGGAAAAGATGCTCTAATAAAATGTGCTATATCTGGGTCAGACGGAAATCGACGGACGCACTCAAATTACGAATGGGAAGATGCTTTCGTCGATCTCTTCACCGATCGAGAAAATCCAACGAAGAGCCAGATAGCAAGATCATACAATGATGTAATGACCGAGCTTAGGAAGTGCGTTGGCCTGAACAGCGCTTAAAAGACGTCAAGCGCGCGTTCGAGCGTGCTTCCAGCGCCTTTCTGAAACGGCAAGCGTAGCAGAAAACCCCTTGCCCTCCGCCTCGGCGTTGAAATCATCGGGCTTCCAGACTACCTTGACTGGTGCCCCGCCGTCGCTTCGCGCGTTGGGGTTGGGAAGGACCATCCGGGCAACGGACGTTAGATCCTTCGCGGCGGGGAACCTTCGCGAAGCAAGCCGTAGGCTGCGCTTCAGCGCACCACCCCTGGCAAAACCGCGCCGGCACTCCCGACGCTTTCCCGCAATCTGCCCTCCTTCCCCTGACCGGCAGACCCGGCCCGCGCGTGTCGGGACGGATGCGGGACGGGAACCCGACGGATGCCAGCCCTCTCCGACCCCCCTTGATCGGCGTCCCGCCCGGACATAGACTCACCCTCGCAGGCGCACCGATCCGCCCCTGCTGCCCATCCGGGATCATCGCCCTGACCGACACCCAGTCAGGCTCCCCTGACACCCGCCTTGAGCAACGATCCGACCGGCACAGGCCGTTCGGAACTCATGCCGAAGGGAAGCGTCATGTCCAAGGACAAGAACCGTGGCAACAAGGAAGCCAAGAAACCGAAGAAGGAAAAGCCGAAGGTGCTCGCCACCGCGAACTCCAATCTCGGCAAGTCCGACACCGTGATCGCAGGCAAGAAGGTCAAGTAACCACGGCTCGCCAAGCCTTTCCGTCTGCGCCGTTTCGTCTCACCCTCTCGCAGGGCGGTCCTCGTCTTCCCACATTGGAAGCTGATCAAGGAAAACGGAGGCTTCCATGACCTACACCATCGATCGCACGATCGCCGGCGCCAGTATCGACGACGCCGATGCCCGAACCCGCAAGGCTTTGCAGGACAAGGGTTTCGGCGTCCTGACCGAGATCGACGTGGCGCAGACGATGAAGAAGAGACTCGACCGCGACATGGAACCCTACCGCATCCTCGGCGCCTGCAATCCGGGCATGGCCTGGGAGGCCATCGGGATGGAGCCGCGCGTCGGCGCGATGCTTCCGTGCAACGTCATCCTGCGCAAGGTGGCCGGCGGTGTCGAGGTCAGCGCCATCGACCCGGTCGCCTCGATGCAAGCCATCGAGAACGCCGAGCTTCAGGCCGTCGCCGGACAGGTTCGCGACATGCTGAAGGACGTCATCGCGGCGATCTGAGCCGGACGCCCGCCTTGCCATCCAAGCCCGCCTCGGTCACGCTGGAGCCTCAGCGCTACGGGCATGGCCGATGCATTTCATCAACGACAACCAGCTTTCCCTGATCCTGCTCTGCTTCATCGCGGGCAGCATCGGCACGGCTTTGCTCTTCCGCCGCGACGTCTCGCACCGCGCCTGGAAGATCGCGGATCTCGTCTGGGTGGTGCTTGGCGGCCTCGGCGCGCTGACCGCCGTCGCCGCCGGCGTCTACAAGGCCGACAGCTCGCGGCTCGACCGGCAGATCGACATCGCCTATGCCACGACGCGGGAATTCGACCGCGACGCCGCCCGCTTCCGCCTTGCCCATTGCGAGACGAACCACCCCAGCCGCACCTTCCGCGCGCCGATCCGCGACCTTTGCGACAAGGTTGAGTTCCTGTCGGCCTCCACCGCCGGCAACAGCACCCTGCCGCTTTTCATCGCCGTCACCGAACGCGCTGCGCCGCTGAGCGGGCTGAGGCTTTTCGGTGGGGGCGCCCCCGCCGAGATGGAAAAGGCGGCGGCCTTCGACGAGACCGAGTTTCTCGCCTTCGCCGCCGAGGACGACGCGACCCGCGCTGCCGTGGCGCTGCTGCGCGAGGCGCCTTCGACGTCGGGCATCGCGGGCGAATACCAGGTCCTCGCCCGGTCCTATGAGGAGCTGATCGCCGAGGTCATGCATCTGCGCGAGGAATGGGAATTCCTCCAGGACAATTCCGGCATCCTGACGCTTCAGGTGCTGGCGCTCTGCCTTGTCGCCTTCGCCGCACCCTTCCGGCTGGGCAAGTCGGCGGTCGAACTGATGTGAGGGCCGGTCAGGCGTAGCCGTCCAGAAATCCGTTGGGCAGAAGCACGTTGTGCCGGCCCAGCCCCGCGACCCGCGTCTCGCCGCACAGCGCCATCGAGACTTCGAGCTCCTTCTGGATGATTTCGAGCGCACGGGCTACGCCCGCCTCGCCCATCGCGCCAAGGCCGTAGACGAAGGCCCGTCCGATCATCACGCCCCTGGCGCCAAGGGCGACCGCCTTCAGCACGTCCTGCCCCGAACGGACGCCGCCATCCATCCAGACCTCGCAGCGGTCACCGACGGCCGCGACGATCCCGGGCAGCATCCGGATCGACGACAGCGCACCGTCAAGCTGCCGGCCGCCGTGGTTCGACACGACGATCGCGTCGGCCCCGATCTCAACCGCCTTTTCGGCATCCTCGGCGTCGAGGATCCCCTTCAGGATCACCTTGCCGCCCCACATGTCCATGAGCTTCCTGATCTTGTCCCAGTTCAGCGCCGGATCGAACTTCTCGGCCGTCCAGGACGAGAGGGACGACGGATCGCTGACGCCTTCGACATGTCCGACGATGTTGCCGAAGAAACGCCGTTTGGTGCCCAGCATCTCAAGCCCCCAGGCCCACTTTGTGGCAAGGTTCAGCAGCGTTGGAACGGTCAGTTTCGGCGGGGCGGAAAGGCCGTTCTTCAGGTCCTTGTGGCGCTGGCCCAGTATCTGAAGATCGACCGTGATGACCAGCGCCGAACAGCCCGCCGCCTTCGCCCGGTCGATGATCCTCTGGTTAAAGTCATCGTCGTTGAGCGTGTATATCTGGAACCAGAACGGCCCGGCGGTATGCGCGGCGACGTCCTCGATCGAACAGATCGACATGGTAGACAGTGTGAAGGGCACACCGAATTTCTCGGCCGCCCGCGCGGCCTTGATCTCGCCGTCGGCGCTCTGCATGCCTGTCAGCCCGACCGGGGCGAGAGCCACGGGCATGGCGACCTTCTCGCCAAGCATCTCGCTTTCGGTCGTCCGCCCTGTCATGTCCACCGCGATCCGCTGGCGCAGCCTTATCTCCGCAAAGTCCGACGAGTTCTCGCGAAACGTCTGCTCGGTCCAGCTTCCCGATTCCGCGTAGTCGTAGAACATGCGCGGCACGCGGCGGCGGTAGATCGCCTTCAGGTCGTCGATGCAGGTGATGACGGGCATGGAGGGTTCCGGTCAAATCGGTCAACCTCGCCTACCGATTTCGAGAGCTCCTGGCAATGCGGTTTCGCCCTTGCGCTTTGCCTGCGCGACGGGTGGAGTGGCCAAAAATCGGAGACAGACATGGATCCTATCCTCTGGGGCTTCGCGGGGGGCGCAGTGGCGTGGCTCGCCACGACTTTCGGCGCCGTGCCGGTCCTGATCGGCCGAACGATGTCGCAGCGCACCTCCGACACGATGCTTGGCTTTGCCGCGGGGGTCATGCTCTCGGCCAGCTATTTTTCACTGATCCTTCCGGGGCTTGAGGTTGCCGAGGCGATCCACGGCTCGCGAGTCGTGGCTTCGCTCGTCGCCGGAGCGGGGATAGCGCTTGGCGCCGGCTTTGTCGCCTGGCTGAACGCGACGCTGCCGCATGAGCATTTCCATTCCGGCCGCGAGGGCGCCGACGCGGCCGCGATGGCGCGGATCTGGCTGTTCGTCATCGCGATCACGATCCACAACTTCCCCGAAGGCATGTCGATCGGCGTGGCCTTCGGCGGCGGCGACCTTCCCAACGGCCTGTCGGTCATGACCGGCATCTCGCTTCAGGACGTCCCCGAAGGTCTAGCCGTCGCCGTCGCGCTGATCGGGCGCGGCTATACCCGCATGCGGGCATTCTTCGTGGCGATGCTGACCGGGATCGTCGAACCCATCGGCGCGCTGATCGGCGCGGGCGCAGTGTCGCTCTCCTCCGGGCTCCTGCCCTGGGGCCTGACCTTCGCCGCCGGCGCGATGCTTTACATCATCAGCCACGAGATCCTGCCCGAAACCCACCGCAACGGACACCAGGACCGCGCGACGGCAGGGCTGATCTTCGGCCTCATCCTGATGATGATCCTCGACGTGACGTTGGGTTGATCCGCCCGCGCGCCCGGTCCGGGCGCCTCGTCGGGTATCGCTCGGAGGGTTTAGCGGGCCAGCCGGTCGCGGCGCACGGCCTCGGCCAGTCTTTCCTGCACGTCGGCGGGTTCGTTCTCGATGGCGGCCAGAACCGCACGCAGCTCGGCCCGCGCACCGTGAAGCTGGTCGATCAGCGACATCACGACGCCCAGCGCGTCCTCGTCCAGGTCGAAGCCTTCGGACAGTTCGCACAACAGTTCAAGCCGCACGATATCGATCTGGCGGAAGACCGGCCCGCGATCGGTCAGCATCGGCGTCACGACTTGCGCCTCGACATAGGACATGAGCACCGGTCGGGTCAGGCGGGCGACGGCGGCGACGGTTTCGTCTTCGGTATATTGCCGGGTCATATCTTCATCCCCCTGCGCGGGTCGTCGGAATGGGTCTTGCGCCAGGTTTCCATGAACGCTGTCAGGTCGTCGTCGACATTGGCAGGCAAGACGATGCGAAGTTCAACAAGCTGATCGCCGCGCGGCCCGCCGCCCAAGGGCTTGACGCCCCGCCCGCGCAGCCGCAGCGTCCGTCCGCTGCTGGCGCCCTTCGGGATGGTCAGCTTGACGTTGCCGTCAATGGTCGGCGCTTCGACCGGCCCACCCAGCACCGCCTCGTCCAGCGTGATCGGCAGGGTCAGGTGGATGTCACTGCCTTCACGCCGGAAAATGGAGTGCGGCCGGACCGAGATCGTCACCAGCGCGTCACCCGCCGGGCCACCCCCGAAACCCGGCCCGCCCTTGCCGCGCAGCCGGATCGTCTGGCCTTCGGCGGTGCCCTCGGGGATCGTCACCTCCAGCGCCGCCCCATCGGGCAGGGTGATCCGGGTCTTGCCGCCCCGAACGGCATCAAGGAAAGGCACTTCGAGCGCATAGCGCATATCCGCGCCCCGGGCACTGAACCCACGGTCGGAACGGCCGCCTCGCTGGCCCTGCTGGCGCAGAAACTCTGCGAATATGTCCGATGCATCGCCGAAATCCTCGAACCGCTGGCCGGAGCGGTACGGGTTGCCCGGCGCCTCGGCGTAGTCGCGGTAGTACTGGCGCTGCGGCCGCTCGACCCCGCTTGCATCAATCTCTCCCCGGTCGAAGCGGGCCCGGGTTTCGGGGTCCTTCAGCAGGTCATAGGCGGCCGAGGCGGCCTTGAACCGCGCCTCGGCATTCGGGTCGTCGGGGTTCAGATCGGGGTGGCTCGTGCGCACGATCTTCTTGTAGGCCTTCTTGATCTCTTCCGCCGTCGCGGATTTGGTCAGGCCGAGTGCGGCATAGGGATCGGTCATGGGTGCCTCTGGCTCTCAGGTCCGCGTCAGGATCGGCGCAACCAGCGGTGATGGCAAGAGGACCGCACTTGGCCGGCGGGAAAAGAATGCCCCAGGATCCGCGCTCAGGCGGCGTGCGCGCCTTCGGCAAGACCCTTGACGAAAGCAAGGATGTCGGCGACCGGACGCCCTTCACCCACCAGCTTCACGATCGCGGTGCCAACGACCGCGCCGTCGGCGACCGAGGCGATGGCCCGGGCGGTCTCGGGCGTGCGGATGCCGAAACCGACGATCACAGGCAAATCGGTCCGGGCCTTGATCCGCGCCACTTCGGGGCCGACATCGGCGGCCTCGGCGGCAGCGGCCCCTGTGATCCCGGTGATCGAGACGTAGTAGACGAAGCCGGAGGTGTTCTGCAGCACCTTGGGCAGGCGACGGTCATCCGTTGTGGGCGTGGCGAGGCGGATGAAGTTGAGCCCCGCCTTCTGCGCCGGGATGCAAAGCTCCTCATCCTCCTCCGGCGGCAGGTCGACGACGATCAGCCCATCGACGCCGGCCGCCTTCGCATCGGCAAGGAAGCGCTCGACCCCCCGCGAATAGATCGGGTTGTAGTAGCCCATCAGCACGACCGGCGTCGCGTCGTCCCCCTTGCGGAACTCCGCCACCATGTCGAGCGTCCTTTGCAGCGTCTGCCCCGCTTCGAGCGCCCGCTGCCCCGCAAGCTGGATCGTCGGCCCGTCCGCCATCGGGTCGGTGAAGGGCAACCCCAGCTCGATCACGTCGACGCCCGACCCCGGCAGACCCTTCATCAGCTCGAGCGAGGTCGCAAGTTCGGGATCGCCCGCCATGATGTAGGACACGAACGCCTTGCGGCCCGCATTGCGAAGGGCGGCAAACTTGGTTTCGATCCGGGTCATGGCTTTCTCCTGGGCTGCCGCTCCGGGTAGTGCAGAAAACCGCCGCCGAAATCAATGCCCGTCACGTCTCGCCGGGAACATGGATCATACGGTGGGTGCCGAAGCGGTCGCGCACCATGCCAAGGCCGCGCGGCCCGGCCCCCGCAGGGCTTGACCCCGTGTACGCTTCCCCCATAGATGCGCCCCATCCAGCAAAAGGGCGCGTAAGATGGGTTTCAGGATGGGTATCGTCGGTCTGCCGAATGTCGGCAAGTCAACGCTTTTCAACGCGCTGACCCGCACCGCCGCCGCCCAGGCCGCGAATTTCCCCTTCTGCACGATCGAGCCGAACGTGGGCGATGTCGCCGTTCCAGACGACCGGTTGGAAAAACTCGCCGCCATCGCCGGGTCGAAGCAGATCATCCCGACGCGGATCACCTTCGTCGATATCGCCGGCCTCGTCCGCGGCGCCTCCAAGGGCGAGGGCCTTGGCAACCAGTTCCTCGCCAATATCCGCGAGGTCGACGCCATCGCCCATGTGCTGCGCTGCTTCGAGGATGGCGACGTCACCCATGTCGAGGGCCGGATCGATCCCATCGCCGACGCCGAGACGATCGAGACAGAGCTGATGATCGCCGACATGGAGAGCATCGAGCGCCGCCTTGCCGGGATCGCCCGCAAGATCAAGGGCGGCGAAAAGGAAGCCGTCGCCCAGGAACGCCTGATGAAACAGGCGCTTGCCGCGCTCGAAGCGGGAAAGCCCGCCCGCACGGTCGCAGTCGCGGCCGATGACGCCAAGGCCTGGGCGATGCTCCAGCTTCTCACCTCCAAACCCGTCCTCTTCGTCTGCAACGTGGAGGAGGCGTCGGCCGCCTCCGGCAACAGTCTTTCGGCCAAGGTCGCCGACATGGCCGAGAGGCAGGGCGCAGGCAGCGTCGTGATCTCGGCGAGGATAGAAGAGGAACTGGCGCAGATGCCGCCCGAAGACGCCGCGATGTTCCTTGACGAGATGGGGCTTGAGGAAGCGGGACTCGACCGTCTGATCCGCGCCGGATACGACCTTCTCGGCCTGCAGACCTACTTCACCGTCGGGCCCAAGGAAGCCCGCGCCTGGACCATCGAGAAGGGCACGCTGGCCCCCCGCGCCGCGGGCGAGATCCACGGCGATTTCGAGCGCGGCTTCATCCGCGCCGAGACCATCGCCTATGCCGACTACATCGCCTGCCGGGGCGAGGCCGGCGCCCGCGACGCCGGCAAGTTCCGGGTGGAGGGCAAGACCTACGAGGTCAAGGATGGCGACGTCCTGCACTTCCTCTTCAACGCCTGAGCGGCGGCGGACTCCGCCGCCCGACTTAAAGCATCGGCGCAACGCCAGACTCAACCGCGAACGCCCTCAGCGGGTGGATGACGCCCGGGAGCCGGAGCATGCGACCCCTACATCCCTAGTCCGCGTTTCCCCTGCGCCAGTGGCGCACCGCCCGTATCGCGGGTGAAGCTGGCGTCGCCGGTTGGGCCTTTGAGGTTTTCAGCAATGATCTCCGCGCCATGATTCCGGGCATTTTTCGCGGCGGCAGGCAGATCATCGACCTCGACATAGGGAACCCAGCCCGACACGCCTTGCATGGCATCAGCGGTCGCGGCGAAAGGCTGTCCTGCCCCTCCGCCGTCATGATTGCCCCGGGGACCTGAGAACCGAGCGGAGCAGACGTAGGTGCACTGCGGAAAAACGCCACGAAGGACTCAAGACCCACCTCCACAGGTCGCGGCCTCCCGTCTCTGCGCCGCGCGGCAACCTCTGCGGACATGACGGCATCCGGCGGTGGACTACGGGGTGCCTGCTGGACCGGGACGCCGTCCAACAGGCCGCGCCAGCCGCGCCGGGTCCCACGCCCGAGAGATTCCGCGTCACCCCATCCGGCCTTCCCGCGCCTTGGCCACGATGTCGGGACGGATGCCTTACGCATGCCATACGCAAACCATACCCCCTTGCCCCGCCCCGCCCCTGCCATTAAACGGGGCGGCGGAGCTGTGGCCGAGTGGTCGAAGGCACGCCCCTGCTAAGGGCGCAGACGGGAAACCGTCTCGAGGGTTCGAATCCCTTCGGCTCCGCCACCCGAACGCCACTGAAATCCAACCTTCTCCAGCAGCGCACGGTTGGTTAACGATTTTGAGTGTGAACGTCGGTAACCTCCAAGACCAGCGCGCAGAGGGTGGTCATGGGATTGTTTGTGAACTTCAAGGATTTCGTCCGGCACGGAGGGCATGGGGCCGTCGTCTTAAGCCTGCGTTCGGTCGAGCCGGTGTTGGAAGTGAAACAGGCGTCCCTCGACGATACCGCTACTGGTTTTGAACTTCGCCTCCGCGACCTCGCGGTAGAGAATTGGTCGGACATCGCCTCGATCTTTGCAGATGCGGGCGTGGAGGTCGATCCGGAGGCCGAAGATCCTGAGGGCGAGATCAGCCGGTATCGCATGCAGTTTGAAGCTGCCGCTGGAGCACTTCTGGCATCAGACGACAAGACTGTTGCAGACGCGGACATCGCTTCACTGGCCGATTGGCTGGCGCACCGGTTCGTGGTCGAGATCAACGAGCGCAGGCAACGGCAACTTGGCGTGACCCATTACATCTGGCGCAGTCAGGATGACGAGAAAGTGCGGCCAGCCCATGCGGAACGAGACGACCGGGTGTTCGCGTGGGATGACGCCTTTGCGGATGGGCCGCCCGGCCACGCCTACAATTGCCGATGCCACGCCGAGCCGGCGATCCTCGACGGAAACTTACTTCTGACGGACTTCCCCGTATCGCGCGACATCGCCGACAGGATCCGGCAGGCTCAGGTGGACGGTTTGGCAGATGTTGCCGCCGATGCTGCCGTTGGCGCGGCGCTCTCGACTTATTCAGTGCTGAGGTTTTCTCACCTCGGTTACCGTCGACTTTTCGGAGTCATCACGCCAGAGGAAGAAGCCGAGAGGCTGGCTATGCGCGAAGGCATCATGCGCGCCCTCGACACTCTCTCCGAACTCGATGCCGAAGCCGTCCGCCAGATGGCAGAGTCTTTCGTCGATCATTTCGAAGCACAGCACGCCAATCTGCGCCTGCTCGACCTCGAGTATCGGCTCGGATTGGCCTCGGAAGCAGACCTCCTGAAAGCCTATCACGATGTCGCTTACCTGGACGCCTCGAAACTCGTTGGCGCCACGGCTTTCGCGTCGGTAGCCAGTAGGCTGGGCCTCAATCTGACCCGACTGCGACCGAGGGCGGCTCTCATCGCGCTGCGCTCAGCGACGGCACGGCTCGACGAATTGGTCGCCTTGCGGCGGACGACGGTGAGTTCCTATGTGGCGCACCGCTTCTCCGAACTCACGGCCCAAGGCCATGGACCGCAACGCCACGAAGGATCGGTCACGCGGCAGATGCTCATCGACAGGGTCCTGCGCGGCATTGATCCGATGACGGGGACGAGGGTCGATGGGGTGACCGCCAGACCGCACCGCGCGCCAACGATTGCAAGCCGGATCACGTCGCCCGAGGCATTCGTCGCCGCCGAAGGTTACCTACGACGGACGCCGGAATATCGCGCCGCCCGAGACGCAGCGCTATTCGAACCGGCGTATAAGCGCGGTAGCTTCTTCGTCGTCTTGCCTTTGGAGGAAGCGCTAGGACCGAATTACTTGCGCCTCGTGGAGGGAGTCCGGATCGACGGCGGAGGAGCCGTCATGGCGGATTTTGAGCACGGCAACCTGATGGCGGTCTTCCGCCATATTCCGGGCGGTGAACCTGCCCTTGTCACCATGTATCCTATTTTGAGGTAGCGTATGGTCAGCGTTGAAAGCTGGAAAAAGACCATGTTCCTGCTTTGCGGGCCGGAAACCTACGACCCCGATGGACTGAAGGCAGGGCTTGAGATAGACCGGGATGAAACTCGTAGGTTCCGAGAGCGTTTCGAGGCGATCTTGCGGGACAAGCCTTTGACTGTAGAGGAATACGAAAAGGATATCGGTTTCCACTTTGAAAATGACGAAGAGATGTACCGCTACCTTCGGGCCATGTTCAGCTTTCTATTCGAAGACGGACCCTTTCCGGAATGATGATCTTTCCGGAGAGACGTCATTGGTGGCGCTTCTTTGGTTCGCCCGCGAACCTGTGCTGCGCATGAAGTATCCGCAGTGGAAGCCATAATGACCGATCTCGATTTGCGTATCCGGGCTTGGCTGGACGACATGTTCTTGTATTGCGGGGCAAACGTCTATGGTCCGGACAAACTGAAAGAAGAGCTTTCAGTCCCGAGCGAGTGGCGCGGGCAGTTTCGCAGGAATTTCGAACATGTTCTGGGAACGAAGACGTTGACCGCCAAGGACTACGAGCTACGGACCGACATAGCTTTTGACAACGACGATGAACTGTTTGTCTACCTGAGGAAGCTGTACGATTTCCTCTTCGCTACGGGGCCATACCCTGAATTCTCGTTTTGATTTGGACTGGAGAAGGTTGGATATCAGGCCCATTCCCTCCGCCACCCGAACGCCCCCGAAATCCAACTGTCTCTGCCAAATGCGCTGGCGCGTTCGGAGGGTTAGTGCAACCTTAACTCCAGCCTGATACTGCTTTCGGGGAACGACCCGGAGGAACCGATGCGGCACGAAAGCAAGTTTGCGGCCTGGATCAGGTCTGGCGGCAACCGCGTCTTCGTCTTGCCGCTTGGTCCGGTTCGGGCGCCGGAAGTCAAGTTCTCGATGGTCCCTGACAGGCTGCTGGACAGCATCATCGACGATGCGCTGGCCGCAGGCGTTGCCCGGCTGAATGGCTTTCTCCCCGAGGGTGTCAGCATTGACATCACGTCAGTCGACCTCACTGCGATCAGGGATCAATTGCGCAGCGCAATTTCGAGTCGCCTGAACGAAACGGGCGTGCCGGTCAATCCCAACGACCCAGTCATCAATGCCATCCTTACGCGATATGCCGAGACGCTGAACGGCCACTTCCAAAGAGATGCGCTTCAGCTCGATACCTACATCTGGCGCAGTCAGGACGATGCCCGTGTTCGCGCCGCGCACGCCGAGTACGACGATCAGGTCTTCGCGTGGTCCGCTCCACCGCCTGGCGGTCGTCCCGGACAGGACTGGAATTGCCGGTGCACGGCGGAACCGATCATTGATCCTCAGAGCATTCCTGAGAGTGCGGTCTGCGAGATCCTGACCGGAGACAGGTTGTCTACCGTATTCCCAGACGCGCCTGCCGACAGGCTTGCGGCGATCGCGCGCGAGCTTGACCTTCGGATCGTATCCGGAAGCTTGGATAGCCGGGAACGTCTGATCCACTTCTTCGCGCAGATGCGCATGGAAGCGGGCGGCAATGCTCGCCTCGAAGAAAACCTCAACTACAACCCAAGGGGATTGAGGAACACGTTCAGCTATTTCAGAGGCAACCCCGACGCCGCCGAGCGCTACGGTCGCACCGACGAACATCCCGCTGATCGCGTTTCAATCGCGAACCTCGCTTACGCCAATCGAAACGGCAACGGAGATGTAGAAAGTGGAGACGGCTGGACATTTCGCGGTCGGGGCTTGTTTCAGCTGACAGGTCGCGCAAACTATCGGGCGTTCACATCGTGGCATGACGAGGTCTTTGGCGCGGGCATCGATTTTGAAGCTGAACCCGACTGGGCCGCAGATCCGGTTTACGCGGTCAGATCGGCCGTCTTCTTCTGGCTGGATCATGGTCTGCACAGTCTCGCAGACCAAGGCCTGACCGATGACACCACGGACGCAATCACTCGCCGAATTAATCTTCATACGAGGACATACGAAGAGCGCCGGGACATCATGCGGGGTATCAGGGACAGCGGGCAATTCGACGGAATATGCCGGTTCTCGGTAGCGCGGCCGCGATTTGAGGATGCGGGATGAGCTGGCGACTGGTTTCTTCGCTGGTTCTGTTCTTGTTGACCCGGAACGCTTCGGCACAAGAGTTGAGCAATTTTCAGACGTTATACGACGAAAGAAGTGTTGCGACCCGAACGCTCACCATCCGCCTCGAACCGGTCAACGAAGACATTCGCTTTTCGGTGACGTTGTTCAACAACGAGATTGGTTTCGAACGTCGGCATGAATTCGAAGCACCTGTCCCCGAAACGCCGATGCCGTTTCAGCTCGAGCAACGCAACATTTGCGGCGCCTCCACCATCCTTCTGGCAGTCGAGTACCCTTGGCGCCACGATTGGCCACAAGTAGTACGGATCTTGGATACCTTCGCCTTTCGAGGTTCTGATTTTGCGTTCATCGACGTCGCCGCCGGCGCTCTGACCGACATAGCTTTGCTCGACACTTCCCAGATTGAAGCCGAAGACATGTCGATGCAACCGCAGATCCTCGTTGAATGTCTCTCAGATTCCAGCGGGAGCCCCTTTAGATTCAAAATGAAAACAAGGGATTAGGATGTCGTCGAGGTGGAGAAGGTTTGACCGCAGGCCCATCCCCTCCGCCATTATCCCTGTTGCGAACACGGACAGGCGCCTATCACGGCGCGGAAATATTCGTGTTTTCAAAGGGCTTTACCTGCCCCATGCGAACCTCCGAGACTGCGCGCCAGGCCCGTTCCGGGCTCTGAACGGCGCTCGGTCTCTGTTCGCGCGAACCTCACCAAATTCGGTTCGGTCGGATTTTTCATCGCTTTTCCAATGGCATGAGTTTCAACCCCGCCAAAACTTCGGCCCCCCGGTGCCCATCGCCTTCGACGGGAACAGAGCCGCAACACGCGAGAGGCGCAGCCGCTGAGTGCGCTGGCCGAGTGGCGCGTGGCGGTGGCGGTGCGTGCGGGTCCTAGGCTTCCCTAAGGCGGACCCGCAGCGGGTTAGCGTAGTCTCCTTTGCGATCCCAGTGCCGTCGCGCGCGCTCGGTTATAGCGGCAAGGAACGGGTCCCGAAGATCCGTGTCGCCAGCGAGAATGATCAGATGCGCCTGCGCTCGCGACGCCGCGACATTGATCAGCCGGCGCCCAGTCTCGCTGTTTAGGAATGGGCTCCTTGCGTCCACAGGATCAAAGATCACGATCTTCCGTTCGCTACCCTGGCCTGCCGCGGGGAAACCAAGGGGCTTCAGGCGATGCCGTCGATCGGGCGCGAAGCGGTCGTGTGGGCCGGCGCAGGCCGGCGCTGCCGAGTCCTCAGGGAAGTGGGCCGAGGAATGGGTCGAGCATCCGGTAGCAGGCCATCTTCGCGCTTTCCGCCGACATCAGGTCGGGCGCGATGCAGTTTTCCAGCCATAGCCCGTCGATCAGCGAGATGACCATGACCGCCAGAGTGTCGGCATCAATCTCGCATCCGCGCTTTTCAGCGGTCCGCTTCAAGGCGCCCGCGACGCCGGCCCGGTAGGCCAGGTAGTGCCGATGATGCTCGCGGCCCAGCGCCGGGTTCGTAGCGACCTCGCCCCAGAGCGCCAGCCATATGGTGGTCGTCTCGCGGTTGAAGACCGCCGGGCTGAATTCCGCCTCGACTATCTCGGCGATACCCGGCCCGCTGCCGGGATCGGCGTTGAACACCGCAAGGCTGCGTTCGTACATCGTTGAGTAGATCGCCGCCAGAAGCCCGTCCTTCGACTTGAAGTGGTGGGTGATGAGCCCGCGTGAGACGCCGGCTTCGCGGCAGATGTTCTCGGTGGTGAAACCAAGGATGCCGCCGCGCGCCAGACAGGCCAATCCGGCGTCGATCAGCATCGCGCTACGTTCGGCGCTGGAATAGCGGCGGTATTTCGGCGCGGCGTCGGGCTTCGCGATCATCCTGTCCCCTTGGTGACCGGCGGCGTCAGACCATGTCACGCGCAATCCTTTCTTTCCACTGGCGCGAGAAGACCCGCTGGCCGTTTTCGGTCAGCTCGATTTCCATCTCGATGATGAAATGAGTGGTGTCGCAGGACATGCTGCCCCAACTGTGATGGCCGATCGTGACGTCGGGGCGGCGTATCTCGATCCGGTAGTCGGTGTGCATCCGGGCCGAAAGCGGATCGCCGTCGGTGCATTCGTGCCGCACGAAACCGACGCAGCGATGTGTCTGGGCGATATCATGCATCTCGGTCTCGTAGGTCCAGCGCGGGAAATCGACCGTCATCAGGCCAGTCAGCAGGTTGCGTGTCACCCGCCGCGGATGGCCGGGCGGCGCGGAGTGGCGGGTAACCGGTGCGGGTGGGGCAGCGACCGGCGGATCGAAGGGCCGCAGGCGTTCGTCGGAGGGATCAGGGGGACGGACCGGCAGGTCGAGCCAGCTTTCGCCGGCATGGATCGTCAGCGTGGCGAGTTTCGGCGACGGCCAAGCGATCGGGAAGTAGGTGGTAGAGAGCGCGACCGCGATCCGGTGTCCGGCAGGAAAGGAGTGTGCCACATCATCCAGCTCAACCAGAGCCTCGTAGACGCGCCCCGGTTCGAGGGCGGTCGGAAGTTCATGGCCGTCGCGGTGGGTGAGGTTCAACAGTCCGAGCGTCACCCGGGTGGAGCGTCCGTCGGCGGCGACGTCATTCAGCCGCACAGCCACCAGCGCCTGCGGCTTGTCCGACGAAAACCGGAGGTGGACCGTCGGCGCCCCCAGGATCTCGACGCGTTCGGTGAGCGGTTCGCTCAGAAACACCAGCGACCCGCCGTCATCCTCGCGCTGATCGCCCGGCCAGTCGGCATCGTCGCCGTAGCGTCCGACCTCGCCAGAGGCCAGACCGACCCAGAGCGGTGAACAGATCGGGATCTGCGCAGGCTCCGCAGCTTGCCGGGCCAACCTGCCACCGGGATTGAGGAAGTCGCGCACCGCGACGATGCGGGGCGAAGGCCACTCCGCCTCGCCGACCCAGCGGCCCGGGCGCGTTTTGTAGCAGGTTCTCGGCGGCACGCTGTCCTGCATCCAGACGCGCAGCATCGGTTCGTCCATGATACCGGTGTCGCGGCCTTTCAGCCAGTGATCTAGCCAGCGCAGCACCTCTTGCAACCAACCGATCGCGGGTTCCACCGTCACGTCATGGGGGTAGGAATGCGCCCAGGGTCCGATCAGCCCGCGCCGCGGCCCGGGCAGGCCGGCCAGAACGCGTGGTACGCTTTCGGAGTAGTTGTCGGCCCAACCGCTTACGGCATAGACCGGAATCCTGACGGCCGAAAAATCCTCGCAGATCGAGCCCTGCTTCCAGTAGGCGTCGCGGCGCTGGTGTTTCATCCACTCGATGACCCACGGGGCGTTATGTTCCATCCGCGCCTGCCACATGTCACGCCATGCCTCGCCGACCACGGCCGGGTCGGGAGGCAGATCGTTGTGCGCGACCATGGTCGAGGACCAGTCGAAATTGTCCTTTGAAAGGCACCCTCCGATCCAGTGGACATCCGTCGCGTAGCGGTCATCGGTCGAGCCGACCGTGATGATCGTCTTCAGCGCCGCTGGCTGGCGCGCAGCGATCTGGAGGCCGTTGAAACCGCCCCAGGAGATGCCGATCATTGCCACCTGTCCGTCGCACCAATCCTGCGCCGCGATCCACGCAATGGCATCGCAGCCGTCCTGCTGCTCTTGCAGTGTGTATTCGTCGTCGATCAGCCCCTCGCTGTCGCCGGTGCCGCGAATGTCGAGACGGATGCAGACGTAGCCATGACCTGCGATGAAAGCGTGCATCTGATCGTCCCGCCCGCGTGTGCCATCGCGCTTTCGGTAAGGCAGATATTCGAGAAGCGCAGGCACCGGATCGGCGGATTCCGGCATCCAGACCCGCGCGGCAAGGCGGGTGCCGTCGGGTAGCGGAACGAAAATGTTCTCGATGGCCCTCACCGCAAAGGGGAAGTCCGTCTGGATCGTCACCACGGCCGCCTCCGCTTGTTGAACGACCATATAACTGCGAATCCGGCCGTGGCAACGCAATTTTGATTGCCACGCTGCTGGCAGGATGACCGAAGGCGCGACCCGTTGACCGGTATGCCGGGCGCATGCTACTGAACGATCATTCAACAAAGGGACGGCCATGCCCCGCAACCCCCGCTACGACGTGCTTTTCGAGCCGGTGCGGATCGGGCCGAAACTGGCCCCCAACCGTTTCTTTCAGGTGCCGCACGCCTCCGGAATGACCAATGCCTCGCCCAATGTTCGCGCGGCGTTTCGGGCCATGAAGGCCGAAGGTGGATGGGGCGTGGTCTGCACCGGCGCCTGCTCCGTCGATCCCAGCTCTGACGACGCGCCCTTTCCTTTCGCCACCCTCTGGGACGAGACGGACATTCGCGCCCATGCGGTCATGACGGACGCCGTCCATGCGCATGGCGCGCTCGCCGGAGTGGAGCTGTGGCATGGGGGTGCGGCGGCCGTGAACCGCATCTCGCGCATCGCCCCCCTGTCGCCGTCGGGCGTGCCGTGGATGGCCACGCATGTCGGCTTCATGAGCGCCCAGCGCCCCAAGGTCATGGATGCGGACGACATCCGCGACCTGATCCGCTGGCACCGCGACGCCGCGATCCGGGCTGAGCGGGCAGGTTTCGACATTCTCTACGTCTATGCGGGAATGGGCTACCTGCCCTACCAGTTCCTGCTCTCGGACTACAATCACCGCACCGACGCCTATGGCGGATCGGTCGCGAACCGGGTGCGGCTGGTGGCCGAGTTGATCGACGCGGTGCGCGAGGCGGTGCATGGCCGCTGCGCGGTGGCGCTTCGGATCTCGATGCAGGAACTGCGCGCACGGCCCTCCGACGAGGCCGAATCCGAGGCGCATGAGGTGATCGGGCTTCTGAAGGACGCGCCGGACCTGTTCGACGTGAAAATGGATTACAGCGCCTTCGACTGCTCGCCCTCGCGGTTCTCCGGCGAGGGCAGCCACGAGCCGGTGATCGACTTCGTGAAGACGGTGACGGACAAGCCGGTCGTCGGCGTTGGCCGCTTCACCTCGCCCGACACGATGGTGTCGCAAGTCCGGCGCGGCGTTCTCGATTTCATCGGCGGTGCGCGCCCGTCCATCGCCGACCCGTTCCTGCCGAAGAAGATCGACGAGGGGCGGGAGGACGACATCCGCGAGTGCATTGGCTGCAACATCTGCATTTCCTCCTGGCATGATGGCGTCTGGGTCCGGTGCACGCAGAACCCGACAGCGGGCGAGGAATGGCGGCGCGGCTGGCACCCCGACATCGTGACGCGCGACAGTGCGGACCGCGCGCTCATCGTCGGCGGCGGCGCGGCGGGACTGGAGACGGCGCTGACGCTGGCCCGGCGGGGCATGGCCGTGTCGGTCGCGGAGAAGGCGCGTGACTTCGGCGGGCGGCTTCTGTGGGAAACGCGCCTGCCGGGGCTGGCGCAGTGGCGCCGGGTGGCCGATTACCGGCTGGGGCAATTGCGCAAGATGCCGAATGTCACGCTCTACCCCGAAAGCGAACTCACAACGGCCGATGTACTGGACTTCGGCGCCGCGCACGTGGTCGTGGCGACCGGTGCGCGCTGGACAGCGGCGCTCTGCGGGGCGAACGAGCTTCCGGGCGGTGTGGCCCAAGGCCCGCACATCTACACGCCCGACGATCTTGCCGCCGGTGTCGTGCCCGAAGGGCCGGTCGCGGTCTTCGACTTCGACAACTACTATCTCGGTTCGGCGGTGGCAGAGCATCTGGCCGCCGGGGGGGCAGACGTCACCTACGTCACGACGGCGGGCGCTGCGGGGGCCTGGAGTTTCATGACCAATGAGCAGCCGGGCATCCATCAGGCGCTCGCCCGGCGCGGTATTGCGCTCAGGACGCTGGAGATCGTGACGGGGTTTGACGGACAGACGCTGGCGCTTGCGCAGATCTTCAGCGGCGCGCCGCGCGAGATCGCCGCCAGGTCGCTGGTGATCGTCGGACAACGGGCGGGGGGGTCGTCGCTTTACGAGGCGCTCCGCGAAACGGATCTGGTGGCGGCCGGTATCCGGTCGCTGCACCTGACGGGCGATGCGAAGGCGCCGGGGGCGATCGCGCATGCCGTCTATCAGGGCCACAAGACCGCGCGGGAGATCGGGCAACCCGCCGCGACGGCGCGCCGCGACGCGCCTATCCCGGCCGTGGGACCGGGACCGGATCGGCAGGCCGCGCAATGACCAAGGCAGGGCCGCGCGCGTCCGGCCGCCGCCGCGGAGCACGCGCGCCGCGCGATGCGGCAACGCTCGTCCAGCCGCCGTTCCGTCAGGTGCCGCGCCGCTACGCACCGATTGAGGTGCTGAGCGCCGACCATGTCGCGGCCATCCATGCCTCGGCGCTGAAAGTCTTGGCTGAGATCGGCATGAAGGTGCTGAGCGCGCCCGCACGCCGCCTTTACGCCGAAGCGGGTGCCAAGGTTCGCGGCGAGATGGTGCATCTCGACCCCGGCCTTGTGTCCGAGCGGCTGAAGACCGTTCCGGCGACCTTCACGCTCGAGGCGCGCAATCCCGCGCGCAACCTGAAAATCGGCGGCGGCGATGTCATCTACGCCTCAGTCGGCGGTCCGGCCTATGTCATGGACAACGACCGCGGCCGCCGCGACGGCACCTATGCCGAGATGTGCGACTACCTGCGCCTCGTCCAGTCGCTGAACGTGCTGCATCAGGAAGGCGGCTGCCCGTTCGAGCCTTTGGACCTGCCGGCACACACAAGACACCTCGACATCTATCATGCGCAGATCACGCTTCTCGACAAGAACTGGCAGACCCAGACGCTTGGCACCCAACGGACGATGGACGGGATCGAGATGGCGGCCCTCGCCCTTGGCACAACGCCGGAGGGGATGAAGGACCGCCCCACCCTTCTCGGCATCATCAACACCAACTCGCCGCTGCAACTCGATGTGCCGATGGCCGAGGGGCTGATCGCGATGGCCGCGCACGGGCAGGTGCTCGCCATCACGCCCTTCACGCTGGCGGGCGCGATGAGCCCGGTAACGCTTGCCGGGTCTCTGGTGCAGCAACACGCCGAGGCGCTGGCGGGGATCGTCCTGACCCAGATCGTGCGGCCCGGTGTGCCGGTGATGTATGGCGGCTTCACGTCGAACGTCGACATGCGCTCAGGCTCGCCGGCTTTCGGCACACCCGAATACACAAAGGCGGCCCAGGCATCGGGCCAGCTCGCGCGTCATATCGGCGTGCCGTTCCGGTCGTCGAATGTGACGGCCGCGAACGCCGTCGACTTTCAGGCGGCCTATGAAAGCCAGATGTCGATCTGGGGCGCGCTGATGGGTGGGGCGCACCTTCTCAACCATGCGGCGGGCTGGATGCATGGCGGGCTGACCGCCAGTTTCGAAAAGCTCATCCTCGATGCCGAGATGTTGCAGATGATGGATGCCTATTTCGAACCCATCGCGGTCGACGACGCCTCGCTCGCCGTCGATGCGCTCCGCGAGGTGGGGCCGGCGGGGCATTTCTTCGGGGCGGAGCATACGATGTCTCGATACGAAAGCGCGTTCTATTCGCCGCTCGTCTCCAACTGGGACAATCACGGAACATGGCTCGCACGCGGCAGCGTCACCGCCGCAGAGAGAGCCAACACCATCTGGAAAGAGATGCTGGCCGGGTATGTGCAGCCAGGGATGGATCCGACCATCGGCGAAGCCTTGCGCGATTTCATCGAACGCCGCCGCCGCGAGGGCGGAGCGCCAATGAACTGAGCCCAGCGGTGTTGCGGTCGATCACGCCCCGTCGAACCGATGGATTGCCAGACCGGACCGCTCTGCCACGCTTACGGGATGCCCCCTTTGGCCCCGGCCCTCATCGCCTGATGCGCGATCCCTGCAAGCTTGCCGGCAAGATCGCGGCGATCGTTGCTGCGGCAGAACCGTCCTAACCCCATTCACCGGTCAAGAGCGTCCGCGTGACGTGTTCGACAGCAGCATCGTGCGCGATCAGTCCGGCGACCCATTCGCAGCTTCCGGCGTTGAAGATCGCGCCGCTGCCGCGCCGATACTCTGCCATCATCCCGTTGCCACGCGCAACGCGGCCGATCCCCCCGGCCGAAGGGTCGCCCAACACGGTCGCGGCCAGATGCTCCGCATCGGCGTTGCCGATGAAATCGTCCGCGTCATCCGGGCCAGTCGAATGCGAAAGCGTGGTCGCCGGTGACAGGCCGACGATCTCGAGATGCCCGGCAAGTGCTGCGTCATCGGCGGGATAGGGCAGTCCGTGGGTCATGGTGTAGTCGATCCCGTCGACCTCGTAGCCGAATATCTTCGCCTTCGCGCCGAGAACATCGCCGTAACCGAGGCCGGTGCCCCGCAACGCCCAGTGATCCGGCCGGTAGATGGCAAACCCGCCGGCGCCGTGGGCGGCGCATCGGCTCCACCCGGCATAGACCCCCGCCGATCCGGTGAGGCCGAGCGACAGGGTGGCCGGGCGGCCGATGAGCGGATGATCCCAGTAGCTGGTCAGGCGGCTCCTGTCGCCCGTCATCGCCGGATCCTCGGCCTCGGCGCGCGACTTGAAGCAGGTCTGCGTGACGAGGTCCGCCGACAACCGGGTCTGCCAGAAGAAGTTGCCGGCAAAGCGGCAGAGCCTGCCGCCGCGATCGACCCACGCGTCAAGATGGTCACGCATCTGCCACGTCCAGTATTCGTCATGCCCGACGATGACCACGCGGTCGTAGCCCTCCAGCGTTGCCGGATCGCGGTGCAGTTCGTGCTGGGTGGTGAAGTCGAGCGCGATGTCCTGCGCCTCGCACCACAGCGCGAACGGTCGCTCGAAGGCCGCCCAGCCGGAGGAGGCGTATTTCTTGGAAACGCCGTTCGCGCGGGCATATTCCATGTGCGGATAGCGCGGCTTCGTCAACAGCGCAGAGGCATGCGGAATGCGCGGAGCATCGCTGGGCCAACTCACAAAACCGCGCGCCCAGGGGCGCAGGAGCGAGACATTGGGCGAAAAATCGCGGCCATCCGCGCCGGTCAGGCCCTGATAGTGGTTCGACCCGCCCCAGTCGTTGTAGGCCGCCCACGTCCCGGTCGCGAGCATCATCAGAATCCCCGCCCGGGGGCCGTCCAGCGCCGGCCGGAGGACGAACATGTGCTCGGACGCGTGGCCTTCGACGCGCAGCGTGATGCGGTAAAGGCCGCTCGGCCAGTCGGCCGGAATCGCGAGCGAGAAACCCACAGGCCAACCACAACCAGTGACCGAGCAATCCGACGGCGTCGGCGAGAAACCGCAGGCGACGGTCGTGTCGATCACCGTCGCCGGGTTGAGCCCGTCGCGGACGATGCTGAGATGCAGGCTGGGCCCGCGAGCGTTGAGGTGCAGCCGCAATGTGTCGCCGGGACGGTAGGTCAGAGCGTCGGTGTAGCCCCATGCCTGCGCCCGGTCCGGGTCGTTGGAGGCGTTCTCGTAATAGTGGCCCGTGACCGGGCTGCCGTCATCGTGCGGGGCGGCGGTGAAAAAACCCCTTAGCGTCATGGCGTCGCCCCGTCGAAGGCGCGTTCGAAGAATGCGGCGCTGCGGACGAGGTAGGTCGCGAGGTTGGAGCGGCGGTTGATGCCGTGGCCCTCGTTCTCGAACAGCAGCACCTCGTGCGGAATGCCGGCCGCCGTCAGTTCGCGCACCGCCGTATGGGTGTTCTCGGGGCCGACATTGCTGTCGGCAAGGCCATGGACGATCATCAGGTGCCCCCGAATCTGGTCGATGAAGTTCCCGGGCGAGGCGTTGGCGTACTTTTCCGGCAGCTCCTCGGGCGTGCCGCCCATCATTTCTTCGCTATAGGCTCGACCGTGGGGCATTTCTGTCTCCTTGTAGTCGATGTCGAGCCGGTACATGCCGCACATCGGGATCGCTGCGTTGACAAGGTCGGCGTGCCGCGTGATGGCGAACCACGAGGAAAACCCGCCATAGGAGTTGCCGGCGATGCCGATGCGGCCCGGGATGGCGAGGCCCTCGGCCACCAGCGCCTCGATTCCGGCGCGGATGTCGGCCTGTTCGCGCCCGCCCCAGCCATCGACCTTGACCGCGTCGCGGTAATCCCGCCCGAAGCCGGTCGAGCCGCGGTAGTTGGGGTCGAGCACCGTGTAGCCAAGCTGCACCCAGA
The DNA here is from genome assembly GCA_041397225.1 of Paracoccaceae bacterium. Taxonomy (GTDB): domain Bacteria; phylum Pseudomonadota; class Alphaproteobacteria; order Rhodobacterales; family Rhodobacteraceae; genus Albidovulum. The sequence goes on along the minus strand of JAWKXB010000001.1, from coordinate 1,424,722 downwards.
AGCCGATCTTCGGGTTCACCCAGTCTTCGGAATGCCAGGTCGGGCCACCGTGGACATAGGTGATCAACCCCTTCGAGGGGCTATCGGGACGGTAGAGCCAGCCTTGACAGACAGTGCCGTCAGGCGAGGTCCAGCGGTAGTCGCTGGGCCGGACGTGACGCAGACCGGAGATCGGGGCAGTGGTCGCGATGGGCGTGGCGGTGCCGTCTGGCGCAAGCCGGATCAGGGCGTGCGGGGCCGAGGCGTCGTAGGCCTCGGCCAGCCAGGCACCGTCGGGAAGCGCGTCCCAGGGCAGATAGCTCCCGCGCGCGCCAGGGGTTTCCATCGGGCGGAGGCTTGGCGTCGCCTGGTTGCAGATCAGCACGCGGGTATTGCCGCTTTCGTGGGTGATGACGGCGAACAGGCCATTCTGGCCCACGACGATGTCGTGCGGGCAGAAGACGGGCTCTCCGCCCAGCCACCGCACCGCGCCGGTCGAGAGCGTCAGGATGCCGGCCTGATCGCCGGCGCCTGCGTCGGCGACGAAGGCGATGCGGTCGTCATCGAGCCAGTGGCCCCTGGCGTTGGCGGAGGGAGACAGGTTCAGAACCTCGCGCGCATCGCTTCCGTCGACACCCATGACCCAAAGCTGGGTGCCTTCGGGCGCGAATTCATGGCGGTGCCAGAGCAGGCTCCGGCCATCGGGGCTGAGTGTCGGGCCAGTCTCGAATGGCGTGGTCGATTTTGCCAGCACGCGTCTTTCCCCGGTGGCAAGGTCCTGCCGCCATACCCAACCGCCTTCCGTGGGCTTGCCGCTGTCATAGTCGAAGTTCGCCGTGAAGATGACGCTTGCGCCATCGCGGCTGAAGATGCCGCCGTAGACGTAGTGATCGTTCTGTTCCGGTGTCAGTTGCGTCAGTCTGCCGGCGCGCCCGCGGTCGAGCAGGAACAGGTGGTCGTGCTCCGACGCATGAAGCGACTGGGCGAGGATCAGGCGGCCGCCGTCGCGGGACACGTCGCGGATGCTGAAATGGTCGCTGCCGAATGTCAGCCGCTCGGGCGGGGCGGAGCCGTCAGTCGGGGCGGCGTAAACCTCATCGGTCTCGGTAAGGCCGGACCAGCACCAAAAGGCCCAGCCGCCGTCGGCCGAGGCGCGTACCGACGAGATTTGCGGCACCGAGGCCCAGAGGCGGGCGAGGGCTTCGGGGTTGATCATTGGTTCAGGCATCGACGAAATGGCAAGCGGCGGCGCGGCCCCCGGAATAGGCCGCAAGCTCGGGGCGGCTGGTGCGGCAGATCGCCTGCGCCTTGGGGCAACGGCTGGCGAAGACGCAGCCGGGAGGCGGGGCAATGACGGAGGGAAGTTCGCCCGGCAGCGACTGACCAAGGCGGTGGCGTTCCAGCGCCGGATCAGGCTCCGGCACGGCAAGTTTCAGCGCCTGCGCGTAAGGGTGGAGCGGCCGGGCATAGAAGGCGTCGCGGGGCGCTGCCTCCATGACCCGTCCGAGGCACATCACCATGACGTCATGGCTGATATGCCGGACGATGGCCAGGTTGTGCGAGATGAAGATCAGCGCCAGGCCGAGCCGGTCCTGAAGGTCCATGAGAAGGTTCACGACCTGCGCCTGGATCGAGACGTCGAGCGCCGAGACCGGCTCGTCGCAGACGATCAGCTTGGGGTTGCCGATGATCGCGCGCGCGATGCCGACGCGCTGCGCCTGGCCGCCCGACATCTCATGCGGATAACGGCCGGCAAAATCGGCCGATAGCCCGACGAGCCGAAGCGCCTCGACCGCGCGATCGTCGAGGTCGGCGCGCTTGATCCCCGGCTCGAACGTCGCCAGCGGCCGCGAGACAATGCGGCCGATCGTCATGCGGGGATCGAGCGCGGCGACCGGATCCTGGAAGATGATCTGCATCTCCGACCGGCGGCGGCGCATCTCGTCATCGGAGAAGGTGGACAGGTCCATGCCCTGCCAAAGGATTTGGCCCGAGGTGATGGGAATGAGCCGCAGAAGCGCGCGGCCTAGCGTGGATTTGCCGCAGCCGGATTCGCCCACGATGCCAAGCGTGCGCCCCGCTTCGAGCGCGAAGCTGACGTCGCGCACGATGGGCAGCACGCTTGCCGGGCGCAGCAGGCTGTCGCCGCCAATCTTGTAGCCGACTTCCAGATTGCGGACTTCGAGAAGCGGCTTCATGCAACACCTGTGGCTTGGCTCGCGACGTGACAGGCGACGCGGCGGGCGGGTCCAAGCGCGGCAAGCGGCGGCTGCACGGCTTCGCAGGCGGCGATCTTGACGGTGCAGCGCGGGGCGAAGGGGCACCCGGGCAGCATCGCGCCGCCGGAGCGCGGCGTGCCGGGGATGGTTTCGAGCCGCGGCGTCAGTTCGGCCTCCATCCGTGGCGTGGCATGCAGAAGGCCGGCCGAATATGGATGCGCGGGCGCCGCAAAGAGCGTGTCGGCCGGCGCTTCCTCCATGATCCGGCCGCCATATAGAACGATCACGCGGTCGCAGAGCCGCGCCACCACGCCGAGATCATGCGTGACAAAGACGATCGACGTGCCGGTTTCGCGGGCAAGCTCGGCCATCAGGTCGAGCACCTGCGCCTGAATGGTGACATCGAGGGCGGTCGTTGGCTCATCCGCCAGGAGCAGCTTTGGTCTAACCAGAAGCGCCATCGCGATCATCACGCGCTGACGCATTCCGCCGGAGAATTCGTGCGGATAGCGGCGCGCGCGGTTCGCCGCATCGGGGATGCGCACGCGGTCCAGCATCTCGACCGACGCGCGGCGGGCGGCATCGCGAGAAAGGCCGTCATGAACGATCAGCCCCTCGGCCAACTGGTCGCCGACGCGCTGGTAGGGGTTGAGCGAAGTCATCGGATCCTGAAAGATCATCGACATGGTGACGCCGCGCACGCCGTCGAGCGCCCCGGGCGACAGCGCCAGAAGATCCTGCCCCTGAAACGACGCTGTTCCGGTGGATCTGCCATTTGCCGCGAGCAGTCCCATCAGGCTGAACAGGATCTGGCTTTTCCCCGATCCGCTTTCGCCGACGATACCCAGCACCTCGCCTTCGCACACGTCGAAACTGACGCGATCGACGGCAGTCATCTCGCCCGCCGGCAGCTTGAAATGCACCGACAGGTCGCGCACGGACAGGAGGTTATCGCTCATTTGGATCAAACGCGTCCCTGAGACCATCGGCGATGAAGTTGAGACAGAAGAGCACGGTCGCCAGCAGCACGCCCGGCAGAAGCAGCAGCCGCAGGTCGGTATCCATGGCCGCAGTGCCGGACTGGATCAGGTTTCCCCAGCTCGCCTGCGGTTCCTTGATGCCTATGCCGAGGAACGACAGGAAGCTCTCGGACAGGATAACCTCAGGCACAAGAAGGCTGCCATAGACGATCACGACCGAGATGCAGTTGGGAACGATGTGTTCCACCACGATCCGCGAGTTGGTCATGCCGCCGGCACGGGCGGCCTCGACGAATTCCCGGCGTGACAGCGCCTGGGCCTGCGCACGGACGATCACGGCCGGAGTGAGCCAGAGGGTGAAGATGATCGCGGCGAAAAGCGCGACGTTGCCGCCGCCGAAGAGGATGTTGAGCAGGATCACCAGGATCACATAGGGAAAGCCGTAGAGGATTTCGACGATGCGCATCATCAGCCCGTCGATCCGGCCGCCGACGTAACCGGCGATGGCGCCATAGAGGACACCGATGATGCCTGCGACCAGCGCCCCGAGAAATCCGATCGTCAGCGAGACCTGCCCGCCCTCCATCACCCGAACCAGCAGATCGCGGCCGAAATCGTCGGTGCCGAAGAGATGCGGCGAGGTGAAGTCGATGGGTGCCGAGATGTAGTCGAAATCGGCATCCTCGCCGGAGAATGGAAAGGCGTAGGGGCCAAGGAAGCACGCCAGGACGATGGCCGCCAGAATCCAGATCGAGATGATCGCGAGGCGGTTCTGCCGGAACCGGCGGAACTGGATGGCAAGCGTGCTTTCGTGGCGGACGGCAAGTGTTTCAGCGGTCATTGCGCACCCTCGGATCGAGCCAGCCCCGCACAAGGTCGGTCAGGATATTGAAGATAATGAGGAACCCGCCGTAGACGACGGTGATCCCCATCACCAGCGGATAGTCCCGGTTCAACGCCGCATCGACAAAGTGCCGACCGATGCCGGGCACCGCAAAGATGGTTTCCACAAGGATCGAGCCGGTGATGATCGCCGCGGTTGCCGGCCCGAGATAGGCGACCACCGGCAAGAGGGCGCCTGTCAAGGCGTGCCGCCAGATCACGCGGCGCCTGCCAATGCCCTTGGCCCGCGCCGTGCGAACGTAGTTTTCGCGCAGGGTCTCGATCATCGAGGTGCGCGTGAGACGTGAGATATAGGCGATGTTGGGCAGCGCCAGCACAATGACCGGCAGCACCAGCGAGCGCCAGCCATCGTTCCAGCCGCCGACGGGCAGCCAGCCCAGTTTCAGCGCGAAGATCACCTGAAGGATCGGCCCGATGACGAAGATCGGTATCGCGATGCCTGCCACGCCGACGATGCCGGCCAGGTAGTCGGTGCCGCTGTTGCGCCGCAGCGCGCCGGCCACGCCAAGCGAAATGCCGACCAGCGTCGCCACGATGACGGCCCAGAAGCCGATGGTGATCGAATAGGGAAAGCCCGAGGCCAGGAGGTCGGTCACCGAGTAGTCGCGAAAGCGGGTTGAGGGTCCTAGGTCGAACCGCAGGAGACCCCAGACATAGCGGACGAACTGTCGCCAGATCGGCTCATCAAGGTGATAGGTGCGCTCGATATTGGCGATCACCTCGGCCGACAGCTTGCGCGACTTCGAGAACGGCCCGCCTGGGGCGAGGCGCATCACGAAGAAGGTCAGCGTGACCAGCGCGAAAAGCGTCAGCGATCCGTCGGCAAGCCGCCTGGCGATGAAACGTGCCATGAACCCCTCCCCTCTGGCGCGGAGGTCGCCCCCCGCGCCGGGCCTTCGCCTATTCGAGTTTCAGGAACTGCGTGTTGTTGTAGCCTGCCACCGACGCGTCCCAGCCCTTCACATGCGGGCTGACCAAGTGCCTCGACGGGACGATCGAGATCGGCGCAAAGATGTAGTCGTCGAGCAGGATCTTCTCGGCCTTGGCCAAGGCCTCGTATCGCGACGGCAGATCGGGGAGCAGGGACGCCGCGTTCATCGCCTCCTCAAAGGCGTCCGACTTCCAGTTGTAGCCAGCCTCCGCGCTTGGCCGCATATAGGCCAGGAACGTCTCCGGTCCGGCGAAATCACCGACAAGATCGTCGGCGAAAACATCCCAGGTTCCTGCGTAGAACGCGTCGAGCCAAGCCTTGCGTTCCTGCGGTTCGTTCACCGCATCAACGCCAAGCACCTTCTTCCACATCAGGGCCACGCCCTGCGCGCGGCGGGTGGAGTCCTCGGATACGGTCGAAACGATGCCGATCTTCAGCGGATTGTCGGGGCCGTAACCGGCCTTGGCATAAAGCTCCTTGGCAAGCGCCTCGCGTTCGGCCTGGGTCATTGCAGCCTCGGCGATCGACGGGCCCTTGTAGTTGGGATCGAACCCACCGGCATAGGTCATGACCGGAATCGCCTCGCCCTTGACGATCTTGCCTTCCAGCGTCTCGCGATCGATGGCGAGCGACAGCGCGCGCCGCAGGTCGATGTTCTGGAACGGCTCGCGCGTCAGGTTGAAGCTGTAGTAGATGATCTCGGTCGAAGGCGCGATCTTCACCTGGTCCGGCATCTCGGCCTTCAACGCCTCGATCTGGTTGAGGGGAATGTCGTAGGTGATGTCGATCTCTCCGGCGCGGTAGCGCTTGAGTTCTGTCGCGACATCCTCGGTGACGTGATACTTGACCTTCGGGATGGTGACGTTGGCCGCGTCCCAGTAGTTGGGATTGCGTTCCAGCAGGACATGGCTCTGCGGCACCACCTCCTTGATGACATAGGCGCCGTTCGACACCACCCTGGCGGGGTCTATGAACACCGACGAGCCTCCGTCGGCATAGCTCGGGCCGTGCAGAGGAGCGAGCTGGAATGCGCCCATGATGTCGAGCATGTGCGGCGCGGGGGTCAGCATCTCGACGACTACGGTGCGGTCATCCGGCGCGGTGAAACCAAGCGTCGAGGGATCGGTCGTCTTGCCCTCGGACATTTCGCTCGCGCCTTTGACCTGGATGACCGAGTAGAAATAATAGCCCTTTTCCGAGGCCGTCGCCGGATCGAGCGTGCGCAGCACGCCATCGACGAACTGCTGTGCGGTGAGCGGGTCGCCATTCGACCATTTCAGCCCTTCACGGAGATGGAACGTGTAGGTCTTGCCGTCTTCGCTCACCTCCCAGCTTTCCGCCGCGCCGGGAATCACGGCGCCGGAGGGGCCGTAATTGACCAATCCCTCGTAAGCGTCTGACTGGATCCAGCCCGCGGCGGCATCGAAGTTCACCTGCGGGTCCAGAGACGACCACTCCGACCCGATGCCACGATCCAGCGTGTCATCGGCCACTGCCGGACCGGCAAGCGACACCAACGCGGCCAGAACGACACCGGACGCCCAGCCTCTCATTTCTGCATACATCGACTTTCCTCCCTTTTCTTGGTTTTCCTCAATCAGACAGCAGATGACCCTCGGCGACGATTTCCGGACCCGCGACATGACAGAGCCCCTGCCCGCGCAGGCAGGACCGCCAGAGTTCGATCCGGAACAGCATCCCCGTCACTGGCGCTGGAATTGGGTGGCGCCGTCGGGCGACCGGATCGGTGACATGGGCGACTGACTGGCCCTTCTCTACGCGGTCGCCGGGCGCGGCCGTCCAGGTCACGACCCCGCCGACCGGCGCGAAGGCCTCGACGGCGCCGCCGAGCGGGTAGTACGGGGGTTCCGGGTACTGCGCCGTGGCATCTTCCGCCCGCACGGCGCCGATGCCTGCTAGATACGCCATGAGGTTGGCGGCATCGCGCCCGGCGAGATCGTCGTCCACGTCGAACTGGCCGCGGTATTCGAGCGTTGCCGAAAAGCAGCCGGACGGAATCGGAAACCGTCCCTCGTAGCGCCGTTTCAGCGCCGCCCACGGCGCGGTCAGCGCCTCGTCAAAGGCGTTGCCGCCCGACACTTCCTGGATCAGCGCCAGTTCGGCCCCGACGCAGCGGCAGAGCAGGCTGGTATCCTCGGGTCGCGCCGGCGAGGCGTAGAGATGCAGGACGGCGTGGTGGTCACAGTGCAGATCAAGCACATGGTCGGCATCATGGGACCACCTGAGCAGGCACAGCCGCTGCTCTGCAAGGTCCGTCTTGGCCTCAGCCCGGTCAAGCGCGGCGCCGAAAGCGGCGCGCACGAGATGCAGGTTCTCCGCCTCCGAACCGGTCAGAACGCTGTCGAGATCATCGCCGACCAGTGCCGCCAGATCGGGATAGTTGCGGTTGAAGTTCTGCATGCTCTCAAGGTCCTGCCGACCGAGCGGCTTGTGCTGGAGCCACTGGCCGAGGCCGATCGGGTTGGCGACCGGCACGACCAGAACCTCGCCGGCGATCCGCCCCTCGGCCTCGGCCGCATCGAGCAAAGGAAGGAGGTGTTGCAGCACCAGGACGCCCGGCATCTCATCAGCGTGAAGTCCGGCCTGGAGATAGGCCTTGGGGCGCGCGCCGGTGCGCCCGTAGCGCAGACAGGTGATGCGCCGCTCCGCGCCCGGGCTGTCGCCGGCCAGTGTCACGATGTCGGAATGCATCTAAACTCGCAAATGCGGAGATGGCGTGCGGTCAGAATGTTCCCTTGGCTGCGGCCGCGTCAAGCGCTATTCCCCGGCCCGCCACCGCACCACCGCTTTCCGCCAGGATCAATTGCACAACCCTGTCAGTGCAGACCGGCTTTAGACGGGCGGCGCGCCGAAGCGTCCCTGCTGAAAGGTCAACGAAGTCGACTGAGCCGCGGCGCTTGACAGATTTGGAACGTTCCAGTACCAGATATGTGCAATCGGAACGTTCCAAACAAGTGGAAGAGATCCATGCGCTGGGGGCTCATCGGAGCAAGCACGATCGCTTCGGAATTCATGATCGACGCGATCAGGGCCCAGCCTGGCCACTCCATCGCTGCCGTTCTCAGCGGCAACGCCGGGCGTGGCGCCGACTATGCGCGGCGGCATGACATCCCGAAGGCGACCACCGATCTGACCGGCCTTCTGTCCGAACCGGGTCTGGATGCGGTCTATATCTCGACCACGAACGAGAAACATCGCGAACAGGCGTTGGCGGCGGTTGCGGCTGGAAAGCACGTCCTCTGCGAGAAGCCGCTGGCGATGACCGTGGCCGAGGCCGGAGAGATGGTTCGAGCCGCGCGTGATCGAAACGTCGTTTTCGCGACCAATCATCACCTTCGCTGCGCCGGTTCGCACAATGCCATCCGCGATCTGATTCAATCCGGCCGGATCGGCGATGTGCTGAGTGTCCGTGTGTTCCATGCCGTTCACCTGCCGCCGCATCTGCAGGGCTGGAGGATCACAAATCCTGCTGCGGGAGGTGGCGTAATCGCGGACATCACCGTCCATGATGCCGATACCGTACGCTTCCTGCTGGACGAAGATCCGGTTGAGGTCGTCGCGCGCGCGGCGGTGTCCGGAATGGGACAGGGCGTCGAGGACAGCGCAATGTCGATCTGGACCATGCCTTCGGGAGCGATGGTGCAGGCGCATGACAGTTTCACCCATCCCTTCGCGGGTTCCGGGATCGAGGTGCACGGTTCCAGGGGTTCGATCCATGCCAAGGGCGTAATGACCCAGAAGCCGGTCGGCGCGATCACGCTGACCGATGCCGAGGGCGTCCATGAGGTGCCCTTTGACGGGCATGGTCTTTACGAGCACGCTGTCGCGGCCTTTGCCGCGGCGGTTGCCGGGACGGGCCCGGCAGCGGCGGACGGGACGGACGGTATCAAGTCGCTTGCCGTGGCTCTCGCCGTTCGCGAGGCGGCCGAGTCCGGCCGCGTCGTGCGCGTCGATTACTCCGAAGTTCCACGATGAAATCGAAGATCGTCAGCGCTGCCGAAGCCGTCGCGCAAATCAGCGACGGAGACGTTGTCACCGTGTCCTCTTCGTCGGGTCTGGGATGCCCGGACCTCGTGCTGAAGGCGCTGGGCGAGCGGTTTGATGCCGAAGGCCATCCGCGCGGGATCACGACGCTGCATCCGATCGCGGCCGGAGACATGTACGGGATAAAGGGAATTGACCACATCGCCAGGGACGGGCTGCTCTCCACCATTGTTGCGGGGTCGTATCCGTCCGGACCATCCTCCCTGCCGATGCCGGAGATCTGGCGGATGCTCACCGAGAACCGCGTCGCGGCCTACAATGTCCCTTCCGGTATCCTTTTCGACATGCACCGCGACGTGGCCGCCCGGCGGCCGGGCGTGCTCACACAGGTCGGTCTGGACACTTTCGTCGATCCGGTCCGCGAAGGCTGCGCCATGAACGAACGTGCGGCGGCGAGGCCGATCGTGGCCCGCGTCGAGATGAACGGCCAGACCTGGCTCCACTTCCCGAACATCGTACCGAATGTCGCCATCATCCGGGCCACGACGTCCGACGAGCACGGCAACCTGACCTACGAGCATGAGGGCGCATATCTCGGCGGCCTCGAACAGGCCATCGCCGTCAGAAACCACGGCGGAGTTGTCATCGCGCAGGTAAAACGGATAACCGCCCGCGGCTCGCTGCGTCCGCATGACGTGCGCGTGCCGGGGCATCTGGTCGATTTGATCGTCATCGACCCCGATCAACGGCAGACCACCGAGACGCTCCACGATCCGGCAATTTCGGGCGAGATCATGCGCCCTTGGTCAAGCTTCCATCGCGCCGAGCATGGTGTCGAAAAGGTCATTGCCCGGCGCGCCGCGATGGAGCTGCGCGAGGGTCAGTCCGCCAATCTCGGCTTCGGCATATCTGCGATGGTGCCTCGGATACTGCTGGAAGCAGGTCGCCCGCAGGCCGTGAACTGGGCCATCGAGCAGGGGGCGGTGGGCGGCATGCCACTTACTGGCTTCGCCTTCGGTTGCGCATCGAATGCCGATGCGTTCGTTCCGTCGCCGCAGCAGTTCATCTACTTTCAGGGCGGCGGGTTCGACATGTCGTTCCTGTCCTTCCTCGAAGTGGATGCGGACGGCAACGTCAACGTCTCCAAATTGGGCAAGAAGCCCTACCTGACCGCCGGCTGCGGGGGCTTCGTCGACATCACCGCGAACGCGAGGAAGATCGTGTTCTCCGGCTTTTTCGAGGCCGGCGCGGAACTGGAGCTGAACGAGACCTCGCTGAAGGTCGTGAAGCCCGGCAAATTCACCAAGATGGTGGACAAGGTCGAACATGTCACCTTTTCGGGCAAGCGCGCCACCGCAACCGGCCAGGACGTGCTCTACGTGACCGAACGCTGCGTCATTGCCCTGCGCGACGGCGCGCTGATCGCGACCGAGATCATGCCTGGCATCGACCCGCAGCGCGATATCGTGGATGCGTCGAAAGGAAGGGTCCATCTTGCCAGTGATGCAGTGACGATGCCGGCGGCCCTGCTTGGCAAGGCTCCGATGGCGTTGCCGCTATGAGTGGCGTTCATCTGTCTGTCGACGGCGGGATCGCCACCCTTCGCCTCGACAATCCAACGAAGATGAATGCCCTGGACGCGGCGATGCTCGCCGCCCTTGCCACGCATTGCGACACATTGGAGCGGGACGATGCCGTGCGCGGCATCATCCTGACGGCAGAAGGCGACAAGGCCTTCTGCACGGGCGCCGATATCAACGCCTGGGCAGACATTCCTCCCGCTGAATTTGCGCGGCACTGGGTGCGCGACGGTCATCGTGTTTTTGACCGTCTTGCGCGCATTTCAAAACCAACGATCGCTGCGCTCAATGGCCATGCGTTTGGCGGCGGGCTCGAACTGGCGGCGGCCTGCGATATCCGGGTGATGGCTCCCGCAGCGCTTCTGGCGCTGCCCGAAGCAGGAGTTGGGATCGTTCCCGGCTGGTCGGGAACGCAGCGGCTGGCGCGGCTGATACCCGAACCTGTGCTGAAGGAAATGGCGCTGTTCGGTCGCAGGCTTACCGCCGACCGCGCCATGGCCGTCGGATTCGTTGCGGATGTCGCGGACGATGTTGCGCCGGCAGCAATGGAGATCGCGAGCCGATTGGCGCGCAGCTCTCCGCGGGCCGTCGAAGTCGCCAAATACATGACCCATGCCGCGGTGGGCGAAGACAGGGCCGCGATGGTCGAGGCCTTGGGCAGCGGGATGATCGCCGCCAGCGAGGACCGGGCCGAAGGCGTCGGCGCGTTCCGGGCGAGGCGCAAACCGGCATTCAGAGGCAAGTGACCATGACCGAGCCGACATGGATGATATTCTCGGCGCGAAGATGGTGCAGCTGTGAACCAGAGGCACGCGACAAGCGGGGGTCAATGAGCGTAAGGTTTCCGGGCGGTCCGGGAACTGACCTGAAACGCAACCAAAGGGAGTGAACTCATGCGTATCTTCAAAGGAACAATGACGGCTGTCTCGGCACTGGCATTCTCTGCCAGCGTTGCAACGGCCGGTGACGTGGAAGTGCTGCACTGGTGGACGTCCGGCGGCGAGGCCGCCGCATTGAACGTGCTCAAGGACGATCTGAAAGCCGAAGGCATCGGCTGGCAGGACATGCCGGTTGCCGGTGGCGGTGGCACCCAGGCGATGACCGTGCTTCGCGCGCGGGTCACGGCGGGCAACGCTCCGACAGCAGTTCAGATGTTGGGTTTCGACATCACGGACTGGGCCAAGGAAGGCGCGCTTGCGGACCTGAACGCAGTGGCGGCCGAAGAAGGCTGGGATGCGGTCGTGCCCGAAGCGCTTCAGGCATTCTCCAAGTATGATGGTCAGTGGGTGGCCGTGCCGGTCAACGTGCACTCCACCAACTGGGTCTGGGCAAACAAGAAGATACTCGACGAACTCGGGATAGCTCAGCCGACGACATGGGACGAGTTCGTTGCCGCGCTGCAAACGGTAAAGGACTCGGGCAAGGTCGCGCTCGCGCATGGTGGTCAGGCCTGGCAGGATGCTACCATCTTTGACGCCGTCGCCATGTCGACAGGCGGACCCGACTTCTACAAGAAGGCCTTCATCGACCTTGACGAGGAAACGCTCGGTTCGGACACGATGAAGGAGGTTTTCGACCGAATGACCGTGCTGCGCGGCTTTGTCGATGACAACTTCTCGGGCCGCGACTGGAACCTTGCCTCCGCGATGGTCATCAACGACGAGGCGGCGTTCCAGTTGATGGGCGACTGGGCGAAGGGTGAGTTCCTGAATGCGGGGAAGGTGCCGGATCAGGACTTCCTCTGCTTCCGCTTCCCCGGCACCCAGGATCAGGTGACGTTCAACTCCGACCAGTTCGCGATGTTCAAGCAGGGCGACGCCGTTTCGCCCGAACAGGCGGCTTTCGCCAAGGACGTCTTGTCGCCGGGCTTCCAGATCGCCTTCAACAAGGTGAAGGGCTCGGTTCCGGCGCGGACCGACCTTGACGTCGCAGAACTCGATCCCTGCGGACAGAAGGCCTATGGCGAGTTCAAGAAGGCCTCGGAAAGCGGCCTGCTCTTCGGCTCGATGGCGCACGGCCATGCCAACCCGGCCTCGGTGAAGAACGCGATGTATGACGTGATCACCGCGGAGTTCAACGGCGAATACGATAGCGCCGCCGCAGTCGCCGAACTGGTGAGCGCCGTCCAACTGGCGAAGTGACGCCCTTCTGGGGGAGCGGGCATCCGCCGCTCCCCCGTTTTCCGGAAGCGGGGAACGACAATGTCCCAGTTCGTTTCATCAGCGCGCCGACCGCTGTTTGACAGGCTGCGCGATGCCTTGCCGAAGCTCGTACTCAGCCCGAGCGTGGCCATCGTCGCGGTCTTTGTCTACGGCTTCATCGCGTTCACCGTCTTTCTGTCGTTCACCGACAGCCGGATCCTGCCGAGCTATGGCCTCGTCGGCTGGAAGAACTACATCAACCTCTTCAGCGTCCGCGCCTGGGGTACGGCGGTCACCAACCTCGCGATATTCGGAACGCTCTACATCGTCATCTGCTGCGTGCTTGGGCTGATGCTGGCCATACTTCTGGATCAGCGCATCCGCGCCGAGGGTTTCATCCGCACCATCTATCTCTATCCGATGGCTCTCAGCTTCATCGTTACCGGCGTAGCCTGGAAGTGGTTTCTCGACCCCGGCATCGGGCTTGAGGCCGTGATGCAGAGTTGGGGTTGGGAAAGCTTCAAGTTCGGCTGGATCAAGGACAGCCAGATGGCCATCTACCCCATCGTCATTGCGGCGGTCTGGCAGACCTCGGGCTTCGTCATGGCGATGTTCCTGGCCGGACTCCGCGGCATCGACGGCGAGATCATGAAGGCGGCGCAGATCGACGGCGCCTCGACCTTCGCACTCTACCGCCGCATCGTGATCCCGCAGCTCCGCCCCGCTTTCATGTCGGCCTTCGTCGTGCTCGCCCACATGGCGATCAAGTCATACGACCTCGTCATCGCCCTGACCGGCGGTGGCCCCGGCACTGCGACCGAGTTGCCGGCGACCTTCATGTATTCCTACACCTTCACCCGAAACCAGATGGGCGTTGGCGCGTCCTCGGCGGTCATCATGCTGATGACCATCGCGGCGGTCATCGTCCCCTACCTCTGGTCGGAACTTCGGGAGAAGAAATGATGGCGAACACCCAAGCCCAAGCTTCGCCGCTTTCGGCCCGCATCGGTCGCGGCGCCGTCTACCTCGTTCTCGCCCTGTTCTGCTTCTACTATCTGCTGCCGCTCTATGTGATGGTGACGAACTCCCTCAAGCCGCTGTCCGAGATCACTTCGGGGGGCATGATGGCGCTGCCCAAGGACTGGACCGTCGCCCCCTGGGCAAGCGCATGGTCCACCGCCCAGGTGGGGGTCGAGGCGACGGGCCTGCGCCCTTACTTCTTGAACTCGCTTCTGATGGTCATCCCGGCCGTCGCACTTTCGACCATCCTCGGCGCGCTGAACGGCTATGTGCTGACCAAATGGACCTTCCCTGGCGCAACGATCATCTTCGGCCTTTTGCTTTTCGGCTGCTTCATCCCGTTTCAGATGGTGCTGATCCCGATGGCGCGGATCCTCGGCCTGATGCAGCTTGCCGGCACCGTTCCCGGCCTGATCTTTGTTCATCTCGTATACGGCATCGGATTCTCGACGCTCTACTTCCGCAACTACTATGCCGCCTTCCCGACCGAGCTGGTGCGCGCGGCACAGATTGACGGCGCCGGCTTCTTCACCATCTTCACACGCATCATGCTTCCGTCGTCGGGCCCGATCTCTGTTGTCTGCATCATCTGGCAGTTCACCAACATCTGGAACGACTTCCTGTTCGGCGCCAGTTTCTCGGATTTCGACAGCCAGCCGATGACCGTCGCGTTGAACAATCTCGTGCAGTCCTCGACTGGCGTGAAGGAATACAACGTCCACTTCGCCGGAGCGATCATGGCGGCATTGCCGACACTGCTCGTCTACATCGTCGCCGGCCGTTTCTTCGTTCGCGGCCTCATGGCCGGCTCCGTGAAAGGATAGGACCATGGGATTTCTCGACATCAGGAACGCGACCAAATCCTACGGCGCAGTGAAGGTCCTGCATGAGACCGACATTTCTGTCGACGAGGGCGAGTTTCTGGTCCTTGTCGGCCCGTCGGGTTGCGGCAAGTCGACGCTTCTGAACATGATCGCCGGCCTCGAGGAGGTCACTTCGGGCGAGATCGCCATCCGCGGCCAGCGCATGAACGAGGTGAAGCCCGCCGACCGGAACATCGCGATGGTGTTCCAATCCTACGCGCTCTACCCGAACATGACCGTACGCGGGAACATCTCGTTCGGCATGGAAATGCACAAGATCCCGAAAGACGAACGCGATCGCAAGATCGCGCAGGTCGCCGACCTTCTCCAGATCAATCCCCTTCTCGACCGCAAGCCGGGACAGCTTTCGGGCGGGCAACGCCAGCGGGTCGCGATGGGTCGGGCGCTTGTCCGCAATCCCGATGTTTTCCTGTTCGATGAACCGCTTTCGAATCTCGATGCCAAGCTGCGCGTCGACATGCGGACCGAGATCAAGAAGCTGCACGCGAAGCTGGGCACGACCATCGTCTATGTCACGCATGACCAGATCGAAGCGCTGACGCTCTCGACCCGGATCGCGGTGATGTATGGCGGCTATGTCCAGCAACTGGGAACGCCCAAGGACATTTACGACAATCCCGCCAACATGTTTGTCGCGGGTTTCATGGGGTCGCCCTCGATGAACCTGTTTCCGGCGCGCCTGCGCACGATGAACGGCCAGCCGGTTGCCGAAGTGACGCTGGCGGACGGGGCGACAGCCGAACTCCCCTTCGCCGGCGGGCGGAAGTTAGACGCGGCCGATGGGCGCGATATTGTGCTGGGGCTGCGTCCCGAGGCGATCACCGACCGCGATGGCGCCGACCGCAAAAGCAAGGCAGTCCACCTTGTCGAAGCGCAGGTCGAAGTGACGGAGCCAGCCGGCTCGGACACATTCGTGGTCAGCCAGATCGGCGGCAAGGATGTGACGGGCCGGTTCCGCGCCGACGTCGAAGTCAAGGCCGGCGACCGATTTCCGTTCGCCTTCAACATGGAAAAGGCCGTGGCATTCGATCCGAAAACCGAGCAGCGGATTGCCTGACGGTCATGGGCCATTCCCCGGATATCGTCATTGTCGGCAGCGGCATGGGTGGGGCCAGCCTGGCTGCCGGCCTTGCGCCATCCGGCGCAAAGATCGTGATCCTCGAGCGCGGCCAGCAGATCCCCGACGACGCGCCGGCGCGCGACCCGAACCGGATCTATGCCAACAGCGCATTCCGGTCGCAGGAAACCTGGCTTGACGAGGCGGGGCGCCGCTTCGAGCCCGGCAACTACTACAACATCGGCGGCAACTCCAAGCTCTATGGCGCGGTGCTCATACGCTACCGGGCCGAGGACTTTGCCGAGATGGAGCACTTCGACGGCGTTTCGCCAGCATGGCCGTTCGCCTACGAGGAACTGGCCCCCTGGTATGACGCGGCCGAGCGGCTATACCAGGTTCGCGGCGACATTTCGAGCGACCCGACGGAGCCCCCGCACAAAAGCCCCTATCCGTTTCCGCCGGTTCCCGACGAACCGGCCATCGCCGCGGTCCGCGACCGGCTGACAAAAGCGGGCGTCCGTCCGTTCACCCTGCCGCTGGGTGTCGACATTGACCGCTGGCTCGCCGCCGGGGCTACCGGCTGGGATGGTTACCCGGATCTGCGGTGCGGCAAGATGGATGCCGAAACCTGCGGTCTGGCAGAAGCCTTGCGGCACCCGAATGTCGAACTGGTCACCGGCGCGATGGTAACCGCATTGAAGCGCGGCGCCGACGGCAGGCGGATCGCCGAGGTCGTGTATCGCAAGGACGGTGAGGAAAGACAGCTGACGCCGGGTGTCGTGGCTGTCTGCGGCGGCGCGGTCCAGTCTGCCGCGCTTCTGCTGCGCTCCGGCGTGGCCAACGGTTCCGATCAGGTCGGCCGCTGCTTCATGAACCACAATGCGAGCGCACTGATCGCCATCGACCCGCGGTTCCGCAATACTTCGATCTACCAAAAGACCTTCGGCATCAATGACTGGTATCTGTCGGACGGTGAAGGCGGCAAACCGCTGGGAAACCTCCAGCTTCTCGGCCGGGTCGTGCCGGATATCCTGAAAATCCAGGTGCCGAGCCTGCCGCGTCCGGCGGCCCGCTGGATCTCGAACCATGCGATCGATCTCTATGTGATCTCGGAGGATCTGCCCGACCCGGACAGCCGGATTGTCCTGAACGGTGATGACGTTCAGCTGATCTGGCGCCGGTCCAACATGACCGCTCATCAGAAGCTCGTCGCAAGGACCAAGAAGACGTTCCGCGCGGCCGGGTTCCCGTTGGTCCTGTCACGCCTCTTCGACGGCCGGGTGCCCTCGCATCAATGCGGAACACTGCGCATGGGCAGCGATCCGGGCGTCTCGGTGCTTGATCCTGATTGCCGGGCCTGGGACCACCCCAACCTCTTCGTGACGGATGCCGGCGCCCTGCCCACCTCGGCGGCTGTCAACCCCGCGCTTACCGTCGCCGCCCTTTCGCTTCGGGCAGCGGCCACAATCAGGAAAGACCTCGCCGCATGAAGCCCCTGGCACTTGTCACAGGCGGTCAGCAGGGCATTGGCCTTGGCATTGCCGAGGCTTTGATCGCCGCCGGTTGGACCGTCGCCATAGCTTCGATCGTCCCGGCGGATTCGGAAGGCGTCACAAGGGCGCTCGACGCTCTTGGTTCCGAAGCGCACTATTTTGAGCATGATCTGTCAGCGATAGACACCAGCGCCGACCTGCTTGATCGGGTCGAGGCCGATCTCGGACCCGTCGCCGCGCTGATCCAGAACGCGGGCGTTCCGGCCAAGCTGCGCGGCGACATGCTGGACCTGGCGCCGGAGAATTTCGACGCCGTCCTGAACGTGAACCTGCGCGGTGCGTTCTTTCTTGCGCAGGAGGTTGCCCGCCGCATGTTGGCACGAAAAACCGGCACCTACCGCTCGATCATCTTCATCACCTCGGTCAGCGCCACGATGGTCTCGATCGAGCGTGCCGAGTACTGCATCTCGAAAGCCGGCGCCGCGATGATGGCGAACCTCTTCGCCGTCCGGCTTGCGCCCCACGGGATCGGCGTCTTCGAACTGCGCCCCGGCATCATCGAAACCGCAATGACAGCGGCAGTGAAGGACACATACACCGCTCGGATCGAAGGCGGGCTCGTCCCCGCCGGCCGCTGGGGTCACCCCGCCGATATCGGCAGCGTCGTGGTGCCGCTGGTCGAGGGCCGCATGGCCTTTGCTACCGGCACCGTGATCCAGGTCGATGGCGGCTTGTCGATCGCGAGGCTGTGAGATGGCTGAAGGATACGACTTCATCATCATCGGCGGCGGCAGCGCCGGATGCGTACTGGCGGCGCGCCTGTCCGAAAACGCGGCGGCGCGCGTGCTGCTGCTCGAAGCGGGCGGGCGCGACTGGCATCCCTTCTATCACCTGCCGGTGGGCTTCGCGAAGATGACCAAGGGCATCGGAAGCTGGGGTTGGCAGACGGTCCCGCAAAGGCACATGAAGGACCGCGTGTTCCGTTATACGCAGGCAAAGGTGATCGGCGGCGGCTCGTCGATCAATGCGCAGATCTACACCCGCGGCAATCCGCTCGACTATGATGAATGGCGGCAGAAAGGTTGCGAGGGTTGGGGTTATGAGGACGTGCTGCCCTACTTCCGCAAGGCTGAGGACAACGACACATTCGAGAACCGCCATCACGGCAAGGGCGGGCCGCTTGGCGTCTCGCAGCCGCAAGCGCCGCTGCCGATCTGCGAAGCCTATTTCGAGGCGGCCGCGAAACTCGGCATTCCCCGCAATGATGACGTCGCGGGCGAGCGCCAGGATGGCGTCGCGTATTACCAGCTGACCCAGCGCAACGCCCGGCGGTCTTCGGCCGCGATGGCCTATCTGGCGCCGAACAGGCGGCGAAAGAACCTGACCGTACGGACCGGCGCGCAGGTGCGGCGGCTGATCGTAGCCAATGGCCGCGCGCGGGGCGTCGAGCTTGTGGGTGGTGAGCGGCTGACCGCCGCGACTGAAGTGATCCTGTCCTCAGGGGCCATCGGGTCGCCGCGGCTCCTGCAGCTTTCGGGCATCGGCCCGGCCGATGACCTTTCCGCACTGGGCATTCCGGTTGTTTGCGACCAGCCGGGCGTTGGCGCCAATCTTCAGGACCACCTCGACCTTTACTGCATCTGCGAGGTCTCCGGCCCGCATACCTACGACCGCTATGCCAAACTGCACTGGTCGGTGCTTGCGGGCCTGGAATACCTCTTCACGCGCAAGGGGCCGGTAGCCTCCAGCCTCTTTGAGACCGGCGGCTTCTGGTATGCCGACCCCGACGCCCGTTCGCCCGACATTCAGTTCCACCTCGGGCTTGGCACCGGCATCGAAGCCGGCGTCGCCGCAATGCCGGACGGTGGAGTCACGCTGAACTCATGCCATCTGCGGCCGCGTTCGCGCGGCACGGTCCGTCTGCAAAGCGCCGATCCATCCGCGCCGCCACTGATCGACCCGAACTATCTTTCCGACACGCGGGACCGCGAAATGTCGATCCGCGGCTTGAAACTGGCCCAGGCGATCATGGCGCAGGAACCGCTGAAGCCGTTCATTCGGGCCGAGCGCCTGCCGGGGCCGAACGTGAAAACCGACGACGAGTATTTTGCTTTCATCTGCGAGCATTCGAAAACCTCGCACCACGCCGCGGGCACGTGCCGGATGGGCGCCGATCCGGAAGCGGTACTTGACCCAAACCTGCGATTCAACGGCATCGACGGGTTGCGCGTTGCCGATGCTTCGGTGATGCCCACCGTCATTTCCTCCAACACCAATGCCGCGGCCATCATGATCGGCGAGAAAGCCGCGGACATGATCCGCGCCGAACACGGGACCTGACATCATGCGCCTTCCGACTTACGCCGGCGCTCTTGAGGACTACCGCCTTTCGGGCCATCCGCTGACCGTTCGCGCACCGCGAGTGCCGCTGAACCGGACGGCCTTTGCCGCCGCGCATGTCGTTTCGGATCCGGTCGCCGAGCGCGCGCCCTGGACGGGCCGGCCCGCCATAGACTGGGAGAACACTCTTCGTTTCCGGCACTGGCTCTGGGATCAGGGGTTGGGGCTTGCCGAAGCGATGGACACCGCGCAACGCGGCATGGGTGTGGATTGGCTGACGGCGAAGGAACTGATCGAGCGAACGATGAAAGAGGCCAGGGTCCATCCATTGAAGCCCCGCGTCGCGTGCGGTGCCGGGACCGACCATCTGGCACCCGAGGAACTGACGGATGAAGCCAGCATATTTGCGGCCTATGCGACCCAGATCGAGGCGATCGAGAAAGCAGGCGGACAAGTGATCCTCATGGCCTCCCGCGCCTTCCCCGCCATGGGTGCGGACCGCGACGCATATGCCCGGGTTTACGGCAGGCTGCTGGAGCAGGTGGCCGCGCCGGTGATTCTGCACTGGCTGGGCGACATGTTCGACCCCGAACTGAAGGGCTACTGGGGTTCGACGAACGTCGGCGAGGCATCCGACGGGGTCCTCGACATCATCGACGCCAATGCCTCGAAGATAGACGGCATCAAGATCTCGCTTCTCGATCAGGCGCACGAGGAAGCCTTTCGCAGACGGCTGCCCGCCGGGGTCCGGCTCTATACCGGCGACGATTTCAACTACGCTGACCTGATCGCCGGCGACGGCAGGCATCATTCGCACGCGCTGCTTGGAATCTTCGCCGCAATCGCCCCGGCCGCGGCACAGGCGCTCGAGGCGCTGGCAAGGGGCGACATGAAAACCTACCACGCCCTCCTTGCGCCGACGGTTCCCCTGTCGCGCGAGATTTTCAAGGCGCCGACGCGGTTCTACAAGGCAGGCATCGCCTTCATGGCCTGGCTGAACGGCGGACAGAGTCATTTCATCATGCCGGGCGGGTTCCAGTCCTCGCGCGAGATCACGCATTATGCGCAGATTTTCCGGCTCGCGGATGGGGCCGGACTTTTGACCGAGCCTGACCTCGCGACCAGCCGGATGGAATTGCTGTTACGGCTGCACGGCATCGAATAGGGAAACGCGGGATGAACAAACGTCCCACGATCATCGACGTCGCCCGCCATGCCGGCGTGTCGAAATCGACCGTCTCGCTTGTTCTGCGGAATAGCCCGCTGGTCAACCCCGCGACTCGCGAGATCGTCGGCAAGTCGATGGTGGAACTGAACTACGTCTACAATCGCTCGGCCGCACAGCTGCGGGGTTCAGGTGTCGGGTTGATCGGTCTGGTCATCAACGATCTGCGCAATCCGTTCTTCACCGAATTCGCAAGCACGGTGCAACGCGCCTTCGCCGGCGCGGGCTTTGCCACAGTCATTGCCGATACCAACGAAAGCGCCGAGATGCAGACCCAGGTGATCGATTCGATGATCGAACATGGCGTCACCGGCCTGATCGTGTCGCCCGCATATGGTGGCGAGCCACGGGCTTTCGACCGGCTTCAGCCCACCGGAATCCCGGTCATGCAGGTTCTCCGCATGGTCGACGACCGCACGGATGTCTTTCCCTTCTGGTCGCTCGACTATGAGACAGGCGGCAAGCTGGCCACCCGTCATCTGATCGAGACCGGCGCGCGCAACATCGCGTTCGTCGGCGGCCTCGAGGACCGGAAGATCACGCTTGAACGAATGGCGGGTTACGTCTCGGTGATGAACGACGCGGGCCTCAGGCCGCTGAACTTCTTTGGCCGCCCCTCCCGGGCCTTTGGCCGCGACATGGCGAGGCGGCTTGATCGGGACAATCCCGAGATTCAGGCGGCGATCTGCTTCAACGATCTCGTGGCGCTCGGGATGATCTCGGGCTTTGCCGAGATCGGCGTGAAGGTCGGCTCGGAGTTCCGCCTCGTCGGTTTCGACGATATCGAGGAATGCGCCTTGGTCTTCCCGCGGCTGTCCTCCGTCCGCTGCGACATCGCTGGCTTCGGCCGCATGGCCGCCGAAACGCTGCTGCGCTGGATCGAGGGCGGCGAGCGACCGCCCGCGACACGACGCAGCCCCGTCGACCTGGTGGTTCGGCAATCGAGCAGCGGACGCCCGCCTTGACGACCGCGGTCCGGGCCAGACACACTGCCCAGCCGTCGCCCGGCAGGCCAAGGCCGAGCCATGCGGAGCGTGAACGTGCCGGCTACTCCGCGGCGCTGCCAGGTTCCGGCGTATAGATCATGCGCGCCTCATCGCGGAAATCGTCAAGGCCCATCGGCCAGACGGCGCGTGGCCAGCGCAGTTCCATGCGGCCAAGCCGGGGACGATAGACGGCGGTATAGAGCGTGCCGAAACCTTGCGAGAAAGCCGAGGAGTAGAGCGGCGGCTTCAGGAAGGCGCCGATGAACTTCTCCTCCGGCTCCATGTGGAGTGTCAGGCGCTGCAAGAGATAGCGTTCCCGTTCCACCGTTGCGGTAAAGCGCGCGTGGCTTGACCATTCCACTTTGTCCTGATGGTTCGTGGCCACGGCGGCATGGGTGATCCGCGCGGGCCGGTCCGGCGCCATCAGCGCGGTCAAGTAGCGACGCTTCGCATCCACGACGGTGACGTTGTAGCTCATGTGCGTAGGCACTCGGGCAAGCGCCCTGCCCGCCTCTTCGGCGGTGTCACAGGTCTGAAGCACGTAGCGCAGGATCAGCGGCACCCCGAAGCCGTCGCCAACAACATGGCGGCCGCCGAATGTCAGCGAGACGGCAAGGCCCGCATCATTCATCCCGTCCACAAGACCCCAAAGCCCGTCTGACGTGCCCAGAACCTTGCGCCCCTGCCATTCGGTGCGCAGCACCAAGCGGTCGAAAGCGGCGGGGTGGTAATCGTAATTGCGCACGAGGACCGGTTCCTCCCCCGGCCAGACCGCTTGGGAGCAGGCAGAAAGATAGGGCGGAGGACAATGGAAGCTGAGAAAGCGGGCGGCGTGGTCGGACCCTCCGGCCAGCTCGCAGAGTTCTTCGTAGAGCGGCAGCAGTTCTGGCATGTGCCGGCGCAGCGCCTGCACGCCATCCCAATAGGTCGGTCGCACATCCTCGCCCTCGCGCAGCCACCAGCGGTGATAGTCCGGCCAGAATTCGCGGAACAGCGCGGCCCATTTCGGCCCCGGCTGCGGCTCATCCACGGCGCGCCAGAGAAGCTCCATTTGCCCGTCCTGCAGTTTCGGCGCTCCGGGCGCCCCGCTACATGATCTTGAATGCGGGGTCCGCCAGCGCAGGGCCGGCTTCGGCCACCGGCAGCGGACGTGCCGCCACGCCTTGCTTGATCCCGTGTATCCAACGTTTCGCCCGCTCGTTCAACTGGAAGCCCGGCGTCATCGAGCGGCCGCGCGTCACCAGTATGCCGATATCGGCGCCCTCGTAGCGGTAGTCACCCGGTTTCAGGATCCTCAGGAAGAACGCCTCGCTTTCCGACTCCACGGCGCGGCGGTGGTAGTCGAAGCGGTCGAACACCACGCGCCCGTCTTCCAGCATCCGGTAGATGCCGGTCTCCGGAACGTGGGTCACGATGTCGACCGAATCCTCTGTATGCTTGATGACCATTTGCGACCAGCCGTCGATCATCGCCGGATCCGCCCAGCGGGCGTTCAGTTCCTCGACGTTCAACTCGAACTGTCTGCGCGAAAATTCGAGCAGGTGGAAGAGGAACAGCGGCGCGTCGGCATGGGCGAAGGCGGCGTGGTTGGTCATCGAGGAACAGCCCGTGATGCGGGGATTGAGTTCACCCAGCCAGATGTCGCCGGTCTTCTTGTCGATCAGGAAGTCGAGCTCGAAATAGCCGCGATAGCCTTCCTTGCGGAGCTGTTCGCCGAACTTGAATGTCAGCTCGCGCGCCTTCTGGCGGACCTTCGGGGGGAAGGCGGTCGCGAAGATCTCGTTGCCGCACCAGCCGCCGCGATAGGGCGTAAGTTCCTTGAAGCCCACCAGTTCCGTCATCAGCGGGCCGACGATGGTGCCGGCCTTGGTGGCGCAAGCCTCGATCGCCGAGCCCCGGCAGTCGATGCGCTTCATGATCTTGATCTCACCCTCGCCGACGATCTCATGCTCATGCCGGCGGAAGTCGGCTTCGGACTTGATGAAAAACGTGGTGTGGCCACTGTCGCCGAAGGCCGATTGCAGGACGAGGTCATGCCCGATCCCGGCCTTTTCGCAGGTCTTCTTCAGGTCGGCATAGCTTTTCACCTCGGCCAGCACGTTCGGCACGGACGGCACGCCGGCCTTGTTGCCGACGCGCACCGTCTCGATCTTGTTGTCCATCCGCGTCCTGAGGTTGGCCTTCGGGAACCAGACCTCGGCCCCAAGCTCTTTCGACAGCCGCTCGGTCTCCTCATCGAACATGAGGAACACGAACTTCGGCTTGCCGCCGCGCCGCCGGATGAAGTCGATGACTTCCTTGTGCTGCAGAAGATAGTTGTTGATGTCCTCGATCGACTGGAACTCGGCATGCGGCTGTTCGGACGGGCAGAAGACGTTGGGATGCTTGCCGTCATAGCAGTCGATGTAGCAGATGTACTTGAAGTTCTTGCACCACTCGTCCAGCCCCAGAAGATTGAAGTTGGTCGCCGAGATGAAATAGATGGGGTCCTCGTTGCGGTGGAAATGACGCCGTATCTCCGAGATGTTGTTCAGTCCCGTCTTGGCCATCTTCTTCTCCCTTGTTGTCATTCGGCTGCGGTGGGCAGTTTTGTGCGCGTCTGGCGGTCCAGCGCCTCGGGCGTGAACACCCTCAGCCCAAGATCGCTGCGGTATCCGTGGATTTCCGACACGTCGAGCGCGCGCATGAAGGCGAGGATTTCGGCGCTGACCACCTGCCCCGGCACGAGGATCGGGAAACCCGGCGGATAGGGGATGATGAACGAGGCCGACACGATCTCGCGCCCAGCTTCCATCGCGTCCTTCAGCGAGCCGTCGAGTTCCAGATAGTCGCAGTTGTTCTCATCATAGCTCAGGAAAAAGGCCGTGCGGATGTCGCCTTCGGAGGTTTTCTGATCGGCGCGGAACGCGTCGTGGAACCGGCTGAAATCCGGCAGCGGCGGCAAGTCATCCATCAGGTTCCTGACGCGCCGCTCGAACCCCAGCCGCTCCATTTTCGAAGCGTCGTCGAGAAGGTCATCCAAGCTCTTGGCAATCTCCACCAACACCTCGATCAGGTAGGCGACCGAGGATCGGGTGGTGCCGATATTGGTCATGAAAAGCACGGTATTGCGCGAGGTCTTGTTGATCTGGATGCCGTATTTGTCCATCAGGATGCGGGTCTTGAAGGTGTCGCCATCCCAGCCCGTGCCACCGACCGCAAGCGTCACCCGCGTGGCGTCGAGCACGAATTCGTCCTGTTCCCAGCAATCCGCGAAGTCGGTCCAGCCCTGTTCGGGATCATAGTAGCTTTGGACCCCGCTTTCGCGATGGGCGCCGGGTATCATGTCGCCGGCCGTCAGAATCTTGAAATACTTCTTCAGCAGCGGATGGGTCGCGATCGCGCGCCGCATCGACATCGCGGCCTCGATCTGACGCTGCACGAACTCGAAGCCCTCAAGCTCGACCTGTCGCCGTCCCACATCGAGCGAGGCGATGATCTGGTAGTTGGGCGAGGTCGAAGTGTGGGTCATGTAAGCTTCGTGGAAGGACTGTTCGACCTCGCCCTTGAAGTCCTGATCGTTGACATGAATCATTGATCCCTGCCGCAAGGAGGTCAGCGTCTTGTGGGTCGACTGCGTCGCATAGACACGCACCCGCGCTTTCGGTGACGGTATCAGGCGCGCCGTCAAGAGCGCCTCTTCACCCGCGCCTTTCAGCTTTTCCTGCTGCTTCTCATAGGCCCGTGCATGCTCGTCGCTCTTGAGCCGTTCGCGGAGCACATTCGCGGCATTCATCGCGGTGCGCTGGCGGTAGGTCGGGTTGAATCGGGCGAAGGCAAACCACGCCTCGTCCCAGAGGAAGATCAGATCGGGCTTGATGGCGAGGCATTCCTCCATCACCCGCTCAACATTGTAGACGATGCCGTCGAAGGTGCAGTTGGTCAGCAGCAACATGCGGACCTGATCGAGCTTGCCAGCGGCCTTGAGCCTGAGAAGCTGGTGCTTGATTTCGCCAAGCGGCACCGCGCCATACATCGAGTATTCGTTCAACGGATAGCTGTCGAGATAGACGACCTGCGCCCCCGCCAGCACCATGCCGTAGTGATGCGACTTGTGGCAGTCGCGATCCACCAAAACGATATCTCCCGGCCTCACAAGCGCTTGCACGACGATCTTGTTGCAAGTCGAAGTGCCGTTCGTGGCAAAAAAGGTCTGCTTGGACCCGAAGGCGCGAGAGGCGAGTTCCTGCGCCTCCTTGATCGGGCCCTGGGGTTCCAAAAGGCTGTCGAGCCCGCCCGAGGTGGCCGAGGTTTCGGCCAGAAAGATGTTGGGGCCATAGAATGCGCCCATGTCCTGAATCCAGTGGCTTCGGCTGATCGACTTGCCGCGGCTGATCGGCATCGCGTGAAAGACGCCGGTGGGCTGCTTGGAGTACTCGACGAGCGCCGAGAAGAACGGGGTCTTGTAGCGCGACTGCACCCCGCGAAGGATGTTAAGGTGCAGCTCCATGAAGTCTTCCTGATTGTAGAAGACGCGGCGGCAGATCCCCAGATCAAGACCGGCGATATCCTCGACCGACCGTTCGGTGACAAGGTAGGCGTCCAGTTCGGGGCGCACCCTGGCGACGAGGCGGCACAATTCCGGTCCGTAGTCCTCGGGCAAGAAGTCGTCGATGCTTTCCTCCCCGCCTGCACGGTTGAGATAGCGCGTCAGGATCGGCAGGTCGGTCTTAGACTTCAGCACCAGCCCCGGCCGGACCACTATCGCCTGGATGTTGTGGTTGAAAAGAATGCCGATCAGCGCATCCTCAAGGCTCGGGACCACCACCGGTTCGTAGATGAATGGATCTTCGGGCCGCCGCATCCGGGCAACGTTGGTCTTCAGCCAGCGTTCCTGATGTTCGTTGACGTTGTCGACGATCATCACCTCGAAATACGGCTTGCTCAGCGCCCGCGCCTCGGGCGACTGCATCGCCTCGTCGTCATGCTCCTCGGTATCGACGATGTCGCGCTCAAGCGGGATGCTGCGGCGGCGATAGGCTCCGGTCGTCAACGCGCGGGTGACGCGGTGGGCCGCGAAAGACAGGTCATCGAGATTACCGTGCTCAAAGAGACGGCGCAGGTAGTCGAAAGCCTGGACACCGGGGAAGGCCCAATAGGGCTCGATCACCGCGAGCGACTCGAAAAGCTGCCCGATCTTCTTGCGAAGTCCGCCCGCGCCCTTACCACCGGGTGCGCGCGCGAGCGCGTCTGTGGCCTCGCGCAGCGCGCTCCAGCGGTCCGAGCGGAGCTGGATCGCCGAATGGTACTCGCTCATCGACTGCATGGCATCGTCCTCCCGTTCTCACGGCGGCGGCCCTGCGGATCAATGGCGCCTTTGCCAGACGATCCCTGCCGGTCAGCCGCTTATCGTCTTGCCCGCAAAGGGCAGCACTGGCACATCGGACGTATTCGCGAACTGGTCTTCACCCTCGGTAGTCGCCGGAGCGCCCTCATCCAGCCCGGCGCGAGAGCCTTGCCCGGCCATCTCGAGCGGCCCAAGCGTCTTCAGATAGGCATCCGCCCCGCTCGCCCTGTCATAGACGGTAAACTCCGCGGACCGATCGCGGAAGCTTTTCAGTACCTGACCAAGGCCCCTGATGCCGATTTCCCGCTGCCGTCGGACCAGTGAAAGGTCGATCTCGACCGGGAACATGTCCTCCTCGGTGCCCGACTGGTACAGCACGGTCGCGCGAGGATCGACGATGCAGGACCGGCCATTGCCGCCCGCGCCCAGTCCGTTGACGTCGATCACATAGCACTGGAACTGCGCCGCCGTGGCGCGGGCGATGGACAGCTCGATGTCGCGGTCGGTGGTACCGGTCAGGACCGGATGCAAAAGCACCTCGACCCCCGCGGCGGTCAACTGGCGCGTCGTTTCCGGAAACCAGATATCGTAGCAGATCGAAAGGCCGAAACGCCCGACCCCGGGCACGTCGAAGATGCAGAACTCGGTGCCCGCCGTCACCTCGACCTCATAGGGCCGGAACGGGAACATCTTGCGGTAGCGGCTCACGATCTCGCCTTCAGGGTTGATCACGACCGACGTGTTGAAGATGTGCCCATCCTCGGTCTTTTCGAACATCGAGCCCGGGATCAGCCAGACATGGTGCTTGCGCGCGGCATGGCGGAAGCCGTCCAGCGCCTCGTTCTCGAAGGGCTGGGCATAGCGCGGCAGCGGGCCGTAGGGCGCCAGCTCGCTGAAAAGGACCATCTGTGTCCAGGGAAACCGCGCCATCAGGATATCCAGGCGATGCAGCATCGCGTCGGCGTTGGACTGCAGCGCGGCCACGTGCATCTGGATGCCGGCGATCGCAAAAGGGGTCATCTCGTAACGTCTCCATTGCGCGGTCTTGCGCAAATCAGGCGCATGTTCGACAACCGCATTGCCCCTCGCTTACCCTCTTACGAACAGAACGGAAACCGGTGAATGGCACACATTCCCGCCAGACTGACTTCCGACGAGCAAATCGCGCACTTTGTCAGGCGCTCGTGGCGCCATCTTAACCCGCAGTCGCGGAAATCAGCAAATCCGATGCCGCGCCCGCCAAAACCGGCAAGCGGCGTGGCTTCACCACAGCGCGGCAGGGTCTGAGGCAACGGGCCGATCCATCGCCCGCTCTCGCAGACTTGCGCGCGCGTTTTCCGGAAAAGGGCAGCCGGCACCGTCCGTGCGAAGCCGGGTCCGCATCCGCCGGACAGCGCGCCTTTGTCAGACGTCGAGCCAGACGGTCTCCAGATGATCGACAGCGCGGCTCTGGTGGCGCCGATAGCCCATGACCTTCGGGGTGTGGTGCATGTACAGATTCTGCCAGTACGGCTGGATGAGGACGCCGGAATCCCGCAGGATCGTCTCAAGCTCGGCCATTATCGTTCGACGCTTGTCATCGTCAAAGACGCCAAGTGCCTCCGCAAGCTTGGCGTCGAACGTCGGGTCGGAAAATCCGCTTTCGTTCCAGGCCTCACCCGAGCGATAGGCTAGCGCATAGACCTGCACTCCCAAGGGTCGGGCGCCCCATGAGGTCGTCGAGAACGGATATTTGGTCCAGTCATTCCAGAAAGCCGCGCCCGGCAGGATTTTCCGGTTGATCTTGATGCCCGCGTCGCGCAGTTGCGCGGCGATCGCGTCGGCGGACACCGCAAGCCAGTCATCGTCAGGAGAGACAAGCTCGAATTCCGTATCGGAATGGCCCGCCTCGGCGATCATCGCCCTGGCCCTCTCGACGTCGCGCGGGATGACCGGAATGACCGCATATTCCGGGTGCATCGGACCGACATGGTGGTTTTCGGCCACGACGCCGAGACCCGCGAACCCAAGCTCAAGGATCGTCGCGTTGTCCACGGCCAGTTGGAACGCATTGCGGACAATCTGATTGTCAAATGGCGGCTGGCCGACATTCATGCGGGTCAAGAACGTTGTCGCCGTCACCTTCTCCTCGCGGATCAGACCAAACCCGTCGAGAAGCTTGGACAACTCGCCGTTCGATTCATCGTTCATGTCGACCTCTTCGGCCTCGAACGCGGCGACGGTGGCGACGCCGTCCGTGCCGTAGTCGATGAACTCGATCCCATCCAGAAACGCCTCGCCGCCCCACCAGGCTCCGTTTTCGCGCCGCTTCAGGACTGCCTTGAAGCCGACATCTATCGAGACAAGCTCGAACGCTCCCGTGCCGACCGGCGCGGTGGCGAGGTCACCGGGAAAGTCTTTATGGACGCATAGCGCGGGGTAGTCGGAAAAGCTGGGGATCAGCGTGATGTCCGGCGCGAAGAGGTTAAGTCGGACCGTAAGGTCATCGACCCTCTCGATGGCGCCTTCCGCTGCCCCGGTCGCGTCGCCTTCACGCAATGCGGCAAGGCGCGATGCCATCGAATTGCCCTCGACCGAAGTGTCCGCCCAACGGGCGATGTTGAAAATCACGTCATCGGCCGTGAAGGGATCGCCGTTGTTCCAGGTGACGCCCGGACGGACGTGCAGGGTGTAGGTCCTCGCATCATCCGAGACTTCCCAGCTTTCAAGCAGCATTCCTTCAAACGTGAAATCCGGGGTCCAGCGCACGAGGTTCTCGCAGAACTGGCGCGCGATGCTGGACCGCTCGACAAGATCATATGTTCTGGGGTCGCGTATATCGACCACGCGCATGGCCACGCGCAGCGTGCCGCCGCGTTTGGGCTCCTGCGCAACGGCAGGGGTTGGCACGGACAGTCCGAGCAACGAATAGGCGCCGGTCGTGCTCAGACCCAGAACGGTGGCGAGAGACAGGAACTCGCGCCTGTCCATCGCGCCTAGACGGGCGCTGTCCGCCAAGCCTTCTATGGTCTTGCGGCGGCTTTTCTTCATGTTCGGCATTGCTGTGTTCCCCCTGCTGTCACCCGCGCGTTTCCGGTCGCGGGATCATGGATGATCCGAAAACCTGCGCAGCTTGGCACTCTCCTGGTGGGCCAGGGCGGGGCGCTCATCTTTCAGATACCGATAGCGCCGCGGCCATCTACGAAAGTTCATGAGTTTTCAGCTTGCCCTATTCGTGAAGGAACGCACGAAAACTATTCCCTGTCTCTGGCACCGATTTATTTATGCCAAAGGGCAACCCGCGCCGCCGAAAGCCCTTTCAGCTTGCCGACCATCCGCCGTCGACCATCAGATTGACGCCTGAAATGAAGCTGCACTCGTCGCTTGCCAGGAACAGCGCCGCGTTGGCGACGTCCTCGGACCGGCCGAGGCGCGGATAGGGGGTCCGCTGCCGCGCTGCTTCAAGTCCCTTCTCGTCCTGCGAAACGCCAGGCTTTCCGGTGATGATCCGGCCGGGCGCCACGGCGTTGCAGATGATGTGCTGCCGGCCGTAGTCCGTGGCAATCTGTCTGGTGATGTAGACGCTGGCCGCCTTGCCGACCCCATAGGCTATGTCGTTCGGCGCGCCGATCATTCCGTGCTGCGAAGTGATGTTCACGATCCGCCCGCGGGCGTCGCCGACGACCGGCTGCGTCAGCATCTGCTGCACCGCGCGCTTGCAGCAGTAGAAGTAGCCATCCGAATTGACGGCCTGGACCTCGCGCCACTGTTCGACCGATGTGTCGGTCAGCCGGGTCGTGGTCCAGTGCGCGGCGTTGTTGACCATGATGTCGAGCGCTCCCCATTTCTCGACCGTCTGTGTGATCATCCTGTCGACGTCATCCCATTTGGCAATGTCGCAGTGAATCCTGATCGACGTCCCGCCCGCCTCGGCGATGATGTGCTCGGTCGGAAAACCGCCCTCCTTGGGCTGGTCGATGATGTCGGCAACGACGACCTTCGCACCCTCTTTGGCGAAGAGGACAGCGATCGCACGGCCAATACCCGATGCCGCGCCGGTTACGATCGCGACTTTGCCATCAAGTCTCTTCATCGGCATGTCCTTGCAGTTTCACGTTGGCTTGCTGACCGGACTTTCCAAGCGACGATGCCGCGGCCAGGCATACCGCAACTGTGCCCGCGGCGTCGCGCGCCGTACAGTGCACCAAGGCAGGCGCCTTGTTCCGGGCCGCCCCGAGAAAGCTCCTCATCTGGCGTGTGAACGGATGCTCGATCACCGTTCGGGGGATGTTTGCGCCCGACCGGTCGGCGACCGTGAAATCGGGATCAAGAGCGATGTCGAACGACGAACCTGTCGTATGCAATGCCAGCGATTGGGTGGGCGGATAGTCTTCCGGGGTCCAGCCGACGGAGATGACACCAATGGCCCCAGAGGTGAACCGCAGGGTCAGCGACAGCACATCATCGAGGGCCCCCGCCGAAGCCACGCGGCCCGAAAGCGCCACGCCGCCCCGAACGGCCGAGACAGAGGCAACCTCGCCCGCGATCATCCGCTGCAGGTCGATGTGATGACTGACGCGTTCGAAGATAAGCCCGCCACTCAGCCTGTCGTCGTTGAACCATGAGCGCGCCTGGGTGATGCCGACCCCCTGGCTTACCATCAAGGCCGGTTTCGCGACCTGCAGGTCGTCGTGAACCGGGCCCAGGTTGTCCAGGGCACGCCACTGATAGCCGACCGCGCAGACGGCTCCTGATCGCTCGGCGGCATCGGCGATCGCCAACGCGTCCTCCATGCTGCGGGAAACCGGCTTTTCGACAAAGACTGCCATGCCCAGCATCAGGGCGGGGACGACAGCCTCGCGATGGGCGCCTGAAGGCGTCGAGACGACAACGGCGTCGAGATCCAGCGCAAGGAGATTATCGAGGGTATCGACAGCCAAAGCACCGATGTCGTTGGCCAGCGCGTTTCCGTTCCCTTGATCGACATCGAAGACCGCCACGATCTCGGCGCCGCCAATCGTGGCGATGGAATTGCTGTGCTGGCGGGCGGCCCATCCGGCGCCGACCAGCCCGATCTTCAACTCAGATAGCACGGGCGGTCATGTCGTCTTGGAAGAAGGGTGGAAGGTCTTGATCCAGTGCTCGGCAATATCCAGGCGGCGCATGAAATCGACGCCGTCCTTGGCGAGAACGTATTCGATGAAATCGCGCACCGGCTTGGCCCTTGCCGCCTGACCGGACCACCGCGCATGAAGCCCGACGGTCATCATCCGCCCGCCATGCCCACGCTCCGCCTCGTCGACCAGATAGTCGACGGCGAGCTTCAGCGTCGTGAAGAAGTCGTTGGGTGTGGCCAGCGTCGGCGCCACGAAATACTTCACGTCGTTGTAGACTTTGGAATACGGGATCACGAGGAAGGGTTCGCCGCTTTGTTCGACGAAATAGGGCAGTTCGTCGTTGCTGGCGTCGGAATCGTAGAGAAAGCCGCCTTCTTCCACCAGAAGCGACCTCGTGTGCACGCTCGGGAACGACCGGACGATCCAGCCCTTGATCCGCTGTCCCGTCGTCGTCTCGATCGACTTGATCGCGCGGCGCATCAGGCGGTGTTCCTCGTCGCGGCTCAGCCGCGAGTCTTCGGTCCACCGCCAACCGTGGCCCATGACGTCATGGTGGCTTTCCCGAATCCAGGCGGCGTATTCGGGATTGCGCTCCAGCGCGTGGGCGCAGACGTCGATCGTCGCCTTGATCCCGTAGTCGTCAAGAAGCCGCGCCAGCCGCCATGCCCCGACCCTGCTGCCGAACTCCATATGGGTTTCGGTGCTGAGGTCGCGAACGGTCGGGCCGATCTCATAGCTGTATTCCCCCCACGCATCGTTGCAGTCATCCCCGTCGAGAAGCGAGTACTCGGCGCCTTCTTCGTAGTTCACCACGACATTGACGACGACCTTGTTTCCGTTCGGCCATTTGGGGTCGGGCGTGTGCCGGCCGTAGCCGACGAAGTCACGTGGCAGGGCCGTGAATGCAGCGGGATCGAGCTTGTCCGGATATGGATGCGGCATGGTCTCTCCTTGGCGGGTTGACGGCCCGACTTGCGATGGCCGCAAACAACGGGTTCGGCAGGAAGGGCGGGCCACCCCGCCCCGCCGCGGCCGGCACATTGCTGTGGCAGCGGCAGGTTCCTCATTTCGTACATGAGGGAGAATACTTGGCCCCAATGGGCGCACACGCGAATTTTTCGATATCAATGTAAAAATATTCCGCCGTCTCGGCGAACCTGCCGGCAGCGCAAACAGGTTTCTTCCGACCGGGCCATGCTATAGCATGCCTTTCTCGGGCGCCGCGGTCTCCGTGACCGGGCCAAGAAAGAAACAACGGGAGGATATCAATGCTGAACGGAAAAACCTTGCGGTCCGGCTTGTCGGCGGCCCTGCTCGCCGCCGTCATGGCCACGCCGTCGCTGGCTTACGAACCGGCGCAGACCGAGTGCATCGCGCCGGCGAACCCCGGCGGCGGATGGGATTTCACATGCCGCCAGGTCGGCAAGACATTGCAGGATATCGGGCTCATTCCGGGCACGATGCAGGTCACGAACCTCGCCGGTGGCGGTGGTGGCGTCGCTTTTGCCGAAGTCGTCAACAAGCGCAATGACAGCAACGATCTGCTCGTCGCAGCGTCGACGGCGACCGCGACGCGACTCGCCCAGGGGGCCTATCCCGGCAACACGCAGGATCAGGTGCGCTGGGTCGGGGCGGTGGGCGCCGATTACGGCATCATCGCCGTGGCAAAGGACAGCCCGATCAACACGCTGCCCGAGTTGATGGAACAGCTCAAGTCCGATCCAAGCTCCATTTCCATCGCAGGCGGGTCGGCCGTGGGCGGCTGGGACCATCTCAAGGTTCTGATCGCCGCCGACAAATCGGGCATCGATGACCTGCGCACCATCAAATACGTTGCCTTCGACGGTGGCGGCGAGGCGGTGACGCAGCTTCTCGCCGGCTCCGTTCAGGCCTTCACCGGAGATGCCTCCGAGGCCAAAGGCTTTGTCGATTCGGGCGACATCAAGGTGATCGCCGTGCTCGCGCCCGAGCGGTTGGAAGGCGATTTCGCCGAGTTCCCCACCGCCATGGAGCAGGGCATCGACGCAGTAGGGGCCAACTGGCGCGGGTTCTACGCGCCCGGCGGCATGTCCGACGATGCCTACGATTTCTGGGTGCAGAGCATCGCCACCGTCTATGCTTCGGATGAATGGAAGGCCGTGATGGCGCAGAACGGACTCGCACCGCTTGACGTCAGCGGCGCCGAGTTCCAGACTTTCGTGGCAGACTCGATCGCGAACATTCAGGAAATCTCGCGCGAGATCGGCCTTATCCAGTAACGGCATCGGACAGCCCGGACCGGTCCAGGATCGGGCTGCCCAACCGATCGCATTTCACGGAGGAAGCCATGGGAGACCGCATCTTCGGCGGGATCGGATTCGCGCTTGCCGCATTCTTCATCTGGCAGGCCACGCGCATCCAGACGAGCTTCATCTCTGATCCGGTTGGTCCAAAGACCTTCCCGATCATCATAGGGCTGCTCCTCGGCGTCTCCAGCATCGCCATCATCCTCAGGCCCGACGAAAAGCCGAACTGGCCGCCGCTTGGCCGGCTTGCCGAGATCGGCATCGCCGCTGTCATTCTGCTGGTCTATGCCTATGCGCTTCCGCAGGCGGGTTTCGTCATCTCGACGGCACTCGCCGCGGCGTTTCTCAGCTGGCGGTTGGGAACCAGACCCCTGCACGCGATCCTGTCGGGCATCGCCACGTCCTTCGGGATCTACGTGGTTTTTCATCTGATCCTTGGCCTTTCGCTGGCCAAGGGCCCGCTCGGCATTTGAGGAGACCACAATGGACGCCCTCGCATCGCTCATCGACGGTTTCTCTGTCGCGCTCAGCTTCCAGAATCTGTTCCTTGCCTTTGTCGGCTGCTTTCTGGGGACGATCATCGGGGCGCTTCCCGGGTTGGGGCCGTCGAACGGGGTCGCGATCCTGATCCCTCTTGCCTTCTCGCTGGGTCTCGACCCGACCGCCGCGCTCATCCTTCTTACCAGCGTTTACTACGGTGCGATGTATGGCGGACGCATCTCGTCGATCCTCCTGAACATCCCGGGTGACGAACCGGCGCTGATGACGACGCTCGACGGCTATCCGATGGCGCAGCAGGGCCGCGCGGGCGAGGCGCTGGCGCTTTCCGGCATCGCGTCGTTCGTCGGGGCCTTCTTCGCCACCTGGGGTCTGGTCTTCCTGGCGCCGCAACTCGTGAAGGTCGCGCTTCTCTTCGGCCCGGCGGAATACTTTGCGCTCTTCGCGCTCGCCTTCGCGACGCTCGGCGGCATCTCTTCCACCAATCAGGCGAAGGCCGCTTTCGCCGCCGCCCTCGGCCTCGGCATCGCGATGGTCGGCGTGGACGGGCAGACAGGCGTGCCGCGGTTCAGCTTCGGCGAGGTCCATCTCTATGACGGCATCGACTTTCTGGTCGCAATCGTCGGTCTGTTCGCGCTTTCGGAAGTGTTCATCTTCCTTGAACATCGCGGCGACGGTTCCGGCGAGGGCAAGCATGCCAACGTCTCGATGGGGCGTATCGTGCCGTCATGGAAGCTGCTGAAGTTCACGACGCCTGCGATGGCGCGCTCGACCGTACTTGGGTTCATTGCCGGCGTCCTGCCCGGCGCGGGGGCCTCGCTGGGCTCATTTCTGGCCTACACCGCCGAAAAGCAGATCTCGGACAAGGACGGCACCTTCGGCAAGGGCGACCCGCGCGGCGTTGCCGCGCCCGAAGCGGGGAACAACGCCGCGGCTGGCGGCGCGCTCGTTCCGATGCTGGCGCTCGGCGTTCCCGGTTCGGGCACGACGGCCGTGCTTCTGGCCGTGCTTCTCGCGCTGAACATCACGCCGGGTCCGCTGCTCTTCACCCAGCGTCCAGACGTGGTATGGGGACTGATCGCCGCACTCTTCATCGGCAATCTCATGCTTCTCGCCATGAATATTCCGATGGTTGGCCTTTTCGCGCGGGTTCTGATGATCCCGCCCAAATTCCTGATGCCGATTGTCGCGATGATCTCGTTTGTCGGCATCTACGGCATTTCGGGTTCAACGTTCGATCTGGTGGTCATGGTCATCTTCGGCCTCGTCGGCTGGGCGCTCAGAAAGCTCGACGTGCCGCTCGTTCCGGTGATCCTCGGTATTCTCCTGGGCAATCTGATGGAGGCGAACCTGCGCCGCGCCCTCACGATTTCGGATGGTGACTGGACAAGCCTTTTTGCCTCGCCGCTCTCGATCGGGCTGTGGCTCGTCGCGATCATCGGTTTCGTTCTACCGATCCTCGTCGGAAAACGGCTGAAGCGGCGGATGCACATGGAAAAGGACGACCCCGGCTCTATCGTAGATTGACGGCATCGCAGCCAGGCTTTCGCGCTTCATCCAGAGGCCAAAGCCTTTCCAAGAGCACGCAGCAGGCGTGTCACGCCGTCATCGGTGGTCATAGCGCCGGGTGAAAACCGGGCGATCTGGCCGCGCGCATCGGCGAACACATCGGCCCGCCGCAGGGCCGCGATCAGATCGGCGGCAGGAATCCGGGCGCCAAGATCGACCATGATACTGCCGCCCCTCGCCTCCGGGTCGCGCGGTGAGGCAAGTGTCAAACCGATTTCGTCGGCCCCGGCCTGTATCCGGGCGGACAGCCCTTGATTGTGCGCCAGCATGCTGCCCGCGTCCTGCGCCGCATGCCAGTCAAGCGCGGGCAGCGTCGCCAGCGCCGCCACGATGCCCGGCGTTCCGTTGTCGAAGCGGCGTATGTCGGCGGCAAAGGCGAAGCGCGTCAGATCCCAGGAGAATGGATCGGGCTGGCTGAACCAGCCGCGCAGTTCGGGCGCGCACTCGCCGATCAGCCGCGGCGCGACGTAGAGGATGCCGGCGCCCGGCGTTCCGCACATCCATTTGAGACTCGTGGAAAGCGCGAAATCCACCTCGGGCACGCTCACATCGAAGGGCAGAAGACCGACCGCCTGGGTGATGTCGACACCGATCAGCGTGCCTTTGGTTCTTCCATGAGCCGCCAACCGCGCAAGGTCGATCCTGTGCGATGAGGTGGAACTGACCCAGGTCAGAAGCGCCAAGGCGACGTCGGACCCCCAGGCGGCGATCACATCGTCATCTTCGACCCAATAGGCGCCAGGCCGGTGCGGAACCGTCTTGAGCGTGAAGCCAAAGCGATCTGCCAGACCCGCCAGCAGGAAGTGCAGCGACGGAAAGCAGTCGCCCGCCACCAGAAGCGTGCGGCCGCTGAGGCGCCCGGCAGGCAGCGCCCCGATCAGCGAATAGAGTCCAGCGGTCACGTTTTCCGCAGTCGTCACGGTGCCTTCGGCCGCGCCGATCAGCGCCCGCCAGCGGTCGATGAACCGCGCGCGTTTGCCAAGCGCATAGTTCCACTGGCCATCGTTCCTCGCCCCCCAGCTTTGGGCGAACTCGCCCATTGCGCGCCCCAGATCGGCGGCCTTCGCCGGGTATTGGCCAATGGAGTGATAGATGAAATAGGCCGAGCCGTCGCCTTGCATGTGCGGGTGTCCTTGCGGTTAGGGTCAGCGTTCGTGCCGGTAGCGCGCTTCGAGGATCGAGACCAGGCGCACTGCGGGCAGAAGCACGATCAGATACATGATCGCGGCCGCGATCAGCGGCGACGGGTTGGCGGTCAGCGCCTGGGCATCGGTCGCCTGTTTCAGAAGGTCCGGCATGGCCACGACCGAGGCAAGCGACGTGTCCTTGGCGATCGCCACGGAATTCGACGTATGCGGCGGGATAGCGATCTTGATCGCCTGCGGCAGGATCACTCTCCAGATTGTCACCAGGAACGGCAGGCCCAGCGCCTCGGCCGCTTCGGTCTGGCCGCCGGGGATCGCCTGGATGCCGGACCTCACGACCTCGGCCGTGAACGACGAAAAGACCAGACTTAGCGCCAGCGTCGCCGAGACGAAGGCGCTGAGGCGGACGCCCATAAACGGCAGCGCGTAGTAGATCAGCACCAGAAGCACGAGGATCGGCAGGGCGCGGAACAGGTCGATATAGGCGATGGCCAGCCAGTTGAACGGCCGCGGCGCGTAAAGCCGGATCAGACAAAGGAGCACGCCCGCAATGGTCCCGAAGCTCAACGTCGCGGCGGCGAGGAGCAGCGTGTTGCCGATCCCCTTCCAGAGCATCGGAAATACGCGGATCATCACGTCCGCATTCAGGAACGTGTCGATGAAGCCCATGTTGGATCACCTCTTGCTTGCAGGCGCGCCGGTCCGGGCGCCAAGGCTGCGCCTCGACCTGTCCGCATGGCAGACTGTTGCCGGTCCTTGCGCCGCACCTCGCAGGCGTGCGGCGCAGATCGTTTCATGGAAACCGCTTGGCCCGCGTCACGTCCCCGGGATCGGCAGCACCGTCAGCGTCGCACTGTCCGCCTTCGGCGCTTCTCCAAGCCAGCGTTCGTAGATCGCGGCCATCGTGCCGTCGGTCTTCATGTCGCTGATCGCGGCGTTGATCGCGTCGAGCTTCGGCGATCCCTTCGGCAGCATCATGCCATACTGGTCGCCCGTCGGAATCACCTCGGCAATCTTCAGGTCCGGCATCTGCTGGGCGGCAAAGACAAAGCCGGTGATGTCACCCACGGCTCCGGCGATCCGCCCGGCGCGCACGTCGAGGAGCAGGCTCTGCTGGTCTGGATAGGTCCGCAAATCGCCCAGGCCGTACTCCGCGGTGTTCGCAGTGATCCAGGCATCCCCCGTCGATGACGCGATCGCGCCAATCGGCTTGTCCTTCATGTCGGCCAGCGAGGTCGCGCCGCCCTCGATCGACACCAGCGACAGGTCGGCGTCGTAGTAGCCCTGGGTGAACGACTGGCTTTCCAGACGCTCGGGCGTGATGGTGATCGTCGAGATCGCCACGTCGATCCGCCCAGAGCTTGTCGCGGCGAAAAGCGCCTGGAAGCCAAGATCGGAGATCTCGAGTTCCATGCCCAGGCGCTTGGCGACCTCGGTCACCATATCGACCT
Source organism: Paracoccaceae bacterium (assembly GCA_041397225.1). Lineage (GTDB taxonomy): Bacteria > Pseudomonadota > Alphaproteobacteria > Rhodobacterales > Rhodobacteraceae > Albidovulum. The sequence goes on along the minus strand of JAWKXB010000001.1, from coordinate 1,385,609 downwards.
CGAAGCCCTCGAACTGGCTCTGCTCGTTCTTGTATTCCCAAGGCGGGTTCGCCGGATAGGCGCCGACGATCAGCGGTTCGGCGGAAGCGGCGCCGGCCACGAGACCGGCGGCAAGGGCAAGTGATGCAAGGATGTTCTTCATGGTCTGTCCTCTCTGTTGGTCGTGTTTTTGGGCGTTCGTTTCGTGGTACCGGCGGTCCCGACAATGGACCTGTAGATTGCGAGCGTGACGTCGACGTGGTCGCGAAGCACCGCAAGCGCGCGCTTTGGATCGCGGTCAAGCGTCACCTGCATGAGTTCGGTGTGCCGCGGGACCGACAGGGCGGTGCGCAACAGCTCTTCGGTTTCCGCGCTGTGGCGTGGCGGGCTGCCGGGGTTGATCGCCTGCGTATGAAACAAGAGCGCCTGGTGGTGGCGCTGAAGCTGCTCGGCGGTCTGGGCATAGAAACCCTTGAGCCAGCTCGACCGGCCGGCGGCGAGAAGTGCGCCGTGGAAGGCATCATGCGTCTCGATCCAGGTCTGGCGCGCTGGCAAGGTGTCATCGGCGCCGATGGGCGGCTTGACTTGGGTCAGACGATAATGCGCGGCGACGATGCCGCTTTCCCAATCGAGCCCTCCCCGCGCAATCGCATCCTGCAGAAGGCTGCTCTCGATGGCCATGCGCGCGATCTGAAGATCCTCGAACTCGGCCATGGACACTGGCGCCGCGCGCCATCCCCTGTTGGCGCTGCCGACGACAAGCTGCTTTTCCTCAAGCCGAGACAAAGCCTCGCGCAGCGGCGTGGCGCTAACTCCATAAAGGGCCGAAAGGGCCGAGATGCGCAAAGGCTCCCCCGGCGCGTGGCTGCCGTTCAGCAGATCGCGGTAGAGCATTTCGAATGCGATGTCGGTCTTTGCGACGTAGCCCATGCTGGGATTCGTATTATATACAATATGCGAACTCCACTATAATCTTCGCGGCAACGAACATGGACCGGGGCGCAAGAAATGCAGCGAAGACTGGCCGTGGTGACCGGCGCGGCAGGCGGAATGGGCCAGGCGATCGTCGCGCGCCTGCTGGAGGACGGGCTGACCGTCGCTGGGCTCGATATTGACGGCGAAGCGCTGGCGCGGATGGGTGAGGCGTTGGGCGATGACTTCGCGCCAAGCCAGATCGACCTGACCGATCCCGCGGCCATCGCCGCCGTTTTCGCGGACCTCGCCGCGCGCTTTGGCGGGGTCGACGTGCTTGTCAACAACGCGGGCACCTGCTTCATGTCGGATTTCCCGGACATTCCGGCGGATGAGCTTGACCGGCAGATGGCGGTGAATTTCTCATCCGCCTTCCACTGCTGTCAGGCGGCGATTACCTGGATGAAGGATCGGGAAGGTGTACGCAAGATCGTCAACATCTCGTCCAACGGCGCATATAACTTCGACGTTTTCGATCCACCGCACTACCGCGCGTCGAAGGCCGCGATGGACACGCTGACCAAGGACCTTGCGCGGCGCTACGCGCGCGCGCGGATTGCGGTCAACTCGATCGCGCCGGCGATGACCCAGACGCCCCTTTTCAACGTCCTGACCGAAGAAGTGTTGGGCCGCGCCATCGCGGCGATGCCACATGGCCGCGCGATGCGACCCGAGGAAATCGCCGCCTGGGTCGGTTTTCTCGTGTCGCCAGCGGGCGATATCTGCTCGGGCAACGTGATCATACTCAATCAGGGTCGCGATGTGCGCTAGTCATAGGTCTGCGGCGCCTTGCGGAGTTCGGGCCACTGCTCGGGCCAGTGGCCATAGATGACGAAGGCGCCGCTCTGCTCGGCAAGCGCCATCAGCCGGGCCGCGCTTTCACGGGCGCGGGCCGGATCCGCCGAACCCGCGAAACCGTCGTCGATTTCGGCGGGGCGCGAAATCGCATCGCTGGTCAGCAGCACCGCGCCTGTCTTCGGCAGATCAAGCATGATCGCCAGTTGTCCGGGCGCATGGCCGGGCGCGGCAAGCAGGTGGAAACCGGGGCCGATCTCGGTGTCGCCCTCGATCAGCCGATACTCCGCCATTGGCCAGTCGAGCGGTTGCACCGCGCCCCAGTACAGGGGCTTCGGCAGCGCCCGTTCGGCCGCGGCCATGACGATCGGGACACCTGGAAAATCGGCGATGCCGCCCACATGGTCGATATGGCTGTGAGTCAGGATCAGAAGGTCGATGTCGGCCGGGGCAAGGCCCATCGTCGCCAACTGTCCGTCGGGCAGGTTTTCCGGTTCCAGCCTGAGAACCTCGCCGAACTCGCCAAGCCGGTCCTCCCTGGCCGAGGTCGCGATGTCGTGGGCGTATTTCGCCGGGAACCCGGTATCGACCAGCACCCTCTCACCGGCTTCGGTCCGGATCAGAAAGCCGCTGATGCCGATCACCCTTCCGTTGGCGTGGACCTTGAAGAGACCGTAGTCCAGCACGGTCAGCGAAAGGGGTTTGCCTTTCAGGCAAGACATTGTATTCATTGAAATAACCTCCACCCCTCCCGGTTAAGGCCAAGCCAGGATGAAAGTCAAGATACACAAACTCTTCCAGTATCTGCTGGAAACCACCGAAGCCGCGCCGGAAGCGATTGTCGGGTTTTCCCTGTCACGCTCGCCCCGGCTCGCGGAGTATCTGGCCGATCTCGACCCCGAAATGCCGCTCGACTGGAACCTGAGATCCTTCAGGGGGCTGCCCGAGCTTCGCGAGGCGGTGATCCGGCAGGCGGGCCTTGCCGGCATCTGCACGCCCGATGACGTGCTGATCACCGCCGGCGCAGCCGAGGCGAACTATCTGGCGATCATGCAACTGGTGCAGCCGGGCGACCGCATGGTGATCGAAACCCCCGGCTGGCCGCAGGCGGCGGTTCTGGGCCGCGCCATTGGCGCCGACCTGACGGTGGTGGAACGCCGCGAGGACGAGGGCTGGCAACTGCCGCTCGACCGGCTGGCCAGGGCAGTGACACCCGGCACCAGGCTGATCTTCCTCAGCAACCCGAACAATCCGACCGGCGCGCATCTTGGCATCGACGCGCTGAACGAGATCGTGGCGATTGCCGACCGCGCGGGCGCCTGGCTCATCGTCGATGAGGTCTATGCGGGCCTGGAATGGACATCTCCGCGCGCGCCTTCGGTCGCGGGGCTCTATGCGCGCGGGATCACCACCGGCAGCGTCTCCAAGGCGCTGGGGTTGCAGGGGCTGCGGACCGGCTGGCTCATCTGCCCTGACCGGGAAATGGTGATGGACGCGGTGATCCTGCGCGAGAATTCGAGCGAGATCATGAATGTCATGGGCGAGGTGATTGCAGAGATCGCGCTCCGCCCCGACCGTCTTGCGGCGGCGCTTGGTCGTGCGCGTGCCGAGGGTCGCGCCAATCTCGAAGCGCTCGATGGTTTCGTCACCGCCGAGCCGCGCCTGTCCTGGGTGCGCCCCGAGGCTGGGCTGATCGGTCTGGCGCGGCTGCATGACGGGATTGACGCGGAGGACTTCGCGCGCCGCCTGCTGGCCCCGCCCTACCGGACGTTCCTCGTGCCCGGCACCGCCTATGATCAGCCCGCCCATATCCGGCTTGGCGTTGGCGGCGGCGCGGATGTTCGGCTCGACGACGGGCTGGCGCGGCTCGCGCGGCTCCTGAAGAACTGGGGCTGACGCTGCCCGCCGGTCACGATCGGATCGATCGCGCGGGGATATTTGCAAACGCATGTAAATCCGACTAGCCTGACGCATCGGGTGGCGGGTGGTCGGGCCTGCCGCGATTCAGGGAGGTGCGACATGACATCAGCAACGGTTCTGGAGAGTCTTGGTGCGATGCTGCTGACGGGCGGGATCGAAGTGGTCGACTGTACGGGTCCGCTTGGTCCCGACACGCCGCTTCTGAAACTGCCGCCGGATTTCGCCAAGGATACGCCGAAGATCGAAATCCACCGGATCAGCGAATATGACAAGGACGGACCCTTCTGGGCGTGGAATTGGCTGAAACTCGGCGAACATTCCGGCACCCACTTCGATGCCCCGCATCACTGGATCACCGGCAAGGACTATGCCGATGGCTATACCGACACGTTGCCGGTTCAGCGGCTCGTTGCCCCGGTGAACGTCATCGACGTATCGGACGACGTGACGAAGGATCCAGATTTCCTGCTCGACGCGGCGGGTGTCAAGGAATGGGAACAGGAACATGGCCCCATCGGAAAGGGCGAATGGGTCGTTCTGCGCACCGACTGGGACAAACGCGCCGACAGCGAGGAACGGTTCCTGAATTCCGACGCGGCCGGCCCGCACTCGCCGGGGCCGACGGTCGATTGCATCGAATATCTCCTGTCGAAGGGGATTGTCGGCTGGGGCAGCCAGTGCATCGGGACCGACGCCGGCCAGGCGGGCGGGATGGAGCCGCCCTTTCCGGCCCACAACCTTCTGCACAAGGCCAACTGCTATGGTCTGGCCTCGCTCGCCAATCTCGACAAACTGCCGCCCAAGGGCGCCATACTTATCGCCGCGCCACTGAAGATCGTGCATGGCACCGGCAGCCCGATCCGGGCCTTGGCCCTCGTGCCGAAGGCGTAGTGCAGTGACAGCGGTCGACCACACCGCTCCGGGTGCGGACAGCCGGACGGCAAGGTCCGTCGGCGCATGAACGGGCGACCGCGGATCGACGCCGAGGCGACCCTGCCCGAGCGGCTGGGCGACATCGGCCTGTCGAACTTCGCGCCCTACCTGATGAACCGGATCATGGGACGCTACAATGCCTCGATCCGGAGCGAGATGGCCAAACTCGGGCTCACCACGCCCAAGATGCGGGCGCTCGCGGTTCTGACGGTCATCGAGGCGCCGCTCATCCGCGACCTGGCGGTCTATGCGGTGGTCGAACAGTCCACCCTGTCGCGCGCGCTCGATCAGCTCGAGGCCGAGGGCCTGGTCCGGCGCGAAGGCGACGCCGAAGACAACCGGGCCACGCGGGTTCTTGTCACGGATGCCGGCCGGGTCGCGTTCGACACTCTTTGGCCGCACATGGCCGCGACCTATGCAAGGATGTTCCGCGGCATCCCCGATGAAGAGCGGCGCGCCTTCATCGGCACGCTGCACAAGATCCTCGGCAATGTCCGAAGGCACGAATTCTAGGAGGGCGGCATGGCGGAACGGTCGTTCAAGGCAGAGGTCGAGGATCTGAGGCTCGGCGCGGGCGAGATCTTCACCGGCGAGGGCATTCTGGCCATCACGAAGGCGCTTCTGGAAAACGGCGTGGGGTATGTCGGCGGCTATCAGGGCGCGCCGATCAGCCATTTGATGGACGTTCTGGCCGATGCCGAAGATCTGATGGCCGAACTTGGAGTAAGGTTCGAGGCGAATGCCTCCGAAGCGGCCGCCGCCGCGATGCTGGCGGCGAGCGTGCACTACCCGATCCGGGGTGCGGTAACCTTCAAGGGGCCGGTCGGCGTCAACGTCGCGTCGGACGCGCTTGCAAATCTCGCCTCGTCGGGGGTGACTGGCGGGGCGCTGGTGATCGTCGGCGAGGATTACGGCGAAGGCTCCTCGATCATGCAGGAACGCAGCCACGCATTCGCGATGAAGTCGCAGTTCTGGCTTCTGGACCCGCGGCCGAACCTGCCCTCCATCATCGCGGCGGTCGATAACGGGTTCGCGTTGTCGGAAGCGTCGAACACTCCGGTGATGCTGATGGTGCGGATCAGGGCCTGCCATGTGACAGGCAGTTTCAACACCCGCGACAACCGCCGCCCGCCCCTGAGCGTCCGTGAGGCAGTCGCCCATCCGCAGAGCGACTTTGCCCGCGTCGTGTTGCCGCCGATGTCCTATGCGCACGAGCAGGACAAGGTGAAGAACCGCTGGCCGGCTGCCGAAAAATTCATCACCGAGAACGCGCTGAACGAACGGTTCGGGCCTGAGGACGCACCGGTCGGGATCGTCCTGCAAGGCGGCATGTACAATGGCGTCATCCGCGCCTTGCAGCGACTCGGCCTTGCCGATCTCTACGGGGCGACCGGCATTCCGCTATACGTGCTCAACGTCACCTACCCGCTCATCCCCGCCGAATTCGCGTCTTTCTGCAGCGGCAAGACGGCGGTGCTGGTCGTCGAGGAGGGGCAACCCGACTTCATCGAACAGGCGCTGGCGGCCATGCTTTACCGGGCCGGGTCGCGGGTGGACCTGCACGGCAAGGACGTCTTGCCGATGGCCGGCGAATATACCGGCCAAGTGATGCTCGACGGGATTGCGGGGTTCCTCAAGCGGGCCGCCCCTGAACTTCTGCCCGGTCAGGTGCGCGCGCCCAACCGCGACACGCCTGCAATCCCGGACCTGTCGAAGACGGTGCCTATCCGCCCGCCCGGTTTCTGCACCGGCTGCCCCGAAAGGCCGATCTTCGCGGCGCTGAAGCTGGTGCAGCGCGAAACGGGCAAGCTGCAGATCACAGGGGATATCGGTTGTCACCTCTTCGCCTGCCTGCCGCCCTTCGAGATCGGCGGCGCGACGATGGGCTACGGCCTTGGCCCGGCCTCCAATGCCGCCTTCGATGGTGGCGGCGCGCGCCGCGCTCTGTCGGTGATGGGCGACGGCGGCTTCTGGCATAACGGCCTCGCCTCGTCGATCGGCAACATGGTGTTCAACAAGTCGGACTCGGTCGCCGTCATCGTCGACAACTTCTATTCGGCGGCGACAGGCGGGCAGGATGTGATGTCGTCGCGCTCGGCCAATCCGACCAAGGCGACCGGCAATTCGATCGCCAGGGCACTTCGCGGCGTCGGCGTCAACTGGGTCCGCGAGATCGACAACACCTATGACGTGCCGAAACTCCGCCACCTCTTTCACGAGGCGCTGACCACCAGCGCCGAGGGGCCGAAGGTCATCGTCGCTTCGTCGGAATGCATGTTGAATCGGCAGCGCCGCGAAAGACCGCTCCGCGCGCGGGCGATTGCCGACGGGCGGCGGATCGAAGCGCCGCGCTTCGGGGTGGACGAGGACATCTGCACCGGCGACCACGCCTGCATCCGGCTGTCTGGCTGTCCGTCGCTGTCGCTGAAGCGGCTTGACGATCCCTTGCGCGACGATCCGGTCGCCTCGATAGACCAGACCTGCGTCGGCTGCGGCAATTGCGGCGAGGTCGCGGATGCGGCGGTGCTCTGCCCGAGTTTCTACCGCGCGGACGTCGTGCACAATCCCGGCCGGATTGAACGCGCGCGCGCGCGGCTTCGCGGCTCGGTCATCGCCTGGCTTCAGGCGCGGCGGCAGGCGCGGCGGCTCGACTTCGCGGACGTCGCGCCATGACCGCCCAGGCCGCATTTTCGCCCTCCGACGGCGACCCTCGGCTTGGCCATGTCATCAAGCTTGCGGTGATGGCCGTGGGCGGTCAGGGCGGCGGCGTCCTGACCGGCTGGATCGAAGCTCTCGCGCGCGCGAACGGCTATGACTGCCAGGCGACCTCGGTCGCCGGTGTGGCGCAGCGCACGGGCGCGACCATCTACTATATCGAGATGGCGCCGAAAGGGGCCGGCGCTCCGGTCTTCGCGCTCGCTCCGTCTGCGGGCCATGTCGATATCCTGATCGCCGCCGAGCTGATGGAAGCCGGGCGCGCCATCATGCGCGGCTTCGTGACGCCCGACCGGACCTTGCTGATCGGGTCCACGCACCGTGCGCTCGCCGTGTCGGAGAAGTCTGCGCCGGGCGACGGCATCGCCGATGCGGCCGAGGTGCGGGTCGCGGCCGCAATCGCGGCGCGCCGGGTGGTTTTCTTTGACATGGAAGCCGTGGCGGTGATGAGCGGCTCGGTGATCTCGGCGTCCCTGTTCGGCGCTTTGGCCGGGGCCGGCGCCCTGCCCTTTCCGCGCGCCGCGTTCGAGGATGCGATCCGCACCTCGGACCGGGGGGTGGACGCTTCCCTCAGGGCTTTCGCCGCGGCCTACGGCCAGGCCGAAGCCGGTCAGGAAGAACCGGCAGCCACAGCCGGGCCGTCCAACACAGCGCCGCGCGGACCGGCCCGACTTCTGGCGGCATGGCAAGCTCTCGTGGGGAGGGCCACCGCCTTCCCGGCGCCGGTGGCGGAGCTTGCGGAGCCCGGTCTGCGCAAGGTCGTGGACTTTCAGGACCTGCGCTATGGTGCAGAGTATCTCGACCGGATCGAGGCGGTTCTGGCCCTCGACGATCCCGGCAAAGGCCACATTCTGAGCCGCGAGGCGGCAAAATACATCGCCAACGCAATGGCTTATGATGACGTCATTCGGGTGGCCGACCTCAAGACACGCGGCCCTCGATTCCGGCGGATCAGGGCCGAGATGGCCGTCAGCGACGACCAACTCCTGCGGTTGACCGAATTCATGCATCCCCGGGCAGACGAGATCGCCGGCATGCTGCCCGCGAGGCTCGGTGCCCGGGTTCGTGGCGACCCGAAATGGATGGCGCGGCTCGATCGCTGGTTCAGTCGCGGCCGGCGACTCAGGACCGATAGTCTTGGGGCATTCCTGGTGCTCTACCTGGTCGGCGGACTCCGGGGGTATCGGAGGCGCACCTTGCGCCACTCGGACGAACAGGCCCATCTGGAACGCTGGCTCTCCACGGCCATGGCGCATCTGCCGGCAAACTACGACCTCGCCGTCGAGGTTCTGCGCTGCCGGCGGCTGGTCAAGGGCTACTCCGACACCCATGCGCGCGGCCTGTCGAAATTCGACCGGGTGCTGAGCGGGATCGACCTTGTGAAGGATCGGGCCGACGCGGTCGTTTGGGCCGGGCGGCTGCGTGAAGCGGCACTGAAGGACGAGGAAGGCAAGACGCTCGACGGCGCGCTCATGACGATCCGGTCATTCGTCCAAAGCGGAACGACCTTGCCCTGAACCATGGGCATCGGAATTCGGACGACCTCCCATGCCCGGAATCAGGGCGCGCCTGCCCGCTGCGGGGCGGCCCCCGGCGATGCGCCGGTTTCGCCCAGAATCATGTCCAGCCGGTCCAGAAACATGTCGATGCCGTCGGCGTCGATCGTGAGCGGCGGGCGGATTTTGAGGATGTTGTCGTCCGGCCCCTCGCGGCCCATCAGGATGCGGCATTCGCGCATCCTGTTCAGCACATAAGACGTGACCGCCGTGGCGGGCTGGCGCGTGTCGCGGTCGCGCACCAGCTCGACCCCCACGAAAAGACCCATGCCGCGCACGTCGCCAACCAGCGGATGCCGTGACGCCAGCGCGTGCAGACCGTCCAGCAGCCGCGCGCCCATCGCCGCGGCGTTGGCCATCAGCCCTTCGTCATCGACGATGTCCAGAACCTCCTTGCCGATGCGGCATGAGAGTGTGGAACCGCCGAAGGTGGAAAAGAACTCGGGCCCGCGCGCGAAGGCATCGGCGATGGCCCGCGTCGTCACCACGACGCCCAACGGGTGCCCGTTGCCGATCGGCTTGCCCAGAACGACCATGTCGGGCTGCACACCCTGCGACTCGAACGCGAAGTAGTGGCTGCCGAGCCGCCCGAGCCCCGTCTGCACCTCGTCGGCGATGCAAAGGCCGCCCGCGGCGACGATGCGGTCGTAGACGCCTTGCAGGTAACCCGGCGGCGGGATGATCTGACCGCCGACGGAGGGAAACGTCTCGGCGATAAAACCGGCGAGCTTGTGGCCTTTCCGATGAAGGCGCTCGATCGCACGGTCAACCTGCGCGGCGAAACGCGCACCGCGTTCGGGATCGTCGCGGCGGAAGCGGCCGCGGTAGTCGTCCGGAATATCCACCAGTTCGACCCAGTCGGGCTGGCCAACCCCGCCGCGGGCGTTGAACTTGTAGGCGGACACGTCGATGGCCCCGGTCGTGTTGCCGTGATAGCCGTGGTCGGGCGTCACCATCGCCCGCCCGCCGGTCGCCGCCCGCGCCAATCGCAGCGCCAGTTCATTCGCCTCGCTCCCCGAATTGACGAACCAGCAGACCGACAGTTCGGGCGGCAGTTTCGACAGCAGCTTTTCGGCGAAAGCCGTCTGCGCGGGATGCAGGTAGCGGGTGTTGGAGTTCATCCGCTTCAGTTGATCCGCCGCCACGGCCTCGATGCGCGGATGCGCGTGGCCCACATGCGGCACGTTGTTGTAGGCATCCAGGTAGGGCCGCCCCCATTCGTCGAACATATGGTGCCGCCAGCCCCGCAGCAGCATGACCGGATCGCTGTAGCTGAGCCGCAGGTTTTCACCGAAATGCCGCGCCCGCGCTTCGCGCGCGGCCGCCTTGTCGGTCGGAACATGCGCCACCTTGGCATCGGGCAGGTTCAGCATCGCCGCTGGGTTCGGGCATATCGCAGCCCAGAGACAAAGCTCATCCGGGTCGGCGACGCCGGGCCAGTCGTTGCCCATCCCGGCCAGCGTATGCGCGATCTGGAAATGAAGATGAGGGGCCCAGCCGCCGTTGCAATCGTCGGCGCCAAGGCGGGCGAACACCTCGCCCTTCGCGATCTTCTGTCCGGATTGAAGACCTGCGCAACTCGCCGGGTCAAGATGGCCGTAAAGCGTGTGGAACGCGTCGCCATCCGGCGTTTCGTGCCGCAGGATTACCATGCCGCCATAATCCAGGTCGCCACGTCGGTCTTCGCTGAACACCATCGTCGCATCCATCGGCGCATGGACCCCGGTCCCCGCCGCAGCGAACACATCGACGCCGAGATGCACGGTGCGCCGGTCAGCCGCCTTCCAGCGCCCTTTGCGGAAGGCGGGCGCGGTGTAGATCAGCCGAGGCTCGGCCCAGTAGCCGAGCCAGACGTCGTCCGCGCCGAACCGCTCGGACCCAAGGCTCGCGGCCTCTGCCGCGGTGATGTCGAACGGGTCGCGCGGCAACGTGCTCGCCTCGACCGAAAGCGCGCCCATCGGCGCGTCATCGAGCGGCTGGCCGATCACCGGTGCGAAGCTGCCGCGCGCGCTGTCCAGCCACGCGCCCACCCGTGCCGCCGCATCGGTTACCGGCAGGCCGCAGGCGGTGCGCAGACGGCAGCTTACGACGGCGGGGTCAAGCACGCCGTATTCCAGCGCCCGCCATGCCGGCGCCTGCGAGATCGTGACATATGGATCATTCGACGCCTCGCATGCGGCGATCGTCGAATTGACGACACTGACCGCCAGCCGCATCCGCGAGAGAGGCCAGAGCATGTCCAGCTCACCCGCCGTCAACGGGTTCACCGCGTGATAACCAGAGACCAGAGCCGCCAGCGCCGCTTCCGGTTCGGGATGGTCCAGCACGACATAGGCCGCGGCAATCGCAAGATCGCAGATGCGCGGGGCGGCGCACATGTCCCCGAGGTCGATAAGGCCGCTGATGCGTGCCTTGCCGTCATGCGAAACAAGGACGTTGTAATCATTCAGATCGTTGTGCACGGCCTGCGTTGGAAGCTCTTGCAGCCTAGGCAGGATCGCCCCGAAATCGCCGCATAGTCCCTCGACAAGTGCGCGGCGGGCGGGGTCGGTGATCGCGGCCAGCCTGTCCGCGATCCAGCCGGCCTGCATCAGGTTCCACTTGAAATCCCGCTCAAGTCCGGAATGCGCGAAATCCGCCAGCGCCCTGGCAAGCCCGCCCGCCTGCGCGCCGAGATCACGGATCAGCGCGGCGGATTTGGGGCTGAAATCTGCATAGCAGATACCCGGCAGCGCCTCTTGCAGCCAGATGAGCCTCTGGACGCCGTCGGCATCCTGCCCGAGAACCCACAGCGCGCCTCCTTTCGCCGCCATTACATTCGGCAACGCCAGCCCTCGCCCCGCGACATGCGCCAGCGCGCTCGTCTGCATATCGACAAGCGCCGGGTCGCAGCCTTCGCGCATCACCTTGAGAATGCAGGATCGGCCGCGCTCCACCTCGGCGCGGAAGTTCAGATCGTACTCCCCGTCAAGCCGCGTGAGCCGCGCCTCGATCCCCCAATGGGCGCGCAGCGCCTGTGTCCAGATGTCCTGCATGATACGCCTCTCGACTGTCCCGCATCTCCATGACCATCGCCTGTGTCGTCACCTGACGGCAATAGCCCCTGACCGCGGATGGCGAATTGTCCTAGCGCGGGGGCCGGCACGACATCGAAGTCCGAAGCGCGACGGCGACGCCAACGCGCGTTCACGGTTCGACAAGACCGCTGCCCTTCAATGAAAATCCCGCGACTTCGGAATGATACGGACGTCGCGCGGGTGCCTGTGGGTGGCGGAGGGTAGGGCGCGAACAACCTCGTCCGCGCGCGCGATGACGTTGCGAAATGTATCATCCGCCAGCCGGTCCAGCGCGTCGCTGCGGTCATGAAGCTGCTGGGCGACAACGTGGATGACGTCTTCGTCCCGCTGCACATGCCCCCGCACGTCGATCAGCCGCGCGCCCATGATGACCTTGCGGTATTGCTCCATCACCTTCGGCCAAACGACGAGGTTGGCCACCCCCGTCTCATCCTCGAGCGTGATGAAGCACACGCCCTTGGCGCTGCCGGGGCGCTGGCGGATCAGGACGAGTCCGGCAAGCGAGACGCGCTGCCCGGTTCGGGAACGGGCCAGATCGCCGGCGGTGGCATAGCCCTGACGGGCCATGCTGCGGCGAAGGAATGACATCGGATGCGCCTTCAGCGACAGGCGCAGCGTCTGGTAATCCGCGACGACATGCTCGCAGCTCGGCATGTCCGGCAGGGTCGCTGGCGGCTCCTCCCCTTCGTCCCGTCCGGTGAAAAGCGGCAGGTCCGGAGCGTCCTTCAGCGCGCGCGCATCCCACAATGCGGCGCGACGGTCGAGAGACATGGAGCGGAACGCGTCGGCGGCGGCCAGCCTGCGGATCGTGGCGGTGTTGATCCCGGCGCGGGTCTTGAGGTCTTCGAGCGTGGTGAAAGGGGTATCCCGCGCGCGCCTGATCCGCGCGGCGGCCTCTTCCCGCATGCCGTCGACCTGCCGGAAACCCAGCCGCACGGCGAACCGGTCCGGCCCCGCAGGTTCCAGCGTATTGTCCCAGTCGCTGTAGTTCACGTCCGGCGCGCGCACCTCCACCCCATGCTCCCTCGCATCGCGAACGATCTGGGCGGGCGCATAAAAGCCCATCGGCTGGGAGTTCAGAAGCGCCGCGCAGAACACATCGGGGTAATGGTGCTTGATCCAGCTCGAAATATAGACCAGCAGCGCAAAACTCGCGGCATGGCTTTCGGGGAAACCATAGTCGCCGAAGCCCTTGATCTGGTTGAAGCAGCGATGGGCGAATTCCGGATCATAACCGCGCCCGATCATGCGCCCGACCATCTTCTCCTCCAACTCGCCGATCGTGCCGCGCGACCGGAACGTTGCCATGGCCTTGCGCAACTGGTTCGCCTCCAGCGGAGAAAACCGGGCCGCGACCATCGCGATCTTCATCGCCTGTTCCTGAAAGATCGGCACGCCAAGGGTGCGCTTGAGGATGTTCCTCAACTCGTCGGGATCATGCTCGGGTCCGGGTGACGGGTATTCCTCTGGTTCCTTCCCGCTTCGTCTGCGCAGATAGGGATGCACCATGTCGCCTTGGATGGGGCCGGGTCGGACGATGGCGACCTCGATCACCAGATCGTAGAACTCGCGCGGTTTCAGCCTCGGCAGCATGTTCATCTGGGCCCGGCTTTCCACCTGAAAGACACCGACGGAGTCGCCCTTGCAGAGCATGTCGTAGACCGCAGGGTCTTCCTTCGGCACGGTCGCAAGCCGGTATTCCTTGCCGTAATGCGCCCCGATCATGTCGAGCGCCTTGCGGATGCAGGTCAGCATCCCAAGGGCCAGCACATCGACCTTCAGGATACGCAGTTCGTCGATATCGTCCTTGTCCCATTCGATGAAACTGCGGTCGGCCATCGCGCCATTGCCTATGGGCACGGTCGCGGTGAGCGGCCCTTCGGTCAGGATGAAACCGCCGACATGCTGGCTGAGGTGGCGCGGCATCCCGATCATCTGATCGGCGAGCTTGATCGTGCGCGCCATGAGCGGATCGTTGAGGTCAAGCCCCGCCTCCGCCGCTTCCTTCGCGCCAACCTCGCGCCCGAAACTGCCCCAGATGGTCTTGGCCAGCGCCGAAGTGATATCCTCGGAAAGCCCCATGACCTTGCCGACCTCGCGGATCGCGCTGCGGGGGCGATAGTGGATGACGGTGGCGCAAAGGCCCGCGCGGTCGCGGCCGTATTTCCGGTAGATATGCTGGATCACCTCTTCGCGTCGCTCATGCTCGAAATCCACGTCGATGTCGGGGGGTTCCTTGCGTTCCTCGGAGATGAACCGCTCGAACAGGAGGTCATGCTTGGCGGGGTCGACGGCGGTGATGCCGAGGACGTAGCAGACGGCGGAATTGGCGGCGGACCCCCTGCCCTGACAAAGGATCGGCGGGCTGACCTCGTGACGCGCGAACTGGATGATGTCGCGGATCGTCAGGAAATACCGCGCGATGTCGAGTTTGGCAATCATCGCAAGCTCCTTGCCGAGAAGGGCGCGGGTCTTGTCGGGAATGCCGTCCGGATAACGCCAGTCGGCGCCCTTCCAGGTCAGCTCTTCCAGATATTCCTGCGGAGTCCGCCCCTCTGGCACCGTCTCCTGCGGGTATTCATAGGCAAGCTCGGTCAGATCGAAACGGCAGGCATCGGCCACTTCGCGCGTGGCGCTTATGGCATGGGGCCATTCAGCGAAGAGGCGCTGCATTTCTTCCGGCGATTTCAGGTGCCGTTCGGCATTGGCGTGAAGAAGGTATCCCGCCTTGGGAAGCGTCGTCTTTTCGCGGATGCAGGTCATCACGTCCTGAAGCGGACGGCGGTCAGGGGCGTGGTAATGCACATCATTCGTGGCGAGGATCGTCAGGCCGTGTGTCCTGGCCAGCCGGTCCAGCCGGTTGATCCGCGCCCGGTCATCGCCGCGATAGAGATGGCTGGCGGCTATATGGCGCAGGGTCGGCAGGGCGCGGACCAGGCGGCGTAGACCGGTGGCGAAACGGGTCAGGTCATCGCCCGGCAGCGCGATCAGCTGAACATCGCCCGAATGCGCCGTCAGGTCTCCGAGGGTTATGTCGCAGACTCCCTTGGCCTGCCAGTCGCCGTTCACATCCTGCATCTTGCCTTTGGAAAGCAGCGTGCAAAGCCGCCCATAAGCCGTCCTGTCGCGGGGATAGGCCAGAAACGCCTCGCCCGTAATCAGGCGCAACCGGCAGCCGATCACAGGACGCAGGCAGGCCTTCCTTGCCTCGGCATGAAGCCGGACCACCCCGGCCATCGTGTTTAGGTCGGCAATACCGATGGCGTCGCAGCCCTGCGCCCAGGCGGTTCTTGCAAGGTCCACCGCATCGGACGCGCCGCGGAGGAAGGAAAAGCAGCTTGTTACCCCAAGCTCCACGAAAGGCGCACGCGGGTTGGGGGCGAAGCCTTCCTCCGTCAGGGTGCGTCGCGGGCGGCGATTGTCCATTTCAGGCATGCCGCCCCCGGCTTTCCGGGCCGGTCGGTTCCACCGGCGCCCAGGGCTTTTGGAAACGCCCTGGCAAAAATCCCTGGAATTTTCTGCCCGCCCGTCTCATGCGAACATCCCGTGCAGGAACCAGCGGGGATCGCCGCCACGCCCGTCTTCATGCAGCCCCTCGCGGTACAGCCAGAAACGGCGCCCTTCCTGATCCTCGACCCGGAAGTAATCGCGGAGCCGCGTGCCGGGCTTGTCATGCCACCATTCCGGCGCGATGCGTTCGGGACCTTCGTAGCGGGCGACGCGATGGGGTTGCTTGCGCCAGACGAATTGCGCGGGCGGCCCTTCGGGCACGGCGTAGAGGACGCGGATCTGCTCGGGCGGATCAAGAAGCCGGATGGGACGTTCGGCCATGCGGGCGGGCGGGACGGGCGGGGCACCCGCCATCGCGCTTGTCCAGCGCTCGGCCCGTTCGGGAATATGGCTTTCGACAGGGACGGGCCGGCGGATGGCGCGGGTGCCGAACCGTGCCGCCAACCGGTCGACCAGACGGGACAGTTCCGCATCGTTCTCGGCCCTGCCGTCGAACCGGGTCTGCACGGCGCCAAAAGGCTCCGTCACCCGCGCATCGAGCGTGATGAGGTCGAACCCGAAGCCGGGGTCGATCCGCTCTATCCGGTCGTCGAACAGCTTCAGCAGATGGATGGGGTCGCGGCAAGGGCTTGCGGTCGCGACCTCCAGCGCGCTGACCTCGCCGTCGGTCCGGTAGATCATGAGGCGCAGGCGGCGGGCGCCCATGCCCTCGCGATGCAGCATGTCGCACAGGCTTCGTCCCAGCGCGGGCAGATGCGGCACCGGGTCTTGCACCGGTTCGGCAAGGCGTGAGGCGACCTGAAACCGCGGCGGATCTCCGACGCTCGACACCGGCTCGGCGAGCCGGCCCATCGCCTGGTCAAGCCGGAGAAGCGGGTTGCCCGGCAGTTCCGCCCGCACGAAACGGCGGGTCAGCGCCAGGCGCGGCACCCCGGCCAACGCGCCGATGGTCTTGAACCCGAGGCGGCGCAGAAGCAGCACGGTCTCATCATCCAGACGCAGGGCCGAAACGGGAAGCGGCGCCAGCCACGCGCCAAGCTGATCGGCTGCGCAAACCGCACGCACCCCGCCATGCCGCGCCAGGGCCCAAGCCGCGCCCCAGGTTGGCGCCACGGCGAGCCGCGCGCTCAGCCCCCCCAGTGACAGACGCTCTTCCATCTCGGCCAGCATCACGGCCTCGCTGCCCATCAGATGGTCCGATCCGGTCGTATCCAGCACCAGCCCGTCCGCGCCATCCGCCGCCGTCCACGGGCACCAGCGCCGCGCCCAGAGAACCAGCCGGTCAAGCGCCGCGCGGTCGCCCGCGACATCGGCCTCTTCCACCCTGAGATCGGGGCAGATCGCCCGCATGTCCACAACCCGTGCGCCCGCGCGGATCCCGGAAAGCCGCGCCGCGCGGTTGGTCGCGTGGATCACCGGGCCATGTGGCCCTTCGGTGGCCAGCACCATCGGCAGATCATCCGGCGGCGCGTCGTTCGCGGTTTCGGCTTTCTTCTGCCACCGCTCCATCGCCAGATGGGGCAGAAAGATCGACACGATGCGCCGCCCGGTCATAGCTCGCCACCCATTCGCCGGGACGTGCATGGCGCGACCGGAACAGCTCCACCCGCCATCGCGGATCGCCCGGCGCCTGCGGATCGTCGGGATGCGGGGCCGAGGGCAGCGACGCCACCCGCCAGCGGTCGCGCGCCGCGCTCAGATCGGGGCTGGCGGCGCGCCGGATCAGCCAGCAGGGAATGCCATTCGCCTCGGCCCTGAGCGCAAGCCGCTTGGTCGCGGTGAAGGACAGCGCCGGCGGATTGCCCCATATCTCGCCGATCACCGCGGAAAGCCCCTTGCAGCGCAGCCCGTCCTCCATCGCCCAAAGCACGTCCGCCCCCCGCGTCACGTCCACCCGGATCACCGGAATGACGCCGATGCCGGCCAGATAGGGACGACCGGTCTCGGATGAGGACAGACGGTCCTGCACCCACAGAACAGGCTGTCCGCCCCGCGGGATGCCGGCCAGCGCAAACCCGACCGCCGAAGCATCGGCGGCGGTCGCCGGAAACACCTCCGACAAGGTGGGGGCGCGCGCGATACGTCGCGAAGCCGCTTCCGCCGGATAGACGCCCCGCCTGAGGTTCAAGAGAGAAGCACGGCACTGCACAGAGAATCCAAAATCATTTGTTCATCTTTTGTTCTATTCCTGGAATCCCTCCACGTCAATTTGCCGAGGCTCATTTCAGCGTGATCGTTTGCCGTTCGGCTTCATCAAGTTTCTGAAAATGATCGAAGCGGCGATTGAACGTTACGCTAGTCTCGAAACTGGAAAATCCGATTCGGTTTCTCCAGATTTCACACCGGCGTCTCGCGTTTGGTCACAGACGGGAAGATCGGAGCAACCTTGCGCGAGATTGAGCTTGTGGTGTTCGACTGCGATGGCGTGCTCGCCGACAGCGAGGTCATCAGCGCCGAGGTTCTGGTGGCCGCGCTTCGCCGCTTCGACATCGAGATGGACATCGCCTATGTCTTTGACAACTTTGTCGGAAAAAGCTTTCCCGGCGTTGCGGCGCTGATCCGCTCCAGCTTCGATGTGGCGCTGCCGCCGGATTTCGAGGCAGGCTATCGCGCCGCGCTCATCGACGCCTTCGCCACCGGGTTGAAACCAACCGGAGAGTTGTATGACATGCTGGCCTCTCTCGGCCGCCCGTCCTGTGTCGCGACAAGTTCCAGCCCGCCGCGCGCCGCCCGGACGCTGGAGATTCTCGGCCTGGCCGAGCGTTTCGGCGCCAGTGTCTTTACCGCGTCGCAGGTCGAACGGGGAAAACCCGCGCCCGACCTTTTCCTCTTCGCCGCCCGGAACATGGGCGTCGCGCCCGAATCATGTCTCGTGATCGAAGACAGTCTGGCCGGCGTCGAGGCCGCGAAAGCGGCAGGCATGGCGGTCTGGCGTTATGTTGGCGGCTCGCATTTCCACGACCGGAACCGCGCGCGCGAGGGAACCCCCGCCGGCGTCCCGGTTTTTGACAATTGGAACCAGTTCTATCTAATGGCGCCGGATTTGCGGGCAGCGAAAGACCGGAATGGCTAACGGCAACGGCAGCAGCAGACTGGACGACGCGGCGCGGGCAGGCTGGCTCTACTACGTCGCGGGCAACACCCAGGACCAGATCGCCCGCAAGCTCGGCGTGTCGCGCCAGTCCGCACAGCGGCTGGTCGCAATGGCGGTCAGCGAGCGGCTGGTCAAGGTCCGGCTCGACCACCCGATTGGCCGCTGCATGGACCTCGCCGGCGAGCTGACGGAAAAATTCGACCTGCAAACCTGTGAGGTCGTCCCCTCGGACCCCGAGGCGCCGGACCTTCTGACCGGGGTCGCGATCGCCGCCGCCGGCGAATTGGAACGCCTGCTGAAGTCCGACGAACCGAAGATCGTCGCCCTTGGCACCGGTCGCGCCCTGAAGGCGACGGTCGAGCAGTTGCCCCGCATGTCCCGCCCGCAGCATCGCATCGTCTCGCTCCTTGGCAACATGATGACCGACGGATCGGCAACACCCTACAACGCGACCATCGCCATGGCCGAACGGGTCGGCGCAAAGCACTATCCCTACCCGCTGCCGGTCCTCGCACGGGATGCAGGCGAACTGGAAACCTTGCATGCGCAGGAATCCGTCAGAAACACGATAGCACTTTGCCAGAAGGCCGATCTGACGCTTGTCGGCATCGGCCAGATGAACCGCACCGCACCGCTTGTCGTGGACGGTTTCGTGTCGGAACGCGAAATCGAGGAACTGGTCGCCCTGGGCGCCGCCGGCGAGATCACCAGTTGGGTCTATGACCGCGACGGCCATGTCATAGACTGCGCCTTCAACGCCCGCGTCGCCTCGGTTCCGCTGCCCAAGGCGGCCGAGCGCCGCGTCGTTGCCGTTGCGGTCGGCGAGGCCAAGGCGCCGGCCTTTCTCGCGGCGCTTCGCGGCCACCTCGTCAATGGCGTGATCACCAGCGAAGCGACGGCCGAGCGGCTTCTGGCCACCCGGTAACGCGAAATCCCATTTCGAAACAATGCGTTGAAAGCGCGCAGGACTGGCGCGATCACGGCTATTGACTCGACTCGGTTCATTTGTGAGTATTTGCCCGTCTTATTGGCATATGCCCAAATCGGCATGAGGGAGGAACTGATGAATCTGACAATGCGCACCATTCTGGGCGCCACTGCGCTTTGCACCGCGGCGGTGTCCGCTCAGGCGGAAACGCTGACGATCGCCACCGTGAACAACGGCGACATGATCCGCATGCAGGGTCTGACCGACGATTTCACCGCCAAGCATCCGGACATCGAGCTGAACTGGGTGACGCTTGAAGAGAACGCGCTGCGTCAGAAGGTGACGACCGATATCGCGACCAAGGGCGGTCAGTTCGATGTGATGACGATCGGCACCTACGAGGTTCCGATCTGGGGCAAGCAGGGCTGGCTCGTGTCGCTGAACGACCTTCCGGCCGAATACGACGTCGACGATCTTCTGCCCGCGATCCGCGGCGGTCTGACGGTGGACGGTGAGCTTTATGCAGCGCCCTTCTACGGCGAAAGCTCGATGGTGATGTACCGCACCGACCTGATGGAAAAGGCCGGGCTGACCATGCCTGACGCCCCCACTTGGGATTTCATCAAGGAAGCCGCCGCCGCGATGACCGACAAGGACGCCGAGATCTACGGCATCTGCCTGCGCGGCAAGGCCGGCTGGGGCGAAAACATGGCCTTCCTGACGGCGATGTCGAACTCCTTCGGCGCGAAGTGGTTCGACATGGACTGGAAACCCCAGTTCGACAGCGAAGCCTGGGCAACGACGCTCAACTTCTACCTCGACCTGATGACCAACTACGGGCCTCCGGGCGCGTCGAGCAACGGTTTCAACGAAAACCTCGCGCTCTTTCAGCAAGGCAAGTGCGGCATGTGGATCGACGCCACCGTCGCGGCGTCCTTCGTGACCGGTGCGGATTCGACCGTCGCCGACAAGGTCGGCTTCGCCCTCGCCCCCGACAACGGGCTTGGCAAGCGCGGCAACTGGCTCTGGGCATGGTCGCTGGCGATTCCGGCCGGCTCGCAGAAGGTCGACGCCGCCAAGGCCTTCGTCGCCTGGGCAACCTCGAAGGACTATCTGGAACTCGTCGCCGCGAACGAAGGCTGGGCCAACGTGCCGCCCGGCACGCGCACCTCGCTTTACGAGAACCCCGAATACCAGAAGGTGCCGTTCGCCCAGATGACGCTCGAGTCGATCAACTCCGCTGATCCGACCCAACCGACGGTCGACGAAGTGCCCTATGTCGGCGTCCAGTTCGTCGCGATCCCTGAGTTCCAGGGGCTGGGCACCGCCGTGGGTCAGCAGTTCTCGGCCGCCCTGGCCGGTCAGACCTCGGCAGCCGACGCGCTGGCAGCGGCACAGTCGCTCACCGAGCGTGAGATGACGAAAGCCGGCTACATCAAGTAAGCTCGACGATGGCCGCCCCCCTTTCCGGGGGCGGCCTCTTCGCCGCGGTCGGTCCGTCTCGCGCGCCAGCCGGTGTCGGTACGCATGCCAGACGCAAACCCGACGCAAACCAGACGCCGGTTTCCGCACCATCCGAGGGACCAGAACCATGGCCACCCAACATTCCCGATCCGCTGCGCGCCTGATGATCTCGCCCGCCGTGATCCTGCTTCTGGCCTGGATGATCATCCCGCTGGCACTGACGCTCTACTTCTCGTTCCTGCGCTACAACCTGCTGATGCCGGGCTCATCGTTCGAGCTGACCCTGTTCGAGCGGACGTTGACCCTGCCCGCGCCGGAGAACTGGACCGGCTGGACGAACTACACCTATTTCCTGACCGATCCGGCGTTTTTCGCCGCGCTGACGAACACCTTGCTGCTGGTCGGCGGCGTCCTTGTCATCACCGTGGTCGGCGGCATCCTTCTGGGGCTTCTGCTTGACCAGCCGCTCTGGGGTCAGGGAATCGTCCGCATCCTCGTGATCGCGCCCTTCTTCGTGATGCCTACGGTTTCGGCGCTGGTCTGGAAGAACATGTTCATGAATCCGGTCAGCGGCCTTTTTGCCTATCTGGCAAAGGCTTTCGGCCTGCAGCCGTTCGACTTTCTGGCCCAGGCGCCGCTCGCCTCAATCATCCTGATCGTCTCATGGCAATGGTTGCCCTTCGCCACGCTGATCCTGCTGACAGCGATGCAATCGCTCGATTCCGAACAGTTGGAGGCCGCTGAGATGGACGGCGCCGGGCCATTGTCTCGGTTCTTCCACATCGTGCTGCCCCACCTTTCACGCGCGATCACAGTGGTCATCCTGATCCAGACAATCTTCCTGCTGTCGGTCTTCGCCGAAATCCTCGTGACCACCAACGGCGGGCCGGGCACGGCCTCGACCAACCTGACCTTCCTCATCTACGCCCAGTCGCTCTTGCAGTTCGATGTGGGCGCAGGCTCCGCCGGTGGCGTCGTCGCCATCATCCTCGCCAACATCGTCGCGATCTTCCTGATGCGGATGATCGGCAAGAACCTGGACGCCTGATATGGCCCGCGCCGTCAGCCCCCGCCGCAAACTGGTCGTGACCGTCTTCGCATGGACGATCGCGATCCTGATCTTCTTCCCGATCCTCTGGACCGTGCTGACCAGCTTCAAGACCGAGGCAGAGGCCATCGCCTCGCCGCCCTCGTTCCTTTTCTTCGACTGGACGCTTGAGAACTACGCGACCGTGCAGGAACGTTCGGACTACTTCCGGCATTTCTGGAATTCGGTGGTGATCTCGGTCGGCTCCACCCTCATCGGCCTTGCCATCGCGATTCCGGCCGCCTGGGCCATGGCCTTCGTTCCAGGCAAGCGCACCAAGGATGTGCTGATGTGGATGCTTTCGACCAAGATGCTGCCGCCGGTGGGCGTTCTGGTGCCGATCTATCTGATCTTCCGCGATACCGGCTATCTGGACACACGCACGGGTCTGGTCGTCGTGCTGATGCTGATCAACCTGCCGATCATCGTCTGGATGCTCTACACCTACTTCAAGGAGATTCCCGGCGAAATCCTCGAAGCCGCGCGGATGGACGGCGCTTCGCTCAGTTCGGAAATCCTGTACGTTCTGACGCCGATGGCGGTGCCGGGGATCGCCTCGACGCTGCTGCTCAACATCATTCTGGCGTGGAACGAGGCGTTCTGGACACTGAACCTGACCGCGTCGAAGGCCGCACCGCTGACCGCCTTCATCGCCAGCTATTCAAGCCCCGAAGGGCTCTTTTACGCCAAGCTCAGCGCGGCATCGACAATGGCCATCGCGCCGATCCTGGTCATGGGCTGGTTCAGCCAGAAGCAACTCGTACGCGGCCTGACCTTCGGCGCCGTCAAATAGGACTGGAACATGGGACGAATAACGCTCGAAAAGGTCGCCAAGCGCTTCGGGGAAACCGAAGTCATCCCGCCGCTGGACCTCGACATAGAGGATGGCGAGTTCGTGGTCTTCGTCGGCCCCTCGGGTTGCGGCAAGTCCACCCTGCTGCGTCTGATCGCGGGGCTGGAGGACGTGTCGGGCGGAGTCATCCGCATTGATGGAAGCGATGCAACTTCGGTTTCGCCGGCGAAGCGGGGGCTGGCGATGGTTTTTCAGTCCTATGCGCTCTACCCCCACATGACTGTCCGCAAAAACATCGCCTTTCCGCTGAGGATGTCCGGCATGGATCGCGCCGAAATCGACCGCAAGGTCGAGGGCGCCGCGAAGGTTCTCAATCTCGGCGACTATCTTGAGCGGCGGCCGGGCCAGCTTTCGGGCGGCCAGCGCCAGCGGGTCGCCATCGGCCGCGCAATCGTCCGCGAACCGGCGGCCTTCCTTTTCGACGAACCGTTGTCGAACCTGGACGCCGCGCTCCGGGTCAACATGCGACTCGAGATCACGGAACTGCATCAGACCCTCAAGACGACGATGGTCTATGTGACCCATGACCAGGTCGAGGCGATGACCATGGCCGACAAGATCGTCGTCCTGCAAGCCGGTGTGATCGAACAGATCGGAAGCCCGCTCGACCTTTACGGCGCTCCGCGCAACACCTTCGTCGCGGGCTTCATAGGCAGCCCGAAGATGAACCTGCTTGACGGCGCCGAAGCGGCGAAGCACGGCGCCGCGACAATCGGTGTCCGGCCGGAGCATGTTGATATCTCGACCAGCGAAGGCGCATGGAAGGGTCGTGTCGGCGTGTCGGAACATCTGGGATCGGACACGTTCCTTCATGTCCACGATACCGGGCTTGCCGAAACGCTGACCATCCGGACCGGCGGCGAAGTTGGCCTTCGCCACGGTGACGAGGTGTTCCTCACCCCCCAGCCCGACAAGATCCACCGCTTCGACAAGTCGGGTTTGCGCATCGCATGACACGGCTTGTTGGCAAGACAGCGCTGATCACAGGCGCGGCGCGCGGCATCGGCGCGGCGTTTGCCGAAGCCTACGTTGCCGAGGGCGCCCGGGTGGCGATTGCCGACCTCAATCTTGACGCGGCACGCAAGACGGCCGAACGGCTCGGCCCGGCCGCGATCGCGGTCAAACTCGATGTGACGGATCAGGCCAGCATCGAAGCGGCGGTCACCGAAACCGAGGCCGCGCTTGGTGGCATCGACATCCTCATCAACAATGCCGCGCTCTTCACCGCGGCCCCGCTGACCGAGATCGAGCGGAGGGACTACGACCGGATATTCGCTGTCAACGTCGCTGGCACGCTCTTTACCATGCAGGCAGTGGCCCGGGGCATGATCGAACGTGGACGAGGCGGCACGATCATCAACATGGCAAGCCAGGCAGGACGGCGCGGCGAGAGCCTAGTCGCAGTCTACTGCGCCTCGAAAGCCGCGGTGATCAGCCTGACCCAGTCGGCCGGGCTGAGCCTGATCCGGCACGGCATCAACGTCAACGCCATCGCCCCCGGCGTCGTCGATGGCGAGCATTGGGACGGGGTGGACGCGTTTTTCGCCAAATACGAGGGGCTGAAACCGGGTGAGAAGAAGAAGACCGTCGGGGCGGCTGTGCCCTTTGGCCGGATGGGAACGGCGAAAGACCTGACCGGCATGGCGATCTTCCTCGCCTCGTCGGAGGCGGACTACATCGTCGCCCAGACCTATAACGTCGATGGCGGGAACTGGATGAGCTGAAAATGAAACTGTCAAACGCCATCCTTTCGACGCTGCCCGAAACCGTCCAGACGCCGTCCTACGACCGCGCGGCACTTACCCCCGGTATCCTGCATATCGGCGTCGGAAACTTTCATCGTGCGCATCAGGCGCTTTATCTCGACCAGTTGTTCAACACGGGCCGCGATCACGACTGGGCGATTGTCGGTGCCGGGGTCATGCGTTTCGACGCCGACCGCCGCGAGGCATTGAAATCGCAGGATTGGTTGACGACCGTGGTGGAGCTGGACCCCGTCAGGCTTTCGGCACGTGTCATCGGCTCGATGATCGACTTTTGCGAAGTGGGCGGCGAGGCGATTGTCGACCGGATGGCCGATCCGGCGATCCGCATCGTCTCTCTGACGATCACAGAGGGCGGCTACTTCATCGACGCCTCCACCGGCGGCTTCGACTGCAATCATCCCGACATCCAGCACGACGCGCAGCACCCCAACCATCCGAGAACGGTGTTCGGCACCCTTCTTGCCGGATTGCGGCGGCGCAGGGATCAGGGCCATCCGGCCTTCACGATCCTTTCTTGCGACAACCTGCCGGAAAACGGCCACATAACCCGGCAGGCGGTCGAAGGGTTGGCCGGCATGATATCGGGCGATCTGCGCCAGTGGGTCACCAGCCACGTCGCCTTCCCGAACGGCATGGTCGATTGCATCACGCCCGCCACTTCGGACCGGGAACGCGTGCTTGTCACCGAACGGTTCGGCATCGAGGATGCAGCGCCGGTCGTCTGCGAACCCTTCCGGCAATGGGTACTCGAAGACAATTTTCCCTTGGGCCGCCCCGCACTTGAGCATGTGGGCGTCCAGTTCGTCACGGACGTGACCCCCTATGAGACGATGAAGCTGCGCATCCTGAATGCCGGCCATGCCGCCATTGCCTATGCCTCGGCGCTTCTCGGGCACAGATATGTGCACGAGGCGATGGCGGACCCCGATATCCGTGACTGGTTGATGGAATTGATGCGCCGCGAGGTGATCCCGGTCCTCAGGCCCATCGCCGGGGTCAGCTACGAAGACTACCTTCAGATCTGCGTCGAACGGTTCTCGAACCCCGCCGTCGGCGACACGATCGCTCGGCTGTGCCTGGACGGATCGAACCGGCAACCGAAATTCGTCCTGCCGACCATTGCCGAGGCATTGCGAGCCGGCGCGCCGATCGACGGGCTGACGCTCGAAGTGGCGCTTTGGTGCCGCTACTGCGCCGAAGCCGGGGAGGCGCTGGACGATGAGCGGGCGGCAGAATTGTCCGAGGCCGCGCGCGCGACCCGCGACAACCCGCTGGCGTTCATCGAACGGGTCGGCGTGATCGGAACGCTGGCCCGAAAGCCCGTCTTCGCAGAGGCATTCGCCAGCCAGATCACGCAACTCTGGACTCGCCCGGCAAGACAGGTTCTCAGGCAGTTCACGGGGCAAGGCGTTGGCTGAGTGACAGTCCGGCGGCTGCGCGGTATGCCGTTCGACGAGGCGACAGTCGTTTTCGCCTCGGAAAAGCTGGGAAAAGCCGAATGTACCTGGGATTGGATCTGGGAACTTCCGGGCTCAAGGGCCTGCTGATTGATGGCGACCAGCGGGTCGTCGGCTCCGCCACCGCCGCCCTCAGCGTGGTCCGCCCGAAGGATGGATGGTCCGAGCAGAAGCCGGAGGCGTGGATCTCCGCCTGCAGGTCCGTGCTGGCCGGGCTTTCGCACGGCTATCCGAAGGAAATGGCGGCTTTGCGCGGCATCGGACTCTCGGGGCAGATGCACGGGGCGACGCTCGTGGACCGCAAGGGTCGGGCCATCCGCCCCGCGATCCTGTGGAACGACACCCGCGCCCATGCCGAGGCGGCTGCGCTGGATGCCCTGCCCTTCATGCGCGATGTTACGGGCAGCATCGTCTTTCCGGGCTTCACCGCGCCCAAGCTCAACTGGCTCAGAGGCCATGAGAGGCCGGCCTTCGACCGGATCGACAAGGTTCTGCTGCCCAAGGATTTCCTGCGCCTCTGGCTGACCGGCGATGCGGTTTCGGAGATGTCCGACGCTTCGGGAACAAGCTGGCTCGACGTTCGCCGCCGCAGCTGGTCGGATGACGCGCTGGCGGCGACCGGACTAACCCGGGACCACATGCCTGCATTGGTCGAAGGGTCCGAGGTCTCAGGTACGGTTCGCGCGGCCTTGGCCGAAGAGTTCGGCCTGCCCGCCGGCGTTCGCGTGGCGGGCGGCGGCGGTGACAACGCCGCCTCAGCGATCGGCACCGGAGTAGTCGGCGAAGGCGATGCGTTCCTGTCGCTCGGAACCTCCGGGGTTCTCTTCGCCGCCAACGACGGCTATCGACCCAATCCCGCCAGCGCGGTCCACACGTTCTGCCACGCGCTACCGGGAAAATGGCATCAGATGGGCGTGATCCTTGCGGCATCCGACGCGCTGAACTGGTTTTCCGGGATCCTGCAGACACCGGCCCACGACCTGACGGCCGCCCTGGGAGCGAACCTGCAACCGCCCGGCCGCACCCGGTTTCTGCCCTATCTCGGGGGGGAACGTACGCCGCACAACGACGCGACCATCCGCGCGGGCTTTGTCGGCCTCTCTCATGCAGACGACCGCAATGCGCTGGTAAGGGCCGTGCTGGAAGGCGTCGCCTTCGCCTTCCGCGACTGCCAGGAGGCACTGTCAGCCGCCGGAACCCGCATTGGCCAATGTCTGGCCGTCGGCGGAGGTACAAGGTCGGACTACTGGCTCAAGCTTCTCGCGACGGTGCTGAACGTGCGGATCGAGTTGCCCGAGAACGGCGAACATGGCGGATCTTTCGGCGCGGCGCGGCTTGCCATCATCGCCAGCGGCGGCGCGACGGTGGCTGAGGCATGCACCAAACCGCCGATCGCGCGAACGATCGAACCCGATCTGGCATCGTCGGAAGCATTCCAGGCCGCGTATGAGGACTACCGCGCACTCTATCCCGCCCTCAAGGCTTTGTAGCCCCGCCGCTCCAAGTTGCCCCGGCGCTTACAGAAGACCCTCCGCCTCGCGGCATGGCGAACGGGCGGGCCCAGCGACCCGCCCGTTTCATATTTCCCGTTCAGGAGACCATCCGGCGCACAGCGTCCGGACTTGCCCCCCTTCTCAGGCCGCGCGCGACAGAAGGACGTCGTCGACCTTCTTCTGCGCGCCCGCCTCGTCTGTACCGGATACGGCGGCGACTTCGCGGGTCAGACGCTCAAGCGCGGCTTCGTAGAGCTGCCGCTCGGAATAGGACTGTTCGCGCTGATCGTCGGTGCGGTGCAGGTCGCGCACGACCTCCGCGATCGCCATCAGGTCGCCCGAATTGATCTTCTGCTCATATTCCTGCGCCCGGCGCGACCACATTGCGCGCTTGACCTTGGCCTTGCCCTTGAGCGTCTCGAGCGCCTTGGTGATAAGATCTGGCGACGAGAGCTGACGCATGCCGATCTCGGTCGCCTTGTGTGTCGGCACACGCAGCGTCATCTTGTCCTTCTCGAACGAGATGACAAACAGTTCAAGCTTCAGTCCGGCGATTTCCTGTTCCTCGACCGCCATGATCTTGCCGACGCCATGCGCCGGATAGACGACGAAGTCATTCGGACGAAAATCGTTCTTCTTGGTTTTGCTCATTCAAATGGTTCCTTGTGCACCCCCTGCGACACAGTCACGAATAGATGGCCGGTATCGAGCGATCACCGGTCACGTCACGATCCTGTCGCAGATTCCCCACCCTCGTCGTTTTGCTCAACGGCGATCAGGCGTCCTCATCCAACTGTGACAGTAATATAGCAGAAAAAACGGTCCCGCGAAAGTGCTGCGGCGCGGTGCCGCAGCGCAACGTGGCTCCACCTCGTCTCCCGCTGGCGTTGCGGGGGCGAATCCGAAGGATTTGGCAGCCCGGCCCGAATCGCACCCGGCCAGGTGCGAATCAGTCGCCTTCGCCCGGCGCCTCGGAGAAGTACTTCTCAAGCTTGCCGGTCTCCCCGTCCTTCGCCTCGGCTTCGGGAAGCGGATCCTTGCGCTGGGTGATGACCGGCCACATCTCCGAGTATTTCCGGTTGAACTCCACCCAACTCTCCAGATCCGGTTCGGTATCGGGCCGGATGGCGTCGGCCGGGCATTCCGGTTCGCAAACCCCGCAATCGATGCATTCGTCAGGGTGGATCACCAGCATGTTCTCGCCCTCGTAGAAGCAGTCCACAGGGCATACTTCCACGCAGTCCGTATATTTGCAGGCAATGCAGTTGTCGGTGACGACATAGGTCATGGGCGGGGGTCCGGCGCTATCTTACGGGTGCTACCTAGCCCCAAGACCCCGATCATTCAAGACGCCGGAATGCGGAAAGAAGGGCTGTGCGGGCGACAAGCCCAGTTCAGGAAACTATCCCGAACCGGAGGAGTCCGGCGGGACAGGATCGTTGTCGGGCGGGGTGAGGTCTTCATAGAGAGCCTGCGCCTCGACCGCAGGTCCCCGCCGGGTGCCACAGGCAAGAACCCGGACGACGCGGACCTGTTTTGCCTGCGGAAAGGTAAGAACATCGCCCGGTCCGACGGCATGGCCGGGTTTCGCGGTCCTGTTGCCGTTGATCCTGAGGCGACCGGCGGACACGATCCCGGCGGCGAGGGCCCGGGTCTTGAAGAAGCGCGCCTGCCAGAGCCACTTGTCGATGCGAATCCGCGCGTCGGTCGCCACGCTTGCCTCAGATCTTGTCGCGAAGCCCCATCAGCGCCGCCGCGAAGGGATTGTCGGGATCGATCCTGTCCTTCTTGGCCGGACGGGATTCGAAGCTGCGCGCGCTTTGGTCCTCGCGCTTGCCCTTGCCGGCCGGCTTTCCCTTTTGCGGCTTGCGGCGATCGCCCTTGCCTCCACCGGGACGGCTTTCGCGCTTGTCGCCGTTGGCGCGGTTGCCGCTGCCCTGGCGTTCCGCGCGCGGCGCGCGCGGGCGCGGCGCCCAGGTGAAGATATAGAAGACCTCGGTCTCGGTCACGGTCTGCAACGCCGCTTCCTCTTCGGTGATCGGATTGACGGCCTGCCCCTCTTCGACGGGCTGAGCGACGGGTTCGGCACGAACCTTTTCACGCTCGCCCTTCTCGCCCTTGTAGCCGAGACCATCCATGAGATCGGCGAACTGCTCCAGCGTCATGCCGGTGATCGACAGCATGTCGGGATTTGCCTCGAACCCGGCGCGACTGTCCTCGGCGCGCAGGAGATCGGCAAGACGTTCCAGCATGTCGATCCGGATCGCGCGGGAGCCGGCGGGATGGTAGCCCGACAGCGTGTAGTAGCCCTTCGGCACGTCCGGCAGATTCGGCACCGTCACCAGACCCGGCGGGGGACTTTCGGGAAACTCGTCCAGTCCTTCGTTCAGCGACCACAGCACCAGCCTGAGCCGCGTCGGCGCGGGTTTCAGAAGAGCGGGCTGGAAGATCGTGTATTGCCCGAAACGCACGCCGTGCTTGCGAAGCGTTCCGCGCATGTCCTGATCAAGCGCCTTGACCTCGCCGGCGACAGCCTCGCGCGGCAGGACGCCCAGCGCCTCGACCAGCCGGAACGCGAAGCCGCGCGCAAGGCCCGAAAGCGTTTCATCGCGCTGGAGGTTCAGAAGCGGCTCGAACAACGTCGCGATCTTGCGGTCGATGAAGTGCTGCAGGCGGCGGCGCACCTTCTCGGCCACGTCAAACCCGGCCTCCTCATCCACGAAGGCCTCCACTTGCGGCTTCATCGCGTCCGCGCCCTTCACCAACTTGCCGACGGCGGAGTTGCCCCACATCAGCCCGCCCTGTTCGGTAAAGTCGAACTCCGTATCGGGCGCATTGTAAAAGCGGTCCGCGCGCAGGTGGAATTCTGGCCTGAGCGCCTCATAGGCCGCCTGCTTCAGCGTCTTCGCCGCCTCGGGCGTGGCCGATCCGTCCTGCCGGAAGCGGAATCCTTCCAGACGGCCGGCGAATTCGCCCTCGACCGTCACTTCGCCCTTGTCGTTCACCTCGGCCACGAGGCCCTCCTTCTGCTTGAGCCGGCGGAGCAAGACGCTTGTCCGCCGATCCACAAATCTCTGCGTCAGCGCGCCGTGCAGCGCATCCGACAGGCGGTCTTCTACCGCGCGCGTTTCCCCACGCCAATGGCTTTCGTCGGAAACCCAGTGCGAACGCTGCGCGACATAGGTCCATGTGCGGATATATGCCAACCGCTTCGACAGCGTGTCGATGTCGCCCTCGGTCCTGTCGATCCGTCGGATCTGGGCGGCGAGCCAGTCGTCGGGAACATGGCCGGCATCCTGCAGGAAACCGAGGATCCGCTGCAGCAGGTTGGTGTGCTCCTGCGCCGAAATCCCCTGAAAATCGGGGATGCGGCAGACGTCCCACAGGAGGTTCAGGTCGCGCGGATGGCGCACCCGGTCGCGAACCGCCGGAAGATCGGCTAGCGCCTTGAGTGCCCGTAGGTCATCGGCCTCGCGTCCGCGCATCAGCCATTCATCCGAAGGCGACACCTCAAGCGATGCGATGAGCCGTTCGATCGTGCCGAAGTCGAGCGCGGATGACCGCCAGTTCAGCCGCTGAATCGGACTGAAACGGTGGTTTTCGATGGAATCGATGACCTCATCGGCAAGCGGCGCCGCCTCTCCGGTCACGCCGAAGGTGCCCGGGGCCATGTGCCGCCCTGCCCGCCCGGCGATCTGCGCCAGTTCATGAGGAAACAGGTTCCTTATCCGCCGGCCATCGAATTTCGCGGTGGTCGAAAAACCAACATGGCCGATGTCGAGGTTGAGGCCCATTCCGATCGCATCGGTGGCGACAAGATAGTCCACCTCGCCATTCTGATACATGGCGACCTGCGCATTGCGCGTCCGGGGGCTGAGCGCGCCCATCACGACGGCGGCGCCGCCCTTCTGGCGCCGGATCAGTTCGGCGATCGCATAGACATTCTCAACCGAAAACCCGACGATGGCGCTGCGGGAAGGCATCCGGCTTATCTTTTTCGAACCCGTGTAGCTCAGAGTCGAGAACCGCTCGCGTTTCAGGAACTGCACCCGGGGAACCATCGCCGAGATCGCGCCGCGCATGGTATCGGCACCCAGAAACAGCGTCTCGAGCAGGCCGCGCGCGTTCAACAGCCGGTCGGTGAAGACATGACCGCGTTCAGGGTCGGCGCAAAGCTGGATCTCGTCGATGGCGAGGAAATCGGCGCCGATGTCGGTGGGCATCGCCTCGACCGTGCAGACCCAGTACTGGGCCCGTTCGCCGACAATCCGCTCCTCTCCCGTTACCAGCGCGGCAACGGAGGGTCCGCGCGCGGCGACGACGCGGTCATAGACCTCGCGCGCCAGAAGCCGCAGCGGCAGGCCGATCACGCCGGTCCGATGCGCCAGCATGCGCTCGATCGCGTAGTGCGTCTTGCCAGTATTCGTTGGCCCGAGGACCGCCGTGATCCTCGTCTCCGCCGCCATTGGGCCGCTCCTAGAGTTCGGTGCCGGACAGTTTGAGCTCCAGCCGCTCCAGCGCCTCCTTTATGGCTTCCTGATGCGGATGTATAGCCAGCGAGGCCGCGTAGACTTCGCGCGCTGACGCGTCACGGCCGAGTTGTTCGAGAATGATGCCAAGCCCGGTCAGGGCACCGAAATGATGGTCATTGAGCGCGAGTGTCCGCTGGATGTCGGCAACGGAGGGGCCGAACTGGCCCATGAGGAAATACGCCGTCGCGCGTGCGTTCCAGCCTTCGGCGAAATCCGGCGCATGATCGGTGAGCGCCGTGAAGTGTTCGACCGCCGCCTCAAGGTCGCCAGCCTCCATCGCCGCCTGGCCGCGCTTCAGGAGCAGGTCCATCGCCGGTGAGCCGGATTTCGACCATTCCCGAAGGATGTCCGCCTCGGTCCGCTGCCACGACGAGTTCTCGGGGTCCGCAAGTTCTGCGTAAAGCCCCGACAAAAGATCGTCGGCCGCCGATCCCGGCCCGACAAGCAGTAACGCTGCGGCACAGGCCCAAGAAAGCGTCCGGATCAGGGTGGTTAAACGTCGCATATCGTTGCAGAGTGTATCCGAAACCTGCCGGAAAGCGAGAGCCCGGCTTTCACATTTGGAGGATCGGATGAGTGATGTTGTGAATGCGGCCGTCGCAGCGTTGAAGGACAAGCTCTCGGGCGGTTTCCCCGGCGTGGCGAAATTCGTGATCACCGGCGAAGGCTCGCTCATGGTCGACAACGCGGGCGTCCGTGCCGGGGATGAGCCGGCTGACGTGACACTGACCGCCGATGTCGAGACATTTCAGGGCATCATGGCGGGAGACGTCAATCCGACCGCCGCGTTCATGCAGGGCAAACTTGCGGTCGATGGCGACATGGGCCTTGCGATGCAATTGGGGGCCGCACTCGGCTGACGATGGATGCAGCGCCGTTCCTTGCAGACATAGCCGAGGCACCGAAGGGCGCGGTCTGCGCTTGGCTGTCGGCGGGCGATGGTGTGCGCATCCGCGCCGCCCATTGGCGCACCGGCACGAAAGGCACGGTGCTGCTGTTCCCGGGGCGCAGCGAATACATCGAGAAATACGGCCCCGCCGCCGCCGATTTCGCCAAGCGCGGCTACGCGATGGCGGTGCTGGATTGGCGCGGTCAGGGCATCGCCGACCGCTTGCTCGACGATCCCGCCCCCGGCCATGTCGGGCGCTTCATCGACTATCAGAAGGACGTCGCCGCGTTCCTTGACTTCGCCCGCGGGGAAGAGTTGCCGCAGCCCTGGTTTCTGGTCGGTCACTCGATGGGTGGCTGCATCGGGCTTCGCGCGATCCACGAAGGGCTTCCGGTCCGGGCGGTGACCTTTTCCGCGCCGATGTGGGGTATCCGCATCAGCACATTTCTGAAGCCGGTGGCGCGGGCGATGTCGTCGCTGGCAGGGCTAGTCAGGATGGATGGCCGGCTCGCGCCGTCAACCTCGCGGACGACCTATGTGCTCGACACTTCGTTCGAGGACAACCTTCTGACCCGCGACGCCGACATGTTCGCATTCATGCAACGCCAGGCGCGCGCGCATCCCGAGCTCACGATCGGCGGTCCGTCGCTGCGCTGGCTCAGCGAGGCGCTGCACGAAACGCGTGCGCTCACATCGCTCGCAACCCCGATGCTGCCCTGCCTGACAGTCCTGGGCGAGGCGGAACGGATTGTCGACATTCCCGCGATCCACTCGTTGATGGCGCGCTGGCAAGGGGCGACGCTGGAACTGATCCCCAACGCCGAGCATGAACTGATGATGGAAGGGGCGGCCATCCGCGCGCGCTTTTACGACAGCGCGGCCAAACTGTTCGATGCGCATCGCGGCTGAGCCGACCGAACCTTGCCATTGCGGCACCCGGCCCCCTATGTCTTGGTCAAGGAACCCGAGGAGTATCCCATGCCCATCCGCCTGCCCCAACCCGTTCGCGATGCCAATGCCAGCGCCGGGGGGCTGGGCGATCTGCCGGAATGGGATCTGAGCGACCTCTACCCAGCGCCCGATGCGCCGGAACTGGCCCGCGACCTGTCATGGCTTGAGAAATCCTGCGCCGAATTCGCCGCCGACTATGAAGGGAAGCTCGCCACGCTGGACGCCGGCGGCATGCTCGACTGCATCCACCGCTATGAGCGCATCGAAGCCGTGGCGGGCCGGATCATGTCCTATGCCGGCCTGCGCTACTATCAGAACACCGTCGAGGCCACGCGTGCGAAATTCATGTCGGACTGTCAGGACAAGGTGACGGACTTCACCACGCCACTTGTGTTTTTCTCTTTGGAATTCAATCGGATCGAAGACGACGCCTACAAGAATCTCTTCGACGCCAATGCCGAGATCGCGCGTTACAGGCCGGTCTTCGACCGGATGCGGGCGATGCGTCCCCATCAGCTTTCAGATGAGCTCGAGAAGTTCCTGCACGACCAGTCGACAGTCGGCGCCTCGGCCTGGAACAAGCTCTTTGACGAGACGATGGCGGGTCTGACCTTTGCCGTGAAGGGCGAGGCCGAGCCTATGAGCCTCGAAGCCACCCTCAACCTTCTCAGCGAACAGGAGCGTGACCGCCGCGAAGCGGGCGCCCGCGCGCTGGCGCAGGTGTTCGGGCGCAACGTCAAGCTTTTCGCACGGGTGCACAACACCCTCGCCAAGGAAAAGGAGATCGAGGATCGCTGGCGCAAGATGCCGACGCCGCAAACCGGACGACATCTCTCGAACCATGTGGAGCCCGAAGTCGTCGAGGCTTTGCGAAACGCGGTCGTGGCGGCCTATCCGAAGCTCTCGCACCGCTACTATCGCCTCAAGGCGAGGTGGCTGGGGCTGAAGAAACTTCAGGTCTGGGACCGTAATGCGCCCCTGCCGATCGAGGAGAAGAAGACCGTGGGCTGGGACGAGGCGCGCGAGACGGTGACATCTGCCTATTCCGCCTTCTCGCCCGAGCTTGCGAAGCTGACGGAACCCTTTTTCGACAGGGGCTGGATCGACGCCGCCGTGAAACCCGGCAAGGCCCCCGGCGCCTTTGCGCATCCGACCGTGACCGACGTGCATCCTTACGTGATGCTCAACTACCTCGGCAAACCGCGTGACGTGATGACTCTGGCGCATGAGCTCGGCCACGGCGTCCATCAGGTGCTGGCGGCACCCCAGGGCGAGATGCTGGCCTCAACGCCCCTGACGCTCGCCGAAACCGCAAGCGTCTTCGGCGAGATGCTGACCTTCCGCAAGCTTCTGGCGCAGGCGAAGGACCAGAATGAACGCAAGACCCTCCTCGCCGGCAAGGTCGAAGACATGATCAACACGGTCGTCCGCCAGATCGCCTTTTACGATTTCGAGTGCAAGCTGCACGCCGCGCGCCGCGAAGGGGAACTGACGCCCGAGGATATCAACACCCTATGGATGAGCATCCAGGACGAAAGCCTCGGCGACGCCTTTGAATTCATGGATGGATATGAGACCTTCTGGTCCTACATCCCGCATTTCGTCCATTCGCCCTTCTACGTCTATGCCTATGCCTTCGGCGACGGCCTCGTGAACGCGCTCTATGCGGTCTACGAGGAAGGGTTGCCGGGCTTTGAGGACAAGTATTTCGAAATGCTGAAGGCGGGCGGCTCGAAGCATCACAAGGATCTTCTGGCGCCGTTCGGGCTCGACGCCTCGGACCCGAAGTTCTGGGACAAGGGGTTGAGCATGATCGCCGGAATGATCGGCGAACTGGAAGCGATGGAGGGGTGAGGCTCCTCCCGCTCGGCGTCGGGGATCTCGCGCGCGTGGCGCATATCCGTGTGTCGGAGGCACAGGCGGTCTATTCCGGGCAGGTGTCCGAAGCCTTCGAGCGGGCAGAGGCGGACGTCGACTTTCATGCGATCGAGCAGGATGGCGCATTGGTCGGGTTCTTCAAGATCGACCGCGCCTATCAGGACCGCTTCGGGCTTGGCCGCGCGGGCGAGATCGGCCTGCGCGGCTTCCTCATCGACCGGGCGCATCAGGGTCGGGGCCTGGCCCAGGCGGCGCTGGCGGTGATGCCCGCCTATCTTCGCGGCCTTTATCCGCAGGCGACCGCGCTGCTCTTGACCGTGAACACCTCGAACGTCGCGGCGCGGGCCTGCTATGACAAGGCAGGTTTCGTGCCGACCGGCGAAACCCGCCCGGAGGGCCGCCGGGGCGCGGGGACGCAGCACGTCCTGCGCCTCGCGCTTCGCACCCCGGACGGCGCGTGACGGTTGACGCAGGGGCGCGGGCGATGGAACCTGCCCCCTGTCAAGTTCCTCAAGGCCCGCCATGCCGAGCGCCCGCCTCGCCCTCCACCTTCCCGAAGCGGTCCTGAGCGGCGGCCAACCGCTCGCCCGCTACTACGCCCGGATGCGCGACGGGATGGACGCGCTGGGGATTGCCGTCGATCTGCGCCTGCATGACCGGTTGACCCTTCGGGCCGAGGTCGAAGGCGACGGCGATTTCCATATCGTCGATCACGGGACCGAACGGCATCCGCGCATCCTCAACACCGGCGTCGCCTATGTCTTTCCGTTCTGGAGCCTCGACCCTTGGGGTATCCGCGCGAATTCCTCAATCGCATCAATGCCGTTTCGCCGTACCGAGGTAGACGGGCCGGAAGCCAACAGGTTCTTTCGTCAGTTGAAGCGGCGGTTGGTCGATGCCCGGGCCTCGCGCGGGCCACAACCCGAAGACATGACCGATATCCCCGAAGGCGCAATTGCCGTCTTTCTTCAAAGCGAAGCGGACCGGATGGTCGGCGAGACCGCCTATCTCCGCCGCAAGGAGATGGTCGAAGCGCTGCTTGCCCGCGACGATCCCGCTCCGATCGTCATCAAGCGCCACCCGCGCGATCTGCGCACCACGACGCGCCGCTGGCTGAATTCGGTCGCGCGGAAGAACGGGCGCGTTTCGATAACCGACGCCAACATCCACGACATCCTCGCCCGGGCGCGCGTCACCGTCACCATCAACTCCGCCGTCGGGATCGAGAGCATGCTGCATCGGGTGCCGGTCGTTCTTTGCGGAGCCAGCGACTTTCACCATGCCGCAGTCACCGTGCAGAGCGCCGCAGCGCTTGACGACGCGATTCAGGCGGCGACGGACCGGCGCTGGCCGCATGTGCGATTCCTCTACTGGTATTTCAGGTTGAATTGCATGGATGCGGGCAGCCCGACGCTTGCGCAGGATGTGCTTGCGCGGATCGCGGCGACAGGGTTCGATGTGGAAACCTTCGGCTGAGGCAGCAGGACGGGAAGGAAACGCACATGCGGCACATCATCCTCAAGGCCATCCTTTTCGTGGCCGTCATAGCCGCTTTCGGCTTCTTCACGCTCGCCCCCGGCATGGTCGACAGGGCGCGAAATCCGGTCGTTGCGCATGACCCCTGGCCCGTCAGCGCCGAGGCGCAGGCGCTGCATGACCGGCTCATCATCGGTGACTGGCATGCGGATCCGCTTCTCTGGGACCGTGACCTGACCCAGCGATGGGACCGCGGTCAGGTCGACCTGCCTCGGCTGGTCGAGGGCAATGTGGCGCTCCAGGTTTTCACGACCGTCACGAAAAGCCCTTCGGACCTCAACTACGAACGCAACGCAGCGGATGCGCGGGACAACATCACGCTCTTGTCGATCGGCCAGCTTCGCCCCATGCGCAGCTGGCTCGACCTGACCGAGCGCGCGCTGGAACAGGCGCGGCAGCTTGCCATCGCCGAGGAAACCGCGCCCGAGGCGTTGAAGATCATCCGCACCCGCGCCGACCTTGCCGAGTTGCTTGCTCGGCGCGCAAGGGGCGAGAGGGTCGTCGGCGGCATTCTCGGTGCGGAAGGCGGCCACGCGCTTTCGGGAGACATAGGCAATCTTGCCCGTCTCTACGATGCGGGTTTCCGGCTGATCGGGCTGACACACTTCTTTGACAACGAGCTTGGTGCATCGCTCCATGGCGTGGCGGGGGCCGACCAGGGGCTGACGCCCTTCGGACGGCTGGTTGTCGAGGAGATGGTGAAGCGGAGCATGATCATCGATCTCGCCCATGCGTCACCCAGGGTTGCACGCGAGGTGCTGGACATGGTCGATGTGCCGGTTGTGGTCAGCCACACCGGTATCTATTCGCACTGCAAGACGGTGCGGAACTTTCCCGACGAACTGATGAAGGCGATCACCGCTCGGGGCGGCCTTATCGGGATCGGGTTCTGGGACGAAGTCACCTGCGACGCGACACCCGCGGGCATCGCCGGCACCATCGTTGCGGCCGTGAACCTCGTCGGCCCCGATCACGTGGCGCTCGGCTCCGACTTCGACGGCGCGGTCACGACCACTTTCGACGCGTCGGAACTCGCCGCGCTCACCCAGGCGCTGATGGATGCGGGTCTCAGCGAGGCGGTGATCGTCAAGGTCATGGGCGGCAACATGGTGCGCTTTCTGGAAAGCGCGCTACCGGAAGGCTGAGCGCCGCGGGTCACGTCTCGTTGGCGAGAACCATGTCGATCATCGCCTGCGTGCCGCGCGCATCCTCAAGCCGCCAGGGGTAGGTTTCTTCCGAATGGATGGCACGGCTGAAGGCTTCAACCTGATTGCGGTACTGCCGCGCGCCTGGGAAGCGTTCGACCAAATCGGGCTTGCCGGACCGGAGGACGTGCAGCTGCGCCTCGCCAAAGATGCCGGCATTGAACGGTGCAGTGAGGCGGATGAGGCCGGAGGTGCCTTGAAAGACCGTCTCCTGCCGTGGATGCAGCCGCATCGAGGTCATGGCGCCATAGGTGAAACGGCCCTGCGGTCCCTCCATCTCGCCCCAGACTTGCGCGAAGGTGTCCACGCCCGCCTCGCGCCGGATGCGCGAATGAAGCACCACCGGCTCGGCCCGGGCCGCCCAGCGGACAGAGCCATACGCGTAGACGCCGATGTCGGGGATCGAACCGCCACCGGTTTCGGCACGATTGCGGATATTGCCGGGGTCGTTTTGGTTGTCATAGGTGAAGGTCACATCCGCGTGCCGCACTGCCCCGATCGCCCCATCGTCGATCAGCGCCCGGGCCCGTTGCCACTGCGGATGGTGGACAATCATGTAGGCTTCGGTCGCCAATAGCCCAGTGCGGTCCCGCGCCGCGATGATCCGGTCGATCTCGTCAGCTTTCATTGCGATCGGCTTTTCGGTCAGAACGTGCTTTCCGGCCGCAAGCGCCTCAATGGTCCATTCGACGTGCAGGTGGTTGGGAAGCGGAATGTACACTGCCTCGATCTCGGGATCGGCCAGCAGTGCTTCGTAGCTGGCCTGGACCGCAAGGTCCGGACAGAACGCCTCAAATGCCGCCGCCTTGGCCGGGTCGGATGTGGCCAACGCCCTAAACCGCGCGCCTTTCGCTTCATGAATTGCCCGCGCCATGTGATTGAGGGCGAAGTTCGAAGCGCCGAGAACACCCCAGTTGACGGTTTTCATCGGTCAGATCCTCCATTGCGACAACCATAGATGCGTATCGGCGGTGGCGGACGAAGGCAACGGAAAGGACATTGGGACAGATCCCTTTGATCCAGATCAGCGCGATCCCTTCGGTCTGATGAGACGCTGCGAGGCAGGAGGTTGGAGGGGTGAATGCGCCGGCGGACTCTTCTCGGGCTGGGCGGGGCCGCTGGTGTTGCGGCAGCGGCGGGGTTGCCCGCGTGGTTCGGATATCGTCGCGCGATGGCCGCTGCGCGCCAACGGATCGCGAGGCCAACGAACGCGACCATGACCCGCTTCGGCGCCATGCAATGGGCCGAGGCGGGGCATGGAACGCCGGTTCTGATGCTGCACGGAACGGGCGGTGGCTTCGATCAGGGCCTTCTGTTCGCCCGCCGCTTGTCCGCTGCAGGCTGGAGAATTGTCGCCCCGTCCCGGTTCGGCTATCTCGGCTCGGACTTTCCCGACGACCCATCGCCCGCCAACCAGGCCGACGCGCTGGCCGATCTCCTTGACGCGCTCGGGATCGACCGCGTTTCGGTCATCGGCGGTTCCGCCGGCGCGATTTCAGCTATCGAGTTCGCAATCCGCCATCCGGGCCGCTGCCACGCGCTGGTGGCGCTGGTTCCGGCGACCTATGCGCCCGACCGGCCGCCGATGCGCCCCAATGCGACCGGCGCGGCGATCATGCGTCATGCGCTGCAGTCGGACTTCCTTTTCTGGCTTGGGATAACGCTTTCCAAGGATGCGATGACCGCGACGCTTCTCGCAACCGATCCGGCACTCGTCCGCGCGGCGCCCTTGGAGGAACAGGCCCGCGCCCGTGCAATTCTGCAAGGAATACTTCCGGTCAGCGAACGTATACAGGGGCTGCTGAACGACGCAGAGCAGGCCGGCAACCCGGCGCCACAAGCGCTTGACATGATCGAGGCGCGGACGCTCGCAATCTCGCTCCAGGACGATCGGTTCCTGACCCTCGACGCCGCACGTCACATCGCAAAAAGCGTTCGGGGCGCAAAGCTGGCCAGCTATCCGACTGGCGGTCATATCTGGATCGGCCACGATGCCGAGATTTTCGCCGAGATCGACCGCTTCCTTCGCGCCGCCTAGAAATTCAGGCGGGCACCATCATGCCCTTCTCCTTCGCCAGATCACGCATCGACGCCTGCAACTTCTCGAACGCGCGAACCTCGATCTGGCGGATGCGCTCGCGGCTGACGCCGTACTGTTCCGAAAGGTCCTCAAGCGTCACAGGCTGATCCCTGAGACGGCGCTGCATCAGGATGTCCTTCTCCCGGTCGTTGAGGACATCCATCGCACGCTCAAGAAGTTCGCGCCGGACTTCAAGCTCGTCCGCTTCGGCGTAGTCCTGGGCCTGGTTTGCATCCTCGTCCTCAAGCCAGTCCTGCCACTGCGCGGTGCCCTCGTCCGAACCTATCGTCGCGTTCAGCGAGGCGTCGCCCCCCGACAAGCGGCGGTTCATGTCGATCACCTCGGTCTCGGTCACGTTGAGGTCATGGGCGATCTTTTCGACGTGTTCGGGCAGCAGATCACCTTCCTCGAGCGCGCCGATACGCGCCTTGGCCTTCCGGAGGTTGAAGAAAAGCTTCTTCTGCGCCGACGTCGTCCCGAGCTTCACAAGGCTCCACGACCGCAGGATGTATTCCTGAATCGACGCCCGTATCCACCACATGGCATAGGTGGCCAGGCGAAAACCCCTTTCAGGATCGAACCGCTTGACCGCCTGCATGAGGCCCACATTCGCCTCTGAAATCACCTCGGCCTGCGGCAGCCCGTACCCGCGATACCCCATCGCGATCTTGGCGGCGAGACGCAGGTGCGACGTGACCAGCCGATGCGCAGCAGAGCTGTCCTGGTGATCGACCCAGCTCTTGGCGAGCATGTATTCCTCTTCCGGCTCCAGGAGCGGAAACTTGCGGATTTCCTGCAGATAGCGGTTGAGGCCCTGTTCCGGGCTTGGTGCGGGAAGATTCGCGTATGTCGCCATTTCTGACCCCCTGTTCTGGCCGAGGACGACACTACGTAAAGACCCCGGCTGCTCCGCGCAAGGGCGGAGAACTATACTGAGTAGTTTAACGACAGATGTACGACTTTCCGTCGCGTTTCCATGAATATGTCATCCGTTCACGTGCTTTTCAGAACCCGCGAGCGCCAGAAATGTTCCCGCATTCTTCACAAAAGCGGCCCCATGGCCGCCAGAAGGTTGTTCAGGACGCGGCGATGCCAAGGCCAGCCCGCGATCCTTTCAGCCTTCAGGACGTCACTCCGCGCGAGGTAGTCATGCTGGCGCGCCCTGATGGCTGCGGTCACGTCGGGGCTGGCCAGAAGCAGCGTGTTCTCATAGTTCAGCTCGAAGCTTCTGCGGTCCATGTTGGCCGAGCCGAGGCAGGTGGCGATGCCGTCGACGGTCATCGTCTTTGCATGCAGCAGGCCGTCGCGAAACTCCGCCACCCGAACGCCGCTAGACAGGAGCGAGGCGTAGTAACTGCGGCTGGCGCAGGCGACGACGATGGAGTCATTGCGACGGGGCAGGATCATCGTAACCCGCACGCCCCGAAGCGCCGCCGCGCAGATCGCGCGGTGCAGCGATTCGTCCGGGACGTAGTAGGGCGTCGTGATGATCACCTCATTCTGGGCGGCCGACAGCAACAGCGAGAAAAGATCAGGAAGCGCATGCAGATCGACGGATGGGCCGGTCGCCATCGCGACGGCGCCGAATCCGCCGCGAATCGCGGTCGGCGCATCGTCAAGCATATGGGCAATGTCCTCGTCGGTATGGGTCATCCAGTCGGTGATGAAGATGCGTTGGATCTGCCCGACGACCGGTCCTTCGACGCGCAGGAGGATATCGACCCAGGGTGCAAAGCGTGCCTTCACCCGGAACTCCGGATCGGCGCAGTTCTGGCTGCCGCAGTAGGCCGCATGGCCGTCGATCACGACAATCTTGCGGTGGTTGCGCAGGTCAACACGGCCAAAGAAAACATGCGCGAAAAGCCAGCGCATCTCGAACGTGATCGCTGTCTTCACGCCCTTTGCGGCAAGCGCCTTCCAGCGTTCCGACCGACCCAGACGGCGGGAGCCGAGCCCGTCGATCAGAAGCCGGCACGCGACACCTCGCGCCGCTGCGCGTTCAACGGCGTCCATCACGCGAAGGCCATTCTGATCCTCAAGCCAGATGTAGAAAAGGATGTGGACATGGTCGCGCGCGGCGTCGATATCGGCGACGATGGCGTCCATCGCCGCCGTCTCGTCCCTGGTCAGGCGGGCCGAGTTGCCGCCAACCGGGACAACGCCGTTCACCGCCGCTGCACGACTGAAGGCGGCCCTGAGCAGCGGTGGTATGTCCGGCGCGCCTGAAGCTTTGTCCGGCGCCGACTTTGCGGCGAGCCGCGCGATCACCGCGCGCATCCGCGCGCGTTTCTTCTTGCCGATGCTCGTCTCTCCGAAGAGCAGGTAGAGCACGATGCCGAGGAACGGCAGCGCGAGAACGACGAGCACCCAGGCGACCCGCGCGGCCGGCTCCCGGTCCGGGCGGGTGATGGCGCGTGAAATGGTCACGATCTGCAGACCCACATGCAGAAGAAGGCCGAATGTCACGTTCATCGGTGCTCTCCCGCCCGTGGTGATCTGCGAACGGCCTTCGCCCGCCCGGCTTCCCGGCGTGGAGGCGTTGCTGCTCCACAACCGCCCATCACGATGCGGGAGTCTCCAGGCACCGCAGGAGCGTGGAGAAGTCGTTGGGCAACGGGCTTTCAAACGCCATGTCGCGCCCGGTCACGGGATGGGTGAAACCCA
This sequence comes from Paracoccaceae bacterium, assembly GCA_041397225.1. Classification (GTDB taxonomy): domain Bacteria; phylum Pseudomonadota; class Alphaproteobacteria; order Rhodobacterales; family Rhodobacteraceae; genus Albidovulum. The sequence continues at coordinate 1,342,275 of JAWKXB010000001.1, read as the reverse complement.
GGGTCGCAGCGTGAAGCGCCTGACGCGGAAATGAAGAGACCGCGTCCGCAGCGGCGTCGCCGAGCGCCTTGGCGGAAACACGACGCCTGCCCCCATAGGTCTGGTCCCCGACCAGCCCATGGCCGATATGGGCCATGTGAACGCGGATCTGATGCGTCCGGCCGGTTTCCAGCCAGCATTCGACCAGCGCAAGCACGGGTGGCTGGCCGTAGCGCTCCAGCACACGCACACGGGTCACCGCGTGGCGCCCGCCGTGGAACTGCACCGCTTGCCGTTGCCGGTCGGTCTTGTGGCGCGCAAGCTGCGTCGTGATTTTCAAGATGCCGCCTGGTTCGAAATTCGTGCCCTTGGTCCCGTGCAACCTTGGATCGCCGGCATCCGGCACACCATGCACAAGCGCCAGATAGCGGCGGTTGACCGTATGCTTCTCGAACTGGCGGGCAAGGCCGTGATGGGCGCGGTCGGATTTCGCGACCACCAGCAACCCCGACGTGTCCTTGTCGATCCTGTGGACGATACCCGGCCGCCTTTCGCCACCGACGCCCGAAAGCGTGTCGCCGCAATGGTGCAGAAGCGCGTTGACCAGCGTCCCGTCCTTTGAGCCCGGCGCGGGATGCACCACCATGCCCGCGGGTTTGTCGATGACGATCAGATCCTCATCCTCCCAGACGACGGCCAGCGGAATGTTCTCGGCCCGGGTCTCGACCGCTTCCGCCTGCCCCAGAGCGATGTCGAAAACGTCGCCTTCCCAGACCTTGGCCTTCGCATTGGTGACAATGACGCCTTCGCGACGGATCGCCCCTTCGGCCAGAAGCTTGGCGATTCGGGAGCGCGACAGCGCCGCTTCTTCTGGCACATCGCGCGCCAGCGCCTTATCAAGACGGTCGGGCGGTTCCTGCCCGATCACGATGCGAAGGACTGCGCCGGTGGCATCCGACATGAACCAAGCTCCGAACGAGGGCAGCGCCGGCACTCCGCCGGAGCTCCGCTTTCTGAAGTTGCTGGTCTCGGTTCTGGCCGGGACCATGATCCTTGGCCTGATAACGATCATCGCGCTGCTTGTCATCCGCTTGCCGGCCGCAGTGACCCCTCCGCCGACCATTCCAGACGGTCTGGCCTTGCCGGACGGCGCGCAGGCCGCAGCGGTAACTGCCGGACGCGGATGGGTCGCGATCGTGACCGATGGCGAAGAAATCCTGATATTTGACGCGAAAACCGGCGAGTTACGCCAACGCGTGGCTATCAAGAGCGGTAAATAATGGGGGCATGGCGATGACGGAGCCCGACTACTTCAAACTCATCGACGCCGAAATCTGGGCCTTCATCCGCAAGACCGAGGAAAGCTATCCGCCGGACGCGATCAATGCCCCCGTCGCCCGCCAGCGCGAGATCTACGATCGCATGTGCCGAGACTTCGACGCGCCCTATCCCGCGGGGGTGTTGGCCACAGACCGGCCGCTTGGCGGCGTTGCTGCCCGTGTCTACCTGCGTGAGGCGCATCCGCGCGCGACGGTGCTCTACTTCCACGGCGGCGGCTTCGTGGTGGGCGGGCTGCACAGCCATGACGGTATCTGCGCGGAAATCTGCGGATCGACCGGCTACAGGGTGACGTCTGTCGACTACCGGCTCGCCCCCGAACACCGCCATCCGGCGGCCTTCGACGACGCCGTTGCCGCGACCCGAGCCGCCGCCGGGGAATGGGACGGCCCGCTGGTGATCGCGGGCGACAGCGCGGGCGCAAACCTCGCCGCGGCGGTGGCCCACGCGACGCGCGACGAATGGCTCGGCCTGCGGGGCATGGTGCTGATCTATGCGGGACTGGCGTTCGGCCGCCCCGATGCGGGGAGCCTGCGCCGCCATGCCAACGCCCCGCTCCTGACCCGCGCCGATGTGGACTTCTATGCCTCGATCCGCATGCCCGAGGGCGGCGGCGACCCCGCGGACCCGACGGCCAACCCCCTCAACGACAGCGACTTCACCGGCCTGCCGCCAGCTTTTCTCAGCGCCGCCGAATGCGACCCCCTGGCTGATGACAGCGCCGACTATGCCGCGCGGATCGTGGCGGCGGGCGGCACGGCAAGATGCGTGACCGAACCGGGTCTGGTGCATGGCTGGCTGCGCGCCCGACACATGTCGGCCCGCGCCCGCAACGCCTTTGCGCGCATCGTGGAGGAGATCAAGACACTGGGCGAGGGTGCGCTGCCCCGATAACGGCGACGCGCATCAGGTCAGAAACGGCGTGGCTTTCATCGTGCCGGGCGCCGGCACGCCGAGCCGTTTGAGGATCGTCGGGGCCAGCGACAATTGATCGAGAAGCGCATCGGCATCCGGCCCTTCGCCTTCACCGAAATAGTAAAGCGCGAAATCCTGCTGATCACCCCCTGCCCCGCCGTGATGGCCGCGCGGGGATTGGCCGTGATCGGCGGTGACGATCACATCGTACCCCGCCTCGCGCCATTTCGGGATGAAGGGCGCCAGCATCGCGTCGGCGGCGCAGCAGGCCTTGTCCATCTCGATCACGTCATGTCCGAACCGGTGGCCCATGCTGTCGAGCGTGCAGCTATGCAGGATGCCGTAGTCGATGCCCTTGAAGAGGCAAAGCCGCGTCAGCGTGGCGAAAAGGTCGACATCCGAGGGCGTCATCTGGTTGTCGTGGCCGTAGCCGGTCATGGTGTGGAACCGTCCGTGGCTGATCGGCCCCTCGCCCGGTTCGTCATATTCGATGTCGCGGACGAAATCGAAGGGATGGCGGTTGAAGAATTCCGACCAGAAGGAATGGGTGACCGCCCCGGTCAGCCCGCCGGCCTTCGTCACCTCGGAGAAGATGTCCGGCTGGCTGACTCGAAAGATCGTCTCGTTCGAGGTCACGCCATGGACCTGCGGACTGACCCCGGTATGGATCGAGGCGTAGCAGCAGGCCGAAGTCGAGGGCAGCACGGCCCGCATCTTCCAGACCCGCGCCTCGCCCGATTGGACCCATCCTTCGAGATTGCCGAAATAGCGGCGCCAGTTCGCGTAAGGCACGCCGTCGAGGATGATCAGCAGAAGCTTTCGCGCCAAGGGTGAAGCGGTCAATTCCCGGCACTCTCCATCTTGCGGTGTTCGATCACGTTCTCCAGCCAGCCGAGCTTCATCTCCGGCACTGACGACAGCAGAAGGTCGGTGTAGTCGTCGAAGGGCGGCGACAGCACGTCGGTCTTGGAGCCGTAGCGGACCACCTCACCCTGATACATCACCGCGATGCTGTCGGCGATCGCGCGCACGGTCGCCAGATCGTGCGTGATGAAGAGATAGGCCACATGCTCGATCTTCTGCAATTCCAGCAAAAGCTTCAGGATGCCGTCGGCCACCAGCGGATCGAGCGCCGAAGTCACCTCGTCGCAGATGATCATCCTGGGCTTGGCGGCCAGCGCCCGGGCGATGCAGACGCGCTGCTTCTGCCCGCCCGACAACTCGGCCGGGTAGCGGTCGATATAGCCCTCGCCCATCTCGATCTCGTCGAGCAGTTCCTGGATGCGCTTGCGCTTTTCGGCGCCGCGCAGGCCAAAGTAGAACTCCAGCGGACGACCGATTATGGTGCCGACGGTATGGCGCGGGTTCATCGCCACGTCGGCCATCTGGTAGATCATCTGCAATTCGCGCAGGTCGTCGCGCGGGCGGTCGTTGAAGTCAGCCGTCAATTCGCGGTCCGCGAAGACGATCCGGCCCCTCGAGGGCGGCAGTAATCCGGTGATGACGCGGGCGAGCGTCGATTTGCCCGATCCGCTTTCGCCGACGACCGCCAGCGTTTGCCCAGGGTGCAGCTCGACGCTCACGTTTTTCAGGACATCGAACTTCGTGCCCCGATAGCGGGCGGTGATGTTCTCGACCTGCAGGACCGGCTTTTCGGTGGGTCGCTTTTCCTCATGCTCGATGGAGCGGACAGAGACGAGCGCGCGGGTGTAGTCCTCACGCGGGGCCTCGATGATTTGTCGCACCTCGCCGTATTCGACCATCTCGCCGTTGCGCAGCACCATGATGTGATCGGAAACCTGCGCCACCACCGCGAGGTCATGCGTGATATAGAGCGCAGCGACCCCGGTATCGCGGATCGCATCCTTGATCGCGGCCAGAACGTCGATCTGCGTCGTCACGTCAAGCGCGGTGGTCGGTTCATCGAAGACCACGAGGTCGGGTTCGGGGCAAAGCGCCATCGCCGTCATTGCGCGCTGAAGCTGGCCACCCGACACTTGGTGCGGATACCGGTCGCCGAAGGTTTCGGGATTTGGCAAGCCAAGCTTCGCGAACAGCGTCACCGCCCGTTTTTCGGCCTCCGCCTTCGAGCAGAGATTGTGCTTCAGCGTCGCTTCAATCACCTGTTCCATGAGCCTCTTGGCGGGATTGAAGGCCGCCGCCGCCGATTGCGCGACATAGGTGACTTCCTTGCCGCGCAGCGACCGCAGGTATTTGTTGCTACCCTTCAGGATGTCGCGGCCGTTCAGGAACACCTCGCCCCCCACAATGCGCACGCCGCCGCGGCCATAGGCCATGGACGACAGCCCGATCGTCGACTTTCCGGCGCCGGATTCGCCGATCAGGCCCAGCACCTTGCCCTTTTCCAGCGAGAACGACACGCCATGCACGATCTCGATATCCTGCGCCGGCTCGCCGGGCGGATAGACAGTTGCGCCGATCTTGAGGTTGCGGACTTCGAGCAGGGTATCAGCCACCGCGGCCCCCTTTCAGGCTCGTGGTGCGGTTGAGAATCCAGTCCGCCACCAGGTTGACCGAGATCGCCAGCGTCGCGATGGCGATCGCCGGGATCAGCGCGGCGGGAATGCCGTAGACGATGCCCTCGCGGTTCTCTTTCACGATCCCGCCCCAGTCGGCCAAAGGCGGCTGGACGCCAAGCCCGAGGAATGACAGCGTCGAGATGAACAGCACCGCGAAGATGAAGCGCAGGCCCATCTCGGCGACGAGCGGCGAAAGCGCGTTGGGCAGGATCTCGCGGAAGATGATCCAGATCAGCTTCTCGCCTCTCAACCGCGCGGCCTCCACATAATCCATCACGGTGATGTCGACCGCGACAGCCCGGGAGAGACGGAATACGCGCGTCGAGTCCAGAAGGCCCATCACGACGATCAAGACCGGCAGAGTCACCGGCATCACCGACAACACGACGAGGGCGAAGATCAGGGACGGAATCGACATCACAAGATCGACGAAACGCGACAGGGCCTGATCGACCCAGCCGCCGGCGACCGCGGCTATGAAGCCAAGAACGGACCCGGTGACGAAACTCAGGATCGTCGCAGCGGTCGCGACGAAGATCGTCGTGCGCCCGCCATAGATCATCCGGCTGAGCAGGTCGCGCCCGATGGAGTCGGTGCCAAGAAGATTCTTGGCCGAAGACGGCTCCCACACGCCGCCGACGATTTCCGAAAGCCCATAGGGCGCAAGCCAGCCCGCGAAGATCGCGGCGAAGAAATAGGCGCCGGTGAAAAAGAGCCCGATCATCGCGGAAAGAGGTATCCGGCTCATTTCGGGTGCCTCAGTCTCGGATTCGCCAGGATCGAGATGATGTCGGCAAGCATGTTGAGCCCGATATAGACCGCCGCGAAGACAAGCCCGCAGGCCTGCACGACCGGCACGTCGCGCTTTGACACGTGATCGACCAGATACTGACCCATGCCGGGATAGACGAACACGACCTCAACCACGACGACGCCGACGACAAGGTAGGCGAGGTTGATCATCACAACGTTCACCACAGGCGCGATGGCATTTGGAAAGGCGTGCTTGGCGATGATGGTGAACGGGCGCAGACCCTTCAGTTCTGCCGTCTCCACATAGGCCGACTGCATGACGTTCAGGATCGCTGCGCGGGTCATGCGCATCATGTGGCCGAGAACCACGAGCACCAGAACGAGAACCGGCAGACCGATGGCCTGAAGCTTGTCGAGGAGCGACATGCCATCATGAATCGACGAGACCGATGGAAAGACGCGGAATTGCACCGCGAGGAAGAACATCATGATGTATCCCAGCAGGAATTCCGGCACCGACACCGTCGTAAGCGTTACCGCCGAGATCAGCTTGTCCGGCCAGCGGCCCTGATAACGCACGGCCAGAAGACCCAGAAGGATCGCCAGCGGCACAGAGATGACCGCGGCCCAGAAGGCGAGGAAAAGCGTGTTGCCCAGGCGCTGGCCCATCGCCTGGGCAATATCCTGCCCGTTGGTCAGCGCAGTGCCGAGATCACCCTGAAGCGCCGACGCGAGCCAGGCGAAATAGCGGGTGGATGCGGGATCGTTCAATCCCAGTTTCTCACGCAGGTTGGCCAGCGCCTGCGGCGTCGCCGACTGGCCGAGGATCGATTGCGCCACGTCGCCGGGCAGAATCTGGGTGCCGACGAAAATCAGGATCGACGCGGCCAGAAGCAGGAGGATGCCCAGCGCCAGGCGCTGGGCAAGAAGCTTTAGTACAGGATGCAAGCGCGCGTCCTCCGCGTCAGGCTTGCCAGCAAAGCACGCCGGCCAGTCCGTTCATCATGTCCTGATTGGGGTTGTTGGTCCATCCCGCGACCTGTTCGTTGTAGGCCGAGATGAAATCGTTGAACATCGGGATGATTGCGCCGCCTTCGTCGCGCACCAGCATTGCCGCCTCGGTGTAAAGCGCCTTGCGCTTGGTCGCGTCAAGCTCACCCCGCGCCTGCATGATCACTTCATCGAAGTGCGGATCGAAGAACCGCGTGTCGTTCCAGTCCGCCGAGGACAGATAGGCGGTCGAGTACATCTGGTCCTGCACCGGGCGTCCGCCCCAGTACGACGCACAGAACGGCTGCTTGTTCCAGACCTCGGACCAGTAGCCGTCATTCGGCTCGCGCTTGATTTCAAGCGGAATACCCGCCTTGGCAGCCGATTCCTGGAAGAGCTGCGCTGCGTCCACCGCACCGGGAAAGGCGCCGTCGGCGGTGCGCAGAACGATCGGGCTGCCGTCATGCCCGGATTTCTTGTAATGCTCGGCCGCCTTCTCAAGATCAAACTCGCGCTGCGGGATCGAGGCATCGAACAACGGATAGGACGTGTTGATCGGGAAGTCGTTGCCGATGGAGCCATAACCCGCGAGGATCTTGTCGACCATCTCCTGCCGGTCGATGGCATACTTGAGTGCCAGCCTGAGATCGTTGTTATCGAACGGCGCCGTGTTGCAGTGCATGATGAAGACGTAGTGCCCGCGGCCCGCGGCCGGAATCACCGTGATGCCCGGACTGCGCTTCAGAAGGTCGGCCACGCGCGGCTCGACCCCGTTGACCATCTGCACCTGGCCCGATTGCAGCGCCGCGTTGCGCGCCGTCGCGTCGTTGATCACCAGCATTTCGATCGTGTCGTAATGCCCGCGCGACTCGTCCCAATGATTGGCGAACTTCTCCATCACGTGGCGCACGCCGGGTTCGTTCGTCACCATCTTGTAGGGACCCGTGAAAATCCCGGCATCCGGTTTGTCCATGCCGCCGCCGGGCTGGATGATCAGGTGGTAGTCGGCCATCAGCGTCGGCAAGTCGGCATTGGGCGAACTCAGGGTCACTTCAACCCGGTCGCCGTCCACCCGCATCGATTCGATGCCCTGCATGATGCCAAGCGCGCCGGACTGCGACTTTTCGTCGGAATGGCGCTGAAGGGTCATCAGCACATCTTCGGGCGTCAGCGTCTTGCCGTCATGGAACTCCACACCCTTCCGGATCTGGAACGACCAGACCTTGGCGTCGGCCGAACTCTCGATGGTTTCGGCCAGGCGCGGCATTACTTCGCCTTCAGGCGACATGTCGGTCAGCCGATCGCCGGTGGTCATCAGATACATGAAGGCCACCTGAGCCAGCGCCAGCGCGGGGTCGAGGGAGTTGGTGCTTTCGCCGCCGCCGAGGCCCATTTTGAGCGTGCCGCCCTTGTTTGGTTCCTGGGCGCGCGCAGCTGAGGCCAGAAGCGTATTGGCCGTCGCCGCCGTGATTCCGAGCGCTGCGGCACGGCCAAGAAAGGCGCGGCGGCTGTGCTTGCGCATTGCGGTGCGTTGCGCAAGATACTTGATTTCGTCGTTCATTTGTCGGCTCCCCAGTTGGTTTGTGTGTTTTTGTTGATTGCTGAATCAATATACGGGGAGAGGCGCAGGGCAAGTAAAATCTTCCCGAAGGTTCTATGCAACCATGGCAACGCGCGCCTCTGACGGTGTGTGGTGGCCGCTGAGGGACTCGAACCCTCACGCCCGAAGGCCTCCGATTTTAAGTCGGGTCTGTCTACCTGTTCCAGCAAGCGGCCGCATGCCCTTCCTATCCGCGTCCGGCCATCTTCGGCAACTGCGATCGGGGTCGGCCGGCAGCTAAATCCCCGCCTCTTTCACCGCTTCCATTGCAACATAGGTTGAGGTCGAGGCGACATGCGGCAGCGTCGAGATACGCTCTCCCAGCACCCGGCGGTAGTCGGCGATATCGCTGGTCCTGACCTTCATCAGATAGTCGAAGCCGGCCGCCATCATGTGGCATTCCTCGACCTCCGGCAGCGCCCGCACCGCCTTGTTGAAGGCCTGCAGCGCTGCTTCACGCGTATCCGACAGCCGCACCTCGACATAGGCGACATGCGCCAGACCCATGCGGATCGGGCTGAGCACGGCGCGATATCCCGCGATGACGCCCGCATCCTCAAGCCGCTTGACCCGCGCCTGGGTCGGCGTCTTGGTCAGCCCGATGCGCCGCGCGAGTTCTGTTACCGGCATCCGACCGTCCTCCGAAAGCGCCCGCAGAATCGCGGTGTCGAAGCGGTCCAGCTCATGAAGTTCATTTGGCATGTGAAAGAGCCATGTTTTGGTTCATTCTCCCATTCAGAGCGATAATTCAGGCAAACTGCCCATCAAGCAAGCTATATCATGGGTCATCAGCAGGAGGACCGCATGAACAAGCACTGGCAAAACATCGAAACCGGCTCGCTCGCCGCCGAGGCGCCGCTGGTGAAAACGCTGATCGCTGAAGCTGCGCTCGACCCAACCGCGCGCAAGCGCATCGCGGATGCCGGCGCCGACCTGGTGCGCCAGATCCGCGCCGACGTGCGTCCCGGGCTGATGGAGGTCTTCCTCGCCGAATACGGGCTTTCGACCGAGGAGGGCATCGCGCTCATGTGTCTCGCCGAGGCGCTGTTGCGGGTGCCCGACGCCGACACGATGGACGCGCTGATCGAGGACAAGATCGCGCCCTCGGACTGGGGCAAGCATCTCGGCCACTCCGCCTCGTCGCTGGTCAACGCCTCGACCTGGGCACTGATGCTGACCGGCAAGGTGCTGGAGGAACGCGAGCCGGGCATCGTCGGCCACCTGCGCGGTGCCGTGAAGCGCCTGGGTGAGCCGGTGATCCGCCGCGCCGTGCGGCAGGCGATGAAGGAGATGGGCCGCCAGTTCGTGCTTGGCGAGACGATCAACGCCGCGATGGAACGGGCCGCCAGGATGGAGGCCCAAGGCTACAGCTATTCCTACGACATGCTGGGCGAGGCGGCGAAGACGGCCGACGATGCCGAACGCTACGCGCAGGCCTATTCCAAGGCGATCGCGGCCATTTCGGCGGCCGCGAAAAGCGATGACATCCGCGACAATCCGGGCATCTCGGTCAAGCACTCGGCGCTCCATCCCCGCTACGAGGTGGCGCAGGAAGGCCGCGTGATGAAGGAACTGGTGCCGGTCGTGCGCGATCTCGCCCGGCAGGCGGCGACGGCGCGGATGGGTTTCAACATCGACGCCGAGGAGGCCGACCGGCTGACCATCTCGCTCAAGGTGATCGAGGCGGTGCTGAGCGACCCCGATCTGGCCGGCTGGGATGGCTTCGGCGTCGTGGTGCAGGCCTATGGCCGCCGCGCCGGGCCGGTTCTGGACTGGCTTCATGCGCTGGCCGAAAAGCTCGACCGGAAGATCATGGTGCGGCTTGTCAAGGGCGCCTACTGGGATGCCGAGATCAAGCGCGCGCAGGTCTTGGGGCTTGAGGATTTTCCGGTCTTCACCCGCAAGGAGGCGACCGATGTGAGCTACATCGCCAACGCGAAGAAGCTTCTGTCGATGACCGACCGCATCTATCCGCAATTCGCCACCCACAACGCCCATACCGTCGCCACGGTCCTCGACATGGGCGAGGGCAAGCCTTTCGAGTTCCAGCGCCTGCACGGCATGGGCGAAAGGCTGCACGACATCGTCCTGAAGAAACACGGCACCCGCTGCCGCATCTATGCCCCCGTCGGCGCGCACCGCGACCTGCTCGCCTATCTCGTCCGGCGGCTGCTCGAAAACGGCGCCAACTCTTCTTTCGTCAATCAGATCGTGGACGAGGATGTGCCGCCGGAAGAGGTCGCCGCCTGCCCGCTCGACGCGGTCGCGAAAATACTGCCGAACCTGACCAACCGCGCGATCCGCAAGGGGCCGGAGCTTTTCGCGCCGGAACGCCGCAACTCCGAAGGCTTCGACCTGACCGACGCGCCCACCCTCGCCCGCATCGATGACGCCCGCGACCCTTACGGCAAGACCGAATTCAGCGCCCAGCCGATACTGGCCGGCAAGGTCATCGGAGCAAGCCCGAAACGCGTCCTGAACCCGGCTACCGGCGCGCTGGTCGGGCGGGTGCAGGACGCAACGAAGGAGGATGTCGAAAGCGCCCTGCGGGCCGCGAAGCCGTGGAAAGCGTCGGCGTCCGGGCGGGCGGAAATACTCGGCCGCGCGGCTGATCTCTACGAAGAGAACTTCGGCCCGATCTTCGCGCTTCTGGCGCGAGAGGCTGGAAAGACGCTGGCCGATGCGGTAGCCGAACTCCGCGAAGCGGTGGACTTCCTGCGCTACTACGCCGCGCGTGGACTGGAACTGGACCAGCCACCGCTGGGAGTCGTCGCCTGCATCAGCCCCTGGAACTTCCCGCTGGCGATCTTCACCGGCCAGATCGCCGCCGCGCTTGCGGCAGGCAACGCAGTGCTGGCGAAACCCGCCGAACAGACCCCGCTCATCGCCGCCCATGCCGTGGCGCTGCTGCACAAGGCGGGCATCCCCGCTTCGGCGCTGCAACTCCTGCCCGGCGATGGCGCGACGGTCGGGGCGAAGCTGACCTCGGACCCCCGCGTCGGGGGCGTGTGCTTCACTGGCTCGACCGAGACCGCACTCCTGATCCGCCGGGCGATGGCCGAACATCTCGCCCCCGGCGCGCCGCTGATCGCCGAGACGGGCGGGCTGAACGCGATGATCGTCGACTCGACCGCGCTGCCGGAACAGGCGGTGCGCGACATCGTCGCCTCGTCGTTCCAGTCTGCGGGTCAGCGTTGTTCGGCCCTGCGCTGCCTCTATGTGCAGGATGACATCGCCCCGCATTTCACCGACATGCTCTACGGGGCGATGGAGGAACTGACGGTCGGCGACCCTTGGCACCTTGCCACCGATGTCGGCCCGGTCATCGACGCCAAAGCGGAACAAGCTATCCGCGCCCATGTCGAGAAGGCCCGCAGGGAGGGCCGTCTGCTACGTCAGTTGTCGACGCCGAGGAACGGCCACTTCATCGCCCCGACAGTCATCCGGGTGAACGGTATCGCCGAGATGAAGCGCGAGATCTTCGGCCCGGTCCTGCATGTGGCGGCCTTTGCCGCCGAGGATTTGCCGAAGGTGATTGATGACGTGAACGCAACCGGTTACGGCCTGACCTTCGGACTTCACACGAGGATCGACAACCGCGTGCAGGAAGTGACCGAAGCCCTCCATGTCGGCAACATCTACGTCAACCGCAACCAGATCGGCGCCGTCGTCGGCTCGCAGCCCTTCGGCGGCGAGGGGCTGTCGGGAACCGGGCCGAAGGCGGGCGGGCCGGAGTACCTCCGCCGTTTCGCCGCGCCCGGCCCCGCGAAGGCCGCGGGCGAACCTTCGGGCACGGCCAACCCCGCCAAGGTCCAGGCCGCTCTTTCGGCCGCGCCGAAGGACGGCTCGCCCCTCCGGCGCATCGACCTGCCGGGGCCGACGGGCGAGTCGAACCGCCTGACGCTTCTGCCGCGCGGGCCGTTTCTCTGCCTCGGCCCCGGCCCCGAGGCGACCGAGGCGCAGTCGGAGGCGATCCATGCGCTTGGCGGCAGCGCCATCGTGGTCGCGGGTGCGCTCGACCCCGCCGCGCTTGGCGATCTGAAGGGCTTTGCCGGCGTCCTCTGGTGGGGCGGCGAGGATGAGGCGCGGGCCTATGCCACGGCGCTTGCCCGCCGCGACGGCCCGATCCTGCCGCTGATCACGGCCATGCCGGATCTCGGCCATGTCGTCCATGAACGCCATGTCTGCGTCGACACCACCGCCTCGGGCGGCAACGCGGCCCTTCTGGTCGAGGCCGGTTCCGCTTGACGAAACAGCGCGGATCGGGAAGCCTCGGCCAATGTTCCCGATCCGCGATCACAACCCTTCCGAACGGACGCCCTATGTCCTTTACGCGCTGATCGCGGCAAACATTGCGGCGTTCCTTCTGCAAATGCCCTATACCGGCAGCGAGCGCGCAATGATGGGCTTCTGGCGCGACTGGGCGATGATCCCGGCGGCGGTGACGCAGGGTGGCGAAGTGCGCGGCGTCTTCACCTCGATGTTCCTGCACGCGGGCATCATGCACCTTGCGGGCAACATGCTCTTTCTGTGGATATTCGGTGACAACCTCGAGGACCAGCTTGGCCATCTGGGCTTCCTTGCGTTCTACCTGGCAAGCGGCGTGGCCGCCGCGCTCGCCCATATCGCCGCGGACCCCGGGTCGGTGGTCCCGACTGTTGGCGCTTCGGGCGCCATTGGCGGGGTGCTCGGCGGTTATCTGCTGCTTTTTCCGCGGGCGAAGGTCGACATCCTCCTGATCTTCGTCATCTTCTTCCGGGTCTTCACGGTCCCCGCCTGGATCATGCTCGGCCTCTGGTTCGGAATGCAGATCTTCGGCGGCCTGGGAACACCCGTCGAGGGCGGCGGGGTCGCCTATTGGGCGCATACCGGCGGCTTCATCGCGGGGATCATCCTGACGTTTCCCGTCTGGCTGCGGCGTGGCGGGAAGGATTACTGGCAGCGCAATGCCGGCCACCCCCCGCATCCCGGCGCGGAGTATTCCCCGTCGACCATTCCGAGCGTCCGCCGCCGGAGAAAGTGAGATCTTGCTCATCCCCTCGGCGGGGTCATCACGAATCGAAGCGTTCATGCTAGTTTCGGCATAGGCCCGACCGGGCGCGGCGGGCGACCATGCAGAGGAGCTTCGATCATGCGGCTTTCGGCTTTTTCCCTGGTTATCGGCTTCCTTCTCACGCTCGCCCCGCCGTCTCTGGCGCAGAACCTCGATTCGCGCGTCAACATGCCCGGCTTGCAGAAAGGGGCGGTCGCCGCCGGTTGCTACAGCGCCGACAGGGAACTCTACGGCCGCTACCGGCTGCACTTCTGTCTGGAACCGAACGGAACCTACCGGGTCACTGGTCCGCAGTTGCGCTGCGACGGCCAACTGGCCTGGAAAGCGCAGCGCCGCGATGTCGCCATCGCCTTGCGCCGCAAAAGGTGCAATGGCGGTGTCGCCTGGACGGCAGCCGACATCAGTTGCCGGCCTAACGGATACCGGACCATCGCCATGTCAGAACTCTTCGGCGATCGAAACCGGGGCGGGCGGGTTCTCGAACAGGTCAAGGTGCCGGTCGTGCGACAGATGCGCTGCACCTACCAGCCTTCAGGTCAGGGTCTGAATTCGCTGACGTTCTTCGCCGTCCGCAACTGACGCGACCCGCGCCTGCCCATCTCAGGCGGGCTCGCGCAGAAGCTTGGCGAGCGGTGCGAACAGCTCGCCATTCCCGGCGATTACCGCGCCGCTTTCGAAGATGTCCCGCCCCTCGCGCACGGATTCGGCAAACCCGCCAGCCTCACGCACCAGCAAAAGGCCCGCCGCCACGTCCCACGCGCCAAGCTCGCGCTCCCAAAATCCGTCGAATCGCCCCGCGGCGACGTAGGCGAGGTCGAGCGCCGCCGCACCCCAGCGCCGGACGCCGGCACAAACGGGCATCAGGCGCGCCAGGTCGCGCATCGTCGCAGGCAAGGTCTTTTTCGTCCCGAATGGCACGCCCGTGGCGAACAGCGCATCCGCCATCGTCCGGCGCCCCGAAACCCTGATCCGGCTTTCGTTCATCCAGGCGCCCTGACCTTTCTCGGCCACGAACATCTCGTCCTTGGCGGGATCGAAGACGACGCCCGCAACGATCTCGCCCTTGTGCTCAAGCGCGACCGACACCGCCCAGTGCGGCAGTCCGTGAAGGAAGTTGGTCGTCCCGTCCAGAGGATCGACAATCCAGCGGCGCGTCGGGTCGGCACCGTCGGTGGCACCCGATTCCTCGCCGAGCCAACCGTATGTCGGCCGCGCGGCCATCAGCTCATCGCGAATGATCTTTTCAGAGGCGAGATCCGCCCGACTGACGAAATCGCCCGCCCCCTTGATCGAGACCTGAAGGTTCTCGACCTCGCGGAAATCCTTGACGAGGCTGCGGCCGGCCTTGCGGGCCGCCTTGATCATCAGGTTGAGGTTCGCGCTGCCTTGCATGGGCGATGGCTCCTTTGCGTCAGGCCGTGCCTATACGCGGCGGCCCGCCCGATGCCAAGTGCTGGAGTATCGAAGTCAAACTCGTAAAAGCAATCATCCGACAACTTGTGGACAGGACCGCATTCTGCCCCCTGCCTTTCGCAGGCGAATGCGGCGGAATAGAACGAGCGCGATGCAGCTTGCATTGTCAGGACACTTGGCCCTGCGCGGCAGCGGGACGGCCGCGATGGCAGAGGAATACATCGTCGCGATGCCATCACCGCACCGGCCTGCGCCCGACTGTCCGCGGCAGCATTGCCGGCTTACTCCGTGCCAGCTTCCAGCATCCCGGCAAAGAACGCTTCCGGATCGTCCTCCTCGACCATCCGCTTGCCGTCGATCCGCCAGAACCGGTTCGCCACCGCGCGGATGAACGCCCGGTCATGCGACACCAGAAGCGCGCTTGTCTCGCCCGCCGTGAGTTCGTCCTCAAGCGCCTCCTGCCCCTCGATATCCAGGTGGTTCGTCGGCTCGTCGAGGAGATAGAGATTGGGCCGCGCAAGTCGCAGGACCAGCATCGCAAGCCGGGCGCGTTGCCCACCCGATAGCCGCGCAACCGGCCGCGTCTGAAGGTCAAAGCCGATCCCCGCACCGGCCAGAAGGCTGCGCGCGGCCTGATCGCCGACCGGGAACCGCGCGACGATGGCGTCGTGCGGCGTGTCGTCGGGGGCAATCTGCGTCAGACCCTGATCGGCATATCCAAGAACGACGGTAGGGGATACACGCGGCCCGTCGCCGCCACCGATCGCGGAGACGACCGCTTCGAGAAGCCGGGTCTTTCCCGTGCCGTTTGCGCCAAGCAGGGCGACGCGATCCCCCGGCCCGATCCATTTGCGCCCGGTCCGATAAAGAAGCGCCCCGTCCGGCGCCGAGATTGCAAGGTCCTCCAGGGTCACGAGGGCGCGGGCATGACTGCCGCTACCTTCAAGCCGGATCAGGCCGGCCGAGCGGTCGCGATGCCCGGGCCGGGCCGCGGTTTCGATCCGTTCCGCGCGCGCCCTGAGTTGCTTGGTCTTGACCGTCAGGAGATCGCTGCCCGAGTTGATCCCGATGTTCTTCAGCTTCGCCGCTTGCCGTCGAAGCTGGTTGGCCGTGCGCATGTCGTTCTGGAACTGCCGCTCTCCGGCCGCGTCAATTTCATCCAGCGCGGCGCGCGCCGGACTGTAGGGCAGCGCGAAGTCGCGGCTTTCCTGTTCGCGCAGGAACAGCGTCCGGTTGGTGACCCGGTCGAGGAAGGCCCGGTCGTGGCTGGTCACGATCAACGGAAAATTCCGCGGCAGTGCGGCGATCCAGCGCTCCAGAAACCCGATCCGTCCGAGGTCGAGATGGTTCGTCGGCTCGTCCAGCAAGAGCAGGTCGGGCTCGCCCACCCAGACCCGCGCCAGCATCGCGATGCGCTGCCACCCGCCGGACAGCGCGCGAAGCGGACGTGACCGCAGCGGTTCCGGCACGGCGAAGTCCTCAAGCGCGATTTCTGCGCGCCAACCTTCGCTCTCGGCCTGCTCCAAGGACAGCGTGTCCAGAACCGCCTCGGCGAAGGTGAGCGGAAGTAGCGCGTCCGGCAGGTCCTGCGCGAGGTGCCCGATCTTCAGCCCCCGCGCGCGGACGACCTCGCCTTCCGTGGGCACGATTTCACCCGTGAGACAGCGCAGAAGCGTGGATTTGCCCCGGCCGTTGGCCGCGACAAGGCCAAGCCGGTCGCCGGCATGCATGGTGAGATCAAGTCCGGCGAAGAGCGGCGCGCCAAGCGTCACGCCCAGGTTGTTGAGGGAAAGAATGGTCATCGGTCTCTCGTCTGTCCGGCCGGAACGGGTCATGTCCCTTGTTCCGGGAGATTGCGGACGCGAGCATTGTGCCGCGCCCTTCGGGCAGATCAGAGAACCACTATATGTCCGATCCGCCCCGCACCACGGGATGCGGGGCCCGAACAGGGCCGTAAGTGAGACGGCGCACGCAGATCAACGTCATTGCGGCCCTCCCTGAAGTGAAACCGGCCTGCCCCGATCATGCGCCGTCCCGGCTCAGGGATCAAGGGAGGCGTTCAACCGCGCTGCAACTTGACGGGTTCGCTCCGCGCGAGCTTGAGAAAATGCGCCATGAACGGCTGGCCCGCATCCTCGGTCCGGGTTGCGGCATACATGCGCTTTGACACACCCCGGGCCGTCAGCGGGCGTGTCACATAGTCTGGCCGATACTTGACCTCGCGCAGCACCCAGTCGGGCAGGACCGACACGCCCCTGTCGGCGGCGACGAGCATCAGGATTACCGCCGTAAGCTCGACCTGCCGGACCGCGCGCGGCTCTACCTTCGCAGGCATCAGAAGTGTCGTGAAGGCGTCGAGTCTGGTGCGGTCGACCGGATAGGTGATGAGCACCTGATCGCGGAAGTCGTCAGCTTCGACATAGGATTTGGCGGCAAGAGGGTTGCTGCTGGCTGCGACCAACGTCGGCGCATAGTCGAACAGCGGGTTGAAAACCACTCCCGGCAGGGTCTCGGGGTCGGATGAAACCACCAGATCCACTTCTTCGCGCGACAGCGCCGGCATCGCCTCGAACGCCAGACCGGGGCGGATGTCGACGTCGACATCCGGCCATGCGTGGCGGAACTGATCGAGCACGGGGAAAAGCCAGTCGAAGCACGCATGGCACTCGATCGCGATGTGGAGCCGGCCGGTCTTGCCGGAACGGAGCGCACGGAACTCTTCGCTCAGCGCCTCCATCTCGGGCAACACCCGCTCGGCCGCCCGGAGGAGGCGCATTCCCGCCGCCGAAAGCTTCAACGGCTTCGACCGACGCACGAAAAGCTGCACGCCGGCTTGATCCTCTATCCCCTTCACCTGATGCGACAGGGCGGACTGCGTGATGTTGAGCGTATCGGCGGCCCGCGCGAGGCCGCCGGTTTCATGGATCGCCTTGATCGTCCTGAGATGCCTCAACTCCAGATGCACGACGCCTCACTTGCTGCATGACTCATATTTATGTTGAACACTATGAATTTGTCTCACATTCCAAACCATGAGACAAGAACCTGACAACACAAGGATCACATCATGTCTGCACCGCGCATTTCCTTCGAGTTCTTCCCGCCCCAGACGCTCGACGCCTCATTCCGGCTGTGGGAAACGGCTCAGATGCTGGCGCCGCTGAAACCGGCCTTCGTATCGGTGACCTACGGCGCCGGCGGCAGCACGCGAGAGCTGACCCATGACGCGGTGACGACCATTGGCGCGCATTACGGCGTGGATGTCGCAGCCCATCTGACCTGCGTCGAGGCCACGAAGGCCGAAACGATGGAGATCGCCGCCGCTTATGCCGATGCCGGCGTGAACCAGATCGTGGCGCTCCGCGGCGACTCTCCCAAGGGCGAAGGCCGGTTCGCCGCGCATCCCGATGGCTTTGCCTCGTCCGTCGAGTTGATCGAGGCGCTGGCCGAGACCGGACGCTTCACGATCCGCGTCGGTGCCTATCCCGAAGCGCATCCCGAAGCGCCGGACCTTGCAGACAACGTCGACTGGCTGAAGCGCAAGATCGACGCGGGCGCCGCCAGCGCGATCACCCAGTTCTTCTTCGAGGCGGAGACCTTCTTCCGCTTCCGCGACGCCTGCGACAAGGCCGGCATAACCGCACCGATCATCCCCGGCATCCTGCCCATCACCTCCTGGGCCGGCGCCAAGCGCTTCGCCGCACGCTGCGGCGCAGTCGTGCCCGGCTGGCTTGACGATGCCTTCACGACGGCCGTCCGCGATGGGCGAGAAGAATTGCTGGCGACAGCCATCGCGACCGAGCTTTGCGACGATCTTCTGGAAGGCGGGGTCGAGGATCTGCACTTCTACACGCTCAACAGACCCCACCTGACGCGCGACATATGCTTCGCGCTTGGCATCGCGCCGGAGGTATCCTTGCAGAAAGTCGCCTGACGCGCCGCTGTCACGTGCGCCTGGTAAATCCGGGCACGATATGCGGCATCGTGAAGAACCGTGAAGGCCTGCGCGCCGCAGCGCTTGGATGGATCGATTCCGACTGATCCTTTCCCTGCCGCCGCCGCGCCCTGAGAAGGAACGCCTTGCCCCACCCGCGCAGTGTGCCGACCGACGGCGCGGCCGGATCGGTCGGAAACGCCATGCGCCATTCGGCTGGCAGGTCGATGCCGCACTGTTCGATCTTTTCCAGCATCCAGACGAGCGGGATGTTGGCCAGAGGCCGGGCGGTGCGAAATCCGCCGAGTTGCCCGCCTACATCGCCATGCGTGCCATGAAACCAGACCTGCTCCACCCGTCCCTGCCAGTTGCCATCGCTCGTGTCCCACAGGACCGGATCGAAGGCGGCTCGGTTTTCATCCATCGCAAGCGCGTGGTAGCCGTGCTTCACGACCGGGCTGAGTGCGTGATTGTGAAACTCGTGCTGCGGCTCGGTCCACATCCACAGGAACGGCAGACGCATGCCAAGCGCCTTGACCGTATCGAAAACCCCGATCATCTCGATCGAGACATGCGGATGACAGAACCGGCGATGGAACGCCTTTTCCCCAATGCTGCCCGGCTCCCGCTGATAGTAGCGGTAGGCCAGTTGAACATTGCGCTCCGTCGCGTGTTCCGTGCGCAACAGCCCGACCTGGTCGATCATCCCGGCAAGCGACCGCGCCGCATAGGCGCCGCGTGAATAGCCGACAAGGAAGATACGGTCGCCCGGATGGTAGCGGGTCGAGAGCCAGCCATAGGCGCGTCGGATCTGTCGGTTGATGCCGCGGCCCATCGCGACCTGCACGGTGTCGCGCCAGACATGCCACTGCACGCCGGCCTCGTAGTAGAGCGACAGCCGCGTGGAGGACGGGCGGGACAGAAGAAGGCGATAGATCCGGCCGACATTCGTCTCGTTGCCGGGTTCGAGCGATGACAGCGTGCCGTCGAGCAGGATCACATGGTCGCAGGGTCCACGCCCGCGTGGCGGGTTCTGCGTCTCGACCTGGCGGCCGATGCGCAGAAGTTTCAGCAGGCGTTCCGTCAGCCGTGCCATCTTGTCAAACGCATCCTTTCCCTTCGCCTGATCCTACCTGATCTTCGCTCATCTCCAAGTCGCTCGCGCTCCACATTGGCGTGAGCGCACGAAGCTGTTTCCGGCTGTAACACAATGCCGCGTTCTATCGCCCTGATTGTCCGATCCGGACGTGAAGACAACGCAGCACGATGCCACTCTAGTTCCAAACATCCCTCAACCCCATTCCAGGTTTGCAGACTTGACGATCGGTTGCGGCCTTGATTCCATCCTTGCAGACGAAAAAGGCCGGCGTGTGACACGCCGGCCCTCCATCGGTCCAATTGCTCGAACGTTTCGCGCTGTGCCAGAACTTACGGGGTCGGAATTCGGATGAACTCCGGTTCACTGCAAATGTGAAACGCCTCGGTCAGATGTCCTGCCGCATCACCGTCGCAATGGCGAGGGCACCGAAGCCGTTGAAGCGGGTATTGGTCGCCGTCGAATAGGCACCCATGCCGGAGAACAGCACATAGTCGCCTTCTTCCAGGTCGGACGGCAGATCGACTTCGCCCGGCAGCCGGTCAACGCTGTCGCAGGTGGGCCCAAAGATCACCCGCGGTTGTGCCTCGCCCCTGCGGCGAACGCCATCAGGCGCCACGACGTGAATCCGATCGATGATCCCGGTGATCGGCAATTCGTCGAGCGAGCCGTAGGTGCCATCGTTCAGGAAGACGTGCTCCCCGTCCCGCAGCCCCTTGATCCGCGCGGCGAGCGTGAAGCTCTCGGCCACAAGCGCACGGCCCGGTTCGCAAACGAGCGCGGGGGCTTCGCCGTCGAATGCCTCCTGGGCCACGCGACCGATCAGCGAAAAGATCGCCTGAAGCTGCGGCACTTCGCTGTGGAGCCGGTGCGAGGGGAAGCCGCCGCCGACATTCAGCCGGTGCGCCTTGACGCCCGCATTCCGGCAAATGCCTGCCGCCGCGCGCAGATAGGAATCCCACGCCATTGGATCGGTGCATTGCGTGCCCGGGTGGAAGGTGAGCGAGGGAATGAAGCCGCGATCCGCAACTTCGCGCAGAAGCTCTGTCGCAAGCTCCTCGGTCGCGCCGAACTTGGCGCCGAAGTTATAGGCCGCACCCATGACCGGCAGCTTGAAGCGCACGGAAATCTCCGTGCCTGCCGCCGGCACGAGCTCGACCAGCTTCTTCAACTCCGACCGGCTGTCCACCGAATAGGACTTCACGCCCATCGACACCGCATATTCGATTTCGTGCCGGGCGCGGACCGGGTTGTGGTAGTGCATCGCAGCCGTCGGCGCCAGCCGCGCGATCATCTCGATCTCGACAGGCGAGGCGACATCGAAGCCGGCAATGCCAGCGGCGACGAGATTCTGTATCACCATCTCGTCGGGGTTCGACTTGACCGCATAAGTGACAAGCCCGGGGAAGCCGTCGAGGAAGGTCCGCGCGCTCGCCTGAAGGACAGCGGGCGCGAAGAACATTACCGGGTCAACCGGCTTCTCGATGCGAAGAAATTCGGACGGATTCGCCCAGATCGTCTTGGAAAGCCCCATCGGCGTCATCCCTGCCAACAAGGCGCAGCCACCTCTTGCCCCGGCTTTACGGGTCGGGAGACGCTTGCGCGTTTCAACCAACCAGGCCAGGT
The DNA here is from genome assembly GCA_041397225.1 of Paracoccaceae bacterium. Taxonomy (GTDB): domain Bacteria; phylum Pseudomonadota; class Alphaproteobacteria; order Rhodobacterales; family Rhodobacteraceae; genus Albidovulum. The sequence goes on along the minus strand of JAWKXB010000001.1, from coordinate 1,321,038 downwards.
GCGTATGAGCCGCCCTTTTCCTGAACGAGTGAGCGTCCATATGGGGCACATTTCTACCGATCAAAATAGTAGATTTGTGGCGCGATTTCGTTAGAATGACGAAACTGACAATCAAATCGCCGGTGTTGCAAAATGGACGACCTCGATCGCTCAATCCTCGGCTTTCTCGCGGCGGATGCCCGTGTTTCCGTGGCCACGCTCGCACGGCGGCTGAAGGTGGCGCGGTCAACGATCCAGGCGCGTCTCGAGCGACTGGAATCCAACGGGGTCATCGCTGGCTATACCGTCAAGCTCGGCGAGGCCGCACGGCAAAGCCGCATTCGCGCGACAGTGCTTCTGACGACCGAGCCGCGCGCGCAGGCCAACATCCTGACGCGGCTGAAGACGATCGCCGAGGTCGAGCGCATCCACACCACCTCCGGACGCGTAGATTTCCTGCTGCAGATCGCGGCGCCTACAACGACGGTCCTTGACGGCGTACTCGACCAGATCGGCGAGATGACGGGGGTGAAAAGCTCCGAAAGCCTGATCCATCTGTCAACCAAACTCGACCGCGCGGTCTGAGGTGCTCGGGCCTATTCCCGCCGCAGACTGAACAGGTCGACGAAGCGCTGGCCAAGCGCCGGATCGCCATGAACCGTCACCACTTCCGATGACAGCCAATGCGTCAGCGGCGCCGAGCCATAGATCACAGGCGCAATCGCGTTCGGCGCGCCGGAAAAGACGATGTCACCCTCCGCCGCGCCGCGCTCCACCTCAAGGTGCCCCTGGACCAGCGCGCAACGGAAACTCTCGCGCCCAAGGTCGAAGCCAGATCGGATCGTCTGCCCCTTTGCAGCCTTCCTGTGGATCATCGCGCGCATCGAGAGCATCAGCGCCGAGGGGCTGATGAACTTCGTCGGATCATGCCCCGGCAGCGTCGCGCCCCAGCGGCAAAGCGCATCGATCACCGGGCCGACCCCACGGCCCAGCTCAGTCAACTCGTAGACCTGCACATCGGCAGGCTCCGGCAGCCGCACCCGCAGCAGGACGCCGCCCGCCTCCAGCCCCTCAAGCCGCTGCGTCAGGACCGAGGCGCTGATCCCCGGCAGGCCCGCGCGGATCAAACCGAAGCGCTTCGCCCCGAACATCAATTCGCGGATCACCAGGATCGCCCAGCGGTCGCCCAGAAGGTCGAGCGCGTGGGCCGCGATACAACCCTCGTCATAGACGCTGCGCGGCGCGGCACGCGAAATTCTGCCCGCTTCAGTCATTTAATCAAACTGCCAGTTGTTTTTTCCAACCTACATGCTCACACTTTCTTGCGCAACAGGGAGCGAATCGCCATGAGCTATATCGACGGATTTGTCATTCCGGTCCCCAACGCCAACCGCGAGGCCTATCGCGCGCATGAGGCGAAGTGGTGGCCCGATTTCCAGAAGCTCGGCGCCATTTCAATGGGGGTCGGCTGGGGCGACGACGTGCCGGACGGCAAGCAGACCGACTTCAAGCGCGCAGTCGCAGCGAAACCGGACGAAACGGTGGTCTTCTGCTGGATGACCTGGCCCGACAGGGCGACCCGCGACGCGGCCTACAAGAAGATGATGGAGACCGGCGGAGATATGCCCGACATGCCCTTCGACGGCAAGCGGATGATCTATGGCGGGTTCGAGCCGATCCTGATGGAAGGAGAAGCGAAATGACCCATCACGGCAGCCCCTGCTGGTACGAGCTTTCGACTGAACCCGGCAAACTCAAGGACGCCGAGAAATTCTACGCCAACATACTTGGCTGGAAATTCAAGGATGCGGGGATGGAGGGCTTCACCTATCACCTCGCCAGCAGCGGCGGCGACATGGTCGCCGGTGCGATGGACATGCCCGATGAGGCGAAGGGCATGCCGCCCTTCTGGATGCTCTATTTCGCGGTCGACGACGCCGACAAGGCCGTCGCGCAGATGGTCAAGGCGGGCGCCAGGGTCCACCAGCCCATCAACACCATTCCCGGCACCGGGCGGTTCGCACTCCTCGCCGACCCGCAGGGTGCTGGCTTCGGCATCCTCGAACCTGAGCCCATGGAGAACGGCGGCGCAGGCGGGGCCTTCGACCAAAAGAAGGAGGGCCACGGAAACTGGCACGAGTTGATGAGCAGCGATCCCAAGGCGGCGATGGCGTTCTATGGCGGCGCTTTCGGCTGGAAACCCTCGACCTCGATGCCGATGGGCGACCTGGGAAGCTACGATCTCTTCTCCTGGAATGGCGCCGATATCGGCGGCATGATGCGGATCGCGCCGGGAATGCCGGGACCGGGCCGTCCGTTCTGGCTGCCGTATTTCGGTGTGGACAGCGCCGAAAAGACCGTCAAGCGGATCGAGAAGGCTGGCGGCAAGACCAAGAACGGCCCGATGGAAGTGCCGGGCGGCGCCTACATTGTCGTTGCCGCCGACCCGCAGGGCGCGACCTTCGCTGTCGTCGGCAAGAAATAGGGCCAGCAAGAGGCAGACCGATAAGGGTGCTCATGGGTCATTGCTATTTCGCGCTGTTACCTGTGAAGCCGGCGATGAATCGGGCTGCGGCATTCATTGCAGCAAATGCGGGTCGCTGCTCTAGTCCGTGGCCGGCGACGGGGCTTATGCCCATGTCGTGATGGGAAGCCCTGTCGGCGCCCCGAGCATTCGTCCGATCGCGCATGTTTTCGTCGGCTCCAGGGCGTCCCCGTTCGAGACAACCGACGAGCTTCCCCAGCGCGAAGAGTCCGGATGACGACCGATCACGGCTTGGAGCCGTCGCCCGCATCCATCCCTTGACCCCGCTTCGCAGCCGACAGAAGGTCCGATGGCGAGCGCATCAGTTTTCCCGGGTTTCCCCGGCAAGCAGTGTTATGCTTTCTGTTGCTGGCCGGAGGAACCAACATGCGGACGACCTTGATCGAATGCGCCGGGCACGAAGAGGTCTATGGCGTCGAAGATGCCGATAGCGGGCTTCGGGGTTATATTGCGGTGCATTCCACCACGCTTGGCCCTGCCGCCGGTGGACTGAGGATGAGGGTCTACCGCAGCGACGACGAGGCGCTGACCGACGTCCTGCGCCTTTCGCGCGGCATGACCTTCAAGAACGCGGCAGCAGGTCTGCCGCTGGGCGGCGGCAAGGCCGTCATCATGGGCGACCCGGCGAAAGCCAAGACGCCTGCGCTTCTGAGGGCGATGGGCCGCGCCGTCGAAAGCCTGAAAGGACGCTATTGGACGGCCGAGGACATGGGCATGACCACCGCCGACATGGCGGTGATCTCGCAAGAAACGCGCTTTGTCGCCGGTCTCGCGGGCGGCGACTTTGCCAGCGGCGACCCGTCGCCAGTGACGGCGCGAGGGGTCTTCAACGCAGTCCGCCGCGCGACCCATCACCGGCTGGGACGGGATGACCTCGGCGGGCTTACGGTCGCGGTACAGGGGCTGGGCAATGTCGGCCGCCATCTTTGCGCCCTGCTCCACGGTGACGGCGCCGAACTGGTCGTGACCGATATCGACGCGACGCGCGTCGCCGGCGCGGTCGCGGAATGGTCTGCCGAAGCGGTCGCCGGCGACGATATCTACCGCGTCGGCGCGGACATCTTCGCGCCCTGCGCCATCGGCGGCATCCTGAACGAACTGACAATCCCCGAGCTGCGTGTCACCGTGGTCGCGGGCGGCGCCAACAATCAGCTGGCCACGCCGGAAGACGGCCATCGGTTGGCGCAGCGCGACATTCTCTATGCCCCCGATTTCGTTGCCAATGGCGGCGGCATCATAAATGTTGCGGCCGAAATCCTGAGAATCGCCGACCGTCCGGCCTGGGTCGCGGAAAAACTCGACGCACTCGACCAGACGATGGAAGCCATCCTGAGCACCGCACGAACCGAGGGCGTCAGCCCCAACGCGGTCGCGGAAAGGGTCGTTGCCGAACGAATGGCGCGCGCCGCTTGAACCCTTGACGACGGGTGCCTCCAAGCAGAAGCATGGCGAAAACGAATAGGAAGCCGGCATGAAACTCTCGATACCAGACATGAGCTGCGAGCATTGCAAGGCAACGGTGGAGCGCACGGTCATCGACCTGGACAGCCGGGCCGACGTGGTTGTCGACCTCAAGTCCCGCACAGCCGAAATCCGCACCACCGCCGCACCCCAGGCCATCCTGACCGCGCTGGAGGCCGAGGGCTACCCCGCAAAACTCCTGCCGTGAGCCGCAAAACGTCGCGTTTGCAAATCGCGCAACTTGGCGGCATAGTCGCGAAAGTCGGAAACAATGTGGACGGGCAGCCGCGATTGTGGACGCCTTGGGCTTGGGGATGAAGCTTAACAGATTTGCCGCGGCGGTGGTCGCACTCGTCTTGCCGTTCGCAGCAGTCCCGGGGCCAGTCAGCGATGCCTGCCTCAAGTCCAACGATCAGGCGAACCCGCTTCTTTGCGACTGCATTCAGCGCGTGGCCGATCTGACCCTCACCGCGTCGGATCAGAGACTGGCCGCAAGTTTCTTCGTCAATCCGCTTGAAGCGCAGCAGGTGGGCGCGTCGCAGGGTGACCGGGATCGCGAGTTCTGGCAGCGCTACGTCAATTTCGGCGAATCCGCCGAAGGCGTCTGCAGCCGGGAGTAGCTTTCTCGCCCAATGCAGCCAGCCCGCCGTGGCCTGAGCGCGCCGGAGGTTAACCCCGATGTCGGGAAGAGATTCGGAAGTCGTCATTCTGACCGGCGCCGGAATTTCGGCCGAAAGCGGGCTTGGCACCTTCCGTGACGTAGGCGGGCTCTGGTCGCGCTATGATTGGCGCGACCTGGCGACGCCCGAAGGCTTCGCGCGCGATCCGGCCTTCGTGCTCGACTTCTACAACTGGCGGCGCGAACGGGTGCGCGCGGCGCGCCCGAACGCCGCGCATCTCGCCCTGGCGCGGCTCGGGCGGGAATGGCCGGGCAGGGTCACGCTCATCACCCAGAACGTCGACGACCTGCATGAACAGGCCGGCAGCCGCGACGTGCTCCACATGCACGGCACTCATCTGACCGCGCTCTGCGCAAGCTGTAGCCACCGCTGGCCCGCCCCAGACGTCATGTCCGTTTCCGATTCTTGCCCCGCCTGTTCAGAACCGGCCACCCGGCCCGACGTCGTCTGGTTCGGAGAGACGCCCTATCACATGGACGCAATCGCCGCCGCCTTGACGCAGGCCGGGATTTTCGTCTCGGTCGGCACATCGGGCACCGTCTATCCGGCAGCAGGCTTCGCCGCGACAGCCGCCCGCGCAGGTGCGCACTTGATCGAGCTTAACCTGGAACCGTCGGGCAACGCCTCGCTGTTCGACGAGGTCCGGCATGGCCCGGCGAGCGACGTCGTGCCGCACTGGGTCGAGGCGATGCTTGGTGGCGGCAAGGCGCGGAGTCAGGGGTGAAGCGCTTTCATCATCAGCACCAGATCAAGCCAGCGGTCGAACTTGCGCCCCACTTCCGGAATGCGGGCGAGCGTCCGAAACCCCATCCGTTCGTGAAACCTGACGCCGTCGTCGTTCTCGCCCGAAACCCCGGCGAAAAGCGTATGGACGCCGGCAGCGCGCGCGTGATCCTCGATCGCGACCATGAGGGTCCGCCCCACGCCCCGCCCACGCGCCTCGGGTCCAACTATGATCGTATGCTCCATCGCATGCGCATAGCCGTTGCCGCCGCGAAACTGCGCGTAGGTCGCGAAGCCCAGTAGCCCCTCCGCCTCCATCACAAGAAACGCGCGCCCCGCCGCGCGACGTTCGGCAATGAGCGCCGCAAGACTCTCGGGCGTCTTCTCCTCGTTCGAAAAACCGATCGTGGTGCTGCGGATGATGGGGTTCCAGACGTCAAGAACGTCGGGAATGTCTGCGTCGCGAATTTCCCGGATGATCATTCCAGGAGCCTTTCGCCGCCCGGCGTCAGGATCGTCGCGCGGAGCGCCGTGGCGCCTTTGACAATGACGACGCGGGGGTCGGTTACCGGCAGCGCCCGTCGAAGCATCCCGTCCTCGGGATGGGCGATCTCGAGCCGTACCAAGCGGCAGCCCCGATCCGGAAGGCGTTGCGCCGGATGGTTTGCGCCCTGCCACTCGATCAGCGCAGGAAAGGCATCGTCGAACGGCAGACAGCCATCATCCGGAACGCCCATGCGCCAGCGCAGTTCGCCGCGTTCCAGCGAAACGGGCCGGCCTGCGCCCGACGGAGCGGCGGCAAGCGCGGCCTCAAGATCGTTGGAGCGCGCAATCCAGTTCGTCAGCTTCGGCGCACCCGCGAAGCTGTCGAGCCGGAACCAGCGCGGGTGGTGGGGGGCTGCCGCCTCGGGATCAATGGCGATGACTTCCAGATACTCGCTCGGTCCGAGGCCGAGCAGACAATTGTGTGTGCCCATCCTCGGATGCTTTCCGCCAGGCTCCAGCGCGACGCCCAGGACCGCCCCGACGGCGGCCGCGCCTTCGTCCAGCGTCATCGCCGATACGGCGATATGATCGAATGCCGCCATGAAGCCTCGCTCGTTCGGTCTATCCTATTCCGGCGAAAGGAACCCGCAAGGGCTGAAAACCGTTGACCCGGTGCTTGAATTGCCGTCGCGAACGTCCATTTGTGATCGAATGATAAGTAAAATGATCAGGATTGCCGCATGAATCCGGGACCCTTGCTGGAACGGTTTTTCCGCCACGATGCCGCCGGTGGCATCCTTTTGATAACTGCCGCCCTTCTGGCGCTCGCGGTGGCGAATTCCAGCGCCTCGGGCGAATATCACGACCTCCTGCTCATGAAGTTTTCGATCCTTCTCGATGGCGAAGGGCTTTGGAAACCGCTGATTCTTTGGATCAATGACGGGCTGATGGCCGTGTTCTTCTTCCTGATCGGGCTGGAACTGAAGCGCGAACTGCTTGAAGGCAAACTGAAGAATCCAGCCGATGTGATGTTGCCGGGCATGGCGGCGGTAGGCGGCATGGTGGTGCCTGCCCTGATCTATCTCGCGTTCAACTGGTCCGATGCCGTCGCACGCGGGGGCTGGGCGATTCCGGCCGCCACCGACATCGCCTTCGCCGTGGGCATCCTGGCGCTTCTGGGCAAGCGGGTGCCCGCCGCGCTGAAGATCTTCCTCCTGACGCTGGCGATCCTTGATGACCTCGGCGCGATATTGATCATCGCGCTTTTCTATACCAAGGAATTGCAGATCAACTATCTCTTCTACGCACTGGCGCCGCTCGCGGGGCTTTTCCTCTTGAACCGGGCCGGCACGCACCGGGTCGCGCCGATCGTTCTTCTGGGCATCGTCCTTTGGGTTCTCGTCCTGAAATCAGGCGTCCATGCCACGCTGGCTGGGGTGGTCACCGCTTTCTTCGTGCCGCTCAAGGACAGGTTCGGCAAATCGCCGCTGCATGCGATGGAACACGGGCTGACGCCCTATGTCTATTTCCTGATCGTGCCGGTATTCGCCTTTGCCAATGCCGGCGTGGTGCTGAAGGGGCTGTCCTTTGTCGACTTGATCGAGCCGCTGCCGCTTGGGATCGTGGCCGGGTTGGTGTTCGGCAAGCAGGCGGGCATCTTCGGCATGACCTGGCTCATCGTCAAGGCGGGCTGGGCCCGGCTTCCCGCCAATGTCACCTGGGCGCATATATACGGATTGTCCTGCCTTGCCGGCATCGGCTTCACGATGTCGCTTTTCATCGGCGGGCTGAGTTTCGATGCCGGGGGCAACATGAACTCGGTGCGGCTTGGCATACTCGTCGGCTCGGCAGTCTCGGCCATTCTCGGCTACACGGTGCTGCGGCTGAGCGCGAGCCGGGCCGAGGCGGAGCCTGCCGCTACCGCCCACCCCGCCCCCGCTATCCACAACTGATCGCGAGCGCCGCCGGCGTTAGCCGCGCGTCTCGCGTATCAGGCGCAGAATGTCCTTGGCCGCCTCGGGAATGTTCGTCCCCGGCCCGAAGACCGCCTTGACCCCGGCCTTCTTCAGGAAGTCGTAGTCCTGCTGCGGAATGACGCCGCCGCAGATCACGATGATATCGCCTGCCCCCTTGTCTTTCAAAGCGTCGATGAGTTTGGGCGCCAGCGTCTTGTGACCGGCGGCCTGGCTGGAAATCCCCACGACGTGGACATCGTTGTCGACGGCATCCTGTGCTGCCTCTTCGGGGGTCTGGAACAGTGGTCCGACATCGACGTCAAAGCCGATATCGGCGAACGCGGTTGCAATGACCTTGGCGCCGCGGTCATGCCCGTCCTGACCCATCTTGACGACGAGCATGCGCGGACGCCGGCCTTCCTCCTCGGCGAAGGTCTCCACGTCCTTCTGGATCGCGGCAAAGCCCTCGTCACCCTCGTAGGCCGCCCCGTAGACACCGGCGAGCGTCTTGACCTCGGCCCGGTGACGGCCGAACACCTTTTCCATCGCCATGCTGATCTCTCCTACCGATGCCCGCGCCCTTGCGGCCTCGACCGCAGCTTCAAGAAGATTGCCGCCCTTCGCGGCGCGACGACCAAGCTCGGTCAGTGCCGCCTCGCATTTCGCGGCGTCGCGCGACGCCCTGATCCTGGCGAGCCGCGCGACCTGCGCTTCGCGCACCTTCACGTTGTCCACGTCGAGAATGTCGATGTGGTCATCCTTCGTCGGCCGGTACTTGTTGACGCCGACAACCACTTCCTCACCCCGGTCGATCATCGCCTGCCGGCGGGCAGCACTTTCCTCGATCCTGAGCTTGGGTATACCGGAGGCGACGGCTTTCGTCATGCCGCCCATCTCCTCCACTTCCTCGATCAGCGCCCAGGCATTTTCGGCCAGTTCCGCCGTCAGGCTTTCGACATAGTAGGAACCGGCCAGCGGATCGACCACATTGGTGATCCCAGTTTCTTCCTGCAAGATCAGCTGCGTGTTCCGCGCGATCCGGGCGGAGAACTCCGTCGGCAGCGCGATAGCCTCATCCAGTGCGTTGGTGTGCAGCGATTGCGTGCCGCCGAGAACCGCGCTCATCGCCTCATACGCCGTGCGGATGACGTTGTTGTAAGGGTCCTGCTCCTGCAACGACACGCCGGATGTCTGGCAATGGGTGCGCAGCATCAGGCTTGACGGTTTCTTCGCCCCGAACTCCGTCATGATCCGGTGCCAGAGGAACCGGGCGGCGCGCAGCTTCGCCGCCTCCATGAAGAAGTTCATGCCGATGGCGAAGAAGAACGAAAGTCGCCCCGCGAACGCGTCCACATCCATGCCGCGCGCAATGGCGGTGCGGACGTATTCGCGCCCGTCGGCGAGCGTATAGGCAAGCTCCTGCACGAGGTTCGCGCCCGCCTCCTGCATGTGGTAGCCGGAGATCGATATGGAGTTGAACTTCGGCATCTCTTTTGCCGTGTATTCAATGATGTCGGCAACGATCCTCATGCTTGGTTCGGGCGGATAGACATAGGTGTTCCGCACCATGAACTCCTTGAGGATGTCGTTCTGGATCGTGCCGGACAGCAGGTTCCGCTCAACCCCCTGCTCCTCGCCCGCGACGATGAAGCTGGCGAGGATCGGGATCACCGCGCCGTTCATCGTCATCGACACGCTGATCTTTTCCAGCGGGATGCCGTCGAAGAGGATCTTCATGTCCTCGACGCTGTCGATGGCCACGCCCGCCTTGCCGACATCGCCGACGACACGGGGATGGTCGCTGTCATAGCCGCGATGGGTCGCTAAATCGAAGGCGACCGACACGCCCTGCTGCCCGGCGGCGAGGTTCCTGCGGTAGAAGGCGTTGCTTTCCTCCGCGGTCGAGAACCCCGCATATTGCCGGATCGTCCAGGGCCGACCGGCATACATCGTCGCGCGCGGCCCCCGCGTGAAGGGCGCGATGCCGGGCAGAGAGCCGATATGCGCAAGGTTCGCCGTATCGGCCTCGGTATAGAGCGGCTTGACCGGAATGCCCTCGAGCGTCTCCCAGGTCAGGCCATCGGGCGCACGGCCTTTCAGTTCCTTTTCGGCGAGGTCGCGCCACTCAGCCATCTTGTCCGTCATCACCCTTCCTTTCATCCGCCCGCGGCAATCTTTTCAAGTCCGCCGCATAACCCTTTGGTCTCCGATCCGTTTCGCCTATATCGGTAGGGAAGGAGACCTCATGAAACCGCTCTTTGCCGTGATCTTCGCAGCCGTCGTCGCGTTTGCCGTTCTGGCCGATGAGTCTCCGCTGGCGCTGGAGCCGATCCCGGCCAGCGATGTCGCACTGAATGATCTCATGTGGCTGAAACGACCGATTGTCGTCTTTGCAGACAGTCCGAACGACCCCGCCTATCAGATTCAACTGCGAAACCTCGCCGAGGATCCCGGCGAACTCATCAAGCGCGATGTCGTCATCCTGACCGATACCGATCCCTTCGACCCCAGCGACGCACGGATGAAGTTGCGCCCGCGCGGCTTTTCGATGGTGCTTCTCGACAAGGACGGCGCCGTGAAGCTCCGCAAGCCGTTGCCCTGGAGCGTGCGCGAGATCGTCCGTGCCATCGACAAGTTCCCGCTGCGCCAGCAGGAAATCCGTGAGGGGCAGCGAACGGGCGGATAGGACGGAAACCGAAGTATCAGCAAAAGCATGATCTTCGGATTCGAAGACGGCTGCGATGTCGCCGATGTCCTTGAACATCGGGATCTCACCCAGATCTTCCGGATTTCGCTTCTGGCAGCGGATCATGCCACAATCTCCATCTGCGCGGGAGGCTCGAAGGTCTCCACTCTTGGCACCGCCCCCCCGGCAATGGCCTGCCAGTCCGCATCGAACCGCGCGGCAAGCGCCGCTGACTGATCGGGGGCAAAAAGCTGCAGCTTCGGCCCGATCTGCCTTTTCAACTCCCCCAGGGCGTCCGCCAGATCGGCTTCGGTCGCAATGATGCCCGCCGCGCGCCTGCGGGCCAGCTCCTCCAGCGCCGGCGCTGAAAGAGAGACGTTGGCCAGCGGCGCGTCGGGTAGCCGGCGAGCCAACCGCCGTCCAAGCATGTCGGCGAGAACGCCCGTCATCGTCCCCGGCCCCGGCGTGTAGCGCCAGACCCGTATCCGCGACGCAGGAAGCGCCCGGGCGACATCGGCCAGAACCTCAGGCCAGCCACGCTCGAGGCTGGCCGCGGCCAGCGCATCGCCAATGAACCGCGGATGAACCTCATAGCGCATCCGAAAGGCCTGCGCGGAGTTCCAGTAGTCGGCATAGGACCGGATCGCCACATAGACCCTGCCGGGCGGCCGCGAAAACAGCGTGGCATGCGTGCCCAGGCGCCGCGCCACGTCCGGGTAGAGCGCCGCCTTCTCGAAATTGCCGCCGATCGTACCCATGAGGTTCTCTTCGCTGACAATGACGAGGCGGCGGTCGTTCTCTTCCTCGAGCGCCAGTTCCTCGTGGAAAGTCATGCGGGTATCCTCGGCCCGCGCTTCAGCGGCTGCGCCGGTCGATCCCATGTCGGCGAGGTAGTGCAATGGTCCGTCCAACCGCATGACCGCGGGCCCCCAGAAACTGATCCCGCGACGCGCCAGCAGTGCCGACCGGCGCTGCAGAAGCTGCTGAAACGACGTCGTGCCGGTCCGGTGGACGCCGATATGAAGGATGAGTTCCACGCGCTGCCCTGATTGCCCCCTATTCGAATTCCAGGATCACGTCGTCGACCTTGAGACTCGCCCCCGCCTGCACCGCAACCTTCCTGACAACGCCCTTTCTCTCGGCGCGCAGGATGTTTTCCATCTTCATCGCCTCGACCGTGGCCAGTGCCTGCCCCTCCTGCACCTCCTGTCCTTCTTCGACCGATATCTTCACGACGAGCCCCGGCATCGGGCAAAGAAGGAACTTCGACGTATCGGGGGGCAGCTTCTCAGGCATCAACCGGGCCAGTTCGGCCTGACGCGGCGTGCGGACATGCACCTTGAGATCCGCGCCCCGCGTGCGGATGCGGAAGCCCGACGGGATCTTGCCGACCTTCAGCACGACCGCGACACCGTCCACGTCGAGCCGGGCGAGCGGCTGGCCGGGCGTCCAATCCGAGGTGACGCGATGCGCGGTGCCGTCATCGAACTGAACCGTCGCACCCTCGCGGTCGGCGGCGATCGTGACGGCGAAGTCCTCGCCCTGAAGGCTCACGACCCAGTCGTCGCCGACGTGGCGTTCGTGGTTGCCTAGCCGCCCGGTGATCCGAGTTCTGCGGATTTCGGCGACGCGGTTCATCGCCGCCGCCGCGGCCGCGACCTTGCGCAACTGCTCCTTGGCGAGCGTCACACCCTGGAACCCGTCGGGATATTCCTCGGCGATGAACCCGGTCGTGATGTCGCCCTTCACGAAACGCGGATGATCCATGACCGCCGAAAGGAATGGCAGGTTGTGCCCGATGCCTTCGACCTCGAACGTGTCGAGCGCCACGCGCATCCCCTCGACCGCCTCGCCCCTCGTCCGGGCCCACGTGCAGAGCTTCGCGATCATCGGGTCGTAGTACATGCTGATCTCTCCACCCTCATAGACGCCCGTATCATTGCGCACGGCGCCGGTCGCAGTCGCCGCCTCCACGGGCGGGCGATAGCGGGTCAGCCGCCCGATGGAGGGCAGGAAGTTGCGGTAGGGATCCTCCGCGTAAAGCCGCGATTCCATCGCCCAGCCATTGATCTTCAGATCCTTCTGCGCGAAGGGCAGCCTCTCCCCCGCCGCGACGCGGATCATCTGTTCGACCAGATCGACGCCGGTGATGAGTTCCGTCACCGGATGTTCGACCTGAAGCCGGGTGTTCATTTCGAGGAAGTAGAAATTCTTGTCGCCGTCGACGATGAATTCCACCGTTCCCGCGCTGGTATAACCGACGGCGTTGGCCAAGGCGCAGGCCTGCTCGCCCATCGCCTTGCGGGTCTTTTCGTCAAGGAATGGCGACGGCGCTTCCTCGATCACCTTCTGGTTCCGGCGCTGGATCGAACATTCGCGTTCATGCAGATAGACGCAGTTGCCGTGCTTGTCGGCGAGCACCTGAATCTCGATATGCCGCGGCTGGGTGACGAACTTCTCGATGAAGATGCGGTCGTCGCCGAAGCTCGCCGCCGCCTCGTTCTTCGAGGATTGGAAGCCGTCCTTCGCCTCCTCGTCGTTCCAGGCGATGCGCATGCCCTTGCCGCCGCCGCCCGCCGACGCCTTGATCATCACCGGATAACCGATCTCGTTGGAAATCTTGACCGCTTCGTCGGCATCCGCAATCAATCCCATATTGCCGGGAACGGTGGAGACCTTGGCCTCCATCGCCAGCTTCTTCGACGCGATCTTGTCACCCATCGCCTCGATCGCAGGTGAAGGCGGGCCGATGAAGACGACGCCCTCCTTCTCGAGCGCTTCGGCGAATTTCATGTTCTCGGAGAGGAATCCGTAGCCGGGATGCACCGCCTCCGCCCCGGTCTGGCGAGCCGCCTCCATGATCCTGTCGATGACGATGTAGGACTGGTTCGCGGGCGGCGGGCCGATATGCACCGCCTCGTCCGCCATCCGCACGTGCAGCGCGTTGCGGTCGGCGTCGGAATAGACGGCGACCGTGGCGATACCCATCTTGCGTGCCGTCTTGATGACGCGGCAGGCGATTTCGCCCCGGTTCGCGATCAGGATCTTATTGAACATGCTTGGTTTCCTCGCCGAGAGATGGGTGTCGCTTGGCGATCGGACGCTGGTCCGGTCGCCGTGTCAGTCGCAACGGCCGCACGTTCGCGTTCCCCAAACGTGAGAATGGGCCGCAACTTGTTGCCTGTATGTGTGCAGATCGTGCCCCCACCCCGCCGCCCCGCCGGGTCAGGCTGAACCTGCGGACGGGAATGGCCCGTTCCGCCAATCAAGGGAGAAGAACAATGACCGGAAAAACAACCTGGCCTGCAGCATCCGGCGGGGCTGCCGCCCTTGCGGCTTTTGCGATTGCGTCGCCTGTCGCGGCCCAGACCGTGCATGCGACCGTCTACTACAAGCCGGCAAAGAAGATCCAAGTCGGGCTTGAATACATCTCCGGCGAACGCGCGTTGTTCAACGGCACCTCGGCCAGTGCCGGCCGGATCCAGAATTCGACCCGGTTCAACTTCTGAACGATATGCTAAAATGCCCTCTCCGCGCCCTCGGGCCGCAGGTAGGTTCTCTGCGGTCACGCCGCATCCTGTTCGCCCTGCTCTCGACAAAGCAAGACCATCGCGGCTGTCAGCCACGATGGCCTCATCATCTATCGGGTCGGGTCCGTCGAAGACCCGGTTCAGCGTGTCAGTTGCAAACGCCCGCGTCGTCGCAGAACACGCCCGCCGCGCCGCCGACAACTGCGCCGACAGCGGCATTGCCACCCAGAGCGTCCGAGATGACCGCACCGCCAGCCGCGCCGGCAAGTCCGCGCTCGGTATCATTGTCGAGGCAACCAGCGAGAGCGCCGACCAGCGCAAAAGCGAGAATTGATTTGGTAAACCGCATACTGCTCTTCCTTCAGCGAGTTTTGTTATGAGAGCGGATAGTATCGCGTTCCGCGCGCGGGAAAAGTCAAAATCGCGCGAGAATTCGCCATCGGCAAAGTCGTGCCGAACGGTCGCCCGATGATGCGTCACCCCCAATAAAGTTGGCCTGACCCGCAAGGGGCCAGGCCGTAGAGAAGGGGAAGGGTAACGGTTTTGACAAATCGGGGCGAGTTGCTTGCTGTAGGGTGTCGCCCCGCAATCAACATGCGCAGCGGACCCATCCGGCGCAAACCAAAAGTTTCCGGAACGGAAACGATCGGCGAATTCACGCTCAAAATGCGCCCCTCTGCGCAAGAACATGCTCAGCTATCCCCTTCAAAGACCTCAGGAAAGGCAGCGCGCGCCCTGGCAAGGTCGATCCGAAGCAGCGCCTCGTAGCTTTCGGGGTCGAAATCCACCTCCGCGGGAATCACCTCGCGGCCGAACAGCCAGCCAAGCCGGCCGGCATCGAGGTTGCCCCGTTCGAACGGCTCCTCGCCGAAGTGATCCCAGAGCGCTGCCATGAATCCCAGGTCGGCGCGCCGGTCGGCCGGGGCGCGATCGCGGAAGCGCTCGCGTGCAACAAGCCTGGTTGCACCTTTCGAGTTGGCGCGACGGATGACGAACTGATAGTCGGTGCCGGGAAGGCGGCCGGGAAAGCCGCGGTGTTTCAACATGATGCTGCCTCCCGGGGCGGGCGCATCATGGGGTGGACCGGCCCGCGGCGACAGGCCCGGACCGGTCCGGAATGCTTACTTGTACTTGCCGGTGTATACCGGCTCCTGGGAAACCGGCTGTTCCACGTAGGCGACTTCTTCCTTCTTGGCGCAAGCCGCCACAAAGGCGATGAGAACGCACGCGTAAAGCGCTTTCTTCGACATGTCTTTCTCCTGCTCATTACGTGCCCTGCGCACTGCTCTGCGCCTGTGGACACCTTATCGTTGCATAGGGCCGCGTTGTCGCTGCCTTCCTGCATCATAGCCGAAGCATCGCGGCGCGCCCATGAGACTTCCGCCAAGTTCGGTCCATGTGGCGGCGCCGCATCAGTCTGCACCACCGACGCAAGACAAGCCCACGTCATCAGAACGCCTCCCAGATGCAAGTTGCACCCTCGACGCGGTAGGCCTCGAAGAACTGGGTCGCGTCCGGCGACGCCTCCCCGAACGGCAGTTCGCGATCGGCAAGCGAGATGACCACCTGATCCGGGACCGGCCCGGTTTCGGACAGCCGCGGCAGGGCGTAGGTTCGGCACAGAAACTCCATGTCCTCCTGCGCCACCTCCGGCGTGACCGTGCCGCCGTCTCGCGCGATGGCTGGCGCAACGAACCGGAAGCGGATCACCAGGCCCCCGGGGCCGGGCGCGGTCGAGATCGTGTCCTGATAAGTTACGACCTGTCCCGACGGCACCGCGATTTCTCCTCCCACCTGCGCGCCGGCTGCGGACAAGCCGAGGCAACCGGCGGCAGACACCGCAATTGCCACAAGCCTGCGTGGACGCAGGCCTTCATTCGCAACGCGGCGCTGTCTCATCGTGCCAACTCCGGTCACAGCGGTATATTGTCGTGCTTCTTCCACGGATTGCTGAGCTTCTTGGTTCGTAGCGAAGCGAAAGCCCGTGCCACGCGCTTGCGCGTCGAATGCGGCATGATCACCTCGTCGATGAAGCCCTTTTCCGCCGCGACGAACGGGTTGGCAAAGCGGCTCTCGTAGTCGCTCGTCCGCCCGGCGATCTTGTCCTTGTCGCCAAGTTCGCTGCGGTAGAGGATCTCGACCGCACCTTTCGCACCCATCACCGCGATCTCGGCCGTGGGCCATGCATAGTTGAAATCGCCGCGCAGGTGCTTTGAGGCCATGACGTCGTAGGCCCCGCCATAGGCCTTGCGGGTGATGACGGTTACTTTCGGCACCGTAGCTTCGCCATAGGCAAAAAGCAGCTTTGCCCCATGCTTGATGACGCCGCCATATTCCTGTCCGGTGCCCGGCAGGAAGCCCGGCACGTCGACGAAGGTCAGGATCGGGATCTCGAACGCATCGCAGAACCGCACGAAGCGGGCGGCCTTGCGGCTTGAATCAATATCGAGACAGCCAGCCAGCACCATTGGCTGATTGGCGACAACCCCGACTGTCTGCCCTTCCAACCGGATGAAACCGGTAATGATGTTGGCGGCAAAGTCCTTCTGGATCTCGAAGAAATCGCCCTCGTCTGCGACCTTCTCGATCAGTTCCTTCATGTCGTAGGGCTGGTTCGGGTTGTCCGGGATCAGCGTATCGAGGCTGCGCTCCATCCGCGCCACATCGTCGAAGAAGGGCCGCGTCGGCGCGCGGTCGCGGTTCGAGAGCGGCAGAAAATCGACAAGCCGTCGAATTTCGGCCAGCGCCTCCACGTCATTCTCGAAAGCGCCATCGGCGACCGAGGACTTGCGGGTATGGGTCGACGCGCCGCCCAGTTCCTCGGCGGTAACGACCTCATTGGTCACGGTCTTCACCACATCCGGGCCGGTGACGAACATGTAGGACGTCTCCTTCACCATGAAGATGAAGTCGGTCATCGCAGGGGAATAGACGGCGCCACCGGCGCACGGGCCCATGATCACGGAGATCTGCGGCACCACCCCGCTCGCCATGATGTTGCGCTGGAAGACATCGGCATAGCCGGCGAGCGACGCGACGCCTTCCTGAATCCGTGCGCCGCCGGAATCGTTGATGCCAATGACGGGCGCACCATTCTGCATCGCCATATCCATGATCTTGCAGATCTTCTGGGCGTGGGTTTCGGATAGCGAACCGCCGAAGACGGTGAAGTCCTGCGAAAAGACATAAACCATGCGGCCGTTTATGGTGCCCCAGCCTGTGACGACGCCGTCGCCCGAGGGGCGGTCCTTCTCCATGCCGAAATCGGTGCAGCGGTGGGCGACGAACATGTCGAACTCCTCGAACGAGCCCTCGTCCAGGAGAAGGTCGATCCGTTCCCGCGCAGTCAGCTTGCCGCGGCCGTGCTGGGCGTCGATCCGCTTCTGCCCGCCACCAAGACGCGCTGCCTTCCGGCGGGTTTCCAGCTCTAGCAGAATGTCTTTCATAGCCTCCCCCTCGCGTTTGGCGGACCCTACCCGCTCGGGCCGTTGCGGCAAAGCGGTTTCGCGAAAATTTGCAACCATTATGCAGATGAAGATTTGCTAATTGCAAAACTGCAAATTCCACGTTTCGCCATGACCGGCATCCGCACAAAGCCCCACGCGCAATCATCATGGACAAGCCGCGCGCCTGGGCCTAGGGCACGGGACATGACTTCGCACCAACGCCCCGACATCCGGTTTCTCGACCGCGCCACCCCGCCGCATATCTTGACGCTCGTCACGATCACCGGGCTTTCGGCGCTGGCGATGAACATCTTCCTGCCATCGCTGCCCGGAATGACGGAATGGTTCGATACCGACTACCGCTTCATGCAACTTTCGGTTTCGCTCTACCTCGGCGTAAGTGCCGGCCTTCAGATCGCCATCGGGCCGATTTCAGATCGCTTCGGTCGTCGATCCGTGCTGATCGGAAGCACCATCCTGTTCCTGATCGCAACCACGGGCACCCTTCTTGCGCCCACTGCCGGCATCTTCATGCTGTTCCGGATGATGCAGGCGGTCGTCGCCGCGGCAATGGTACTCAGTCGCGCCATCATCCGTGACATGGTGCCCGCCGAGCAGGCCGCATCGATGATCGGGTACGTGACGATGGGCATGTCGGTCGTGCCAATGGTCGGCCCGATGATCGGCGGGGTTCTGGACGAGGTCTTCGGCTGGCAGGCCAATTTCGCGCTGCTGTTTGTTCTCGGCGTCGTCGTCCTGGGGTTGATGTGGGCCGACCTTGGTGAGACTTCCGGGGGCCGCACGCTGCGGTTTTCGGATCAACTGAGAACCTATCCGGCGCTTCTCGCCTCTCCGCGCTTCTGGGGTTACTGCCTCGCAGCCGCGTTCACCTCTGGCACCTTTTTTGCCTATCTCGGAGGGGCGCCCTATGTGGGTTCGGAAATCTATCACCTGTCGCCCAGCCTGCTTGGCGTCTATTTCGCAGCGCCTGCGGTGGGCTATGCGTTCGGCAACTTTCTGTCGGGACGGTTCTCGGTTCAGATCGGGCTGAACCGGATGATCCTTTTCGGATCGGTGATTACCTCGCTATGCATGGCTTTGCTTTGTGTGCTCGAACTGGCCGGCCTTTCGGGGGTCAACCAGTTCTTCGGCCTCATAATCGCGGTTGGCATCGGCAACGGCATGGCCCTTCCCAACGCGAATGCCGGCATGCTTTCGATCCGGCCCGAGCTTGCGGGAACCGCCTCGGGCCTTGGCGGCGCGATCATGATCGGTGGCGGCGCCGGACTTTCGGCCGTTGCCGGATGGGCCCTCGGCTTCGGCGGCGGCGCCCTTCCGCTGGCAGCGATCATGGCCTTGTCTTCGACCGCCTCGGTCATGGCCATTCTTCTGGTGATCCGGCGGGCGCGGCGCCTCGGCCTCTGACGCCCTGCGAACGGGCTTGGCGGGGCGGTTTGCAAAGGCTAGCTTCGCCTTGGCAAACCCGCCGGAGTCCCTATGGCCACGCAAAAGCTCTATGCAGGCGTCAAGCTGCGCGAAACCCGCGCACGGCTCGGCCTGACCCAAAAGGCTTTCGCCGCACGACTTGGCGTGTCGCTGCCATATCTCAATCAAATGGAAAACAACCATCGGCCCGTCTCGGCCAGCGTGGTGCTGGGGCTTGCCGGCGAATTCGGGCTCGACGTGACGGAACTGTCTGCCGGTGACGCAGAACGGCTCGTCTCGGACATGAAAGAGGCGTTGGCCGACCCGGTCTTTGCAGACACATCCCCGCCGCTGGCCGATCTGCGCCTCACCGCCTCGAATGCGCCGATGCTCGCGCGCGCCTTTCTCGAACTACACCGCGCCTACCGCCAGAACCACGAACGGCTGGCCTCGCTGGACGAAGCGCTTGGCCGCGACGGTGGATCAAGCGCCGTGTCGCCTTGGGACGAAGTGCGCGATTTCTTCCACTATTGCGACAATTACATCGACGCCGTCGACCGCGCGGCCGAACGGTTTTCTGCCCCGCAGGGCGCCCCATTCGATGCGGAAAAACAGGCCCGCACGCTCCTGTCGGCGCTGGGTATCGAGTTGCGCTTTTCCGACAATCCCGACATGCGCCAGCTCGCTGAAAACGTGCTGACCATCTCGACCCGTTCAAGCGGCCCGACCCGGCGCTTCCAGCTTCTGCACCAGGTGGCGCTTCTGACCCAGAACGAACTCCTTGAGGCGACGCTAGACCTTGCCCGGTTTCAGACCGAAACCGCCCGCGCCATCGCGAAGATCGGACTGGCCAACTACTTCGCCGGGGCCGCGCTCATGCCTTATCGCGCATTTCTGGAAACCGCGCAGGAAACCCGGCATGATCTTGAGCGTTTGGCCGATCTTTTCGGCGCGTCGATCGAACAGGTGGCGCACCGCCTCTCCACCCTGCAACGACCGGGCATGAAGGGCATTCCGTTCTTCTTCGTCCGTGTCGACCAGGCCGGCACGATCACCAAACGCCATTCGGCCACACGAATGCAGTTCGCCCGGTTCGGCGGGGCCTGCCCGCTCTGGAATGTTCACCGCGCCTTTGAAACACCTGGCCGTTTCCTGCGCCAACTGGCCGAGACGCCCGACGGCGTGCGGTATTTCTGCCTTGCCCGCGACGTGTCCAAGCCCGGCGGCTCGTTCCAGGCGCCGGTCAGGCGCTATGCGATCGGGCTTGGCTGTGAGGTCAGCCACGCGCGCGCGCTGGTCTATGCCGACGGGCTGGACCTGACCAATGCCCGTGCGTTCGAGCCGATCGGCATTTCCTGCCGCATCTGCGACCGGAAGGAGTGTCACCAGCGCTCCGTGCCGCCGCTTGAGCGACAACTTTGCGTCGACCCGGACCGGCGCGGGCTTCTGCCCTACGAGATCGGCTGACCTTCAGCTTGCCGACAGCATCCGCGCGATTTCATCCTTGAGCGCCGCCCGCTTCTTGCGAAGCTCGACCTCGGCGAACTGGTCCATCGGTTCAACGCCCGTCTCAGCCCGGTGGATATCGCGGTTGATCGCGTGGTAGTCGTCGGCGACCCGCGCGAAATGCGCGTCCGAGACCTTGAGCGCGTGCAGCTTGTCGACTGCCTCGGGGAATTCCTCAAGCAATTCATGGGGGGTATGCGACATTTCGTTTCCTTTCTGACTTCCGGATCAAGTCTAGCCGGCTGCATCGCCACGGCATTGACCTCGGTCAAACGACGGCGCGAACAGCGGCAGAAGCGGCGGCATTGCGCTTGCGCTTCCGGCCCTCAGCGCCCAAGTTCACCGGCGATTCCAAAGGGCGGCGCGAACGACCATGATCCTTCTCGAAGACGGTCCGAACGGGGCGCCTGCGCTGTTCGAGAAGCCCCGCGCCATCATCCGCGCGGACCGCAGCGAAGAGACCGCCGCCGCGCTCGACGCTCTCGACCGGGCGCAGGCAGAGGGATTCTGGATCGCAGGGGTCGCCAGCTACGAGCTTGGCTATGCGCTGGAACCCAGACTGGCCGCCCTGATGCCTGAAGACATGCGGTTTCCATTGCTCGCATTCGGCGTCTTCGATGCGCCCGAAAACGCCGAACTCAAGCTCCAGCGCGCCGAGCGTGAGGCGAAGGGCGCCCACCTGACGCCTCCGCGACCGCTTTGGAGCGAGGCCATGCATGCCGCCGCACTCGCCCGGGTGCTCGACTACATCAGCGCGGGCGACATCTACCAGGCAAATCTGACGATGCCCATGCTGGCCGAGCGGCAGGGAACCGCGCTTGGCCTCTACGGCGCGCTCCGGGCCCGCCAGCCGGTGCGCCACGGCGCATTTGTCGACCTGGAAGGCCTGCCCCCCCTGGTCTCGCGATCGCCCGAACTTTTCTTCGCCACCGACCGCGACAACCGGATCGAGACGCGGCCAATGAAGGGCACAGCGCCTCGCGCCAGCAACCCCGCCCATGACGCCGCGCTTCGCATCGGCCTGCAGCAAAGCGTGAAGGACAGGGCGGAAAACCTTATGATCGTTGATCTTTTACGAAACGACATCTCGCGCATCGCGGCGATCGGCAGCGTGAAAGTGCCCGAGCTTTTCGCCGTCGAATCCTACAACACCGTCCATCAGATGGTCTCGCGCGTCGTCGGCCGGCTTCTGCCCGGAACTGCGCCTTCCGCGCTGTTTCGTGCGCTCTTTCCCTGCGGTTCGATCACCGGCGCGCCGAAGATCCGGGCGATGGAGATCATCCGCGAATTGGAGGCCGGCCCGCGCGGCGCCTATTGCGGCGCCATCGGCTGGATCGGGCCGGATCGGTCGTCGAGCTTCAACGTGGCGATCAGGACGCTCACCCTCTACGGTGACAGGCATGTCGAGTTCGGTGTGGGCGGAGGCATCGTCGCCGATTCCACCGCGCACGGCGAGTATGAGGAGGCGCTGTGGAAAGCCCGCTTTGCCCAGTTGGAACCCGCCTGATCGAAACCTTCGCCTGGGACGGATCGACGTTCCGGCGGCTCGACGCGCATCTCGCTCGCGCCCGCGCCTCGGCATCGGCGCTCGGATTCGGATGGAGTACGCAAGCCATCGACGAAGCCCTCGCCAGGATCACGGGCAGCGCCCCGCTGCGCGTCCGGCTGACCATCGGCCAATCGGGCGACGCCCAAGTCGAAACCGGTCCGCTCGCCCCTAATCCGACCGAATGGCGCCTGATGGTCGCCCCCGACCGGCTCGACCCCGCCGCCCCGCTTTTGCGTCACAAGACCACCGAGCGCCGGCTCTACGATGCCACCCGCGCCGCGCTTCCCGATGACATCGACGAGGTGCTCTTTCTCAACACCCGCGGCGAGGCTGCCGAGGGCACGATCACCAACCTTTTCTTCGATCTCGGCGACGGATTGCGGACGCCGCCCATCGCCTCGGGCTGCCTGCCCGGCATCCTGCGCGCCGACCTGATCGCCGCCGGACGCGCCAGCGAAGCCGTCCTGACGGAAGCCCATCTTCCCCGCGCACGGCTCTGGATGGGCAATGCGCTCCGCGGCCTGATACCCGCGCGGCTGGCCAGCCCGTCCTGATCTATTCATCTTGGGTCAAATACCTTCGGGGGGGGGGAGTCCCCGACCCGGTCGGGGACCGGGGGGCAGACAGCCCCCCGTGCCATCGCTATCGCAGCGCCTCGATCTTCGCCTCCAGCCGAGCAAAATAGGTCTCGAGCTGGCGCATCCGAATGTCATCCACCTTCTCGTGCAGGCTCATGATCTCGAGTTCCGACTTGAGGTTCACCTCGTAGTCATGCGCCGCCGCCATCCGATCCTTCGCCGCTTGCCGGTTCTGCGACATCATGATGACCGGCGCCTGGACAGCGGCCAGCATTGACAGGATCAGGTTGAGAAAGACGAACGGATATGGGTCTACCGCCGTGGTCAGCAGAACCACGTTCAGCACCACCCAGCCGACAATCACCACAGAGAAGAGGATGATGAAGCTCCACGACCCGCCGAAAGCGGCCACACTATCGGCTAGGCGGTCGCCGAATGTGAGCTTTTCGCGGAAGGCGTCATTGAGATTGCGCGAAATCGCCGCCCGCGCCGCGATCCGCCTCAACACGCGCTGTTCACGTTCCGGTAGATCGTCGTAGCCCCTGCTGAGCAGTCGCTCGGCCAACTCCAGCACCCGGTCGTCCATGTTCCGCCTCCACCTTGCCGCAGCGACCACAGCATAGCATCAGCACCTGTTTGAAACAGGGGATCTCAGCGCTGTGCCGATGCCCAGCGCGGTGTGTTCCACGGCTCGGAATTCGCCGGGGACAGCATCCCGCGGCCAAGGATGTGATCCGCCGCCTTTTCGCCCACCATGATCGACGGCGCGTTGAGGTTGCCATTGGTGATGCGCGGAAAGATCGAGCTGTCGGCGACGCGCAGCGCTTCGACACCGATCACGCGGCACTGCGGATCGACCACGGCCCCAGGGTCGTCGCGCCGTCCCATCCGCGCGGTGCCGCAGGGGTGATAGGCGCTTTCGGCATGTTCGCGGATGAAGGCGTCGACCTCGTCATCGGCCTCGACACCCGCGCCGGGCTGGATCTCGTGCTTCACAAACGGCTCGAACGCCTCCTGCGCGAAAATTTCCCGCGTCAGCCGGACGCATTTGCGGAATTCGGTCCAGTCGTCGGGATGGGACATGTAGTTGAAGCGGATGACCGGCGGTTCTTTGGGGTTTGCCGACCTGAGCGTCACCGCCCCCCGCGATTTCGACCGCATCGGCCCGCAATGCGCCTGGAACCCATGCCCATCTGCCGCCACCTTTCCATCATACCGCACCGCGATCGGCAGGAAATGATACTGAATGTCGGGATAGTCGATACCCTTGTCGGAGCGGATGAAGGCGCAACTCTCGAACTGGTTGGACGCGCCGAGCCCGGTGCCGGTGAAAAGCCACTGCGCCCCGACCCAGGCCTTGCCAAAAAGGTTCCAGTATCTGTAAAGCGTGATCGGTTGCTTCGAAGCGTATTGCATATAGATTTCAAGGTGGTCCTGCAGGTTCGCGCCAACTCCCCTGCGGTCCGCCACGACCTCGATGCCGTGCCCGGCCAGATGGGCGCCCGCACCGATCCCCGACAGCATCAGGAGCTTTGGTGTGTTGATCGACGATGCGGCGAGGATCACCTCGGCGCCCGCGCCAATCACCTCGATCCGGCCGGATCGCTCTACCTCGACGCCAACCGCACGCCCCTCGCGGATCACGACCTTGCGCGCGAACGCACGGATCAGGGTGCAGTTCTCACGCTTCAGCGCAGGCTTCAGATAGGCGTTCGCCGCCGACCAGCGGCGCCCTTTCCATATCGTCGCCTCCATCGGCCCGAAGCCCTCCTGCTTCTGGCCGTTGTAGTCGTCGGTCACCTCGTAGCCCGCCTGCCGCCCCGCCTCTACAAAGGCGTGGAAGAGCGGATTGCGCCGCGGCCCGCGAGAGACGTGCAGCGGCCCGGACGATCCCCGGAACTCGGTGGGATCGCCATTGCCGCCATGCCAGGTCTCCATCCGCCGGAAATAGGGCAGCACGTCGGCATAGGACCAGCCCGCCGCGCCCGCATCGGCCCAATGGTCGAAATCCTTCGCATGGCCGCGAACGAAGACCATCCCGTTGATCGACGACGACCCGCCGATCACCTTGCCGCGCGGAGTCGCCATCCGGCGATTCCCAAGCTGCGGCTCCGGCTCCGAGCGGAAACCCCAGTCGTACATTCCCATGTTCATCGGATAGGACAGCGCGCCGGGCATCTGGATGAACGGCCCCGCATCCGAACCTCCGTGTTCGATCACGATGACGCGCTTGCCGGCCTCGGCCAGACGGTAGGCAAGCGCGCATCCGCCCGATCCGGCGCCCACGATGACATATTCCGCTTGCATCACGCCCTCTCCGACAGGCCTGCCGAACCCAGTTCGCGCTCCAGATGGGCCAGCACTGCGGCGGCCGCTGCCGCGCCATCAGGCCTTCCGCTTTTCAGCGCCTCGCGGATATAGACGCCGTCGATCATTGCGCCGAGTCCTCGCGCGACATGGTCCGCCGGCGCCCCTATAATCGGCCGAAGCGCGTGACAGAGATTGGAGTGCAGCCGGCGCTGGTAGACGCGAAGCAGCCGCCGCGCCTCAGGCTGCGTCTGGGCCAGGACGTAGAAGTTCAGCCAGGCCCCGATCACCTCGCGCCGGAAACTCGATGCGGCGAAACTCGCCCGGACGATCCCGTTCAGCCGACCGCGCGCGCTGTCGGCCGCCGAAAGCGCGCCCCGCACCTCCGCCCCGTGGGTCGCCAGGACATGCCGCATCGCCGCCAGAAATATCTGCTCCTTGGAGCCGAAATAATGGTGCGCCAACGCCGAGGACATGCCCGCCCTTCTGGCGATCTGGCTGACCGTGACATCCAGCGATCCGGCCCGCCCGATTTCGGTGATCGTGGCATCGACCAGAGCCGCCTTGCGGATCGGTTTCATTCCGAGCTTGGGCATTGACGTTGTTCCTGTACCGAGATCAGCGCTAGCCGACTTTTTATTGACTCGTCAATCAAGAAAAATCGACCGCCCCTGCCAAGGCGGCTTTTCTCGCTGCTTCTCTTGGACTAGGCTCCAATCGCATTCTGCGCAGACCCGATGCCGCCGCGCGAATTTTCTTGCGTGGCCCCGCCGGGACATCGTTTATTGACCGGGCAATCAACAAAAAACAGGGAGAATACACATGAATCTGACCTCGACCATGCGGGCCGCCTTACTGGCAGGCGCGTCTCTCACCCTCGCCGCACCCGCGTTCGCGGAAGGCTGCGACAAGGTGATCTTCTCCGACGTCGGCTGGACCGACATCACCGCAACGACCGCCGTCGCCACGACAATCCTCGAAGCGCTCGGCTACGAGACGGAAACCAAGGTGCTTTCGGTCCCGGTGACCTATACCGGCCTGGCCGAAGGTGACCTCGATGTCTTCCTCGGCAACTGGATGCCGACGATGGAAGCCGACATCGCCCCCTATCGAGAGGCGGGAACAGTGGAAACGGTACGGGTGAACCTTGTTGGCGCCAAGTATACGCTCGCCACCAACGAAGCCGGCGCCGAGGCCGGGATCACCGATTTCTCGAACATCGCCGAGCACAAGGACGCGCTCGACGGCAAGATCTACGGGATCGAACCGGGCAATGACGGCAACCGGCTGATCCTTGACATGATCGCTGCCGACCAGTTCGGCCTCGGCGGGATGGAGGTTGTCGAAAGCTCCGAGCAGGGCATGCTGGCCGAAGTGGCCAAGCACAATGACGACGGCAAGCCGATTGTCTTTCTCGGCTGGGAGCCCCACCCGATGAACGCCAACTTCAAGATGACCTACCTTTCCGGTGGCGACGATGTATTCGGCCCGGATTTCGGCGGCGCCGAGGTGGCGACCAACGTGCGCGCCGGCTATGTCGCGGAATGCCCGAATACCGGCAAGCTTCTGCAGAACCTCGAATTCTCTCTCGCCATGGAGAACGAGATCATGGGCGCGATCCTGACTGACGGCGCCGATCCCGGCGATGCCGCCAAGGCCTGGCTCGCGGCCCATCCCGACGTGCTGGGCCCCTGGCTTGATGGTGTCACGACCAAGGACGGCGGCGATGCGATGGAGGCCGTGAAGGCCGCGCTGTAAAACGCGCAAGTTGCAGAAACGACAGGTTCCGGCGGCGATCGGCTTAACCGCCGGAACCTCCGGGACCGCCACGAAGGGAGGCGTGATGGACTGGCTCGAACAGCTCTGGCTTGCGGATTACAAGATCCCGGTCGGCATGACGGCGAAGCGCACCTTCGACTGGATGAAGGACAACCTGAAGCCGGTGTTCCGCTTCATATCGGAAGTGATGGATTCGCTGATCGCCGGCATCCTCTGGCTTCTGGAAACACCGCATCCGCTGGTAATCGTCGCCATCGCTGTCGCGCTGACCTGGATTCTGCAGCGCAGCTGGAAGACCTGCCTGCTGGTCCTGTTCGGTTTTCTCTTCATTCTGAATCAGGGCTACTGGGACGAGACGATGGAAAGCCTCACGCTGATCCTGTCGTCGTGCATCGTCTGCATGGCGATCGGCGTGCCCATCGGTATCGCAGCCGCGCATCGGCCGAGGCTCTACGCCGTGATGCAGCCGATCCTGGACCTGATGCAAACGCTGCCGACCTTCGTCTATCTGATTCCCGCGATCATCTTCTTCGGCCTTGGCATGGTGCCGGGTCTTCTGGCCACCGTGATCTTCGTCCTTCCCGCGCCGATCCGCCTGACGCATCTTGGCGTCTCCAGCACCCCCGCCGCGCTGACCGAGGCGCTGACCGCCTTTGGCGCGACCAAGCGGCAAGTGCTGTTCAAGGCGGAGTTACCCTATGCCTTTCCGCAGATCATGGCGGGGCTGAACCAGACCATCATGCTGTCGCTCTCGATGGTCGTCATCGCCGCGCTGGTCGGCGCAAGCGGGCTTGGCGTTCCGGTCATGCGCGCGCTGCAGTCGGTCAATACGGCGCTCGGCTTCGAATCCGGCTTCGTCATCGTCGTCGTCGCGATCGTGCTCGACCGAATGCTCCGCAAAGGGGCGGCGAAATGAGCGGAATCGCGGTCGAGTTCGACAACGTCAACATCGTCTTCGGCGACCGGCCAGAGCGCGCGCTGCCGCTGATGGATCAAGGTCTCAGCCGCAGCGAAATCCAGCAGCAGACAGGCCAGATTCTCGGCGTCCACAACTGCTCGCTCAAGGTCGCCGAGGGCGAGATTCTCGTGCTGATGGGCCTCTCCGGTTCCGGCAAATCTACACTTCTGCGCGCCGTCAACGGCCTCAACAGCGTCTGCCGGGGCGCGGTGACGGTGCGCGACGGCGACTGGACCTGCGAGGTAGGCGGCGCGTCTCGGCAAGACCTGCTCAAGGTGCGCCGCGAATGCGTGGCAATGGTCTTTCAGCAGTTCGGTCTTCTGCCTTGGCGGACGGTGCGGGAGAATGTCGGCCTTGGCCTTGAACTCGCGGGCCGCTCCGAAGCGGACATTCGCACCGCTGTCGACGAGCAATTGGCGCTTGTCGGGCTTTCGGAACGCGCCGAGGCGAGGGTCGGTGAGCTTTCGGGCGGCATGCAGCAGCGCGTGGGCCTTGCCCGCGCCTTTGTCACCGACGCTCCGATCCTCCTGATGGACGAACCCTTCTCGGCGCTCGATCCGCTCATCCGCACCCGGCTTCAGGACGAACTCCTCGACCTTCAGTCCAAGCTGAAGCGTACGATCATCTTCGTCAGCCACGATCTTGACGAAGCGTTCAAGATCGGCAACCGCATTGCGCTGATGGAAGGCGGGCGGATCGTCCAATGCGGCACGGCACGCGAGATCATCGCCAATCCCGCTTCGGATTATGTCGCCGATTTCGTCGCCCACATGAACCCGCTTGAGGTTCTCCGCGCCAGCGACGTCATGGAACCGGGCTCCGTGCGCGCGCCGAATGCGCCCGAGATCGGACCCGATGCGACGATCCGCGCGGTGATGGAGCGGCTGCAGGACAAGGCGGCGCTGGCCGTTGTCGACGGCGGCCGGACGCTTGGCCGCATCAGCCGCGAAGGCGTCATGGAAAAGCTGCTGAACCCGCGCGGCTAAAGTTTCGCAGCCTCGGGCGGCGGCGTGATTCCGGCCCTCTTCAACTGCGCCTCGCGCCAGGTGATGTAGAGGATCGCCGCGATGATCATCGCACCCCCCAACAGCACGAAGGGATCGACCCGCTCGCCAAAGGCGAAGACGCCCAGAAGCGTCGCCCAGACCAGCTGCAGGAAGATCACCGGCTGCGTGACCGTCAGTGGCGCGGCGGCAAAAGCGCGCGTCATGCAGTAATGTCCGACCGTGGCGATCCCGGCGACGAAGGCGAGGATCGCAAGCTGCGTCGGGTTCGGCGGCACCCAGACCGCGATGGCGAAGGGGAAAAGCCCGATCGTCACCGTCACCGACATCATCGCCACGACCGTCGTCGCCGAAACCAGCGCCGACAGATGCTTGACGATCAGGTAGGATATGCCAAAGCAGATTGCCGCGCCAAGCTGCGCGATCTGGCCCGAAGAGACTTCGCGCAGCCCCGGCCTGAGGATTACCAGCGCTCCGATCATCGCCACCGCCACGGCGGCCAGTCGCCGGAAGGCCAGCCGCTCGCCAAAGAAAAGCGCCGCGCCCAGCGTCACCACGATGGGATTGAGATAGCCGATGGCAGTCACCTCGGCGACCGGGATGCGCGCCATGGCGTAGAACCAAAGAAGTGTCGCCAGCGAATGCAGGACGCCTCGACCGGCAAACAGCTTGAGCGATCCGGCGGGCAGCCCCGAGCGGACCAGCGGCAGGAGCGCGGGAACAAGTAGGAGCGTTCCGAAAAGGAACCGCAGAAAAGCCGCCTCGGCCGCCGGAAGATCGGTGCCGAGATAGCGCACGCTTCCGGTGACTGCGACAAAGATCAGCCCGGTGACGAGCATCCAAAGGATGCCCTCGACAGGGCGGTTGGCGGGCGCAGCGATCATGGGGCCGAAGGAACGCGAATTCGCCCGCAAGGGCAAGGCTCAACCGAAGGCGAGTTGCGCCGCGATCGACCACATCACGACGCCGACCAGCACGTCGAGAACCTGCCAGGCGCGCGGGCGGCGGAAAACCGGCGTCAGGATCCGCGCGCCGTAGCCGAGCGCAAAGAAGAAGACGAACGAGGCCAGCACCGCCCCCGCCCCAAATGCCGTGCTGTCCCCGGGATACTGTGCCGCGACCGAGCCGATCAGAACGACGGTATCAAGATAGACATGCGGATTGGCCCAGGTGATGAGCGCCAGGATCGCCAGTGCCTGCCGGAGTGAACCCACCGCCTTGCCTTCTGCCGAAAGCACCCCGCCACCGCGCCACGCCGCCCGGAACGAGCGGAACCCATACCAGACCAGGAATGCCACCCCGCCCCAGCGCAACGTCGGCCCGACCAATGGCGCCGCCTCTGACAGCGCGCCGAACCCCAGCACGCCCGCCGCGATCAGCGTCGCATCCGAAGCCGCACAGAAAAGGCAGACGGCGAACACATGCTCGCGCCGCAGCCCCTGCCGCAGCACAAAGGCGTTCTGCGCGCCGATCGCGAGGATCAGACCGAACGACAGCTGAAAGCCGGCAAATCCCGCGACCAGCATTCCGTCCTCCCCCCTGCTTCATCCTTGACTAGCCGCCGAGCCGTGCCCGGTCGGGTCCAGCCACTACCCGTTCCGGCAAGTCTCACGGCGCGGCTGCATGTTGACCGGCATGCCGGGGCCGCGCTTCAACCGGCAGTCGATCACGGGGTCGGATAATCCCGAACTGCCCAGATGGTCCCCGGCCCGGATCTTGGCGGTCGTGACGATGACCGGCGGACTCGCACAGCCGCGTCAGACGCCCGATCAAAGCGCCGCGGCCACCTCTTCGGGAATGTCGAAATTCGCCGTCACGTTCTGAACGTCGTCGTCATCCTCAAGCGTGTCGATCAGCCGCATCAGCTTCTGCGCCGTCTCCAGATCGACATCGGTGCGGTTCTGCGGCCGCCAGACCAGTTTGGCTTCCTCGCTCTCGCCAAGCGACGCCTCAAGCGCGTCCGACACCGCCGAAAGGTCAGTATCGGCGCAATAGATCCAGTGACCTTCCTCGTCAGATTCGACGTCCTCGGCGCCGGCCTCGATTGCGGCCATCATCACGGTATCGGCATCGCCGGCGCTTGCCGGATACATGATCTCTCCCACCCGGTCGAACATGAAGCTGACCGAGCCAGTGGTGCCGAGATTGCCGCCGAACTTGGCGAAGGTCGACCGCACGTTCGACGCGGTGCGGTTGAGGTTGTCGGTCATCGCCTCGACGATGATGGCGATGCCGTTCGGGCCGTAGCCCTCATAGCGGATCTCGGTATAGTCCTCGGCGTCGCCGCCCTGTGACTTCTTGATCGCGCGGTCGATCACGTCCTTGGGGCACGACACCGCCTTGGCCGCCTTGACCGCCAGCCTCAGCCGCGGGTTCTTCTCGGGGTCCGGATCGCCCATCTTGGCGGCGACGGTGATCTCCTTCGCCAGCTTCGAAAACAGCTTCGAGCGGGCAGCGTCCTGCCGGCCCTTGCGATGCTGGATATTGGCCCATTTCGAATGGCCTGCCATGACCTTCTCCGTCCGAGTTCCGCGGTTCGCGCCTCTATATGTCACCGCCGCCGGAACCTGCAAGGGTCCGGGCGGGTTGCATCGCCGTGGGCCGAGTGCTTTCACTGGTCGCGACAGGAGACATCATGGCCCAGGATCAGATCATCCTCTTCGCGCTTTTCACGCTGGTCTTTGCCGCGCTGATCTGGGGACGCTGGCGCTATGACCTCATTGCCTTCACGGCTCTCGTCGCGGGCGTCATCCTTGGCGTTGTCCCGGCCAAGACCGCGTTTGAGGGCTTCGGTCATCCCGCGACGCTTGTCGTGGCCCTCGTGCTCGTCGTCTCGGCGGGCCTTTCGCGCGCCGGCGTCGTGATGCTCATCACCCGGCGCTTCGTCGATGCCGGCCGCGCGCTCGGCACCCACATCGCGATCATGGGGGTCGTGGGCGGTGTGCTGTCGGCCTTCATGAACAATGTCGCCGCGCTGGCGCTTCTCATGCCGGTCGACGTGGACGCCGCGCGCAAGGCGGGCCGTTCGCCGGGGCTGTCGCTGATGCCCTTGTCATTCGCGACGATCCTCGGCGGAATGGCCACCCTGATAGGCACGCCGCCCAATATCATCATCGCCACGATAAGGCAGGATTCGCTCGGGCAATCCTTCTCGATGTTCGACTTCACACCCGTCGGAGGGGTGGTCGCGCTCGCCGGTCTCGCCTTCGTGGCGCTGGTCGGCTGGCGCCTGATCCCGAAGGTCAATGACAGCGGCGCGGGGCGCGAAACCGCCGCATTCGTGGCCGAGTTGATCCTGCCGGAAAAATCCAAGCTCGTCGGCAAGCCGCTCGACGAACTCTATGAGGAGGGCGACCGCACCGGCGTCGCCATCATGGCGCTGATCCGCGACGACAAGCGTCGCTACGGCGCCCCGCGAAGCACCGAGATCGCCGAGCAGGACGTGATCCTCGTCGAAGCCGAGGCCGAGGCGCTGGACGAGTTCCGCGCAAGCCTGAAGCTCGAATTCGCCGACCAGCGCCGCAAGAACTACCTTGAGGCGGAGAAGGCCGGCCTCTCGGTCGTGGAAGCCGTCGTCCCGACAACCGCGCGCATCAGGGGCAAGACCGCGGAATCGGTCGGGCTCATCTGGCGCCAGCGCACCGCACTGATCGGGGTATCGCGGCGCGGCAAGCGGATCACCGAACCCCTCAGGAAGGTGACGATCCGTGCGGGCGACATCCTTCTCCTTCTCGCCCCATCCGAAAGTGCTGACGAGGTGATCGACTGGCTCGGCTGCCTGCCCCTCGCCGAACGTGGCCTTGCCGTGACCAAGAACGAACATGCTCCCGCCGCGATCCTGATCTTCGCGGCCGCCGTCATGGCCGCGACCTTCGGTCTCGTCGACCTGCCGATCGCACTCGGCGCGGTCGTCATCGGATATATCGTGACGCGCGTTCTGCCGCTTTCCGAGATCTACGACCACATCGAATGGCCGGTGATCGTGCTTCTCGGCTCGATGATCCCGCTTGGCGCGGCGCTCGAGACTTCGGGCGGCACCCGACTCATCTCCGACAGCATCGTCTGGCTGACCTCGGGGGCGCCGGCCTGGGTTGCGCTTCTGGTTCTGATGGTCGTGACGATGACGCTCTCGGACGTGCTCAACAACACCGCAACGGCAATCGTCGCCGCCCCGGTCGGCATCGCGATGGCTCAGACCCTCGACGTCTCGCCCGACCCGTTCCTGATGGCGGTCGCCGTCGCAGCCTCCTCGGCGTTCCTCACGCCCATCGGGCACAAGAACAACATGCTGATCCTCGGCCCCGGCGGCTACCGCTTTGGCGATTACTGGCGGCTCGGCCTGCCGCTCGAAATCCTCGTCGTTGCCGTCGCGGTGCCGACGATCCTTCTGGTCTGGCCGCTGTGATCTAGAGGGGCCAGAGCAGCGGTATGATGAAGCTCGCCGTGATCGCCAGCGTCACGTTCAACGGGATGCCGACCTTGAGGTAGTCGGTGAACCGGTATCCGCCCGGCCCGTAGACCAGCATGTTGGTCTGATAGCCGATCGGTGTCGAAAAGGCGGCGGATGCCGCGAACATCACCGCAACGACAAGCCCGCGCGGATCGAGGCCGAGGGAATTGCCAAGCTCGATCGCAACCGGCGTGAACACCACGCCGACGGCATTGTTCGACACGACTTCGGTCAGCGTGGTCGCCATCAGGTATACGACAAGGATCACGATCTGCGGCGGCAGATCGGTCAGGACAGGACTCACCCAGCGCACCAGGAGCCGCGCCGCGCCGGAATGGTCGAGCGCGGCCCCCACGGCGAGCATGGCGAAGATCATCGCCAGGAGCCGGCCCTCGATGAAGCTGAACGCTTCATCGGCGTCGATGCAGCGGGTCAGCAGGACAACCGCGACGCCGACGACCGAAAGCGACAGGATCGGCGCAACGCCCAGCCCCGCCAGGATCACGATCGCCGCCATGACGCCAAAGGCGATGGGCGCCATCCGCCGGCGATAGGCCTTGACCGTGGGTCGCGATACATCGGCCAGGTCCATGTCCGCCGCGAGCCGCTGGATGTCTTCGGCCGCACCTTCCAACAGAAGCGTGTCGCCGACGACCACGACCAGATCGTCCAACTGGCGGCCGATATTCTGGTTCCTTCGATGCACCGCAAGCGGATAGACGCCGTAGCGCCGCCTTAGACGCAGCTCTCCCAGCGACCGCCCGACCATCCGGCAACCGGGCGAAATCAGCACCTCGACCGTTTCCGTCTGCACCGACGACAGCTTGTCGACAAGCCGGATGTCCTTGTTTTCCTGCATGCCCAGAAGCTCGGCCATCTCGGTGCGCAGCACCACCCGGTCGCCTGCCTGAAGCACGACCGGCGCCAGATCGCGGCGCAGCGACGCGTCGCCCCTCAGCACGTCGATGACCCGCACGCCGGGTCGCTTGAACAGATCGACCTCCAGCACCCGCTGGCCGATCAGGTTGGAATCTTCCGGAAGCGCCACCTCGGTGAAGAACTTGAGCTTGCGACGGTCCGACAGCAGCATCCCCATCGACTGCCGGTCGGGAAGCAGGCGCCGTCCGATGGTGGAAACATAGATCATGCCGACCAGAACCTGCACGGCACCCAGCGGCGTGATCTCGAAGATCGTGAACGGCTCCATGCCCTGCGCCTTGGCGACGCCCGAGACCAGCAGGTTCGTCGACGTGCCGATAAGCGTCAGCGTGCCGCCAAGGATCGCTGCATAGCTGAGCGGAATCAAGAGCTTGGACGGTGCAAGGTTAAGTTTGGCCGCGATCGACACCATCACCGGGATCATCACCACAACGACGGGGGTGTTGTTGAGGAATGCCGACGCGATGGCGACAAAGCCGAAAAGGATGACAAGCGTCACGGTCGGGCGATGGTCGGCATTGGCCTCGGCCGTCCGGGTCAGCCATTCCAGCGTTCCGGTGCGCACCATCGCGCCCATGATCAGGAACATCGCCGCGATGGTCCAGGGCGCGGGGTTGGTCAGCGCCTTCAGCCCCAGGTCATAGGGCAGAACCCCCAGAACAAGAAGAAGCGCCGCCCCCGCGATCGCCACCACCTCGGTCGGATAACGCTCCCGCACGAAAAGCACGAACATGCCGGCAACCACCGCCAGCGTCAGGATGGCCTGGCCATCGGGCGACAGGGGAAGCTGGATCATCTAGCGTTCCTGCTTTTCATGCAGCGCGATGTTACCTTCTCCGATCGGCAAGGCAACAAGATCGCCGTCATCCCGCCCCGCCGCGCGGGGCTGGACAAGGAAAAGCCCGCCAAGGACGGCCAGAAGCGCAGCCCATATCCAGAGCGAATAGGATTCCCCAAGCAGTAGCATCGACCACAGCACCCCCGCTCCCGTAACGATGTAGGAAACCTGCGCGGCAAAGACCGCGCCCGCCCGCCCGACGATCCAGACATAGCCCGTGTAGGCGAAGGCATGGACCAGCCCAAAGAGCAAGAGCGCACCCTCCGCGATCCCCCAGGGCAGGCGCGGGTCGATGAACGTGTCCGTCGCCAGCGCCCACGGCAAGGCCGCCGCGCAGCTTATAACCGACGCCCCGAACAAGACCTGCACTGGTCCAAGACCCGCCGTCCCCATCCGCGACAGCCCGACCCCCTCCACCGCGTAGAAGAAGGGCGCGATGAGGGCGAGGGGGATGAACGCCACCATCGCGCGCTCCGGCAGGCTCGCCTCCGGCAGCACGATCAGAAGGACGCCGACCAATCCCAGCGTCAGCCCCAGAACCCGCCCCGGCGTCGCGCGGTCGATCCCCACGGCCAGTGCCATCGGCAGCGCCATCATGGGGATCACCGAAAGGCAGACCGCGATCACCCCCGCGGGCAGATGCTGGGCCGAGAGGTAAAAGGCGGCACTCGGCAGAAGGTTGCCGGCGAGCGCCACGAAGACATAGGTCCGGATCGCGCCCGCTTGCAGCGGCACCGGCCGCCCCCTGACGGCAAGCGAGAGGCCGAGAAAGGTCAGCCCGATCAGCGAGGTCCAGAAGATGATGCCCGCGCTCCGGTAACCCGCCGTCACCACGACCTTGGAGAGCGGCACCGTCAGCCCCCAGGTGCTCCCGATCAGGATGAGCAGGGCAAGAAGCCCGGGCGCGCGTGTCACAGCCGCGCCTCTTGCAGACGTCCGCCGATGCGGATCATGCGGACGCGCTCTGCCAGACCCGTCCTGTCGTCCGTCTCGACATACAGCCCCGAAAGGGTCGCCTCGCCGTTCGCCGGCGTGAACCGTTCCTTGCCCATGCCGGTCACGAAGCGGCGCATCGGTTCAAGCTTGTCCATCCCGATCACCGAATTGTAGTCGCCGCACATGCCGGCGTCGGAAAGATACGCAGTGCCGCCCGAAAGAATCTGCGCATCCGCCGTCGGCACATGGGTATGGCTGCCGACGACAAGGCTCGCCCGCCCATCGCACCAGTGACCCATGCCCATCTTCTCGCTCGTCGCCTCGCAGTGGATATCCACGATCGCGGCCTGCACGGCACCGCCAACGGGATGCGCGCGCAAGACGCCGTCAATCGCCGAAAAGGGATCGTCGAAGGCGCGCTTCATGAAGACTTGCCCCAGCACCTGCGCCACCAGAACCTTGCGCCCGCCAGGGGCCGCAAAGACCCGCGCGCCCCGGCCCGGAGCAACCTTGGCGAAATTGATCGGCCGCAGAACGCGCGGCTCGGTCTCGACAAAGCTCAGCATGTCCTTCTGGTCAAAGGCATGATCGCCAAGCGTGACACAATCCGCCCCGGCGGCAAGAAGCTCCTTTGCGTGGTCGGCGGACAGGCCCGCGCCTGACGTGGCGTTTTCGCCGTTGACGACAACGAAATCGAGCGCCCATTCCGCCCGCAGCGCGGAAAGCCGCGCCGTGACCGCCGCGCGCCCCGCGCGCCCCACCACGTCACCGAGATAGAGTAGCCTCATCCCATCTGCCTAGAGCGGCCCGAGTCGGGACGCAAGCGCGATGCGGAGACGGGTTTCGTGGACAGTCCTTCATCCAGCGGCAGAAAGTCGCTTGCGACACACATCCGATGCGCGAAAAACCCGCCGGAACAAAGCAAAAATGCGACCCTGAGTTGACAATCGCGTGACGTTAACAAATGGTCAACACAGGTGTTTGGGAGAGTGGGAGACTACGGTTTTGTTCAGTTTCAAGACGATTACGGCTGCAGTTACGGCGGTCTTGCTTATGGCCCCGATGCAGTCGGACGCCGCGACCATGTCGTTCGACAGTCTCAGCTACCCCGCTTTCGCGACGACCTATTCCGAAAACGGCATAACCGCGACGTCGTTGCAGCCTGGCGGTATCCTCGCGCCTTTCACCAACGGCTTTGCCCCCGGCACGCTTCACATCGACGATGCCGGAACGTCGCATACGAATGGCGCCGGCTTCACGCTCGACAGCGG
The DNA here is from genome assembly GCA_041397225.1 of Paracoccaceae bacterium. Classification (GTDB taxonomy): domain Bacteria; phylum Pseudomonadota; class Alphaproteobacteria; order Rhodobacterales; family Rhodobacteraceae; genus Albidovulum. Next base: position 1,284,007 of record JAWKXB010000001.1, on the reverse strand, counting down.
CAGCCTTTTCGATTCGGCAGTCTTCTCGCTCACCTCACTGGGCTATGATGCCTACTACGCCTCGACGCTTGGCGGCGCCCTGCCGTGGAACATCAGCATCTCGGGCTACTACATGGGCACCGAGATCGCGATGCAGAAGCACCAGTTGTCCGACATCGCCGGCACGTTGCAGAACATCCTCTTCTCCGCCCCCGGGGCGCTTTTTGACCGGGTGTCGATCCAACTCAACTACCCTGTCGGCACCATCGCCGCCTGCGCGCCCTGCGGCCATTTCGACATCAACGATGTGACGATTTCACCCGTCCCGCTTCCGGCGGCGGGTCTGGTTCTGACGTCCGGCCTGGCGCTAATGGCGGGCTTCGGCTGGCGCCGCCGCAGGACCGCCTGAGGGCCGCACCGAAAACAAGGCTCAAGGCGGACGCTTCGGCGTCCGCTTTTGTCTGACGGGTTGCTGAACATGTGGTCGGCCTTGGGCCTCTTGCGTGCCCGGCGCGCCGCTGCGCCTTGGCGGCATGGACTCTTTCCTCAAGCGCCCGGTAGATCGCATCGACCCGCCCACCCTGCCGCGTCACCGCTCGGGCACGATCACCTCCCTCTCCGTGACGATCAGGTCGAGCGGTTGGTCTGTCGGCTCGACCGGCACCGCGTCCACCTCCTGCGCGGCGAATGCAAAGCCGATGGCCGTGATCGCCGCCCCTTTCCGCAACCCTTCAAGCGTGCGGTCATAGAAACCGCCGCCATAGCCAAGCCGGAACCCCCGGCGGTCAAAGGCGAGGAGCGGCACGACCAGCAGCCCGGGCTTCAGCCAGTCGCCCTTCTCCGGCACGAAGGCGCCGAACTCGCCCGCCACCATCGGCGCGTGCGGCGTCCACGTCCGGAACCGCAGCGCCTGCCCGGCGCCAAGGATCACCGGCACGCCGACCGGCCCGTCATGCGCCGCCATCGCGGGCAGGCAATCGATCTCGGTCCGCATCGGCATGTAACCGGCCAAAACCTCCCGCGGATGGGCGGCCAACACCTCTCGCAAGAGGTGCGCATCCGTCCCTGTCCGACCGGCGAACGCCGCCTTCCGCCGTGCGAAGGCTTCCGCCCGCGCCCCGCGCTTGATCTCCGCAAGCGTCACAGAAGCACCGTGGCCGCCAGCCCGAGAAAGGCGAAGAACCCCACGACGTCTGTCACTGTGGTCACGAACGCGCCCGAGGCGAGCGCCGGGTCCACCCCCACCTTTTCCAGCGTCACCGGAACGAGGATACCGGCCAGGCCAGCCACGACCAGATTGACCACCATCGCCGCGGCCAGCACCACTCCGATCAGGGTTGAGCCGAACCAGAACCAACCCACCAACCCCATCACCAGTGCGAAGACCACGCCGTTCACCAGCCCGACCATCGCCTCACGCCGCACGACGCGCCACATGTTCGATCCCGTCAGGTCGCGCGTCGCGATCGCACGCACCGCGACGGTCAGCGCCTGAGTGCCCGCATTGCCGCCCATCGAGGCGACGATCGGCATCAGCACGGCCAGTGCCACGATCTGCGCGATCACCCCCTCGAACTGCGCGATGACGATCGAGGCGAGGATCGCCGTCACCAGGTTCACCGCCAGCCACGGCAGCCGTTGCTTGGTCGTCTCGACGACCGAATCCGACAGCGACCCCTCGCCGACGCCGGCGAGGCGCAGGATGTCCTCCTCATGCTCCTCGTCGAGCACCGCCATCGCATCGTCGATGGTGATGACGCCGACCAGGCGCCCATCTGCGTCCACGACCGGCGCGGAGATCAGGTGATACTGGTTGAAGGCGTAGGCGACGTCCCCCTCCTCCTCCATGACGTCGATGGTGCGGAAGCTGTCCTCGGCGATGTCCCGAAGCTTCACCGCGCGTTTCGATGACAAAAGCTTGCCCAGCGTCACATAGGCCGTCGGGTGCCAGCGCGGATCGACCAGGATCATGTGATAGAACTGGTCTGGCAACTCCTTGGCGTTTCTGAGGAAATCAATCGCCTCTCCGACCGTCCAGTGTTCGGCCGCAGTCACGACCTCGCGCTGCATCAGCCGGCCGGCCGAATATTCCGGATAGGTCAGCGACTGTTCGACGGCCGCCCGGTCGCTTTCGGGAAGGGCGCCGAGGATGCGCTCCTGCACGGGCTCCTCGAGATCTTCCAGAAGATCGACGACGTCGTCCGAATCAAGCTCCCGCACCGCCTCGCTCAGCACGTCGTGCGGCAGCGCCTCGATCACCTCTTCGCGGATCGACTCGTCGAGTTCCGAAAGGATTTCCCCGTCGATTCCCTTCGACCAGAGCTTGACCAGCGCCACCCGCTCCGCCGAGCTGATCTGTTCCAGAAGGTCGGCGATGTCGGCCGCGTGCAGCGGCTCCATCAACTCATCGACGGTGGCGGTATCGCCCGCCTGCACGGCATCGACGATCGCGTCCACGACCTCGGTGTCGAGCGCGTATTCGTCTTCGTCCCGTTCGGCGAGGTCTTCTTCGTGCTCGGACATGCGCCCCCCGGTTCGACTACCGGGACATTATCGGAAGCAGTTTCAAAGAAACAGGGGCAATGGCAGACTTCCCAGCAAACGTCAGTGGCTTAGACTGCGGCCGCGACGGACACATGAAGGGAACACGGCATGGCGAATCTTCTTCTCGGCCAGACGCTCAGGTTCGACGGCAATCCGATGACCGAAGGCATCGGCGCGGCGCGCCATTCGGCGCGCGGCGCCGTCCTCATCGACGCCGGCCGGATTGCGGCGGTGGGCGAGGCCGACGATCTCCGCGCCGCCCATCCCCGGGCGACCATCACCGATTATGGCGACGCGCTCATCTCGGCCGGATTCGTCGACGCCCATGCCCATTATCCCCAGACCGCGATGATCGCCTCCTGGGGCAAGCGGCTGATCGACTGGCTGAACACCTATACCTTCCCCGAAGAGATGCGGTTCGGCGACCCGGCCTATGCCGCCGAAATCGCCGCCCGCTATTTCGACCTGACGCTGGCGAACGGCACCACGACCGTCTGCAGCTACTGCACCATCCATCCCGAAAGCGTCGATGCCTGGTTCACCGAGGCCGGGCGGCGCGGCCTGCGCGCCTATGCGGGCAAGACCTGCATGGACCGGAACGCCCCCGAAGGGCTGCGGGATACGCCGCAAAGCGCGTATGACGACAGCAAGCGCCTGCTTGAGAAGTGGCACGGGACGGATCGCCTCTCCTACGTCGTGACACCGCGCTTCTCGCCCACCTCGACACCCGACCAGCTTGCCGCGATGGGCGCGCTCTGGGCCGAACATCCGGACTGCCTGATGCAGACCCACCTTTCCGAGCAGACCGATGAGGTCGCCTGGGTCCGCTCTCTCTTCCCCGAGGCGCGCGACTATCTCGACACCTATGAGGAACACGGCCTTCTCGGCCCCGGAGCGCTTTTCGGCCACGCCATCTACCTCGAGCCGCGCGAGATCGACCGGCTGAGGGAAACCGATGCCAGCCTGATCCATTGCCCGACTTCCAACACCTTCATCGGCTCGGGCCTCTTCGACATGGACGGCCTGTCGCGCGCGGGCCACCGCGTCGGCCTTGCCACCGATACCGGCGGCGGCTCGTCGTTTTCGATGCTGCGCACCATGGCCGCCGCATACGAGGTCGCCCAGCTTCGCGGCCGGGCGCTGCACCCGTCCGAGCTCTGGTGGCTGGCGACCCAAGGCTCGGCCCGCGCGCTGCGCGCCGGCGACCGGATCGGCAATCTCGCCCCCGGGCTGGAGGCCGACATCGCCGTGATCGACCTCGCCTCGACCCCCGCCGCCGCCCAGCGCGCCGAACGCGCCAAGGACATCTGGGAAGCGATCTTCCCGACGATCATGATGGGCGACGACCGGGCGGTGAAGGCGGTCTGGGTGGGCGGCCGGCGGGTTTGATCCTTGCGAACGCGACCACCGGCCGGTATGGCTTCCCGCCTCCGGCCTCACTTCGGGAGATGGATCATGGATGAGACCGGCGCGCTGCCAAAGGCGGGAACAAGGCTTCCCCCGATTCCGCTCGACGCGACATCGGGCGACAGGATCGACCTGTCGCGGCTCCGGGGGCGCACGGTCGTCTATGCCTATCCGCGGACAAGCCCGCCAGATGCGCCGCCCATCGAAGGCTGGGACCAGATCCCCGGCGCCCGCGGCTGCACCCCGCAGAGCTGCGCCTTCCGCGATCATCACGCCGAGCTTCTGGCCGCCGGAGCCAGCGCCGTCTTCGGCCTTTCCACCCAGCCGACCGGATACCAGTCGGAAGTCGTCGAGCGGCTGCACCTGCCTTTCGCACTTCTTTCGGATCACGAACTGGCCCTTGCGAAGGCGCTCGGCTTGCCGACATTCGAAGCCGGCGGAATGGTCCTTCTGAAACGCCTCACCCTGATCCTGCGGGACGGAGCGATCGAACGCCTGATCTATCCGGTCACCGAGCCGGCCCGCAACGCCGAGGATGTGATCGCGCTGCTGCAAGGCTGACGCGCGCCGCGCCGCCGCCACCGCGTCGGATGTACCGACGGAGGCGGTACGGAGGCGGTACGGATACCAGCCGGTTTCACGCCATCAACCGCGCCGCCAGCCGGTTCTGATCCTCGATCGCGCGCGGCAGGTCGATCGTCGTCACCTGCCCGCCTCTGACCACCTGCCTGCCCTCTACGAAAAGGTCGCGCACCCGCGTCGGACCGCAGAGGAGAAGGGCCGCGACCGGGTCCCACGCCCCCGCCGACTCGATGCCGGAGACATCCCAGACCGCGATGTCGGCGCGCTTGCCCGGCTCAAGCGACCCGCAGTCGGACCGGCCCAGCACCTTTGCCCCGCCCTGGGTCGCAATCTCCAGCGCCTCGCGCGCCGCCATGGCATCGGCACCGTTCGCAACCCTTTGCAACAAAAGCATTTGCCTAGCTTCAGCGACAAGATTCCCGGCATCGTTCGAGGCCGATCCATCGACGCCAAGCCCCACGTTGACACTTCTGTCCCGCATCGCCCTGACCGGGGCAATACCCGAACCAAGGCGACAATTCGAACATGGGCAATGGGCAACACCGGTCCGGGAACCGGCAAAAAGATCAATTTCCGAACCATCGAGCTTGACGCAGTGCGCGTGCCAGACATCATCGCCGGTCCAGCCCAGATCTTCGGCATACTGACCGGGACGGCAACCGAACTGTGCGAGGCTATAGGCGATATCCTCGTCGTTCTCTGCCAGATGGGTATGCAGCATCACACCCTTGTCCCGCGCAAGAAGCGCTGCGTCGCGCATAAGGTCACGGCTGACCGAGAAGGGCGAACAGGGCGCGAGCCCGACCCGCACCATCGCGCCTTCGGACGCGTCGTGGAAGGCATCGACAACCCGGACGCAATCCTCAAGAATCGCCGCCTCGTCCTCGACAAGCGAATCCGGCGGCAACCCCCCCGCGCTTTCACCGATCGACATGGCCCCGCGCGTCGGATGAAACCTCAGCCCGATCTCGCGCGCCGCTTCGACGGTGTCGTCAAGGCGCGCGCCGTTCGGGAAAAGATAGAGGTGGTCAGAGGTCAGCGTGCATCCCGAAAGCGCCAGTTCGGCCAGCCCGATCAATGCCGACACCCGCATCTCCTCGGGTCCGAACCGCTCCCAGATCGGGTAGAGCGTCTTGAGCCAGCCGAAAAGAAGCGCGTCCTGTCCGCCCGGAACGGCGCGGGTCAGGGTCTGGTAGAGGTGGTGGTGGGTGTTGACGAGGCCGGGCGTCACGACGCAGCCTTTCGCCTCGATCACAGCGCCGATGGTCGTCAGCCCGATCCCCGCTGCGGCAATCACCCCGCCACGGATCAGAACGTCGCCACCCGCGATTTCGCGGCGCGAGCGGTCCATCGTGACAACGCGCTCGGCGTTACGGATCAGGATTTCGGACATCGGTTCCCCCTTGCCTTCCTTTCGGCGCATCGGGCGCCGGCCGGCCGCGAAGGCTGTTTCATCCGTTGAGCAGGTCCAGCGCTTCCCGCTGAATCTCCCGGTTCGCCGCGGCCAGGACCCGGCCGCCCTGGGGCACCGGCCGCCCTTCCCAGTCGGAAACGATGCCGCCTGCCGCCTCGATCACCGCGATCGGTGCCTGAACGTCATAGGCCTGCAGGCCCGCCTCGATCACGAGGTCGATCTGCCCTGCGGCAACCAGCGCATAGGCGTAGCAATCCATGCCATACCGCGTCAGGCGCACCCTTGCGGCGACGCGGCCGAAGGCCCCACCTTCCTCGGCGGTGCCGATTTCGGGAAAGGTGGTGAATAGGATCGCCTCGGACAGGGCGCGGGCGGGCCGGGTCCGCAGATCGCGCCGCCCGGTTGGCCCGACAACCTCGGCCTGTCCGAACCCGCCGACAAACCGCTCGCCGATATAGGGCTGGTCGATCACGCCGAAGATCGGCCCGGTCTCATCCGCGACCGAGATCAGGACGCCCCAGGTTGGGGTGCCGGAGAGATAGCCGCGCGTTCCGTCGATGGGATCGAGGACCCAGGTCAACCCGGTCGTCCCGGGCTGGCTGCCATATTCCTCGCCGTGGATCGCGTCGTCGGGGCGCAAGTCGGCAAGCAGTTCGCGCATCCGCCGCTCCGCCGCGCGGTCCGCCACCGTGACCGGGTCGAAGCGCGCGGTTTCCTTGGTGTCGGCCACAAGCCCTACGGCGCGAAAATGCTCAAGCGTCGCGGCACGCGCCGCGTCGGCCAGAGTATGTGCTGTCTGGATGAGAGATTGCCGCTCCGCTTGCAAAAGGGGCATTGGGGACCTCCGCCGTTGGTCGCAAGCGGTAGCCCCCACCCTTCACATCGTCAAGCGGCGTCAGGCGACGTCCGAGAGAACCTTCGCCAGATCAAACAGGCGACGGCGCTGCGCTTCGGGGATCGCGTAGTAGGACCGGACCAGCATCAGCGCTTCCTTGTCCGCAAGGATGTCGCCATCGATTTCCTCGACGACCGGACCGCGATTGTCCAACCCTTCGAAGAAAAAGCTGATCGGCACGCCAAGCGCATCCGCGATATCCCAAAGACGGGATGCCGAGATGCGGTTCATGCCCGTCTCATACTTCTGGATCTGCTGAAATTTGATTCCGACCTTGTCAGCCAACTGCTGTTGCGTCATGCCGATCATCCAGCGGCGATGACGGACGCGTTTGCCGACATGGGCGTCAACCGGGTGTTTCATTCTATTCTCCTCATTCTCATCACGAGTATACAAACTTGCTCTGTGCCAATGCAGAAATACCGTCAAATTCGTTCTATCTCCGGTCCATCCCGGCGCGCCGGACAACAGTCCTTGGATTCGCGCCCGAACTCCGTCAATCTGGCAACAGACATCCTATACGAAAAAACAGGAATCATTACTCGCGCAAAATGATTATCCCAAAATGCGATGCAAATTGCGAATAATTGCCTCCATAACTGTTGCGTTCTGCGAACTACCCACAGTTTTGGCAGGCAATTCGGCCCGCCGGCAGCCGTCCATTGGCCATTCGCGCCCGAGCGGGACGGATAGATGAAGGCTTTTGGAATCATCGGGCCAGGCGCGGCGCCGGGTATCATGGAACGTGACATACCACGCCCCGGACCCGGTGAGGTGCGGGTGCGGATCGCGGCCTGCGGGATCAACTTCGCCGATCTCCTTATGGTCGACGGCAAGTATCAGGAACGGCCCGAGCCGCCGGTGACCCTTGGAATGGAGCCTGCGGGATGGGTCGACGCGCTTGGCGCCGGCGTTTCCGGCCTTGACGTCGGAACCCGGGTCGCGGTCTTTGCCAACTGCGGCGGCCTGGCCGATTTCGGCTGTTTTCCGGTCGAGCGCTGCACGGCCATTCCCGACGCGATGTCCTTTGACGATGCCGCCGCGTTCCAGATCGCCTATGGCACCAGCCATCTCGCCTTGGCGCATAAAGCCCGGTTGCAACCGGGCGAGACGCTTCTGGTCCTGGGCGCGGCGGGCGGCGTCGGGCTGACCGCCGTCGAGATCGGCAAGCGCATGGGCGCGCGCGTCGTCGCGGCGGCGCGGGGGGCGGACAGGCTCCGGACGGCCCGAGCTGCCGGCGCCGATCAACTGATCGACAGCGCAACAGCCGATCTGCGGGCCGAGGTCAAAGCGCTCGGAGGCGCCGACGTGGTCTATGATCCGGTCGGCGGCGACCAGTTCGACGCCGCGTTCCGCGCGACCAATCCTGATGGGCGGATCCTCGTCATCGGCTTTGCAGGCGGGCGCGTGCAGCAGATTCCGACCAATCATCTTCTGGTCAAGAACATCTCGGTGATCGGGCTTTACTGGGGAGGCTACGCAGCCTTCGCGCCACGGATCATGTCAGAGAGCCTTTCAACGCTGTTCGGCTGGTACGCGGCGGGCGGCCTGAGACCGCATATCTCTCACACCCTGCCGCTGGAGCGTGCCGGGGAGGCGCTGGACTTGCTGCGCGCGCGGAAATCGACGGGCAAGATCGTCGTCCGGGTCGGAGACGCGGCATAGGCGCCCGCAATCTCGGATTTCAGACGGCTGACCGCCTCGCCCTTCTCGATGCCTGCGTCATAGAGGCAGATGCGCATGGTGCCGAGATCGGGCAATCCCGCATCGGCGCCGATCTCTTCCATGCCTTCGGGCAGAAGACCCCGCAGCCGGGCTGACACCGAAAGGTCTGCGGCAATCATCGCCTGAACGGTGTCGATGGATCGGCCGGAGACCGCCATCTCCCACGCAATTTCAGCCTGGTCCAGCGCGGCCAGCGCGACCGGACGGAACCGACACGAATCCTCGAACCCCAGCCGCAACGGACGATTGCGCCACGCCGTGGCGCCGATCGCGCCGACCCAGACCAGCGGACGCTCTGCCAGAACCTCGCCGCCCTCTCCGACGGTCTCTTCGGTCGTCAGGATCAGGTCATACTCTCCTCGCGCAAAGGAGTCTTTCAGAAGCGGCGTGAAGCACGACACCAGGTTGACCCGAACGCAGGGATAGACCGAAGCGAACTGCTGCAAGACCCTGGGAATGGCCGGGTAAACGATATCGTGGGGCACGCCCAGCCGGATCTCGCCGCCGCAGGACGCGTCGGTCAGCCGCGTCAGCGCCTCGTCGTTGAGTTCGAGCATCCTGCGCGCGTAGTGCGCCATCAGTTCACCCTCATCCGTCAGCGTCAGCCGCCGCTGGGCGCGGGTGAAAAAGCTGCGCCCCAACCCCTCTTCGAGCCGTTTGATCTGCATCGACACCGCCGATTGCGTCAGGTTCAAAAGCCCCGCCGCGCGCGTCACGCCACCGGAATCAGCGACGGCGACAAGGGCGCGCAAGGCAGTCAGGTCAAGATTTCTGGGCATCGTTCACAATCCGTGATGAATTATCAATCAATCATTCATTTCCACAATTAATCACAATGCGCCATTTATATCAAGAGCCGTCATGGAGCGGCCTCATCACATCAAAGTTTGAAGGTTTGCAAAATGGAACACACGACCACTGGCACCCGTCCCCGCAACCGTTTCAACTTCCTCGCCCGGCTCCGGCAAGTCGTCGCATTGCACCGTCAACGTCAGCGACTTCTCGATCTCGACGATCATCTGCTCAACGATATCGGCCTGACCGATGCGGACGCCAGGGCGGAAGCCGAACGGCCACTTTGGGACGTTCCCCGGACCTGGCGGAGATAATCGGCCCGCCCATAGCCGCCGGGCCAACCGCCCTCTGCCGCAGAGCACGAACATCCGGAACGCCATTCAACCGATCTCGCAAAATCCGCGACACTCCGCCAGAAAATGAGAGGAACTCCAATGGAACACACGATCACACGCGCCCAGCCCCGCCGTTTGAGCCTTCTCGCGCGACTTGGCCAGATGCGCAATGTCCGCCGTCAGCGGCTCGACCTCCGGGACATGAGCGACCGCCAGTTGCGCGACATCGGGCTGACCCGCGACGAGGCCGAAGCCGAGGCCGAACGCCCGCTTTGGGACCTGCCCACGATCTGGCTGAGATAATTGCTGCGGAAAACGGTCGGAAAAGCTTGAAAACGCGCGCCCGCTTGCCGATATTCAGATGCGGAGGGGTGGCCGTCTGGCCGAGCCCAACAGGAAACGTAGTTGGAGGCTTCAATGGCTGACTATCAGACGATCCAGACCGGTCGCGCGGGCGCGCGGTCTGTTGCGGTCGATGAGGGGCTTCGCGCCCATATGAACAAGGTCTACGGGCTCATGTCCGTGGCGATGGTGCTGACCGCCGCCGCGGCTTGGGCGATTTCAGGTCTGGCGACGACGACGGACCCGAACCTTGCCGTGATGCAGATCGGCAGCGACAAGTATCTGACGAGCCTTGGCGCCACGCTCTACACTTCGCCGCTGAAATGGGTGATCATGTTCGCGCCGCTGGCGATCGTCTTCGGGTTCGGCGCGATGATCAACCGGATGTCGGCGGCCGCAGCCCAGGTCGTCTTCTACACCTTCGCCGCCGTGATGGGTATCTCGATCAGCTGGATATTCCTCGTATTCACCGGCATGTCGATCGTGCAGACCTTTCTCGTGACCGCGGTCGCGTTCGCGGGTCTGTCGCTTTGGGGCTACACCACGAAGAAGGACATCTCGGGCTGGGGCTCATTCCTGATCATGGGTGTGATCGGGCTTCTGGTGGCGATGATCGTCAACCTGTTCCTGCAGTCGCCCGCGATCATGTTCGCAGTGTCGGCGATCGGCGTGCTGATCTTCGCGGGTCTGACCGCCTATGACACGCAGAAGATCAAGACCGACTACATCGCCCACGCCCAGCACGGCGACAGCGAATGGCTCGGCAAGTCGGCGATCATGGGGGCGCTGAACCTCTATCTCGACTTCATCAACATGTTCATGTTCCTCCTGCAGTTCCTCGGCAATCGCGAGTGATATGACGGACGGATGATCAAGACGGATCGGGCCGCCTCAGGGCGGCCCTTTCTTGTTGCGCATCCATGTGTTTTCGCATCCATGTGTTTTCGCATCAAAGGTCGCGCCGCATCTCGACGGCCGGGAAGTCGATGCCGGGTGCGAGCGGCACCCTGACCTCGCCCATCGTCGCAAAGCCCATCGCCGCATAGAACGGCACGGCGGTGCGCGTGGAGGTGCAGTGTGTCCACGTCATTCCGGCCCCTTGCGCATCGTCGAACACGCGCGACAGGATCGCCCGGCCGACGCCGCGACGCACGGCCCTGTCGTCGGTGACGACATGGCGGACATTGGCCCGGCCCGGTTCGCCGCGCCCTCCCCGCCCCGGAGTCGCGGCTGTCCACCCGCCGGCGCCGATAATCGTGCCCGTATCGTCCTCGGCCACGTAATAGGTGCCCGACGTGACAAGCGTCGGCTGCGCGCGGCTGATGATCGGCAGTGCCGTGACGAGGACCGAGGGCGGATAGTCGGCCTTCAGCAGGCGCGGATAGGCGCGGGCCAGCAGCGCGTCCACGGCACCGATATCACCACGCCCAGAGATACGGACAATGAATCCCATCGGCATCCCCAAAAAGAAAAGGCCGCGCACATGGCGCGGCCTCGGACTTTCGAAGAAACGGAAGATCCTACTTGATCTTGCCTTCCTTGTATTCGACATGCTCGCGCTTCACCGGGTCGTACTTCCGCACGACCATCTTTTCGGTCATGGTGCGGGCGTTCTTCTTGGTCACGTAGAAGTGCCCGGTGCCCGCCGTCGAGTTCAGACGGATCTTGATCGTCGTCGGCTTCGCCATTGTCGTTCTCCACTAGCCGGACGGCTGACCGCCCGCGAAATCCTTGAAGCCCGCCTTTTACCCGCGCGTCGGGCGGAGTCAACCGGAAAACCGGCAGCCGTCGGCGCAATTCATGCGTGTCAGGCAGTCGGCGTCCCGCGACCCATGGCGGCATGAAGCCGCGCCCGCGCGTCACCATCAAGGCCCAGTGCCGCCGCAAGCTGGTCGAGATAGGCCTGCTCGGCCGGGCTGTCCACGCGGATCGCCATGAGCGAGGTCGAATAGACCTGTTCGCGCATGTTCCGGTCGGTCGCGGCGGCGAGTGCCGCGACATCAAGGGGGGCGTCTAGCTCTGCCTGGACGAACTCCATCTCCTCGTCGCTCGCGTCGGTGAGGTGGTCGAGGATCTTCTGCCGCTCATCTGCGTCGATCTCGCCATCCGCCTTGGCTGCCTGGATCATCGAGCGGATCATCAGCTTGGCATTCTCTTCGTGCATCGGCGAGGCGGGCGATGCTCCCGAGATCGCCTCCATCATGCCGCCCATCATCTTGCCGCCAGCGGTGGCCGCTCCGGTCATCGAGGAGATGAGACCGCCAAGCCCGGCCTCGGCCGCCTCGGATGCGCCGCCAAAGCGTTCATACATGTCGCGCACGGCCTTCGCGCCGCCCGGCAGGCCCATTTTCTCGGCCTGCTGGCCCCACTGATCGACCGCGCCACCCGGTTCTCCCGCCTTCTTCAACGCGTCCTTCACCCCATCCATGCCACCCATCTTGCGGTACTTGTCATATCCCCGCGCCGCGGCGAAGCCGACGGCGAGCGTGGCCAGTGTCTTGACGAAACTCATGGCAGAACTCCCTTTTGCTTTCAGGACATGATAGCGAATACTGCGGGGGACGTAACGAATAAGCGACGGAACCGGCAAGCAACCGCTGAGCCGCAAAGGACCCGATCCCGTGCACCGACTCTTCATGATCGGTCTACTGTTTCTGCCCGGTCCTGCCAGTGCCGGTGTCGGCTTCGCCGCGTCCACCATACCTGATCCTGCCACGCGAAGCCCGGGGCCGCTGACAATCTGATATCCGCGCACGGCGGCGGAAACCGCGATTGAGCGGGGCCCCTTCCGGTTCGAGGGGGCTGAGAATGGCGCGCCCGTTGCGGCACACGGCAAATAGCGCGCGGATGGCCTGTAAGCCGGATTCTGTCCAGGCCGGACCGTGATCCGGCCCTGGATGACCATTCCTCTCGTCCCGTCGTTGCCGGCGGGATCAAGCTGCCAACCCGGGCCTCTCGGGCTGAAGCGTCCCTGCGGTCAGTTTCCCTTGCGGGACTTGCCCCGCACGAGGCCCCTATTTGGCATTGCTCCCGGTGGGGCTTGCCGTGCCGTCCTTGTCGCCAAGTCCGCGGTGGGCTCTTACCCCACCGTTTCACTGTCACCCCCGCGCAAGCGGGGGCCACCTTTTCTCTGTGGCGCTTTCCCTCGGGTTTCCCCGGCCGGGCATTACCCGGCACCGTTGCTTCATGGAGTCCGGACTTTCCTCGTCCCGGATCTGATCCGGGACGCGGCCATCCGGCCATCCGCGCGAGACAGAGTTAGGTCTCCCGGTGCGCGCCGTCAACAGCGAAGCGCCTGGCGAGATCGGCGGCGAGCGCACGATCGAGCCCGTCTTCGGGCCCCTCGACACCCGGCCGAAACCTGAGCCGGAATGCCGCGAGCAGCATTTGCGAAGGGGCTTCGGGATAGCCGAAGCGGCGCAGCGAGCCGATCAGGTCCGCCTCCTCCCGCGCTTCGGGCCAGACCGACAGCCCGGCCAGCGCCAGCCGCCGCCAGTCGAACCGCGCGCCGGGGTCGCGCTTGCGGTCGGGGGCCATGTCGGAATGGCCGATCACATTTTTGGGCGGGATCGACCAGCGATCCATGATGCCCCACAGCACCGTCTCCAGCGCCTTCATCTGCACTTCGGGAAAAGGGGCGTCGCCGGAATTGGCAAGCTCGATGCCGATGGAGTGGGAGTTCACGTCGGTGATCCGGCCCCAGCCCCCGGCCCCGGCATGCCAGGCGCGTGCCTCTTCGGGCACCAGCGCCTCCGCTTCACCGGTCTCGGAAATCAGCCAATGCGCCGAAACCTCGGCGGCGGGATCGCAAAGGCGCGCGCGCGCCTCGGCGCAGCTTGGCATGGCCGTGTAGTGGATCACGATCAGGCTTGGCCGAGCGCCGTCCCGCCGCTCTCCGAAGTTCGGCGAAGCCGGCGCTCCTGCCACTCTCAGCCGCGCACTTTCTGGAATGGCGTCGGATCCCAGAAGCAGGCAAAGCCGTCCCCGTCGGGGTCCAGGTTCTTGGAATCGCGCTTGGGTCCGCCGGAATTCAGGAAGGCAAGCTGCGCTTCCTCGGGATTGGCGTAGCGCGCGCAATTTGCCTGTGAATTCGACAGCGAAATGCCCGAGCGCGGATAGATCGACTCGCCCAGCCGGTTCGGGGCCTTGATCGCGTATTCGATCAGATCGGGGCCAGTGATCTTGCCGTCCCGCTGCGGCAGTTCGCCGGGCTGGATCTGCTGATACTGCGCCCGGTTTTCGGCGATGCGCTGCTTGTCGGACGCGATCGACTCGCGCGATGAGACGGCGCTGAAGTCCTGTTCGTCGGAAATGCCGACGTTGTTCGGCGCGGCCGTGGCTGCGGGCAAGGGCTGGACGGCGGCCTGCGCGGTTTGCTGCCCCGCGAGCGCTGCGGCGCCGCTGACACCGGCCTGCGCCAGTTCGGCGGCGGTCGGCGCGCCGGAGCGCGCAGGGATCGTCGGGGCCGGGCCCGAGGCGAACTGTGAGGGCGGCACGATGGCCTGTGACGGCGCGCGCGCAGACGTATTCAGCGCATCCTCGCGCCGTTTTATGTAGTCGCCATAGTCATCGAACCCGACGCCGCCGACGCGGCTGTCAGGCACCGGAGGTTGGCATGCGGAAAGAAGCACAACCGAAAGGACAGGCAGAACCAGACGCATAAAGACTACCCCGTTTCCCCAAACTGGTCCGGCCCATTACCACCATTTCTCGGGTTTGGAAACAAACCCTGCCGCGCGTTCAAGCACATAGGCGTGATTCAGCAGATCACCTTCCTCCCAAGGCCGCCCGATCAGTTGCAATCCAAGCGGCAGGCCCTGCCGGTCGAGACCCGCCGGAACCGCGATGCCCGGCAGACCGGCGAGGTTCACGGTGACGGTGAAGATGTCATTGAGATACATGGCGATCGGGTCCGCGTCGGCCATCTCGCCCAGACCGAAAGCGGCGGAAGGCGTCGCCGGCGTCAGGATCGCGTCGATGCCCTCGGCAAAGACCGTCTCGAAGTCGCGCTTGATCAGGGCGCGGACCTTGCGGGCGCGGTTGTAATAGGCGTCGTAGAAACCGGCCGACAGCACATAGGTGCCGATCATCACCCGGCGCTGGACCTCATGGCCGAAGCCTTCGGCGCGGGTTTTCTCATACATCTCGGTTATGCCGTCGCCCTGCGCCAGCTTGGCGCGGTGGCCATAGCGCACCCCGTCGTAGCGCGCGAGGTTCGACGACGCCTCGGCGGGCGCCACGACGTAGTAGGCGGGCAGCGCGTACTTGGTGTGCGGCAGCGTGATGTCGACGATCTCCGCGCCCGCATCCTTCAGCATCGCGGTGCCGTCGGCCCAGAGTTTCTCGATCTCCTCGGGCATTCCCTCCATGCGGTATTCGCGCGGAATGCCGATCTTCTTGCCCCGGATGTCGCCGGTCAAAGCCGCCTCGAAATCCGGCACGGGCAGATCAGCGCTGGTCGAATCCTTCGGGTCATGCCCGCATATGGCTTGCAACATGATCGCCGCATCGCGCACGTCCTTGGTCATCGGCCCGGCCTGATCGAGCGACGAGGCGAAGGCCACGATCCCCCAGCGCGAACAGCGCCCGTAGGTCGGCTTGATCCCGGTGATGCCGGTGAAGGCGGCAGGCTGGCGGATCGACCCGCCGGTATCGGTCCCGGTCGCGGCTAGGCAGAGGTCGGCCGCCACCGCCGCCGCCGAGCCGCCGGACGATCCGCCGGGCGTCAGCGCCGTATCGTCGTTGCCGCGCCGCCAGGGGTTCACAGCATTGCCATAACACGAGGTCTCGTTCGAAGACCCCATGGCGAACTCGTCCATGTTGAGCTTGCCGAGCATCACCGCGCCCGCATCGGCAAGTTGCTGGCTGACGGTCGATTCGTATTCCGGCCGGAAGTTCTTCAGGATGTTCGACGCGGCCTGGCTTGGCACGCCCTTCGTGCAGAAGAGATCCTTGATGCCCACCGGAATGCCGCACATCGCCGGCGCCTCGCCCGCCTTCAGCCGCTTGTCCGCCGCCGCCGCGCGTTCCCGCGCGATGTCGGGCGTCTTGTGAACGAAGGCGTTGAGCGCCCCTGCCCCCTCGATCGCCGACAGGCAGGCTTCGGTCAGCTCGGCGCTCGTGACCTCGCCCTTGCGCAGCGCATCCCGCGCCGCCGCGATGGTCCATGTGTTCAGATCGCTCATTCGACCACCTTCGGCACCGCGAAGAAGCCTTCCCGTGCGTCCGGCGCGTTCTTCAGTATCTGGGCCTGTATCCCGCCATCCGTCACCACATCCTCGCGCCGCTTCAGCCGCATCGGCGTCACCGAGGTCATCGGCTCCACGCCCTCCACGTCGACCTCGTTCAACTGCTCCATGAAGGCGAGAACGGCCGAGAGTTCGCCAGCGAGCGCCGGCAAATCTTCGTCCTTCACCGCGATCCGCGCGAGATGCGCGACCCGCCGCGCGGTTTCGATGTCGATCGACATGGGGCTTCACTCCGTCCTTGGATCGGGGCAGGGTTTATCCGCGCCACGTCCCGCCCGCAAGGGTGGCAGCTTGAGGAGGAAGCGATGAAAATCACCTGGCTCGGACATTCCGGCTTTCGCATCGAGATCGAAAAAGCGGTCCTGCTGATCGACCCCTGGCTGGTCGGCAACCCCGTCTTCCCGAAGGGTCGCGATTCCGAGGCGACCAGCGGCGCGACCCATATTCTCGTGACCCATGGCCATGGTGATCACGCTTCAAACGCTGTTTCCATCGCCAACGAGGTGGGCATTCCCATTGCCTGCATCCACGAACTGTCCGAATTGTTCGGCGCAAAGGGCGCAGGGACGATCGGTTTCGGCAAAGGCGGAACCGTCGACCTGAACGGGGCCAAGGTCACGATGGTAAACGCCTGCCATTCCTCCAGCATCGACTTCTATGGCGATGCGCCTGCCCCCGCCGGATCGGAAGCCGGCTTCATGATCGCGGGCGAGGGCCACACGATCTATGTCACCGGTGACACCGACATCATGGCCGACATGGGCTGGATGGGTGAATACCACAAACCCGACATCGGCATCCTCTGCGCCGGTGGTCACTACACGATGGACATGAAGGCGGCGGCTTGGGCGGCGAAGAAATACTTCGACTTCAAGACCGTGATCCCCTGCCATTACAAGACCTTCCCGATCCTGGCGCAGTCAGCGGCGGAGCTGAGGTCCGGCCTGCCGGGCGTGAATGTGATCGAACCGGAACTGCTTGTCACGATCGAGCTCTGAAATGGCCGCGCCGCGCACGGGGAAAGTTCCCATGCGCGGCGCGGTACCGCAGCGGACTCAGAGCCGGACATCCCAGTGCCGGCGGCTCCGGGGCGTCGGCTCAAGGCCGATATCCCGCCGCAGCCGGTCGGGCAGGTCCTCGATCTGAAGCTGCCCGGTCTTCCTTCCCTTGCGGAACGGAAGGCCGGCCAACACCAGCGCCACATGCACCAGTCCGTGACGCGCCACGAGCGCATCGATCACCCTTACGGGTGAGCGTTGTTCGAATTCTACGTCAATATTCATCTTGTCACTCGACCAGCGGCCGACAGGGCGCTGGCTCCTTCAAAAGGGTTTGACAGGAACTTCGGAACACGAGACGGACTACGGCCGCTTCCAAAGGTCAAATGCAGAGGTTGGAAGGAACCGGATCAGGTTCCGGACAGGCTCAGCAGCTGGCGCTGAAAGCCTGATCGCCGAACGGCATGGCCGACAGGGCGCTTCCGGCACGGCGAAGCGTCGCGAGATCATAATGAGTCATCCTACGCCTCCTTTGTTTGCGTGTCGGAACGCGCTGACCATACACGAAAGCCGGCCGATTCGAAGCATGAGAATTTTCGGTTGGCAGACATCCGCCATTATGTGCCGAAGGCGCAACACCCATGGGGCAGAGGAGGATTCCTTGAACTTCGCCCGCTTTGTGCCAGACTGACCGCGGGAGAGCACGCGATGCGCGCAGTAGCCATCAGCCTTGCCACCGCCGTCATCGCGGCCCTCGGCAGCGCGCCGGCTCGCGGCGATGCCGCATGGATCGAGGCCCGTATCGCCAACCCGACCCTGCGCTGCGACGACTCGGAACGCTTTGCCTTGGCGATGCACGGCGGCGCGTTCTGGGGCGATCCGCCCGGGCCGGAGATTCAAGCTGCCCTTGGCGACGTACTCGATCAGGGCGGCCGCTGGCTTGCCGAGGGCGCACCGGCCCTCGACGTGGTCGAGGAGATGGTCGCCCGGCTGGAAGACACCGGCCTGTACAACGCCGGCAAAGGCGCCAACGCCAACGCGGCGGGCTATGTCGAGATGGATGCGGCAATCATGGATGGTCGGCTTCGTCACGCCGGCGCTGTCGCCGCCGTCCAGACTCTCAAGAACCCGGTTCGGGCAGCGAGGCTGGTGATGATGTGGACGCCGCATGTCCTGCTCGCGGGCCCTTCCGCCGATGAGGAACTCGCCATGCACGGCGCGGAGCGGGTCGGGTCCGGCTATTTTCTCGCTTCTCCGTCCTCTGATGCGCCCGACTCGGTGGGTGCCGTTGCGCTTGACCGTTGCGGCAACCTCGCCGCGGCGACCTCAACCGGCGGCTACGGCGCGAAGATGCCGGGACGGATCGGCGACAGCCCGATCCCCGGTGCCGGACTTTACGCCGAAAACGGCGTCGTCGCAGTCTCGGCGACTGGACACGGAGAGAGCTTCCTGCGCACGGCGCTCGCGCATGAAGTCGCCATGCGCATGACGCTCGCGGACGAAACCCTGGCGCAGGCGATGCGCAACGCCGTCTTCGGAAGCCTCGCCGACATCGGCGGCGAAGGCGGGCTGGTGGCAGTCGACGCCGATGGCAACGCCGCGGCGGCGTTCAACTCGGAAGGGGTGGTACGCGGCAGCGTGACCTGGCAATCGCCCGCGCAGACGGCAATCGGGCCGGACTAGGACGAAGCGGTTTGGGCGGATATCGTGGCGTTCCGCCGACTCGGAGACCGTTGGGGGCAGAACTCACCGCTCCAGAGCGCCCTTTCCCGCAATGATCCTTTCGCGGAATCCGGCGATGCGTGACACCCGGGTCTCCGACTTCTTCGCCGAGTTGAGATTGATGACGTAGCTTTTCCGCCGCCCAGGCGTCAGGTTGTGAAACGCCTCGGCAAGTTCGGGATCGGAATCCAGCGCCTCCAACAACTCATCCGGCAGATCGATCTCCATCTCTTCCTTAGGAGGTTTGACACCCGCCTTCGCATAGGCCATCGCTTCCTCCAGATAGGACCGGATGACCGGTTCGATCCTTGCCACTTGCCCGTTGTCAGAAAAACGGATCGTGCTGGGGTGCCGGGCGTTCGGCCCTTGCTTTTCAAGGATTCCTTCGGGGTCCTTCATCAATGCGGCGTTGAAGAAACTGATGCGAAAGTCGCCGCGAAATGCACCGAAGATCACGATATTGCGCCCGCCGTACATATAGCACGGATGCCCCCACTTGACCGTTTCGGCGAGTCCCGCCGCGCGACAGACCCGACGGAGTTCTTTCAGGCCATCGGCCCATCGCCGCGTCGAGCAATCTGGCGTGGCAAAGCGTTCGCAGCGCCCGCATCCTTTCAGAAAGTAGTCTTCAATGTTGGTGATCATCGCACCGCGCAGTTCGAGTATTGATTGCCATTCCTAGCCCGACGTGACGCCGGCATCAAATGCTGGCAGAACGAGCGGCAAGGCCGGCCCGTTCTCAGTATGCTGATTCCCGGATCGCGCGCAAATCTTCAGCCCCGCCTGTCCTCGAAGAACCTCCTGAGCAACCCCTCGGACGCAGCCGCCCCGATGCCGTCATAGATGTCGGGCGCGTGATGACACTGAGGATGCGAAAACACCCGCGCGCCATGCGCCACTCCGCCGGATTTCGGGTCATCCGCCCCGAAATAGAGCCGCCCGATCCGCGCGAAGGAGATCGCGGCGGCGCACATCGGGCAGGGTTCGAGCGTGACATAGAGGTCATGGTCGGGCAACCGTTCGCTCCCCGCGGCCGCGCAAGCCTCTCGCAATGCAAGGATCTCGGCATGCGCGGTCGGGTCGTTCAGTTCTCGCGTGCGGTTCCCGGCGCGCGCGACGATCCGCCCGCCGGGCGCGACGATGACCGCGCCCACCGGCACCTCACCGCGCGCTGCCGCGGCCAGCGCCTCGGCCAGCGCCGCGTCCATGTGGCTTTGAAACCCTCTCATGCCTCCTGATGCCCCGCCCCGGCCTTTCACGCAAGCGCTTCCCCCGCGCGGCGAATGGGTTTAGAGGGGGCGCTTCAGCCAAGCGGGTGCAGAGATGAGCGACGAGACGACGAAGGGTGAGCGCATCGCGAAGGTCATGGCGCGCGCCGGCGTCGCCTCGCGCCGCGACGCCGAGAAGATGATCCTCGCCGGCCGCGTCGCGGTGAACGGCGAGAAGATCACGACCCCCGCGCTCGATGTCCTTGCCACCGACAAGGTGACGCTCGACGGCAAGCCGATCGACGCGCCGCAGCCCGCACGGCTCTGGCTATACTACAAGCCCATCGGTCTCGTGACATCGGCCAAGGATGAAAAGGGCCGCCAGACCGTGTTCGACACGATGCCCGAGGGCATGCCCCGGGTGATGAGCGTCGGGCGGCTCGATCTCAACTCCGAGGGGCTGCTTCTTCTGACCAATGACGGTGCGCTGAAGCGACGGCTCGAACTGCCCTCGACCGGATGGCTTCGCAAGTACCGGGTGCGGGTCAACGGCCGTCCCAATGACGCGACCTTTGATCCGCTGCGGCGCGGTGTGACCATCGAGGGGGAGGAGTTCCAGCCGATGGAGATCTCGCTCGACAAGCAGCAGGGCGCGAATGCCTGGCTGACGGTCGGGCTGCGCGAGGGCAAGAACCGCGAGGTGCGCCGCGCCATGGCCGAGGTCGGGCTGGTCGTCAACCGTCTGATCCGCGTGAGTTACGGCCCGTTCCGGCTGAACACGATGAAGCCGGGGGATGTTGTCGAGGTCAAGGCGCGGGTGCTGCGCGAACAACTCGGTGACGACGCCCGCACGGAAAAACCCGAAGGCCGGGCCGAAAGGAAACCGCGCGCGCCCAAACCGGGACACGGGAAAAAGGGCGGGCCGCGGAAGTTCGACGGTCCGCGACCGGACGCTAGGGACCGCAAACCGCGCTTCGCGAAAGCGGACGAGGGCGAACGTGCGGTTCGGCCGCGGCGGACCGAAGACGACGCGGGCCCCGACACCCGCAAGGCGCGGCCCGCCCATGGCGTCAAGACGGGCAAGTCCGTTCGGCGTCCGGCGGGCACAGGGCGACCGGGGGAAGCGCGTGCTGGACGAGATGACACGGCCAAGAGCGGCAAGACCTTTGCTGCGGGTAAGCCGCGCGGACCGGGCGACCGGTCTTCCGATCGGAAGGCTGACAGCGGCAAACCCGCGAGGCGCGCCGACCAGAAGGGAGGCCCGCGGAAGGCGCCAGGCACCGCGAGCAGACGGGAGCCTACGGGTCAGGACAAGCCGCGCGGGGGTGCGCGGCCGCGGTCCCACGGAAAGCAGGAGGGCGGCCCCCATCGCGGCAAGCCGGGCGGCGGGCCGCGCAAGGGCGGACCTTCTGGCAAACGCTGACCCGCATCCCGCACCCGCGTGGCTCATCGCAAAAACCTGCCGTCCGTTCGTTTCCAGGCGCCGCAGGGGGCTTGGCCTGATGCCTTGGCCGTGTCACTGTGCGCGCAATGTCGGGGGCGCGAATGACGGAAACCGGTTTACAGCGTATCGCGTTCAATCTGCTCTTGGCGCTAACGATCTATGTCGCGCTGACGGGAACGTGGTGATGGCCGAGAGGTTCGGCGGCAAGTTCAGTCCCGAGACGGACGGGATCGCAAAGCCCGTCGCCACGGGACCAAGCCGCGATGAGCGCCGGACGGGACTCCTGTTCGTCGTCGCGCTGCCCTTCGCGGTCAAGGCGTTCTTCCACGATCCGTCCGGGCTCGCGCGCAATCTCGGCGCCTTCGCGCTTCTGGTGCTTGCGGCGTGGCTGACGCGCGAAGGCGTGCGCGCAGCCGATGAGTATGCGCGACGCAAGGCCGCCCGCCGGCCAGCCTTTCCGCGCAAGATCGCAGCTTCAATGCTGACCGGGGCGGGGCTTTTCCTTGGCGCCTGGGGTGGCCAGTCGCTTGCGGCACCGGTCCTGCTTGGGCTGATCGGCCTTGGGTTGCACATCTTCACCTTCCGCCCTGACCCGCTTCGCGACAAGGGGATGGGCGAGATCGACACCTTCCAGCAGGACCGGGTCGGCCTGGTCGTGTCGGAAGGCGAGAACTATCTCAAGGCGATGCTCGAAGCCGCCCGGCGCACCGGCGACCGCCAGATCATCGCCCGGGTCGAACGCTTCGGAACCACGGCGCGCACGCTTTTCCGCACGGTCGAGGAAGACCCGCGCGATCTGGCTGCGGCGCGGCGCTATCTTGGCGTCTATCTTATGGGCGCGCGTGACGCGACGGTCAAGTTCGCCGACATCTGGATGAAGAGCCGCGATCCGTCGGCAAGGGCCGGCTATCAGGCGCTCCTGACCGATCTGGAGACGAACTTCGCAGACCGCACCACCGCGCTCTTGTCGGATAACCGCAGCGACCTCGACGTGGAGATCGAGGTTCTGCGCGACCGGCTGAAGCGCGAAGGCGTGACGATGGGCCGTTAGAACCCGACGAATTGAGACCCGCTACCAGTGGAGAGTGAACATGTCCGAGACCACCCGCAGCGAAGCCGCCAAGGCGCTTGTGGCCATCGAAGAGGTAACGGCGGTGATCCTGCCCGAACCCGCCGGAGAGGTCGTGCCGCTTGAAAGGGCCGCCGCGCCGATGGCCGAGGCCATCCGCAAGCGCATGGGCGAACTGGACATGGCCGACACCGGCTCGATCGTGA
Organism: Paracoccaceae bacterium; assembly: GCA_041397225.1. Lineage (GTDB taxonomy): Bacteria > Pseudomonadota > Alphaproteobacteria > Rhodobacterales > Rhodobacteraceae > Albidovulum. The sequence goes on along the minus strand of JAWKXB010000001.1, from coordinate 1,261,094 downwards.
ATTTCGGCTCGGCGGCGCAGGCGGAGTTGCAGGAAATCAGCCAGGCCATGCTGGCCGATGTGCGCAACAAGGATGCCGGCCCGGCGGGCGACAGCCTTCGCGACATCGTCACGACGATCCGCGGCTTTTCGGTCTCAGAACTCGACGTCCGCCGCAAGGCATCCTGGTGGGAGCGGTTGTTGGGCCGCGCCGCACCTTTCGCCGGCTTCCTGGCCCGTTTCGAGAAGGTCCAGGGCCAGATCGACAGGATCACGGGCGACCTTCTGAACCACGAACACAAGCTGCTCAAGGACATCAAGTCGCTGGACCTGCTGTATGACAAGACGCTGAACTTCTACGACGAACTGGCGCTGTATATCGCGGCGGGCGAGGCGAAGCTTGCCGAAATCGACAGCACGGACATCCCGGCGAAGGAGGCCGCGGTCGGAAAGGCGCCCGAGGCCGATCAGGTCATGGCCGCGCAGGAGTTGCGCGACCTGCGCGCGGCGCGCGATGATCTGGAACGCCGCGTGCACGACCTGAAGCTGACCCGGCAGGTGACGATGCAGTCCTTGCCCTCGATCCGCCTCGTGCAGGAGAACGACAAGAGCCTTGTGACAAAGATCAACTCGACGCTCGTCAACACGGTGCCGCTCTGGGAAACCCAGCTTGCCCAAGCCGTGACCATCCAACGGTCGTCCGAGGCGGCCAAGGCGGTGAAAGACGCGACCGACCTGACCAACGAGCTCTTGACGGCGAACGCCAAGAACCTGCGGCAGGCGAACGAGGCCGTCCGCACCGAGATGGAGCGCGGCGTCTTCGACATCGAGGCGGTGAAATCCGCCAATGCCGAGCTGATCGCGACGATCGAGGATTCGCTCAGGATCGCCGACGAAGGCAAGCGCAAACGCGCCGCGGCGGAAGGGGACCTGAGGAAAATGGAAGCGGATCTGCGCGACACGCTTGCCTCGGCGCGTGCCCGCACAGGCGGTCAGGGTGGCTGAATCCTGATGCATTGGCGCCTTCTGTCCAGGTTGTTCGGCCTTGCCGCGATGCTCGTGGGTCTTTCGGCCTGCGAACCGTCGGGCCTCGGCGCGGATCCGACCGCTTCGCCTGGTCCGCGCCATGCTGCCCCTTCCGAGGCTGCGGCGGTGCCCGCCTCGGCCGCGACGGTGGCGGCGCGGGCCTATTATGCGCGGGTCGAGCGGAACTATCTCTCGCAGGAATTGCTGCGCACCGATGGCGGCGGGGCGGATACCCCTTTCAGTGCGGCGGACCTCGCAGAAAACTTCCTGAGGATCGCGTTCTACGAGGAATATTCGGAACGCTCCGGCCAGCTCGTCGCCGAAGCGCGGGAAATCCCGCTGCACCGCTGGACCGGACCGGTGCGCCTGAACGTCGAGTTCGGGGCCTCGGTGCCGCTCGACCAGCGGGCCCGGGACCGGGCGGAAGTCGCGGGCTATGCCGCCCGGCTTTCGGCCCTGACCGGGCTGCCGATGCGGATGAGCACCTTCCGCCCCAACCACACCGTCCTGATCCTCAATGCCGAGGAACGGGCCGCCGCCGCCCGCCGCCTGGCCGAACTGCTGCCCGACGCTTCGGAGGCGGCTTTGCGATCCGTCACCGCGATGGCGCCCGAAACCTATTGCACGGTCTTCGCCGTCAACCCCGACGGAAACGCGGCCTATTCGAAGGCCGTGACCGTGATCCGCGGCGAACTGCCCGACCGGCTGCGCCAGCTTTGCGTGCACGAGGAACTGGCGCAGAGCCTTGGCCTCGTGAACGACAGCCCGCGCGCGCGGCCCTCGATCTTCAACGACAACGAGGAGTTCGCGCTTCTGACGCGTCAGGACGAACTGATGCTGAAGATGCTCTACGACCCGCGGCTCAGGCCGGGGATGACACTGCTCGAAGCGCGGCCCATCGTGGCACGGATGGCCGCGGAACTGATGGGCGGCGAAAGCTGATGGAAAATTTGGAAGGCAGACTATGAGAAATTTCTTCATGCAACATATTGGAGAAGCGCTTTCTAGGCGTGATTTCCCGAGAAGCCTGGGCAGGCCAGACAAGCTATGCAATTTTTCTTATGGCCACCTTAGTAACTGGCCAGCCTTCTTGGACGCGGTATCGCCTTCGGACATCGAGCGTCTCGCTTCGGATCAAACAGGATGGCAAATTTGGGGTCTACCGGGTGGAGCCAAACAATACACCGATCAAATGCGCCGAGGTGACGCCCTGATGCTCCTTGGCAGCGAACGCACCTGCGAGTTCATCGCAAGTATTGATTACGTTCTTCCTCAGCCCTCACCCGACCTATCAAAGAGGATATGGGGCGAGGGTCGCTTTCCAATCATTGTCCTGCTTAAAAATAGCCAGTTCATCGATCTGTTGTGGTCTGATTTCCTCGACAAGGTTGGGTACCGCGCCAACTATCGGATCACTGGGCACACTTCTCGTATAGCCGACAGCAAGCTTCGTGCGATTGGCGGCGCATCAGATCTGGAACAATGGGTCCGACAATTCTCGGCTCAAGCTTAGTGCAAGGAGGTGACCTTGGGTATTCTCGATTTTCTGCTGGGCGAGTTCATTGACGTCATTCACTGGACCGATGACACGCGCGACACGATGGTCTGGCGGTTCGAACGCGAGGGCCACGCGATCAAGTACGGCGCCAAGCTGACGGTGCGCGAGGGGCAGGCGGCGGTCTTTGTCCACGAGGGCCAGCTCGCCGATGTGTTCTCGCCCGGTCTCTACCTGCTCGAGACCAACAACATGCCGATCCTGACCACGCTCCAGCACTGGGACCACGGCTTCAACTCGCCCTTCAAGTCGGAAATCTACTTCGTCAACACGACCCGCTTCACCGACCAGAAATGGGGCACCAAAAACCCGATCATCGCCCGCGACCCCGAGTTTGGACCCGTGCGGTTGCGCGCCTACGGCACCTACGTGATGCGGGTTTCGGATCCTGCGCGGTTCCTGTCGGAAATCGTTGGAACCGATGGGGAGTTCACGGCGGACGAAATCAGCTTCCAGATCCGCAACATCATCGTGCAGGAATTCAGCCGGGTCATCGCCTCGTCGGGGATTCCGGTTCTCGACATGGCCGCCAATACCGACGATCTCGGCAGGATCGTCGCCAAGGCGATCTCGGGCGCGGTCGCAGCGTATGGCCTTGAAATACCGGAATTCTATATCGAGAACATCTCGCTGCCCGAGGCGGTGGAGGCCGCGCTCGACAAGCGGACCTCGATGGGCATCGTGGGCGATCTGAACCGCTACATGCAGTATTCCGCCGCCGAAGCGATGGGGCGCGAGGGCGGCACGGCAGGTGCGGCGATGGGCGCCGGAATAGGCGCGGGCATCGGCATGGCGATGGGTGCGCAGATGACGCCGCAGGCCGGCCCGTGGGGCGGGGCGGCGCGCCCCGCGCCGCCGCCTCCACCTCCTGCCCCGGTCGAGAAGGTCTGGCATGTCGCCGAGTCCGGTGCCGTGTCCGGGCCTTTCGGGCGCGGCCATCTCGGGCGGCTCGTCGCCGACGGCAGCTTCACACGCGAGACGATGGTCTGGGCGCCCGGACAGGACGGTTGGAAGCCCGCAGGCGAGATCGCCGAGTTGGCCCAGCTCTTCACCGTGATGCCGCCTCCGGCGCCGGGGGCCTGAGCCGGACGCCATGCAGGCCACGGCCGAAGACCACCGCTTTCCCTGCCGCCAATGCGGCGCCGACCTGCGCTTTGCGCCGGGCGAAGGGCGGCTGATCTGCGACCATTGCGGCCATGAGGAGCCGGTCAGCGCCGCCGGCACACCCCATCAGCCGATCCCGGAGACCGACCTGAGGCGGGGACTGGAGGCGGCGCTGCCCGACACCGAGATGCAGGGCACACGCTACTCCAAATGCCCCAATTGCGGCGCCGAGGTCGAGTTCGACCCCGCCGTGCATTCCGCCGAATGTCCGTTCTGCGCCACCCCGGTCGTCGCCGATACCGGCACCGGGCGGCACATCAAGCCGAAAGGGCTGGCGCCCTTCATCCTGACCGGGACCGAGGCGCGCAGGGCCATGTCGGACTGGCTCGGCTCGCTCTGGTTCGCTCCTTCCGGGTTGAGGGACTACGCCCGCAAGGGGCGGTCGATGAACGGGGTCTATGTGCCCTACTGGACGTTCGACGCCGACACCGCTTCGGCCTATCGCGGCCGGCGCGGTACGGTCTATTACGAAACCAGGTCGGTGCAGGTGCGCGACCAGCAGGGCCGGATGCGGACCGAAAACCGGCAAATCGCGAAAATCCGCTGGACGCCGGTCTCCGGCCGCGTCGCGCGGTTCTTTGACGATGTTCTGGTCCTCGCATCGCGGTCCTTGCCGAAAGGCCACACCGACGCGCTGATGCCCTGGGATCTGAGCCGCCTTGAGCCCTACCGGCCCGAATTCCTCGCCGGGTTCCGCGCCGAAGGCTACACCGTCTCGCTTGACGAGGGGATGGGTCAGGCGCGCGCCTACATGGACCGGATGATCGAGCGCGACGTGCGGTTCGATATCGGCGGCGACCGGCAGGAGATTGACAACATCGAGACAAGCATCTCCGACGTCACGTTCAAGCATATCCTGCTGCCGGTCTGGACCGCCGCCTACCGCTATCGCGGCAAAAGCTTCCGGTTCGTCGTGAACGGCCAGACCGGCCGGGTGAAGGGCGAACGGCCCTGGTCGGCGGTCAAGATCGCGGTGGCGGTGATCGCCGCAGCGATCCTCGCCGGCGTCGCGGTTTATCTTGCGCAGTACTACCAGCAGCAAGGCTACTGAGACCGGGCCAGAGCCGCCCGACCCGGATCATCGGACGCGCGGCCTTTTTCCGGTTGCCGCCTTGCGAGATGCCACCGCTTCGGGCGCAGCGCAACTTACGCCAACCACAAACGTTGCCGTGGGCGACGCTCTCGGATAACTGAACGGTGTTTTTGATAAATGGAACGAGGCCGAGATGATCCTGTGTTGCGGTGAGGCGCTGATCGACATGCTGCCGCGAGAAACCGCTGCGGGCGAGGCGGCCTTCGCGCCTCATGCCGGCGGCGCTGTCTTCAACACCGCCATCGCCCTCGGCCGGCTCGGCGCGCAGACCGGCTTTTTCTCGGGCCTGTCGACCGACCTTTTCGGCGAGGTGCTGACCGATGCGCTTGCCGCGTCCCATGTAGACAGCTCGCTTGCCGAACGTTCCGCCCGCCCGACGACGTTGGCTTTCGTCAAACTTGTCGACGGTCAGGCGAGCTATGCCTTCTACGACGAAAACACCGCCGGTCGGATGCTTGCGCCGCAAGACCTGCCTGCCCTGCCCCCGTCGGTCACGGCGCTCTTTTTCGGCGGCATCAGCCTTGTGGGCGAGCCGTGCGGGTCCGCCTACGAGGCGCTGATGACACGCGAGGCGGGCAAGCGGGTGACGATGATCGACCCGAACATCCGGCCGGGATTCATTGCCGACGAAGCCGCCTATCGCGGCCGGATCGGGCGAATGGCTGCCCTGGCCGACATCGTCAAGCTGTCGGATGAAGATCTGCGTTGGCTGCAGGGCGACGGAGATATTCCGACACTGGCGCAGCCGCTCCTTGCAAAGGGAGCAAAGGCCGTTCTGGTCACCGAGGGCGCCAAGGGCGCACACGGCTTTACCGCGAAAGGCCACGCCTTTGCCCCGGCCCGCTCGGTCGTGGTGGCCGACACCGTCGGCGCCGGCGACACGTTCAATGCCGGCGTCCTAGCGGCACTGTCGCGGGCGGGCCTTCTGACAGGCAAGGCCCTGGCCGAAGGGCTTGCGCCCGAGGCACTTGAGCCGGCGCTTGCGCTTGGCTGCGCGGCTGCTGCGATCACCGTGTCGCGGGCGGGCGCCAATCCCCCTTGGGCCGAGGAACTGCCCTGATGCGCGCGCTTGTCCAACGGGTCAGCGAAGCGCGCGTTTCGATTGCGGGCCGGGTCGCCGGAGAGATCGGCGGCGGAGCTCTGATACTCGTCTGCGCTATGGATGGGGACGGCGAGGCGCAGGCGGATCAGCTTGCCGGCAAGATCGCGAAGCTCAGGATATTCAAGGACGAAGCGGACAAGATGAACCGCTCGCTGCTCGACACCGGCGGGGCGGCGCTGGTGGTCAGTCAGTTCACGCTTGCGGCCGACACCTCGCGCGGGAACCGTCCGGGTTTTTCCAGCGCCGCCGCGCCGGAAGAAGGCAAACGCCTGTATGAGCACTTCTCGGAGCGGTTGCGCGCTCTTGGCATCCGGGTCGAGAACGGCGAGTTCGGCGCTGACATGGATGTCAGCCTGGTAAATCAGGGGCCGGTCACGATCTGGCTTGAGACCTGACGCTCAGCAGCCGTCGGCGACGTCAAGCACCCAGCGCGGACCGCCGCCCTGCCCCCGGCGCGGAGCGGCAAGGCCGATCCCCATGACCCGCATTCCCTTCGACAGAAGGATGCGCCTGTGCGGTGGCGAATTGATCCACTGCTGCAACGTCGCGCCGGCGTCGGTATTGCCCATCGCGATCGTCTCTCCGACCAGGTTTGCCCTGCAGCCGGCACGCCGGACGCGGGCACGCAACCCACCGCCGCCTTCATGGCTGAAGCGGTCCCGCGCCACCATGCCGCAGGCATGGCCCGTCGCCGCATTCTCGAGCGCCCTGGAAACCGTCAGGCGTGGCAGCCCTCGACCGTCGCGAAAGCCGTTCACCGCCTCGGCCAGCGCCGCCCGCGCGGCGCTGCCGCCCCTGGGCATGGCGCAATCGGCCGCAGCGACGACGGCAGTCGCCGCCCAGATCGCCACCGCCGTCATGAGTATCCGTTCCATTGCGCCTCCATCCTTGACCATTGTTCGGGACACGCCGCCGAGCAGCCCCGCGGGATCATCCTGACCCGCCTCGCCTCAGTCCGGCCGCACCCGCGCGGCGGTCTTGTCGGCAAAGGCTTCAAGCCGCCCGCGCGCGTCCTTCTGCGTATTGACGACGCCGGCCACTACGGCCTCGGCATAGGCGGCATCAAGTGCCGACATGTTCTGCATATGGCTGATCGCCGAGCAGATTGCGAAGTTCGACAGGGGCGGGTTTTGGGCCGCCGCGCGGGCGATTTCCATCGCCTTGTTCTCGCTCGATCCCTCGACGAGGTATTGGCACAACCCGATCGCCACCGCCTCCTGCCCCTTGTAGATGCGGCCGGTCAGCATCATGTCGATCATCCGCGCCTTGCCGACGAGATCGGCGACCCGGATCGTGGCGCCACCGCCGGTGAAAAGACCGCGTTGCCCCTCGGGCAAGGCGAAGTAGGTCGAGGCATCCGCGACCCGGATATGGGCGGCGGAAGCCAGCTCCAGTCCGCCGCCTACGACTGCGCCTTTCAGCGCGGCGATGATCGGCACGCCGGAATATTCCATCTTGTTGAAGGCCTCGTGCCAGCGCAGGCAAAGATGCATGAAATCGGCGGCGGTCCTGTCTTCGTGGAAATGCTCGACCAGATCGAGGCCGGCGCAGAAATGGTCGCCTTCGGCGCGCAGCACCACGGCGCGGACGCCCGACCGCGGGATCGCGCTGAAAAGCGTGACCAGTTCTTCGACCGTGGCGGCATTGAGTGCGTTGCGCTTGGCAGGGCGGGCCAGCGACAGAACCGCGATCCCGTCCGCGTCGACGGCAACGGTCAGGTTCGCCAGGGGAATGTCTTCGATCGCGGTCATGTCAGTCCTTTGGAAAGATTGATCCGGCGACCATGCCAGAGCGCCGGATCGAAGGCCACATCAGAAGTGGTCCCGCCCGATGCAGCCAGCGCGCAAGCGCTCTGCTTATCAAACCATAGAATCTTTTTATCGTTTTTCTGTTGACGGTTATCTTTCCGCGCTCGCATGATCGGCAAGGGGGAGATTTCACAAAAGTGAAGCTCAATTCGAGGAAGTCTGGGAATGCCCGCGTCTCCGTATTGCGGAGCCAAGGGCAGTATCTGGGCCTATCTGGCCAAACCCGAACGCCCGAACTGGACCTATACGCGATGTCCGGTCCTCGATAGCCTTCAAAAAAACGGCCGCACGAACTGACGAGCCAAACAAGGGAGAGAAAATGAAACGTGTTCTTTATTGCAGCGCTGCGCTGCTGGCCTTTCCGGTCGCCGCGATGGCAAATTGCCCCGGCATCACCGTGGCTGATCCGCAAGGGATCTCCGCGGGCGCCTATCCTGAGCAATATGACCTCGCCGAGTTCCAGACGGCCGCGAACTGCACGATGGAATTCGCCGAGAACCCAGGTATCGGCGATTTCAACAGTCAGATTCGCGCCAATCCTGATCTGCCGCCGCTGGCAGAGCGGCTTCCTGAAGAACCGCTTGTGGTCATGCCCTACGACTCGGTCGGCAAGTACGGAGGAACGCTCGACGCGCTTTCCAATGCGACCGAAGCCGGCACGTCGGACTTCATGTCGCTGCGTCACGTGAACCTCGTGCGGTATTCCGACGACCTGGAAACCATCGTGCCGAACGTCGCGAAAAGCTGGGAATGGAACGACGACTACACCCAGCTTACCTTCCATCTGCGCAAGGGACACAAATGGTCGGACGGCCAGCCCTTCACCTCGGCCGATGTGAAGTTCTGGTACGACAACCTCGCCATGGACCCGAACATCAACGAGAAGCCGAAGGACTATGTGACCGTCGCCGGGCAGCCGATGACGGTCGAGACGCCGGACGATGAGACTGTCGTCTTCATGCTGCCGGCGCCGAAACCCGGCCTGCTCGCCCACTTCGCGACGCACTATGCGCAGGGCTTCCAGCCCAAGCATTTCCTTGGCCAGTTCCATCCGGCGGTCAATCCGGATGCCGACAAGCTGGCGCAGGAGCTGGGGTTCGAGAACGGCTATGAGGTCATCAAGGCCTATTACGGCAACTCGGACTGGATGGACACCGCGACCCCGATGCTGAACTCGCCCGACAAGGTTGCGAAGATGCCGGCCGACGCTGCGCCCACGCTGGAGAGCCATATCGTCGTGCGCGAAACCACCGAAGGCCGTCACTTCGTCGCCAATCCCTACTTCTTCATGGTCGACACGGCTGGCAATCAGCTTCCCTACATCAACGAGATGGATGAGCTTTTTGCCAATGACCAGGAGGTCCGCCTGCTCAAGCTCGTCAACGGCGAGGTGGACTACAAGTCGCAGTCCTTGCAGCTCTCCGACGCCCCACTTCTGCTCGAGGGGCAGGAAAAGGGCGGCTACACGATCCAGCTGAAGCCCAAGATCTCGATGCATGCCCTGTCGTTCAACGTCACCTCGGCGGACGAGGCCAAGCGCGCGATCTTCGACGATCTTCGTTTCCGCAAGGCGATGTCGATCGCCATCGACCGGGAAGCGATGAACGAGACCGCCTATTTCGGCGAAGGCGAGATCCAGCAGTATACCGGTTTCTCGCCGGTGCCGGATTTTGTCGATCCGAAATGGAAGACCTTCGCCGTCGAGCATGATCCGGATGCGGCCAAGGCTCTTCTGGACGAAATCGGACTTGTCGATGCGAACGGCGATGGGTTCCGCGATCTGCCGGACGGTGCGCCCTTCGTGCTCAATCTGCAATTCGCGACGCAGGGCATTGCCGGCCAGGTCGTTGAACTGATCTCTCAGGACTGGGCCGAGGTGGGCATCCAGTCCACCGTCAAGGAGGTCACGCCGGACGAATACCGGTCGGCGCAATCCTCCAACCAACTCGACGTCGGTCTTTGGGAAAAGGGACAGCCGGTCGGCATCATCCTTGGCAACAACGAGCTTTGGGTGCCGCCTTTCGAGAACTACTTCGCGCACCGCACCGGAATGCTGTGGGCCGAGTGGGTCGACTCGAACGGCGCAAGCGGCGTGGAGCCGCCCGACTACGTCAAGCAGATGATCGATGACATCAACGCGTTCCAGTCAACGCCAGCGGGCACCGATGAATTCAAGGCCCTCGGCGCGCGCCTGGTCGAGAACATGACGTCTAACCTTCTGTTCATCGGCACGGCGCTGACGCCCGATCCGATCTATCACCGCAATGCGCTCAAGAACTTCCCGGAGTTCAAGACCGCCTCGTACGAATACTACCGGACCTATCCTTATCGTCCGGCCCAGTGGTATCTCGACGAATGAGGCAGTGACCTTTGCCCAAGCATCAACCGGGGCGGGTGAATTTCCCGCCCCGGTCCTGAGGCCCGCACCGGACAGACAGGACGCGCAACCCGTATGGCACAATTCGCACAATTCGCGCTGACCCGTGCGTTGATGGCGCTTGTCACGCTGCTTACGGTGTCGCTGATCGTGTTCACGCTGATGGAGCTTGTCCCCGGCACCTGCGCCGAGCGCTACCTGGCGTTCAAGAACACCCAAGGCTCGCAGATCACCATCGCCGACATCGAGGCCGAGGAAAAACGGCTTGGCCTTGACCGGCCATTCCCCGAACGCTGGGGGAAATGGGTCTACAGCGTCTTTGTGCATGGCGAGTTTGGCGACAGCTGCATCCTCAGACTGAACATCAACCAGCTTCTGGCCGACAAATTCTGGATATCGCTCGGCATCTGCATGGCCGCGCTGATCCTGTCCTACCTGATCGCGGTTCCGGTCGGCATCATGGCGGCCAGTTCCAACAACGCCGTCGCCAACAACAGCCTGCGTTTCTTCAGCTATCTCGGCCTCGCCTTGCCCAACTTCCTTCTGGCGCTGATCATCATGCTGGTCTCAACGGTCCTGTTCGGCGACAGCCTGACCGGGCTGTTCTCGAAGGAATACCGCGATGCCGCCTGGAGTTGGGCAAAGTTCGGCGACTTCCTTTCCCGTGCGTGGCTGCCGATCTTCATCCTCGGCTGGTCGGCGACCGCCTTCGCGCTGCAGACCGTCCGCGCGCTGATGCTGGACGAGATCGGCAAGCTCTATGTCACGGCTGCGGCCGCGCGCGGCGTCTCGGGGTCGAAGCTGCTCTGGCGCTATCCGGCAAAGCACTCGCTCGGTCCGGTGATCAACTCGCTCGGCTTCGACCTCAACCGCATCTTCAACGAGTTGCCGATCGTCGCCCTGATCCTGACGCTGACCGAGGCGGGGGCGCTTCTCTTCGAATCCCTCGCGCGATCCAACGATCAGCAGCTGGCCGGCGCGATCATCTTTCTTCTGACGGCCAGCATCGTGGCGCTGAACTTCGCCACCGACATCCTGCTCGCGCTGATCGACCCGCGCGTGCGACGCGGCATGATGGGATAGGCGATGTTCTGGCGAAAGAAATTGACCGAGACCGGCATCGACCAGAAGGCCAAGGAGGCTTATTTCACCGCCTCGCAAGGCCAGCTCATCTGGGCGCGATTCAAGTCGAACCGCACGGCCATGATCGCGGCCTGGGCCTTGGTGATCATGATTTTCATGGGTCTCTTCGCGCCATTCCTGTCGCCTTACAACCCGACCATCGCCGGCCGCGACATCGACTACGAAAACGGAGCGCCGCAGATACCGAAGTTCTGGGATGAAAACGGGTTCTCCGCCCGGCCCTTCATCTACGCCACCGAACGCGAACGGTCGATCAAGACCAATTTTCGCTGGGTCGTGACCGAGAACCGCGACAAGCGGCTCTATGTCCAGTTTTTCACCCGGGGGTCGAGCTACAAGCTCTTTTCCGTGGACTGGGATTTGCCGGGCAGCACGTTCGATGTCGATTTCGCGCTGATCCGGTCGAACATCCACCTGTTCGGCGTCGAAGGCGGAAAGATCCACCTCTTCGGGACGGATGCCAGCGGCAAGGACATCTTCAGCCGAACCCTGCATGCGATCTGGACCTCGCTCGCGGTCGGCACGCTCGGCGTCCTCATCTCGTTCGTGCTGGCGCTGATCATCGGCGGTGTCGCGGGCTATTTCGGTGGCTGGATCGACAGCGTGTTGCAGATGATTACCGACGCGATCCGAACTGTGCCATCAATTCCGCTTTTCATGGCGCTGGCCGCCTTCATGCCGGATCACTGGTCATCGGAGACGCGGTTCTTCTTCATCTCGATCATCCTGGGCCTGATCGGCTGGCCGACGCTTGCCCGACGAATACGGACCCACCTTCTGACCGAGCGAACGCAGGAATACGTGCTTGCGGCGGAGCTTTGCGGCGCTTCCTCTTCCCACGTCATCCGGCGGCATTTGCTGCCTTCGTTCACCAGCTACATCATCGTCGACCTGATGATCTCGTTTCCCTACATGGTGCGCTCGGAAACGGCGCTTTCGTTCATCGGCCTCGGTCTCAAAGACCCGGTGAACTCGCTCGGCGCGCTGATGCAGAACGTCTCCAAGGCCGACGTGCTCCTGAACTACCAGTGGTACTTCATCCCCGTGATTTTCTTCGTGGCGCTGGTGCTTGCCTTCGTCTTTGTCGGCGACGGGCTTCGTGACGCGGCTGATCCCTATTCGGATACGAAGAAATGAGCGCGCTAATCGAGGTCAGAAACCTGACGCTGAAGTTCAGGACCGATGAGGGGCTTATCACGGCCGTCGAAGACGTAAGCTTTTCGATCAACAAGGGCGAGGTCATGGGCCTGGTCGGAGAGTCTGGATCGGGCAAGTCGGTGACGGCGAAGGCACTGATGCATCTCAACGCGAGGAATGCCGTCTATACGCCGGAAAGCAAGATCACCCTGCATTCCGAAGACGGCCCGGTCGACGTCCTGTCGCTCAGGACCGCGCGCGAACTCAAGATCGTGCGGGGCGGCGCAATCTCGATGATCTTTCAGGAACCGATGGCGAGCTTTGCGCCCGCGATCACCATCGGCAAGCAGATGGTGGAGCAGCTTCTGCTTCATGGCGATATGTCGAAGCAGCGGGCCAAGGAGATTTCGGTCGAGATGCTTGACCGTGTCGGCATCTCCGACCCCGCCCGCCGCTTCAACCAATACGCGTTCGAACTTTCCGGCGGGATGCGCCAGCGGGCCATGATCGCGATGGCGCTTTCCACGAAGCCGAAGCTCCTGATTGCCGACGAACCCACGACTGCGCTCGACGTGACGATCCAGGCCCAGGTGATCGACCTGATGAAAGACCTCGTGAACGAGTTCCACATGGGCATCATCTTCATCACCCATGATCTTGGCGTCATCGCTCAGACCGCCGACAAGGTCAGCGTCATGTATCTTGGCCGGCTGATCGAAGAAGGCCCGGTTCGCGAGGTGATCCGCAATGCCAAGCATCCATATACGCAGGGCTTGCTGGCTGCCCTGCCGAAACTCGACGATCTGGAAGCGCCGCTGACGCCGGTCGCCGGAGACATCCCCTCGCCGCTGGAGCGGCCCGCGGGTTGCGTCTTTCATACGCGCTGCCCGAAATTCATCGGCGACATCTGCAAGACCAGGCTGCCGCATGACGTGAAGACCGACCCGACCCACCGCGTCGCCTGCCATCTCTATACCGAGGAGGTTCCGGCATGAGCGGCGATGCCCTGATCTCCGCCCGCGGCCTCTCGGTAGGCTTCCGCATCGGCTCGGGCCTCTTTGGCAAGAGCATCCTCAAGGCCGTGGACGACGTCTCTCTTGATATCGAGAAGGGGTCATTCTTCGGCCTTGTCGGCGAAAGCGGTTCGGGCAAGACGACGCTGGGACGCGCGCTTCTGAAGGCGGTTCCGATCACCGGCGGCACGGCGCGCTATGCCGATGACGAGGTCGACTATGATCTGACAAAGCTGTCGGGGCCGGCGCTGAAGGACTACCGCAAGCGCGCGCAACTCATCTTTCAGGATCCCTATGCCGCCCTCAGCCCCCGCATGACGGTTCGCGACATCATCGCCGAACCGCTGGAAGTCATGGGCCTGACCAAGACCCGCGACGAAACCGATGCCCGCGTGCGCGAAATCGCGGCGAAATGCCGGCTGAACCTCGAACACCTGCGCCGTTTTCCGCATGCTTTCTCAGGCGGCCAGCGTCAGCGGATTTCCATCGCGCGCGCCCTGGTTTCCGGCCCCCGCTTCATCGTCGCGGATGAAAGCGTGGCGGCCCTCGATGTGTCGATCCAGGCCGACGTGCTGAATCTGCTGAAGCAGATCCAGCGCGACATGGGGCTGACTTTCCTCTTCATCAGCCATGACCTGTCGGTCGTCGCGCATACCTGCGATCACCTTGCCGTCATGTATCTGGGCCGCCTTGTCGAAACCGCCCCGACGCGCCAGCTCTTTGCGGCGCCCCGACATCCCTACACAAAGGCGCTGTTTTCCGCGATCCCGTCGCTCGACCCCGATGACCGGGGAAGCGCGCAGAAGCTTGAAGGCGAAATTCCCTCGCCCACCAACCAGCCGCCGGGCTGCAAGTTCCACACCCGCTGCCCCTTCGCGATCGACCGCTGCCGGGTCGAGGAACCGGAACTTGAACATCCCGGCGACGGGCATGAGGTGTCCTGTCACCGCTGGCGGGAACTCTCGCAAACGAAAGTGGCGTGAGGCGCGCGCGTGGGTGCTTCCCCTTACCCGCATTTCGAGTGGCCGCAGGACGGGCAGGTCATGCAACCCTCGATCATCTGCATCCCGAACTGACCGCAGGCAGGGCAGGCCGGGCCGCGCGGGGTTTCGCCGACCGCCATCACCTGTGCCTTGGGGTCGGCCTTCAGGCCCAGCCCCTCGCCTTCCAGAAAGCCGATGGCGATCATGTGCCGTTCGATCACGCCTCCGATGGCCGCCAGGATCGACGGGATGTAGCGCCCTTGCATCCAGGCGCCTCCACGCGGGTCGAAGACGGCCTTCATCTCCTCAACCACGAAGCTGACATCGCCGCCACGCCGGAACACGGCCGAGATCATCCGCGTCAGCGCCACCGTCCAGGCGAAATGCTCCATATTCTTGGAGTTGATGAAGACCTCGAAGGGCCGCCGGTGGCCACCCTGCACGATATCATTGATCGTGATGTAGATCGCATGTTCGCTGTCGGGCCATTTGAGCTTGTAGGTGGCCCCCTCCAGCGCCTGGGGCCGGTCGAGCGGCTCGGAAAGATAGACGACCTCGGCCCCGGTGTCGGCTTCGGGCGCCTTTTCCTCTTTCTCCGACACTGACAGGACCGATCCCGTCACCGCATTCGGCCGGTAGGTCGTGCAGCCCTTGCAGCCCTGATCCCAGGCCGCCATGTAGACGTCCTTGAACGCCTCGAAGCTGATTTCCTCGGGGCAGTTGATCGTCTTGGAGATGGACGAATCCACCCATTTCTGCGCCGCCGCCTGCATGCGGACATGGTCCAGCGGCGGCAGGGTCTGGGCGTTCACGAAGTGACCCGGCAGAGGCTTGTCGCCGAAGCGTTCACGCCAGAGCTGGACGGCGTAGTCGACCACCTCCTCCTCGGTGCGGCTGCCGTCCTTTTGCAGCACTTTCCGCTTGTAGGCATAGGCGAAGACCGGTTCGATGCCGCTCGACACATTGCCGGCATAGAGGCTGATCGTGCCGGTCGGCGCGATCGAGGTCAGAAGCGCGTTGCGGATGCCGTTCTTGGCGACGGCCTTTCGGACATCCTCGTCCATGTTCTGCATGTTGCCGGAGGCAAGAAATTTCTCGGCGTCGAAAAGCGGGAAGGCCCCCTTTTCCTTCGCAAGATCGACCGAGGCGAAGTAGGCCGCCCGCGCGATCTGGTGCATCCAGTTCTCCGTCTGTTTCGCCGCCTTTTCCGAGCCGTAGCGGAGCCCGAGCATCAGAAGCGCATCGGCGAGCCCCGTAACGCCAAGTCCGATCCGGCGCTTCGCTCTCGCCTCTTCGGCCTGCGCAGGCAGAGGAAAGCGCGAGGCGTCGACGACATTGTCCATCATCCGAACGGCGGTTCGCGTCAACTCGTCGAGCGCCGCCTCATCCAGCGCCGCGCCCTTTCCGAAGGGGTCTTTCACCAGCCGCGCGAGGTTGAGCGAGCCGAGCAGGCAGGCGCCATAGGGCGGCAGGGGCTGTTCGCCGCAGGGATTGGTCGCCGCAATGGTCTCGACGTAATTGAGGTTGTTCGCGGCGTTGATGCGGTCGATGAAGATCACGCCCGGTTCGGCGTAGTCATAGGTCGCGCGCATGATCCGGTTCCACAGGTCACGCGCCTGCACCGTGCGGTAGACCTTGCCGCCGAAGGTCAGCTCCCACGGGCCGTCGGCCTTGACGGCCGCCATGAAGGGGTCGGTGACCAGGACCGAAAGGTTGAACATGCGCAGCCGCGCGCTGTCCTGCTTGGCCTCGATGAAGGCCTCGATATCCGGGTGGTCACAGCGCATCGTGGCCATCATGGCCCCCCGGCGGGAACCGGCGGACATGATCGTGCGGCACATCGCGTCCCAGACATCCATGAAGGACAAGGGACCGGAGGCGTCGGCGGCGACGCCTTTCACCTCCGCACCCCTTGGCCGGATCGTGGAGAAGTCATAACCGATCCCGCCGCCCTGCTGCATGGTCAGCGCGGCCTCTTTCAGCCCGTCGAAGATGCCGCCCATATCGTCGGGGATGGTTCCCATGACGAAGCAGTTGAAAAGCGTGACCGACCGGCCGGTGCCCGCACCCGCCGTGATGCGGCCGGCGGGCAGGAACCTGAAATCCTCGAGCGCGGCGTAGAAGCGGTCTTCCCATTCGGCGGGGGTCTTTTCCACCGCCGCGACGGCGCGCGCGATACGGCGCCAGCTATCCTCGACCGTGCCGTCGATGGGTGTGCCGTCGGCCTTCTTGAACCGGTACTTCATGTCCCAGATCTGCTCGGCGATGGGGGCGGCAAAACGGCTCATGGGACGGCTTTCCTGGAGCTTCGGGAAGGGAATTCACGATACGCCGCGAAAAGCCGCCGGTCAACTTGATCTCGGGGGGCAGAGGTCTAGAATAGCAAGACCTTGGGGGTGCGATGGCCGGATTCGTCAATCTGCTGAAGCTCTGCGTCGGCGCCGAAAGCGTCGATGACCTCATCGAGTGGCACCGCACCCATCCATCACCCTTCGCGACCGGAGAGCGGCGTCACGTCACGCGGATGTGGCCGAAGCGCGCGGCCGAGATCCTTGACGGAGGTTCGCTCTACTGGGTGGTGAAAGGCGTGATCCTCTGCCGCCAGCGCATCGTGCGGCTCGACGAGGTGATCGGCAGCGACGGGATCAGGCGCTGCGGGATCATCATGGACGCCGAAGTGATCAGGACCGAAGCCGCGTCGCGGCGTCCGTTCCAGGGCTGGCGCTATCTGGAGCCGAAGGACAGCCCGCGCGACCTGCCGAAGCTGCGGAGCGCGGATTCGTCGCTGCCCGAGGAGATGGCGCTGGCGCTGGCCGCGATCGGGCTGAGATAGCCCGATCGCCACGCGGGGGCAGCGATTCGGAACGGACCGCTGCCCGTTTTGCAAAAGGCTACTCGGCTGACATCGCGTCGGCGGCCAGCATGTCGTCATTGCCTTCGCACGCCGCCTTCAGCTTGGCGACATCGGGATTTTCCGAACCATCGGCCGCGGCGGTGTCGGATGAGCCTTCCATCGTGGTCGCGGTGTCGGACGAATCCTCGGTCGACGTATCCGCCGTGGCGTCCGTCGAGTCTTCGCTTTCCGTTGCCGCCGCCGCCAGGATTGCAACCGATGCCGCCTGCGTATCCGCATCCTGCGCCGCAAACTCGGCACAGGTCAGTGTCGCAGGATCGACGGTGGTGTCTTGGGCCAGAGCGGGGGAGCCGGCAGCAAGGACAAGCCCGGCAGCAACGATCTTGAGCGTGTTGTGTGTCATTTCGATCTCCAGTTTCTTACGGCGCCCCATGCGCCGTGCTGACGGATTGTGAAACTACGATCGTGGGCAACTGGTTCCATCGCCCCGGCGCCGCGACCCGAAGCCCGCAAAAACCTGCCGCGCGCCGCTGGGATTCTGGCAAATCGGTGCCGGTTCCGCGTTCTCGATAAATTCCGAGTGAACGGGCAAGGTTGGCCCGGACTGCTAGAGCCCCAGCGCTTTTTCCAGGCGAGCCAACACTGCTTTTCCAGCCGCAGGAATGGCGGCACGCGTCCGGTAGAGCGTTGCCTGGCTTTGGTGCACCAGCCCGTCGGCAAGGGCCTTCAGGTGGTTGGCGCGCAGCGTCTCGCCGCTTGAGGTGATGTCGGCAATCGCCTCGGCCGTGAGGTTCTTGACCGTTCCCTCCGTCGCGCCCTGGCTATCGACGAGTTGATAGTCGGCGATGCCGTTCGCCTGCAGGAAGTCCCGCACGAGGCGGTGATATTTGGTTGCGATGCGCAGGCGGTGACCGTGCGCGCGGCGAAAAGCGGCGGCGACGGCGTCGAGATCGTCGAGCGTGTCCACATCGGGCCACGATGCCGGAACGGCAATCACCAGATCGGCATGGCCGAAGTCCAGAGTTGCGAGCTCGGCAACCTGGCGGTCCCAATCGGCGAGCCTGTCGCGCACGAGGTCCGACCCGGTCACGCCCAGTTGGATGCGGCCCGCGGCCAGTTCGCGCGGGATTTCGCCGGCGGAAAGAAGGATCAGTTCAAGCCCCTCGGCACCGTCCACGGCCCCGGCATATTCGCGGTCGGTTCCGGCCCGGCGAAGGGTGACACCCCGCGCGCCGAACCAGTCGAAGCACTCCTCCATCAGCCGGCCCTTCGAGGGAATGCCGAGCTTCAGCATCGGGCGGCCTCCCTCAGGTCGACGACGAGGCCGGGCCGGATCACACCGCCGACGGCCGGGATAGACCGCCCCTGCCCCAGAACCGCCGTCAGCGCATCGTAGCGCCCGCCCGAGGCGACCGGTGGCAGGTCCGGATCGGCGGCATGGAAGGAAAAGACGAACCCGTCGTAGTATTCGAGCGTGGTTCGGCCATGACTCGCCTCGAAATCGAGCCTCTCGACATCCACGCCTTTCGCGGCGAGCGCGTCCAGCCGCTTTTCCATACGGCCGACGGCCGGGGCGATGGCCGGCATGTCGCGGGAGAGGTCGCTCAGCTGGGCAAGGGCCGCGGGCGACTTTGCGGAAAGCTTCATGAGGCCTTCGAGCTGCGCGACTTCTTCCGTGGCGATCGGCGGGGTCGTCGCATCGGTCTGAAGGGCGGCGAGGCGGGCGGTGATCTCGGCCTCGGTTCTCAGGCCGATCGGCGGGGCGGAGGTCAGCGGCTCACCTGCAGAGAGCGAGGCCAGAAGCCGGGCGCGGCTTTCCGGAACCGGACTGCCGCCGCCGAAGCGGTCGAGAAGCTGGCTAAAGCGGGCAGGTCTCCAGATATGGCGCAAAAGGGCGGCCTTGCGGCTGTCAAGCGTCCTGAGGCCACGCACGGCGGCCATGAGGATGCCGATGTCACCGGTTGCCGCCCGCAGGTTCAGGGGCGCCAGAAGGTTCGCGAAAAGCGCGAAGACCTCGGCATCCGACCGGATCGGGCTCTCCCGGTCAAAGACCTCGTAACCCACCTGGAAGTACTCGGATTTCCGCTCGCTCAGGTGTTCCTGTTTGCGGAAGACCTCGCCCATGTAGCAGTAGCGGGCGGGCTCGGCGCCGCCGGCCATATGCATCTGCACGACCGGCACGGTGAAGTCCGGGCGCAGCATCATCTCGCCGCGCAGGGGATCGGCGGTCACATAGGCTCGGGCGCGGATATCTTCGCCGTAAAGGTCGAGAAGCACCTCGGCGGGCTGGAGGATGTCGGCCTCGACCGGCACCGCACCCGCCGCGCGGAAGGCAGCCGTGAGGCGGTCCGCCTCGGCCCTCGCTGCCGCCTTCAGCGCCATTCAGCCTTGCCCCAGCAGGCGCCGCACTTCGGTCACGAGACCTTCGCGCGAAACCTCGGTCTGCGCGGGCTGGCTTTTCCATTCCTCGTGGCTCGCCTCGGCGGCGATCTTCGCGCCGAGAAACAGGTCCTTGAGCTGGACGACACCGCGCGCAGCCTCGTCCGTGCCCTGGATGACGGCGACGGGGGAATTGCGCTTGTCGGCGTATTTCAACTGGTTGCCGAAGTTCTTGGGGTTGCCGAGATAGACTTCGGCGCGAATGCCGGCGGCGCGCAGTTCACCCGCCATCGCCTGATAGTCGGCCATCCGGTCGCGGTCCATGACGGTGACGACGACGGGGCCGCGCGTGTCGGCCTGCATCCGGCCCTTGGCGTGGAGCGCGGCCAGAAGCCGGTCGACGCCGATGGAGATGCCGGTGGCGGGCACCGACTGGCCGGTGAAGCGCTTGACGAGGTCGTCATAACGGCCGCCGCCGGCGACGGAGCCGAACTGGCGCTTGCGACCCTTTTCGTCGAGGATTTCGAAGGTCAGTTCAGCCTCGAAAACCGGGCCGGTATAGTAGCCGAGACCGCGCACGACCGAGGGGTCGATGACGATGCGGTCCGAGAAAATACCAAGGGCCTCTAGCTGTATGGCCATCGCTTCCAGTTCATCGACGCCATTTAGGCCTTCCTCTGAGCCTGCGGTCACGTCTCTAAGGACTTTAAGCGCTGCAGCGTTGCGAAGCGCGTTTGCAGCTTTGGTGCTGCCGTCTATTGAGCTTTTCCACCCTTCTGCAGCCTCATGAGTCATCTGGACAATCGACTTCCAATCGTGGTCGTCATCATCCAGATCGTCGATCGTCTTGCGCACAAATTTGCGTAGCAGATTGTCGACCTGCTGACTTGCGGTGACGAACTTCATAATAACATCGACGGATCGACCTGAAAGCCCCGCGCCTTTCGTGAAATCCCCGCTCTCGTCCTTCCGCCCCGCGCCGAGCAGTGCCCGCACGCCCTCGACGCCCAGCCGGTCTAGCTTGTCGATTGCGCGGAGCACGATGCCCCGCGTCCGCTCGTCGTCCTCGGCGATGCCCGCGACCTCCATCACGCCGTTTAGAACCTTCCGGTTGTTCACCCGCACCACATAGTCGCCGCGGGGAATGCCGACCTCTTCCAAAGCATCCGCCAGCATGGCGCAGATCTCGGCATCCGCCGCGACCGAGGCCGACCCCACCGTATCCGCATCGCATTGATAGAACTGACGAAAACGCCCCGGCCCCGGCTTTTCGTTGCGCCAGACCGGACCCATCGTGTAGCGGCGGTAGGGCGACGGCAGGTCGTTGCGGAACTGGGCGGCGACCCTTGCGAGGGGGGCCGTCAGGTCGTAGCGGAGCGCCAGCCAGCCCTCGTCCTCGTCCTGCCAGGCGAAGACGCCGGCATTGGGACGGTCGACGTCGGGCAGGAATTTTCCAAGCGCTTCAACGGTTTCCACCGCCGAGGTCTCCAGGGGATCGAAGCCATAGCGGTGGTAGACCCCGGCGATGGTGTCGAGCATCGCCTTCCGTTCCGTCACCTCGGCGCCGAAATAGTCGCGGAAGCCCTTCGGTGTCTCCGCCCTCGGTCTTCTCGGTCCCTTGTCCCTGGCCATCGTCCGACCCTTTACATGCGTTCGGGCGCGGGTGTAGCGGATGGGGGAGACGGGAACAAGCGGGCGTTGCCCCCTGTCGGGGCCGCGTCGGACCGGTGTCGTTTTTCCGTAGTGCATCCGTAGCTACAGCCGTAGCTACAGGGAGGGGACATGAGCGACGGGCTGGAGAAGGCGGAGGAAGAGATCGCGCATCTGAGACGCGCGGTCGACGACCTGTCCGAGATCGTCAGCCGGCAGGGGCGCGAGATCGACCAGCTCACCCGCCGCGTCGCGATGCTGATGGAACGCGCGGCGGAGGCCGAGGCCGAGGCGTCGGGGACGATCCCGCTGGCCGACCAGAAGCCGCCGCATTGGTGAGCGTGCTTGCCCTTCGGCGCGGGCGCTGACAGGCTGGCTTCGGGCGCGTTCCCGCCCGTCATGCCAGAGCTTTGAATGCGCCGTTTCCTCACCACTCTCATCACGACTCCGCACTGGCCGACCGTGCTTCTGACCTATGCGATCGGTGCGGCGGGCGGCTTTGCGGCGAAGGCGCTGCACTTCCCGTTGCCGATGCTTCTGGGTTCGCTCATCGCGGTCGGCGCGGCGGCGATCGCGGGGCTGAAACCGCTTGGCCGGTCGGTTCAGGCGCCGGTGCAGCTTCGCATGCTGTTCGTCCCGGCGATCGGGGTCGCCATCGGTGGTGCGGCGCGGCCCGAGATCCTGACGGAGGCGCCACAGTGGATTCCTTCGCTTCTGGCGCTGTGCCTCTTCGTTCCGGCGGTGCATTTCGCCGGCTACCGGATGCTTGTCGCGACCGGAAGGGTCGACCGGGTGACCGCGTTCTAC
The DNA here is from genome assembly GCA_041397225.1 of Paracoccaceae bacterium. GTDB lineage: Bacteria > Pseudomonadota > Alphaproteobacteria > Rhodobacterales > Rhodobacteraceae > Albidovulum. The sequence goes on along the minus strand of JAWKXB010000001.1, from coordinate 1,239,025 downwards.
GGGACCGCCCCCGGCGGTCTCGTCGAGACCGTGCAACTTGGCGAGGAGGCGGGGGCCGATCTGCCGATGCTTGCCATGCTGCAGTTCCTGCGGCTGATCCTGACGATGTTCGTCGTCCCCCTGGCGTTCTCGTGGATGGAGGGTCACGCGGTCGGGTCGGCGGGCGGTGCGGCGGTGGCGGGCAGCGCAATGGGTCTGCGGGACGCGGCGATCCTGCTTGCCGCGGCGGTTCTCGGGGCGGTCATCGGGGTGCGGCTGAGGCTGCCGGCGGGCCACGTGCTCGGCCCGGTCCTGCTGTCGGCGGCGGCGCATATGGCGGGGCTGACCCAGGCGACGCCGCCCGGCTGGCTGATCATGGCGGCGCAGGTGGTGATCGGCACCTCGCTCGGCGTGCGGTTCGCGGGCATGCCGAAACGGCGCATCCTCGACGCGCTGCAACTGGCGCTGGCCAATGCGGTCGTGACGATCGGCGGCGCTGTCGCGGTGTCGTTCGCCATCGCCGGATGGGTGGGTGAGCCGGCGCGGGCCGTCTTCCTTGCCTTCGCGCCGGGCGGTCTGGTCGAGATGGGGCTGATCGCGCTCAGCCTGAAGATGTCGATCCTCTACGTCACCGCGCATCACCTTCTCAGGATCATCCTCGCGGTGAGCGTCGCCAAGACGTTCGGAGGGCGGGTCGGATAAGCCGCCCGCGAGATTGCGCGCCGGCGCACTCTGGCCGCGGGCTTCGATCTACCGTCCGGCCCAGGATGCAAGCAGGACCCCGGCCGGAATGGGGGCGACCGCCGGCAATACGGTCGCCAAGAAGAGCGGCACCGACATCATTCGGCTCATCCCCGTGAGCATGGCGATCCCGCCGCCACCACCGAGAATGGTGTTTCCCGGCATGTTGAGCAGCACCACGAGGGCCAGGAAGCGGTGCCGCAGCAACCACGGGACCCACCGCGTCGGCGCGCGTTCGGCAAGGCGCTGCACCCGGTCGGACGCATCAAGGCCGGAGAAGTCGTGCAGGAGGCGGGAGGTCCGCTCAAGACCCAGCCGGCCGAAGAGCGCCGCGAGCCGGGCTTCGGGAACCAGCCGCCCGAGACCGAAGGCCAGGAGCAGGGAGAGGACGGTCGCGAGATAGACGACGCCGACGATCTTCGCGCCGAACACCATGATGAGCGCGAGGCCGATCTCGGCGCCCGGCACGAACGGCAGCGCGGTCATCACGACATAGGCGAAGAGGGCGCCCAGCACCGCCAGGTCCTTGGCGCGATGCGCCCAGGGCACGGTTTCGATGTCGAAAAGCGCCTCGACCCGAACTCCGAGCCAGTGGCCGGCGACAAGCAGGACCGCGTAGAGGCCAAGCAGAAGCAGGACGGGGCGCAGGCGAGAAGTCGGCGCCGGTCTTGCGCGCTGCGGCTTTTCGGCGTGTCCCGCCTCCTTGTGCGCCTTCGTCATGTCGAACCCGTTGCCAGAAGCAGCTCATTGGGGCCGGCCCAGCCGTCGCCGGCCGCGAATTGGGAAAGCGTTTCTTCGATCTCCACCCAGGCATCCTGCCGCGCTTCCGGGCTGAGGCGGGCCATGATCTGTACCACGGGCGCGCCCGAGTCCCGCACGAATTCGACATAGTGGCGGGCGGAGGGCAAACGGAACGGCGCATCGATCCGGGCGGTCACGATGTTGCGGAACCCGGCCCGGCCGAACATGTCGGCAAGGAGGCCGGGTTTTCCGAGGCTGGTGAGCCTCCCGGGCAGGTAGGGGTCGGGGGGCGCCACCCCGGCATGCCTGCATGCAGTCGACATCAGGATCGATAGGCAGGGATTGCTTTCGATCGTCGAGAAGACCAGCGTGCTGAGCCGTGCGCCGGGTTTGAGGACGCGGTGGATTTCACGAAGACTCTGCTCGGGCCGCGGGAGCAACATCAGGCCGAGACGACAGATCGCCGCATCGAATGCCGCATCCTCAAGCGGCAGGCCTTCAGCGTCGGCGACGAGCGTGCCGACGGTGCGGAACCCTGCCTTCGCGGCGTTTTCTTCCGCGAAGGCAAGGATCGCCGGTGAGATGTCTGTGGCGAGGACCGTTCCGCCGGACCCGACGCGCGCCGCGAGGTCCATCGTCTGATCGCCCGCACCTGCGGCAACATCGAGCACGCGCATCCCGTCTGAGACATCGGCCATGGAGATCATGGCGTCGGTCGATTTGCGCAACCACTGACGAATGGCGGCGGAATGGGCGTTCCATCCGGCTGCCGCCCGGTTCCATTGCTCGGCCGGGGACAAACCCGCATCGGTGGTCAGCGCATTCGTTTTCATATCGTCAGCCTCCGTCGGCGGGTCGCCTCATTGCGGCAGGAAAGACGGGGATTGCATCCGCTCTTTGTTGGCGCCATGAGGATGAAAGATGGCTACTATGCCCAAGAACTCAGGGTACGCCCGAGTTGTGTTCCACGGTAGCAGCGTTCTTGGATCAGATTTCGTCAAAAATGCATAACTGCCTTTGACAAGCCGGGTGGGTCGCATGTTCGACTGGAACGATCTTCGCTATTTCCTCGCGGTGGCGCGGCAGGGAAGCACGCTTGCGGCGGCGCGGTCGATGGGAAAGAGCCAGTCGACGGTGCACCGGCGTCTGGGCGAGATCGAAGCGGGCATGGGTCGCGCGCTGGTCAAGCGTCATCCGACCGGCTACCGGCTCACGCCATTCGGGCACTCCATGCTGCCCTACGCCGAGGCGGTGGAACAGGCCGTGCTTGAGCTCGAGGCGCATCGGGCCACGGTCGCGCGCGAGGAAGTCGGCATCATCCGGCTGACCTGCCCCGAGCCGATCATGAATCTCATCACCCGGTCCGGGCTGCTCGACCGGTTCCACGCGCTCCATCCTCACTTGCGCGTCGAATTCGTGCTCAGCGACAGCTATCTCGATCTCGCCAAGGGGGACGCCGATGTCGCTTTGCGGTCCGGGGACACCGACGACGGCGTGCTGGTCGGGCGCAAGATCGCGGAGTCGCTCTGGGCGGTCTATGCCAGCCGGCAGTTTGTCGAACTGAACGGGAAGCCCGAAACGATCGGCGAGATTTGTCGCTATCCCATCGTGGCGCTGGACGAGAAGATGGCGGGGCACCGGTTTTCGCGGTGGCTGGCCGAGGTTGCGCCCGAAGCGGCGATCGCATCGCGCAACAGTTCGATCCTGGGCCTCATCAACTCGGCCAAGGCCGGCGTTGGGATCGCGGCCCTGCCGATGGCGCTTGGCGACAGTGAGGCCGATCTCATCCGCATCCTCGGCCCGGTGTCCGCCCTCACCCGGCCCTGGCGCATTCTGGCCCATCCCGATCTGCGCAAGACGCCGCGCGTGTCGGCGTTCTTCGACTTCATCGGCACGGAGACAGACGTCTTGCGCCCGATCCTGACGGGTCAGGCTGCTAGACCTCTTCCACCATCACCACCCCCGCCATCGCCTTGATCGCGCCCTTGATCTGCGGGTTTACGGGAAAGTCGCGGCCGGTGGAAATTTCGACCTCTTCCCCGGTGTCGCGATTGGCGATGCAGAAAAGGACCGGGCCGCGGGTGCGGATCTTCGCCTCTTCCACCATCCGGCTGAGGAGCGCGGCGACCGACGCGATCGCGGCCGCGTCGTCGATATGGATCCTGAGGCCCGCCGCCCCGACATCGGCGACAACGCCCTCCATCGGCGCGGCCGACCGCGCCACGGGGTCGAACTGACCCTCGGCGAAGCGCGCTTCGAGCGTCATGACGACCTGCGCCGTCTGATCGAAGACGCGCCGGCAACTGTCGAAATCCTCGGGGAACAGCGCGATGCCCGAAACCTGGCCGGTCGGGTCGGAGATGTTCATGCGGAAGAAGCGCGTGCCGCGGGCCGACTTGCGGTCCTGCAGGCCCGAGACGAGGAGGCCGACCCGGCCGACCGCCGCGCCGTCGCGTTCGGCCTTCTGCTGCAACTCGGCAAGCGTCATCAGCCCCTTGCGCTTGAGCGCGGGCGCGTAGTCGTCGAGAGGATGACCGGAGAGATAGAAGCCGATCGCCTGGTGTTCCTGCGCCAGACGCTCGCCCGGCAGCCAGTCGTCGCAATTGGGCAGGCGCGGTTCGGGCAAATCCTCGCCCGCCTCGCCGAAAAGCGATTCCTGCGCCGAGGTGCGGCCTTCGTGGATCGCGGCGGAATAGGCGCTGAGCGCGTCGAGCGCGGCAAAGACCCGGGCGCGGTTGGGATCGAGCTGGTCGAAGGCGCCGGCGCGGGCCAGCATCTCAAGCGGGCGCTTGCCGATGCGCTTGAGATCGACGCGGCGGGCGAGGTCGAAGAGCGTGGCGAAGGGCTTTTGCCCGCGCCCCTCGACGATCAGTTTCATCGCCTCGACGCCGACATTCTTCAGCGCGCCCAGAGCATAGACGATCTGGCCGTCCGCGACCGAAAACATCGCCTCCGACCGGTTGACGCAGGGCGGAACGATGGCGATGCCAAGACCCCGGCGCACCTCTTCAGCATAAATCGCAAGCTTGTCAGTAAGATGGATGTCGCAGTTCATCACGCCGGCCATGAACTCGACCGGGTGGTTGGCCTTCAGCCAGGCGGTCTGGTAGCTGACCACGGCATAGGCGGCGGCGTGCGATTTGTTGAAGCCATAATTGGCGAATTTCTCCAGAAGGTCAAAGACTTCCCCGGCCTTCTTCTTGTCGACGCCGTTCGCGACGGAGCCTTCGATGAATTTCGGGCGTTCTTTCGCCATCTCTTCGGCGATCTTCTTGCCCATCGCGCGCCGCAGAAGGTCGGCGCCGCCGAGCGTGTAGCCCGCCATGACCTGCGCGATCTCCATCACCTGTTCCTGATAGACGATGATGCCCTGGGTCTCGGCGAGGATGTGGTCGATCGAAGGATGAATGGATTCAAGGTTCTTGAGGCCGTTCTTCACCTCGCAATAGGTCGGGATGTTCTCCATCGGGCCGGGGCGGTAGAGCGCGACGAGGGCGACGATATCCTCGATGCAGGTCGGCTTCATGCGGCGAAGCGCGTCCATCATGCCCGAGGATTCCACCTGGAAGACGGCGACGGTCCTGGCGGAGGCGTAGAGGTCGTAGGTCTTCTTGTCATCGAGCGGGATGAGACCGATGTCGATCTCGATCCCGCGCTGTTTCAGAAGGTCGAGCGCGTTCTGGATGACGGTCAGGGTCTTGAGACCGAGAAAGTCGAACTTCACGAGGCCCGCCGCCTCGACCCATTTCATGTTGAACTGGGTGGCCGGCGTCTCGGACCGCGGGTCCTGGTAGAGCGGCACGAGTTCATCCAGAGGGCGGTCGCCGATCACCACGCCGGCGGCGTGGGTGGAGGCGTTCCTGAGCAAGCCCTCGACCTGCTGGCCATAGTCGAGAAGGCGCTTGACCACCTCTTCGGCGCGGGCGGCTTCGCGCAGGCGAGGTTCGTCGGCGAGCGCCTTTTCGATAGAGACGGGCTTGACGCCTTCGACCGGGATCAGCTTTGACAGCCGGTCGACCTGCCCGTAGGGCATCTGAAGGACGCGACCGACATCACGGACGGCGGCCTTGGACAGCAATGCGCCGAAGGTGATGATCTGGCCGACCTTCTCGCGCCCGTAGCGTTCCTGAACGTATCGGATCACCTCTTCGCGCCGGTCCATGCAGAAGTCGATGTCGAAGTCCGGCATCGAGACGCGTTCAGGGTTGAGGAAACGCTCGAAGAGCAGCGAGTAGCGCAAGGGATCAAGGTCGGTGATCGTCAGCGCATAGGCGACGAGCGAACCTGCGCCCGAGCCGCGGCCAGGGCCGACGGGGATGTGATGATCCTTGGCCCATTTGATGAAGTCGGCGACAATCAGGAAGTAGCCGGGAAAGCCCATCTGCTCGATGATGCCAAGCTCGAACTCCAGCCGCTTTTCGTAGTCCCCGACCGGCGCGGAGGGTTCGATGACGGCAAGGCGGGCCTTCAACCCTTCGGTCGCCTGACGGCGAAGTTCCTCCACCTCGTCATCGGCGAATTTCGGCAGGATGGGCGCGCGTTTCTGGACGGCGAAGGCGCAGCGGCGGGCGATCTCGACGGTGTTCTCCAGCGCTTCGGGCAGATCGGCGAAAAGGGCGGCCATCTCGTCGGGGGATTTCAGGTAGTGCTGCGGCGTCAGGCGGCGGCGCGGTTCCTGCTGATCGACATAAGCCCCCTCGGCGATGCAGATGAGCGCGTCATGCGCCTCGTACATCTTGGGCTTCGGGAAATAGACGTCATTGGTGGCGACAAGCGGCAGGCGCAGCGCATAGGCCATCTCGACATGGCCGCGTTCGGTCAGGCGCTCGGCTTCGGCATACTGCCCGCCTTCGCCGGGATGGCGCTGAAGCTCGACATAGAGCCGGTCGGGATAGATTGAGGCGAGGTGCTTCAGAAGCGCCTCGGCCTTTGCGCCCTGACCGGCCTGCAACAGCCGCCCGACGGGTCCGTCGGGGCCGCCGGTGAGGCAGATGAGGCCGTCCGAATGGGTCTCAAGCTCCTCGGGGGTCACATGGGGAAGCGATCCGTCGCCTCGGAGATAGAGGCAGGAATTGAGCTTCATCAGGTTCATGTAGCCCGCTTCGTTCTGCGCCAGCAGAACCACCGGCGCAGGCGGCCGCGTGCGTTCACCGGGCTGGGCGGGGTTGTAGTCGAGCGAGAACTGGCAGCCGATGATCGGCTGAACGCCTGCGCCCTTGGCGAGCACGGAAAACTCCAGCGCCGCGAACATGTTGTTGGTGTCGGTAACGGCGATGGCGGGCAGGCCCATCTCCTTGGCCAGACATGGCCAGACCCGTTCCTTTCCCGTCCTCTCGTCCTTTGCGACCTTGTCGACGAGCAACTTCTTTATCGTCACCGCGCCTTCGAGAAGCGAGTATTCGGTATGCGTGCGCAGATGAATGAATCGGGGGGAAGCGGACATGGGGCGAGCCTATCCGATGGCCGCAGGGAACGGGAAGGCTGAAACGTCTAACCCGAGATCTGATAGTCGCGGATGTGGCCGCGAAAATAGGCCTCGTAGCTGCCATCGGGGTAAACGTAGCCGACCTCGCCATAGCTGGGCAGCCGGCGCGGGCCGATCTGTTTGTATTCGCCAAAGCGTCCGCGCCAGTCGAGATGGGTTGTTCCGCCCTTGGTGTCCTGAACCGGACGGGCCGCCGCCTCCATCTCGACGATGTCGCCGCCTGCGTCGAATCGGAACGAAACCCGCGCGACGCCGTCGGGCGTCGTCAGGCGGACCTCGGCGATGTTGCGCGCCGTCACCCGCCATTCGAGATCGGGATTTCCGAGGATCGCGTCGGGCATCCACGGCAACTCGGCCAGATAGCGGTACGCCTCGCCCAGCGAAATCTCCGGCCCGCTGACCCGCGCCATCGGGAACGAGCCGAAGAGCCGCGCTTCGAGATAGCCGGCCAGCGAGGTGTAGGCATCGACCACCCTGAGATACGGGAAGGGGCCGATATCCTGCCGAGCATCCCAGACGAACCCCACCCGCCCGAGCGAGACCGCCTGCCAGGCCACGGTCGGACGGAACTTGCCGCCACGCTTGAGCCTGATCTCGCTGTCCTGATTGAAGGTCGCGACGCGGAGCGACCGGCGAGGATCGGCACCGGCGCGGCGGGCGTATTCGGCCACGAGGGGCGGCAGGGCGGCGGAGACATCCTGACAGCGCGGCGCCTTGTTGAGCCGCGCGGCAAGGCCGAGAATCCGTGTGCGGAACCGCCGGCTGGCCGTCAGGTGGCCCAAGAGCAGTGCAAGAAGTACAAGCGTCACGATGGCGATGGCGGTCTGCATCCTGCTTCGTCTGCCCCTCGACCGGCGCGAACCGCACCGTTTCCAATGTGGACATAATAGGCAAGGCGCGCCCCATGACCAGACGCGCGATGCCGCGCCCGCCTCTTTTCGCCGACGCGTGGCGACTCGGCATTATACGGAAAAAGCGGAAACAGCTTCACTGCGGCGAAGATAACTTCCGCTTGCTTTGTCGCACGCTATCGCGCTTCACTATGTGCAGGGAGACGGGGGCGCGATCCGCTTTACGCCGCATCGGGCGGACGCGTGCAAGCCCCGGAGGAGGAGAAGGCGGCGGGTTCAGTCAATGAACGACATAGCGTTTCTGTTGAACGGAACGCGGGTGGACCTGTCTGGCGAAAGCCCGACGAGGACGCTCCTGGATTGGCTGCGGGTTGAGCGTGGCCTCACCGGAACCAAGGAAGGATGCAACGAGGGCGATTGCGGCGCCTGCACCGTCATGGTCACCGACGGCGCCGGCACCCGGGCGCTGAACGCCTGCATCCTGTTCCTGCCGCAGCTGCATGGCAAGGCGGTGCGCACGGTCGAGGGTCTGGCCGGGCCGAAAGGCGAACTGCATCCGGTGCAAAAGGCGATGGTCGACATGCACGGAAGTCAGTGCGGCTTCTGCACGCCGGGCTTCGTGATGTCGATGGCGGTGGCGCAGAAGAACGGCGCGACCGACCATGACGATCAGCTTGCCGGCAATCTTTGCCGCTGCACCGGCTATGCGCCGATCATCCGCGCCGCTGAAGCCGTGGCCAGGGTGCCGGCTCCGGAATGGATCGACGACGATGTGGCCGGCATGCGCGGAGAGGATGCGCCCTACGCGCCCGCTTCGTCGGACGCATTGGCGGCCTGGTATCTCGACCACCCCGAGGCCACGCTGGTCGCGGGGGCCACGGATGTCGGACTTTGGGTCACGAAGCAGTTGCGCGATCTGCCGGAGGTCGCGTTCCTGCATGCCTGCGCGGATCTTCAGCGGATCGAGAAGGTCGAAGGCGGCTGGCGGGTCGGCGCGGGGGTGACGATCGCGGAGTTGCGGGCGGCCGTGGCTGAGCCGTTCCCGTCGTTCGCCGAGCTTTTGCGTCGCTTCGCCTCGGAACAGATAAGGGGGGCGGCCACGATCGGCGGCAATATCGCCAACGGCTCGCCCATCGGCGATGCGCCGCCCGCGCTGATCGCGATGGGGGCGGTGTTGCATCTGCGGAAGGGCGACGTGCGGCGCCAGATCGCGCTTGAGGACTTCTTCCTCGATTACGGCAAGCAGGACCGCGCCAAAGGTGAGTTTGTCGAGGCTGTGACGATCCCGGACGCGGTGCCCGGGCTCGCCTGTTATAAACTGTCGAAAAGGTTCGATCAGGACATTTCGGCGGTCTGCGGTTGCTTCAGCATCGCGCTGAAAGCTTCGACAATTGAAAGGCCGAGAATTGCATTCGGGGGCATGGCAGGCATCCCGAAGCGGGCTTTGGCCGTGGAAGCGGCGCTTGACGGCAAGGAATGGTCGATCGGAACGATCGAAGCCGCGCTGCCCGCGTTCGCGACGGATTTCACGCCGATGACGGACATGCGCGCCTCGGCTTCCTACCGGCTTGAGACGGCGCGGAACATGCTGGTGCGGTATTTCCACGAACGTGCGGGCGCGAAGGTGTCGGTGCTGGAGGTGGAGGCATGAGCGTCGCGAAACCCATCGCCCACGATTCCGGGCATCTGCACGTCACCGGCGCGGCGCGATACATCGACGATTTCGCCCTGCCCGCGAACGCGCTGCATCTTGCCTTCGGGCTGTCGACCGTGGCGCATGGGCAGATCGCCTCGCTCGACCTTTCGGCCGTGCGCGCTTGCCCCGGTGTCGTCGCGGTCTGGACGGCCGAGGATCTGCCCTTCGCCAACGACGTCTCGCCCTCGATCCATGACGAGCCGCTTCTGGCAACCGGGACGGTCCATTATGTCGGCCAGCCGATCTTCCTTGTCATCGCCGAAAGCCATCTTGAGGCACGCAAGGCCGCGCGGCTGGGCAAGATCGGCTACGAGGAAAAGCCGGCGATCCTGACCGTGGACCAGGCCATGAAGGCGGGGTCGCGTTTCGAGGGCGGCCCGGTCATCTGGTCGAAGGGCGACGCCGCCAGGGCGATCGCCGATGCCCCGCATGTGATCCAAGGCCGCTTCGACATGGGCGGGCAGGAGCATTTCTATCTGGAAGGCCAGGCGGCGCTGGCGCTGCCCGCCGAAGGCGGTGTCGTGGTCCAGTCCTCGACCCAGCATCCGACCGAGATCCAGCACAAGGTGGCCGAAGCGCTTGGCCTGCCGATGAATGCCGTGCGGGTCGAGATCAGGCGCATGGGCGGCGGCTTCGGCGGCAAGGAAAGCCAGGGCAATGCGCTGGCCGTTTCCTGCGCCTTGGTCGCCCGGCTGCTCGGGCGGCCGGCCAAGATGCGCTATGACCGCGACGACGACATGGTCATCACGGGCAAGCGGCACGATTTCCGCATCGTCTACCGCGTCGGAGTGGAGCAAGGGGGCCGCATCCTTGGAATCGAGTTCCTGCAACTCGCCCGCTGCGGCTGGAGCCAGGACCTGAGCCTGCCGGTCGCCGACCGGGCCATGCTGCATGCCGACAATGCCTACAACCTCGATCACGTGCGGATCGAGAGCCACCGGCTGCGGACCAACACGCAATCGGCGACCGCCTATCGCGGCTTTGGCGGGCCGCAGGGAATGATCGGGATCGAGCGGGCGATGGATCACATCGCGCATGAACTCGGGCTCGACCCGGTCGCGGTCAGGAAGGTGAACTTCTATGCCGAAATGTCGGATGCCTCCGGCGGGGATATTTCGGCCAAGGCAAAACCGGGGAGCGAAAGCCCCATTTCGCCGGCCGCCGATGCGACGTCGCGCGGTGCGGCGGCGCTGATCGAGAGCCATGCGCCGATGCCGGACGCGAAGGGGGCGCAGACCACGCCCTATCATATGCCGGTGGAGGATTTCATCCTGCACGGGATCGTGGCGGACCTGGAGAAATCGAGCGAGATCGCGACGCGCAGGGCGGCGATTGCCAGGTGGAATGCGGAAAACCCGATCCTGAAGCGGGGAATCGCGCTGACGCCGGTGAAGTTCGGCATCTCCTTCACGCTGACCCATCTCAACCAGGCCGGCGCCCTGGTGCACGTCTATTCCGACGGGTCGATCCATCTCAATCACGGCGGCACCGAGATGGGCCAGGGCCTTTTCCGCAAGGTGGCGCAGGTGGCGGCGTCCGGCTTTGGCGTGGATGTGTCCACGGTCGCGATCACCGCGACGGATACCGGCAAGGTGCCCAATACCTCTGCGACGGCTGCCTCCTCCGGGTCGGACCTGAACGGCATGGCTGTGAAGGCCGCTTGCGACACGATCCGGGACCGGATGGCGGAGTTTCTGGCGCGGGAGCATCAGACGGTGCCCGCCAAGGTGCATTTCAAGGAGGGCCAGGTCTTTGTCGGCGGCGACGAGATGAGCTTCGCCGAAGCCGCGGCGCGCTGTTATCAGGGCCGTGTCAGCCTGTCTGCGACCGGTTTCTATGCGACGCCGAAGCTCAGCTGGGACCGGATGGCGGGGCGCGGGCGGCCGTTCTTCTACTTCGCCTACGGCGCCGCGGTTTCCGAGGTCGTTGTCGACACGCTGACCGGCGAGAACCGCATCCTGCGCGCCGACATCCTCCATGATTGCGGCACGAGCCTCAATCCGGCCATCGATATGGGCCAGATCGAGGGCGGCTATGTGCAGGGCGCGGGCTGGCTGACGACCGAGGAACTGGTCTGGGACGAGAAGGGGCGGCTTCGGACCCATGCGCCGTCGACCTACAAGATCCCGGCCTGCGGGGATCGGCCGCGCATCTTCAACGTGTCGCTCTGGAACGGGGAGAACCGCGAGGACACGATCTATCGGTCGAAGGCGGTCGGCGAGCCGCCGTTCATGCACGGGATTTCGGTCTTCTCGGCCTTGGCCGACGCCTGCGCGGCCTGCGGGCCGAACTGGCCCGACCTGCACGCTCCCGCGACGGCGGAAGCGGTGCTGGCGGCGGTCAAGCGGGCGCGGGGGGCGGCGCAATGAGCTTCGATCCGGCCGCGTTGGCGCGCGAAATCGACAGGCATGGCCCGGTGGTGCGCGTTGTCGTCGCCGAGGTCGCGGGATCGGCGCCGCGCGAGGCGGGGGCGGCGATGATCGTCTGGGCCGATGGCCAGGCGGGAACGATCGGCGGCGGGGCGCTGGAATACGCGGCGGCGGCGCGGGCGCGGGAGATGCTGGCGGCGGGCGCAGGCGACCGGGTCGACCGGATGCCGCTTGGACCGGCTCTGGCGCAATGCTGCGGCGGCGCGGTGGTGCTGTTGTCCGAAGTCTGGGACGCTGCGCGGCTGGCGGACGTGGCGGGCGAGACGGTGATCGCGCGCGCGCTTCCCGGGGGCAGGGCCGAGATGCCACTGCCGGTCCGGCGCATCCTGAGCCGGGCGCGGGGCGAAGGCTTCCGCCCCGCGACGCGGGTGGTGCAGCGCTGGATGGTCGAGCCGGTGAACGCCCCGCTGCGCGAGATCTGGATATGGGGCGCGGGCCATGTGGGCCGCGCGCTTGTCGGCGTGCTGGGCCCCCTGCCCGGTCTTGCCCTGACATGGATCGACACCGGTGCGGAACGCTTTCCCGACATGCAGGAGGGCATCATCCGGAAGATCGCCGCCAACCCGGCTGAACTGGCGGCGGAAGCCCCGGCCGGGGCCGAGCACCTGGTGCTGACCTTCAGCCATGCGCTCGATCTCGAGATCTGTCACCGGCTGCTCGGGCACGGGTTCCGGTCGCTCGGCCTGATCGGGTCGGCGACGAAGCGGGCGCGGTTCCGTTCGCGGCTTGCCGCCCTTGGTCATTCGGAGGTGCAGATCGCGCGCATCCGCTGCCCGATCGGCGATCCGGCCCTCGGGAAGCACCCGCAGGCGATCGCCATCGGGGTGGCCGCAGCATTGCTGAAAGAAAAGAGCGCCGAGGAAACACACAGGGAGCGCACCGGATGACGACGGAGACATTGCTGAGCATAGAGGGGATAAGCAAGTCTTATCCTGGAGTTAAGGCCAATGACGACGTATCGTTCCAGATCGGCGCCGGCGAGGTTCATGCGCTTTTGGGCGAGAACGGCGCGGGCAAGTCGACCCTGGTGAAGATGATCTACGGTCTGGTCAAGCCCGATGAGGGGCAGATGACGCTGCGCGGCAAGGGCTACGCGCCGTCCGAACCGCGCGAGGCGCGCAGCCTGGGCGTTGCGATGGTGTTCCAGCATTTCAGCCTTTTCGATGCGCTCAACGTGGCCGAGAACGTGGCGCTCGGCATGGACAACCCGCCGCCCATGCGCGAACTCGCGGGCCGCATTCGCGAAGTATCGGAAAGCTACGGCCTTCCGCTCGACCCGTCGCGGCTGGTCGGCGACCTTTCGGCGGGGGAACGTCAGCGGGTGGAGATCGTGCGCTGCCTGCTGCAGGATCCCAAGCTTCTGATCATGGATGAGCCGACGAGCGTTCTGACGCCGCAGGAGGTGAACATCCTATTCCACACGCTGCGCAAGCTCTCCGCCGAAGGCACGTCGATTCTCTACATCAGCCACAAGCTCGAAGAGATAAAGGCGCTTTGCGACGAGGCGACGATTCTCAGGCGCGGCAAGGTCGTCGGCACCTGCACCCCGCGCGAGAAATCGGCGCGCGAGATGGCCGAGATGATGGTCGGCGCCACGCTGAATGCGCCCGAACGGGCGGCGGCGGAACCGGGGCCGGTCGCGCTGAAGGTGCAGAACCTCTCGGTGGCCTCGCCGGCCGCGTTCGGCACCAGCCTGAAGGACATCAGCTTCGAGGTGCGCCAGGGCGAGGTTCTGGGCGTTGGCGGAGTTGCCGGCAACGGACAGGACGAACTTTTGCTGGCGCTGTCGGGCGAGCTTCGCACCAGTCGCGACACCGTGCAGATACATGGCCGGGGCATCGGCGATACCGGGCCGAACGAGCGGCGCAAGGACGGCATCTGCGCCGCGCCCGAGGAACGGCTGGGCCATGCGGCCGCGCCCGACATGTCGCTGACGGAGAACGCGCTTCTGTCGGCGGCGGTGCGCAAGCGCCTGACCCGCAACGGCTTCATCGACTGGGCGGGAACGCGGGCCTTCGCCGAAGGCGTGGTCGAGACGTTCGACGTGCGCACCCCCGGCATCGGCACGGCGGCGCGGGCGCTGTCGGGCGGCAACCTGCAAAAATTCGTGCTGGGACGCGAGATCATGCAGGAGCCGGAGGTGATCATCGTCAACCAGCCCACCTGGGGCGTCGACGCGGCGGCGGCGGCCTTCATCCGGCAGGCGCTGCTCAACCGTGCCTCGGCCGGGGCCGCGGTCGTGGTCATCAGTCAGGACATCGACGAGATCATGGAGATCGCCGACCGTTTCGCGGCCCTGAACGAGGGCAGGCTTTCCGCCCCGGTTCCGACGCAGGGACTGACCATCGACCAGATCGGCCTGATGCTCGGCGGGGCACATGGCATGCACGAAGCGGAGGTGCACCATGTTCATTCTTGAAAAACGTCCGACACCATCGCGGTTCTGGGCCTGGGGCACGCCGGTCCTGGCGGTCGTGCTGACCATGATAGCAGGCGGGATCATGTTCAGCCTGCTTGGCAAAGACCCGTTCGCGGCGATCAAGACCATCTTCTGGGATCCGCTTTTCGGTGAGTTTGCCTGGTATCTGCGCGGCCAGCTTCTGGTCAAGGCGGGGCCGCTGGTGCTGATCGCGGTCGGCCTCGCCTTGGGTTTTCGTGCCGGCATCTGGAACATCGGCGCCGAGGGCCAGTACATCATGGGTGCGATCTTCGGCGCGGCGGCGGGTCTTGCCGTCTACCCGACCGAAAGCCGGCTGATCTTTCCGGTCATGATCCTGGCGGGGGCCTTCGGCGGCTGGCTCTGGGCGATGATCCCCGCGATCCTGAAGACGCGGTTCAACACGAATGAAATCCTTGTCTCGCTGATGCTCGTCTATGTCGCCCAAACGATCCTGTCGAAGGCGGCGACGGGGTTCCTGCGCAATCCCGAAGGCTCCGGTTTTCCCGGCAGCCGCAACTTTTCGTCGTTCAAGGCGGCCTATAACCCGGAGCTTGTCGCCGGGACAGGAATGCACTGGGGCGTCGTCGCCGCCTTCATGACCGTGATCGCCGCCTACGTGCTTTTGCAGCGTCACATCCTTGGCTATCAGATCAAGCTGGCGGGCCAGGCACCGCGGGCGGCGCGGTTCGCCGGCGTGAATCCGAACCGGCTGGTCGTTCTTTGCATGGGAATATCGGGCGCTCTGGCGGGGATGGCGGGGCTTTTCGAGGTGTCGGGACCGGCCGGGCAGATCAGCATCGATTTCGCGTCGGGCTACGGCTTCACAGCGATCATCGTGGCCTTCCTCGGTCGCCTCAACCCGGTCGGCATCCTTCTGGCCGGCCTCGTCATGGCGCTGACCTATGTCGGCGGCGAGATGGCGTCGACCAATCTCGGCCTGCCCTCGGCGGCGATCCAGGCGTTTCAGGGGATGCTTCTGTTCTTCCTGCTCGCGGCCGATCTTCTGTCGAACTACCGCATCCGCTTCGCGCTGTTCATGAAGGAGCCCCGCTGATGGATTTCATGGGAATCAACCCGACCGTCCTGATCGCCTCGCTGATCGTCGCCTCGGTGCCGATCATGCTGGCGGCGATCGGCGAACTGGTGGCAGAGAAATCCGGCGTCCTCAACCTCGGGGTCGAGGGGATGATGATCATGGGCGCGATCTGCGGCTTTGTCACCGCCGTCGGGACCGGCAACCCGGTTCTGGGCTTTCTTGGCGGTGCCGCGGGGGGCGCGGCGCTGAGCCTGATCTTTGTCCTTCTCACGCAGGTCTTTCTGGCCAACCAGGTCGCAACCGGCCTTGCGCTGACCCTTTTCGGGCTTGGTCTGTCGAGCCTGATCGGACAGGGCTACAACGGCATCAAGCCGCCGGCCACCGGCGTCGTGCCGTTCGGGCCGCTGGCCGACATCCCGTTCTTCGGCCGTGTGGCCTTCGCCCATGACTGGATGGTCTATTTCTCGATCGCCACGATTGCGGCGGTCTGGGCCGTGCTGAAATACACCCGCGCCGGGCTGATCCTGCGGGCCGTAGGCGAAAGCCACGATGCCGCTCATGCGCTCGGCTACAAGGTCATCCGCATCCGTGTGCTCGCAATCATGTTCGGCGGGGCGATGGCGGGTCTTGGCGGAGCTTACATCAGCCTGGTGCGCGTGCCGCAATGGACCGACGGAATCACCGCCGGCGCCGGCTGGATCGCGCTGGCCATCGTCGTCTTCGCAAGCTGGAAGCCCTGGCGCGTGCTCATCGGCGCCTGGCTGTTCGGCGGGATCACCGTGCTTCAGCTGAATCTTCAGGCCGCAGGCGCGCGCATTCCGGTCGAGTACTTGTCGATGTCGCCCTATCTGGTAACCATTCTGGTGCTGGTCATCATGTCGTCCGGCCGCGGCCGCGCGTCGCTGAATGCGCCCGCGAGCCTCGGCCAGAATTTCCACGCCTCGCACTGAGGCCAAGTCAACCGGGGCAACGCCCCCACCAACGGGAGAGTAACATGAACAGAAGAACCCTACTTGCGACCGCGGCGCTCGGACTCGGGCTGACGCTTGGCGGCGCGGCCGAGGCGCAGATGGACAAGGTCAAGGCCTGCTGGGTCTATGTCGGGCCGGTCGGCGATGGCGGCTGGACCTATCAGCACGATCAGGGCCGGCTTGCCGTGGTCGAGGAATTCGGCGACAGGGTCGACGCATCGACCTATCAGGAAAACGTGCCCGAAGGCGCGGATGCGGAACGCGTGCTGACCCAGATGGCGCTTGGCGGCTGCAACATCATCTTCACCCCGTCGTTCGGCTACATGGATGCCACCAACGCCGTCGCCGCAAAGTTCCCGGATGTGAAATTCGAACATGCGACCGGCTACAAGCGGGAATCACCGAACGTCTCGACCTACAATGCGCGCTTCTATGAAGGCCGTGCGGTCGAGGGGCTGATCGCAGGCCGCATGACCAAATCGAACAAGATCGGCTACATCGCGTCCTTCCCGATCCCCGAGGTGGTCATGGGGATCAACTCCTACTACCTCAACGCCAAGAAGGTGAACCCGGATGTCGAGCTTTCCGTGATCTGGGCCTACACCTGGTTCGATCCGGCGAAAGAGGCCGACGCCGCCAAGGCGATGATCGAACAGGGCGTCGACGTGATCGCGTCGCACACCGATTCGACGGCGCCGCTCGCAGAGGCCGCGAAGGCGAACGGTGCGGTGATCGGCTTCGGTCAGGCGTCCGACATGGCCGAATACAAGCCGAGCCCCCGCGTCACGTCGATCATCGACAACTGGGGCCCGTGGTATGTCAAGCGGATCGGCGCGCTGCTCGACGGAACCTATGAGCAGGTCGACGCCTGGGAAGGCATCGCCGGGGGCGAGGTCGAGATCGGGGAGATCACCGACGCGGTGCCCGCCGAGGTTAAGGCCGAGGCCGAGAAACTGCGCGACGACATCGCCTCGGGCGCCTACCATCCGTTCACCGGACCGATCAACAAGCAGGACGGCTCTGCCTGGCTGGCCGAAGGACAGACAGCCCCTGACGGCGATCTTCTGGGCATGAACTTCTACGTCGAAGGCATCACCGGCGACATTCCGCAGTAGCGCGCACAGGCGCAAACAACCGGAAGGCCCCGCTTCGGCGGGGTCTTTTGGCCTGAAGCATCGCCTGCCGACAGAGCGCGCGCCGCCTTGACACAAATCAATTACACATTCGCATTTTCATATATGATGGTCCTGACTCGCATCTGTGCGGTCGATTCGGGAGGGAATCTGGCATGGCGCATATCGTCGTTTTGGGGGCCGGGCTTGGCGGCTCGATCATGGCTTACGAACTGAAGGACCAGATCCGGGCCGAGGACCGGATCACCGTCATCACCAAAGACCCGAAATACCACTTCGTGCCTTCCAATCCCTGAATCGCCGTGGGCTGGCGCAAGCGCGACGACATAACGGTCGATCTTGCCGAAACGCTCAGGAAGAAGGGGATAGAGTTCAGGCCGGTTGGCGCAAGGAAGGTGCATCCGAAGGAAAACCGGATCGAACTGATGGACGGAACCACCGTCGATTACGACTATCTCATACTCGCCACGGGGCCGGAACTCGCCTTCGACGAGATAGAGGGGCTTGGCCCGCATGGCGGCCACACCCAGTCGATCTGCCATGTGGACCACGCCGAACAGGCGCGCGACGCGTTCGAGGACTTCTGCAAGAACCCCGGCCCCATCGTCGTCGGGGCGGTTCAGGGCGCATCCTGCTTCGGGCCGGCCTATGAGTTCACCTTCATCCTCGATACCGAACTCCGGCGCAGGAAGATCCGGGACAAGGTGCCGATGACCTTCGTCACGTCCGAGCCCTATATCGGCCACCTCGGCCTTGATGGGGTCGGCGACACCAAGGGGCTTCTGGAAGGCGAGATGCGCGCGCATCACATCAAATGGATGACCTCGACGCGCGTGAAGCGGGTGGAAGCGGGAAAGATGGTGGTCGAGGAGATCGCCGACGACGGTTCGGTCAGGGCCGAAAGGGAACTGCCGTTCGGGTTCTCGATGATGCTGCCGGCTTTCCGTGGGATCGATGCCGTCTCGGGCGTCGAAGGGCTGTCGAACCCGCGCGGCTTCATCATCGTCGATCAGCATCAGCGCAACCCGGCCTATCCCAACATCTTCGGCATAGGCGTCGGCGTGGCGATCCCGCCGATGGGGCCGACGCCGGTCCCATGCGGCGTGCCCAAGACCGGCTTCATGATCGAATCCATGGTGACGGCAACCGCTACCAATCTTGGCCAGATCCTGCGCGGGCAAGAGCCGGACAATGTCGGCACTTGGAACGCCGTCTGCCTCGCCGACTTCGGCGATGGAGGCGTCGCCTTCGTCGCCCAGCCGCAGATCCCGCCCCGCAACGTCAACTGGTCCTCTTCGGGCAAATGGGTGCACCTGGCCAAGATCGGCTTCGAGAAGTATTTCCTGCGCAAGGTGCGCAAGGGCACCAGCGAGCCCTATTATGAGAAGGCGATGATGAAGCTTCTCGGCATCGAGAAGCTGAAGGAGGTTCAGAAGGGCTGAGCGGTCTTCTCAGCCCTCTTCCGCGACGTCCTTGTGAACGATGACGTCGCATTGCGGAAAGGTCTCGATGATCCGGCGGCGAAGGCCCGCTCCGATCGCATGCGCCTCGCGCAGGGTCTGGCCGCCGTCCAGTTCGATGTGGATGTTGACGAACACCTGGCTGCCGGCAGTCCGGGTCTTCAGGTCGTGATAGCCCTTCACACCCGGCCAGCTTTCCGCAATCCGCGCGATGCCTTCGATCAGCCGCGGATCGGCGCGGCGGTCCATCAGCGCGTCCCAGGCGCCCTTGCCGATCCGGAACGCGCCGAACACAAGCATCACCGCCGCCGCCAGCGCGACGATGCTGTCGACCTGGCCGATGCCGAAGCGATGCGATACCCAAAGCGCCGCAATGGCGCCGAGGCTGGGCATCAGGTCGGACAGGTAGTGCAGCGAATCCGCGGCCACGACCTTGCTGCCCGTCGCCCGTGCGACGCGGCGCTGCCAGAGGATCAGGCCGGCCGTGAGGACGATCGACACCACCATCACCACGATTCCCCGTTGCTGATCCGCCAGCGCGTCGGGGGCGCCGGAGATCAGCCGCCGCAGCGAGGTCCAGCCGATCGCCAGACCCGAAAGCAGGATGAAGACCGACTGGAAAAGCGCCGCAAGGTCTTCGACGGAGCTATGGCCGAAAGCGTGATCCTCGTCGGCCGGCCGGGCGGCGTAGAGGATCGCCATGAGGCCGCCCACCGACATCATCAGATCAAGCGCGCTGTCGGTAAGCGAGGCCGCGACCGACAGAGCCGAGGTTGCGCCCAGCGCCCAGAGCTTCAGCACGACAAGCACCAACGCGACGGCGACCGATGCGATGCCCGCGGACAGGTTCAGACCCAGTTTCGGTTCTCGCGCCATGGGCACCCCGCATCCCGGCATTGCGCCTTGCGGCGCTCGGTCCGCCGCTACTGCCGGATTTCGTCGGCGTCAACGCCCCAGAGCGCCGCCTTGACGACCCAACCCGACTCTCCCCCGGCGCTGACTTCGCACCAGACAGGATTGCAATCGCCTAGCCGGCCGATGACACCCGCTTCGGCTTCGGCGACGACCGTGGCCCGCTCGTCCGGCTGTGCGCGAAGGGCCGCGTGGTCGGCCTCGATCAGCACCGTGCGCACGCCGGATAGCAGGCTGTAATGAATCCAGCCGCCCTGGCCTTCGCTGTCCTCGACGCGCCGCCAGTGGCCGAATTCCGCCGTAATGCGCAGCGGCATGTCGCGATGCCGGAAAACCCAGTCGATCCGGTGACTGAGACTCGGGCCACGGCGAGCGTTGCCCTCGGCGGCCTTGAGCGACACGAAACGCGGCAGCGGCAGGTTGGTCACCGGCCCGCGCGCCTCCGGCGCGCCGGTCGTTGCGGCGAACGCGCCGATGGCGGACGCCAGAATCACCCCGGCAATCATGGCCAATCCGGCGCTTGCGCCGTTTCTTTGCCTTTTCGTCGTCATCTCTGCCCGGTTCCCACGCTTCGGCGGCTTTCGGGGCTTGTGACTTGCCCCGTTCGACGGCACTTTGCCAAGAGGAGCGCGCCGAGGGAAGAGAGGAGAGTGAGCCGATGGGATCCGAGCGTCTGAGTGTTGTCGTCACGCGACGCTTGCCCGATGTCGTCGAGACCCGGATGAAGGAGCTTTTCAACGTCGAGCTGCGCGATCCCGATACCCGCATGAGCCGTGAGGAGCTGGGTGCCGCGATCCGGCGCGCCGATGTGCTGGTGCCGTGCGTCACCGACCACGTCGACGCGACCCTTCTGGCGCAGGCGGGCGAGAAGCTGAAGCTGATCGCGAATTACGGCGCCGGGGTCGATCATATCGACGTCGCCAGCGCGCGGCAGCGCGGCGTTCTGGTGTCGAACACGCCGGGAGTCGTGACCGAGGACACCGCCGACATGACGATGGCGCTGATCCTCGCGGTGACGCGGCGCATTCCCGAGGGGCTGGCGCTCATGCAATCCGGCAACTGGAAAGGCTGGGCCCCGACTGCGATGATGGGCGGGCGTGTGGGCGGCCGCCGCCTGGGCATTCTCGGCATGGGCCGGATCGGCACGGCGGTGGCGCGGCGCGCACGCGCCTTCGGCATGCAGGTGCACTATCACAACCGCAAGCGGGTCCGCCCCGAACAGGAAGAGGAGCTTGAGGCGACCTACTGGGAAAGTCTCGACCAGATGGTGAGCCGGATGGACGTGATCTCGGTCAACTGTCCGCATACGCCGTCGACCTTCCACCTGATGAACGCGCGGCGGCTGAAGCTGATGAAGCCCTCGGCGGTGATCGTGAACACCTCGCGCGGCGAGGTGATCGACGAAAACGCGCTGACCCGGATGCTGCGCGCCGGCGAGATTGCGGGCGCGGGCCTTGATGTCTTCGAGCACGGGCATGAGATCAATCCCCGCCTGCGGGAGCTTACCAATGTCGTCCTGCTGCCGCACATGGGGTCGGCCACGATCGAGGGGCGTGTCGAGATGGGCGAGAAAGTCATCATCAACATCAAGACCTTCGCCGATGGCCACCGGCCGCCTGATCTCGTCGTGCCGGGCCTGATGTGAGCGGCTGGCTGAACGGCGCGCGGCTTGGCGACGTCTGCGGCGGGCGCGACAACAACCTCAACCTCATCCGCATGATCGCGGCGCTTTCCGTCCTGCTGTCGCATGCCTGGCCGATATCGCTGGGCTTCGGCGTCGTCGAGCCGCTTGAAGGGCTGATCGACCGGTCGCTCGGCTGGGCGGCGGTCGCCGTCTTTTTCGCGATCTCCGGCTTTCTGATCAGCCGCAGCTTCGACCGCAAGCGGTTCCTGTCGGACTGGTTCGCCGCGCGGATCATGCGGCTCTTTCCCGGCCTCCTGGTCGTAACCGCCCTGACGGCGGCGATCCTCGGGCCGACGGTGACGACGCTGCCGGTTTCCGAGTACTTCCGGCAACCCGAGACGCTGACCTATGTGCCGCGCAACCTGTCCCTGGCGGCACTGCAGTACGAGTTGCCGGGCGTCTTCGCGAACAACCCCT
This sequence comes from Paracoccaceae bacterium, assembly GCA_041397225.1. Lineage (GTDB taxonomy): Bacteria > Pseudomonadota > Alphaproteobacteria > Rhodobacterales > Rhodobacteraceae > Albidovulum. The sequence goes on along the minus strand of JAWKXB010000001.1, from coordinate 1,217,050 downwards.
ATGGCGGCGCCATCAACGGATCGCTCTGGACGCTGATCCACGAGGTTCTGTGCTATTTCGGCGTGCTGCTGGCGGGGCTTGCTGGATTGCTGCGATCGAGGCGGTGGTTCCTTGCCGTGTTCGGCCTCTACCTCATCGCCTATGGCCTCACTGCGCCCGAGCTGGCCGGCAGCCTTCTGCCTGGCCGCGCGGCCAGCTTCCGGGAGTTGTCCTTTCCCTTCGCTGTCGGCGCGGCCGCGTATGTCTGGCGTGACAAGGTGGTGCTGAACTGGCCGCTATTGATCGCGGGGCTGGCCGTCGTGGTTTTCAGCCGCCCCACCCCGTTCTTCGAGCCCGTGCTGATGACCTGGATCAGTTATTCGACATTCGTTTTCGCTTATCTTCCTGCGGGACTCGTGCGCCGCTACAACCGGCTGGGCGACTATTCCTATGGCACCTATATCTACGCCTTTCCGGCGCAGCAGCTTGTCGTGCACCTTCTGGGACCGATGCAGCCGATCACGAACATCGTCCTGGCGACGCCCGCCGTGCTCATCTGCGCGGTTCTGTCCTGGCACCTGGTCGAAGGCCCGGCGCTGGCCTCGCGGGGCTGGTGGGCGGCCCGTCTTCGCCGCGTGAGCGACTGACAGTGGCGCCATGAAGGGCGTCTGGCCGGGATCGGTCGGGAAAAACCCCGGCAGGGTCCAATTGTTGCCTGATTTGCCGGCAAACGTCCCCGCAACACAAAACTGTGCGGGCTTCCCATGTCGAAAACCTATCTTGTCGGCTTTGTCGTTGTGACCGGTCTCGCGGCCGGCGCCGTCGACTATGTCAATCAGGCGCGCAGGGCAGGCTCCACGCCGGGAACCTATGCGGTTTCCGACTATGCCGGATCCATCTCGACCCGGTTCACCGAGACGAGAGACGCCGCTGCCGCCGAGACCCAGCGCCGCGCGCTGAGAGCCATGGCGATCCGGGATCTGCTTCCCGACGCGCCCGAAGGCTGGACCCGGCGCGACTGGGACGCAGCGGCAGAGGCGCGGCTCGACAAGCGTTACGACATGCAGAAGGACGCCTCCGTTCCCGACGAATTCAAGAACGATCCGATGATGAAGATGCTGGCGGGCGCAAGCGACGCCGCGCGCGCGCAGGCCGATGCGGCCGAAGTCTATGTCTACGAGCGGGACGACGAACTGATCGCCCTCCGGCTCGAGCGCCGGAGCGCCGATGCGATGGGCGGAATTGCCGGGATCGGCATGCAGGTGGTTGCCGCGAATCTGAATGCCATGAGCAGCAGCGCCGGCTACGCGTATGTGGGTGGCGTGGCGTTCGGGGAAAACCAGGGCATGTTCGGCCAGGAAAGCGCGCGCTCCTATCAGAAGCTGACCGGAAAGGTCGGCAACGAACTGACGATCACGGTGCGGGCACAGGCGTCGGAGGAAGCCATAATGTCGCTTCTGACCGCCATCGACTATGACCGGCTGAACGCAATGCTCGACCATCCCGTCCCGGGCGTCGGCAACGATGCGCCGGTGCTCGACAAGGAAGCGGCCCGCGCCATGGCCGAGGCCCAGCTTCGCGCCGAGGATGAAGCCATGCGCCAGGCCGGGCAGGATGCCGAGGCCCGGCTGCAGTCGATCGCCGGCAAGATGCGCGATGACGAGACGGGCATGGCCACCATCGGTGCGGTCGTCGGCCTTGTGGACGGCGATTCCGTCACGGTTCCGGACGGCGCCGAAGAATCCGCCGCGCCCGCCAAGAAGGGCGGGCTTTTCGCGGCGCTGACAGGCATGTTCACCGGCGGCGGTGACGAGAAGCCCGCCGTCAACGACGCAGTCAGCAGTGACGGCGGCGGCGAGGTCAAGGTGAACAAGAGCATTGGTTCGGGAAACTGCGCCTCTGACAAGGGCTTCAAGCGCTGTTCGATTGGCGGCAACTGAGCTGGCACCGCAGCCGCGCAGCCGCCATGTCGTTTTTCCGCCGCTTTAGGTCGGGCTGACCTTTCCGCGTTTTTCCATGTCTGGCAGATAGGGGCCAAGCAGAGGGACGAGGAGTCGGCCGATGAAAACCCATGTCAAAGCCCTTGTCGTCGGCGGCGGCGCCGTCGGAACCGGCATCGCCTATCACCTCGCCAAGGCGGGATGGGACACGATGCTGCTGGAACGGGACGAACTGACGAGCGGATCGACCTGGCACGCCGCCGGTTTGCTGCCCTTGTTCAACATGAGCTACGCCACGACCCACATCCACAAGTACTCCGTCGACTTCTACAAGACGCTGAAGGAGGAAACCGGGCTCGACGCCGGCTTCTACGTGGTCGGCAACCTGCGCATGGCCCAGACGCAGGAGCGGATGGACGAATTCATGCTCTATTCCTCGGTGGCCGAGACTGCGGATGTCTACCACGAATTCCTGACCCCGAAAGAGATCAAGGACCGCTGGCCGCTGGTCAGGACCGAAGACCTCAAGGGCGCGCTTTTCCATCCCCAGGACGGCTACATCAACCCCGCCGACGTGACCCAGGCGATGGCCAAGGGCGCGCGCCAGCACGGTGTCACGATCGAGCGCAAGTGGCAGGTCGACGGCTACCGCTGGACCGGCTCGGAATGGATCGTGACCGTCACGAAGATGGTCGAGAAGGGCGGCAACCTCGTCGCCTCGGACGAGCAGGCCGAGATCCGGGCCGAGCATGTCGTGACCGCGACCGGCAACCACGCCCAGCGCACCGCGCGGCTGCTCGGGATCAAGATTCCGGCGATCCCGGTCGAGCACCAGTATATCGTGACCGAACCCGACCCTGCCCTTCAGGAATGGCGCAAGGCCGGGAACCCCGAGCACCCCGTCCTGCGCGACGCCGACGCCAAGTGGTATGTCCGCGAGGAGCGCGGCGGCTGGATCCTCGGGCCCTATGAGCGCAACGCCCCCGCCCGCTTCCTCTACGACGTGCCGGAAAGCTTCCGCGCCGACCTCTTCCCGCTCGATCTGGAGCGGATCGAGGAGGAGTACATGTCGATGATCCACCGCTTGCCGTCGTCGGAGACGGTGGGCCTCAAGGACGATTTCAACGGCCCGATCTGCTACACGCCCGACGGCAACCCGCTGGTCGGCCCCGCGCCGGGGTTGCGCAACATGTGGCTGGCCGAGGGTTTCTCCTTCGGCATCACGGCCGCCGGCGGCACCGGCCACTACCTTGCGCAGATGATGACGGAAGGCGAGGCCGAGATCGACATGGCCTCGCTCGACCCCAAGCGCTACGGCTCGTGGATGACGACCGAATATGCGGCGCGGAAGAACGAGGAGTGCTATGAGCACGTCTTCATCCTGCATCACCCGGATGAAGAGCGCGAGGCCTGCCGGCCCCTGCGCACCTCGCCCGCCTATGATCGCCAGAAGGCGCGCGGGGCGCAGTTCGGCCAGGTGAACGGTTGGGAGCGCCCGAACTACTACGGGCCCGTCGATGCGCCCGCATCGTTCGACCACGACTCGCGGTCGTTCCGCAGGGGGACGTGGTGGAAACATGCGGTGGACGAGGCGAAGGCGATCCGCGAGACGGCGGGCCTGATCGACGCGACCGCCTTCACCAAGCATATCGTGCGCGGGCCGGGGGCGACCGAATTCCTCGACTGGTTCACCTGCAACGCGCTGCCGAAGGTCGGCCGGATCAACCTGACCTACGCGCTGACGCCCAAGGGCACGACGCGGACGGAATACACGATCGTCCGGAACGGCGAGAACGACTACTACCTCGTCTCCGCCGGGGCCTGGACGGCCTATGACGCGGATTACCTGCGGAAATCGGCCGCGGACTTCATGGGCCGGGGCGGCGGCTGGGTGGATATCCACGACGTCACGACCCAATGGGGCGTCTTCGCCATCGCCGGGCCGAAATCGCGCGACATCCTGAAGGAAGTCATCAAGGATGCCGAGCCGGAGACGGCGCTGTCGAACAAGCGCTTCCCGTGGTTGTCGGCGCGGAAGATCGAGCTTGGCATGTGCCCGGTCAACGCGATCCGCGTGGCCTATACGGGCGAGCTTGGCTGGGAGCTGCACCACCCGGTCGAGATGCAGAACTACCTTTTCGATCTGCTGGTCAAGGCCGGCGAAAAGCACGGGATGAAGCTGGTCGGCGCGCGGGCGCAGAACTGGCTCAGGCAGGAGAAGTCCTACCGCGCCTTCGGCACCGAACTGGGGCGCGATGCGACGCCGATGGAGGCCGGTCTCGACCGCTTCATCGACCTCGGCAAGGACTTTCAGGGCAAGCAGGCGATGGTGGATACCGGCGTGCGCTTCAAATGCGTGACCGTGCTGATCGACGGTCCGGCGGACGCCGATCCCTGGGGCAAGGAGGCGCTTCTGCACGACGGCAGGAAGGTCGGGCGGCTGACGTCGGGCGGCTGGTCGGTGGCGTTCGGGAAGCAGATCGGCATGGGTTATGTCAGCCCGGACCTTGCCGAGGTTGGCACGAAGCTCAAGCTGCGGATGTTCCGGGAACTGTTCGATGTGGAAGTCGTCGAGGACAGCCCCTTCGATCCGGCGAACGAACGCATCCGCGTCAACGGCTGATCCCCCGGCAAAGACCCGGGGGCTTTGCCCCCGGACCCCCAAGGTATTTGGGCCAAGATGAAACTGCGCAAGTCAGCTTCTGCGACGCGCCAGCCATCCGGCCCAGCCCTCGGCCGAGCCTGCGAAGGCGTTGATGTCGACCTCCGGGCCGATGCCGGGAACGACGCCGGTGCCGGTGTACTGCCAGAAACTCCAGCGCGCGCCGGGATAGGTTTCGGACGGATGGCCGGCAACCGAGCGTAACCAGAATTCCTCGCCCGAGAGCCGCGCAAGCTCGTTCCTTTCCCAGAAATCGACCGTCGTGTAGATTACCGGGCGCTGGCCGTAATGGGCGCCGACGATGCGCTGGAATGTCCGCACCTCGGCGCGCACGGTCTCCGCGTCGGGCCGCGTGCGGCACGTGGGCGAGCGGTGGTTCCACTCGATGTCGAGCACGGGCGGCAGAGCGCCCGCTTCGCGCGGGACGTTGCGGATGAACCAGCGCGCCTGATCAGCGGCGGGCGTGCAGAAATAGAAGAAGTGATAGGCGCCGCGCGGCAGGCCGGTGCGGCCCGCGCTGCGCCAGTGACCGGCGAAGCTCGGGTCGAGATGATCGCCGCCTTCGGTCGCCTTGAGATAGGCGAAGGAGATGCCGGAGCGCGAGACGGCCGGCCAATCCACATTGCCCTGATAGCGCGAAACGTCGATGCCGTGAACGGGGTAGTGCGACGGCTTCCTGCCCCGCCAGTCATGCGGGTCGTTGTCGCCAAAGGCCCCGGGAATGCCGGCTGCAACGGGCAGGCGCCGCACTTCCGGCGCGTTGCCGCAGCCCGACATCGCAGCCAGCATCCCGCCAACACAGATCGCTCGTACCAAGCGCTTCATCTCTGCCCCTCCGTCGGCATGTTGGCCGTTCCGCCGAACTATGCGGCATCGCCGACGTCCTGTCGATCCTGGTCTGACAGTTCATGTCGGTCCCCTTGCTGGCTGAAACCGTGATTTCATTGCCCAGCGGCGCCAGCCTTGACATGGGTCAATCCATCCAGGCGGCCGAATGCCGCCCGCCCCTCAGCCGAACCGCGCGGGCGAAAGCGCGGCGCAGGTCGCCGCATCGAGGCCCGGGGCGCGGCCCGCGATCAGATCGGCGGCAAGCTCGCTTGCGGCGGCCGAAGTCTGAAAGCCGTAGCCACCCTGCCCGGCGAGCCAGAAGAACGACGGCTCCGCAGGGTCGGGGCCGATCACCAGAACCCGGTCGGGCGAAAAGGTCCGCAGTCCGGCCCAGGATGCGAGAAGCCGCGTCACCGGCGCGGTCACTTTCGCCTCGTAGCGGGCGAGCCCCTCGGCCAGGACCATGTCGTCGGCCCAGGCGTCGTGCGGATGGCTCGGGTCTTCCTCGGCGGGCGACACGATCAGCGCGCCGGCGTCCGGCTTGGCGTACCAGCTCTCCGCCGCGCCCATGATCAGCGGCCAGCGGGACACGTCCTGCCCCTCGGGCGCGGGAATGCGCGCCATCGACCGGCGGAGCGGCGTAAAGCCGATGGGCCGCAATCCGGCAAGCATGGCGATCTCGTCCACCCATGCACCCCCGGCATTGACCAGCATCCGGGCGGAATGCTCGCCCTGCCCGGAGGTGACATGCCAGAGGCCCCGGTCGCGGCGGATTGCGGCAACGCGGGCGCGGGTCAGGATTGCGGCGCCCGCCGCGCGGGCGTCGCGCGCGAAATCCTGGATCAGGCGATCGGTGTCTATGTCCCAGGCGTGGTCGGCGAAGGCCGCCTCCGCCACCGCCGCGGGGTCAAGGACCGGCACCATGGCGCGCGCCTCATCGACGCCGATGCGGTCGAGGCCGAGCGCGACGCGATCAATCTCGAACGCATCGGCCTCGTCCCGTCCGGCGACAAGCATCATCCCGCGCCGGCTGAGTACGCCGCCATGCGCCGTTCTGAGGTGATCCTCGCTCGCCCTCGAAAGCGCGACGATCGGCGCCAGCCCGTAATTCGGCTCGAAGAGAGCAGCGGACCGGCCCGAAGTGTGATGGGCGAGGTGGTCCTCGGCTTCAAGCAGCGTGACGGAACCGAGCCGCGCCAACCGGGCGGCGGCCGATACGCCCGCAATGCCTCCGCCGATGACGATGAAATCCTGCGTCATGGCATTCTCATGCGGGTTCGAGAAGCCCGCGCCCCTTCAGCAGCGGTTCGACCCCCGGCATTCGGCCACGGAACGCTACATAAAGCGCCTCCGCCTCGCGTGAGCCGCCCGCCGAGAGGATGGTTTCCTCGAGCCGCTTCGCGGTTTCCGGGTCAAAGGCATCGCCCGCTTCGCGGAACGCCTCGAAGGCGTCGGCGTCCATGACCTCGGACCACATGTAGCTGTAATAGCCCGAGGAATAGCCGTCGCCCGAGAAGATATGCGCGAAATGCGGCGTCGCGTGACGCATGCGGATCGCATGCGGCATGTCGATCCCGGCCAGAACCTCGGACTGGACCGCCATCGGATCGGCCGGGGCCGGTCCGTCGTGGAAGGCGAGATCGACGAGCGCCGAGGCGAGGTATTCGACCGTCGCAAAGCCCTGATCGTAGGTCGCCGCCGCCAGGAGCCGGTCGCGCAAGGACTCGGGCATCGGCTCGCCCGTCCGGACGTGGCGGGCGTGGCGGTCGAGCACGTCGGGCACTTCCAGCCAGTGTTCGTAAAGCTGGCTTGGCAGTTCGACGAAATCGCGCGCGACATTGGTGCCCGAGACCATCGGATAGGTCACGTCCGACAGCATCTGGTGCAGGGCGTGGCCGAATTCGTGGAAGAGCGTGCGCGCGTCGTCCCATGAGAGAAGTGCGGGTTCGCCCTCGGCCGGCTTGGCGAAGTTGCAGACGTTGACGACGACCGGGCTTTGGCCCGCGCCAAGCCGGTGCTGGTCGCGGAAGGTCGAACACCAGGCGCCCGAGCGTTTGGATGCGCGACCGAACCAGTCGCCGATGAAGACCGCGACATGCCGCCCGTCGCGCGTGACCTCCCACGCCCGCGCATCGGGATGGTAGAGCGGGACGTCCAAAGACCGGAAGGACAGGCCGAAGAGCCGCGCGGCGCAGTCGAAGGCCGCGCCGATCATCGCGTCGAGCCCGAAAAACGGCTTCAGTTCGGCCTCGTCCAGATCGTGTTCGGCAAGCCTGCGGCGTTCGGCGTAGAAGCGCCAGTCCCAGGGTTCGAGTTCGCCGTTCACGCCGTCGGCCCGCATCATGCGCGTCAGGATTTCGGCATCCACCACGGCCTTGGCGCGCGCCGGTTCCCAGACCCGCATCAGAAGACCCCGCACAGCGGCCGGGGTCTTGGCCATCTCGGGCTCCAGCTTGTAGTCGGCGAAATTCGCATATCCCAGAAGCTCCGCCCGCTCCTGCCGCAGCTTCAGGATCTCCGCCGCGATGGCGCGGTTGTCGGTCGCGCCGCCACCGGCACCGCGCGCCGCCCAAGCCTCATAGGCCAGCTCGCGCAATTCGCGCCGCGGCGAGAATTGCAGGAAGGGCACGATCAGCGACCGGTTGAGGGTCAGGACATGGCCCGCCTCGCCGCGTTCCTCGGCGGCCGCCTTCGCGGCGGCGGTGACGAAATCCGGCAAACCTTCCAGATCATCGTCGGTCAGGGGATGCGCCCAGCCCCGCTCGTCGGCAAGAAGGTTCTGCGTGAAGGCGGTCGAGAGCACGGCAAGCCGCTCCTTGATCGCGGTCATCCGCGCCCGCGCAGCGCCGTCGAGCGCCGCGCCGGCGCGGACGAACATCCGCCGGTAAAGCTCCAGCACCCGCGCCTGCTCGGCGTTCAGGCCGAGGTCATCGCGCGCATCCCAGAGCGTTTCGATCCGCCGGAAGAGGGCGGCGTTCATGGTGATCTCGGAGGCGAAGGCCGCCATCTTCGGCGCGAGGTCGCGCTGCAGTTCTTCCCGCGCCGGCGTGCTGTCGCTGCCCACGAGGTTGTAGAAGACCCCGGCCACCCGGTCGAGCGCCTCTTGCGACATCTCCAGCGCCTCGATCGTGTTGGCAAAGGTCGGCGCGGCGGGGTCGTCGGCGATCGCGCGCACATTTGCCCGCGCCTCGGCCAGCGCCGCCCGGAAGGCGGGGGCGAAATCGGCGTCGCGGATCGCCGCGAAGGGCGGCAGGGCGAAGTCCCCGGTCCAGGGGGCGAGAAGCGGGTTGGTCATCAGCAGTCTCCTTTGGCGCGAAACCTAATGACGCGCCCCGGCAAAGACCAGAACCCAACCACCCAGGTTTCGACATTTCCGATCCCGTCAGACCCGCCCGCAGACCGCGCAGTCCGGGTCGCGCCTGACCGCGATCCGGCGGCTTTCGCCATAAAGCGCATCGTAGATCAGAAGGCGCTGGCGCAGCCCCTCGCCCGCCCCGGTGATCTCCTTGATCGCCTCGACGGCCATCATCGCGCCCATGACCCCCGGCAGCGCCCCCATCACGCCCGCCTCGGCGCAGGTGGGGGCAAGGCCGTCCGCCGGGCGGTCCGGGAAGACGCAGGCATAGCAGGGCGCCCCGTGCGCCGGATCGTAAAGGCTGATCTGCCCCTCCCACTGGGTGATCGCCGCCGAAATCAGCGGCTTTCGGGTCGCCACGGCGGCGGCGTTGACCAGATGGCGGGTGTCCAAGTTGTCCGACCCGTCGAGGATGAGATCGTAGTCGGCGAACAGCGCCTCCGCTTCCTCCGCCACCAGGCGCCGGTTGTAGGGCTTCACCGACACGAAGGGGTTGAGCGCTTTGATCGCGGCTTCCGCCGAGAACACCTTCGGCTGGCCGATCCGCGCGTCGGTGTGGATGATCTGCCGCTGGAGGTTGGAGTTCGTCACGATGTCGTCATCGATCACCCCGATGGTGCCCACACCGGCGGCGGCGAGATAGAGGAGCGACGGCGAACCGAGGCCCCCCGCCCCGACCACCAGCACCTTCGCCTCCTTCAGCTTGCGCTGGCCCATGCCGCCGATTTCGCGCAGGACGATGTGGCGGGCGTAGCGGTCGAGCTCCGCCTCCGAGAACCCGGACCCGCCCTGTGCTGCGGGCGCTTCACGCGCCCGCGCACGCACCATCCCCAGAAGCGCGCGATAGCCGAGAACCACGCCCACACCGATGCCGAGCGCACCCCAGGCCCTCAGATCGCCGCCGAGTCCGCGCGGCACGGCGTGACCCTCCGGCAAGAGCGCATGGGCAAGCAGCGTCCCCAGCCAAAGCAGCGCCAGCATGATGATTATGGCCCGGCCCGGCAGGTTCAGGAAAAGGCCGAGCACGACCAGCGCGCCCGCGGCGACAAGAACCGTCATCGTCGCCCCGTCGAGCCGAAGCCACCGGTTCCGCGAGCCGTCTCGCCTAGGGTATCGGCCTCGGCGAAATCCGCCTGCACGACCGGCGCCACGATCATCTGTGCGATGCGGTCGCCATGGCTGATGATGAACGGCGCCGCGCCGAGATTGATCAGCAAGACGCCGAGCGGCCCGCGATAGTCGCTGTCGATCGTCCCCGGCGTGTTGGGCAGCGAAATGCCGTGCTTCAGCGCCAGTCCCGAACGCGGGCGTATCTGCACCTCGTAGCCGCGCGGGATTTCCACCCTGAGGCCGGTCGGCACGATGCGCCGCTCCATCGGGAGCAAAGCGAAACCTTCCGCGCGGATCTCGGGCGGCAGGTTCGCCCGGATGTCCGCACCCGCGGCACCCGGCGTCGCGTAGGACGGCAGCGGCACCGACGCATCGGCCCAATCCTCGCGCAGAACCCGGATTTCAGGGACCATTCCCCGCCCTTTCACCGTGGCGCAAATACTCCCGCCGGAGGCTTCCGCCATTGCCGCCTCAGCCCAAAGCCGATGCGATGGCCGCCGCCAGCCGCCGCGCCACCTCGTCCTTCGGCAGGCGCGGCCATTCCTCGGCCCCGTCGGCGCGGATCAGCGTCACCGCATTCTCGGTCCCGCCCATGATCCCGGTCGCCGGGCGCACGTCATTGGCGACGATCCAGTCGCAGCCCTTGCGGGCGCGCTTGGCCATGGCGTGCGCGATCACGTCGTCGGTCTCGGCGGCGAAGCCCACGACCAGCTTCGGACGCCCCTTCTTCATCGCGGCGACGGTCGCGAGAATGTCGGGATTCTCGGCGAATTCGAGCGCGGGCGCCCTGCCCGACCCGTCCTTCTTCATCTTCGACCCACTGGCGTTGGCGACACGCCAGTCGGCCACCGCCGCCGCGAACACCGCCGCGTCCGCAGGCAGCGCCCGCTTCACCGCCGCCAGCATCTCGTCCGCCGTCTCGACCGGCACCACCGCCACCCCGCCCGGCGGCGGCACCGTCGCGGGTCCGGTCACGAAGGTGACCGTCGCGCCCAGATCGCGGAGCGCCCGCGCGAGCGCCGCGCCCTGCGCGCCCGATGAACGGTTGGCGATGTAGCGCACCGGGTCGATCGGCTCATGCGTCGGTCCCGAGGTGACGATGACATGACGGCCGGCGAGCGGGCCATCGCCCAGCGCCGCCTCCACCGCCGCGACGATCTCCAGCGGTTCGGCCATCCGCCCCGGCCCGTATTCGCCGCAGGCCATGTCGCCTTCGTTCGGGTCGGCAAAGAGGATGCCATCCGCATGCAGCGCCGCGATGTTGCGCTGGTTCGCCCGGTGCAGCCACATCCGCACGTTCATTGCCGGCGCCACGAGCACCCGCTTGTCGGTCGCCATCAGAAGCGTCGAGGCCAGATCGTCAGCATGGCCGCCCGCCATCTTCGCCATCAGGTCGGCGGTCGCGGGCGCCACCACGACCAGATCGGCGGCGCGCGAAAGCTCGATATGCCCCATCTCGGCCTCGTCGGTCAGATCGAAAAGGTGCCGGTAGCATTTCTCCCCCGCCAGCGCCGCCGCCGAAAGCGGGGTCACGAATTCTTCCGCCGCCCGCGTCAGAACCGGCGTCACGGCCGCGCCCCGCTCCTTCAGCCGCCGGATCAGGTCGAGCGACTTGTAGGCGGCAATGCCGCCGCCGATGATGAGAAGGATGCGCTTTCCGGACAGCATGGCACTTTCTTTCCTTCGGTCTGACAAGGATTAGGTCCGGCTTGCCCCAATGACAAGCCGAAGCACGAATCACGGCTTGTGATGGGCCGTCGCACAAGAATGAACGTGCCTTCCCTCACGCCTGCCGTATTCTTCGCCGAAACGGAGGGCGGCATGACCTACGACCTCGCCATCGGCGACCGCAGCTATTCGAGCTGGTCCCTCAGGGGCTGGCTCTTGTTCGAGAAGTTCGGGATCCCCGTCAGGATCCATCCGGGCGTTCTCTACTCGGAAGATTTCGCGCGGCTGATGGCCGAATTCGCCCCGGCCCGGCAGGTGCCCGCGATCCGGACGCCCGAAGGCGAGGTGATCGGCGAGACGCTCGCCATCGCCGAGACGCTGGCCGAGCGTCACCCCGAGGCGAGGATCTGGCCCGACGATTCCGCCGCGCGCGCCATGGCGCGCTACATGGCCGCCGAGATGCATGCGGGTTTCGGCGCGCTCCGGGACGACTGCCCGATGAATCTGCTCGCGAGCTATGAGGATTGCGCGCCGAGGGCAGAGGTGCTGGACGATCTCGCGCGGATCGAGGTGATCTGGGCAAGGGCGCGCAGCCGGTTCGGTGCCGGCGGCCCCTGGCTCTTCGGTCGCTACACCGCCACGGACGCCTTCTTCGCGCCGGTGGCGGCGCGGATCGCCGGCTACAACCTGCCGGTCTCCTCCGAAGCCGCTGACTATGTGGCAAAGCATCTCGCCGATCCGGCTTTCCGCCGCTGGCGGGCGATGGGCAAGGCCGAGAACCTCGTCCAGCCGAGCTACGCGAAACCCTATGCCGAGCGCCCCTGGCCCGGCCCGGCGCCGCTTGTCGCGGAAGTGGCCGGGGGGCCATCGGAAAACGCGGCCTGCCCCTATTCGGGCAAACCGGTAACGGACTTCCTGAAGCTCGGCGGGCGGGTCTGGGGGTTCTGCAATCCCTTCTGCCGCGACAAGACGCTGGCCGATCCCGAAGCCTGGCCGGATTTCATGGCGATGGCCGCGCGTTAACCTTTCCTAAACCAGGCCCCTGATAGCCGTTAACCACTTTGAAGGGGGCGGCTCATGGTGGCGCGGACCTATACGGTCGCATTCGAGGGGGTGGAGGCGCGGATCGTCGAGGTGCAATGCGCCGTCGCCGCCGGGATGCCCGCCTTCTCGGTCGTCGGCCTGCCCGACAAGGCGGTGAGCGAGGCGCGCGACCGGGTCCGCGCGGCGCTGACGGCGCTTTCGATCGCGTTGCCGTCGAAGCGGATCACCGTCAACCTCTCGCCCGCCGACCTGCCCAAGGAAGGCTCGCATTTCGACCTGCCGATCGCGCTGGCGCTGCTGGCCGCCATCGACATCCTGCCGCGCGAGGATGTCGAGGCGACCGTGGCGCTCGGCGAATTGTCGCTCGACGGGCGGCTGGTGCCGGTCGTTGGCGCGCTTCCGGCCGCCATGGCCGCCGCGGAGGAGGATCGCACACTCCTCTGCCCCAAGGCCTGCGGGCCCGAGGCGGCCTGGGTCGCCGCGGTGCCGGTCATCGCCGCGGCGACGCTGGCCGAGGTGCTTGGCCACTATACCGGCCAGTCGCCGATCACGCCCGCCCGCCCCGGCGAGGTGACCCGCGACCCTGCGGTGCGCGACCTGCGCGACGTGAAGGGACAGGAACGCGCCAAACGGGCGATCGAGATCGCGGCAGCGGGGCGGCATCACCTGTTGATGGTCGGGGCGCCGGGGTCGGGCAAGTCGATGCTGGCGGCGCGGATGCCGGGCATCCTGCCGCCGCTGACCCCGGTCGAAGCCCTGGAAACCTCGATGATCCATTCCCTTTCGGGCCTTCTGGACGAGGGGGGCATCAGCCGTACACGCCCTTTTCGGGAACCGCACCACACCGCCTCGATGGCCGCCATCGTCGGCGGTGGCCGCGGCGCCAAGCCGGGCGAGATCAGCCTCGCGCATAACGGCGTCCTCTTTCTCGACGAGTTTCCCGAATTCCCGCGCACCGTCCTCGAAACCCTGCGCCAGCCGATTGAGACCGGCGAGGTCGTGGTGGCCCGCGCCAACGCCCATATCCGCTATCCCTGCCGGTTCCTGCTGGTCGCCGCAGCCAATCCCTGCAAATGCGGATTTCTGAGCGACCCGTCCCGCTCATGCGCACGCGTTCCGCAATGCGGCGAGGACTATCTGGGCCGTATATCCGGACCGCTGATGGACCGGATCGACCTGCGGGTCGAAGTGCCGCCGGTGGCCTACACCGACCTCGACCTGCCGGATGCGGGCGAAAGCTCGGCCAGTGTCGCCAGCCGCGTCGCCGCCGCCCGCGCCACCCAGACGGCGCGGTTTAAGGATCATCCCGAAGCGCGGGTGAACGCCGATGCCGAAGGACGGCTTCTGGAAGACGTCGCAAGCCCAGACGCCGAAGGGCGCGCGCTGCTCGCCACGGTCGCGGAGCGGTTCGGATTGTCGGCGCGGGGCTATCACCGCGTCCTGCGGGTGGCGCGCACCATCGCCGACCTCGCCGGATCGGACGATGTGCGCAAGCCCCATGTGGCCGAGGCGGTCAGCTTCCGGCTGAGCGTTCAGGCGGGCCGGTAGGAGAGGCAGAGGCCCCGCCCCGGACCCGGTCCGGGGCCACTGGCATGCCGCGCAGAAGGATCAGCGCCGCGCCCGCTTCGCCTCGATCGCCTCCCAGATCTTCGCCGACGCGTTGGTGCCGTCGAAACGCTCCAGCTCCTGGATGCCGGTCGGCGAGGTCACGTTGATCTCGGTCAGCCAATCGCCGATCACGTCGATGCCGACGAAGATCTGGCCCTTCTCGCGCAGCGTGGGGCCGATGATGGCGCAGATCTCGCGATCCCGTTCGGTCAGGCCCGTCTTCTCGGGCCGCCCGCCGACATGCATGTTCGACCGCGTCTCTCCTTCCGCCGGCACGCGGTTGATCGCGCCGACGGGTTCGCCATCGACAAGGATGATCCGCTTGTCGCCCTTCACGACCGCCGGGACGTATTTCTGGGCGATCAGCGGTTCACGGTTGATGCCGATGAACAGTTCGTGCAGCGAGGCGAGGTTGCGATCGTTCGGATCCAGCCGGAAGACCCCCGCCCCGCCGTTGCCGTAGAGCGGCTTGAGGATGATGTCGCCGTGATCGGCCTTGAACGCGCGGATCGTGGCGAGGTCGCGGGCGATGAGCGTCGGCGGCGTCAGATCGGGAAAGTTCAGGACCAGCAGCTTTTCGGGATAGTTCCGCACCCAGAACGGGTCGTTCACCACCAGCGTCTTTGGATGGATCATGTCGAGAACATGGGTCGTGGTGATGTAGCCCATGTCAAAGGGCGGATCCTGCCTCAGCCAGACGACGTCCCAGTCGGCAAGATCGACCTCCGCCTCGGGTCCGAGCGAGAAATGGTTGCCCTTCTCGCGCCTGAGCTCCAGCGGCCAGCCCCGGGCCAGTACGCGCCCTTCGCGATAGGAGAGCCGGCCGGGAGTGTAGTAGAAAAGGGTGTGCCCCCGCTCCTGCGCCTCCAGCCCGATGCGGAACGTCGAATCGGCGTCTATGTCGATCCGCTCGACCGGGTCCATCTGGATTGCGACCTTGAGTGTCATCTCTCGCCTCCCGCGCCCTGAACAGGGCCGATTGATGACCGAGCCGGGGCCGGGATGCAATTGGCGATCAGAAACCGATGGCGTTTTCGATGATGTCGATGCGTCCCGATCCATCGACCAGGGCGGCGTGGAACGCCATTTCTGTATCCTGCCCCGCAGGTTCGTTCGCCACGAACTCGATCGCGGCGGCGGAAATTCGTGCCATCTGGCGCTGCGTGAGGCGCTCGGCGGCGATGGCATGGGTTTCGGCGCGCTTGACCTCGACAAAGATCACCGCCGCGCCGTCGCGGGCGATCAGATCGATCTCGCCGCCCCGGCCCCGCCAGCGGCGCGCGGCGATCATGCGGCCGCTGCGCAGATAGAAATCGGCCACCTGATCCTCGGCCGTCCGCCCGCCATGATAGGCGACAGCGCCTGCTAGTCGCCTGCGGCCAGTTTCAGCGCGATCTGGTAGACCTGCCGTCGCGCCACGCCTTGCGCCTTGGCCACGAGGGCCACCGCATCCTTGGTCGAATGGCATTCCAACGCCTCCTTCAAGGCCGTTTCGACGCGTTGCGGATCGGCGGCCTTTTCGCCGGCCCGGTCGATGACGACAACAATCTCACCCCTTACAGGACGATCCGCCAGGCAAGCGGCGAGTTCGGCAAGCGTGCCGCGCGTCACCTCCTCGAAGCGTTTGGTCAGTTCCCTGCATATCGCCGCCCGTCTCTCTTCTCCCAAGACTAGGACCAGATCCCCTAACAGTTTCTTAAGCCGCTTCGGCGATTCGTAGAGGATCAGCGTTGCCGGCACCGCGCCGAGCTCGGCCAGCCAGTCGCGCCGCTGCTTGGCGCCGGCTGGTGGAAACCCGGCGAAGAGGAACCGGTCCGACGGTAGCCCCGACACGGTCAGCGCCGCGAGCACCGCCGAAGGCCCGGGCGCGCTTGTCACCGGATGCCCTGCCGCGATCGCGGCGCGAGCGAGTTGAAAGCCGGGATCGGCGACCAGGGGTGTCCCGGCCTCGGACGCATAGACGACGGACTTCCCCTCGGCCAATGCTGCGAGAATCCGTGGCCGGACGCGTTCGCCATTGTGGTCGTGATAGGACCAGACCGGCCGATCGCCGGTCGCAATCGCGTGAATCTCCATCAGGTGGCGCAACGTGCGCGTATCCTCGGCGGCGATCACGTCAGCGCCGGCCAGGATGTCGAGCGCCCGCAGTGTGATGTCGCGCGACGCGCCGATCGGCGTCGCGATAAAATGCAGGCCGGGGGCCGGTTTCAGTCGCTGGCCATTCATCGCCGTCCCGCCCGCTCCTGCGTTTACTTTGCGTCACGGAACGCATAGCCTCACGCCAAGCTCCGCAACCTTTTCAGTAACCTGTTTATGAGGATCGTGCCATGTTCTCCGTTCTGCGCAGCCGGCGCAAGTTTCTGACCGGCGCCCTAGGCGTTGTCGCCGCGATCGGCCTGGCCGCTTGCGAACCCGTCTCAATGACGGGCGGGCCATCCATCGACACCGGCGCGCCGGTCCCCGTCGCGCTGCTGGTGCCGTCGGGATCAGGCTCCTCGACCGATGCGCTTCTGGCACAATCGCTTGAGAACGCGGCCCGCCTCGCGATTGCGGACCTCAACGGCGTGAGGATCGACCTCAGGGTGTATGGCACCGCCGGACAGCCCGGGCAGGCCGCCGCTGCGGCCACGCGTGCGGCGGACGAAGGCGCGAAGATCATCCTCGGCCCGCTCTATGCGCAGAACGCCAACGCCGCCGGAGTTGCCGTGCGCTCGCGCGGCATCAACGTTCTGAGCTTCTCCAACAACCCCGATATCGCGGGCGGCAATGTCTTCATCCTTGGCCCGACATTCGAGAATACCGCAGACCGGCTCGTCAGCTACGCCGCGCGGCAGGGCAAGCGCAAGATCATGGTCGTCCACGCGCTCAATCCCGCCGGCCAGATCGCAAGGAACGCCGTGCAGAAGGCGACCGCGGGAACCTCGGCGAGCTTTGCCGGGGCGGTCGGCTACGAGATGTCGCAAAACGGCGTCGTGTCGGCCGCCTCGCGGATCGTCGCCAACGCCAAGTCGAGCGGGGCCGATCTTGTCATCGTCGATGCGACGACCGACGGCGCGCTGCCGATCCTCACCCAGCTTCTGCGCGAACAGGGCCTGACGGCGGATGTCGCCCAGCTCGGCGGACTTGCCCGCTGGGACATCCCCGCGCAGGCGGCGGCGTTGCCCGGCCTGCAGGGCGGCATCTTCGCGATGCCCAGCCCGGCGATGAGCCAGCAGTTCGAAAGCCGTTACACCGCCGCCTATGGCACACCGCCGGTTCCGGCCGCCGTCGTGGGCCTTGCCTATGACGGAATCGCCGCGATCGGTGCGCTCGTGAAACAGGGCAAGGCCAATGCGCTGACCGGTGCTGCGCTGACCCAGGGGTCGGGCTTTGCCGGAGTCAATGGCGTCTTCCGCCTGCGACCGGACGGCACGAACCAGCGCGGGCTCGCCATTGCCCAGATCCGGAATTCACAGGTGGTCGTGATTGATCCTGCCCCAAGAAGCTTCGGTGGCGCGGGATTCTGAGCCCGAGGCGCCCGCGCCCCGGTCCGGCCCGCCCGACGCCATCCACGATCACCCGATCTTCGACACGGCGGGTTTCGGCGCGGTGCTGCAAAAGCGCCTCGCCGAAGCCGACGACACCCGCGCCCAGCGCGCCGTGATCGTCGAAGCCTTGACCGCCGCGCGGCGCGAGGTGCTGGCCGCCATCGCCGATGAACTGGGCACCCATCCGCGCGCGGCATCCCATACGGTGCGCGCCTATGCCGCGCTGACCGACGCCGTCATCGAAGTGGTCTTCGATCTGGTCTGTGGCGTTCTGCATCCGCTGGCCAACCCGACCGAGGGCGAACGCATCGCGGTGCTCGCCGTCGGCGGCTACGGCCGTGCCGAGATGGCGCCGCAATCGGATGTCGACCTTCTGTTCCTCACCCCCTGGAAGATGACCGCCTGGGCCGAAAGCGTCATCGAATCGATGCTGTACATCCTGTGGGATCTGCGGCTGAAGGTTGGCCACGCCTCGCGCACGGTGAAGGATTGCCTCCGGCTGGGGCGAGAGGACTACACGATCCGCACGGCGCTGCTCGAGCGGCGCTTCATTGTCGGACACGAACCCTTGGCCGACGAACTGCGCGACAAGTTGCGCGCCGAACTTTTCAAGGGCACGGCGCGGGAATTCATCGAAGCCAAGCTGGAAGAACGCGAAGCGCGGCACAAGCGTCAGGGCGGCCAGCGCTACGTGCTCGAACCCAACGTCAAGGAAGGCAAGGGCGGCCTGCGCGACCTGCAAACGCTCTACTGGATCGGCAAGTACATCCACGGCGTCCGGCGCGCCGCCGATCTTGTCGATGTCGGCCTGTTGCGGCGCGACGAGTACGAGAATTTCGCCGCCGCCGAGGATTTCCTGTGGGCGGTCCGCTGCCACCTGCACCTCTTGACCGGACGTGCGCAGGACCAACTGACCTTCGACCTTCAGGTCGAGGTCGCAGGACGCATGGGTTATGCGGATTCGGCGGGCCGCCGCGCCGTCGAGCATTTCATGCAGGACTACTTCCGCCACGCCACCCATGTCGGCGAACTGACCCGCGTCTTCCTGACCGCGCTCGAAGAGCGTCACGTCAAGAAGGAAGCAATGCTGAGCGGCCTCCTGCGCCGGCGCCGCAAGACCCGGGAAGGATTCCGCATCGACCGGGGGCGGATCAACATCGTCGATTCCAAGGCCTTCCTGAGCGACAAGCTGAACCTCTTGCGGATCTTCGAGGAAGCGCTGCGCACCGGCTACCTGATCCACCCCGAGGCGATGCGCATCGTCGTCGCCAATCTCGACATGATCGACGACGACATGCGCGAGGACCGCGAGGCGACGCGCATCTTCCTCGACCTGATGCTGAAGCATGGCAATCCCGAACGGGCGCTCAGGCGGATGAACGAGCTTGGCGTCATCTCCGCCTTCATCCCGGAATTCGAGCCGATCGTCGCCATGATGCAGTTCAATGTCTACCACCACTACACTGTGGACGAACACACGATCCAGACCATCTCCACCCTCGCGCAGATCGAGCGTGGCGAGTTGATCGAGGAATTGCCACTGTCGTCCTCGATCCTCGAAGAGGGGGTGAACCGGCGCATTCTCTACGTCGCGCTTCTGCTGCACGACATCGGCAAGGGACGGCCCGAGGATCATTCGATCCTCGGCGCGCAGATCGCCCGCAAGGTGGCGCCAAGGCTGGGCCTCAACGCCGAGGAATCCGAAACCGTCGAATGGCTGGTGCGCTATCACCTCTTCATGTCGGACATGGCGCAGAAGCGCGACATCTCCGATCCCCGGACGGTGCGGGACTTCGCCAAGGTGGTGAAGACCCGCAAACGGCTCGACCTTCTGACGGTCCTGACAGTGTGCGACATCCGGGGCGTCGGCCCGACCACCTGGAACAACTGGAAGGCCATGCTGCTCCGCCGGCTTTACGCCGAGACGGCCGAGGCGCTCGAGGCGGGGTTGGAAAGCGTCAACCGCGCCAAGCGTCAGGACGAGGCCAAGCGCGCGCTCCGCGAAGCGCTTGGGGGATGGGAGGCAAAGGATATCCGCCGCGAAACCGCGCGGCACTATGGTCCCTACTGGCAGGGGCTGTCGACCGAAACGCACCGCGTCTTCGCCGATCTGCTGCGCGACATTCCGAGCGACGCCATCCGCATCGACATCAAGCCCGATCCCGACCATGACGCCACCCGTGCCTGCTTCGCGCTGGCCGATCACCCCGGCATCTTCTCGCGGCTCGCGGGCGCTCTGGCGCTTGTCGGCGCCAATGTCGTCGATGCGCGGACCTACACATCGAAGGACGGCTATGCCACCGCGGTCTTCTGGGTGCAGGACACGGCGGGCCACCCCTACGAGGCGGCCCGCCTGCCGCGGCTGCGCGCCATGATCGAGAAGACGCTGAAGGGAGAGGTGGTTGCCCGGGACGCCCTGAAGGACCGCGACAAGATCAAGAAGCGCGAACGGCAATTCCAGTTCCCGACCTCGATCAGCTTCAACAACGACGGGTCGGAGATCTATACCATCATCGAGGTCGACACCCGCGACCGGCCGGGGTTGCTCTATGACCTGACCCGCACGCTTGCCGCCAACAACATCTACATCGCCAGCGCCGTCATCGCGACCTTCGGCGCGCAGGTCGTCGACAATTTCTACGTCAAGGACATGTTCGGCTTGAAACTGCACACCAAGTCGAAGCAGGACAGCCTTGAGAAGAAGTTGCGCCAGGCGATCGCCGAAGGCGCCGAGCGGGCAAGGGGCGAATGAAACCGATCCGACTGATCCGCGGCTTCCTGACCGTGGGGGCCTGGACGCTGCTGAGTCGCATCGCGGGCTTCGCGCGCGACGTGCTGATGGCGGCATATCTTGGCACCGGACCCGTGGCCGAGGCATTTCTGGTGGCCTTCACCCTGCCCAACATGTTCCGCCGCTTCTTCGCCGAAGGTGCCTTCAACACTGCCTTCGTGCCGCTCTTCTCGAAAAAGCTCGAAGCGGAAGAGGATGCCAAACGCTTCGCCGAGGACGCCTTTGCAGGTCTCGCCTTTGTCGTGCTGCTGGTTTCCGTCGTCGCGATGGTGGCCATGCCCTGGCTCGTCCTCGCCATGGCGGGCGGCTTTGCGGGCGACGAGCGCTTGACCCTTGCCGTCGAATACGGGCGCATCTGCTTTCCCTACATCCTGTTCATCTCGCTGACGGCCCTTCTCTCGGGTCTGCTGAATGCCGGGGGCCGTTTCATCGCGGCGGCCGGCGCGCCGGTTCTGCTCAACGCGATCTTCATCGCGGTGATGGTGGTGGCCGACCGCTCGGGCTGGGACATGGGGCTGACGCTTGCCTGGGCCACGCCGGTCACGGGTCTTGCGCAACTTGCCCTTGTCTGGATCGCGGCGGCGCGGATGGGTTTTGCGCTGCGGCTCCGCCGCCCGCGCCTGACACCCGACCTGCGACGGCTCCTGTCGATTGCGGCGCCGGCCGTTCTCGCCGGCGGCGTGGTGCAGATCAACCTTCTGGTCGGCCGCCAGGTCGGCAGCTTCTTCGACGGCGCGATCGCCTGGCTCAGCTATGCCGACCGGCTCTACCAGCTTCCCCTCGGCGTCGTCGGCATTGCCATCGGCATCGTGCTTCTGCCCGACCTGTCGCGGCGGCTGAAGGCCGAGGACGTGTTCGGCAGCCGCTATGCGCTGAGCCGGGCGACGGAATTCGCGCTGTTCCTGACCGTCCCCGCCGCCGTCGCGCTGATGGTCATTGCCTATCCACTCATCTCCGTCCTCTACGAACGCGGCGCGTTCGACGCGTCCGACAGCCGGCCCACCGCGCTGGCGCTGGCGATCTACGGTGCGGGCCTGCCCGCCTTCGTGCTGCAGAAGGTCCTGCAGCCGCTCTACTTCGCGCGCGAGGATACCAGAACGCCCTTCCGCTTCGCGGTCTGGTCGATGGTCGTCAATGCCGCCCTCGCCGTCGGCCTCGCCCCGGTCCTCGGCTTTTCGGCTGCCGCGCTCGGCACGACGCTTGCCGGCTGGGCGATGACCGCGCAGCTCTGGTGGGGCACCCGCGGCATGGGCGACGCGGCGCGCGCCGACGACCGGCTGCGCGCGCGCCTGCCGAGGATCGCCGCGGCCTCCGCGCTGATGGGTGCTGTCCTGCTTGCCGGTGAATACCTGCTGGCGGACCAACTCGTGACCGAGGGACGCCGCTACCTGGCGCTGGCGCTGCTCGTTCTCGGCGGAATGCTCGCCTACGGGGCCGCCGCCTATTCCCTCGGCGCCTTCCGGATCGCCGATTTCCGCTCGGGCGCGGCCCGTCAGCGCTGACGGATCACCCGCAGAAGATGGGCGGGGCCGCCCGGCCCGACCACGAAGGACAAAAGGAACCCCGCGCCGAACCCGCCGAGATCGGCGATCCAGTCGGGCGGACCGCCGAAGATCGCGCCGTAGGCCAGTTGGATGCCGAGCAGAAACCCGATCAGCGTGAAGGCCCGCATCCGGTTGGCGTGCTCCGCCCCGAGACGGGCCCAGATTATGAAGGTGAAAGCCCCGATAAGCCCGTAGGCGCCGGGATATGCGCCGAAAAGCGGGTAACTGATGCCGGGCACCAGCGAATAGACCAAGGCGCCGGCGATCGCTGCGCAGAAGAACACCGCCAAGACCGCCCAGCCGCGAAAGACCTCGCCCACGAACTTGCCCAAGGCAAGGACCAGAACAGCGGCGAATACGGCGTGGATCAGGTTGCCGTGAACGAACGGATAGGTGAAAAAGCGCATCGTGTAATCAAGATCGATCCGACCTGTCGCGATCATCTGATCAAGCATTTCGGGCGACAACGCCAAGCGCTGCAGCGCAAAGCTGCGCCAGCTGTCGCCGTACTGGCCGCCCGCGAACCCGAGGGAACCCGCGCCGAGCACGACTTCCATCGCGACGATCGGCAGGACCATCAGCCACACGACCGGCGGCAGCGGATTGAAGGGCGCTTCGTCGAAGCCTGGCCGCATGGCGGTCTCCTTGTTGACGCTGGCTTGCCCCTGCGATACGCGAGCGGAGCGAAAAACTCCAGACAGGGACAGCCATGACCGCCGCTGCGACCACGAAATTCAAGCCGCGTGTCTTTTCGGGCATCCAGCCGACCAATCACCTGCAACTCGGGAACTACCTCGGCGCGGTCAAGCGGTTCGTGGAGATGCAGAACAACGGCATCGAGACGATCTACTGCATCGTCGACCTGCACGCGATCACCACCTGGCAGGATCCGTCGGATCTGCGCCACGCGACGCGCGAACTGGCGGCGGGCTACATCGCGTCGGGGCTCGACCCCAAGCGCTCGATCCTCTTCAACCAGTCCCAGGTGCCCGCCCATGCCCAACTGGCGTGGATTTTCAACTGCGTCGCCCGCGTCGGCTGGATGAACCGGATGACCCAGTTCAAGGACAAGGCGGGCAAGAACGCGGAAAACGCCTCGCTCGGGCTTTATGCCTATCCGTCGCTCATGGCGGCCGACATCCTGCTCTACCACGCCACCCATGTCCCGGTCGGTGAGGACCAGAAGCAGCATCTGGAACTGACCCGCGACATCGCGGCGAAGTTCAACCACGACTACAAGGTCGATTTCTTCCCGATCACCGAGCCGGTGATCGAAGGCGCCGCGACGCGGGTCATGTCGCTCCGCGACGGCACCAAGAAGATGTCGAAATCCGATCCATCGGATGCCAGCCGCATCAACCTCACCGACGATGCCGACACCATCGCCCAGAAGTTCCGCAAGGCCCGCACCGATTCCGACCCGTTGCCGGAAAGCCCGGACGGGCTGAAGGACCGGCCCGAGGCGCGGAACCTCGTCAACATCTACGCCGCGCTGGCGGACACGACGCCCGCCGAGGTCGTCGCCGAGTTCGCGGGCAAGGGGTTCGGCATCTTCAAGCCCGCGCTTGCCGATCTGGCGGTGGCGAAGCTGTCGCCGATCGCCACCGAGATGACGCGGCTCATGGCCGATCCGGCCGAGATCGACCGGATCCTCGGGGATGGGGCCGACCGGGCAGCCGCGATCGCGACCCCGATCCTCGAAAAAACCTATGACATCGTCGGGATGATCCGGTCCAGGTAGAGCACTGCCGCCGCTATTTCGCACACAAGCTCTGCAATATCGCTGGTTCTGTGCGCTCCGCGGATGGGCTAGCCTGCCGCAGCACTGCAGCAGGAGCCACCATGACCTATACCGTCCCCGCCGAAACCCGCATCGGCCACGTTCACCTCAAGGTCGCCGACCTTGAGCGGGCGATCGGGTTCTATTCCGGCCTGCTCGGCTTTCAGGTCATGCAGCGCTATGGCAGCGGCGCCGTCTTCCTGTCGGCGGGCGGATACCATCACCATATCGGCCTGAACACCTGGGAGAGCCGGGGCGGCAGCCCGGCGCCGCGCGGGCATACCGGGCTTTACCACACCGCCATCCTCTATCCATCGCGGGCCGCGCTCGGCGCGGTGCTGAAGCGGCTGACCGAAGCGGGCTATCCGCTCGACGGCGCTGCCGATCACGGGGTGAGCGAGGCGATCTATCTCAGCGATCCCGACGGCAACGGCGTGGAACTCTACCGCGACCGGCCCGAAGCCGACTGGCCGCGCGACGCCGAGGGCGGTCTTGCCATGCACAACGCGCCGCTCGACCTTGTCGCCCTGATCGCCGAGGCGGAGTGACGGACCACGGTCAAAGAACGAAGTCGCCGTCATGGAGCGGCACGAACTTGCGGAACTCGATCTCGAAGTCCGCGACCCCGTCGCCGTCGATGTCGCCGAAAAGCATCATCTTCTGACCGAAGCGCTGGAACCTCAACTCCCCTTCGCCGCCCGAAAACACCGCTCCGCCGATCCACGTGAAGGCCTGATCACCCTCGGCGCTGCCGGCGTCGATCCCTGAAAGGTCGATCCTGTCGAAGCGCGCGTTGTAGTCGAGGATCAGATCACGCCCCGTCGCGCCGGGCGTGCTATCGCTGGCCGACAGGAACACGAACGTGTCCGCGCCGCCACCCCCGATGAGAGCATCGCGCCCGCCGCCACCGACGAGTATGTCGTTGCCGCCGCCGCCGGCCAGCCGGTCCGCGCCGTCACCGCCCATCAGCGTGTCGTCGCCAGCGCCGGCGATGAGCCGGTCGTCACCCTCGCCCCCGTCGATCAGATCATCACCCGCGCCGCCATCGGCAAGGTCATTTCCCGCCTCGCCCGTCAGCCGGTCCGCACCACGCCCGCCATAAAGCCGGTCGGCCCCGCCGCCGCCCGCCAGCGTGTCGTCGCCATCGTCGCCCTGCAGGTGGTCCCGCCCCTCTCCGCCGAACAGGGCGTCATTGCCCGCGCCACCATAGAGCCGGTCGTCATC
The DNA here is from genome assembly GCA_041397225.1 of Paracoccaceae bacterium. Classification (GTDB taxonomy): domain Bacteria; phylum Pseudomonadota; class Alphaproteobacteria; order Rhodobacterales; family Rhodobacteraceae; genus Albidovulum. The sequence continues at coordinate 1,191,990 of JAWKXB010000001.1, read as the reverse complement.
CTCGCCCCCGGCCAGAACATCGTTGCCGTTGCCGCCGATGACGGTGTCTGCACCGCGGTCGCCCGAGAGGTAGTCGTCCCCCTCCCCGCCATCCAACCGGTCAGAGCCGTCACCGCCAAGCAATGTGTCGGCCCCGGCGTCGCCCTGCAAGAGGTCGCTGCCCTGGCCGCCCCACAGGCTGTCGGCCCCGTTGCCGCCGATGAGTCGATCGTTGCCGTCGTTGCCGTAAAGCACGTCGTCCCCGTCCGCGCCCACGAAGCTCATCGCTCCGGAGCCCGCGAAAAGGAAATCATCGTGGCTGGAGCCGACGATCACCTCGATCGACGTGTAGGTGTCGCCAGCGGCGGCGCCCGCATTCCGCCCGGCGGCACTGCAATCAACGGTGACGCCCGCATCCTCGTCAATGTAGCTCACAACGTCGCGTCCTGGGCCGCCATCGAAGGCGTCGGCTCCGCCGAGGCCGCGGAACACGTCATTGCCGCCAAGCCCCAGAAACCGCTCGCCCTCTGGCGTTCCCATCATGACATTGCGGCGCGCCGACCCGCGCAGGACGCGCATCTCGGGGGCGGGCCCGGCCGGTCCGGTGTCGGGCGGAACGAACACACGATCGCCGAGCGACACCGGAAAGTGGGTGGCGCAGATGAGCGCGCCCTGCGGGAAATCCGCCGCGGTCAGGCTCCGGCCATCCGCGCTCAGAACGGTAAGGACCTCGACGCCATATCGGATGATGACGCCACCCGTGACGGAGGTGAATTCAAGCTGCTGGACATTGCGCAGCGACGGCAGCAGCGACAAATCCAACCGGTCGCAGCCCGCCTGAAAGTCGAGGATCGTGTCGGGCATCGCGTCTGCGGTCAGCACGAAAAGGTCTGCGCCCGCCCCGCCCTGAAGCTGATCGGCACCGCTGCCGTCGCGCAGAACGTCGTCACCGGCGCCGCCCGAGAGCATGCCGTTGCCGAAGGTCTGCGCCAGAAGGTCATCCCCGGCCGTTCCGGTCAGCGCCGCGCCGCTGCCGGTTGCGCTGAGTCCGAGACGCGAGATATCGACCGGCACCATCGACAGGCCCGCCTCGTCTCCTGAGGTGACGAAGACCTGAAGCTCGGTGCCGGCCTCGACCAGCCGGATCGCCGAGACATCGGAGAGCACCGCCGCCGCGCTGTCGGCGATTGTCTGGAGATGGACAAGCTGGCCTCCCGGCAGCAGTTCCATCAGCGTCAGGCCGTCGTCGGAACCTGCCGCGACCAGAAGCGTTCGGCCGCGCACGGTCAGCGTGTCGAAGACCTCGACGCGCTGAAACCGGGTCGTCAGGTCGTCGACGACGTGATCGACCGGCACCAGTTGCCCGTTGCCCGATATGCCAAAGACCGTCAGGCTTGAATTCGCCGCTCCCGCTGCAATCAGATAGGCGGCGCCGTCTGCCATGGCGATCTTCATGTCGCTCACGCCTTCCAGCGGAACAAGTTGCGCGGTGCCGACCGCGTCCAGAACGCCGAGAGTTCCGCCTGCCGTGATCTCATAGCCGGTGACGCCGTTTTCGGTGGCCGACCCGACATAGACAAACGAGCGGCCCGCAATATCGACCGTCGCCATCGCCGAGATGTTCGATGCGTAGGTTTGCGCGGTGTCTGCAATATCGGCGACCCAACTCAGCGTGCTGCCCGCACCGACCGCAAAGACCGAAACGCCCGCGCCGTTGCTGTGGGCCGCCAGCAGAAAGTCCGCGCCATCGGCATGCGCCGCCACAAGTTCAACCCTGTCCGCGGACCTGCCCCCCAGGTTGAGATAGCCGGTGACGGACCCGGAGCCGTCCGAGGTCAGGGCCGATGCCAGCGTCGTCGTCAACACGCTGCCCGAGAAGGTTCCCGAGGCGAGCGCACTGCGACCGGTCGTATGTCCGACCTGCCCGGTCAGCGGGCCGATGGAGCCCTGCGCGATGTTGAACGCGGTCGTCAGCCCCGCGCCGTAATCGACGACACCGACGCCAAGCTGACCGCCCGCACCCGTGACGATGATCTCACCCGCACCCACGGGTTGCCAGAACGGCAAGCCGCTATATGTCTGGACCTGGCCAAACCCCAACATGACGTGCCCCCGCACCCCGATCTATCGATCAGGGTCAGGTTCGCGGGCAATGCTTCAGCGAGGATTAACGTGAAGCGGCTATCTGGGTTAACAACTCAGACCGGCAGACCGCCATCGGCGTCGTCGCCCGCCTCTTCCAGCAGTCGGTTGTAGTCGGGCACCGTCACGTGCCGGTTGCCTTCGAGCAGGATCACGCCATCGCGTTTCAGCGCGGATATCTGCCGGCTGACGGTTTCAAGAGTCAGGCCAAGATAGTCCGCCATCGCCTCGCGCGTCAGCGGCAGGTCGAACACCATCCGTCCGGTCGCCCTGCGCAGATGAAGCGACGCGTCACGCCGCGCGACGATGGCCAGAAGGCTCGCGATCTTTTCGCGCGCGGTCTTGCGGCCGAGCACCAGCATCCATTCGCGTGCCGCATCCAGCTCATCAAGCGTCATTTCCAGAAGCCGCTGGCCGACATTCGGCGTCCGCGTCATCACGCCCTCGAACGCCTTCTTGCGAAAGCAGCACATCAGCAGGTCGGTGGTCGCGACGACATTGTAGGGGGCCGTGTCGCGTCCCGGCCGGCCCACGAAATCCGAGGGAAAGAGAAGGCCCACGGTCTGGGTGCGCCCGTCCTCCATGGCCTGGCTCAGCGTCGCCAAGCCCGACACGACCGAGCCGACAAAATCCATGCGGTCGCCGGACCAGATCAGCGTCTGCCCCGCCTGGAAGCTGCGGTAGTATTTGATCTCGTCCAGCGCGGCGAGTTCGTCGGCCTCGCACCGCGCACAGACCGCACGATGACGGATCGGGCAATCCCCGCAGTTTGGTGCATGCATAAGGGCTTCTTGAACAGTCATTCGCGCTCTTTGATCTAAGTCAATGTGGGGGGGCGCCGGCGCATCTACCGCTGTGCCCATGACAGATGAATCACAACTCTCGCGCCTCGGACTCTTTGACGCGCGCGTTCCGCGCTATACAAGCTATCCGACCGCCCCGCATTTCGCCGGTGGCATTGGCCCAGGCTCTCATCGGCACTGGGTATCGGCGATTCCGGCAGGAAGTTCAATCTCTCTTTACCTGCATGTTCCATTCTGCCGCAGGCTATGTTGGTTCTGCGCCTGCCGAACGCAAGGCACGACCAGCGATTCCCCCGTCCGCGCCTATGTCGATGTGCTCAAGGCCGAGCTTGCGCTGCTCAGAGAGGCGCTCCCCGAGGGCGTCACGCTGTCGCGCCTGCACTGGGGCGGCGGCACGCCGACGCTCCTGACCGCTGACCTGATCGGCGACCTGTCCGGGGCGATCTTCGAGGTGGCGCCGATGGCGCCCGGCGGCGAATTCTCGGTCGAGATCGACCCGAGCGAAGTAGACGATGCGCGGCTTGACGCCCTTGCCGCGGCGGGCATGAACCGGGCTTCGATCGGGGTGCAGGACTTCGATACCGAAATCCAGAAGATGATCGGGCGGGACCAGAGTTTCGAGATCACGAAGAAGACGGCCGACATGCTTCGGACGCGCGGCATCGACTCGCTCAATGCGGACATCCTGTTCGGCCTGCCGGATCAGACGCCGGCGCGCATCGCGCAGTCGGTGCAGATGCTGCTCAGCCTGGGCCCGGACCGCGTGGCGCTTTACGGCTATGCCCATGTTCCGTGGATGGCGCGGCGGCAGGTGATGATCCCGTCCGACAAGCTGCCCCGCCCGGAAGAGCGGCTGCGGCTTTTCGAGACGGCGCGCGACCTTTTCGTGGCGGACGGCTATGCCGAGATCGGCATCGATCATTTCGCCTTGCCGTCGGACGGTTTGGCGAAGGCGGCAGCAGAGGGGCGTTTGCGCCGGAACTTCCAGGGCTATACGGACGACACCGCGCCGATCCTCATCGGCGTGGGCGCGTCGTCCATCTCGCGGTTCCCGCAGGGCTACAGCCAGAACGCGGCGTCGACGGGGGCGCATACCAAGGCGATCCGCGACGGTGCCTTCTCGACCGCGCGCGGCCATGCGTTCACCGCCGAAGATCGCCTCAGGGGTCGGATCATCGAGGCGCTGATGTGCGACTTCCGCGTCAGCGGGGAAGAGCTTCGCAGCCGCTTCGGTCTTGGCGCCGCGCGGATCGGGGAACTGTTCACCAAGGCGAAATCCGAGTTCGGCGACATGGTCGAGGTGTCGGCGGACGACTTCGTCATCCCTGAACGCGCCCGCCCGCTGACCCGGATGATCGCGCGCGCCTTCGACGCCTACGACATGGCGAAGACCGGCCACAGCCCGGCGGTGTGACCATCGCCAGCGGATCGGCGTCAGCCCTCGACGAAGCGCACAAGCGCAGGCAGGCACTGGCGCCTGAGGTCGTAGCGGCCAACGATCGTGCGTCGGGCGGCTGCGCGGAGCGCATCCGCGTCGTCCGTTCCGGCCAGCGCCGCGACTAGCGCGCGCGACCAGCCTTCGACATCGAAAAACGCGACAAGCCTGCCGTTCTCGCCGGCGCGCAGGACTTCCTCGACCGGTGGCGTACGGGATCCAACCACAAGCGCGCCCGCCGCCATCGCTTCCAGCATCGACCACGACAGGACGAAGGGGTAGGTCAGATAGGCGTGCACGCGCGTGACCTGCATCAGCGACAGGAAGTGACCGTAGGGCACGCGGCCGAGGAAATGCACGCGGGTCAGATCGAGCTGGCCGGCCACCTCGTCAAGCAGCGCCTCCTTCCAGCTTCGCCCATCCCCACGCCGGGGCCCGTAGCTCTGGCCGTCATCGCCCACGACCACCACCTGGGCACCGGGCCGCGCCCGCAAGACCTCGGGCAGCGCCCGCACGAAGATGTGCCAGCCGCGATAAGGCTCAAGGTTGCGGCTGACATAGCTGACCACCTCGTCGCCCGGTCTCAGCACCTTTCCGTTCGGCAAGACAAGCCGCGCCTCGGGATCGGGCGCCACCCGGTCTGTGTCGATCCCATCGTGAATGACGCTTATCTTGCCGCGCAGGTCCGCGGGAAAGGTCGAAGCCTGCCATTCGGTCGGGGAAACCGCACCGTCGGCATCGACCACCGCCTGGACGAGATGCGCCTTGCGCGCCGCCGTGCCGAGCCGCGCGGCAAGGCCCAAACGGCGGAACTCGGGGTCGAAATCGGTATCAAGCCCATGGGCGGCGTAAAGGAACTCCGCATATGTCAGATGGCGGGCCTGGGGCCAGATCTCGCGCAGAAAGAGGGTTTCGCCCCAGCCGCCGTGACCAAAAACCAGATCCGGCGTGAATCCGTGCTTGAGCGTAAGCTGGTCCGCTGCCCGTGCGGCCGCCGCGCCGCGCTCGGCCATCTCGGCATAGGTACGGGCAATTCCCTCGACGGGTCGAACCTCGGGCAGTCGGTAGCGGACAACGCGCACCGGCGAAGGACGCTGGTTGCCTTCGGCCGTCAGCGCGAGAACCTCATGCCCGCGCGCGGCCAGCGCCGGCGCCAGATGCAGGAACTGGCCGGGGAAGTTCTGATGGACGAAGAGTATCCTCATTCGGCGCGGGCCAGCCTCTCCTGTCCGAAAGCCGCCGTCATCAGTTCGCGTGTGTAGTCGGTCTGCGGCGCCTCGAATACCTGATCTCCGGCGCCCGCCTCGACGATGTCGCCCGCCTTCATCACCGCGACCTTGTGCGCCAGCGCCCGCACGACGCGCAGGTCGTGGCTGATGAACAGGTAGGCCAGCCCGTATTTGCGCTGCAACGCGCGCAGAAGCTCCACGATCTGCACCTGCACCGTCATGTCCAGGGCCGAGGTCGGTTCGTCCAGCACCACCACCTTCGGGCGCAGGATCATCGCCCGCGCGATTGCGATGCGCTGGCGCTGGCCGCCCGAGAATTCGTGCGGGTAGCGTTCCATCGTCGCCGGGTCGAGCCCGACTTCGGCCATGATCTCGGCCACCATTTCCCGCCGGTCGCGACCCGGCTCAACCCCGTGCACCGTCAGCCCCTCGCCGATGATCTGCTCGGCCGTCATGCGGGGCGAGAGGCTGCCATAGGGATCCTGAAACACGATCTGCATGTCGCGGCGGAGCTTGCGCAGGTCGCGCGGCCGCCAGCGCGAGATGTCCTGCCCGAGATAGACGACCGGCCCGACGGATTCGATCAGCCGCATGATCGCCAGCGCCAGCGTCGTCTTGCCCGACCCGCTCTCGCCGACGATGCCCAGCGTTTCCCCCGCCCGGACCGAAATCGACGCGGCGTTCACCGCCTTCACGTGGCCCACCGTCCGCCGCAGGAAGCCGCGCTGGATCGGGAACCAGATGCGCAGGTCTTCGGTCCGCACGATCTCTTCGGCGCCGTCCGGGACCGGATCGGGCCGGCCGTGCGGCTCGGCGGCCAGAAGCTTTCGCGTGTAGGGATGCTGCGGATCGGCGAATATCTCCTCGACCGGCCCCTGCTCGACGATCTCGCCGCCCTGCATCACGCAGACCCGGTCGGCGATCCGCCGCACGATGCCGAGATCGTGCGATATGAAGAGAAGGCTGAGGCCCTCGCGGTCCTTCAGATCGGCGAGAAGATCGAGGATCTGCGCCTGAATCGTCACGTCGAGCGCTGTCGTCGGCTCATCGGCGATCAGAAGCTCCGGCCCGTTGGCGAGCGCCATTGCGATCATCACCCGCTGGCGCTGGCCGCCCGAAAGCTGATGCGGATAGTCCTTCAGCCGCCGTTCGGGGTTGTCGATGCCGACCTTTTTAAGAAGCTCGACGATGCGGGCGCGCGCGGCCTCTCCGGTCAGGCCCTGATGCAGCGCAAGGCTTTCTTCAAGCTGCCGCTGAAGCGTGTGGAGCGGGTTGAGCGAGGTCATCGGCTCCTGGAAGATGAAGCTGATGTCGTTGCCGCGCACATCGCGCAGCACCGCCTCGGACGCGCCAATCATCTCGCGGCCCAGATAGTTCACCGAGCCGGTTGTCGTGGCGCTTGTCCCAAGCAGCGACACGGTGGCGAGCGCCGTCACCGACTTGCCCGAACCGCTCTCGCCGACAAGCGCCACGGTCTCGCCTTTGCCGACCGAAAAGCTCACGCCCTTCACCGCGTGGATCGTGCGCCCGTCCTGACGGAAGTCGACCTTGAGATCGCTGATATCGAGAACCGTCTTCACCGGAAGGTCTTTCGCGGGTCGAAGGCGTCGCGCACGCCCTCGAAGATGAAGACCAGAAGCGACAGCATGATGGCGAAGGTGAAGAACGCCGCGAAGCCGAGCCACGGCGCCTGAAGGTTCTGCTTGGCCTGCTGGGTCAACTCGCCGAGCGAAGGCAGCGACGATGGCAACCCGAAGCCGAGAAAGTCGAGCGTGGCCAGTCCGCCGATGGCGCCCGTGACGATGAAGGGCAAGAGCGTCAGCGTCGCCACCATCGCGTTGGGCAGGATGTGGCGGAACATGATGACCCGGTCACGCACGCCAAGCGCGCGGGCGGCGCGGACATATTCGAAGTTCCGCGCGCGCAGGAACTCCGCCCGGACCACGCCGACAAGCGCGGGCCAGCCGAACAGGATCGAAATGCCGACCAGGAGCCAGAAGCTGCGACCGAGGATAGCAAAGAGGATGATGATGACATAAAGCGTTGGCGTCCCGCCCCAGATCTCGATGATCCGCTGGAATATGAGGTCGGTCTTGCCGCCGAAATACCCCTGAACCGCGCCGGCAGCGATGCCGAGCAGGCTGGTCCCTACCGAAACGATCAGCGCGAACAGGATCGACAGCCGGAACCCGTAGATGATCCGCGCCAGCACATCGCGCGATGTGTCGTCGGTGCCAAGCCAGTGATCGGCGTCGGGCGCCGAGGGCGCGGTCCCGACGTTGTTGATCGAGTTGTAGCTGTAGGGGATCGGCGGCCACAGAAGCCAGCCGGTCTCGACCTTCTCGCCCGCGAATTCGCCGTCGGCGGCATCCGCGATCACCGTCTCGGGATCGTCCCAGCAATCCTCGAGCCCGCCGGTCCGGATCAGGCACTTCACCGCCGGATCGCGATAGATCGCCTCGGTCCGGAAGTCGCCGCCAAAGGTCGTCTCGGGATAGAAGCTGAAGATCGGAAAGAAGTACTCGCCCCGGTAGCTCACCACGATCGGCTTTTCGTTGGCCAGAAACTCGGCGAACAGCGAGAGGCCGAAGAGCAGAAGGAATATCCAAAGCGACCAGAACGCCCGCCTATTGGCCTTGAAGTTGCGCCAGCGGCGCTGGTTCAGCGGCGACAGGCGCATCAGCCCACCCGCTTTTCGAAGTCGATGCGCGGATCGACCACCACATACATCATGTCTGAAACGATACCGACCACGAGACCCATCAAACCGAAGGTGTAAAGCGTGCCGAAGACGACCGGATAATCGCGTTGAAGCGCCGCCTCATAGCCCATCCGCCCCAGCCCATCGAGCGAGAAGATGATCTCGATCAGCAGGCCGCCGCCGAACAGGACCGACAGAAACAGCGCCGGGAACCCGGCGATGACGATCAGCATCGCGTTGCGGAAGACATGGCCGTAAAGCACCCGGCGCTCGGTCAGGCCCTTGGCGCGGGCGGTCAGGACATATTGCTTGTTGATCTCGTCAAGAAAGCTGTTCTTGGTCAGCAGCGTCAGCGTGGCAAAGCCCGAGATGGTCGAGGCGATGATCGGCAGCGTGATGTGCCAGAAATAATCGAGCGCCTTGCCGATCAGCGACAACTGTTCCCAGTTGTCCGAGGTAAGCCCCCTCAGCGGAAATATCCGCCAGTAGCTGCCGCCCGCGAACAGCACGATCAGCATGATCGCGAAGAGAAATCCGGGGATCGCATAGCCGACGATGATCGCGCCCGAGGTCCAGGTATCGAAGGACGAGCCGTCCTTCACCGCCTTGCGGATGCCGAGCGGGATCGAGACCAGATAGGCCAGAAGCGTCGACCAGAGGCCAAGCGAGATCGAAACCGGCATCTTCTCGATCACGAGATCAATGACCGAGATCGAGCGGAACCAGCTTTCGCCGAAATCGAAGCGCAGATAGTCGCCCATCATGCCGAGGAAACGCTGAAGCGGCGGCTTGTCGAAACCGAACTGCCTCTCAAGCTCGGCAATGAATTCGGGCGGCAGGCCGCGCGCGCCGACATAGCCGCCGGCATCGCCGCCATTGCTACCGATTGTCGTTTCCTGGGTTCCGGCGTCGCCACCCCCGGCGATGCCGCGCAGCACGTCGCCTTCGCCCTCGATCTGGGCAAGCACCTGTTCGATCGGCCCGCCGGGCACGAACTGGGTCAGGGTGAAGTTGATGATCATGATCCCCAGAAGCGTCGGGATGACCAGCAACAGCCTGCGCAGTATGTAGGCGCCCATATGCCTGTCCGCTCTTTCCTGATCCGGTTTCTTAGTTCAGAGCGCCAGCGGCGCGCAGCGCCTCAGCCTTGTCGGCGTTGTACCACCAGAACGACATTTCTCCCAGCGCGTAGGGCGGCAGCGGTTCTGGATGTTCGTACATGTCGTAATAGGCGACGGTATAGGAATCCTTGAACCATTGCGGAACCCAGAAGCGTATCGCGCGCAGCACGCGATCGAGGGCCTTCACCGCGACATGCATCTCTTCCTTGGTCTTCGCCTCGATCACCTTGGTGATAAGCGTATCGACCGCCGGGTCGCTCAGGCCCATGGAGTTGAACACATCCGTCAGCCCCTCCGTCCCGAAATACTGCTTGAGGCCCGAACCCGGCTCGTATCCGGTCGGGAACTGGTCCGTGATGATGTCGAAATCGTAGGAACGGGAACGGCTGGTGTACTGCGCGGAATCGACCCTGCTCAGCGCCGCGTCGACCCCGAGCGCGCGCAGGTTCTCGACGAACGGATTGACCACCCGGTCGAAGTTGGGATCGTCCTCGAGAAACTCGATGCGCAGGGTTTCCCCCTTGTCGTTGCGCCGCATCCCGTCGCTGCCGACCTTCCAGCCCGCCTCGTCCAGAAGGGCCGCCGCCTTGCGCAGGTTGCCCCGATCAAGCTGCCGCGGGCCCGAGACCGGCGCCATCACAGGCTCCTGATCCAGCACGCCGGGCGGAAGCTGGTCCTTCAGGGGTTCCAGAAGCGCCAGCTCCTCGGCGCTCGGCAGTCCGGTCGCGGCAAGATCGCTGTTCTCCCAGAAGGAATTGATCCGGCGGTAGATGCCGTAGAACAGCGTCTCGTTCGACCATTCGAAATTGAACATCAGCCCGATCGCCTCGCGCACCCGGGGATCGCTGAACTTGTCGCGCCGCAGGTTCATCACGAAGGATTGCCCGGTGGCGATGTTGCCGTGCTTGAGATCGGCCTTGATCACCCAGCCGTTGCGAATGGCCGGGAAGTCATAGGCGGTGGCCCAGTTCTTCGATGAATTCTCGTTCCGGAAGGTAAAATCACCCGCCTTGAACGCCTCGAGCGCGGCCGTCGCGTCGCCGAAATACTCGATGCGGATGCGCTCGAAGTTGTTCTGCCCGACATTGATGGGCAAGTTCTTGCCCCAGTAGTCCGGATTCAGCTTGTAGACGACGCGCTGGTTCACGTTGAAGCTGTCCAGCATGTAAGGCCCCGAGCCGATGCCGGGATCCATCCGGCTTTCATCGAGCTTTGCGCCGGTCTTTTCGAACCAGGCCTTCGACATGACCGGCATCCCGCCGGCGATCTGGACGCGCTCGATCGGCGCGCTGTCGGCCTTGAATATGTACTTCACGCGGTGCGGGTCCAGCACCTCGACCTTTTCCACATATTGCCCAAGGACCGTGCGAAACGAGATCAGACCTTCGCGGGAAAACATCTCGTAAGTGAAAAGAACGTCGTCGGCGGTCAGGGGCGAACCATCCGAGAAGCGCGCCTCGGGCCGCATGTTGAAGATCGCCCAGGACTTGTCCTTGGGGTATTCGACGGTCTCGCAGATAAGGCAGTAGAGCGCGCCGATCTCGTCCGCCGTGCCGACCATCATGTCTTCGTAGATGACATTTGACAGGGCGGCAGCGCGGCCCTTCTGGGAATAGGGGTTGAAACTGTCAAAGGTGCCGAAGGCGGCCTCGGAAATCTCTCCGCCCTTGGGTGCGTCCGGATTGACGTAGTCGAGGTGCTTGAAATCCGCGCCGTATTTGGAGGGTTCATCATATGTCGTGATGCTGTGCGACACGATCATGTCGTCCTGCGCGAAGATCATCGTCGCGGCGACAAGCCATCCGCCGACGGCCATCGCCAGGAGGTTGCCAAGCCTCGCAGCCTGCCCCATAGGCGCCCTGGTCGCGATCGCCTCGCCGGCCCGCGCATTTCTCATCCTTGCCTCCATCCCCGGCGTTGAACGCCATGTCCCCGGTGCCCCAAGCTAGAACGCGCGGGGCAGCGGCATCAAGTTGCGAATACGTGAGCGCCCGCGTGAGCGCAGCAAAAAGCCGCCCCGCTGCGGGACGGCTTCACGGGCGATCTTCGGTCGCGCTGGTCCTGCCTCAGCCGCCAAGCGTTTCGAGATAGGCGATCAGATTGGCGCGATCCTCGACCTTGGGCAGGCCGGCGAAGGACATCTTGGTGCCTGCCACGACGCCTTTGGGGTCGGCCAGAAACGCCTCGAGCGCCGCCGGATCCCAATTGCCGCCATGCGCCTTCATCGCGTCGGAATAGCTGAAGCCGTCGACCGAGGCCACGGGGCGGTTCATGACGCCATCAAGATGCGGCCCAGTGCCGTTGGTGCCATCAACCTTGTGGCAGGCCTTGCACTTGTTGAAAACCTTCTCGCCCGCGCCGGCGTCGGCCGAAGCCAGCAGCGTCGCGAAATCCGGACCCTCTTCTGCCGCCGCCGCATCGCCGCCTTCGCTGCCGGTGTCGATCGTATAGGCCTGGGCGACCTCTTCACCGCCGTGACCCGCCGCGGGACCGGTGTGATAAAGCGACTCCGCCGCCCATTTGCCCAGAAGGAAGATCAGGAAAGCCCCGCAAAGCGCGCCGCCGGCTTTGGTTACTGTCATTGTGTCGAACATGTCGCGCCTCTACCCTGGCAATTCGCTCGCGGCGTATCTACCCGCTTCCCCTACCCGGTTTCAAGGTATAGTTAGCGCGACGAAACGCCCGCCCCACGAGCTGTCGCCAAGGAGCCACCCGCATGACCGGACGGATCGCCTTCCAGGGAGAGCTCGGGGCCTATTCGCATGAGGCCTGCCGGCAGGCCCATCCCGGCCTTGAAGCGCTGCCTTGCCCGACATTCGAGGACACGATCGAGTGCGTCCGCAGGGGCGATGCCGATCTGGCGATGCTGCCAATCGAGAACTCCACCTATGGCCGGGTCGCGGACATCCATCACCTGCTTCCGGAATCCGGCCTGCACATCGTCGCCGAGACCTTCGTGCGCGTTCACATCAACCTTCTGGCCGTGTCCGGCACGAAGCTTGAGGAGGTCGAGCGCGCAATGAGCCACACGGTCCTTCTTGGCCAGTGCCGCGGCTTTCTTGGGCGCAACGGCCTGAAGCCCGTGACCGGCGCCGATACCGCCGGCTCTGCCCGCCATGTCGCCGAGCTTGGCGATCCCAAGCTCGCCGCCCTCGCCTCCGAACTCGCGGGGGAAATCTACGGGCTCGATCTTCTTGCCCGCCATATCGAGGACCGCGCGCATAATACAACGCGCTTTCTGGTCATGTCCCGCGAACCCGATCTGAAGCGGCGCGGCGAGGCGGGCATGATGACCACCTTCGTCTTCCGTGTCCGCAACATTCCTGCCGCGCTCTACAAGGCGATGGGCGGATTCGCCACCAACGGCGTCAACATGACCAAGCTCGAAAGCTACATGGTCGACGGATCGTTCTCTGCCACGCAGTTCTATGCCGACATCGAGGGCCATCCCGACGACGCCAATGTGCGACGCGCGCTGGAAGAGCTGGACTACTTCACGTCGTCGATGACGCTTCTCGGCGTCTACCCCGCCGACGCGAGCCGCCGCTAGAGGGCGCCGGGCTTCAGGTGCTGCAACTCCAGATCGGCTGCGAATTTCTGCACGCGCGCCTCGAAACGTCTTGAATAGCTGCTCTTGCTGAGCCTGACGGATTGCAGCATCAGACGCGCCGGCAGGGTGCGGGGGCGGATTTCCAGCTCGACCCCAAGCCGCGTGCGCCCTTTCGACAGGGCCAGCAGCGTCAGGTCGAGCTGCGCGAGATAGCCGTTGCTTTCGCCGTGCAGCCCGATCGCGCTGGCCCGGTCATAGCGGCGGAGTATGCAGACCATCCGGCGCATCTTGCCGCGCACTGGAAAACGAAGATTCCACGACAGCCCCTCGCCGATCGGGGCGACCGGGTCGATCCGCGACACGTCCGCGCCGCGCCGCATGGCCGCGCGCTCGAACGCTTCGAAGTCCGACAAGGCGTCGAACACCGCATCCGCGGGCGCTTCGATATCCTCCCGCGTGGAGAATTTCATCCCAGGCTCTCCCTATCCCCGAGCGGAGGCGACTTTGGCGCTAATCAAGCCGATCCGCAAGCCAGTTGGTCAGCAGAAAGCCCGCAATGGCCCCCTGCCGCGGCTTGCGGATATCGGGATGCTCGCCGGCGAAAACGCGCGCAAGTTCCTCCCGGTTGAGCCAGATCGCGGCCTCAAGCTCGGTCGGATCAAGGGTAATCTCGGCGCTTTCCGCGATGCCTTCGCAACCGATCATCAGAGACGATGGATAAGGCCAGGGCTGGCTCGCGAGGTAGCGGACGCGCCCGACCCGGATCGCGGTCTCCTCGGCCACCTCGCGGCGCACCGCGGCCTCCAGCGTCTCGCCTGGCTCCATGAACCCGGCAAGGCAGGAATACATGCGCTCGGGCCAGCCGGGCGACCGGCCGAGCAGCACCGAGTTGCCGCGCGTGACCAGCATGATCACGACCGGATCGGTGCGCGGAAAATGCTGTGCGCCGCAGGCGGGGCAGATGCGCTGCCAGCCGGCCTGCGCCACCTCGCTCGCCGCGCCGCAGGCCGAACAGAAGCAGTGGCTGCGGTGCCAGCCGAGGATCGCCTTGGCCGTGGCGACCAGTTCGGCGTCGCGCGGCGAGAGCGCCGCCATGACTCCGCGAAGTTCCGCAAAACGGTGATCGCCGGGCAATGCGGGATGGTGCTGTTCGGTCGCGTCGAAGAACGCAGCCTCCTGCGCCGCTTCGTCCGCCGGGGGTTGCCAGCCGGAGATGTCGGCGGCAAACCGGGCTGCGCCTTCGTCGAGTCCCAGAAACACGAGCGGCCCCGCCGCGTCGGCAAGCACCGGATGATCGGCGGGCAACCAGGCTGCGGATGCGCCCTGGACGAGAGGTTTCCCGCGCCAGACCGGCAGCACACGGGTCCGGCTGTCGGCCAGATGCGCGGCCGGTTCCTCTGCCTTCACCCGCAGCCACGCCGCCCGGTCCAGCCCCGACCCGCCGAATGTCACCGTTTCCGCAAGCCGCATCCACCCCTCCGTTTCCACCGGATTTCGCATGTCCCGTTCAAGGTTTCAATTGCCTCAACAAAGCCTACGGAAATGCACGATTGCACAACCTCAAGTGGATTGATCTCCAAAAATAACATCAGAGGTATAGTCAACGCCGATTTACCCGGTTAGCGTCGCGACGATGTCGTGCTAACCTTCGAAAATCTCCATATCAGTCATAAGGGGGCCTCCATGACAGCGCAGACCAGATTCCCACTCACCCGCCGGGGATTCCTCGCGGGTTCGGCTACCGGAGCTTCCTTGATCGCCCTGCACCCCTACTCCGCCTTTGCCGCCGGCAATCAGGCCCATCTTCGCATCATGGAAACGACCGATCTGCACGTCCATGTCTTTCCTTACGACTACTATTCCGACAAGGAGGTCGACACCGTCGGTCTTGCTCGCACCGCCGCCATCATCGAGGCGATCCGCGCCGAGGCGACGAACGCCATGCTCGTCGACAACGGCGACTTCCTGCAGGGCAACCCGATGGGCGACTACATCGCCTATGAGCGGGGCATGAAGGACGGCGACATGCACCCGGTGATCCAGGCGATGAACACGCTGAATTTCGACGCCTCGACGCTGGGCAATCACGAATTCAACTACGGACTCGACTTCCTCATGAAATCGGTCGCGGGCGCGAACTTCCCGGTCGTCTCGGCCAACGTGGTGAAGAAGATGGGCGCCACCCCGCGCGAGGATGAGACGCTTCTGAAGACCTATGTCATCCTCGACCGTGAGGTAACGGACGGCGCGGGCGCATCCCATCCGATCCGCGTCGGATTCATCGGCTTCGTGCCGCCTCAGATCATGAACTGGGACCGCAAGCACCTTGAGGGCAAGGTTCAGGCCCGCGACATCGTGGCGACGGCCGAAGCCTGGGTGCCGCAGATGCGCGAGGAAGGCTGCGACATCGTCATCGCGCTCAATCATTCGGGCATCGCGGCGGCGGAACACACCGACGGGATGGAGAACGCCGCCGTCCCGCTCGCCCGGGTGGCGGGCATCGACGCGCTCATGACCGGGCACAGCCACCTCGTCTTCCCCTCGCCGACCTATGAAGGTTTTGCCGAAGTCGACAGCGCCACCGGCACGATATCGGGCAAGCCCGGCGTCATGGCCGGCTTCTGGGGTTCGCATATGGGGCTGATCGACCTTCTTCTGGAACGCGACGGCGATCAGTGGAAGGTCGTCAGCTTTACCTCCGAAGCTCGCCCGATCTCCCAGCGCAACGAAGACCGCTCTGTGACCGCACTTGTCGAAAGCGTGCCTTCGGTGCTCGCCTCGGTCCAGAAGGAGCATGAGGAGACGCTGGACTACATCCGCCGCGCGGTCGGCAAGACCTCGGCCCCCCTGCACAGCTACTTCGCGCTCGTGGCCGACGACCCGTCGGTGCAGATCGTCTCGATCGCCCAGGAGTGGTATATCGGGGATATGCTGAAGGGCTCGGAATACGAGGGGCTGCCGATCCTCTCGGCCGCCGCCCCCTTCAAGGCCGGCGGCCGGGGCGGGCCGGACTACTATACCGATGTGCCCGCAGGCGACGTGGCGATCAAGAACGTGGCCGACCTCTACCTGTACCCCAATACGATCCGGGCGGTGAAGGTGACCGGCGCGCAACTGAAGGACTGGCTTGAACGCTCCGCGGGGATGTTCAACCAGGTCGAGCCGGGCAAAGCCGATCAGGTTCTCCTGAACCCCGATTTCCCGTCCTACAATTTCGACGTGATCGACGGCGTGACGTATGAAATCGACCTCAGCCAGCCATCGAAATACGGGCCGAAGGGCGAAGACCTGAACCCCGACGCGAACCGCATCGTCAACCTGATGCACGACGGCAAGCCCGTCGATCCGGCAGCGGAGTTCATCATCGCCACCAACAACTACCGCGCTGGCGGCGGCGGCGATTTCCCCGGCGCCAAGGGCGACACGATCATCTTCGAGGGGCCCGACACCAACCGCGACATCATCGTGCGCTACATCGTGGAACAGGGCACGATCAACCCCACCGCCGACGCCAACTGGCATTTCAAGGCGCTGCCGGGAACCAGCGTGCTTTTCGATACCGGGCCAAAGGCCGCCGAGCATCTCGGCGACGTCAAGGCGGTGCAGATCGAGCCTGCGGGCGACGGGCCGGACGGTTTCGCGCGGTTCCGGATCACGCTCTGACGCCGGACTCGACAGGGTCGGTCCCGATCCGGCATAAGCGCCTTCGGAGTCGTTCGGAGACGCGTCGATGAGAGTGATCCTGTGGGTGGTGGTTCTTGCCCTTCTGGTGGCGGTGATCGCCTGGCTGACCAGGCCCGACATCCGCGATTTCGACGCCACGCTGAAGACGCAGGTGGAATCGCTGGTGGCCAAGACCGACGTGGGCGATGACGGCGACCCGGTCGCCACGCTGGCGCTCGTCGGCTGCAAGCTGAGGCCGACCGACTGCTTCGACGTGATCCGCGAAACGCTCGACGTGCAGATGGAGGACAGGGGGCTTTACACCCGCTTCATGGTCAAGGGCCTCGGCCGGGAGACGACGTGCACCGGCGCCTTCACGAAAATCTGGTGCGCGCGGCCGATCCTGAAGGATTAGCCGCCGCCCCGCCGCAGCACCTGCGTGATCTCCGCCATCACCGACACCGCGATCTCGGCCGGCGACTTCGCCCCGATCGCCAGCCCGACGGGCGCGTGGATGCGCCCGATCGCCTCGGGACCGAAACCTTCGGCTTCAAGCCGCGCCACGCGCTTGGCATGGGTCCGCGTTGATCCGAGGCAGCCGAGGTAGAAGACTTCCGATCCCAGCGCCGCCTTGATCGCCGGATCATCGATCTTGGCGTCATGCGTCAGCGTCACCACCGCCGTCCGCGCGTCGAGCGCTTCGGCCGCCATCGCGGCGTCGGGCCAGTCATGGCTCAGCCTCTGCCCCGGAAAGCGCGCCTCGGTGGCGAAGGCCTCGCGCGGGTCGATCAGAACCGGGTCGTAACCGCAGGCCCGCGCCATCGGCAGAAGCGCCTGCGCGACATGGACCGCACCGACGACGACAAGCCGCAGCGGTGGATTGTGGATGGCGATGAACCTGCTGCCCTCGACGCCCGAGCGATCCCCTCTGAACCGCGCGGCAAGCTCGGCGTCCGGTTCGGCAAGCCGCCGCTCCCAGCTTTCCAGATCGACGAGATAGGCGACCGGCCGGCGGGCGGCGCGGGCGGCCACGATGTCGGCCAGCATGTCCTCCGGCAGCGCCGCGCCCACCGGCTCGACCAGAACCCGGATCTCTCCGCCGCAGGCCAGGCCCACCGCGAACGCGTCGTCATCGCTGACGCCAAAGCTGAGGACGCGCGGCCTGCCATCGGCCAGGGCGGCCACCGCCTCTTCCACGACGGCGCCCTCGACGCAGCCGCCAGAGACCGAACCCGCCATCTCGCCTGCCGCCGAAACGGCAAGCTGGCTGCCGGCCGGCCGGGGCGCCGAGCCCCAGGTCTCGATCACCGTGGCAAGTGCTGCACCCCGGCCGGCGCGGTGCCAGTCGAGCGCGGTTTCGGGAATCCGGTCAGGGTCCATGTGGCCTCCTTGCCGGCAATATGAAACGGTGGGACGGGTTTCGCCAGTGGTGAACCGATCGGGTCGCCAGCCCGGTCATTGACATTCCCCGACCTTGCCCCACATGTTCGCCGCCCGAAGCAGAACAAGCGATTTCAAGAGGAAGTCATGGCCGTCGTCGTCGTCGAATCTCCAGCCAAGGCCAAGACAATAAACAAGTATCTCGGCTCCGATTACACGGTTCTCGCCTCGTACGGCCATGTCCGCGACCTGCCGCCGAAAGATGGCTCCGTCGATACCGAGCACGGATTCGAGATGAAATGGGAAGTGGCGAGCGACAGCAGGAAGCATGTCCGTGCCATCGCAGAGGCGCTGAAATCCGACGACACGCTCATCCTCGCCACCGACCCCGACCGCGAGGGCGAAGCGATCTCGTGGCATCTGCAAGAGGCGCTCGCCTCGTCGCTGAAGAAGGGCAAGACCGTCCGCCGCGTCACCTTCAACGCGATCACCAAGTCCGCCGTCTCGGAAGCGATGGCCCACCCCCGCGAGGTCGATACCGCACTGGTCGAAGCCTATCTCGCCCGCCGCGCGCTCGACTATCTCGTGGGTTTCAACCTTTCCCCGGTTCTCTGGCGCAAGCTGCCGGGCGCGAAATCGGCGGGGCGCGTGCAGTCGGTCTGCCTGCGCCTGATCGTCGAGCGTGAACTGGAGATCGAGGCGTTCAGGGCGCGCGAATACTGGACGGTGACGGCAACCCTCGCCACGCCGCGCGGGCAGGAATATCAGGCGCGGCTTGCCGTGCTTGGCGGCAAGAAGCTCGACAAGTTCGGCATCGGCAACGAAACGGCGGCGGAACTTGCGGTTCAGGCCATCACCTCGCGCGATCTTGCGGTGAAGTCGGTCGAGGCCAAGCCCGCCAACCGCAATCCCTACGCGCCGTTCATGACCTCGACGCTTCAGCAGGAGGCAAGCCGCAAGTTCGGCATGGGCGCGAAGGCCACGATGTCGGCCGCCCAGCGGCTCTACGAGGCCGGCCACATCACCTACATGCGGACCGACGGCATCGACATGGCCCCCGAAGCGGTCGCCGCCGCGCGGGACGAGATCAAGCGCCGCTTCGGCGCCGACTATGTCCCCGCCAGCCCGCGTATCTACAAGAACAAGGCCAAGAACGCGCAGGAAGCGCATGAGTGCATCCGCCCGACCGACATGAGCCTCAGCCCCGACAACCTGCGGGCCGAGGGCGACCAGAAGAAGCTCTACGATCTCATCTGGAAACGCACGCTCGCCAGCCAGATGGAAGCCGCGCGGCTCGAGCGCACCACCGTCGACGTGACCAGCGCCGATGGCGAGGTGGGCCTGCGCGCCACCGGGCAGGTGGTGCTGTTCGACGGCTTCCTCAAGGTCTATGACGAGGGCCGCGACGATGACGAGGGCGAGGACGGCGCCCGCCTGCCGCAGATCATGGAAGGCGAGGCCGCGGAAAAGCGCGGCATCGTGCCGGAACAGCACTTCACCCAGCCGCCGCCCCGCTACACCGAGGCGACGCTGGTGAAGCGGATGGAAGAACTGGGCATCGGCCGCCCGTCGACCTATGCCTCGATCGTCACCACGATCCAGGACCGCGACTATGTGCGCAAGGAAAAGAACCGCCTGATCCCCGAGGACAAGGGGCGGCTCGTCACCGCGTTCCTCACCAACTTCTTCCGCCGCTACGTCGAGTACGGCTTCACCGCGGATCTGGAGGAGGAGCTTGACGACATCTCGGCCGGGAGCCGCGACTACAAGGAGGTGCTGGCGCGGTTCTGGCGCGATTTCACCGCCGCGATCGCGGAGACGGCCGACCTGAGGATCGGCGAGGTTCTGGAGAAGATCGACGATTTCCTCGCCCCCCATCTCTACCCGCCGCGCGAGGACGGAAGCGACCCGCGCATCTGCCCGACTTGCGGCGCGGGGCGGCTGAACCTCAAGACCGCGCGGTCTGGCGGGGCATTCATCGGCTGCTCGAACTATCCCGACTGCCGCTACACCCGCTCGCTTTCCGGTGCCGACAGCGATGGCGACGCGGGCGGCGACCGGCTTCTGGGGCAGGACGAGAACGGCGAGCCGGTTTCGCTCCGTTCCGGCCGGTTCGGGCCATATGTGCAGCGCGGCGAGGCGACCGATGAGGTGCCGAAGCCACCCCGCGCCAGCCTGCCCAAGGGCTGGTCGCCGGACACGGTCGATCTGGAACGCGCCCTGATGCTTCTGAGCCTGCCGCGCGAGATCGGCCCGCATCCCGAGGACGGGGAAATGGTCGAGGCCGCAATCGGCCGCTATGGGCCCTACGTGAAGCATGGCCGCGTCTATGCCAATCTTCCGGATGCCGATGAGGTCTTCACCATCGGCATGAACCGAGCCGTCGAGGTTCTGGCCGAAAAGGCAAGCCGCGGCCGCGGCGGTTCAACCCCGGCGCCATTGCGCGAGCTTGGCGAACACCCCGAGGGCGGCATGATCCACGTCATGGCCGGTCGCTACGGGCCTTACGTGAAATGGGAAAAGGTCAACGCGACCTTGCCGAAGGAGATGGAGCCGGGGGCGGTCACGATGGAGGACGCGGTCAGGCTGATCGCCGAACGCGCGGCAAAGAGCGGCAAGGGCAAGGCGCGAAAGGCGAGTACCCGGAAACCGGCGGCAAAGTCACGCGCCAAACCGAAGCCGGCGACGAAGAAAGCTGCGGCGAAAAGGACCGGCTGACCTTGCGCTGCGGCGCGGCGATTGACTCGCCCCCGCTGCCGCGTCACAAAACGCTCAAGGCACTTTCAGGGAGCGACCATGAACAAGACCTATGGTTCCGCGCGCGAGGCCCTCGACGGGCTCCTGCATGACGGGATGCTGATCGCGGCGGGGGGATTTGGCCTTTGCGGAATACCGGAACTGCTGATTGACGCGCTGGTCGAAAGCGGCGTGAAGGATGTCACGATCGCCTCCAACAACTGCGGCGTCGACGGGTTCGGTCTCGGCAAGCTTCTGGAGACGCGCCAGATCAGGAAGATGATCTCGTCCTATGTCGGCGAGAACGCGGAGTTCATGCGCCAGTATCTTTCGGGAGAGCTCGAGCTGGAATTCAACCCGCAGGGCACCCTTGCCGAACGGATGCGGGCGGGCGGCTGCGGCATCCCGGGCTTCTACACGAAAACCGGCGTCGGCACAGTGATCGCCGAGGGCAAGGAGCACAAGGATTTCGACGGCGAGACCTATATCCTCGAACGCGGCATCGTCGCGGACCTCGCCATCGTGAAGGCGTGGAAAGCCGACGACACCGGCAACCTCGTCTTCCGCAAGACCGCGCGCAACTTCAACCCGCCAGCCGCGATGTGCGGCAAGGTCTGTGTCGCCGAGGTTGAGGAAATCGTGCCGCGCGGCAGCCTCGATCCGGACGGCATCCACCTGCCGGGCATCTACGTCCATCGCCTCATTCAGGGCGAGCACGAGAAGCGCATCGAGAACCACACCACGCGCAAGCGCGCCTGAGGAGGGAATCGGGCATGGACGATCGAGATCAGGAAACAGTCCTGGCGCGCGACCGGCGCCAACAGGCCGTCACTGACGACTTCCTGCACTGGATCGCGGTCGCCCGCGAACTCGTCGCCGATCACTTCCCGTCCGAACGGGCCGAGCCGCACAATGCGCTGGTCATCGACACCGCAAGATCGCTCATGCTTGCCCACAGGTTGGGCGGCATCGAGGCGACGCTGGAGGGCATGAAGCAGGCCCTCGCTATTTCCAAGGAGAACTGAGCCATGCCCTGGGACCGCAACCAGATGGCCGCCCGCGCGGCGGAAGAGCTTCAGGACGGCTGGTACGTCAATCTCGGAATCGGCATCCCGACGCTGGTGGCCAACTATGTCGGCGACAAGGACATCACGCTGCAGTCCGAAAACGGCATGCTCGGCATGGGACCATTTCCCTACGAGGGCGAGGAAGACCCAGATCTCATCAACGCCGGCAAGCAGACGATCACCGAACTGAGCCGGACGAGCTATTTCGACAGCGCGACAAGCTTCGGCATGATCCGCGGCGGCAAGATCGCGGCGGCGATCCTTGGCGCGATGGAAGTGGCGGAGAACGGCGACCTCGCGAACTGGATGATCCCCGGCAAGCTCGTCAAGGGCATGGGCGGGGCGATGGACCTCGTTGCAGGTGTCGGCCGGGTCATCGTCGTGATGGACCACACCTCGAAGCACGGCGAGTCGAAGGTGCTGAAGGAATGCACCCTGCCCTTGACCGGCAAGGGCGTCGTGGACCGGATCATCACCAATCTCGGCGTGCTCGACGTCGTGCAAGGCGGGCTGAAGATCGTCGAACTCGCCGACGGCGTGACCGAAGCGGAACTTCGCAGCGCGACAGAGGCGACCATTGTCTGATCTGCCCCCCATCCGGAAGGAAAGCGGCCCCGCCGGAGGCCGCTACGTCGTGACCGTGGACGGAAAAGACTCCGAACTGACTTACCGCGTCACCGGACCATCCCGCATCGTGGCCGACCATACCGGCGTGCCGGACGCGCTGCGCGGTCGCGGGATCGCGCTTGAACTCGTCAAGGCGCTGGTCGCGGATGCGCAAGCGGAGGGTCTTACGATCGTCCCTGCCTGCTCCTACGTCCGGGCGCAGGCGAAACGGCACCCCGAATGGTCGGACGTCTTTGTCTGACCTGCGCAGAATTGTCGACTTCGCCGAAACAAAATCATAATCCTGCCCCATTCCGTTGCTAGCGAGCGGGGCAATGATGACCGCCGATCCGCATCTCGACAAAGCTGCCCCGCGACCGCCCTCACGGCGGCTGCGCGACAAGGCCGTTATCGCGGGACTTCTTGCGCTTTTCATGCTTGGCCTTGTCGGTCTTGCCGCTGCGACCGGATGGGAGGAGACGCGCGCCCAGATCGCGCGGCTGTCCCTTTGGCAGGGCGCGGTTCTGCTTGCCCTGTCGCTGGTCAACTATTTCCTTCGCGGTCTGCGCTGGCATCTCTTCGCCCGCCGCCTGGGCCTGCCGACCGGTCTTTCGCAGGACATGCGCCATTTCCTTGGCGGTTTCGCGATGGTCGTGACGCCGGGCCGCGTCGGAGAGCTGGTGCGCATGCGCTGGCTGAGGCGCGAAACCGGGTGGAGCTTTGAACGCAGCGCGCCGCTGGCGCTGGTCGACCGGGCGTCCGATCTGGCGGCCATGGCGCTGATCCTCGCACTGTCGGCAGCGCTTGCCGCCGGCGGAGTGAGCGGCGCGGTTCCGGTCGCCATCCTTGCCCTGGCTGCCGCCTTCGTTGCGACCAGGCCGCGGCTCCTGACCGGGCTCATCACTCTCGCGCACCGGCTTGTTGGCCGGGTGCCCCGGCTTTTCGGCCGCCTCCGCGCCGCTGCCCGCTCGCTCGACCGGTTCTCGGGCGCGGCGGTTCTGGGCGGCGCGCTGGGGCTTGGCATCGTCGGCTGGCTTGCCGAGGGCTATGCGTTCCACCTTCTGCTTGGCTGGATGGGATCAGGAATCGGCCTGTGGAAAGCGATCCTGATCTTCGTGTTCGCGACACTCGCTGGCGGGCTGACCGGCTCCCCCGGCGGCGTAGGCGGCGCCGAGGCGGCGATGATCGCGCTGCTGTCGCTCGATGGCGTTCCGATGGAGGTCTCCATCCCCGCGACCGCGATCATCCGCGTCACGACGCTCTGGTTCGCGCTTCTGATCGGCATGGCGGTGTTTCCGCTGGCCGAACGCTATTCACTGAGAGGGGCCCATGCTTTGGAAAACCGCTGACTATGCGGGCTGGGGGCGTGCGCTGAAGGCTCAGGGTGAAATTGCCCGGCCCGAACGCCGCCAAGCACTCGAAGCGCTTCTGAAAGACGGGCTTGTCCCGGCGATCGGAATGCGCCGCAGCTACGGCGATGCTGCGCTGAACGACGGCGGGCGGGTGGTCGACATGACCCGGCTTGACCGGATGCTGTCCTTCGATGCCGAAAGCGGCGTGCTGGAGGTCGAGGCCGGCGCCCGGATCGGCGAGATCGCATCGGCCTTCGCACCGCGCGGCTGGTTGCCCGCGGTGATGCCCGGCACCGGCTTTGCGACCGTGGGCGGCTGCATCGCACAGGACGTGCACGGCAAGAACCACCACCACGCGGGGTCGTTCTGCGAGCATGTCACCGCCGTGACGCTGCGCACCGAAAAGGGCGAGGTCGAGGTCACGCCGGACAAGACCCCGCGCCTTTTCCGCGCCACGGCGGGCGGGCTGGGGCAGACGGGCGTGATCGTGAAGGCAAAGCTCAGGCTTGTGCCCTGCAAGGGCGACGTGATGATCGTGACCGAACGCCGCGTCGATGGCTGGGACGAGTTCCTGTCGCTTCTCGACGCCTCCGAGGCGACCTACAGCGTCGGCTGGATCGACGCGACCGCCAAGGGGCCGGCGCTGGGGCGCGGCATTCTGGAAGAGGGCGAAACCGGGTCGGGACTGGTGCCCAAGCGGGTGAAGTTCCGCAAGGTGCCCTTCGATGCCCCCCGCTTCGCGCTGGCCGGCCCCATCGTGCGCGCCTTCAACAATGCCTACTACCGCCGCGTCCCGGAAAGCGGCCGGACGGTGGTGAAGCCGATCTCGGACTTCTTCTTTCCGCTCGACAAGATCCACGACTGGAACCGGCTTTACGGCAAGGGCGGCTTCCACCAGTTCCAGTGCGTCGTTCCCTTGGCCTCGGCGCCCGCGCTCCGCGCCATGCTGGAGGACATCGCCGGCTCCGGTCTAGCCTCGCCGCTTGCGGTGCTGAAGCGCATGGGGCCGGGCCGCGCCGGGTATCTCAGTTTCCCGATGGAGGGCTACACGCTCGCCGTCGATTTCCCCAACCGCGCCGAGGCGCGCGAGCTGATCCGCCGGCTCGAAGACCGCACCGCCGCTGCTGGCGGGCGGCTCTACTTCGCCAAGGACAGCCTGGCACGTGGCACCGACATCCGGGCGATGTATCCCGACCTGTCCCAGTGGCAGGCCGAGGTCGCCAAGGCCGATCCCAAGGGCGCGCTGATGACCGACATGGTCCGCCGCCTGTCGTTGAGGAGCGTGTGATGAACTCGACCTGGATCATTCTTGGCGCCACGTCCGCGATGGCCCGCGCCTTCGCCCGCGCCGTCGCATCCGAGGGTGCCGCCGTCCTTCTCGCCGGCCGAGATGCCGAGGATCTGAACGCCATGGCCGCCGATTGCCGCCTGCGTGGCGCGCGCATGGCCGAAGCCATCGCCTTTGACGCGCGAAAGCCCGACGGTTTCGCCGCGATCATCGCGCGCGCCGAGGACGAGGAGGGTGAGATCAATGCCGCCGTCTTCGTCGGCTCCATGCCCGACCAGGCCGAGATCGACGCTGACCCTTCGCTGATCGACGGGGTGGTGACGGACAGCCATACCGGGCCCGCCCGCTTCCTGCAGATGCTCGCCCCGCTGATCGAGGCGCGGGGCGGCGGCACCGTCGTCGGTGTCGGCTCGGTCGCCGGCGACCGGGGGCGGATCGGCAACTATGTCTACGGTTCGGCCAAGGCGGGCTTCGCCACCTATCTCGCCGGACTCAGAAACCGCCTGACGCGGGCCGGCGGGCACGTGGTGACGGTCAAGCCCGGTTTCGTCGACACCGCGATGACCTGGGGCCTGCCCGGGATGTTCCTCGTGGCAAGTCCCGAGGCGGTGGCGGCCGACATCCTCAAGGCGGTGCGCAAGCGGCGGAACGTGATCTACACACCGTTCTTCTGGCGCTACATCATGCTGATCATCCGGCATATCCCCGAGTTCATCTTCAAGAAGATGTCGATCTGAACGGGGGTAAGGGCCGGGGGCAACGAGAAAGCGCGGTCGTAACGCCCCCCCGCACGCCTCCCTTCCGCTTCCTTAATCCGGCTGCGCTAGATACGGCCCCGGTACCACGCGGGGGCCGACACCCCTCGCGGACGATGGAAAAACGGTTTCAGCGCCTCCCCGAAGACCGGGGGCTTTCCTGAAGCTCGAGCATGAAGGGGGTAACTCCCCCCGAGGGCCGGAGGGTAACGCCTCCGGTGGATGGAACCGCACCGATTGGCGGCCGCCACTTTCCACTCGCGATACGTGCCGATCACAAGGCGAACGGATTGCAAGCGACCCTGACCCGCGCAGCCAACGGCTGACCGCGGGCAGCGGCGTTTCCCGCATGAAGGATCAGGCAGCGCCGAACCACTGCGACCAGAGGCCCGCGGCCCAGAACATCAGGCTGAGCGTGATCATCAGGATGCCGATGCCGAACTTGTCGCGCATCGCAAAGACGATCGGGTCATAGTCCTGCTTGCCATACCAGCCCAGAAGGACCATCCGCACCAGCCAGATCGCCATCGGAATCATCGCAACCCAGAGGATCCACGTTGTCGGGTAAAGCTCCCGCCCCTGGTCGCTGATCGAATAGAGGAAAAAGATCAGCAGCGCGCCGAAGGTGCCAAGGCCCGCCACGTTCAGCAGGTCATCCCGATCCAGCCGCCCGTAGCCGCGGCCGGGAAGTTTTTCATCCGATGTGGCCAGCGTCAGTTCGGTCAGGCGCTTGACGCAGCCGAGCGTGACGAAGATCGGGAAGATGAAGATGAGCATGTAGATCGAGAGGTAGACCTCGCCCGCCGCCGCGCCCGCGATGACGCGGATCGTGTAAAGACCGGCAAGAGTGGCGATGTCGACCCACCGCATCCGCTTGAGCTTGAGCGAATAGGCCAGTGACACGACCATGTAGAGCAGCACGACGCCGAGAAACGCCCAGTTCAGCATCGCCGCGATGGCGATGGCCAGAAGCCCGAGCAGGCCGAACGCCGCCATGCCGACCACGATCGGCACATCGCCCGAGGCGAAGGGGCGGCGGCATTTGGTGGGATGGAGCCGGTCCGCCTCGAGGTCGAGCAGGTCATTGACGATGTAGATGGAGGACGCCGCCGCCGAAAAGGCGACGATGCCCCAGAGGATCGGGACCAGAGTCGCCAGGTCGAACCGGTGCGCGGCGATCATCGCCAAGAGCAGAAGCACGTTCTTCACCCACTGGTGCGGCCGCATCGCCTTCAGCAGCGCCCGCCAGTTCCAGCCGCCGGGAAGTTCGACGATGTTCCGGCCCGAGGCGCTGAGCGCCCGCGCGCTGGGAACCCGCCCGACGACGAGCGCATTTTCGGCCCGTTCCCAGACTGCCATGTCCGCCGGGGCGTCTCCGGCATAGTCAAAGCCGCGCTCGCCATAGGCGGCGGTCAAGGCCTGCGCCTTGTTGGACCCCTTCATGTTGACCTCGCCATCCGAGGCAAAGACCCGCTCGCTCAGCCCGTATTCGGCGGCAAGCCTTGTGACGAGGCTGCTGTCCGAGGCGGAGGCAAAGACAACTTCCCGCCCCGCCATGCGGTTCTTGAGTGCCAGGTCGGCGACCGCCGCGTTGACAGGCATGAGATCGGTCCGCACCGGCGCGATGGCGGCAAGTTCGGCCTTGAGCCGCGCGGGGAAACGGAAATTCCGCAAGACGGCGCCAAGCGTCGCGCGCGGATCGGTCCCGAGCCCGGCCCAGAAGGTTTCAAACAGCAGATCGGTTTTCAGAAAGGTGCCATCGACGTCGAGGACGAGCGGCTTCACGTCAGTCATTTTGGGTCAACTCATCCTTCAACGGCGAACACACAGCCGTCCGATACGAGATCAGGCGGCGACACGCAAAGACCGCGCGCCACCGCCCAGGCGGCCAGCACCTTGGGCACATAAGCGCGGGTTTCGGCGAAAGGCGGCACGCCGCCATTGCTTTTCACAGCGTTCTCGCCCGCATTGTAGGCCGCGATGACCATCAACGGGTCACCGTTGAACTCCTTCATCAGCCAGTCGAGATAGGCAACGCCGCCCTTGATGTTGTCGGTCGCGTTCGCGCTGTCGGCGACGCCGAAGCGCTCGGCCGTCGCCGGGATGAGCTGCATCAGGCCGATCGCGCCGGCGGATGACACCGCATCGACCCGGCCCGCGCTTTCGATACCGATCACGGCAAGCACCAGTGCCGGCGACACGTCGGTGCCGACCGTCGCGCTCAGGATGTCCTTGCCGTGCGCGCGCGCGATGTCCTGAAACCGCTGAAGGCGCGGCGCCGCGACGTGCTTGCCGTCCGGTCCCTGGTTGAGCGCGGCGAGCGCCGTGGAGAAGCGGCCCGCCCCGTCGCTCAGCGCCGGCGAGACGGCTTGCCAGTACCAGTCATAGCTGCTTGGCTGCGGCAACGCCGGCGCGGGCGCGAGGCCGGGGGCCGCACCGCCACGCGGGATAGGATTTTCCGGAGGCGGCAATGGCGTGGAGGCCAGCCTGCGCGCCTGCTCGGCCGGATCGATCTGCACGGTGATCCGCTTGGCCCCGCCCGGCAGCGGTTTCGAGCCCGGGGCGGATATCCGCTTGAACGTGAAATCGGGATAGGCTTCGGCGGCGCTTTTCGCGGCGGTTTCCGCAAGGACGGGCATGGCAACGAACGCGGCAAGCGCCCCGCCAGCAAGCGTAGCTGCCCAAAACCGGGTCATACTGTTGCTCCGTCCAAGTCTTGCTCCTTGTCTCAGATGATAGCCAACAGCGCCAGAAAATCGCGCCTCAAATCGGGCAAAACACCGATGATTCGGCCTTTTCGCAACAGGACAAGAGGGACCAAGGCAAGTTGTTGCCATTTTTTATTCATTAGAGTCAATTAGTTAGATCGGCGTTCGCGAATTTGCGCGCCCGCACGAAAATGTACGGCGAATGCCCAACTCCTGCCACGATTCGGGGGCCATATAGGCCCATGCCGCGACGGAGACGGGCAACAGTCGCCCCACCAGTGCAGCCGGGCGGTCTGAGAGACGGGCGATCATAACGGAGAGAGAAATGAAATTTTTCAAGCTGACCAAAGAATTCCAGGCCGAAGAAGACGGCGCTGTGACCGTTGACTGGGTCGTGCTGACCGCCGCCGTCGTCGGCCTCGGCGTTGCCGCGCTGACCGCTGTCAAGAGCGGCACGGCGAACCTGAGCGGCAAGATCAACAACTACCTCTCGACGGTTTCGGTTCCGTAAGAGACGGTATCAGAGTTTCCGGCCGCTGCTGCGGCAGACTGGCCGCGCCCCTCGGGCGCGGCTTTTCCTTTTTGACGATACGTCGGCTCGTCGCCCCAGGGAATTCCAGAACGAGGAGGACGGCGCCGTGACCGTCGACTGGGTCGTGCTGGCTGCTGCCGTCATCGCCGCGCTGACCGCTGTCAAGAGCGGCACGAGGAGCCTCAGCGGCAAGATCGGCAACGACCTCTCGACGGTTCCGGTTCCGTAAGACACAAGCTTCAGACCTTCTTGCCGCCTCGACGGCAGACCGGCCGCGCCTTCGGGTTCGGTCGCGTTTGTTTCGCTATTGGCGAGAGTAGGCTAACTCCTTCAACGTTAGGGCGAAATCGCCGCCAGAAACCGCCAAAATGTACTGAGAGCGCCGCATTGCTGCCATGACTGACCGCTTGTATGAGACGGAGATAAGCGGTCAGCAAGATGGCCAGGCGGAACGAATTAGAGATGGAGCGCAACATGCGTTGGAACAAGTTGAACGATTTTTGCTCGGACGAAACCGGCGCTGTCACGGTGGACTGGGTGGTGCTGACCGCGGCCGTGATCGCGCTCACCGCGATCGCGATGGCCGGCCTCAAGGGCAACATGAACTCGATCGGCCAGAACATCGACAACTACCTGTCGAGCGTGTCCGTCCCCTGAGCGGGCCTCACGGCATCAGGAACGACAGGCGCCGGCAACGGCGCCTTTGTCATTTGAGTTCACGGTTTCCTCACGCTATCGTTTCCACTATCCGGTAAAATTCACTCCTGAGGCGCGCTTTGACCACCATTTCGCCTCATTCGCAGCTAGGATAGCGTGCAAGTTGCATATATGCGGTCGACGGGCCCGGTGAGGTTTCGCCGCCCGTGACGATGAAAGGACGGACAATGCGTTTGGTATTCGGGTTGGTGTTGGTACTCGGGATCGGGCTCGCAGGCTTTGCCGTGTACATGGCACAGGGCTTTATCGAACAAACCCGCGCGGAACGCGATCTTCTGGCAGAGGCTCAGGCGCGGGCACCACGTCTGGTCGATGTCGTCGTGGCCAAGAATCCGCTCAAGTATGGGGCGCGGCTGACGCGCGACGATCTTGACGTCGTCAAGTGGGAAGCCGGAAAGGTGCCGCAGGGCGCCTTCAACGCGATCGTCGCGCCGCAGGGCGGTGATCCGGCGATTGTGCCGGTCTTCTTCGAGGGCGAGACCCGCCCCCGCACGGCGCTGCGCAGCTATGAACCCTTTGAGCCGCTTCTGGCCGCCAAGATCACCGAGCCCGGCGTCGATGCCGGCATCCTGGCGAATCTGACGGCGGGCATGCGCGCCTTCACCATCAACGTCGATGTGTCTTCCGGCGTCTCGGGCTTCCTTCGTCCGGGCGACCGCGTCGACATCTATTGGGGCGGCAACATCAATGGCCAGGACGTGAGCAAGCTCATCGACACCAGCGTCCGACTGATCGCGATCGACCAGAGCGCGGACTCCGACCGTTCCGAGGAAACCCAGATCGCGCGGACAGTGACGGTCGAAGCGACACCGCAGCAGGTCGCCTCCCTGGCGCTGGCCCAGCAGACGGGTCGCCTGACGCTGGCGCTGGTTGGCGCGCCCGGTGCCGATGAGCAGGTTGGCGCGATCGAGATCAACCGCTCGACCCTTCTTGGCATCGTCGCCGAAGCCGCGCCGGAAGAGGCCGCGCCCGAACGCGTCTGCACGATCCGCACCAACAAGGGCGGCGAGATCGTCGAAACCGTGATCCCCTGCACCGACTGACATCGGACGGAACTCATCGCCCGCGCCGGCTACCCGATGTGGTAGCCGGCGCGTTGCATTTCCACCACAAGTTCCTCTGTGTTGCCTCGGGTCCACATAAAGACCCTCGGGCAAATGTTTGATTCTTGCAAATAATCACGCATTCGCGCATTGTGTGCGCAATCTGGGCAAAAAAGACCCACCAACGAGGCGTGATCGGAGAGGCAGGTCACATGAGCATGAAGAAAACCATTGCGGCAGGTATGCTGGGTGTATCACTCATCATCGTCGCCCCCGCATCGACACAGGCGGAAACACTGAAAGTTCTGAACGGAACGGCTTCGAGCGCGTTGAACGTCTCGATGAACCGGGCCGTCATCGTCGAATCGGAAACCCCGTTCGCGGAGCTTTCGATCGCAAACCCCGGCATCGCGGATATCTCGACGCTGTCGGACCGGTCGATTTATGTACTCGGCAAGGCGCCGGGACGCACGACCCTGACGCTTCTGGCGCCGGACGGCCAGCTCATCACCAATGTCGATGTGCAGGTCTCGCTCGATGTCGCCGAATTCAAGGAGCGGCTGCAACAGATCATCCCGGGCGAGAAGATCGAGGTTCGAACCGCAAACGACGGCATCGTGCTTTCCGGCATCGTGTCGTCAACCGCCAAGCTCGACCGTGCGCTCGACCTGGCCGAACGCTACGCGCCCGGCCGGGTCTCGAACCTGATGAGCGTCGGCGGCGTCCAGCAGGTCATGCTCAAGGTGCGCTTCGCCGAGATGCAGCGGTCGGTCAGCAAGGAGCTGTCCGGGTCGATCGGCTTTCTCAACAGTTCCGGCTCGACGGATCTTCGCGGCGCAAGCAACAATATCGACGGCATCAACAACCTTCTCAGCGGCGCGACTGTGACGACCGACAAGACCGGCGCCTTCGGGGTCGCCTTCGGCAGCGGCAGCCTTCGCATGGCGGTGCTTCTCGAAGCACTCGAAAGCAAGGGGCTTGTCCGAACGCTCGCGGAGCCGAACCTGACGGCCCTGTCCGGTCAGGAGGCCAAGTTCCTTGCTGGTGGCGAATATCCCATCCCGGTCACTGATCGCGACGGAATCACGATCGAGTACAAGACCTTCGGTGTCGAACTTGCGTTCACGCCCCGCGTGGTCGACGGCGACGTCATCAACCTCGCGATCAACGCGGCCGTTTCGGGCATCGACACCGCGAACTCGATCACGACGGGCGGATTCGAGGTCAGCGCCTTCCGCCGGCGCGAAGCCGAAACGACGGTCGAAATGCGTGACGGCGAAAGCTTCGCCATCGCCGGCCTTCTGCAGGATGACTTCCGGGATCTGAACGGCCAGGTTCCCTGGCTCGGCGACATTCCGATACTTGGCGCCCTCTTCCGCAGTGCCGAGTATCAGCGTCAGCAATCCGAACTTGTCGTCATCGTGACGCCGCACCTGGTGTCGCCGACGCGCGGCGAGGCGCTTGCCCTGCCGACCGACCGGATCAAGCCGCCGACCGAGGCCGAGCTGTTCCTCTTTGGCAAGACGGCCGCGCAAGGCAAGTCCAAAGGTGCCGTCGGCGAGGTGGCGCGGCAGGACTACACCGGTTCCTACGGCTATGTGATGGAGTAAGACCATGCAGAAGACTGTACGCTTCCTCCTCCTTGCAGCCGGCGCCGCCGCCCTGGCGGGCTGCTCCAAGGAAAGCAACGTGTTCCGCGGCTTCTACTCCGAAGCCGGGTCCGAAATCGAAAGCCGAGATTTCGGCAACGCGACGATGAACAACACCCTGACCCAGACGGGTCAGCGGTCGATGACAATCAACCTCACCCGGCGTTTCGCCGCCGAGGTGCCCAACACCGTCAACTTCGCCTTCAACAGCTCGGCGCTTGACGGTCAGGCACAGGACGCTCTGCGTCAGCAGGCGGACTGGATCCGGCAGTTCCCCGAAGTGCGGTTCCGCGTCTATGGCCATACCGACCTTGTCGGCTCGAACGCCTACAACCAGCGGCTTGGCCTGCGCCGCGCCCAGGCGGTCGTCGCCTTCCTGTCGACCCAAGGCATCAGCCGCTCGCGGCTGGAAGCGGTCGTCTCCTACGGCGAAACCCAGCCTCTGGTCTTCGTCCAGTCGGAAGAACGGCGCAACCGCCGCACCGTGACCGAGGTGTCGGGCTTCGTGAAGAGCCATCCTGCGGTTCTGAACGGCAAATACGCTCAGATCATCTGGCGCGAATACGTCCAGAGCGCCGTTCCGCCGCATCAGCAGCAGGAAGTGACCGAGGGTGGCGGCGCAGCCGGTTCTGGCGGTTGATCCGAATCAGTTAATTGTTTCTCTTCATAGGCGGTCTTTGGCAACAAAGGCCGCCTATGCCTTAGTATCGTCTCCAAATGACGCATTGATTCGATGTTTCGGCCCCAATCTTGCCAATATTTTCGGGGAGTTTCGAAACCTAGGAGTAATGGCGCGTCCCCCGAGTCGCGCCGGGCCGGTGGGTTGATCCTGTGAAAGCGGGATGGCTGACCGCAGTGGTCGCGGACAAGATCGATGGCCCAGGGAAAAAGGACGTGTGGGAATGAGCAGTGTAGTTGCCTTGCAGCCGGAACCGGCGCCGATCACCGCGTGCACGATTTCGCGTGATGTCAATAATTTCGATCTTCTCATCGAGGACATGGAAACCGAGCTTGGCGAGAGCTGGGGCGATCTGACCTTTGACGACGCGATCGTGTTCCTCAACCAGCCGGATGCGGAATCGCTCGAATTTGTCGCAATTGCGGTCGATTCCGAGGACGAGAACGACCTCGCGCGCATTTCCGGCATCATCACGGCCGCGAAGGAAAAAGGACTGAAGATCATCCTCATCGCCGATGAGGTCAGTCCGATCGCGCTGCATCAGCTTCTCAAGCTGGGCGCGGACGACTTCGTGCCCTACCCGCTTCCCGAAAACGCGCTGCACGAGGCGATCGAACGTCTGCATCGGGCCCCCGCGGCCGAACAGCTGGACCCGGCAGCAACGCCGACCTTCAAACCGAAGGGCGACCGCGACGGGGTGATTCTGGCGGTGCACGGTCTTTCCGGCGGCACCGGCGCCACGACGCTTGCGGTGAACCTCGCCTGGGAACTGGCGACGATGCAGAAGGAAAACGCCCCGCGTGTCTGCCTTCTCGACCTCGACTTCCAGTACGGTTCGGTCTCGACCTATCTCGACCTGCCGCGCCGCGAGGCGGTCTACGAGATGCTGTCGGACACGGCATCGGTCGACAACGTGAGTTTCCTTCAGGCGCTTCTGACCTTCAACGACAAGTTGCACGTCATGACCGCGCCGTCCGAAATGCTTCCGCTCGACATCGTCACCTCGGAAGACATCAACCGGGTGCTGGACGTGGCGCGGGCAAATTTCGATTTCGTCGTGATCGACATGCCGTCGACCGTCGTCCAGTGGACCGAGGCGGTGCTCAACCAGGCGCATGTCTATTTCGCGACGATGGAGCTCGACATGCGGTCGGCGCAGAACACGCTCAGGATGATCCGCGCGCTCAAGGCCGAAGAGCTTCCCTTCGAGAAGCTGCGTTATGTGCTTAATCGCGCACCGAAATTCACCGACCTGTCGGGCAAGGGCCGGGCCAAGCGGCTGGCCGAAAGCCTCGACATCACGATCGAGATCAATCTGCCGGACGGGGCAAAGCAGGTGACCCAGTCCAACGATCACGGCTTGCCGCTGGCCGAGACGGCCGCGAAGAACCCGCTTCGGCGCGAAATCCAGAAGCTCGCCAAGCAGATCTTCGATCTCAACGTCGCCAGCGAAGCCGCTAAGGCCTGATAAACCCCGGGGGTTGAAACATGTTTTCCCGCTACAAGAAGCCTTCCGCGCCGCAGACGATCGCCGCCGTACAGAGCAAGTCGCCGCAGCCCGCGCAGGCGGCAAGTGCGGTGTCGCGCAAGCCGGTGGCGGTCACGCCCGCCCAGGCCACCGCTCTCGACAAGGAAAAGAAGCGCAAGGAGCGCATGGGTGAGCTGAAGGTCGAGCTGCACAAGCGGCTTCTCGACAACCTCAACCTCGGCGCGCTCGAACACGCGTCGGAAAATGAGCTTCGGCAGGAAATCGTCTCGATCACCACCGAAGCGCTCGAGGAAATGAGCGTCGTTCTGAACAAGGACGAACGCACCGGTCTTTTCCAGGAACTTTACGACGAGGTCATGGGCCTCGGCCCGCTCGAACCGCTTCTGAAGGACGACACCGTCAACGATATCCTCGTCAACGGCTCGCAGCAGATCTTCGTCGAACGCGACGGCAAGCTCGAACTGTCGGACATCACCTTCAAGGACGAGCGCCATCTTCTTCGCATCATCGACAAGATCGTGTCGGCCGTGGGCCGGCGCGTCGATGAGTCGAACCCGTATGTCGACGCCCGCCTGGCCGACGGATCGCGTTTCAACGCGATGGTCCCGCCGATCGCGGTTGACGGCTCGCTCGTCTCGATCCGTAAATTCAAGAAGGAGAAGCTGGCGATCGACGACCTCGTCCGCTTCGGCGCCTTCACCGAGGAGATGGCCGCCTACCTGCAGGCCGCGGTATCCTGCCGCCTCAATGTCATCGTCTCGGGCGGTACCGGTTCGGGTAAGACGACCACGCTCAACGCGCTGTCGTCCTTCATCGACAATTCCGAACGCATCCTGACGATCGAGGACACGGCGGAACTCCAGCTTCAGCAGGTTCACGTGGGCCGGATGGAAAGCCGCCCGTCGAACGTCGAGGGCAAGGGCGCCGTGACCCAGCGCGACTGTCTCAGAAACGCGCTTCGTATGCGTCCCGACCGCATCATCGTCGGCGAAACGCGCGGCGAGGAAGTCATCGACATGCTTCAGGCCATGAATACCGGCCACGACGGCTCCATGACGACGATCCACGCCAACTCGGCGCGCGACGGCATCAGCCGCCTGGAGAACATGGTGGCGATGGCCGGCATCGAGATGCCGCTCAAGGCGGTGCGTTCGCAGATCGCCTCGGCCGTCAACCTGATCGTGCAGGCCAGCCGTCTGCAGGACGGTTCGCGCCGCATGGTGTCGATCACCGAGATCACCGGCATGGAAGGCGACGTCATTTCCATGCAGGAGATTTTCCGCTATGAACGGCTTGGCCTTGCACCCGACGGCAAGATCATCGGCCGCTTCACGGCCACCGGCGTCCGCTCGGCCTATGCCGACCGGTTCCGCGCTTGGGGCTATGACCTGCCGGCCTCAATCTACGAACCGGTCGCGGCGGAGTAACGCGCATGATCATCAGCCCTACCCCGATCATCTACGGCCTCATCTTCCTGGCCGTCCTCCTTCTGGTCGAGGGCATCTATCTTGTCGTCTTCGGCAAGTCGATCTCGCTGAATTCCAAGGTGAACCGCAGGCTCGACCTTCTGGAAAAGGGCGGGCAGCGGGAACTGGTGCTCGAACAGCTCCGCAAGGAAGCGAGCCAGCACCTCAAGGCCAAGGGAATTCCACTCTATTCCATTCTCGCAACCAAGGCGCAGAAGGCCAATATCGCCTTTTCGCCCAAGGCGCTGATCGGGATGATGGGGCTTTTGTCGGTCGTGGCCTTTCTCGGCCTCAAGATCGGAACCGCGGCCTCGACCCCGGTCCAGCTGGCCGTTGCGGTCGTGATGGGCGTCGGCGCGGTCTATTTCTGGGTCAGCAAGAAGGCCAAGAAACGCATGGACCTGGTCGAGGAGCAGCTTCCCGACGCCGTCGAGCTCATGGTGCGCAGCCTGCGGGTCGGTCACCCCTTCGCCTCGGCGATCCAGATCGTCGCCAAAGAGGTGCCCGATCCGCTCGGCACCGAGTTCGGCATGATCGCCGACGAAAGCGCCTATGGGCGCGACGTATCGGAATCGCTCAAGGATCTGGCCGAACGCATGGACTTGCAGGATCTGCGCTTCCTTGCCGTCGCCGTGACGATCCAGCAGCAATCCGGCGGTAATCTTGCGGAAATCCTGCATGGACTCGCCCAGGTCATCCGGGCGCGCTTCCGCCTGTTCCGCCGCGTCCGCGCCATCACCGCCGAGGCGAAATGGTCCGGCGTGTTCCTGTCGTCCTTCCCGCTGGTCGTGCTGGCCATCATTCAGATTCTGAAGCCCGACTACTTCGACACCGTCAAGGACACACCCGCCTTCATTCCCGCGGCGCTGATCGTCTTCACCTTCCTCGCCATCAACGTCATCTTCATGAAGGTGATGGTCAACATCAAGGTCTGAGGGGGCCTGCCGCCATGCTGACTGAACTCAACGACTTCCTGATCGCGAATCTCGGCCCCCTGGGCCCGCTCTTCGCGGTCGCGGCTTTGGGTGTGCTTCTTATCGCGGTGACGTTGCCGACGATCCTGAAAAAGCGTGAAGACCCGTATTCCAAGCTTCAGAGCAGCGCGAAACCCGCCGGCCCGCGCATGGCCGACGACAAGAAGAAGTCCCTGCGCCAAAGGGGCGCCACGGACAAGCTCGCGAAATTCGCAACCTTCCTCGAACCGAAGACCGAGGAAGAGATGGACACGTCGCGCCTGAAGATGACCCGCGCCGGCTATCGCGGCCGCAACGCGGTGCGCACGTTCCATGCGATCCAGTTCATGCTGGGCATCGCTTTCCTGATCATCGGCGTCATCTATGCGATCGTCGCTTCCGCCACCGGCGAGATTTCGACGACCCAACTGATCCTCGCCGTCGTCATCCCCGGCGCCGTCGGCTACTACCTGCCGAAATATTGGATCGAAAAGCGCATTGCCTCGCGCCAGAAGGAGATCCAGAACGGCTTCCCCGACGCGCTCGACATGCTGCTTGTCTGCGTCGAGGCGGGCCAGTCGCTGGACCAGGGCATCATCCGCGTGTCGAAAGAGCTCAAGTCGGGCTATCCGCCTCTGGCCGAGGAATTTGAGATCGTCTCGCAGGAGATCAAGGCCGGCAAGGAAAAATCCACGGTTCTGCGCAGCTTTTCCGATCGCTCCGGCGTGCCCGACGTCGCCTCGTTCGTCACCGTGATGATCCAGTCGCAGACCTTCGGCACCTCGATCGCCGAAGCGCTGCGCGTCTATGCCGCCGAAATGCGCGACAAGCGCGTGATGCGCGCCGAGGAGGCGGCAAACAAGCTGCCGACCAAAATGACGCTCGGCACCATGATGTTCACGGTTCCGCCGCTCCTGATTATTCTTGTGGGACCGTCGGTCTACGATATGCTACAGATCTTCAAGAACTTTAAACCTTGAGGCTATGGCAGTTCAAAAACCGGTGCTTCTGGCCGTGATCGGCCTCTTGGCCGCCTGCCAGATGACCGGCGGCCAAGTTGATGAAAACCCTT
Organism: Paracoccaceae bacterium; assembly: GCA_041397225.1. Taxonomy (GTDB): domain Bacteria; phylum Pseudomonadota; class Alphaproteobacteria; order Rhodobacterales; family Rhodobacteraceae; genus Albidovulum. The sequence continues at coordinate 1,153,875 of JAWKXB010000001.1, read as the reverse complement.
CGCCTTTCGCCCCCGCAGGCCGCGTCAACGACGAGGACGCAGTGGACGGCCTTCTGGTCGGGCACCGGCTCATGGCGGCAGGGGAGTACGAACTCGCGCTCAGAGCCTATCTGCGCGGCGCGGCCGAACAGGGGACGACCGTCGATGTGCTGTCGGCGATCGGATCGGCCGACCTGAAACTCGGCCGGCTCGGTCAGGCCGAAACCATGCTGAGACGCGCGGTCGAGGTCGATCAGACCTTCGTTCCGGCCTGGAACAACCTCGGTGTCGTCCTGATGGAGACAGGTCGTGTCGGCGAGGCGAGCCGCGTGTTCAGAACCGCGTTCGCGCTTGATAGTGGCCGTTCGGACGCCATCCGCGAAAATCTGCGACTCGCGCTCGCCAAGATGGAAAATCCGACCTATGATCCACCCAATAACAACGAATTTTCACTGGTGAGACGCGGGAACGGGCAATACCTGCTTCTCACCGGACCCTGAGGCAGAAGCAGCAAAGGACGCACATAAATGCGCCACCCTATCCTGATTTCCCTCTGCATCGCGGGGGCGACGGCCCTGTCCGGATGTCAGAAATCCTCCGATTCCGAAGTTCAGCGCGCGTTGAAAAGCGTCAACGTCATAGACGAATCGAACCTCAACGACGTGATGCTCACCTCGGCCGATCCGAACGAGGCGGTCGCCTATTTCGCCAAGGCGTCGGGGGAAAATCCCGACCGCATCGACCTGAAACGCGGCCTGGCAAAATCCCTGGTTCGCGCGAAAAAGCCCACCGAGGCGGCGGCGGTCTGGCGCGCGGTGATCGCCAGCGCCGAAGGCAGCAACGAGGACCGGGTCGAACTTGCCGACGCCCTCATCCGCGCCAATGAATGGAAGGCGGCCGAGACGGAACTGAACCAGATTCCGCCGACCCACGAAACCTACGAACGCTATCGTCTCGAAGCGATGGTGGCCGACGCCAACAAGAAATGGGACAAGGCCGACAGCTTCTATGAAACGGCCTTCGGCCTGACGACACGGCCGGGCAGCGTGCTCAACAACTGGGGCTATTCCAAACTGACCCGGGGCGACTTCACCGGCGCGGAAAAGCTCTTCACCGAGGCGCTCGGCTACGACAGCGGCAACTTCACGACCAAGAACAACCTCGTTCTGGCGCGTGCCGCGCAGCGCAGATACGACATGCCGGTCATCCAGATGACCCAGGAAGAGCGGGCGCAGCTGCTCTATACGGCCGCCCTCACGGCGATCAAGCAGGGCGACATCAATACCGGCAAGTCGCTCCTTGAGGACGCGGTGGAAACCAGTCCGCGCTACTTCGAACAAGCGTCCCGCGCGCTCGAAGCACTGAACAACAATGTGACGAGCGGTTGACGGCGATGCTGGGACTGTCCGATCAGCAGGTCTTTCTGGCCTTGTTTCTCGCGGTGTTGCCGGTCTGTGCCTGGGTAGCCTGGTCCGACCTCAAGACGATGAAGATCCCCAACAAGGCGGTGATCGCCCTTTTGGCGGTGTTCTTCTTCGTCGGGCTTCTCGTCTTTCCGCTCGATGTCTGGGCCATACGCTGGCTCAGCTTTGCGGTTATCCTCGCGATCGGCTTCGTGCTGAACGCCATCGCCAATGTCGGTGCGGGCGATGCGAAGTTCGCCGCTGCGGCCGCGCCTTTCTTCAATCCGCATGCCCTTCCCCTGATCCTGCCATTGTTCGCGGCCTGCCTTCTCGGCGCCTTCGCCGCGCACCGCCTCCTGCGCGCGATCCCCGCGGTCCGCCGCATGACGCCGGACTGGGTGTCATGGACGCGCAAGGACTTTCCGATGGGTCTTGCGCTGGTCGGCACGCTTCTTGGCTACCTGGCGCTCGGCGCCTTCCCGGCGCTGTCTCAGGGGCTCATCGCCTTGCTCGGCTGAAGCAGGATATACAGCTCGGTCCTGCGCACCTCGCGCAGGGTCCAGCCTTTTTCATCAAGCGCCTTGAGCATGCCGGCGCGCAACTTCGGCGACATCGGACAGACCGGAACCACGACATAGTCCGCGTGCTCGACGCCAGGAAGCCCGCCATAGTACCAGGGCGCCGCCCCCTTGACCGTTCCGAAGGGTCCGTAAAGCCAATAGGCCGAAAAGAGGTCGGTGCCGATCAGCTTTGCTCCGGCAAAGCCCGAAGCCTCCAGATCGTCGGCCACAACCTCGAACCACGCCGCGATCCCGCCATCGAGCGTGCATTCTCTCAGCGTTTCGCCATTCAGCGTCGCGGGATCCTTGCGTTCGGTCTTTTCCCGGTAGGCGGCGAACGGGGCGCCGGGACCGTCATAGGGTTCCGTCAGGTTCGCGGTGTAAAGCCGGGGGCCGAAGCTCAGAAGGTCGTCATGCGCCGCAAGTCGCGGCAGGAGCGGCACCGTCTTCTCGGTACTCGCCGTGAGGTGCCGGAACGGGCTGAACGTCAGGTTGATCGCCGACGGCGCGCCGAAGGCGAGCGCCAGAATGCCCAGGACCGTCAGCCCGCCGCGCAAGTCCCAGCCAAGCGCATTCCGCGTACCCGGAGCGGGACGCAGCACGAACATCAGCATCGCGAAAAGATAGAGCCACTGCGGATCGTTGCCGAAGTTCTGATAGGTGACATAGAAGAACCCCGGGACCAGCAGCAAAAGCGCCAGCCCCTCCACCGACCGCCCCGCCTGGCGCAGGAAGATCACCGCGGCAAGCAGCGACAGGCTTCCCGCGATGTAGAGCGGCTGCGCCACCGTGCCGGCAAAGCTCGCCCCAGGCTGCGGCCGGATCTCCGAGCCCGCGACGATCGCCAGATCGCGCAGATAGGCAAGCCAGAAAAAGGGCCCCGCCATCACCGTGACCACCGCGGCGACGGCAAGCCCGCTCAGCACCATCGCCACGAACGCCTTGCCTTGCCGCCGCACCAGCAGCGCAACGACCACGGCCGGCAGAAAGGCCCCGAAATAGGTGACCTTCATCAGCGCCAGCACCGCCAGCCCAAGACCGATCAGCGCGCCGTCAAGAACCGGCCGGGGCCGCTCGAGCGGGGTCAGGAGCGCCAGCGGCAGCACCACATAGCTCACCGCCCAGGCCCAGCGGTTGTAATGCATCGAGATCGAGATGGAGCTTTCCGACTCGCCGTGAATCAGCGCAAGGCACAGGACCATCACGAACGCGCCGTAGGCATAGCCCCAAAAGGCCGGCAGCCGGCTTTTCGCGACGCGCAGCACCGGCAGGAGCAAAAGCGCGGCGACGAGAATCTGCGAATAGAGTATCGCGTGCCCAAGCCCCGCGCCCGCGCGGACGAACGCCGCGATCGGCGCGATGGCAAGGACGCCGATCGGCGTCATGAAATCCAGATGCGGCCACTGCCCCTCGGCCATGCGCAGCACCAGTTCGGCCAGATGCATCGCGTCGCCTTCGTGTTTTTCCAGGTAGAACGCACCCTTGGCGAGCGTCACGCCCCCCAGAACGGCGATCACCGCCACCAGGAAAAGAGGTAGCGGAAAGGATTTCAATCTGCTCATTCGGCCCTCAAATCCAATAATTGTTTCCATTTTTTGGCCACAATAGCTCGGCAGAGTGTATGTGTGAATCCCATGGCGGGGGCAATCCTTGGCGCGACGCAGGCGTCAGGACCGCCTTCGACCGAAACCTGGCCGAGGAAGTCCGAGACCATGAACATGCAGGTGCCCAACGTCATCGCGCCAGCGGCGCCCAAGTCCATGGCCGATACCGGCCTCACGATGGTGATGATGCGCGACATCCTTCTCAAGACGATGTTTCGGATGAACCTCGAAACCGTCACCGAGATTTCGCGCGTTGTCGCCCTGACGATCCCGGTGACGCAGGAACTCGTCGATCTCGCCCGCTCGCAGAAACTGCTCGAGGCGACCGGCACGCTGCATGCCAACTCGGGCGGGGAAATGGGCTATCAGCTTGCCGATGCCGGCAAGGCCCGCGCGCTCGACGCGCTCAGCCAGTCCGAATACTACGGCGCGATGCCTGTCCCGCTCGACATCTATCGCGAGCAGGTCAAGAAGCAGTCGATCCGCAACGTCCAGATGTCGCGCGGGCAGCTGACCGGCGCAATGGGCCACCTGATCCTGCCGGATGAACTTCTCGACCACCTCGGGCCCGCGGTCGGCGCCGGCCGCTCGATCCTCATGTACGGGCCGCCGGGCAACGGCAAGTCGTCCATCTCGAACGGCATCCGCGACGCGCTTGGCGACCGCATCTATGTGCCGCGCGCCATCGAATATGCGGGTCAGGTCATCACCGTCTACGACCCGATCGTGCACAACGCCGCGCAAGCGTCCGAGGATGATCCCCAGGCGCTGCGCCGGTCGTCCAACCGCTTCGACAACCGCTATGTCCTTTGCGAACGGCCGACCGTTATCACCGGCGGTGAACTGTCGCTCGACATGCTGGACCTCACCTACAACCCGACGGCGCGGACCTATACCGCCTCGCTGCAACTGAAGGCCACCGGCGGCGTCTTCATCATCGACGACCTTGGCCGCCAGGCCGAGCCGCCGCAGAAGATCGTCAACCGCTGGATCGTTCCGCTGGAAGAAAACAAGGATATCCTCGCGCTCCAGTCGGGCGAGAAGTTCGAGGTGCCGTTCGACACCCTCGTCATCTTCTCCACCAACTTCCACCCCAATGAAATCTTCGACAAGGCCGCGCTTCGCCGGATCTTCTTCAAGATCAAGATCGACGGACCGGATCAGGAGATGTTCCTGAAGATCTTCGCAATGGTGGCGAAGAAGAAGAAGGTCCCGCTCGACGAACGCACTCTGCTGCACCTCCTGAAGGTCAAGTATCCGACCATCAACAACGTCTACGCGAACTATCAGCCGACCTTCCTCGTCGATCAGATCATCGCGATCTGCGACTTTGAGGGCATTCCCTATCAGATGTCGCCCGAACTGGTCGACCGGGCATGGGCGAACATGTTCGTGCGCGACGAAAAGATCGTGCACTGATGCGGGGCGTGGGCATAGCCGGGTCAGGTCGCGCCTGCCGCTCGTTCCTGTCGCGGTTGCGCGCGGCGGGCATTCAGGCCGAAGGCTACGGGCTTTCCGATCGGGACAGCCGCGGCGCGCTCTGCGCGCCCGAGGATTCCGCAGATTTCGGGATCGGCCTGACGACGCTCATCCTGGTTCCCGCCGACATCGCCGAGGCGGAGGCGCTGCTTTTCGAGGATATCGGCCTGGCCAGATGCGTCCCGACGCTTGAAACGATCGTCGTCGCCGCCACGCTGTCCCCGCGCTATGTCCGTGCGCTCAGGGGCCGCATCCCGGTGTCGATCACGCTGATCGACGCGCCTTTCGGCGGCACGCTGCGCGCCGCCGAGGAAGGCCGGATCAGCTTCTATCTCGGCGGCAGCCGTGATGAAATCGCGAGGCTCGACCCGATCTTCACAGCGCTTGGCCAGAAGACCGTCCGCATGGGCGCCTTCGGGTCTGGCATCGCGGCGAAGGTGATGAATGACCTTGTGGCCGCTTCGACCAACGCCATCACCCGCCTCGCACTCGACTGGGCCGGCGCGCAGGGCATTGACGAGGCCAATCTTCTGGAAATGTCGGAAAATTCCACCGACGGCGTCCTGCCCGCCCGCTTCCCGGCGATGCTCGGCGATGACTCGATCGCCACTTTCGTCGAGGATATCGAGAACCTGATGAGTTCGGCCCTTTCCGACGCGCAGCTTACTCCGCCCCATGCCATCGCGAGCGTCTATCGCGCCATGCGGTCACGCGCTCTGCACTGACTCGCCTTTGACTTTCGCTGCGTCCGCCCTGCCGGTATAGATGACGGGCGGGTGCCGGGGGGATCAGCGTGCAGAGCGGCGGCAAAGTCTTCGGCATCGGCCTGTCCAAGACCGGCACGACCTCGCTCTATGCGGCGCTCGACCTGCTCGGCTACCGCGCCGCCACCTTCCGCCACATGCGCGAACTCGGCCTGAAAAGCTGGCTTTCCGGCGATTTCTCGCGCGACTGGTTCGCCAGCTTCGACGCCGTCACCGATCTGCCCGTCGGCACCTGGTTCCGCGAGCTTGACGAACGCTATCCCGGCTCGAAATTCATCCTGACCGCGCGCGATGTCGAACCGTGGCTCGCCAGTGTCGAACGCCAGTTCACCGCCAACCCCGACCCGGATGACCGCTTCATCCGCGACGTGCGGTTGGCGCAATACGGCGTGACGACCTTCAACGCGGCGCGGTTCCGCCGCATCCACGCCGACCATCGGCGCGCCGTGCGCGATCACTTCGCGGACCGCCCCGGCGACATCCTGGAGATCGACGTCTTTTCCGGCGCCGGGTGGCCCGAGCTTTGCGGCTTTCTCGGCCACCCGATCCCCTCGGCGCCATTTCCCTCGGTCAAGCCCGGCTTCTCGCCCAAGCGGACCGCCGCCACCGACGATCGCGGCCCCCTCGCCTTCGTCCTGCCGGTCGTGCATCCCGAAGGCGCCAAGGTCAGCGACTATCGCACGGTCGAACGGGTGCTGCGGCTGACCTTGCAATCGCTCCTGGCCCAAAGCGATCCCGCCACCCGGATTGTCGTGGTCTGCCACCGGATTCCCGATTGGGCCGACGGAATGGGGCCTGCGGTTCACTTCATCGACCTCGGAAGCACGCCCGGCTTCGAGGCCAACCGCAACGACGTCCAGATCGACAAGGGGATGAAATACGTCATCGGCAGCCTTTACGCGACCGAGCGCCTCGGCGCCGGCAAGGTCATGCTGACCGATGCCGACGACTTCGTGCACCGCGATCTTGGCCCCTACCTGAACGGCGTCAAGGCGCCGAAGCCCGGCCGCGACGGCTGGATTCTGGTCTCGGGCTACCACGCAGCGCTCTTGCCCGAAGGCGGGGACGTGCGGCTTGCTGCGGCCTTCCGGGTGCGGGAGTTCAACCAGACCTGCGGATCCTGCCGCATCTTCCGCAGCGAGGCGCTCCGGGCCCATATCCGCGGCATCGACCCGGGGCTTGGCGCGCTCGCGGACGGCTTTCGGGACGACGAGGTTCAGCCCGCCCCCCCGGCCCTCGCCGCCGCCGTGGTCGCCGCCGCCACGCCGGCCGTCGATCAGCCCGACAGCATGATCCGCCTTCTCGGCCGCCACACCGAGCAGCACCCGTTCTTCGACTTCGCGCCCGTTCCCGCGCCGCTTGTCGCCAAGGGCTGCGGTCACGGCAACCATGACGGTCCGCGCAAGGGCGACATCCACTGGGCGCGCATCACCGGCCTCGGCCGGACCGACGCCTTCGCCCGCGACTTCGGCCTGGCAGACACCGGACTCCGCATCGAGCCCTCAGCGCGGATGCTCGCCAAGGGGGCCCTTGCCGCGCTCCGCACAACCTTCCGAAAACCATTCCGACGCGCACGCCGCAAGATACCCATCTGATGAACCTGCCCACACGCTTCCTTGACTGGTTCACCCAACGCGGATGGACCATCCATCCGCATCAGAAGATGCTCCTCGACCGCGCCGGCGACCCCGCGCTTCTTCTCGTCGCGCCCACCGGCGGCGGCAAGACGCTGGCGGGGTTCCTGCCGACGCTGGCGGAACTTGCGCCGGGCGCGCGTCGCGGCCTTCACACCCTCTACATCTCGCCGCTGAAGGCGCTCGCCGCCGACATCCGCCGCAACCTGACTGCCCCCGTGACCGAGATGAACCTGCCCATACGGATCGAGGACCGCACCGGCGACACGAGCTACACCAAACGCCGCCGCCAGCGCGCCGATCCACCGCATATCCTGCTGACCACGCCGGAAAGCCTCGCCCTCCTTCTCAGCTACGAGGACGCCCCGCGCATCTTCGCGGGCCTGTCCCGCGTCATCGTCGATGAGGTCCACGCCCTGGCGGAATCGAAGCGCGGCGATCAGCTGATGTTGTGCCTCGCGCGCCTCTCCCGCCTCGCCCCCGGCCTGCGCCGCGTCGGGCTGTCGGCAACCGTCGAGGACCCCGGCGCCATCGCCCGCTTCCTCGCCCGCCACCCCGACCCCTGCGCCATCGTCCGTGCCGATCCCGGCCCCGACCCCGACATCGCCATGCTCACCACCGACAGTACGCCCCCCTGGGCGGGTGGCGGCGGCCGCTACGCGATCCCCGAGGTGCTGGCCGAGATCCGCCGCCACCGCACGACGCTCATCTTCCACAACACCCGCGCGCAGGCCGAGCTTTTCTTCCGCGACCTGTGGCTGGCCAACGAAGACGCCCTGCCCATCGGCATCCATCACGGCTCGCTTTCCCGCGAAGCGCGCGAACGGGTCGAAGCGGCAATGGTCTCCGGTGAATTGCGCGCCGTGGTCTGCACCGGCTCGCTCGATCTCGGCATCGACTGGGGCGATGTGGACCTCGTGATCCAGGTCGGCGCGCCCAAGAACGTCAAGCGGCTGGTGCAACGGATCGGCCGCGCCAACCACCGCTACAACGCCCCGTCGAAGGCGCTTCTGGTGCCCGCCAACCGCTGGGAGGTGGTCGAGTGCCTTGCCGCCCTTCAGGCAGTGAAGGAGCACGACCTCGACGGCGACCCGCGCGGCCCCGGTCCGCGCGACGTGCTCTGCCAGCACATCCTGATCGCCGCCTGCTCCGGCCCCCTCGACGCCGACGAGCTTTTCAGCGAAGTCACTAGCGCCGGCCCCTACACCGCCCTCAGCCGCCCCGACTTCGACGCCTGCCTCGATTTCTGCGCCACCGGGGGTTACGCGCTGAAGGCCTACGATCGCTGGCAGCGACTGATGCTTCGTGACGGGTGCTGGACGCTTCGCGACCCGCGCGCGGCCCGCGACATCCGCATGAACATCGGCACCATCACCGACGCCGAGATGGTCAAGGTCCGATGGCAGAACCGCCTGGGTGGCCAACCGCTCGGCGAGGTCGAGGAGGCTTTCGCCTCGACCCTCGCGCCGGGCGATACGTTTTTGATCGGCGGCAGGGTCGTGCGCCATGTGGGCTTGCGCGAAATGGTGCTCGAAGTGTCGCCCGCGCCCGGCCGCGAACCCAAGATCGCGGTGTTTTCCGGCACCAAGTTCTCCACCTCGACCCAACTCAGCGAACGTATCCTGCGCATGCTGAGGCAGGACACCTGGCCGGAGCTGCCCGCGCATACGGCCGAGTGGCTGGCGCTCCAGCGAGAGATGTCGCGGCTGCCGGCGCCGGAAAGTCTGCTTCTCGAAACCTTCCCCGCCGAGGGCCGCGCCCATCTCTGCGTCTACGGTTTCGCCGGCAAGGCGGCGCAGCAGACGCTCGGGCTTCTGCTCACCAAGCGGATGGAGGAGGAGGGGCTGAACCCTCTCGGCTTCGTCGCCACCGACTACGCGACGCTGATCTGGGGGCTCGATCCCGTCACCGATCCCGCGCCGCTTTTCGACCGCGCCGCTTTGCGCGATGGGCTGGAGACCTGGCTTGCCGGCAACGCGGTGATGAAGCGCACCTTCCGCAATGTCGCCCTCGTTGCGGGCCTGATCGCCCGCAACCATCCGGGGATGCGGAAATCCGGTCGGCAGGCGACGTTTTCCTCCGACATCCTCTACGACACGCTCCGCCGCTACGATCCCGAGCATCTGCTGTTGCAAGTGACGCGGGCCGAGGCGATGCGCGGCCTTGTCAGCTTCGGCCGGATCGAGGCGATGCTCGACCGTGCCGGGGGCCGGATCGAGCACCTTCCCCTGCCCCGCGTCACCCCCTTCGCCGCGCCCCTCTTCCTCGAGGTCGGCAAGGTTCCGGTCGAAGGCGCCGCCCGCGAACGCCTGCTGGACGAGGCGGCGCGGCGGCTCATGCAGGAGGCGGGGCTGGGCTGAACGAACGCGGGCGCCCCAATGAAGAACCCGGCCGCGCGGGGCCGGGTTTCAGGTTGCCGTCAGCAGCGGGGCTCAGTGCAGCTTCGCTTCGACCTCGCCGATCGACGCCTCGATCAGCTTGTTCTTCTCGGCCGCCGACATCTGCTTGGCGATCAGTTCGCCGGCGGCCGCCACCGCGATGTTGACGGCACGATCACGGACCTCGCGCACCGCGCCGGCTTCGGCCGAGGCGATCTGGTCCTCGGCCGCGGCGAGGCGGCGCGCGATTGACGCCTTGAGGTCTTCCTTGGCCTGCTCCGCCGCCGCCATCGCCTCGCGCTTGGCGGTCTCGACGATCTTCTCGGCCTGCGCCTCGACCTCTTTCTGCTTGCGCTCATATGAGGCGAGGATCGTGCGCGCCTCATCATGCAGCGCCCGCGCCTCGTCCAGGTCGGACTTGATCCCGGCGGCGCGTTTGTCGAGAAGCCCGGCGATCAGTGACGGGACCTTGAAGTAGATCAGCACCCCGATGAAGACGAGAAACGCTATCGTCACGACGAAATCGGTGTTGCGCAGCGAAAAGAAGGGGCCAGTCGCCGCAAACGCGGGGCCGGCTGCAAGGGTCGGAAGGATTGCAAGTTTTTTCATCGCCTCACCCTTTCAGCTTTGCTGTCACGGCGGCGCCCACCGCCTTCGCGTCGGCCTTTCCGCCCATCATGGCGACGATGGCGGCCGCAGCGTCTTTCGCCACTTCGGCCACGTTCCTGGCCGCGCCGGCCCGGATCTCGTCGATCCGCTTGGCCGATTCCGCACCTTTCGCGGTGATCTCGGCGTCGGCCCTTGCCGTCGCCTTGTCGAGATCCGCCTGAATCTCGGCCCGCGCCTCGGCGACGATCTTGTCGGCCTCGGTCCGCGCGTCGATCAGCGCCTGGTTGTAGGCCTTCTCGGCCTCCTCGGCCCGGGCCTTCAGTTCTTCGGCTGCCGCAATGTCATTGGTGATCGTGCCCTGACGATCCGCGATGATGCCGCCGATACGCGGCAATGCAATGCGCGACAGGATGAAATAGATCACGACCAGCGCAACCAGAAGCCAGAAGATCTGGTTCGGGAAATGCTCGAAAGCGAGTTGCGGCATGCCGCCCGAGGTGGCCTCGTGACCGCCCTCGATGCCCATCACGTCGGCAAGACCCTGACCTGTCGCCGCTTCTGTCGTTGTGTTTGCCATCTCCGGCCCCTTTGATACCCGCTATACGAACCCGGACGGGCGCTTTTGCACCCATCCGGCCGTAAGGATGGTTTTAAAGGCTCAGACGGCGAACATCAGCAGAAGTGCGACGAGGAACGAGAAGATCCCCAGCGCTTCGGCGAAGGCGATGCCGATGAAGAGCGTCGCGGTCTGGCCGGCTGCCGCCGACGGATTGCGGAGCGCGCCAGCGAGGAAGTTGCCGGCAACGTTGCCCACCCCCATGGCCGAGCCGCCCATGCCGATGCAGGCAAGGCCCGCCCCGATGAATTTGCCCAGCGCTGCTGCTGCTGCGAGTTCCATGTTGATCTCCTTACGGTTGGAATTGGTTGGAATGGTCGTCCCTGACCTCAGTGACCCGGATGCAGCGCATCCTTGAGGTAGACGCAGGTCAGGATGGTGAAGACATAGGCCTGGATGAAGGCCACGAGGATTTCGAGCCCGTACATCGCGCTGATGGCCAGGATCGACAGCGGCGTCACGGCGACACCGATGCCCGAGATCAGGATCAGCGGCGCGAAGGCCGCAAAGACCTTGATGACCGCGTGACCGGCCATCATGTTGCCCATAAGTCGGATCGAATGGCTGACCGGCCGGACGAAGTAGGAAATCACCTCGATCAGCGCCAGCACCGGGCGCAGCGCGAGCGGCGCGGATGACACCCAGAAGAGGCCGAGGAAGCCCGCACCGTTCTTGACGAAACCGACGATGGTGACGGTCAGGAACACGGCAATGGCCAGCACGCCGGTGACGGCGATGTGGCTTGTCGTGGTGAACGCCTTGGGTAGAAGCCCGAGGAAGTTCGAAAAGACGATGAAGCAGAAGATCGTGAAGATGTAGGGGAAGAACTTGAGCGCGTCCTTGCCGGCCACATCCTCGACCATCTTGTGGACAAAGCCATAGGCCATTTCGGCGACGGACTGGATGCGGCTGGGGATGATCGCCCGCCCCCGCGTCCCCAGCACGAAGAGCGCGATGACGCAAAGCACCGTCACCGCCATCCAGAGCGTCGCGTTGGTCGGCGTGTACCAGTTGACCGCGTCGCCACCGAAGAGCGGCTTCACGATGAACTGATCCATCGGATGGAATGCCAGACCTTCGCTATGCTCTTCCGTCGCCACGTCCGTTCCCCTTCGCCTCGGCGGATGTCTTCGCCGCGTTTTCGTTCTGGATCTCCTGCGCGGTGCGAAGCATCGTCTTCACCCCGGCCGCGAAGCCCAGCAGTATGAACAGCACCAGGAATATCGGGTTGGTCCCGAAGAACCAGTCGACCCCGTATCCGATGCCAAAGCCGATCGCGATACCCGCCACCAGCTCGATCACCATGCGCCAGCCCTGGCTGGCGGCCGAATAATGCTCGTCCGCACGCGGCTTCGGAGCCTGGGCGCGCTTGGCGGCGGTGATCTTCTCGTCCAGCTTCTTCAGCCGTACCGGATCAGGCCCTTCCTGCATCGCGCGCGCCCCGCTTTTCCCCATCGAGGAAAGTTGCGCGATTGCTAAGCCGTGGGGCGATCCGAGTCAATGCCGGTTGCGCCAACGGAAGCGAGCCGCAAACCATTGAAATCAAACCGCCTTCGAAAGCCCGCGCCCCCAGCGCCCCGCCACCGCACGCCGTCACGGCGCGTCAGGGCGCGGTTTTGCGATATTCAACCGCCGGGTTGACCTTTGCCCAGCCCTGCCCGCCGCACGGCGCGAACCACCCGTCCGTCGATCAGCAGAAGCCCCGCGAAAATCGCCGCCATGCCGATGATATGGCCGGGCAAGAGCCGTTCGTTCAGGAACGCGACGCCGAGAAGAACCGCCGAGACCGGCGTGATGAACGTGATGGTCGATGTCGTCGTCCCGCCGACGCGCGGCAGGAGCCAGAAGAGCAGGATGAACGACGCCGATGTGAGCACGAACCCGATGAAGAGGAGCGCGGCCCAGGTCTCGGGCAGAAGGATGCGGGGGGCGCCCTCCACCGCCATCGTCACCGGCAGCAACGCCACCGCGCCGAGAAGAAGCGACCATGCGGTGATGACGGTCGCGTCCCGGCCCTGCAACCGGCGGAACCAGTTGAGCGCCATGCCGTAGCAGGCCGGCGCCAGCATGCAGAACAAGAGCGCCTCGAACTCGCCGCTCACGCCCGAATTCAGCGCCGGCATGGCCAGCGCCACGATGCCCATGAACCCGCACAGCACGCCAAGCGATTTCAGCAGCGTCGCCCGCTCCCCTCCCGGCCAGAAATGCGAGAAGATCACGACCATGACCGGCGTCATCGCGTTGACGATGCCCGCCTCGCCCGAGTTGATGTATTGCTGCGCCATCGGAAAGATGGTGAGGGGGGCGGCATATTGCAGGATGCCGAATACCGCGGCATCGCGCAGGAATTTCGGCGTGATCCGCACAGATCGGCGCGTCGCAACCACCCAGACCCAGCAGCCGAGCGCGCCGAATCCGACCCGGCCCAGCGCCGTCTGCAACGGGCCAAGTTCGCGCAAGAGGATCTCGTTGAAGAACATCGACGATCCCCAGCCGATGCCGAGAAGCACGATCAGCGCCCAATAGCGCAGCGGCATGGTATTTCTCCCTCACGCCGGGGGATAGAAGGCCCTGGCGGGCGCGAAGTCCACCCGGAAGATGCGGGAACCGATGACCAGTTGCCGCGCATGGCATGACGCATCGTGACGACGGGGCAGGAAACCGCGCGCTTCCTCATTTCCCCCGGCCCCGCTACTCTGCCGCCATGAACCTCGACACGATCTTCGCCGCTCTGGCCGACCCGACGCGCCGCGCGATCCTCACGATGTTGCTTGAGGATGACATGGCCGTGACGGACGTGGCGGAGCCCTTCGCGATGTCGCTCGCCGCGATCTCCAAGCATCTGACGGTGCTGGCCGAGGCAGGCCTCATCAGCCAGGAAAAGCGCGGCCGCGTGAAGTGGTGCAAGCTCGAACCCGACGCGATGCGAGCCGCGACGGTGTGGATTCAGGGTTTCGGGCAGTTCGACCCGCTGGATTTCGACGCGTTCGAGCGGTTCCTTGAGACCGAGTTGCCCGATACCGCCTGAACGCCCCGGCTCAACCGTCCTCGTAAAGCTCGATCGGCAAGCCGTCGGGATCTGCGAGAAACGTGAAAGCCCGGCCCGTGAACTCGTCGACACGGACCGGTTCGACCAGCTCGCCCGCCGCTTCGAGTGCCGCCTTGGCCGCGGCGACATCCGTGACGGCAAACGCCAGGTGCCGCAGCCCGCAAGCTTCCGGCCGTGTCGGACGCGGCGGCGGGTCGGGGAACGAAAACAGCTCGACCCGCCCCCCGCCCGGCACAGCAAGGTCGAGCTTCCAGGATTGCCGCTCCTCCCGGTAGTGCTCCGCGATGGCGGCCAGCCCCAGCAACTCCACATAGAACCGCTTCGACCGGGTGTAGTCAGACACGATCACCGCGACATGGTGCAGCCCCCGCATCATCGCCGCCGACCCTCCTCGTCCTTGAGCAGCATCACCAGCGCAACCGCGGTCAGCGCGACGCCGAGGATCACCAGAAAAGGCGGTGCGCGCTGGCCCAACGCCACCTGCCACAGGATCACCCAGGACGGGGTCAGATAGGTATAGGCCATGACCTTCGCCGACGGCAGCCGCAGCGTGGCGTATTGCACCAGCACGAACGTCACTGCGGTGGCGAACACGACGGTGTAGGCCAGCGTCACCCAGACGATGCCGGGAAGCGCCGCCCAGTCCGTCGCCCGAATCGGGCCGATGCCGTAAAGGCAGGTCGCAGCCGCCCCGGCGACGAGCGTGCCGAAGGTGAAGACGATAGGGCTTTCCCCGCGATTGAGCTTGCGGATCAGCGGCGTGTAGAAGGCGTGCGCGATGCAGCCGAGGAAGTAGATAGCCTCGCCCCGCCCCACTTCGAACCGCAGCAGCGCGCCAAGATCGGCCCGGAAGATCACCCAAAGCGCGCCGGCGGCCCCGATAGCCAGCGCTGCCGCCATTCGCGCAGTCGTGATCTGGCGCAGCAGGAGCCAGCCGAAGCCCGCCGACAGAAGCGGCGTCAGCGTGAAGACCGCCGAGGCTGAAACCGCCGGCGCCGTCTTCAGCCCCTCGAACATCAGCACGAAATAGCTTGCGAAGACCGTGCCCAGCGCCAGATAGCGCCACGGCGACGCCAGCGCCGCCCGCGGCACCCCGCCCGTCACCATGACCCAGACACCGATGACGCAAGTGGCCAGCACGAAGCGGATCGCGGTGAACGCGACGGGCGAGATTTCGTTCGCCATGAGCACGCCAAGCGAAAATGACCCCGCCACCAGCGCAGAGAACAGAAGCATGGCGATATGGCCGCGCGCCGCCGGCGACATGGCTCAGCCCATCCCGCAGTCGCGGGCGTCTTCCTTCAGCGCCTTGAGGAAAAGCTGGATGCGCGGCGTCCGGTGCAAGTCGACATGCGTGACAAGCCAGAGTTCGGTGTCCCAGTCCGCCCGTGCCGGCAGCGCCTCGACCAGCTCGGGATAGCGCCGCGCCGTCAGAAGCGGCAGGAACCCGAGCGCGGCGCCGCCCGTCACCGCCTCGAGCACCACGCGTTCATCGTTGGTCCGGAACGTGACCGTTTCGGGCGGCACCCTTTGGGCCAGCCAGCGATGGAACGGCGCCCGGTTTTCGGGATCGCTCGGCCCGATGAAGCGATGCTTGCCCAGGTCGGCATCGCCTGAAGGAAGCCCATGACGCTCGACATAAAGCGGGCTTGCGAACAGCCCGCTCCGGTGCGTGCAAAGACCCTGAACCACATTGTCCGGCTCCTGCGGCCGTCCGCCGGCACGGATCGCCACATGCGCCTCGCCGTATTCCAGCCGGTAAAGCCGCGCGTCGGAGACATACCGGATCTTCAGATCCTCGTATTCGCCCTGCAACCGCAAGAGCGTCGGCACGACCAGATCCGAAAGCCCGGGCAGGGAGGTGACGACAAGCTCCCCCGAGACATCCGAGGCCGCCCCGGTGATCCGCGCGGCCAGATGCGCGAACTGATCGTCCGTCGCCTGCGCGACCTTCAAGAGCTCATGCCCCGCCTCCGTGGCGGTATAGCCCCGGGCGTGGCGCTGGAAAAGCTTGGCGCCCAGCCGCCCTTCGAGCGCGTCGATATGGCGGATGACGGTCGCATGATGGACGCCCAGCACCTCGGCCGCGCCACTGACCGTTCCGATCCGGGCGACCTGGTAGGCGGTGCGGATCTCATCCCAGTTGTCCATCGCTCGCCTCCCATTGACATCGTTCAGGCGGTTGAACCGGCCTCGCCCGCCTTCGCTGTGCGCTGACGAACAGGCGGCGCCAGATTTCTCCCTTTTCGCGAAAGGTTCAACAGCCGTTTCAGCCCGCGCGGTAACGATTGTGCGATGACGCACCGATCCTATGCGCTGCCGCCGGATTTTATCACCCATGCACATATCCATGTTCCGCCCACCCATACGGAATGGACATCGACGTGACTGAAATCCTGCGCATCGACACGTCCATCAAAGGCGACGCCTCCGTCCCCCGCACGCTCATCGACCGCATCTTCAGCCGCCTGACCCTTCGCCGGCCCCCGGCTTGACTTCGGGGCCGGCCCGCCCTAAACCCCACCGAATTCCGGAAGTCACGACGCTTCCGGTCCCGGACCCCGATCCGGGATCGCCACCAGTCAGCGCGTTGCGCCCACTGGTGCGTTTGTCGTTTGGGCGCTCCCGCATTATCTGTCGGGGGCAGAAGATAATGGCCAAGGAGGGCCGCATATGTTCGAGAACCTGTCAGAACGCCTCGGCGGCGTCTTCGACCGGCTGACGAAACAGGGCGCGCTTTCCGAGGAGGACGTGAAGGCCGCCCTTCGCGAAGTCCGCGTGGCGCTCTTGGAGGCCGATGTCTCGCTTCCCGTCGCCCGCGACTTCGTCAAGGCGGTCGAGGGCAAGGCGACCGGACAGGCCGTCACCAAATCCGTCACTCCGGGCCAGCAGGTCGTCAAGATCGTCCACGATGCCCTCGTCGACGTCCTCAGGGGCGCCGAGGATCCCGGCACGCTCAAGATCGACAACCCGCCCGCCCCGATCCTCATGGTCGGCCTGCAGGGCGGCGGCAAGACCACGACGACCGCCAAGATCGCCAAGCGGCTCAAGGAACGCGAGAAGAAGCGCATCCTCATGGCCTCGCTCGACACCAACCGTCCCGCCGCGATGGAGCAGCTTGCCATCCTCGGCACCCAGATTGGCGTGGATACCCTGCCGATCGTGAAGGGCGAAAGCGCGGTGCAGATCGCCAAGCGGGCGAAACAGCAGGCGACGCTCGGCGGCTACGACGTCTACATGCTCGACACCGCCGGCCGCCTCCAGATCGACCAGGTGCTGATGGACGAGGTGGCCGAGGTCGCCGCCATCGCCAAGCCCCGCGAGACCCTTCTGGTGGTCGACGGCCTGACCGGCCAGGTCGCCGTCGAGGTGGCCGAGGAATTCGACGCCAAGGTCGGCATCACGGGCGTCGTCCTGACCCGGATGGACGGCGACGGCCGCGGCGGTGCCGCGCTTTCCATGCGCGCCGTCACCGGCAAGCCGATCCGCTTCGTCGGCCTCGGCGAAAAGATGGACGCGCTCGAGACCTTCGAGGCGGAGCGCATCGCCGGCCGCATCCTCGGCATGGGCGACATCGTGGCGCTGGTCGAGAAGGCGCAGGAAACGCTGGAGGCCGAACAGGCCGAACGCATGATGAAGAGGTTTCAGAAGGGCCTCTTCAACATGAACGACCTCAAGGGTCAGCTCGAACAGATGCTGAAGATGGGCGGCATGCAGGGCATCATGGGGATGATGCCGGGCATGGCCAAGATGTCCAAGCAGATCGAGGATGCGGGCTTCGACGACACGGTGCTCCGCCGCCAGATCGCGCTCATCAACTCGATGACGAAAAAGGAACGCGCCAATCCCGATCTCTTGCAGGCCAGCCGGAAAAAGCGCATCGCCGCCGGTTCGGGGCTGGAAGTCTCCGAACTCAACAAGCTTCTCAAGATGCACCGCCAGATGGCCGACATGATGAAGAAGATGGGCCGCATGGGCAAAGGCGGGATGCTGAAGCAGGCCATGAAAGGCATGCTCGGCAAGGGTGGCATGCCCGATCCGTCGAAGATGAGCAGCGCCGAGATGGAGGCGATGGCCAAGGGGATGCGCGAAGGCGTGGGCGGCGGCCTGCCCGGCGGCCCCGGCGGGTTGAAACTGCCCGGCGGATTGTCGGGCCTTGGCGGGTTCGGGAAGAAGAAGTGACGGGCACGGATTTCCATATTCCAACTCTGGAAACCGAACGGCTCCGCCTTCGGGCCCCGTGTCTTGCGGATTTCGGGCATTGGGCCGCGTTCTTCGCCTCCGACCGCTCGGTCCACGAACGCGGTCCCCTGGATCGGATCGAAGGCTGGAAGACATGGGCCGCCGATGTCGCGCTCTGGACCCTCAGGGGCTACGGGCCGTTCGGCCTCGATGACCGGGCAACCGGCGCCTATGTCGGCGAGGTCGGCATCTACGAACCCGAAGGCTACCCCGAACCTGAACTCGGCTGGTTCGTCGTGCCGGACGCCGAAGGAAAGGGCTACGCCGCCGAGGCCGCCAAGGCGGTGATGCTCTGGGCGCGCGAGACCCTTGGCTGGGACCGCCTCGTCAACATCATCGACCCGGCGAACGTCCGCTCCATCGCGCTCGGCCTGCGGCTCGGCGGCGTGATCGACCCGACGCTTTCCGGCACCGATCCGGGCGACGTGGTGATCCGCCACGATCTGAGGGGGTTGGCATGACCCACCCCAATTCACGGTGGCCCAAATACTCCGGGGTCCGGGGCAGAGCCCCGGTTCGGCGGGTGACGCCATGACGCGCCCCTGGGAGATTGCCCCAACCGGCCCTGCCGCAGATGCCGTGGCGCGCATCGCCGCCGCGGTCCCGGTGATCGAGACGGAGCGTCTGCGCCTTCGCGCCCCCCGGATAGGCGACTTCGGCGCCTATGCGGAGATTGTTCTCTCGGACCGCTGGAAAGACGAGAGCGACGGGACGAGGAAAGACGCCTGGCTCGACTTCTGCCAGATGGTCGCGGGCTGGCTTCTGCGCGGAACCGGCATCATGGCAGTGGAACGGCGGGAGGATTGCCAGTTTCTGGGCTTCACCGTCCTTAACCACGAATACGGCGACCCGGAGTTGGAGCTGGGCTGGTTCCTGAATGCCGAAGCCGAAGGCCACGGCTACGCGACCGAAGCTGCCGGGGCCTATCGCGGTCATGCCGCCCGCACTCTGGGCCTCACCGGCCTTGTCAGCTACATCGCGCCGGACAACGCCCGCTCTGCCCGCGTCGCCGAACGGCTGGGCGCTGCCCGCGACGCGGCGGCCGAGGCCGCTTATCCCGACGACATCCTCGTCTACCGCCACCCGGGCGAGGGCCGCGCATGACGCACCGCGCCGCGCCCCACCGCCGGATTGCTGTCGGGACGGATACCCGACGGATGCCATACGCATGCCATATACTTGCCGGAGGCCCGAATGAGTGACCCGACGATCCACGCCGCGAGCCTTCTGAAAGAGCATCGCCAGTCCATCGACCGGCTCGACGCGATCCTGGTCTACACGCTGGCCGAGCGCTTCAAGCAGACCCAGGCGGTGGGGCGGCTGAAGGCCGAGCACAACCTTCCGCCCTCCGATCCCGTCCGTGAGGCCGAGCAGATCGAGCGGCTGGAATGGCTGTCGAAGGAGGCCGATCTCGACCCCGAATTCGCCCGGAAGTTCATGAACTTCATCGTCTCCGAAGTCATCCGGCATCACGAAAGACTGCAGAAATAACAACCACGTAGGGTGCGTGATCGCACGCGCCGCACCACGCCATATCAAAAAGGAGAAACTGACATGGCCATGAAGATCCGCCTCGCCCGTGGGGGCTCCAAGAAGCGTCCGTTCTATTCGATCGTCGCGTCCGACAGCCGGATGCCCCGCGACGGGCGCTTCCTTGAAAAGCTCGGCACCTACAATCCCCTGCTGCCCAAGGACAGCGAGGACCGCGTGAAGATGAACATGGAGCGCGTGCAGTATTGGCTGAGCCAGGGCGCCCAGCCCACCGATCGCATCGCCCGGATGCTGGAAGCCGCTGGCGTGAAAGAGAAATCCGAACGCGCCAACATGAAGAAGGCCGAGCCCGGCGAGAAGGCCAAGAAGCGCGCCGAGGAGAAGGTGAAGAAGGCCGAGGCCGCCAAAGAGGCAGCCGCCGCTCCGAAGGAAGAGCCGGTCGAGGCCGCGGTGGAAGAGCCGGCAGAAGCGCCGGCGGAAGAGGCCGCTGCCGAAGCGCCGGCCGAAGAGCCTGTCGTCGAAGAGGCGCCTTCCGAGGAAGCCAAATCCGAGTAAGGGGCTGAAAACACATGCTGATCGGTTTCTTCATGCGCCGGATCGTCACGCTTTCGCTCTGCGCGGGGGCGTTCTGGCTGGGCATGAAGACCGACCGGCTGTTCGCGGCGAAACCGGCCGCCGCAACCGTGGCGGCCGATTGCCCGGAGGCAAAGAATGGCGACTGATCGAATCTGCGTCGGCGCCATTTCCGGCGCATTTGGCGTCAGGGGCGAGGTGCGGCTCAAAAGCTTCTGCGCCGAGGCCGCGGCCATTGCCGACTATGCGCCGCTATACACCGAGGACGGCAACCGGAGCTTTTCCGTCACGCTGACCCGCCAACTGAACGGCGGGCTCGCCGCGCGGCTTTCGGGCATCTCGACCAAGGAAGAGGCGGATGCGCTTCGCGGCACGTCGCTTTTTGCCGACAGATCGAAACTGCCCAATTTGCCGGATGACGAGTTCTACCACGCCGACCTGATCGGGCTCGACGTGTTCGACACGGGCGGGCAGCGGCTCGGCACCGTACGCGCTGTCTTCAATCACGGCGCGGGCGACATTCTCGAAGTTCATGCGCCGGGCCAAAGGACGGCGCTGTTGCTGCCCTTCACCAAGGCCATCGTGCCGACCGTGGACCTGACCGCCGGACGGATCATCGCCGATCCGCCGGAGGAGAGCGAGCAATGAGCGCCCGGCCGTGGCGCGCGAAGGTCGTGACCCTGTTTCCCGAGGCCTTTCCCGGCACGCTTGGTCTTTCCCTCATCGGAAAGGCTTTGCAGGAAGGGCTTTGGGCGCTGGAGACCATCGACCTCAGACCCTTCGGGATCGGCAGGCACCGGAACGTCGACGACAATCCTGCGGGTGGCGGCGCGGGCATGGTCCTGCGCGCCGATGTCGTTGCGAAGGCGCTCGACGAGGCTGCCATCGGCACGCCGAAAGACCGGGCCCGCTGGCCGATCGTGTATCTCAGCCCGCGGGGAAAGCCCTTCGATCAGGCCATCGCGCGGCGATGGGCCGGGGCCGAGGGCATCACCATGCTCTGCGGCCGGTTCGAGGGCGTCGACCAGCGCGTCCTTGATCACTACGCGGTCGAGGAGGTCAGCCTCGGCGACTTCGTCCTGACCGGCGGCGAGATCGTCGCGCAGGCGATGATCGACGCGGTCGTGCGGCTCCTGCCCGGCGTCCTCGGCAATGCGAGTTCGACCGAGGAGGAAAGCCATTCCCACGGTCTTCTGGAGTACCCGCAGTACACCCGACCCGCGACCTGGGAGGGGCGGGAGATTCCGCCCGTCCTCATGTCCGGCCATCACGGCGAGATCGAGAAATGGCGGCGGGCGGAGGCGGAATCGTTGACGAGGGAGCGAAGGCCGGATTTGTGGGCGTTGCACAAAACGCCTCGCGACGGATAGACGACCGCGTCCTAATCCTGATCCGGCCGGCGTTTCTGGAGAGCTTTCAGGACCTGAAGCGCCCGCTCAGCCATGTCGCAGGGAACAAAGACGTGATCGTGATGGTAGGCGGCGATCATGTTGCACGGGATGCCACGGTCGCCAAGTGCGGTTGCGACTGCAGCCGTCAGGCCGACGCCGTCCAGCGCTGAAAAGACCTTGAGGGTGATGCACCGCATCGGTTGATCCGCACCCAATTCCCGGTCCCTTGCGAGGTCCGCGGACACGACGAACGACTGCCCCTCATCCTCCCTGAACATCGCCATTGCCTCCGGGGAGAGCGATGCCGCCAGTTCGGGGTCCACCGTGGTGACGAATACGTAATCGCCCGTGCGAAGTTCGGGCGCCATGTTCGAGACCATGTCTTCCGCCGTGTGCGCGATGTCCGCCATTCCCGTTCTTTCATATGGAGCAGCGCGACAGTATCATGGATCCCACGCGGGCAAGACGCAGAATCCCGTCCGCCAAGGCCTGAAACATCTTGATTGGGTCGCGCTGGCCCCCTATACCCCGCCCGTCCGGGGCTTTTGCGAGTCGTCCGGGCGGTTGCCTATTGGCCCATGCCCTTCGCCTTCTTCGGCAAGGCGCGGTCGGGCGGCAGCAGCAAAAGAAATGACGACCTGACCTCCGGCGGGCGCTGCGGCGGACCCGATGAAGACCAGGAGCTCTGAGGCGCGCACACCATCGCGGAGACCACCGCGAGCATAGGAAAGGATCCGCGATGAACCTGATCGCGCAACTCGAAGCCGAGCAGATCTCGGCTCTGGCCAAGTCCATCCCGGACTTCAAGGCAGGCGACACCGTCCGTGTCGGCTACAAGGTGACGGAAGGCACGCGCAGCCGCGTGCAGAACTACGAAGGCGTCTGTATCGCCCGCAAGGGCGGCAACGGCATCGCCGCCTCGTTCACCGTCCGCAAGATTTCCTTCGGCGAAGGCGTGGAGCGCGTCTTTCCGCTCTATTCGACCAACATCGATTCCATCGAGGTCGTGCGCC
The DNA here is from genome assembly GCA_041397225.1 of Paracoccaceae bacterium. Classification (GTDB taxonomy): domain Bacteria; phylum Pseudomonadota; class Alphaproteobacteria; order Rhodobacterales; family Rhodobacteraceae; genus Albidovulum. The sequence goes on along the minus strand of JAWKXB010000001.1, from coordinate 1,131,090 downwards.
GCGGCCGCGTGCGCCGCGCCAAGCTCTATTATCTGCGCGATCGCCGCGGCAAGTCGGCCCGCATCGCGGAAGTCACCAACTACAAACCCAAAGACGCGGCTGAGGCGTAAGGAGCGGGACCATGAGAAAAGACATTCATCCCGATTACCACATGATCGAGGTCAAGATGACCGACGGCACCACGTTCAAGGTGCGCTCGACCTGGGGCAAGGAAGGCGACGCCCTGTCGCTTGACATCGACCCCTCGGTGCATCCGGCCTGGACCGGCGGCTCGGCCAAGCTGATGGATACCGGTGGGCGCGTGTCGAAGTTCAAGAACAAGTACGCCGGCCTCGGTTTCTGAGTCCGTTGCGCTTTCCAAGCGAAATCGCACAACATATAGTGAAGGCGCGCTGGGAACGGCGCGCCTTTTGATTCCGCGGACGCGGAACGACAAGATGGGACAGTGACGTGGCGCATATAGTCGTTGTGGGGAACGAGAAGGGCGGGTCCGGCAAATCGACCACCTGCATGCACGTGGCGACCGCTCTGGCCCGTATGGGGCACAAGGTCGGCGCGCTTGACCTTGACCTGCGCCAGCGCAGCTTTGGCCGCTATATCGAGAACCGCCGCTCTTTCGCGCGGAAAGAAGGGCTCGACCTGCCGATCCCCGACTACCGCGACCTGCCGGAGATTGATCAGTCGAGCCTCGCTGCCGGGGAAAACGTCTATGACCGGCGTCTGTCGGCAGCGGTCGCGGGACTTGAGAAGGACAGCGACTTCATCATCATCGACTGCCCCGGCTCCCATACGCGCCTCAGCCAGGTCGCCCATTCGCTGGCCGATACGCTGATCACGCCCCTGAACGACAGCTTCATCGATTTCGACCTTCTGGCGCGCGTCGATCCCGACACGAGCCGCGTCATCGGGCCGTCGATCTATTCCGAGATGGTGTGGAACGCGCGGCAACTGCGTGCGCGCGCCGGCCTGAAGCCCATCGACTGGATCGTGCTGAGAAACCGGCTCGGCGCCCAGCAGATGCACAACAAGCGCAAGGTGGGCGCGGCGTTGGAGCAATTGTCAAAACGGATCGGTTTCCGCGTGGCCCCGGGATTTTCGGAAAGGGTCATATTCCGCGAGCTTTTCCCGCGCGGCCTGACGCTGCTTGACCTGCGCGACGTCGGGGTCGAGAACCTCAACATTTCCAACGTTGCCGCCCGGCAGGAAGTCCGTGACCTGATGAACGAACTTCACCTGCCCGGCGTCACGATCAACTTCTGAGCGCCCAGTCCGCTCAGGCGTGAATGTGACGGATGAAAAGGCTCGGAAGCGCAGCGCGCTTGCGCGACATTTTCTGGGCGCCAAGATTGCTCAGACGCCGATCGAAGGCATCTTCCTGCTCTGGCCGCACGCGGGAGAAACGGTTGATGATGGCTACTGCGAACTTCATTTTTCCGACCTGTCTGTTTCCGGCCCCTCACGAAGCAATCTGTCGGTGGCCGGTGGCGGAAAAAAGGCGCATCCGCGGTGTTTCGGGGAAATTCTCGCGTCGGTTGAGCGGCGGAATCCCCTGAACGCTCAACAATCGGCCGCGGGCAGGCCGCTTTGCGCCGATTGGTGAATCAATTGGCGTCTGGGCCGGTGTGAGGGGCGTTTCCCGGACAAACGAGAATGGCGCGGAAGTCGTTCACATTGGTCAGCGTCGGGCCGGTCACGATCTGGCCGCCGGCGCCCGCAAAGAACCGGTGGCTGTCGTTGTCCGCAAGGGCCGCCGCTGGGTCGATCCCGGCCGCGCCCGCCCGCGCCAACGTATCGGGCGCGACAAACGCGCCGGCGACATCCGCCGCCCCGTCGACCCCATCGGTGTCGCAGGCCAGCCCCCACACGCCGGGCGCGCCATCAAGCGCCAGCGCGAGCGCGAGGCAGAACTCGGCATTCGGACCGCCGATGCCCGGCCCGCGCCGCGTCACCGTCAGTTCTCCGCCGGACAGGAGAAGCAGCGGCGGGTCGCCGTGGCGGCGCTCTGCCAGAAGACGAAGGGCCAAGGCGGCCTGCTCGCGGGCGATCTCGCGCGCCTCGCCCTCGATTGCATCCCCCAGCATCCGGACCTCGCAACCGGCCTCCCGCGCCAGGTCCCGCGCGGCGTCCAGCGACTGCGACGGCGCGGCGATGATCCGGTTCTCGACCGTCGCAAGCCGCGGATCGCCGGGCGGGATCGTCAGCCGCCCGCCACCCAGCACGGACCTGATCGAATGCGGAACCTCGATGCGCCACTTGTCAAGCACAGCCTGGGCGTCGGCGGCGGTCGACGGATCGGCAACGGTCGGACCTGAGCCGATCAGGGCGAGATCGTCGTTGGGCACATCCGAGATAACAAGCGCAAGCATCCGCGCCGGCCATGCCGCGGCGGCAAGCTGTCCGCCCTTTGCGCGGCTGAGATGCTTGCGCACGATGTTCATCTCGCCGATCGGAGCGCCCGAGGCCAGAAGCGCGGCGTTGACGGCCTGCTTCTCGGCCAAAGTGATGTCCCCCGCCGGCGCGACAAGCAGGGCGGACGCCCCGCCGGAGATAAGCGCCAGGACGAAGTCGGACGGCCCGAGACTTCCGAGAAGCGAAAGCATCCGCATCGTCGCCGCCTGCCCCGCCTGATCGGGCACCGGATGCGCCGCCTCGACGATCTCGATCCCCGCGCAGGGCCTTGCATGGCCGTAGCGCGTGATGACAAGCCCCTCGCACGGCCCCCACGCGGCCTCGGCTGCCTCGGCCATCCGGGCCGAGGCCTTGCCAGCGCCGATGACGACGACGCGCCCGCGCGGGCGGGCAGGCAGATGCGCGGCGAGAGAACGCATCGGATCGGCCACCTCGACCGCCCGGTCGAAAAGACCGCGCAGGAAGGCTCCGGGATCCGAAACTCGGCTCACTCCCCGGCTCCGGCATGATCAGGAAAGGAATGGCGCACCCGGAGCGATTCGAACGCCCGACCCCCAGATTCGTAGTCTGGTGCTCTATCCAGCTGAGCTACGGGTGCGTGGAAGTGGCATTTAGCGGCCCCGAAGGCGCATTGCAAGGGCAAAGCGCAGCACCCGGGCCACCGCGCCGGCGGGATGTCAGGCAGCGTGCGCGTCGGCCTCATCCTTCAATTCGTGCGGCAGATGGATAAGGAATTCGGTGCCTTCCTCGTCGGAACGCAGCAACTCGATCCTGCCGCCATGTCCCCGCACGAGCTCGGCCGCGATGGCGAGGCCGAGACCCGTTCCGCCCTTGCGGGTGCCGCCCTGGAACGCCTGGAACAGATGCTCGCGCGTGCGTTCGGGCAGCCCGGGGCCGGTGTCGCCGATCCGGATCCACCAACCCTCCTCCTCCTCGCCCGCGGCAATCTCGACGGTGCCGGGGGAACCCGTCGCTTCGATCGCCTGACGTGCGTTGCGGGCGAGGTTCGTCAGCACACGGTGAAGCTGATCGTGGTCGGCGCGGATCGTGAGGCTGGCGGCGACATCAATCACGAAATCTATGTCGGGCGTGCCGGCCGCCAGGGCCTCGCTTTCAGCCACGTCATTCGCGAGCGGGGCGAGCCTGAAGCGCGTCAGAACCGGCGCAGGCTCCTCGGCTTTGCCGAATGTCAGCGTGTTCTCGCAAAGACCGACGGCCCGGCGGATGGAGTTGACGAGCTTCGGCGCTGCGCGCTTGACCATCGGGTCGTCGCTATCCTCCATCCGGTCGGCAAAAAGCTGCGCCGTGGTCAGGATGTTCCGCAGATCATGACTGATCTTCGCGACCGCGCCGCCAAGTTGGGCGAGCCGCTCTTTCTGCTTGAGCGCACCGGTCAGTTGGCGCTGCATGGTGCCGAGCGCCTCCTCGGCCTCGCGCAGTTCGCGCACGCTGGCTTGGGGTTCGATGAAGCGGCGGGCATCCTCGGGGGCTTCGGCATAGACGCTCATGTGCTTCACGACACGGCGGATCGGGGTGACCAGAAGCTTCTGCACGGCGAGAAAAAGGAGCACCGCGGTCACGGCCGAAATCACGGCCGAAAGCCCGAGGATGCGAAGGCCATAGTCGATCATCGCGGCGCGCATGGGCGCGGTGTCCATCGTCGCCTCGATCAGCAGGCCCGCCTGTTTCACCGGGTCGCCGATCACGCGGATGACGTGGTTTTCACGATCCAGCAGGACTGTGACCGCATCCCGGATGAGTTCCCAGGCGGGCGCCTCGCGCAGGTCGAAGCTCTGCTCGATCGGCGAGGGAATTGGAGAGGACAGGACAAGCTGGCGCACTTCGTCCCGGCGCAGGACGACGTTGTAGACCTCGGCGTTGGCCAGAAGCTCCCGCTCGAGGTCTTCGTCGATCATCTCGTCCGTCGCCAGAAGCGACAGCGATGCGATCTGCGCCCGTTCGAGGCGGGAGAGTATGTAATCCTCGCGATAGCGCGCGACCGACGGGAAGAAGATCATGATTTCCGCCAACATGACGAAGAGCACGGTCAAAAGCAGGAAACGGCCGGAAAGGGTGTTGAGAAACATGTTCTGTCCCGTAATGGCCCCGGTATCGCTTTCGGGATGCCAACCCCGGGCGCCCGGCGTCGCGCACAGGTGTCAGGATAAGCACTTGTCGGGCCAGTTTAAACCATCGACACGCATTCCGGACCATGCCAAATCTGCATCGTCTTTCAAAGCCGATACGGGAGGACAGCGCGCGGAAAAATTCCGGTATCCGAGTTGACTTGGCAGCCGCGCGCGTCTAATAGCCGGACTTCGAATGACATCGGCCTTCGAATCCCATGGATTTGGGCCGCAAGAACCCGGAGTTGAAGCGATGAAGCGCACGTTCCAGCCGTCGAACCTCGTTCGCGCCCGCCGTCACGGCTTTCGCGCGCGCATGGCGACCAAGGCCGGCCGCAAGATCCTGAACGCGCGGCGCGCCAAGGGCCGCAAGCTTCTTTCGGCCTGAGGCCGGCGAACAAGGCAAACGGCATGACACCGCCGGAGGCAACCGTGCAAGGCCAGGACGGCCGGGGCACGGAAGCGCCTCCGGCGGTTTCCGTTTGCCTGACGCTTTCCAAGCGTGCGGACTTTCTGAAGGCTGCGCAGGCGCGGCGGCATGGCGCGGCGGGCTTCCTCCTGCAGGCGCGCGAACGCCGCCCGGACGAGGCAATGCCCGACGCCATCCGCATCGGCTATACCTGCTCGAAGAAGCTGGGCAACGCCGCCACCCGCAATCGCGCCAAGCGGCGGCTGCGCGAGATTGCGCGCGCGGTGCTGCCCGCGCATGGCCGCCCCGGCTGGGACTACGTGCTTGTGGGCCGTCCCGAGGCTACCGTCAGCCGCGACTTCGCCGAGATGAAGGCCGATCTGGTCCGAGCGCTCGGCCGCATCCACGCGTCAAGGCCATGAGCCCCCTCGCCCATATCTTCGCCCTGCCGATCCGGGCCTATCGCCTGATCCTCAGCCCCTGGGTCGGGCATTCCTGCCGCTACCAGCCGACCTGCTCGGCCTATGCGCTCGAGGCGCTCGAACGGCATGGCGCCATCCGGGGCGGCTGGCTTGCAATGCGGCGGATTGGCCGTTGCCATCCCTGGGGCGGTTCGGGCTACGATCCGGTACCGGGCTCCGGCGAGGCGAACCGGAATACGGGAGCGGACGGGACATGAGGGCATGGGTCCACGAGGCGATCAACCGGATCGAGGCGGATTTCCAGCGCTCGGCCGACACGCATCTCTTCCGGCTCGACCTGCCGGGGCTGAACGGCGTCGATCTCTACCTCAAGGATGAAAGCACCCATCCGACCGGCAGCCTCAAGCACCGCCTGGCGCGGTCGCTGTTCCTCTATGCGCTTTGCAACGGAAAGCTCAGCGAAGGTCAGCCGGTGATCGAGGCGTCGTCAGGCAGCACCGCTGTCTCGGAGGCGTATTTCGCGCGGATGCTGGGGCTCCCGTTCATCGCGGTGATGCCGAAATCCACGGCGCGCAGCAAGATCGACCTGATCCAGTTCTACGGCGGCAAGAGCCACTTCGTCGACAGCGCGCCCGAGATGCATGACGCCGCCGTGGCTCTCGCCGGGGTCAAGGGCGGCTATTTCATGGATCAGTTCATGTATGCCGAACGCGCGACCGACTGGCGCGGCAACAACAACATCGCCGAAAGCATCTTCAGCCAGATGGAGCGAGAGCCGCATCCCGTTCCAGCCGCCATCGTGATGAGCGCCGGAACCGGCGGCACTTCGGCGACGCTTGGCCGCTATCTGCGCTATCGCGGCTTTGACACCGAACTGGTCGTGGTGGACCCGGAGAACTCGGTCTTCTACGACAGTTATCAGAGCGGCGACCGGACGCTCACGCGCGCCTGTTCCAGCCGGATCGAGGGGATCGGGCGGCCAAAGGTCGAGCCGTCGTTCCAGCACGATGTGATCGACCGCATGTTCCAGGTGCCCGACGCGGCGAGCGTCGCGACGATCCTCTGGCTCGATGCGCAGATCGGGCGCAAGGCGGGTGCCTCGACCGGCACGAACCTCTGGGGCGCCATCCGCATCGCGCGCGAGATGATGGCGGCGGGGCGCAAAGGCTCGATCGTCACCCTGATGTGCGACAGCGGGCGGCGCTATCTCGACACCTATTACAACCCGGATTGGGTCGCCCGCTGCATCGGCGACGTCGGCCCGTTTCGTGCCGAACTCGCACCGCTTTCCTCCGCGCCGGCTGGCTGAGCCGGCGGCCCGTTGTCAATCTCAATCGTGCAGGGCGAGATTGCCCCTGTCGGTCGGCCGACGCGTCGGGAACTCGTTCCGATCGATGTCGCCACGAATGGTGAAAAGCATGTCTTCCATAAGCCGCCGGTCGTGGAAATACCATGTGTGCGTGGGAAAGGTGAGGCCGGCGAACCTTGCGCGATGGGTCTTGTAGTACTCGCCGCAATAGACATCGACCGCCTTGTCCGGCGCGCCGTCGGGCAAGCCGATCCGCCCTGCCCTCTGGGCGACGCCGACCCGCTTGATGTTGGACAGCGACAGAATCTCGTCAAAGGGGTTGTAGTAGTTCGTCAGCCGCACGCAGTGCCGGTAAAGCGACGATGATTTCGGGTTCGAGGCGGCCATGGAACTGTCTGATATATCACCCGAAATCAGCATGACCTGGCTGACAGACCATGCCCGGGCCGCGACGGCGGGGCGATCGTCGGCATCGTCGAACGCCTCGCGCACGACGTAGGCGCCCATCGAATGGGCCAGGATGTGGACGTTGATCCGACAGTCCGGACGCTGAAGCGCGGCGAAACTGGTGATGCCCTCCGAAACAAGCCGAAGCGCGGTGAGCTTGGCGGTGGTCCTGTCCTTGAGATAATTGAGCGCATTGTCGGCGCAGGGCCAGTCGAAGCTGGCGACCGCGCCTTCATAGCCCAGTTCCTCAAGCCCCGCGCGCAAGAGCCTGTGCCGCTCCAGCATCACCTCCTGCGGCGTGTTGAAGCCATGGACATAAAGCAGGACGTCGCCGACCGGCATTTCGTTCTGCGGTCCGTGCCTGGAAAGCTCGGTCACCTCGCGAAACCAGTCGGATTTGGTGATGCGGTGCGCGGGATCGGGGCGTCTGACGTTGGCGGGAATCTTGAGGAACTTGGTCGGACCCGCATCAGACCCGAATGCACCGTTCCGCGTACTGCGAACACAGAATACATAGTCCATGACAGCCTCCAAAATCGTTGAAAAAATAGCTCAAAGCAGGCCCCGAGATTACCAGCTTGTCCCCATCAGCGCGAGGGTCCGTCTGCTTCTGCCGGCCGAACTGGAACGGAGCCCCGAAGCATCAGTCCTCCAACGCACCGATCCGCACCAGTCGGAAGGCCGGCAGGCCCTCGGTGATCTCGACCACTTCCTCTTCGTAAAAAGCATTCCCGACCTCGGAAATCGCCATGACGTCCGCGAGGGTCATCGGTTCCATCCGAAGGCTTGGGGCCGCGAAGGTGCCTTCGTTCGCCGCTGCCTCAAGGTTCGTGAGGAAATCCTCGCCAAAGACCACCGCCCCGTCGAGATCCGCAAGCTTCAGAATCGCGCCATCGAATTTAGGCGCCATCAGAACAGCGCCGCGAAGCGTGGCGGCGCCGAGGCTCGCATCGTTGAAGTTCGTCCGCACCAGAAGCGCGCCATCAAAACTGGACGCCATCAGAAACGCGCCGGTGAAGTCCACATCGATCAGCGTCGCGCCGTCGAAATCGGCACCCGACAGGTAGCTTGAGTAAGGCGCATCTTCGGGCCGCCACGGCGCTCGGACCTTTTCCTCCTGCACGACTGCGAATGTCGTGTTCTGAATCCGCGCCCTGCGGAACCGTGTGTTTTCCAGATAGGCACCGCCGAAGTCACATTCCCTGATGGCGCCCGCGCCGAAGTCGGCATAGCTCAGCCGCGCGCCCTGCGCCGTCATCAGGTAGAGATCGGCGCCGGGGAAATAGGCAAAACTCAGATCCAGACCGAGGTGATTCAGCGCTTCGAGGTTTCGAATGCCGCCGCTGGTCAGGACCTGCAGAAGTTGGCCGCGTTCGGGACTGGCGGGCCGGTCGATCAGGCGGTTCCCGGCGCTGCCGTCGGTCCAGCCAAAGGTTTTCGCCATGCGCGCATAGGTTGCCCCAAGTTCATCGCGCCTGCGCTGCATGGCCACCTGCATCTTGTCGACGTCATCCTCGGCACGAAACCCCGGGTCAAGGAAACGATAGGGTCGCGCCGCCCGCGAAGCCGACACGATGCGCAACACCAGACCGCGGCCAAGATCGGCGGCTGGATCCAGAACATTGATCATGTTGGTGAAGCGATCCAGGCCTGCCGCTTCCGCCTCCATATCGGCCATTGCGGCGTCGGCGGCACCTCCGACAAGGGCGGCGATCTCGGTGATCTCCACCGCAAGCATTGCGTTGCGCGCCGCTTCGGCGAGCTGCACATCCTGCGCCAGCAAGGCGGTCTGCGCCTCTATCTTCTGGTTCTGCTGCTCCAGCAATCCGGACTGCGCCGCGATAAGCTCGTTCTGGCGGAACAGAAGCGCTGTTCCCGCAAGGGCCGCCATTGCCGCGATGAGCGCGGTGAGCGACATGACGATCCAGCGTCGCGTCGCCAACCAGCCGTAAAGCGCCAGACCGCGCACGACCAGGTCTCGCGCGCCACCGAGCGCCAGGCCCGGATCTCGATCCATCGCCGCCCGCGCCACCTGCGACAACGGGTCGGCGAAGCTCTCGATCCGCGTATCCGTGACACCGAGGATGCGCCGCATGATCGGACGGCGAAACAGCAGCACCAGCCCGCCGACGATCGCCACCACGACAATCGCCGCCGAGAAAATGGTGAAGATGAGGCTGGCGTTTTCCTCAAGTACCCCGGCTCCAACCACAGCGACCATGAGCCCTGCGGCAATACCGAAGGTGAACACGAGCAGCAGAAAGGCAGAGCCCGCAGCGCTCGGCGACGTGTCACGACGACCCGGTTCGTGTTTGCTTTCGGTCACTGCCACCCCGCTGGACTATGTTCCCTTGACGATCCCAGAGCGGTTTCTCTATGGCAAGCGTGTTCTATGGACCATGCGAGGCGCCATGCTTGACGATGCCGACGATATCCATCCGCTGTTTCATGGCGCGCCCGCGTCTACGGTGTTCAGGAAACTCCGCAAGCGGATCGTGCGCGAGGTGCGCGAAGCGATCGAGACCTATGGCATGATCGAGCGCGGCGCGCGCTGGCTCGTCTGCCTGTCGGGCGGCAAGGACAGCTACACCCTGCTTGCCGTCCTGCATGAACTGAAATGGCGCGGTCTTCTGCCGGTCGATCTTCTGGCCTGCAACCTCGATCAAGGTCAGCCGGGATTTCCCGCGACCGTCCTGCCGGAGTTCCTGACGAGGATGGGCGTACCACACCGGATCGAATACGCCGATACCTATTCGATCGTGATGGACAAGATCGCGCCCGGCGGCACGATGTGCTCGCTCTGCTCGCGCCTGAGACGCGGCAACCTCTACCGCATCGCGCGGGAGGAGGGGTGCTCTGCTGTCGTTCTTGGCCATCATCGCGACGACATCCTCGAGACGTTCTTCATGAACCTCTTTCACGGCGGAAGGCTGGCGACGATGCCGCCGAAGCTGGTGAACGAGGACGGCGATCTCTTCCTCTACCGCCCGCTCGCCTTCGTGGCCGAGGCGGATTGCGAGAGATTTGCCCGCGCGATGGACTATCCGATCATTCCTTGCGATCTCTGCGGCTCTCAGGACGGATTGCAGCGCCAGCAGGTCAAACAAATCCTCGACGGCTGGGAGGCGCGCAGCCCAGGCCGCCGCCAGGTGATGTTCCGCGCGCTTATGAACGCGCGCCCCTCGCATCTGCTCGATCCGGGGCTTTTCGACTTCGCCGGATTGGCGCTTGGCAGCAGCCGTGAGAATTTTAAAGAAGAATCCGGCTCCATTCCGCCCAGGGGTTAACCCGCGGGTCATTCCCCTCGCCCTAACCTCATCGAAAGGGTCCGATCGGGCCGCAAACCGAGGGGGCGGCGATGTCCTTGCAGAACGATGCTCCGCTGCCAGCGAAAGCCCGGCGAATGCGCCAGGCGGGTCTGGCGGTCCTGCTTGCGGGCGGCATTGTGGCGTGGTTCGCATTGGGTTCAGGCGCGGCGCTTGCCGTCGCGGCCATCGCACTGCCGCTTTCCTATGCGGTCGGTCGAGGTGCTGAAGCTCCACCGAAAATGTCCGGCATTCCGGAAAATGCCGCCTCCGCACGCGACGGCGTGAGCCAGGCACTCGATCGCGCCCTTGCCGAAGATCCGTCCGGTGGTTTGGGGACGGCTTGCCTGTGCATCGAGATCGACGACGCGATCGAGCTCGCCGGGCGACTGGGCCAAAGGGCGCTTGACCAGAGCATGTCGCAATGCGGCGAACGCCTGACATCGGTGCTGCGGCAGGGCGACCGGATCGCCCGGACAGGCGAGGCCCGCTTCTCGGTCGCACTGGCCCCCGCCCGCCGCATGGATCTCGAAACCGTCATCCGGATCGCCGGCCGCCTCAGATCGGCGGTCGCCGAGCCACTCAGCCTTGATGCGATGACACTCAATCTCAGCGCCTCCATCGGCTTCTGCCTGCCGTCCCGCGCATCCGAACGAACCGGCAAGGCGCTTCTGCAGGCCGCCGAACGCGCTCTTGACGATGCCCGGCGCAACGGTCCCGGAGCGATCCGCGCCTATACCGCTGTGCTCGCCCAGGCATTCGCCGTCGACGCGGAAATCCGCAATGAGATCGTGGCCGCCTTGGACAGCGGAGAGATCGTGGCCCATTTCCAGCCACAGATATCGACCGATACCGGTGACCTCACAGGTTTCGAGGCGCTGGCGCGCTGGCAGCATCCGCGTCGAGGGGTTCTTGCCCCGTCGGACTTCCTTCCTGCGGTTCTCGAGGCCGGCCTGAGCGAACGACTGAGCGAAGTCATGCTCGGCCAGGCGCTCGCGGCGCTGCGCGCCTGGGACAAGGCCGGCCTTCGCGTCCCGAACGTTTCGGTGAACTTCTCGCGCGAGGAACTGCGCAATCCGAATCTCTCCGCCAAGCTCAGATGGGAACTGGACCGCTTCGACCTTGCGCCAGACAGGCTGGTGGTCGAAATCCTCGAATCCGTCGTCGCCGAAACCGACAACGATGTCATCGTCCACAACATCACCGCGCTTTCGAGACTCGGCTGTTCGATCGATCTGGATGATTTTGGGACCGGCCACGCCTCCATAGCGGCGATCCGCCGCTTCGCGGTCGACCGGATCAAGATCGACCGCTCATTCGTGACCCGGGTCGACAGCGACCCGGACCAGCAGCGGATGGCCGGTGCGATCCTCTCGATGGCCGAGCGCTTGGGTCTGGGCACGCTCGCGGAAGGCGTCGAAACCATTGGGGAACATGCGATTCTGGCGCAACTTGGTTGCGGCCATGTGCAGGGTTTCGTCATTGCCAGGCCAATGCCCTTTTCAGCGACGGCGGAATGGCTCGCCAAACATCGCGCCAAGATCTCGGCAACGCCAGGCATCTCGCGCAGCGCTGGGTAATGAGTCCGGGGCGATCGGCCCAGGGGTCCGGGCCGGCGCCGGGTGGCAGCCTCGGCTGCCCAGGAGCGAAACCCCAGCGCATTCGCCTTTGGGACGACCGCCGGATCGCCCCGAAACTGCTTGACCTTTCCCCGCCCGTTCTGTTGAACCGGCCCAGACCTAGACAGGACGGGTGGCAGGCCCATCATGGAAGACCAGAACAAGAACCTCATTCTCGCGACGGTGCTGTCGTTTCTCGTGATCCTCGTGTGGTTCACGCTGTTCCCGCCGCCCGAGCCGGCGCCCGACCCGGACGTCCCCGCGGCGGCGACGCAGTCGGACGCCACGCCCGCCCCGGCCGATGTTGCCGACGCCACTGCCGCACCTGAAGTCGAGGGCGCCGCCGCCGAACTGGCCAAGGCGCCGCGCATCACAATCGACACGCCGAGACTGAATGGCTCCGTGTCGCTTCTGGGCGGGCGGATCGACGACCTGTCGTTCAAGGACTACAAGGTCTCGCTGGAGCCTGGCGCAGACGAGGTCCGCCTTCTGGCGCCGGTCGGCGGAACCGAACTCAACGCCGAGAAACCCTACTACGCGGTCTATGGTTGGGCGCCGGCAGGCGGGCTCGATCCCGCACTTGTCCCGAACGCCAGGACACTTTGGCAGGTCGAGACCGGTTCGACGCTTGCACCCGGCCAGCCCGTGAAACTTCTCTGGGACAACGGCGCGGGGCTGATCTTCCATCGTATGATCGAGGTCGACGACGATTATCTCTTCACCGTCACGCAATCCGTCGAAAACCGGACCGGCGCGCCGGTGCGCCTCGCACCCTATGGCATCGTCGCCCGCCACGGGTTGCCGAAGATGCGCCCGATCTATGTCCTGCATGAAGGTGTGGTCCGCCTCTCGGACGGCAAGCTGCAGGAGATCGACTATGCCGACATGCCCGATCTTGACGTGGATGCGCGCGAAAACACGCCCGCCGAGGCGGTCGAAGTCACCGCAGACGGCTGGATCGGCTTCACCGACAAGTACTGGATGACGACCCTCGCACCGATGCCGGGGCAGGCCTTCACGTCGGTCGCGAAATACGTGCCCGGGGCCGACATCTATCAGACCGAAGCGCGGCTTCCGGTGATGGAGATCGCCCCAGGCACCACGGGCGACGCGCAGACGATGCTCTTCGCCGGCGCGAAGGAATGGGAAGCGATCAGCGCCTACCAGAACGACCCCGACTGGCTGGCGCGCCTCTTCGGCGCCAAGGTCGATCCGGCCCGGCCGCAGATCAAGGGCTTCGTCGACTCGATCGACTGGGGCTGGTTCTTCTATCTGACCAAGCCGATGTTCCGGCTTCTGCACTGGCTGCACGGCGCGATCGGCAACATGGGCTGGGCGATCATCGCGCTGACCATCATCATCAAGGCGCTGGTCTTCCCGCTGGCCCGCAAATCCTACATCTCGATGGCGAAGATGAAGGAGCTGCAGCCCGAAATGGAGAAGCTGAAGGAAGCTGCCGGCGACGACCGCCAGAAGATGCAGCAAGGCATGATGGCGCTCTACAAGAAGGAAAAGGTCAATCCGGCCTCGGGCTGCCTGCCGATCCTTCTGCAGATACCGATCTTCTTCTCGCTCTACAAGGTGATCTACGTCACGATCGAGCTCTACCATGCCCCCTGGATCGGCTGGATCCGCGACCTGTCGGCCCCCGATCCCTCGTCGATCCTCAACCTCTTCGGCCTTCTCCCCTTCGCGACGCCCGAGCCAGGGTCGCTGTTCTTCATCCTTTCGCTCGGCGTGCTGCCGATCCTGCTGGGCATCTCGATGTGGTTCCAGCAGAAGCTGAACCCCGCACCGACCGACCCGACCCAGCAGATGATCTTTGCCTGGATGCCCTGGGTGTTCATGTTCATGCTGGGATCGTTCGCCTCGGGACTCGTCCTCTACTGGATCGCCAACAACACGATCACCTTCATCCAGCAATACACGATCATGTCGATGCACGGCAAACGCCCGGACCTGTTCGGCAATATCCGCCAGGGGTTCAAACGCGGCAAGACGGCGGGGAAATGAGCCGCCGCGTCGCCTCGATCCAGCGCCATCCGCTCAAGTCGCATGGCCGCGAGACGCTCGGGACGGTCCTTCTCACCGAAGGCCGGACCCTGCCCTGGGACCGGCACTGGGCCGTCGCGCATGACGCGGCGAAGCTTACGGCCGGGGAATGGGGGCCGTGCGCCAACTTTTCCCGCGGGTCCAAGGCACCGAACCTCATGGCGATCTCGGCCCGCTTCGACGAGGCCGCGCGCTGTCTGACGCTCAGCCATCCCGACAAGCCAGACCTCACCTTCCGCCCCGATGACGATGCCGACCTGCCGCGCTTTCTTGACTGGGTCCGACCGCTTTGCCCGCCGGATCGCGCGCAGCCCGTCCGCATCTTCAACGCCGCAGAGCGCGGATTGACCGACACCGACTATGCCTCGGTCTCGATCCTGTCCTGCGCGTCGAACCGGGCGCTTGGCGAACACGTAGGGCTCGATCTTTCGATGCGGCGCTGGCGGGGGAACTTCTGGATCGAGGGGCTGAGGCCCTTCGAAGAGCGGAGCTGGATCGGGCGCCGCCTTCGTCTTGGGAAGGCGATCGTGAAGGTCGTCGAACCGATCGCCCGCTGTCTGGCGACAAGCGCCAATCCCGCGACCGGCATGCGCGACGTCGATACCCTCGGCGCGCTCAAGGGCCTGGTGGGCGATCAGGATTTCGGCGTTTATGCGACCGTTGTCGAAGGCGGCACCGTCTCCACCGGCGATCTGCTGGAGCCTTTGCCGTGAGCATCGCTTATCCGCTTGCGCCCGAACCCGACGAACTCGAACGCGAAAAGGGCCGGCTGATGTTCGCGGGCCCGGTCGATTTCCTCAGGGGCGTCGTCGCGATGGACGGGCTGCCGCCGCCGGACCGGATCGAGGTCTGCTTCGCCGGGCGCTCCAATGTCGGAAAATCCAGCCTGATCAACGCGCTGACCGGGCGCAAGAACCTCGCGCGCGCGTCGAACACACCCGGTCGCACGCAAGAGATCAACTACTTCACGGCCGGCGACGATCACTATCTTGTCGACCTTCCCGGCTACGGCTTCGCCGAAGCGCCTGTCGCGGTCGTCGCAAAGTGGCAACGTCTGCTCAAGGCCTATCTGGCCGGCCGGCAGACGCTGCGCCGCGTCTTCGTCCTGATCGACATGCGCCACGGCGTGAAGCCGGTGGATGAAGAGATCCTGACCCTTCTCGACCGCTCGGCGGTGACGTTTCAGGTCGTGCTGACGAAGGCAGACAAGGTCAGGGCGGCCGAGCAGGAACAGATCATCGAACAGGTCCGCGGCGCATTGCGGAAGCATCCTGCGGCCTTTCCCGAGATTCTCGTCACCTCATCCGAAAAGCATGCGGGGATCGAAACCCTGCGCGCGATCATCGCGACGCTCGAATAGACCTCCCCAACCTGCGCTTTCATTGTGGCGCAAATACTCCGGAGGGGTTCGGGGAGGCAGCGCCTCCCCGGCAGACGCTGAGGCGAGGTCGCGCTTGGCAGCAAGGGCCCAAGCAGATAACACCGGACCCAGACCCATTGAGGCGCCGATGAGAAAGCAAGACATGCACAGAGACTGGATCGCCACGGCCCGGACGCTTTCCGAAGCGCTTCCCTATCTGCAGCGCTATGCGGGGGCCATCGTCGTGGTGAAATTCGGCGGCAATGCGATGGGTGACGAAGATGCTATGGCCGAATTCGCCCGCGATGTCGTGCTGATGCGGCAGGTCGGGGTGAATCCGGTCGTCGTTCATGGCGGCGGGCCGATGATCAACGATCTTCTCGGCAGGCTCGGCATCACGTCCAGCTTCGTCCGCGGCAAGCGCGTCACCGACAAGGCCACCGTCGAAGTCGTCGAAATGGTGCTGACGGGGCTGGTCAACAAACGCATCGTGCAAGCGATCATGGATCAGGGCGGTCGCGCGGTCGGGCTTTCGGGCAAGGATGACGATCTGATGGTCTGCGTCGCCGAAGACCCGGAACTTGGCTTCGTCGGCAAGCCGGTCGAGATGAACGTACAGGTGCTGCGCGATCTGTTCACCGCCGGGATCATCCCGGTCGTGGCCCCGGTCGCGACCGGCATGGACCCGAACGAAACCTTCAACGTCAACGGCGACACCGCCGCTGGCGCCATCGCCGGCGCGCTCAAGGCCGACCGGCTGCTCCTTCTGACCGATGTTGCGGGCGTCAAGAACGAGAACGGCGAGGTCGTCACCCAGTTGACCCCGGCAGACGTCGCCGAAATGACCGAAAAGGGCATCATCGCAGGCGGCATGATCCCGAAGACCGAAACCGCGCTCGCCGCTCTGGCCGACGGGGTCCGCGCTGTCGTGATCCTTGACGGTCGCCAGCCGAACGCCTGCCTTCTGGAGCTTTTCACCGATCATGGTGCGGGCAGCATCATCCGCTCGACCGAACCGAGGGTAAAACCCCGCAGCCCGTGACCTTCGCGCACGCATTGCGGCGGCACATTCGCTGGGGCATGGTCGCGGCATGCCCCTGGCGAGCCTGACTGAGATCGAAAACGCAGCCGCCCGCCACAATCTGGCGGTCTTCGGCGCTTTCCATGCCGAACCTTCCGACAACGCCCCATCCGGCACCCAAACCCTGATCCTGCTCGGCCCTGAAGAACCGGGCTTCTGGGCGCATGTGACCGCTGCGCCGGAATGGTGCGACGGCGGGCCCGATCCGATCGACCGCTGGTCGATACGCGCGGTCCGGGAGATCGCGGAGCACTTCGACGGCACCGCGCTTTTCCCGTTTGGCGGACCGCCCTATCACCCGTTCTATCGCTGGGCGGTCAGAACCGGGCGGGCCTGGCCCTCGCCCGTCACCTTGCTCGTCCATGACCGTGCCGGATTGATGGTTTCCTATCGGGGGGCAATTGCCCTTTCGCAGCGGATCGAGCTGCCGGAGCAACCGGCGACCAGCCCATGCGTCGCCTGCGCGGCAAAGCCCTGCCTCGGCGCATGCCCGGCCGGCGCACTGGCCGGCGGCGGCTATGACGTGCCCGAGTGTCATCGGTTTCTCGACACCGCCGGCGGAGAGGACTGTCTTTCTTTCGGCTGCGCCGTCCGTCGCGCTTGCCCCGTGTCACGGGCCTATGGCAGGCTGCCCCAGCAGTCCGCCTATCACATGAGGCTTTTTCACAGATGACACCCGCCGGCCATCGCCGACTGATCCTGACCCGCCACGCCAAGTCCGCCTGGGACGATCCGTCGCTTGAGGATCACGACCGCCCGCTGAATGCGCGCGGCCGGCGTGCGGCGCTTGAACTGGGCGAATGGCTCTTGTCGCGCGGGTACGAGCCGGATCAGGTCCTGTGCTCGACCGCCGAGCGGACGCGGGAGACCTGGACCCGCGTCTTCGCCGCACCGCTCGAGGTGATCCCGCAAGTGGACTATGTGCCGGCGCTCTACCACGCCTCTCCTGACACGATGCTGGAGGTTCTGGCGCAGGCGAGCGGCGACTGCGTCATGATGATCGGCCACAATCCCGGCATCGCGGAACTGGCCGCACGGCTGCCCGCGAGGCAACCCGCCGACCCGGACTTCCGGCGCTACCCGACCGCTGCCACGCTGGTCGTGGACTTCCAGGCGGAGAGCTGGGCCGAAGTGAAGCCCGGCGAGGGCAGCGTACTCGACTTTTTCATCCCGTCGGGGCGGGATTGAAGCCGCCCCGAAACCGAGTCAGTGGCCGAGGATCTGACTTAGGAACAACTTCGTACGATCCGATTGCGGATTGTTGAAGAACTCCTTCGGCTCGTTCTGTTCGACGATCTGGCCCTGGTCCATGAAGATCACCCGGTTTGCCACGGCCTGGGCGAAGCCCATTTCGTGGGTCACGCACAGCATCGTCATCCCCTCTTCAGCAAGCTCGATCATCGTGTCGAGCACTTCCTTGATCATCTCGGGGTCGAGTGCGGAAGTCGGTTCGTCGAAAAGCATGATCCGCGGCTGCATGCAAAGCGATCGGGCAATGGCGACGCGCTGCTGCTGGCCGCCTGACAGCTGACCGGGATATTTGAGCGCCTGCTCGGGGATCTTCACCTTTTCGAGATACTCCATCGCCGTCGCGTCGGCCTCGCGTTTTGGCGTCTTTCTGACCCAGATCGGGGCCAGCGTGCAGTTCTCAAGCACGGTAAGATGGGGGAAGAGGTTGAAGTGCTGGAACACCATCCCGACTTCGGACCGCACCTTGTCGATGTTCTTGAGGTCCGAGGTCAGCTCGATCCCGTCGACGACGATCTTGCCCTGCTGGTGTTCTTCCAGCCGGTTGATGCAACGAATGAGCGTCGATTTGCCCGAACCGGACGGGCCGCAGATGACGATCCGTTCGCCCCGGTTGACGGTCATGTTGATGTCGCGGAGCACATGGAACGCCCCGTACCACTTGTTCATTCCGCTGATCTGGATCGCGACTTCGTCGCTGATCTGCATATGGCTGCGGTCGATTTCGCGTGTGACAGCATGCGGGTCCGACATGGGAGTCTCCTTAACGGTGTTCACGTTGCAGCTTGCGCTCGAGATACATGGAGTAGCGCGACATGCTGAAGCAGATGACGAAGAAGATGGCGCCGACGAAGATGTAGGGCTCCCAGTAGATGCCCTTCCAGTCGATCGAGGCGCGGACGGCGTCGGTGATGCCCTTCAGAGGGTCGAGAAGTGCGACAAAGACGACGAGCGTCGTGTCCTTGAAGAGACCGATGAATGACGAGACAATACCGGGAATGGATATCTTGAGCGCCTGCGGCATGATGACCAACTGCTGCGCCTTCCAGTAGTCAAGGCCGAGCGCGTCGGCCGCCTCGTACTGGCCGCGCGGCAGGGCGGCTAGGCCACCCCGGATCACCTCGGCGATATAGGCCGCCGAAAAGAGCGTGACCATGATGATGACCCGCAGGATGATATCGAAATTCGTCCCCGGCGGCAGGAAGTAGTTCAGAAGCAGCGACGCCGTGAAGAGAAGCGTGATGAGTGGGACACCGCGGATGAACTCGATGAAACCGACGCAGAGCGACTTGACGAGCAACATGTCCGACCGCCGCCCAAGCGCCAGGACGATCCCCATCGGCAGAGAAATGACGATGCCGGAAATGCCGATCGTGAAGGCAAGGACGAAACCGCCGAATTGGTCGGAATTGACCTTGGTCAGCCAGAAGGGCTTGTTGCGGCCAGTGATGCCGCTCAGGCTTTCGATGAGCGGTTCGGAAGCCAAGTACCAGAAAAGGACCGGCACCAGGGCCGCTGCCATGATCGCCACGATCACGCCGGTCATCGGCGCGAGCACACGAAACGCGACCCAACCCAGCACGAATCCCAGAACGATCATGACGGGAAGCCAGATCGACCCGCCCCAAAGAAGCCACATCGCCAGCGCTGGGTAGATGCCCGAGAACCACAGAAGATTGCCCGGCCAATTGCTGCCGCGCATCGTCAGAAGCGCCGTGATCGCCGCGATGAGGATAAGAATGCCGACGGGCAGGAAATCTCCGTAGGCGGCCGAAAGCCAAAAGACCAGCACGGCGACGACACCGCCAGCCGCGTAAAGCTTCACCGAACGTTCCGCGAAAAGGATCGGCGCGACCGCGACGAAAAGGAACAGGAACGCGAGCACCGGTCGCCAATAAAGGCCGCGCGGATAGAAACCAAACAGGAACTGGTTCCACCTTTCGTTGATCATCGCCCAGCAGGCGCCATGCGCGCCCTCACCCCAGTTTGCGGCAATGATGCTGCGGCATTCGCCCAGCGAGTTTGCCGTCCACACGCCATGGAGGAACCACGGCAGGGTGAGGTTCAAGAGATAGAGAATCGTCACGATGCCGACCACTGTCAGAACCGTGTTCATCAGTCCCGAGAACAGGTTTTCCCGCAGCCATTTGATGGCACCGGCTTCAAGCACCGGTGGAGCCGCCTGCGGCAGCATCTGCTCACGGACATAGCGGGCGCTGTGGGCATGCATCTCGGACATATCAGCGCTCCTTCAACCGGACGGCGTTGTTGTAGACATTCATCACCGAGGAAATCAGCAGGCTGATCACCAGATAGATCAGCATCAGCAGCAGCATGCATTCCAGCTCGCGCCCGGTCTGGTTCAGCGTGATCCCCCCGAGCGTTCCGCGAAGGTCCATGTAGCTGACCGCGATCGCGAGCGAGGAGTTCTTGGTCAGGTTGAGGTATTGGGAGATCAGCGGCGGAATGATGACGCGCAGCGCCTGCGGCAGGATGACAAGGCTCATCGTTCTGCCGGGACGCAGGCCTAACGCATAGGATGCCTCGGTCTGTCCTTTCGAGATCGCGGCGATGCCGGCCCGAACGATCTCGCCGATGAATGCCGCGGTGTAGAGCGTCAGGCCGAGCCAGAGCGCCATGAGCGAGTTCGACACCAGGATGCCACCTGCAAAGTTGAAACCGCCCAGTGTCGGAATCTCGAGATGGAAGCCCAGCGCGATCAGCACTGCCAGGACCGGGCCGAAAAGCGCGAGTATCTGTTTCCACCAGGTGACCGGACGGTCGCCCGTCGCCTCCTGGATCGCCGTGGCGCGCCGCCGGATGCCGACGAACACGACCACGCCGATGATGATCGCCGCGAGAACCGCCATCGTGTTCAGATTGATCGGCATGAAGCCAACGTGAACTTCCCCGAGGGAACGGGAATAGAGAGCCTTCGGAATGAAGGTTCCGCGATTGGTCACCGCCACGCTGCCGAACAGAATCTTCGACGCGGCGGGTTTTTCGCCGGCCGCGACCATCTCATCCGTTACCCTGAAATCCCGCGGCTGGGGCGTGATCTCGGTGAAAACCGCGAAGGCCACCAGAATCCACAAAAGCACCGGCACGTTGCGGAAAATCTCGACATAAACCGTCATCAGCCGCGCGACGAGCCAGTTCGACGACAGCCGCAGAACACCGACGAAGACGCCGATGATCGTCGCGGCGATACAGCCGAGTACCGCCACGAGGATCGTGTTCACCAACCCGACGAGAAGTGCGCGGAAATGCGTGCTGTCATTCGTATAGGGAATAAGGGTCTGGTTGATGTCGTAGCCAGCCCTGTTCCAGAGGAAGCTGAAGCTCAGGTCCTTTCCCCGTTCGGCCAGATTGTTGAACAGGTTGTCCAGAAGCCACCAGACGCCGGCCATGAACAGGATCATTACGACAACCTGGATCGTGATCGAACGATAGCGGGTGTCGTAAACCAGCATTCCCAGCCGAAAGGATGCCTTCGGCGTTTCCGAGACGCTTGCCATCAGTGCTTTTCCTCATTTCCCGGCACCGCGCCCGACATTCGTCGGGCCATTGGGAACTCGCGTCCCGCGTGCGCCGGTCTCCCTGTGACGTAAACGAAAAGGGCGCACCGGCCTGCCGGTGCGCCCTTCCTCAATTCAAGCTCAACGGAACGGCGGCGTGTAGAGAAGGCCGCCTTGCGTCCACTGCGCGTTAAGACCGCGCGCCAGGCCAATCGGCGTCGATTCGCCAAGGTTCGCGGCGAAGATCTCGCCGTAGTTGCCAGAGGCGGCAATCGCGCGCTTGGCCCACTCCTTGTCGAGGCCGATCATCGCGCCAAGGTCGCCTTCGGTGCCGAGCATCCGGTTGATTTCCGGATTCTCCGTGCCCTTGGAAAGCTCTTCGATGTTGGCCGAGGTGACGCCATACTCTTCCGCCGCGATCAGCGCGTTCAGCACCCAGCGGTTGATGTCGGCCCACTGGTCATCGCCATGGCGGACCAAGGGACCAAGCGGCTCTTTCGAGATGATTTCCGGAAGGATGATGTGGTTTTCCGGATCCGCGAAGACCGCCCGCGTCGCCGCGAGGCCCGATGCGTCGGTCGTATAGGCGTCGCAGGCACCTGCAAGGTACTGCTGTTCGCCTTCGGCATTTGTGTTGATCGGAACCGGCTGATAGCTCATGTTGTTGACCTTGAAATAGTCAGCCAGGTTGAGTTCCGTCGTGGTGCCGGTCTGGATGCAGATCGTGGCGCCATCGAGTTCCTTTGCCGACGACACGCCAAGATCCTTGCGGACCATGAAGCCCTGACCGTCGTAGTAGTTCACGCCGGTGAACGTGAACTTCAGGTCGGCGTCGCGCGAAAATGTCCAGGTCGTGTTCCGGGCGAGCATGTCGATCTCACCCGAGGCAAGCGCCGTGAAACGCGTTTCACCCGTGGTAGGGATGTACTTGACCTTGGATGCGTCTCCTAGAACGGCAGCGGCGACGGCCTTGCAGACGGCCACGTCAAAGCCTTGCCAGTTGCCGGCGGCATCCGGCGCGGCGAAGCCGGTTAGACCGGTGTTGACGCCGCAATTGAGCTCGCCCCGCGCTTTCACGTCGTCAAGCGTCGCCGCCGAGGCGAAGCCTGCCACAAGCGTGGTCGCAGCGAGCGTTCCGAGCAAAACGGATATTTTCATGTTTACCTCTTCCTGAGTGTCCGTCCTCCCCGGACGGATTGCGAAGGCCAGGTGGTCCTGGCGCTTTTTACGGGGCTCATCCCCAGTAGTCCGCAGTTTTTACAAGTGGCCCGCGCGCGTCAAGAAAACAATCCGCCCGTCGGGCCGCAACCTCGCTTTTTTGGCGCGAGATCGGCGTTTTAGGCGACTCGTGTGCGCACACGGACAGTGTCAGGGCACCTCAGGCTGCGCAAGCATCCAGAAATCACGGGCACGAAAAAACTCCTGTCTCTTGATCTCGGCGTCCGCGAGAGCTTCGCCATCCTGTCCCCACGACTTCGCCTGCCATGTCTCGTCGAACCGCGAAAGCGACCAGAGTTTTCCGGGTGAAAAGTCCGGACGGGTCGCGGCAAGACCGAGGATCAGCGATCCTGAAAGCGACACAAGATCATGGAGCGCCGTCAGTTCGAATTCGGTGGCCTTCATGACGAGCGATAGCAAACGCTCCTGCCCACTCCTTGGCTGGGCGACCGGAGCGACGCCTCGAGTCGCGACCAATTCGGCGCCGAGCGTGTCGCGCGCCCAGTTCAGCATGGGATCCCATGCTTCGGCCTGCGCCGCTGCCAGATCGTCGGAATCGGCTGCGCGGTAGCACAAGAGGTCGGTGCCGCCATAATCCGCGACCAGCCGCGCCACCTCGTCGAACTGGGGTCGCACCTTGTCGACCGCTGCATTGGCCGCGCGCGTCACCGGCATCCGGCGCGGATCGATATCCACTTCGACCGCGCTCCATTCGTCGGCAAGCGTATTGGCCATCGCCTCGGTCGGGACGACAAGCGCGTTCTTCGCAGGCGTTCGGAGCGGTCGGCCGTCGAGATGCACGGACCAACCGGACCCCTCGCGCTCCAGGCTCACGACACTCCAGAACCTCTTGGCTTTCCAGATCGTCACGGCATTCCCCATATCCGCGCCAGCGCCGGACCCAATGCCGCGAAATCGCCGATGATCTCGTCCGCGCCAGCCTCGCGCAGCGTTTCCGCGCGGTGATAGCCCCAGGCGACACCGACGGTGCGAAAGCCGGCGCTGCACCCCATTTCCATGTCATAGGTGGTGTCGCCGATCATCACCGCATGCGCAGGCTCCACACCGGTGTCGGCGAGGGCCGCAAGCAGCATCGAGGGATGCGGCTTTGACGGATGATCGTCGGCGACCTGCTGCGTGACGAAGTGCCCCGAAAGGTCATGCGCGTCCAGAATGTGGCTTAGCCCGCGTCGGGATTTTCCGGTAGCGACGCCAAGCAGAACTTCGGATTGCGCGCGAAGGCCGCTCAAAGCCTCGAGAGCGCCGGGAAAGAGCGGCGAGAGCTTGTCGGCGCGCAACACGCCGAAGCTTTGCTTGTAGGCAGTCACAATGGCGTCGCGGACATCGGCCGCAAGGCCGGGCACGAGACGGGCAACCGCTTCGGGCAGCGATAGCCCGACGATCGAAAGAACCTCGGCGCGCGGCGGAAGTGGGGTGTCGACCGTCTGAAAGGCATGGGCCATCGCCGCATGGATGTGGTCCTGACTGTCGACGAGCGTGCCATCCACGTCGAAGACGACAAGCCTGGGTGGCGCTGTCATGCTTCCTCCGCAAACGGATCGGCGGGAACGTCGCGCTCGGACCAGCCGACCGATTTCCACGTCCGCTTCATATGCTCCGGCAGGGGTGCAGTCAGCGCGATGCGCTTGCCGGTAATGGGGTGGTCGAAAGCTATGGAGCGGGCATGAAGGTGAAGCTTGCGGCTTATCTCGCCGCCAAGCTGCGCGCCCCAGCCATCGCCGAGGTTTTCCTGCCCCGACCCGCCATACTTGCCGTCACCGATGATCGGATGCCCGATCTCGGCCATGTGGGCGCGAAGCTGATGCGTGCGGCCCGTCACCGGGACGAGCGCGACCCAGGCCGAGCGGCTGCCGAGGGCCTCCAGCACGGCATAATCCGTCGTCGCCCGCTTCGCCCCTTCGGTGGCCTCCACCTTCGAGGGGTGGACGGCCAGCATCTTCTCACCCTCGCCGCCGCCACCGCGGCCCGGTGCCTTGACGAGGCCGAATCGGATCGTGCCCATTTTCGGATGCGGCACACCCGCGACGGCGGCCCAGTAGATCTTGCGTGTGGTCCGCGCCCGGAACGCTTCGGACAGGGCCCGCGCGATGCGGTCCGTGCGCGCCAGCAGGAGCACACCAGATGTGTCCTTGTCGAGCCGGTGGACGAGCTTCGGGCGATCCTTGAAACCGAACATCAGCGCTTCGGCCAGTCCGTCGACATGCCGGTTGCCCTGTCCCGATCCGCCCTGCGACGGCAAGCCCGGCGGCTTGTTCAGCGCGATGATGTGTTCGTCCTTCCAGAGCACGGCCGCCTGGATCATCTTTATGTCGGCATCGCTGACGCCCTGTCGCGCCTTCTCTGGCGGTTCGGATTTGGGCAGTGGCGGAACGCGCACTTGCGCCCCGGGGATCACGCGGGTCGAGGCTTTGACCCGCCCGCCGTCGACCCGAACCTGCCCGGTGCGGCAGAGTTTTTCCACCTGGCCCTGGGTGATCTGCGGAAAGCGCTTCCTGAGCCAGCGGTCGAGCCGGCTTTCCCCTTCGTCGGCCGAAACGGTAAGTGTCTTGACGCCGCTCATGCAAAGACCCCCCGCGCCGCGGCCATGCCAACAACGATGGCGGCCAGCGACAGCACGACCGAGCCGAGCACATAGGCCGCCGCGATCCCCGTCTGCCCCCTCTCCCACAGCGTCAGGGCGTCAAGCGAGAAGGCGGAAAACGTGGTGAAGCCGCCAAGAAGTCCCGTCATCAGGAACGGCGCGAGCCGCGTGGCATCGCGATGCGCGAGAACCACCACGATCGCCCCCATAAGGAACGACCCCACCACGTTGGCGGCCACGGTGCCCCAGGGAAAGCCGGGGCCGATCAGCCGCATTGCAGCGACATTGGTCAAGTAGCGGGCCGAGGCGCCAAGCGCGCCGCCAAGGGCAACCTGGATCAGGGTGTGAAACATGCCGCCTTCCTCATCCGGCAGAAGCACAAAGTCAACCGGCGCCGCGGTCCGAATGGTGGCTTTGCTCCCGGGAATTCATCATTCGGAACCTTTCGGGTCCTGCCCTCTCAACTGCCGCGCTTGTCGCGGAGCTTGGCGAACCAGTCGAGGCGTTTCTTGAGTTCGCGTTCATAGCCGCGCTCCACCGGCTGATAGAAGATCGGCCGCTTCATCGCCTCGGGGAAGTAGTTCTGGCCGGAGAAGCCGTCCTCGGCGTCGTGGTCATAGGCATAGCCCGCGCCAAAGCCCTGATCCTTCATCAACTTTGTCGGCGCGTTCAGGATGTGCCGGGGCGGCGGCTCCGACCCGGTCCTGCGCGCCGCTTCGCGCGCCGCCTTGTAGGCCACGTAGCCTGCATTGGACTTGGGCGCGAGCGCGAGGTAGCTGACCGCCTGCGCAAGGGCCAGTTCCCCTTCCGGGCTGCCGAGGCGTTCGAATATCTCCCAAGCGTGAAGGCAGACCGATTGGGCCTGCGGATCGGCCAGACCGATATCCTCAATCGCCATTCTTGTGATGCGCCGCGCCAGGTATCGCGGGTCTTCGCCGCCTTCGAGCATCCGGGCGAACCAGTAAAGCGCGGCGTCGGGATCGGAGCCGCGTACGGATTTGTGCAGCGCGGAGATCAGGTTGTAATGCTCGTCGCCCGACTTGTCGTACTTCGCCGCACGCCGCATGAGCCGCTGGCTCAGCGCCTCGGTCTCGAGCGGGGCATCGAGCTTCCATGCCGCGATCTGCTCGATCAGGTTCAGCAGGGCGCGGCCGTCGCCATCCGCCATGTTCAAGAGAGCCTCGCGCGCTTCGGCCTTCAGAGGCAGCGCGCGGCCAAGCTCCTTCTCCGCCCGCTGCGCCAACCGTTCGAGATCGACCAGCGAAAGGCGCTCAAGAACGATCACCTGCGCCCGGCTGAGAAGCGCTGCGTTCAGCTCAAACGAGGGGTTTTCCGTGGTCGCGCCGACCAGCAGTATCGTGCCGTCCTCCATGTGCGGAAGAAATCCGTCCTGCTGCGCCTTGTTGAATCGGTGGATCTCATCGACGAAAAGCAGGGTGCCCCGCCCCTGCCTTCGCCTTAGCTTGGCCGCCTCGAAGACCTTGCGAAGTTCAGGCACGCCGGTGAAGATCGCGCTGATCTGGACAAACGCCATCTCGGTCGCATCCGCGAGAAGTCGCGCGATCGTGGTCTTGCCGACACCCGGCGGCCCCCAGAGTATCAGCGACGAAAGGCTGCCTGCGCCCAGCATCGCGCCAAGCGGGCCGTCGGCGCCGAGCACCTTTTCCTGCCCTATGACCTCTTCGATCGCGCGCGGGCGGATGCGGTCGGCCAGTGGCCGTCCCGCCATTTCCGCGTGAGGATCTACGCTGATGTCGAACAGGTCCGTCATGCCCGGACCCTATCGCCAACTCGCGCCGATCGGAAGGCAGATGCTGCATCCGTCCGGCGGCTCGGGTCCGCCGTCTTAGTGCATCTGCGCCGCGAACCGCAGATAGACGGCCTGATAGTCGATCCCGTCAATGTCCATCACCCGGCCCGCCGCCTGCATGTCGAGACTGCAGCGCGATGCCCAGCGTGTCCAGTTGGTGGGCAGCAGCGCCAGCATCTGGGAAATTCCAAGCTCCCGCGCGGTCCGTGCCATTTCGAGCACCATCCGCGCATGCACGCGGCGCCGGATCGACGCAGGCACGTCATGCAGGACGAACCCCCGCGTCACTTCCCAAATCTGCGGATCGACCGGAGCCTCGAAGTCGAGCAGATCGGCCGGGATCGAGTCCAGCAGCCCCCGCTGCGCATCGCGGA
This sequence comes from Paracoccaceae bacterium, assembly GCA_041397225.1. Classification (GTDB taxonomy): domain Bacteria; phylum Pseudomonadota; class Alphaproteobacteria; order Rhodobacterales; family Rhodobacteraceae; genus Albidovulum. Next base: position 1,103,781 of record JAWKXB010000001.1, on the reverse strand, counting down.
TCATGTAGCTGTACACGCCGCACCGCGCGGTGGTCGGGGTCAGGCGCAGGCCACCCAGCACCCGCCCGAGATCGTGCACGGCCAACCACCGGCTCGCCGGGGTGTCGTACTGGTCGTACTCCATGCCCAGCGCTTCGGGCAGGTTCCATTTGTTCTGGACGATGAATGACTGTCGCCGGGCGCGCAATACGTTGGCGAAGAGTTCGCCATGGTTGTGCATGTTTTCGAAGGAGAGAGTGGTGCTTTGCATGATAACCTCCAGCGGGTTGGTTTAATATGGTAGCCCTGCCGGAGTATGCGACGTCAGATGAGCCGGTAATCGCGCGCCCGTTGAATGGCCTCGGCTGTTGTCCGCGCAAGAAGGCGTTGGCGCGCGGAGTTAAGTCGCGCCTTGAGCGCGCTTTCCGAGATCTTCAATTTGGCGGCGGCGGCGGCGTGACGATCCCCATTTGCGATGCACCGGAGGGCCTCTACTTGAGCCTTGGACAGACTTGTGGGCGGTTCCGTCATGTCGTGAAGATTTCGGATGATGGTCGCGAAGGCGTCAATCTCATCATCCGTGAATTCACGATCGGACCGCGCGGCGGACGCAATGGTACGCGACTTGATCGGCCCACAGGAAACAGCAAAACCGTACACCATCCCGAATTCCTTCGCCTGGCCAAGGATATCGAAGGGATCGGGTATGGTTATCTCACTCCACCGGGCGTTGCCGGTGGTACTGAAGCCCCAGGCGATGATCGGGTCGCGCAGGGCAAACGCTTCTTCGGTATACCGATCGGTCCACTCGGACGCATAGGTTTGATGGTGCAGCAGGGGCAACGCGAAGCGGATATGCAAAGCGAAAAAGAAGCCGCTTGGCGCCATCAGCGACAGTCGGTGGAGGTGAAGTTCTATTCCGGATCGTAGGGACATGTCTTTTTAGATAAGTTGCTTTGGGCGCAGTCAACCGTAAATTGATCTAGGAATTCTGCATTTTGGAAGGGTTACTGCTTTGCGTACGATCAATCCGGGACTGTTTGCAAGGCTTATGCGCCTGCCTGATTCGACCCGGGCGGACTTGTTGGAATTTCTGGGCGCCACGCCGGTCGCCGACGCGCAGCTTTCGGTCATGATCGACAGCGTATCCGAGGGCTTTCGCGGCGAAGGCCGGAATATTCGGTTGCGATCAACCTGACAACGCGATTCAACGGCAAATCATTCAATGAACAGACCCCGCCGACTGGTTCGGCGGGGTATTCATTTTCCGAATGCCGGGTTCCGCTCTAGGATGCGGCGGCTTCTTCGGCCTCGACACGGGCCTTGTCGGCGGCGCCCTTCGCTGCGGGATCGCGATCGACGAACTCGATGATCGCCATCGGCGCCATGTCGCCATAGCGGAAACCGGCCTTCATGATTCGGACATAGCCGCCCTGACGGTCCTTGTAGCGCGGGCCAAGAATGTCGAACAGACGCGTAACATACTGATCTTGCTTGAGTTGCGACGCGGCCATGCGGCGTGCATGCATGTCGCCGCGCTTGGCGAGCGTGATCAGCTTTTCGATCACCGGACGCAGTTCCTTCGCCTTGGGAAGGGTGGTCTTGATCTGTTCGTGTTCGATGAGCGAGCCGGCCATGTTGGCGAAAAGCGCCTTCCGGTGCTCGTGAGTACGGTTCAGGCGGCGGTAGCCGCGGGCGTGACGCATTTGGTTCTCCTGACGTCTGTTTTGCTTTGTCCGGCGGTCCGTGGTCCTCGGTCCGCTCACCTTGGGGCTTTCGCCCGGGTCGTCGGGGGGCCGTTTAGGGCCGGCCCGCCCGTCTGTCAACTGTCCAGCATCCGTAGGTTTCCTGTAGTTTTTCCGTAGCTACAGGCGTAGGGCGCGGAACCCGGCCTCAGAACTGGTCTTCGAACCGCTTGGCGAGATCTTCGATGTTCTCCGGCGGCCAGTCCTCGACATCCATGCCGAGATGCAGGCCCATGCCCGAGAGCACCTCCTTGATCTCGTTCAGCGATTTCCTGCCAAAGTTCGGGGTGCGCAGCATCTCGGCTTCGGTCTTCTGGATCAGGTCGCCGATATAGACGATGTTGTCGTTCTTCAGGCAATTGGCCGAACGCACCGAAAGCTCCAGCTCGTCCACCTTCTTCAAGAGCAGCGGGTTGAACTCCAGCCCGTCGTCCGCATCCGCCTTCGAGGCCGATTCCGGTTCGTCGAAGTTGACGAAGATGCCAAGCTGGTCCTGCAGGATGCGGGCGGCATAGGCCACCGCGTCGTCCGGCGTCAGCGAGCCGTCGGTTTCGATCTTCATCGTCAGCTTGTCGTAGTCGAGCACCTGGCCCTCGCGGGTCGGCTGCACCTCGTACGACACCCGCTTGACCGGCGAATAGATCGCGTCGATGGGGATAAGGCCGATTGGCGCATCCTCGGGGCGATTCTTGTCGGCGGCGACATAGCCCTTGCCCGTCTCGACGGTCAGTTCCATGAAGACGTCGGCGCCTTCGTCGAGGTGGCAGATCACGTGGTCCTTGTTCAGCACCTCGATGCCGTTCGATTCCGAGATGTCGCCTGCGGTCACAACGCCCGGGCCCTTGGCCGAGATCGAAAGCCGCTTCGGCCCCTCGACTTCCATCTTGAGGGAAACGCCCTTGAGGTTCAGCACGATGTCGGTGACGTCTTCGCGCACACCGGCGACCGACGAGAACTCGTGCAGCACATTGTCGATCTGGACGCTCGTGATGGCGGCACCCTGCAGCGACGACATCAAGACGCGGCGCAGCGCGTTGCCAAGCGTCAGGCCGAAGCCGCGCTCCAGCGGTTCGGCCACCAGCGTCGCCTGACGCTGCGGATCGTTGCCCGGCTTCACTTCAAGCTGTTGCGGCTTGATCAGTTCGGCCCAATTCTTGTGGATCATGCGTTCTGCCTCCATACCTGTTCCCGGCCCATGTCCGAAACCCGGGAGCGCCCGAGGAAATAAACCAAAGACACCGGGCCGCACGAATGCGCGGCCCGGCGCCGGAATTCTTGTCAGACGCGACGGCGCTTCGGCGGACGGCAGCCGTTATGCGCGATCGGCGTCACATCGCGGATCGACGTGATGTTGAAGCCCGCGGCGGCAAGGCCGCGCAGCGCGCTTTCACGGCCCGAGCCCGGGCCCTGCACCTCGACCTCCAGCGTCTTCACGCCATGGTCCTGCGCCTTGCGCGCCACGTCCTCAGCGGCCATCTGGGCGGCGTAAGGCGTCGACTTGCGCGACCCCTTGAAACCCATGGTGCCCGCAGACGACCAGGCAATCGCATTGCCCTGAACGTCGGAGATCAGGATCTTGGTGTTGTTGAACGAGGAATTCACATGAGCAACGCCAGCGGCGATGTTCTTGCGCTCCTTTTTCTTCATGCGGACTTTATCGCGTGCCATATCTCTGCCCTCCCCTTACTTCTTCTTGCCGGCAATGGCTTTTGCCGGGCCCTTGCGGGTGCGGGCGTTGGTGTGGGTCCGCTGGCCGCGGACCGGCAGGTTGCGGCGATGGCGCAGACCGCGGTAGCAGCCAAGGTCCATCAGACGCTTGATGTTCATCTGCACTTCGCGGCGCAGGTCGCCTTCGACGGTCAGGTTGCCGTCGATATATTCACGGATCGCCAGAACCTCGGCGTCGCTGAGTTCATTGATGCGGCGGGATTCGTCGATCTTGACGGCTTCACAGATCTTGCGGGCAACGTCGTTGCCGATGCCGTGGATATAGGTCAGGGCGATGGGGACGCGTTTCCCCGTCGGGATATTGACGCCAGCGATACGTGCCACGCGCATTTTCCTTTCGTTGCGGTTCCGTAATGCCGGAACCTTTTTTCACAACACTGGCCCGAGGGCGCGGAGCCTTCGGGCCGGCTTTTTCCGAGTTGATTCGCGAAAGGGAAAACCCCAACAAATCAAGACGATTCTCATGCGAGACGCTGTGACCTAGAGGGTTTCCCAAGCGGCGTCAAGACGCCTTTGCCTGATCCAGCACATTGGCGATGGATTTCGCGACCTGATCGATTTCGGCCAAGCCGTCCACGGTGAACAGGTCGCCCATCGCGTAATAGTAGCCGATGAGCGGCGATGTCTTCTTGTAATACTCCATCAGCCGGGTCTTGAGGCTTTCCGCGTTGTCGTCGGCCCGGTGCCTGAGATCGGTCGAGCCGCAGACATCGCAGACGCCGTCCTTCGTCGTCGGCTTGGTCCGGTCGTGATAGACCTCGCCGCAATTGCCGCAGGTGAAGCGGCCCGAGATGCGTTCGACCAGCGCATCGTCGTCCACGCGCATCTCTATCACCGCGTCAAGCCGGTTGCCGGAGCGTTTCAGAAGCTCACCCAGCGCGTCGGCCTGCGCGAGCGTCCGGGGAAAGCCGTCGAAGATGAAGCCCTTGGCCTTCTGGCCGCGCAGTTTCTCTTCGATCAGGCCGATGACGATCTCATCCGTGACCAGTCCGCCGGCATCCATCACCTCGGCGACCCGCTTGCCCATCGCGGTCCCGCTGGTCCGCGCCTCGCGCAGCATGTCGCCGGTGGAAAGCTGCACCATGCCGCGTTCCTCCACGAGTCGGCGCGCTTGCGTTCCTTTTCCCGCCCCCGGCGGGCCGAGAAGGATGATGTTCATCATGGGCTGTCCCTTGAGCGTTTGCGTTTCTTGGAACCGGGTCACCGGAATTCGCCCGAATTTGGGGCGAATTCCCGCTCAATGTAAACGCAAAACGTTCTAGCGGCGGACGGGCGTCTTCTTTGCGCCGTTGCGTTTCTTGCCGCGAAGTTGCGACCTTTCGATCAGACCTTCATACTGGTGCGCCAGAAGGTGCGACTGGATCTGGTTGATCGTGTCCATCGTGACCGACACGACGATCAGGACCGAGGTTCCGCCGAAATAGAACGGGATCGCGAACTGCGACCGCAGGATTTCCGGCAGAAGACAGACCGCCGCCAGATAGGCCGAACCCACGACGAGGATGCGCGCGACGACGTAGTCGAGATAGTCGACGGTCCTCGCGCCCGGCCGGATACCCGGAATGAAGCCGCCCTGGTTCTTGAGATTATCGGCCACGTCGTCCGATTTGAACGACACGTTCGCAGTGTAGAAGTACGTGAAGAACACGATCATCGCCGTGAAGAACAGAAGGTAGAGCGGCTGGCCAGGGCCGAAATAGGCAAGGATCGCAGACATGACCGGGCCGGTCTGCGACCCCGAGAAGGTCGAGATCGTCGTCGGCAGCAGCAAGAGCGACGAGGCGAAGATCGCCGGGATCACGCCCGCCGGGTTGACCTTGATCGGCAGATGGCTGGATGAGCCGTCATAAACCTTCATGCCGACCTGGCGGCGCGGATACTGGATGTGGATCTTTCTCAGCGCCCGCTCCATGAAGACGACGAAAGCGATGACCGCCACCACCATCAAGATCACCGCGACGATCACCGCGGCCGAGATGTTGCCGGCCCTGCCCTGGGCGAAGAACTGCGCCATCGCGGCCGGTATGTTGGCCACGATGCCGACAAAGATGATGAGCGATACGCCGTTGCCGACGCCGCGGGCGGTGATCTGTTCGCCCAGCCACATCAGGAACATCGTGCCGCCGACCAGCGTGATGACGCAGGCGGCCTGGAAGAAGAGGCCCGGATCATGCGCCAGATCGCCCGCCTCGATGCTGCGGGCGAGGCCGTAGGCCTGGAAAGTCGCCAAAAGCACCGTGCCGTAGCGCGTGTACTGGTTGATCTTCTTGCGCCCCTGCTCGCCTTCCTTCTTCAGCTGCTCCAGCGCGGGCACCATCGCGGTCAAAAGCTGAACGATGATCGAGGCCGAGATGTAGGGCATGATGCCGAGGGCGAAGATGCCCATCCGGCCGAGCGCGCCGCCGGTGAACATCTGCAGCATGCCGCCGATGCCCTGCGTCGCGCTTTCCATGAACTTCTTGAGCGCTATGGCGTCGATCCCCGGCACCGGGATGTAGGTTCCCAGGCGATAGACCATCAGAAGCCCGATGGTGAAGAAGATGCGCTGGCGCAGGTCGGAGGCCTTGCCGAAGGCCCCCCAACTGATGTTCGCCGCCATTTGCTCTGCAGCAGATGCCATTCCGGTCTCTCTCGTATGAGAGCGCCGCCAAACCGTTCTCCGGTCGGCGGCGCAAGGAAAACTCGTGCTTATGTAAGCAGCCGGGGGGCCGCCCACAACACCTTATTCGGCCGCCGCCGCAGTCGTGACGGAAAGTGATCCACCCGCCTTTTCGACCGCCGCGATGGCAGCCTTCGACGCGCCTGTGACCGCGAGCTTCAGCTTGGCCTTGACTTCGCCCTTGGCCAGCACCCGAACACCGTCAAGCTTGCGGCGGACGATGCCGGCCTCGACCAGCAGGTCCTCGGTGATCTCTTTCTTCGCGTCGAGCTTGCCGGCGTCGACGAAGGTCTGGAGCTGGCCGAGGTTGATGACGGCGAATTTCTTGGCGTTCGGCTTGTTGAAGCCGCGCTTCGGCAGGCGCCGGTACAGCGGCATCTGGCCGCCTTCATAGCCGCCGATGGTCACGCCCGAACGGGATTTCTGGCCCTTGATGCCGCGACCGGCGGTCTTGCCCTTGCCCGAACCGGGGCCGCGGGCGACGCGCTTGGATTTCTTGGCGGCACCGGGATTGTCCCGGAGTTCATTCAGTTTCATGTCGCTTCTCCTTTGCCGGAATTGGCCCCCAGCGACGGGAGCGGCCAAACACGGCGTTTCTTTCTTGTGAATCGGACCCGCAGGCCACCGGGGGCGTATAGACGGAAGGATGCCCCGGATCAAGCCCCGGCCCGCCGCATCCCTGCGGAGGCCGGCACCCGAACCGGGCGGCGGAACCGGTGGGCCCATCCCATAAGGGCGTGTCTGTCGAGCGGGCGCGCCGAAGCGCACCCTACGGGCTGCCGGGGCGTTCGTTGGTCCGGAGGTCCCGGATCGGGTCCGGGACGGGATTACCGTTCGCTCAGACCCCCTTTGGCCAGACGAAGCTGGGCTGCAACCCCTCGTAGACCGGGCGCCCGTCGTCGGGCTTCGGATAGCCCTTCGAGTCGTCGTAGAAGGCGTGGTAGGTCGCCTTGGGAAACTTCGCGTCGTCATAGCCCATGACGTTCGGCACCGCGACCCGGATGCGCTTTTGCTTGTCGTCGAGCATGATCGCAGCGCCGCAATCCTTGCACGTGCAAAGCTCCAGGGGCCCGTTCGGGTTATCCTTGTTGAAGGGCTGGCGGGCGAGTTTTTCGGGATGGTCGATCTTGATGTCGCCGTGGTTGAAGAAGGCGACGTGGGTGGTCTGCTGGCCGGTAACGGACTTGCAGACGTTGCAGTGGCAGACGTGATTGTCTATCGGTTCGGCCGTGGCATGGGCGTGGACGTGCGCGCAGCCGCCTTTGTAGTCGGACATGGTTCCCCCCATCATTCGCATTGTATCGGACCGCGGCGCAGGCGCGTTTTTCTGCCCTGCGTCGCGATGAGGGGATCCTAGCATATAAACGCGACCATGCGCTGAATTTGATGATGCCGCGCGACCCGTTTCCGCGAAGCAGAACGCCCCGGCCTTTCGACCGGGGCGTTTTCCACCTCGCAAGGCGGGCTGAAGCCCGCCCCATGTCATTTCTCTTCGACGATCGTCACCAGATGCGGGATCTTGTTGACCATGCCGCGTATGGCGGGCGTGTCCTCAAGCTCTCGGGTGCGGTTCATCTTGTTCAGACCGAGCCCGATCAGGGTGCGCCGCTGGATGTCGGGGCGGCGCGTGGGCGAGCCGATCTGCTTCACGACGATGGTTTTCTTGGCCATGTCAGCTGCTCCTTACGCTTCCACCGCTTCGGCCGGAGCCTCGGCTTCGGGTTTCTTCAGGATGTCGGCCACCTTCTTGCCACGGCGCTGCGCGACCATGCGGGGGCTCGATTCAAGCTTCAGGCCGTCGATCGTGGCGCGGATCATGTTGTAGGGGTTCTGCGACCCCATGGACTTCGCCACGACATCCTGAACGCCCAGCATCTCGAACACGGCGCGCATCGGACCGCCGGCGATGATCCCGGTACCGGCCGGAGCCGTCCGCATCACCACCTTGCCGGCGCCGTGACGGCCTTCGATGTCGTGGTGGAGCGTGCGCCCGTCGCGCAGCGGCACGCGGATCAGACCGCGCTTGGCCTGCTCGGTCGCCTTGCGGATCGCTTCCGGCACTTCCTTGGCCTTGCCCTTGCCGAAGCCGACGCGGCCGCGCTGGTCGCCGACCACCACGAGGGCCGCGAAGCCAAAGCGCTTGCCGCCCTTCACGGTCTTCGACACTCGGTTGATCGCAACGAGACGATCGGCGAATTCCGGGTTTTCCTCGCGCTGATCGCGGCGGCCACCCTTTTGGTTCGGTTCTCTTGCCATTATCGTCCCCTCAGAACTTCAGTCCGCCTTCACGGGCGGCATCGGCCAAAGCCTTGATGCGCCCATGAAAGAGGAAGCCGCCACGGTCGAAGTAGCATTCTTCGACACCGGCCTTCTTGGCGCGCTCGGCGATCGCCTTGCCGATCTTCGCCGCCGCTTCGACATTGTTCTTGCCGACGACCCCCAGATCCTTCTCGAGGCTGGATGCCGCGGCGAGCGTCACGCCCTTGACGTCGTCGATCAGCTGCACGCTGATATTCTTGTTCGAGCGATGGACCGAGAGGCGCGCGCGCCCGTCGGCCATCTTGCGAAGCTTGTTCCGGACGCGCAGGCGGCGCTTGAGGAACAGTTCCCGTTTGCTGTTTGCCATCTGTTTCGTCCTTACTTCTTCTTGCCTTCCTTGCGGAAGATGTACTCGTCCTTGTACTTGATCCCCTTGCCCTTGTAGGGCTCGGGCGCACGCCATTCGCGGATATTGGCCGCGACCTGGCCGACGAGTTGCGGGTCGATCCCTTCAACGACGATTTCGGTCTGCTTCGGGGTCGTGACGGTCACGCCCTTCGGCACATCGAAGTTCACTTCGTGGCTGTAGCCGAGCGACAGTTTCAGGACATTGCCCTGCATCTGCGCGCGGTAGCCGACGCCGTTGATCTCAAGTTCCTTCTTGAAGCCGGTCGTGACACCCTCAACAAGGTTCGCCACCATGGAGCGCGACATGCCCCACTGCTGGCGCGCCCGCTTCGAAGTGCCGCGTGGCTTCACCGAGATTTCGCTGCCGTCGAGCGAGATCGCCACATCGTCGGTGGCCGTGAAGCTGAGCGTGCCTTTCGGCCCCTTCACTTCGATGTTCTGGCCCGAGATCGTGGCGGTCACGCCCGAGGGGACTTCTACGGGTTGCTTGCCGATACGAGACATCGAACCCTCCTCAGAATACGGTGCAGAGCACTTCGCCGCCGACATTGGCGGTCCGTGCAGCTGCATCCGACATGACGCCTTTCGGCGTGGACACGATGGAAACACCCAGGCCCTGACGGACCGACGGGATGTCCTTGACGCCGGTATAGACCCGGCGGCCCGGCTTCGAGACGCGCTTGATTTCCCGGATAACCGGGGTGCCTTCGAAGTATTTCAGGCTGATGTCCAGCTCCGGCATGCCATTGGACGCCGAGACCTTTTCATAGCCGCGAATGTAGCCCTCGTCCTTGAGGACGTCGAGCACCCAGGCGCGAAGCTTGGAAGCGGGCGTGCGGACGGTGGATTTGCCGCGCATCTGGGCGTTCCGGATGCGGGTCAGCATATCGCCGAGAGGATCGTTCATCGACATGTGCGTTCCTCCTTACCAGCTCGACTTCACCATGCCCGGGATCTGGCCCATCGAGGCGAGATCGCGCAGCATGATGCGGCTGAGCTTGAGTTTGCGGTAGTAAGCGTGCGGCCGGCCCGTCAGCTGGCAGCGGTTGTGAATCCGCGTGGCTGATGAGTTGCGCGGCAGCTTCGCCAGTTTCATCGTCGCCTTGAAGCGCTCTTCCATCGGCAGCGACTGGTTTTCGATGATCGCTTTCAGTGCGGCGCGGCGGTCAGCGTACTGCTTGACCAGCTTGGCGCGCTTCACTTCGCGGTTCACCATGGATTTCTTAGCCATATTCGTCTTTCCTCCGCGATCAGCTGTTGAAGGGCATGTTGAAAAGCTTCAACAGCGCCTTCGCTTCCGCGTCGGTCCGCGCGGTCGTGCAGATGATGATGTCCATGCCGAGAACCTCGTCGACCTTGTCGAAGTCGATCTCGGGGAACACGATTTGCTCTTTCAGGCCCATCGCGTAATTGCCACGGCCGTCGAACGAGGTGCCCTTGACGCCGCGGAAGTCGCGGACGCGCGGCAGCGCGATCGTGATGAGGCGGTCGAGAAATTCGTACATCCGGTCGCCGCGGAGCGTGACCTTGGTGCCAAGCGGCATCTCTTCACGCACCCGGAAGCCGGCGATCGACTGCTTGGCCTTGGTGACGACGGCCTTCTGTCCGGCGATCAGCGTCAGTTCCTCGGCGGCCTGCTTGACCTTCTTGGTGTCCTTGACCGCTTCGCCGACGCCCATGTTCAGCACGATCTTGTCGAGCTTCGGGATCTGCATGTCGTTCTTGTAGGAGAATTCCTCCTTCAGGGCGGCGCGGATCGTGTCCTTGTAGATGGCCTTGAGGCGCGGAGTGTAGTTTTGAGCGTCGAGCATCAGATCGCCTCCCCGGTTGTCTTGGCAAAGCGGACCTTCTTGTCGCCATCCATGCGGAAGCCGACGCGGGTTGCGTTGCCCTTCTTGTCCAGAGCAGCGAGGTTCGAGAGGTCGATGGGCATCGCCTTCGGCTGGCGGCCGCCCTGGTTCGACTGGGACTGCTTGGTGTGGCGGATCGCGACGTTGATGCCCTCGACCACGGCCTTGTTGGCCTTGGGGTCGACGGACTGGATCTCGCCCTTCTTGCCCTTGTCCTTGCCGGCAAGGACGACGACCTGGTCGCCTTTTTTCAGTTTCGCAGCCATCAGAGCACCTCCGGCGCCAGCGAGATGATCTTCATGAAGTTCTTGGCGCGCAGTTCGCGCACGACCGGCCCGAAGATGCGGGTGCCGACCGGTTCGCCCTGGTTCGTGAGGATCACGGCGGCGTTGCGGTCAAAGCGGATGGCGGTGCCATCTTCGCGGCGGACTTCCTTGGCGGTGCGCACGACGACGGCCTTGCGGACGTCACCTTTCTTCACGCGGCCGCGCGGAATGGCTTCCTTCACCGACACCACGATGATGTCGCCCACAGAGGCGTAACGGCGATGGGAACCACCCAGGACCTTGATGCACTGAACCCGGCGCGCGCCGGAGTTGTCAGCAACATCCAGATTGGTCTGCATCTGGATCATTTGGTTTCTCCCGACCTTTGGGGATCATTCCCCAGGGTTTCGATTGAACCGGAAAGTGGGCTTAAGCCGAGGCTTCGGTCACCACTGTCCAGCGTTTCGTCTTCGAGATCGGCGCGCATTCTTCGATGCGCACGGTATCGCCGACCTTGAACTTGTTGTCCGCGTCATGGGCGCGGTATTTCTTCGACTTCCGGACCGTCTTTTGCAGCAGCGGATGCTTGAAGCGGCGCTCGACGAGGACGGTGATCGTCTGCTCGTTCTTGTCCGAGGTCACGACGCCTTGCAGGATACGTTTGGGCATATGCGTGGTCCTCAGTTCGCCGCCGCTTCAGCGGCTTTCTGGTTCAGAACGGTCTGGATGCGGGCGACGTCGCGGCGGACGGCGCGCATGCGGGCGGTGTTCTCAAGCTCTCCGGAGGCCTGACGGAAGCGCAGGTTGAACGCCTCCTTCTTCAGCGCCACCAACTCGTCGCGGAGCTGGTCGGGCGTCTTGGTCTTCAATTCGGTGGCGTTCATCGCCTTTTCCTTCTCACATCACCGGAAGGCCCTTGCGGGGTGACCCTTTGCCCGGTGGAGTCAATGATGGACATGCGAATCCCGGTCACCCGGAATCGCAGGATGCGTCCCTATAGGGGAGGTGGGGCTGGGTGGCAAGGGGAAAGGTTGGGGGCAGGGGGCGCGCGACAGGTAAGTTACTGCGCACAGCCTCAGAAAAGCGCGATTTCCTTGGCTATCGCCTTACTGAACGCTTTCGGATTTCCCAAAGCAGCGCGAACAGCAATACGGGCCCACCCAAATAAACTAGGGCAAGAATAGTGACAAGGCTGAAGGAGAACAACGCACTCGCAAGCCGAAACTCGAATGGGTTCACGAGTTCAGGTGGACAATAGATCCCCTTAAGGAAGCTTCCTGTACACTGTCGCGCAATCGAGACGTGATAGGCATCTGCCAGTACGGTAAGGAGCAGCAACGTCGCGACAGTCCAAAGGGACCATTTTGATAGTTTACTCTTACAAAACCATCCTAGGACCGCAAGAACGATGCTGGCGATAGCGAGAAACAAGAAATACGACGCTTCTCCCCGAGCAAACACTGATGTCGCTCGAACAAGGCCATCGTGCTTAGTGCCAAGTCAATACGCGGAATCGCGTCGCATCAGCTATTTTTATGGGCAAGAAGGGCAGCGCCCGACGCTGAGATGGCGCACGTGGCGCCGCGCCCGAACGGGGCGCGGCATCGTCGCCCTGCCCCGCAGCCCTTCGGCGCGGGCCTTGAACGTGCGCCCGACCGGGGAAGGGTCGGGCGCTGCCCGGCCTGCGGCCGGGCGACTCCGCTTACTCGATGTTCTTGTAAGCTGAGCAAATGAAAAGGGCGGGGTGAACCCCGCCCTACTCATTCATTCCAAGGCTTTCAGACTTACAAATCCTCGCGAACCACCACCCGGGACTTGATCGGCAGTTTCATCGCGCAAAGACGGAGCGCCTCGCGGGCGATGGCCTCGTTCACGCCGTCGATCCCGATCATAACCCGGCCCGGCTTGACCCTGTCAGCGCCGATCAGGCCGCAGAACGGGTCAAAGCCCGCAATTAACCGACGTATTCGGCCCTTTCGGGCGTTTCGAGGTATCAATGTTCCGCCCCTACCCCCATATAGCAATGAGGGTGCGGCTGACCGCGCCAAGGAAAGGCTTCAATTTGATGACGATGTTCTCCATGAAACCGAAATTCAATCTTCCCGCGTTTCTTGCCGAGAGTGCGCCGCGCGATGTGCGCAAGCCCCGTTTCTCCAGGTCGGCACCGCAGATGAAGAAGCAAAAGCGCGACGGGTCTGTTGCTGACGCGACAGGCAAGAATTCCCCGACGCCGTCGGAAGATACCGGGAAATAGGACGGGTCAGGGCTTCTTTCCCGTCCACCGCTTCTGGAGCAGCGCGACGGGCCGTGCCGGATGAGTGGCGATGGGCGTGGACGTCGACGGAAAAAGCAAAAACCCCGCCTCGGAAGGCGGGGTTTTTTCTCACTTCACCGGGCGTCGGCCCGCGCCTTACCAGTCCTCGCGAACCACGACCCGCGTCTTGATCGGCAGCTTCATCGCGCCGAGGCGGAGCGCCTCGCGGGCGATGACTTCGTTCACGCCGTCGATCTCGAACATGACGCGGCCGGGCTTGACCTTGGCCGCCCAGAAATCGACGGAGCCCTTGCCCTTGCCCATCCGCACCTCGGTCGGCTTGCCGGTCACGGGAACGTCCGGGAACACCCGGATCCAGACCCGGCCCTGGCGCTTCATGTGGCGGGTGATCGCGCGGCGGGCCGCCTCGATCTGACGCGCGGTGATGCGCTCGGGCTCGGTGGCTTTCAAACCGTAGCCGCCGAAGCTGAGGTCGAACCCGCCCTTGGCTTCGCCGCTGATCTTGCCCTTGAACTGTTTGCGGAACTTCGTCCGTTTCGGTTGCAGCATTGTCGTTACTCCTTACCGGGCGTCGCGGCGCGGGCCACGGGGGCTTGGGCCGTCCTGGGCCTCGGCCGCCCTGCGGTCGCGGGCCTGGGGGTCATGCTCCATGATCTCGCCTTTGAATATCCAGACCTTGACGCCGATGATCCCGTAGGGGGTCTTGGCTTCGGCCAGAGCATAGTCGATGTCGGCGCGCAGCGTATGCAGCGGCACACGGCCCTCACGATACCATTCGGTCCGCGCGATCTCCGCGCCGCCAAGGCGGCCCGCGACGTTGACGCGGATGCCAAGGGCGCCCATGCGCATCGCGTTCTGCACGCCCCGCTTCATCGCACGGCGGAACGAAACCCGGCGCTCAAGCTGCTGGGCGATCGATTCCGCGACAAGGGCGGCGTCGACCTCGGGCTTCCTGACCTCGACGATGTTGAGGTGCAGCTCGCTGTCGGTGAAGTTCGCCAGCTTCTTGCGCAGCGTTTCGATATCCGCGCCTTTCTTGCCGATGATGACACCCGGACGCGCCGTGTGGATCGTCACGCGGCACTTCTTGTGCGGCCGCTCGATGATGACCTTCGAGACACCGGCCTGCTTGGCGTAGTCATGGATGAACTCGCGCATCTTGAGGTCTTCAAGAAGCAGGTTGCCGTAGTCCTTGCTGTCGGCGAACCAGCGGCTATCCCAGGTGCGGTTGACCTGGAGGCGCATGCCGATCGGGTTGACCTTCTGTCCCATTACGCTTGCTCCTCGACTTGCCGCACCTTGATGGTCAGCTCGCTGAACGGTTTCATGATCTTTCCGAACCGGCCCCGCGCCCGCGGACGGCCGCGCTTCAGCGTCAGGTTCTTGCCGACATAGGCTTCGGCGACGACGAGACCGTCCACGTCAAGACCGTGGTTGTTCTCGGCGTTCGCAATGGCCGATTGCAGGCACTTGCGCACATCTTCGGCGATCCGCTTTTTCGAGAAGGTGAGGTCGGCAAGCGCCTTTTCGACCTTCTTGCCACGGATCATCGCGGCGACGAGGTTCAGCTTCTGCGGCGAGGTGCGAAGCATCTTGGACTTGGCCATCGCTTCGTTGTCGGCCACGCGGCGCGGATTCTTTTCCTTGCTCATGGCTTATTTCCTCTTGGCTTTCTTGTCGGCCGCGTGACCGTAGTAGGTCCGCGTCGGCGAATACTCACCGAACTTCTGGCCGATCATCTCTTCGGTCACGTTGACCGGGATGTGTTTCTGACCGTTGTAGACCCCGAAGGTGAGGCCGACGAACTGCGGCAGGATGGTGGAGCGGCGCGACCAGATCTTGATCACTTCCGATTTCCCCGAAGCCTGGACCTTTTCCGCCTTCTTCAGCAGGAAGCTGTCGACGAAGGGGCCTTTCCAAACAGAACGAGCCATGGATTACCGCCCTTTCTTCGCATTGCGCGACCGGACGATGTATTTGTCCGTCGCCTTGTTCTTGCGCGTCTTGTTGCCCTTGGTGCCCTTGCCCCAGGGAGTGACCGGATGGCGTCCGCCCGAGGTGCGGCCTTCACCGCCGCCATGCGGGTGGTCGATCGGGTTCATCGCGACACCGCGGACCGTCGGACGCACGCCCATGTGGCGCTTGCGGCCGGCCTTGCCGAGGTTCTGGTTCGAATGATCGGCATTCGAGACCGCGCCGATGGTCGCCATGCATTCCTGGCGGACCATGCGCAGCTCGCCCGACGACAATCGGATCTGGGCGTAGCCGCCGTCACGGCCGACGAACTGGGCGTAGGTACCCGCGGCGCGCGCGAGTTGGCCGCCCTTGCCGGGCTTCAACTCGACATTGTGGACGATCGTGCCGATCGGCATGCCCGAGAACGGCATGGCATTGCCCGGCTTCACGTCGGTCTTGGCCCCGGCGACAATGCTGTCACCCACCGCCAGACGCTGCGGCGCCAGAATATAGGCCTGCTCGCCGTCCTGATACTTGACCAGCGCGATGAAGGCGGTGCGGTTGGGATCGTATTCGATCCGTTCGACCTTCGCGGACACGTCGAACTTACGACGCTTGAAATCCACGATGCGGTAGAGGCGCTTCGCCCCGCCGCCCTTGTGATAGGA
Source organism: Paracoccaceae bacterium (assembly GCA_041397225.1). Classification (GTDB taxonomy): domain Bacteria; phylum Pseudomonadota; class Alphaproteobacteria; order Rhodobacterales; family Rhodobacteraceae; genus Albidovulum. Next base: position 1,087,988 of record JAWKXB010000001.1, on the reverse strand, counting down.
TGTGATGCGTCCGGTATTGTTCCGGCCACCCGACTTGGTCAGACCCTCGGTGAGGCTCTTGACCGGGCGACCTTTCCAAAGCTCCGAACGGTCGATCAGAACCAGCCCTCGCTGGCCCGGCGTCGTCGGCTTGTACGACTTGAGTGCCATGCTTTCTGTCTTCCGTTGCTTTGGACCAGATGGTCCGTTCCGATTTAGGGCCCCGTAGGTCCCCGTCTGTCAAAAAACCGAGCGGCCCCGAAGGACGGGGCCGCGAGATTCGCCGCCTTCTATCAAAGCCCTGAGGAGACGTCGATAGTGTTCCCCTCCTCAAGGGTCACATAGGCTTTCTTCACGTCGCTCCGCACGCCGGGACGGCCGCGGAACCGCTTGGTCTTGCCCTTGGTGATCATGGTGTTCACCGCTTTCACCTTGACGCCGAAGACGGCCTCGACGGCCTCCTTGATCTGCGGCTTGGTCGCGGTCCTCGCCACCTGGAAGACGACAGCGCCCGCCTCGGAGGCCATGGTCGCTTTCTCGGTGATCACGGGCTTGACGATGACGTCGTAATGTTCCGGTTTAACGCTCATTTCTGGTCCCCTTTGCCAAGACGGGCCTCCAGAGCCTCGACACCCGCCTTGGTGAGCACCAGGGTGTCACGCTTGAGGATGTCGTAGACGTTGGCGCCGATCGAGGGCAGCACGTCCAGCCCCGGGATGTTGGCGGCGGCGCGGGCGAAATTCTCGTTCACGTCGGCACCGTCGATGATCAGCACGCGCTTCCAGCCGAGTTCCTTCGCCACTTTGGCGAGGATGGCCGTCTTCCCTTCCTTCATCTCGATCGAATCGAGAATGACGAGTTGACCGGCGCCAGCCTTGGCCGACAGCGCGTGCTTCAGACCAAGCGCCCGGAACTTCTTGGGCAGGTCGTGGGCGTGGCTGCGCGGAACCGGACCCTTGTAGGTGCCGCCGTGTCGGAAGATCGGCGCGCCCCGGTCGCCGTGACGTGCGCCACCGGTGCCCTTCTGGCGGTAGATCTTCTTGGTCGAATAGGACACGTCCGAACGACCCAACGTCGAGTGGGTGCCGGCCTGCGCGCGGGCGCGCTGCCAGCGCACGACGCGGTGCAGGATGTCGGCGCGCGGCTCGAGGCCGAAGATCTCGTCGGAGAGATCGATCGAGCCAGCCTTCTTGGCGTCGAGCTTGATCACATCGAGTTTCATTCTTTCTCTCCTTCGGGCGCATCGCCGGCGCTGCCAGCGTCGCCGGCTTCGGCGGCGTCGTCCTCGGCTGCTGCTGCAGCTTCAGAGGCGGCCATTGCGGCTTCCTGCGCCGCGGCTTCGGCCTCGGCCGCGGCCTTGCGGGCGGCTTCCTCCTCGGCGGCAGCGGCGGCGGCGGCTTCCTCGGCGGCCTTGCGGGCGGCTTCGGCCTGCGAACGCAGCGCCGCGGGCAGGATCACGTTATCCGGCAGCGCCTTCTTGACCGCATCCTTGATCGTCACCCAACCGCCCTTGGAACCCGGAACCGAGCCCTTGACCATGATCAGGCCACGGTCGCTGTCGGTGCGCACCACTTGCAGGTTCTGCGTGGTGATGCGGACCGCACCGAGATGGCCGGCCATCTTCTTGCCCTTGAACACCTTGCCGGGGTCCTGGCACTGGCCGGTGGACCCGTGCGAACGGTGCGAGATCGACACGCCATGCGAGGCGCGAAGACCGCCGAAGTTGTGACGCTTCATCGCACCGGCAAAGCCCTTGCCGATCGAGGTGCCGGCGATGTCCACGAACTGACCTTCGAAGTAGTGGTCAGCGGTGATCTCCTCGCCGACGCCGATAAGGTTCTCGGCGCTGACGCGGAACTCGGCGATCTTGCGCTTCGGCTCGACCTTCGCGGCGGCGAAATGGCCCCGCATCGCGGCGGTTGTGCGCTTGGCCTTCGCCGCGCCCGCGCCAAGCTGGACGGCTGAATAGCCGTCCTTCTCGGCCGTGCGCTGTGCGACGACCTGCAGGTTGTCCAGTTGAAGGACGGTCACCGGAACCTGGCGGCCATCCTCGAGAAACAGCCGGGTCATGCCCAGCTTCTTTGCGATCACTCCAGAGCGCAACATTGGCAGTGCCCTCCTCAGACCTTGATTTCGACGTCGACGCCGGCGGCGAGGTCGAGCTTCATCAGCGCGTCCACGGTCTGCGGCGTCGGGTCGACGATGTCGAGAAGCCGCTTGTGGGTGCGGATCTCCCACTGGTCGCGCGACTTCTTGTCGATGTGCGGGCCGCGCAGGACGGTGAACTTCTCGATCTTGTTCGGCAGCGGAATCGGTCCGCGGACCTGGGCGCCCGTGCGCTTGGCCGTGTTGACGATTTCCTGCGTGCTGGCGTCCAGCACGCGGTAATCGAAGGCCTTGAGCCGGATGCGGATGTTCTGACTTGACATTGTCTTGCCTCTCGCGGGCTTTCCGTGAGTTGAGAGGCAGGCCGGGCCTCATGCCCGGCCTGCTTCGAACCCGGTCTTACTTGATGATTTTCGAGACGACGCCGGCGCCGACGGTGCGGCCGCCTTCGCGGATGGCGAAGCGCAGCTTCTCTTCCATGGCGATCGGCGCGATCAGTTCGACCTCGAACTTCAGGTTGTCGCCCGGCATCACCATCTCGGTGCCGTCGGGAAGCTTCACCGTGCCGGTCACGTCCGTCGTGCGGAAGTAGAACTGCGGCCGGTAGTTGGCGAAGAACGGCGTGTGACGGCCGCCCTCTTCCTTGGTCAGGATATAGGCCTCCGCCTCGAAATGCGTGTGCGGCTTCACCGATCCCGGCTTGCACAGCACCTGGCCGCGCTCGACGCCTTCACGGTCGATGCCGCGCAGCAGCGCGCCGATGTTGTCGCCCGCCTCGCCGCGGTCGAGAAGCTTGCGGAACATCTCCACACCGGTGCAGACCGTCTTCTGCGTCGCCCGGATGCCGACGATCTCGATCTCGTCGCCGACATTGATCACCCCGCGCTCGACACGCCCCGTCACAACCGTGCCGCGGCCCGAGATCGAGAACACGTCCTCGATCGGCATCAGGAACGGCTGGTCCACCGCCCGCTCCGGCGTCGGGATGTAGCTGTCCACAGCCTCCAGAAGCGCCCGGATCGACTTCTCGCCGATCTCCTCGTCGCGGCCCTCGAGCGCGGCCAGCGCCGAGCCCTTGATGATCGGAATGTCGTCGCCGGGATATTCGTAGGACGACAGAAGCTCGCGCACCTCCATCTCGACAAGCTCCAGAAGCTCCTCGTCATCGACCTGGTCGACCTTGTTGAGGTAGACCACCATGTAGGGGATGCCGACCTGACGGCCGAGAAGGATGTGCTCGCGCGTCTGCGGCATCGGGCCGTCGGCCGCGTTCACCACAAGGATCGCCCCGTCCATCTGAGCGGCACCCGTGATCATGTTCTTGACGTAGTCGGCATGGCCCGGGCAGTCGACATGCGCGTAATGCCGCGCCGGCGTCTCGTATTCCACATGCGCCGTCGAGATCGTGATCCCCCGCGCCTTCTCCTCAGGCGCCGCGTCGATCTGGTCATAGGCCTTGAAATCACCGAAATACTTCGTGATCGCCGCCGTCAGCGTCGTCTTGCCGTGGTCAACATGGCCAATCGTGCCAATGTTCACATGCGGTTTCGTCCGTTCGAATTTTGCCTTTGCCATCATGGCCTCCTGTGTGTTTCGCGGCCCCGGATCAGGTCCGGGGCGCCTGACCTGGCGGTCAGGCGTATTTTTTCTGGATCTCGTCCGAGATGTTCTGCGGCACGCCTTCGTAATGGTCGAACTGCATCGTGAACACCGCCCGGCCCGAAGACATCGAACGCAGGTTGTTGATGTAGCCGAACATGTTGGCGAGCGGCACCATGCAGTTGATCACGTTGGCGTTGCCGCGCGTGTCCTGCCCCTGCACCATGCCGCGGCGCGACGTCAGGTCGCCGATGATGCCGCCGGTATATTCCTCGGGCGTCACGACCTCGACCTTCATGATCGGCTCCAGAAGCTTCGCGCCGGCCTTCTTCAGCCCCTCGCGCATCGCCGCGCGTGACGCGATCTCGAAGGCGAGGACCGAAGAGTCGACATCGTGGAACGCGCCGTCGATCAGTTGCACCTTGAAGTCGATGACCGGGAAGCCCGCAAGCGGGCCGGAATCCATGACCGACTTGATGCCTTTCTCGACGCCCGGAATGTACTCCTTGGGCACGGCTCCACCGACGATCTTCGATTCGAAGGAATAGCCCTCGCCCGGCTCGGTCGGCGTGATGATCAGCTTGACGCGGGCGAACTGGCCGGTGCCGCCGGTCTGCTTCTTGTGCGTGTAGTCGATCTCGGCCTCGCGGCTGATCGTCTCACGGTACGCCACCTGCGGCGCGCCGATATTCGCCTCGACCTTGAATTCGCGCTTCATGCGGTCGACGAGAATGTCGAGGTGAAGCTCGCCCATGCCCTTCATGATGGTCTGCCCCGACTCGATGTCGGTCTCGACGCGGAAGGACGGGTCTTCGGCGGCAAGACGCGCGAGCGCGAGGCCCATCTTCTCCTGGTCGGCCTTCGACTTCGGCTCCACGGCGATCTCGATCACCGGCTCGGGGAAGGTCATCGTTTCGAGCACGACCTGCTTGTTGGCATCCGAAAGCGTGTCGCCGGTGGTCGTTTCCTTCAGGCCGGCCAGCGCGATGATGTCGCCCGCGAACGCCTCTTCGATCTCTTCGCGGTTGATCGAGTGCATCATCATCATGCGGCCGATGCGTTCACGGCGGCCCTTCGTCGTGTTGACGATCTGATCGCCCTTCTTCAGCGTGCCCGAATAGATGCGCGTGAAGGTGAGCGAACCGACGAAGGGATCGTTCATGATCTTGAACGCCAGCGCGGAGAACGGCTGTGCATCGTCCGCCGAACGGGCGATGTTGCGGGTCTCGGTCTCATCGCCAGGGGCAAAGCCCATATAGGCCGGCACGTCGAGGGGCGAAGGCAGATAGTCGATCACCGCGTTCAGCAGCGGCTGGACACCTTTGTTCTTGAACGCCGATCCGGCGGTCACCGGAACGAAGCTCATCGACAGGGTGCCCTTGCGGATCAGCTTGCGCAGGGTCGCCTCGTCGGGCTCATTGCCCTCCAGATAGGCTTCCATCGCTTCATCGTCCTGTTCGACCGCGAGTTCGACAAGCTTGCCATGCCATTCCTCGGCGACGCCCTTCAGTTCGTCGCGGATCGGCTGGCGCTTCCATGACGCGCCAAGGTCTTCGCCCTGCCAGACCCACTCCTCCATCGACACGAGGTCGACGATGCCTTCGAGCTTGTCCTCCGCGCCAATCGGCATCGCGATCGGCGCCGGGGTCGCACCGGTGCGGTCCTTGATCATCTTCACGCATTTGAAGAAGTCGGCGCCGATCTTGTCCATCTTGTTGACGAACACGATCCGCGGAACCTTGTAGCGGTCGGCCTGCCGCCAGACGGTCTCAGTCTGCGGCTCGACGCCGGCATTGGCGTCCAGAAGCGCGACAGCGCCGTCGAGAACGGCCAGCGAACGCTCGACTTCGATGGTGAAGTCGACGTGACCCGGCGTATCGATGATGTTGAACCGGTACTTGGTGTCCGATGTGCCCTCGGCGGTCGGATCCTCCTGGCGTTGCCAGAAGGTCGTGGTTGCAGCCGACGTGATCGTGATGCCACGCTCCTGCTCCTGCTCCATCCAGTCCATCGTCGCGGCGCCGTCATGGACTTCGCCAATCTTGTGGGACTTGCCGGTGTAGTAGAGGATGCGTTCCGTCGTCGTGGTCTTGCCCGCGTCGATATGGGCCATGATCCCGAAGTTGCGGTACCGATTGAGTTGATAGTCGCGTGCCATCTCGAGCCTTCCTTCCGCTTACCAGCGGTAATGGCTGAACGCCTTGTTCGCGTCGGCCATCTTGTGAGTATCTTCGCGCTTCTTCACAGCGGTACCACGACCGTTGACGGCATCGGACAGTTCACCCGCCAGACGCTCTTCCATCGTGTTCTCGTTGCGGTTCTTCGCGGCGGTGATCAGCCAGCGGATCGCCAGCGCTTCGCGGCGTTCGGGGCGGACTTCGACCGGCACCTGGTAGGTGGCGCCGCCTACACGACGCGAACGCACTTCGAGCGAAGGCTTCACGTTGTCCAGCGCCTCGTGGAAGGCTTCGATCGGCTGACGCTTCAGCTTGTCCTCAACCCGCTCAAGCGCGTTGTATACGATGCGTTCGGCAACCGACTTCTTGCCGTCAACCATCAGGTTGTTCATGAACTTGGTCAGAACCCGGTCACCATACTTGGCATCGGGCAGAACTTCGCGCTTTTCAGCGGCGTGACGACGCGACATGGCGATCTCTCCTTATTTCGGGCGCTTCGCGCCGTATTTCGAACGGCGCTGACGACGATCTTTGACACCCTGGGTATCGAGGACACCGCGCAGGATGTGGTAGCGGACACCCGGAAGGTCTTTCACCCGGCCGCCGCGGATCAGGACGACGGAGTGTTCCTGAAGGTTGTGCTTTTCGCCGGGGATGTAGCTGATCACCTCATAGCCATTGGTCAGGCGCACCTTGGCCACCTTCCGCATGGCGGAGTTCGGCTTCTTCGGCGTCGTGGTGTAGACGCGCGTGCAGACGCCGCGCTTCTGCGGGCAGGATTCCAGGTGCTGCGACTTGGACTTCTGCGGCTTGGCCTCCCGCGGCTTGCGGATCAGCTGTTGGATCGTCGGCATATATATCTCGCCCTATCTTGCAACCCGATCAACGATCGCCCGTCAGCGACGTTTCCGGGGGCTTTCTCACCTGTCGTGCCCTGCGCGTCCGCAAAACACCAAAACCGCATTCGTCCCCTTCGCGGGGCCGACGCGGTGGAATTCCAGAGGATCGGGGCATCGAAGGCCCGGATCATGACCACTTCAGTTCTGATACCTGTTCACGCAGGGCCAGCCCGCAGCTCAGGTGGGCGCCGTATAGGGGGAGTCGCGGGGGTTGTCAACACGCCCTCAACGGTTCCGGCCGATCAGCAGGAGACGGTAGAGCGCAAGTGCGATCGTGCTGATGAAGAGCACCGCAAAGATGGTGTCGGAAAGGAAATGCCGCCCCGTCATGACGCGCATCGCAACGCCGGCGAGCGCAAGGCCGGCGATGACCGTGGCCACAGGTATCCGCCAACCGCGCGGAACGAACCGCGCGATGACCGGGGCGAGCACGAGAAGCGAAATCGCCATCGCCGTCGCGCCCGAGCCTTCCCCGGACACGAACGAGCAGTTGTGGTGACATTGCCCGGACGGGACGAGCGCCGGGGTGAACTCCCTCGTTCCACCGAACTCCGTGATGTCGGCCGGACGCGCGCGACCCCAGAAGCGTTTGAGCAGACCGTTGGCCAGAACGGTGGGTCCGAGAAGATACAAAAGAAACACGAAGGCGGCCTTGGGGCGGTCGAAGGCAGCGATCGGCCGCCCCAAGGCGGCAAGCAAGAGTGCGATGATCGACGCAAGGGCAACAATCACGCTCATCCACCAGACGATGGTGCGCAATGCTTCGAAGAGGCCGTTCCTGGCAAGCCAGAAACCCTCATCCTCACGGTAGAACAGCGCCGAGACCATCAGGTCAAGCTCCGGCCAGACCGAGAAGAGGGCGATCGCCGCCGCGTAGGCCAGCACCAGCAAGGTGACCAGGCGAGGAATATCAGCCCTTTGCATCTACGCACCCCGCAGGAACGATGAACGCGGCAAGGCCGCGCCTTTCGTAAGCGCCGCCCGCCACCTCGAATTGCCGGAATGCGGCAACCCGGCTTCCATCGCAGACCGGCGCGCGGCTGGCAACCAGCAGGACCGGGCCGTCATACCGGGGAAGCGGGAAGTTCTGTTCATAGTAGTTGCCCGGTCGCCCGACAGGATCAGGGGCGTAAATGTCGAACCCGTCCCTGAAACGAAAGAGATCGGCAAGCACGTCGCGATCACGGGCGACGATGACGGTCGCCCCCGCGTCCCGGGCCGCCGTGATGATCTGGCGGCTCAGATCATCCTGTCCCAGATAACGCTCGAGCAGCGGCCGTCCGTTCCACTCAGGCACCGGCGCGATGATAGTCAGAACCGGCAGCGCGAGCGAGATCAGACCGTTGATGCCAAGCGACAGGTTCAAAAAGGCCGGCGCATGCGTCAGAAGCAGCGACACCGCAATCAGCACTCCCGCGAAATAGGCCGCGATCGCCCAGTTGCCATAGGCCCCGGACAAGAGCGCCTGAATACTGACGATGACCAGCACCGGCAGAGAGAACCAAGTCAGCGCGCGGCCCATCGCTCCTTCGCGCCGCGCCCAACCCCAGATGAGTGCGGCAAACAGAACCGGCCCGAGAACCGCCAGTTGGCTGGCAAGGAACGCCCCAAGGCCCGCCGGGTTCAGCGAGCCGAGCCAGCTTTGGCCGCGCAGCCAGCCGACGTTGTCCATCGTGTGCTCGATGGTGGACAGGTCATTGCCAATGTTCCACAGGACGTTCGGCAGGATCGTCAGGGCAAACACGGCGGCCATCAGGATGGCGTTTCGGAACGGTATCCGCATGGAGGGCAGGAACAGGGCCGCGAGCGCACCGCCCAAGAGGAAATAGACTGCGGCATATTTCGCCAAGAACGCCATTCCCACCATAAGACCGGCCAATGCCGCGGGAACCGCCCGTCCGGTTTCGACAGACCGGAAGTGGAAATAGAGTGCGGCCGCAAAGAACGGCGCCATGATCGTGTCGGTGGAGATCAGGAGGCTGCCGAGCGCCGCCATCGGCAGTGTCACGTAGCTGACCGCGACCCAGAACGCCGCCCGGGCGCTGAAAAGCCGCGCGCCGAGGGCAGCGAGGATCAGAGCTGTCGCAGCGTGAAAGAGCGATCCGGGCAGACGGATCCAGAAAGGCGCATCGCTGCCGGCAAGCGCAGTCACGGTGCGGATCACCCAGGCAATCAGCGGCGGCTTGGAGTAATAGCCGAAGTCGAGCCGCTGCCCCCAGAACCAGTACTGGCTTTCATCGACATACAGGTCGGTCTTGTTGAACCAGAGCGCCGCGATCCGGGCGGCCGTTATCAGCCCAACCCAAAGCGCGGCGCGCGGCAGCCAGCTGCCCTGTTCAGGCATCATCCTTGCCTTCGCGGTGGATCAGCCAAAGATTGCGGCCATAGATGAAAACGCCCAGCGACTGCCCAAGGACGAAGACCGGATCGCGGCGGTAGATCGCATAGCTGAGCAGGATGAGCCCTCCCGCGATCGAGAAGTACCAGAACGACAGCGGAACCACCGACCTGCGCGCCCGCTCCGATGCGATCCACTGGACCAGGAAGCGTCCGGTGAACATCAACTGGCCGAAAAGACCGAATGCCACCCACCAGAACTCGACCCAGCTCTCGACGTGGAGCACGGCAAACAGCTTTTCCATGACCTCAGTCCTGTTCCGGGCGGACTTCGGCGGGCCGCGCCGTCTTGCGCCTGCGCAAGAGCCACATGACGCCGATCAGATCGACGGCGCCGACAAAGCCGCGCTGAAGGTTGCTGTAGTTCGATTGGCCCGCTTGGCGCGGGCGATGGCCCACATCTACATGAGCGACCCGCCAGCCATCGCGGGCGAAGAGTGCGGGAAGGTAGCGATGCATGTGGTTGAAGAACGGCAAGGACAGAAAGGCATCGCGGCGAAACGCCTTCAAACCGCAGCCCGTGTCCCTTGTGCCATCCTTCAGCGCCCACGAACGAACTGCGTTCGCGAACCGGGATGCGAGCTTCTTCGACCATGTGTCCTGCCGCCCGACCCGCTGGCCGGCCACGATGCCGATCGTCCCGCTTGCGTCCTCGATCAGCGGCCCGAAAAGCCGCGGCAACTCTTCCGGCGGATTCTGCCCGTCGCCGTCGAGGGTGCAGACGATAGCTCCCTTCGCGGCCCGAACCCCACTGTGGACAGCGGCACTTTGGCCGCCCGAGCGGTCATGCCGGATCAGGCGAAGCCGGGATTCGTCGCGCATGCGGGCGCCGACCATATCGCTCGTGGCATCGTCCGAGCCGTCATCGACGACGATGACCTCATATTCCGTCATGCCCTCGCAGGCCGCGTCGATGGCATCCAGAAGCCCGAGGATGTTCTCCGCCTCGTTCTTCACTGGAATTACGATCGAGACGGTGACCATGCGATGCCTGCTAGCCGGCGGAAGGAAGATGCGAAAACGCCTGGCGGTGGTACTTCAGGCGCGCGCGCTTGTAAATGCGATGCCAATCGCCGGCTCTATCGCATCCGCAGCGGCGCCGTGACGGGTGTCGCGACCGTCTGGCCAAGGCGGCGTTCGCGGTGGAACGTATAGATGCCCGTCAGGATCACTACCGACGCTCCGGCAATCGTCATTGCATCCGGCAACTGACCGAACACCGCCCAGCCGAGCACGATGGCGAAGACGAGAGCCGTGTAACGGAACGGCGCGACCAGCGCGACCTCACCCACGCGCATTGCCATGACGATGAGAAGATAGCCCACGATAAGGAACACCGCCGCGCCCGCGATCAGAAGCGCCAAGCGAAGGTCGACCGGCACCCAGCCGCCCAACGGCAGCAGGACCGCCCCCGTCAATGTCACCGAAGCCGCCGCAAGGATGGCGACGGCGACCGAGGGAACGCCGCGCGAAAGACGGCGCGTAGCCAGATCCCGCAGGACCACGAAGCCGACCGAGGCGAGGCCGACCAGCGCCCAGTTGTTGAACCCCTCCGCGCCCGGCCGCACGATCAAGAGAACGCCGCCAAAGCCGACGAGAATTGCCGTGAGCCGGCGCCAGCCGACCTTCTCGCGCAGGAGGAGTGCGGCGGCCAGCGTGACCGCCAGAGGCAAGAACTGGAGGATCGCGGAGAGGTTGGCCAGCGGCATCTGCCGCAGCGCGGACAGGAACGTCAACGTGCCGGCCACCTCGCCGAGTGTCCGCAAGGCAAGCCACTTGCGATCCTCGGGCGCGAAACGAAACCGCAGCCTGCCGCTCTGCCAGCCGATGACGACAAGCGCGCCAAGCGTGAGAAGCCCGCGCAGGAAGATACTCTGGTAGAGCGGCAACACCTCGGTGACGGCCTTCATGCAGGCATCGTTCGCCGTGAAGGCGCACATCGCGATGCTCATGTAGAGCGCGCCGAGGGAGTTGTCGGATAGCTGCATCGCGGATTGCTCGGTTCGCCCCGGCCCGGCCGGCTGGCTCATTGGCGGCACTCTCGGGCAGCGCGCCGGAAAGGTCAATCGTCCTGCCCATTGCGGCCGCGCCGCGAAATGCGTGGGGCCTTCATCCTACCAAGCGACTTCCAGCCCGGCGACAAGGCCAAGTCCCGAACCGGAAGCTCCGCCCAGTGATCTGCGATAGGAAGCCTCTGCGTAGAGTCTTCGGTTTTCGTCCCAGACCTTCGACCCGCCAAGACCGATTTCGACCCAGGTGTCGTCGACGCGGGACGTCAGGGACGCTCCGGCGACGTCGACGCTGCTGTCGGACAGATCGCGCAGAAGATTGCCGATCGCATAAAACTTCCCGCCCCCGGGGGCAGCTTCGTGGCGCTCATAGGCAAGGCCAAGGCGGCCGATCAGCCGCTCGTTTCGGCCCAGATCGATCAGGCTCCCCTGGCTGTCCCTGAACCTTTCACCGTCTATCTGCGACCAGCTGAACTGCACTTGCGGCACAAGCGCATCCCTCGCGTTGAGTCCCAGTCGTCGCCCCAGTTCGACGCTGACCCCTTTCCCCTTCGCATCCGCATCCGAGGCAAGCGGCGCGCCGTTGGCGGAGTAGTCACCTTCGAGCCAGCCCACCGTCGCCTGGGCATCGAAATATGTCCCGTCATGGCCGTACCATGTCGCCGTCGCGCCAAGGCCAAAGCCCGTCCCGTCGATATGGCCGCCGCCCGTCGCGTTGGCGACCGCGCTTCGGACCGTTCCAAACTCACCGGTCAGGCCAAACACCCATTGGCCCCTGTCGCCTGCCTCGGCCGGGACATCGTAGCCGAACTGGATGCCGCCGCTCGTTCCATCAAAAGACGATCCGCCCGAGCTGCGGGTTGGGGTCACATCAAACCGGCTGAATTGGGCGCGTATCCAACTTCCACCCTCGATGAGGTCCTCTCCGGCACCCAGGTGTTGCCGCTGCCCCAAGCGCTGTTCGTGCGTCGGGAGGTTGACAAGTGCCCCCAGAACGAACGGAACCACTTCGTAGACGCTTCCGGTCGGGTTGACCGCAGAGGTCAGGAACCACGAACTCCCCTGCAGCGCGAGATCATAGGTGAACGCACCTGACGTGATCGGTCCGCCCGCAAGCGTGAAATCCCCTGCCGCCGTTATGCCCGCGACATCGACGACAAGCACATTGCGCCCGCTGGGCGCCCCGGTCGAGACATCTGAAACCGAAACCGCTGTGCCCGATGCGGTTACATTTCCGCCAATCGACAGGCGGTCGGCGGTATCCGAGGCGAAATCCACGTCGAAACGCAGGCGGCCACCCCCTGAATAGTCGCCGGTCACCGACACGACATCGCCCGCCGTGCCGTCCCGGGCCGACAGCGTTGCGGTGTTGGCCAGATCGCCGGTCAGAGAGAACCCGCCAGCGGCATTCAGGACACTGCCGTTCGTCACCCGCAGTCCCGTTCCGAAGCCGGAGCCTGTGGTCAGGCCCGGCCCCAGACTCATGGCAGCGCCGTTCAACACGACACGCTCCCAGTTCTGAAGGCGTGAACCGTCAATCATGCCGGAGGCGCCTTGAAAAGTGACTGTGTCGACCAGCCCGTCAGCGGCGGAAACATCATCACCGCCATCGATCGTCCCGGCGAACAGGCCAAGGTTGAACCCCGCGTACAGCGTCGCATTGTCCGAACCGTCCGATCCGTTGTTGTGTCCCGGACCTGCATCCATGAAGATCGAACCCGCGACGGTTCCGGACCGCAAGCGAAGCGTATCGTCGCCGCCTTCAAGGATGACGTGATCGCCAAGCTGCGCCCCGTCCAGCGTCACGACATCATTTCCGCTACCGGACGAAAGCACGCCGCCGACGCTCCCGCCGTTCAGGCTGAACGTGTCATTGCCCTGTTCGGAATTGAGAAGGGTGTCGATCCGGGCGGTTCCCGACATACCGAAAGTATTGTTTCCGGGCCCAAGGTCGACGCTGCCGATCCGCCCCCCGGTGAAGGTCGCATCATCGCCGTCGGTGAACAGCCCGATGATGCGCCCGCCGCTGATGACGGCGGTATCGAAGCCGGCACCCTGGTCCAGAGAGGTAACGTCTCCGCCCGTCATCGTGAATGAATCGGCGCCCGCACCGGTATTGATCGGTGGCTCGACAGGCCCGCCTGCGATACAGGTGGTAGTGTCGACCGCGCCTGCGGACGTCGTCGTGCAAGCCGCCAGAGCAGGTCCGCCAGCCAGACCGCCCGCGACCGAAAGCGCGAACAGTCCCGGCGCGATACATGAAGCTCTGTGCCGACGCCTGATCATACGTCCCAAGCGTATCTCAGGAGCCGCGCCGCTGGCAACTTGCCAGAACGCTCCGGGAGGCGGATCCGACGGTTTGACGCTCCGGCCAGGCAAACAAAAACCCCCGCCGAAGCGGGGGTTTTCCTGGCCTCGCCAAGATCAGTTGTCGCGGCTTTCCATCGTATCGACCATGCCGGCTTCGACATCGATTTCGACCACGTCGTCAAGCACCTCCTCGCTGGGCGCAGCGAGGGCCGCGGCCTGCTCGGCTTCGGCCTTGCGCTGCTCGATCACCTTCTGGTCACGCTCGTGGGCGATCTTGCGCACACGCATCGTCGCGCCGCCCGTTCCGGCCGGGATAAGTCGGCCGACGATGACGTTCTCCTTCAGGCCGACAAGCTTGTCGCGCTTGCCCTGAACCGAGGCTTCGGTCAGCACCCGCGTCGTTTCCTGGAAGGACGCGGCCGAGATAAAGCTGCGGGTCTGCAAGCTGGCCTTGGTGATGCCCAGAAGAACCGGCTCGCCCGAGGCGGGACGCCCGCCACGTGCTGTAACCTTGTCGTTCTCCTCGTCGAACTCGGTCTTGTCGATATGCTCGCCCTTCAGAAGCGTCGTGTCGCCCGAATCCAGAATCTCGATCTTCTGAAGCATCTGCCGGACGATCACCTCGATGTGCTTGTCGTTGATCTTCACGCCCTGAAGCCGGTAGACGTCCTGCACCTCGTCGATAAGATAGTCGGCGAGCGCTTCGATCCCCATGATGCGCAGGATGTCGTGCGGCGCGGGGTTGCCGTCCATGATGTAGTCGCCCTTCTGGACAAAATCACCTTCCTGAACCGGAATGTGCTTGCCCTTCGGCACCATGTACTCGACCGGCTGAAGCGTCTCGTCAGTCGGTTCGATGGCGATGCGGCGCTTGTTCTTGTAGTCCTTGCCAAAGCGCACATAGCCGTCGATTTCGGCGATGATGGCGTGATCCTTCGGACGGCGAGCCTCGAAAAGCTCGGCCACGCGGGGAAGACCCCCGGTGATGTCCTTGGTCTTGGCACCTTCACGCGGAATGCGCGCCACGACGTCACCGGCCTTGATGTCCTGTCCATCCTCGATCGAAAGGATGGCATCGACCGACATCGGATAGCTGACCGGGTTGCCAGCATCGTTGCGCATCGGCTCGCCGGTCTTGGGATCCATCACGATGATTTCGGGCTTCAGATCGTTGCCCTTCGGCGCGGAACGCCAGTCGGTCACGATCTTCTGCGTCATGCCCGTCGCATCGTCGGTATCGTCGCGGATCGAGATCCCCGAAACCAGATCGACGAACTTCGCGACCCCTGCCTTTTCGGCGATGATCGGCAGGGTATAGGGATCCCACTCGTATAGCTTGGCGCCACGCTTGACCTTCGCGCCGTCCTTGACGTGGATCTTCGCGCCGTAGCTGACCTTGTGGCTGGCCCGTTCCTGACCGGTGTCGTCGATGATGGCGATCTGCATGTTCCGGCCCATGACGATCAGCTCGCCAGAGGCATTTTCCAGAAGCATCGGATTGCGGAACTCGACCTTGCCTTCGTGGCTCGATTCCTGGAAGGACTGCTGTCCGCCCTGGGCGATACCGCCGATGTGGAAGGTCCGCATCGTGAGCTGGGTGCCCGGTTCGCCGATCGACTGGGCGGCGATGATGCCCACCGCCTCACCGATATTGACGAGCGTGCCGCGCGCGAGATCGCGACCATAGCACATGGCGCAGACGCCTTCCTCGGCTTCGCAGGTCAGGGCCGAACGGATGCGGACAGATGCAACGCCCGCCGCTTCCACCGCATCGGCCTTTCGTTCGTCGAGCAGTTCGCCACGGCGAACGATCACCTCGTCGGTACCCGGAACCAGAACGTCATCGGCCGACACCCGGCCCAGGATGCGTTCTGACAAGGGCGAGACGACCTCGCCATCGTTGACCGCGGCCGAGGCCGTGATCGCCCGTTCGGTGCCGCAATCGGGCATCCGCACGATGCAATCCTGCGCCACGTCCACGAGACGGCGGGTCAGATAGCCCGAGTTCGCGGTCTTGAGCGCGGTATCGGCAAGACCCTTGCGGGCGCCGTGGGTCGAGTTGAAGTATTCGAGGACGGTCAGGCCTTCCTTGAAGTTCGAGATGATCGGCGTCTCGATGATCTCACCCGACGGTTTGGCCATCAGGCCGCGCATCCCGCCAAGCTGCTTCATCTGCGCGGGCGAGCCCCGCGCACCGGAATGCGACATCATGTAGACGCTGTTCGGCTCCTTCTGGGCGCCGGCATCGTCTTTGCGCACGGCAGAGATTTCGCCCATCATCGCGTTGGCGACGGCGTCCGAGCACTTCGACCAGGCATCGACGACCTTGTTGTACTTCTCACCTTGGGTAATCAGGCCGTCCATGTACTGCTGTTCGAATTCCTTCACCTGATCGCGAACCTCGTTGACGATGGTCCACTTCGAATCCGGAATGACCATGTCATCCTTGCCGAAGGAGATGCCCGCCTTGAACGCCTCGCGGAAACCGAGCCCCATGATCTGGTCGCAGAAGATGACCGACTCCTTCTGGCCGCAGAAGCGGTAGACGGTGTCGATGACGTTCTGCACGTCCTTCTTGCGGAGAAGGCGGTTCACAAGCTCGAACGGCGCCTTGGCGTTCAGCGGCAGAAGTGCCCCAAGCCGAACCCGGCCCGGTGTCGTCTCATACCGCTTGAAGACCTCGTTGCCCTCCGCGTCGATCTGCTTGACGCGCGCGGTGATCTTGGCATGCAGATCCACCTCGCCCGCATCGAGTGCGTGCTGCACTTCGTCGGCATCTGCGAAGACCATGCCTTCGCCCTTCATGCCCTCGCGCATCATCGAGACGTAGTAGAGGCCGAGAACCATGTCCTGCGACGGCACGATGATCGGCGCGCCGTTGGCGGGCGACAGCACGTTGTTGGTCGACATCATCAGAACGCGGGCTTCGAGCTGCGCTTCAAGGGACAGCGGCACATGCACGGCCATCTGATCGCCGTCGAAGTCGGCGTTGAAGGCCGAGCAGACCAGCGGATGAAGCTGGATCGCCTTGCCCTCGATCAGAACCGGCTCGAACGCCTGGATGCCGAGTCGGTGCAGCGTAGGCGCGCGGTTCAGCAGCACCGGATGCTCGCGGATCACCTCATCAAGGATGTCCCAGACCTCCGGGCGCTCCTTCTCGACAAGCTTCTTTGCCTGCTTGACGGTCGAGGAAAGCCCTTTCGCCTCAAGCCGCGAATAGATGAACGGCTTGAAAAGCTCGAGCGCCATCTTCTTCGGCAGGCCGCACTGGTGCAGCTTCAGTTCCGGCCCGGTCACGATGACCGAGCGGCCCGAGAAGTCCACCCGCTTGCCGAGAAGGTTCTGGCGGAACCGGCCCTGTTTGCCCTTGAGCATGTCCGAAAGCGACTTCAGCGGGCGCTTGTTCGCTCCCGTGATCACGCGGCCGCGGCGGCCGTTGTCGAACAAGGCATCGACGGACTCTTGCAGCATCCGCTTTTCGTTGCGGACGATGATGTCGGGCGCGCGCAATTCGATCAGCCGCTTCAGGCGGTTGTTGCGGTTGATGACCCGGCGGTAGAGATCGTTGAGGTCCGAGGTCGCGAAGCGGCCGCCGTCGAGCGGCACCAGCGGGCGCAGTTCCGGCGGGATGACCGGAACAACCGTCAGAACCATCCATTCCGGGCGGTTGCCGCTCTCGATGAAGTTCTCGACGATTTTCAGCCGCTTGATGATCTTCTTCGGCTTCAGCTCGCCCGTGGCTTCCTTCAATTCCTCACGCAGTTGTTCGGCGGTCGCCTCAAGGTCAATCGCAGCAAGCATTTCGCGGATCGCTTCGGCGCCGATATTGGCGGTGAAGGCGTCGGCGCCATATTGGTCCTGCGCGTCGAGATATTCCTCTTCGCTCATCAACTGGCCGTAGCTCAGATCGGTCAGGCCCGGCTCGATGACGACGTAGTTCTCGAAGTAGAGGATGCGCTCAAGGTCGCGGAGCGTCATGTCGAGCATGAGGCCGATACGGGACGGAAGCGACTTCAGGAACCAGATATGCGCAACGGGCGCGGCCAGTTCGATATGGCCCATCCGCTCGCGCCGCACCTTCTGGAGCGTAACTTCGACACCGCATTTCTCGCAGACGACGCCGCGATACTTCATGCGCTTGTACTTGCCGCACAGGCATTCGTAATCCTTGATCGGCCCGAAGATACGGGCACAGAAAAGACCATCCCGCTCCGGCTTGAACGTGCGGTAGTTGATCGTTTCGGGCTTCTTGATCTCACCGAAGGACCAGCTGAGAATCCGCTCGGGCGAGGCCAGCGAGATCTTGATCTCGTCGAACTGCTTCGGCGGCGTCAGCGGGTTGAACGGGTTGTTCGTGAGTTCCTGGTTCATCTTCAAATCCTTGAATTCGGGCGGGAAAGGCGGTGGTGGGCGATATCGCCCACCCTACGGCTGGGTAGGGTGGGCAATCTGCCCACCTATTCCGTCTCCTCCGCATCCAGGAGTTCCATGTTGAGGCCGAGGCCCCGCACTTCCTTGACGAGAACGTTGAACGATTCCGGCACGCCGGCCTCGAAATTGTCCTCGCCCTTGACGATGCTTTCGTAGACTTTCGTCCGGCCCGCCACATCGTCCGACTTGACGGTCAGCATCTCTTGCAGGGTGTAGGCGGCGCCATAGGCTTCCAGTGCCCAGACCTCCATCTCCCCGAAACGCTGGCCACCGAACTGGGCCTTGCCACCCAGGGGCTGCTGAGTCACGAGGCTGTAAGGCCCGGTCGAGCGCGCGTGGATCTTGTCGTCGACAAGGTGGTGAAGTTTCAAGAGATACTTCACGCCCACCGTGACCTTCCGCGCGAATTTCTCGCCGGTGCGGCCATCGAAGAGGTCGGACTGGCCCGACTGGTCGAAACCGGCTCGGGTCAGCGCATCGTTGACATCGGCCTCTTTCGCGCCGTCGAAAACCGGCGTCGCGATCGGAACCCCGCGCGTGACCGTTCCGGCACGTTCAAGCAGCGTTTCCTCGTCAAGATCTGCGAAGGCCTCTTCATAGGCCTCGTCGCCATAGCCGATCCTCACTGCGTCGCGCACAGGCGTCATATCGCCGTTGCGGCGATAGTCCTGCAACGCGTCGTCGATCTTCAGACCGAGCGCGCGTGCCGCCCAGCCCATATGAGTCTCGAGGATCTGGCCAACGTTCATCCGGCTCGGCACGCCCAGGGGGTTCAGCACCATGTCAACCGGCGTCCCGTCGCCGAGGAAGGGCATATCCTCCATCGGCACCACCTTGGAGACGACGCCCTTGTTGCCGTGACGGCCGGCCATCTTGTCGCCCGGCTGCAACTTGCGCTTCACGGCGACAAAGACCTTGACCATCTTCATGACGCCCGGCGGCAGATCATCGCCCCGGCGCACCTTTTCGACCTTGTCCTCGAACCGGTGCTCCAGCGCGCGCTTCTGCGCCTCGAACTGGGCGTTCAGCGCCTCGACGTTCTGCGCGTCCTTCTCCTCCCCCAAGGCCAGCTGCCACCATTGGCCGCGGCTGAGGCTTTCCAGAAGCTCCTCGTCGATCTTGGCGTTCGGCTTGATGCCCTTCGGCCCCTTCACCGCGGTCTTGCCGAGGATCATGGACTTCAGCCGCGCATAGATGTTGCGCTCCAGGATCGCCTGCTCGTCGTCGCGGTCACGCGCCAGACGCTCGACTTCCTCTCGCTCGATCTGCAGCGCGCGTTCGTCCTTGTCGACGCCGTGACGGTTGAAGACGCGCACTTCGACGACCGTGCCGAAATCGCCCGGCGGCAGCCGCAGCGACGTATCACGCACGTCGGACGCCTTTTCCCCGAAGATGGCGCGCAGGAGCTTTTCTTCCGGCGTCATCGGGCTTTCCCCCTTGGGGGTGATCTTGCCGACGAGAATGTCGCCCGGTCCCACTTCGGCGCCGATATAGACGATGCCCGCCTCGTCGAGGTTGCGCAGTGCCTCTTCGCCCACGTTCGGGATGTCCCGCGTGATCTCTTCCGGCCCGAGCTTGGTGTCACGGGCGGCGACTTCGTATTCCTCGATATGGATCGAGGTGAAGACGTCGTCCTTGACGATACGCTCCGAGATCAGGATCGAGTCCTCGTAGTTGTAGCCGTTCCACGGCATGAAGGCGACGATGACGTTCTTGCCGAGCGCCAGTTCCCCCATGTCGGTTGACGGGCCATCCGCGATGACCTCGTTCTTCGTGACCTTGTCGCCCACTTTCACCAGAGGCTTCTGGTTGATGCAGGTGTTCTGGTTGGACCGCTGGAACTTGCGCAGACGGTAGATGTCCACGCCGGCGTCGCCCATTTCCAGATCCTCGGTCGCACGCACGACGATACGCGTCGCGTCGACCTGGTCGATGATCCCGCCGCGCTTGGCCATGATCGCCGCGCCGGAATCCTCGGCCACCACCGCTTCGATGCCCGTGCCGACGAACGGCGCGTCGGCCTGCAACAGCGGCACGGCCTGCCGCTGCATGTTCGAGCCCATCAGCGCGCGGTTCGCGTCGTCATTCTCAAGGAACGGAATGAGCGAGGCCGCGACCGAGACGAGCTGTTTCGGGCTCACGTCGATGAGATCGACCACATCGGGCGGATTCAGCATGAATTCGCCGGACTGGCGGGTCGAGACGAGGTCGTTCTTGAACCGACCGTTTTCGTCGAGCGAGGCGTTGGCCTGCGCAACGGTGTGGCGCATCTCTTCGGTGGCGGACATGTAGTGCACTTCGTCCGTGACCTGACCCTCCACGACCTTGCGATACGGCGTCTCGATGAAGCCGTACTTGTTCACGCGGGCATAGGTCGCCAGCGAGTTGATCAGGCCGATATTCGGGCCTTCCGGCGTTTCGATCGGGCACATCCGGCCATAGTGGGTCGGGTGCACGTCGCGGACCTCGAAGCCCGCGCGCTCGCGGGTCAGACCGCCCGGCCCGAGGGCCGACAGACGACGCTTGTGCGTCACTTCGGAAAGCGGGTTGGTCTGGTCCATGAACTGGCTGAGCTGCGAGGAACCGAAGAATTCCCGCACCGCGGCCGCGGCCGGCTTGGCGTTGATCAGATCCTGCGGCATCACCGTGTCGATCTCGACCGAGGACATGCGTTCCTTGATCGCGCGTTCCATGCGCAGAAGGCCGACGCGGTACTGGTTTTCCATCAGCTCGCCGACCGAACGCACCCGGCGATTGCCGAGGTGGTCGATGTCGTCGATCTCGCCCTTGCCGTCGCGAAGTTCGACCAGCGCCTTGATGCAGGCGATGATGTCCTCCTTGCGAAGCGTGCGGTGCGTGTCCGGCGCGTCGAGATCGAGGCGCATGTTCATCTTCACGCGGCCAACGGCCGAGAGGTCATAGCGCTCGCTGTCGAAGAACAGTGTGTCGAAAAGCTGGCTTGCAGCTTCGACGGTGGGCGGCTCGCCCGGACGCATGACGCGATAGATGTCCATGAGCGCGGTGTCGCGGCCCATGTTCTTGTCCGCCGCCATCGTATTGCGGATGTAAGGACCGACATTGACATTGTCGATGTCGAGAACCGGGATCGTGGTGATCCCGTTGTCCAGAAGCACCTTCAGCGACCCGCCCGTGACCTCGCCGTCCTTGTCGACGGTCTGGGTCAGTTCATCACCGGCCTCGACATAGATCGCGCCGGTTTCCTCGTTGATGATGTCCTTGGCGACGTAGCGGCCAAGGATGTGGTCGAAGGGCACCAGAAGCTCCGTGACCTTACCGTCGTCGATCAGCTTCTTGACCATGCGCGGCGTCACTTTCTCGCCCGCCTTGCAGATCACGTCGCCGGTCTTGGCGTCGACGAGATCGTAGGTCGGCCGCGTCCCCCGCACACGCTCGGGGAAGAACCTGGTCACCCAGCCCTTGTTCTTCTGAAGCTTGAAATCAACGGTGTTGTAGTAGGCATCCATGATGCCTTCCTGGTCGAGACCGAGCGCATAGAGCAGCGTCGTCACCGGCAGCTTGCGGCGCCGGTCGATGCGCGAAAACACGATGTCCTTGGCGTCGAACTCGAAATCGAGCCAGGAACCGCGATAGGGAATGATCCGGCAGGCGAAAAGTAGCTTGCCCGACGAATGCGTCTTGCCCTTGTCGTGGTCGAAGAACACGCCCGGAGAGCGGTGCATCTGGCTGACGATCACCCGCTCGGTCCCGTTGACGATGAACGTACCGTTGGGTGTCATCAGGGGCATGTCGCCCATGAAGACGTCCTGTTCCTTGATGTCCTTGACCGACTTCGCCCCGGTGTCCTCGTCGATATCGAACACGATCAGACGCAGCGTGACCTTGAGAGGCGCGGCATAGGTCATGTCGCGGCTCTGGCATTCCTCGACATCGTATTTCGGCTTCTCAAGTTCGTATTTCACGAATTCGAGGATCGCGTTCTCGTTGAAATCCTTGATCGGGAAAACCGACTGGAAGACACCCTGAATGCCCTCGCCGTCGGCCGCCTTCGGACCGTCGCCTGACTTCAGGAACAGGTCGTAGGAGGACTTCTGAACCTCGATGAGGTTCGGCATTTCGAGGACTTCGCGGATTTTGCCGAAGTATCTGCGGATACGCTTCTGGCCAACGGTCGATTGCGCCATGCTCGTCGTTACCTTTCGTCTCTTCGCGGGTGCGGCACCGTCGGGGACACGGGGCCGCGCCGCTTGCGAATAAGGGGGTCGGTTCCATTCATGCCATCCGTCCCACCGGAGGGCTCCCGAACCGTTAACCGCGCCTTGGAAGAGGCATCGGGGCCGATGCCCCTTCCAAGACAGGTTCGGCTGGGCCCGGGAAAGACCCGGACCCAGCCCATTGCGCTTGATGGCGACGATCCAGAGGGCTCTGATCGCCCAAGGATGGTTCCGCCACCCCGGCCTCGCCGGATTACTTGAGCTCGACCTTGGCGCCAGCCTCTTCGAGCTTCTTCTTGATCTCTTCGGCTTCGGCCTTGGCCGCGCCTTCCTTGACCTTGCCGCCAGCCTCGACGAGGTCCTTGGCTTCCTTCAGGCCAAGACCGGTGATCGCGCGAACTTCCTTGATCACGTTGATCTTGTTCGCGCCGCAGTCGGTCAGGACCACGTCGAACTCGGTCTTTTCCTCGGCGGCTTCGGCAGCGCCGCCAGCGGCCGGACCGGCCATCATCACAGCACCGCCAGCAGCGGGCTCGATACCGTATTCGTCCTTGAGGATGGTCTTGAGTTCCTGCGCTTCGAGAAGCGTCAGGCCAACGATTTGTTCGGCAAGTTTCTTCAGATCAGCCATTTCTCTGTTCCGTTCCTAAGTTTGTGTTCCAACGTCGGGTTTCAACCCGCGAAGGTGTCAAGTTGCTCACGCGGCCTGTCGCTCTTCCAAGGTCGACAGGATGCCCGCGATGTTCGAAGCAGGTGCGCCAATGGCCCCGGCGATGTTCGCAGCGGGCGCGCCGATGCAGCCGGCGATCGAAGCGATAAGCTCCTCACGCGACGGCATCGAGGCGACGGCTTTGACACCAGCCTGATCCAGAGCGTTCTCGCCCATCGCACCACCAAGGATCACGAATTTCTCGTTTGCCTTGGCGTACTTGTCCGCGACCTTCGCAGCTGCGACAGGATCCTCGGAATAGGCGAGCACGGTCATGCCCGTAAGAAGATTGCCAATGCTTTCGCAGGGCTTTCCCTCAAGGGCGATCTTGGCGAGCCTGTTCTTGGCGACGCGGACGGACCCACCCGCTTCACGCATCGATGCGCGCAGGTCCTGCATCTGAGCAACCGTCATGCCTTCGTAGTGGGCAACCACCACGACGCCAGAGCTTTCGAAGATCTGGCCGAGTTCGTCGACCACTTTCTCTTTCTGGGCTCTATCCACGGTTTCACTCCAAGTGTGGGGGTTTCCCCCCGGCTCAAGTTTACCCCCAAGTTGGCGGGGGTTCGGGTCCGTGATGGTCCCGAGGCCAGGATCGCCCGAGGCCTTGCCCCGGTTAATCTCGTCTCGTTTCCCATCTCAGGAAGGATTTATGGAGTTTCCCCCACCCTCCGTCTCGGACAGGACAGGGCGTATCCGCCCCGCCATTCACCGGGCAGGAAGCCCGGAGAATCTCGCAAGATGCGCGCCCGCACGCACCATCGCCTCAGTTCCCCGAGGCAGATACCACGTCGACGCTGACGCCCGGCCCCATGGTGGAGCTCAGCGACACCTTCTTCATGTAGGTGCCCTTCGCCCCCGTCGGCTTGGCCTTCGTGACCGCATCGACAAAGGCGCGGACGTTCTCGATCAGCTTGCCCTCGTCGAACGAGACCTTGCCGATCCCGGCATGGATCACGCCGGCCTTTTCGGCCTTGAACTGAACCTCGCCGCCCTTGGCCGCTTCGACTGCCGCCTTGACGTCCATGGTCACGGTCCCGACCTTGGGGTTCGGCATCAGGTTGCGCGGGCCAAGCACTTTGCCCAGCCGGCCGACGATCGGCATCATGTCCGGGGTCGCGATGCAGCGGTCGAACTCGATCTTGCCGCCCTGGATGGTTTCCATCAGGTCTTCGGCCCCAACGATGTCGGCGCCGGCCTCCTTGGCCTCATCGGCCTTCGGGCCGCGGGCGAAAACCGCCACGCGCACCGTCTTGCCGGTGCCGTTCGGCAGCGTGACCACGCCGCGGACCATCTGGTCGGCATGGCGGGGATCGACGCCGAGGTTCATCGCGATCTCGACGGTCTCGTCGAATTTCGCAGATGCAGCGCCCTTGATCAGCTTGACGGCATCCTCGACCGAAAGGTTCGACTTGCCTTCGAAAGCGGCCTTTGCCGCCTGAGTGCGTTTTCCGTGCTTGGCCATGACTTACCCCTTCACCTCGATGCCGATCGAACGGGCGGAACCGAGGATGATCTGCATCGCAGCCTCCACGTCATTCGCCGAAAGATCCTTCATCTTGGCTTCGGCGATCTCGCGCACCTGGGCCACGGTCACGTATCCAGCCGTCTCACGGCCCGGCTTTTCGGATCCGCGCGGACGCGCGCGCTTGCCCACCGGCTTCAAGCCAGCGGCCTTCTTCAGGTAGAACGATGCAGGCGACGTCTTGGTCTCGAAGCTGAAGGACTTGTCAGCGTAGTAGGTGATGACCACCGGAATCGGAGCGCCCTGCTCCATCTCCTGGGTCTTCGCGTTGAAGGCCTTGCAGAATTCCATGATGTTGATACCGCGCTGACCCAGCGCCGGACCGACAGGGGGCGAGGGGTTGGCCTGCCCCGCCTTGATTTGCAGCTTGAGCTGCCCGACTACTTTCTTGGCCATCTGGCCTCTCCTTTGTCACCTTCCCGCCGTTCGGGCGAGGCCCCGGATCACGACCCGGGGCAGGTTTAGTGGTCCGGCATGTCCAGGATCAGATCCGGGACATGCCTCCCACGGGCTCACACGTCAGGCGACTTTCTGCACCTGCGTGAATTCCAGTTCGACCGGCGTCGGCCTGCCGAAAATCGAGACCGTCACCTTCAGACGGCTCGTATGTTCGTCCACTTCCTCGACCATGCCCGAGAAGCCGTCGAAGGGTCCGTCGACCACCTTGACCTGCTCGCCGATCTCGAAGCGGATCAGGTTGCGGGGGGCCGCTTCGCCTTCTTCGACGCGGTTGAGGATCTGGTTGACCTCGTCATCGCGCATCGGCATCGGGCGGCCCTGGGGGCCGAGGAACCCGGTCACCCGGTTGATCGAGGTGATCAGGTGATAGCCTCGGTCCGTCA
This sequence comes from Paracoccaceae bacterium, assembly GCA_041397225.1. Lineage (GTDB taxonomy): Bacteria > Pseudomonadota > Alphaproteobacteria > Rhodobacterales > Rhodobacteraceae > Albidovulum. Next base: position 1,062,812 of record JAWKXB010000001.1, on the reverse strand, counting down.
TGTCCATGTGCACCAGCACATAGCCCGGCATGAAGCGGCGCTCCGACGTCACCTTCTTGCCGCGGCGGATTTCCAGCACCTCTTCGGTGGGCACCAGCACCTCGTCGATCTCGTCCTCAAGACCCTTCTCGGCAACCGAATGCTTGATCTGTTCGGCGATCTTCTTCTCGAAATTCGAGAGAACACTCACCGAATACCACCGCTTCGCCATCTGCCTCAGACCTCGCTCGACCGGCGGCGCGTCGCCGGATATATCCGCAATTCCAATGGGTTGCCCCAAGCTCACCCGAACAAAAAACAGCGCGCGAGAGCGAATCGTTGCGCGCCGGTGCAGGGAAAGTGCGCCTCACCTACTAGCCTTGGGCCCGGAATTCAAGGGCGAAAGGCCGACGAATCTCCTTAGCTTCCGACCCCGAGAATCGCGTTCAACCCGGTCCGGATCACCAGATCGACCAGGAAGAAGAAGACCGAGGTCAGCGCCGCCATGATGAAGACCATGATCGTCGTCGTGACCACTTCCTTCCGGTTCGGCCAGTGGACCTTTGCGGCCTCGGACCGGACTTGCTGGAGGAACACCAGTGGGTTTGTGGCCATGAACGTCTCGCTTCGGGGTCGGTTGCAACGGATGGGAGATACGCTTCTTCAACCGCGAATTCAAGCCGCAACCGCCGTCGGGTTCGCGTCGGGTATGCGTATGGCATCCGTCCCGACAGGTGTCGGCGGCCCATGCCGCCCCGGCGACCCTTTCCACCGGCGCGGATTCCGGGCATGAACGCCCCAGCGCAAAGCCGGACCTCCCGATGCCGTTCCTGACCTTCCTCAGCGAAAATCTCCGCTGGCTTTTTGCCGGAGCGCTTCTTTCGTTCCTGTCGAGCTTCGGGCAGACCTTCTTCATCTCGATCTTCGCGGGCGAGATCCGGGCGGAGTTCGGGCTGACGAATGGCGAATGGGGCGGCATCTACACCGCCGGCACGGCGGCATCCGCACTTCTCATGCTGTATGCCGGCGGGCTGACCGACAGGTTCCGCGTGCGCAGCCTCGGAGCGGTCGTGCTGACACTGCTGGCGCTGGCATGCCTCGCGATGGCGCTCAATCCGGCCGCCGCGGCGCTACCCTTCGTTATCTTCGCTTTGCGGTTCGCCGGACAGGGGATGGCGGCGCATGTCGCCCTTGTCGCAATGGCGCGCTGGTTCGTGGCGACCCGCGGCAAGGCGATGGCGGTGGCGACGTTCGGCTATGTCCTGGGCGAGGCGATCCTGCCCCTGGGCTTCACTGCGCTGAAGCGGGTCGTGGACTGGCATCTGCTCTGGGGTGCCGTCGCGATCGGGGTGTTTGCGGTCGTGCCGGTTCTCATGCTGGCCCTGCGGCAGGAGCGAACGCCGCAATCGGAGGCGGCGGTCAACTCGGCGCCCGGCATGGACGGGCGCCATTGGTCGCGGCGCGAGGCGCTGACCCAGCCGCAGTTTCTGGTCACGATGCTTGCGATCATGTCCTTTCCCGCACTCGGCACAGCCTTCTGGTTCCACCAGGTTCACTATGCCGGCCAGAAGGGGTGGGAGCATCTGTCGCTTGTCGCGGTCTTTCCCCTGGGAACGATGACCTTCATGGTCTCCACGGCGATCTTCGGGTGGGCGATCGACCGTTTCGGGTCGGCCCGCCTCATGCCGGTCTATCTTCTGCCGCTGGCGCTCGGCTTCCTCGTCCTGTCGCAGGCGCCTTCCATTCCTTTTGCGGCGCTCGGCGTGATCCTGATGGGGCTTTCGGGCGGCGGTCAGGCGACATTGGCCAATGCCTGCTGGGCGGAGCTTTTCGGAACCCGGCATCTCGGCTCGATCAAGGCGACCGTGACTTCGGTCCTTGTGCTCGGCTCGGCCTTGGGGCCGGGCATGTCGGGCTGGCTGATCGACCGAGGGGTGGCCATGCCCGCACAGCTTTCCGGCTATGCCGCGATCGTGTTCCTGTCGTCGCTGGCGATGGTCCTGCCGATGCGGGCCGCGCAGTCACGGCTGACGCCAGTGACCAAAGCGGCCGAAGCGTGACCGGGCCTTGGCAGGGGCAGCAGGGCTTGAACCCGCGACCTACGGTTTTGGAGACCGTCGCTCTACCAACTGAGCTATACCCCTAGAAGGCCGTGCGCGTGTTACGGCAGGCGAGCGGTGAAATCAAGGGGCAAACGGATCGGATCCGGCAATGGCCCCGGAGGGCGCGATGCGGATGTCACCCGACCGCAGCCAGATAGGCCTCGGTCAGTTCCGCGATCACCGAGCGTTCCGGATTCGGCGCGCCGAGATGCAGGCTGCGCAGTTCCGCCATGAACGCCTCCCACATCTCCGGCCCACCCTCTTCCAGCAACTCGGCGCGGATCGACAATTCCCGCGTCGCCGGGGTGAAGCGCCGACCCCAGGCGCCCATCTGGGCGAGAAGCGGCACAAGCTGGATCGCCGGCTCGGTCAGGCTGTAGACGGTCTTCTGCTTGTGCGCCGGGTCCGCACTGGTCGACAGCAGGCCGGCCTCCACAAGCCTCTTCAACCGGTCGGCCAGGATGTTCGAGGCGATGCCTTCCTCGGAATTGTTGAGCAGGTCGCGATAGTGCCGCCGGTTGCCGAACATGATGTCGCGGATGACGATCAGGCTCCAGCGGTCGCCGAGCGTCTCGAGCGTCAGGTTGATCGGGCAGCCGGAGCGGATCGGTTTGTCCATGCAGTCTCTCCATAAACTGCTTGCGTTATAGATACGGTCTTGCTACATCGCAACTGCTTGCATATTGCATACAGAAAGGAGTGCGCCATGAGCAAGGTAATCGTTTCGGGCTTCTCGCTTTCCGTCGACGGCTACGGTGCCGGGACCGCGCAGAGCCTCGAAGATCCTCTGGGGAAGCGGGGAGAGGAACTGCATACGTGGATGTTCGGTACGGCGATGTTCCACAGGATGTTGGGCAAGGACGGCGGCTCGCTTGGCATCGACAACGACTACGCCACCCGCTCGATGGAGGGCTTCGGCGCCTTCATCCTCGGCCGCAACATGTTCGGCCCGATCCGCGGCGACTGGCCGGATGACAAATGGAAAGGCTGGTGGGGCGACAACCCGCCGTATCACGCCCCGACCTTCGTGCTCACCCACTATCCGCGCGATCCCATCGAGATGGAAGGCGGCACGGTCTTTCACTTCGTCACGAACGGGATCGAGGCCGCGCTCGAACGGGCGAGGAAAGCCGCCGGGGACAGGAACGTCAAGATCGGCGGCGGTGTCTCGACCGTCCGGCAATATCTACTGGCCGGGCTGATCGACGAAGTGCATTTCGCCATTTCGCCGGTCGTGCTCGGACAGGGCGAGGCGATGTTCGCGGGCATCGACCTGCCCGCCCTCGGCTTTTCCGTCACCGAACATGTCGCGACCGAGGCCGCAACCCACATTGTGCTCACCAGGTAGAAGAAGGAGACTGGATCATGCCTAGGTTCATCACCATCGGATATGGCGCCGCCGCCGATTACAACCGCACGGCCCAAGGCGTCAGGGATGCCGCGCATGCTCAGGACGCCAAGCTGGTTTCGGAAGGCGCTCTGGTCGGGATCGCCGGCACGCCGGTGCAGGTGCGCAACCCCGATGCGGAAGGCGTGGAAACACGCGATGGTCCCTTCATGTCCTCCGATCTGCTGGTCGCCGGGTTCGCGGTGATCGAGGCTGCCAGTCTGGAGGAGGCCATCGACAAGGTCTCGCAGGTTCCCTGCGCCGTGGCTCACGGCGTCGTAGAGGTCTGGCCGCTGAAATAGCCGTTCACCAATGTTGAAGGAGACAAAGGATGGCCAAGCTCGTATTCGGTATGAACGTGTCACTGGACGGCTATGTCGACCATATGAGGTTCCAGCCGGACCCAACGCTCTTTCGCCATTTCATCGGCGAGGCCAAGGGACAGGCAGGCAGCATCTACGGCCGCAACATGTATGAAATCATGCGCTACTGGGACGAGGACCATGCCGACTGGGAGCCGGAGGGAAGCGCCTTCGCGGCGGCCTGGCGGAAACAGACGAAATGGGTCGTCTCGCGCACCCTGAAATCGGTCGGCCCCAATGCAAGGCTTGTCGGGGGTGATCTGGAAGGCGCGATCCGCAGGCTGAAGGCCGAGCGCGACGGCGAGATCGAGGTTGCCGGTCCAAACCTGGCGCGAAGCCTCACCGACCTCGGCCTGATCGACGAGTACCGGATTTACCTTCACCCGGTCGTCCTCGGACACGGCACACCCTACTTCGCCGGACCCCGACCACCCCTCCGCCTGGTGTCGCATGACCGGATTGGCGAGGACGTGATCCGGTTGGCCTACGTTCCTGCATGATCGCCGCTCGCGCCCGCACATGAAAAGAGGATCAGTGGAAATGAAGACATCCAAACAAGACGAAAAACGGCAAGTCCTCTTCATCCAGGGCGGCGGCGCGAGCGTTCATTCCGAATGGGACAGCAAGCTCGTCGCCAGCCTGAGGCGGCACCTGGGATCCGGCCATGTCGTCCTCTATCCTCGCATGCCGAACGAGGACAACCCCGAGTTCGCTTCCTGGGGTGAAGCCATCGCAAGGGAAGTCCCCGGATTGAACGACGGCGCCATCCTCGTCGGACATTCGATCGGCGGGACGATTCTCGTTCACACGGTGACCCGACAACCCCGGCTGCTCGGGGGAATCGCCGCCGTCTGCCTGATCGCCGCCCCATTTGTCGGAGATGGCGGCTGGCGGAGCGACGAATTCACCCCCGCTTCCGACTGGGCGGCGCCCCTTTCCCAAACAGATGTCTGTCTTTATCAGGGCGATGCCGACGAGACGACCCCCATGACCCATCTCGATCTCTATACCAAGGCCATCCCGCACGCCCGCGTCCGCGTCCTCGTCGGTCGCGACCACCAACTCAACAATGACCTGCATGAGGTGGCGGATGATATCCGCTCAGCACAGACAAGTTCATCGCCGGCGAGCGCGTGAAAGCCGGCCCGTACGTCCAACGCGCTGCGCCAACAGTATTCTTTCCGGAAAGAAAGGTTTGGCGGCTAGATCAGGTTCTGCCCGCCATCGATGCGGAGGGTTTCTCCGGTGGTAAACGCGCTTTCCATCAGGAAGACATAGGCCGCAGCCACATCGAGAGGTGTCGGCATTCGGCCCGCCGGCAACCGCGTCGCCATCTCTTCGAAGAAGCTCGTCTTTGCCTCCCCGACGAGGTCATCCCACATCGGCGTGTCGACCCATCCAGGCGACACGACATTGATTCGTGTCGGCGCCAGTTCCAGAGCCAGGGCGCGGGCGAAATACCCGAACGAGCCGGCGATCGCCGCGACAACCGATCCGCCGGGCACGGGCGGCCGATCCTTGTTGATGCCGGAGGTGAACGTCATCGAACCGCCGGACACAAGGCCGCCAACGGCATGCTTGGCCAGCATGACCGCACCCACCAGCTTGTTCTCGACGAACACCCGCACGGCATCCATATCGGTATCGCCGATCGGATAGCTCGTCGGCGGCGTCCCGGCGGTGACGACGAGATGGTCGAACGCGCCGACCTCCTTGAACAGGCGAACGATGTCCGCTTCCCTGGTCATGTCGGCGGCGATTGCGATCACGCCGCTCTCCTTGCCCAGCGACTGTTCCGCCGCGCGAAGCTTTTCGGGCGAGCGTCCGACGACAAAGACCTGGGCCCCTTTCTTCCGGGCGGCCTCGGCGACGCCAAGCCCGACACCGGAACTGCCGCCAACGATGACGATTTTCTTTCCCACAAGCGTTGCCATGGTTTTCTCCACTTTCGGATTGAGTTGATTTGTTTCAGCGACGTTCAGCCGCGATAGGCGCGCTCGAGATCGGCGATGACGATCTTCTTCATCTTGAACATGGCCTGTATCGCGCGACCGGCTTTCTCTCGGTCCGGATCGGCGAGCATCCGGAGCAGGATCGTCGGCGTGACCTGCCAGTAGATGCCGAACTTGTCGGTGAGCCAGCCACAGGGCTGCTCCTTGCCGCCATCGGCCGTGAGCGCCGCCCAGTAGTAGTCGGTCTCTTCCTGATCTTCGGTCTCCACCAGAAGAGAAATGCCTTCGTTGTAGGGGCCGTGGGCGTGCGCGTTCAGCGCGACGATCGACTGACCCGCGAGCTCGAACTCGATGCGTGACAGTTCGGGATCGGGCAGATCGACGCTGCGAAGAGTTTTGGAATCCTTGAAGATCGAGGTGTAGAACGCCACGGCCTCTTCGGCCTGCGATTCGAACCAGAGATGGGTTTGGACTTTGGGCATCGTTGCCTCCTGCTTGCGTGATGGGGATAGATCGGCGCCTCTCGCGGCGCGTTAACTGGCCTTCGACCAGGGAAGGCGGGGATCGGGCGTCACCGGGTTGATCGACCCGTCCCAGTCGCGCTCGAACCCGATGTCCTGCAACCGGTGGTCCGAGAACCGGGCGATGCGCCGCATCATCAGGCGACGCTCGAAAGCCGCGGCCATGCGGGCGACGCGGACGCGCGCCGCATCTCCGAAAGATGTGAACTCGGACAGCGGAATGTTCGCATGCGGCAGGGTCATGCGATCCCGGACGTTGGTATCTGTATGAGTGATTGTCACAGCTCTATCCTTTCCCAGAGGGTATTGGTCCCGTGAAAGCCTCACCAACGGGCTATCAACTTCTGAAATAGTGCCGTAACTCACCACTGGACGACAAACGACTTATGGTGCAGGATTAGTGAGCAGAGCTCACAGATCGCCATGGCCAGAAAACTCCCGCCCCTGACGGCACTCCCCGCCTTCGACGCCGCCGCGCGCCACCTGAGCTTCACCAATGCGGCGGCCGAACTGAACCTGACGCATGGCGCGATCAGCCGCGCCATCCGCAACATCGAGGACCGGTTGGGCGTTCAGCTTTTCGAGCGCAGAACACGGTCGGTAACGCTGACACCGACCGGGGTCGCCTATGCGGCGGAGGTGGCGGCCGCCTTGGACCGGATCAGCGCCGCCACCATCGTCGCCACCGCGCCCCGGTCCGCCGGCGTCCTCAACGTCAGCACCTCGGACGGTTTCGCGGGCCGCTGGCTGGTGCCGCGCCTTCACCGTTTTCATCGCGCCAATCGTGACATCGATGTGCGGCTGTCCACGTCAGGCGTGCTGGCGGATTTCGTGAGGGACGGCATCGACATCGCCATCCGCTACGGCACCGGGGACTACGACGGTGTGAAAGCTGAGTTTCTCGCCGAGGAAGAGGTTTTCCCGGTCTGCAGTCCCGAACTGCTGCAAGGGGATCATCCGTTGCGCGAACCGGGTGATCTGAGGCATCATACGCTCATCCATGACAACTTCCGCATCGACTGGGCAGCTTGGCTGCAGCATGTCGGCCTCGAAGACGTCGATCCGTCGGGCGGCGCGACGTTCGACTCCGCCACCTATGCCGTCGAGGCGGCGGTCCATGGCGAGGGCGTGCTCCTGGGGCGGAGCGCGCTCGTCTCCGCGGACATGGCGGCCGGACGGCTCGTCTGTCCCTTCGACATCAGGATGAAATCCCGCTCGAAATACTACGTCGTCTATCTGGCCAACGCCTTGCGGCAGAAAAAGGTCAGACTGTTCCGCGACTGGCTGTTCGAAGAGATGAAGGCTTCTACAGGCTCATGAAATGGCGCGCCCGGCGACCACGCGCCGTTTCGCCGGATGCATGATCCCATGCTGCCGCCCTTTGGGGGTGCGGCGACAGACCTCGGTCACGCAATGAATCGCAACGGGCGGTCTTTCCCCACGCATAGTTCTGTGACCCCCCGGCGTGACCCCAAACGGCATGGCAGGCTCGAACATTCAGTGCAGCGTGTAAGTCGTATTCACTATCAAGGTGTTTAAGTGGTGCCCAGAGACGGAATTGAACCGCCGACACGCGGATTTTCAATCCGCTGCTCTACCAACTGAGCTATCTGGGCACCGTGGACGTTGCCGTCCGGCAGGCGCGTTCTAGGCGAGGTGCAGGGGTCTGTCCAGAGGTTTTGGCGAAAAAGCCGTGCGGTTCAGTGCGGCTTGTCGGAAGGGTCTTCGCCAGCCTCGGCGGGTTCTTCATCCTCTACCGGGATCGCATAGGCGCCGGTCAGCCAGCGACCGAGATCGACGTCCGCGCAGCGCCTCGAACAGAAGGGGCGATATTTCGGGTCGGTCTTCTTGTGGCAGATCGGGCAGGCCATGCGCTATCCCTTCAGTATCTGCGCAAGCGGCACCCGGTCGCGCTTGCGCTGAAGCTCGAAATTGCCAAGCGGGGTCCAGCCGGCAAGGCTCGTCTCGGCCGCCTCGCCGCGGAAAGCGGCGCGAAGCTGCTGGTCGAGCGTGGCGCGATCGCGTTTCGGCATCGGCGCGAAGTCGATGGCGACCTGGCCGCCCAGGCCGCGAAGTCTCAGTTGTCTGGCCAGATCGCGTGCGGCCGCGATGTTGGCCTTGAGGCTTGCGGCCGGCGATGTGTCCGGCCCTGTGTTCACGTCAACCGCGATCATTGCACGCGTCGGCTCGATCGCCATGTGGCCGCCGCCGGGCAGGGCCGCAACGGGGTTGAGAAGCGCGTCGATCATCTCCTCGACCCCGTGACGGGCCAAGGCATCCTCGCCCTCGCTCACCTCGTCGGGTGTGGGGTCGGACCAGTCGCGCCAGGCTTCCTCATGCGGCGTGGACGCGTCGACGAGAAGCTCGGGGCCGCCACTCGTGTCGGCGGTAACGGCATCTGCGAGGCCGCGCATCGCGGCAACGTCGGCGGCGATGTCCTCATCCCCGGCGGTCGCGGCGGCGGAGCGGAGGATCAGCCCGAAGGCAGAGCCGTCCATGCCCGCCCTCGCCAATGCTTCGAGGCGGGTGCGGGTCCCGGCCTCCTTCACTCGGCGCGAGATGTTGAGACCGGGGGCGGCGGGGGTGACGATGGCAAGGCGGCCTTTCAAAAGAAGTCGCGTCGTGAGCGGCACCGCCTTGCCGGGTTCGGCGTGGCCCGTGACCTGAACGATCACGGCCTGACCGGGGGTGAGCCCGCGCGCTTCGCGCAGGAAGCCGCTTGCGACGGGAAGCCGGACAAAGACGCCGCCCTGCCCTTTGACCGGGCGATCGACGATGCCGCGCAGGATCGCGCCAGGGGCGAAGCCGGCTATCTCGCCGGGGTCGACCAGCAGGTCTTCGAGCCGCCCGTCAATGACGAGGGCGGCCGCCTCGTGGCCCCGATACTGCCCCAGCACGATGACGCGGCCCTTCATGCGTCCACTCCGTACAGGTCGACGCCCGCCGCCTGGAGAAGATGCGCCGTCTCGGCGACCGGCAGGCCGACGACGCCGGTGAACGATCCCTGGAGCCACGGAATGAACGCGCCGAAACGGCCCTGAATGCCGTAGCCGCCGGCCTTGCCCTGCCATTCGCCGCTGGCCAGATAGGCGTTGAGTTCGACGTCCGACAGCGCCTTGACCTTGACGGTGGTTTCGACCACCCGCTCCCACAGCCGATCGCCGCGCCGGACGGCAATCGCCGTGATGACGCGGTGGCGGCGGCCCGACAGCTTCAGCAGGAACTCCGCCGCCTCGCCTGCGTTTTCGGGCTTTCCGAGAATGCGACGGCCGAGGGCGACGGTGGTATCGGCGCACAGGACGACCTCATCCTCGGCGCAAGGCAGCGCCAGCGCCTTTTCCCGCGCCATGCGCGCGCAGTAGGGGCGCGGCAATTCACCCTTGTTGGGTGTCTCGTCGATTTCGGGGGCGCGGATACCGTCCGGGGTGAGCCCGAGTTGCGCCAGAAGCTCTTTCCGGCGCGGGCTGGCGGACCCGAGGACAAGCCGGGGCCGCACCTTACTTGAAGCGGTAATTGATCCGCCCCTTGGTAAGGTCATAGGGCGTCATCGTCACCTGAACCTTGTCGCCGGCAAGAACCCGGATGCGGTTCTTGCGCATCTTGCCTGCCATTGTCGCGATGATCTCATGGCCGTTTTCCAGCTCGACCCTGAACGTCGCATTCGGCAGGAGTTCCTTCACGACGCCCGGAAATTCGAGACCTTCTTCCTTGGCCATGGTCGCTCCATTGTTAGACATATCCAACCCCGGCCGCAGCCGAGCGCGCGTTAAATGCGCCCGATGGGCAGGAATTTCAAGCGCAATGTCAGCTTTTCGGGTAAAGCGCAACCTTCTGAAGCTGCGGCAATTGTTCCGGCCAGTGCCTGAGGTTGAGCACGCCGCCATCGGCGCGGACCTCGGCGATGGCCTGCAGCGAGATGTCGGCATAGACCCAACCCGGCGCGCCCAATGCCCCTTCGGCGAGAATGCCCGTGGGCGGGAACCCGCGATCGGGCGGGCCATAGACCGACGCCGCGCCGGTGTTTTCCTCCATTCCGTAGCACCACGCCGCCGTGCCGACGACCGGGGAATGGATGGTGACAAGCTGGCCTTCGAGCGCGCGGGCCATCGCGCCGACGCGGACGCGGGTGAAGCCGGCCAGCGCCTCGGTGGCGGAAGGGACGAGGAGGATTTCAACGTCAGCCTCGGCAAGCGCCCGGCCCAGAAGCGGAAACTCGCTGTCGTAGCAGATCAGGATGCCGATGCGGCCGACCGCTGTGTCGAAGACCTGCAAACCCTGACCCGGAACGACGTTCCAATCCTCCCGTTCGAACCGGGTCATCATTGCCTTATCCTGATGACCGATCAGCCCCTTGGGACCGAACAGGCTGGCGCGGTTCACCGGCCGGTCGCCGGCATGCGGCAGGTCATAGACCGGGCCGGAACCGGCGAGGATATGCACGTCGTAGCGCGCCGCGAGCCGGGCGTGCATCGCGTCCGCTCCGGCCTTGTGGCGGTCCACCTCGCGCAGGGCGCCCTCGATGTCGCCGGCGACCTCGCGCCCGCCGAGCGAGGCCAACTCCATCGCGCCGTATTCCGGGAAGACCAGAAGCTTCGCACCCTGTCCGGCGGCTTCGGCCACCCAGCGGTCAAGCTTCAGTTCGTAGTCCGACCAGTCGTCGAACCAATCCAGGGGATAAGCGGCGGCGGCGACCTTCATCGGTGTTCCTTTCGTCGGCCTCGGAGTTTGCGTATCCAGAATTGCATCGGCTTGGCGGTTTCTTTCGCCTCGCCGACATCTTTCCATGAATACTCGGCGACCGCGCCCTTCAGCGGCGCATATCCGCGCTTGCGCCAGAAATCGTCGAGCGGCCGATACCTTGCCGGATGAAGCGGATGATCCACGGGCCGCACCACGCTGCAAAAGGCGGAATGGCTGCGTCCGAGCGCGCGTGCGTGATCCTCGCGGCTGTCAAAGAAGGCATGGCCAAGCCCCCTGCCCCTGAATTCCGGCAGGAGGACTGATTCCGCGCAATAGAAGATGGTGTTCAAGTCGAGATCGGATCCGGCGAAGGCCGCGCCGAACTCCGCGCCGTGATCCTCCATCGGTGTGCCCGTCGCCGCGCCGATCAGCCGGTCGCCGTCGAAGGCGCCGACAACGATCGCGCCGGCGCTGCCGCTGTAGCTTTCCAGATAGCGCCGCTCATAGTCGAGATCGCCGTCATAGAGATACGGCCAGTCGCGGAAGACGGCGAGCCGAAGCAACGCGACCGCGTCCAGCGCCGCGTCGAGGTCCGCACCGGTGAGACTGCGGACGGCGATGCTCATACCGAGACCTGCCGCACCCATTCCTGAAGGTTGTAGTAGGTGGTCACGCGGGTGATCCTGCCATCCTTCAGCGTGAAGAATGAACCGCCCGGCAGCACGTATTTCTGACCCTTCGCCTCGGGCAGGCCGGAATCGGTTCTCAGATAGGTGCCGTTCACCGTGAACTCGGCCGCCGCGCGCGTTCCGTCGCGGTTCGAGAAGATGACGATGTCGGTCAGCCTTTCCTTGTAGGCGTGGCTCATATGCGCGCAAAACTCGGCGAAAGCCACCTTGCCGCGGCGGATGCCGCCCTCGTTGACGTGATGCTCAACATCTGTGTCGAGAAGCGCCAGCATTCCGTCGGCATCGCCCCGGTTGAAGGCGTCGAAATAGGCTTCGATGGTCTTTTGCATGGGGTCTCCTCGGGTGCGGGCGGGAAGCGTTCGGCTCCGGCAGCCAGTCTTAGGATGATCGCGCGCCGAGTCTCAAGCCCCTCTCATCCCGGCGGGGTCCGCTTGGCAACAAGCCGCGACGCCAGGCGCGCGGCCGCGTCGCGGCCGGTCTGATAAGCGCCATGCGCAGTCGCCTGCCATGCGGGAGAGAAGGCCTCGCCGGCGAAGGCGATCGCGCCGGTGTCGGCCGCAATCATCTGGCGCCGCCGCTGGTAAGCGCCGGGCGTGACGTAGCTGTAGCCCCCGAGGACGAAAGGGTCGTTCTGCCAGCCCGTCACCGCCGTCGCGCGCACCTGTTTTTGCACATCGCTGCCGAAAGCCGCGGCGAGCCGGTCCAAAGCAGCGGCCGTCATCGCCGCCTCGCCCGCCGCCGCAAGATCGCGCGCCAGACTGCCCGCCATATGCGCGATCATCACCGGCTGCCCCCCGGGGGCGATCTGGAAATCAAGCGGGAATGACCCATCGCCGGGCTCGACCATGCAGAACCTTTCAGGCCCGTCGCCGACAGGGCTGCGCGAGAAGGCGATCGCCACCTTCTCATACGCACCGCAGGGCACGTGCGCCGCATGGTCGAGAAGGTCGCGTGCGCTGCCGGTCCCGAAGGCGATGGCACCCGATGCGAGCACGTTGGTCGAGACGGTGACGATCGCCGCTTTGGCCCCGATCGCACCGTCGGGCGTCTCCACCCGTACGCCCCGTGGCGTCTTTCCGACCCCGGTGACCCGGACACCAAGGCGCACCGGCAGGCCCTCGGCCATGCGCGTGACCAGGTCGCCGTAACCCGAGACCACGGGCCAGTTGACCCCGGTGTCCTCATAGTCGCCGTAACCGCGCGCCGACACCCGCTCGGCGTCTTCGCAGGCCATGAGCTGAAGGATGTATCGCGCGGCCGCATCCCAGCGCCCGCCGTTCGGAACGACCTCCGAAATCGGAACATCCCGATCCGCGTCGGCGGCGGCGTAGACGGCGGCGAAGGCGGCTTCGATCCCGGCCCGTGCCTCTGCGGCCTCTTCGCGGCCCAGTTTCCTTCCACCCGACCAGACGGCAAAGGCGTCGATCCGCTCTTCGCGCAGATACCCGGCACCGAGCCGGTCCGCCCACGGCACGAGCGGGTTGACGTCGGCGCAGTGGAGCCAGTGGCACCCCCTGTCCCAAGCGACGGGCAGCGACCTCGTGTCGGTATGAGCGCGCCCGCCGACGCGGTGCGCGGCTTCGAGGATGACGAAGGGGATACCGCGTTCTCTCAGTTCCAGACCCGCGCCTATGCCCGCGGCGCCAGCCCCGACGACGACGATGTCAGGTTCCTGCATCGTCCGCCTCATTCGGTGGGCCGAAACGCTGCAACATGCGTTTGCGGATCTGATCGCGCGCCTGGCGGTAGGCGATCATCTTGGCGTCGCGGTTCTCGCCGATGCCGGTCGGGTCCATAACCGGCCAGTATTCGACATCCAGATGAAAGAACCGCGTGAACTCAAGCGCCTGTCTCTGACTTGCCGGTGACAGCGCGACGACGAGATCGAAACCCGACAGGTCGTCGCCCCATTGCTTCATCTCCTCGAAGCTGCGGACCCGATGGCGCGACAGTTCCACGCCGATTTCCTGGCAGACCGCGACGGCGAAGCCGTCAATGTCCAGGTCGTTGCGCACCCCGGCCGACTGCACGTAGCAGGTCTGGCCGTAAAACTTCTTCATCATGCCTTCGGCCATCGGCGAGCGGACGGCATTATGGTCGCAGCAGAACAGAACCGAGCTTGGCATCCCCTCCCCCGCCACGCTCAGCCTCCGAAATGCAGGACGCAGATGAGCGTGAAAAGCCGCCGCGCCGTGTCGATGTCGAGGTCGGCCTTGCCCTCGAGCCGTTCCTGAAGAACGCGCGCGCCTTCGTTGTGGATACCGCGCCGCGCCATGTCGATGGTCTCGATCTGGGCTGGTGGCAGGCGCTTGACCGCTTCGAAGTAGCTTTCGCAGATCTGGAAATAATCCTTCACGACCTGGCGGAACGGCCCAAGCGAGAGGTGGATTTCCCCGACCTTGCCGCCACCCTCGGCCCCCACATCGAAGACAAGCCGCTTTTCGCGGATCGAGAGGCCAAGGCGATACGGCCCCTCCGGCGGCGGCGCATCGGCGCGGGCGGGCAACGCAAAGCTGTTGTCTTCGAGAATGTCGAAGATCGCGACCTTCCGCTCCTGCTCGATTTCCGGGGTTGGGGCCGGCAGGCCGGTGTCGTCGATCTCGATATGGCAGATGCGGCCCATCACGCGCCTTCCCGGTTGGCGCGGTCGAGCCGCGCCCGGACCGACAAGCCGTGCGCCTCAAGACTTTCCGAAATGGCCAGACGCTCGGCCGCGGGGCCGATCGCGGCGAGCGCGCCGGGGGTCATCTTCGCGATTGTCGTCCGCTTGAGAAAATCCATCACACTCAGCCCGCTCGAAAACCGCGCCGACCGGGCGGTCGGCAGCACATGGTTCGGCCCGCCCACGTAATCGCCGATCGCCTCAGGTGTCCAGCGCCCGAGAAAGATCGCGCCGGCATGGGTGATTTTCCCGGACAATCCTTCGGGATCAGCGACGCAAAGCTCCAGATGCTCGGGCGCGACCCGGTTCGAAAGCGCCGCCGCCTCGTCCAGATTCCGCACCACGACCACTGCGCCGTGGTCGTTCCAGCTTGCCCCCGCGATGGCGCGGCGTTCCAGCGTCTCAAGCCGCTTTTCCACCGCTTCCACCACCCGGCGGCCGAATCCGGCATCGTCGGTCACGAGGATCGCCTGCGCGCTTTCGTCGTGTTCCGCCTGACTGAGCAGATCGAGCGCGATCCAGTCGGGATCGTTGTCGGAATCGGCAATGACGAGAATCTCGGATGGGCCGGCGATCATGTCGATGCCAACCACGCCGAAGACCCGGCGCTTCGCCGCGGCGACATAGGCGTTGCCGGGCCCGGTGATCTTGTCTACGGACGGGATGCTTTCAGTGCCGTAGGCGAGCGCCGCAATCGCCTGCGCGCCGCCGACCCGGTAGACGGTATCGACACCGGCGATCCGCGCCGCAAGCAGTACCAGAGGGTTGACCACGCCGTCGGGCGTCGGGCAGGCGATCACCAGCCGCTCCACCCCCGCGACCTTGGCGGGAACCGCATTCATCAGCACCGAGGACGGGTAGGAGGCAAGCCCGCCAGGCACATAAAGACCCGCCGCCGATACCGGCGTCCAGCGCCAGCCAAGCTCGGCCCCCGTCTCGTCCGTCCAGTGCGCGTCTTCGGGCCTTTGCCGGTCGTGATAGGCGCGGATACGCGTTGCGGCAAGCTCCAGCGCGGCGCGGTCCTCGGGCGTGACCTTTGCACATTCGGCGGCGATCTCATCTTCGGAAAAGGCGAGACGGTCGGGCGTGAGATGAAGCCTGTCGAACCGCGCCGTAAGGTCGATCACCGCCCGATCGCCACGGTCGCGCACATCGGCGATGATTGCCGCGACGGCGGCATCCACGTCCGGCGCAGCCTCGCGCTTGGACGCTAGGAGCGCTTCGAAGGCGGACTCGAAATCCCGGTCGGAGTTGTTGAGGAAAACGGGCATGGCGACACTCCTTCACGCCATCCCCTTACAGGCGCGGGCTGGCTGCCTCAAGTCGGCGGAACATCTTTGGAGGGAGCCTGGAGCGGGCGGCGGGAATCGAACCCGCGTCTCTAGCTTGGAAGGCTAGGGTCTTACCATTACACAACGCCCGCTCGGTGGTGTGCTGCTTATTGGAAAGCAGGGGGGAGGGTCAAGGGCGATGTCGGATCAGGGGAGTGCGATGGTCCATGACAACGGCGAGTTCTGATCTAACATGGCCAGGTCGCGGCGTCGCCGCAGTTCGCCGCTGCAAGCCCCGCCCCACTGGCAATCGAGGGAAGCCCGGCCATGTCGTCCAATCTGGAAGAAAACAAAAGCAACGCCATCGCGTTCTATGATCTCATGTTCAACAAATGCGAACCGCGTGCGGCAATCGAACAATTCGCCGGCGACGTATATATCCAGCACAATCCGCATGTCGCGGACGGCAAGGACGCGTTTATCGCGTATTTCGAGCGGATGGCCGTCGAGTATCCCGGCAAGGTTGCACACTTCAAACGCGCAATCGCCGAAGGCGAGTTCGTCGTTCTTCACTGCCATCAGGTCTGGCCGGGTAGCGACGACTACGCCGGCATCGACATCTTCCGGTTCGATGACAAGGGCAAGATCGTCGAGCACTGGGACGTGCTGCAGGTCATTATCGGGCAGTCGGCCAACGACAACGGCCTTTTCTGATCTCAAGGTGCCGTTTGCGCGGTGACTGCGCTGCCTGGCCAAGAAACAGAATGGATTGGGAGCCAGCGGTCGGTTGGTCTTCCATGATTTGCCGCCCCCAGAAGCGGCCTGACCGGATGGGGATGTACGACGGGCCCCGCCAAAAATGGCGGAGTTTGTCAACGACCTGCGGGCCCGGCCGGCGGGCCCGCAGGTTCGGATGATCTGGTCTTACTTGATGATTTTCGAGACGACGCCGGCGCCGACGGTGCGGCCGCCTTCGCGGATGGCGAAGCGCAGCTTCTCTTCCATGGCGATCGGCGCGATCAGTTCGACCTCGAACTTCAGGTTGTCGCCCGGCATCACCATCTCGGTGCCGTCGGGAAGCTTCACCGTGCCGGTCACGTCCGTCGTGCGGAAGTAGAACTGCGGCCGGTAGTTGGCGAAGAACGGCGTGTGACGGCCGCCCTCTTCCTTGGTCAGGATATAGGCCTCCGCCTCGAAATGCGTGTGCGGCTTCACCGATCCCGGCTTGCACAGCACCTGGCCGCGCTCGACGCCTTCACGGTCGATGCCGCGCAGCAGCGCGCCGATGTTGTCGCCCGCCTCGCCGCGGTCGAGAAGCTTGCGGAACATCTCCACACCGGTGCAGACCGTCTTCTGCGTCGCCCGGATGCCGACGATCTCGATCTCGTCGCCGACATTGATCACCCCGCGCTCGACACGCCCCGTCACAACCGTGCCGCGGCCCGAGATCGAAAAGACGTCCTCGATCGGCATCAGGAACGGCTGGTCCACCGCCCGCTCCGGCGTCGGGATGTAGCTGTCCACAGCCTCCAGAAGCGCCCGGATCGACTTCTCGCCGATCTCCTCGTCGCGGCCCTCGAGCGCGGCCAGCGCCGAGCCCTTGATGATCGGAATGTCGTCGCCGGGATATTCGTAGGACGACAGAAGCTCGCGCACCTCCATCTCGACAAGCTCCAGAAGCTCCTCGTCATCGACCTGGTCGACCTTGTTCAGATACACCACCATGTAGGGGATGCCGACCTGGCGGCCGAGAAGGATGTGCTCGCGCGTCTGCGGCATCGGGCCGTCGGCCGCGTTCACCACAAGGATCGCCCCGTCCATCTGCGCGGCACCCGTGATCATGTTCTTGACGTAGTCGGCATGGCCCGGGCAGTCGACATGCGCGTAATGCCGCGCCGGCGTCTCGTATTCCACATGCGCCGTCGAGATCGTGATCCCCCGCGCCTTCTCCTCAGGCGCCGCGTCGATCTGGTCATAGGCCTTGAAATCACCGAAATACTTCGTGATCGCCGCCGTCAGCGTCGTCTTGCCGTGGTCAACATGGCCAATCGTGCCAATGTTCACATGCGGTTTCGTCCGTTCAAACTTTGCCTTTGCCATGGTGCGGCCGCCTCATGCTTTGGGGGGATCAAGAACCCCGTGTCAATAACGCGCGCTGACTATCGGCTGGCCCGCGAAAAATCAAGCGTCAGTTCGCGGGCGCAGCCGGCCGGCCCGCTTTCGGTGCCGTTCCTTCCGCCGCCGCAAGCGCCGCGCGCGCCGCGACCGCCTCGGGCGTGAACCAGGCCTCGTTCTCGGCAAGCCAGTCGTTGATCAGCCGCGCCGCATTCGTGGCGAGGTTCTGCATCTGCTCCTCGCGCGACTGGGTCAGGCCCGATCCGATGACCGTCTCGCCCGACAGGCGTTCGAAGACGTTGAACTGCCGCGGTTCGGCGTTGACCTTGCGGCCCGCGGTGTCGTCCCAGACATTGACGGTGATAGCCAGAACCGATTTCGGGCTGAGAACCACCGGAACACCGGGAACGGCAAGCGCATAGGCATCGACGCCGACTCCGATATGATAGAGCTTCTCGCCCTCATACCGGCCCATCCGTGCTGCGATGGCGTCCTTCAGGACCGCCTCCCACTCCTCCGCGGTCGCCTGACGCGAGGGTCCGACGGGCTTGGCGTTCTTGGCCACGACGATGTTGTAGCCAAGCGCGAAGTCGCCAAAGGGCTTGGGCGGGCCGCTGAGGTCGTTCGACCCGCAGGCCGTCAGGATCGCAGCCGACACGGCCAAGGCGAAAAACCCGCGCAACATCATCACTTCTCCCGGTTCAGACGACGCAGGCATAGCCCAGCCGCGACCGCTGGGCAATGAGGGCGCACTTGGAGCGGGCCGGCGAGGTGTTATATTGATCCCCGGAGGTGCCGCTGTGGATGGTGCGATACCGAAGACCGACCCGCCAGTCCGTGTCGCACTCGCGAACCGGCCGATGGGGGTGATGGAGTCGCTCAGGACTGGGCGGCGCAACCTTCTGGAACTGATCCCCGAAATCGCCACGCGGCAGCCGATGGTTTCAGGCCGCACCGTCAAGCGCTGGCACATGGTGATGGATCCAGGGGCGAACCGGCGGATCCTCAAGGATGCGGTCGAGGAATATCCCAAGTCGGACGTGACCAAGATGATCCTCGCGCCCGCGATCGGCCAGAGCCTGTTCATCGCCGAAGGCGCGCATTGGCACTGGCAGCGCCGCGCGGCGGCCCCGGCCTTTTCGCCCAAGAACGTGCAGGCGCTCGCCCCGGTGATGACCGCCGCCGCCGAAAAGGCCGCCGAGCGGATTGGCGCCGCTGCCGGTCGCGCCGTGGACCTCTTCGAGGAAATGGTCGCCGTCACCTTCGGCGTCATCTCGGATGTGACCTTCTCGGGCGGCCAGGCCTTTGACCGGGACGCGGTCCACCGCGCGATCAACGACTACATCTCGGGGACCGCGAAGGTTTCGTTCCTCGATATCATCGGCGCGCCGATGTGGGTTCCGCGCCCGTCACGGCTCATGTCCGCCCCGGCGATGCGGGAGATGAAGCGGATGGCCGACCGGGCTATCGAGGAACGCCGCGAGACCGGCGCGCGTCGGCTGCCCGATCTGCTCGATCTCTTGCTGGAAGGCGAAGATCCGGAAACGCGACGCCGGATGAATACGGCGGAGCTGCGCGACAACCTTTTGACCTTCATCGTCGCGGGGCATGAGACAACGGCCCTTTCGCTCGCCTGGGCGCTCTATCTGTGCGCCTTCGATCCCGACGTGCAGCAGAAGGCGCGGGCGGAGGCCAAGGCGGCTCTGGGCGACCGCGCGGCAACGGTCGCGGATCTGCCCCGGCTTGGCTATTGCCGCCAGATCGTCGACGAGGCGCTGCGGCTTTATCCGCCAGCGGCCTTCCTGTCGCGGACCGCTCGGGCGCATGACACACTCTGCGGGCGCGAGGTCCGCCCCGGAGACACGGTGATGCTGCCGATCTATGCCCTGCACCGCAACCGCGCGCTCTGGCCCGATCCCGACAGTTTTGACCCCGGTCGCTTCGCCGACCCCAAGGCGGTCGACCGTTTCGCCTATCTGCCCTTTGGCGGCGGTCCCCGCATCTGCATCGGCGCGTCCTTTGCGCTGCAAGAGGCGGTGATCGTGCTTGCGACCCTGCTCGCCCGCTTCCGTTTCGCCCGGATTCCGGGGCGGGAGCCGAACCCCGTTCTGATCCTGACGCTGAGGCCGGAAGGCGGTGTCTGGCTGAATGTCACCCAAGACTGAGCGAGAGGCAGGTTTTTTCCCCCTTTCCCGGAATGTCGGCTAGCCTAGGCAGACCATGTCTGAGTAACGCGGGGGAATTTCGCATGAGTCTAATGGGAACACTGGCCAAGGTGGCCATCGGAGTGGTCGTCGCCAAGGGCGTCGGCAGCATGATGCAGCGCGGGGGCGCAACCGGCAGCGCTGGCGGCAGCGGCCCGTTCGGAGGAAGCCATTCACCGAAAGGCGGCGGGCTAGAGGACATGATGGGCGACATACTCGGCGGCCGCTCCAAACGCACGACGGGCGATACGGCGGGATCGGCCCGCGACGGCGGCCTGCTCGGCGGGTCAGGCGGCGGGCTCGGCGATTTCATGGAGGAACTCGGCAACTACGCGCCCGGCGAAAGCCCGAGGCAGCCTCAGGCCCAAAGCGGGCGTGGCGGCCTCGATGACCTCATCGGAGGTCTCGGGCAGTCGCAGTCCGGCGGCGGCGGTGGCGGCCTCGGCGATATTCTGGGCGGACTGCTCGGCGGTCTCGCCGGCGGCGCGGCGAGCGGAGGCGCGGGTCGTGGCGGAAGTTTCGGCGACATCCTCAACCAGTCGCTCGGCAACCGGGGCGAGCCTGACGTGGCGCCGACACCGCAGCAGGATGCGGTCGCGGCCCTGATGCTGCGCGCCATGATCCAGGCTGCGAAGTCCGACGGCAAGATCGACGCGCACGAGAAGGAAAAGCTGCTGGGCAATCTCGGCGAGGTTTCGGCGGCCGAAAAGCGCTTCGTCGATGACGAACTTCGCGCGCCCATCGACATTGCCGGGCTTGCCGGCCAGGTCCCGCGCGGGCTTGAGGCGCAGGTCTACACGATGTCGGTCATGGCCATCGACCTCGACAACCGCAACGAAGCGCAATACCTGCACCAGCTTGCCAGTGCGATGGGCATCGACAAGAGGCAGGTGAACCACGTCCATGCCAAGCTTGGTGTGCCAGCGCTTTACAGCTGAATCGCTCGCGAAACCGCGACGGGGCGGGGAACTTCTCCCCGCCCCGTTTCGTTGTGCATTACAGGCGGAACATCAAATCCGATAAAATCACTCAACATTGATGTTGACGATCGGTGCGCTGCCCGATTATCCATCGGCCATACTGAGAGGAGGCCGCCATGACCGATTCCCCCAATGCACCCCGCCGGGTCGAGCCGCGCCGCTGGACGACGCTGACCCTCGCCGGCACCGCCGTTGGCCTTGCCGTCGCCGGTACGGGCCACGCGGCGGGCTTCGACCCTGTCGACATGACCGGACCGGAGACCTTGTGGCTGGCGCAAAGCGAGGGTGGAGAGGCCGGCGAAAGCGGCGCTGCCGCCGATGCTGAGCCCGAAGTCGCCCTGCTGGCAAGGCTGGGCCTGATCGAGGGGCATCTGCGAACGTCGCAGGCCCTCTATCAGGCGGGCGATGCCGACATGGCGGCAACACACGCCGCGCATCCCCGCGCCGAGGTCTACGAAGAGATCGAGCACGAGTTGGAGGAGATCGGCGCGGACCAGTTCGAGGCCGAACTGGAAGCCCTGTCGGAGGCGATCGAAGGCGGCAAGGACAGCACGGCGGTCGGCGACGCCTATGACATGGTCTTCGCCAGAATCGATGCGGCCCGCGGGGCGGCGAAGGCCTCGGACAAGGAGGCGCTCGAAGCCCTCGTGCGGCTGGTTCGTACAGCCGGCGACGAATATGACCACGGCGTGAAGGACGGCGCGGTCGACGAACTGCCCGAATACCAGGATGCCTGGGGCTTCATCCAGGCAGCGCGGCGGCAGGCCGAGGCGCTCGCCGCTTCGGACAACGAAACCGTCGCCGGCGTGGGCGCCGTCGCCATCGCGGAACTCGATGGTCTGGCCGACGCCCTGCCCGGCGTTCAGCCCGAAGGCGGGATCAAGGGGGATACCGGCATGCTGCTGGCGGCCGCGGCAAAGATCGAACTTGCCGCCTACAAGGTGAAGTGAGGCGATGTTCCTCGCGATCCGGGGCATTCTCGACACCGCCGAGGCGCTGACGATCGCCGAGGTGGCCCGATCGCTGCAATTCGCCGATGGCCGCACGACGGCCGGCAAGCTCGCCCGCGAGATCAAGGCAAACGACCAGGCCAGGCCATCGCCGGATCTGCAGGCGATCCAAGCCAAGGTGACCGCGGCGCTCAAGGCACATCCCGTTTTCGCCTCGGCCGCCCGGCCCAAGGCGATGACGAAGCTCATCCTGTCGCGCTACCGCGCGGGTCAGACCTACGGAATGCATGTCGACGACGCGCTGATGCAGGGGGTGCGCACCGATCTGTCGTTCACCCTGTTCCTCGGCGATCCGGAAAGCTATGACGGCGGCGCGCTCGTGGTTGCCGATACGGTCGAGGAGCGGGCATTCAAGCTGGATGCCGGCGATCTGATCCTCTACCCGTCGACAACGCTGCACCGGGTGGAACCGGTGACGAAGGGCGCGCGCCTGTGCCTCGTGGGCTGGGTCCAAAGCTGGATCCGCGATGCCG
Source organism: Paracoccaceae bacterium (assembly GCA_041397225.1). GTDB lineage: Bacteria > Pseudomonadota > Alphaproteobacteria > Rhodobacterales > Rhodobacteraceae > Albidovulum. Next base: position 1,040,425 of record JAWKXB010000001.1, on the reverse strand, counting down.
GACAGCGCGAGATCCTCTTCGATCTCGACCGCGCGATCTCCGATCTGCTTCAGCGCGAAGGGCGCTCGGATCTCATCGACACGCTCGCCAGAACCCGGTCGAACCTGATCCGGATGTGGGCGGGCTGACCACCGCCCCTTTCATTGTGGCGCAAATACTCCCGCCGGAGGCGCGCAGCGCAGCGGCGCCCGCCGAGCGGGGGCTCGAAGCCCCCCGAGGCGGCCCCTCAGTCGAACTTGTTGTCCCTCGGAAACCCATGCGGCGGTGCCTTGCCGACGCCGGCGCGGCGGCCGATCCAGTCGGCAATGCCGGTTTCACGGCGGGTCTGGCCGTTGGGCATGGCCCATGACAGCCCTTCCTGCAGCGCGAATGTGGTCACGTCCGACAATCCGCCGTCAAGCTCCAGAATCCCCTGCCTGCCGCGCGCCATGTTGTATTTCTGCAGCCGGACGCCCTTGCCCCGGGTCATTTCCGGCAGTTCCGATAGAGGAAAGACAAGAAGCTTGCGATTCTTGGAGGCGACGGCGACGTGATCCCCGGCCACGGGCTTGCAGGCCACCATGCGGTTGGGCTCGGCCAGGTTCATCACCTGTTTGCCCGAACGGGTCTGGGCGACAACCTCATCGGCGGGCACGGTGAACCCCTCGCCCGCGGACGACGCGACGATCAGTCTTGCGCCGGGGCGGTGGACCAAGAACGCGACGATGTCCGCCTCGTTCGGGAGGTCGACCATGAGCCGGACAGGTTCCCCCGTTCCCCGCCCCCCTGGCAGGTTCGCGCCGAGAAGGGTGTAGAAGCGGCCGTTGGTGCCCGCGAGCAGTATCTTGTCGGTCGTCTCGGCGTGGAAAGCGAAACGCGCCTCGTCGCCGTCCTTGAACTTCACCTCGGCATCGAGCGGTTGGTGCCCCTTCATCGCCCGGATCCAGCCCATCTTCGAACAGATGACCGTGATCGGCTCGCGGTCGATCATCGCCTCCATCGGCACGTCCTCGACCTCGCCCGCCTCGGCGAAGGTGGTCCGCCGCGCACCGCTGGGGGCATCCTTGCCGAATGCCTTGCGGGTTTCGCGCAGTTGCTCGGCGATGCGCGCCCATTGCAACGCCTCGCTGCCCAGCAGATCGTCAAGCTCGGCCCGTTCGCGCATCAGGTCGTCCTGCTCTTTCAGAAGCTCCAACTCTTCCAGCCGGCGCAATGAGCGCAGGCGCATGTTGAGGATCGCCTCGACTTGAACCTCGCTGAGACCGTCATCGGTATGCGGCAGCGTCAGCGGTGAGACATAGTCCTTCTCGGAGGTCGCACGAACCTGTTTTCGGCTCCAGTCCTCGGCCATCAGCGCAAGCTTCGGGTCGGCGTCATAGCGGATGATGTCGATCACCCGGTCGAGATTCAGAAAGGCGGTGATGAAGCCTTCAAGCACCTCGAGCCGGTGGTCGATCCTGTCCATCCGGTGCTGGCTGCGCCGGATCAGGACATCGCGGCGGTGGTCGAGGAAGGCGCGGAGCACTTCCTTGAGCGAACAGACCTTGGGCGTCCGGCCGTCGATCAGCACGTTCATGTTGAGGCTGAACCGCGTCTCGAGATCCGAGTTGCGGAAGAGCATCCCCATCAGCATCTCGGGGTCAACGTTCTTCGACCGCGGCTCCAGCACGATGCGGATGTCGTCGGCGCTCTCGTCGCGCACATCCGCCAGAAGCGGCACCTTCTTGGTCTGGATGATCTCGGCCAGACGCTCGATCAGTTTGGATTTCTGCACCTGATAAGGAATCTCGGTGACAATGATCTGCCAGGTTCCGCGGCCCTGATCCTCGACCTCCCACCGCGCCCGCAGGCGAAAGGCGCCGCGTCCGGTGCGATAGGCCTCAAGGATGTTTTCGCGCGGCTCCACGATCACGCCGCCGGTCGGGAAATCCGGGCCGGGAATGTAGTTCGCCAGCGTCTCGTCGCGCGCATCCGGCGTCTTGATGAGATGGAGGCACGCCTCGATCAGCTCATGTAGGTTGTGCGGCGGGATGTTCGTCGCCATACCGACCGCGATCCCGGAGGAACCGTTGGCGAGAAGGTTCGGGAAAGCGGCAGGAAGGACAACCGGCTCTTCCAGGGTGCCGTCGTAATTCGGGCGGAAATCGACGGCGTTCTCTGCCAGCCCCTCCATCAGCGCCTCGGCGGCGGCGGTCAATCGGGCCTCGGTGTAGCGCGAAGCGGCGGGGTTGTCGCCGTCGATATTGCCGAAGTTCCCCTGACCGTCCACGAGCGGATAACGGACGTTGAAATCCTGCGCGAGCCGCGCCATCGCGTCATAGATCGCCGCATCGCCGTGCGGGTGGTAATTCCCCATCACATCGCCGGAGATCTTCGCCGATTTGCGGAAGCCGCCGGTCGGGGAAAGCTTGAGTTCGCGCATCGCGAAAAGGATGCGCCGATGCACCGGCTTCAGCCCGTCGCGCGCATCGGGCAGGGCGCGGTGCATGATGGTGGAGAGAGCATAGGTCAGATACCGCTCGCCGATCGCCCGGCTCAGCGGTTCGGAAGTCGTGGCGGGCGGAATGCTGCGGTCGTCGCTCTCGTCGCTCATGGGCGTGGTCTAAATCGCGTCCGCTGGCGGGTCCAGACGGAAATTCCAGGCAGAAGGGAAAAGACCGGCGCATTTCCCATAGGTTTTTCCGCCGCAAATGGGTAATCATCGGTTTTGGGGAAGCTTTACGGGACAGACACGCCTTGATCAGGTTGAGCATATTCCTGTGCGTGGTGATGCTGCTATATGTCGCCGCCGTCCAGACGGAAGCTCCGGAAAATCCGGGGCCGGGCACCGCTACGGCATCCATGGGCGTGCCGTCGAGCGTCGCCGCCATAGGTCGGCCCCAGCGTCTCGTCCGGCACGAGCCCGCCGTCATCCTGCCGGACAGCGGCGTTGCCGAACCTGCGGGCTTCGATTTGCACGATACCACGATGAGTGACCCCCGCGTTCTTTCGGCCAGCGAAAGGACACCGGCGTACGAGGACCAGCGCTGGCAGGTCACGGTTCTGGAAATGCCGGTTCGCGCGGGCCCGGCGCTGAACTATCCTGAGGTCGCGTTTCTCAAGCAAGGCGACCGGGTGATCGCACAGGCCACTGGCGAATCCGACTGGCTCTGGATCAGGACCGCCGACATGGAGATTGCCGGCTATGCCGCCGCAGGAGACATGGCAGCGGAAGAACCGGTCGGAAACTGAGAAAGCGCGGCGACACCCGATGAAATCCATCCTGATAACCGGCTGTTCGTCGGGCATAGGCTACGACGCCGCACATGGCCTTTCCCGTGCCGGGTGGCGGGTCCTTGCCACATGCCGGCAGGAGAAGGACTGCGAGCTGCTGCGCTCCGAAGGGCTGGAAAGCTTCCGGCTGGACTACAGCGACGAAACGAGCATCGCCGGCGCGGCAGACCACGCGCTGAGCCTGACCGGCGGAACGCTGGATGCGGTCTTCAATAATGGCGCCTACGGCTGCCCCGGAGCGGTCGAGGATCTGCCGACCGGGGCGCTGCGCGAGATCTTCGAAACCAACCTTTTCGGCTATCACGAACTCACGCGTCGGGTGATCCCGGTGATGCGGGCGCAGGGCCACGGCCGGATCGTCAACTGTTCCTCGGTACTCGGCTTCGTGCCGATGCGCTGGCGTGGCGCCTATGTAGCCACGAAATACGCGATGGAGGGACTGACCGATGTGCTGAGGCTGGAGATGGCCGATACACCGATCAAAGTGATCCTGATCGAACCCGGACCGGTCACCAGCAAGATCCGCGTCAACTCGATCCCCCATTTCGAGCGCTGGATCGACTGGGAGAACTCGCCTCGCGCGGACCAGTACCGCGGCACGCTCATGAAACGGCTTTATGAAAACCGTGGCCCCGACCGGTTCGAGCTTCCGGCTTCGGCCGTGACCGCCAAACTCCTGAAAGCTCTTGAATCCGCGAACCCTGCGCCGCGCTACTTCGTGACCACGCCAACCTACCTGATGAACGTAGCCCGCCGCATCCTGACGACGCGGGCGCTGGACTGGGTCATCGGCAAAGGCGGCTGATGCTGGTGCTGCGCTCCCGTCCGCGCTAGAACGACCGCGACGAAGGAGACCGCCATGACCAAAGACCCGCTGTTCCTGATCGCGGCGTTCGCCTGCCTCGCCGTGTTGGTCATCCTGATGATCGGCATCGGCGGCTTTGCCAAGGGTGGCGAGTTCAACCGCAAGCACGCCAACCGGATCATGCGCTACAGGATCATCGCGCAGGCTGTCGCAGTGGCGCTGATCCTGATCTTCATTTTGCTGCGCGGCCGCGGAGGTCTCTGATGGTCGTCCTGAACAAGATCTACACCCGGACCGGCGACAAGGGCGAAACCGCGCTCGGCAACGGCGCGCGGGTCGCCAAGCATTCGCTGCGTGTCTCAGCCTACGGGACGGTGGATGAGACCAACTCGGTTCTCGGCCTTGCGCGGCTCCATGCCGAAAGCGACATGGATGCCGCCCTCGCGCGGATTCAGAACGACCTCTTCGATCTTGGCGCGGACCTCTGCCGCCCCGAGATGGAGAAGGATGCCGAGGCAGGCTACCCGGTCCTGCGCATGGTCGACGCGCAGGTCACCCGCCTGGAAGCCGAGATCGACGCGATGAACGCGCGGCTTGAACCATTGCGCAGCTTCATCTTGCCCGGCGGCTCGCCGCTCGCCGCTCACCTGCATCAATGCCGGACCGTCTCGCGCCGCGCCGAGCGGTTGGTGGTCGAACTGGCCGAAACGGAGCAGGTGAACAAGGCCGCTGCGAAGTATCTCAACCGCCTCAGCGATTGGTTCTTCGTGGCCGCGCGGATCGCCAATGACGACGGGCGGGCCGATGTGCTCTGGGTGCCGGGCGCGAACCGGTAGGCGTCATGCCGGTTCCCACAACTCGATCGGATTGCCCTCGGGGTCGTTCAGCCAGGCGAAGCTGCCGTTCGGATAGGGGGAATCAGGGTCGCGGCGCACCTCGACGCCTGCGGCCTCCAGTTGGGCGATCATCGCTTCAAGGTCACGGACCCGGAAATTGAGCATGAACTGCTTTTCGGCATTGCCAAAATATTCGGTCACTTTCTCGAATGGAGCGAAGACCGTGGCGCCCGCCTCCTGCATCCAGGGCTGCTTGTCATAGTCGCCCGGCACCGGGTCGACGCCCAGATGACGGTGATACCAGTCGGCCAATGCCTCGGGATCATCCGCGCGAAAGAAGAAACCGCCAAACCCTGTGACCTTTTCCATGTTCCACCTCCGCGTCATATTGCACAACCGGGTCGAAACGGCGCGATCCCGACGTCGCCAAGCCGACTTGCGTCGATTTTGGTCTGTTTTCCGCGCCGCGGAAACGATAACAGGACTGCGAGAGTTTGTCTTGCCGCCGCCTCAGGCGGCTTCGGAATGAGGGAGATTTCCGCATGAAGGTATTGGTGCCTGTGAAGCGGGTGATCGACTACAACGTGAAGGTCCGCGTGAAGGCGGACGGATCGGGTGTCGATCTTGCCAACGTCAAGATGTCGATGAACCCCTTTGACGAGATTGCCGTGGAAGAGGCGATCCGGCTGAAGGAGAAGGGTGCAGCCGACGAGGTCATAGTCGTCTCCATCGGCGTGAAGCAGGCGCAGGAGACGCTGCGCACGGCACTCGCGATGGGTGCGGACCGCGCGATCCTGATCCAGGCCGCTGATGACGTGCACACTGACATCGAACCGCTCGCGGTCGCGAAGCTCCTGAAAGCGGTGATCGAGGAGGAGAAGCCCGGCCTCGTGATCTGCGGCAAGCAGGCGATCGACAACGACATGAACGCCACGGGTCAGATGCTCTCGGCCCTTCTCGGCTGGAGCCAGGCGGCCTTCGCCTCGGAACTGAAGCTTGAGGGCGACAGCGCCGTCGTGACGCGCGAGGTCGATGGCGGTCTGCAGACGATCAAGGTCAAGATGCCGACCATCGTGACGGTCGACCTGCGCCTCAACGAGCCGCGCTATGCGTCGCTGCCGAACATCATGAAGGCGAAGAAGAAACAACTCGATGAAAAGACCGCCGCCGACTACGGCGTCGATGTCAGCCCGCGCCTTTCCATCGTCAAGACGTCGGAACCGGCGGGCCGCAAGGCCGGCGTCAAGGTAGGCTCGGTCGACGAGCTGATCCAGAAACTCAAAGACGAAGCGGGAGTGATCTGATGGCTGTTCTTCTTCTGGGTGAAGTGACCGATGGTCATCTGTCGGTCGATGCGACCGCGAAAGCGCTTACGGCCGCGAAGATGCTGGGCGATGTCACCGTGCTTTGCGCCGGCGCCAAGGCCAAGGACGCGGCGGCGGAGGCCGCGAAGATCGCGGGCGTGAAAAAGGTCCTTTGCGCCGAGGACCCCTCGCTCGGCCACCGGCTTGCCGAACCGACGGCGGCGCTGATTGTCTCGCTGGCCGGGGATTACAGCCACATCGTCGCCCCGGCGACTACGGACGCCAAGAACGTCCTGCCGCGGGTGGCCGCCCTTCTTGACGTGATGGTGATCTCGGACGTCTCTGGCGTCGTCGATGCCGACACGTTCGAGCGGCCGATCTATGCCGGCAACGCGATCCAGACGGTGAAGTCGAAGGACGCGAAAAAGGTGGTCTCCATCCGCACCTCGACCTTCGACCCGGCGGAAACGGGTGGCTCGGCCCCGGTCGAGAACATTTCCGCCGCGCCCAATCCGGGTCTTTCGGAATGGGTCGAGGACAAGGTCGCGGCATCCGACCGGCCGGAACTGACCAGCGCCGGCATCGTCGTCTCCGGCGGCCGCGGCGTGGGGTCGGAGAAGGATTTCGAGCTGATCGAGAAGCTGGCCGACAAACTCGGCGCCGCCGTGGGCGCGAGCCGCGCGGCGGTCGATTCGGGATATGCTCCGAATGACTGGCAGGTCGGCCAGACCGGCAAGGTCGTGGCGCCGTCGCTCTATGTCGCGGTCGGCATCTCTGGCGCGATCCAGCACCTCGCGGGGATGAAAGACAGCAAGGTGATCGTCGCGATCAACAAGGACGAGGAGGCGCCAATCTTCCAGGTCGCCGATTACGGCCTTGTCGCCGACCTCTTCACTGCCGTCCCGGAGTTGATCGAGAAGTTGTGAGGCAGCGCTGCGGCGGCGATACACTCACCAATTCGGCATCGCAAGGCCCGCCTGTGAGCGGGCCTTGCGCCTGGTTACACAAGCCGGCGCAACGCGGGCAGAAGCGCATCGGCGACTTCCTGATGGACGCGCGGCCCCGGCATGGCGGCGGCGACGGGTTCCTCGAGCGCCGAGAACAGCATGCCCTCGGTGCCTGCCGCAAGCGCCTCAGCGCTCGGATCTACCCGGACGAGTTCGGTGGCGAAGGGCCGGATCGCCCCGATCATCGCCTCATCGACCAGCAGCGGATCGGGGCCAAGCCCGTCTCGCGCCTCGCCCGTCGATGGGCTGTACGGAATCCACAGCAGCACCGTCTTGCCGGGAATCTTCTGCAAGAGCATCCGCATCCGCGCCGACCAGGACTGCTTCAGCTCATCCTCGACCAGCGCATATTTCTCGGGCGCGTGCTGGCGGATCGTCGACAGCATGTGCCGCGTGAAGTGGAACTCCGTGAAGTCCACGTCACGGAAAATCGTCTTCATCAGGCTGGAGGCCCTTAGGAACCGGTCGTTCCGGCGTGGATGCACGGCATAGAAGCGGTTCGTCATGTTCTGGGCGCCCATGAGCTGGATCACGGTGACCCGCGCGCGCATGCAGACATCGATCACGACCGCTTCGTTCAGAAAGACGTCCGTCCCCGCATTCATGTAACCGAAGTTGACCACCGGAAATCCAAGCGCGCCTTGCAGCAGCGCCGGATAGGGTTCGGCCACGAACTTGCCGTAGGTCTCCGTCCCGCCAAGAACGGCCACGTAGTCGCCCTGCAACTTGCGACGCGGGCCGCGAAACAAGAGCTTCGATTGCCCGTAGCGGCACGGAAAATAGTCAAGGGGGCTGTCGCCCGCGTATTCATAAGCCATCGGTTCCCACCATCTTCAAGACTCACCCGCGACCAGCCTGCGGCACAGACGTTGCCATTTCCCTAAGCCCTCCCCTGGATGCTCCTTCCGCACTTGCGCCCGACACCCGCCGATGCCTATGGTCTTGCGCAGATCACGCAAGGGGTTCGGGTAATGGACATCGCATCAGTCGGAATCGTCGGCGCGGGACAGATGGGCAACGGCATCGCCCATGTCTTCTCGCTTGCGGGCTTTGATGTCGTGATGACCGATATCGGCCAGGAGGCGCTCGACAAGGCCGTCGCGCTGATCGACCACAACATGGAACGCCAGGTCAGCCGTGGCAAGATCACGGCAGAAGACAAGGCCGCCGCAATGGGCCGGATCAAGACCACGCTCAAACTGTCGGATCTGGGCCAGACCGACCTGGTGATCGAAGCCGCGACAGAGCGTGAGACGGTGAAGCAGGCGATCTTCGAGGATCTTCTGCCGCATCTGAAGCCGACGACGATCCTGACCTCGAACACCTCGTCGATCTCGATCACCCGACTTGCCAGCCGCACCGACCGGCCGGAAAAGTTCATGGGTTTCCATTTCATGAACCCCGTACCGGTCATGCAGCTTGTCGAGTTGATCCGGGGCATCGCCACCGACGATCCGACCTATCAGACGATGCTCAAGGTCGTCGAAAAGCTCGGCAAGACCGCCGCGAGCGCCGAGGATTTTCCGGCCTTCATCGTCAACCGCATCCTGATGCCGATGATCAACGAGGCGGTCTATACGCTTTACGAAGGCGTCGGTAATGTGAAGTCGATCGACGAGTCGCTGAAGCTTGGCGCCAATCACCCGATGGGGCCGCTGGAGCTTGCCGACTTCATCGGACTCGACACGTGCCTCGCGATCATGAACGTGCTGCATGAGGGACTGGCCGATACCAAGTACCGGCCCTGCCCGCTTCTGACGAAATATGTTGAGGCAGGCTGGCTTGGCCGGAAAACCGAGCGCGGTTTCTACGACTACCGCGGCGAGGCGCCGGTCCCGACGCGCTGAACCGGCGCGGGCGCGCCGAGAACGTTCGCCACTAGCTCGGGCAACCCCCCTTCACGCGCCCTTCAGTGCAAGCGTGGTCGCCCGAAGCCAGGCCAGCAAGCCGCGCGGATCGGTGGTTCGGCCGCGTATGTCTTCCGGCGGGATCGGCATGCCGATCGCGGGCGACTGGGGTTTGTTGAGCGCCCTGTATATCTCATGCAGCAAAAGGCCCTGACGGAAGGTCGCCGATATCTTGTCGGCAATGTGGTAGAGGCGCGTGTTCTGGCCGGGGAAGAAGATCGGCAGGACCGTCGCCCCCGACCGGCTGACCATCTTCGCGGTGAACGGGTTCCACTCCGGCTCGATCGCCGGACCGAAGAAGCCTTTCGTCGTCGCCACCTTGCCGGCGGGAAACAGGATGACCACTCCTCCGGCCTTGAGGTGGCTCATGCAGATTTCCCGCATTTCGAGCCCGAGCGCCCGGGCATTTTCCTCGTGCGGGAAGGGGACTGGAACCATGAATTCCTCAATCTCGGGAATTCCGGTCAGGAGCGATCGGGTCAGTATCTTGTAGTCGGTGCGGACCCGCCCGATAAGTTCGCCCATCACCAGGCCATCGACCAGCCCGTGCGGATGGTTGGCAACGACGACGACCGGCCCATCCTTCGGAATCCGTGCGATCTGATCATCCGGGGTGCGGATTTCTATCCCCATCGTTTTCACCGCCTTGGTGAAGAACGGATGGCCCTGCGGAACGCCCGTCCGCTCGAACTCACGGATCAGACGCAAAAGCGGCAGCTTGCCCGACATCCACTCGATGGTGCGGATCGTTCCGGCCTTCAGCGGGTTCCTGAATGTCCCCGCATAGGAAAGGCGCCGCATTTCATAGGGTTTCACGGCACGCGGGTGAGGCGGAATCGGCGCTTCTTTCTGCAAAATGCCGGATCCTCCCGATCCCGGTTTAGACGTTTTGCGTTTGCCGCAAATCAGAGTCCGCCCGGGATTCGGGCGAGTTCCGATCGACCTGTTTCCATCAAAACGCAAATCGCCCTGGGTCACAACTCAGTAGTCTTCGCCAAACCGGTTGGCAACCAGCGCCTCAAGCGCTTCGGCGAGTTTTTCGGCCTCCGCGCCACTTGTCCGGACATTGATCGACGTCCCCTTGGACGCCCCGAGCATCAGAAGGCCCATGATCGAATCTCCCGACACGCACATCCCGTCGCGGCTGACCTCGGCGCTTGCATCATGCGTCTCAACGACCTCGACAAATCGCGCTGAGGCCCGAGCGTGCAAGCCTTTTTCGTTGACGATCCGAAGGGTTCGGGCGGTCGAGGAGTTCATGCGCCACCCTGCCCTGAGCCGATATAGCAGTCGATGTACTTGCGCCCGGCATCAAGCGCCGCGGCCGTCGCCTGCCTGAACGGCATGGTGCGCGATTTGGCCAGCTTGATCAGCATCGGCAAATTTGCGCCGTAGAGGATCTGCCGGTCGGCCTTCGCGCAGGCGCAAAGGCTGAGATTCGACGGGGATCCGCCGAACATGTCCGTCACGACGACAACGCCGTCGCCATCGTCGACGGCGTCGGCCGCAGCGGTGATTTCAGCCTGCTTGGCAGAGCGGTCGTGATCTTCTTCGATCGCGATCGCACGAATGCCGCCCTGTTTTCCCACAACATGCTCGACCGCGGCAAGATACTCGCGCGCCAAACCACCATGTGCGACGATCACGATGCCGATCACGCCCTATCACCCTGCCAAGATGCGGGCGCCCCACCAGCCCGTCGTTCCAGTTCCCGGTGCCTTTTAGACACGCGCCAGCCGTTTTCTGCAAGTGCAAAGGCCACCTTTTCCGTTACGGCAACCGATCTGTGCTGCCCGCCCGTGCAGCCGAAACCGACCGCCAGATGGCTCTTGCCTTCCTCGACATGCGCCGGCAGCAGCATCAGAAGAAGGTCGCTCACCCGTTCGAAAAACGGCTGAAACCGCGGATCGTCCTCGACGAAGGAGGCCACCGCCCGATCGCGCCCGTCAAGCGGCCTGAGTTCGGGTTCCCAATGCGGATTTTTCAGGAACCTGCAGTCGAACATCATGTCGAGCCCGCGCGGCACGCCCCTTTTGTACGAAAACGAATGCAGCGACACCGAGAGGCGCCCGTCCGGCGCCGGGCCGAAACCGCGCGCGATTTCCGCCTTGAGGTCATGGGGCGAGAGATCGGACGTGTCGATCAGAATCTCGGCACGCGCACGGATCGGTGCGAGTAGATCGATTTCGCTCTCAACCGCCTCCACAGGAGTTCCCGACGCGCTCAGCGGATGGCGGCGGCGGGTTTCGCCAAAGCGCCGGATCAGCTCTTCAGGGCGGCAGTCGAGATAGAGAACCTCCAGCGCCACTTCGGGCAGCCGGTTCAGGCGGTCGATGAGTTCGATCAGGGCGTGCGCCGAGAAGTCACGGTTGCGCACGTCGATGCCCAATGCCACCGGCCGTGCGATCGGCGGGCCGTCCAGAAGGCGCGGGATGAGACTGAAGGGAAGGTTGTCGATCGCCTCATAGCCGAGATCCTCAAGCGCATGGATCGCGGTCGAGCGTCCGGCACCGGATGGCCCCGTGACCAATACGACCCTCTGCCCTATCTGTCCAAGATCGTCCTTGTCGTGCAACTCCGTTCCAGTCATGCCGCCCGCCCTGCCTTAAGATATTGCAGGATCGCCGCGGGAAAATAGGCGCTCTCGACCCTGTGAAGGCAGGGCAGATCAACGCCAAGCGTTTCATACTGGTGCTCTTGCGGGAGGCGGTCCGTCTCGCGCTGGGTGAGATCCACACACAGCACGAGCCGCGCGACAGGCACCGCAGCGGCCGCCAGCACGCCGACGCCGCGCGCCTCGATCCTGCCGCGGATCGCCGTCGGCGCGGTCGCCAGAAGCACTCCGTCGCGTGCCGCGATCGCGGTGCGGTCGTCACTGACGAGGTCGCAGCCGAACGCCATAAGTTGAAGGGCAAGCGCCGACTTGCCAGCGCCCGAGCCGCCGATGATCAGCACTCCGCGCCCGGACAAGGCGACGCAGCTGGCGTGAAGTATCGTACTCAAGGCCCTTCCGCCGGTCACACCGGCAAGCCCACGACGAACCGGGCGCCAAGGGGGTCGGACGTGAGATCGGCGTCGGTCGGCCGAATGTTCTCGGCCCAGATGACGCCCCCATGCGCTTCGACGATTTGTTTGGAAATCGCAAGACCCAGGCCGGAATGCTCGCCGAATTGGCCCGCGGGACGTTCGGAATAGAAACGTTTGAAGATCTTGCCGAGAGCCTCGTCAGGGACGCCGGGGCCGGTATCCTCCACGACGATGAGCACCCGGTTCTCGCGCTTGCGGGCCCAGACGCGAACGGCATCGCCATCCTGGCAGAAAGAGATCGCGTTGGTGATGAGGTTGACGAAAACCTGCGCCAGCCGCCCCTCGAGCCCCTGGATGACGATGGCGTCGGGCGGCAGGTCCGCGATGAAGTCGACCCCTTTGGAACGCGCGTCCTGTCCAAGAAACTCTGCGATGTTGGAAAGCATCTTGACCAGATTGAAGCTCTCCTCCTCTTCCTTCACAAGCTCGCTGTCGAGCCGCGAGGCGTTCGAGATATCGCTCACGAGCCGGTCAAGACGGCGTACGTCATGGTCGATGACGTCGAGCAACTTGTCGCGCTGGTCGTCACGCTTGGCCACTCGCAGCGTCCCCACGGCCGACCGCAGGCTCGCCAACGGGTTCTTGATCTCGTGCGCCACGTCCGCTGCGAACTGCTCGTTCGACTCGATGCGTTCGTAAAGTGCCGAAACCATGCCGCGCATCGCGCCGGACAGGCGACCAATCTCATCCGGGCGCGCGGTAAGATCGGGAATACGCACGCGGATGGGGCTCATCTTCCGGGCGTTCTTGTCGCGGCCAAGCTCCGCCGCTGCGGCAAGATCCGACAGCGGGTTCGCGATCGTCGAAGCAAGCACGAGGCTCAGCCCGATGGAGACGATGATGGCGATGACGAACATCTGGAGCACCTGTTCGCGCTCGACCCGGACCAGAAGGTCGATTTCGCCCGCTACCGATGTTATGGCAACCGCACCGACGACGGCGTTGCCCTGGCGGATCGGCGTGGCGACGGTGAAGATCGCCGCGCCGCTATAGATGCGGCCGGTATGAATCTGCGTCTCGCCGGAAAGCGCGCCCGGCAGCAGATCGCGCGCGGTATCCTCGATGTTGCCGATCGGCGGTTGTTCCGACGCCCGGCCAAGAAGGCTGGCTATGCTGTCCCAGAGCGAGTTGAGAAGGTCGGTGATGAGCGTCGAGCGGTGGTCGCGCTGAAGGCCGGCGACAATCTCGGGTTCGGGGCGGTCCATGCCGACCGTCGAGACGATTAGGTTCTCGGACGTGTCGAATACAAAAAGCTCCGCCCCGTCGGGCAGCTCGATGCCACGCGCGGTGCGCACAGGGTCGATGCCGTCGCCCGTGGCCAGATTGACGGGTGCGCCTTGCGGAAGCTGGGCCTCGAACACATTGGCGATGATTTGCGCCTCGGCCACCAGACCACTTTCACGCTGCAGCACGAGGCTGTCACGAAAGGGGTTGAGATAGAGGACCCCCGCAACCAGAACGATCATCGCCATCAGGTTGAAAGTGATGATCTTCCGCGCGAGAGGCGAACGGTTGAGCGAGATGAAGCTGCGCTTCTCACGCCCCGCCTTCAACTCAGAGTCGACAAATCCGTCGGGCGCGGTCCAATCCTCGCCAAGCACGACATCCGCGCGGCGTGACTCAGTCTGGTCGCGCAAGTCGATCCTCGAGGCTAGCGTCATTCTTCGTTGTATCGGTATCCAATGCCATAGAGCGTTTCGATGGCGGAGAAGTCATCGTCAACAGTGCGCATCTTCTTGCGCAGACGCTTGATATGGCTATCGATGGTGCGGTCGTCAACATAGACCTGATCATCATAGGCGACGTCCATGAGCTGGTCGCGACTCTTGACGAAGCCCGGTCGCTGCGCCAGCGCCTGCAGCAGCAGAAACTCGGTGACGGTAAGCGCCACGTCGCGGCCCTTCCAACTGACCGAGTGGCGCAAGGGGTCCATGACCAGGCTGCCGCGGGTCATGATCTTTGTTTCCTCGGTCGTCGCAACCTCACCAGACGCGATGGCTTCCTGCCGGCGCAAGAGCGCGCGGATGCGTTCAACCAGCAGGCGCTGCGAGAACGGCTTCTTGACGTAATCGTCCGCGCCCATGCGCAGGCCAAGAACCTCGTCGATCTCATCGTCCTTCGACGTCAGAAAGATGACGGGCATAGAAGTCTTCTGCCGAAGGCGTTGCAAGAGATCCATGCCGTCCATCCGCGGCATCTTGATGTCCAGTACGGCCATGTCCGGCATGCGTTTGTTGAACGCGTCCAGCGCGGACTGCCCGTCATTGTAGGTCTCAACTTCGAAGCCCTCGGCTTCCAGAGTCATGGAGACTGAGGTCAGAATATTTCTGTCGTCGTCGACCAGTGCGATCCTCGACATGTGTGGCTTCCTTGTTCTGCTCTCGTTGGCCTTGATTTTCTTGGCATAGTCCGATTTCCGCACGCCGGAAGCAACTGATAAGTGCGAATCAACGGGCCGCAGCGAATCAGACGGTGCGAAAAATCTCACACATTGGCCAATTTGTCTCACTCCGGCAGATCGTTGCCGTTTTGGTCGACGTTGCACGCGATTGATTGCGCTAACTTGATCATGGTGGCGCTAACCGGGACATGGCGTTCTATTCCAAGACTCCGGGCGCATGCTATAGGGACTTCATCGGTCTCGCGCGCGTGGCCGGACGGCGCCTCGAAAACAGAGCCGAGGCGGCGCCTGCGAACCAACGGAACGCCGCTCGGCGGCATCGGGAGCTTGGATATGACGGATGGACGGGTAAACCCCTCGCAACGCTTGGAAGATCAGGGGATCGCGGGGCTTGGCAACGTCTACTACAACCTCATCGAACCCGCCCTGGTCGAAGCCGCAATAAAGCGCGGGGAAGGCACACTGGTCAAAGGCGGCGCGTTCCTTGCGACGACCGGAAAGCACACGGGCCGCTCCCCGAAGGACAAGTTCGTCGTCCGCACGCCCTCGGTTCAGGATGCGATCTGGTGGGAGAATAACCCGCCGATGGAATCTGGCGCCTTCGACCGGCTCCATGCCGACATGCTGGCGCATATGCGGGGCAAGGACTACTTCGTGCAGGACCTCTATGCCGGGGCCGAGGCGGAACACCGCCTCGACGTGCGTGTTGTGAACGAACTCGCCTGGCACGGCCTCTTCATCCGCCACATGCTGCGCCGCCCCGAACGGTCGGAGCTGGACGACTTCATCCCCGAATTCACGATCATCAACTGCCCGACATTCAAAGCCGATCCCGAGCGCCACGGCTGCCGCACCGAGACCGTCATTGCGCTCAATTTCGAGAAGAAGCTCATTCTGATCGCCAGTTCCGCCTATGCAGGCGAGAACAAGAAATCCGTTTTCTCCCTTCTCAACTACATCCTGCCCGGCAAAGGCGTCATGCCGATGCACTGCTCGGCCAACCACGCGATCGGCAACCCTGACGACTCGGCCGTCTTTTTCGGCCTGTCAGGCACGGGCAAGACGACGCTGTCGGCCGATCCGGGACGTGTACTGATCGGCGATGACGAACACGGGTGGTCCGACCGTGGTATCTTCAACTTCGAAGGCGGCTGCTACGCCAAGACGATCAACCTGCGCGAAGAGGCGGAGCCTGAGATCCATGCAACCACGTCGCGCTTCGGATCGGTCGTCGAGAACATGGTCTTCGACGCCGAGACGCTGGAGCTCGATTTCGACGACGACAGCCTGACGGCCAACATGCGCGTGGCCTATCCGATGAACTACATCTCGAACGCATCGGAGACCTCGCTGGGCGGGCATCCGAAGAACATCATCATGCTGACCTGCGACGCCTTCGGCGTGCTGCCGCCGATTGCGCGGTTGACGCCGAGCCAGGCGATGTATCATTTCCTGTCGGGCTTCACGTCGAAGGTCGCGGGGACCGAACGCGGCGTCACGGAACCGCAGCCGACTTTCTCCACCTGTTTCGGAGCCCCCTTCATGGCGCGCAGGCCCGAAGTCTATGGCAAGCTCCTTCAGGCGAAGATCGCCAAGCATGGATCGTCCTGCTGGCTGGTGAACACCGGCTGGACTGGCGGCGCCCATGGCACCGGATCGCGGATGCCGATCCGTGCGACGCGCGCGCTCTTGACTGCTGCGCTTGACGGCTCACTGAACGGTGTTCCGTTCCGGAAGGATCCGAACTTCGGGTTTGAGGTGCCCGTATCGGTGCCGGGCGTCGCCGATGTCCTGCTTGAGCCGCGCAAGACCTGGAGCGATGGTGCGGCCTATGACGCGCAGGCCAAGAAACTGGTAAACATGTTCGCCGACAACTTCGCGCAATATGTGCCGTATATCGACGAAGACGTGCGCGCCGCGGCGATCGGGTGAAGTCGGGGCGCTGCCCGTCGTCCATTGGTTCGCGGACCGACAACGCCCCGACGGACCCCGACGGCGTTTCGGCCGGGATGAAGATCAGAGCGACAGTGCGCGCCGGACGAGGTTGAGACCGCTGATCGCCAGGACGACCAGTGTCCAGCGCCGGAAGCGCCGCGCGTCGAGCCGGTCGTGGATTACGAAACCGATATAAAGCCCGATCATCGACGGGATCGTCAGGAACGCGGAGAAGGGCAGCGTATCTCGGTTGACGATGCCCGAGCCGAGATGTGCGGCCAAAAGCATCGCCGAGCCGATCAGGTAGACGACACCCTGCACCCGCACGTTTTCACGCTTGTCGACGCCGAGCGAGATCAGAAGCGCGATGGTGGGCGGACCCCAGACACCCGAGATGCCGCCGATGAGTCCGCCCACAAATCCGGTCAACACTTCAGCGCGCCCGCGGTTGCGGGCGTCGAACCGCAGTTGCCAACCCGCAAGCTGGCTCAGCGCGAAAGCGATGACGGGCAGGCCGATCGCCAACAGGAATATCGCCTGCGGCACGAAGGGCACCGCCTGGGCCGACACCACGATCACGAGGCACAGCGTCACCAGAAGCCGGCGGTATTCCCGCACCGTCGCGATTGCCGCCGTCCAACCCTGCCGGAGTGACTGCATAAGATTGGTGGCAAGCGTCGGCAGGATCAGAGCCGCAAGCGCCTCGCTTCCCGGCAGGAACGACGCCAGTCCGGATATCATGATCATCGGCATCGCGAACCCGACGGCGCCCTTGACGACGCTGGCGAAGAGAGTGACCGCAACGGCCAGTGCCAGCGTCACGAGGTCGTATTCGAACATCGGTTGAGGCTCCTTCCGCACCTGCTATAGCCTGCATGATGGCAAGCCGCATCCGCAAATCATCCGCGACATTTTCGTGCTGTTCGGGCGCGGGTCGTGAATTAATATTGCGCTGCATCTGCAGAATAGCTACGACAGTGCAGCCGCAGAAAAGGAGCCGATCCATGGCGCATGACGGGGCCGATGTGCCGAATTCCGCAACCCTTCCCGATCTTCTTTCTCTGACGGAAACCGTTCTGCCGCAGGTCGAGACGATGCTGTCCGACGCGACCGCGGCGATGCATGCCAACGTCGAGACCGGCGGCAAGATTTCGGCCGCGGCGCTCGAGGCACATCAGTCCGCGGTTCATTCGCTGTCGTGGATTGCAACTTATGTCGAAGCGCTGCGCCAGATGCGCGCCTGGGCCGGCCGGATCGACGAGGCCGGCGCGTTCGGCGAGATGGAGGCGTTGATCCTGCAGATCGGCTTCGGTGAGTATCTCGCCCAGATCGCCGGCGGCATCCCGATGAGCCAGGGAGAGATGGCGCGGCTGGCCGATCTCGGACTGTCGTGGTCGCCGGAAGGCGCGGCGGCGGCACTCATCGCTTCGGGCAATACCCAGGCCGCAAGGGCGCGGTTGGTGGCGCTCATGCGCGACAATCATGGCCGCGCGACCTTCGGAGCCACCGGACTCGACGACGAATTGGAGATGATCCGCGACCAGTTTCGCCGCTATGCCGAGGAGCGGGTCGTGCCCAACGCCCACGGCTGGCACCTGCGAGACGAACTGATCCCGATGGAGATCATCGGGGAGCTCGCCGAACTGGGCGTGTTCGGCCTGACGATACCGGAGGAGTTCGGCGGATTGGGCCTGTCGAAGGCGTCGATGGTCGTGGTCAGCGAGGAATTGTCGCGCGGCTATATTGGCGTCGGATCGCTCGGCACGCGCAGCGAGATCGCCGCCGAACTGATCCTGTGCGGCGGCACGGCGGAGCAGAAGGCGCAGTGGCTGCCGAAGCTGGCGAGCGGGGAAATCCTGCCTACGGCGGTCTTCACCGAACCCAATACCGGCTCCGACCTCGGCGCACTGCGCACCCGGGCCGTCAAGGACGGAGACGACTGGCTGATCGCCGGCAACAAGACCTGGATCACCCACGCCGCACGCACCCATGTGATGACGCTTCTGGCGCGGACCGATCCCGAGACGACGGACTACCGCGGCCTCAGCATGTTCCTCGCCGAGAAGACACCCGGCACCGACGCAGATCCCTTCCCGACCCCCGGCATGACCGGGGGCGAGATCGGGGTGCTCGGCTATCGCGGCATGAAGGAATACGAGCTTGGCTTTGACGGGTTCAAAGTGAAGGGTGAGAACCTTTTGGGCGGCGTTCCCGGCCAGGGGTTCAAGCAACTCATGCAGACCTTCGAAAGCGCCCGCATCCAGACCGCCGCGCGCGCGATCGGCGTGGCGCAGTCCGCGCTGGAGGTCGGGATGCGCTATGCCGAGGACCGCAAGCAGTTCGGCAAAGCGCTGATCGAGTTCCCGCGCGTTTCCGGAAAGCTTGCCATGATGGCGGTCGAGATCATGATCGCGCGGCAACTGACATATCATTCCGCCTGGCAAAAGGATCACGACAGGCGCTGCGATCTCGAAGCTGGGATGGCAAAGCTTCTGGGCGCCCGCGTCGCCTGGGCCGCAGCCGACAACGCGCTGCAGATCCACGGCGGCAACGGTTTTGCGCTCGAATACCAGATCAGCCGCATCCTCTGCGACGCGCGCATCCTCAACATCTTCGAGGGTGCGGCTGAAATTCAGGCGCAGGTCATCGCGCGGCGGCTGTTGGACTGACCGGATTCGGGAGGTTGGCGGGCTCGGGCGGCTCCACCGGGCTTCGCTTCATTCCCAGCTTCGGATGCATGCGGCCCGCGACCATGCCGGTCAGGAACAGGCCGAATGCGCTGACGGCGAAGAACCCCGTGATCGGCATGACCAGCAGCACGAGCCAGGCCGCGCCCGGCGCCAGAATGCCCGACACGTCGCGATAGCTGGCATAGACCGCCGACATCTCGGTCCGTTCGGCCGGACGAACGGCCAGCAGGAACGGAAGGCTGCCGAACGCATCGAGCATCACCAGAAAGATCGATCCGAGGAAGAAGCCGATGACGGCAAGCGGCGGCCAGTAGCCGGCAACCGAAGTGATCAGAAAGAAGAAGGCCGCCGCCCAGAAAGCGAACCGGACGCCGAAACGGAGCCCGCGCGGCTGCATCCAGCGCAGCATGAAGGGTGAACCGAGCAACATGAGGTTCGAGGCGGAATAGGCGAAACTGCCGACCTGATCGCCAAGGCCATTCTCGATACAGAAGATGGGCAGGTAGACGATGTATACCCACCAGCCGAACGAACGGATCGTCGCGAAAAGCCAGCCGCCGATGAGCCGTGGCTGCCGGAAGAATCGGCCGAGATAGGCAAGCGGATTGGGCGCCGGCGCGCGCGCGCGGCTGATGAGCTTGCCGTTGCCGAGCCGCAGGAACCAGAAGGTGCTCAGCAGCGCGACAGCGAAGCCGATCGCCACCAGGAATGGCAGCGGGTGCCAGAACTTCCACATCCACACGCCCAGAACCGGCCCTGCCGCCCACGAGATGGCGCTGTAAACCATCTTCCGAGTTTCGTTGCGCCCAAGATCGTGGCGCGCGATATAGTCCATGATGTAGGCATTCGTGCAGATGAAGACGGTGGCGCCCGCCAAAGCGGTGACCATCATCGCGAAGAAGGCGAGCGTGCTGCCGCCCATGATCCCAAGGGCTGGCCCGATCGCATAGAGAATGGCCCCGAAGGTATAAAGCCATCGGCGCGGCACCAGCCGTCCGAGACCGGGAACCAGCATCCCGTAGCCAAGCGCAACGAAGCCGACCAGCAGATATGCGAGGCTGACCGCGCTCGCGCTGCCCAGGCCGTGATAGAGCACGAGCGGCCAGACCGACGACAGCACGCCGCGCATCCCGGCCTCGAGCCCGGCAAGCACGGCAAAACCCTGAATACCCGGCACCGGCGGATGGCGAAGCCAGACCGAGACGTTCCGATAGATCATTGAGCCTCCATCTGTCAGGAACAGCCTCGGCGCCCCGCCGTCGCGACCAATTCCGACTTCGCTTGTCGCAATGAAGCCGCGGCGTGGCCCGGTATGCAGGATCAGCCCGTGCGGGCGATCGCCTCGATCAGCCGCCGGCGCGCTTCGGGAAGGGGACGGCCGCGCACGTCGTGCGCCAGCCGGTCCTCAAGGAAATACCCAGTCGTCCTCAGCCCTTCCGTGATCTCGACCGAAGTGGCCGGTCCCTGCCCGAAAAGGCAGGGGGGAAGCGGAAGCAGCCTCGTGGCCCAGTCACCCGCCGCACTCCGGCTGACTGCGCGGCCTGATTTCGGACTGACATAGGCAAGGTCGTCGCGCCCGCCCGTCACCGCGCAGGCCGACAGGTCAAGTCCGTAACCCATTTCCTCAAGGAGCATCAGTTCCCATCGCAGATACGCCGCAAGCCAGCCGCTGTCCGACCCGATCGCGTCGAGAAGCGAGATCGTGGCCCTGTAGAGGCCGGGATGCGGTTCACGCTCCGGCAGAACGAAGTGCAAGAGCGCGCAGACGGCATTCAGACCGGCCAGCGCCAGCCGGTCCGACATCAGGGCCGTCCGCGAGCGGACCGGCTCCACGGTGTAGGTGCCGATATGCTCGTCAAGCCGTCCGCGCCAGGCTACATCGATCTGCGCACCGGGTTGCAGGACCGGCGCGATCCTGCGCGAGGCTCCACCCCGAACAACGCCTGCGTGGCGGCCATGTTCGGCTGTGAAGACCTCGATGATCGCAGCGCTTTCGCCATGACCGCGCACCGCCAGCAGCGCGCCTTCGTCCCGCCATTCCATGCGTCCTCCGCCTTTCTCCCGCGCGAAATATCAGCGCCGCCGGCGGGAATGTCTATCCCGGCTCAGTCGGCGAGGCCCGCCTCATCCAGAAGCGTGCGCCCTTCGCGGCTTTCGATCTCTATGACCCAGAGGTCGGGGTCGGTTCTGCGCTGGCGCTGCGCGGCGGCGTCGACCTCCGCCTCGGCACCCTCGCTCAGAACCACCCAGGCGCGATTACCCGTCATCAGATCGAAGCTGCGCTGAAAAAGCCGGGCGTTGCCGTCGAGCGTGGCAAGCTTGACCAGAACCGCACCGGCCGTGGGATCGCCCTTCGCGGTCACATAGGCCGGAACATTGGCCAGTTCCAGCCGCGCGAGATAGGCGCGGACCCAGAAGTCGGCGGTCAGGCGCGGCTCAGTCGCCATCCCTGAACTCGAGCCCCATTTCCGAGTAGCGCTCTTTCTCCTCCTGCCAGTTCGGCCGCACCTTGACCTGCAGGAAAAGGTGGACCGGGCGGCCCAGGAATTCCATCAGCTCGGCCCGCGCGGCCTTCCCGACGGCCTTGATCGTCTCGCCCTTGTGGCCAAGCACGATCCCCTTGTGGCCATCGCGAGCGACGTAGACGAGTTGGTCGATGCGGGCGGAACCATCAGGCTTGTCCTCCCAGCGTTCGGTCTCCACCGTCAACTGGTACGGCAGTTCCTCATGCAGGCGCAGGGTCAGCTTTTCGCGGGTGATCTCCGACGCGATCATCCGCAGCGGCAGGTCGGCGATCTGATCCTCCGGATAGAACCAGGGGCCATCGGGCAGTTCCGCACCGAGCCATTGTTTCAGATCAGAGACGCCGTGGCCGCGCTCGGCGGATATCATGAAGGTCTTCTCGAACGCATATGCCTCGCTCATCTTCTGTGACAGCGCCAGTAGTTCCTCCGCCTTGACCCGGTCGATCTTGTTGATCGCAAGCGCCACGCGCTGCTTTTCCCCGACCCTCTCCTTCAGCGTCTCGACGATCGCGCGGACACCCTCGGTCAGCCCGCGATGCGCCTCGATGAGCAGCACCACGATATCGGCATCCGCCGCGCCGCCCCAGGCGGCAGCGACCATCGCGCGGTCAAGCCTGCGGCGCGGGCGGAACAGACCCGGCGTGTCGACGAAGACGATCTGCGCCGCGCCTTCCATCGCGATGCCGCGGATGCGGGTGCGGGTGGTCTGCACCTTGTGCGTGACGATAGAGACCTTGGCGCCCACGAAGCGATTAAGCAGCGTGGACTTGCCCGCGTTCGGCTCTCCGATCAATGCGACGAATCCGGCGCGGGTGGTCATGGGGCATCCTATCGTGGCGATCCCGGCCACATAGAGTATTCCCGTCTGCGGCGCCAGAAGAGACTGCCGCGACACCCGCCGCAAAATGGCCCAAAACGCGGCGTATCGGATACGGTACAAAGGTACTCGACAACGATCTGTCACGAACGCATGGGCCTCTTACGATTCCTGTTCCGCGCCTTTTCTTCGGCGCCCCCCAGGCGTCGGGTCGTGATTCGCCACGAAGCGACGGCGCTGAAAGATCGCCTCTCATCCCGCCAACGCTCGTCCATACGTCAAACCACGGAAATCAAGATTATTGAGACTGTCGAAATCCGGGGCCGTGCCTGGGTCATTGACGGTGACACAATCGACATCGGCGGAACGCGCATCCGGCTTGCGGGGATCGACGCGCCGGAAATGGAGCATCCCTATGGCAAGCGTGCGAAGTGGGCGCTCGTCAACCTGTGCAAGGGAAATGAGATCAGGGCCGTTTTTGATGGCGACGTGTCGCACGGCCGAACTGTCGCGACGTGTTACCTGCCGGATGGGCGTGACTTGTCCGCCGAAATGGTCAGGGCCGGGTTGGCCGTTGACTGGCCCAAGTTTTCGCGCAGGAAGTATGCCGGTCTTGAACTTCCCGGCATCCGCAAGAAACTCTGGCGCTGCGACGCCCGGCAGAAGGGGCGAATGCCGCCCCCGCGCCTGCCCGACTAGGCCAGATCAGCCACGCTCCATCCGCGCCAGAAGCGCCTGCGCCGCCGCCTGTTCGGCCTGCCGCTTCGCGCCCGCCTTCGCGGTTTCGGCCTCGCCTGTCGCCAGCCGCACCTCGACGGTAAAGACCGGCTGGTGATCCGGCCCCTCGCGCCCGACCTCGGCATAGGCGGGCGGCGGCAGCCCCCTTGCCTGGGCCCATTCCTGAAGCGCGGTCTTGGCATCCCGCGCATCGGCTTCAACCGATCCGATACGCGCGCCCCAAAGCCGAAGGACCAGCGCTTTGGCCGCGTCAAACCCTGCGTCGAGATAGACCGCGGCGATGACCGCCTCCATCGCGTCGCCGAGAAGCGCCTCTTTCCGGCGGCCGCCCGACATCATCTCGGACCGGCCCAGCTTCAGCACCTCGCCGAGCGCGATTTCACGCGCCACCGCCGCACAGGTTTCCTTGCGGACGAGCGCGTTGAAACGCGGAGCGAGCTGCCCCTCGCTCGCCGCCATATCGGCGGCCAGAAGCGCCTCGGCCATCACCAGGCCCAGAACTCGGTCGCCGAGGAATTCGAGCCGCTGGTTGTCGGGCCGCGTCGGCGTGGCGATGGACGCATGGGTCACCGCGCGCGCGAGGAATTCGGGCCGGCGGAAGTCATGTCCGATCCGGGCCGCTAAGGCTTGGAGATCGGATGAGAGTTTCACTCCACCGCCTTGAAGAAGCGGTCGGATCGCCAGGTCCAGAAGAAGAAGAGCGAGCGGCCGGCGGAGGAGAACATGATCCGGTCTGCGCGGCCGATCAGGTATTCGGCGGGCAGCATGCCGACGCCGCCGGTCGCCAGCGGATAGCGGCTGTCCTGGCTGTTGTCGCGGTTGTCGCCCATGAAGAAGTAGTGGCCTTCGGGCACGGTGTAGAGCGGGGTGTTGTCGGGTAGTCCGGCGCCGCCGTTGCGGATGTTCAGGACGTCATGAGCCACGCCGTTTGGAAGCGTCTCCCGCCAGCGTTCCTTGATGCAGACACCACCCATTCCAACGGGATCGTTGCCACAGCGCGGGATGTTCCGCTGCGAGCCCTGCGGCTCCTTGATCTCTTCGAATGTGCCGGCATTCTCCTGCGGCGCGGGCTGGCCGTTCAGCCAGAGGATACCGTCCTTGACCTGAACCGTATCGCCCGGCAGGCCGATCAGCCGCTTGATGAAATCCGCGCCGGTGCCGGGGTGGCGGAAGACGACGACATCGCCGCGTTCGGGTTCGGAGCCGAACAGACGCCCGGAGATCGGACAGGCCGAAAACGGACAGGAGTGGCGCGAATAGCCATAGGCCATCTTGTTGACGAAAAGGAAGTCTCCGATCAGGAGCGTGTCCTTCATCGACCCCGAGGGAATCCAGAAGGGTTGGTAGAACAGCGTCCGGAAGACGCCCGCGATCAGCAGCGCATAGACCACCGTCTTGATCGTCTCAACGATCCCGTCTTTCGCCGCTGTCGACATGGAGTTCCGCCTCTGCTCTGCCTGTGCCGCGCTACATGCGCGCCCACTGGCGGCGAGTCAAGTTGTGGCGGCCAGAGGACGCGCCTCGATGAGGACGAAAGCCTGCGCCCAGGGATGATCGTCGGTGAGGGTGACGTGGACGATCGCCTCGTGGCCTTCCGGCGTCATCGCCGCCAGCCGATCTGCCGCCCAGCCCGTCAGATGCATCACGGGCTGGCCCGAGCGCAGGTTCGATACGCCCATGTCCTTCCATGATATCCCCATGCGCAGGCCGGTGCCGAGCGCCTTGGAACAAGCCTCTTTCGCGGCCCAGCGCTTGGCGTAGGTGCCGGCGACGTCCTTGCGTCTTTCGGCTTTGCGCTGCTCGGTCGCTGTGAAAACGCGGTTGCGGAAACGGTCGCCGAAACGGTCGAGCGTCGCCGCGATGCGGTCGATATTGCAAAGGTCGGTGCCGATGCCGAGGATCATTTCCGCACCGCCAGCGGCGTCGGGTTTCCGTCGGATTTGCGTAAGGCATCCGTCCCGACACCGGAGCGGACGCCAAGACCGTCGGCGGCGGTCATTTCGCTGAGCCACATGCGCGCTACCTTCCCGGCGGGCCGGCCTGTCAGGCCGCCGCCCTGTGTTCGTGGCATATCTGATCGGCTTCTTCGGGAAGAAGTGCAAGCTTCAACAGGGCGCAGTGGCTGCCTTCGGCGGTGCTGACGTGGTGGCGGCAGGTCCGGCACAGTCCAAAACTGCGTCCGCCGTTCGCGGCAATTTCGGACCGGACCAGATTGCGCAGAGCTTCTGCTATGTCCTGCGTTTCGGCGTCGGTCAGCCCCGGCCGCGCCGCAGGCGCGGTCGTGGCAAGCGTGGCGACCCCCTCTGGCGTGAGGTCGTAGCGCCGCACCCGCCGGTCCTCAGACGATGCGGTCTCGGCCACAAGGCCCTTGCGGGCCAGCGACCGCAACGTCTGGGACACGGTTCCCCGAGTGGCGGCGAGGTAATCGGCTACCGCCGAGGGCGCGCGCGAAAAGCGGTTGGCGCGGGACAGATAATCGAGCGCGGCGCGCTGGACCTCGTTCAGATCGCCCACCCTGCGCCCCGCGGCATGAAGCCGGGTGAGACGGTCGAGCAGAGCGGAGATTTCATCGCGGTTGGTCATGCCTAGATAATAGCGAGTCAAAATCATTCTTGCAATAATATCGACTCGATACTATCAAGAGCTATCGCCATCCAGCAGAGAAAGGTGAAATCCATGAAACCGCTAGCCTGCCTTGCCGCGCTTTCGGCGCTTTCCCTGCCTGCCGATGCAGGCGGAACCCATGCGATCGACATGGAAGGCGCGATTCTTTCGGACCGCGCCGAAGCCGTGACGGCAAGTCTCGATATCCTCGCCGCGCATACCCATCGCGACGGCAACGAACTGACCTTCCACATGACGACGGCGGGGACCGCCGGCGCGGACAAGCCCGAGCCTGTCGGCGATCTGGCCGGCGCGCCGGTTCATGCCTATGTCTGGCCAACATCCCTCGATCCGGCGGCAGTCGGGTTCGAGGGCGGCAGCGGCATTCTGGCGCTCGCCGCGACCAGCCACCCCGATTTCGACGATACGCCGCTTTACGACGAAAGCGGCGACGGCGATCTGGGCAATGACGGTGATCTCTGGCACAGCCACTGGGTCGTGCTGACCCCCAACGACGAATGCGGCGCCGGGATGCTTTCGGTCCGCGACATTCCCGAGGGCGAGACCCCGGCCCTGCCGCCGACCTGGCCCGGACTGCCGCTTTACATCGACAGCCCCGATTTCAAACCGATCCTGACGGAGTCCGAAGTGACGATCACAGTTGCCCTCGAGTCGGACAGGGCAGCGGCGGGGGCCGGATATGATGGCGTCACTGCCGCGCTCAAGGTCAATGGCAATCTTCATGCGCCGCTTCTTTGCGTGACGGATGTGTTCGATGTCGCCTCGGGCGACTTGAGTCTGCCGGGCAAGATCGAGTAGCCCTGAGAAGCCGCGGGCGACCGCGCCCGCGGCCCTTTCCGATTCAAGGAGATATCGTCATGGCCGATTCCTGGCTTCCCACGCTGATCACGCCGGACCCCGAAAGCGGCTACATGCTTGCCGTGAAGATGTCGCGCATGGCGGTGAAGCTGACCCAACCTGACGCCGAGACACGCGAAAAGCTGCGCCCGGAATACGCGGGCGATGCGGATGCACTGATCGCCGTCTCATCCGTCGTCGCGGTCAATTTCCAGACCGTCGCGCAAGCCAACAACTACTGGAAATGACACAGACGCCCGATCTGGTGCCCGCGCCGGAATGGTCGGTCAGCCAATGGTTCAACAGCGAACGCGACCTGACGCTTGCCGGCTTGCGCGGCAGGGTCGTGCTGATCGAGGCGTTCCAGATGCTCTGCCCCGGCTGCGTGACGCATGGATTGCCGCTTGCGCAGTCCGTCCACCGCATGTTCCCGAAGGAGCATGTCGCGGTGGTCGGGCTGCACACCGTCTTTGAGCATCACGCGGCGATGACGCCGGTATCGCTTGAGGCGTTCCTTTACGAGTACAAACTGACCTTTCCCGTCGGCGTCGACGAGGCGGGCAAAGGCGATCTGCCGGTCACGATGGACAGATACCGCATGCGCGGCACACCGAGCCTGGTCCTCGTCGACCGGAACGGGTATCTGCGCGCCCATCACTTCGGGCAGGTATCGGAACTGCAGCTTGGCGCAGAGATTGCGACGCTGATGGGCGAGACGGGCATCGCCGACGGCGTCGGGTGAGGGGGGAGGCCCCGGATCAGGTCCGGGGCAGGGTCAGCCGCTGCCGGCGCGAGCCGCATTCATCAGGCGGCGCATCTCGGCGATCGCCGGTTTGAGACCCGCGAAGATCGCCTCTCCGATCAGGAAGTGGCCGATGTTGAGTTCCCGCACTTCTGGGAAAGCCGCGACGGGGCCGACCGTGTCATAAGTCAGGCCGTGGCCCGCATGGACCTCAAGCCCGAGCGAATGGGCGAATGCGGACATTTCGCGCAGCCGGGCGAGTTCGGCGTCGCGTTCGGCGGCCTTCCCTTCGGCGTGGAGGTCGCAATAGGCGCCGGTATGCAGCTCGACCACCGCCGCGCCGATCCGGGCGGCGGCTTCGATCTGCGGCGCGTCCGCGGCGATGAAGATCGACACGCGGCAGCCTGCCTCGGCCAAAGGCGCGATGAAGTGGGCCAGCCGGTTTTCCTCGCGCGCGACTTCAAGCCCGCCCTCGGTCGTCCGCTCCTCTCGCTTTTCGGGGACGATGCAGACGGCGTGGGGCTTGTGGCGCAGCGCAATCTTCTGCATCTCGTCCGTCGCGGCCATCTCGAAGTTGAGGGGCACGGTCAGCGCGTCGACCAGACGTTCGATGTCGCCGTCCGTGATATGGCGGCGATCTTCGCGCAGGTGCGCGGTGATACCGTCCGCCCCCGCATCCTCGGCCAGCTTTGCGGCGCGCACCGGGTCGGGATATGGCGAGCCGCGCGCATTGCGCACCGTCGCCACGTGGTCGATGTTCACTCCGAGCCGCAGATCGTTCATCGGGCGTGTCCCTGTTTGCGAAAGACTGTCGGGATCAGCCTAGTGGGGTGAATGCGCGCTGTGAATGACGGAATCGCCATGCGGCCAATTCCCGGCGTCAGCTTTTTGACTGCTGCTCTTCGATCCGGTGGTGCAACTTCGCCTTCAGCTTTTCGAACCGCTCGCGCAGCTTCTTGCGACGGTGCTTCTGATAGGCCGCGATGACGGGCTCGGAAAGATAGTAGCAAAGCACACCGGCGATGATCCCCGGCAGCAGGCCGCCGATCAGGTAAGGCAGGAAAATCTCGTTGTAGAAGTTGTAGAGATTGCCCCACTGGGTCGTGGCGTCGGTGAACATGGCGAAGAAATTGTGCTTGAGGTCGTCGCCGGCGCCGACGAACTTTCCAAAGATCGTCGCATGCTGGGATTCGTCGAATGTCGTCCCAAGAACGAGATGGCCAAACTTCATCGACAGGAACGCGATGAACGGAAAGGTCAGCGGGTTGCCGAAGAAGGTGCCGAGAAGGGCAGCAAGGATGTTGCCTCGAACGACTTTTGCGGTGGCCCATGCGGTGATGAAATGCAGGCCGAAAAGCGGGGTGAAGCTTACGAAGACGCCGGCGCCGACACCGCGGGCGATGCGATGCGGGTCGTCAGGAAGGCGGCGCACCCGGTGCTTGACGTAATGGAATGCACGGGTCCAGCCGCCACGCGGCCACAGGGCCTCGGTGAAGACCTGAAGGTAGGACCGCGGCGTGCGGCGCTTGAAGACCACGTTTCATTCCCTTCCCGCGCGTCAGGGCTTGCGACCAAGGTCGCGGTACCGCTCGACCTGCGCGACATCGCTTTCGGCCTCGAGTGCGGTCAGCACCATGTGCAGATGCTCCGCATCCCTTAAATCTACTTCCACTATAAGACGGTAAAAATCCGGCTTTCGATCGACGAAAGTAAGATCAGAGATATTTGCCCCCTGTTCGCCGATCAAGGTGCAGATCTTGCCAAGGACGCCAGCGTCATTGGCGATCGTCATGTTGAGGCTGATCGTGTAGACCGGCGCGTGCCGGCCGGAATGCCAATGCAGATCGATCCAGCGCGCCGGTTGCTCCTCGAATTCGGCAAGCGCGGGGCAGTCGATCGCGTGAACCACGACACCCTGCCCGCGATAGGTGATGCCGACGATCCGCTCGCCCGGCACCGGCTGACAGCAATTGGCGCGGCGGAAGGACTGATCGGCGGTCAGGCCCACGACGGGGCGGCGCGCGTCCACCTCCTCGACCGCCTGCTGGGTGGCAAGTTCGGGATAGATCGCCTCGATCACCTCGCGGGCAGCCAGTTCGGCGCTGCCGAGTCGGGCGAGAACTTCGGTCTCATTGCTCAGCCCTAGGGTCTTGGCGGCGGTACGAAGCGCCTTGTCGGTCGCCTTCTTGCCGATATGTTCGAACGCGACGCGCGCAAGTTCCTGGCCGAGCTTGACGAAGCGCTCGCGATCCTCTTCGCGCAGGGATCGGCGGATCGCGGATTTGGCGCGCCCGGTCGCGACAATGTCGACCCAGGTGGTCTGCGGGCGCTGGCCCGCCGCGGTGATGACGTCGACCGACTGCCCGTTCTTCAGCCGCGTCCAGAGCGGAACGCGAATGCCGTCGACCTTGGCGCCGACGCAGGAATTGCCGATGCGCGTGTGGATCGCATAGGCGAAGTCGATCGGCGTGGCCCCCTTCGGCAGTTGCACCACGTCGCCCTTCGGCGTGAAGCAGAAGACCTGGTCCGAATACATCTCGAGCTTCACGTTCTCGAGGAAATCGTCGTGGTCGTCGCCGGTGTCGAAGCGTTCCGTCAGTGTCGCGATCCAGCGCGCCGGATCGACGGCAAAGGGGTTCTCGGCCCGCTGGCCGTCGCGATAGGACCAGTGCGCCGCCACGCCGGCCTCGGCCACCTCGTGCATCTGGCGGGTGCGGATCTGCACCTCGACCCGCTTGCCGTCGCGGCCCGATACCGTGGTGTGGATCGAGCGGTAACCGTTCGACTTGGGCTGGCTGATATAGTCCTTGAACCGGCCCGGCACCGCCCGCCAGCGACGATGGATCGCGCCAAGGATGCGGTAGCAGTCGCTTTCGCTGTGGCAGATCACGCGAAATCCGTAGATGTCGGACAGGCGCGAGAAGGCAAGCTGCTTTTCCTGCATCTTTCGCCAGATCGAATGGGGCTTTTTCGCGCGGCCGAAGACGTCCGCCTCGATCGCCTCCTTTTCAAGTTCGACGCGGATGTCGGCGGTGATCTTGTGGATCACGTCGCCGGTTTCGCGTTGCAGCGTGATGAAGCGCCGGATGATCGACGACCGCGCCTCGGGGTTCAGCACCTTGAAGGAAAGGTCTTCCAGTTCCTCGCGCATCCACTGCATGCCCATCCGGCCGGCAAGCGGAGCGAAGATGTCCATCGTCTCGCGCGCCTTCCGGACCTGCTTCTCGTGCGGCAGCGACTTGATGGTGCGCATGTTGTGCAGCCGGTCGGCAAGCTTGACGAGGATGACCCGCAGATCCTTCGACATCGCCATGAAGAGCTTGCGGAAGTTCTCGGACTGCTTGGTTTCGCTCGACGAAAGCTGCAGGTTGGTCAGCTTGGTGACGCCATCCACCAGTTCGGCGATCTCTTCGCCGAAAATCTCGGTGATCTCGCCATAGGTGGACTTCGTATCCTCGATCGTGTCGTGCAAGAGCGCCGTGATGATCGAGGCGTCGTCAAGCCGCTGTTCGGTCAGGATCGCCGCGACCGAGACGGGATGCGAGAAATACGGCTCGCCCGACTGGCGCGTCTGCCCTTCGTGCATCCGCTGCCCGTACTCAAAGGCGCGGCGAAGCAGGGCTTCGTTGGTGCGGGGGTTGTAGTTGCGGACCAGCGCGATCAGGTCTTCGACATCGATCATTCCGGTCCGCGCGCCTCGGCTATGTGTGGTCTAGCCCTGCCCCTGCGCTTCCATCAGCTGGCGCAGCAGACGCTCTTCGTCCATGTCGTCCTGGGCCGGGCGATCAACCTCGCCGCCCATGAGAAGCGACATCGCGTCTTCCTCGGGCTCATCAACCTCGATCTGGGTCTGATGGCTTTCGATCATGCGTTCGCGCAGATCGCTGGCGGTCTGGGTTTCGTCGGCGATTTCACGCAAGCTCACCACGGGGTTCTTGTCATTGTCGCGATTGATCGTCAGCGACGAGCCGGCGGCGATTTCGCGCGCGCGGTGCGACGCGAGCATCACCAGCTCGAACCGGTTCGGAACCTTGTCAACGCAGTCTTCAACCGTCACGCGGGCCATCGGCAACTCCGATCGAATTGGGAGATATGGAAGCCGCTACTTAAGCCGTCCGATCCCCCTTGACAAGCGATGAATCCCTTTCAGAGCGGTGAAATAGCGGCTTTTTCCGCTTCTGGCAGGGCGGCGGCCATGTCCGCGACGGTCTTTCCGGTCAACGGATGACGCCAAAAAGGCGCGATCTCGGCCAGTGGAATCAGCACGAACGCCCTGTCCTGCAAACGCGGATGCGGAAGGATGAGCCGCTCTGGCGCCTCGGATTTCTGCCGATCAGGTGGAAGCGCTGCCCAGCGGCGCTGCGTCGCGGCGTCCGGTGCGACCAGGTCGGCCATCATCAAAAGATCGAGATCGAGCGTGCGCGCCGCCCAGCGCTCTTTCCGCGCGCGCGCGTGGCCGGCTTCGATCCCGTGCAGGGCGGAAAGGCAGGCTTCCGGATCAAGCGAGGTCTGTACCAGCACCGCACCATTGACGAAATCCGGCCCGGCCCCCGGCGGATGGGCCGGCGTGCGAAACAGCCGGGAGACCGCAAGGATGTTTCCAACCTCGCAACGAATGGCCAAAACGGCGGAGATTAACGTGCGGTCAGGACTACCTGAGGGCGATCCCTGATTGCCGCCGAGCGCAATCGCTGCTACCGTCCCCCATTGTGTCATAGTGATCACCATTGGCGATTAGCCAATTCGCAAACTGCACTCACGACGCCCGCCCGAAGCCTTGTTTGCCCACCCAAACATGAAAGC
Source organism: Paracoccaceae bacterium (assembly GCA_041397225.1). Lineage (GTDB taxonomy): Bacteria > Pseudomonadota > Alphaproteobacteria > Rhodobacterales > Rhodobacteraceae > Albidovulum. The sequence goes on along the minus strand of JAWKXB010000001.1, from coordinate 1,008,114 downwards.
GGCTCGGAGGCGATACCTTATTTAGAAGGAACGAATTGATGTTCTACAAAGACGAACGGCTTGCGCTGTTCATCGACGGGTCCAACCTCTACGCGGCGGCCAAAGCTCTGGGATTCGATATCGACTACAAACTGCTCCGGCAGGAGTTCGAGCGGCGGGGTAAGTTGCTGCGTGCGTTCTATTATACCGCGCTTCTGGAGAATGACGACTACTCTCCGATCCGGCCATTGGTCGACTGGCTGCACTACAACGGCTTCTCGATGGTGACGAAGCCGGCGAAGGAATACACCGACAGCCAGGGACGCCGCAAGGTGAAGGGCAACATGGACATCGAGCTTTGCGTCGATGCCATGGAACTTGCCCCGCGCGTCGATCACATCGTGCTCTTTTCCGGCGATGGCGATTTCCGCCCACTGGTCGAGAGTCTGCAACGGCAGGGTGTTCGCGTTTCGGTGGTATCGACGATTCGCTCGCAACCCCCAATGATCGCCGACGAGTTGCGCCGGCAGGCCGACAATTTCATCGAGCTCGACGCCCTGCGCGACGTGATCGGACGACCGCCGCGGGAACCGCGGGTGGAGCAGGAAGAGACCGTCGGCAGCGAGTGACCGGTCGCCGCGCCTGTCACGCCCGGAGTTTTCACCTCGGGGGTGGACGGGCGGCGTCAGTGACTTTACCTCTTCGGGTGCACGGAACTCCGGACTCATCCCATGCCCCAGTCACCGCTGACCCTCTATCTCGCCGCGCCGCGCGGGTTTTGCGCGGGCGTCGACCGGGCCATCAAGATCGTCGAGATCGCGCTCGAGAAATGGGGCGCGCCGGTCTATGTGCGGCACGAGATCGTTCACAACCGCTTTGTCGTGGACGGCCTGCGGGCCAAGGGCGCGGTCTTTGTCGAGGAACTGGATGACGTGCCCGGCGATCGCCCGGTGATCTTTTCCGCCCACGGCGTGCCGAAGGCGATCCCGGCCGAGGCCGCGCGACGCCGGATGATCTATGTCGATGCGACCTGCCCCCTGGTTTCCAAGGTGCACATCGAGGCCGAGCGGCATCATCAGAACGGATTGCAGATGGTGATGATCGGCCATGAAGGCCACCCAGAGACGCTGGGCACGATGGGCCAGCTTCCCGAAGGCGAGGTTATCCTGGTCGAGACGGTTGCGGACGTGGCGAAGATCAGGCCGCGCGATCCCGAAAGGCTCGCCTTCATCACCCAGACGACATTGTCCGTCGACGATACCGCCGGGGTCGTCGCCGCCCTGAAGGCGCGGTTTCCCGCGATCATCGGGCCGCACAAGGAAGACATCTGCTATGCGACGACGAACCGGCAGCAAGCGGTGAAGGCGATCGCGCCGACGATCGACGCCTTGCTGGTGATCGGCGCGCCCAACTCGTCGAACTCCAGGCGGCTGGTCGAGGTCGGGCGCGCGGCGGGCTGCGGCTATGCTCAGCTTGTCCAGCGCGCGACCGACATCGACTGGCGGGCGCTGGACGGGATCAAGGCCGTCGGCGTGACAGCCGGGGCCTCGGCGCCGGAAGTGCTGGTGAACGAGGTGCTGGAGGCCTTCCGCGAACGCTTCGACCTGACGGTCGAGATCGTCGAGACCGCGCGGGAGAATGTCGAATTCAAGGTTCCGCGTGTTCTGCGCGAACCGGCCTGAGGAGAACCGCACCATGATCAGCCTGCAATTCATGCTGACCGCGCTGGTCGTGGTGATCGCACCCGGAACGGGCGTGATCTACACCCTCGCCGTCGGCCTTGGGCGCGGCCGCGCCGCGTCTGTCTATGCCGCACTTGGCTGCACGCTTGGCATCGTGCCGCACCTTGCCGCCGCTGCCTTGGGCCTGGCCGCACTCCTGCACACGAGCGCGCTTCTGTTCCAGGTCGTGAAGTTTGCCGGCGTCGCCTATCTTCTCTACCTTGCCTGGCAGGCGTTGAAATCCGGCGGCGCCCTGGCGGTGTCGCGCGATGCGCGTGTCGAGCCGGGTTGGCGCATCGCGCGCCGGGGGATGCTGATAAACGTGCTCAACCCCAAGCTTTCGATCTTCTTCCTGGCGCTGCTGCCGCCGTTCCTGTCGGGCGACCCGGCGACGGTCACGATCGAGATGATGACGCTTGGCGCGGTCTTCATGGCCATGACGCTGGCCGTCTTCGTGCTCTACGGTGTCTTTGCCGCCGCCGCCCGCGACGCCCTTTTGTCCTCTGACCGGGTCATGCGCTGGATCAACCGCAGCTTTGCCGCAATCTTCGCCGCGCTGGCCGGTCAGCTCGCGCTTGAGAGAGCATGAGCGCCGATCCCCGCACCATCGCCGTCTATGACGCGAAAGCGGCGGACTATGCCGACCGGTTCCGCACCGCCAAGCCGGACCACCACCTCCGGGCCTTCATCGAAGCCCTGCCCCGCGGCGCAAAGGTTCTCGATCTCGGCTGCGGGCCGGCCAATGCCTCGGCCTTCATGCGCGCTGCCGGTCTGATCCCCGACCCCGTCGATGCCGCGCCCGAGATGGTCGCGCTCGCCAATGACCGGCATCAGATCGGCGCGCGCATCGCCACCTTTGACGATATCGGGGCGAAGGCGGAGTACGATGGCGTCTGGGCGAACTTCTCGTTGTTGCACGCTGCCCGCGCCGACCTGCCCCGGCATTTGGCGGCACTGCACCGGGCGCACAGGCCGGGGGGGCTTTTCCACATCGGAATGAAGACCGGAGCCGGAGAGGGGCGCGACGGGCTCGACCGGTTCTACACCTATGTCGGACGCGAGGAGCTTCTGGGGCTTCTGACCGACGCGGGCTTTGCCGTCATCGCTTCGGAGGAAGGCACCGAACGCGGCCTGGCCGGCACCGACGACCCATACATCATCGTCCGCGCCCATGCCTGAACTCGTCGCCTATACCGACGGCGCCTGCTCGGGCAATCCCGGCCCCGGGGGTTGGGGTGTCCTGATGATCGCGCGCGACGGCGAGGAGGTCGTCAAGACGCGCGAACTGAGCGGCGGCGAGGCCGAGACGACCAACAACCGGATGGAGCTTCTCGCAGCGATTTCGGCCTTGGAAGCCTTGAGGCGCGATGCGGCCATCATTATCGTGACCGACAGCGCCTATGTGAAGAACGGCGTCAGCCAGTGGATCCACGGCTGGAAACGCAACGGCTGGCGGACGGCGGACAAGAAGCCGGTCAAGAACGTCGACCTCTGGCAGCGGCTGGACGAAGCACAGGCGCGCCATCGGGTCACATGGGAATGGATCAAGGGCCACGCGGGCCATCCCGAGAACGAGCGCGCCGATGAGTTGGCGAGGCTGGGGATGAGGCCCTACAAGCCGAAAAAGAAAAAACCGTGAAATCCTGCCCCGTGCTCCTGCGTTGGGCCGGTTTGCAGCGGCAGATCCTGGTGTTCCGGCATCCCTCGGCCGGACCTCAGCTTGTCAAGGGAACGGTCGAGGCCGGCGAAAGCGCCGAAGCTGCCGCCCGACGCGAGCTTGGCGAAGAGGCGGGCATCGGCGATGCGGTTCTGGTGCGCGCACTTGGCGACAGCACGGATATCGTGCCGGGCGAAATCTGGTCCTTTCATCTCCTGTCCCGGTCGGACCTTCCCGACCGCTGGCGGCATGATCCGACGGGGGACCGGGGCGGCACCTACGAATTCCATTGGCACCTCTTGGAAGACGCCGACGCCGCAGGCTTTGACCCCCGCTATCGGCGCGCGTTGGCTTTCATTCGCAAACGGTTGGCGGAACATGGGCTTTGCTGATATGCGTCGAAATCCCCGACCACGGGGCAGGCCGGTTCGTGTTGTCATGCCTGCGCGCGGTCGGCCGCGTTACCGCCGTTTCGGCCCGTAGGTTTCCCACAGCCAGATCAGCGCCATCGCGCCAAGCACCGCCCCGACAAAGCCCGCGGCGAAACCCGTGACCGCGATCAGGAGCCGTAGGACAAGGCCGCCCAGAAGCGCGCCCAGCACGCCGATCGCAACCGTCGTCACAACATCGGTTTCACGCTTCATCAGCCGGGTCGCGATAAATCCCGCCGCCGCGCCGATGATGATGAGCCCCAGAATCGCCATGCCATGTCCCCCTTTTGCCTCGCAGATATGGGGTGTCGATGCGGCCTTGCAAACGGTCATCCGAGCGTTTCCGGCAGATCGAGCCCCCGAAGCACATCCTCGGCCGGCATCGGCCGCTTGCCTTCGCGCTGCGCCTCGGTGATCTCCACCGCGCCTGAGCCGCACGCAACGGTGAAGCCGCCGAGAACTTGCCCTGGCGCGCCCTGCCCCCTTGCGAGGCGGGACCGCAGCAGTCTCAGCCGTTCACCCCCGACCCTGCACCACGCGCCCGGAAACGGCGACAGACCGCGGATCAGTTGGTCCACCTCTGCGGCCGGCCTGGTCCAGTCCACCCGGGCCTCGGCCTTGTCGATCTTCGCCGCATATGTCACGCCCGCGTCGGGCTGGAGGACCGCATCCGTCCCGATAGCGCCGTCCAGTGCGCGGAGGATCAGCCGGGCGCCCATCGGCGCGAGCCGGTGGTGCAGGTCGCCGGTCGTCTCCTCCGTCCCGATCGCGGTGCGTTCGGACAGAAGGACCGGCCCGGTGTCGAGCCCCGACTCCATCCGCATGATCGAAATGCCCGTCTCGGCATCACCCGCCATGAGCGCCCGATGGATCGGCGCCGCCCCGCGCCAGCGCGGCAAGAGAGAGGCGTGGATGTTGAGGCAGCCATGCCTCGGCACATCGAGCACCGCCTGAGGCAGGATCAGCCCGTAGGCGACGACGACCGCGACGTCAGCGTCCAGGGCAGCAAAGGCAGCCTGCTCCCCAGCGCCCTTGAGGCTTGCCGGACAGCGAACCGGCAGGCCCAGAGCCTCGGCCCTCGCCTGAATCGGGCTTGGCCGGTCCTTCTTGCCCCTGCCGGCTGGGCGCGGCGGTTGGGTGTAGACACAGATCACATCATGCGCGGCATGAAGCGCCTCAAGCGCCGGGACCGCGAAATCCGGCGTGCCCATGAAGACAACGTTCATTTGCGCGTCTCCGACACGACCGTCATGACCGCTTCCTCAGCTTCTCGGCCCTCGCCACAAGCATCTTGCGGCGCAGGGGGGTGAGATGGTCGATGAACATCCTGCCATTCAGATGATCGATCTGGTGCTGCACGCTCGTCGCCCAGAGGCCGACGAAATCGCGGTCCTCCATTTCGCCCGTCTCATTGAGGAATCTCACCGTCACGGCGCGTGGACGTTCGATCGGGGCAGAGATGCCGGGCAGGTTCGGGCTCGCCTCATCATGCTTGCGCATCTGGACCGAGGCGTGAAGCACCTCCGGGTTCGCCATCTTCACCGCCTGCCCGCGCTTGTCGGAGCAGTCGACGACGGCAAGGCGCTGCATGATGCCGATCTGCGGCGCGGCAAGCCCGTAGCCCGGCATCGCGTCCATCGTCTCGACCATGTCGTCCCAGATCATGCGGATCGTCTCGTTCACCGCCGAGACCGGCTCGGCGGGCGTTCTGAGCCGCTTGTCGGGATAGGCTACGAATGGCCGGACTGTCACAGCCGCGCCCGATCCCGCTTGAGCTTCTGCATCTTGCGGGTGATGAGCTGGCGTTTCAGCGGGGTGAGGTAGTCGATGAAGAGCCTGCCGTTCAGATGGTCGATCTCGTGCTGCACGCAGGTCGCCCATAGGCCGGCGAAGGCTTCCTCCTGCGTCTGCCCCTCGAGGTCCATCCAGCGCACCTTCACCTCGGCAGGGCGCGTCACGTCGGCATATTGCTCGGGGATCGACAGGCAGCCTTCCTCGTAGGTGTTCGTCTCTTCCGACGCCCAGGTGACCTCGGGGTTGAGAAGAACCAACGGACGCGGCGCCGCTTCGGGATCCTTCACGCAATCCATGACAAGGATGCGCGCCATCAGCCCGACCTGCGGACCGGCCAGCCCGACGCCCGGCGCGTCGTACATGGTTTCCAGCATGTCGGCCGCTGCCGCGCGCAACTCGTCGGTCACTTCGGACACCGGGTCGCAGCGCTTTTTCAGGCGCGGGTCGGGGTGGATCAGGATCGGGCGTATCGTCATGCGGGTGATTTAGGCCAAGGCTTTCGCGCGCGCAATGGTGCCCGCGCCCTCTTGCACACGGCTCGGCTTCCGATAACCTCTGGCCGCGATCAGAGGAGCGGCCATGACTTTCGACGAGATCATCGACTTCCGCGGCAAGCATTCCCAGAAATGGGACATGATGGAAAAGACCTTTGGCGTCTCGCCCGGGGACGGGCTGGCGATGTGGGTCGCCGACATGGATTTCCGTCAGCCGCAGGGGATGATCGACGCGGTGAAACGGGTCGCCGACGATGCGCTTTTCACCTATTTCGGCGATGCCGGAAGCTACAACGCCTCGATCCAGTGGTGGATGAAGGAGCGTCACGGCTGGGAGGTCGATCCCGCCTCGATCTTGACGACGCACGGCATGGTCAACGGCATCGCCATGTGCATCGAGGCGTTCACGAAGCCGGGTGACGGCATCGTGCTGATGACGCCCGTCTATCACGCCTTTTCCCGCGTGATCCGCGCCAATGACCGGAATCTCGTCGAGTGCCCGCTCGCGATCCGCGACGGGGTCTATCAGATGGATTTCGATGCCTGGGACGCGCAGATGACCGGAGCGGAGAAGATGCTCATCCTCTGTTCGCCGCACAACCCGGCGGGGCGCGTCTGGACGAAGGGTGAGTTGCAGGGGGTCGCCGATTTCGTGAAGCGGCACGACCTGATCCTGATCGCGGACGAGATTCACCATGACATCGTCTATCCGGGTGAAACGCACATCCCGATGGCGAATGTCGACCCTTCCATCGCCGGGCGGCTGATCATGACGACAGCGACGTCCAAGACCTTCAACGTCGCGGGGATGCATTGCGCCAATGTCATCATCGCCGATCCCGACATGCGCGCGGCCTATACCCGGCGGCTGCAACAACTCGCGATCTCGCCCAATTCCATGTCGATGCACATGACGCCCGCGCTCTATTCCCCGGAAGGCGCGGACTGGGTCGATGCGATGACCGCCTATGTCGACGGCAATCATCGGCGTTTCCACGAGGGGATACACGCCATTCCGGGGCTGTCGATGATGCCGATGCAGGCCACCTACCTCGCCTGGGTCGATTTCTCCGGCACCGGCATGGCGCGCGATGAATTTGCGGCGCGCGTCGCAGAAGAGGCGAAGATCGCGGCCAGCCCCGGACCCGCCTTCGGGCTAGGCGGCGAGGACTACCTGCGGTTCAACCTCGCGATGCCACGGGCAAAGATCGACGAGGCGGTGGAACGGATGCAAAGGGCGTTCCGCGACCTGCAATGAACGCACTGCGCCAGCTTTTCCGACTGATCCTGCTGATGGCGGTGCTGGCGCTTGGCGTGATCGCGCTCTATCAGCACCGCTTCCCGGCGCCGATCCCGCCGCCCGAACCGCCGCTGACCGGCACGATCGACCGTATCCTGATCGAGAAGGCCGATCGCCGCCTCACTGTCTTTCGTGATGGCGCGGCACTTCGCAGCTACACCATCGCTCTCGGCTTCGCGCCCGAAGGCGACAAGGTGCGGCAGGGCGACGGAAAGACGCCCGAGGGTCTTTTCCGCATCAACCGGCGGAACGCGAACAGCGCCTATCACCTGTCGCTCGGTCTCGACTATCCCCGCCGGACCGACCTGATCCGCGCCAGCGCTGCCGGCTATTCCCCCGGTGGCGATATCTTCATCCACGGCCAGCCCAATGCGTTCTTCGGCAAGGCCACCCTGAGGCATGACTGGACCGCGGGCTGCATCGCCATGTCGGATGCCGAGATCGAGGAGTTGTGGCGCATCGCCCCCATGGGGACGGAGGTCGAGATCCGTCCCTGAGAGGCTTGTCCTCAAACGGGCGGCAGATACCCGATCGGCGCGTTTTCGTCCCGCTCATAGTCGAGCGGCGCGCGATCCAGCGCCGCGGTCGACCGCTTCATGGTGCAGATCAGTTCTCCGGCCTCCACACCCGAGGCAACGATCAGCGACTGGTAGATATGCCGCGCGCCATCGTAGATATCGACAAGCCCGCGCAGGTGCTGCACCTGGTCGGCATCAAGCGAAAAGCCGGTCTCCCAGTAGCGGAGGATCGGATAGACCTCATCGCCCGCAAGAACCCTGAGCCGCGAGCGGCGGCGAAGATCGCGCCTGCGCGCTTCATCAAGGCCGGCCTGAACTTCCTTTGGCAGAAAATCGGTCATCAAAATACCTTCCCGCGTCCAGCATGCGGGAAAGCCTGAAAAAATCAAGCAAAGCCTGCGATCAACCGCGATCGCCCCGCAATCGCCATCCTGCCATGCGACCGTTGGCATTTGGGTGACATTCGCCGCGGGCCCGGCCGGATCAGATCGCACCGCCGTAATGCTCCACGACGGCGGCCAGATCCTCGGGCGGCGTCGCCGAAGGCAGGAAGGCGCAGGCATTGGGCGAATGCTGGAATATTGAGCCGTCCGAAAAGAAGCTCGTATTCGTGACGAAGACAATCTTCGCCGCGGGCCGCCGGTAGGCCGCGTAGTCCGCGACGGCAATGGCGCTTCCTTCGGCGAGCACGAGATCGAGAACAATCACGTCGACAGCTTCGCGCTCGAGATAGGCGACGGCTTCCTCCTGCCCATGCGCCAGGATTACCGTGGCCGAAAGCCGCTCCAGATGCCGCTTCCAGAGCCAGCCGAGGTCGGGATTGGTCTCCACGATCAGAACGCGCATCATTCCTCCGCCATGTTGCTCAGGCGATACGATGCCCCCGAGGCTTCTTGTCTGTTGGAGATTCGTCAACAGTTCTTAACCAATCGTTAATCACTCCCCGACGGCGGCGAGAAACCGCTGGTTGCCGCGCCCTTCAACGCTGCTAGGATGCCGCCGGAAACCAAGGGAGAAATTGATGCGCCTGTCGTCCGCCGCCATTGCATTTCTGTTTCTGTCGGGCCCTGCCTTTGCCTGTGGGGGGTCGTGGGGTGATTTCGTCGCGGGGCTGAAATCCGAGGCGAAGGCGAAGGGGCATCCAGCCCAGCGGGTCGATGCGTTCTTCGCGGGCGTCCGGCAGGATCCGTCCGTGCTCAAGGCCGACCGCTCGCAAGGGGTGTTCCGCAAGGACTTCATCGAATTCTCCCGCTCGATCATCAGCGCCAACCGGTTGCAGAACGGCGCGCGGAACGCGCAGAAATATGCGAGCGTCTTCAAGCGCACATCCTCGGACTACGGCGTGCCGCGCGGTGTCCTGCTGGCCTTCTGGGCGCTGGAAACCGACTACGGCGCGGTGCAGGGCAACTTCAACACTGCGAACGCGCTCGTGACCCTCGCGCATGACTGCCGCCGACCCGAACTGTTCCGGCCGCAGATATTCGCGGCGCTGGAGCTTTATGCGCGCGGCGATTTCGACCCCGCGCGCACCAAGGGCGCATGGGCGGGTGAGGTCGGACAGGTGCAGATGCTGCCGGACGACATCCTGCGCAACGGAGTGGACGGCGACGGCGACGGTCACGTCGATCTGAAGGGGTCATCGCCTGACGCGCTTGTCTCCGGAGCCAAGATGCTTCGCGGGCTTGGCTGGCGACCGGGCGAGCCGTGGCTGCAGGAAATCGTCGTTCCCGCCGATCTTGACTGGTCCAAGACCGGGCTGAACCACGAACTGCCGGTCAGCAAATGGGCGGCGTTGGGCGTAAAGGGCCGGTCGGCGGCGCTTCCCTCGGGGCTGAAAGGCTCCGTCCTTCTGCCGATGGGGCGGAAGGGGCCCGCCTTCATGGCCTACCCGAATTTCCGCGTTTATTTCGAATGGAACAAGAGCTTCGTCTACGTCACGACCGCGGCGTATTTCGCCACCCGCCTCGAAGGCGCGCCGGTCTACGACGCAGGCAATCCTGAACCGGGCCTCTCTGGGAACGAGATGAAGGCGCTGCAGCAGAAACTGGCCGCGCGCGGCCACGATGTGGGGGCGATCGACGGCATCTTGGGCGAGAAGACGCGCGAGGCCGTGCAGGCCGAACAGGCCCGGCTGGGCCTGCCCGCCGATGCCTGGCCGACCAGGACCCTGCTCAACAGTCTCTGATCCCGATGAAAGGCGCCGCGATGACCGACAGTCCGACCCTGGCCGAAGTCCTGCTGCCTACGAAAGACCTGCCAAAAGACATGGCCTTCTTCGGCAGGACGCTCGGCTTTCGGCTTGAGAACATCTATCCCGCCGACAATCCCGCCGTCGCTGCAATGTCGGGCCACGGGCTGCGCATCCGGCTCGACAAGGACGCGAACGTGCCACCGGGGCGGCTACTGATCCTGACGGACGATCCGGCGGGCTTTGCCGACGGTGCGGGCCATTGGACCGCGCCGAACGGAACCGAGATCAACGTGGCGCCGCTGTCCCCCCAGCTGGTGGCGCACGACCCGACCCCCGAATTTGGTGTCCGCCGCTTGCGCGACGAGGCGCCCTGGGTGATCGGGCGGGCGGGCATGCACTACCGCGACCTCATCCCCTCGCGCCTCGGCGGCTCGATCATCGCCAGCCATATTCGCATACCGGACGGCGGCCCGGTGCCGGACATGGTCCATTATCACACGGTCGGCTTCCAGCTCATCTTCTGCTACCGGGGCTGGGTCGACGTGCTTTATGAGGATCAGGGCGACATGATCCGGCTGTCCGCAGGCGACTGCGTGATCCAGCCGCCGGAGATCCGCCACCGGGTCTGCCACGCCTCGCCCGATATCGAGGTGATCGAGATCGGCGTCCCTGCCGAGCACGTCACCACGATCGACCACGAACTGACCCTGCCCAACGGGCGCGGCGATCCGGCGCGGGAATGGCTGGGCCAGCGCTTCGTGCATCACGTGCGCGACAAGACGCCTTGGCAGGCGTTCCGGCTGCCGGGGTTCACCTGTCAGGACACCGGCATTTCCGCCGGAACCAAGGAAGTGGCGAACATCCAGGTCGCGCGTTTCGATGGCGGGCCTTCGGTACGGGCACGGCACGACTGCGCGATCCATTTCACCTTCGTGATGGACGGGCGCATGGTGCTGAAGGCCGAGGGGCAGCCGGATCACGACCTGCAACCAGGCGACGCCTTTGTCATTCCGCCCGGCACGGTGACGGAATATGCCGACTGCTCCGCTGATCTGGAGCTTCTGGAAGTGGCGCTTCCCGGCAGGTTCACGACCGGGATCGTCGGGTGAAGCGTCCTACTCGGCGACGGTCAGGATGTCATCCAGCGGCTTCTTGATCTTGGCCACCTTCGGCACTGTCGCACTGTCGGCTGGATGCCCGACGGCGATGATCATTACCGGCTTTTCCGAGTCCGGCCGCCCCAGCAGCGCTGTGAGGAACTTCATCGGGTTGGGCGTGTGGGTCAGGGTCACCAGCCCCGCGTGGTGTAACGCCGCCAACAGAAAACCCGTGGCGATGCCGACGCTTTCGGGCACGTAGTAGTTCTTGAAGCGCGTACCGTCGTCGAACTGGCCCCAGCGCTGCGCGAAGACAATGATGAGCCAGGGGGCGACATCCAGATGAGGTTTCTGCGCGCCGGTGCCGATCGGTTCAAGCGCCTTCAGCCATTCCTCACCTGCACCGCCAGTGTAGAACTGCTGTTCCTCGGCCTCGGCGGCCAGCCGGATCTGGTGCTTCACCTCGGCGTTGGAGATCGCCACGAAATGCCACGGCTGATGGTTGGCGCCGGAGGGCGCGGAGCCGGCGGTGCGGACGCACTCCTCTATCACCTCGCGCGCAACGGGCCGGTCGGAGTAATCCCGCACCGAATGGCGGCGGCGCATCCGGTCGTAGAACCCCCGCGCCTCGGCCAGCATCTCGGCGTCGCTCAGATCGGAGCGGTCGGGAAGCGCGATCGGCTCGTAATCAATCTTGCTCTTGGCGAACACGTTCCCTCTCCCGCCCTGGTTGACACCGTCTTTGCGGCACCCTCAATTGCCAAGGATTCCCGGCAGCCGCAAGCCATGCTCCCTCGCGCAGTCGATGGCGCTGTCGTACCCGGCATCGGCATGGCGCCAGACGCCCGAGGCGGGATCATTCCACAGGACGCGCTCCAGCCGCCGGGCCGCTTCGGGCGTGCCATCCGCGCAGATGACGACGCCCGCGTGTTGCGAAAAACCCATGCCGACACCGCCGCCGTGATGGATGCTGACCCAGGTCGCGCCGCTCGCCGTGTTGACGAGGGCATTCAGCAGGGGCCAGTCGGAAACAGCGTCCGAGCCGTCCTTCATCGCCTCCGTCTCACGGTTGGGCGATGCGACGGAGCCGCTGTCGAGATGATCGCGACCGATCACGACGGGCGCTTTCAACTCGCCCGAGGCCACCATGTCGTTGAACGCGAGCCCCGCCCTGTGACGGTCACCAAGGCCGATCCAGCAGATGCGGGCGGGCAGGCCCTGAAACGCGATACGCTCCCGCGCCATGTCGAGCCAGTTGTGCAGATGGGCGTTGTCCGGAAACAGTTCTTTCATCTTGGCGTCGGTCTTGTAGATATCCTCCGGGTCGCCCGACAGCGCGCACCAGCGGAAGGGGCCGATGCCCTTGCAGAAGAGGGGCCGGATATAGGCCGGCACGAAGCCGGGGAAGGCGAAGGCGTTGTCCAGCCCCTCTTCCTTCGCGACCTGCCGGATGTTGTTGCCGTAGTCGAGCGTCGGCACACTGGCGTTCCAGAAATCGACCATCGCCGCGACATGGGTCTTCATCGACGCGCGTGCGGCTTTCTCGACCGATTTCGGATCGCTCTCCTGCCCGGCGCGCCAGTCGGCGACGGTCCAGCCCAGCGGCAGATAGCCATGCAGCGGGTCGTGCGCCGAGGTCTGGTCGGTCACGATGTCGGGGCGCGGCCCGCCCGCCTTCATCCGGCGAAACATCTCGGGAAAGACCTCGGCCGCGTTGCCGATCAGCGCGACCGACTTCGCCTCGCCCTTCGCGGTCCAGTCGGCGATCATGGCAAGTGCCTCGTCCAGCGTGCGCGCCTTGGCATCGCAATACCGGGTGCGGATGCGGAAATCGGCGCGCGTCTCGTCGCATTCGACCGCAAGGCAGCAGGCGCCAGCCATGACTGCCGCGAGGGGCTGCGCCCCGCCCATGCCGCCAAGACCCGCGGTGAGGATCCATTTGCCCTTGAGTTCGCCACCATAATGCTGGCGTCCGGCCTCGGCAAACGTCTCGTAGGTGCCCTGCACGATGCCTTGGGTGCCGATGTAGATCCACGATCCGGCGGTCATCTGGCCGTACATGGCCAGACCCTTCTTGTCGAGTTCGTTGAAGTGGTCCCACGTCGCCCAATGCGGCACGAGGTTCGAGTTGGCGATCAACACGCGCGGCGCGTCGGCGTGGGTCCGGACAATGGCGACCGGTTTGCCGGACTGCACCACCAGCGTCTCGTCGGCGTCGAGCGTCTTGAGGCTTGCCACGATCTGATCGAAGTCGCGCCATGTCCGCGCGGCGCGGCCGATGCCACCATAGACCACCAACTCGTGCGGGTTTTCGGCCACATCCGGGTGCAGGTTGTTCATCAGCATCCGCATCGGCGCCTCGGTCTGCCAGCTCTTGCAGGTCAACTCGGGTCCGGTCGGCGGAAACACATCGCGGATGTTGTGGCGCGGGTCGGTCATGCTTTGCTTTCGAGGCTGGGGGCCAGTTCGGCCAGTTGGCGGAGAATGTCGGCGAGAACCGGGCGCAGGCGCGCGGCCTTGGCCTCGTCATAGGCGAAAGGCGGGGCCTCCGTCGCCAGATGTGTCGATTGCGCAAGCTCCATCTGGATCGCGTGGATCCCATGCTCCGGTCGGCCATAGTGCCGCGTCGTCCAGCCGCCCTTGAAGCGGCCGTTGGTAACCGTGGTCCGCCCGGTCGCCTCGCAAATTTCGCGCGTGACGGCTTCGATGCGCGCATCGCAACTGGTGCCGCTTGCGGTGCCGATGTTGAAGTCGGGCAAGGTGCCCTCGAAAAGAAACGGGATATGCGAGCGGATCGAGTGACAGTCAAAGAGGATCGCCACGCCGTGCCGCGCCCGAACCCGGTCGAGCTCCGCCTTCAGCGCCGCATGGTAGGGCGCATGATAGGCGTCGCGCCGCCGCGCGATCTCGGCCGCGTCGGGCTCGGCCCCCTCGCGCCAGATCGACCGCCCGTCGAAATCGGTCAGCGGCACGAGACTGGTGGTGTTCTGGCCCGGATAGAGGCTTTCGTCGTCAGGCGAACGGTTGGCGTCGATGGCATAGCGGTGAACGGTCGCGCGCACGGTGGTCGCGCCGGGCAGAAGCCCGTCATAGAGCCGCTCCACATGCCAGTCGGTATCGGCCTTGATGCGCCCGGTGTCGTTCAGCGCCTCCCAGATATCCTCGGGGGTATGGGTGCCGGTATGGGGGATGCCGAGCACGATCGGTCCGTCGCCTTGCGTGACCTGGACAAGCGTGCTCATGCGACAAGCTCCGGCAGGTCGAGCCCGTCGGTCAGCCGCCCTTCGGCGATCATCCCCGCGGCGCGGGCAATGTCGTCGGCCATGAAACGGTCCTCCCCGAGCGCCGGCACCTCGGCCCGCAGTTGCTGGACGACGCCTTGCAGGGTCGCACTGGTCGTCAGGGGCGCGCGGAACTCGATGCCCTGCGCGCCGCACATCGCCTCGACGCCGAGGATGACGTTCAGGTTGGCGTTCATCCGGTAGAGCCGCCTTGCCGCATGGGCGGCCATGCTCACATGATCCTCCTGGTTGGCAGACGTCGGTGTGGAATCGGTCGAGCAGGCATGGGCGAGATGCTTGTTCTCGCTCATCAGCGCGGCGGTCGTCACCTCGGCGATCATGAGGCCCGAGTTGAGCCCCGGATCGGGGGTCAGGAACGGCGGCAGGTCGAAGGAAAGCGTGGGGTCGACCATCAGCGCGACACGGCGCTGCGCGATGGCGCCGATCTCGGCCACGGCGAGCGCGATCTGGTCGGCGGCGAAGGCCACCGGTTCGGCGTGGAAGTTGCCGCCCGAGACGATCATCCCTTCCTCGACCAGAACCAGCGGGTTGTCGGTGACGGCGTTGGCCTCGACCTCAAGCGTCCGGCCCGCGAAACGCAGAAGGTCGATGGCCGCACCGGTGACCTGGGGCTGGCAGCGGATGCAGTAGGGGTCCTGAACCCGGGTGTCGCCCTCGCGGTGGCTTTCGCGGATCGCGCTGCCCGCCATCAGCGCGGCTTGGGCGCGGGCCACGTCGATCTGGCCCTGATGGCCGCGCAGCGTGTGGATCGCATCGACGAGCGGCGCGGTCGAGCCCATGATGGCGTCGGTCGACATCGCCGCGGTGACGATGGCGGCGCGGGCATTGGCCCAGGCCATGAACAGCCCCACAAGCGCGCAGGCGGTGGAAAACTGCGTGCCGTTGATCAGCGCCAGCCCCTCCTTGGGACCAAGGACGATGGGTGCGAGACCCGCCTTGCGCAACGCCTCTGCGGCGGGCAGTTCCACGCCCTCATAGCTCGCCCTGCCCTCGCCCAGCATCGCCGCCGCCATATGCGCGAGCGGCGCGAGGTCGCCCGAGGCGCCAACGGAGCCCTGATCGGGGATCATCGGCGTGACGCCCTTGGCCAGCATCCCTTCGATGAGCGCGACCGTCTCCCACACGACGCCGGACGCGCCGCGCCCGACGCTGAGCAGCTTCAGCGCCATCATCAGCCGGGTCGTGGCCGCGTCGAGCGGCGTGCCGACGCCGCAGCAATGGCTGAGGATCAGGTTGCGCTGCAAGGTCGCGGTGTCCTTTGCCGCGATCTTCACGCTTGCGAGCTTGCCGAAGCCGGTATTGACGCCATAGACCGCCGCCTCCCCCGCCGCCGCATCGCGGACGAGCTTCGCCGCTGCCTCGATCCCGGGCCGAGCCCTTTGGTGAAGCTTCACCGGCCCGGTTCCGCGCCAGATCGCCTCGAGCATGGCGAGCGTGGCTTCGCCCGGAATGAGCGTGACCGTCATGCCAGTCCTCCGAAGATGCGGGAATGGAGCGGATTGAAGCCGATGCGATAGGACAGCTCTGCCGGGTCGGCCACATCCCAGACGGAAAGATCCGCGCGCTTGCCCGCCTCAATCGTGCCGGCATCGCCGAGACCGAGCGCAAGGGCGGCATTGCGGGTGACGCCCGCAAGCGCCTCTTCCGGCGTCATGCGGAAGAGCGTGCAGCCCATGTTCATGGTCAGCAGAAGCGAGGAAAGCGGCGAGGAGCCGGGGTTGCAATCGGTCGCCAGCGCCATCGGCACGCCGTGCTTTCGGAAGGCGGCGATTGGCGGCGCCTGCGTCTCGCGGATCGTGTAGAACGCGCCGGGCAGGATGGTGGCGACGCTGCCCGCCTCGGCAAGGGCCTTTGCATCCTCGTCGGTCGCATACTCCACATGATCGGCCGACAGCGCGCCGTATCTGGCGGCGAGCGCCGTGCCGCCGATATGGGAAAGCTGTTCCGCGTGAAGCTTCACCGGCAGGCCGAGCGCTTTGGCCTTGTCGAAAACCCGTGCGATCTGGGCGGTATCGAAGGCGATGCCCTCGCAGAACCCATCGACCGCATCGACCAGCCCTTCGGCATGGGCGGCTTCCAGCGCCGGGATCGCGACCTCGTCGATATAGGCGTCCGCACGGCACTTGTATTCGGGAGGCACGGCATGGGCGCCGAGAAAGCTCGTCACCACCCGCACCGGGCGCGCCTTGCCGACCGCGCGGGCAGCGCGCAGCATCCTGAGTTCGGTCTCTCGGTCGAGCCCGTAGCCCGACTTGATCTCGATCGCCGTTACCCCCTCGGCGATCAGCGCATCGACACGGGTCAGAGCGCCTGCCAGCAAGTCGTCATCCGTGGCCGTCCGCGTCGCCTTGACGGTGGAGACGATGCCGCCACCGGCGCGGGCGACTTCCTCATAGCTGGCGCCTTCCAGCCGCATCTCGAATTCGCGGGCGCGGTTGCCGCCGAAGACGACATGGGTGTGGCAGTCGATCAGGCCGGGCGTGACCAAGCGGCCTGCCAGATCGCGACGCTCGGCCGCTGCAAATTCAGCCGGCACCTCGGTCGCGGCGCCGACCCAGGCGATACGGTCCCCCGAAAGCGCGACCGCCCCGTCACGGATCAGCCCATAGCGCGCCGGTCCGGCCATTGTGGCGATTTGCGCATTCGTCAACAGCATCCGGAATCGGCCCTTGTTTACTCTGCTCTATTGTGTTTTATGTATGGACATATTGCGTTGTCAAGGCGGTATCTCATGACTCGGATTTGGGCGCGCCAGGCTCTGCTTTCAGAGGGCTGGGCAGAGGATGTGTCCATCACGGTCGGAGCGGACGGCCGGATCACTGCCGTATCGACAGGCCAGCCCGCGAACGGAACGCGGGTGGAGATCCTGGTCCCTGCCCCCGCCAACGGTCATTCCCACGCTTTCCAGCGCGCCATGGCGGGCCTTTCCGAACGGCGCGGCGAAAGCGCCACCGATAGTTTCTGGACCTGGCGCAACCTGATGTATCGCTTTCTCGACCGCATCACCCCCGATCAGGTCGAGGCGATCACCGCCTTCGTCCAGATGGAGATGCTGGAGGCTGGCTTTGGCGCGAATGTCGAGTTCCACTATCTCCATCACCAGCCCGGCGGCGCGCCCTACGCTTCTCTCGCCGAGATGTCCGAACGCATCGCCGCCGCAGCAGCGATCAGCGGCATCGGCCTGACGCTCTTGCCGGTGCACTACCAGTTCGGCGGCTGCGACGGCCGGGCGCTCGGCCCCGGTCAGGCGCGCTTCGGCAACGATCCCGACCGCTTCGCCCGGCTGGTCGAAGCCGCGCGCGGCGCTATCGCGCCCCTGCCCGCCGACACGGTGCTGGGCGTCGCGCCGCATTCCCTGCGCGCCGTCGCGGCAGGTGACCTCGCCGCGACCGTGGCGCTTGCCGGCGACGGGCCGGTCCACATGCATCTGGCCGAACAGCAGGCCGAGGTCGAGGAAGTACTGGCGGCGCGCGGCGCGCGGCCGGTGGAGTGGGTGCTGGCGAACTTGGATATTGGCCCCCGCTGGTGCCTGATCCACTGCACACGGATGGAGCCGCACGAGACCGAAAGGCTCGCCCGTACCGGCGCGGTCGCTGGTCTTTGCCCCCTGACCGAGGCCAGCCTTGGCGATGGCATCTTCGACGGTGTGCGCTGGATGGGGGTGGGCGGCGCATTGTCGATCGGCTCGGACAGCAATATCCGCATCTCGCTGGCCGAGGAATTGCGCCAGCTCGACACCAGCCAACGCCTGCGCGACCATACCCGTGCGGCGCTGGCCACGCCCGGGCAATCCACCGGACGGCGTATCTTCGAGGCGGCGGCGCGGGGCGGCGCACAGGCGGCGGGGCGCGGGCCGGGAGCCATCGCGGAAGGCGCGTGGGCCGATCTTCTGGCGCTCGACGGCGGGCATCCCGATCTTGCGGGCCTGCGCGGCGATACCACGCTTGACGCCTTTGTCTTTGCGGGCGGCAACGACATGGTGAGCGAGGTCTGGGCGGCGGGGCGACATCTGGTGCGGGGTGGGCGCCATGTGGCGAAGGACGCGATTACCAAGGCCTATCGCAGCGCGGTGAAGCCTCTGCGCGACGGGCTTTAATACCGCGTCGTCATCCGATAACCGCGCTGATGCACCAGCCTTACATAGGTCACGGCGCGATCTTCCCACCAGGTCGAGCGTTCAAGCTGCATCAGCGGATCACCGACCGAGCAACCAAGATTTTCCGCAAGCGTCTGGTCCGCGGCGGTGGCGGAAAAGCTGATCTCGGCGTTGGAGAAGGGAACCGTGGACACCAGCCACTCGTTCGGCCCGGTCTTGGAGAAGTCCGCCCCCCGCGCCTCGGGCAGGACGGCGAGGTTGATCCAGCGATCCTCGAACTGATAGGGGCTTCCATCGGCGAAGTGCAGACAGACGAGGTGCAGCACCCGGCCGTCCGGTGCAAGGCCCATCCGCGCCCGCAACCAGTCGGGCGCCCTGTGCGCCTCGCGATCGACAAGGGCATACCGGTAGACCTGACCCTGCTGCTCGATCTCCTTCCTGACGATCGGAATGTCGAACCGGGCCTGCCGCACGGGCGACATGCGCACCCGCGTGCCGGCCTTGCGCTTGCGCTCGATGATCCCTTCCTCGGCCAGTTCCCGCATCGCGCGGTTCACGGTGGCACGGGCCGAGCCGTAGTGTTCTGCCAGATCGAGTTCGTTCGGTATCTGGCTGCCGGGTTTCCATTCGCCTTGCGTGATCTTGCGCAGGATGTCGGCCTTTATGTCCCGGTAGGTTCCCGTCCCCGCCATCATCCTCTCCGTCTTCGGTGCCGCGTCGGTCATTCAGGCAATCACGCCTAGACATAATCTGGCTGATTGCCGCATATAAACAGACATAAATTGCAACTAGTCCAGACATAACATGAAACGCAGGGCCGCGTTGGCCCTCTATGCCCGCCTCGGCGCTTCCAAAAGGCCCCGTGCGTCTGCTAGCGTCCCGAAGCCCGTCTTTCCTTTACGAGGTGCCCGCATGCCGCCCGAGACCTTTCCGTGTTCGGCCTACCGCCTTTTGCGTCTTGACGAGCAAGGAACAAGCGACAGGTGGCAGGTTCAAGCTGGGACGACGCCGGCATGAACGGCGGCCGCACACGATATCTGCTCGTCTGCAACACGTCGGACGGTCTTGTCGCCCAGTTGAACGGCGTGGTGGTTCAACTGCAACTGGCGCGGCGCATGGGGCTTGAGCCTATCGTGCATCTGCACGGGCGCAGCTATCTTTTTGGCGGCCCGAACCCCTATTTCGACGACGCTCAGGGGCCAAATGTCTGGGATTATTATTACGAGCCGATTGGGCCGTCCCTGGACGACGTGCAGTCGCTGATCAGGGAGGGGCGGGTCTACACGCTCTCGACCGCCTCGGAACTGGTCCGCCTCTACCGCTGGGAACCCAAGAGCTGGTTCATGAATCCCTACGGATATTTCCGCAGCGTCAAGAACCGTGCGGATGGTGATTATCCCGCGGATTGGTGGCAGGCGGAAAGGGACAAGGCGCGGGTCTTTCTCCACGACGGCACGCTTCGTTTCCGGCCCTCCATTCTCGCCCAGGTCGAAGCTTTTATCGCGCAGAACTTTTCGGAGGAAACCCTGGGACTGCAACTCAGAGGTTCTGACAAGTTCGACTTCGGCGTCGGCCCGAACCTGTCGCGGAAGGTTTTGCCAGAGGAGTATTTCCCGCATATCGACCGTTATCTGGCCGAACACCCGAAATGCACGCGCATATTCGTGGCGACCGACCAGCGCCAATGGCTCAAGGACATGGAAACGGCCTATCCGGGCAAGGTCATCTCCTATTCCGAGATTTCGTTGAGCGACACCGATGAAAACCGGTTCCACGATGCGCAGGCGAAAGCGGCGCGCGGCGTCGAGGTGCTTGTCGATCTCTTGCTCCTGTCGCGCTGCGACCACGTGATCAAATGCCATGCCGCCGTGGGCGAGATGGCCCTGGTCCTGAATCCCAAGGCGCCGTTTCTGGATCTGAACTACGCCCGCCAACCCATGCAGGCCAGACGCCGCGCCCTCGGCTATGCGGTTGCGCCCGTCATAAGTGTGCTTTGCGCATTGTGGAGGGTGCTGGCGGAACGCGGCATGGCGCTCGAACGGGTCACCGCCGTTGATGGCGATGAAATCATCGTCGGCAACACGCCCGGCCGGTCGCTGAACATCAAGACCGGAGCGGACGAAAAGGCGCCGCGGCCGCCGTTCTGGTCCCGCCGCTTCGTCTCGGACGGGTTTGACTTTGCGCTGCGCGCCCTCGCCGAACGCTGCTTTCGCTACGAGCCGCGCGATGGCACCCGCTAGGGTCGCGCAACAGTCTTTCGTTGTGCGGCTTCCGTGCGCCTGATAGCGTTGGCTGGTGGATGATTTCCCACCTCTGTCCTGCGTGTTCATTGATGATTTTCGCCGTACCCCGACATTTTCGTTTGGAGGTTCGAACATTGATTGGCTGGTTTCAGAAAAGGCTCTTTCTGCACAAATGGGGCGCGGTCGGGCGGAAATGGCCCGTCGACCGTTTTCTTCCCACCACAGACCTCGATCTGAGCGAGAGCGAGAAGGCGGAGCTGACGCTCGGCATCTACGGCTGGCGCCAGCTTGTCGCCTGGTATCTGTCCCGTTTCAGATCCTGCGATGGCGGCAAGCAGGTCTACTGCTTCGGCGTC
The DNA here is from genome assembly GCA_041397225.1 of Paracoccaceae bacterium. Lineage (GTDB taxonomy): Bacteria > Pseudomonadota > Alphaproteobacteria > Rhodobacterales > Rhodobacteraceae > Albidovulum. Next base: position 986,935 of record JAWKXB010000001.1, on the reverse strand, counting down.
GCGCATGGCAGCACGGTCCACGGTCTCGTCACCGGACTGCGCAACCGGAACATGCAGGTTCCATTTCTGCATCTCTTCGACTCGTTCCAGGGGCTTCCGAAGGAGGAACCGGGCGTCGCCATCCCGCCGGTCTGGCAGTTGGGCGCATTTTCGGCGCCGCGCGAGAAGCTGGAGGGCGCGCTCAAAGGCCTTGCTCTGCCCGATGACAGCTACAGGCTGCATGAAGGGTGGTTCAAGGACACGCTGAAGGCGGAATTGGTGAAGGACGGCTCGTTCAAGCCCGCAGCCTATGTCGATGTCGATGCTGACCTTTACAACAGCACCATGGACATTCTCGACTTCATGTTCGCGCACAAACTGATCGGTGCGGGAACGCTGATCGGCTACGACGACTGGGGGGACACCGACCTCTGGACGGCGGGCGAAAGCAGGGCGCACAAGGAGATTGCGGCCAAGTACGGCGTTCAGTTCGCGCAGCTTTTCTCTTGGGGCGAACAGCCGTCCATCCGGAAGCTCTTTCTGGTCGTCGCAGTCGGCGACCGGTAGCGCGTCTTGCGCTTCTCCTGAAACGGACAGGTCGGCGTTGGCCAGCAAGCCCTGACCGAGCCGCAGATCACTCCGCCGCCGTGCTTCGCCGGTTGCCTTCAAGGCCGCGTTCGGTCAGGGACGCCTCGAAATCGGGCGCGACGGTGTCGCGGTCATGCGAGTCGAAGTACCAGCGGATCGTGCGGTCGAGACCGTCGGAAAAGCTCACCTCGGGCTCCCAACCCAGAAGCCCCTTGGCAAGGCTGTTGTCGGCCACGCGGTTGTAGGGGCCGGTCGGTTTGGTCAGGTCCGGCTTGATCGTGGCCGAGAGATTGCAGCGATCGAGGATCATCTTGGCCGCCTGGATCACCGATGTCCGCTCCATCGTGCCCAAATTGACGGCCGTGCCATCCTCGATCCTCTCGGCCGCCCGGATCGTGCCCTCGACGATGTCGCTGACATAGGTCCAGTTGCGTATCTGCTCGCCCGTCCCCCAGACGATATAGGGATCCTGTTGCAGGAACGCCCGCCCGATCATGGCGACCACGGCATGGTTGGTGGGGCAGCGTTCACCATAGGCGGTAAAGTAGCGCACCGACGCGCATTTGAAGCCATGTTCTTCGTGATAGGCCTTTAGCGCCAGTTCCGCCATCAGCTTGGCCCAGCCGTAAAGGTCATCCGCCTCGTAGGGCGGTTTCACGAGGTCTTCGGTGAGGTAGAGGATTTCGCTCGGATCGGCCTGCATGCTGGTCGGATAGACGCAGCCCGACGAGGCGAAGGTGAATTGCTCGACACCTGCCCGATGCGCCTCGCGGATCATGATGCTGTCAAGCGCGAGGTTGGTCGAACACGCCGCCTGGTGGGTGCTGATATAACCGCGGCCGCCATGCGTCGCGGCAAGGTGGAAGACCACGTCCATGCCGGACACGGCCCGCGCCGCGGTTGTCGGATCGAGCAGATCGGCCTCTTCGAACTCCACGCGCCCGCTTTTCAGCGCGTCGTCGATGTTCTCCCTGACGCCGCTCGACAGATCATCGACGACGCGGACGGTTGCACCGCGCTTGACCAGACCTTCGACGAGGTGGGAACCGATGAAAGAGCATCCTCCGGTGACAAGTACCTTCTTTTTCGACCAATCCATTGCAATAACTCCTTTTCGTTCCGCGATCGAAACAATAGCCGCAGATTGCCTTTTCTTCGATCACGACGCCAAATAGCGCAAGACCGCCCCATGCATGGAAACGAGCTTTCCAGATGAGACTGCATTGAGTAGCTAAGCGGCTCGCCCTGTGCCCGTCAAGAACCGGAAACCCTACTTGAGAACGTTGATTGACAGCTCGTTTGGCTTATGCACCCTTGCGCGGCAGGCGTTTGGCGCCCGATCACGGTGCGGCTCCTCTTCGTCGAGCCGACGAGAAACTCACCGTTTCCAGCGATGAGGCAGGCATGAAACGCGATTTTGCCCAAGGCGCGGCCTGGAGCGCGGCGGCCAGTTGGCTCGAGCAAGCCGCCGCGGCCGTCATCTTCCTCGTGATCGCGCAGTTGATCGGGGTGGAGAGCTTCGGCATCACGTCGATGGCCTTCGCCTTTCTGTTTCTTGGCGAATTCCTGGTCCGCGACACGGTCACCGAGGCAATCGTCGAGCGCCATGCGCTTGAGGAAGGGCGTCTCGAAGCCACCTTCGTTGCGCTGTCCGGCTTCTCTTTCGTCATCGTTCTGGGGCTGGTCGTCCTCGCGCCGATCGTGGCCGCGATCTATGGAGAGCCGATGGTCGCCGCGCTGCTCATCGTCGCCAGCCCCACGGTCCTGATGATCGGCCTTGCGGGCGTGTCGACGGCGCTTCTCAGACGGCAGCTCGCCTACAAGGCGCTCGCGATCCGGAGCGTTGTGGGCGTCACCGTCGGGGGCGCGGTCGGGATCGTCATGGCGCTGAATGATTTCGGCGCCTGGAGTCTCGTGGGACAGCGCCTGGCGGAAATCGGCATCAACAGCATGCTGGCCTTCAAGGCAGCGGGCTGGCTGCCGAAGCGCTGGCCGCGCCGGTCGGATTTCGCCCTTCTCAAGGGGCTTGGGCCGCGGGTCGTCGGGCTGCGTTCCATCATGCTGGTCATCACCCAAACGCCCACCGTGATGCTGGGCATCTTCGCCGAGCCGCGCGCGGCGGGTCTTTTCGCCTTCGCATTGCGACTGACGGATATCGTGCTGACGGTTTCCGTCAAACCCCTGCAGGGGGTCGCTCAGTCGGCGATCGCCGCACTTCGGCGTCAGCAAAGCGCCACGACGCAATTCTACCTCGACCTGACCGAACTCGCCGCGATCATCGGGTTTGTCGCGCTCGCCGGACTCGCGCTTATCGCCTATCCGCTGACCGACGTTCTCCTCGGCCCGGAATGGAGCGAAGCGAGCGCCATCCTTCCCATCCTTTGCCTTGCAGGCGCCGTCGCCGCGATCACCGCTGTTCAGGAGGCCTACCTTCTGGCGATCGACCGGCTTCGGCCTTTCGTGGCGGCGGCAGCGGTCGAGGCCGTCGTCGGGCTTGTCATCGTTGCGCTGGCAAGCCGGTATGGCCCTGTGGCCGCCGCCGCCGGTGTGGCGCTGCGTGCGCTGGTGTCGCTGCCTCTGCGCACCGCGGCCGCCCTTGCACCCGAAGCGATCGCGCCGGCGGAGTTCGTCCGCGCCCTGATCGCCCCAATCCTTGTCGCCTCGGGTATGGCCGCCGTCGTCGGAGCCTGGCGTCTTGCCGTCCTTGGCTACATCCCTGACGCGATTTATGTCGCCTCAGCCGTTTTCGTCGGGATTTTGGCGGTCGGCATCCTGCTTTTCGGATTGATGCCGAAAACCGTCGCCCGGCTGCGGACCTTTACGCAGGTACAGGAATGACTGGCGCGGCAGGTCGCTGAGCCCGCCCAGCCCTTCGTGCAGAAGGGAAGTTTTCTGTGGGTATGCGCGGTTTTTTGCGTTTAGATGACGAGGCTTTGGTGGATTTGGCCGCAAAGGGACGAGCGTGACAGGCAGCAGTTCGATCATCGAACCGGACAAACCCACACCCGCCGGCAAACCCGTTGCCGTCGTGCGGATCGCGGCGGCCCTCGGCGCGGCAGCCCTCTTCGCCTTTGCGTTGGCGGGTTATCTGAACCCCGCCAGCCTCGCCCCGAACGAATACTGGTGGCTCATGGTGGTTGCCGCCGCCATCGCCGTCGCCGGCTGGACCTTGTCGACCGAATGGCAGCGGGCAGGAATTCTGGCGGCGATCTTCCTGATCGGCTTCGGCGCGCAACTGTCGCTGCGCGATCCCTACTGGTTCCAGCATATCCGCATCCTGCCGACCGGATTTTCCTACGTGATGACGGCTGCAATCGGGGCGCAGGGCGTCGTGGCGCTGCTGCATGCGCGCACCTTCGGCTGGCCTGTGCGCATCATGTCGGAACTTGGCTGGTTTCGCGTATTGCTTGTCGCGCTCGTCCTCATCCTGGCGTCGAAATCGGCCATGGATTTCATCGCGACCGGAACCTATGCGCGGTTCTTCAAGCATCTTGTCATTGCATCCGCCTTCCTCGTCATCAACCTGGTGAACTTTGCCGCGCTTCTGGCCGCGTTGCCGGGAAACCGCCTTTCCAGCGTCGCCGGAGGAGTGTCGGCGGCCATCAGCCTGCCGGGCGGTGACGATCGGGTTCGGCGGTTCGACAGCGCGTTCCCCCTCTGCGTTGCGGGGGCGGTCTTCGCGACATGTGTTCTCATCACTTTCGCCGCGTTCGAGGCCGTCCCGCATCTGGACGACATCATCTACCTGTTTCACGCCCGATACTTTGCCGACGGCATGCTCGCGCTGCCGTTGCCGCCGTCCACCGAAGCTTTCGGCCACTACCTGCTGGACACCCATGACGGCAAGTGGTTCACCGCCAATCTTCCCGGCTGGCCGCTTGCCCTGGCGATCGGAATCCTCGTCGGCATGCCGTGGGTCATCAGCCCCCTGGCGGCAGGCGCCAGCGTTCTTCTTGTCCACCGGGTGACGCGATCCATGATCGACCGGGGAACAGCAAACCTGGTCATCCTGCTGATGGCGATCTCGCCCTGGTACCTGTCGATTTCGTCGACCGGGCTGCTTCACACCTTCACCTACGCGCTCATACTCGGCGCCTGGGTTCTGCTGCTGAAGTCACGGGAGCGGCCGTCATTTGTCCTGCCCTTGATCGCCGGCCTCCTGATGGGGTGGCTTTTCCTCTCGCGGCCGCTGGAAGGCATCTACATGGGGCTGCTCACCTGGATCTGGACGTTGACCTTCCTGAAAGACCGGTCGCAGTGGAAAACCGTGATCCTCTACAGTCTCGGCTGCATAGCGATTGGCGGGCTTCTGTTTCCCTACAACGCCTACCTTACCGGCGATCCGCTTCTGACGCCGCTGAATGCCTATCTGGACGAGTTTTGGGGACCGGGCTCCAATGCACTGGGATTTGGTCCCAATATCGGGCCGCCGAACTGGGGCAACGTCGATGCGCTGGATGGCCACAGTCCGCTCGAAGCTCTGATAAACGCCGATCAGAACCTATATGAGCTCAATTCCGAACTTTATGGCTGGGGCGGATTTTCCCTGTTGTTCGCGCTTGTCTTTGTCCTCTGGGGGAAGTGGACGGCGGTTACGCGCGCAATGGCCGCCATCGTGATCGTGACCTTCGCGGTCTACTGCTTGTATTGGTATGTCGGCGGGTTTTATACCGGGCCGCGTTACTGGTTCATGATGCTTGTCCCGCTGCTGATCTTCACCGCTCTCGGCATCGGGACCAGCATCGAACTTTTCAGCCGCCTTTACCCGGACGCAGATATGCCGCAGCGCATCGGGGTTGGCGTGGCGTTCCTTGGAGTCTGCTCGGTCCTTGTCTTTGAAAGCTGGCTCTGTCTCAACAAGTTTCCCGAGATCAATGGCTTTCACGACGAATATGAAGAGCTTGCGGGGCAAGACGAGCTACGGAACAGCCTCGTCTTCATCGCAAGCGACAACGAAGAGGAATACAGCAGCGCCATCTGGCTGAACGATTTCGGCGCGAAAGCCGACACGCCGCTTTTCGCCAAGGATCTTGGCCCCCAAACCAATCGCCTTGTCGCCGCAGCCTATCCCGGGCGCAAGATCTTCTTCGTCGACGGGCGCTCCTCGACCCGGGACCATGTCACGATCACGCGCGGCCCGCTGTCGCTTGGCGATCTGGAGTAGCTGCCGGGGCCTCGTTTTCAGAACCTCAGCGACAGGCAGGACATGCCGCCGTCAAGCTTGGCGCATTCCGAATTGCCGATCTCGCGCACATCATAGCCAGCATCACGGAGCCGTGCAGCGGTTTCGGGAAAGCCGGCGGGCATCAGGACGAACTGGTTGAACCGGATCGTGTTGGCCGCCGCTTCCTCGCCCTCAGCGGTATGGATGACCTTGTAGTCCGCGAAACAGCCGCTCGCGGCGAGGCGCTCGGTCGAAAGGATCGTGTCGCCGTCAAGAAGCGAGCAATCCGTCTTGAAGTGCAGCACGCCCGGCGGCGTCCTCACCTCACGCACGGTCCGGCCCCAGTCCTTCACGATCGCCGCAAGTTCCGCGATCCCCGCAGGGTCGGTGCGCGAAGAAGTGCCAACCAGGATTTCCCGATTGGTCGTCAGGATATCGCCGCCCTCGATGAAGCCCGGCCCTTCGATCGCCCTCACATCCTCAAAGAACTCCCGCAACGCCGGCGCCATTTCGGCGACCTCGCCCATCCGGGATGGCGCGCCGGGGCGCATCAGCACCGCGCCTTCGGGCAGGCAGAGGGCGGTATCCTCGACAAAGATCGCGTCGGGGTATTCCTCAAGCGGCGGCAGTTCGGTCACGGTCGCGCCGGTCGCTTTCAGGGTTGCAACATAGTCGGCGTGATGGACCAGCATCAGGTCGAGATCGGGCGCGCCCGTATCCATCGCCCGCAATCCGCGCACGATGCTGCGGCCGGGTCGCCGGGTGATCGCGCGCGTGAATTCGTAGGATGGATCGGTCATCGTCGGGTCGTCCCTGTGTTTTCGCTTTGGCTGAGGATAGGCACGGTTCTTCGGAATAGGAAAGGCCGCCGGCCATCGCCTGGCGCGTCGGGCAAATCGTGGTTTCCGAACGATAAGCTTGCACAACACGCCTGTCTTGACGTTACAGTATGCGGAATGTCGGGGGATTCTGCATGGCGTCCATGACTGCGGCCGAACAAAGCGCACGTCCAGCCGTGGCGTCCGACGAAGCCATACGGGTCGAGGATCTGCACAAGTCCTTCGGTGAGCTCGAGGTGCTGAAAGGCATATCGCTGACCGCGCGCAAAGGCGATGTCGTCTCGATCATCGGCGGGTCGGGTTCGGGCAAGTCCACATGCCTGCGCTGCATCAACTTCCTTGAGACGCCGACCTCGGGCCGTATCGTGATCGGCGGCGAGGAGATTGCGATGAAGGCCGACGGCACACCCGCAAGCCGCCGGCAGATCGAAAAGGTGCGCTCCCGTCTTGGCATGGTGTTTCAGGCGTTCAACCTCTGGACCCATCGCACGCTGATCGAGAATATCACCGAGGTGCCGGTCCATGTCCTTGGCGTGCCCAAGGCCGAAGCGCATGAGCGGGCGATGACGCTGCTCGCCCGCGTGGGTCTGTCGGACAAGGCGGCGACCTATCCGGCATTCCTGTCGGGCGGTCAGCAACAGCGCGCCGCCATCGCCCGCGCGCTCGCCATCGAGCCGAGCGCGATGCTCTTTGACGAACCCACCAGCGCGCTCGACCCCGAATTGGTCGGAGAGGTTCTGACAGTCATCCGCGATCTTGCCGCCGAGGGCCGCACGATGCTTCTGGTCACGCATGAAATGAAGTTCGCCCGCGAAGTGTCGAGCCATGTGATCTACCTGTCCGAAGGGCGGATCGAAGAGCAAGGCCCGCCCGAAGAGGTCTTCGGAGCGCCGAAATCGGAACGCCTGAAACAGTTTCTGAAATCCGTCGGCTGAAGACGGAAAAACCAAAGGGAGAAAGACATGACATTCAAATCGAAGATCGCTGCCGGTATTCTGGCCATCGCCATGACCGCCGGTGCGGCCATCGCAGATCCGGTCAAGATCGGCATCGCCGCCGAACCCTATCCGCCCTTCGCCTCGCTTGATGCGTCGGGCAACTGGGTGGGCTGGGAAGTTGATATCGCCAATGCCATCTGCGCCGCCGCGGAAATGGAATGCGTCATCACGCCGGTCGCCTGGGACGGCATCATCCCGTCGCTGACCGGCCAGCAGATCGACGCGATCATGGCGTCGATGTCGATCACCGAGGAACGGATGAAGTCCATCGACTTCTCGGACAAGTACTACAACACGCCCACGGTCGTCGTAGCGGACAAATCCGCCGACATAACGGCCACACCAGAAGGGCTTGCCGGCAAGATCATCGGCGTCCAGGCGTCGACCGTCCATCAGGCCTATGCGCAGCAATATTTCACCGACGCCGCCGAAATCCGCGTCTACCAGACCCAGGACGAGATCAATCAGGATCTCGCATCGGGCCGGATCGACGCGACACAGGCCGACAGCATCGCGATGCAGGATTTCCTTGCGACGGACGCCGGCGCCTGCTGCGAGATCAAGGGAGCTGTCGCCGATGATCCCGCGATCCTCGGCCTTGGCGTCGGTGCCGGAGTGCGCAAGGGCGATGACGAGCTGCGTGAAAAGATCAACGCCGGGATCGCGAAGATTCGCGAAGACGGCACATACGATGCGATCACGAAAGAATACTTCGCCGACAGTATCTACGGCAGCTAAGCCCGCACCGTGGAGCAGGCGCTAGAACTCCTGTCGCTTTCCCCCCCTGGCTGGGGGGGAAACCTGCTTCGCGGGCTGGCGCATTCGCTTGAGATCGCGCTGGGTGCATTCGGTTTCGGCCTGCTGATCGGCCTCGCGGGCGCCTACGGCAAGCTCTACGGAGGGCCGATCCTGCGCGATCTTCTTGCGGTCTACACGACCGTCGTGCGGGCGGTGCCTGAACTCGTCCTGATCCTGATCCTCTATTATGTCGGCACCGACCTCATCAACAAGGCCGCGGCCGCCATGGGCTATGGCAAGGTCGAGATCAGCGGCGTCACCGCAGGTATCTGGGTGCTCGGCATCGTTCAGGGCGCCTATGCGACGGAAATCCTGCGCGGCGCGATCAAGGCGGTGCCGACGGGCCAGATCGAGGCGGCACGCGCCTTTGGCATGCCGCCCCTGATGATGATGCGCAGGGTGACCATCCCTGCGATGATGTCCTTCGCCATTCCGGGCCTGGCGAACCTCTGGCTGATCGCGACCAAGGACACAGCCCTTCTGGCCGTCGTCGGCTTCAATGAACTGACGCAGGAAACCCGGCAGGCCGCCAGCAGCACCCGCGCCTACTTCACCTTCTTTCTTGCCGCTGGCGCACTTTACCTGATGGTCACGCTTCTTTCGGGCCGCGTCTTCGCGCGGATCGAGAAATGGGCGCGCAAGGGGCAGCCTTCGCTCAGAAAGGCGAAGGCATGAAGACCTTGCGCGCCTGGCTTCTGCCGCACCGGATGGTGATGATCGCCCTTTTCGCGGCTCTTGTCGTCTGGTGCGCCTTCACGCTGCGATGGGACTGGATTCCGAAGTACACGCCGCTTGCCATCGAAGGAATCTGGCGGACGATCTGGATTCTCGCCGTCACCTCGGTTCTCGGATTTCTTCTGGCGATCCCGCTCGGCCTTGCCCAGGCGATCGGCCCCTGGTACCTCTCCGCGCCTGCCCGCGCCTTCTGCACGGTGATCCGGGGCACACCCTTGCTGTTGCAGATCTGGCTTTTCTACTACGGGCTCGGCTCGCTTTTCCCGCAATTCCCGTGGATACGGGAAAGCGATCTCTGGCCCTATCTCAGGCAGGCATGGCCCTATGCGGTGCTGGCGCTCACGCTGTCCTATGCCGGGTATGAGGGTGAGGTGATGCGCGGCGCATTCGCCGGTGTCGGCAAGGGCCAGCTTGAGGCGGCGCAGGCGTTCGGCATGCCGCGCTTCACCATGTTTCGCAGGATATGGCTTCCGCAGGCGATCCAGAACGCTCTGCCTACGCTCGGCGGCGAGACGATCCTGCAACTCAAGGCGACGCCGCTTGTTGCGACCATCGCCATTGTCGAGATCTACGCCGTCGCCTCGCGCGTGCGCCAGGACACGTTCATCGTTTACGAACCGCTCCTGCTTCTGGCCATCATCTACCTTGTGATCGCGGGCATCCTTGCCTTCGTCTTCAAGAAGCTGGAAGAGCGGGTGCCGGTCAAGGGGTATTGACCGCCGTCAGATCTTCGTCATCCGATGCGCGATCTCGAAGAATGCCTGCACCAGCTTGCCGCTGCGCCGTTCGCGCAGACAGATCAGGGCTTCATCCATATTGATCGCATCGGCGCCCTGAATCGGGATCTGCACCAACCGCCCGTCCGAACCGAACTCCGCCTCGGAAACAAACCCCACGCCCGCCCCCGACGCGACGATCTCGCGAACCGCCTCGCGGCCCTCGGCCTCGATGACGGGCTTCAGTTCCACCCCCGCCGCTTCAGCAGCTTCTTCCAGTTTCATGCGGGTTTTCGACCCGCGTTCGCGCATCACCAAAGGAAGCGCTGCCAGATCGGCAAGGCTGAAGCCTTCGCGCGCCGCCAGCGGATGCCCAGCCGCGACAAAGGCGATGATCGGCGTTGAATTGAGCCGAAGCGACTCGAAATCCCGGCTTTGCGGAACATCGCCCAGAACGCCGATATCGGCCTCGTAGCTGTGCAGACTGCCCATCACCGTCTCGGTATTGCCGGCGCGGACCGAAATTTTGACGCCAGGGTACTTCTCGCGGAATCGGGCGAGAATGTGCATGAGATGGTGGGGGCTGTCGGCGACGATCCGCAACAGACCCGACCGCAGCGCGCGGCTTTCTGACAGAAGTTCCAGCGCCTGCTGCTCATTGTCGAATAGCCGCCGCGTGATCTCAAGCAACCGCTCGCCGGAGGCAGTCATCACCACCTGTTTCTTGCGGCGGTCGAACAGGAGGATGTCGTACTCGTCCTCCAGCTTGCGGACCTGATCCGAGATCGCCGGCTGGGTCAGACACAGCTCTTCCGCCGCGCGGGAAAACCCGCCGCAGATCGCGACATAGTGGAAGGCGCGGAGTTGGACGTAGCGCATCGGCGATCCGGCTGTCAGGTGCCTCAAGTTTACGCAAACACAACTTATGGATCAATCTAAAATAACGATTTTACATATGGTTTCGCGCGTGGAAGAAGCACGGCAAACGCGCTGCCTCAAGGAGTCCCCCATGTCGCGCCTCGCGCACCCCCTGCCCGCCCCCAAGCTCGGGGAGCCCTATCTTCTGACGCCGGGACCGCTGACCACCGCCTTCGAGGTCAAGGAAGCGATGCTGCGCGACTGGGGGTCGTGGGACGCCGACTTCCGCGCCATGACGAAATCGCTCTGCGATCAGCTCGTGGCGCTGGCAGGCGACACCAAAGGCGAGTTTGACTGCGTGCCGATGCAGGGGTCCGGCTCGTTCGCGGTCGAGGCGATGTTGGGCACGTTCGTGCCGCGTGACGGCAAGGTTCTGGTGCTGGCCAACGGCGCATACGGGCTTCGTGCGGCCGAGACGATGCGCTATCTCGGGCGCGCCTTCACCCTGATCGACAAGGGCGACTACATGCCGCCCCGCGGGGACGAGGTGGGGGCCGCCCTGGATGCCGACCCCAAGATCACTCACGTGATCGCGATCCACTGCGAAACCTCGAGCGGAATCCTCAATCCGGTCGCCGAGATTTCCGAGGCCGTCTACGCGCGGGGCCGCAAGCTCCTGATCGACTCGATGAGCGCCTTCGGCGCGCTGCCGCTCGACGTGAGCGAAATCCGTTATGAGGCAATGGTCTCCTCTGCCAACAAGTGCATCGAGGGCGTGCCGGGGTTCGGCTTCGTCATCGCGCGAAAGTCCGAGCTTGAAGCGGCGAAAGGCAACTGCCATTCGCTGGCGCTCGACGTCCACGCGCAATGGTCCTATCTGCAAAGGACCGGCCAGTGGCGCTTCACGCCGCCCACCCATGTCGTCGCGGCCTTCCTTGAGGCGCTGCGCCTGCATGCCGACGAGGGTGGTGTCGCGGCGCGCGGCGCGCGCTATGCGAGAAACCGCGATGTGATGGTCGCCGGAATGCGGGAACTCGGCTTCGAGACGCTTCTGAAAGACCGCTGGCTTTCTCCGATCATCGTCACTTTCTTCTGCCCCGCCGACCCGAAGTTTGATTTCACCAGGTTCTATGATCTGATGAAGGAAAAAGGCTTCATCATCTATCCCGGCAAGCTGACAGTGGTGGAAAGTTTCCGCGTCGGCTGCATCGGGCGGATGGATGAGCACGTCATGCGCCGCGTCGTAGAGGCGGCGAACGAGGCGCTGGAGGAGATGGGCGTGACAAGCGCCGCGCCGCCCGAGGCGGCGATTGCCGAACGCGCGAAGCTCGCTGCCTGAGCAGCCAAGGACGATCTGACAGAAGGAAGAGCAATGAATGTGATCGACCGCGCGCCCGTAGTGGCGAATGACCGCGCCTATCCCTGGCCAAAGGCGCCCGCCATCGCCATCTGCCTTGACGGCTGCGAGCCGGCCTATCTCGACGCGGCCATCCGGGATGGGCTTATGCCGGCCTTGAAGCGGATGCGCGAAGCGGGCACGGATCGGCTCGCGCATTCGGTCATCCCTTCCTTCACCAACCCCAACAACCTCTCGATCGCCACGGGGCGTCCCCCGATCGTGCATGGTATCTGCGGCAACTACCTATACGATCCGGAAACCGGCGAAGAGGTGATGATGAACGACGTGCGGTTCCTTCGCGCGCCGACAGTGTTTTCGCAGTTCTACAATGCCGGAGCCCGCGTGGCGATCGTCACCGCGAAGGACAAACTGCGCGCGCTTCTGGGGGCCGGGCTGAAGTTCGACGAGGATCGGGCGAAGTGTTTTTCGGCAGAGAAATCGGCCAGTTCCACCGCGAAAGAGCATGGGCAGGACAATGCGAGCGCCTGGCTCGGGATGCCGCAGCCTGAAGTCTATTCGGCGGGCCTGTCGGAATTCGTCTTTGCCGCCGGGGTCAAGCTTCTGCGCGAATGGAAACCGGATGTCATGTATCTGACGACGACCGACTACGTGCAGCACAAATACGCGCCCGAGGATGCCGAGGCAAAGTCGTTCTACAAGATGTTCGACGGGTATCTCGCCGAACTCGACGCGATGGGCGCGGCCATCGTCGTCACCGCCGATCACGGCATGAAGCCGAAGCATCTGGCCGACGGTTCACCCGCTGTCATCTACGTCCAGGATCTGATGGACGAATGGCTTGGCAAGGACGCAGCGCGGGTGATCCTGCCGATCACCGATCCATACGTCGTCCATCACGGCGCGCTCGGATCGTTCGCGACGGCCTACCTGCCGCAGGGCGCCGACAGAACCGACATCATCTCGAGGCTGTCCGCGATCGCCGGGATCACCGTTGTCGTCGCCAGGGACGAGGCGGTGAAGCGCTTCGAGCTGCCCGCCGACCGGATCGGCGACATCGTGATGATCTCGGGCGAGAACATGACCATCGGCACATCTGCGCATCGCCACGACCTAGCCGCATTGAAAGAGCCGCTGCGCTCCCACGGCGGGCTGACCGAGCAGGAAGTGCCCTTCATCGTCAACCGCAAGGTCGATCTGCCGGACGCGCCCGTGTTGCGCAACTTCGACGCCTTCTTCTATGCCACCACAGCCGCCGCGAAAGGGTGACGATGCTGAAAGCCAAGCCCCCGATCGAGATGCGGCACGAGGCGATGCGGATCGCCGGTCGGAAGGTCGACACGAAGGACCGTGTGCTGGTCGAGTACCCCTATACCGGCGAGGTCATCGGCTCCGTCCCCGCCGGGCAGGCGGACCATGCGCGCGAAGCTTTCGAAATCGCGGCGAACTATACGCCGACGCTGACGCGCTACGAGCGGCAGAAGATACTCCTCAACGTCGCGCAGATCATCAGTGACCGCAAGGCGGAGCTGGCGCCGATCATCACGGCCGAACTGGGCATTTCGATTTCCGACAGCCTTTATGAGTGCGGACGGGCATATGACGTCTACACGCTCGCCGGACAGATGTGCATCCATGACGACGGCGAGGTCTTCTCGTGCGACCTCACGCCCCATGGCAAGGCGCGAAAGATCTTCACGACGCGGGAGCCCTTGCGGGCGATTTCGGCGATCACGCCGTTCAATCATCCCCTGAACATGATCAGCCACAAGATTGCCCCGGCGATCGCCACGAACAACTGTATCGTCTGCAAGCCGACGGAGCTGACGCCGCTGACCGCGATCTGGCTGGCAGACGCGCTCTATGAGGCCGGCCTGCCGCCCGAGATGCTGTCGGTGGTGACGGGCTGGCCGGGCGATATCGGCGACGAGATGATCACCAATCCGGATTACGACCTCATAACCTTCACTGGCGGTGTGCCGGTGGGCAAGATGATCGCGGCCAAGGCGGTCTACAAGCGGCAGGTGCTGGAGCTTGGCGGCAACGATCCCCTGATCATCTGCTCGGACCTTTCCGACGCCGATCTTGCCAAGGCTGCCGATCTCGCGGTGGCGGGGGCCACCAAGAACTCCGGCCAGCGTTGCACGGCCGTCAAGCGCATCCTCTGTCAGGAAAGCGCTGCAGACCGGTTCGTGCCTCTGGTAGTCGAGCGGGCAAAGAAGCTGAAATTCGGTGATCCGATGGATGCCGGGACAGATCTTGGCACCGTGGTCCATGCGAAGGCGGCGGAGACCTTCGAGAAAAGGGTGCACCGGGCCGAAAAGCAGGGCGCGAAAATCCTTTACCATCCGGGCCGGAAAGGCGCGCTCTTGCCGCCCATCGTCGTGGATCATGTCGATCATGAATCCGAATTGGTGATGGAAGAAACCTTCGGCCCCATCGTGCCGATCGTGCGGGTACCGGATGACGACGCGCGGACGATGGCGATTTCCAATTCCACGGCCTTCGGCCTTTCCGCCGGGGTATGCACCAATGACTGGCACCGAATGCAACGGTACATCCGCGGCCTGGTCGTCGGCACCGTGAACATCTGGGAAGTGCCGGGCTACCGGATCGAGATGTCGCCCTTCGGCGGCATCAAGGACAGCGGCAATGGCTACAAGGAAGGGGTCATCGAGGCGATGAAGTCCTATACCAACGTCAAGACGTTCTCATTGCCTTGGGGCTAAGTCCGCCTCCGGCGGGAGTAATTGGACCACAATGAAAGGGCCGGGCGTGATCACCCATACCGAGGGCGAATCCAACGCATCCGAGGCGCGAAGGGACTGGGCGTCGAGGCACCCGGATGCGGCGACGCGGGAACTGCTGAGGCGGGACGGCGAGGCGTTCCTGCATCAGAGCCTGTCCTCTCCCTGCGTCTCGACCATCGCCCGGGCCGAGGGCGTGTGGATCGAGGACACGGCCGGCAGGCGCTACATGGATTTCCACGGCAACTCTGTCCATCACATCGGCTACGGGCATCCGCGGCTGGTGGCGGCGATCAAGGCGCAGCTCGACGCGCTCAGTTTCTCGCCCCGGCGCTTCGCGAACGAGGTCTCCGTCGAACTGGCCGAGACGCTGGCGGCACTGGCGCCGGGCGATCTTTCCAAGGTTCTCTTCACCACGGGCGGATCGGATGCCAACGAGGTGGCGCTGAAGCTCGCGCGGGCGGCGACCGGGCGGTTCAAGACCTTGAGTTTCTGGGACGCGTTCCACGGCGCGGGCTTTGGCGCAGCGAGCGTCGGCGGTGAGGCGACGTTCCGCAGCCACATTGCCGGACCGCTGTTGCCAGGGGCCGAGCATGTCGCACCCTTCAACTGCTTTCGCTGCGCCTACGGTCATCCGGGGCCGGAAGCCTGCGGGCTGGCCTGCGCCAGGATGGTGGAGTTTGTCCTCGAGCGCGAGGGCGATGTGGCAGCCGTCATCGCCGAACCGATGCGGGCAGTGCCAGTGGTTCCGCCGCCGGGGTATTGGAAAGCGGTGCGCGAGGCGTGCAACCGGCGCGGCGCACTTCTCATCATGGACGAGATCCCGACCGGCCTTGGCAAGACGGGGCGGATGTTCGCCTTCGAGCATGACGAGGTGGTCCCCGACATCGTGACCCTGGGCAAGGCGCTCGGCGGTGGCATTCTTCCCATTGCAGCCGTCGTTGCGCGGCGCGATCTTGACGTCTGCGGTGATTATGCCATCGGGCACTACACGCATGAAAAGAACCCCGTGACGGCGCGCGCAGCGCTGATGACCATCGCCATCATTCGCGAGGAGGGGTTGGTGGAGCGGGCGGCCGAGCTGGGCGCGCATGCGCAGGACTGTCTGCGCGAGGCACTGAAGGCCAGTCCGTTCGTCGGCGACATACGCGGCAGGGGGCTGATGTTCGGTGTCGAGATCGTGGAAGACCGAGATAGCCGGACCCCGGCGCGTGACCGCGCCGAGCGCATCTACTACCGATGTCTCGACGCGGGGCTGAGCTTCAAGATCAGCGCCGGATGCGTACTGACGCTTTCGCCGCCACTTGTCATTTCGCGGGACGATCTCGATCGGGCGCTCGGGATCGTCACGCGAGCGATCCTTGCCGAGGCGGAAGCCTGAAGCGCCGTCAGCGGCTCCATATCACCGGGAACCAGTCCTCGCGCAACTTCTGGCCGGGCTTCATGTCGTGACCGGGAAATGGCGGCGAGGTGCGGCCGGGGCGTTCGACATAGCGCGCATCGTCGCCGACCAGCCGCAGCGAAAAGGCGCGGCGGCGGGTCGCGGAGTTGTTGCCGCGTGCGCCGTGCAGCGTTCCGTAGTTGAAGGCGACCGCATCGCCCGGCTCCATCTCCCATTCGCGGATGTCCATGCCCTCGGCATCGGGATCGGGCACCGGCATGTAGGCATCCTTGTCGGGATAGAAGTTCTCTTCCGACAGCCAGCGGGTCGGCAGGACCGGTTTTTCCCATTTGTGCGACCCGGCAACACAACGCAGGCTGGCCTCCCGGACCGGGTCCAGGGGTGACCAGAAACTCACTGTCTGCTGCCCGTCGACGAAGTAGTACGGCCCGTCCTGATGCCAGGGCGTCGGTTTCGATGTGCCGGGTTCCTTGACGAGCACGTGGTCGTGAAACACCTGCACACTCTGCGATCCCATCAGATCGGCGGCAACCTCGGCGGCGGCTGAGGTGCGAATGACCTCCTCGAATTCAGGAATCCGGGTCCAGTTGCAATAGTCGTCGAAGAACCGCCCGCCTTCGCCGGGTTTCAGGTTTTCGGCGGCATATTCGCCGGGCTCGGCCATGTTGCGCTCGATGCCTTTGCGCAGCGTCTCGACATGGTCCTCGAAGAGCCCTTTGATCAGAACGACGCCATCACGCTGATAGGCTTCGATGTGATCCTGAGTGATAAGCGGATGGGTCATTGCAACGTCCTCTCTGGCGATCGGTTCGAACATGGATGAACGTCGGCACAGTTTCCAGCGATATCTTGACGTGTCGGCAAACGATGCCCGCATTGCCGGGCTGAGGGTTTCGCCGGGCATCATTTGCCGATAAACGGGGCCCAGCGAATTGACCTGATCCCCGAGGAACCCAATGCCCCGCTCCGCGCTTGCGGCCTTTGCCGCTGCCGTGTCACCGGCCCATGCGCCGGCCTTTCCGCTGTCTTTTGCCGCGCTCAGGACCGAGGTTCTGTCCGGCCTGACGGTGGCGCTGGCGCTTGTGCCCGAGGCGGTGGCCTTCGCCTTCGTGGCGGGCGTGCATCCGCTTGTCGGGCTTTACGCGGCATTTCTTGTCGGGCTTATCACCGCGCTGATCGGTGGGCGTCCGGGGATGATATCGGGCGCGACCGGGGCGCTCGCGGTCGTGATGGTCAGCCTCGTTGCGACCCACGGCGTCGAATACCTCTTCGCGACCGTCGTTCTGATGGGGCTGATCCAGATCGCCGCCGGTGTGCTGAGGCTCGGCAAGTTCATCCGCCTTGTGCCGCATCCTGTCATGCTCGGCTTCGTCAACGGCCTTGCGATCGTCATCGGACTGGCGCAGTTGGAGCAGTTCCGCCTGCCGGACGGCGCGGGCGGGCATCACTGGATGACGGGCTGGCCGCTTGCCATGATGCTGGCGCTCGTCGCCGTGACGATGGCGATCATCTGGATCACGCCGCGGATCACCCGCGCGATCCCGGCGCCGCTTGCCGGAATCGGCATTGTCGCGGCGCTGGTGATCGGCTTCGGCATCGAGGTGCCGCGCGTCGGCGACCTGGCCTCGATCAAGGGTGGTTTGCCTGCACTGCATCTGCCGTCGGTGCCGCTCAGCATCGAGACACTGAAGATCATCCTGCCCTATGCCATCATCCTTGCCGCGATCGGCCTGATCGAGAGCCTTCTGACGCTGAATCTCGTCGGCGAGATCACGGGAAAGCGCGGCGGCGCCAGCCAGGAATGCGTCGCCCAGGGCATCGCTAACACCGTGACCGGATTCTTCGGCGGCATGGGCGGCTGCGCGATGATCGGCCAGTCGATGATCAACGTGACCTCGGGCGGACGCACCCGGCTGGCAGCGGTCGCGGCCGCGTTGTTCCTGCTTTCCTTCATCCTGTTCGGCTCTTCGGTGATCGAGCAGATCCCGCTCGCAGCCCTTGTCGGCGTGATGTTCATGGTGGTGATCGGCACCTTCGCCTGGCAGACCTTCCGCGTCCTCCGCCGCGTTCCGGCGACGGATGCGGTCGTCATCCTTCTGGTCACCGCGATCACGGTGGCGACCGACCTTGCTACCGCCGTCGTCGCAGGCGTCATCGTCTCGGCGCTCGCCTATGCCTGGCAGAACGCCCGGCGCATTCATGCGCGGACGAGCATCAGCTCCGATGGCGCCAAGGTCTACCAGATCGAGGGGCCGCTGTTCTTCGGTTCGACCGACGGCTTTGCAGAGCTGTTCACGCCCGAGACCGACCCGGATCACGTCATTGTCGATTTCAACGACAGCCGCGTGGCCGATCAGTCAGCGCTGGCTGCGATCGAGGCGCTTGCCGCGCGCTATGAGGCGCAGGGAAAGTCGCTCGCGCTGCGCCATCTCAGCCGCGATTGCCACCGGCTGCTCAACCGCGCCGGTCAGCTGATGATCGACAGCGACGATGACCCCGAATACGGGATTGCGGTGGACTATGGCGTGAAGGCCGGAGCGCTCAGTGGCGCGCACTGAAGCGCCCTATTTCGCACCCCAGGTATCCGACAGCCGGTAGCCTTCTGGCCAGGGGTCCGACGGGTCGAGCATGTGCTGGTGGATGCCGGTGATCCAAGCGCGACCCGAGATTTCCGGCAGGATGGCAGGGCGGTCGCCGACCTTCGTTTCCCCGACAATGCGCCCGCCGAAGGTGGAGCCGATAAGGGACACTGCGGTCAGCCGGTCGCCGGCCTTCATCTGCCCGCGCGCGTGCAGCACCGCCATGCGCGCCGAAAGCGCGGTGCCGGTCGGTGAGCGGTCCACCTTGCCCGGCTGGATCGCCACCGCGGCCGCGGCGCGCAAGTCGTTGCCGTCACGTTTGACCCTGCCGGCGAAGAGACAGAAGGAAATGTGTTTCCAGTCGGGGTTTTCGGGGTGCTGGAAGCCGAGTACGGCATTGGCTGCGTCGGTGATGCGCATGCCGGTGGTGGCGATGTCATGTGCCTCATCCGGGGTCAGCGAAAGCCCCATCGCGGCGGCGTCGACAATCACGAAACTGTCGCCGCCATAAGCGGTATCGACAGTCATGGTGCCAAACCCCGGAACCTCAAGCTTCGCATCGAGAGCGGCGGCGAAGCTGGGCAGGTTCTGCACGAAGATCCGCTCGGCCTTGCCCTCGCAGCACTCGGCACGGACCCGGACCAGCCCGCCGGGGGCTTCCAGCGTGAGTTCCGTCACCGGTTCCGTCATCGGAATGATGCCACCGTCCAGGAGCACCGTGGCGACACAGATCGAGTTGGAGCCGGACATTGGCGGGTTGTGCTCAGGCTCCATGATGATGAAGGCGGCGTCGGCGCACGGGTCTTTCGGCGGCACCAGAAGGTTGACGTGGCGAAAGACGCCGCCGCGCGGTTCGTTCAGCACGAAGTTGCGCAGCCGGTTGTCCTTGGCAAGCCAGCGGCTTTGCTGCCAGATCGTGTCGCCGGGCGGCGGGGCGACGCCGCCGACAATGACATCCCCCACCTCGCCTTCGGCATGGGCGGAAATGACGTGAATGGTTTGGCTGCTGCGCATCGGAGTCTCCGGGGTTCAAGTCAGCCAGTCAGGCGGAGTGTCAGGCGCCTTGCCGGTTCGCGCCGCCAGGGCGCAGTCGGCCAGACTTCCGAAGCGCACCTCACGCCTGCTGAGACCGGGGGCATAGTGGGCATACTTGCCGGAATTGGTCATGATGACACGCGCTCGTGGCGGCAAGACAGGTTCGGAAATCGAGCACCAGCAGAGATCGGGCACGATCTTCACGCCCGCGCCCTCCAGCCGCGCGGCGACGCCCTCCGACCGCGCGACCGCCAGCACATCGCGGCCAATGGTGACGATCACGGACGTTCCGTCGGCGCGGTGTCGTCCGTCCAGCAGTCCGGCCAGCGCACGGCATTCGGCCAGCGAGAAATGTGGGCTACCGAAGGCGACAAGGTCGATCTTTGCAGAGCCTCGGTTCAACTGCCGCCAGACCCGCATCAGATCGGCGCGCGTGACACCGACTTCATCGGCATCGGGCGCGATGATGCCCGCCTCGGGAGTGATCCCGGCGACATGCAGCATCGGCGCGGCCGAGGTCGTGCCGAACGCGGCGCAGAGCGCTTTCAGGTCATCAGGCGTCGGCGTCAGGCTTTCAAGCCCTGTCAGCAGCGGAATCCGGTCGGGCGAAACCTGTCCCGCCAGATAGCCCAGCATTGGCCAGAGCGCGTCGTCATAGCCCGCAGGCGCGTCGATACGGATGATCCGCCGGGCGGCGCGGTTCGCGTCAACATACACGCCCGAAAGGGGGGCGCGGCCGGTCAGCGCGATGCAGAGATCAAGAAAGTCGGGATGCTTGACGGTGCGGGCCGCCAGAACGCTGTTGGCGTAGATCACCGCGTTGGATTCGGCCCAGGCGACCGACTCTCCGGCGGCAGGGACCGTATCGAGAAGATAGGGCGCGCAGGTGAAGCTGGGACGGGCGCCCATCCGAATATAGGCGTCGGCAAGCCGGCTTGCCGGAATGCCGAAATCGGGCGGCACACCCTGGCTCCGCCAGTTCGCGTGGTCGACCGAGATGGCGTTCATCGTCGTCGGCACACGCACCTTCGCCCCCATGCCGGCAACCACTTCGGCGAACCGCAGATTGGCGGGGCTGGCATAGATGCAGCCATCGATGTGCACTTGCGTCACGTCGATCAGCTCCGTGGCCCCCTGCACGGCGGCTATCGCGCAGATGATCTGCATCGCCATTCGGGTCGAGGAGCCTTCGGCGCCGCTCAGCATCGCCCGATCGGCGGGAGAAAGACGCAGGTTTTCGTCGGCAAGCGGCGTCAGCGATATCGACAGGCCAGGGGCTGACAGCCCGGCATCGTCAATTCTCGCACGGTCCTTGTCGGCCAGCGCCGCATACTCCTTTGCGTCCAGCCGCAGCACCGGGATCGCCACGCCGAACACCTGCGCGGCTATGAGCGCGCCGATGGTCAGCACATCCTCCGCCTCGCGGAAGATCAGCGCCGCAGGCGCGTGGCCGTTCTGGATCAACTCAAGCAGTACGCCGCTGCCGGTGCACGACCCACGGCTGGTGGGCATCATCACGATCTTGCCGGCCAGCGACTGACCGCACATGGGATGGTGGGCGTCTATGACCTCGCTCGTGGCGGGATCGACCCCGCCCCAGAAGCTCAGCCCTTCGGAAAGGGCAAGAACCGGCCCCTCGGCGGCAGCGGTAATGATGCTTTGCGCCAAGGCGGGCCCTTTCGTTCAGGTCACCACGAAACCGTGGGCGAAGGGGTCTCGGTCGTCAATGAAGATCGTGTTGATTCCCGTCACCCGCGCCCAGCCAGCGATTGAAGGAATGATCGCGGGCTTCCCTGCCACCTTCTTCGCCGCCTCGACCCGCCCCTTGAACAGCGAGCCGATGATGCTCTCGTGCACGAAGTCGTCACCCGGTTTCAGCTTGCCTCTGGCGGCAAGCTGCGCCATCCGGGCCGAGGTTCCGGTGCCGCACGGCGAACGGTCGATCGCCTTGTCGCCGTAAAAGACGGCGTTGCGGGCATGCGCTTCGGGATCGCGCGGGGCGCCGGTCCAGAGGATGTGCGACAGGCCGCTGATGGAGGGGTGCTCCGGGTGAACGAACTCGTACTTCGCATTCAACGCCTTGCGCAGCTTCGGACTTAGTCCGACCAACTGCGAGGCCGAGAAGTCTGCCATGTCGCGGAAGTTCTTCTGCGGTTCGACGATGGCATAGAAGTTGCCGCCATAGGCGACGTCGACCATGATCTCGCCCAGCCCGTCGACCTCGGCGGTCAGCCCCTCGGAATGGAGAAACGCGGGAACGTTGGTCAGCCTGACCTCTTCGACGAAGCGCCCTTCCTGACTGTAGGCGACATCGACCCGACCCGCAGGGGTGTCGAGCCTGAGCTTGCCGGGAGCCGCAGGCCGGACAAGGCCGTTTTCGATCGCGATGGTCACGGTGCCGATGGTGCCGTGGCCGCACATCGGCAGGCAGCCCGAGGTTTCGATGAAGAGCACCGCAATGTCGCAGTCCTCGCGCGTCGGCGGGTAGAGGATCGCGCCTGACATCTGGTCGTGCCCGCGGGGTTCGAACATCAGGCCGGTCCTGATCCAGTCGTATTCGGCCAGGAAATGCGCGCGCTTTTCCAGCATGGTCGCGCCCTTCAGAAGCGGCGCGCCGCCGGTGACGAGCCGCACGGGATTGCCGCAGGTATGGCCGTCGATGCAGGGGAAGGTGTGCTGGGTCATCTCTGTCTCGTGAAACGTGCCGGGGCGAAGGGGGCAAGGTCAATGGCAGGGGTCTGCCCGGTCAGAAGATCGGCGATGATTTCTGCGGTGCCCGCCGATTGGGTCAGTCCGAGATGACCATGGCCGAAGGCGCACATTACGTCCTGATCGCCGGGCAGGCAACCGAGGGCAGGCAGACTGTCGGGCAGCGAAGGGCGGAAGCCCATCCACCGAGTGCCGCCGGTGGTCTTCAGCCCCGGAAGGAAGCGCGCCGCCTTGGTCAGCATCGCGTCGGCGCGGGCGTAGTTCGCCGGGAGTTCCAGCCCGCCAAGCTCCACCGCGCCGCCGACGCGGATGCCCGAGGTCAGCTTCGTGACCACGAAACCATGACCGCCGAAAGTGATCTGGGTGCGCAGGTCGAAGGCATCACCCGGAAGGGTCGTGTTGTAGCCGCGTTCGGTCTCGAGCGGGATATTGACGTTCGCGGTGCGCGCGAGACGGCGCGAATAGGCGCCCGCCGCAAGCACGACCCGGCCCTCCATCTTGCCCGCCGCCGTCTCGACGCCGCCGGGGATCAGCGCCCGTGCTTCGGTAATGAGGATTTCGCCGCCGCGTTTGCGCACACGATCGGCCAGAGCCAGCGTGTAGTCGCGCGGATCGGTGATCGAGTACCATCCCGGCGTGAAGGTCGCGTGGGAGAAGCGCGAGGCAAGTCCGGGCTGAACCGCGGCGATCTCATCACCCTCAAGGTGGCGAAACTCGATCCCGGCGGCATCGCGCACCTTCCAGTCGGGCAACGAGGCATTGAATTCCACCTCGCCCTCATAAACCTGAAGCTGACCGTCCCTGCGCAGCATGTGGGTCAGTTTTTCGCGCTCGAGCAGAGGCTCCAGCGCGGCTTTCGACAGGGCCATGAGCGCACCCTGCGCCACAGTCGAGGCGCGGACCCGAGCGGGCCAGCTCGCCTTCCAGAACCGCCACATCCACGGCGCGATCCTGAGAGCGTAGCGGGGCGGAACGCTGAGCGGGCCGAGCGGATCAAGCAGCCATCTCGGCGCCTGCCGGATTATCCGGGGAGAGGCGAGCGGCAGGATGTCGGTGAAGGCAAAGGCGCCGGCATTGCCCGCCGAAGCACCCGCCGCCGGCCCCTCGCGGTCGATCACACGAACCTTCAGCCCCCGCGCCTGCACGGCAAGAGCCACCGAAAGCCCGATCACCCCGGCACCTATGACGACGACGTCAGGTCGGGCCACTAGCGCGCACCCGAGGGGATGCTCCGCGCGTCCAAGTACTCGCTGGCGGGTTCGACGCGCATCTGACCGGTCCTTCGCGCTTCCGCCTCAGGCCGCGTATTTCGTGACTGCGCCGGGCTGCTTGGACCACTCGGCATACCACGCCCGGAAAAGTGCGAACTGCCTCTCGACAAAGCCGCGCTGGCTTTCGGACAGAACATCGGTTTCGTTGAAGTGATGGGTATATTCGGGCTCGCCGTTCAGCACCATCATGTGCTTGAAATAGAGGACGAGATCAGGGCCTGCGTCGAACGAGGACAGGACGGCGAGCGCCTGCTCCAGCTCCTGCGCCCGGACGCGCGCTTCGACATCGCCCGCCGCTGCCGCCTGACACAGCGCAACGAGATGCAGCACCTCCTTGGGAAGCGCGTTGCCGATACCGGTGATCGCGCCCGTCGCGCCGCAATTGACGAAGCCGTGGAAGACAGTCGTGTCGACGCCGATCATCAGCGAGACGTCATCATCGCGGCTGGTGATATGCTCTGCCGCATAGGTCATGTCGTCCGCGCCGCCGAATTCCTTAAAGCCCACCAGGTTCTTGTGGTCCTTGCGCAGATCGAAGAAAAGATCGGCCCTGGTGGCAAAGCCGTAGTAGGGGCTGTTGTAGATCACGGCGGGCAGGTCGGGTGCCGCCGCCAGGATCGCCTTGAAATGGGCGCGCTGCGCGGCGATCGACGGCCCGCGCGACAGGACGCGCGGAATGACCATCAGCCCCCTTGCGCCGACCTTTTGCGCGTGGGCGGCATGTTCGACCGCCTTGGCGGAGTTCACCGCGCCCGTGCCGACGATGACCGGCAGACCGGCCTTCACCAGCCGCTCCACGCCCTCCATCCGCTGCCCATCTGTCAGTAGCGGCCAGTCGCCCATCGAACCGCAATAGACGACGGACGACATCCCCGCTGCGATCAGTTCCTTGCCCTTGCGCACGAGCGCGTCGAAATCCGGACTCCGATCGGGTTTGCAGGGAGTCATCAGGGCCGGCACGCAGCCGGAAAAAATGCTGGATGTCATCGCGTTCTCCATCGGTTCACCTGTCGAAACAACCCCTCTGTGCCGAGGGTGGCCATGCCGGAAATCTCGACAAGCACAATAAGCGCTCTATTCCGTTTGTCGTCAGGATTCTCGTGTTGTTGCCCCGGTGACCGCCGGGGGCCGCACAACGATCCCTCCGCAATCCTATCGCGCCTGAAGCCGGTCGAGCCTGAGCTGTGCGGCCCGGCGGTGCCCCTCCAGCCCCTCGCTTGCCGCCTGCCGGGCGGCAGGCGGAGCCACCTGCTTCACGCCTTCCTCCGTCAGCCACTGATGCGTCGCGACCTTGACATAGGCACCGACCCAGAGTCCTCCGGTATAGCGTCCCGCCGCCATCGTCGGCAGCGTGTGGTTGGTGCCCGAGCACTTGTCGGAATAGACAACGCTCGCCAGTTCGCCGATGAAGAGGGAGCCGTAGTTGCGCAGGCGTTTCGCAAAGCCTTTTGCGTCCTTGGTGTGAACCTGAAGATGCTCGGCGGCGATATGATCGGAATAGGCGATCATCGCCGCCTCACTCTCGCAAATGGCGATCTCGCCATAGTCGCGCCAAGCCTGACCGGCGGTTTCGGCGGTGGAAAGACCCTTAAGTTGCGCCGCCACCTCGGCCAGCACGGCCTTGGCCAAAGCGGCGTCGATGGTGATCAGCCCGACCCGGGTGCGGATGTCGTGCTCGGCTTGCGCCAGAAGGTCGGTCGCGATCATCTCGGCATCCCCGGTCTCATCCGCAAGGATGTATATCTCGGACGGGCCGGCAAGTTGGTCTATGCCCACCGGTCCGAAGACCTGGCGCTTGGCTTCGTTGACGAAAGCGTTGCCGGGGCCGACGATCTTGTCGACGCGCGGAACCGTTTCGGTACCGTAGGCCATTGCCGCAATGGCCTGCGCACCGCCGATGCGAAAGATGCGGTCGGCGCCGGAAAGGTGGCAACCGGCGATCATGGCGCGGTGGGCATTGGGCGGCAGGCAGGCGATCACCTGATCGACGCCCGCGACCTTGGCCGGAACGATGGTCATGATCGGCGCGGAAAGAAGCGGATAACGCCCGCCCGGAACGTAGCAGCCTACCGTCTCGATCGGGATCACCCGGTGGCCCATGTAAACGCCAGGCAGAAACTCGGTCTCAAGCGGAAGCATCGTCCTGAACTGCGCTTCAGCGAAGGCGCGCACATTGGCGATGGCGAACTCGGTATCCGCGCGGGTCTGCGGGTCAAGCTCGGCCACGGCTGCGAGGCGATCAGCCTCGCTGACCTCGAAGGCGTCAAGCTCCGCCTTGTCGAACTCTTTCGAGTAACGCCGCACCGCGGCATCGCCGTCACGTCGCACCGCTGACAGAATGCCCGCGACCAGCTTTTCCACCGGCGCATTGTCGGAGGCGGCGCTCCGGATCGGCGCCTTGATGTGGGACACGCCGGAAACGGGCGAAGTCATGGTCATCTGGAAATCCTCTTCTTGGGGTCGCCGAAGGCGCACGAGCCTGGCAATGACCCGATCGCGCCCGTGATCGCGCGCCGATGCGTCCTAGTCAAGCACCGCACATGCGCGAAAGCGTGCAACCCCTCAGTCACGGGCCCTGAGCACCTGCGCAGGTCGCGCCGCAAGCGGGCGGAGCGCAAAGAGAAGCCCCGCGACCAGCGTCGCCAGCGCCCCGCCTGCGACGATGGAGATGGCCGAGACCGGTTCGAACCGGAACTCGCCCTCCATGACGAAGGTCATCACGGCCCATCCCGCAGCCCCACCGAATGCCACCGCAACGATGCCCGCCGCCGCGCCCATCAGCGCTGATCGCAGGGCGAAGCTGCGCAGGACGGTTCCGCGTGTAGCGCCGAGCGTCTTCAGTATCGCCGCCTCGAAGAGCCGCGCGCGTTCGCCTGCGGCGGCAGCTCCGATCAACACGACGACGCCGGTGAGGAGCGTCACGCCGGCGGCGATGGCCGTGGCGCGCGCGATGGCGCCCAGGGCCTCGCTTACCCGGTCGATGGCATCCTTGACGCGGATCGCGGTGATATTGGGATAGGCGCTGGCCAGATCGCGCAGGATCGTGGCCTCGGCCTGCGGCTCGGCATAGACGGTCGAAATCCAGGTATGCGGCGCGCCTTGCAGGGCCGACGGGCTCATCGACATGACAAAGCCGATCCCCGCCGTTTCGAAGTTGACTTCGCGGAACGACGTGATCTTGGCCTCGATGTCCTTGCCAAGCACATTGACGGTGATGAGGTCGCCCAGCTTCAGCCCCATCTCGTCCGCCTCCTCGGCGGCGAAGCTGAGCTGGGGCGGTCCGCTGTAACCCTCGGGCCACCACTCGCCCGCAACGATCTTGGTGCCCGCCGGCGGTGCATCGGAATAGGTCAGCCCCCTGTCGCCGCGCAGCACCCAATGCTCACCCGAGACTTTCCGCGCGTCCTCGCCATTGATTCGGGTCAAGACGCCGCGCAGCATCGGTGCGCTTTCGACCTTGCTCACGGCAGGATCGTCGTCCAGCCGCGCGCGGAACCCTTCGATCTGGTCGTTCTGGATGTCGACGAAAAAGAACGACGGCGCGACTTCGGGCAGGTCGCGCGCGATCGCGCCGCGCAGGTTCGCGTCGATCTGTCCCACGGCGGCGAGGACCGACAGTCCCAGGCCAAGCGCGAGGATGACCGATGTCGCCTCTTCGCGTGGCCCGCCGATGGCCGACAACGCAAGCCGCAAGGCCGGGCGACCGCGCGTATGTCTCCCCGCCCGCCGGGCGACCAGCCGCAAGAGCCATGCCGCTCCGGCCAGCACGACAAGCGCCGCGACGATGCCGCCCAGCGTGCCCCAGGCAAGCCTCGGCACGCCGGAAAACACAACCGCTACGCCTGCAAGCAGCCCGGCCAGAACCGTCAGCACGATCGAGAGCCCCCAACCCGGCCAGACCCTGCGCCCCGGCCCGACATCGCGGAAGAGTGCGGCCGCCTTGACCTCGCGCGTCCGCGCAAGCGGCCAAAGCGCAAACAGGCCGGCAGTCAGAAGCCCGTAGACCGCCGCCTCGGCGAGGGGACGCCAGTCAATCCCGATGTCGACCGGTATCGGAAGGCTGGAGGCGATGAGCGGCCCGGCGATCACCGGCGCTGCCGCACCAAGAAGCAGGCCGGCAGTGACCCCAAGCACCGCGAGAACGCCGACCTGCATCAGATAGACGGCAAAGATCATGCCCGATTCCGCGCCCATCGCCTTCAGGGCGGCCATCGTCTCGGTCTTGCCCTCAAGGTAGGACCGCACCGCGGCACCGATGCCGACGCCTCCGACCGCCAGTCCGGCCAGCCCGACGAGAACCAGGAACGACCCCATCCGCTCGACAAAACGCTGCATTCCGGGCGCCCCGCGCCGCGAATCCTGCCAGCGCAGACCCGTGCCAAGAAACGCCGTCTCGGCCTTTTGCTCCAGCGCCTCAAGGTCGCTGCCTTGCGGCAAGAGCAGGCGGTAGCGGGTGTCAAACAGGCTTCCGGGTTCCAACAGTCCCGATCCATTCAGATCCTCGGTGCGGACAATGGTGCGCGGGCCGAGCGTGAAGCCGCCAGTGGCCGAATCCGGTTCCCGCGCGATCGTCGCGGTCAGGCGGAACTCGGTCCGGCCCAGCCGGAACCGGTCACCCGAGGCAAGCCCCAGACGATCAGACAGCACCCGGTCCATGACGGCGCCGGGCACGCCGCCTTCCGGCGCCAGCGCGGCGCCGATCGTCACTGGCGGGTCGAGCAAAAGCTGCCCGGTGAGCGGATAGGCGCCATCGACCGCCTTCACCTGCGTCAGCGCCCGTTCCGCGGCATCCCCCCCGCCCCGGACGGCCATCGACCGGAAATCGACGATCTCCGAGACCCTCTCGGCATTCTCGACCATGAACGCACGTTCATCGTCGCTCGCGAAACGGTAGCTGAACGACATCTGCGCATCGCCGCCGAGCAGGACGGCGCCCTGATCGCCGATCGCCGTTTCGATCGCCGACCGGACGGTGCCGACGGCGGCGATCGCGGCGACGCCGAGCATCAGGCAGAGAAGAAAGATGGAAAACCCACGCAATCCGCCGCGCATCTCGCGCCGGGCGATCCGGGCGGCAAGGGCGGCATTCACTCTGCCACCTTCGCGCGGCGCGCCCGTTCTTCCCCCGCGATACGGCCATCGGCAAGCCGTACGACCCGGTCGCAGCGCTCGGCAAGTTCCGGCGCGTGGGTGACGAGGATCAAGGTTGCGCCGTGGCGTTCCTTTAGATCGAAAAGCAACTCGATGATCGCGTGCCCCGTCGCACCGTCGAGATTTCCGGTCGGCTCGTCCGCCAGAAGGATTTTCGGACGCGGCGCGAAGGCGCGGGCAAGAGCGACGCGCTGCTGTTCGCCCCCCGAAAGCTGCGCAGGATAATGATCAAGCCGCGGACCCAGGCCCATCGCCCCAAGCTCCGCCGCCGCGCGGTCGAACGCATCACGCGCTCCGGCCAGTTCCAGCGGGATTGCAACGTTTTCGATCGCCGTCATCGTCGGAATGAGGTGGAAGGACTGGAAGACAATCCCCATATTGCCCCTGCGGAACCGGGCCAGCCGGTCCTCGTCCATTGCCGTCAGGTCGTGGCCAAGGGCCGTGACCCGGCCGGACGTGGCGCGCTCAAGCCCGCCCATGAGCATGAGGAGCGAGGATTTGCCCGACCCCGACGGCCCGACAAGCCCGAGACTTTCGCCGCGCGCCACCGAAAGCGTGATGCCGCGCAGGATTTCGAGCGGCCCGGCATTGCCCTCGAGCACAAGCCGCGCGTCTTCAAGGCCCATTATCGTGTCGCTCATCCGCTCCGCCCGCCTCTTCCGCTCTTTCAAGCCATATGGGGTGTTGGCCACCTTAAGCAACCTCGCCCGTGCCGCGGGAATCGCTGCGACGCTGCTCGTCCCTGTCGCTGCGGCCGCAGATCCGCTGCAAGTGTTGGCGTTTGGCGACAGTCTCACGGCGGGTTACGGCCTGCCGCCGGACGAAGGCTTCGTGCCCCAGCTTGAGGACTGGCTGTCGGCGCGCGGGGCGGACGTGACGGTCCTCAACGGCGGCGTTTCGGGCGACACGACCGCCGGCGGGCTGGCGCGCATCGACTGGGCGCTGACGCCCGAGGTTGACGCGGTGATCGTGACGCTGGGCGGCAACGATCTGCTGCGCGGCGTGCCGCCCGAAGAGGCCAGGGCCAATCTCGACGGCATTCTGAAGTCGATCGCCCGGCGCGACCTTCCTGTCCTTCTGGTTCCGATGTCGGCGCCGGGCAACTACGGCGAAGACTACCAGACCGCGTTCGACGCGATCTATCCAGCACTGGCCAAGGAATACGCCGCCGCCCTGTCACCGCCGTTCCTGTCGGCGATCCTCGATATTCCCGACCGGGAGACTGCCTTCGCGACCTATGTCCAGGCGGACGGATTGCATCCCAACGCAAAAGGCGTTGCGCTGATCGTCGAAGCGCTTGGGCCCGACGTTCTAAAGCTCCTGAAGCGGGCGGAATAGGCGTGTCGCGGCAATCCGACCCGTCCCTGCGACATGCGGGTCATACAGGCAAACAATGTGCGCTTGCGGGTCGTGACAGGCCCGCCTGAATCGGCTATGCGGAGGCCTGACGCGAGAACTGGAGCGATGCGATGGCCGAACACGAACACGGGACCATGGATATCAAAGACCACGAACGGACGTTCCACGGGTTCATCCGGGTGGTGACCTGGGCCACGATCGCGGCGATCGTCATCCTGATTTTCATGGCGCTCGTCAACGCCTGATCCTTTTGAGTATTTGGTCCAGCCATGCGCCGCCTCGCGTTCAGCCTTCTTGTGACTCTCGCGCTCGCGGCCTGCGGGGCCGAGCCTGTCTGGGCGCCCGATGACGCCGTTGCGCGGGCACGCTACGTCTCGGGTCAGCAGCCGTCGATCACGCTTTTCACCGTGGTCCGCAAGACCGGCGGAGAGGGTGCGCATTCCGGCCTGATGATCGACGCCAGCCAGCGCGTCATGTTCGACCCGGCAGGCACCTGGAACCATCCGCAGGTGCCCGAACGCAACGACCTTCACTACGGCATCACAGAGCAGATGCGGAAGTTCTACATCGACTACCACGCGCGCGAAACCTACGACGTGATCGAGCAGAAGGTCATGGTCAGCCCCGCCGTTGCAGAGGCCGCACTTCGGCGGGCCGAATCCTATGGCGCGGTCAACAAGGCCTTCTGCGGAAATTCGGTCAGCGACATCCTGCAAGGCGTTCCCGGCTTCGAGTCGATCCCGCGCACGTTCTTCCCGAACCGGATCATGCGCGCCTTTGGCGCACTGCCGGGTGTGACGCGGAAGGTTCACGTCGACGGCGATCCGGACAACAATTCTGGCATTCTGTTGATCCAACGCGATGCTGTGGCGGGCGCCGACACGCAGTGACGACGGGGTACTTCCCGATCAGTCGAAGATGCCCGTCACCCGGCCCAACAGCATGAAGGCACGCGCTGTCCGGGTTTCGGAAAGCGCCACGATCTCCTGATCGGTCGCGTTCTTCTCGAACTCCGAGATCGTCTTGTCGAACTGGCGCAAGAAGTGATGCGCCGTGTCGCGAAAGATCATGTCCTGCCGCATCCGTCCGGACGCGAGAGCGAGGCTCGACCGGTCGCGGATCCCGCCCAGACCCGCAACAGACTTGCCACGTTCGCCTTGCGCAAAGCGCCGCCAGACCTCCGGCCGCGCCCGGTCGGGGCGCAGATCGTCCATGTAGATCCCATCCTGGCTGAGAAGCGTCAGCGCATCCTGCGCCGCGCGGACCAGCCGGGCCAGCGAATGGTCGTCAAGCGCGCGCCTGAGGGCGCGGAAGCCTTCCTTGTCATTCGCATTGTCGGGAAAGTTCATCGCCCGGATGAAATCGGCCACCGAAATCGGCGGGGCGGGTTTTTCATCCGCTGGCCCAAGCGCCAGGGCATGCTGGACCTCGCCACTGTCGTTGCGCCGCTGCGGCACCAGGGCCGCCTTGGTCTCGGCCGGACCGCCGCCGGCGTCGCGCTGCGACGCGAATGTGGCGACGGCGGTTTCGGTCTGTCGCGCCGAGGCGGCGATTTCCTCAAGCCGCCTTTCGACCGAAGTTCGCGATAGTCCGGCCTGCGCCTGGGATATGTAGGCCTGACGCATGGCATCTACGGCGGCCTGCAGACGCGCGGATTCGGAGCGCACGTCGCGCGCGGTCCGAACCGTGATCGCGGCGATCCAGATGAGCGCGATGGGCACGAAGATCGCAACCAGCATCATTACGGTGCCAAGCGCCCCCTGCGACCCGTCGCCAGTTCCCGCGACAAGGAAGAACCCGCCAACAAGCGCCAGCCAGATCAGGCTGACGGTGCCTGCGACGATATCGCCGGCGCTGATTCCGCTGCCGTCGGCGCGGCGCGAGAATATGCCGAAGTCCGCCCCGGATTCCGCGCGGCCCTCAGGGCTGTTTGCTTCCGACATCGGTTCCCCCCGATCGACTCAGACGTAGCGGATGCTCACCACTTCATAGCTCTTTTCGCCGCCGGGCGTGCGAACTTCGACGCTGTCACCCTCATCCTTGCCGATGAGCGCACGCGCCAGAGGCGAACGGATGTTCAAGAGGCCGCGTTCGATATCAGCCTCGGCCTCGCCGACGATCTGATAGGTTTTCTCGGCTTCGCTGTCCTCGTCAACCAGCGTCACCGTTGCTCCGAACTTGATCGCGCCGGAAAGCTTGCCCGGATCGATGACCTCGGCCCGGCTCAGCATCGCCTCAAGCTCCTTGATCCGGCCCTCGACGAAGCTCTGCTTTTCGCGCGCCGCATGGTATTCGGCGTTCTCCGACAGATCGCCATGCTCCCGCGCCTCGGCGATCGCCTTGATGACAGACGGGCGCTCCGCCGACTTCAGCGTTCTCAGTTCCTGATCGAGCGCGGCATGTCCCGCGCGGGTCATCGGTATCTTTTCCATGTTCGCCCGTCGAGTATCACTGGTCCGAAAGAACGCTGGCGCTATGCGCAACACAAGGCTGTAAAGCCGGGATGCAGCCTCGCGTCAATAGTCGTGGCGGAGGACGGGGCAGGGCCAGCAAAAAAACTCCGGAATGATCCTGCCAGCCGGCGCGCGGCGTCGATGTTGCGTCGCCACGACGTGTAGGTTAACGATCTTTCGCGTCCGGAAAACGCCAGCGGCAGTCAAGGCAAAGGGATGAGGCAATGGCCGAGATCGAACGGGAATCGATGGAATATGACGTGGTGATCGTCGGCGCGGGGCCTGCGGGTCTGTCGGCGGCGATCCGGCTCAAGCAGCTTGACCCCGACCTCAACGTCGTGGTGCTGGAAAAGGGCTCCGAAGTCGGCGCGCACATTCTGTCCGGCGCGGTTCTTGATCCGTCCGGGTTGGATGCCGTGATCCCCGACTGGAAGGAAAAGGGCGCCCCGATCAAGGTCGAGGTGAAGAAGGACAACTTCTACATTCTCGGCGAGGCCGGAAAATTCCGCGTACCGAACTGGCCGATGCCGCCCCTGATGTCGAACCACGGCAAGTATATCGTCTCGATGGGCAATGTCTGCCGCTGGATGGCCGAACAGGCCGAGGCTCTGGGCGTTGAGGTGTTCCCCGGCATGGCCGCCTCGGCGATGGTCTATGGCGAAAACGGTGAGGTGAAGGGCGTCGTCGCGGGCGAAATGGGGTTGAACCCCGATGGCACCAAAGGGCCGCAATACGAACCCGGCATGGAGCTGCATGGCAAATACGTCTTCCTCTGCGAAGGCGTGCGCGGGTCGCTCGCCAAGGAAGTGATGGCGAAATACGATCTGTCGAACGGCCACGATCCGCAGAAATTCGGTCTCGGCATGAAGGAGATATGGGAGATCGACCCGGCCAAGCACCGCGAGGGAACCGTCACCCATACGATGGGCTGGCCCTTGGGCAAGAATGCAGGTGGCGGGTCGTTCATCTACCATCTCGAGAACAACCAGGTCTATGTCGGCTTCGTGGTGCACCTGAACTACCAGAACCCGCACCTCTACCCCTACATGGAGTTCCAGCGCTTCAAGCATCACCCGATGGTGGCTGAGCTTCTGAAGGGCGGCAAGCGCGTGGCCTACGGCGCGCGGGCGATCAGCGAGGGCGGCTGGCAGTCGATCCCGAAGGTCGTGGCGCCGGGTGTCGCGCTTCTGGGCTGCTCGGCGGGCCTCGTGAACGTGCCGCGCATCAAGGGCAACCACAATGCAATGCTGTCGGGCAAGGCGGCGGCCGAGGCGGCATACGAGGCGATCAGGGCGGGACGCGCGGGCGACGAGTTGACCGCGTACGAGACCGATCTACGCTCCGGCCCCATCGCGAAGGATCTGAAGAAGGTCCGCAACGTCAAGCCGATGTGGTCGCGTTGGGGCATGATCCCGTCGCTCGTCCTCGGCGGCTTCGACATGTGGACGAGCAACCTGTTCGGGCTCTCGCTCTTCGGCACGCTGAAACACGGCAAGACCGACGCTGCCGCCACCGGCGAAGCCTCGAAATACCCCAAGATCGACTATCCGAAGCCCGACGGCGTCCTGTCTTTCGACCGGCTGACCAATGTCAGCTTCTCGGCCACGAACCATGAGGAAAGCCAGCCTTGCCACCTGAAGCTCAAGGACCCGTCCGTCCCGATCTCGGTCAACCTGCCGAAATACGATGAACCGGCACAACGCTATTGCCCGGCGGGTGTCTACGAGGTCATCGAGGATAGCGGCGGACCAAGGTTCCAGATCAACTTCCAGAACTGCGTGCACTGCAAGACCTGCGACATCAAGGATCCGGCCCAGAACATCAACTGGACGACACCGCAGGGCGGCGACGGGCCAAACTACCCGAATATGTGACATTGTCGGCGAAAATCGGGGGGCGGAGC
Organism: Paracoccaceae bacterium; assembly: GCA_041397225.1. Lineage (GTDB taxonomy): Bacteria > Pseudomonadota > Alphaproteobacteria > Rhodobacterales > Rhodobacteraceae > Albidovulum. Next base: position 952,294 of record JAWKXB010000001.1, on the reverse strand, counting down.
GCCGGAAGCGGTGCCCCGCATTGCCATGTACGGGCGTCCGCACTAGGTTCTCTGGCGAGAATCCGCGGTTGGGGAGCGATGCCGTGACATCATTGAGGTCCAAACCCTTTCTTTTGGCTTTCGGTCTGGGTCTTGGCGCCGCGCTGCCTGCGGACGCCGGGGAAGGAGCGGCCGGCCCCTACCTCGCCGGCCGGCTGGCTAGCCTTGAGTCCGACTACGCGACAGCCGCGGATTATTTCACGCGCGCACTGGCTGCCGATCCGGGCAATCCCGGCCTGATGGACAACGTGATCATCGCGCAGGTCGGGCGCGGGCATGTGGAAAAGGCGCTGCCCATCGCCACCGCGGTCTCGCCCGATGCCTCGCCCAGCCAGATCGCCGACCTCGTCATCCTCGCCGACCTGGCCGGTCGTGAGGATTATGCCGGAGCCATCGCCGCCCTGGATGCAGGGCGTTCCGGCGGTCCGCTCGTCGACGGTCTTTACCGGGCTTGGGCGCTTGTCGGTCTGGGCCAGATGGCGGACGCCACCAAGGCCTTCGATGACGTCGCCAATGGCAGCGGGCTGAAGTCTTTCGCGCTTTATCACAAGGCGCTCGCGCTGGCCTCGGTGGGGGATTTTGAGGGCGCCGACGCGATCTTTTCCGGTGCGGCAGGCGGGCCCCTGCGCGCCACCCGGCGGGGCGTAATCGCCCATGTTCAGATCCTGAGCCAGCTTGAGCGTGATCCTGACGCCCTGGAACTCATCGACAAGACCTTCGGTGACGACGCGTCAATCTCGACGCTCCGCGAAAAGCTCGAATCCGGGCAGACCATTCCTTTCGACGTCGTCGACGGCGCCAGGGACGGGATGGCGGAAGTATTCTATACCGTCGCCAACGCCCTCAGCGGCGAGAACGCCGATCTGAACGCGCTCGCCTATGCCCGCATAGCGGCCTATCTCGCACCCGAGGAGGCTGACGCGACGCTGCTCGCGGCGACGATCCTGGAAAAGCAAGGTCAGTACGAGCTGGCGACCGAGGCCTTCAATCTGGTCAGCCGCGACGATCCCGCCTTCGTCGCCGCCGAACTGGGACGCGCCGAGGCGCTGATTTCTGCGGATCGCGCCGATGCCGCGATCGAGGCTCTTCAGCAGCTGGCCAAGGCCAATCCGGACCGGGATGACATCTGGTTCACGCTCGGCGACACATACCGCCGACAGGAACGCTTTGACGAGGCCGCGGACGCCTATGACAAGGCCATCGCGACCTACAAGACCGACGATGTGAGCCATTGGCCCGTCTACTATTCCCGCGCGATCTGCCTTGAGCGGGAAAAGAACTGGGACGCCGCCGAGGCCGATTTCCGCAAAGCGCTGGAGTTGAAGCCGGATCAGCCGCAGGTGCTGAATTATCTCGGCTATTCCTACCTTGAGCGGAAGGAGAACTACGGCGAGGCGCTTTCGATGATCGAACGCGCCGTCGCCGCGCGACCCGATGATGGGGCTATCGTCGACAGCCTTGGCTGGGCGCTGTACCGGCTCGGCCGCTACGAGGAATCCGTGGTCCAGATGGAGCAGGCCGTGGAGCTGATGCCGGTCGATCCGGTCGTCAACGACCACCTAGGTGATGTCTACTGGGCGGTAGACCGCAAGCGCGAGGCGGAGTTTCAATGGAAGCGGGCGCTGTCGTTCGAACCGGACACCGAAGAAGAGGCCGCGCGCATTCGCCGCAAGCTCGAGGTCGGGCTTGACGTCGTTCTCAAGGAAGAAGGCGCCGAGCCGCTTGCCATCAGCAAGAATGACGGCTGAGGCCTTCGCGCCGGCCAAGATCAACCTCGCGCTTCATGTCACCGGACGGCGCGGCGACGGCTACCACCTTATCGACAGTCTTGTCGTCTTCGCCGACCTCGGCGACCGGATCAGCGTGACGTCCGCCGATCGTTTGACCCTTGAGATCGTCGGCCCCGAAGCCGCCCCGCTTGTGGCTGAGCCCGACAATCTCGTCCTGCGCGCCGCCCGCGCCTTCGGCGGGAAGCGCGGCGCGGCGATCCGACTGGAAAAGCACCTGCCCGTCGCCTCCGGCATCGGCGGCGGATCCGCAGATGCGGCCGCAGCGCTGAGGGCGCTCTCGTCGCTCTGGGACCGTCCTCTTCCGGCGCCGGACGCGGTCCTTTCCCTCGGAGCGGACGTTCCGGTCTGCCTTGTTGGCGCACCCGCCCGAATGCGCGGGATCGGCGGGCACCTGACACCCCTGCCGCCCCTGCCGGAGGGTCTGGCGTTGCTGCTGGTCAATCCTCGGATCCCGGTTTCCACGGCCGAGGTCTTCCGTATACTGGAAACACCGGGCAATGCGCCGCTGCCGGACATCCTGCCCGACTTCAATGATATGGCCGGATTCGCCGCATGGCTCGCGGCGCAGCGCAACGATCTTGAACCTCCTGCCATCGCGCATGCGCCGGTGGTCGGCGATGTGCTTTCGGCACTCAGATCCGTCGGGCCGCTCATGGCGCGCATGTCGGGATCGGGGGCTACCTGCTTTGGGCTGTTCGACCGCCTCACCGGCGCGCAGGATGCGGCCAAGGCCATCACCACGGCAAAACCGGACTGGTGGGTCAAGGCTTGCGCCCTGCGCACCGCAGCATAGCGCGGCGCGTCAGCTCACGCGGGCGACGACGTAATCGGCCAGATCCGACAGCATTCCGCGCAGGTCATGCGCCGGTAGCACCGACAGTGCGGACTTCGCTTTCGCCGCCCAGTCGAGCGCCTCGAGCCGTGTCGCCTCCATCGCGCCATGCCGCGCCATGAGCGCTATTGCGTGGGCAAGATCGCCCTCGCGCTGGTTGCCCTTCTCGATCGTGCGGCGCCAGAACTCGCGCTCCTCGGCGGTCGCCTTCGCGACGGCCTTGATCACAGGCAGCGTCAACTTTCGCTCGCGGAAGTCGTCGCCCGTGTTCTTGCCGATGACCGCGCTCTTGCCGCCGTAGTCGAGCAAGTCGTCGACGATCTGGAACGCGACCCCAAGCGCATCGCCATAGACGTGCAGCGCGCGCACCTGATCCTCCGGAGCGCCGGCAATGATGCCACCGACTTCGGTCGCCGCCGAAAAAAGCGCCGCCGTCTTGCCGCGGATGACCTTCAGATAGATACCCTCATCCGTTCCGAGATCCTGCGCCGCCGAAAGCTGCAACACCTCGCCCTCGGCGATCGTCGCGGACGCGTTCGACAGGATGTCGAGGACGCGCAGCGACTCTGTTTCGACCATCAACTGGAAAGACCGCGAAAACAGGTAGTCGCCGACCAGAACGGAGGACTTGTTGTCCCACAGCAGGTTCGCCGTCGGCCGCCCCCGCCTTTGCGCGCTTTCGTCGACCACATCGTCATGCAGCAGGGTCGCGGTGTGAATGAACTCGACCGTCGCGGCCAACCGGACGTGATGATCGCCGTCGTAACCGCAAAGGCGCGCGGCGGCGAGCGTCAGCATAGGACGAAGCCGCTTGCCGCCAGCCTCGACCAGATGCGCGGTCACCTCCGGAATGCGCGGCGCGTTTTCCGACGCCATCCGCGCCCGGATCAGCGTATTGACCCGCTCCATGTCGGCAGCCAGGTAGGCGCCCAGCCTGTCATGCGGTTTCTGCGCGGTCTCGTCCAAACTCATGCGGTGCCCGTGCTGGCTCGACAAAGCCCTGACTCTGTCCTTAAGTCTACGGATATGAAAGAGCTTCTGCGCACCACTGACCCGACAACCATCGCCTATGCCACAGCTCTCCTTGAGGGTGAGGGTATAGCGGCGTTTCAGATGGACGTCCACATGAGCGTGCTTGAAGGCGGCATTGGCATATTGCCGCGCCGCATCATGGTGCGCGACGGCGATCTTTTCATGGCGCGGGCGATCCTGAAGGACAACGGCATTGAGGTCTGAGCCGTTCGCCGATGACGAGTTGAGCGCCGACGGTTTCCTCGACGGCAGGCTCGTGATCCGGCAGCCGATTGGCGGTTACCGTGCTGCAATGGATCCCGTCCTGCTGGCCGCCGCAGTTCCCGCAATGCCAGGCGAGAGCGTGCTGGAACTGGGTTGCGGCGTCGGGGTCGCAAGCCTTTGCCTGGGCAGGCGCGTCGAACGGTTGGCGCTCAGCGGCATCGAGATCCAGCCGGCCTATGCCGACCTCGCCCGCCGGAACGCTGAAGAAAACCGGACCGGGTTCGAGGTGTTCGTCGGCGATCTGGCGCAAACACCGCCAGAACTGAGCGGCAAGTCCTTCGACCATGTCATCGCCAATCCACCGTATTTTCGGAAAGGTGGCGGCACAGCGGCTGGCGATCCGGGCCGCGAGCGCGCCCAGCGCGAGGCGTTGCCGCTTGGCGAATGGGTGCGCACCGGGTTGAAACGGCTGAGGCCAGGCGGTTGGCTGACGATGATCCAGTCCGCGGATCGGCTGCCGGAGCTTTGCGCCGCGGCGATGGGTGGCAGCGGCAGCATGGTGGTTCTGCCGATCGCCGGGCGCGCCGGCAGGTCCGCCGCCCGGATCATCATGAGCGCCAGGAAGGGTGGGCGCGGCGCCTTCCGGCTGCTGCCACCGTTCATAGTCCACGAGGGCCGGACCCATCTGGCGGATCGCGATGATCAGACGCTGGCGGCGCGTGCGGTCCTGCGCGACGGCGGCGCGCTGGACCTCGGCGGTCAATAGGGATCGGTCAAATGCCGCAAGCTGTTCTGCCCTTCGCGCCGCGGAAAAGAACGGTTCCGCGTGACAAGACATGTCGAATGTGATGGGATTGCGGCATGGTTCATAGCAGAGGAGAGTCGCCGATGTCGCTGGGTTCGCACCTGCAGGAACTTCGCAAGAAACACCAATCCCTGTCCGAAGCCGTGGAAGAGGCGCAGCGCCACCCCGGTTCAGACGATCTCGCAATCGCCGAGATGAAGAAGCAGAAGCTGCGGATCAAGGAAGAGATCACACGCCTCAGCCAGTCGTGACTGGCGCTTGACGGGCGCCGGCCCTCGCAGCGAGGGCCGCGCCGCCGGCGATGAGTATCGCGGCTAGCGCGATGCGCAGGCTTGCGGGGGCGATTCCGGCAGCGATCAGTATCAGCGTGGACAGTAGCGGCGCAGCATAGGCTGAGACGCCCAGGATCTGGATATTGCCACGCTTGACGCCGATATCCCATGTGTAGAAGGCCAGTCCGACCGGCCCAAGACCGAGGGCCGTGATGGAAATCCATCCCGTCGCGTTCATGGGCCAGGCGGGTTCTTCCACTGAAAGATGCGCGATCGCCGACAGCAGCGCCGTGCCCACACAAAACACAGTGACGCTGGCCGTCGGGACCGTGCCGATGCGCCGCGAGAGAACCGAATAGCCCGACCAGGTCAGCGCCGCCATAAAGGCGAGTGCAAGGCCCTTGCCGTGATCCGCACTGAGTGCAAGCGGTCCGTCGATCACGATCAGCGCAGCACCCGCGAAAGCCAGGCACGCCCCAAAGACATGCCCCTTAAGGAGCTTCTCGCCCGGCAGGAGTCCGGAAAAGAGCACGATGAACAACGGCCAGAGATAGGCGATCAAGCTCGCCTCGGCCGGCGGGGCAAGCCGCAGGGCCGAGAAATAAAGCAGATGATAGGCGAAAAGTGCACCCGTTCCGAACACATAGACCCGAAGCGGGACGCGAAGGAGGTTGCGCCATGCGCCCGTAACCGACGTCCATACCACCCCGACCGCACCGCCGATCGCGAAGGCGAGCGCATTGAGCAGAAGGGGCGGCACCGGCGCTGTTCCGACGGTGAGAAGCGCCAAGAGTGCCCAAAGCAGAACGGCGCTGAAACCAATTGCTGTAGCGCGGGAACGGCTCAGACGAAGAACTGCCCGCCATTGGCCGAGATCGTCGAGCCGGTGATGAAGCCCGAATCGTCGGCAGCAAGGAACGCCACGCAACGCGCGATTTCTTCCGGCTCACCCAGACGCCCCACGGGGATCTGCGGGATGATGCGTTCCGCAAGCACCTTTTCGTCGATGGCGCGTACCATCTCGGTACCGATATAGCCCGGGCAGATCGCGTTCACCGTGATCCCCGCCCGGGCGCCCTCCTGCGCCAGCGCCTTGGTGAAGCCGAGGTCGCCGGCCTTGGCGGCGGAATAGTTGGCCTGACCCGCCTGACCCTTCTGGCCGTTTATCGACGAGATGTTGATGACCCGCCCGAACTTGCGATCGCGCATTCCGGTCCAGACCGCGTGGGTCATGTTGAACAGCCCGGTGAGGTTGGTATCGATGACCTCTTTCCACTGCTGTGGCGTCATCTTGTGGAACATGGCGTCGCGCGTGATCCCGGCGTTGTTGACCAGCACCTCGACGGGGCCGAGGTCAGCCTCGACCCTGGAAATTCCGGTCGCGCAGGCGTCGTAGTCGGCGACCGACCACTTGTAGGTCGGGATACCGGTTTGCTTGGTGAAGGCCGCAGCCGCCTCGTCGTTGCCGGCGTAGTTCGCGGCAACCTTGTAGCCCGCCTCTTTCAATGCGGTCGAAATCGCCGCGCCGATACCGCGCGACCCGCCGGTGACCAATGCTACCCGTGCCATGATTCCTCCTCCTTGGATTTTTCTCTTGAAATACCGTTACATAAACGAACAATCGGACGCAACATTGTTGCGCCCGATTTTCCCGTCTCTGCAAGCGAAATATTGCCGGCTCAGGTTCGCTCAAGGCACATGGCAACGCCCATGCCGCCGCCGATGCAGAGCGTGGCAAGGCCCTTCTTCGCGCCGGACCGCTGCATCTCGAAGAGAAGCGTGTTGAGGATCCGCGCGCCGCTCGCGCCGATCGGGTGCCCGATGGCGATAGCGCCGCCGTTGACGTTCACCTTCGCGGGATCCCAGCCCATATCCTTGTTGACTGCGCAGGCCTGCGCTGCGAAAGCCTCGTTCGCTTCGACAAGATCCAAATCCGCAGCCTTCCATCCCGCCTTCTCAAGCGCTTTGCGGCTGGCGTGGATCGGCCCGACACCCATGATCGCGGGGTCGAGCCCCGCCGTCGCGTAAGAGGCAATCCGCGCAAGCGGCTTCAGCCCTCGGCGCTCAGCCTCCTCCGCCGACATCAGTAGCGTCATGGCGGCGCCGTCGTTGATGCCCGAGGCGTTGCCTGCGGTGACGCTGCCCTCCTTGGCGAAGGCGGGCCGGAGCTTCGTCATCGCGTCGATGGTCGCGCCGTGGCGGATGTATTCGTCCTGATCGACGGTGATGTCGCCCTTGCGGGTCTTCACGGTGAAGGGAACAATCTCATCCTTGAACTTGCCCGCCTTTTGCGCCGCTTCCGCCTTGTTCTGGCTGGCGACGGCGAACTCGTCCTGCGCCTCGCGACTGATCTGCCATTTCTCGGCGACGTTCTCGGCGGTGTTGCCCATGTGATAGCCGTTGAAGGCGTCCCAAAGGCCGTCCTTGATCATCGAGTCGATGAACTTCATGTCACCCATCTTCTGCCCCGCGCGCAGATGCGCGACATGCGGTGACAGCGACATGTTCTCCTGACCGCCCGCCACGACAATCGCGGCATCGCCTAGCTGAATGTGCTGCGCGGCTAGCGCCACGGCGCGCAGGCCCGAACCGCAGACCTGGTTGATCGACCATGCGGCACTTTCCTGCGGCAATCCGGCATTGATATGCGCCTGCCGCGCCGGGTTCTGCCCCTGACCGGCAGTCAGCACCTGGCCAAGGATCGTCTCGGAGATCTCCGCCTTGTCGATGCCGGCGCGGGAGACCACTGCCTCGATCGCCGCCGCACCCAGATCATGGGCGGGCGTGTTGGCGAAAGCGCCATTGAAGCTGCCCACTGCGGTCCGGGCGGCGGAGACGATTACGACATTTGTCATGGTGGGCATCCTCATGCTGGCGCGAATTGCTTGCGCTTGAAGCCGGCGCACCGGCTCTGCGCTGCTGTGCAGCATGACGAATGGGCTGCCCGCGTCAAGGGCATTGCGGTTCCGCGCGGAACCGGACGCTCACCACCCGCCGCGCGGCCGAGCCGGGGCCGGCGCCGGCGCAATGCGTGCAGATTACGCGGCTATGCACGCATCTTCGCCGCCGGCATCTTCCACGGCGGCGTGAGCGTCGGAGCGCCATAGTAATAGCCTTGCAGGCAGTCCATGCCGATGCTGGCGAGCCAGGACGCGTCGCGCGCCGTCTCGACCGATTCCGCGACCGCGAACATGTCGAAGTGGCGCGCGATCGACAGAAGCGCCTGCGTCAGGCACTGGTTGTCAGGATTGTCGGCGACGCCGCGAATGAACTGGCCGTCTATCTTGATCATGTCGAAGTAGAATTCGCGGAGGTACCGAAACGAGGTGGAACCCGATCCGAAATCATCAAGCGCGAAACTGACCCCATCCGCTTGCAGGTCGTTCATGAACACGGTGACGACTTCAGGCATGAGCATCGCGGAACCCTCCGTGATCTCGAGGATCAGCCGCTCGGCTACAGTCGGATCGGAGCCAAGCCCGCGCCTGAGCGTCCGCATCCAGCGCGGATAGGCGATGGAGCGCGCCGACATGTTGATCGACAAACGCAGCGTCGGATCATGCCTGAGCGCGTTCAGCCCGAGACTTAGCGCCATGCAGTCGATGATGCGGCCCAGCTCCTGCGTCTCGATCGTGCCGATGAAGTCCCTGGCCGGAATGATCCGACCGGTTTCGTCCACCACCCGGGCCAGCCCTTCGTAGAAAGCCGGCCGCTCGGGGGCGCGAAGCTGCATGACCGGTTGGAAGGCAAGCAGCACGTCGCCACGTTCGACGGCGCGGCGAACCATCGCTAGAACGTCCCGGTCCCGCGACGCGATCGCCGTGTTCAGCGGGCTTTCCTCTTCCGGATCGCGCGGATTTCGCCGGACGTTCGATCTGCTGCGCATCGACATTCTCCCAACCATCGCGGGACAGGTTCGGCGGCAGACGATAAGATCGCGTAAATGGCCGAAGGAAATCAGAAGGGGATCGGGATGGGCGAGAGATGCGGCTGGTGTGGAACCGAAGAGATCTATCGCGATTACCATGACAACGAATGGGGCGTTCCCGAACGCGACCCGCGCGCGCTTTGGGAAAAGCTGATCCTCGACGGTTTTCAGGCCGGCCTGAGCTGGATCACGATCCTGAAAAAGCGTGACAACTTCCGGGTCGCCTTCGAGGGGTTCGAGCCTGAGCGTATCGCCACCTGGGGTGAAACGGACGTCGCCCGCCTGCTGGCCGATCCCGGCATCGTGCGGTCGCGGTCAAAGATCGAGGCGACAATCGGCAATGCCCGCGCCTATCTCAGGATCGCCGACACCGAAGGCTTCGATGCGTTCCTCTGGCGCTATGTCGACGGCAAGCCGCTGCAGAACCGCTTTGGCAGGCTCGGCGAAGTGCCGGCATCGACCCCGCTGTCCGAACGAATATCGAAAGACCTGAAGAAACAGGGCTTCCGCTTCTGCGGGCCGGTGATCACCTATGCGTTCATGCAGGCTGTGGGCATGGTCAATGACCATCTCGTCACCTGCCCCGCCCATGACCGTGTCGCCGCGATGGCGTGAGCGATGGCTCAGTCCCCGGCAAGCAGGGCCGAAACGATCGCACGCGCGCTGTCTCCGTCCCATTCGGCATCACCGGAAAGCCGCGCGATCTCTTGCCCATCCGGATCGAGGATCACCGTGACCGGCAGGCCGAACACGCCCATCTCGCGGGCCAGTTCCTGCTTGGGATCAAGAAGGATAGGGAGGGTCTCCACCCCGACCTCGGAGAACAGCCGCTTGATTGCCGGGACCGGGTTGCGGCCGGTGGCGACGGTGACGACCGCGAACCCCTCGCCGCCGAAATCACGGTTGAGCGCGTCGAGCGCGGGCAGTTCCTTGCGGCAGGGCGCGCACCAGGTCGCCCAGAAGTTCAGCACCACATGCTTGCCGCGCCAATCCGACAGGCGATGTTCCACCCCGGTCTCATCGGTGAACACCGTCTCGGCAACCACCTCAGGCTCCGCCGCGAACATCAGCTTCTTCATCGATCCCTCGCGCAGCGCCTCGATTGCCGCGGTGTCGGCCAAGGCCCCATTTGCACCAAGTGTCAGGGCCGTGTAGAGGACGGCGGAAGGGAACCAGCGCATCAGGGCCTCCGGGGGCGAAAGAATGACCGACAAGACCCAGAACGCGATGTGGGGCGGGCGCTTCGCCGCCGGGCCGGACGCGATCATGGAGGCGATCAACGCCTCGATCGGTTTCGACAAGCGGCTTTACGCCCAGGACATCGCAGGATCCCGTGCCCACGCGGCCATGCTCGCCGCGACAGGCATTATCAGCGATAGCGATGCCGGGGCGATCCGGGAAGGCCTTCTCACGGTCTTGTCAGAGATCGAGACCGGAAAGTTCGACTTTTCGGCTGCGCTCGAAGATATCCACATGAACGTGGAGGCGCGGCTGAAAGCGATCATCGGCGAACCCGCCGGGCGCCTTCACACCGCCCGCAGCCGCAACGATCAGGTGGCGACCGACTTCCGCCTCTGGGTCCGCGATCAGGCGGATGCGGCGATCGGCGGCCTGACCGCGCTGCAAAAGGCGCTGCTTGCGCAGGCCGAGGCGGGCGCGGATTGGGTCATGCCGGGCTTCACCCATCTGCAGACCGCCCAGCCGGTAACCTGGGGCCATCACATGATGGCCTATGTAGAGATGTTCGCCCGCGACGCCGGTCGTTTCACCGATGCCCGCCAAAGGATGAATGAATGTCCGCTGGGGGCGGCGGCCCTTGCCGGAACGTCGTTCCCGATCGACCGGCACATGACGGCCGAGGCGCTTGGCTTCGACCGGCCGATGGCCAATTCGCTCGATGCGGTCAGCGACCGCGACTTCGCGCTGGAATTCCTGGCCGCCGCCTCGATATGCGCCATGCATCTCAGCCGCTTCGCCGAGGAACTGGTGATCTGGTCCTCGGCCCAATTCCGCTTCGTCGCCCTCTCCGACCGTTTCTCCACCGGTTCCTCGATCATGCCGCAAAAAAAGAATCCAGACGCGGCCGAGTTGATCCGGGCCAAGATCGGCAGGATATTCGGAGCCAACGTCGCGCTGATGATGGTGATGAAGGGTCTGCCGCTCGCCTATTCGAAGGACATGCAGGAGGACAAGGAACAGGTCTTCGACGCCGCCGACAGCCTGATGCTCGCGCTCGCCGCGATGGAGGGCATGGTGCGCGACATGACCGCCCAGCGCGCCAATCTCGAACAGGCGGCCTCGGCAGGCTTTTCCACCGCCACCGACCTTGCCGACTGGCTGGTGCGCGAGGCGGGCCTGCCCTTCCGCGAGGCGCATCATGTGACCGGAACACTCGTCGCACTGGCCGAGAGGAGGGGCTGCGATCTGCCGGACCTGACCCTGGCCGACATGCAAGCCGCACACCCGGCCGTAACGCAGGCGATCTACTCGGTGCTCGGCGTCCACAACTCCGTCGCGAGCCGTCAAAGCTACGGCGGCACCGCACCGGATCAGGTGCGGCAACGGATCGCTGAATGGAAGGCGCGGCTGGGATGAAAACGGCGATCACAGCCACGGCGATGGCTCTCGTCCTTGCGGCGTGCGGCCAGCCACGCGCTCATGCCGGAATTCACGTCACGTCCGACGGCCTAAAGGTCGTCCCGTCCCTGTCAACGTCAATCGCCGGCCTCGGCGTCACGGTGAGTCAATGATGCGAACTCTGATCCTTGTTGCCCTCCTGTCCGGTCTCGCCGCCTGCGGCGTCGACGGCGCGCCGACGCCGCCCGCGAAACCCGGCGTGACGATCAGCGGCACTGCCAAAGTCGGTGTTTCGGGCAGCCTCTGATCTTCCTCTGTTCCCAAATACCTCCCGCCGGAGGCGATCCGCACGAAGTGCCAGAAAGGGCGCGAGCGCAAGCGCGCTCAATTGAACTGCGTCACCTCAGTCGAGCGTCCGGCGGAACCGCATGAGCGCGAGCGCCGCAAACACCGCGACGAACACCATAAGCGCTGCCATCGGCTGGGCGATCCCGGAATAATCCGCGCCCTTCAGCATCACGGCCCGAATGAGCCGCAGGAAATGCGTGAGCGGGAATATCTCGCCCAGGGTCTGCGCCCAAACGGGCATGCCGCGGTAGGGGAACATGAAACCCGAGAGAAGCAGGGACGGCAGGAAGAAGAAGAACGTGAGCTGCATCGCCTGCATCTGAGTGCGCGACACGGTCGAGATGAGGTAGCCCAGAATCACCAGCGACGCGACGAAGACGAAGACGCCGGTCAACAGAAGCGGCAACGATCCGACGAACGGCACATCGAAGATCAGTTTCGCCGCGACAAGCACGACCGCCACCTGCACCGCGCCCACGCCGAGATAGGGGAGCACCTTGCCAAGCATGATCTCCAAGGGCGTCGCGGGCATCGACAGAAGGTTCTCCATCGTCCCGCGCTCGATCTCCCGGGTAAGCGCCATCGACGTCATCATCACCATGGTCATCTGAAGGATGACGCCCAGAAGGCCTGGCACGATGTTGTATTGGGTGATGCCTTCGGGGTTATAGCGCTTATGCACGGTGACCGTCAGCTGCGCTGCCGCCGCATCCGCCGCCTGCGCCTCGGCGCCGCGTTCGCGCAGGAGCGCTTCGGACGCGACGGTGCCAAGGGTGGAGATCGCGCCGGACGCGACCGATGGGTCGGTCGCGTCGGCCTCGATCAGGATCTGCGGATGATCGCCCCGCTCCACCCTGCGCCCGAAATCCGACGGAACGGTGACGACAAAGGACACGTCGCCCCTGGTGATAAGCGCTTCGGCCTCGGCGGCAGACGCTGCGGGGTGGGTGAAGCGGTAGTATCCGGTCAACTCCAGTGCCGAGACCATGGCGCGGGTGAACCGGTCCTGGGTGGGTGCCACAAGCGCGGCGGGAAGGTGCTTGGGATCGGAATTGATCGCGAAACCGAAGAGGACAAGCTGGATCAACGGAATGCCCAGCATCATCGCAAAGGTGATCCGGTCGCGGCGCATCTGGATGACTTCCTTCCGCAGAAGGGCGAGGAGTCTTCTCAATGAAAAGAACCGCCTCATGCCATGTTGTCCTTCGAGTCGCCCATCAGCTGGATAAAGACATCTTCGAGGCTCGTCTCGGCGGCGCTCATCTCAAGACCGGTTTCGTCGGCCACCTTGCTGGCGGACCTGCGCAAAGCCTTCCCGTCCCGTCCGACGACATGCAGCGTCGCGCCGAATGGCGCCACCTGATCGACGCCCGATGCGCCTTTCAGCCGTTTTGCGGCCTCGGCCAGCGACTTGCCCTTCAGCACCACCGTCGTCAGCCCCGCATCGCGCACGACTTCGGCCACCGTGCCCTTGGCGACGAGACGTCCGTACGAGATGTAGTTGATCCGATGGCAGCGCTCGGCCTCGTCCATGTAGTGGGTGGAGACCAGCACCGTCAGGCCATCTGCCGCCAGCCGGTGAATCTCGTCCCAAAATTCCCGCCGCGCCTTTGGGTCCACCCCCGCCGTCGGCTCATCGAGCATCAGAAGTTTCGGCGCGTGCATGATGCAGGCGGCAAGCGCCAGCCGCTGTTTCCAGCCGCCCGAAAGCGACCCGGCCAACTGTTGCCGCCGTGAGGTCAGACCCAGGTCGGCCAGCGTATCGGCGACATATTTGCCTGCAGGTCTCAGACCGTAGAGGCCCGCTACGAAATTCAGGTTTTCCTCGATCGTCAGGTCTTCGTAGAACGAAAACCGCTGGGTCATGTAGCCGACTTCGCGCTTGATCGCGCGGCCTTGACGCAGAATGTCGTGGCCCAGGACCGTGCCGTCGCCCGCGTCGGGCGTCAGAAGCCCGCACATCAGCCGGATCGTTGTGGTCTTGCCAGACCCGTTCGGCCCGAGGAACCCCGCGATTTCGCCTTTCTCGACGGTCAGCGACACATCGTCTACGACGGTGCGGTCGCCAAAGCGCTTGACCAGACCGTGGACCTCGATCGCGGCTTCGCCGTTCATCCGCCGCTCTCCGGCAGGTCGACATCGACGATCTGTCCCGGATTGAGGGCGGCATCGGCATCGGGACGCGCCTCGATGAGGTAGACGAGCTTCTGACGGTTCTGGAGCGAGTAGATCACCGGCGGCGTGAATTCCGGCGCGTCTGCGACATAGGTGACCGTCGCCATGAGCGACCCGGGGCAGCCGTCGCAGTTGACATGCAATGTCGCCCCCGGCGACAGCGAGGAAATCGCGTTCTCGGGAACGTAGAGGCGCAGCTTTACCGCACCGTCCGGCAGCATCGACAGGACCGGCGCCGAAGGACCGGCCAATTCGCCCTCGGTGCGGATCACGTCATAGATCGTGCCCGAGGAGGGGGCGGCCAGGTGCCGCTTTTCCAGGTGCCACTCTGCCCGGGCGCGGGCCGCCGCAGCGCCCTGCACAGCGGCCTCGGCGGCGGCGATTTCTTGCGGTCGGGCGGGAAGCCGGGCGACGGCAAGACTTGCCTCGGCTTCGGCCACCTTGGCCCGCGCCACAGTTGCGGCCGTCGCCGCATCGTCGGCCTGCGTGGCCGTTGCCGCGCCACGTGCGGCAAGGCTCTTCAACCGCTCGGCGGACCGGTCGGCCTCGGCGGCCTGCGCAAGCGCCGAGGCGAGCGAGGCTTCGATCACCCGGATCTCTTCCGGCCGCCGGCCTTCACGCAGGTTGGCAAGCTGGCTTTCCGCCTGCGCGAGGGCCGCACTCGCCTCGGACAGCGCGATTTCGGCGTCGCGCCGCTCCATCTCGACAAGGGATGCTCCGGCCTCGACGCGGTCGCCGCGCCGGACGGCGAGACTGTCGATCTGCGCCACTGCGACCGGCGCGATCAGCACGTATTCGCCCTCGACATATCCGGTGGCGAAAGGGGGCAGCGGCGAGCAGGCGGAGAAAAGCGCCGAAAGAATAGGGACGGCACAAACGAAACCGGTCATATCTGACGCTCCCTCTGGACAAGCGAATGAAGATTGGCGGCAAGAAGGTCGGCGATCCGGGCCGCCTCGGCCGGTCCGAGCGTGGACCATTCCATCCGGCGTTCGACAATGGGGCGGGCAATGCGGAAGTAAAGAACCTGTCCGATGAGCGAAAAGACCAGAAGCCGGGTGCTTTCGCTTTCCGCCTCCTTTCCCGTCGAGGCCGCCCAGAGCGCCGAGAAGCGCCGAAGCAGGGGGTCGAACATCGCTCCATAGACCGTGTCTAAGACGGGGCCGTCATGTCCCACTTCGCGCAGCATGAAGGCGGCAAGGTCGTCGGCCTCGCGCGATCCGACGAGAAAGCCGACCATCGCCCGTAGGATTACCTCCATCTGCCGCTGGGCGGCCTCCGGCGTGTCGGGCATGTTCTGCCCGGCCGACGCGACCACCGATCCGATCCGGCGCACGAACTCTTCGCCGCAAGCGCGGCGCAAGCCCTCCTTGCCGCCGAAGTGATACGCGATCGAGGCGACATTCGTTTCGGCTGCAGCCGCGATTTCGCGCGTCGATGTGGCGGCAAAACCCTTTTTCCCAAAGAGCCTCAGCGCGGCCGCGATCAGCTCGGCGGCGGTGCCTTCCGCGGCTCCGGTGCCTTTGGTGGCTTCGTTCATGCGTCCTCCGGCGAGTCGAGTCAGAGTTTAATCAATCGTTTGATTAAATGCAAACAGATGCTTCCCTCGCCCGCGGCGATCCTCTACATCGGCGCGGATGAATGCTGCGCAGGGCGCTCGGGACATGGATCATTTTCTTTACCGCGACGGCGCGCTGCATGCCGAAGGCGCGACTATCACCGACATCGCCGCGGCGGTCGGCACCCCCTTCTACGTATATTCGACCGCGACGCTCGAACGGCACTACCGGCTCTTCGAAGAGGCGCTCGACGGCCTTCCGCACTTGATCTGCTACGCAATGAAGGCGAACGGCAACCTTTCGGTCCTGCGCACGCTCGCCACGCTCGGCGCCGGCATCGACGTCGTGTCCGCCGGTGAATACCTGAAAGCCAGGGCGGCGGGCGTTCCGGGCGAACGGATCGTCTTTTCCGGCGTTGGCAAGACGCGGGAAGAGATGCGTGTCGCTCTCGAAGGCGGCATTCGTCAGTTCAACGTGGAAAGCGAACCCGAGTTACGCGCGCTGAACGAGGTTTCCATGTCGATGGGCCTCAGCGCACCGGTCACGATCCGTGTAAACCCCGATGTGGACGCCAAGACCCACGAAAAGATCGCGACCGGCAGGAAGGACAACAAGTTCGGCATCCCGATTTCCCGGGCCCGCGCTGTCTATGCCGAAGCGGCCGCGCTTCCCGGCATCGACGTCGTCGGCATCGACGTCCATATCGGCAGCCAACTGACCGATCTTGAGCCGTTCGAACAGGCCTATCTCAAGGTCGCCGATCTGACCCGCCTGTTGCGCGCCGACGGCCACGACATCCGCAGGTTGGATCTTGGCGGCGGCCTGGGCATTCCCTATGAGCGGACCAACACGGCACCACCCCTGCCGCTCGACTATGGCGCTGTCGTAAAGCGCACCGTCGGCGATCTTGGCTGCGAGATCGAGATCGAGCCGGGGCGACTGATCGCCGGCAATGCTGGCCTGCTCATCAGCCGGGTGATCTACGTCAAATCCGGCGAAGAGCGCAAGTTCCTGATTCTCGACGCGGCGATGAACGATCTGGTCCGCCCGTCGATGTACGGCGCCCACCATGACATCGTCCCGGTCGTCGAACCCGCACCCGGTACTGAGATGCAGCCCTATGACATAGTTGGCCCGGTCTGCGAAACCGGTGACACCTTTGCGAAACAACGCCCCCTGCCGCTGGTCAACGCGGGCGATCTGGTCGCCTTCCGCTCGGCGGGCGCTTATGGCGCGGTCATGGCCTCGGAGTACAACGCCCGGCCGCTTGTCGCCGAAGTGCTCGTGAAAGGGGATCAATTCGCTGTCATTCGCGCCCGTCCCACCTATGACGAGATGATAAACCGCGATACCATTGCCCCGTGGCTCTGACGCGCAATCCTGCGCAAAAGCCTGAACGGAGGCCGGCAATCGTCGAACGAAAGGTCATGGCCCTGCCGCATGAGGCGTTGAGGCGCCTGATCTGGCCCGTACGTCTGACACGGGCCGGGATGGTGGCCGAGCGCATCACCCGCGGTTTCTGGCCTGTCTGGACGATCCTCTTCGCGCTGATCGCGGCGATGGCCTTTGGCCTGCACGACTGGCTGCCGGTCGAGGCGGTGTGGATCGGCGGCATCCTGTCGCTTCTCGGGCTGGCTTGGGCGCTGGTGCGCGGCATCCGAGGCTTCCGCTGGCCGACGCGGGCCGAGGCGCTCGCACGTCTTGACGCAGATATGCCCGGCCGTCCGATCGCTGTCCTGCAGGATCATCTGGCCCTCGGCGGCGACGACAAGGGGTCGCAGGCCGTATGGCGCGCCCATGTGGCCCGCATGGCTGAGAGGGTCCGCGCCGCTCGTGCGCGCCGGCCCGACCTCGCCATTGCGCGGCGCGACCCGTATGCGCTGCGCTACGCCGCCCTGCTCGCCGTCGTCACCGCTTTCCTGTTCGGGTCGGTCGGTCGGATCGCCGAGGCGCCCGGCCTGGTGCAGCCCGGCAAGACGGCCAATGCCGCAGGCGGCCCGACGTGGGAGGGCTGGGCCGAGCCGCCCGCCTATACCGGCAGGCCGAGCCTCTACCTCAACGCCATCACCGACGCCTCCATCGACCTGCCCGAAGGCAGCCGTATCACGCTGCGCCTCTATGGCGATGCCGCTGCCCTGACCGTCGAAGAGACGGTGTCGGGCCGCGCGCCGGTTGACACCGCGCAGGCCGAACCGCCGGAAACAGCGACCCTCCGCGCAATGGATTTCGAAGCTGTGCGTTCGGGCCGGATCGCCATCGCCGGGGATGGCGGGCGGGAGTGGACATTCAACATCCTGCCCGACACCGCGCCAAAGGTGACCATCACCGGCGAGATCACCCGCGAAGCCGATGGCACCATGTCCCAGCCGTTCACCGCGACCGACGACTATGCGATCGCCCGCGGCCGCGCCCTGATCGAACCCGACCTCGCTGCAACCGACCGCCGCTATGGCCTTGCCGCCAAGCCTGAGCCGCGCGAACCGCTGATCTATGACCTGCCGATGCCAATCACCGGCAGCCGCACCGAGTTCACCGAAGCGCTGGTCGAAGACGCATCGAAGCATCCCTGGGCGAACCTGCCGGTGAGGATGACTTTCGAGGTCGCCGACGACCGCGGCCAGATCGGCCTGAGCGAGCCGAGGACGCTGACTCTGCCGGGCCGCCGGTTCTTCGATCCGGTCGCAGCGGCGGTTATCGAACTCAGACGCGACCTGCTCTGGACCCGCGACAACGGTCCGCGCGTCGGTCAGATACTGCACGCCCTGACCCACCGGCCCGAGGGGCTTCTGAGGAACGAACGCGCCTACCTGATGCTGCGCGTCGCAATGCGGCGGCTCGACGCGGCGCTCGCGCAGGGACCGCTCGCGCCGGCCATGCGCGACGAGATCGCCGAAGCGTTCTGGGAGATCGCCGAACTGATAGAGGACGGCGGCCTGTCCAACGCCCTCGACAGGATGCAGCAGGCGCAGGAACGGCTGTCCGAGGCGATCCGCAACGGCGCATCGCCCGAGGAAATCCAGAAGCTGATGGATGAACTCCGCCAGGCCACGGACGAGTACATCCGCAAGCTTGCCGAGAACATGGAGCGTCAGGGTGCGGATGAGCCGAACCAGCAGGCGCAGAACGGCCAGACCATGTCGGGTGATCAGCTTCAGGCGATGATGGATGAGATCCAGCGCCTGATGGAAGAGGGCCGCATGGCCGAGGCGCAGGAACTGCTCGACCAGTTGTCGCGGATGATGGAAAACCTGCGCGTGGTCGAGGGCCAGAACGGCGAAGGCCGCAACGGACCGGGCCAACAGTCGATGGAGGATCTGCGCCAGACACTGCGGGATCAGCAGGGCCTGTCCGACGAGGCGTTCCGTGATCTTCAGCGCCAGTTCGGGCAGCAGCCGGGTCAGCAGGGCCAATCGCGCCGGCAGCCCGGAACCCAGGGCCAGCCCGGCACCGGCCAGCAGCAACCCGGCGAAAACGGTGAGCCACGCGACGGACAGGATGGCCAGCCGGGCCAACCCGGCAACCAGTCCGAGGTCAGACCGAACTCGGGTCAGGGCGCGCAGGGCAGTCTTGCCGACCGCCAGCAGGCGCTGCGCGAGGCGCTGCGCCGCCAACAGGGCGGCATCCCCGGCGATCCTTCGGCGGAACGCGACGCCGCCCGCCGTGCGCTTGAAGAGGCGGGGCGCGCGATGGAAGGCGCCGAAGAGGCGCTGCGGCAGGGCAAGACCGCCGAGGCGATCGACCGTCAGGCCGAAGCGATCGAGAACCTGCGCGAGGGCATGCGCAATCTCGGCGAAGCGCTCGCGCAAAATCAGCAGATCCCGGGCATGGGCAATCAAGGCGAAGACGCCGCCGATGCCGGCCGCGAGCTTCCCCATGATCCCCTGGGCCGCTCGACGGGTCAGTCGGGCCGCATCGGCACCGACCAAAGCCTCTTGCAGGGCGAAGACGTCTACCGCCGCGCCCGCGACCTTCTGGATGAAATCCGCCGCCGCTCGGGCGACCAGACCCGTCCGGACGTGGAACTCGATTATCTCAAGCGGCTTCTCGACCGGTTCTGAGGCGCTTCCCATCGCTGAACACGTCGCGACAGGACAAGCTGCGCACATCATGCTGCGCAAGGAGGGGAATGAGATGGTGCTGACGGTCTATCTCCACCCGTTCTCATCCTACTGCCAGAAGGCGAAGACCGCCTTCTATGAAAAGGACGTGCCATTCGAGGCAAAGCTGCTGGACGGAAGCGATCCCGTCGCCAGCGAATTCGCCGCCCTCTGGCCCATCGGACGGTTTCCCGTGGCGACCGACGGCGATCGCCTGATCTTCGAGGCGACCGGGATCATCGAGTATCTCGAAATCCTCTATCCGGACAGCCCGCGCCTTGTCCCTGAGAATCCGGCGGCGGCTGAGGTGAGGATGTGGGACCGGTTCTTCGACAACTACATCAGTTATCCGCAGCAGCGGATGGTCTACGCCGCCATCGGGCGCGACCCGGACGACGGCGAGGATTGCGCGAGGTGGAAGGCGGCCCTTGAAACCGCCTATGCCATTCTCGACCGCCGCATGGTGGGCCGCGAATGGGCCGCAGGCGGCGCCTTCAGCCTGGCCGATTGCGCCGCGGCGCCGGCGCTTCTCTATGCCGACTGGACCCATCCCATCGCCGAAGGCTTCGGGCACCTCCACGCCTATCGCGCGCGGCTCCTGGCGCGACCGAGCTACGCCCGCGCACTCGACGAAGCGCGGCCCTATCGCCACCTGTTTCCCCTCGGCGCTCCGAAGGGGCGCGACTGACCGGCGGCGCGACGGCGGGCGTTGACACGCCAAGACAGCGCGCGCCTCACGCCCCGGCCAATGGTTCCAGTCCGAGAGCGGGTTGCACCAGAACTGGATGCGCGACTACGATCCCACGACGGGAAGGTATCTCCAGGCCGACCCGCTGGGGTTGGTGGATGGGGCCAGCATCTACGGCTACGCGCTCCAGAACCCGGGCAGATTTGTCGATCCGAGGGGTGAAGCTACAGTAAAATTGGGAGCGGCCGGCAGATCGCCGGGCGAAAACTGGGTTCCGGACCTGAGCTATCAACATGAGGGCGGCGTTCGATACATTCACCTCTGCTCGCCGGCGACGCTAGAATTCCATCATGATGCCAAGGAAATTGGAGGTGGACACTGGCACTACTATCCAAACGGAAACTGGCTCGGCGGAGGACGAAAAGGACCATTGTCGAGGCTTTGGGATCTCATCACTAAATCCGACCATCTTCCTCCGGACACGGTCATTTCGGTTCCCGACTGCGTATGCAAGCCAGGCACGGATCCGTTAACACCTCAAATTCCACCAAGCTGATGAGCCGCCTCCTTCGATTTCCGATCCTGACCATTGTAAAGACAAAAACACGACAACGGCGACTGGCATGCATATGACTGAAAGTTTTCCAACCAATTGGACAGAGCTGAGTAGCGCTTCATTTCGGCGGGTGCTTGAACTGACAAGCGGTTTTCATGACGCAGGATTCTTCGATTTTGCGCTTTCTGGAGAGTACCTGGATATTGCGCTCCATCCGATCCACTTCGGAAAGGAGCATGAGTATACATACCACGGTCTAAATGCATGCAAACTAAGGCTATCGACAAATCACGACGTTTCTGAGGCCTCTCTACATAGAGCATCCGAGGCATTCAGCATCATGGAAATGAGGAAGACGGATTCAGACTTGGTATTCTCCTTCTCGACCTATGAGTTGAAGGTCCCGGTGGAAATGACAAAAAGTTGCTTTAAGTTCCACACTATTGCTGACGGGCAAGACTACTGGTCACGGGGGTTTTGATCGTTAAGGCTCCGGAGCTGCTCTTCCACGGTTCTACGCCGAATCCGGCTTGCATCAGAACTGGATGCGCGACTACGATCCGACGACGGGGCGGTATGTGCAGGCCGATCCGTTTGGGCTGGTGGACGGAGCCAGCGTCTATGGGTATGCGCTCCAGAACCCGGGGAGGTGGACGGATCCTAGGGGAGAGCGTCATCTTCCAGACAACGCCCAAGCGCTATGTGATATGCGTCGCGGCATGGGTCTCCCGGTTGGACCAGAGTGCAATCATCCCAGACCTTTAACGTGCTACGGCGAGCCGTATAGTGGCGATCAATGCACTTTGGATGAGGGTGCTTCCTATCCGGTGCCCGATATGGGTTCGACAATGTGCGTATACCATTGCCCGGGCGGAAATACGTTATCAGAGCTATTCCCCGGCTTGGGCGTTCAGGTATGTCCAAAGTCAATTGAGCTTCCCAACATACCCGGGCTTTAGAGGGTCGTAAAATGCCATATCCAGGAAACTTTCCATTTGCAGTGCCTTCAAGCGTAACGCTGACTAGTGCTGCAGAAAATGAATTGATCGACAGGGCAAAAAAATTTGACGGCGAGCGCGCGATTTCGCATCCGGTCTTCTGCTTGGTTTCTAGCTTGGGCGGAATGTCTTTTCCAAGCGGCCGCGACGAAGGGGTTCGGATTCCGCCACACATTGTTTTTGGTTGCTACGAGGAAGATCAAGTGCCGCGAGATCGAGTTTTTAGGATTGGCGAAGCAAAGTTTGTGTTCGCGCTTATCAGAGATGTTCGGGACGCTTCCAAGTCAATTGCAGTTGACTTTGACGCAGGAAAGTTCACGGTCGACTATACGTAATTTCTTCCTCGCCTTCTCGACCCTGAATGAACCAGAAAGTACCGCCTTTATCAGAGGGCGGTCAGATCTACTTCATCCGCACCGACCATATCGGTCGCCCGGTCTTCGCCACAAATGACCTCGGGCTGAAGGTCTGGGAGGCGTCATATCTGCCGTTTGGTGGGGTGCACGTCTCGACCGGCGGTATCGACCTGCGCTTCCCGGGACAGTGGTTCCAGGCGGAATCGGGCTTGCACCAGAACTGGATGCGCGACTACGATCCGACGACCGGACGGTACCTCCAGGCGGATCCGCTCGGGCTCGTCGATGGGGCAAGTGTGTATGGGTACGTCAGGCAGAATCCGGGGAGGTGGACCGATCCCACTGGCGAGTTTATTCCGCAAGCTATCGCGTGTCTTGTCAACCCTTGGTGCCGTGCTGCGGTGGGAGCCGCAGCGGGTCTTCTGTATGGCTACTTGGTTGATGACGATGAGTGCTATACGTGGGGCGAGATGGCCTACTATGCTGGCTTGGGGGCAAGCAGTTACTGGGGCGCAGGAAAAGGCGCAGCGCCCTTATTCAGACCGACTGGACCGTTCAGAAAGGGTGGCTGGTGGAGCACGGGCCGGAATTGGCGTTTGGGCTGGGGGCGAAAAGGGGGTAACCGGGTTTTCCGTTGGTACGATAGATGGGGAGGTAAGAACGATTGGTACGACGGCGGCCCATTATAGAAGTGGAATCGATGGAAATTTCGGAACTCCAGCATAGGCTTTCGATTTCGCTGCTAAATCGAGCCCTCAGAAAAGACGGGACGATTTCGTTCACAGTCAGTGGTGAAGCTGAAAAGTACATAAAATGCTCAACCGACGGCCTTGAGATATACTTGTATGATGATGCTTTCGACATTCAGGGAAGCAGCATAGATTCTCGGTTTGAACCGGATGATATCTCCTCAGTCGACGACGCATTGTCCAAGCTCAATCTTGAGCTCGATGCATTGAGTTAGGCTCCACGTTTTTTGGAACCGTGGACGTTCGGGCGCCTGTACAGAGAGCGAGCCGTAGGGTGGGGTTGCACCCCACCATACCCGCCCGGACATTGCGGTTCAGACGCTGAAGCGCGCCTCACTTCCTCCGGCCAGTGGTTCCAGGCCGAATCCGGCTTGCATCAGAACTGGATGCGCGACTACGATCCGACGATGGGGCGGTATATCGCGGCCGACCCGCTGCGGCCACTGGCAGAGCAAGCGAAGGACCGCCGGACCCGCTCTAGCCCTGTTCGTCCCGCATCGAGGAAATCAGCGCGTTGACCTTGTCGTCGAGCCAGACGCGGCCCTTGTCGACCATCGCCACATAGGATTGCAGCGCCGGTTCCAGCGCGGGAACCGCATTCGCGATCGGTTTGGCCAGAACGTAGAAGAACAGCATGACCACCGCCAGCAGGAGGATCGTCGTGAAGCCGAGCTTCAGCCCCGAACGGCGCCGCTCCATCGTCTCGGGCGCGTCATATGCGGCAGGCTCCGCCCCACGCTCGGACGTGGCCGTCAGCGTGGAGTTGATCTCCTCGATATCCGGCAGAAGCTCGCGGCGCGCGGCGCGCTGGTGCAGCGCGTCATCATCCAGATCGTCCTCGTCCCCGCGGATACGGGCGACCCGGTCCTGCGGCGTCTCGTGGCCCGGCGCGGCCGCGGCGACCGTCGCGGCGACAGCGGCGGCAATTCCAAGATCAGGCTGCGTTTCGGGAAACGATCCTTCCTTGCGCCGCGCGGCTTCCTCGCGCTCCGCCTCTTCGCGCAACACATTCGTCACCGCATCGTCCAGCGTCCGCCGCCGGAAGCCTTCTGCCGTCTCGCCGGTCACGTCCGGCGCGCCGGCATCGTCGTCATCCACCTCGGCTGCGTCTTCGGGGGCGGCGGCATCGTCGTCGGGCCGGTCCGACCCATGCCCATCCTCGTCCTCTGGAGCGTCATCCGGCGCATCGGCGGCATGATCCGGCGCATCGGCGGCATGATCCGGCGCATCGTCGGCATCCTCCGCAGCGCCTTCGGCAGCCCGCCCGGACTCGTCCGGTTCGGACTCGGCCCGCGCCGCCTCCTCGGCGACCTTTTCGCCGGCCATGCGGGCCGACTCGGCCTCGGCCATCTCGGCGGCATGGGCCTTGGCGTCCTCTTCTGCACCGAGCTGCGCCGCACTGCGCTGGAACCACGTGTTTCCGCAATTTGAACACTGCACGTCCCTGCCCTCGTCAGGAATGACGCTTTCGTCCACCTCGTACTGAGCGCTGCAACTTGGGCATATCAAACGCATATCAGTCCAACCCGCTCGCCGGACGGTGCCGGCCCAGTTCCGGTTATCAAGGCCATTCTGGCCATTGCCGTTTCTGTGTTGTAGCAAGCATTGCGCAACCGTCCAAGTGTTTGTGAACTTTCACGAACAATCCGGCGGAAGCGCGGCAAATCGGCCAGCCCGGCCCGGGAGGAGCGGTGATCGAATTCGACAACGTGGCGCATGACTATGGCGGCGGGCTGCTCCTTGCCGACATCAAGCTCACGCTCGCGCCCGGATCGTTCCATTTCCTGACCGGCCCCTCGGGCGCCGGCAAGTCGACCTTCCTCAAGCTCTGCTACGGCGAGCTTACTCCGACCGCGGGGCGCATCGCGCTTTTCGGCCGCGACCTCGGCGATCACGGCCGCGATGATGTCGCCCGTCTGCGCAGCCGCATCGGTGTCGTGCATCAGGACTGCCAGTTTCTCGACCATCTGCCGCTTTCCGAGAATGTCGCGCTGCCGCTCACCGCGACCGGGCGCGACGCCGATCCGGCCGAGATGAAGGAGCTTCTGGCGTGGGTCGGGCTTTCTGGCCAGGTCAACTCGCTGCCGCCGTCGCTTTCAGGCGGCGAGCGTCAGCGCGCCGCCCTGGCCCGCGCCGTCATCATGTCGCCGGAAGTGCTTTTGGCGGACGAGCCGACGGGCAATCTTGACTGGGACATGTCGCTCAGGCTGCTGACACTTCTGGTCGAGTTGAACCGGATGGGAAAGACCATTCTCGTCGCCACGCACGACCTCAACCTGATCCGCGCGGCCAAGGCGCAGGTTTCCGCGCGGGTGCTGCGGATCAGGGGCGGTCACGTCCAGTCGGCGGAGGTGAACCTGTGATCGAAAGGCTCACCCGGATTTCCGCGTTGCTGACCGGCGACACCCGTGCCGACCGGGTGGTGCCCCCTTCGGGCGCCTCGGCATGGCTGACCCTCCTGACCGCCGCGGCGATGGCCTTCCTGTCGGTCTTCGCGTTGGCGCTGTCGCTTGCGACGGGGCGTCTCGCCGACCGCTGGTCCGATGCCCTTTCGCAAGGCGCGACCATCCGCATCTCCGCTCCGGCCGAGCAGATGCAGGCGCAGACCCGGCTGGTGCTCGACATTCTCGCGGTGACGCCTGGCGTTGCCGATGCGCGCGCGCTCGACCCGGCCGAGACGCGCAGGCTTCTCGAACCGTGGTTCGGCCCCGACCTGCCGGTCGACAGCCTGCCGATCCCGCAGCTTGTCGAACTGGCCGAAACCGCCGACGGTTTCGACGCCGAGGGCTTGAAGCTCCGGCTCTCCGCCGAGGTGCCGGGGGCGACGCTCGACGACCACCAGCGCTGGCGCAGACCGCTTGTCGCCGCCGCGGGACGGCTGCGGACGCTCGGTCTTGTCTCGCTGGGGCTTATCGGCCTTGTGACGGCGGCGATGGTCACGCTCGCCGCGTTGGCCGCGCTCGCCAGCAATGGCCAAATCATCCGCGTCCTGCGACTTGTCGGCGCGCGCGACATCTACATCGCCCGCGCCTTCGTCCGCCGCTTCACGCTGCGCGCCTTCGCCGGTGCGGCGGCCGGCACCCTTCTGGGAATGAGCGCCGTGGCGCTTCTTCCGGCGGCGGCGGAGGAAGGCGGTTTTCTCACCGGTCTTGGATTTGTCGGGATGCAATGGCTCTGGCCGCTGGTCATCCCGCCCGCCGCTGCTATCGTGGCCTTCGCCGCTACGCGGGCGGCCGCGCTCAGGACGCTCAGGGAGGTGCCATGAGGGTTGCCATCCAGTACCTCATGTCGGTGATCTTTATCGTCCAGATGTATCTGGCGATGGCGCTCTATGCGCTTTTCTGGACTCCCTTCGTGATCTTCCGGCGCGAAGCCGTGTTCGACGCCGTCCACGCCTATTGCCGCTGGGTCCGGGGTTCGGCGGCGATCCTTGTCGGGCTGAAGTCGGAAATCCGCGGCGATGTGCCCACCGACGAGGTTCTGATCGCCGCGAAACACCAAAGTTTCTTCGACATCATCCTGATCGTCTCGGTCGTGCCACGCCCGAAGTTCATCATGAAGAAAGAGCTTCTGTGGGCGCCGATCGTCGGCTGGTACGCCAAGCGGCTTGGCTGCATTCCGGTCGATCGCGGCAAGCGCGGGCAAGCCGTCAAGCAGATGGTCGCCGACGTTCGGGCCGGCACCGCCTGGCCCGGTCAACTCATCATCTATCCGCAAGGCACCCGCGTCGCCGCCGGGGCGATGAAGCCTTACAAGGTCGGGGTCGGCGTCCTCTATTCGCAGGTCGGGCAGGACTGCGTGCCCGCCGCGACCAATGTCGGCGTCTTCTGGCCGCGCCATGGGCTGCTGAGACGACCCGGCCTCGCGGTGGTGGAGTTCCTGCCGCGCATCCCCGCCGGTCGCACGGTCGAGGAATTCATGGCCGAGATCGAACCGATGGTCGAAGGCGCCTCGGACCGGTTGATGGCCGAGGCAGGCTTCGTCGCGAAAGGCTGAAAGATGGACATCATCACGAGGACCGAAGATCTGGAAGCGCACTATGGCACCCCGGGCGAAGCGGCGCGGATCAAGGTCGCGCGGTGGATGACGCCCGCCTACCGGGCATGGATCGCCCGCTCGCGGCTCTGCATCCTGTCGACCGTCGGACCCGAAGGCACCGACGCCAGCCCGCGCGGCGATGACGGCCCCGTGGTGCGCGAGATCGACCCCGCCACGCTGGCGCTGCCTATGACAGGGAATGGCCCGAGCGCGCCGCCCGATCCATGTGGTAGGACCGGTCCGAGGCCATCACTTCTTCCCAAGATCGGCGGCGAGCTGGAACCCGATCCGGCGCGGCTCTTCGACCTCGGGCGCTTTGGGCAGCGCACGCAGCATCACCGATAGCTGGCTGACATGCTGGATGAGTTGGGTACGCATTTCGCCCTCGTCCCGTCCGTAAAACGTGACGATGTCGGGGTCGAAATAGCCGATCCCCTCGATCCTGAGCACACCTGTTTCACCGCCGGCAAAGCCCATCGCCACCTCATGTTCGTTGTCGAGCTGGCCTTCGAAATTCTTGATGTAGAGGATCAGCCGCTCATAGGCCCATTGCGCCGGGCTCTTGGATGCGATCGCCTCGGGCCCAAGGCCTTCCGGCAGCGGTTCCATCTCGGCGGTCGGGGGCGCATCGGGGCTGGTATGCACGACCCGCGCGCAGGGCAGCGCCGAAGCCTCGTGCACTTCTGCAGAGGTCTGGATCAGATCGGTTATCTCTTTGTCCGCCACAGCCAGGCCCCTTCCGCTCCCATCACGCGCTCGACGCGGCCCGCCAGAAGAAGATGGTTCAAATGCGCGACGGCTTCAACCAGCGCCAGCCCGTATTCACTTTCGCCTATCTCTCTTCTGAAGAGCGGCATGAAACACTCCACCGACGTTCGCGGCGTCCGGAGATGCGACTCGAGGCGCCCGAGCGCGCCCACATGGTTCTCGATCATCTGGTCAAGTCGCAGCGGCAGTCCGGTGAACGGCAGCTTGTGCCCCGGCAGCACAAGCTGACCCTCCCGCGCATGGGGCTTGAAGCCTTCGCAGCTTTCCAGCCATTCGGCCACCGGATCGGCCATCGGTTCGGAGGCATAGACGCCGAGATTGGCCGAGATTGACGGCAAGAGCTGATCGCCGCCGATCACCAGGTCGCCGCCCACTTCCCAGAACGTGGCATGTTCCGGCGCGTGGCCGTTGCCTACCCGGATCGCCCAGTCGCGCCCGGCCATGCGGATCGTCTGGCCGTCCGCGATCCGGGTATAGCCCAGCGGCAGCGGGGCTACGACATCGGCGAAGTTGAAAGGCCGCTCTTCGGCGCGCTTTTCCAACAGCGCGGCGTTCATCCCCGCACGCCGCCAGAACGCCAGCACCTCGGGAACCGGCCGGTCCTGTTCGTCCAACACCAGCATCCGGGCGAAAAGCCACGAAGTGCGGGTTGTGACCAATTCCGCCCCGCGGGTTTGGAGCCAGCCCGCCAGACCGACATGATCGGGATGGTAGTGCGTCACCACGACCCGCCTCAGCGGACGCCCCGCCAGGGGGCCAGCGAAAGCGGCATCGAGGATCGCGCGGGCCTTGCCGGTATCAAGACCGGTATCGACCAGCGTCCAGCCGTCCCCGTCGTCGAGCGCATAGATATTGACGTGGTTCAGGACCATCGGCAGCGGCAGCCGCAGCCAGAGCACCCCTTCGGCGAGTTCCGTCGCCTCGCCCGGCGCGGGCGGCTCAGCGAAGGGAAAACGGATGCCGCCTTCCGTGCCGCCGGGACCGTCCATCATGACGCCAGCTTGTCGGGCGAAAGCGCCAGAACGCCCGCTGCGCCCTCGCGCGCCTCGGCCAGTTGCGCGGCATAAAGCGGCATCAGGCGGCGAATGTAGAACCGCGCGAGCGCCATGCGCGCGCCGCCGCCCTCGGCGATCGCCGCACGAAGGTGATAGTGCCCGCCCAGAACCCGGGCGAAGGCGCGCAAATACGGCACAGCGCCGGCGAAACGGTCCGGCATCTCCTGCCCGACCAGCCACTCGGTCGCCTCGCGCAGCGTTTCCGCAGCGGTCCAGACATCCTCGGCAAGGTCCGGCAGCATGCTCCGCGCCGTCTCCGCCCCGGTCTCGACCTCTTCGAGCAAGCGGAAGGCCATCTCGCCGCCGTCGACCATCTTGCGGCCGACGAGGTCCATCGCCTGAATGCCGTTGGTGCCCTCATAGATCGCGGTCACCCGCACGTCGCGGCCGAACTGCGCGACACCGGTTTCCTCGATGAACCCCATGCCGCCATGCACTTGCACCGCCATCTCCGCCACCGCCATGCCCATGTCGGTCCCGTAAGCCTTGGCTATGGGTGTCAGGAACGCCGCCCGCGCCGCCCAATCCTGTGCGCCCGTCGCGCCCGCCATATCGGTCGCCTGCGCGCAGGCAAGCCCGATCGCCCGAGCGGCGAACACCTCGGCCCGCATCGTCGCCAGCATCCGCCGCACGTCGGGGTGGTCGATGATCGGCCCCATCTGCCGGCGCTCCGCCGCATATTCGACCGCCGCCTGGCAGGCGGCCTCGGCGACCCCGATCCCCTGCATCGCCACACCCAACCGCGCGTTGTTCATCATCGTGAACATCGCCGCCATGCCCTTCGACTCCGCACCGATGAGCCAGCCGGTGGCACCTTCATAGGCCATCACGCAGGTGGGCGAGCCATGCAGGCCGAGCTTGTGTTCAAGGCTCACCACGCTCACGCCATTGCGCTTGCCCGGACGCCCTTCCGCGTCGGGGATGAACTTCGGCACCAGGAACAGGCTTATCCCCTTCGTTCCTTCCGGCGCGTCTGGCAGGCGCGCAAGCACCAGGTGGCAGACATTCTCCATGAAATCGGCATCACCCCAGGTGATGAAGATCTTCTGCCCGGTAATCGCATAGGTGCCATCGCCGTTGGCCGCGGCCTTGGTGCGGACGGCGCCCACGTCGCTTCCGGCCTGCGGCTCGGTAAGGTTCATCGTGCCGGACCATGTCCCCGAGATCAGCTTCGGCAGATAGAGCGCCTTGATCTCCTCGCTTGCGTGATGTTCCAGCGCCTCGATCTGACCCTGTGTGAGCAGGGGATTGAGCTCCAGCGACAGGCATGCCCCCGACATCATGTCGTTGATCGCCATGTTGAGCATCTGCGGCAGGCCCATCCCGCCATGCTCCGCCGGGGCCGCCGGTGCGACCCAGCCACCCTCGGCGATCTGCGCGAAGGCCTCGGCGAAGCCGGGCGACGTGCGCACGATCCCGTTCTCGAGCCGCGCCGGATTGAGGTCGCCCGCGCGTTGCACCGGTGCCACAACCGTGTCACACAGCTTTCCCGCCTCATCCAGAACCGCCTCGGCCACGTCGCTGGTGATCTCGGCGAACCTTTCAGTCGCGGAAACCCGCGCGAGCGGCACGACGTGATCGAGGATGAAGCGGATATCGGTGACCGGCGATCTGTAGGGCATCGGTTTCTCCTGAGCCCGCGCCTTGGCAAGCTGAAAGCCGGCGCGTATTCACTTGCTACATGATTGCCGCAACGTCAGACCCCTTCAACCCGAACGCTGCGTCACAAGGAAAGACCCAGGCTTTGACCGAACTCCTCCCCCCTTCGCCCGAAGGCATCGCCGGCGCCGCGAGGTTGCTCGCGGCCGGGGAGCTTGTCGCCTTCCCGACCGAGACGGTCTATGGGCTGGGCGGTGATGCGCGCTCCGATCTGGCCGTGGCGCGCATCTTCGAGGCAAAGGGCCGCCCGCGCTTCAATCCACTCATCGTCCATGTGCCCGACCTTGCCGCCGCGCGCGCCGTCGCCGTCTTCGATGACCGGGCCGAGCGTCTGGCCTCCGCCTTCTGGCCCGGCCCGCTCACGCTTGTCCTGCCGCTCCGTCCCTCGGCGCGGCTCTCGCCGCTTGTCACCGCCGACCTGCCGTCCGTCGCTGTCCGTGTGCCAGCCCACCCGGTCGCTCGCGCCCTGCTCGAAGCGTTCGGCGGCCCGCTCGCCGCGCCCTCGGCCAACCCCTCCGGCAAGGTCAGCCCGACCCGGGCCGAACACGTCATGGCGGGGCTTGGCGACCGGATCGCGGCTGTCGTCGATGGCGGCCCGTGCGAAGTCGGTCTCGAATCCACGATCCTCGGCCTCAACGGAGCGCCCGAACTGCTCCGCCCCGGCGGACTGCCCGCCGAAGCGCTGGAAGCGTGCCTTGGCCACAAGATCGAGACCGGAGGCAACGGCCATACGCCGACTGCGCCCGGGCAGCTCCCGTCACACTACGCCCCAACCGCACCGATGCGCCTGAACGTGGACAAGCCACAGGCCGGCGAATTCTGGCTCGGCTTCGGCCCTACCGCCACCGGCGCCGGGCTCAATCTCTCCGCCACCGGCGACCTGGTCGAGGCCGCCGCCAATCTTTTCCACTATCTGCGCCGCGCCGATGCCGCCGCCAAGGGCACCATCGCCGTCTCGCCCATCCCCGAAACCGGGCTTGGCCGCGCGATCAACGACCGCCTGCGCCGCGCCGCCGCGCCGAGGGCGTGACCGGTCGGACCGACGCCATGTCCGGCCTGCCGCATGGCCCGCCCCTGGCTGAACGTCGACCCACCGAGCCTCCCTCACGCGGAATCCGCATGGACACCTTGTTACGCTCTCCGGCTGGCCTGCCTTGCCGACGCGACCCCTGCCGGAGCCCGCCATTCGCACCGGCTGGGTCGGACAAACACAGTGCGGACGAAGTTGCCTTTCGCTGCGCCTTCGCGAATGACTGCTCTTGGTTTGGCGATTATGTTACAAGTCGCTACAAATCTCCCAGATATAACCATCTGGATCGGCAAAGTTCGCTGTTCTAATCCCCCACGGTCTGTCTACTGGTCCGCTGGTTGGCGTTAGACCTACATCCTCCAACTCGGCTACTGTCGTATTCACGTCCGACACGGGCAATGTATATACGGCCCGCAAGCCATTCGTCGCCATTTTGTGAGGTTCGACCATCTCGGGCACGGCCTTGTGCGCCAGCAAGTTTACAATGGTCTCTCCAACTTTGAAGGCAGCGGAGACCTCATCTTCAAAAATTGGGGCCAGTCGCAAAAAGTTTCGGTAGTGGTCGCGCGATCTTTCAAGATCGCTAACGAATATGGTTATTGCGCCAACTTTCGCGGACAGCGGTTGCCTGTTATGAGTCATTGTCGCTCCATGTGTCTTAGGGCAACTCGTCGTGCTGTGGTAGGTTATCGGTAATGGTATACCAAGGGGCCTTTGACCCAACAAAGATGTGCATTAGCGGCTGAATGCTTGGCGCATCTACGAGCGTTCCAAGCGTCACATGCGCGTATTCGCCTTCTCTGACGACCGAATAAAGAAGAGAACCACAAAGACTACAAAGCAAATCATGGTCGATTTGATCCCCGTAGGCAATCACATGTTCGATTCCGTTCACAACTTTGACCTCGTTGAGCTTGATGCCGCCAAATGGCTTGAAAGCCGAACCGGTCCTGCGTCGGCAATCCGAGCAATGACAGTACATCGCATACGCAAAGGCGTCGGTTACCTCGTAGGTGACCGAGCGGCACATGCATTGGCCTTTCAAAACAGAGTTCGTCATCATCGTTTTCCGTCTTTGGCAACTGTGAGGTGTTTCAGGGGAAAGTAGCAGCCATTTGCGCATGATGCAGCATCAGTCTTTATGGGCTCAATCCGGCCCTTCGCTGCGCCCTGTGCGAAGGGCCGCAATGGCACGGTGGGCCAGCACCGTCGCCCTGAAGAGCAATCCATTCGGCAAAAACGACAGGCCATCTGGCCCATCAAACCAGGCCATGCTCCGCGCGGGGCGTCAGAGATTGTCCTCGACCCGGAACCCCTGCGGGATCCGGTCGCGCCCCTCCAGCACCAGATCGGCCATCACCCGCGCCACTCCCGGCGCCATGCCGAAGCCGATCTTGAAGCCGCCATTGGCGACGAACTGCCCCTGCCGCCCCGGCCAGGCGCCCAGCATCGGCGCGCGGCTTTTCGCCCTTGGCCGCACCCCGGCCCAGCGCTCGATCACCGGCGCCTCGCGCAGCGAAGGACAAAGGTCCCGAGCCGTTTCAATCAGCGACTCGACCTGACGGTCCACCCGGTCGGGCGCATCGAACTCCCGCTCCGAGGTCGAGCCGACCGCCACCGTGCCGTCGCCGTGCGGCACGACATGCAGCCCCTCGGCGAAGAGCTGCGCCCGGTCCCGCGCCTCGCAGACGAAAAGCGCCGACTGCCCTTTGACCCCGCCGCCCACGGCCAGCCCCAGATCGGCCGACAGGTCGGCCAGCCCCCGCACACCCGTGGCCCAGATCACCGGCCCGGGGCTTCGCTTGTTCGCAGCAACCACCGCCGGCGGCTCGGGCCTGCCCTCGGCCACCACACCGCCCCTGGCGCGGATCGCCGCCGCCAAAGCCCGCATCGCCTGGCGTGGATGCAGCCGCGCCGAGAGGGTGTCCTCGACCATCCAGCCGCTGCCACTTTCCGGCGTCCAGCCATCCGCCACAGCTGGCACGATGCGCCACTCCGCCTTGCCCTGCCACAACTGCGCCGCGCCGAGTGCCCGTTTCCGGGCCTGCGCGACGGCAATGCCATCGGGCAAGGGCTGCACCCGGCCGGTCCGCGCATAGCCGGGATCGACGCCGGACACTTCGGCCAACTCGGCCCAGAAATCTCCCGCCATCAGCAGGCTTTCAAGCTGAAACGCCTTCTTCGGGTTCCACTGCTCGGGCACATGCGGCGCCAGCGCGCCGACGATCCCGCCCGACGATCCCGCCCCGATCCGGTCGCGCTCGATCAACCGGACCGATGCCCCCCGTCGGATGCATTCCCAGGCGATCGCCAGCCCGAAGATACCACCGCCCATGACCGTCACATCCGCGATTGCCATCGCTCCGCCCTTCGCCTAACTGCCGTTCAAAGGGTTAGGACAGATGACCGCGAAGAACCAGAGCGACAGGGTGACGTGGCGGAATGGCACGCCGGTCTCGTCGCGTTTCGACGACCCCTATTTCTCGCTGACGGGCGGTCTGGCCGAAAGCCGTCACGTGTTTCTGTCAGGCAATGACCTTCCCGCCCGCTTCTCACATGGCTTCCGCATCGCCGAACTTGGCTTCGGCACCGGGCTCAACCTCGTCGCGACGCTGATCGCCTGGAGCGCCTCCGGCGCTGCGGGCCGGCTCAGCTACACCAGCTTCGAGGCCTTCCCGATGCCTACCGCCGACATGGCCCGCGCGCTCGCCGCCTTTCCCGAAGCCGGCGCGGCTGCAAAGCCGCTTCTGTCGGCCTGGTCCATCGGGGCGCGGCGCTTCGCGCTCGGCCCCGTCGATGTCGAGGTCGTCGAGGGCGACGCGCGTGAAACGCTGCCGCGCTGGACCGGGACTGCCGACGCCTGGTTCCTTGACGGCTTCTCGCCCGCGAAGAACCCCGAGCTTTGGTGCCAGACCCTCATGTCCGAGGTGGCCGCCCATACTGCGCCGAACGGCACCTTCGCCACCTATTCGGCGGCGGGTTTCGTCCGAAGGGGCTTGGCATCGGCGGGGTTTCAGGTAGAGCGGGCCCAGGGCTACGGCCACAAGCGGCACATGAGCCGGGGCAGATACGGCAAGGCGACATGAGCGAACCCGACAACCGCCTCGGCGCGATCCTGATGACGGCGACCAGCTTCGTCTTCGCGATGCAGGACGGCATTTCCCGGCATCTCGCCAGTGAATACAACGTCTACATGATCGTGATGGTGCGCTACTGGTTCTTCGCGCTTTTCGTGGTCGCAATCGCATCGCGCCGCGCGGGCGGGATTTCAAACGCCGCCCGCACGCGCTACCCGCTGATCCAGACTGTGCGGGGGCTGCTCCTCGCCGCCGAGATCTGCGTCATGGTCACGGCCTATACGCTTCTCGGCCTCGTGGAAAGCCACGCGGTCTTCGTCTGTTACCCGCTCCTCGTCGCGGCACTTTCCGGCCCTGTCCTTGGTGAACGCGTGGGCTGGCGGCGCTGGATGGCGATCGGCATTGGTTTTGTCGGTGTTCTGATCATTCTCGAACCCGGCTTCCGGACGTTTTCACCCGCCGCCCTCGTGCCGCTTGCCGCCGCTTTCATGTTCGCGCTTTACGGGCTTCTCACCCGGTTCGTCGCGCGCGGCGACCGATCCGCGGTCAGCTTCTTCTGGACCGGCATCACTGGCGCGGTCGTGATGACCGCAGTCGGGCTGTTCCACTGGGAGCCGATGACGGGCAACGACTGGGCCTGGATGGCGGTCCTGTGCTGTTCGGCCGTGACGGGCCACTGGCTGATGATCCGCGCACTGGAAGTTGCGGAAGCCAGCGCGATCCAGCCCTTCGCCTATTTCCAGCTCGTCTTTGCCGCAGCCGTCGGCATCACGGTCTTTGGCGAGGCTCTGGAGCTCAACGTCGCCCTCGGCGCGGCGATCGTCGTGGCGGCGGGGCTCTTCACACTCTGGCGGGCGCGGGTGCGGGCGGGGGCCTGAAGGGCCTGCGGCGCCCGGCCACCCTTGCGCCGGCGGACCAGCGCCTTATATTCCGGCTGGAAGCGAGGACGACCTCCCCCGGCGCGGGACTGAACTTCGGGACGGCCCGATGCACATTCGGGAGGCACCATGCGCACCACATCCGACCGTATCCGCCACGCCGTCAGCTTCGAGGTCATCGGCCTTCTTCTGGTCACGCCGCTCGGCGCCCTGGCCTTCGGCAAGCCGCTTTTCGACATCGGCGTGGTCGGCCTCGTCGGGGCGACGCTGGCGACCGTCTGGAACTACGTCTACAACCTCGCCTTCGACCACGCACTGCAGCGGCTGACCGGCCGCGTCGCCAAGTCGCTGGCGATCCGCATCCTCCACGCGGTGCTGTTCGAGGTCGGCCTCATCCTGATCCTGGTCCCGTTCATCGCTTGGTATCTCGCGGTCGACCTCGTCGAAGCCTTGGTCATGGACGTCGCCTTCGCGGGGTTCTACCTGGTCTACGCCTTCCTGTTCAATCTGGCCTATGACCTGGTCTTTCCCGTGCCGCCGGCCCGGCCCGCCGGCCGCGGCGCCTGAATCCGCGCGCAGGCTCCGGCCCCTGCCGCCAACCGTGCCGATCCTGCGGATTCGGCGGGTGTTTCGAAGCGAAGCGAAGTTCCGCAAGGCGCCCGATTCCGCTATCCTCGTTCCGACAGGGGATCGCAGATTCGCTTGAGGCTGCCATGACGGTCCGGAGTCGGGCGCTCACACTCACGGCGGAACACGTGGCACGCGTCCATCGCGCGGTCGAGGACCGACCGGCCGCCGCCGGAGAACGGCAGACCGACGCCGATTATGCCGGCTGGGTCCGGCGCATCCTTGCCGCGCACCCCGCGCCCGACGGCCCGACCCATCTCTTCGCCTATGGCTCGCTCATCTGGAAGCCCGAGATCCCCCATGTGGCCGAACGCATTGGCCATCTGCACGGCTGGCACCGGGCCTTCTGCCTGCGTCAGCACCGGTTCCGCGGAACCCCCGAGCGGCCTGGGCTGATGATGGCGCTCGACCGTGGCGGCGCGTGCCGCGGCGTGCTCTACGAGCTTCCCGCGGATGATCTCGCGGGGCAGTTCGACCGGCTGTTCCGCCGCGAGTTCACCGTCAAGCCGATCACCAACATGCCGCGTTGGGTCCGCGCCGAAAGCGATGCCGGCCCGGTCGCCGCCCTTGCCTTCGTGATGAACCGCGCTTCGCCGCTCTATGCCGGGCGGCTCCCGCCCGACGCGGTGGCCGAGGTTCTGGCCGTCGCCTGCGGGCATGTCGGCACCGGGGCAGAGTATCTTCTCAACACCGTCACGCATCTCGAGGCGCGCGGCGTACACGACCGGGGCCTGTGGAAGCTCCAGCAACTCGTCGCCGAGCGCATCGACAGGGAACGTCCCCCGCTGCCGGACCCCGCGGCGCCTATCGCCCCTTCAACTCCTCGCTGAACCGGAACGGTGCGATCTGGCCCGTCAGCCGTGCTCGGTAGATCGGCAGGCTTTCGGCCACCCGCATCACGTAGGTCTGGGTTTCCTGAAACGGAATGGCCTCGATCCAGTCGACCGGATCGACGGAATCGCTGCGCGGGTCTCCGAGTTCCCCGATCCAGCGGCGGGACCGGCCCGGTCCGGCATTGTAGCCGGTGGCGACCAGCAGCGGAGAGGCGCCGAATTCCTTGACCAACTCATCGAGATAGGCGGCGCCGAGCTGCGCATTGTATTGCCAGTCCGTCGTCAGCTTGCCGCCGTCATAGCCGACGCCGATCTTCTTGGCCATCATCTCGGCCGTGCCCGGCATCACCTGCATCAGCCCGCGCGCCCCGGCGTGCGAGATGACCGAGGGGTTGAACTCGCTTTCCCGCCGCGCGATCGACAACGCAAGTTCGGGGCGCACCGGCAGGTCGAGGCCCGAGAGCGGAGGCACCGGGAAATAGGCCGAGGGCCAGATGACGCCCTTGTCGGCCGCCGCCTTGGCCAGCGCCAGCGCGACATAGGGCTCCTTCTCCTCCATCGCCATTCCCGCCAGAGCGCCGATCTCATAGCCCGAAAGCCCCTCGCCCAGATGCAGCAGGAACCGCGCGGCCAGCGTCCTGTCACCCGCTGCCATCAACTCTCGCGCGGCGAGGAAGACCGATGACTTCGCGAAGGACGTGCCGCGCCAGTCAGGGAAAGCTTCGCCGCCGGCCATCGCGGGCGATAGCGGCAGGCCGATCTTCTCGGCCGACAAAAGTCCATAGAACGCGGTCGGATAACGCGCGCCCTCGGCATAGGCGGCCTTCGCCTCGGCGGCCATGCCCAGCGCCTCATAGGCTCGCCCCCGCCAGTAGCCGGCCCGCGACAGGCTGATAGGCCCGCTCACCGCCTTGGCGAACCGGTCGAAATGCTGAAGCGCCGTCTTTGCGTCGCCCAGCTTTCGCAGTGCGATGTAACCCGCCAGCCATTCCAGATCGGCATAGTCGGACCCGCGCTTGAGATGGTGCTCCGCCGCCATCCGGTAGGCCCGCCGCGCATCGCCCTCGCGCATCTCCTTGCGCGCCAGCTTCCGGCGCCAGTCGGCCCATTGCTCCGGATCGCCCAGCGCTTCGACGCTCGTCGACCGCTCCAGCATGAGCGTATCGGCGCTGTCATAAAGATCCTTGCGGATGCGCCAGCGGAAGCGGTCATAGGCCAGCCCGCCGGAGTTCAGCGCCTTTTCCGGCAGCGCGGCGATCAGGGCATCGACGCCCTTGTCATCGGTTTGAAGCGCGATCCGCGCCTCGGCCACCGCGCGGGTATAGGGGCTGTTGAGCGGCAGCATGCGCCTCGCATCCGCCACCCGGCCCGCCCGAAGCATCGCCGCCGTGCGGCCGTCATGGTGATCGGCCAGAAGCGCGCCGTGGCGGGATAGGAAAAGCACCTGCTCCGCGTCGGTCATCGGCAGGGTGCGCCAGGCGCGGACCGCCTCTTCCGCGGCGGCCTGTCCCACGCCCCGCGCCTGCAACGCCGCGATC
This sequence comes from Paracoccaceae bacterium, assembly GCA_041397225.1. Classification (GTDB taxonomy): domain Bacteria; phylum Pseudomonadota; class Alphaproteobacteria; order Rhodobacterales; family Rhodobacteraceae; genus Albidovulum. Next base: position 913,786 of record JAWKXB010000001.1, on the reverse strand, counting down.
AACGCAAGGCTCCCGGTCCCGGTCTGCGGTTTCCCGGCGTCGAAATAGGCGATTACACTGGCGGGATCGGTCCCCTCGAAGATCACCGCCTCGCCCTTTTCGCGCAAGAGCGGCAGGCCCGGCCAATCCGGGTAGCGGGCGAGAAAGGCGGGGTACTCGGCGAACGTCCCCTTGCCATCTCTGAGCCGTTCCCAGTCGATGACCGCAGCGGCAAGCGGGCCGGCAACGCGGGCCTTGGCGACGGCGGTGGGCCAGTCGCGCTGGTCCGCGGCTGCCAGGGCCGCGCGGAACCCGCCGGCATCGTCGGCGCGTGCGGGTTGCAGGGGCAGAAGAATGGCCAACGCAATGGGCGCGGCGCGCATCAGGGTACGGATCATGTCTCGGCACTGCCTCGGGTGTTTTTCCCAAGGATAGCGTCCACAGCGCAGCCCGCAACAGGGAAACTTGGCAAGCGCCGCGCATCCCTATAGGGTCCGCGCGATTCCACCGGGCCCATCGCCCTCACCGCAAAGGAGCGTGTCATGTTCAAGGGGTCTTTCGTTGCCCTCGTCACGCCGTTGAAGGACGGCGCGCTGGATATCGACGCGCTCAAGAAGCTGGTGGACTGGCACGTCGCCGAGGGCACGCATGGGCTGGTCCCGGTCGGCACCACCGGCGAAAGCCCGACGCTGAGCCATGCCGAACATGGCCGCGTCATCGAAGAGGTGGTGAAGGCAGCCGCTGGACGCGTCCCGGTGATCGCGGGCGCGGGGTCGAACAACACCGCCGAGGGGATCGACCTGATCCGCCACGCCGAACGCGCGGGCGCCGATGCCGCGCTGGTCGTGACGCCATACTACAACAAGCCGACGCAGCGCGGCCTCTACGCCCATTTCAAGGCGATGCACGATGCCTGCAACCTGCCGATCATCATCTACAACATCCCCCCGCGTTCGGTCGTCGACATGACGCCCGAGACGATGGGCGAACTCGCCAAGCTGCCCCGCATCATCGGCGTCAAGGACGCGACCGGAAAGATCGAGCGGGTAAGCCAGCAACGCGCCGCCTGCGGGCGCGATTTCGTGCAGTTGTCGGGCGAAGACGCAACGGCGCTTGGCTTCAACGCCCATGGCGGCACGGGCTGCATCAGCGTCACCGCCAATGTTGCGCCGCGTCTTTGCGCCGAGTTTCAGGAGGCGACGCTGTCAGGCGACTACGCCCGCGCGCTCGACTACCAGGACCGGCTGATGCCGCTGCACGAGGCGATCTTCATCGAACCCGGCCTCGCCGGCGCGAAATATGGGCTGTCGAAGCTCGGGATGTGCTCTGACGAGGTGAGGCTGCCGCTGACGACGCTCCTGCCCGAGACCAAGTCCCGGATCGATTCCGCAATGAGGCATGCGGGGCTGGTGAACTGATCGGCCGTTCAGGCCGGTCGGGCGGCATCCTCACTTTCGCCCGCCGGATGACGGGACGTGGCTCAGCGTCCGGCCCCCGGACCGGATGTGTCGAACCCCTGAGACAAACGCCCCTGCGGGCTGGATCAGGACAGGGCCGCGCCCTCGCAGAAATGCGCGAGGGCGCTTGACTCCTTGAGTATCGGCTGCGCGAAACTTGGCTGCCGTTCGTGTTTGGTCGTGCAATTGGCAATTCAGACCGATCCCGCCAAGAGGGAAATAGCCGCCCTTGTGGAGCGGCTATTGGCAATTAATGCTCATTTGGGTCGTTTTCCGCGTCGGTTTGCGTCGCGTGCACCGTGCCATGGAGATGATCCGGCGGGCCATAGATCGCATAAAGTTTGATCGGCTCATTGCCGATATTGGTGACATTGTGCCAAGTCCCGGCAGGCACGAACACTGCCCAGTCTGCGCTTACTTCCCGCTCAAAGTTAAACTGATCCTTGGTCGGTCCCATCTGAACGCGGCCTGTGCCCTGTTCGAGGCGCAGGAATTGGTCAATGTTTTCGTGCGCCTCCAGCCCGATATCGCCGCCCACCGGGATCGTCATCAGTGTCAGCTGGATGTTCTTGCCGGTCCAGCGCGTGGTGCGAAAGTTGGAGTTTTCTAGCGTGTCCTTCTCGATGTCCACAACATATGGATTGGAGCCATAGTCTTTGGTGTCGGTCATGTACCATCCTTTCAAGAAGCATGTCTTGCTTCAAAGCACCTAAGTATCGAGGAGATGCAAACAATCCTTGGGGCCCGTGACAGATTGTCCAGCGATGCATCTTTTCGAGGCGGCTATTCTGATTTGGATTACGTCGAATTGTCCCGCGCATAACGACCAAAGAAAAACCGCACCTGAAGTCTTGAGATTGCAGTCAACGCCAGCTGGCAGCCCAAGGTCAGGAAAGGGCTCGAGGCGGTCTTTCCGAAAATGACCGCGCGTGCCGAGTGGCGATCGTCAACCCATCCTGTAAGGGGCTTGGCTCAGCCCGCCGTCGCCCCGTATTCCTCCTTCGAAACCTGCTCGAGCCATTCCACCGTTGTCCCATCCTGCGCTTCCTGAATCGCCAGATGCGACATGGCGACGGTCGGGCTTGCGCCGTGCCAGTGCTTCTCGCCCGGCCCGAACCAGACGGTGTCGCCGGGGCGTATCTCGGTCACCGGACCGTCCCAGCTCTGCGCCAGCCCGAGCCCCGAGAGCACAATCAGCGTCTGCCCCAGCGGATGGGTATGCCAGGCCGTCCGTGCGCCCGGTTCAAAGGTGACAGTGACGGCCCGGACCCGCGCCGGTTCCGGCGTCTCGATGACCGGGTCCATCCGCACCGATCCGGTGAAGTATTCCGCCGGTCCCCTTCCCGACGGCCGCGAGCCGCCCTTCCTGATCTCCATCGGATATCCTCCTGTCAACTGGTCGCCTGACTGTCGGGTATCGCAAGGCGGGCCGCAAGGGCAGGCGACCGCCCGCATGACGCCGGTCGACCCGATCTCCGGGGACTGGCCGCGAAGCGCTTTCTCTGCTATCTTGACGCTAGGGAAACCAGAGGGGCGCACAATCATGATCCGCACATCCGGACTGGCTGCGGCCAGTGTCGCCGCAATAGCCGCGTTCGCTTCGCCCGGCGCGGCAGCGACTTACAACGTCATGTTCGGCGGCAACCCCGGCACGTTCGACGCCCCGCTCGGTGGCGGCGCGCTCACGTCCTTCTCGGCCACGCTCGGGGGTACGCTGTTCGATACGCTCGCCCTCGGCGCGGCGGCTCCGGTCTACACTCCGATCCTCAACACGCTGAACAACACCATGGATGTCGAGTTCCACGGCGCCGGGCAACCGGACGGCGAGGTCACCAACTCGACCCCCTCCGCCCCTTGTCCGCTCGGCCAATGCGTCCTGCTCCTTTACAACACCTCCGGCGGCACCGCCTTGCCGGAATACCTGGTGCTGAACACCGTGACGCTCACCAACGTCACGCTCGGCCTCTACTCGATCGACCCCACGCCGGTCCCGGCCGGTCCGGTCGTGCCGCTTCCCGCATCGGCATGGCTCTTCGCCGGCGCACTCTCGCTTCTCGGCGGCCTCGGCTGGCGCAGGCGCGCGGCGAAGGCGTAGTTTTCCACTTCCCAGCGGCGGCAGGGCGTCGCACCATGGCCACGTGACAACCGAGGCATGCCATGACCCCTGACATGATCCTGACCAATGCCCGCATCCTGACGATGGACCCCGGCCACCCGCGGGCCGAGGCGGTCGCGCTGACCCAAGGCCGGATCGCCGCCCTCGGCGCCCGCGCGGAAATCGAGGCGCTGGCCGGCCCCGACACCGAGACCGTCGACTGCAAGGCAGCAACCCTCCTCCCCGGCTTCGTCGAAAACCACCTGCACCTCGTCCTCGGCGGGGCGGAACTTGCCCATCTGCAACTCGGCGGCGTGCATGGCGAAGCGGCGCTGACCAAAGCCTTCCGCGATTTCGCCGCGCTCCACCCGGACCGGCCGCTCCTCATGGCGCAGGGCGGTGATTACACGATGCTCGACCGTCCGATGACGAGGGCCGACCTCGACCGGATCAGCGCCGACCGACCCATCGCCATCGGCTCGGCCGACCACCACACCGTCTGGGCCAACACCGCCGCCCTGAAGGCCGCCGGCATCCTGCACGGTGCCAAGACCCCGCGCGGCCATGAAATCGTCATGGATGCCGACGGCACCGCCACCGGCGAACTCCGCGAATTCGAGGCCTTCGCCCCCGTCATCGCCCTTGGGGGCGAGGCGCGGCTCAACCTCGGCATCGCGACGGGTGGCGAGCCGTCGCCCTGGCCCACCGACGCCGAGCAGGCCATCGACCGCGCCAAGGTCGCCGCCGGCCTCGCCCATGCCGCCCGCCACGGCGTCACGTCGATCGTCAACATGGACGGCAACCGCTACACTCTGGAACTGCTGCGCGGCCTTCAGAAGCAGGGTGCCCTGACCGCCCGCGTCAAGGTGCCGTTCCACTTCAAGCCGCACATGGACCTGGCCGAGCTTGACCGGGCCGAGGCCATGACCCGCGATTTCGACGACGACTGGCTGACCTGCAACTTCGTCAAGATGTTCATGGACGGCGTCATCGACAGCCGCACCGCCTACATGCTGAACGACTACCCCGATCATGCCGGCCACCGCGCCGAACCGCTTTTCCCGGGCGAAAGGTTCAACAAGATCGCAACCGAGATCGACCGGCGCGGAATGCAGATCGCCGTCCATGCCATCGGCGACGGCGCCGTGCGCACGACCATCGACGGCTACGAGGCCGCCCAAAAGACCAACGGCAAACGCGACAGCCGCCACCGGATCGAGCATATCGAGCTTGTCGACCCCGCCGACATTCCCCGCCTCGGCGCGCTCGGCATCACGGCGTCGCTGCAACCACCCCACGCCCCCGGCGCGATGGACTTCGCCATGTTCCCGACCCTCGACGTGATCGGACGGGACCGCTGGAAGGACGCCTATCTCTGCCGCACGCTGGCCGAGGCCGGCGCCCCCCTCGCCTTCGCCTCGGACTGGCCCGTGACCGACATCTCGGTGCTGCGCGGCATCGGCGCGGCCCTGACCCGCCCGACCTACGAGGGTGCCGAGGACCAGCGCGTGCCCCTGCCCGAGATACTCCGCGCCTACACCGCCGGCGGCGCCTGGGCCGCCCATCGCGAGCACCTGACCGGCACCCTGAAACCCAGCCTCGCCGCCGACCTCGTCCTGCTCTCCGGCGACATAGAGACGACCCCGCCCGAAGCCGTCGCCGGGATGTCGGTGGCGCTGACGGTGTGTGGCGGGCGGGTGACGTGGCGGGGGGAGTAGGGGGCGGGTTTGCGGGGCGGAGCGGGCTTTCGCTGCGCGATGTCCGAACGATCGCTTCCTACTGCCTCAGTTGATCACAGGCAGCAGAAGGACGTCCAGCACTGCGGCTGTGGTCGCGCCGATCCCTGCATCGATCAGAAAGGATCGAATCTGCATGCCCGAAAGGTGCTGTCCACGTGCGGCCTTGCCCGCGATAATGGCAGAACTAACAAGCGTTGACGTGGCCAGTCCTTCGCTGATCTCGTTGATCAGGCCGTCGCCCTGCAACACCGCAAGCCTGTCATAGACATCACGCGTTAGTTCGGCATTCGAGAACCTCGAGCTTTCGATGCCGGGCATCTTGGCCGCCACCTCTTCGGTCACTCTGATCTCGATGTCGGGGTAACGCGCCAGATGCTCCAGAACCTGCGTTTCCGACGCGACGGCCTTCAATTGTACTTCACCGATTGCGTTGCCATCGACAATGAACTCGACGTCGCCGCCGGGATGATTGGTGAACTCCTTTACCTTGGCCGCAACGGCATCCCAATCCCCGTTCTCGGACTGCACGAACAGAAGCTCGTGATAAATGCCTTTGACGTTCGAGGCGACGCCGCGCAGCTGCTCTGGCGAAAGCGAACCCAGGTACGCCGAGAGCTCTTGAGCGCTGGCTGTTTCAAGAGATCGGGTGGAGCGGCGTAGGGCATGCAGCACCAGTTCGTCTTCCAGCGCCCACTCACGCGACACATCTTCGATCAGGCGTTGGAAGGTGACCGCGATGACGACCGAAGCAAGCCTCGAATGCCCGCCGCCCGCATCGGGCGTGCGAGCTTCGAGGCGCGACGGGACAGTCGGCGATGGTGACGCCTTAGCTTCCACCTTGGCAGCAGGGTGAGTGTGTCTTCGAATGAAAGGCATCGAGAATCCGTTTTGTTGGCGTTGTCGGGGGCGGTGATGTGATCGCCTATTAGTGTGCAAAGCGGCAGCAGGCCTTCATAGGCATACACCCGCAACTCATCCTTCGATGGTGCAAGCGCATTGTCGGCCAGATGTTTGGCGACTGGGTCTGCCAAGCGCAGGCTGGCGAACAGTGCCCGGACTTCGAACTCCTGCATCTTCTCCGGCTCTCGCGGACGTCCGAACACGGCGCGTGAGATGAAGAACACTGCCGCGAGGCCTAAGGCAGCGCCGATGGCAGGCAGCATGATCGCACCCGCAACGGCGCCCATGCCGAAGATTGAGCCGACCCAGTACATCTGCGCAGACGTGGCGGCCGCGCCGCTCAATGCGCCGATTGCCGTACCGGTTGAAGCCGATCCGAAGGCCGAAATGAACATGAGCATGCCACCGATGGTGGCCGCACCCGTGATCTTGCCCGTTGCAATCTGCGCTACGCGACGTGCACGGCGGGCGCGTCGTCCTGATACCTGGGTGATCGCGGCGATAATGCCGTTCAGATCATGCTCGATATGCCGCAGCTGCTTCTTCGTACTCACGCAACTCCCACGATCTGCCGAAGGGGTTTTTCTTTACTCAACTACAACCACAGAGCGAAGTGAAGTGATTCAGGTGTTCTTACCGGCTCAGGCCGGGATGGAGCATTTCGTATCGAAACAGCGTGTCTACCGGAGCTGCCGTTCGTGCATCTCGCAGCATCCATCACTTTGGGCTCCAAGCCGCCATCACAGACCCCACCCCCCTCCAACCCCCTACCGCCCCATCTCCCGCGCCCGCTTCGTCGCCGCCTCCAGCCCCGCCGCGATGACCCGGTCCAGCCCCGCACTGCGCATCGCCTCGATCCCGGCGGCGGTGGTTCCGGCATAGTCCACCATGGCGTTGACGGCATCGGCCGGGCTTGCGTGCGCGCGGCCCAGCGCCTCGCCGCTTGCCAGGAACAGTTGCCGCACCGCGCGTTCGGCGAGCGCCGGGTCGATGCCCTGCTCCGCCGCGTGGCGGATCATGCAATCGGCCATCAGCGCCACAAAGCCCGGCACCGGCCCGGTCAGCGCGGTGAAGAAGTCGATATGACCCTCCTCCTCGATCTCGTCGGTCAGCCCGCAGGCGCCGAAGATCGCCCGCGCCGTGGCCCGGTCGGCCGCGGTCACGGCGGCGCTCGCCACCCAGGGCGAATAGGCCAGCGCATCGGCGGCGGCGGGGCTCGACATGGCACGGATCACACGGGTGGCGCCGGTCAGGTTCGCCAGCCGGTCCAGCGGCACGCCCGCCATGACCGAAATCACCAGCCCTCTTGTCCGGATGCCAATCTCCCCGGCCGCGGCGGGCGGCACCGACAGGATCACCGTATCGCAGGCCCCGGCCAGTTCCTGGTTGCTTGGGGTGAAGCGAATGCCGGGCCAGTCGCCGAACCCCTCGGCCCGGCCCGAACGGCAGGAGATCCACAGGCGTTCCGCCGCAAGCGTCCTTGCCCGCAGACACCCGCGCGCGATGGCGCCGCCCAGTTGTCCGTTGCCACCGACGATCCCGACCGATCCCTGAAGTTCCATCGCCGTCACCCCTTCCGCTTCTTCCCCTCGATCTGGCCGATCCGCACATGGCGCAGGACCTCGACCAGCATCGCGGTCAGAAGACCCATGCTCAAAAGCCCGTTCGCGGCGGCCATGCCGCCGAGCAGCCGCCACTGGTCCGGCAGGAGGATGTCGCCGAAGCCGAGCGTGGTGTAGGCGACAAGCGCGAAGTAGACCGAGGACTCCATCGTCAGGAAGATGCCGAGCGCCCTGAACGCGAACGCCCATATCCAGACGCCGGCCGTGACCATGCCAAGCACCCACACCACCGTGACCGACATCACAAGCGCCAGCTTTGGCCGGTGCGGCTTTCGCACCAGCCAGGGATGCGAGCGCGACAGCAGGATCTCGAGCGCCCAGAAGGCCAACCCCGAAACCAGGATCGTCACCAGCATCAGCACCGTGCCGATCGAGATCTGGATGAACATGCCGCTCCGCCGTTTCCTGCCGTGCTGCCCCTTAGGGACGATGACAGCAAACCTTGCCGAGGTGAAGATGCAGCGCACGCCGTGTAGCTACGCAGACACTACGCAGACACTACGCATGCGGGACAGAAAACCGACGCCGCCGCCGCGCCTTCTGGACTTGCGCCCCACGCTCCCCTATCTCGGACGGATCATGGCCGAGAAAGATAACCCCAACTACAAGGTGATCGCCGAAAACCGCCGGGCGCGGTTCGATTACTTCATCGAAAGCGACCTCGAGGTGGGCATCATCCTGACCGGCTCCGAGGTCAAGTCGCTGAGGGTCGGGCAGTCCAACATCGCCGACAGCTATGCCTCGGTCGAGGGCGGCGAACTGTGGCTGATCAACGGCTACATCGCGCCCTACAAGCAGGCCGGCATTTTCGGGCATGAGGAACGGAGGCGGCGCAAGCTCTTGGTATCCAAGAAGGAATTGTCTCGGCTCTGGCAGGCCGTGGGGCGCGAGGGCATGACGCTGGTGCCCCTCGTGATGTACTTCAACCACCGCGGCATCGTGAAGCTGAAGATCGGCGTGGCCAAGGGCAAGAAGGCCCATGACAAGCGCGAGACGAGCGCGAAGCGCGACTGGAACCGGCAGAAGGAACGGCTCTTGAAGCAGGGTTGAATCCCCGCCGCCAGCGCCCGTTATCCTTGTGTTGTCACGAAATCGTGAAAGTGCGAAGCTCCGCCATACTGGGGACGGGGGCTGGGTTCCTGGGGGCATGTCATAACCAGCCCGACAGGAAGGAACCTGAGTAAATGGAACAGCTGATCATCAGCCTCATTTCGGGCGCTGCCGGCGGCAATGTAGTTGGTAAGCTTCTGAAAAACCTCGATCTTGGTGTGCTCGGCAACTCGATCGCCGGCATCGTCGGCGGCGGGCTCGGAACGACGCTCCTCGGTGGTCTCATGGGCAGCGGCGCCGCCGACGCGGCCGCCGGCCTCGACATCGGGTCGGTCATCTCGTCCATCGCATCCGGCGGTGTAGGTGGCGGCGTCGTGATGGCGATCGTCGGTGTCGTCAAGAACATGATGGCCAAGTAATCCCAAGTCGGCCCCGGGCGGCGAAACCCGTCGTCCGGCAGCCTTTGCGGCCTTGCCACCTCCCCTTTCCGGTGTTTATTGCAGGTCAGGCAACAAGGGTATGAGCATGGCCACCGACGATCCCGGAACCCTGGTTTCCACCGAATGGCTGGAAGCGCATCTGAAAGACCCCGACCTGAGGGTGCTCGACGCGTCTTGGTACTTGCCCGATATGGGGCGCGACGCCAGGTTGGAATATGACGCAGCCCATATTCCCGGCGCGCGGTTCTTCGACATCGACGAGGTCTCCGATCAGCGCTCGGACCTGCCGCACATGGCCCCGCCGCCGGAGAAGTTCATCAGCCGCATGCGGGCGATGGGCGTGGGCGACGGCCATCAGGTCGTCGTTTATGACGGCGCGGGCCTGTTTTCCGCAGCCCGCGTCTGGTGGACCTTCCGCCTGATGGGCAAGACCGACATCGCGGTTCTCGATGGCGGTTTTCCGAAGTGGCAGGCCGAGGGCCGCCCGGTCGAGGACATGCCGCCGGTCCTGCGCGACCGCCACATCACGGTCAGCCGGCAGGCGCATCTGGTGAAGGACGTCACCCAGGTTGCTGCCGCGGCCAAACTCGGCGACCGGGAGATCATCGACGCCCGCGGCGCCCCGCGCTTTCTCGGCCAAGAGGAAGAGCCGCGGCCCGGCCTTCGCAGGGGCCACATCCCGAACTCAAGGAACCTGCCCTACCGCTCGGTCCTGAACGATGACGGAACCATGAAGAGCCCTGAGGCGCTCAAGGCGGCGTTCGCCGCGGCCGGTGTCGATCTGGCCAAGCCCGCGATCACCACCTGCGGCTCCGGCGTCACAGCCGCGATCCTGAACCTTGCGCTGGAGCGGATCGGCAAGCGCGACCATGCGCTCTACGACGGCTCCTGGGCGGAATGGGGCATGTACAACGACCTCAAGGTCGCCAAGGGCTGAAAGGAACACCCGATGCTCGGCAATCTCAAACCACAGCCGGCCGACAAGATCCTGCAGCTCATGGGTCAGTTCAAGGCCGACAGCCGGGCCGACAAGATCGACCTTGGTGTCGGCGTCTACAAGGACGCGACCGGGCTTACCCCGGTCATGCGCGCGGTCAAGGCGGCCGAGAAGCAGCTTTGGGAGAGCGAGACCACAAAGACCTATACCGGCCTCGCCGGCGAGCCTGCCTTCAACGCCGCCCTCGCCGCACTCGTCCTCGGCGACGCCGTCGCGCAGGATCGGATTTCCTCGATCGCGACGCCCGGCGGCACCGGCGCGGTGCGGCAGGCGTTCGAACTGATCCGCATGGCCTCGCCCGGAGCGACCGTTTGGGTGTCGGACCCGACCTGGCCCAATCACCTGTCGATCCTGAACTATCTCGGCATGCGGGTGAAACCCTATCGCTATTTCGATGACGAAACCCGCGCCGTCGACTTCAGCGCGATGATGGCGGACCTTGCCGGCGCGAAGGCGGGAGACGTCGTTCTTCTGCACGGCTGCTGCCACAACCCGACCGGCGCAAACCTGACGCTACCGGAATGGAAGGCGGTGGCCGATCAGTTGGAAAAGACCGGCGCGGTGCCGATGATCGACATCGCCTACCAGGGCTTCGGCGACGGACTCGATAAGGACGCCGGCGGTGTGCGGCATATCGCTTCCAGACTGCCCGAGGCTCTGATCGCGGCTTCCTGCTCGAAGAACTTCGGCATCTACCGCGAGCGGACAGGCGCGCTGATCGCGCTGTCCGATCCGGCAGGGCGCGAGGTGACGCAGGGCAATCTCGCCTTCCTCAACCGCCAGAACTTCTCCTTCCCGCCCGACCACGGCGCGCGACTTGTCACGATGATCCTGGGCGACCCCGTCTTGCGGCATGACTGGCAGGCCGAGTTGGAAGAGGTGCGTCTTGGCATGCTGGCCCTGCGGGAACGGCTGGCCAAGGAACTGCAAAGCCTCTCCGGCTCCGATCGTTTCGGCTTCCTTGCCCAGCATCGCGGCATGTTTTCCCGCCTCGGTGCAACACCCGAACAGGTCGAGCGGCTGAAGACGGAACATGGCATCTACATGGTCGGGGACTCGCGCCTCAACATCGCTGGGCTGAACAAGACCACCGTGCCGATCCTCGCCCGCGCCATTCTCGACGTCGGCATCTGATCGGCTGAAGCAAAGCGGCCCGCTTTCATCTTGGCCCAAATACCTCCGCCGGAGGCAGAGCCGGGGCCTTGCCCCGGCTCCCGCCGAGCGGGGGCTCGATGCCCCCCGAGGCGGTCATGCGTGATAGGCGCTTTCTCCGTGCGAGGTCAGGTCCAGCCCCCGGCGCTCATCATCGTTGGTGACGCGCAGGCCGACGGTCCTGTCCACCAGAAAGTAGAGCACCGCAGAGCCGGCGCCACACCACAGGATCGTGATCGCCACCGCCTTGATCTGCACCCAGACCTGCGCGGCCATGGCGAAGTCCTCGCCGCCCATGCCACCGAGCGAAGGCGCGGTGAAGAGGCCCGTGCCAACCGCGCCTACGATACCGCCGATGCCGTGGATGCCGAAGACGTCGAGGCTGTCGTCGTAGCCGAAGCGGTTCTTCACCACCGCAACGAAGAAATAGCAGACCCCTGCGGCCACTGCCCCAAGCACGATGGCGCCCACCGGCCCGACGGTGCCCGCCGCCGGCGTCACCGCGACAAGGCCCGCGATCATCCCCGAGGCCGCGCCGAGCATGGAGGCCTTGCCGCGCAGCACCGCCTCAAGCCCCGACCAGGCCAGGATCGCGCCTGCCGTCGCGGTGAAGGTGTTGATCATGGCGAGCGCGGCGCCGCCATTCGCCTCGAGGTTGGAGCCCGCGTTGAAGCCGAACCATCCGACCCACAGGATGCCGGCGCCCACAAGCGTCAGCGTCATCGAATGCGGGGCCATCATGTCGCGACCAAGGCCGATACGCGGCCCGATGAAAAGCGCACCGATCAGCGCCGCGATGCCTGCATTGATGTGCACCACGGTTCCGCCCGCGAAATCAAGCGCGCCCATGTTGAAGATCAGTCCGGCCGGGTCCCAGACCATGTGCGCAATCGGGAAATAGACGACCGTCACCCAGAGCGCGGAGAAAAGCATCACCGCGCCGAACCTGACCCGCTCGGCAAATGCGCCGATGATCAGCGCAGGTGTGATCGCCGCAAACGTCATCTGGAACGCGATGAAGACGAATTCCGGGATGACCACGCCGTCGGTGAAAGTTGCGACCATGCTGTCGGGCGTGACACCGGCCAGGAACATCTTGCCAAGGCCGCCCCAATAGGCGCCCGTGCCGCCGCCGAAGGCCACCGAATAGCCGTAGAGAACCCAGATCACCATCACCATCGCGGTGATCGCGGTGCACTGCATCAGGACCGACAGCATGTTCTTCGACCGCACCAGTCCACCGTAGAACAGCGCCAGCCCCGGCAGGATCATCAGCAAAACGAGCAGCGTCGAAACCATCATCCAGGCCACGTCGCCCTTGTCCATCACGGCCGCCGGCTCTTGCGCGAACGCCGGCGCCGCCGGCAAGAGCGCCGCCAACGCTGCCCAACCCGATACTCTCATTGTCTTCCCCTGACTGATTGAAATTCTCACAGCGCGTCCTCCCCGGTCTCTCCTGTCCGAACGCGCAACGCGTCCTTGAGGTCGAGCACGAATATCTTGCCGTCCCCGATCTTGTCGGTCTGCGCGACGCGCGCGATTGTCGCCACCGCTTCCTCGGCCAGCGCATCGGAAAGCGCGATCTCGATCTTGGCCTTGGGCACGAAATTGACCGCGTACTCGGCCCCCCTGTATATCTCCGTATGGCCCGACTGGGTGCCGAACCCTTTGATTTCGCTTACCATCATTCCCCTCACGCCGATCGATGTCAGCGCCTCGCGCACCTCGTCGAGCTTGTAGGGCTTGATCGCTGCTATGATGTATTTCACCTTGCGCTCCCCGGCTGTCGATCCTCGTCCGGACCTTTCCGACAGCCCATGCGCTGCAGTGCAGCATTGCAAGCCGGGCACCGCAGAAGAACGGTCGGAAACACGGGAATCCCAACGGATTGGCACAATTCCCGCCAATCGCCTTTTTTTTGGGCGCACTATGAAGCGAAACGTGAACGGGTTCTGCTCCACATTCCCCGGGCAAGCCTGTATGGTCCGCCAAAACGAGCAGAGACCAGGTGTGAATTCATGAGCGGAACGGGTGGCAAGAAACCCCCTCTCGTCGCGGAGCGGCGCTACCGGCAGGCGGCTACACCAAGTAAGCCTGCGCCGGCGCGCAAACCCAAACCCGCGACGCGGCGACGGCCCAAGCGCAAGGCGGCCTGGCCGGTGCGGCTGGTGGCAGGGTCTTTCCGCCTGATCTGGCGGACGATCTGGGGCGTCGGCTGGAGGCTCGGCGCGCTTGGGGCGATCGTCCTCGGACTAGCGACGTTTTACTTCTATGCCCAGTTGCCGCCGCTGGAGAAGGTGATCGACGCCCGGACCAAGGGCTCGGTGACCATGCTTGATCGCGACGGCCGGGTTTATGCCTGGCGGGGCGAGACCTTTGGCGGGCAGATCACGGCCGACACTGTCTCACCCCACCTCAAGAACGCCATCGTCGCGACCGAAGACAAGCGCTTCTACCAGCATTTCGGCATCAGCCCCCGCGGCATCGCAAGCGCGATCCGCATCAACCTGCGCGAAGGGCGCGGGCCGCTCGAAGGCAATGGCGGTTCCACCATCACCCAGCAGGTCGCCAAACTGCTGTGCCTGGGAGAGCCCTACGACGCCTCGAAGTGGAAGAGCGAGGCCGACTACGAGGCCGACTGCCGGGTCTCCTCGAAGTGGCGCAAACTCAAGGAAGTGCCCTTCTCCTTCGCCATGGAGGCAAAGTACGGCAAGGAAAACATCCTGACGGTGTATTTCAACCGCGCATATCTCGGAGCCGGCGCGCGCGGTTTCGAGGCGGCGGCGCAACGCTATTTCGGCAAGTCCGCGAACGAGGTGACGCCCGCCGAAGCCGCGATGCTTGCGGGCCTGCTGAAAGCGCCGACGCGTTACGCCCCAACCGCCAGTCTCGAACGCGCGCAGGATCGTGCGGCCGTCGTGCTGGGGTTGATGCACGATCAGGGCTATCTGACCGATCTCCAGTACCAGGACGCGCTCGCCAATCCCGCGCGCCTTTCGGCTGCGGCCGAGGCGCGGGCGGGTGGCTATTTCGCCGACTGGGTCATGGAATCAGGGCCTGCATTCCTGACCAACGATACGACAGAAGACGTGACCATCCGCACGACGCTTGACCAGGATATCCAGCGCAAGGCGGAACAGGCGCTTGACTATGTCTTCGAGAACAAGGTGAAGGCTGGATCGAAGGCGCAAGCGGCGATTGTGATCATGTCGGCGGACGGAGCGGTCCGCGCGATGGTGGGCGGTCGCAAGAGCCAGGTCCATGGCGCCTTCAACCGCGCCACACAGGCGCTGAGACAGACCGGGTCGACCTTCAAACCTTTCGTCTACGCGGCGGCGCTCGACATGGGCTACAACATGAACTCGATCGTCGAGGATGCGCCTGTCACCCTTTACGTCAAGGGTTCGGGCGAGTGGTCGCCGAAGAACTACACGCCCGAATACCGGGGCTTCATCACTCTGACCGAAGCGCTGACCCATTCGGTGAACACGGCGACGGTGCGCGTCAGTCAGGCAGTAGGGCTGGAGGCGGTGCGCCAAGTCGCCGCCGATTTCGGCCTGAACTCCGATCTGGCGGCAGGGCCGGCCCTGGCGCTCGGTGCGTCCGAATCGACGCTGCTTGAGATGACCGGCGCCTATGCCGGCATTCTCAACGGCGGCTCATCCGTACGGCCCTACGGCCTGGTTGAGCTGCGCATTCAGGGCGATGATGTCGCGCTGATGGGGCAGGAAGGCGGCATCGGCGAACGCGTCATCTCCGAGAACGCGGCGCGCCAGCTGACCTACATGATGACACAGGTGATCGAACGCGGCACGGGTGGCCGGGCCAAACTTGCCGGTCACCTGGCGGCGGGCAAGACCGGCACGACATCGGATTATCGCGATGCTTGGTTCATCGGGTTCACCGGGGACTATGTCGCGGGGATATGGATGGGCAATGACGACAACAAGCCCCTGACCGGCGTCACCGGTGGCGGTCTGCCGGCGGAGATCTGGCACGAAGTGATGACGCGCGTCGAGGAAGGCCAGCCTGACACGCCCCTGCCGATGATCCTGCCTGACCAACTCCCGCCCCCGAGCTGGCCCGGCCAGACTTATGGAGCAGAAAACGGCGGCTACGCGCAGACACCGCAGCAGCAACCCGCGCCCCAGCCGCAGCAGCAACGACGCCGCGATCCGATCCTGGAGGTTCTGGGGGCGATCCTCGGCAACAGAAACTGACAGGGTCGCGGCATGGCTTCGGGCCGTTTCAGCCGAGCCGCTGCAGGTCCGCCGTCAGCGCGCTGATGCTGCCCTTGCGCTTGTCGAGCATTGCGCCGATCTCGGTGCGTTCCGCGGCGAGCATGTTCACACCCTCGATGATGAGGTTGAAGAACAGATCCTTGCCCGACTTGTCGAAGACGTGCCACCTCAGATCAAACGGCGCCTGCCCGCGCAGATGCGCGACCGAGACCACCTCGAAGAAACTCTTCAGCGGACGGGCGCCGGTGACCTCGATCCTGCCGCCGATGAATTCGCGGAAGCGGCGGCCGTACTTGCGCGCGATATAGGACTGGAACGCGCGCACATAGGCAGTCATTTCCGCCCTGCTTGCGCCCCGCCCTGCCGGCCCAAGCGCGCTTTGCGCGATGTAGGTCACGTCGGCGTACCGCGCGAAAATCTTTTCGAAAGCCGGCAGCATCTGCGATTCCGACTTGCCCGAGTTGATCACCGAATTCACGTCCGCGACCACGCGATCCACGAGCGTCCGCGCCTCGTTGACGTTGAGCGCCAGCGCGGCGCGTGGCAATCCGGTCAGCGCCAGACCCGCGGATGCTGCGGCAAGAAGGCGGCGGCGTGAAAGCTTACTGTCCATAAGGATCCTCATAGGGGTCGAAGACGTCGGCCTCGATGCCGAGCTGGAAGTGGCGGTTCTGCAGATAGAGCAGCCTCATCTGCGCGTAGCTGTCGGCACTTTCATATAGGATCGAATCGACCACATCGCTATAGAGCGCGCGGTTTCCTGCCCCGCCTGCGATCTTCGCGACGCCAAGATAGTAGTCCTCAGGGTTGCCGAGCTTGTTCAGCGGGTTGAGAATGACGTCGACTACCGATCCCGCAAGGTCGCGTTCGGTCGTGGGTCCGGCGATCGGCACGACCATATAGGCGCCCTCAGGCGCGCCCCATACATGAAGCGTCTCGCCGAAATCGGTGTTTTCGGCGTGAATGCCGATCGCCGTCGCCGGGTCGAATATCCCGCCCAGCCCAACAGTGCTGTTGACGACAAAGCGGACGGTGTTCTGCAGCGCCGGGCCGGGTCTGGCCTGCAAGAGAGAATTCACCACAGCGCTCGGCATTCCCAGGTTCGAGGAGAAATTCGAGAACCCCTGCGCCAGAGGCTTGGGCATGATCGGGCGCTTGCGCGGATAGGCACCAAAAACCAGCCGGTCGAGCCGCACGTTTTCCTCGTGAACAGCGCGGTTCTGCGCCTCGTACGGATCGTTGAACTCCGCCCCTGGCTCAGGACGGGAACACGCGGTCAACGTGATCGCGACTAACGCGCCCGCAAGAACTGACTTGATGCTCATCGAAGCTAGCAATGGATTTCCCAACACTTTGTTCGTAGTTTCGACCCAAAATCGCGCGGCGCGGCCCAAGAGGCAACCAAGCCTTAAAAGTCCGCCCCCCCGCTGGCAAGTCACAGGCGGCAGATTCCGGCGATAGCGGCGGGATTTCTGCCTCGAAGGAGAGATTATGACGCAGGCGCAGGCACAATCCGGCGCGGGAAGGGCCGAGTTGAGCGCGGCCAGCGCCGGCGGCAGACCGCTTTTGTGGGCTGCGGCGCTGTTCTCGATCTTCGTCAATCTTCTGATGCTGACCGGCCCGATCTTCATGCTTCAGGTCTATGACCGGGTTCTGGGCAGCCGGTCCGAAGAAACACTCCTGTCACTCTTCGTGCTTGTCACATTCCTTTTCGCGATGATGGGTCTGCTCGACCTTGCCCGGACGCGGGTCATGGCGCGGCTTGCCGCGCGCTATCAGGCAGCGCTTGACCAGCGCGTCTTTTCCGCTTCTCTCGTCCGCAGCGCGCTTTTCCCGACGCAAAGCCCCTCAATCGCCGGTCCATCGGACCTGGAGGCGATCCGGCAATTCCTGGCGTCGCCGGCCCTGATGGCGCTCTTCGATCTGCCTTGGGCGCCGGTGTTTCTGGGCGCTGTCTTCGTGTTTCACCCCGCGCTCGGCATTCTGGCGGTCGCCGGTGGGACGGTGTTGATCGTGGTGACCATACTCAATCAGTGGGTGACGCGCAGGGCGGTGCTGGGCGCGGCCCATGCCGCGCGGGGCGCGGACCGCATGTCTGAGCAGTTCCGCGAGGAAGCCGATCTGATGCAAAGCCTTGGCATGACCGGCGCCGGGTTCGACCGCTGGCTCAGCGCGCGGCGCGAGGCTACGGGTCTGGCGCTCGACGCGTCCGATATCTCCGGCGCGTTTTCGGTCTTTTCCAAGACGTTCCGGCTCTTCCTGCAATCGGCGATGCTTGGCCTCGGCGCATGGCTGGCGCTTCGGGGCGAGTTGACGCCGGGGGCGATGATCGCGGCCTCGATCCTGATGGGGCGGGCGCTGGCGCCGGTGGAACAGGCGGTCGGCGGATGGGCAGTGGTTCAGCGCGCGCAGGAGGCGCGGCGACGGCTGGGCGAGCTTCTCGGGTCGGTGCCGCCCGCGCCCGTCCGCACGACGCTGCCGCGACCTGCTGCGATGCTTGCCGCGCAGAACCTCACGGTCGTACCGCCGGGGCATTCGCAGGCATCGCTTCGCATGGTGTCCTTCCGGCTCGAACCCGGTCAGGCGCTTGGGGTGATCGGACCGTCGGGTGCGGGCAAGTCGACGCTCGCACGGGTCGTCACCGGGCTTTGGCGGCCTGCGGGCGGCTCGATCCGGCTCGACGGCGCAACGCTCGATCAATACGATCCGGACGAGTTGGGCCGTTACATCGGCTACCTGCCGCAAAGGGTTACGCTGTTTGACGGGACGATTGCCGAGAACATCGCCCGGCTCGCCCCGACGCCGGACGATGCTGCAGTGGTCGCGGCAGCGCAGAAAGCCGATGCGCACAGGATGATCCTTGCCATGCCGGAAGGATACGACACCCGCATCAACCGCAGCGGGGGGCGCCTGTCGGGCGGCCAGATCCAGCGCATCGGGCTGGCCCGCGCGCTCTATGGCGACCCGGTCATCCTGGTGCTGGACGAACCCAACTCCAATCTCGACAACGACGGCTCCACCGCGCTGAACGCGGCGATCAGAGGGATGAAGGCCGAAGGGCGTTCCGTGATCATCATGGCGCACCGGCCATCCGCCATTCAGGAATGCGAGCTTCTGATGATGGTCGACGGCGGCGTCGCCCGCGCCTTTGGTCCGCGCGACGAGGTACTGAAATCCATGGTCCGCAATGCCGCCGACATCGCGCGCAGCACGAGCCAGGGGGGCGTCGCATGAGCCAATGGCGCACCTCACCTGACAAAACCCTTTCGGCAAGGGGGCCATTGCTCCTTGGCGCGCTCGCGCTTGTTCTGCTTGTCGGCGGCTTCGGCGTTTGGTCGGTCACGACGACGATTGCCGGCGCCGTCGTCGCCTCCGGCCAGGTCGAGGTTTCGCAAAACCGGCAGGTGGTGCAGCATCCCGATGGCGGCGTCGTGGCGGAGATCTTGGCCGAGGAGGGCCAGCTTGTCGAAGCCGGCGCCCCGCTCATCCGGCTCGACGGGACACTCCTGCAATCGGAACTCGCCATAGTCGAGGGTCAGTTCTTTGAGATCCTCGCCCGTCGCGGTCGGTTGGAGGCCGAGCGCGATGAGACGGACCAGATCATCTTCCCCGATGAACTTGTGGAAAACGCCGCGTCGCGCCCCGACCTGACCCTTCTGATGGACGGGCAGCAGCGTCTTTTCGCCGCACGCGCAGAAACGGACGTGCAGGAACGCGACCAGCTTGCCCGCCGCCGCAGTCAGATCGCCAGCCAGATCGACGGCCTCGCGTCACAGCGCGTGGCAATCGACACCCAACTTGCCCTGATCGACAAGGAACTGATCGACCTGAAAGATCTGCTTGGCCGGGGTCTCGCACAGGCCGGACGCGTTCTTGCGCTTCAGCGGGAACAGGCGCGGCTTGAAGGCGTCGCGGGCGAGCTTGACGCGTCGCGCGCCGAAGCCGCGGGCCGGATGACCGAGATCGACATCGAAATCCTCAAGATCGGCGCGGAGAACCGCGAGGAGGCCACCGCCCAGTTGCGCGATCTGGGCTATCGTGAACTGGAACTGGCCGAGCGCAGGCGCGCGCTGATCGAGCAGATCGACCGGCTGGAGATACGCGCGCCGGTGTCCGGCGTCATCCACGCCATGCAGGTCACCACACCGCGGTCGGTCCTGCGGGCCGCCGATCCGGTCCTCTACCTTGTGCCGCAAGACCGCCCCCTGGTCATCGCAACTCAGATTGCCCCGATCAACGTCGACGAGGTCCGCGTCGGTCAGGAGGTCGCCCTGCGTTTCGCCGCGTTCGACAGCCGCACGACGCCCGAGCTTTTCGGACAGGTCAGCCGCATCTCGGCCGATGCCTTCACCGACGAAGCCACACGGGCGAGTTTCTACCGCGCCGAGGTCGTGCTTGATCCGGGCGAGTTGGCCAAACTCGAAGGGCATTCGATCATCCCCGGAATGCCGGTCGAAGTGTTCATCAGAACCGGCGACCGCACACCGCTCGCATATCTGATGAAGCCGCTGGCCGAGTACTTCAACCGCGCCTTCCGTGAAAGCTGACCTGATCGTCGGGTCCGCGGGCCGGGAACGCCCGACGCCGCCGGGACATGGCATACGGTCCGGTGTCTATCGAGAATAGGATAGCACCGGACGCCTCAGGTCTTTCGCGCATCCTGCCATGCGGCTACCTTTCGCCAGCACAAGATTCGCAGGAGACAGAAGATGGCCGGAAAGATCGAGGCACGCCTTGCAGAGCTTGGCATCACGCTGCCGGATGCCCCGGCACCGGCGGCGAACTACGTGCCGTTCGTCCAGACGGGCGATCTCGTCTTCGTTTCGGGCCAGATCAGCCAGGGACCAGACGGGCTCATCAAGGGCAAGCTGGGCGATGATCTGGATGTGGCCGCAGGGGCCGCGGCGGCCCGCCGTTGCTGCATGAGCCTTCTGGCGCAGGCCCGAACCGCCCTTGACGGCGATCTTGACCGGATCGTGCGGGTCGTGAAGCTGACCGGCTTCGTCAATTCCACCCCCGATTTCACCGACCAGCCGAAGGTCATCAACGGCTGTTCCGACCTCATGGTCGAGGTGCTGGGCGATGCTGGCCGGCACGCCCGCGCCGCCGTGTCAGCGCCCGCCCTGCCCTTGGGCGTCGCGGTCGAGATCGAGGCGATCTTCCAGGTGAAATGATGGCGCCAAGGCCGGTTCCGCTGCATCCGGGTTTCCTGAGCCGACCCTTCGCGCATCGCGGTTACCACGACCGCGCGGCAGGACGGCCCGAGAATTCCCGCGTCGCCTTCCGCGCCGCGATAGGTGCGGGCTACGGGATTGAATGCGACATCCAGCCGTCGGCCGACGGAGTGCCGATGGTCTTTCACGACTACGACCTTCGCCGCCTGACCGGCACAGCCGGACGCATCCGCGGCAGAACTGCCGGGGAGCTTGCCGCGCTGCCGCTTCTCGGCGGGCAAGAGGGTATTCCGACCCTTACCGAGATGCTGGCCATCGCCGCGGGCCAGGTTCCGCTGCTGATCGAAATAAAGGATCAGGACGGCGCGATGGGGCCGGATGTCGGGCCGCTGGAAGCCGCCGTGGCCAAGGACTTGAGGAACTATGACGGCCTCGTGGCGCTCATGTCCTTCAACCCCAATTCCGTCGCCGCGCTAGCGGACGCTGCGCCAGAAACGCCGCGTGGGCTGACGACATCCGCCTATACGCCCGATGACTGGCCTCTCCTGCCGGCAAAGGTCCGCGACCGGCTGCGCGACATTCCCGATTTTGACGCGACGGGATCAAGCTTCATCTCGCACGAGGCTGCCGACCTTGCCCGCCCGCGCGTCGCGGCGCTCAAGGCAGCGGGCGCGGCAATCCTGTGCTGGACCATCCGTTCTCCAGCGATGGAGGCCGAAGCGCGGCGCGTTGCCGCGAATGTGACCTTTGAGGGTTACGCCGCGCGGCTTCCCGCTTGACGCACACCGCGCGCAGTCCTCAAGTCTATGGCATGGACGCCGCGCAGCATGCCTGAAACCCGCATCGAAGTGACCGTACACTCCGACTTGCGCGACGTGAGCGCCGCCGATTGGGATGCCTGCGCCTGCCCCGAAGCCGTGTCTGGCCGACCGATCGATCCGTTCACCACGCACCGCTTCCTTTCGGCGCTCGAACGCTCAGGTTCGGTCGGTGAGGGAACCGGCTGGCTTCCTCGCCACCTGATCGCCCGGTCGGAAGGGAACCCGATTGCGGCGATGCCGCTTTACGTCAAGAGCCACAGCCAGGGCGAGTACATCTTCGATTTCGGCTGGGCTGACGCCTATGAGCGGGCGGGTGGGCGCTACTATCCCAAGCTGCAATCCGCCGTGCCCTTCACACCCGCGACCGGCCGCAGGTTCCTGACCCGCCCCGGATGGGAGGGGACCGGGCGCGCAGCCCTGACGCAGGCCATGGTGCAGATCGCGGCGGACAATGGTCTTTCGTCGGCGCATGTCACGTTCTGCACGGCGCAAGAGGCGCGGGCCGGCGCCGACATGGGTCTTCTTGCCCGCACGACCCAGCAGTTCCACTGGGAAAACGCCGCCTATCCCGACTTCGACGCCTTTCTGGCCGCGCTCTCCTCGCGCAAGCGAAAGACGATCCGCAAGGAGCGCGACGGAGCGCGCGCCTTCGGCGGAACGATCCGCCAGTTGACCGGCGACGCGATCCTACGCGAGCACTGGGATGCCTTCTGGACCTTCTATCAGGACACCGGCAGCCGCAAATGGGGCCGCCCCTACCTGACCCGCGCCTTCTTCGACGAGGTGCATGAAACGATGCGCAACGACATCCTCCTGGTGCTCGCCGAGCGCGGCGGGAAGCCGGTCGCGGGTGCGCTGAACTTCATCGGCCGCGAGACGCTTTTCGGGCGCTACTGGGGTGCGGTCGAGGATCATCCATTCCTCCATTTCGAATGCTGCTACTATCAGGCGATCGACCACGCCATTGCCCACGGCCTTTCCCGCGTCGAGGCGGGGGCACAGGGCGAACACAAGCTCGCCCGGGGCTACCTGCCGGTTCCGGTCCATTCTCTCCACTGGATCGCCGACCCGTCGTTCCGTGACGCAGTCGCCCGCTTCCTCGAGGCCGAGACCCGCGCCATTGGCGAAGAGATCGAGGTCATGACCGACTACGGGCCGTTCAGGAAAACCTCCGCACCTGAATAGCCGAGCATTGCATCTTCCAACCTCCGGCGAGAGAATTGGACGCGGGACATACAGGGATATCCAAGATGACCGAAACGCTCATCCTCTATTCGAACCCGATGTCGCGCGGACGCATCGCGCGCTGGATGCTGGAAGAGGTCGGTCGGCCCTACACGGTCCGGTATCTCGAATACGGACCCCAGATGAAGTCGCCGGAATACCGGGCGATCAACCCGATGGGAAAGGTGCCGGCCCTCGTTCACGGCGACCGGGTCGTCACTGAGTACGCCGCGATCTGTGCCTATCTCGCCGATGCCTTTCCCGAAGCGGGCCTCGTGCCGGAAGACCGCTCGGCCTACTACCGCTGGCTGTTCTTCGGTTCGGGTCCGTTCGAGGCCGCCGTCATCGCAAAGGCGCTTGGTTTCGTCGTGCCGGAGGACAAGCGCGGCATGGTCGGCTTCGGCAGCCTTTCAACTACGCTTGACGCCGTCGAGACGGCCCTGAAGGACCGCCCCTATCTCGCCGGTGAGAGCTTCTCCGCGGCCGACGTCGCCACCGGTTCGCAGATCGGCTGGGGTCTGCGCTTCGGCACAATCGAGCCGCGTCCCGCGCTTCAGGCCTACTGGGACCGGATCAGCGAACGCCCCGCCATGCAGCGCGCCAACGACGCCGACAATGCCGCTATGCCGCCCAAGGAGGATCAGGATGGCTGAGCTATTGACCGAAGCGGAACGGAACGAAGCCCTGCCGAAACTTGGCGAAACCGGATGGAACGCGATCCCCGACCGTGACGCAATCCGCAAGATATGGAAGTTCCGCAGTTTTTCCGAAGCCTGGGGCTTCATGTCCCGCGCCGCGCTGCACGCCGAAAAGCTGAATCACCATCCGGAATGGGAAAACGTCTACAACGTTGTGGACGTGACGTTGACAACGCATGACTGCGACGGACTGAGCGCCCTTGACATCTCCCTCGCGAAGAAACTCGACGCGCTCGCACCTGGTACGGAGATCCAGCGCGATCATGGTGAGCCGGTCGACTGTCTGTGCAAGATTCACGCCCGGCAGAAGCTCTGAACCTCGATTTTCCAGGATTCTACGGAACCTGTCGCCTGCGCGGCTGTTGACCCTTGGGCAGCCGGACCGACAACCGGTGTGCGGAGCTTTGTCCTGAAGCAGAAAACGGAGACGGTGACATGGACCTGACGAACTGGAGCGCGTGGCTGAGCGAAGAGCGCATCAATGTGGCAATCGCCCTTGCATTGAACGTGTTCTATGCCTTCGTCATTGTCGTCGTCGCATTGATCGTCTCGAGTTGGGTCCGCCGGCACATCGTCGGCTTTGCTGAAAAGCATCCACGGGTCGATGCCACGCTGTTCGGATTTCTGGGCAGTCTGGCGAAGTACGCCGTCCTTACCGTGGCGGGCATCTTTGTCCTGAACCGCTTCGGCATCCAGACCACGTCGCTCGTCGCGCTGGTCGGCGCCGCCGGCCTCGCCATCGGTCTGGCGCTGCAAGGAACGCTGTCAAACCTGGCCGCCGGGGTCATGCTCATCATCTTCCGCCCCATTCGGACAGGTGACTTCGTCGAGGCAGCCGGGGTGTCGGGCACTGTCAAGGACATCTCTCTTTTCTTCACTGAGCTTGCGACGCCGGACAATCTGCAACTCATCGTTCCGAACGGCCAGATATGGTCGTCCGCCATCACCAACTATTCGGTCAATCCCACCCGCCGCGTCGACCTGACCTTCGGCGTCTCCTATGATTCCGACCTGAAGAAGACCGACCGGGTTCTGAACGATCTGATCAGCAATGACGGCCGCATCCATGCCGATCCCCCGCCGTTCGTGAAAGTCACCAATCTCGGTGACAGTTCAGTCGATTTCACGGTGCGCGTCTGGGTCGCGCGCACGGACTGGTGGGATGTGACCTGCGATCTGAAGCGCGTTGTGAAGGATGCTTTCGATGCGGAAAGCATAGATATCCCCTTCCCGACCCGGACCGTGATCCGACAGGATGACATCGATGCGGCAGCGGCGGCCTGAGCCGCACGTCCGCTCAGAGTTCTGCCAAAAGCGTCTCGCCCGCCGAGATCTCGCACGCTCCGCGCAATTCCTCGACCTTCAGAACCCTCACCACGCCATCCTCGGCATAGAGCGAGTAGCGCCTTGAGCGCTCGATGAAACCGGCATCCGGTGCGGAGAAGTTCATGCCGATCGCCTTGGTGAATGCACTCTGACTATCGCCCAGCATTGTGATGCCGGCTGCCGCGGCGCCCGTCGTTTCGCCCCAGGCCTTCATCACGAAGGGATCGTTGACCGAGATGCAGATGATCTCATCGACGCCCTTGGCATCGTATCCTGCCTTTGTGCGGATGAAACTTGGCACATGGGCGGTCGTGCAGGTTCCGGTAAAGGCCCCCGGCAGACCGAAGATGACGACTTTGCGCCCTTTGAGCTTGGATCCAAGATCGACCTTCTCGGGCCCGTTCGCTCCCATCATCAAAAGCGTTTCGTCCGGCAGTCGGTCACCCACGGCTATCTGCATTGATCCGGTTCCCCTCGTTGCGTTTTCATCTAGCCACGATATAGGCTCCGACCGGTCGGCCACCATAGGGAGAATTCGCATGGGCGGGATCGTGATCATCGGTGCGGGTCAGGCTGGCGCCTCGCTTGCGGCCAAGCTGCGTACGCTTGGGCACGAGGATCCGATCACCCTTATCGGCGAAGAACCCGTCCCGCCCTATCAGCGCCCGCCCCTGTCCAAAGGCTATCTTCTTGGGGAGATGGAACTGGAGCGGCTATACCTCCGCGCGCCTTCCTTCTGGGAGGATCAGGACGTCACGCTGCATCTTGGCGCTCAGGTCACAGCAATCGACCGCACAGCCAGAACCGTGCGTGTGGCTGGCGAAAGCATATCTTACGACCAGCTCGCGCTGACCACCGGTTCGCAACCCCGACGCCTTCCAGCTGCCATCGGTGGCGATCTGCCGGGCATATTCACCGTGCGAACGCTTGCCGATGTGGACGCGATGGCGCCCGAGTTCCGCGCGGGTCGGCGGCTCCTCATCGTCGGCGGCGGTTATATCGGGCTTGAGGCGGCGGCGGTGGGCGCAAAACTGGGCCTCCACGTCACCCTGATAGAGATGGCGCCACGCATCCTGCAGCGGGTGGCCGCGCCCGAAACCTCGGACTACTTCCGTCAGGTCCACGAAGGTCACGGCGTGCGGATCAAGGAAAACACCGGGCTTGACCGGCTGAATGGCGAGGGCCACGTCTCGACTGCCACGCTCTCGGACGGCAGCGAAATGGTGGTCGATTTCGTCATCGTCGGCGTCGGCATTACGCCCGCGACGCTGCTTGCCGAAGAAGCCGGGCTGGAGATAGAGAACGGCATCCGAACCGACGCGTTCGGCCGCACCTCCGATCCGCATGTCTGGGCGGCGGGTGACTGCGCCTCGTTTCCGCATCGGGGCGGGCGCATCCGGCTCGAAAGCGTGGGGAACGCCATAGATCAGGCCGAGACCGTGGCCGAGAACATGCTCGGCGCGGCAAAGCCCTACGAGGCAAAGCCGTGGTTCTGGTCGGACCAATATGACGTGAAGCTTCAGATCGCGGGGCTGAACACCGGCTATGACCGGGTCATAACCCGTCGCGGCGACGGCGGCGCCATCAGCTTCTGGTACTACAAGGACGACACCCTTCTGGCGCTCGACGCGATGAACGATGCCCGCTCCTACATGATCGGCAAACGGCTGATCGAGGCGGGGCGGTCACCGGAACCCTCGGTCATTGCCGACCCGTCCGCCGACCTTAAGGCGCTGCTCAAGGCATGAGGATCATCGGCGGCGAACGGCGCGGGTTGAAGCTTGCCGATGTCGGCGCAGGCGATGCGGCTGCGCATCTTCGCCCGACCTCGGACCGGGTGCGCGAGGCGATCTTCAACCTTCTGATGAACGGCCCCTACGGCAGTCCTGTCACCCGCGCGCGGGTGCTCGACCTTTTCGCCGGAACCGGCGCGCTTGGGTTGGAAGCGCTGTCCCGCGGCGCGGCGCGGGTGGTTTTCGTCGATGACGGCGCAACGGCGCGCGCGCTCCTGCGCCGCAACATCGAACTGATGCGGGCGATGGGTGCGACCGATGTCTGGCGGCGCGACGCGACGCGGATGGGGCCGAACCGCGGACCGGGTTATGACCTTGTCTTTCTCGATCCTCCCTATGGCAGGAACTTGGGCGAGGCTGCACTCGGCTCGCTCGCTGAAGGCGGATGGCTCGCTCGGGGGGCGCTGATCGTGTGGGAGGAAAGTGGCCCGCCCACCATGCCCGGCGGATTCGACCTTCTCGATCAACGCAAGTATGGCGACACGACGATCACCATCCTCAGAGCGCCCGAAGAGGCGATCAGCTCGATCTGAGACCTTCGTCCAGCTGCTTCGGCGGCTATCCCGGCCCGGTCTATGTCGTTGGCAAGAACCGCCCCGCCGGCGAAAGCGTGAATATCTCGCACCCGTCTGCCGTCACGCCAACCGAATGTTCGAACTGCGCGGACAGCGACTTGTCGCGCGTCACCGCGGTCCAGTCGTCGGCCAGAACCTTGGTCTCAGGCCGACCGAGATTGATCATCGGCTCGATCGTGAAGAACATGCCTTGCTCGAGCCGCGGGCCGGTCCCCGGACGCCCGTAATGCAGCACGTTCGGCGGCGCGTGGAATACCCGGCCCAGACCGTGACCGCAGAAGTCGCGCACGACACTCATCCGCTGCGCCTCGGCATAGGACTGGATCGCGTGACCTATGTCGCCGAAGGTATTGCCTGGGCGCACCGCCTCGATGCCCTTCATCAGCGCATCATGCGTCACTTCGACCAACCGCTCGGCCTTTCGCGACATCGTGCCCGCCACATACATCCGGCTCGTGTCGCCATACCAGCCGTCCACGATCACCGTCACGTCGATGTTGAGGATGTCGCCGTCCTTGAGCACCTTCGGCCCGGGAATCCCGTGGCAGACCACATGGTTGACCGAGATGCAGGACGCATGCTGATAACCGCGATAGCCGATCGTCGCCGATCTGGCGCCGGCTTGGGTCACGCGCCGCTCGATGAACGCGTCGAGCGCCTCGGTCGTGACACCCGGTTCGACCAGCGCCGCGACGTCATCGAGGACATCAGCCGCCAGCCTGCCGGCGGCGTGCATGCCCGCGAAATCCGCAGGCTCGTGAATCCTGATCCCGTCCTTGGTCAGACGGCCGCGCGGATCGTCCACCGGTCTCTCCTTCGTTCTCATGCGAGCCTAGATAGTCAACAATTCCGTGCTTGGCCAGTGTCGGGGCTTTCCCGCGTTCGGCCTGGGGAATATACCCTTACCGAGCATGGGGAACCCGAAGATGCCGAACCCGACCGCCTCCATATTGATCATTGGCGATGAGATCCTGTCAGGCCGCACCCGCGACGCCAACATGCACTATCTTGCGGGCGAACTTGCCGGCATCGGCATCGACCTCAAGGAGGTGCGCGTCGTCCCGGACGACCACGAAGCGATAATCGGTGCTGTCAACGATCTTCGCAGCCGCTTCGATCATGTCTTCACCTCCGGCGGGATCGGACCGACACACGACGACATCACCGCCGACGCGATTGCCGCAGCCTTCGGCGTCGCTTTGGATATCCGTGCGGATGCCCGCGCGCTTCTCGCCGCGCACTACGACCGCTCGGGCATGGAGTTCAACCCGGCGCGGCAGCGGATGGCGCGCATTCCCGAAGACGCCCACCTCATCGACAACCCGATTTCCATCGCACCGGGATTCAGCCTCGGGAATGTCCATGTGATGGCGGGCGTTCCCGACATCTTTCGCGCGATGGTCGCGTCGCTTCTGCCGCGTCTGACCGGCGGTCAGCCCCTACTGTCGCAATCGCTGCGTATCGACCGCGGCGAAGGCGTGATCGCCGGGCCGCTCGCGACACTTGCCGCCGAATTCGACGATCTCAGCTTCGGTTCCTATCCGTTCATCCAGAACGGCGCATATGGCTCCAACATCGTCATCCGCGGCACCGACGCCAGCCGGATCGATGCGGCGATGGCCCGCCTTGCCGCGCTGTTCCAGGATGGCGACGTGTGAGCGATCTCTTCGACGTCACCGACGCGACATGGCCCGCGGCTGCGGTCCACAAGGCGGGCGCCTTTCGCATCCGCGAAGGCCGCGGCGGCGGTCAGCGTGTCTCTGCAGCTACCGCCCGTCATTCGTGGACCAAAGCCGACATTGACCGCGCTGAAACCGTGCAACAGCAACTCTGTCAGCCGGCGCTTTTCATGATCCGCCCCGGCGACGAGGCGCTCGACGCCGAACTTTCCAAACGCGGCTATGCGGTGAAGGATCCCGTCAATCTCTATGTCACGAGCATCCCAACCCTCCTCAACGACGTCGCACCGCCGCTTTCGGCATTCGTGCTGTGGCCACCGCTTGCGATCATGCGTGACATCTGGGCCGAAGGCGGTATCGGCCCCGACCGCATCGCCGTGATGGAACGCGCAGCGCAGCCGAAAACCGCGATCCTTGGCCGCATCAATGACCGAGTGTCCGGCGTGGCCTTCGTCGCCGTTCACGATAGCGTCGCAATGCTGCACGCCCTTCATGTCGTGCCCGAACAACGCCGCCACGGCGCGGCCGTCAGGATCGTGCGCCGCGCCGCCGAGTGGGCGCATGGCCACGGGGCCAAAAGCTTCGCGGTGCTGGTGACGTGCGCCAATCTGCCCGCGAACGCCCTCTATGCTTCCCTCGGCATGGAAGTTGTGGGACAGTATCATTATCGCACGAAATAGCCTCGAAAGGCCGCCCGAACGGTGACCAGAAACAGCGTAAACCCCACGGCGCTCGACCTTCCGATGGTCAAACCGCTTCCCGAAGCAACCGCCAAGTATTTCGACATCTGCACCGAGAAACTCGGTCTCGTCCCGAACGTGTTGAAGGCCTATGCGTTCGATATAGACAAGCTCAACGCCTTCACGTCGCTCTACAACGATCTGATGCTGGCCGATAGCGGGCTGACGAAGCTGGAGCGCGAGATGATCGCGGTCGCGGTATCATCGATCAACCGGTGCTGGTACTGCCAGGTGGCCCACGGCGCAGCGGTGCGAGAACTTTCAGGCGACCCGGTCCTTGGCGAGGCGCTTGTCATGAACTGGCGGGTGGCGGGCCTGGGCCCGCGGCAGCGCGCGATGCTCGAATTCGCCGAAAAGCTGACTCTCGCATCCTCGAAGATCGACGAGTCCGACCGGCAGGCCCTTCGCGACGCGGGCTTCAGCGAACGCGACATCTGGGACATCGCCTCGGTCACCGGCTTTTTCAACATGACGAACCGCGTCGCCTCGGCGACGGCGATGGAGCCCAATCCGGAATACCACGGGGCGCATCGGTGAAACCTGTCGCGATTGCGGCCGCCCTGTGCCTCATGGCGTCGCAGACCGCGGCCGAACCAACGCTGTCACTGCCCGCCTCGGCAACCCGGACCGCCGAGGATGTCCGCCCAGCGGACAGCTACGCATTGCCCGTTGGACCGTGGAAAAATGGCAGTGTCGAAACCGTTGCGACTGAGGGTCAGGTCAGCCAGACCGTCTGGCGCATCAAGGGCGGCGAGATGTCCACGCTGACCCTGATCGCACCGCTGCGCGAGCAGTTGGAGAGCGACGGCTTCGATATCATCTTCGAGTGCGAAACCGACAGCTGCGGCGGCTTCGATTTCCGGTTTTCGATACCCGTGCTGCCAGAACCTGAAATGCATGTCGATCTTGGCGATTTCCGCTTTCTGGCGGCCGAGGGACCGGCGGATGCGCCGATCAACTACCTCAGCCTCCTGGTTAGCAGATCGTCGGACAGCGGCTACATCCAGATCATCCGTGTCGGCCCGGCCGACAGCGAAGCGATCATCGACACCGCCTCGGCGAGTGTCGCCGAAGCGACCGCGCCACGGGCCGTCACCGATCTTTCGCGAACGCTGCTCGACACGGGCAAGGTCGTGCTTGATGACCTGAGCTTTGAAAGTGGCACCGCAGCGCTTAGCGATAATCCCTATGCATCGCTGGCTGCGCTCGCGGAGTTCCTGAAGGCCAATCCCGCCATCCGAATCGCGCTTGTCGGCCATACCGATGCCGAAGGCTCACTTGCGGCAAATGTCGCGCTGTCGCGGCAACGCGCCGACGCGGTTCGGCAGCGGCTTGTCGGCAGATATGATGTCGACCCGATCCAGCTTGCCGCCGACGGCGTCGGCTATCTCAGTCCGATCGCGTCGAACCTCACGCTCGAAGGGCGGACGAAAAACAGACGGGTCGAGGCGATCGTCACCTCGACCCGCTAACTCGTCCTCTGCGGGCCCGACTGTTGTGCCGCGCCCGCTGTCAACTGGTTACCAGTTGGTCGGCCCCTTCTCGGAGAAGGACTGCGCCAGGAAGTCGATGAAGGCGCGGACTTTGGGCTGTGTGAAGCGTCCCGGCGGATAGACGGCGTAGATGCCCAACGTTTCGACCGGCAGTTCCGGAATCGCCTCTTCCACAAGGCCGCTCGCCATCGCATCGGCATAGAGGAAAGACGGAAGATAGGCGATGCCAAGCCCGGAAATCGCAGCATTCAGAAGCGATTGGCCGTCGTTGACGGTGAGCCATCCGGCGGTGCGCACCTGGCGCTTTTCGCCCGAGGGTGCAGTAATCTTCCAGACGTTGCCCGCCGCCTGATTGGAATAGTGCAAGAGCTTGTGTTCGTTCAGATCGTCGATCTTTTGCGGGCGACCGTATTTCTGGAAATAGCTGGGCGAGCCGACCATGCGCTTGGCGGTATCGGTCAGCTTGCGGGCGCGCAGCGTCGAATCTTCCAGTTCGCCGACCCGGATCGCCATGTCGAAGCCTTCCGAGATCAGCTCGACATAGCGGTTGTTGAGCACCATGTTCACGGTGATGTCGGGAAACTCGAGCAGGAAGTCACCAAGGATCGGCGAAAGCAGGTTCACACCGAAATCCGTGGCCACCGAAATGCGCAGAAGACCTGACGGCGCCGACTGCATGGATGTGACAAGCGCGTCGGCCTCACCCGCGTCATTGAGCACGCGGCGGGCGCGATCATAGTAGGCCAGACCGATTTCGGTCGGCGAGACACGGCGTGTCGTCCTGTTCAGAAGCCGCGCGCCCAAGCGCGCCTCCAGCGAAGATACATGCTTTGAGACGGCGGATTTCGATATCCCCATCTTTTTCGCCGCGTCTGTAAACCCGCCTTGGTCTACCACGGTGGCGAAAGCCTCCATTTCCGTCAATCGGTCCATTGTGCACCCGTCATCTACATTGCCCGCCGCTGACAGGTATCACTGCCAATTCAGGCAAGATTGCGGAGCTTGGCGGTCAACACTGGGGTATTGTCGGGAACCAAAGTGGCAACAAACCGCCGATCTGTGCCGATATCTTGACAAATGAGGATCAGATCGTGGCGGCCAGTCGCGTCCCCTGATCTATGGCGCGCTTGGCATCAAGCTCGACGGCGACATCCGCGCCACCGATGACATGAACGGTGACACCTTTGGAGGATAGGGATTCGGCAAGCGCCCGCTCACTTTCCTGGCCCGCACAGAGGATCACGTTGTCTGCCGCGATGACCCGCGGATCGCTGCGATCGGGCCCGAAACTGACGTGAAGCCCTTCGGCGTCGATCCGTTCATAGTTCACCCCGCCAATCATCTTGACGCCCTTGGCCTGAAGCGTCGCGCGATGAATCCAGCCCGTGGTCTTGCCAAGCCGGCGGCCGGGCTTTTCTGGCTTTCTCTGCAATAGCGTCACCTGCCGCGCCGCCGCCTCCACCTGAGGCGTGCCAAGTCCGCCCCGCTCGGCCTCGGGATCGGCGACGCCCCATTCCGCCATCCATTCAGACAGATGCAGCGTCGGGCTGTCCCCCGCCTGGACGAGGTATTCCGCCACGTCGAAGCCGATCCCTCCCGCTCCAACGATCGCTACCCGCGGGCCGACCGGGGCACCGTTCAGCACCTCGATGTAAGACAGGACATTCGCCCCGTCCTGCCCCGCGATGCCCGGATCGCGCGGACGAACGCCGGTCGCCACGATCACTTCGTCAAAACCGGTCAGGTCGTTCTCGGTCGCCTGCATTCCAAGCCTGAGCTCTATGCGGCTTTTGCCGACCATGTTGACGAACCAGTCCACAAGTCCGTGGAATTCCTCCTTGCCCGGCACCTGCCGCGCCAGGTTGAGTTGCCCGCCGATCTGGTCGGCACGATCGAACAGCGTCACCCGATGCCCGCGTTCGTCAAGCGCCAGCGCCGCCGACAGACCCGCCGGACCCGCGCCGACAACGGCGACGGTCTTGCGCCTTTCTGCTGCACTCAGCACCAATTCGGTCTCGAAGCAGGCCCGCGGATTGACGAGGCAGGTCGAAATCTTGCCCTGAAACGTGTGGTCGAGACAGGCCTGGTTGCAGGCGATGCAGGGCGTGATCTCATCGGCCCGTCCCGCAGCGGCTTTCGTCACGAAATCGGGGTCGGCGAGGAACGGTCGCGCCATCGACACCATGTCGGCGCAACCTTCGGCCAAGACAGCTTCGGCCACATCGGGCGTGTTGATCCGGTTCGAGGTGATGATCGGAATCGATACCTGACCCATCAACTTCTTCGTCACCCACGCAAACGCGCGCCGCGGCACGCTGGTGGCGATCGTCGGAATGCGCGCCTCGTGCCATCCGATGCCGGTGTTCAGTATCGACGCCCCGGCCGCTTCGATAGTCTTGGCGAGCGTCACGACCTCATCCCAGGTCTGCCCTTCCGGGATAAGGTCGATCAACGAGATGCGGTAGATGACGATGAAATCCGCGCCCACGGCCTGCCGCACCCGTTTCACCACCTCGACCGGCAGGCGCATGCGGTTCTCGTGTGAACCGCCCCAGCGGTCGGTGCGCTTGTTGGTGTGGGTCACCAGGAATTCATTGAGGAAGTATCCCTCAGACCCCATCACCTCCACCCCGTCATACCCCGCCTCACGCGCGCGGGCCGCCGCGGTCGCGATGTCCGCGATCTGCTTTTCGATCCCCGTTTCATCCAGTTCCCTGGGTGGAAAGGGTGAGATCGGCGACTTGATCGGCGAAGGCGCAACACATTCCGGCCCGTAGGCGTAGCGGCCGGCATGAAGGATCTGCATCGCGATCCTGCCTTCCGCCTCGTGGACGCGGTCCGCTACGATGCGATGGTTGGCGATGTTCTCGGGCGTGAAGAGCCCCGCCGCGCCGGGGAAAACGCCGCCCTCACGATTTGGCGCCATGCCGCCAGTGACCATAAGCCCGACACCGCCGCGCGCCCGCGTTGCGTAAAATTCGGCGATGCGGTTCCAATCGCCGGTTTCCTCCAGATTTGTATGCATCGACCCCATGAGAACGCGGTTCGGCAGCGTTACATGGCCAAGGTCGAGCGGGGCGAGGAGATGCGGATAAAGGGTCAAGGAAACCTCCGGATTTCAGCCGAACATGCACCGGAACCACTGCCGGGTCACGCAATACGCCGCGTCATCGCCGGCGTTCGTTCGGCCTGTCAGCCATCGCTCGTTTCAAGACAATGCCGCCGGAACGCCTTCTTCAGCATGTCCAGTTCGGCCCGCAACAGGTCCACCTCGGCGCGAATGTCATCCTCAAGCGGAGCGCCGGTCACGACTGTGAACGCACCGATCCTGTCGCCGTTCGACGCGTCGCTGACAAGGAAGGTCTGAACCCCGTCCGCGAGCAGCTCAGCCGGAATGGGCACCGAAACCGGCCAGCGCCCGCCGCCCAGATCCGTGCCGGTCTGCAGGCCTTCGAGTCTTTGGTCCTGATGCCATATCTCGATACGCGGGGGGGTGCCCGCCTCTGCCGAGATCTCCGCCTCCCAGCGACCGGCGCGGATGCGGCTGGCGGCAATCGAAAGCTCGGTCATGGCGTTCCCCTCATATCTCGGCGCGCGGCCGGCGGCTGAACGTCACGTCGCGCAGCACGATCTGGTTCATTTCCGGCCCCTCGAAGATCAGATCGATCCAAGCGCGCTCAACCCGCTTTTCGTTCATCCTGGAGTAGGCGAGGTCGAATTCGACATGGACCTCATCGCTGCCAAGGGGCAATTCGCGCACCAGTTGTTCGGTATTGGGACCATGACGGACGTTGAGGCGGGCGAAGATTTCCAGCGGCTTTTCAAGCTCAACCGTCGTGTCCATGCGTATCAGGTGGCGCTGGGTAAGATCGCGCACGGCCTCATCGGGCAAATCGACGACCAGAGACAGGAACGACCCGTCGAACCGGAAGACGTCCATCCGAAAGCCGAATGGCGCCAGATCGGATTCCCGCGCGTTCCGTATCTGCCGGATCGTCAGCTCGCTGCGCGAGCAGTCGTGGAAGATCGTAGCCTCGGACCCGAACGTCGCCCGGTTCTGCACGGCGGCCATGCCCGGCGGGCTGATCGGGCCGCGCCAGATTTCCGGCCGCCAAACCCAATCTGACATGAGCGGCTTGCGGATCGCATTTGCGTCGATCGCCGGCAGGGCCAGCCGGCCTTCGGCCACATGCAGAAACCGGTCGAGTTCGCGCCGAAGCTGGCGCGCGGGTCCGCGCAACCTGCGCAACGTGCCGAGACCTGCCGATTCAGCGCGCCCAGCCGCCTGCCGCCATCGCGCCAAGGCACGGCGGAAGACGAGGCGGTCCATCAGTTGATCGAGTCGTGAAGCCATGCCTGCCGGTTCGGTGCCTCATACGAAACTGTTAAACCTTATCGTTTCGTTTCCGCCAACGCGCAAGTCCGCCACTTGTCCGGCTCAGGCCCCGTTGGCGGCGCGCATCCTGCTCACGAACTGCTCAAGCACGCTGCGCTTTTCCTCCTGGGTCAGCGGAAACTTCGCGAGGCTGAGGGACGACAGCGTCACCATCCTGCCCCGCAGCGCCAGAACCGCACGCCAGTATTCCGGCTCGACCGGGGCCTCGGCAGCCGAACGGTCGGACACCCTGAGATAGAGCGTATCCCCTTGCGAAACCGCCTGAAGCAGATCAACGCTGTCAGCCTCACCCGAGCGCGAAAGCGCGGCGCGGCCCGCTTCGGTTGCGAAGAAGCCGGACATTTCCGGCAAAATGCCGGCAATGCCCTCAGCCGGCGCACCGGTAAGAACCGAAGCTGTCAGAACAGCGGGCTTGACGGGCTGACCCGCCGACAGTGCCCCCGACAACGCCGCACAGGTGCCGATCAGAACGAAGGCGCCCTCTGCTCCGTCACGGCTGGCGCTCCGGTCGATGCAGTAGCCCTGAGGCGCCGTCACCGTGACGGCGCCGTCCGAAACCACGAGACTTCTCGTGGCGACGCCCGAGATGCCACCGAACTCCGTCGGCACGCAGGCGGAAAGGGACATGAATACGCCAAGCGCGACGCCGCGCCTACTGATCCATGTAGACATGACGCTCGGCTTTGGCCCCGGGATGAGTCACTGCGCCATTGCGGGCACCGCCCACCAGCCGCGCGTACTTCCAAAGCGCCCCGCTTTCGTATTGCGTCTCGCGCGGGCCCTTCCACTCGGCCTTCCGCCGCGCCAGTTCCGCGTCGCTGAGGTCCACGCTGATCTCACCTTTCACGGCGTCAAGCGTGATCATGTCGCCATCGCGCAGCAACGCGATCGGCCCGCCATGCGCGGCCTCCGGACCGACATGCCCGACGCAGAAGCCCCGCGTCGCGCCTGAGAAACGCCCATCGGTGATGAGCGCGACCTTCTTGCCCATGCCTTGACCGGACAGCGCCGCTGTCGTCGCCAGCATCTCGCGCATGCCGGGACCACCCGCCGGGCCCTCGTTGCGAATGACGATGACCTCACCCTCTGCGTATTTGCGCGCCTTCACCGCCTCGAACGCATCCTCTTCGCATTCAAAGACGCGCGCCGGCCCGGTAAAGACCTGCTCCTGCGCGCTCATCCCGGCGACCTTCACGATCGCCCCGTCCGGCGCGAGATTGCCCTTCAGCCCGACGACACCACCCGTCGGCGTGATCGGTGTTTCAATGGGGTAGATCACCTTGCCGTCGACGGCGCGATCCACCAGATCCAGTTCCTCGCCGATCGTGCGGCCGGTCGCGGTGATGCAATCCTCATGGATCAGCCCCGCCTTCCTGAGTTCGCGCATCACGACCGGCACGCCGCCGACCTCATAAAGATCCTTGGCGACATATTCACCGCCCGGGCGCAGGTTTACGAAATAGGGCGTGTCGTGGAAGATGTCGCAGACATCGAAAAGGTCGAAGTCGATCCCGGCCTCATGCGCGATGGCCGGCAGGTGCAGGCCACCATTGGTGGAGCCGCCGGTGCAGGCGACAACCCGTGCGGCGTTTTCCAACGCCTTGCGCGTCACGATATCGCGGGCACGGATGTTCTTTTCGATCAGAGTCATCACGGCGACGCCCGAAGCCTCGCCATACTGGTCACGGGACTCGTAGGGCGCCGGCGCACCCGAAGAATTCGGCAGCGCCAGACCGATCGCCTCGGACACGCAAGCCATGGTGTTCGCGGTATATTGCCCGCCGCAAGCGCCCGCCGAAGGGCAGGCGACCCGCTCGAGGATATCCAGTTCCGCATCTGACATCTGCCCGGCCTGATGCTTGCCGACAGCCTCGAAAACGTCCTGCACGACCACATCCTTGCCGTTCAGCTTGCCCGGCAGGATCGAACCGCCATAGATGAAGACCGACGGCACGTTCAGCCGCACCATGGCCATCATCATTCCCGGCAGGGACTTGTCGCAACCCGCAAGCCCCACGATCGCATCGTAGCAATGCCCGCGCATCGTCAGCTCCACGGTGTCGGCGATCGCATCGCGCGAGGCGAGAGAGGACCGCATCCCTTCATGCCCCATCGCAATGCCGTCGGTAACGGTAATGGTCGTGAACTCGCGCGGTGTGCCGCCGCCCGCCTTCACCCCCATCTTGACCGCCTGCGCCTGACGGTTCAGCGAGATGTTGCAGGGTGCAGCCTCGTTCCAGCAGGTCGCGACGCCGACCCAGGGCTGGTGAATCTCGGCCTCGGATATGCCCATCGCGTAGAAATAGGACCGATGCGGCGCCCTTGCGGGGCCTTCGGTCACATGGCGGCTGGGAAGTTTGGCTTTGTCGAACTGGCGGTTTTTCATCCGGGGATCCCTCTCGTCAATCGGCCTCATCTGCAATAGGCGAGCCTCGGACGTGACACAAGCGTCACTCCGCAGAATTCGGCGCCTGAACGGCGATTGCGGAGGTTCTCCGGCCGCGCTAGCTTCGTCCTGGAAATGACGCAGTATCCGGTCGCCTACGCGCCCCACAACACCTTCATTGCACCGGCCAGGGCGCGGCGGGAGCTTTGGCGCACCGTGGTCGGGGCCGTCGGCATCGTCGCGCTCTATTTCGGAGTGCTGCTCCTGCTGATGACCTATCTGACGAACCGCTACGGGTTCCTGATCGCGTCGGCGCTCTATCAGCGCATGGCGCACGGCGACACTCCGGGTGGTGTCATGCTTCTCCTCTTCAGCTTCCTTGGCCTCGCAGCAGGACCGATGGTCGCGGTCAGGCTGCTTCATGGGCGCCCCGCCGGCACGCTGTTTGGCCCTGCAGCCGGCGCTGCCATCCGCGATTTCATGCGGGTTGCCCTGCCGATCATCGGGCTTTCTCTGCTGCTTCTGCCGCTCACGCTCTCTGACGAAACGGTCACGCCAGGACTCGACCTTCGCAGCTTCTTTTTCTACCTGCCCTTCGCGCTCGTCGGCCTGCTGATCCAGACCGGGGCCGAGGAACTGGTCTTTCGCGGCTACCTTCAGCAGCAACTCGCCGCGAGGTTCCAGTCGCCGCTGGTCTGGATGGGCCTGCCGTCGGCGCTTTTCGCCGCCGCGCACTACGCGCCGTCAGAATTCGGCCCAAGCTCGGTCTACATCGTGCTTTGGGCGCTCATCTTCGGCTGTCTCGCGGCCGATCTCACCGCGCGCAGCGGTTCTCTCGGCGCGGCGCTCGGCTTTCATTTCGCCAACAATGTCTCGGCGCTCCTGCTCGTCGGGCTTTCAGGCAACCTTGACGGCGTCGCGCTCTGGACGGTCTCGGTGGATCTCGCCGATGTGAACTCCGCGATTCCGCTGCTTCTCGTCGACCTTGCCGCGATGGGAACTTCCTGGCTCCTTGCGCGGCTCGCCTTGCGGGTCTGATTGCATTTCCGCCGTCGCGGGCTTATCTGGGAAAGCTGACAGGCGGCTACGGCCGCACATCTCGCCAGGGTCATCGCTCGATGAATTGGATCACGAACTACGTCCGTCCCACGATCAACTCGCTCTTCTCCCGCCGCGAAGTGCCGGACAACCTCTGGTCCAAATGCCCCGAATGCGGGACGATGCTGTTCCACCGTGAACTCGCCGACAACCTCAATGTCTGCACCAACTGCGATCACCACATGGCGATCGGCCCGCGCGAACGCTTCGAAGCGCTTTTCGACGGCGGCGTCTTCACCGAGGTCAAGGTGCCCGAGCCCATCGCCGACCCGCTGCATTTCCGGGATCAGAAAAAGTATCCCGACCGCATGAAGGCGGCGCAGAAAGCCACCGGCGAGAAAGAGGCGATGCTGGTCGCCGAGGGAGATATTGGCCGGACGCCCATTGTCGCCGCCGCACAGGACTTCGCCTTTATGGGCGGGTCGATGTCGATGTATGTCGGCAATGCGATCATCGCCGGCGCCGAGCGGGCGGTGAAGCTCAAACGCCCCTTTGTCCTCTTCTCCGCCGCCGGCGGCGCCCGCATGCAGGAAGGCATCCTCGCCCTCATGCAGATGCCGCGCACCACGATCGCGGTCGAAATGCTGAAGGACGCGGGTCTGCCCTACATCGTCGTCCTGACCCATCCGACGACAGGCGGCGTGACGGCTTCCTACGCCATGCTTGGCGATGTACAGATCGCCGAACCCAATGCGCTGATCGGCTTTGCCGGCGCGCGGGTGATCGAGCAGACAATCCGCGAAAAACTGCCTGAAGGCTTCCAACGCTCGGAATATCTTCTCGACCACGGCATGCTCGACCGCGTCACGCATCGCAAGGAACTCAAGGAAGAACTCGTCACCATCCTCAGAATGCTCACGCGTCGGCCGCCACCGGTGAAAGGCGACCTTCCCAAGCCCGCGGCCGACAAGGCCGACCCCCCCGGGGGCGCCGCGACCTGATTCCACTTTCTGTCCCGAAATACCCTCGGGGGGTCCGGGGGGCAGACGGCCCCCCGGCGCCTTCCGCGGAGAAACCCCGCGAGGCCACGATGTCCGACGGTTCCGACCTGATCCTCGCGCGCATGATGGCGCTGCACCCGAAGATCATCGACCTTACGCTGGATCGCGTCTGGCGGCTCCTTGCCGCCCTCGACCACCCCGAACGCAAACTCCCGCCCGTCATCCATATCGCCGGCACCAATGGCAAGGGCTCGACGCAGGCGATGATCCGTGCCGGGCTCGAAGGGACGGGCGACAAGATCCACGCCTACACCTCCCCCCATCTCGCGCGCTTTCACGAACGCATCCGGCTCGCCGGAACGCTCATCACCGAAGACCACCTCGCCGAGATCCTCGAGGAATGCGAAATCGCCAATGGCGGCATCCCGATCACCTATTTCGAGATCACGACCGTAGCCGCCCTTCTGGCCTTCGCCCGGACGCCCGCAGACTGGACGCTTCTCGAAGTCGGCCTTGGCGGGCGGCTCGACGCGACCAACGTGGTGGACGAGCCGCGGCTGACCATCATCACGCCGGTCTCGGTCGACCACCAGCAGTATCTCGGCGACACCTTGCCCGAGATCGCAGGCGAAAAGGCCGGCATCCTCAAGCGCGGCGTGCCGTGTGTGGTCGGCCCGCAAGACGAAGCCGCACTGGAGGTGATCGAAGCGAAAGCTGCCCGTCTCGGCGCGCCGCTTCTCGTCCACGGCCAGCACTGGACCGTTTGGGAGGAGCGCGACCGGCTGATCTTCCAGGACGAAACCGGCCTTCTCGACCTGCCGTTGCCGAACTTGCCCGGCCCCCACCAGATCGACAATGCCGGTGCCGCGCTCGCCGCACTCCGCCATCTCGGCGCGGACGAGGCGGCTTGCGAAACCGCCGTGACAAGGGCCGACTGGCCCGCACGCATGCAACGCCTCAGCCACGGGCCCTTGGTCGAAGCGGCAGGCGCGTGCGAACTCTGGCTTGACGGCGGCCACAACCCGGCGGGCGGCCAGGCCGTCGCCGCGACGCTGGCGCGGATGCCGGCAAAGCCCACGCACCTCATCCTCGGGATGCTCAACACCAAGGACATCGCCGGCTATCTCCGCCCGGTCGCCGCCGCCGCGAAGTCGCTGACGGCGGTTTCAATCCCCGGAGAGGCGAACACGCTTTCGGCCGACGAAACGCAGGCTGCCGCGGCAAAGGCGGGAATCGCGTCAAAGACGTCCGACAGCGTTCTCGAAGCCGTCCGGGAGATTTCCGGAGACGATCCCGGCGCGCGCATCCTGATCTGCGGCTCACTCTACCTTGCTGGCGTGGTGCTGCGCGAAAACGGATGAGATCCGCGATGCAGCGCCCGGATGGCCCCGTGCTTCGGTTTTGACAGCCGGATGCAGGCGGGCAACAATGGTGTCGACGGCACGCGCCGCAGATTGACCCAGGAGTTGTCCCAGTGGCCCCGACGCCAAGCCTGACCCTGTTCTTCATCGTGGAGCCGCCCGACTACCAGAACA
The DNA here is from genome assembly GCA_041397225.1 of Paracoccaceae bacterium. Taxonomy (GTDB): domain Bacteria; phylum Pseudomonadota; class Alphaproteobacteria; order Rhodobacterales; family Rhodobacteraceae; genus Albidovulum. The sequence goes on along the minus strand of JAWKXB010000001.1, from coordinate 872,235 downwards.
TGGCCTGCTATCTTGCCGCGTCGATCCGCGAACAATTCGGGGCCGCTGTGCAACTGGTCGGGTATTGCCCGCAACACAGACGCCATGAGGTGGACGACAACGTCACCAGGGTTCTCGATCGTCTGCACTGCGAAATCAGAACCTTTGTGGCCGAAGGCCGGTTCGACCCGCCATATCCGCACGGCAACAAGATACTTGCCGCACAGGAGCCGCGCGACACCGAGTATTCGGGTTTCATGGATTCTGACATCCTCTGCATCCGCCCGAACCGCGTTGAAAACATTCTGCATCCGGGCGCTGTCTCGCTGACGCTAGCCGCGTCGATGAACTGGGCGCCGCAGACGATCTGGGATCAGATATATGACGCGTGCGGGATGTCCGTACCGGAAGAACGGGTGATGCTGGCGCGCCAGAAGCGCGGCGAACCGAAGGTGCCCTACTACAGTTCGGGCTTCGTGACCTTCCCCGAGCAGCATCGCTCGGCGGACGGGTTCAGCTTTCCGCAGACGTGGATGAATATCGCCCAGACACTGGACGCCGCGCCCGGCATCCCGAAAAAGCGACCCTATCTTGACCAGATGAGCCTGCCGCTGGCCATCCGCGCAGCGGGTCTCTCACCGCACCTGATGGACGAAGGGCAGCACTACATCCTCGGCGGCCGCTCGCGCGGCGAACCGTTGCCCGAGGACCGGGAGATCTTCACCGTGCACTATCGCCGCTGGCTGTTGATAAAGGAGGCTGGCCTCTCGCGGCTGGGCAAGGACATGCTGTACAAGCACGCCGGTGTCCGGCGAATGGCGCAGGTCGGGACCGACGCCGATGCCGCCTGATCGGGGTCATATCCAGTCGAGATTGACCTGCGTTGGAGGATACCTTTCGGATACCGCCTGTCGAAGCGCCGCAAAGCGCGGCGCGAGGTCGCGAAACTTCTTCTCATGGGTCTCCGCGACGGTCAGGCGGACGACCGAGAACAAATCTTCTTCGAGCATCCGCTCAAGCAGCGCCAGTTCGGCTCCTTCTATATCCATCTTGAGAAAGGCGATCTCTCCGTGGCCTTTGACCAGATCGCGGATCGCGGCACAAAGATCGATCAACTCGACCTCGATCGCGTTGCTGGCACTTTCGTCGATCTTGCGGCCACCGGCGATCACGGTACTTTTGACCGATGCGCCTTTGGGATTGTCCGCGAAGTTGGATGCTCGCATCAGGTGTATGTGGCCCGCCTCGGTTCCGACGGCGGCATTGTGCAGCGTCACGTTCTCGGCCGCGCCGAACTTCGCCGTCAGTTCGCCGAACGCATAAGGATCCGGCTCATAGGCATGGACATGTGCCCCGGTTGCGGCCAACGGTCCTGTGACCGCCCCGAGGTTCGCGCCGCAGTCAAGGACCACATCGCCGGGTTTCAGCATGGACAGGATGCCTTGCATCAATCCTTGCGCATGTGCATGCCGCAGGTTGCGCGCTTGACGGCGCTTGAGCTTTTTGAGTTCTTCATCCACGCTTGGCCCGCTCATGCCTCGTCCTGTCCCTGTTTCGCCCAAGGTGGCGTGACCCTATCGCGACACGTCGCGGCTGTCACCCGCCTGCACAGCCGTGAGGCGCTGCCTCAGTAGTTGACGTAGTGCGATTGGATGACGGGCCGCTTCTCTGCCGGTTCGGCCCCCTTGCGCACGGCGTAGAACAGGAACTGCGGCAAGTCAAAGCTGCGTGTCGCGCCGCGCGGAGTGCAAGTGGGGTCAGGGATCGCTGTCGGTTCGTGCCGGGCCGCCCGGGGGAAGGTCCAGACGCCCAGCACCTCATATCCAAGCGCCGCGCCCCAGTAGCGCCAGGGAATGTCCGGCCCGACCTGATAGAAACCGTGGCCGAACCAGCCGTCCGTCCCGACGCAGGACAGGAACACCCCGCCTTCGCGCAGCATCGCGTGAACATTTCGGAACGCCATGCCGATGTCGAAGACATGCTCCGTCGTGCCGCCATCATAGATGACGTCGAAACGATTTTTCAGGTCGTCGCCAACCGGGTCTGAAAGGTCGTGGATGAACTCCGCTCCCTCAATACCGGAAAAATCGAGGCTCTTGAGAGGCGGCCAGCCAATGGTGTTGAGGAAGCTCTCGCAAAAGCCATCCTCCTGAAACAACTGCTCCGTCTTCGCCTCAATCCCCATGGCGGCCAGATCGCGGATCAGGCGCGGCTTCCAGCCTTCGCGGAAATGCATCTTCTGACGACCGAGCATGATGCCCTCGGCCTTGCCGGCGACGAAGGGCGCGCAGCGCGCCATGTGTGTGGCAATGTTGATGCTGATGCCCATCGCGCCCATCCTGATCGTTACAATTCCGGGGCCGACGTTCGCGCCGTCACCCAGCAACGGGGTATTTTCATGTTCCCCGTTTAGACGAATTGCAGTAGTCATGCATCAACCAAGACCCAAAATGGGTCATGACAGGCATGTGACATGACCGATCTCAACCGCAGACCCGTCGCCTCGCTCTGGATCGGGCCGAGGCTTCACTATCTGAGCCAGCTTTGCCTGAAATCGCATGTGAACGCGGGCCATCCGACCGCGCTCTACTGCACCGACGATGTGCAGAACGCGCCCGACGGTGTCGAGATACGTCCCGCATCTGAGATCATGGAACTGGACATGAAGCTCGTCGGCGACACCAGCCCCTCGTTCCTCTCCAATGTCTTCCGCTACCGGATGATCCGCAAGACCGGGGCGATCTGGATCGACTGCGACGCCTTCTGTCATCGCCCCTTTCCCGACGGGATGGAGTATGTCTTCGGCGAGCATGGCTATAATGGCGCGCTGAACTGCGGTGTGATCGGGCTGCCGCAACAGTGCGAGGTGATGGACCTGCTCCTCGATTACTACGACAACCTGCCCGACTATCCAGCTTGGTGGAACAAGAACCAGCGCAAGCGGATGGATCGGCAAAGCGATAGCCTGTCGCTTGCCGCACGGATCTATGCAACCGAACGCACCGCCTTCGGCCCGCAGGCCTTCACCCATTTCGCCAAGGTTGCGGGCATTTTCGAGCAGGCTCTTCCGCGCGAAGCGCTTTACCCGGTGCCGTTCCAACTCAATGACGTGTTCTACGATCCATATGGACGCGTCGAGGGGCACTTCACCGATCGGACCCTTTCGGTCCATCTCTACACCAACGGCACCCGACCCTGGTGGCGCAAGCATGTGCCGCTATCGGGTTCTTACGCCTACCGGATGTGCGAGGAAGTCGGGATTGATCCAGCCGCGGCGCTGGAGGAGTAACGCCCGATGATGCGCCACGAAAAGACGCTGCTGTCGATCGCCCGGAACGAGGGCATGTTCATGGTCGAGTGGCTGGCGCATCACCTGGCCATCGGCTTCGATTTCATACTGGTCGGCACGAATGACTGCGACGATGCAACGGACGCGCTGCTGGACGCAGCGGCGCGGCACTTTCCGGTCGAACGGTTTGACAACGAAGCGCCGCTGGACACTCTGACGATCCATCAGCGTGGTCTGAAACGGGGACTTGCACATCAACGCATCGCCGGGGCGGAATGGGTGCTGGTCAGCGATCTGGACGAATTCCTGCACATAAACGATGCCAACGGGCGGCTCGACCGGCTCGACCCTCTCTTGGCGGGTGCCGACGCGCTCTGCCTCTTCTGGCGGCTTTTCGGTTCCGGCGGCCTTGTCGAATGGCCTGGCGGAAAGGTTACGGAACATTTCGTGTATGCGGAGAGCGAAGCCGGACAGCAAGTTGGTCACAAGACCTTGTTCCGCCCTGACGTCTTCCGCGCCGCGACCCCGCATTGCCCGAAAGACCCCGTAAAGCCGCGCGAGGCGCTGCGGATCGTGAACACGCGGGGCCAGCCGCTCGAGACCGAGACGGTGTGCCACCCGCGCGGAACCGTCATCCGGACCGAGCCCACGGAACGGACCTGGGATCGTGCCGCGATTTTTCACTATCACGCGAAATCCGAAGACTGCACGCTGCTGAAGAACATGCGCGCGGATCCGAACGGGCGCAGACTGCATCGCCGTCGCCTGAACTCCGATCACTACATCAAGATGAACCGCAACGACGTCCACGTCACTGACATTGCGCGGACTGCGCCGCTTCGCAATGCGATGATTGCGCGGATGCTCGCTGTTCCAGCGATCCGTGAGGCGCACGAGGACAGCGTTAACTGGTTCGCAACCGCGCGCGAGACGCTTCTCACGCCCGATCGTCGCGCGCTCTGGACGGCATGACCGCGGTGCGTCCCCCTGCCGATCGGATTCGCGCGTGAACTTGACCCGGCATCAAAGCCCCCACGGCCGTGTCACCGCGGTGTCGATGATGAAGGACGAGGCGCCCTATCTCATCGAATGGTTTGCCCATCACCTTGCCGTCGGCTTCACCGATATCCTCGTCTACACCAACGACTGCACCGACGGCACTGACACGATGCTTATGCGGCTGGAGGAACTCGGGCTTGGCCACCACCGCGTCAACCGGATTCCCGAAGGGATCAAGCCGCAGCCCTCGGCGATCAAGCACGCCCAGGCCGAACCCGTCGTCACGGCAAGCGACTGGGTCATCCTCTTCGATGCCGACGAGTTTCTCTGCATCAACTACGGCGACGGCAGGATCGACAGCATGATCTCGGCGGCGGGCGAGGCCAACGGCATCGTCATCACCTGGCGCATCTTCGGGTCGGGCGGCGTGCACGACTGGAGCCGTGCGCCGGTCACCGAGCAGTATCTTCAGGCCGCGCCGCCCCTCTGGAACAAGGGCTGGGGGGTCAAGACCCTCTTCAAGTTCGATGCGGAGCGCTGGAAGCTTGGCATCCACCGCCCGACAATGAAGGCCAAGATCCTGAAGACCGACTATCCCGAAAGCGTGCACTGGCTGAACGGCTCGGGCCTGCCAATGGAGGACTACTTCAAGTTCCGCGGCTGGCGCTCGATCCGCCGCACGCTGGGCTACGACTGGGCGCAGATGAACCATTACGCGGTCAAGTCGATCGACGCCTATGCGGTGCGGAAGTTCCGCGGCAACGTGAACCTGAAGGCAGACAAGTACAATGCCGATTACTGGGCGTTGCAGGACCGCAACGAGGTCAGGGACACCAACATCCTGCGCTACTCGGCCGAGCGCGCGCGGATCGCCGCGGAACTGCTGAAAGACCCGGTGCTGAACCGGCTTCACCACGAGGCGCTCGAGGGGATCGAGGCGCGGCTCGAGGCTTTCAAGAGGACCGAGGCCTATGACAGGCTGAAAAAGAGCCTCATCGAAGCATCGGGCATTCCGCTGACGCAGATTTCTGCCAAGCCGCCGAAGGCCCGCGACCCCGCAAAAATTGCCGCCCTGATGAGCGAGGTCGAAAAGAAATCCGCCGCAAAGCCCAAGGCGGAACGCCGCAACGCCCCCGTCGCCGGGTTTGACGCGGATTCCGGCCCCTATCTTCCCGGACGCATCGATCGGTCGACCGATATCGCGTTCGAGACAGTGGCCAATCACGGTGTGATGCTGCCCGCCGATCCGCGCGTCTTCGGCCCTGCCGCCCTGGCCGAGGTCGCCGCCGGCAAGTTCGACCGCCGCAACGCACGTTACCGCCGCTTTCTGGTCGGCAAGCGCGACCGGCTTCTTGAGCTAGGCGCCGGCATCGGCTTTCTGCCCATTCTCTCCGCGCTCGTCCGGCCGAATCTCACCGTCCTCGCGCAGGAGGAACGGCGAGAGCTTGCGGAGGTCGCGCGTGAGATCGCGGCGGCGCACGACCTTGGTTCGGACCGCGTCAAGATTATTGACGGCCCGCTGTTCTTCGAAAGCGACCGGGGGGATCAGGCAGGCGGCCTCGCCGCGCTGATGCGGGATTTCAGTCCGACCACCATCTTCTCCGACGACCTGCGCCTGACGCCCGAAATCCTTACCGGCACACTTTCGCCCTCAGTGCGCCGGATCATCCTGCCTGAGCGCATCCTGACGCTCGGGACCTTCCCCGGTCCGCTGGAAAAGGCGGGTTTCACAATCGTTCCCGGCGGCGAAAAGACCGGATCGATGGTGCTTGACAGGCAGACGGGCTAGTCTTCGTCCCCCTCACCGCCGACAGAGGCAAATTCCTCGCTCCGGCGTTCGGAGAACTCTTTCAGCATCCGGGCAATGGCCCCCTTGGTCGGGAGTTCGGGCTTGAAGCCCTTGTCGATATACCCGAACTGCGCGAGGCTTCCGAAGAGTTTGGCGAAATCCAGCTCCCCTACGGACCGGAAATCGACCCGACCTGCCTCACCCGAGATCCAGTCCTTGCGGATGACGTCGACCACGTCGGGCGTGACGCCACAGAATGACCGGTACTGCAGCACATAATCCGCCGCGTTCGCCTTTGACCGGCGCAGGATGATCGCGACCTTGCCCTTTTCGCGCAGGAAATAGGCCGCCAGATGCAGGGCGGACCCATCCAGCGCCACGATCTGCCGCGCGGCCTTGTAGCGGGCGATCTGTTCCTCCAGCGAGTGCTTTTCGGGATGGAAAACCTCATAGCCCTGCCGGGCGAGGTTTTCTTCGATCACCGTCTCGCCCAGCACACCGCCGCGTTGCGACGGCAGCCGAGAGCGGCTGACATAAAGCTTCGCGGATCCTTGGGCGGCTATCCCTGCGCCCAATCTTTCGCGCATGAACCGGCGATAGAGCGGCGATCCGGCGTAGCGCTCCAGCCAGCCGAATCCGAGTTCGGGAACATAAAGTTCCTCAACCTCGATCGCGGTTCCGAACGTCTGGATGGGCACGTCGAGGCCAAGCAGCCGGAAGAACTCCTTGTGCCCCGCCATCGCACGCCTGGTCTGGGTGACATGGCCGCGATAAGGCAGGTACAGGATGCTGTCGATCCGGTCGCCAAGCGCCTCCATCGCCCAGAGCCGCGCCGTCGATTCCACAAGAAAATGTCCGAAATGCCCGCGCATGTGGCCGGCGAAGAGGTGCCGCCCCGGCAGTTTCTCGATTGTCTCGTCAGCGGCCAGTATTGGCTCAGGCGTCGACTTCATGGCACGTATCCACGCCCGCGACATCTCGCAATAGCTGCGATCAGCCAGCAGGACGCCAGAGGCAAGCCGCGTGTCGTGGTCGCGTTCCGGAACCACGATGGCGCCGCGCACCTTCAGGACTGCGCCCCGAAACGGGGGCTGGGGGTTGCCTTCGGCAAGCAGGATTTCCTCGACGATCGGTCCGGCATCTGCGATGCGTTTCTTACCCGGGGCGGGCACGGATTCGACCGTTTCGGACACGGCGATCCGCTGTTGCAGCTTTCGCGCGTAGCGCGCCTTGGGGTCGTCCGACAAGAACATCTCCGCCACGCGGGACGCGAGGCCGAGATGTCCCGCCCTCTCCAGATTGCCAAGAAACTCCTTGCGCCACACCTTGATGTCGCGCCGCGCGCGCAGCGCCTTGCGGAACATCATGGGGTCGAAGGTGCCGCGGCCGATCTCGTCGAACACCGTCTCGAGCACGCCGCAGGATTTCAGCTGCCGGATCAGCCTATGGCCGAAATGCCCGCACTTCATGTGCCGGACTGTCGGCCCCTCGATCCGCGCCGCATGGGCGCGGTCTTCGGGCACGAAGGGGTCGTAGAACAGCCAGACCTCCCGCGCCGCGGCGACTCCGTCGGCGGCATCGAGGAAATCAGGGCTTTGCCAGTCCCACTTGCGCCGCGCATATTTATAGCGCGTCTCGAACGTGGCGATGTCGGTGTTCAGTGTCGATTGCGGGCTGAAGGCCAGAACCACCGCGCCTGGCACCAGCCGCGAATAGGTCAGCGCCGCATAGCCGCCCATCGAGGTGCCGGTGAAGACGATCCGCTTGAACCCTTCGAACAGCCCCGCGTCGCGCAATCCGGTCAGGAGCTGCGGCGTATCGTCGTTACGATACCAGTCCTTGCGGCTGGCCATCAGCCCGAGGATCGAGAACCCCTTCTTCGCCATGCGGGCGTGCAGCCAGGGCTGCGGCGGATCATATTCGCCGACCGAGGCGAGGTTGTCGAATGTGACATAAAGAACCGGCGAACGACGGATGAAGCATACGTCGACCAGGCCGCCCTTCAAAACGAAAGCGTCACTGCCGCGAACCCCATCGAAGTCCGGAATTTCGGACGGCAACGGAATCTTTCCCCGTATCGCTCTTGCCGCCTCTGCCTTGACCGTCAAACCCGCCTCCTGCGCCCATGATTGGGTGTTCTCGGGCCACTATGGCCGAAAGCAGCAACCCTGTCAGCCGCAAGGCAGGTGCCAGCGGCGCGTTCGATGCGGCGAGCCCACAGTCGCCTCAGCCGGTCGCAATCCTCGGCCGCCCCTGCGCTGTTACGCGCAGCCGCGCCTCGATGAACATCGGCTGGCCCTCGACGTCGATCTCCGAAATCTCGCGGGCCACGGACAGACGCAGTTCCTCTACGCCAGCGCGCCGGGCCCGGTCGCTCGCATCGGCCGTCAGTGCGACTTCAAGCGCGGCGAGCGCCCCGTCGCGGTCGTTGAAGCGCGCCGGTCCTTCCGGCAGATGGGCGGCGAACAGCCCCGGACCCGGACTGGTCACGATACCCTCCGCGTGCATCGCGATCTGGCCGACCACGGCCCCTATCGCATTCGCGACTCCGGCATGTTCGGGCAGGATCATCCTGGCGCCCAGCCGTTCGCCCACGGCGACATAATAGCTGGGCGCCGAGGCGCCGAGGCCGATGACCGGCACGCCGAGGCTTGCTTGCATCCTGACCACGCCGGCGTGGTGTTCCAGCCCCGCCCGGGTCAGCGTGTGGCGGGCCAGGGTTTCGGGCGCTTCGCCCCAGTCGCGGCTGTCTTCGCTGAAGGCCGCTTCCAGCAGGCAGTCGACCGTCTGCGCCGTGAGCCGATCCACGATCCCTTGCGCCAAAGCCTCCGCCCCATCGGCGATCCGGTCGCCCCGCCCGTTGCGGCGGCGGGCGAGAAGCGTCACTGCCTTCCGCGCCGCCCCGCCATCCCAGGAGTCGAGGCGGCCGAGCACGTGCGCGGCATCCGAAGGCGTCACGCCCGAAATCATGACCTGCCCCCGCGACACCAGCCGCATCAGCGCCGGCATTTCGAGCCGCGTCCTGACCGCATCGGCCAGCCGCACCGGCCCGTCGAGCAGACGCTCAACCACCGCTGCTTCCCGGCCCTGAAGCCCTTGCGGCGCCGTCCCTCGCCACATCGGCAGGGCAAAGCGCCCGTCATGGTCGCCCGGCGTGTCAAGCGTCAGCCAGTTGTCCAGCGCGTCATGGACCAGCCCTGGCCAGTCCTTCGCGGCAAGCGAAACCGGCACCAGCCGCCTCGGGCCAAGACTCAGACCTGTCTCCAACCCCTCGATCAGGTGCACCTCGCTGTCGCCGCCAAGGCCGGTCGTGCGCATTGCCACCGCCTCGACCATGGTGCGGAAACTGCCGACGCGTGCACCCTGTGGGTCGATCGCCGGCTTGCCGTCCTTGAGCAGGCAGACATCCGTCGTCGTGCCGCCGATGTCCGAAACCAGCGCGTCGGTTTCCCCCGTCAACCAGCGTGCGCCGGCGATGGAGGCGGCAGGCCCGGACAGGATCGTCTCGATCGGCCGTTCCCGCGCCAGTGCGGCCGAGACCAGCGCGCCGTCGCCGCGCACGACCATCAGGGGCGCCTTGATCCCAAGTTGCGCCATATGCGCATCGCAAGCGGCAATCAGATGCTCGATCATCCCGATCAGCCGCGCGTTCAGCACCGCCGTCAACGCGCGACGCGGCCCGTTAAGGCCCGCCGAGAGTTCATGCGAACAGGTCACTGGCCGCCGCTTCAACCGCCGGATCATATCGCGGGCGGCGATCTCGTGCCCCGGATTGCGGGTGGCAAAGCTGGCGGCCACGGCAAATCCGGTGATGCCGGGATCGAGCGCCTCGATCGCCGCCTCCAGCCCCGCCAGATCGAGTGGCGCAACCTCGCCGCCACCGTGGTTGTGGCCGCCGGCGAGAAATATCACCGGATCGCCCTTCAGCGCCTCTTCCAGTCCGGCCCGCGCCAGCTCCGCTTCCTCAAAGCCGATGAAGACCAGCGCGACGCGCCCACCCTGTCCTTCGACAAGCGCATTCGTGGCGAGCGTCGTCGACAGCGACACCATCGCGATGTCCGACGCGGCCACGCCCGACTCCCGGATCGCCGCGTCAATCGCGAGGCCGACGCCTTTCGACAAGTCCGGTCGCGTCGTCAGCGACTTGGCCGACGCGACGACGCGGTCCTCCGCCTCGTCAAGAATGACCGCGTCGGTATAGGTGCCGCCGGTATCGACGCCGAGAAGATATGCCATGCGTGGTCCTCAGTTCGCATCCCGAAGGATATGCCCGGCCCCGAGCCAGCCAACCAGAATGCTCGGCGCATTGGTATTGCCACCGATCAGAGTTGGAAAGACCGAAGCGTCGCAGACGCGCAGGCCTTCGACGCCGTGCACCTTCAGATCGGGGCCGACCACCGATGTCGTCCGGTCCTGCCCCATCCGCGCCGTGCAGGACGGGTGATAGACCGTCCCCGACCGGGCGCGGAAATCGGCGATCAGGTCCTCGTCCGACTGCACTTCGGGGCCTGGCCGCAACTCTTCGGCGATCAGCGCGCGGATCGGCTCCTGCGCCGCGATCCGGCGCAGGAACTTCACCGCCGCCAGCATCTCCTCGACGTCGTGGTTGGTCGAAAACGCGTTGGCGACGATCCGGGGATGCGCGAAGGGGTCGGGCGACTTCAGGGTGATCTCGCCGCGGCTCGTTGGGCGGCAGTTCGAAAGGCCGATGGAAAGGCCCGAGAACGGGTCCGGCGTGAGCAGCGGCCGCTCGCCCTCACGCGGGATCAGGGTCGAGAAGGCCTGGAAGTAGAGCTGCATGTTCGGGCGGGCCAGATCGGGCGAGGTGCGGAAGAAGCCGCCCCCGTGGTTGATCGACTTCGCAAGCGGCCCCCTGCCGCCGAGGAAGTAGCGCATCCCGGCCAGCGCCTTGCCCCACCACGGCCGCAGGATGTCGTTGTAGGTCGGCACCGTCATCCGCCAGGTGTAGTTGATGCCCTGATGGTCGCTCAGGTGCTGCCCGACATTGATGTTGTCGGTGACGACCGGCAGGCCGAGGCTTTTCAGATGCTCCCCCGGGCCGATCCCCGACAGCATCAGAAGCTGCGGCGAGTTGACGGCGCCGCCCGCCAGGATGACCTCCCGCCTCGCCTGCGCCGTGCGAAGCTGTCCACGATGGCGAAACTCCACGCCGTTCGCACGGCGGCCGTCGAACATCACCCGCGTCGCTTGCGCATGGGTCATCACGGTGACGTTCCGGCGCTTCATCGCCGGTCGAAGAAACGCCCGGGCGGCGGAGTTGCGCCGGGCATGGCGGATCGTCATCTGGTAGATGCCGACTCCTTCCTGTGCGGCCCCGTTGAAGTCAATGTTGCGGTCAAGCCCGGTTGCGACCGCCGACCGTATGAAGGTTTCACACAAGGGATGCAGATCGGTCTGGTTGGCCGAAATGAAAAGCGGCCCGTCGGCGCCGCGATAGTCGTTCCCTCCCGCTTCGTTGTGCTCGATCGAACGGTAGGCCGCGCACACCTTGCCCCATCCCCAGTCGGGTCCGGCGGCAGCTTCCCAGTCGTCATAATCGCTCCGATGACCGCGAATCCAGACCATCGCGTTGATCGAACTCGAACCGCCGAGAAGCTTGCCGCGCGGCCAGTGGTCGCGGTTGCCGGCCAGCCCCGGATCGGGTTCGGTCCGGTAGCACCAGTTCACCGACTGGTCATAGAAAAGTTTGCCATAGCCAAGCGGCAACTGAACGTAGAAGCGGCGATCCGTGCCGCCCGCCTCAATCACCAGAACGCTGTGCCGCCCCGAGGCCGACAGACGCTCCGCCAGCACGCATCCGGCCGAACCCGCGCCCACGATCACATAGTCGAATTCAAGCCTGTCCATGCCCGCAACCCGTTTCCCGGCCGGATCAGACCACCGGCAATCCGCTCTGGCGCGGCCATTCCCGACATGCCGGCGTCGGTTTACTCCAGCCGTTCGGGAAAACCCGGGGCGCGCAGATCGGTGTCGAGCAGATCTTCGAGCAGTTTCGCGATCATCGGCGATTGCGCATCGCCGCCATAGGCCGCCTTCGCCGCCACATAGGTCTGGTTGGTCATCGCGGCAAGCTCCAGCGGCACGCCGAATTCCTTGCCGAAGCCCAGCGCGAAGCCCAGATCCTTCAGCGCTAGGTCGATGTTGAACGCGATGTCATACGACCCGTTCAGGATCAGCGCGCCCTCCGTCTCGTGCACGAAGGAGTTGCCCGACGACGCCTTGATCGCATGCCATGCCTGCCCAAGATCAAGCCCACCTCGCCTGGCCAGCATCAACGCCTCGCCACAGGCCTTGAGATGGATGAAGGCGAGCATGTTGGTGATGACCTTGATGATCGCCGAAGATCCCAATGGCCCCATGTGGAAGATCCGGTCGCCCATCGCCTCGAGCGCCGGGTGATGCAGATCGAACAAGTCCTTGTCGCCACCCGCCAGCATGGTGATCCTGCCCTGCGCCGCCAGATGCACGCCGCCGGTGACCGGCAGTTCCATGATCCGCACGCCATGCTCCGCCGCGATCGCCGCCAGCGCCAGAACATCATCGCGGCCGAGCGTCGACATCTCGATCCACGTGGCTGCCGGCTTCATGGCGTGCAGGAAGGTGCGCGACACCTTCTCCGACACTTCGGGCGACGGCAGGCAGGTGACGACGTGATCGACTTGCCCAGCCACCTCGGCCGCGCTGTCGCCCCAGGTCGCCCCCATGGCGATCAGCCGGTCCGCAAGACCCCGGTTCAAGTCGTGCACGGTCACATCGAACCCCGCCCGCAAGAGGCAGGCCGCGCAATTCGCACCGAGATTGCCAAGGCCGATATAACCGTAATGCATGTTGGTCTCCAAACGCGTGCAAGCTTCAGGTCAGGCCGAAATAGACCCTGTAATCCTTGCGGATCGCCGCGTCCAACTCCGGCGCGACCTGCAACCCCGCCTTCGCGAGAATCTCGTTCTTGCGCTGGATGGCCCTGTCCAGAAGCATCGGCCGGTCGGCCTCCACCCATTCCTTCGGGCTCATCCGGTTGCCGACTGCGGGATAGATGTATTCGGTCTGCATGAGCGACAGGGTCTGGTCCGACCCAAGGTAATGCCCTGGCCCCCCCAGGCAGACCGACTTCATCGCCTCGATCGACGTCGAATCCTCGGTGACGTCGATCCCGCGCACCGTGCGCAGCACCTGCCCGAGAATGTCGTCGCCAAGAACCAGGCTCTCAAGGCAGAAACCCAGAAGCGAGGCATGCATGCCCACTGATTCATAGACCATGTTCAATCCCGAAAGACCGGCCAGCACGTTGGTGATGCCCTGTTCCCAGCCCGCCTGCATGTCCGGCAGCTTGGAATCGGTGATCCCAGCCGCCGCCCCGCCGGGAAGGTCGTAGAACCGGTGCATCTGCGCGCAGCCTGCGGTCAGAAGCGCCTGTTCGGCGCTCCCCCCCGACATCGCCCCGGTGCGGAGGTCCGAAACGAACGGCCAGGTGCCGAAGATCGCCGGATGGCCGGGCGCAATCGCATTGACATAGACGACACCCGCCAGACATTCCGCCACCGCCTGCACGATGGCGAGCGCGATCGGCGCGGGCGCGGTGGCCCCCGCCTGCCCAGCCGACAGCAAGAGCACCGGCATCCCTTCGCGGATGCAGTGCTCCATCGTGATGCAGCTTTCCTCGGCGAACTTCATCGGCGGCACGACAAAGCAGTTGGAGTTGGATATGAATGGCCGCGCCCGCCACGCCGCCTCGCCGCCCGCGATCCTGTGGATCATCTCGAAACAGGGCGCCACGTGCGACGGATCGCTGAACGACGTGCCGACATGCTTGGTCGTTGCGGCACAACAGGCGTAGATCGTGTTGAGGTCCATCTCCAGGTTGTCGAGAACATCGCGTGCCACCATCGCCCGCTGGAAGAAATGCACGTTGTCGAGGTGATGGGTGATCCGCGCCGCATCGAAGAGATCCTGCGCGGTGGAATCGCGGTAGGTATTGGTCTCCAGATCGACGATGTGAACGGCGGCACCGGCGGTGCCGAAATGCACATTGGTCCCGGTGAGATGCAGGTCGTGCTTCGGATCGCGGCCATGAAGCGTGATGTCGCGCGCCGCGACCGCCAGCATGTCCTCCACCAGCGCGCGTGGAAAGCGCAGCCGCCCGTCATCGCCCTGCACGGCGCCCGCCCGGGTCATGACCTCCACGCCCGAGGCCGGCGCCTGGCTGAGGCCGATCACCTCGAGCGCATCGAGCGCCGCGGCATGTATCTTTGCCATGCCCGCTTCGCTCAGGGGCCGGTACTGCCCGCCCGGCAATCCGGCGCGCACCGGGCGCAGGTTCTCCGCCAGCGGAGCCGACCGCAGCGCACGCCGCGCCTCTCTCCCTCCCGCCCGCGCTGCCCGTCTCGGTTCGCAGTTCACCGCGTCATCCGACATCGTCATCTCTCCCTGAAACCGCGCCTTCATCTTGGCCAAAATACCTCGCGGGGGTCCGGGGGCGCGAAGCCCCCGGCGCTCCGTCACATTCGCACCCGCTCCGACTTCGGGTCGTAGAGCGGCTGCAACGATGCTTCCGCCGCCACCCGCCGCCCGGCGATCTCGATCTCGTAGCTCGAACCGAGCAGATCGGCGGCACTCTCGCCCTTGCAGGGGACATATCCCATGCCGATCGCCGCACCGAGATGGTGGCCATAAGCTCCCGACGAGAGGTGGCCGACGATCTTGCCATCCCGGATCACCGGCTCGTTGTGGTAGACCATCGCCTCGGGGTCGCTCAGTCGGAACTGCAAGAGCCGCTTGTCGAGTCCTGTTTCCTTCTTCCTCAGAACCGCGTCACGCCCGATGAAATCCGGCTTCTGCAGCTTCACGGCAAAGCCGAGACCTGCCTCAAGCACGTGATCCTCGCAGGTGATGTCATGGCCGAAATGGCGGAACGCCTTTTCGATCCGGCACGAATCCATCATGTGCATGCCGCAAAGCTTCAGCCCCACGTCCTGGCCGGCCCCCCACAGTACCTCGAAGACATGGGCGGCCATTTCAGAGGTCACATAGATCTCCCAACCAAGTTCGCCGACATACGACACCCGATGAACGCGGGCGAGGCCCATGCCGATCTCGATGTCCCGCGCAGTGCCGAAGGGGTTTGCATCGTTCGAGAAGTCGCTGGGCGACACCCTCTGCATCAGCTTGCGTGCGTTCGGTCCCATCACCGCCAGCACGCCCTCCCCCGCCGTCACGTCGGTCAGGACAACGCCGAAATCGTCCAAGTGCCGGCGCATCCATGCCTGATCCTTGATCCGTGTCACGGCCGGCGTCACGACAAGATAGGCCGTCTCCGAAAGCCTGGTGACGGTCACGTCCGCCTCGATGCCGGCCTTCGCGTTCAGGAACTGAGTGTAGACGATCTTGCCCACCGGGACCGACATGTCGGCGCCGCAGATATGATTGAGGAACGCCTCCGCATCGCGTCCTTCGGCCCGGATCTTGCCGAACGACGACATGTCATACATGCCGACATTGGTGCGGACCGCCTTGTGCTCTTCGGCGGCATTCTCAAACCAGTTCTGCCGACCCCAGCTATACTGATACTCCCGCGCCTCTCCCGCTCTTGCAAACCAGTTCGCCCGCTCCCAGCCGCCGATCTCGCCGAAGACCGCGCCCTCTGCCTCGAGATGCGCATGAAACGGCGTCCGCCGCACCCCGCGCGCGGTGGCCTTCTGGCGGTAGGGGAAGTGGTCGGCGTAGAGAAGGCCCAAAGTCTCCTTCGACCGTTCGAATAGGTAGTGCCGGTTGCCCTGGAAGGGCTGGTTGCGTGCCACGTCCACGTCGCCGAGATCAAAGGGTTTCTCGCCCGTCTCCATCCATTCGGCCAGCGCCATCCCGGCGCCGCCCGCCGACTGGATGCCGATGGAGTTGAAACCGGCCGCGACCCAGAAGTTGTCAACCTCGAGCGACTGGCCAAGGTTGTAGGCATCGTCCGGCGTGAAGCTTTCCGGCCCGTTGAAGAAGGTGTGGATGCCGGCATCAGCCAGCATCGGCAGCCGGTTCACCGCACGCTCCAGGATCGGCTCGAAATGGTCGAAATCCTCGGGTAGCTGGTCGAAGCAGAAATCCTCCGGGATGCCGGCCATCCCCCAGGGCTTGGCGTTCGGCTCGAATGCGCCCAAGAGGTATTTTCCCGCATCCTCCTTGTAATAGGCGCATTCGTCGGGCACCCGCAATACCGGCATCTGGGATAGCCCCGGAATCGGTTCGGTCACAATGTAGAAATGCTCGCAGGCATGCAGCGGCACGTTGACCCCGGCCATCCGCCCGACATCGCGGCCCCACATGCCCGCGCAGTTCACCACGTGTTCCGCCCGAGTAGAGCCTGTCTCTTCGCCCTGCTGCCACGAAACCGATGTCGCCCGCCGTCTCTCCACCGTGACGCCCGTGACCTTCACGCCTTCGACCACGATTGCCCCCCGCTGGCGGGCGCCCTTGGCCAGCGCCAATGCGATATTCGCCGGGTCGCCCTGGCCATCGGTGGGCAACCAGACCCCGGCCTTCACGCCGTCGATGTTCAGATGCGGATAGCGCTCCTTCACCTCGTCCGGCGACAACTCATCCACCGGAACCCCGAAGGCGCGCGCCATCGACGCGCCGCGGAACAGTTCCTCCTTCCGCGCATCGGTCAGCGCGACAGAAATCGACCCAACCTGCCGCATGCCGGTGGCCAGCCCGGTCTCCTGCTCCAGCCCGCGATAGAGATCCGCCGAATACTTTGCCAGCCGTGTCATGTTCGCAGAGGCGCGGAGTTGCCCGATCAGCCCCGCCGCGTGCCATGTCGTACCTGAGGTCAACTGCTTGCGCTCAAGCAGCACGACATCCTTCCAACCAAGCTTGGTCAAGTGATAAGCTACCGAGCATCCGACGATCCCGCCGCCAACGATGACGACCCGGGCCTTGCTGGGCGGTTTGGTCACTTTCCTAACCCTTTCATTGTGGCGCAAATACTCTGGGGGTCCGGGGGTGAAACCCCCGGTCGCCAGGATCAGGCCCGCAGACGTTCATTTTCCGGATCCCAGAGCGGCCCGTCCTGCTGCACCACCGCGGGAACTCTCACTCCGTAGATTTCGACTTCAAGCTTTGTCCCCGGCACCGCGAGGTCTGCCCGCAGCATGCCGAGCGCGATCGAATGACCCACGCGATACCCCCAGGCGCCGGAAGTCGTCTCGCCCACGATCTTTCCGTCATGCCAGAGGGTCGACATGTAGGGCGCATCGCATTCTCCGGCGTCGACCGTCAGCGTCACGAACCGCTTCTTCACGCCCCGCTGCTTTTCGGCCAGAAGCGCGGCCTTGCCCGGAAACTCCTTGTCCCAGCGGATGAACCGCTCAAGTCCTCCTTCGAGCAGGCTGTAGTCCGTGGTCAGATCACCCTTCCAGGCGCGGTAGCCCTTTTCGAGGCGCAGCGAATTCAGCGCCCACATGCCAAAGGGCTTCGCGCCGCCTGCCGTGACCGCATCCCATATCGCGGGCGCATCCCCGGCTGCACAGTGGATTTCCCAGCCAAGCTCACCGGCGAACGACACGCGCACGAGGGCGCAGGGCATGTCCGCAACCTGCCCTTCATAGCTGACGCTCAGCCAGGGCGCGGTCAGATCGTGATCGGTCAGCGGGCCAAGAACCTCCCGCGCCTTTGGGCCGGTGACGAGCAGGCATTCCACGTCGTCCGAATGGTCGCTTATGGTGATCCCCTTCGGCGCCCGCCGCGACAGGATTTCGGCGTCGTGCCACTGGGCAACGGCGGCCGTGATCAGCCCGACCTCATCCTCCCCATGCACCATCACCGACATCTCGGTCAGGATGCGGCCCCGTCGGTCGGGGAAATAGGCGAGCCCGATCCGGCCCGGTTTCGGCAGGCGCGACGCGGTCAGCCCGTCGACGAAGTCGCGTGCGCCCGGGCCTTCGACTTTCAGCCGGGTGAAGCCGCTGATAGCGAGGATGCCGCAATGGCCCTGTACCGCCTCGCATTCCTCGCGGATGCGCGGCTCCCACGGGCCAGTGCGCGCCCAGGTATGCGTCGCCTCTTCAGAGATGTCGTCGCCTGGCTGTGCAAACCAGTTGGCGCGCTCCCAACCGTTATAGGCCCCGAACTGCGCCCCCGCTGCCTTCAAGCGGTCATGCAGCGGAGACAGGCGCTTGTCAGGGGCGGCGGGCCAGCGGTGCCATGGGAAGTGCATCGCGTATTCGTGGCCGTACACCTCCTTTCCCTTCTCGATGCAGTACTCGCGGTCGGCATAGTCCGTGTAACGGCGCGGATCGCAGGACCACATGTCCCATTCGGTCGCGCCCTCGGTCACCCATTCGGCCAGAACCTTGCCCGCCCCGCCCGCCTGGGCGATGCCGAAGGTGAAGACGCAAGCCTCGAACGCGTTCGGCACGCCCGGCATCGGTCCGATCAAAGGCAATCCGTCCGGCGCATAGGGAATGGGGCCGTTGATGACGCGGCTGATGCCCGCCGTGCCAAGCAAAGGCACTCTCGCCATCGCATCCTCGATATACCATTCCAACCGCTCCAGATCGTCGGGATATAGCTGGAAGCTGAAATCCTCGGGCATCGGGTCGTCGGGCGTCACCCAATGCGCCTTGCAGTTCCGCTCATAGGGGCCGAGGTTGAGACCGGTCTTTTCCTGGCGCAGGTAGTAGGAACTGTCCACGTCCCGCAGAAGCGGCAGCTTGCGGCCATGTTCCTTCGACCAGGCTTCGAGTTCGGCGATCGGCTCGGACAGCATGTATTGATGGCTCATCACCATCATCGGCACGGTGCGTCCGCCGAAGGGCCTGAACCATTCGCCGACCTTCTGTGCGTAGTAGCCGGCGGCGTTGACGACGTATTCGCAGCGGATGTCGCCCTTGTCGGTATGCACGACCCATTCGCCATTCTCCCGGCTCACCCCCGTCGCCGGTGTGAACCGCAGGATGGTCGCCCCCAGGTCGCGCGCGCCCTTGGCGAGCGCCTGCGTCAGTTGCGCGGGATCGATGTCGCCGTCGGCAGGATCGTAAAGAGCCCCTTTCAGATCGTGCGTTTCAAGGAAAGGATACTTGCCCTTGATCTCGTTGGCGCCCAGCACCTCGATGTCCATGCCCTGGTAACGGCCCATGCCCTTGGCGCGCTCGAATTCCTGCATCCGCTCTTTCGAATGGGCAAGACGGATCGAGCCGGTGACGTGGTAGTTCATCGGATAGTCGACCGCCTGCCCGAGCCCGCGATAAAGCTCGGTCGAATAGCGTTGCATGTTCATGATCGACCACGAGGTCGAGAACGTGGGCACATTGCCCGCCGCGTGCCAGGTCGATCCCGCCGTCAGTTCGTTCTTTTCCAGAAGAACGCAGTCGGTCCAGCCCGCCTTCGCCAGATGATAGAGCGACGAGACGCCTACCGCTCCCCCGCCGATGATGACCACGCGCGCTGTCGCTGGAATCTCGCCCATGCCGTCCTCCTTGCCGCGGCGGAGTATCCTCTGGCGGGGCGGGGCTTTCA
This sequence comes from Paracoccaceae bacterium, assembly GCA_041397225.1. Classification (GTDB taxonomy): domain Bacteria; phylum Pseudomonadota; class Alphaproteobacteria; order Rhodobacterales; family Rhodobacteraceae; genus Albidovulum. Next base: position 852,658 of record JAWKXB010000001.1, on the reverse strand, counting down.
ATTCGTCCCCGACACCATTATTGATCGGCAAAGCCGATCAGGTGCCCCTTGCAGATCGAACTCATCGAGACCTTTCTGGACCTCTGCGAAACCCGCAACTTCCGCCGCACCGCGGACCGGATGGGGGTGACCCAGTCAACGGTCTCCGGCAGGGTGGCCGCGCTGGAGAAATCGGTCGGCCACCGCCTGCTTATCCGCTCCCGCGCGGGCACCGAGCTGACCACCGAGGGGCTGCGCTTCGCCCCGCATGCCCGCGGCCTCCTGCACGGCTGGACCGAGGCGCGGCATGCGGTGGGCGAAACCGGGGCCGTGCTGACCCTGCGCATCGGCATACAGCACGATCTGGTCGGCATCCATTTCAGCGAGTTGATCGGAGATTTCCGCGCCACGCTGCCGGATGCCGCCTTCTTCTTCGAGGCCGACTATTCGGCGCAGATGTGTTCTGACCTGACCACGGGGATCGAGGATTTCGCCATCCTCTTCTCGCCGCGCTATCATCCCGACCTGCACTTCGAGACGGTGGGCGAAATCTCCTATCTCATGGTCTCGACCGAAACCGACCGGCTGGCCGAGGTCCGGCGTGAAAGCTACATCCTGCCGCACTATTCCGACGCGATGCCCACCCTGCACACAGCGCTCCATCCCCGGCTTGCCGGGGCGAGTCTTTCCATCGGGCAGAACGCGGCAATGGTGGCGCTGCTCGGCTCGCTCGGCGGCAGTGCCTATGTCCTTCGGCAGTCCGCCGATGAGCTTTCGCGGGCCGGAACCTGCCGGATCGTCGCCGACGCGCCGCCGATCCCGCAACCGGTCTTCGCCGGGCTGCACATCCGCAACCGCCACCGCTCGGCCCATCGGCGGCTGACCAGGATCCTGCGCGACCGCTTCGCCGGAACGACCCGGCGGCGCGGCACCGCCTGAAGCGCTCGCACCCTACCCCCAGTCGAGCACCACCTTGCCGCTCTGGCCCGAACGCATGATCTCGAACCCCTCTTCGAACTTGTCCACCGGGAACCTGTGTGTAATCACGCGCCGTATATCGAGGCCATTCTCCAGCATCGCGATCATCTTGTACCAGGTCTCGAAGATCTCGCGGCCATAGACGCCCTTGATGGTGATGGCCTTGAAGACGATCCGGCTCCAGTCCACGGGCGACTTTCCGGGCGGGATGCCGAGCATCGCGATGCGTCCGCCCATGACAAGCGTATCGATCATCTGGTCAAGCGCCGCCTGGTTGCCGGACATCTCCAGCCCGACATCGAAGCCTTCCTTCATCTTCAGGGCACCCTCGACCTCGCGCAGATCCTCTTTGGCGACGTTGACCGGCACCAGATCGGTCACTTCGGCAGCGAGGTCGAGCCGGTCCTGGTTCACGTCGGTGATCACGATATGCCGCGCGCCGACATGGCGGGCGACGGCGGCCGCCATGATGCCGATCGGGCCGGCGCCAGTGATCAGCACATCCTCACCAACCAGATCGAAGCTCAGCGCCGTATGGACCGCGTTGCCCAGGGGATCGAGGATCGCCCCGATCTCATCGTCGATCGCATCGGGCAAGGGCACCACGTTGAACGCGGGCAGCTTCAGGTATTCCGCGAAGGCGCCCTGTTCGTTGACCCCGATCCCCCGCGTCGCCGGGTCGAGGTGGAACTTGCCCGCGCGGCTCTGACGCGACTGCTTGCCGATCAGGTGGCCCTCGCCCGAACAGCGCTGGCCGATCTCCAGCCCCTCGACGTTGCGGCCCGTCTCCACGATCTCGCCGGCGAATTCGTGACCCGTCACCAGCCCGACCGGCACAGTGCGCGATGCCCATTCGTCCCAGTTCCAGATATGGATGTCGGTGCCGCAGATGCCGGTCTTGCTGATCCGGATCAGCACGTCGTCCGGCCCGATCTCCGGCACGGGGCGCCGTTCCATCCACAGCCCGACCTCGGGCTTCGCCTTCGCCAGCGCCTTCATCTCGTTCGACATCAGATCGCCCCCACAGCCTTGCCCGCCGCCCGGAACGCGTCCAGCGCGAAATCGAGATCGTCGCGCGTCAGCCGCGCGTTCATCTGAGTCCGTATCCGCGCCTGGCCCTTCGGCACGACCGGGAAGAAGAACCCCGCGACATAGACACCGCGGTCATACAACTCGGCCGCCATCTTTTGAGACAGAGCCGCATCGCCGAGCATCACGGGGATGATCGGGTGCTCGCCCGGCAAGAGCCGGAACCCCGCATCCGCGAGCCCCGCCCGCCAGTAGCGCGCGTTGTCGAACAGGGCCGCGCGAAGATCGTCGGCCGCCTCCACGAGGTCGATCGCAGCGATCCCCGCCGCAACGACGGCGGGCGGCAATGCGTTGGAGAATAGGTAGGGCCGCGCCCGCTGCCGCAGAAGGTCGATGACCGGCTGCGGTCCGGCGATGTATCCGCCGAGCGCCCCACCCAGCGCCTTGCCCAGCGTGCCGGTCAGGATATCGACCTCCACCCCCGCATGCGCGGGGGTGCCGCGCCCCTGCGGCCCCATGAACCCGGTCGCATGGCAATCGTCCACCATCACCAGCGCGCCGTAACCTTCCGCCAACGCGACGATCTCCGGCAGTTTCGCTAGGTAGCCATCCATCGAGAAGACGCCATCGGTCGCGACCATGATGAACCGCGCCCCTTCTTCGCGTGCCGCTTTCAACTGCGCCTCAAGATCGACCATGTCGGAATTGGCGTAGCGGTAGCGCTTGGCCTTGCAAAGCCGGACCCCGTCGATGATGGACGCGTGGTTGAGCGCGTCAGAGATGATCGCATCCTCGGGTCCCAGCAAAGGCTCGAAGAGGCCGCCATTCGCATCGAAGCAGGCGGCGAAAAGGATGGAATCGTCCTTGCCGAGGAACCGCGCGATCCGGGCCTCCAGTGCCCGATGCAGATCCTGCGTGCCGCAGATGAACCGGACGCTGGCCATGCCGTAACCGTGCCCGTCCATCGCCGTCTTGGCCGCCTCGATCAGCCTGGGATGATCGGCGAGGCCAAGGTAGTTGTTGGCGCAGAGATTCAGCATGTCGCGCCCCGCCACCCGGACATGGGCGCTCTGGGCCGAGGTGATCTGCCGCTCGCGTTTCAGCAGTCCCTCAGCCTCGATCTCATCGAGCGTCGTGGCGACCTGTGCGAGAAATTCGGATCTGTCCGACACGTGCGAAAACTCCCAATCGAGAGCCAAGGGTGATCCGCCGCGCGGCAAAGGTCAACGGGGCAAGAGCTCCGTCCCGTCGGGATCGGCGGCTTCGGCGCTCAGCCAGTCGCGAAACGCCTGAAGCGGCGGGTACCACGCCCCGACCGAGGGCCAGACGAGATAATAGCTGCCGTCGCCGCGAACCGTTCCGCCGAAAGCCTCGACCAGCCGGCCTTCTGACAGTTCCGGCCGGGCGAGGAACTCCGGCAGAAGCGCCACACCCAGACCATGTATGACCGCCTGGATCATCGGCGCGAACTGATCGAAGAGCATGCCTTGGGGCGCGGGTTCCGAAACTCCGTGATGGGCGAGCCATGCGGCCCAGGCATTCGGGCGCGTCTCGAGCTGCAAGAGCGGCCGACCGACCAGGTCGTGTGCAGCTCGAACAGGATGGGCAGCCAGAAACCCGGGCGCGCAGCAGGCGATCAGCTCTTCGTCGAAAAGCTTGACCGATCCGGTGCCGGCCCAGTCGTCGGTCCCGAAATGGATCGCGGCGTCGAACCCCTCTTCCTCGAAGTCGAAGGGTTTGAGTCGCGTGCCGAGATTGATGGTGATGCCCGGATGCTCGGCCAGAAAACGCGGCAACCGCGGCGCGAGCCAGCGGGTGCCGAAGGTCGGCAGGATCGCCAGCGAAAGCGTGCCGCCGCCGGTGTTCGAGCGCACCCGCATCGACCCGCGCGAGATGAGGTCGAGCGCCTTGACGACATCGCGCGCATAGGCAAGCGCGTGATCGGTCGGCACCAGCCGCCTTCTTTCCCTGAGGAAAAGCGTGACGCCAAGCTGCGATTCGAGGTTCTGGATCAGCCGGCTGACGGCACCCTGCGTCAGGTTCAGGTCGCGCGCCGCGGCAAGCGTGGATCCGGTGCGGATCACCGCCTCGAACGCCGAAAGCAGCGAGATTGAGGGAAGCAGCCGCCGTGAGATCGCCATTCTATTACCATTGCGCATATTTCTGCGCACGAATAGCAGTATCCCGCCTGCTTCCCAAGGCGCATAATGCATAGACCTCTGAGGGAGCCCGCCCGTGTCCGACCCGTTCCGCCGATCCGCTCGCATCGAAGCGGTTGAGCTTTCCGAGATCCTCAGGATTTCCGAACTTGCCGATGCGCTGATCCGTGAAGGGCGCGATGTCATCACGCTCGGCACCGGCGAGCCGGACTTTCCGACGCCGGGTCACGTGATCGAAGCCGCTCACAAGGCGGCGCTGCGCGGCGAGACGACATACACCCTCACGGCCGGCACGATAGCGCTGCGTCAGGCGATCGCGGACGCCTGCCAGCGCGACAACGGCTACCGGCCCGACACGGCCGAGATCATCGCCTGCACCGGCGCCAAGCAGGTGCTCTACAATGCCTTCGCCGCCACGCTCGACCCCGGCGACGAGGTGCTGATCACGGCCCCCTACTGGACCAGCTACCCCGACATCGTGACGGTCTGCGGCGGCACGCCGGTCACGCTTCCGACCACCGGCGACTCCGGCTTCCGCATCACGCCCGAGCAGCTTCGCGAGGCGATCGGGCCAAAGACCCGCTGGCTTCTTCTCAATACCCCGTCGAATCCCTCGGGCGCGGTCTACTCGAAGGCCGATCAGGAGGTGCTGGCCGAGGTTCTGCGCGACGCGCCGCATGTGGGGATCATGGTCGACGAGATCTACCAGCACATCTGCTACGTTCCCTTCCATTCCTTCCGCGCCACGGCGCCCGACCTTGCCGACCGCACCCTGATCGTCAACGGCGTCTCGAAGAGCCATGCCATGACCGGCTGGCGCATCGGATGGGGCATCGGACCGAAGCGGCTGATCGGGGCGATGGTCGCGGTCCAGAGCCAGATCACCTCCGGCCCCTCGTCGGTTGGGCAGGCCGCCGCCGTCGCAGCGCTTGAAGGCGATCAGCAACTGCTGGCGATGCGGGCCGACGACTTCCGCGAACGGCGCGACATGGTGGTGGCGGGGCTGAACGCGACCGGGATTCTGCGTTGCCCCTCCGCCGATGGCGCGTTCTACGTCTTCCCCGACTGCGCCGCCGCTTTCGGCAAGACCGCGCCGAACAGCCGGCGGATCGAGACCGACGCCGATTTCTGTGAAATGCTGCTCGATGCCGAGGGCGTCGCCCTCGTCCCCGGCCGCGCCTTCGGTACGCCGGGCCATCTGCGCCTGTCCTACGCCTATTCCCGCGCCTCGCTGAGCGAGGCGGTCAACCGCATCGCGCGCTTCTGCGCATCCCTGAAGTGAGGACCCCCATGGCCCTGAAACCGAAAGATGCCCCCGACCTCAACCGCTTTGACTGGGAAGACGCCTTCCGCTTCGAAGACCAGTTGACCGAGGAAGAGCGGATGCTGCGCGACGGCGCCCGCGCCTATGCGCAGGAAAAGCTGCAACCCCGGGTGATCGAGGCTTACCGCGAGGAAAAGACCGACCCGTCGATCTTCCGCGAAATGGGCGAGATGGGGCTTCTCGGCGTCACAGTTCCCGAGGAATATGGCGGGCTCGGCGCCGGCTACGTCTCCTACGGCCTCGTTGCCCGCGAGGTGGAGCGGGTGGACAGCGGCTATCGTTCGATGATGTCGGTGCAGTCCTCGCTCGTCATGTATCCGATCTATGCCTATGGCTCGGAGGAGCAGCGCAAGAAGTACCTGCCAAAACTGGCTTCGGGCGAGTTCATCGGCTGCTTCGGCCTGACCGAAGCCGATGCCGGATCGGACCCGGCGGGGATGAAGACCCGCGCGACCAAAACCGCGAAGGGCTATGTGCTGAACGGCTCCAAAATGTGGATCTCCAACGCGCCCATCGCCGATGTCTTCGTCGTCTGGGCCAAGTCCGAGGCGCATGGCGGCAAGATCCGGGGCTTCGTGCTCGACAAGGGCATGAAGGGGCTCTCCGCCCCCAAGATCGGCGGCAAGCTTTCCCTGCGCGCCTCGATCACCGGCGAGATCGTGATGAAGGATGTCGAGGTCGGCGAGGATGCGCTTCTACCCAATGTCGAGGGTCTGAAAGGCCCGTTCGGCTGCCTCAACCGGGCGCGCTACGGCATTTCCTGGGGCGTCCTCGGCGCGGCCGAATTCTGCTGGCACGCCGCGCGGCAATACGGACTTGACCGCAAGCAGTTCAACCGGCCGCTCGCCCAGACCCAGCTCTACCAGAAGAAGCTCGCCGACATGATGACCGAGATCTCACTCGGACTGCAGGCATCCCTGCGGGTCGGACGGCTCATGGATGAGGCGAATGCGGCGCCCGAGATGATCAGCCTCGTCAAGCGCAACAATTGCGGCAAGGCGCTGGATATCGCCCGCATGGCGCGCGACATGCATGGCGGCAACGGCATCCAGGAGGAATTCCAGGTCATGCGCCACGCGATGAACCTTGAAACCGTGAATACCTACGAAGGCACCCACGACGTGCACGCCCTGATCCTCGGCCGCGCGATCACCGGGCTGCAGGCATTTTTCTGATTTCATTGTGGGACAAATACTCCCGCCGGAGGCATCCGGCAGCAAGTCCGGGAGCCTCCGGCGGGAGTATTGGCGCCACAGTGAATTCAAATCGAGAGAACACATGGACCGCGCCGACATCGTTCACGATAACTTCCTTCGCCGGGTCGCGTCGCGTGACCTGCCGCCTGGGTCGGTTCCATCGGGACCGCTCACGCCCACCGAAGCGGTGGCGATCTACCGCGCGGGATGCCTTTCGCGCGCGCTCGACCGGACGAGCCGGGCGATGCAGAAGGTGGGGCAAGGCTTCTACACCATCGGCTCCTCGGGGCATGAGGGGATGGCGGCAGTGGCGGCGGCGCTGCGCCCGACCGACATGGCCTTCCTGCACTACCGCGACGCGGCCTTCCAGATCGCGCGGGCGGGGCAGGTGCCGGGCCAGTCGATCGCCTGGGACATGCTTCTGAGCTTCGCCTGTTCCTCCGAGGATCCGATCTCGGGCGGGCGGCACAAAGTGCTGGGCTCGAAAGCGCTCAGCATCCCGCCGCAGACCTCGACAATCGCCTCGCATCTGCCGAAGGCGGTGGGCGCGGCCTATGCCATCGGCGCGGCCCGGCGGCACCTGCCCGAACATAGGGCGCTGCCCGACGATGCCATCGTCTACTGTTCCTTCGGCGACGCCTCGGCCAACCATTCGACGGCGCAGGGGGCGTTCAATACCGCAGGGTGGACCGCCTATCAGTCGATCCCGCTGCCCCTGCTTTTGGTCTGCGAGGACAACGGGATCGGCATTTCGACCAAGACCCCGAAGGGCTGGATTGCGGCCACGTTCCGGGACCGGCCGGGGCTGAAGTATTTTCACTGCAACGGCCTCGACATCTACGAGACGTTCCGCGTGGCACAGGAGGCGGCGCATTACGTGCGCACCCGCAGGAAGCCCGCCTTCCTGCATGTCGGCACGATCCGGCTTTACGGCCATGCTGGGGCGGATGTGCCGACGACCTACCTGCCCCGCGGGGAAGTCGAGGCCGAGGAGGCGAACGACCCGCTTCTGCATTCGGTTCGGCTGATGGACCGGGCCGAAGCCCTGTCGCCCGCCGAGGCGCTTGCGATCTACGAAGAGACCAATGCGCGGGTGGCGCGGATCGCCGGCGAGGCGGTGACGCGGCCGCGGCTGAAGACCGCGCAGGACGTGATGGCCTCGCTCATCCCGCCGATGCGGACCTGCAAGCCCACGAACGGCCCCTCGGCCGAGATCCGGGCGGCGGCTTTCGGGGCCGACATGAAGGCGATGGACGAGCCCCAGATCATGAGCCGGATCATCAACTGGGCGCTGACCGACCTGATGCTGGAGCACGACGAGATCGTGATGATGGGCGAGGATGTCGGTCGCAAGGGCGGCGTCTATGGCGTCACCCAGAAGCTGATCGGGCGCTTCGGGCCGGACCGGATGATCGACACGCTGCTGGATGAGCAATCCATCCTCGGCCTCGCCATCGGCATGGCACAGAACGGCTTTATCCCGATGCCGGAAATCCAGTTTCTCGCTTACCTGCACAACGCCGAGGACCAGCTCAGGGGCGAGGCGGCGACGCTGCCGTTCTTCTCGAACGGGCAATACACCAACCCGATGGTGCTGCGCATCGCCGGGCTCGGCTACCAGAAGGGCTTTGGCGGCCATTTCCACAACGACAACTCGGTCGCCGTGATCCGCGACATTCCGGGCGTGATCCTCGCCTGTCCGTCGAACGGGGCGGACGCGGCGCGGATGCTGCGCGAATGCGTCCGGCTCGCGCGCGAGGAGCAAAGGGTGGTCGTCTTCCTGGAGCCGATCGCACTTTATCCGATGCGCGGTCTGCATGGCGAAAAGGACGGCGGCTGGATGACACGTTACCCGGACCGCGCCGAGGTGATCGGGTTGGGCGAGGTCGGCGTGCATGGCGAGGGCAAGGATATCGCCATCGTCACCTACGCCAACGGCTACTACCTGTCGCGACAGGCGGAAAAGCGGCTTTCCGAAGCAGGTGTCAAGGCGCGGGTGATCGACACGCGGTGGCTTTCGCCTTTGCCTGCCGACGCGCTGATAGAGGCGGTCGAGGGTGCCAAGCGTATCCTGATCGTCGATGAAACCCGACGGTCGGGCGGCATCGCCGAGGCGCTGATGGCGCTGTTCGCCGAACGGGGCGGGGTTCCGGTGGCGCGGCTGACCGCAGAGGACAGCTTCATCGCCACGGGGCCGGCCTATGCCGCGACCATGCCGTCGGCGGACAGCATCCATGACGCCGCGATGGCGCTGATCGGAGGCAAGAAATGAAGACCGCAGTCGTCATCTGCCCCGGTCGCGGCACCTACACCAAGACCGAGCTTGGCTACCTGAAACGTCACTTCGCGGATCGCACCCTGCTCGGCGCCTTCGACCGCGCGCGCGAGGCGCTGGGGCAGGAGACGCTTTCGGCGCTTGACGGCGCATCTGCCTATTCGGTCGCCAGACACACGCGCGGCGACAACGCCTCGGCGCTGATCTACGCGGCAACGCTTGGCGATTTCCGGGCGATCGACGGTGAGAAGATCGAGGTCGTCGCCGTGACCGGCAACTCGATGGGCTGGTACTCGACGCTCGCCGTTGGCGGGGCGCTGACTCGGGAAGCGGGGTTCGAGGTCGTGAACACCATGGGCACGCTGATGCAGGAGGCGCTGATCGGCGGCCAGCTCATCTATCCGTTCGTGGGCGAGGACTGGGCGCCGGATACCGCGCGCAGGGCGGAACTGATGGCGCTGGTCGACGAGATCGGCGCGCGGCAGGACCACGTCCTGACGCTCTCCATCGACCTTGGCGGAATGCTGGTTCTGGCGGGGAACGACGCGGGCTTGGCGGCCTTCGAAGCCGCCGTCCCGCCCGCGCAGGGCCGATTCCCGATGCGGCTGGCCAATCATGCCGCCTTCCATTCGCCGCTTCAGGCGCCGGTCGCCGAACGCGGCCGGGCGCGGCTGTCGCCGGACCTTTTCGGCCGGCCTGGGCTTCCCATGATCGACGGGCGCGGTGCAATCTGGTGGCCGGGCACGACCGACAACCATGCGCTTTGGGACTACACGCTCGGCCATCAGGTCACCGAGACCTACGATTTCACCCATGCCATCCGCATCGCGGCGCGGGAATTTGCGCCCGATCTCTTCATCGTCACCGGCCCCGGCACGACGCTGGGCGGGGCGGTGGCCCAGTCGCTGATCCTTGCCGATTGGCGTAGCATGGGATCGAGGACCGATTTTCAAACACGGCAACAGGAAGGGCCGGTGCTGATCTCCATGGGCATGGACGATCAGCGCGGGACCGTCACCAAGGGAGACTAAGATGAGCCACGACGACATCCTCAAGGCCGCGGGCCTGACGGAATCCGAACTGACCGGCGGCACGCTCGCCGTCCGTTCGCCCATCGACGGCGCGGAGGTCGCGAAGGTGCGCGAGACCGATCCGGCCGAGATGCCGAAGGTCATCGCGAAAGCGCAGGAGGCGTTCAGAGCATGGCGCACGGTCCCCGCGCCCCGGCGCGGCGAACTCGTGCGGCTTCTCGGCGAGGAGCTGCGCGCGACGAAGGAGGCGCTTGGCGCCGTGGTGACGCTCGAAGCCGGCAAGATCACGTCGGAGGGCCTGGGCGAAGTACAGGAGATGATCGACATCTGCGATTTCGCGGTCGGGCTTTCACGCCAGATCTACGGACTCACCATCGCCTCCGAACGGCTTGGCCACCGAATGATGGAAACCTGGCATCCGCTTGGTCCGTGCGCCGTCATCACCGCCTTCAACTTCCCCGTCGCGGTCTGGTCGTGGAACACCGCCTTGGCCCTCGTCTGCGGCGATCCGGTGATCTGGAAACCGTCCGAAAAGACCCCGCTCACCGCGATGGCCTCGATGAAGATCATGGAGCGCGCGCTGACCCGCTTCGGCGACGCGCCTGAAGGGCTGGTGCAACTGGTGATCGGAGGCCCGGCGGTTGGAGAGGCTCTGGTGGCGTCGAAGGACGTGCCGATCGTCTCGGCCACCGGCTCGACCCGGATGGGGTCCATTGTCGGCCCGAAAGTCTCGGCCCGCTTCGGCAAGCCGATTCTGGAACTCGGCGGCAACAACGCCATGATCGTGGCCCCTTCGGCCGATCTCGACATGGCGGTGCGCGCCATCGTCTTTTCCGCCGTCGGCACGGCGGGCCAGCGCTGCACCTCGCTCAGGCGGCTGATCGCGCATAACTCGATCAAGGACGATCTGGTCGCGAAGCTGACCAAGGCCTATGCGAGCCTGCCCATCGGCGATCCGCGCAAATCGGGCGTTCTGGTCGGCCCGCTGATCGACCACGCCGCGCGCGACCGGATGCAGATGGCTTTGGAGAAGGCCAAGTCCGAGGGCGGCACCGTCCACGGCGGCAAGGTCGTGGCGGAAGGCGTGCCGCAGGGTGGCGCCTATGTCACGCCCGCCATCGCCGAGATGCCGGAACAGACAGACACCGTCCGCACCGAGACCTTCGCGCCGATCCTCTACGTCATGGGCTACGAGACGCTGGAGGACGCGATCGCGATCCAGAACGACGTGCCGCAGGGCCTCTCCTCCTGCATCTTCACGCTGAACATGCGCGAGGCCGAGGCGTTCCTCTCCGCCGCCGGCTCCGACTGCGGCATCGCCAACGTCAATATCGGCCCCTCGGGCGCCGAGATCGGCGGGGCCTTCGGCGGCGAGAAGGAGACCGGCGGCGGGCGCGAAAGCGGTTCGGACGCCTGGAAGGGCTACATGCGGCGGCAGACAAACACGGTCAACTATTCCGCCGAACTTCCGCTGGCGCAGGGGGTGAAGTTCGACTTCTGAGGCGACCCCGTCCCGGACTTGGTCCGGGACCTCCAATGAAACGCGAGGCCCCGGATCGCGTCCGGGGCTTCGTCGTTTCAGGTCGCGAAAGTCGGCGCGATACAGACCGGGCGGTCCGCCGCCAAGGACATTTTGGGGACGGAACTGCCGTTCTGCTGGCAGGCAATTAACATACACCTTCGACTTCGCATCTTATCCCATAGAAATGCCGCACGAGTTCTTGCTCGCCATCCATGTTAAGCCCACGAAGTCGTCGCTTTCCGAGCCTGCGGTCGAACATCCCGAGCGCGCGTATGATGGTCTTGTCGGAGTTGAGGATTGGGTCAATAGGCAGGTTAAGATACTCGAAAAGGGCGTCATTGAAGCTCCACAGGGAAAGCGTGGCCGTTTCCTCAAGCATCTTCTCTGTTTCGCCATTCACCGCCAAGCACCCTACGATTTGCGCTGGGTCTTCAGGGTCTTGGCATCTTCGTTCGGCCTGAAGTCTTGCGCTCCCAGAATGCAGTTCCTTCCAGTAGGTAAGCGTCCCCATGCTGTGAACCCGCTCCTTGTCCACCGTTATCCAACCCTCGCCGACAGCGTCATGAGCATGCCGATATCTGGTGGTCCACACTTCTACGCGTCCTCGAACACTGTCGGCGAAGCATGCCTCTACGCGCTGCTTGAGTTTACTCCATTTCACCGCAGAGACTCCTTCAAAGGTGGCCGCGTCACACTACGAGATTTTATGGCCATTTGAAGACGGTGGTGGTCGTCGCGATACCGGCGCGATCTAACCGCCAAGGGCCAAACACAGGCATCGGACCTATAGATCGAAACACGCACCCTACTCCTCCCGGCAGAATGACCGACCACCCCGTCACTTTTCTACATTCCCCCTGAAAAACCGCCGGAATACCGGAAGAAATCGCCAGCCGCGCGGGCGATTGTGGCGGCGAACCGGCGGCAGGCCGGAGGGTTCAGACAAGAAAAGGAAGCGCGTCATGTCTTTCACCAAAGTCGCCGTACTCGGCCTCGGCAAGGTCGGCCACCTCGCCGCCGAACTCCTGTCCCAGGCGGGGTTTGCCGTCACCGGCGTCGATGCGCGCGCGGTTTCGGGCTGCCCCTTCCCGACCCAAGCGGCCGACCTGACCGACAAGGACGCGCTGGGCGCAATCCTGAAGGATCAGGAGGCGGTTCTGTCCTGCCTGCCCTATCACCTCAATATCGGCGTCTCGACCGTCGCCCACGGCCTTGGCCTCCACTATTTCGACCTGACCGAGGACGTGCCGACGACCCAGCATATCCGCGAACTCGCCAAGACAGCGAAGGGCGTCATGGCCCCGCAATGCGGCCTCGCCCCCGGTTTCGTCGGCATCGCCGGCGCGCATCTGGCCGAGCAGTTCGACAAGGTCCGCTCCATCCGCCTGCGCGTGGGCGCGCTGCCGCAGAACCCGACCGGGCTTCTCGGTTATGCGTTCAACTGGTCGCCGGAAGGTGTCGTCAACGAATATCTTAACGACTGCGAGGTGATCGAGGAGGGCGTGCACAAGACCGTCTCGGCGATGGAATGGCTGGAGACGATCTATATCGACGGCGTGAAGCTCGAAGCCTTCACCACTTCCGGCGGGCTCGGCACGATGTGCGAGACCTATGCCGACAAGATCGAGAACCTCGACTACAAGACCATGCGCTATCCCGGCCATGTGGAACTGATGAACTTCTTCTTCCACGAGCTTCTGATGCGCGAGAACCGCGAGGCGGCGGGCCGGATCCTGACCAACGCCAAGCCGCCGGTGGACGAGGACGTCGTCTACGTCCACGTCGCCGCCGAGGGCAAGAGCGAAGGCCAGTTGAAACGCCGCGAATTCGTGCGGGCCTACTATCCGCTGGAAATCGCCGGCAAGCGCCGCACCGCGATCGCCTGGACCACCTCGGCGTCGGTCGTCGCGGTGATCGAGATGGTGCGCGGAGGCAAGCTGCCGCAAAAGGGCTTCCTGAAGCAGGAGGACATTCCACTCATGTCCTATCTCGAAACACGGACCGGCAACTACTACAATGTTGGCCACAAGAGCCGGCACAGCTGAGACGGCTTTGGCCTTGCAAGAAAACAGAGGGGTTGGGACACTCGCATGACCGACATCCGACCGCCCGCCTCGCCGCTGCTCGACCATTGCCCTGAGACCTTGCCGGCGGCGGCCTATTTCGACCCGGGCTGGTATCAGCGCGAAGAGCACGCGATCTGGCGGCGCAATTGGGTTCACGCCGGCAGGCTCGCCGATATTGCCCCCGGCACGATGCGGCGGGTCGAAGCCGGTGGACAGGGCGTCATACTTTGCCGTGATGTCAAGGGCGCTCTCACCGCATTCCACAACACCTGCCGGCATCGGGGGTCGGAACTGTGCCCGGTGGCCGAGCAACCCTTGGGCAAGCTCATCACCTGCCCCTATCACAACTGGGCCTATGACCTCTCCGGTCGCCTCGTCTCGACCGCGTTCGCAACGCCAACCGAGGATTTCCGCAAGGAGGATCACGGGCTCTTCTCGGTCCATGTCCGCGACTGGAACGGATTTGTCTTCATCTGCCTTGCGGATGAGCCACCAGAGCTTCGCCCCGATCTCGGTCTCGACGCGCTTTCGCACTGGCCCATGGAACGGCTCGTCGTTGGGCATCGCCTGGAACGGGACCTTGCCTGCAATTGGAAGGTTTTCTGGGAAAACTACAACGAATGCCTGCATTGCCCCGGCATCCATCCCGAGCTTTGCGACATGGTGCCGATCTATCGGCGGGGGGTCATGGCCGCAAACGAAGCGCCGGACTGGGCACCGGCAAAGCCGCCATCGCCGGTCCTGAAGGAGGGCGCGCGAAGCTGGACCACGACCGGCGAAGCGTGCGGGCCGGAGTTCTCCGGCCTGACTGCTGCGGAGAGAGCCGAGGGATTCCGATTCGTCACCGTCTACCCGACGATGTTCGTCGTCGCCCATGTCGATTACGTGCGATCGGTCACCGTGACCCCGCTTTCCCCGGAGCGCACAAGGCTGACCGCCGAGTGGCTGTTTGCGCCCGAAACCCTCGCGCAACCCGGTTTCGATGCCCGCTTGGTCGCAGAGTTCGCCACCCGCGTTCTCAACCAGGACGGCGCGGCGTGCGAAATGAACCAGCGCGGGCTGAAATCCGATCGTTACAGTGCTGGCCGCCTCATGCCGCAGGAATTCGACATCAAGGCGTTTCATGACTGGATTCGGCGCGAACTGTCGGCGTCTGCAGAAAACACGGGCTGATCCGCGACCACCGATAGGTTGGGCCGCGATTGTGCACTGATGCACACAGCATCCGCGCAGCATCGGCGGGGCACCATTCGGAATTCCTGCGCGCGGCGGCGCGATCAACCGACCGTTTCTTGTAACAATGCGCGTGCGCGTTTTCGATCTGAATCAAAGCGTTAGCTGACCGCCTGCCGCGGCGACTCGCTTTGTGCCCGATCAAGCCCACGGCTGGGAATAACTGCGTGATGCAGCGCGACTGTAGCGTGATTTCCCAACTCGGGCTCGATGTCCCATCTTGGTTTCACCGGGTCGGAAACGGCCCGAGATTAAAACAAACACACGCACTGAAAGGACAAGTCATGAAACGCATTCTTCTTACCACCGCACTCGTTTTCGCCGCTGCCGGAACCGCTTCGGCAATGAATACGGCAACCGATCTGTCGCCGACCGACCGCGCAGAGATCCTGCGCTACGTGCCGAATGCCGATCTCAGCAATCTGACATCGGAGCAGGTCGCCATACTTTCCGCGACGCTCTACAACGGCGACAACAACGAGGTTGGCGGCCATATCCGCGCAATCCTGAACTGACACCGCTCGTATCGCGAAAGGAGGGCGTCCGGCTGGTCCGGGCGCCCTTTTCGTTGGCATCACACAAGATCACGAGATGCGGACTTTTCTGTAATGTTCTTGGCTGGGCGGCGTCCTTCGTTGCACAAGTATGGAAGGGATGGAGAGGAAGGCCATGACAGGACAGCTTTTGCGCCGCCGCATTGCGGCCTTCCGCTTGGCCATGCCCGCCGGCGGGCGGGACGAATGAAAAAGCCGATTCTCTTCGCTGCGCTCGTGGCACTTGCGGGCATACTTGTCTTCTACATCCGCCGCGATCCGCCCGATCTCGAAATGCTGCGGAACCGGCTTGCCGATCTCGAACACTGGCGCGAGGAACGGCCTCTTACGGTCGCGCTGCTGTTCTTCGTCGGCTATGTCACCGTGACGGCGCTTTCCCTGCCGCTCGCGACCTGGATCACCCTTGGGGCCGGCGCGCTGTTCGGGTTCTGGACCGGGCTTCTCATCGTCTCGTTCGCTTCAACCATCGGCGCGACGCTGGCGTTTCTGGCCGCTCGCTATCTTTTGCGCGACTGGGTGCATGAGCGCTTCGGCAGCCGCCTGCAGGCGATCGACGACGGGGTGGAGCGCGACGGCGCCTTCTACCTCTTCACCCTTCGTCTGATACCCATCATCCCCTTTTTCGCGATCAACCTCCTGATGGGGCTGACACCCATCCGTGCCCTGACCTTCTATATCGTCAGCCAGATCGGGATGCTGGCGGGAACGGCGGTCTATGTGAACGCGGGTACGCAGCTTGCGCAGCTCGACAGCATATCGGGTATCCTTTCGCCACCAGTCATCCTGTCTTTCGTGCTTCTGGGCATCTTTCCGTGGATCGCCAGGTACGCTCTGGCCTTCGTAAGGCGCAAGCGAGCCTATGCCGGTTGGTCGCGGCCCGCGCGCTACGACCGCAACCTTATCGTGGTCGGCGCGGGCGCGGCGGGACTGGTCTCGGCCTATATCGCGGCGGCCGTGAAGGCGAAGGTGACGCTGATCGAAAGCCACAGGATGGGTGGCGATTGCCTCAATTACGGCTGCGTGCCGTCGAAGGCGCTGATCCGTTCGGCGAAGCTTGCCCACCAAATGCGCCATGCGGACCACTACGGGCTTTCGGCGACCTTGCCCAAATTCTCGTTCCCCAAGGTGTTCGGGCGTATCCACGACGTCATTGCCGAAATCGAGCCGCACGATTCCATCGAGCGCTACGAGGGCCTCGGTGTCGAAGTGCTGAAGGGCTACGCCAAGCTTACCGACCCTTGGACAGTGGAAATCGCAAGAGAAGACGGTGAGGTGACGAAGCTGACCTCCCGCGCGATCGTGCTTGCCACAGGCGCCGCCCCGTTCGTGCCGCCGCTGCCGGGTCTGGACGAGACCGGCTACCTGACCTCCGACACGCTCTGGGACGAAATGGCAAAGCGTGACGCCGCCCCCAAGCAATTGGTGGTACTTGGAGGCGGCCCGATCGGCTGCGAACTTGCGCAAAGCTTCGCGCGGCTCGGTTCCGAGGTCACCCAGATCGAAATGCTGCCGCGCCTTCTCATCCGCGAGGACGAGGAAGTGTCCGAGCTGGTCAAAGCGTCGCTGGAGGCTGACGGCGTCAAGGTTCTTACCAGCCACAAGGCGCTTGCTACCGGCGTGACGAAGGGCGCAAGGTGGATCGAGGTCGAGGCGGATGGCGAAACCCGCCGCCTGCCCTTCGATGATCTTCTCGTCGCGGTCGGACGCGCTGCGCGTCTCAAGGGTTACGGGCTGGAAGAGCTTGGCATCCCGACCGGCAAGGTGATCGAGACCAACGAATATCTCGAGACCCTCTTTCCCAACATCTACGCGGCCGGTGATGTCGCCGGACCCTACCAGTTCACCCATACGGCCTCGCATCAGGCCTGGTTCGCCGCAGTGAACGCCCTTTTCGGCATCGTCAAGCGGTTCAAGGCCGACTACCGCGTGATCCCTTGGGTGACCTTCACCGATCCCGAGATCGCCCATGTGGGCCTGAACGAGGGCGAGGCGAAGGAAAAGGGCATCGCCTTCGAGGTGACTCGCTACGGGATTGACGATCTCGACCGCGCCATCGCCGATGGTGCGGCGCGCGGCTTCGTCAAGGTTCTTACGCCTCCCGGCAAGGACACCATCCTTGGCGTAACCATCGCGGGCGAACATGCCGGCGATCTTCTGGCCGAGTTTGTGTTCGCGATGAAGCAGGGGCTTGGGCTGGGCAAGATTCTTGGGACGATCCACAGCTACCCGACCCTTTCGGAGGCGAACAAGTATGCCGCCGGCGAATGGCGCAAGGCCCACGTGAACGAACAGGCGCTGCGGTTCCTGGAACGTTTCCATGCCTGGCGGAGGGGCTGAATGTTCGACCGCCACCTTTTGCCGCTGCAGCGCCGGCTGCTTGCTGGTCCGGCCAGGGCGATGGCCAGACGTGGCGTTACGGCCGACCAGGTGACACTCGCGGGCTTCGCGCTGGGACTGCTGGCGGTTGCGGCGCTGGCGTTGGGGGCCAACGGACTCGCGCTTGTGCTAATCCTCGCCAACCGGCTTGCGGACGGTCTTGACGGCGCCCTGGCGCGCCAAACCGGCCCGACCGACCGGGGGGCCTTTCTCGACATCGCGCTCGACTTCGTATTCTACGCGCTGGTTCCACTGGGCTTCGCCCTGGCCGATCCCACCGTGAACGCCCTGCCCGCCGCCGTGCTGATAGCCAGCTTCGTCGGCACGGGGTCGAGCTTCCTCGCCTTCGCCAGCATCGCCGCAAGACGCAATCTTTCGGCCGAGACTTATCCGTCCAAAGGCATCTACTACCTCGGCGGCCTGACCGAAGGCGCCGAGACCATCGCGCTTTTTGCCGCCATGTGCCTGTGGCCCGGCCTTTTCCCGCTGCTCGCCTGGTCCTTCGCCGCGCTCTGCGTCATCACGACGCTGACCCGCTGGCGTCAGGGCTGGCTGGCTTTCGGGCCACACCCTTAACGACAGGAGAGAAGATGCGCTTCACGATCTTCGCAACTCTCAGCATGGCGCTCGCGTCGCCGGCCCTCGCCGGCGGCTGGGACGATACCCTCGCCGCGGCGCGCGGTCAGACTGTCTACTGGAACGCCTGGGGCGGTGATGAGCGCACCAACGCCTTCATCGCCTGGGCCTCGGGCGAACTGGAAGAGACCCATGGGGTGACGATCCGGCAGGTGAAGCTCTCCGATACCGCCGAGGCTGTGACGCGGGTCATCGCCGAAAAGGCGGCGGGTCAGACCGGCGGCGGATCGGTCGACCTGGTCTGGATCAACGGCGCGAACTTCCAGTCGATGAAGGAACACGGACTGCTTTACGGCCCCTTCCTGCGGGACCTGCCCAACGCCCGTTTTCTCGACCTATCGGAGGACTCGGCGGCAGTGGTCGATTTCACCATTCCGACCGAGGGTTATGAAGCGCCCTGGCGGCTTGCGAGATTCGTCCTGACCCATGACAGCGCGCGGGTGCCCGAGCCGCCGCGTTCGATGGCTGCTCTGCTTGACTGGGCAACGGCCAATCCGGGGCGCTTTACCCATCCCTCGGTATCGAACTTCATGGGCGCGACCTTCCTCAAGCAGGCGCTGATCGAACTCACATCCGACGCCTCCGTGCTTCAGAACGAGGCCACAGACGAAACCTTCGCCGCTGCCACCGCGCCACTATGGGCGTGGTACGATGCTCTTCGCCCGAACCTGTGGCGAAATGGCGAAACCTTTCCGGAAAACGAAAGTGTCCAGCAACAGATGCTGAATGATGGCGAGGTCGATTTCGCCATGGCCTTCGATCCCGCCGCCGCCGCCGCCGCCGTGGAGCTTGGCCTGCTGCCCGACACCGTCCGGAGCTATGCGCCCGAAAGCGGCTCGATCGGCAATGTGAGTTTTGTCGCCATCCCGTTCAACGCGGCGCACAAGGAGGGCGCGATGGTGGTGGCGAACTTCCTTCTCGACCCCGCGACGCAGGCCCATGCCCAGGACATCACAGTTCTTGGGAGCTATTCGGTGCTTGATCCCGCGAATCTCGGCGAGGCGGAAAAAGCTGCCTTCGCGGCATTGCCGACCTCGCCCGCGCTGCCTTCGAACGAAGCGCTTGGCCCCACGCTCAACGAACCGCACCCCAGTTGGATGACCCGGATCGCCGACGAATGGGCCAAGCGCTACACCGAATGAGAAACAGCGAGGGCCGCTGGCTGAGGCTTGGCGTCCTCGGCATCGTGACGGCGGGACTTCTCCTGCCGATCGCCGCCGGCCTTTGGGAAACCACGCGCGCGGCCTTCGGTATCCTGCCCGCGATCGGCGCCGAAACGCCGTCACTTGGCCCGTGGCAACGGCTCTGGTCCCTGCCGGGCTTCGGGACAAGCCTTCGGCTGACGCTCTGGACCGGCTTTGCCTCGACGATCGCCGCCCTGCTTCTGGCGATGAGCTTTTGTGCCTTCGCCCACGGGCGGATGCGCCCCGGCCGCATGGCGCGGCTCATGGTTCCGCTCCTGGCGACACCCCATGCCGCCCTCGCTATCGGCCTTGCCTTCCTCATCGCGCCCTCGGGCTGGATCGCGCGGCTGCTGAGCCCTTGGGCAACCGGCTGGACCCTGCCGCCGGAAGCGGCGACCGTCCAGGATCCGCTTGGCCTCGCGCTTGTCCTGGGGCTCATGATCAAGGAAGTGCCGTTTTTCCTCTTGGTCACGATGTCGGCACTGTCGCAGGTGAAGGTGAACGAACACCTGGCGGCGGGGCGGGCACTCGGCTACGGTCGTGGCCTCGTCTGGGTCAAGATCATCGCGCCGCAGGTCTATCCGCTGATCCGACTGCCGATCTTCGTCGTATTGTCCTTCGCGCTTTCGGTGGTCGACATGGCGATCATTCTCGGCCCATCAAATCCGCCGACCCTCGCCGTCGCCATGACGCGGTGGTTCTTTGCCGCCGACACCGCTCTTATCCTGCCCGCCTCGGCGGCGGCCCTTGTTCAGACCATGGTTGTCGCCGGGGGCATCAGCCTGTGGTTGCTGGCGGAGCGTTTCGCAACCCGGTTCGGAAAAAGTTGGGTCCGGCGTGGCGGACGCGGCGTATCTTCGGGGCCGGGGCTGAGGCTGGCCGGCGCGACGGCCATGTTTCTGATGGGGCTCGGCACGATGGCGCTTTTTGTGCTCATCCTTTGGTCTTTCGCCTGGCGATGGCCGTTTCCGGCGGCACTGCCGGAAAGCTGGAGCTTCAAAGCCTGGATGCGGCCCGCCGGTGGTTGGAGCATGGCGCTTGGGCAGACCGTCGTGATCGGGCTGGCGACAACGCTTCTCTCGCTCACCCTCGCCGTCGCCTGGCTCGAAGGCGAGGACCGCGCAGGGATGCGGCGCGCCGTCTGGGCAGAGGCGCTGATATACCTGCCCCTTCTGGTGCCGCAGATCGCCTTCCTCTACGGGCTTTCGGTGACGTTCCTGCGCATGGGCGTCAGCGGCGGCATGGTCGCCGTGATCTGGGGACAGAGCCTTTTCGTATTCCCATACGTGATGATCGCGCTTTCCGATCCCTGGCGCGCACTCGACCGGCGCATGATCCGAGCAGCAGCAGCGCTTGGTGCCGGTCCGGCGCGGCGGCTCTTTGCGGTGAAGCTGCCGATCCTCTTGCGGCCGATCCTCACGGCTGCCGCGATCGGCTTTGCCGTTTCGGTCGCGCAGTACCTGCCGACGCTTTTCCTTGGCGCCGGACGCATCGCGACGCTCACCACCGAGGCCGTCACCCTTTCCTCTGGCTCGGACCGTCGCGTGACCGGGGTCTATGCCGTGCTGCAATCCGTGCTGCCCGTCGCCGCTTACGCCGCCGCACTGGCGCTCCCCGCGCTCATGCAGCGGCACCGCCGCGATACTGCGGGGGTCACTGCATGACACTGGAGCTGAAGAACGTGACAATCAGGCCTTGCGGGGGGTGCGATCCCCTTTTCGCGCCGTTCAGCCTCGTCATTCCGGCTGGGGGTGTCACCACCGTCATCGGCC
The DNA here is from genome assembly GCA_041397225.1 of Paracoccaceae bacterium. GTDB lineage: Bacteria > Pseudomonadota > Alphaproteobacteria > Rhodobacterales > Rhodobacteraceae > Albidovulum. The sequence continues at coordinate 831,344 of JAWKXB010000001.1, read as the reverse complement.
GGTCCGGCATCGGGAAATCGACGCTCATCGACTTCATCGGCGGTCATCTGCCGGCGAGCTTCGAGGCGGACGGCCAGACTTTCCTCGACGGTCGTGAGGTGACACGACTGCCGGCCGAGGTGCGCCAGATCGGCATCCTCTTTCAGGACGCGCTTCTCTTTCCGCATCTTTCGGTCGGCGACAATCTGGCCTTCGGACTTGCCCGACATGTTCGCGGGCGGGCGCAGCGCCGAGAGAGAGTGGAAGAAGCACTGAAGCAGGCTGGCATCGGGGGCTTTTACGACCGCGATCCCGATACGCTTTCAGGCGGTCAACGCGCGCGCGCCGCTCTCATGAGGACGCTTCTCGCGGAACCAAAAGCGCTTCTTCTCGACGAGCCGTTCGCCAAACTCGATCCCGAACGCCGTGCAGACATCCGCACGTTCGTCTTCGAGCACATCCGCGACCGCAATGTCCCGGTCCTTATGGTCAGCCACGATGAAGACGACGCGCATGCCGCCGGTGGACCTGTGCTCAGGCTGGACGAGGGTCAGGCCGAATAGGGGACGGCCGCTACGCGCGTCTCAGATAGTCGACCGTCATCGGCAAGGCGCCAAGGTCGCGCGACCGGGGGCTTAACCGCGCCAGCGGTCGCAGCAACGCAGCATGGACCGCGAGGCGTCGGGCCCGCGCCTTTGCCGTATCCCAGACTTTGGCCGGCGCAGCCGCGCGATAGGCCACGATCGCCGCGCGCATTTCGGGGCTTTCCCCGCGTCCATAAGCCAGGAGCGAGTGGACGAACACCATCGCATCCTCGGCGAGATCGCGAGGGCCGCATCGCTCCGTCCGGAAACGCTCGAAATCAATCAGTGTGACGGCCCTGCCGTTCCAGAGCATGTCGCGGATCGACGGGCGGCCGTGGCGGTAGCCTGCATCGTGCAGCTTGGCCAGGGCCGCGCCGGCGGCGGTGAATATCTCAAGGCGTTTTGCCGGTTCCCGAAGCTGCCGCCTCAAGATGACGGACAGTGACCGGCCCATGTGCGGCGTCACGAAATGATCCGCGCCTTCGGTCAGGATCGGCGGCACCGCCATGCCCTTCGCGCCGAGCAGATGAAGCGCCTCCCGATCCGCCTCGAACGCGGTCTTCGCATCACCCTTGCGCAGACGCCAGATCGGTCCGAGCTTCTCGTCGCGCTTCAGCCAGACGCTCTGCCCGCCTGCGGTGATCCGGCGTACCCGCACCGCAGGCTCGGCAAGCGCATTGGCCAGCGCCGCTTCAAGCTCGGGCGTCAGGGCGCGGTCAGGGTGGGATGTCGTGTTCATCCGGTCCTCGTCAGGTGTGCGAACCTAGCGGGGTCGGCGACCGCCCACAATCCCCGCACGGTGCCTTTGCGAACGGTGCTGTTGCGTCGCACGCTGCGTCCCGCCATCCTGCGTTCTTGACCGAAGCAAGCCTGGAACGCCCTGATGCCCGAATTCGCTCTGGATACCTTCGGCGACGTGACCCTTGACGCTGAAGGCGCGCTGAAACCGCAGGACGCGGTGATCCGCGATGTCGTGGATCAGGCCGTGCTTGCCGATCAGGTCGGGATCGACTTCTTCGGGCTTGGCGAACATCATCGCGACGATTTTGCCGTCTCCGCGCCGGAAACCGTGCTTGCCGCCATTGCCGCACGGACCTCGCGCCTCCGGCTGGGAACGGCGGTCACCGTGCTTTCTTCCGACGATCCGATCCGAGTGTTTCAACGCTTCTCCACGCTCAACGCCATTTCGGATGGACGGGCAGAGATCATCCTTGGCCGCGGATCCTTTACCGAAAGCTTCCCGCTTTTCGGTCTGGACCTGCGGAACTATGAGACGCTGTTCAACGAAAAGCTGGACCTCTTCAGCAAACTCCTGCGCGAGCCGACGATCACCTGGTCGGGCACGACCCGCCCGCCGCTCAGGGCGCAGCCGGTCTATCCCGCTCTGGCCAAACCGCTGAAATGCTGGATTGGCGTCGGCGGCACGCCCGAGTCGGTCATGCGCGCGGTGCACTACGACATGCCGATGATGCTGGCGATCATCGGCGGCTCGCCCAGCCGCTTCCGCCCCTTCGCCGATCTCTACCGCCGCGCCTTTGCCGAGGCGGGGCAGAGACCGCAGCCGATCGGCGTCCATTCCCCCGGCCATGTCGCCGACAGCGACGACGAAGCGCAGGAGCAAATCTGGCCGCATTACAAGACGCTGCACGACCGGATCGGGCGTGAACGCGGCTGGCCGCCGACCGACCGGGCCCATTTCGATCGCGAAGTCAGCCACGGCTCGCTCTATGTCGGCAGCCCCGCGACCGTCGCCAGAAAGATCGCTGCGACCGTCCGGGCGCTGGACCTCGACCGGTTCGAGATGAAGTACTCATCAGGCCCCTTGCAGCACGACCGTCTGATGCGCTCGATCGAACTATATGGGACCAAGGTCGTGCCAATGGTGCGGGACATGCTCGCCTGACGGCGATGCAGCGCTGCCCCCCCGGCCGGCCTATTTCGCCGCCACGACTTCGTAGCGCCCGGTCATCCCCGCCTGCAGATGGTCATTGACGTGGCAATGATACATCCAGATGCCGGGGTTATCCGGCTCCATGTCGGCGACCAGCGTGGTCGCCGGCATCAGCTCCACCACATCCTTGCGGTGACCGCCGACCAGCACCGTGTTTCCGTGCCAGTGCGGCGTATGCAGATCGACCTCGGTGCCCAGCGCCATGACATACCAGCGCACCTTCTCGCCTACAGTCATCTGCGGCATCGGCATCGAACCGTAGACATAGCCGTTGATCGAGTGCATCAGGTTCGATTCCGCGAACTCTTCCTCGTCGTTTTCGGCGACGATGTCGGTTTCCGAATGCTCGGCATCCTCGGTCACCGCGCTATCGCCCAGACCTTCGACCATGTCATCAAGGAACAGGCTCTGGTTTTCGTCCATCACGGTGAAGAGCGAAAAGTACTCGCGGTCCACGTCCTTCGGCGTACCGTCCGGATTGGCCTGTCCGACGGCCGTGATGACCATTGGGCCGACCAGCCCGGTATTGGTGTCGCGGGTCTCGTCGACATGGCTGTGATAGAGCCAGACGACCGAACTCGGGTCGTTCGGTCCGGGTCCGGCGCGTTCGGGCACCGACCAGTGATAGGTCAACCCGGCCCCCGGCGCGACGCGATCATCGGCCTTGCCATCGCCGGACGTGCTGTCATTGGTCATCGCCCCTTCCGATGCCTTGTCGTAGAACACGCCATGCGGATGGATCGAAACCGGCATGGTGCTGTGGTTCTCGAACACCACGTCGATCTCGTCGCCGACCTCGGCGCGGATCACCGGGCCGAGAATACCGAGCGAGGGGTCCTCGACCGGCAGCGGCGTGGTGAAGGTCGCATCGGTGTAACCGACATAGCGGATCTTGCGATAGACATGGCCGATCCGGTGCGGACCGGGCTTGACGAAGACCTCCTCGTCCTCAGTGAAGTCATGGCCCATCATGAGGTCGCGCCCTTCCGGGGCATAGTCCCAGTCCACCTCCTCGGCGGCGACATAATAGGTCCGTGTCGTCGCGGCCTCTGCGGCAGCGGCACAGGCCGCGACCGCGCAAACCAGCGCTGTCAGCTGCGTCTTCATCCCTCGTTCCCTTCCCCTTGAGGTCCTGTCGAAGAATGTTGCCATTGGCGGTTCGGGCCGGCAATACCTGACGGTTATAATCAGTTTTTGGAATGTAAGGGATCCTGCGTCCCGCCGGCACCCCATTCGGCGCCCTGCATCTCACGCAGCCTGCTTGCGGTGCGTTCGAATTCAAACGATCCCGCGCCTTCGATGTATAGCCGTTCAGGCTCATCCGCGGCGGATGCAATCAGCCTCACCTTCGCCTCGTAAAGCGCGTCTATGAGCGTGACGAAGCGCTTCGCCTCGTTGTAGTTCTCCGCCGAAAGATGCGGGATGTCCTCAAGGATAAGGACACGCACCGCGTCCGCGACGGCAAGATAGTCTGCCGGTCCAAGCGGGCGGCCGCACAACTCCCAGAACGAGGCGCGGGCCACGCCCGCATGATAGTCCGGCAGCACGATCTCGCGCCCCTTTACTTTCAGCCGCAATTCCTCGTCGCTTCCACCGCCGGTCAACTCTGTCCAGATGTGGGAGATTGCCGCTTTCGCCTCGTGCCCGGCGGGCGAGAAATACACCCGCGAACCCTCAAGAAGATGCTGTCGGTAGTCTGTCTCGCTTTCCAGTTCCCGCACCTCCATCCGCTCTTTCAGAAGCTGGATGAAGGGCAGGAAGAGCGGCCGGTTCAACCCGTCCTTGTAAAGATCGTCCGGCACCCGGTTCGACGTGGTGACGATCGTCACGCCCCGGTCGAAAAGCATCTCGAACAGCCGTCCGACGATCATGGCATCAGCGATGTCGGTGATCTGCATCTCGTCGAACGACAGAAGGCGCAACTGCCCCGCGATCTCCTCAGCCACGGGCCGGATCGCATCATCGACTCCGGTCCTGCGCGCCTCGTGCAGGGCCGCCTGCACCTCTTGCATGAAGGCATGAAAATGGACGCGGCGCTTGGCCCTGATCGCGACGTTCCGATGGAAAAGGTCCATCAGCATCGACTTCCCGCGCCCGACGCCCCCCCAAAGATAGAGCCCTTTGACGCCTTCGGGCGTCTTGCCGAAAAGACCGCCGAGCAACCCCTTCTTTCGACCGTCAACAGCCTCCAACCCCTCGCGGACGCGTTGCAACTCGGGCAGGATCGCCCGCTGCGCGGCATCCTGCTTCAGCCCGTCCTCATGGGTCATCCTGTCGTAGATTTCGGTCAGCGTCCCGGTCATGCAGCGTCGATAGCCTGCGCCTTGCGAAAGGGGAAGTCCGACCCGCCTTTGGTTCCGTGCGGCGCCAAGGTCAGTCCACCTCGGACTTCTTGAACACCCAAAGTGTCGAGATCGCGTAACTGGTGAGAAAGGATGCCCCGATCGCGCAAAGCAATATGAACCAGAATGGCAGGGCGGTGACGAAGCCGAGGGCCGCGACGACCGCCAGCCGCACGACAAGCGACAGGACCACCGCCATGAAATACTTCACGTATCCCCGGACGGATATGGTCCGGGCATCGGTATGCGCGTAGCTGATAAGGTTGTGGCCGGCATAGTTGATGATCGAACCCACCACGAAGCCCCACGTGGAGGCGACAACGAATGAGAACGACAGGAACTGTTCAAGTCCAAGCGCTGCGAGATAGTCCGCGACCGTGCCGATCAGGCTGACGCCGAAGAACCTGAAAAACTGTCCTCGGTCCTTGAGGTTTGCAGACATAGATCACCTGGATCAGAAGGCCGGATGCCCGGATTGCACAGACCGTAGCCCAGGGGCCGGACCGCGTCGATCAGATTGGTGGCACGCGCGCCCGAGGCGGACACACCGGGCAAAATTCTCGTGCATTTGACGCGGCACTCTTCTAGCCTCGGAAAACTGTGCAAAAAACTATTGTATGACCAGAAAATCCTTAGCTCGGCCAAGATGAACAGAGCCTTCATCATAGTCCTCGCGATCGCGCTTGTCCTCATCGGCCTTTTCGTTCCGGCGCCGGATTTGATTCGATTCCTGCGCGGTGACGCGGCAACGACAAGCGACAATCTCGCCATGGGTGCAAAACTGTTCAAGATCGGGCTGATCGTCATCGGCTCCTACGCCGTGGCCCTTGGCTTTCTTCCACGCCAATCCGAACGCCGCGCGCGGGTCGCCCTGGCCGAAGCCAGCCCGATCGAGACGCTGGCCTTCGCCGGCCTGATCCTGCTTGCGACCGCCCTGCGACTCTACAGCCTTGATGTCGGCATCTGGTACGACGAGATGCTGACGCACGTGCGTTACATGCCCCTTACAGTCGGGCAAATCGTCAGCACCTTCGATGATGCGAACAACCACATCCTGTTCTCCGTGCTTGCGCGGATCTCGCTGTTCGTCTTCGGCGACAGCGTCTGGGCCTTCAGGTTGCCCGCCGCACTGTTCGGCATCGGCAGCATCATCGCGCTCTACTATCTCGCGCGGCGGGTAACGAGCGTGAGGGAAAGTCTGTTCTGCGCGGCCCTTCTGACGCTGTCGTTTCATCATATCTGGTTCAGCCAGAATGCGCGCGGCTACACCGCTCTCCTGTTCTTCTCGATCCTGTCGAGTTCCTGGCTCATCGATGCGATCCGGCAGAACCGGCGCGGCAGGTGGGTGCTCTATGCCGTTGCCGCCGCATTGGGGGCGTTCACCCATCTGACGATGGGATTTGTCGTCATTGCGCACTTCGTGATTTATCTCGGTGCGCTGGCCGGTCAGCGGCTGGAGGGCAAGGGAAGCGCCTGGGACGGTCTTCTCTTCGGGTTCATTCCGGTCGGACTTCTCACCATCCAGCTTCACGCCCTGATCCTGCCAAGCATGGTCGGCGGCAGCCTCCTCAACTCGGGCCTGCAAGGCGCGGAAAGCGAATGGACCAATCCGATCTGGGCGCTGATGGAGCTTGCGAATGGACTGCAGGTTGGCTTTTCCAATATCGGCGTCGGTCTTGTGGCGGTGGCGATCTTCACTGCGGGGCTGCTGGACCTCGCGCGAAAGCAACCCGCGATAGTCGCGCTCTTCCTCGTGCCGACTGTGCTCGGCCTTCTTGTGATGACGAGCATCGGCTACACGCTCTTCCCGCGCTTTTTCTTTTTCGCGATGGGCTTCGGCGTCATCATCGTCATGCACGGCGCGGCGCTGACCGGTCGTTTCCTTGGCCGGATGTTCGGGCTTGCGGAAAACGGCCGCGAATGGGTTTCGGCCTCGCTCTGTGTCGCGATAGTTGCCGTGTCGGTGCTGTCACTGCGCTACGTCTACGCCCCGAAACAGGCCTATGAGGCCGCCATTGCGCGGATCGAAAGCGATATGCGCCCCGGCGATGTGGTCGTCACCGTCGGCATCGCGGACTTTCCGTTCAACGGCTACTACCACAAGGGATGGGAGAACGTGCTGACGGTGGATGACCTGGACGCCATCCGCGCCCGGACCGACCGGACCTGGCTGGTCTACACGATGCCTGTTCAGGCCAATTCCGCCTATCCCGAGTTGCTGGCCGCGTTCGAGGCGGACTACACCCCGGTCGACAAGTTCTTCGGTACGTTGAACGGCGGCGAGATTGTCGTCGGCGTTGAGAAAACCGCGGCCGGTTCGTGACAAGACCTTTGGAGGAAGACAGCTAGCATGTGTGGAATTTGCGGCATCGTGAGCATCGGCGGGGCCACCGGGCGCGCCGAAGAAGGTCTGGTCCGGACGATGGCCGATACACTCGCGCATCGCGGGCCGAATGACAGCGGCACATGGGCCGACGATACCGTTGCGCTCGGCTTCCGCCGCCTATCGGTGATCGACCTTTCCTATGCCGGACACCAGCCGATGACCAACGAGGACGGCACGATCGTGATCGTCTTCAACGGCGAGGTCTACAATTTCCAGGAACTGAAAGAGAAGTATCGGCTCGAAGAGCGCGGCCATGTCTTCAAGTCGCGCACGGATACCGAGGTGCTGATCCACCTCTACGAAGAGATCGGCCTTGCAATGATCCCCGAACTGATCGGGATGTACGGCTTCGCGATCTGGGACACTCGGGAAGGATCATTGCATCTGGTCCGCGACCGCTACGGGATCAAACCCCTCTTCTATCAGCAGGATGCGGACCACTTCCGCTTCGGGTCCGAGATCAAGGCGATCATCGCCGATGACCGGGTTGCACGGAAACCGTCGATGCAGGCGTTGCACGACTTCCTGACCTTCAACTACATCCCCGGCACCCAGACGGCGTTCGAGGGCATACACGACATCCCGCCGGGCCACTACATGACCGTCAATGCCAAGGGTGAAACGGCCCAGCACCGCTACTGGAACTTGAACTTCACGGTCGACAACAGCATCACCGAAAAGGTCGCTGTCGAACGCTCTCTCGAACTGATGCGCACCGCGCTCCGCCGCAGGCTGATCGCCGATGTTCCGATCGGCGTCTTCCTGTCCGGCGGGCTGGATTCAAGCACCATCGTTGCATTGATGCACGAGCAGACAAAGGAACCGATCCACACCTATTCCGTCGGCTTCGAGGATCAGAGCTTCAACGAACTGCCGTATGCGCAGATCGTGGCCAAGGAGTTCGATACGCAGCATCGCGAAGTGCTCATTACCGCAGACAAGGTCCGCGACCTCTTGCCCAGGTATCTGAGCTACATCGACGAACCCTATGGCGACGGCTCGGCCATCCCGACCTACTATGTCAGCGAGCTGGCGAAAGATGAGGTCGTGGTCGTCCTTTCGGGCGAAGGCGGCGACGAGGCATTCGCCGGATATGAGACTTATGCCGCCTACAACGTCTACAAGTGGTTCCGCAAGGTTCCCGGTTTCATCCGCAATGGTATCATGAGGCCGCTCGCCAACATGCTGCCGGTCTCTGACAGCAAGCTGAGTTTCGAGTTCAAGCTGAAGCGCTTTCTGGGTGGACTCGATCTTCCGCCGGATGAGGCGCATCTGTGGTGGCGCATCGTCCTGAGCGAGGCGGAGAAGAAGACCCTCTATTCCGAAAGGACAAAGAACGCCGCGCCGCTCCTGCCGTCGGTCCGTCACTTCAAGGCGGCCTACGCCCAATCGAACGCCAAGGATGCGCTCTCGGGCATCATGTACATCGATTCAACGGTGTTCTTGCCCGATGACCTGATGATCAAGAACGACCGGATGACGATGGCCCATTCGCTTGAAGCGCGGGTTCCCTTTACCGATCCGGAACTGACTGGGTTCCTCGCTTCGGTGCCACCGAAACTGAAAATGAAGAACCGGCGCAAGAAGCACCTCATGCGCCGGGCGATGGAGGGCCTGCTGCCCCCGTCCATCCTGAACAAGAAGAAGGTCGGGCTCGAGATGCCCTATTCGCGCTGGCTCAAGAACGAGCTCAGGGATCTGATGATGAAGTATCTCGGGCCTGAGAACATCTCTAGGACGGGTCTTTTCCGGCCCGACGCCGTGCAGGCCCTGATCGACGATCACCTGAACGGCAAGCGCGACAACGGCCGCCCGCTTTGGGGGCTTCTGAACTACATGATGTGGCACGAACTGTACATCCAGACCTGAACCGATGCGCATGGCGCTTATCGGTATCGGCTGTTCGCCCAACTCGAACTCTGTCTCGTCAGGTATGGCGTTTCGGATAGAAAATGGCGGCGAACACTCGCGATTCCGAATGCCGCACCTGCAAACAAGCCCTTTCCACCAAGGCCCCGATCGGCTAAGTGGCCTCGTCCTTATCTGATGGAGACCCGGAATGGGCTACAAGGTCGTTGTCGCCGGCGCCACGGGCAATGTGGGCCGCGAAATGCTGAACATCCTCGCCGAGCGGGAGTTTCCCGTCGCCGAGATCGTAGCACTTGCTTCGCGCAAGTCGCTCGGCACCGAGATCAGCTTTGGCGACAAGACGCTCAAGACCAAGGACATCGAGGGCTTCGACTTCACCGGCTGGGACATCGCGCTTTTCGCGATCGGCTCGGAGGCGACGAAGAAATACGCGCCCGTCGCTGCGAAGGCGGGCTGCGTCGTCATCGACAACTCCTCGCTCTACCGCTACGACCCCGAGGTTCCACTCGTGGTGCCCGAGGTCAACCCCGAAGCGGTCGAGGGCTACACCAGGAGGATGATCATCGCCAACCCCAACTGCTCGACCGCGCAGATGGTGGTGGCGCTGAAGCCGCTGCATGACCGCGCGAAGATCAAGCGGGTGGTGGTCTCGACCTACCAGTCGGTGTCCGGCGCTGGCAAGGAGGGGATCGACGAGCTCTGGGACCAGACCAAGTCGATCTACAACCCGACCGACGACCGGCCGGCGAAGAAGTTCACCAAGCAGATCGCCTTCAACGTCATTCCCCATATCGACGTCTTCATGGAAGACGGCCAGACCAAGGAGGAATGGAAGATGGTGGCCGAGACGAAGAAGATCCTCGACAAGTCGATCAAGGTCACGGCGACCTGCGTGCGCGTGCCGGTCTTCGTCGGCCATTCCGAGGCGATCAACATCGAGTTCGAAGATCACTTGGGCGAGGACGAGGCCCGCGACATCCTGCGCGAAGCGCCCGGCGTGATGGTCGTCGACAAGCGCGAGAATGGCGGCTACGTGACGCCGATCGAGTGCGTCGGCGATTATGCGACGTTTGTCAGCCGGATCCGGCAGGACAGCACGATCGACAACGGCCTGAACCTCTGGTGCGTATCCGACAATCTGCGCAAGGGCGCGGCGCTGAACGCCGTCCAGATCGCCGAGGTTCTGGGCAACAGGTGTCTCAAGAAGGGCTAAGGCGCACCGGCTTTCAGCTTTGCCCCGCCGCCGAGAGGGCCGTCTGAAGGTCCGTCGCCTCTTCGCAGGTTCCGCAGAGCGACCGGAGCCTGTCCAGATTCGCCCTGGCCTTGTCGAAGGCACCGATCTGCACGAACAGCTCGCCCTGATATTCGAGCGCGCCCAGATGCTGCGGGTCGACCTTGAGCGCGGCGTCATAGTACCGGGCGGCGTTGTCATACTGCTTCAGCTTGCGGCTTGAATAGCCCATGAGGTTCCATGCGTCGGCGTTCCGTGGCTCGGCCTTCACCACCACGGCGAGCATCTTGAGAGCGCCCCGATAGTCGCCGGCATCCGCGGCCGCCTTCGCCTCGGCATAGCCGGGCTGCGCCGCGCTCGCGGTATTGGCGCCGCCGGTATCGCTGCCACCGGTGCTCGCGGCAAGCGCCGGAGAGATCGCGGGCGGGGTCGCAACGGCCAGGGCGAAGGCAACCGCCCTCGCAGGGCCGCGAAAGATCGGGAACATGGGTCATCCTCCTGTCGGTCGATGCGGCAGCATAGCACATCGCCGCGCGCCGGCGGCTCACGTTCTGGCGAATGCCCGGTCAGAGCGGCTCGAACCTGCCCGCTTCGGGATCGAACTGTTCCAGCCCGCCCGCGCCAATGTCGTTCCAGAGGCCATGAAGCGTCAGTTCGTCGGCCTCGACAGCGACCTTGACGAATGGAAAGGTCAAAAGGTTCTCAAGACTGATGAGCACCGCCTGCCGCTCCAGTGCGCGCAGTTGGTCCTCTTGCGGCATGTCCTTCACCCGCTCATAGCCGGGGCGCAGGATGTCCATCCACCGACCGACGAAGCTGGTCTTTTCCTCAAGAGACGGCGCCTGGCCCGAGCACATGTCATGGCATCCCTTGACCCCGCCGCACAGCGAATGGCCGACGACGATCAGATGCGCGACTTTCAGCGTCGCGACCGCATATTCCACCGCCGCCGAGGTGCCGTGCTGCTGTCCGTCGGGGGCGTAGGGCGGCACAAGGTTGGCGATGTTGCGGTGGATGAAGAATTCGCCCTGATCGGCGCCGAAGATCGAGGTGACATGGACCCGGCTGTCGCAGCACGAGATCACCATCGCGCGCGGGCGCTGACCGTCCTCGGCCAGCCGCCGGTACCAGGTGCGGTTCTCGGTCCAAGTGGTGGCCTTCCAGCCGTGGTAGCGCTGCACCAGATAGGAAGGAAGCGGCTTGGCGTGTTCCATCTTTCCTCGCGTCAGTCAAAGAGTCCGATAGGACATAGCCGCCCGATCGTTCGAATTCGAGAGGTTTCGTCCTCGAGCATCAAGCTTTTCTTGAGACCACCCGATCAAGGCTGACCCTGCGCGTGGGGCGCTTGATCGGAGGGTGAAGGTGGCAAGACCGGAGGTCTTGCGCCACGAAGAAGGCGTCCGGCTGAATGCCGAACGTCTCGTGGCGCTTTATGCGGAGCTTGGCGAAAGCGGGGCAGAGCGGGTCATCCGCGACGCGATGGAAGAGCTTTTGGCGCGACTGACCGAGTTGCGGCGCTTCGCCGATGGGCGGAACACAAGCGCTGTCATCCGCAGCACCCGGCTCATCGCCGCGGTCGCCGACCAGATCGGCCTGACGACACTCGGTGCGGTCGCCAGGGATGTGCTGAGGACAACCGAGGCAGGCGATTGGCCAGGGCACGCGGCGACGCTCGCCCGGCTGTTGCGGATCGCAGAGCGCTCACTGTGCGCGGTCTGGGACTTGCACGGCATGACCGTCTGACGCCCCTTGCGGCCATTGCAGGGAAAGCTAGTCTGGCCGCCAGTGACAGACCGAGGTTTCACATGCCGCCTTCCTTTGCCGATGCCAACGCCGTCTCCCGTCCGCTTCATCTGGTGGCGGAGGCGGGTGTCGATGCCTTTCTTGCCGCACGGAGCGCACCAGAACGCGCATGGTTGAAAGCCGCCGGTTTCACGGGCAGCCTTGGTCAGCTTTCGCTGCTGCCCGGATCAGACGGCGCGCCGACGGGCGCCGTATTCGGCTACGGCACATCTGCGGCACGGCGGCGTGGGCGCTTCGTCGTGGCCAAGGCGGCTGAGGCGCTGCCCGAAGGTGACTGGCACCTTGAGGGCGCGCTGGACCTAGAGGAGACCGAACAAGCGGCGCTCGGATGGCTTTTGGCATCCTATCGGTTCACGCGCTACAAGTCCGGCAAGGCGCCCAAGGCAAGGCTGAAGGCTCCACCGGGCGCGGATGCTGCGCGGCTTCTGGCCATCGCTGAAGGCGAGATGCTGACCCGCGACCTGATCAACACGCCGGCGTCCGACATGGGCCCCGAGGAGCTTGAGACCGCGTTCTTCGCGCTGGCGAAGGAGTTTGGAGCGAAGGCCAGCGCGGTCCGGGGTGACGACCTGCTGACCGAGCGCTTTCCGATGATCCACACGGTCGGCCGCGCCTCCTCGCGACCACCCCGTCTGCTCGATCTCAGATGGGGCACGAAGGGACCGCAACTCACGCTTGTCGGCAAGGGGGTCTGCTTCGATACCGGCGGGCTTGACCTCAAGAATGCTTCCTCGATGGGCCTGATGAAAAAGGACATGGGGGGTGCTGCCACCGTCATGGGCCTGGCGCGGATGATCATGGCGCTGGGGCTGAAGCTGAGGCTCAGGGTTCTGGTGCCGGCCGTCGAGAATGCCGTCGGCGGCAACGCCTTTCGCCCGCAGGACATCCTGATCAGCCGCAAGGGCCTGACCGTCGAGGTCAACAACACCGATGCCGAAGGGCGGCTGGTCCTTGCCGATGCGCTGGCGCTCGCCGACGAGGAAAAGCCCGATCTCCTGATCTCGATGGCGACGCTGACCGGCGCCGCGCGGGTCGCGGTCGGCCCCGACCTCGCGCCCTTCTACGCCGACGACGATGCCGCGGCGGCGGCGCTTTCCAAAGCCGGGACGAAGGTTGCCGACCCGGTCTGGCGGATGCCGTTCTGGGCCCCCTACGAAGCGATGATCGAACCGGGCATCGCCGATCTCGACAACGCGCCGTCGGGCGGCATGGCAGGCTCGATCACCGCCGCGCTCTTCCTGCGCCGCTTCGTGACCGACAGCCGGCGCTATATCCATTTCGACATCTATGGCTGGCAGCCCAAGGCCGAACCGGCGCGGCCCAAGGGCGGCGTCGGCCAGGGCGCGCGGGCGATCCTGGCCGCGCTACCGGACCTGCTCAAGCCATGAGCGACCGTCGCATCACCCCGGCCAATGGGCGCGTCGCCCATGTTTCGCTCAGGGGACAGGTCGAAGCGGACCGCTTTGTCGGGGGCGACTGGACGCGCGTGGCGGCCCCGCTGGTCGATCTTCTTGCCCGGCCCGATGGCCCGCGAGACCGGCAAGTGCTGATGGGAGAGAGGGTTCTGGTGATCGACCGCCATCAGGGCATGGCTTTCGTTCAGGCAGAGAAGGACGGATATTGCGGCTATCTGCCCGAAGGGGCGCTCGGCGCCGACCGGCAGGCGACGCACTGGGTCTCAGCCCCCGCGACGCATCTCTACCGCGAACCGAGCCTCAAAAAGCCGGACGCGGCGGCGCTTTCATTCGGCGCGCGCCTCACGATCGCGGCAGAGCATCCACGGTTTCTTGAAACTGCCGACGGTTATTTCGTGCCGCGTCCCCATCTGCGCACCATTGGTGACTGGGCCACCGATCCGGCCGCCGTGGCCGAGAGCTTTCTTGGCACGCCTTACCTATGGGGCGGCAATTCCCGTGCGGGGATAGACTGTTCCGGACTGGTGCAGGCCGCGCTCACCGCTTGCGGACGCGCTTGCCCCGGCGACAGCGACATGCAGGAAACCGAGGTGGGTGAGCGTTTGGCGGCGAATTCCGGCTGGCAGCGCGGTGATCTTTTCTTCTGGAAGGGTCATGTGGCGATGGCGGTCAGCCCAGATCGGCTCATCCACGCCAACGGTTTCCACATGGCCGTTGGCTATGAGATGATCGCGGACGCCATAGCGCGCATCGCGGCGCAGGGCGAAGGACCCGTGACCTCGGTGCGGCGGGCCTAGTCCACCGGTCGGATCAGCCGACGTTCCAGCACCCTCAGCGCGGCCGCAAGATCATGGCCGCGCTTCAGGATCTGACCATCCATGCCAACCACTGCATACATGCCCTGCCGCTGCCTGAGACGGGGGTGCTTCTCGATCCGGTAGATCGGATACTCCGCCGCGCGGCGGAAGACTGAAAAGATGGCACGATCCCGCAGGAAAGACAGCGCATAGTCGCGCCACTCGCCGGCCGCGACCATGCGCCCGTACAGTCCCAGTATGACACCCAGTTCCGCGCGGTCGAATGCGACCTGCTCCTGCGGCGCGGAATGGGCGGGAAACGGGGTCGGCGTCTGAACCGTCATGCGGCGATGTTACCTCGCTGCCGGCGCAAATCAAGCCTGTCCGTCTTCAGCCGCTGCAAGACATCGGATCCTGCGGCGCTTCCGCACAACTCTGCCCATTCTTGCGTAACGCGCCGGTTTCGCCCAATGTCGGCACGAGGATTGCCGACAGCAGGAGGGAAGTCATGCGCACACGGGCCGCCGTCGCCGTTCAGGCCGGAAAACCGCTGGAGATCATGGAGGTCAACCTTGCCGGGCCGAAAACCGGCGAAGTCATGGTCGAGATCAAGGCGACCGGCATCTGCCACACCGATGAATTCACCCTGTCGGGCGCGGACCCCGAGGGGCTTTTCCCTGCGATCCTTGGCCATGAAGGCGCGGGCGTCGTGGTCGAGGTGGGCGAAGGCGTGACCAGCGTCAAGAAAGGCGATCACGTCATTCCGCTCTACACGCCGGAATGCCGGACCTGCCCAAGCTGCCTTAGCCGGAAAACCAACCTCTGCACCTCGATCCGCGCGACGCAGGGCCAGGGCGTGATGCCGGACGGGACCAGCCGCTTCTCGACCCTCGATGGCGACCCGATCCTGCATTACATGGGCTGCTCGACCTTCTCGAACTATACCGTCCTGCCCGAGATCGCGGTCGCCAAGGTGCGCGAGGACGCGCCGTTCGACAAGATCTGCTATATCGGCTGCGGGGTGACGACCGGCATCGGCGCGGTGATCAACACGGCAAAGGTCGAGATCGGCGCCAAGGCGGTGGTGTTCGGCCTCGGCGGCATCGGTCTCAACGTGATCCAGGGGCTCAGGCTGGCCGGAGCCGACATGATCATCGGGGTGGACCTCAACAACGACAAGAAGAAGATGGCCGAGCATTTCGGGATGACCCATTTCATCAACCCGAAGGAAGTCGAAAACGTGGTGCAGGAGATCGTCAACCTCACGAAGACGCCGTTCGACCAGATCGGCGGCGCGGACTATTCCTTCGACTGCACCGGCAACGTCAAGGTGATGCGCGACGCGCTCGAATGCACCCATCGGGGTTGGGGCCAGTCGATCATCATCGGGGTCGCGCCGGCCGGCGCGGTGATCGAGACGCGGCCCTTCCAGCTTGTCACCGGCCGGGTCTGGAAAGGCACCGCCTTCGGCGGCGCGCGGGGCCGGACGGACGTGCCGCGCATCGTCGATTGGTACATGGACGGCAAGATCGAGATCGATCCGATGATCACCCATACGCTGAAGCTCGACGAGATCAACAAGGGCTTCGACCTGATGCATGCGGGGGAAAGCATCCGGTCCGTCGTGGTCTACTGACCACGACATGGACATAAGCCAGACCATCGCAGACAGCCTTGCGCGCGGCCGCGTCGAGTTCGTGACAACCGTGCCGTGCAAGCAACTTGCGGGCGTCATCGAGTCGATCGCGCAAGACGAGCGCTTCCGCCATGTTCCGGCAAACAAGGAAGACGAAGGAATGGGGCTATGCGCAGGCGCCTACATGGGCGGCAAGCGGCCCTGCATCATCATGCAGAACACCGCGATCGGCGTGACGATCAATTCGCTCGTCACGTTGATCCAGTACTACAACATCCCGCTCCCCATGCTCATCAGCTACCGCGGGGAGGTCGGCGAGAAGGTCGCGTGTCAGGTCGAAATGGCGGTCCATACCAAGGGGCTGCTCGCCCAGCTCGCGATTCCGACCTACCACTTCCGCAGGCCGGAGGACGTAGCCGAGCTTGACGGCATCCTCTCTCACACATTCATGGCCCGGAAGCCGGTGGCGGTTCTGATGGATGCGGGTTTCTGGAGGGATCCTGCATGATCCGCAGCGAGATCATCAAGTCCTTGGTTCCGGTCCTTACGGACGAACTCGTGGTGTGCAATATCGGCCTGCCGTCGCAGGAGCTTTTCATGCACCACGATCAGCCGTCGAACTTCTACATGCTGGGCACCATGGGGCTGGCCTCTTCGATCGGTCTTGGCCTTGCCCTCAGCCAGAAGGCGAAGGTGATCGCCATCGACGGCGATGGGTCTGTCCTGACGAATTTGGGCACGCTTCCGACGATCGCGAACAATGTCGCCGACAATTTCGTCCTTCTGATCATCGACAACGGCAGCTATGGCTCGACCGGCGATCAACCGACCTATGCGGGCCGCAAGACCTCTCTGGCCGCGGTGGCGACGGCCTGCGGCTGCGAGAATGTCGTGGAGTGCAGGGCGGAAGAGACGGCGGACGCGCTGCGCGCCGCGCTGGCGTCGAACCAAATGACTGTAATCGTCGCAAAGTGCGAAAGCGGCAACGTGCCGGTGTCGGTCATCGACCTCGATCCCGGCGTGATCCGTCATCGTTTCATGGCGGAAGTCGCGAAGCGCAACGAATGAAGCGCCCGCCCCTCGAACTCAGCGCACAAGCCAGGAATGGGGGACTTGCTTTTTTCGACGCGACACAGCAGCCTTCATACCACTTCGGGCAAAAGTCATTCTTGCAGGACCAGGCCGTTTGATGACACGGGGCTTCAGGCAGTTCGCATTCCGCCTTCACACGTTCGTCGGGCGATACCTTCTGATCTTCCTGATGCTGAATTTCGTGACCGGCACGCTGGTGCTGTTCGCGCCGGAAATCAGCCTGGCAAACCGTCCCGATCTCTGGATCAAGGCCGCTCCGGGGTCTGAAGCTGCCAGTCTCGGGCAGGTCTACGACAACGTGCGGCACGAGTTTCCCGACGCTCGGGTCGGGTCACTCTTCGCACCGGCGCGGCCTTGGTTCGGCAACAAGGTCTATGCCCACTATCCGGACGGCAGAGCTGTCACCGTGTGGGCCAGACAGGATACCGGCGCAGTAGCCGGCGTGTCGGAGAACGCCTTCCTGATAAGGCTGTCCGAGATGCTCGCCGGCCTGCACACCAACCTCCTCGTCCCCCGGCGACCGGCCGAGTTGTTCGTGACGTTCCTCGCCGTGATCATGCTCGGCGTTCTCATCACAGGGCTCTTCTCTTACCGGCGCTTCTGGAAAGGCTTCCTCCGGGTGCCGTCGGTCACCACCGAGGGCCGCATGCGCGCGGGGACGTGGCACCGGCTGCTGGCAGTCTGGCTTTTGCCGTTCCTTTTTTTGATGGCGGTGACAGGAACGGTCTATTTCTTCGACGTGTTGGGCTTCAACCAGCCCTTCCCCGGTCATGCGCCGGTCATCGAGCGGGCCGCCGCCCTGCCCGAGGGATTTGCGGGCAGCGACATTGATGCGGCAGTCACGACCATTCGCCAACGCATGCCCGGTTTCGTTCCCACCGAGGTCGCGCTGCCGTCGTTCAAGGACAATCCGATCCAGGTCTTCGGCTACGACCGGGCGACTGGCCAGAACTTCAACGCCAACATCTTCCTCGTCGACCCGGTGGGAGCGCAGATCGTGGGTTCGCTGACACCCGAGAACGTCAACACGATGGGCTGGATGATGCCCCTCGTGACGGCGATCCACTATGGGACTTGGGGGGGCTTCGCTTCGATCCTGCTTTGGGCAGTGTTCGGAACCGGCTCGGCCCTCCTTCTGATCATGGGCGCGAAGGTGAACATCGCGCGAAACAGGGCCGCCTCACCGATTACGGCAACTGGCGGCGGCGTACGGGCCTTCTTGAATGGGCTCGGATGGTCGCGCTGGGTCTATCTGCTGTTCCTGACCGGTATCGCAGCGCTGATCATCCGGTCGTTATTGCGCTGAAAAAAGCCGCACCGCGAATCCAGAACCGACGAAAAGGAGCCATCTCTGGGGATCGGGAATCCCCGAATGCCGGGGAAACTGGTCGGAGCGAGAGGATTCGAACCTCCGACCCCCTGCTCCCGAAGCAGGTGCGCTACCAGGCTGCGCTACGCTCCGACCTATGGAGCGCGGGGTTAGCGATTCCCGCGCTGTTTGGCAAGGGGAGAAGCATCGGCGGCGTGCGCTCACTGCGGGCCGAAGTGGCGGCCCCGGAGTATTCGCCGCAGCACGCTCGGCCGCGGGGTCGTGACCGTCTCGTTCCGGCCGCTGGTTTCGGTCACAGGCCGATTATCCGATGCGCCAGCGCGGCTTTCCCGGAACACGATGTAAAGGCCAGAGGCGATGATGATCGACGCGCCAAGGATCGTCGCGCGGCTCAGGGTTTCGCTGAACAGGAGATAGCCGTAGGCCGTGGCCCACAGGATCTGCGAATACTGCATGGGTGCGACGATGACAGCCTCGCCGGCGCGATAGGCCAGAATAACAAGATAGCCGCCAGCGAGGCCGAACAACGAAATGAGCGCCAGCAGCCCGAGATGCGTCACCGGCATCGGCTCGTACACAAACGGCAGCGCCAGACCCATCGCCACGAAGTTGCCTATCATCGGATAGAGAAGCAGCACGACCGATCGTTCGTCCTTGCCGATCTTGCGCACGATGACCGAGGTTCCCGAACTGCAGACGGCCGCCGTCAATGCCGCCGCGTGGCCGAGCGACAGATCCGCCTGCCCCGGCCGCAGCACCACCAGGACGCCGACGAGACCGATGAGAACGGCCGCCCAACGACGAAGCCGCACCGTCTCGCCCAGAATGGGGATCGCAAGGACTGTAATCAGCAGAGGCGAGGCAAACAGGATCGCGTAGACCTGCGCCAGTGGCAGTGTCGAGAACGCGTAGAACGCCGCGCCGCCGGTAACAACCGACAGGACGGTCCGCGCCGCCACCCACCACGGATGCCGCGGGCGCAGGTTGTCCTCTTCATCGTCGGTCATCAGAAGGACGGTCAGGACCGGAAAGCTGAGAAGTGCCGCAAAGAACACGATCTGGAAGGGTGAGTAGAAGCCGCCGAGAAACTTGACGGCGACATCATGCGTCGCGAACACCCCCATGCCCGCAAGTGCGAAGAGCGCACCCTTCGTGTTGCTGCCGACCCAAGTCATAGATCGAGTTCCTGCCTTCTGCCGCCAACGCCAAGCCGACGATTCATGCCGGACACCTCAAGCGCTCGCGTCGAGCGCTTTCACGATCGCATCGCCCATCTCGGACGTGGAGACCGGCTTGCCGCCCTCCGGC
Organism: Paracoccaceae bacterium; assembly: GCA_041397225.1. Classification (GTDB taxonomy): domain Bacteria; phylum Pseudomonadota; class Alphaproteobacteria; order Rhodobacterales; family Rhodobacteraceae; genus Albidovulum. Next base: position 811,621 of record JAWKXB010000001.1, on the reverse strand, counting down.
CCCATGAGATCGGCGGTGCGCAGGCCGCCGGCCAGCACCTTCTCGACCGCCTCTTCCAGCCGAGCGGCCTCTTCGCCCTGATCGAAGGAATACCGAAGCGCCATCGCAAAGCTGAGGATGCAGGCGATCGGGTTGGCCTTGCCCTGGCCTGCGATGTCGGGGGCCGAGCCGTGAACCGGCTCATAAAGCGCTTTGGGGCGGCCGTTCTTCATCGGCGCACCAAGGCTCGCCGACGGGAGCATCCCGAGCGACCCGGTCAGCATCGCCGCGCAGTCGGACAGAAGATCGCCGAAGAGGTTGTCGGTCACGATCACATCGAACTGCTTTGGCCAGCGCACAAGCTGCATGGCGCCGGCGTCGGCATACATGTGGCTGAGTTCCACATCGGGATACTCGTTGTCATGCACCCATTGCACTTCCTCGCGCCAGAGGATGCCGGATTCCATCACGTTGGCCTTCTCCATCGAGCAGACCTTGTTGCCGCGCCGCTTGGCCAGTTCGAAGGCCGACCGCGCGACGCGTCGGATTTCCTCGGTCGTGTAGCGTTGGGTATTGATACCGACCCGGCCGCCTTCGTTGTCGTCGAAGATGCCGCGCGGCTCACCGAAATAGACGCCGCCCGTCAGCTCGCGCACGATCATGATGTCGAGCCCGGCGACCACATCCTTCTTCAATGATGAGAAATCGGCGAGCGCATCGAAGCACTGTGCGGGACGCAGGTTGGAGTAAAGGTCCATCTCCTTGCGAAGCCGCAAAAGACCCCGCTCGGGCTTCACGGAGAAGTCGAGCTTGTCGTATTTCGGGCCGCCGACCGCGCCCAACAGCACCGCGTCGACCTTCTGCGCCTTGGCCATCGTCTCATCCGTGAGGGGCGTCCCATGCGCGTCAAAGGCCGCGCCGCCGACCAGGTCATCGCTCACGTTGAATTTCAGCCCGCGCTTGTCGCCGAACCAGCCGATGATCTTTTTCACTTCGGCCATGACTTCGGGGCCGATCCCGTCGCCAGCAAGAATGAGGATGGAGGGATTGGCCACGCTGAAGCTCCTGAAGCTGGAAAGATATCTCCGTCCGCCTAGCCAAAGCCCGACGCGGGGTCAAGCGCCGGGCCGGCGGGCGCGGGTTGAAACTGGCGACGGTGGACCGCATGTAACTGAAGGGAGTTTTCCTTCATTGACCGGAACAGAGGCCGCAATGCCGTCAAAAGCCCTTGTCCTCGGTGCATCAGGCCATTTCGGCGGGCAGGCTGCCCGTTCATTCGCCGCCGCTGGCTGGCATGTGGATGCCTACCAGCGCGGCACCGACATGGCGGCGGCGGCGAAAGGCGCGGATGTCATCGTCAACGGCCTCAACCCGCCCAACTACCACGCCTGGGACCGGCTCATCCCCGAAATCACCGCATCGGTCCTCGCCGCCGCGCGATCGTCGGGCGCCGCCGTACTGATCCCCGGCAATGTCTACGTGTTCGGCACCGAAGCCGCGCCGTGGGACGAAACCACGCCGCATCGCCCGGTCGCCCGCAAGGGCCGCATCCGTGCCGAAATGGAAGAACGCTATCGGAGCGCCGCCGAGACCGGAACGCAGACGATCCTGCTGCGCGGTGGGGATTTCATCGATCCCGACCAGCCCGGGGGTCTTTTCGACCGCTTCGTCATCGGCAGGGCGGCCAAGGGCGTGATCACCACCCTCGGCGATGCCGAAGCCATGCATGCCTGGGCCTACCTGCCTGACATGGCGCGCGCCGCCGCGTCTCTGGCGGCGCAGCGGGAGGCACTTGCCACATACGAGGAAGTTCCCTTAGCCGGCCTTTCCTTTTCCACGAGCGATCTCGCCCGCACGGTCGAGGAACTGACTGGCCGCCCGATGCAGATCAGGCATTTCCCGTGGTGGATGATGCGCGCTGCCGCACCGTTCTGGGAGCTTGCCAGAGAGTTCGGCGAGATGCGCTATCTTTACGAACACCCCCACTGGATCGATGACGGAAAGTTCCGGCGTCTCCTGCCGGAATTTCGGATCACGCCCCTTGCGGAGGTTTTGATGCGGTTCTCAGGGCAACTCGATATCGACCCAAACAAGCCGGTGGCGTGAGGCCCGCGCCGCCTCTTCCGCGCCCGACTCGTCCGGCGAGGGCCACCAGACCCCGGCCGCGACAACCGTCAGATCGGCAGAAGGCAGCACATAGTCCACACGCATGTTGCCCGGCCCCGGATCGTCCGGCCAATCGGCAGTGTCGGCAGCGGGATCGCCGCGCTGTGCGCCGTTCGCGCCGCCCTGCGCTATTGCGGCCGCGCCACCGGCGCTTTGCGGCACTGGATCCTTTACGCGCGCATCGCTGAGAAGTTCCATCAGCGCTTCCGGCCGCCCATCGCCGTCGACGGGGTCAAGGTTGGCGTCGCCAACAATGATGAACGGCCCAACCGGCAGGTCGTAGGACAGCGCCCCGTCCAGCAATCGCAGCCAGAACGCGGTCTCATCGTGGTTCCGCCTTCCGTTGCGATCTTCCGGCCCGTCGAAGACCGGCGGGCTGGCGTGCCAGGCCAACAGCGTGAGCTGCCCGCCCTCCGGCAATGCCACCGGAACCGACCAGTGCCCGGTCGTTGAAAGCCGCTGGATCGCGAGGGCATCCTCGCTCAGCCCCGCCCCCGCGACCAGCGATCCGGGCAGGTCGCGCCAGAGGAATCCGGAATAGTCCGCGGCGTCGCCGAGATCAACGGGAAGCCGTGACAGAAGCGCCATCCCCCCTTGACCGGCAAAGCGTCCGAAACCCTGCGCATCCCCCGGACCGCCTCTCCGGCCATCGCCGTCAAGATCGATCCCGGTCGCCCAGCCAGTGTTCGGACGAAATGCGAAAAAATGCGGATAGCGCCTGCCATGCTTCTCGACCGTTCCGGCAAACGCAGCAAGTGCGGCGCCATCCAGATCGTAGTCAAAGCCGTTCAGGAGCAGGACATCCGGCGCGGCCCGGGCGATGACTGCTGCAGCGGCCTCCACCTGCGGATCCCTGCCGCTCAGGATGTCGCGCAGCAGAAGACCGGGGCCGGCGCGCGAAAGCTCTGCGTTGTAGGTCGCGATCCTCAGGCGTTCCGCGCCGGCAGGCGTTGCCAGCGCAAAGGTGAGGATCAGGCCGGCAAGAGGTCGGCGCCACCTTGCGTGTTCTTCTGCCGCCGTTTCTCGGCGATCATCGAGGCGATCCGGCCCATCGCGATGCCGCGCATGAATAGGGAAGCAGGAAGAAAGGCCCATGCCGACATCGTCCATATCAGGGTTTGCGGACTTTCGAGCGTCACCGGCGCGAAGGCCAGCGATGCCGCCTTGACCGCCGCGGGAACAATGAACGGCAGCAGGAAGCCAAGCGCAATGTTGAAACGCGCGTCGCGCTGCAACCGCTCGACAACATCGCCACCCGTCGTGGGATCGAATGTCGGCAGGTTGATCCAGACGTTGAACTTTCCCATCTTGTTGGGCCAGCCGATCAGCCGCATCGCGATGACGAAGAAGATCAGTGTCAGAAGCGAGATCATGTAGCTGATGCCGGCGGCCGTGCGCACAAGGATCAGATGCCGGATGCTCATGTCTTCCGGCAGCATCAGCACCACCAGCCGCACAGGGCTGTAGGGGACATCAATCGCCTCGCCAAGCCTGTTGCCCAGAACCTCGATCAGATCGGACATGGTAGTGGGCATCGTCTGGCCGCGGACCAGCATGGACAGCAGCAGCACCGTCGCGAGAAGCGAAATGAAGCGCATTCTGTTGAAGGGCGGCGCGTCGCGGAATTCGACAAGGCCCGGATAGGTCGATACGTATTCGAAGAATGTCAGGGCCGCCGCAAATATCGCGACAAGCGCCACGATCTGCGTTGTATCTCGCGTGACCGATGGCAACATCAGCGAAGGCACTGCGATCAGCACGATCACGAGCAATGCGCGCACAAAGGCGCCTGTGAATTGAGATACCACTTCCCTACACCCTCAACCTGGCCGGGACCGATACATAGCCGGGCACCTGGACCAACTTGCGCACGCCATGTCTGACGCACTGCCTCATTGTTGCCCAAATTTTGCCCAATTTCCGCTCCCCATCAACTTACGGTTAATGTTTGGCCCCGCAATTTGTCGTTTTCATGGTCAGACTGGTGCGTCATTGCATCATTTCATGAGCAGGAATCCGCCGACATTGGCGCAGCAATAAGGCCGCCCGGTCGGGGCGGCCCTATATATTGTGTGTTTCCTGCGGCTTAGACCCAAGGACGCGATTGCGCGGCCGCTTTCTCGAAGGTGTCGATGGCGCCCTTCTTCTCGAGGGTAAGGCCAATATCGTCCAGTCCGTTCAACAAACAGTGCTTCCGGAAGGAATCGACCTCGAAGCTGAAACTCTCGCCCTCGGACGTCGTCACCGTCTGCGCCTCCAGGTCGACGGTTATCCGGGCATTCTCACCTTTCCTTGCGTCCTCCATCAGAATGTCGACCGTTTCCGGCGGGAGGACGATTGGCAGGATGCCGTTCTTGAAGCAGTTGTTGAAGAAAATGTCTGCGAAACTTGTTGAGATGACGCAGCGGATGCCGAAATCGAGAAGCGCCCAGGGGGCGTGTTCGCGGCTTGAGCCGCAGCCGAAATTGTCGCCCGCGACAAGGATCTCGGCGTTGCGGTAGGCGGGTTGGTTCAGCACGAAGTCCTTGATTTCATTTCCTTCCTGATCGTAGCGCATCTCGTCGAAGAGGTTCACGCCAAGTCCCGAGCGCTTGATCGTCTTCAGGAACTGCTTCGGAATGATCATGTCGGTGTCGATATTGACCAAGGGCATCGGCGCCGCGATCCCGGTCAGGGTGGTGAATTTGTCCATACTATATCTCGTCCTTCATCACTGGCTGGCGCCCGTCCCGCATGCGGAATGCATCCGTAGTGCGGGCGTAGTTTTTCCGTAGCTACAGGGCGCGCGGCGTCATACGGTTTCGGTCATCATTTCGCGCACATCGGTCAGATGGCCCGTGACCGCCGCCGCCGCCGCCATCGCGGGCGACATCAGATGCGTCCGCCCGCCCCTGCCCTGCCGTCCCTCGAAGTTGCGGTTGGAGGTCGCGGCGCAGCGTTCGCCGGGGGCAAGCTGATCCGGGTTCATCGCGAGGCACATCGAGCAGCCGGCGAGCCGCCATTCGAAGCCGGCGTCGATGAAGATCTGGGCCAGGCCCTCCTCTTCCGCCTGGGCGCGGACAAGGCCGGAGCCCGGCACGACCATGGCGCGCAACCCGTCCTTGATCTTCTTGCCCTTCAGGATCGCGGCCGCCGCGCGCAAATCCTCGATCCGGCCATTGGTGCAGGAGCCGATGAAGACGGTGTCGATCCTGATGTCGGTCAACTTCGTGCCGGGCTTCAGGCCCATATAGTCGAGCGAGCGCTTGACCGCCTCGACCTTGCCGCCGGTGAAATCCTCCGGTGCGGGGACCGCGCCGGTGATCGGCAGCACGTCCTCGGGTGAGGTGCCCCAGGTCACGACGGGGGCGATATCCTCGCCCTTCAGCGTCACGATCTTGTCCCAATGCGCGCCCTCGTCGGATTTCAGCGTCTTCCACCAGTTCAGCGCGGCTTCCCATTGGGCGCCCTTGGGGGCATGGGGGCGGCCTTTCACATAGTCGAAGGTCGTCTCGTCCGGCGCGATGAGACCTGCCCGCGCGCCGCCCTCGATCGCCATGTTGCAGACGGTCATGCGGCCTTCCATCGACAGGTCGCGGATCGCCTCGCCGCAATATTCGATCACATAGCCGGTGCCGCCTGCCGTGCCGGTCGCGCCGATCACCGATAGCGTGATGTCCTTGGCGGTGACGCCGGGCCGGAGCTTTCCGGTGATCTCCACCTTCATGTTCTTGCCCTTGCGCTGGATCAGCGTTTGCGTCGCCAGCACATGTTCCACTTCCGAGGTGCCGATGCCGTGGGCGAGCGCGCCGAAGGCGCCGTGGGTGGCGGTATGAGAGTCGCCGCAGACGACGGTCATCCCCGGCAGGGTCCAGCCCTGCTCGGGCCCGACGATGTGGACGATGCCCTGCCGGATATCCGAGACCGGATAGTAGTGGACGCCGAAGTCGCGGGCGTTCTTGTCGAGCGCATCGACCTGAATCCGGCTTTCCTCGTTCTCGATGCCCTTTTCCCGGTCGAGCGTGGTGGGCACATTGTGGTCGGGCACCGCGATGGTCTTGTCCGGCGCGCGCACCGTGCGGCCGGTCAGGCGCAGGCCCTCGAAGGCCTGCGGGCTCGTCACCTCATGGACGAGGTGGCGGTCAATGTAGAGAAGGCAGGTGCCGTCGTCCTGGGTGTCGACGACATGGGCATCCCAGATCTTGTCATAGAGTGTCTTGGGGGACATCGGTCCGCTCCCGTTGCAATGGTCAGGTTGGGCAGAGACATGGGCGCTGGCGCGCCGAGGCCGCGTCAGGCGCAGGCAAGCACGCCGCGCGTGGCGCCGAAGAACCGCCAGGGCAGGCGCGCGCGGTCATCCATGTCGAAAATCCGCTTCATGGATTGCGAAATACACCGTGGCCCCGAGTCTCGCAAGGCCGGAGAGAGGAAGTCGGAGGCTGCAGCGCGGGACGCGCGCCATCGGGCAGCGCCCACCCACGGTGGGGCGCTGTCCGGCTTCCAACGTCAGCTCAGAATCCAAACCCGCCGATTGCCGCATCCATCCACCGACGAGCCGAGCGCGGCTCCGGTCTTGCCAGTCGGCCCCCGCTGCTGCCACAAAGGGATGAAACGCGCGCAGGGAGCTTCATGGACGGCGAATTCGACACCCTTATGACCGGCCTGAATGACCTGTGGTCGGCGGTCAGGCTCAATCTGCGGCTCCTGTCCCTGCCGAACCAGCTTGGGCAGCTCGCAGCGCTTGTCGCCTGCGCCATCCTGGCATGGATCATTGCCCGCTGGCTCGGCCCAAGATTCGAAAACTGGATCCGCAGCCTCAGCGGCCGGCCGAAATGGCAGTTGCGATGGCTTCTGGTGCTGCGCAACCGGATGCACATGGCGATCTTCGCCGCACTCGCCTGGCTTGCGGCGGGCGGTTTCGCCATGGTCTACAACTTTCCGTCGCGCCGCTACCTCCTGACCCTTGCCGCCACCATCGCCATCACCTGGTTCTTCATCGGCATTGCCGCGCAGGTGGTAAGGAACCGCCTTCTCAGGAGGATCGTGATCTGGGGCCTGACGATCTACGCCACGCTCTACTATGCCGGACTGCTGGACACGGCGACCCGTTTTCTTGACGGAATGGCGATCGAGTTCGGCAGCTTCCGGCTGACGATGCTTGCGATCCTGAAGGCGATCATCGTGACGGGCGTTCTGTTCTTCGGCGCCCGTGTCGTCGCCTCGACCGCGGCCACGCGCATCCGCGCGAACGAGGATATCAGCCCCTCGATGCGGGTGTTGACCGTCAAGTTCATGCAGATCGTGCTTTACTCGGCGGCGTTCTTCATCGGGTTGAAGGCGGTCGGATTCGATCTGACCGGGCTTGCGGTTCTTTCCGGTGCGATCGGCGTCGGTCTTGGCTTCGGCCTGCAGAAGGTGGTGTCGAACCTCGTCTCGGGGGTCATCATCCTTCTCGACAAGTCGATCAAGCCGGGAGACGTGATTTCCCTTGGCGACACGTTCGGCTGGATCGAGAGCCTTGGCGCGCGCTATGTCTCGGTCGTCACGCGCGACGGCAAGGAATACCTGATCCCCAACGAGGATCTGATCACCGGGCAGGTGGTCAACTGGTCGCATTCCAACGAATTCGTGCGGATTGATCTGTTCTTTGGCACGGCGTACGAAGATGACCCCCACGTCGTGCGCAAGGTCGCGGTCGAGGCGGCGCTGTCAGTGAACCGGGTGCTGAAGAACCGCCCTGCCGTCTGCCACATCACCGGGTTCGGCGACAGTTCGGTGGACTACATCCTGCGGTTCTGGATCACCGACCCATCGGAGGGGCTGACCAACGTGCGCGGCAATGTCTATCTCGCGCTCTGGGACGCGTTCAAGGAGCACGGCATCTCGATCCCGTTCCCGCAGCGCGAGGTGAAGGTGCTGGAGGGGTCGGTGCTGGAGACGAGCCGGCCGGAATAGGCCGGGCTATTCTGCCGACCCGGCTAAACGCCGGAACGCGCGTTCGCCTCTGAGCGGGGCAAGCGCGGGGTCGTGCCGGATCCAGCGGAAGTTCCGATAGCCGGTCTCGATATTCTCTTCGAGGCGCGCAAGCGCGACATCGACGATTCCGGCTTGGGCATAGGCTGCGGCGTTGTAATAGGTGACAAGCCCGCCCGCGCCTTCGTATCGCCCAAGCTCCCGCAGGGCCGCCTCGGTCCGGCCCAGCCGGGCGAGGAGCGACCCGAGGATGTTTTCGGACCGCTGCTCCGCCCCGTCGAGCCGCCGCCGTGCGACGAGCCTGCGACAGGCGACGCGCGCCGCTTCGGCGGCCCGCGCGGCCTCGCCTGCTCCGCCGAAAGCCCCGGCGGCGAGGTAGGGGGCGCAATAGTCGTCTGGACGAAGCCGCGCGGCCTCGGTCGCGGCCAGAGCGGCGCGGCGCATGTCGCCTGATGAATAGAACATGCGGGCCATCAGATAGTGGCATTCCGCGTTGCCCGGATCGATGGCGAGCGCCCGCCCAAACGCCGCCGTTGCGCGTTCGGGGGCGGCCAGCGCGTCCTCGACCATTCCCAGCGCCATGTACCCGACAGAGAGGTCGGGCCTGAGCGCCACCGCACGCGCCGCGACCTCTCGCGCCTCGGGCAGATCGGGACGCTCCCGCGGCGAGAACAATGCGCAATCGGCCGCCGCCATCGCAAATTCACCGAGAACCGGCGCGTGGTCCGGCGCCATCGCGGCCGCCTCGCGGCACAGCCTGAGCGCCTCGGCAAGCACACCGCGCCCGTTGCGCTGCCGAAGCCGCCGCGCCTCTGCGACAAGAAGCTGCGCGTCGATGAGGGCCAAGGCATCCGTCTGGCGGGGAATCGTCGCGGGCTCGGCGGTGTCAGGTTCGGGGAGGAGCGTCAGCCGGTAACCGGCTTTCTGGATCGTCTCGATGGGACCATCGCCTCGCCCCTGCTGATCCAGGGCCCTACGCAGCTCCGCCACGGCGTGGGTCAGCGACTCGTCGCCGACGAAGATGCCGGGCCAGACGCGGTCAATCGCCCGGTCGCGGGCGACCGGGGCGGGCGCGGCCTCGGCCAGCACCAGCAAGAGCGCCATCGCCTTCGGGCGCAGCACTTCGACCCGTCCCTGCCGGACGATCCGACGCGCAGCCGGATCGACCCGCCACGGGCCAAGTCGAAAGGGAAGATCGGGGCGAAAAAGCTGTGTCATGGCAATCCGTGGAAAGGAACTTTCGGAAAAACAGTCTGAATCCATCAGGTTTCCGAAGGAGGAACATACGAACCTCGGATGACAGGAGCCTACCAAAAGCCGCCCGATCCAAGAAGGCATCTCGGACCATAACCTCGGCGTGGGGGGCTTCGTGACGCAACGTCAGCGCCGTCACGGCCCCGGCCCAGCTTTTTCCGCCGGCGTCCGCACCGTCGGCGGCACATTTCGAACGGAACGATTTCCCATGCCCCGGCCCATGTTTCACATTGCCCGCCTCCATGCCGAACTCCGCCCTTCGGCGCGGCGTCACAAGACGGCGCTCGTCAACCTCCGCGATGCCTCCGCCCGACGCGAAACCTCGCTCGACCTGCGTCCGCGCCGCCTTGTCTTTGACCGCTCGGACTGGGTTTCGGCCTGGATCGACCCGCGCCAGATCGTGCTGAGTTGGGACGGCACGACAGAGGCCGTGCGCGGCGTCACCACCCATGGCCGCCTGCTCTGGATCGTTCGCCAGACCGGCCTTTCGCGCGCCTATCACTCACGGGCGGCCGATCCGTTCGATGCAATGGCTGAGGCCCGAACAGCCTGGCAAAGGCGGCGCGATCAACGGCATCTGAAGCCGGAGGTCGAGCGGATCGTCCGCGATCTGCGCTGGTTCCGCCGCCGCCTTGCCATCCGGACAGACGATGCCTATCGCTCGCCCCTCTGCGACGAAGGTGTGGACGGGTTCCTCATGAGCCTCGGAATCGTCGGGTTCCGCACCTATCCGGGCTGGCTGATCGCCTGGCTCTATGCCTTCGAGCGTCAGGTCGGCTTCGTTCTTTACGAAGCGCACCGCCGCCAGCTTGCCGAGAGCGGCGAAGCCGCCGCCTAGGCGGATGTGCCCCGCCCCACGGACGCCGCATTGAGATTTTACAATCGCGATGCTATTTTGGGGATATGGCCAGCGCCGGGGCCGAGGTCGGCGCGCAACCCAGGAGGACGATGTCCTGTTTCACACTACAAAGGCGACCGCTTCTTCGGTCGCAGGGCCAGTGCCGATGAAGGCAGCGCCCGACGAGGTCCAGAGCGACGTTCTGCTCGCGCGGATCCTTTCCTCCCTCGACGATGACAAGGCCGAAGACGTGGTGACGATCGATCTCCGCGGCCGGTCCAGCGTCGCCGATCACATGGTCATCTGTTCCGGCCGCTCGTCGCGCCAGGTCGGCGCGATCGCCGAGAAGCTGGTCGAGCGGCTGAAGGCCGAGTTCGGTCGCACTTGCAAGGTCGAAGGCAAGGATCAGGGCGACTGGGTTCTGATCGACGCCTCGGACGTGGTGATCCATGTCTTCCGGCCCGAGGTGCGGGAGTTCTACCAACTCGAGAAGATGTGGATGTCCCCGGACACCGGACTGGCTGCCCGGAAAGTCTGATGCGCATGCATCTTTGCGCGGTGGGCCGGCTCAGGGCCGGTCCGGAGCGCGAGCTTGTCGACGACTACGTCACACGGTTCGACCGAACGGGCCGGGCGCTGAGCCTCGGCCCGCTTGCCGTTCACGAGGTCGAGGACCGGAAGGGGGGCGGCATGGCTGCCGAGGCCGTGCTGCTGGAGCGTATGGTGCCAGAGGGGGCGTTTCTCGTGGTGCTTGACGAGCGCGGCAAGACGATGAGTTCGCCCGATTTCGCCGCCCTCATCACACGGACGCGGGACGGAGGGCGGTCGGACATGGCCTTCGTGATCGGCGGCGCGGACGGGCTGGACCCGGCGCTGCGCGAGCGCGCCGACGCTCTTTTGTCCTTCGGGCCGATGGTCTGGCCGCATCTGCTGGTCCGGGTGATGCTCGCCGAGCAATTGTATCGGGCCGCGTCGATCCTGGCCGGGGGGCCGTATCACCGGGCCTGATGCGCGTCGGCCGGGGCGGCAGCCTCGAAGGCTGGCAGGCTTGCCTCGATCATCTCCGCGCTGCCGGTAAGGCTGATGCGGAAATCCGCGGGCCGGTCGAACAGCGTGCCCGGCATCACGAAGACCCCCTCTGCCGCCAGCCTGCGCGTGAAGCCGACCGAGTCGCCGCCCGGCGCACGGCCCCAGAGATAGAAGGTGCCCTCGGGCTTCGTCATGCCGTAGCCCCACTGCGTCAGCGCCCCGTGCAACCGGTCGCGCTTGCGCTGCAGTTCGCCGATGTCGATGCCGATCCTTTCGAGTTCGCCGACCGCATACTGCAGCGGCGCATCAGGAAAGTTCCAGCCGCCGCCGACCTGCGAACTCACTGCGGCAGCGCGCAGCGCTTGTCTGTCGGTTTCCGGCATCGAGGGACAGAGGGCGAGATAGCCGATGCGCAGGCCCGGCGCGAGCAGGATCTTGCCGTAGCTGTAGTCGATCAGCGTGTGAGGATAGACGGCGGCGGGGCTGGTGAAGGGCGCTCCATCGAAGCGGATGCGTCGATAGGGTTCGTCTGAAAGGATGAAGATCGGGCGGCCAAGGTTGGCCGACTTGCGCGTCAGCATCGCTGCGAGCTCGGACAGGCGTTCGCGGGTGTAGATGACACCGGTCGGATTGTGCGGGGTGTTGACGACCACAATCCGGGTGCGGGGCGAGATCGCGGCCTCGATAGCGGCGACGTCAAGGTCGAACGTTCCCTCGGCGAGCGGGACCGGAACCGGCAGCGCGTTACGCGCACGCAACGTGGTGGCGTAGCAAAACCAGCCCGGCAGCGGGATGATGCATTCGTCGCCGGGGTCCAGCAGCAGGGAAAAGGCAAGCGCGATTGCGCCGAAGGCGCCAGGGGTCACTGCAATATCCTCTGGCTGAAACGGCAGGCCAAGCTCGGTGGCGAGCGCGTCGGCGATCACGGTGCGCGGCTCCTCCTCGCTGGTCTTGTAGGCGAACCAGCTGGGGGTCCGCGGCTGCATCCCCTGGGTGATCGCGGCGACCAGCGCCGGCAGCGGCATTTCGTGCGGATTGCCAAAGGTCAGATCGGCGCGCACATCCCTGTCATCAATGCCGGCGCGATAGCTGCTGAAGAAACTGAACACCGTGTCGATGGCCTCGGCGGAGGAAAGTGCGCGGGCGGAAAGAACGCTCATGAGTCGAACTCCACGGATGAATGAACTCTGCATCGGAAGCAGGAAAAAAGCTACTACGCCCGGTGTCGGGCGCCATCTTCCGCCCACGCTCGCCTGCCGTATTCTGCTTACACGGTTGCCGCTTCGGCGCGCGCGCCCTAGAAGATGCGCGAAACCAGCATGGAGATGCCTATGACCCCGCCCAAGCCCGTTGTCCTCTGCATCCTCGACGGCTGGGGCATCCGGGCGGAAACGGAGGGCAACGCCGTCGCGCTGGCGAAGAAGCCCGCCTTCGACCGGATCATGGCCACTTGTCCCCATGCGCAGCTTGTCACCCATGGTCGCGACGTGGGGCTTCCGGACGGCCAGATGGGCAATTCCGAGGTCGGGCACACCAATATCGGCGCGGGACGGGTTGTCGCGATGGATCTGGGGCAGATCGACCTTGCCATCGAAGACAAGTCGTTTTTCTCGAACGCCGCGATCACGGCCTTTGTCAACACGCTGAAGGCGTCAGGCGGCACGGCGCATCTGATGGGCGTCATCTCGGATGGCGGGGTGCATGGCCATATCGACCACGTCCTTGCCTCCTGCAACATGATCGCGTCGGCGGGCGTGCCGGTGGCGCTTCATGCGGTGACGGATGGCCGGGACGTGCCGCCAACATCCGCGGCGGGGTTCGTGAAGACGCTGATGGCGCGGCTTCCTGAGGGCGCGCATGTCGCGACGGTGACGGGCCGCTATTTCGCGATGGATCGCGACAACCGGTGGGAGCGGGTGGAGCGCGCTTATGACGCGATGGTCAAGGGCGAGGGGCTTGCCGCCTCCAGCGCCGCCGGGGCGGTCGAAGCGGCCTATGCGCGGGGCGAGACGGATGAGTTCATCCTGCCCACGGTGATAGCCGGCTATGTCGGGGCAAAGGATGGGGACGGGTTCTTCTGCCTCAACTTCCGCGCCGACCGGGCGCGTGAGATCCTGCTGGCCGTCGGCGAGGACGCTTTCCGGGGCTTCAGCCGTGGCAAGCGGCCGCATTGGGAGGCGATCCTCGGGCTGGTGGACTACTCGAAGACCCATGACGCCTTCATGGCCGCCGCATACCCTAAGCGCCCTGTGGTCAACACGCTCGGCGCCTGGGTGGCGCAGCATGGCATGACCCAGTTCCGGCTGGCCGAGACCGAGAAATATCCCCATGTCACCTTCTTCCTCAACGGCGGCAAGGAAGCGCCGGAGGACGGCGAAGACCGCTACATGGCGCCCTCCCCCAAGGTCGCGACCTACGACCTTCAGCCGGAAATGTCGGCGCCGGAGGTGACCGAGCATTTCGTCGAGGCGATCGGCAAGGGTTATGACCTGATCGTGGTGAACTACGCCAATCCGGATATGGTCGGCCATACCGGCGTGCTGGAAGCCGGGATCGCCGCCGTCGAGGAAGTCGACCGGGGATTGGCCCGTGCGGTCACGGCGCTGGAAAAGGCCGGCGGCGCGATGATCGTCACCGCCGATCACGGCAACTGCGAAACCATGATCGACCCCGAGACCGGCGGGCCGCATACCGCGCACACGACCAATCCGGTGCCGGTGGCGCTGGTCGGCGGGTCGCCGGGCGCGGGGCTGCGGAATGGCAGGCTGGCCGATCTCGCGCCGACGCTTCTTGATCTCATGGGGCTGCCGCTGCCGCCCGAGATGACCGGGCAAAGCCTCATCACCCGGCCATGACCCGAATTCTCGCGTTCCTCATGGCGATCCTCGCCGCCTCGCCCTCCGCCGCCGAAGACCGCGCTGTCACGGCGGCCGAGGCGGCGTCGGTGGCGCTCGGCGAAGCGGTCATCGCGCTGGAGGAAGCGCAATCGGCAAAGGACCGGGTGGCCGCGCTGACCCGCACGATCCAGGCCTATGATGCCGGCCTTGGCGCCCTGCGCGACGCCCTGCGCCGCGCCTCGGTGCGCGAGGCCGAGATCACCGCAGATTTCGAGGCGCGGCGCGGCCGGATCGCCGCGCTGCTCGGTGTGATGACCGCGATCGAGAAAGACCCCGAGCCGCTATTGCTGATGCATCCCGACGGGCCGCTGGGTACGGCACGGTCGGGCATGATTCTGGCCTCGGTCGCGCCCGCGCTTCAGGCGGAATCGGAACTGCTTCGCGCCCAGTTGCAGGAACTGAAGCGGCTGAGAGAGCTTCAGGACAGCTCTGCCTTGACGCTTGAACACGGACTGCACGTCGCGCAGGAGGCGCGGACCGCGCTCAGCCAGGCGATGCAGGACCGGACCGGCCTGCCGCGGCGGTTTCTCGAAGACCCCGAGGAACTGCAATCGCTTGTCGATAGCTCGGCGAGCCTCGATGCCTTCGCCGTCGGGCTGGCCGGGCTGGAAACCGACATCGGCGCGCCCATGGCCGATTTCGAGGGCGCCAAGGGCACATTGCCGCTGCCGGCACAGGGGCGCATCCTGCGCCGCGCCGGAGAAGCGGACGCCGCCGGCATCGCGCGCCCGGGCATCCTTCTCGCCACGCGGCCCGCGGCACTCGTGACTGCGCCCTGGCCCGCCACGGTCCGCTACCGCGGGCCGCTTCTCGACTACGGAAATGTGATGATCATCGAACCCGCAACGGGCTATCTTCTGATCCTGGCGGGGCTTACCACCGTCTTCGGCGAGACCGGAGACATCGTCGAGGCGGGAGCGCCGCTGGGGCTGATGGGCGGCGCGCCGTCGGGCGTGTTGCCGAATTCGCCGACGGCAACGGAAAGCGGTGGCGCTGAGCGGACGGAAACGCTTTATATGGAACTGAGACAAGGAAAGGATCCCGTCGATCCGGGGCCTTGGTTCATCGAGACAAGGGATGACTGACCGATGAGGAAATTTCTGGTAGCCGCGCTCGGCGGCACATTGGCCGGTGTTTTGCTGACCACCCAGGTCGCCGGACCGCTGGTTGCGCAGGAGGCGTCGAAGTCGTCGGTCTACGAACAGCTCGACCTGTTCGGCGACATCTTCGAACGCATCCGTTCGCAATACGTGGAGCCGGTGGACGAAGGCGAACTGATCCGGGCCGCGATCAACGGCATGCTCACTTCGCTCGATCCGCATTCGAGCTATCTGGCGCCGGACGATTTCTCGGACATGCAGGTGCAGACGCGCGGCGAATTCGGCGGCCTCGGCATCGAGGTGACGCAGGAGGACGGTTTCATCAAGGTCGTCTCGCCGATGGACGGAACCCCGGCGGATCAGGCCGGCATGCTTGCCGGCGACTACATCACCCATGTCGACGGCGAAAGCGTGCTTGGCCTGACCCTGGACGAGGCTGTCGACAAGATGCGCGGACCGGTCGGCTCCGAGATCATCGTCACCGTCGCACGCGAGGGGGTCGATGAACCGTTCGACGTATCGATCATCCGCGACACGATCAAGCTGACTGCCGCGCGCGGGCGGCTGGAAGGTCAGACCGTCGTTCTCAGGGTCACGACCTTCAACGACCAGACCTATACGAATCTTGAGGACGGGCTGAACAAGGCTGTGGCCGATGCGGGCGGAATGGAGAAGGTCAACGGCTTCGTCCTTGACCTGCGCAACAACCCCGGCGGCCTCCTGACCCAGGCCATTTCGGTGTCGGACGCCTTTCTCGACAAGGGAGAGATCGTGTCGACGCGCGGCCGCAATCCGCAGGACAGCGAGCGGTTCAACGCCGAGAAGGGCGATCTGGCGGACGGCAAGCCGATGGTCGTGCTCATCAACGGCGGCTCGGCCTCGGCGTCCGAGATCGTCACGGGCGCGCTGCAGGATCATCACCGCGCCATCGTCGTCGGCACCAAGTCGTTCGGCAAGGGCTCGGTCCAGACCGTGATCCCGCTTCGCGGCGATGGCGCGATGCGGCTGACCACGGCGCGCTACTACACGCCCTCGGGCCGCTCGATCCAGGCTCTTGGCATTTCCCCCGACATCGTTGTGGAGCAGCCCAAGCCCAAACCCGCGATCGAGGCCGAGAACGAGACGGGTTCGGTGGCGAACAACGGGCGGTCGGAAGCAGACCTGCGCGGCGCGATCACCAACGACTCGATGTCCGAGGACGAAAAGCGCGTGCTCGAGGAAGAGCAGAAGAAGGCCGAAGAAGCCGCCAAGCTGCGCGAGGACGACTATCAGCTCGCCTATGCCATCGACATCCTGAAGGGTCTGTCGGCCATCGCCGCGGCGCAATGACGCCCGGCGAAACGGCCCGCCTGCCCTACCGGCCCTGCGTCGGCGTCATGCTGATCGATACGCGGGGCCGGATCTTTGCCGGCCAGCGCAAGGACAGCCCCGTCGCGGCCTGGCAGATGCCCCAGGGCGGGATCGACAAGGACGAGAAGCCGCGCGAAGCGGCCTTGCGGGAACTTAGGGAAGAAACCGGCATCGGCGCCGAACTGGTCGAATTCGTCGCCAAGGCGCCGGGACGGATCACCTATGACCTGCCCGACGAGCTGCTCGGCAAGGTCTGGGGCGGCAAGTATCGCGGGCAGGAGCAGCGCTGGTTCCTCTATCGCTTCACCGGCACCGACGATCAGGTCGACATCGAGACCGAGCACCCGGAATTCTCGGAATGGAGATGGGTGACGGCCGAAGAGATGCTTGCCGCAATCGTCCCCTTCAAGCGGGCGGTGTATGAAAAGGTCGTGGCGGCGTTCCGCGACTGGCTGGCATAGATCGCGTCAGACCAGCGGGTATTCGGCCAGCGCGTCGTGCACTGCGCCATCGGGCCTGAGCGTCGAGCGAAAGAGAGTCAGCGCGCAAGCCTCGAATGACGGGATTGGCGCGGCGGCGTGGGCGGTGAGGAAGCGCGCAAGCCGCGCCTGGTCGGTCGGCTCCATCCGGGGCCGGAAGCGGGCCAGGGTCACATGCGGGCGGAAGCGGCGGCGTTCGGTCGCGATCCCGGTGGCGTGGAGCACGCCGCGCAACTTGGCGTGCAGGGCGCGGAGCGCGGCGGCCGGATCGACTTCGGCGTGAAGCGAAGAGGGCGCGCTGCCCCCGAAGGTGCCGAGCGGACCGAAGCTGACCGTGAAGCGTGGACTCGAAAATGCTTCCAGCGCATCGTGCAGATCTCGCAGCGCCTCCCAGGGTTGCTCTCCAAGAAAGGCCACCGTCAGGTGCAGGTTCTCCGCGGGGACGAGGCGGCCGAAGGGAAGATCCGACTGGATATCCTCCAGCCGGCCGGCGACGTCATCTGGAATTGGAATGGCGAGGAAGGCGCGCATCACGGTCAGAAGGTCGGCGGGGTACAGGCGGACACCATCACGCAGTTTTCCGGCCCCGGATTGCGGAACCGATGCGGCGTGCGGCTGTTGAAGAGATAACCGTCTCCGGCGCTCAGAAGCTGCGTTTCCGCGCCCACGGTGACGAGAACCTGACCGGAAATGACGATGCCCGCCTCTTCCGCGTCGTGGCTGTAAAGATCAGGACCGGTATCGGCGCCGGGCGTATAGGTCTCATAGAGCATCTGCAGCGCACTGGCGCCGGGGCGACCGATCTGGCGGAAAACCACGCCGGCACCGGCTTCGCCACCTTTCGACCTCGGCGTGATCTCGCGCAATTCGTCGCGGCGGAAATACCATTTGGCGGCCACCTCGGCGGACGACGTGAAAAACTCGCTCAGCGGCATGCCGAGCCCGGACAGGATTTTCTTCATCGTCGCGATCGAGGGGCTGGTGCGGTTCTGCTCGATCATCGAGATCATGCCGCTCGTGACCCCGGTCAGCGCCGCAAGCTGACGCTGCGACAGGCCGCGCCTTTCGCGTTCCTCCTTCAGCCGCGCTCCGGGGTCGAAGTCCATCGGTTCCTCCTGCTGGTCCCTAGTGATAAATATATTATGCGGAAACATGCAATATTGATCGCACACGAAGGACGCTGTATCCCGTTGGCGGAATCGTCCGAGGAGAGGCCCCATGAAGAACGCCGAGATTGAAACCCGCCGCAAGGCCGCCATGTCGCGCGGTGTGGGCGTGATGACCGAAATCTACGCCGATCGCGCCGAGAACGCCGAGATCTGGGACAAGGAGGGCAACCGCTACATCGACTTCGCGAGCGGTATCGCCGTGCTCAACACTGGTCACCGCCACCCCAAAGTGATCGCCGCCGTCAAGGACCAGATCGACCATTTCACCCATACCTGTCATCAGGTCGTGCCATACGAGAACTATGTGCGGCTGGCCGAGCGGCTGAACGGCATCGTTCCCGGCAAGGGCGACAAGAAGTCGATCTTCGTCACCACCGGTGCCGAGGCGGTCGAGAACGCCATCAAGATCGCCCGCGCGGCCACCGGGCGGCAGGCGGTGGTCGCCTTCACCGGCGCGTTCCATGGGCGGACCTTCATGGGCATGGCGCTGACCGGCAAGGTGGTGCCCTACAAGGTCGGTTTCGGCGCGATGCCGGGCGATGTGTTCCACGTGCCGTTCCCCGTCGAACTGCACGGCATGACCGGCGACAAGTCGATTGAGGCGCTTCAGTATCTTTTCAAGGCCGATGTCGACCCCAAGCGGGTTGCCGCGATCATCGTGGAGCCCGTGCAGGGCGAGGGCGGCTTCTATGAGGCACCGCGCGACTTCATGACGAAGCTCCGCGGCATCTGCGACGAGCATGGCATCCTCCTCATCGCCGACGAGGTGCAGACCGGCTTCGCCCGCACCGGCAAGATGTTCGCGATGGAGCATCACGACGCCGCACCGGACCTGACCACCATGGCCAAGAGCCTCGCGGGCGGCTTCCCGCTTGCGGCGGTGACGGGCCGGGCCGAAATCATGGACGCGCCGGCGCCGGGCGGCCTTGGCGGCACCTATGGCGGCAGCCCGCTGGGCATCGCCGCGGCCAATGCGGTTCTCGACGTGATCGAGGAAGAAGGGCTTTGCGACCGCGCCAACCAGCTTGGCGGGCGGCTCAAGCAGCACCTCGCCAGTTTGCGCGATGATGTGCCCGAGATCGTCGACATCCGCGGCCCCGGCTTCATGAACGCGGTCGAGTTCAATGTCGGCGGCAAACCCTCCGCCGACATGGCCAACAAGGTCCGGGCCGAGGCGTTGAAGCGCGGTCTTCTCCTCCTGACCTGCGGGGTATACGGCAACGTCATCCGCTTCCTGTCGCCGATCACCATTCAGGATGAGGTGTTCACCGAGGCGCTTGGCAAGCTCGAGGAATCGGTGCGCGCGGCCCGCAAGGGTTGACGGTATTGCGTTTCCACTTGGCGGGAATGTCCCCGCCGGAGGCATGAAATCTCTGTTTCCGGGGGCTCTGCCCCCGGACCGCCGGGATATTTTGACCAAGTGGAAACGAGAATCGGGCAGGCTCGTCAGGCGGTACAGGCGGGGACGCCGATGACCGTCCAAGTGGAAGCACCCTGCCCCACGAAGGTGCGGCAGGGTTCTTTCACCTCAGCCGCTTGAGGATGTCGAGGCTCGCATAGCCATCAGGAACCATGCCGATCGCGCGCTGATAGGCGCGGATGGCGGCGATGGTGTTGGGACCGATCTTGCCGTCGACGCCGCCGGTGCTGAACCCGGCCTTGGTCAGCCGTTCCTGAAGTTCGCGGCGCTCGGCAAAGACGAGCGCCCTGTCGCCACGCGGCCAGTTGGCCTGAATGGGGCGACCGCCCCGGATCCGGTCGGCGAGGTGGCCGACGCCGATCACGTAGGCGTCGGCGGCGTTGTAACGCTCGATCACGTGGAAGTTCTTGAAGATCATGAAGGCGGCACCACGCGCGCCGGCGGGCATCAGGATCGACGCGTTGCCGTGGTTCGGCACCGGGTGCCCGGTCACATCGCGCACGCCCATCGCCGCCCATTCGGCGGGCGACTTCTGGATGCGCTCCCCGGTCAGGCCGAAGTCGAAACCCTGCGGAAGCTGGACCTCGACGCCCCAGGGCTGACCCTTTCGCCAACCGAAACGGGCGAGATAGGCGGCCGTGGAGGCAAGCGCGTCGGCGGGATTGTCGGACCAGATGTCGCGCTTGCCGTCACCGGTAAAATCGACCGCATAGGCGAGGTAAGAGGTCGGGATGAACTGGGTGTGACCCATGGCGCCGGCCCAGCTGCCGGTCATCTTTCGCGGGTCGACGTCGCCGGCCTGCACGATCTTCAGCGCGGCAATGAGCTGGCTTTCAAAGAAACTGCCGCGCCGTCCGTCATAGGCCAACGTCGCGAGCGCCTCGATCAGCGGCGTGTCGCCGCGAAAAGTGCCATAGGAGCTTTCCAGGCCCCAGACGGCCACCACCACTTCCTTGTCGACGCCATAGGTCGCCTCGATCCGGTCGAGAAGCTTGCGGTTCTGGCGAAGGGCGGCCACGCCGTTGGCGACCCGCTTGTCCGATACCGCGCTGTCGAGATAGTCCCAGAGGGTCTTGGTGAATTCGCTCTGGTTGCGGTCCTTTTCGATGACGGCACCATTGTATTCGACGCCACGGAACGCCCGGTCGAAGACGTTGGCGCTGATGCCGCGCGCAAGCGCGCGGCCGCGAAAGCCTTCGATCCAGCGTTCGAAACCGCGATTGGCCGCGACCGGCTGAAGTCTTTCAGGTCCGCTCATGATGTTGCCCTGATTGCCCGGAGTTGCGGAAGAAAGCCCCGCGGCGCCGGCCAGCGCCGGAACCAGCGTCGAAAGCGCGGCGATCACCGATATTTTCCACATGCCCAATCTGCCCTGCTCGTTGTTATTGGCGGCAGTCTAGCGTGGCGAAGCGCCGTCGAAAAGCGCCGAGCGTTCGGTCCGGCGATGGTCCGCCCTATCGGCGCCGGCGTTCGACCTTGCGCCGCGTCTTGCCGGCCTTTCGCGGCACCGGCTTGCCGCGCCTTGCCGGCGCGCCCGCAGGCATTCCCCGCCCGTCGATCTCCAGCAGCTCCAGCATCAGCCCGCCGGTGACCGGGACCGCCTCGGCCAGCCGAACGGTCACGCGTTGCCCCACGCCGATCACGGTGCCGGTATCCGCACCCATGAGGGTCTGCGCCTTCGGGTCGTAGTGGAAGAACTCCCGTCCCAGCGACCGGATCGGGATGAGGCCATCGGCCCCGGTCTCATCGAGCTTCACGAAGAGGCCAAAGCGGGTGACGCCGCTCACCCGGCCCGCGAATTCGGTGCCGACCCGGTCGGCGAGATAGGCGGCCAGGTAGCGGTCGGTCGTGTCCCGTTCGGCCGCCATCGAACGGCGCTCCGTTTCCGAGATATGGGTCGCGGTTTCCTCCAGCGTCTCGATATCCTGCGGCGAGAGTCCATCCTTGCCCCAGCCATGCCCGGAAATCAGCGCCCGGTGCACGACGAGGTCGGAATAGCGCCGGATCGGCGAGGTGAAATGCGCGTAGTTGCGAAGTGCGAGGCCGAAATGCCCGAAATTCTGAGGCGCATAGTAGGCCTGGGTCATCGAGCGGAGCGTGGTGATGTTGAGAAGCTCGTCGAAATCGGTGCCCTCGGCCTGCGCCAGGAGCTTGTTCAGATGTTCGGTCCTCAGCACCTGCCCCTTGGCGAGCGTGAAGCCCGACGCAGCGGCGACCTCGCGCAGCGCGTCGAGCTTGTCGGGCGAAGGCTCCTCGTGCACGCGGTAGAGAAGCGGGCGGCGCAGACGGATCAGTTCCTCGGCGGCCGCGACATTGGCGAGGATCATGAACTCCTCTATCAGCCGGTGCGCGTCGAGCCGTTCCTTCAGCGCGACCGACAGAACCTCGCCGTCTTCGCTCAAGACGATCTTGCGCTCGGGCAGGTCGAGGTCGAGGGGCTGACGCATCGCGCGGGCCGTCTTCGTCGCCCCGTAGGCGGCATAAAGCGGCGCGATCACCTCGGGTAGCAGTTCGGCGCAGCGGTCGTTGGGGCGGCCGTCCTGCGCGTCCTGCACCTCGGTGTAGTTCAGGCTCGCCACCGACTTGATCATGCCGCGCGTGAAGCGGTGCGAGACCTTGCGGCCCTTGGCGTCGAGCTTCATCCAGACCGCGATCACCGCCCGCGCCACGCCTTCGTGCAGCGAACACAGATCGCCCGAAAGACGGTCGGGCAGCATCGGCACGACACGGTCGGGGAAATAGGTGGAATTGCCCCTGTGCCGCGCCTCGCGATCGACGGCCGAGCCGGGCGTCACGTAGTGGGCGACGTCAGCGATGGCGACCCAGACGATGTGGCCGCCTTCGTTCTTCGGATCGTCGTCGGCATGGGCATAGCAGGCATCGTCGTGATCGCGGGCATCCGCCGGGTCGATCGTGACAAACGGCAGATGGCGCAGGTCTTCGCGGTCGGCAATGGAAGCAGGCTTCATCTTGTCGGTGGCCTCGATCACCGCATCGGGGAAGTCGTCGGGAATGCCGTGCTGGTGGATCGCGATCAGCGACACTGCCTTCGGCGCGGAGGGATCGCCCAGCCGTTCGATGATGCGCGCTTTCGGCAGGCCCATCCGCCCCTTCGGCCCGGCCTGTTCGGCCTCGACCAACTCACCATCCCTCGCGTCGAGCGTGGCCCCGGCGGCAACCGTCCATTCCTTGTCGGCCCCCTTGTCGATGGGCAAGATCCGCCCGCCTTCCGCCGACTTGCGGAACACGCCGAGGATCTTGTGCGGATTGGTCCCGATCTTGCGGATCAGGCGGGCTTCGTAATGGTGGTCCTCGCCCCCGATCTCGTTGACGCGGGCGAGAATGCGGTCGCCCTCCGCCACGGGTGCGTCGGCCTTGCGCGGCACGAAAAGCACCCGCGGCTCGGGCGCCTCGCCCTGCCACTCCATCGGCCGCGCGAACTGGTCGCCGCTGGCGTCAGGCGGAAGGATCATCAGGACCGTGACCGGGGGCAGCTTTTCGGGGTCACGGTAGGACTTGCGGCGGCGTTCCAGCGTGCCTTCGTCCTCAAGCTCCTTCAGGAGCCGTTTCAGCTCGATCCTTTCGGCGCCCTTGATGCCGAAGGCCTTGGCGATGTCACGCTTCCCCGAAAGGCCGGGGTTGTCGGCGATCCAGTCGAGGATTTCGGTCTTGGAAGGGATACGGGTCATGTGCCGTCAGATAGCACGGGCTTGGGCGGCGGTCACGGGCGTCGCGCGGAAAAGAAATGGACCCGCGCCGGAACGCGGACGATGCCTCCGGCCGCATAAGGACGGAAGGCGTCCGCCGTGGCCGCCCTGATCGCGGCGAGATCTTCGTCCGTGCCGCCATAGTCGTTCATGATGCGCGGGACCGGGCCGATGGCCGAGGCCAGCACCGCCGCGTCTTCCGGCGTGCCGTCGACCAGAAGATGAAGGTCCGGCGTGGCGACTTCGGGTTCGGCCAGGCCAGCCTCGGCGAGGATCTTCAATACGCGCGACGTGTTTGCAAAGGCGAAAGGCCCCGGCGTTTCCGGCGGGTCCGCCGGAACCGAGCCGAGCCGCGCCACAGCGGCGGCCTTGGACGCTGACATCCAGAGATTGTTCGGAACCGAGTCCCAGGCCGCGAAAGCCATTCGACCACCGGGACGCAGCGCGCGGGCGAGGTTGGCGAATGCCGATACGGGATCGTCGAAGAACATGACGCCATAGCGCGAAGCGATGACGTCGAACCTTCCTTCGCCAAACCTGTGGGTCTGCGCATCGGACTTCAGAAGCCTGATCTCGGCGCGTCCTTCCACGCGACGGCGAGCAATCGCGAGAAGCGGCTCGGAAATGTCGGACCCGGTCACCTCGCCGCCGGGAAGCACCCGTTCGGCCAGCGCCAACGTGGTGTCGCCGGTGCCGCAGCCCACGTCCAAAGCCCGTTCTCCGGGTTGCGGAGCAGCGCGCCGGATCAGTTCGTCACGGACATCTGACAGCAGCCGGTCGAGCGGTTCCTGATAGTCAGCCCATTTCTTGCCGACGGCGGAGTTCCAGTACTCCACCTGACCGGCATTGGCATCGGTTTGACGCGCGCCCATCACCATCCTCCGACAATGCCCAAGGCACCAAACTACACCTGCCCGAGATTCGGCGCCATGACCGAGTGTGGTCAGGCGAAGTAGTCGCGCAGGATGCGGGCATAGATGGCCTTGAGCTGCGCGATTTGCGCCACCTCGACCCGCTCATCGACCTGATGCATGGTCTTGCCGACCAGACCGAACTCGACCACCGGGCAGTGATCCTTGACGAAGCGGGCATCCGACGTGCCGCCGGAAGTCGACAGGGCCGGATCGACCCCAGTCTCGGCAGCCACCGACCCCGCGACAAGCCGAACGAAGTCGCCGGGCGGGGTCAGGAAGCTTTCACCCGAGACCTGCACATCAAGTGCGAAGGTCACACCGGTTTCATCGCTTACCTTCTCTGCCTTCTCCCAGAGCCAGCCGACGAGGCTTCCCGAGGAATGCGCGTCGTTGAACCGGATGTTCACGGTCGCACGGGACCTGGCCGGGATCACATTGCTGGCGGGGTTCCCGGTGTCGATCGACGTGACGGCCAGGGTCGACGCCTCGAAGTGACCGGTGCCGTCATCAAGCGGGTGCGAGATGACCCGGTCCAACAGTTGAACCAGCGCGTGCAGCGGGTTCTTGGCCCGGTGCGGATAGGCGGCATGGCCCTGAACGCCCTGCGCCTCGAACTGGACCGTCATCGATCCGCGTCGGCCGATCTTCATCATCTCGCCGAGATGGTCCGGACAGGTCGGCTCGCCGACAAGGCAGACCGACATCGCCTCGCCTTTCTCGGCCATCCAGTCGAGAAGGGCGACGGTTCCGTCCTTGCTCGGGCCCTCCTCGTCCCCGGTGATCGTCAGGATGACCGCGCCGTCCGGCGGCGTCAGGTTCACGAAGTCGATGGCGGCGGCGACAAAGGCGGCGACGCCGGATTTCATGTCGCTGGCGCCGCGACCCCAAAGCCAGCCATCGGCAATCTCGCCGCCGAAGGGATCGCGGCTCCAGGCGGCGGCATCGCCGACGGGCACTACGTCGGTGTGGCCGTTGAAGCCGAAGGTCCGGTTGGCGCCGATCCGCCCCCAGCGGGCAAACAGGTTGGGCGTACCGTTCCGGTCGACCCGGTGGCATTCGAACCCCGCGTCGGTCAGCAGGCCCGCAAGGAGCGACAGGGCGCCGCCCTCTTCTGGCGTGACAGAGGGACAGCGCACGAGATCGGCGGTGAGCGTGACGGGATCGACCAGATCGGGCAAGTTGTTTTCCTTCGCGAGGCGAAATGTTCTTGCCACATCGTTAAAGTCATTGGCCGTGCCCTTCAATGCGCCTGACTGTTGCGAAAAAACCTCGCCGCCCGCAGAGGTCAAAACCCGCGGTTGAATGCGGATTCACAAACCTGACCTGAGCGGACATAGTTGCTTCAATGAATAAATGACCCGAGGCAGGGCAAACGCAACCGGATGCACCATCATCCGGGCCGAGTAGCAGGACAAGACCAGCGGAGTCGCGGACTTCGCAGCGTTTGCGCTGTCTCTTCAGGGCGAAGAGGCAGTCATGGCAACCGGGGCCGAACTCGGCTACAACATCAATGCATCAGCGATGCAGATGGCGAATGCCATCTTCGGGAATGGCGTCACCGTCCTGAGCGCGTCCTATCAAGGCGACAACCGGTCATCGGCGATCTACTCGAACGGCAACGCACTGTCGCCGGGAGTGGTGCCGTCAGACACTGGCGTCATCCTTTCAACCGGTTATGCGGCAAGTTTCACGCAGTCCTCGGGCGATCCGAACAGATCGACCGGCACGTCGACGAACACATCCGGCCTGAACAACGATCCACTCTTCAACGCGATTGCCGGCACCAATACCTACGACGCCTCGATCCTGAACGTCGACTTCATCCCGACCGGCAATGTGATGACGATGAATTTCGTCTTCTCGTCCGAGGAATTCCCCGAATATGCCGCGTCGCAATTCAATGACATGATCGGCGTCTGGGTTAACGGAACCCACGTGCCGATATCGTTCGGCAGTGGCAACCCAAGCGTCGGCAACATCAATGGCCCAGGTGGCAACCTTCTTGTCAGCAACACCAATGACGCGTTCAACACCGAGATGGACGGTTTCACGCTGACGCTGTCCCTGACAATCCCGGTCAATTCCGGGCAGGTGAATTCGATCCGGATCGGCATCGCCGACGTTTCCGACAGCTCCTACGATTCCAACCTGCTGATCGCGGCGGATTCCGTGCAGACAGTGCTTGTGGCGGCCGACGACGCCGCGACGGCCTATGTCAGCGGCGACAAGGTTCTCAACGTTCTGGCCAACGACGTGAACAACACCGGCGGGACGCTGACCATCACCCATATCAACGGCGTGGCGGTGACGGCAGGTCAGACCGTGAACCTGCCGTCCGGCGACAGCGTGACGCTGAACGCGAACGGCACGCTGACGGTCCATACCGACGCGGACGCCGACGAGTTCAGCTTTTCCTACACCGTGTCGAGCAGTAGCGGGCAGACGGATGTCGGGATGGTCACCATCTCGACCATCCCGTGCTTCGTCGCCGGCACTCGAATACGCACCCCGGCGGGCGAGGTCGCGGTCGAGACGCTGAAACCCGGCGACCTCGTCATGACCCACGATGATGGCGCGCAGCCGCTGCGTTGGATCGGCCAGCGCAGCGTCGCGGCCGAAGGCGCCTTCGCGCCGATCCGCATTCTTGCCGGCACGTTCGGCAAGCACGGAACGCTCCTTGTTTCGCCGCAGCACCGGGTCATGATCCGCAACAGCTTCGCGGAGCTTCTTTTCGGCGATGCCGAGGTTCTCGTAGCGGCGAAGGACCTGGTTGACGGCCATGCAGTCCGGATATCCGAGGGCGGGACCGTTGATTATGTCCATCTCCTCTTCGACAAGCACCAGGTGGTCTACTCGGAAGGCCTGCCCACCGAAAGCTTCCTGCCCGGTCCCCAGACCACCGGCAGTTTCGAGAACGAACTCGTCGAAGAGTTGCGGGCGCTCTTTCCGGGGATCGACCCGATGACCGGCGAAGGCTACAGCCCCGCCGCAAGGCGGGCACTCAAGGCCTATGAGGCCAAGGTATTGATGGCGGGGAGGCAGGCGGCATGACTTGGCGGGCTTTGTACGACGGGACGGGAAACACCCGCTGGCTCGACCCAGGCCCGGAGCAAGGCGGGCTTCTCCGCGGCACCCTGCAGATGGAGCTTGATCTTGAGACGTTCGCGCGCCAGCGCGGCCCGCTCTTGCGGGTGCTGCCGCGCAGGGAGCCGCGTCGCATATGCGTGCTGGAACCATACAGCGACGGCCGGGTGCATTTCTTGCGCCGGCACGGGATCGAGGTGAGCCAGCTGTCGGTCGGATTGGGGCGCGAACCGATCTCGGGCCGCATGCGGCTGAGCTATCACTGGGATGTCCGGCGCGGGCTGAGCCTTTTGACCGCCGAGAATCTGAGCAAGGGCACTATCCGGCAACAGGAGTGCCACTCCGCCCTGCCGCTCGAGGCACCCGAGATCGCAGCCCTGTTCGGATCGACGCCCGATAGCGCCCTGCATCCGGCCCTGCAATGGCTGGCGCTGGCGGATCATTGGCAGACCGTCGGCCCGGTGCCCGGCCTTGCCCCGCGGACCGAGATCGCGACACCGGACGGACTGCGCCCCATCCGCGATCTGAGACCCGGCGATCTGGTGATGACGGCAGATAGCGGGCCGCTGCCGGTTCTCTGGCAGGGCCGGATATCGACGCCCTCGGTGGGGAGTTTTCAACCGATCCGCATCCGCGCGCCCTATTTCGGACTGGCGCGCGACGTCATGCTGCAGCCGTCACAGCGCGTCGCACTGTCGGGTTCGGATATCGAGTACTATTTCGGCGAAAGCGAAGTGATCGCCGAAGCGCGGCATTTCGTCGACGGACAGATCGCGCTTTGGGAGGATCACGCGCCCGTCGCCTCGTGGCACGGATTGGTCCTTGACCGGCATGCGCTCATCTACGCAGGTGGGATGTGGACGGAAAGCCTCTATCTTGGCCGAATCGCGAACAACGTCGAGCTTGCCCGCGCCACCGCCCCCGGTGCGCTTGCCGAACGCGACGACATGCCGGTCCACAACGGGCCGGTGCGGCGTGAACTGGTGGAGTATGAGGTGCAGGCGCTTATTCAGGCGCGCCGCCGTCGGCGATCGCCGATCGCGGCCTGAACCGCGGGCCTAGAGATCGAAGCTCGCGAAAACCGGCGCGTGGTCCGACGGCTGGTCCCATCCCCGAACGGCCCTGAGCACACGGCTGCCATGGCCGGCATTGGCGATATCGGGCGTTGCCCAGATGTGATCGAGCCGCCGGCCCTTGTCGGCGGCGTCCCAATCGGGCGAGCGATAGGACCACCAGCTATAAAGCTGGCCCTCAGGGATATCCTTGCGGGTAATGTCGACCCACTTCCCGGCGTCCTGTGCGGCGGCCAGATGCTCGACCTCGATCGGCGTATGACTGACGATCTTCAGCAACTGCTTGTGGCTCCAGACATCGTCCTCGCGCGGGGCGATATTGAGATCGCCGACAAGGATCGACTGTTCGGGCTTTTCCGATCGCGCCCAGTCGCGCATCGCAGCGACATAGTCGAGCTTCTGGCCGAACTTCTCGTTCTGCGCGCGGTCGGGAATGTCGCCACCGGCGGGCACATAGAAATTGTGGACCGTTACGCCGTTCTCCAACTGCGCGGCGATGTGACGGGCGTGGCCGAGATCGACGAAATCATGGGCGCCCGCCTCTTTGAGCGGCAGCTTCGACAGGATGGCGACGCCGTTATATCCCTTCTGTCCCCGCGCGACCATGTGGCGGTAGCCGAGTTCCGCGAACCCCTCAGTCGGTATCATCTCCACCGGCGACTTGCATTCCTGAAGGCAGAGAATGTCCGGCGCTTCTTCGGTCATCAGCCGGGTCACGAGTCCTTCGCGCAAACGGACCGAGTTGATGTTCCATGTGGCGATGGTGAAGGGCATCGGGTTCTCCTCGGCTAGCCTGTCGCACGACCATAACGGCGCGGACCTCCGCCCGCAACGCGCGAGGCGACGAAACGGACTTGAGCGCGCGGCCCCACCATGCGACATCGGACGCTGAGCGAAACCTAATGAACAGAAAGCCATGCGCCTGATCCTAGCCCTCATTCTCTCCGCCCTTCTGGCTGTGCCCGCAGCCGCCCGCCCGCTGAGCAGCGATGAGGAAGCCGCCCTCTGGAAATCCGCCGATGCCTATCTCAGGGCGATCGGCCGGGGTGACGCGAAGGGCATCGTGGCCGCCCTGCCGCCGCGTATCCTGAATGTCTTTGCCGGCGCGACCGGGGTAGAGGTCAAGAAGCTGGAAGAGACGCTCGTCGAACAGACGGCTGCGGTGACGAAGGGAACCAAGTTCAGCGAACTGGCCGCCAAACGCGACGGGGTGAATGCCGAGGACGCGGTTCTTGCAGACGGAACCGCCGTGACCTGGGTGTTGGTACCCACGAGTTTTGTCACCGAAAGCAAGGGCAAGAAAGCCCGCAACAACCAGCCGCTGCTTGCGGTTCGGGAAGCGGACAAGTGGTACTTCCTCAGGATCGACGGACCCGAGCGGCAGCAGATGGCGACGCTGGCCTATCCGTTTCTTGCCGGCATGGCGTTTCCGGCCGCAGCCGTGACGCCGCTGAACTGAGGCGAGCGGGACCACTTCGTCGGAAATCGCGATGGACGACGTGAAATCCAAGGCAGGGGCCTTTTCACCAAAGGAACGAAATGGCGGGGGGCCGAGGGCGGTCCTTCTCGATTACCACCTGACCGTATGGCGGCAGGGCTCTGGCCGGGGTCGAGGCGATGGCCGCCGTCGCGCACGTCGGACATGGTGCGCGATCAGTGCGGTAGTTCCGCCCCGCGCCGCGGCCAATAGGTTTTCACGATCCGATTAAAAAAAGGCCCCGCCGAAGCGGGGCCAGTCCAACAGGGAGGTTGCCGCATCATTGCCCCGGTGCGGCGAGGGGATTCGCTACTTACGCAACCAGACGATAGCCGCCGGATTCGGTCACAAGAAGGCGGGCATTGGACGGATCTGGTTCAAT
The DNA here is from genome assembly GCA_041397225.1 of Paracoccaceae bacterium. GTDB lineage: Bacteria > Pseudomonadota > Alphaproteobacteria > Rhodobacterales > Rhodobacteraceae > Albidovulum. The sequence continues at coordinate 781,351 of JAWKXB010000001.1, read as the reverse complement.
TTTCTGCCGAAGACGGTAAATATGTGTCTCCAATGTGTGCGTCGTGACGCCTGCATTGTAGCCCCAGACCTCATGCAGAAGCACATCCCGCGCCACCACTCCCTCGGTCGCGCGGTATAGAAACTTGAGGATGTTGGTCTCTTTTTCCGTCAGCCGGATCTTCCGATCGCGCTCGTCGATCAGCATCTTCATGGAGGGTTTGAAAGTATAGGGCCCAAGCTGGAAGACCGCGTCCTCGGACTGTTCGTGGGTACGCAGCTGCGCCCGGATGCGGGCCAACAGGACCGGGAACTTGAAGGGCTTGGTCACATAGTCATTCGCGCCCGCATCCAGCCCGAGGATGGTGTCGGCGTCACCGTCCTGGCCGGTCAGCATGAGGATCGGGCATTTCACGCCCTGCTTGCGCATCTTGCGGCAAAGCTCCCGCCCGTCGGTATCGGGCAGGCCAACATCGAGGATGACGAGATCGAACAGACCCTCCTTGACCTTCTCGGTGCCCTCCGCGCCGGTGCCCGCTTCGAACACGTCGAAATCGTCGGTTGAAACCAGCTGCTCGGCCAGCGCCTCGCGCAGGTCGTCGTCGTCGTCGACAAGCAGTATCTTTTTCAGGTTGGCCATCACTTCGCCCTCCGCTTTCAATATGCAACAGATGCGCCTCGGTTCCGGTTCCGGCAAGATTTGTGACGGAATTTCACGCGGTCGTGTCGGATCGACGGCAAATGTTTCAATTTGCAACCGGGCGCTCTATCTAGGAGCGGCAGAAACCGTCCGGATGATCCATGACCCTTGGCCCCGACATCGTCGAACGCCTGAACCGCGCCCGCGCGGATCTGCGCATGGGTGTGCCGGTGGTGCTGACGGGATCCGGGGCGGCGGTGCTGGCGCTCGCCGCCGAGGCGCTCGATCCGGCGCGTTTTGCCGCGCTTTCGGCCATGGCCCCGCTCACGCTTGCCATTACGCGGCGGCGGGCGGACACGCTGAAGGCTCGTGCTTATGATGGCGATATCGCCCGCCTGACCTTGCCGCGCGATGTGCACCCGGCCTGGATCGAGGCGGTCGCCGATCCCGCCACAGACCTCGACAGACCGATGAAGGGGCCTTTCACCTGCCAGCGTGACGGCGACGCATCCCTTGCACGTGCCGCGATTCAGCTTGTCAAATCGGCGCGTTTGCTGCCAGCCGCCGTCCTTGCGCCACTGGCCGATCCGACCAAGATTTCCGCCGCCGAGGGGCTGACAGTCATCGACTGGGACCGTGCCGGACCCGCCCTCTCTCGAGCCGCGCCATTGCACCCGGTCGTCTCGGCGCGGCTGCCACTTGAAGCGTCCGAGGCCGGGCGGCTGCATGTCTTTCGCCCGGCAGACGGCGGCGAAGAGCACTACGCCATCGAAATCGGCCATCCGCCGCGCGACAGGCCCGTGCTGGCACGGCTGCACAGCGCCTGTTTCACCGGCGACATTCTGGGCAGCCTCAAGTGCGATTGCGGTCCGCAACTGCACGCCGCGCTTGCCCGTATGGGCGACGAGGGCGCTGGCGTCCTGCTCTATCTCAATCAGGAAGGGCGCGGCATTGGCCTGGTCAACAAGATGCGCGCCTATTCGCTTCAGGATCAGGGCTTCGACACGGTAGAAGCCAATCACCGGCTGGGCTTTGAGGACGACGAGCGCGATTTTCGCCTTGGCGCGGCGTTGCTGAAGAAGCTCGGCTTCTCATCGGTCCGGCTGATGACCAACAACCCCGCGAAGATCCGCATGATGGAGGCGAACGGGATCGCCGTGGCCGAGCATGTGCCGCTCAAGGTCGGCCGGACCCGGCACAATGCGGACTATCTCGCCACCAAGGCCGCCAAGTCCGGGCACCTGCTGTGAGCTCTGCCGACCTCGTCCTGACGCCGACCGGATTGCGCTTTCTCGGACGTAGATTCCCGGTCTCCATCGGGCGGTCCGGCATAAGTCAGAACAAGCGCGAAGGCGACGGCGCGACGCCCGACGGCGTACATCGGATCATCGGCCTGCTTTACCGCCCTGATCGGGTGCCAGCCCATACCCTGCCGCCGTGGGCAATGCCCATTCACGTTGAGGACCGCTGGTGCGATCTTTCGGGGCATCCGTCCTACAATCACCTGACCCGCAAGCCCTTCGGCAAGAGCGCCGAGCGTCTGCGCCGGGGCGATCCGCTCTACGATCTGATCCTGCCGCTCGACTGGAACTGGCCCGACGCCATTCCAGGCAAGGGTTCCGCGATCTTCATTCACCAATGGCGAAGGCCAGGCCATCCCACGGCCGGCTGCCTCGCCTTCAGTCGGGAAGACCTTTTCTTCATTGCCCGCCATGCCGCACCGGGCACAAGGGTCGTCATCCCCGCGCGCTCCTGACTTTCACTTGGAGCGAGTATCCCGCTAGGAAGTCTGGAGGAAGCGAAGTCGCCCGCTTCTATCCGTAATCGCGCGCGCCGAAAATTGCGGAACCGACGCGCACGTGCGTCGCCCCTGCAGCAATCGCGGCTTCGAAATCCGCGCTCATCCCCATCGACAACCCGGTCAAGCCGTTGCGCTGGGCCATGTCCGCAAGGACGTGAAAATGCGGCGTGGAGTCCTCAACTTCGGGAGGTATGCACATGAGGCCCGCGATCGGCAGGCCAAGCCCCCGGCAATCGGTGATGAAGCGGTCGGCGTCGGCGGGCAGCACACCCGCCTTCTGCGGCTCCGATCCGGTATTGACCTGCACGAAAAGCTCGGGGCATGTCCCCCGCGCCTCGGCCTGACGGGCGAGTTTTTGCGCCAGCGACAGCCGGTCCACGGTATGGATCGCGTCGAAAAGCTCGACCGCCGCCTTCGCCTTGTTCGACTGCAAGGGACCGATCATGTGCAGATGAAGCGGTCCGAACCGTTCGCGCAGGGCCGGCCACTTGCTGGCGGCCTCCTGAACATAGTTCTCGCCAAAGACGCGTTGGCCGGCCTCAAGCACCGCTTCGATGCGCTCAAGCGGCTGCACCTTCGATACCGCGATCAGCGTGACGGAACCCTCCGTTCGCCCCGCTGCCGCCTCCGCCGCACGTATCCGCGCAAGGATGTCAGCCAGCGACATGCCCCGCTTCCTTCAGGATGTCGAGCATCGGCTTCAGCTCGGCCTCATACCGCTGCCAGGCCTGTACCGACCCTTTCGAGATCGGCTGGCGCACCTGATAGACCGACAGCGTCTGCACCTTCCGCGTGTTCTCGTGGAAGCTGAGACAGGCGTCTTCCCAGTCAAGTCCACAGGCTGCGATCAGTTTGCGCGTCTCTTCCTCGGGATTCGACACAAGCTTTTCATACTGCACCTCGTAGAACCAGTCGGGCACACGTTCGCGCCAGAAATCCAACATGCTGACGAAGGTGCCGTAGTACTGCGCCAGATCGCGCTGGTCGTAGGCGTAGGGGTGGGTTCCGTCCGGGAACTTGTTCTTGTAGATCGACAGAAGGTTGTCGCGCGGATCGCGCCGGACGACGACAAACCGCGCGTTCGGCAGTGCGAGCTTGATCATGCCGATATACATGTAGGTCGGGATCGACTTGTCGGTGATCCGTTCCGCATCCGGGAAGCGCTCCAGAATGTACGATCGGTAATCATCACCGAACTGACGAAGCTCGGGAACCGGGATGTCCGCCAGCTTGCGCGGCTTGCCCTTCGGGAATAGAAGCTGATTTGAGCCTGACGACACCATGCCAAGCTCCCCGCCACCTGTGACGGTCGAGTGGCTCGAAATGATCTGCTCGATCAGCGTCGTGCCCGAACGCGGCATCCCGGTCACGAAGATCGGGGCAAAATCGTTGGCGCCCTCGATGCGCGCGCCATGATAGTCGAAACTGGCGAACGCCTCCTGCACCGCCTTCACTTCCCTGAAGCGTTTGACGATGCGATAGGGATGCGCCTTGCGCATCAACGCATTGGCGTTGTCGAGATAGCGAAAGACGTTGTCGTAATCCTTGGTATCCTCAAGCGCCTTGGCGATCGCGAAGGCAATATTCATCCGGGCATTGTCCGAAAGCTGCGCACCGTCATAAAGCTCGACCATGTCCGCAAGGATCTTGTCGCCCGGCTTGGTCTTGTGCGAAACGATGAGCTGGCGATAATTCTCACCGTTCAGCGGATCGACTTCCGTCGCGCGCCGGAACATGGCCATCGCCTCATCGAACTGGCCAAGCGTTTGCAGAACACCCGCCTTGCCGCTGAGCGCCAGCGGATGGTCCGGCTTGACGGCGAGCACCTTGTCGAGATTCTCCAGCGCCTCCCGATCGCGTCCGAGGCGCGACTGGGCGATGCCGAGTGCCGCGCGATATTCAACCGAGGCGTTGTCCGGCGACAGTTCCACGGCGCGGCTGAATGAGGCTTCCGCGTCCTGGTGGTCGTTCAGCCGGGCATAGGCGTTCCCAAGCGAGACGTGAACCTGTATGGAGTCCGGCTCCTCCTCCCGCGCGCGCAGCAAGAGCGGGAGCGCGGCTTGGGTTTCATTGATCGTCCCCAACGCTTCGCCAAGCAGGGTCAGCGCGGACACCCGGCCCGGAGCGAGGATCACCGCCTTGCGCAGCGCGCCGGCGGCGTCGACCGGCTTGCCCATCTCAAGAAGCATCCGGCCAAGATTCTCGTAGGCTTCGCTGTATTTGGGATCGAGGCGGATCGCCTGCTGAAAGCTGGCCCCCGCCGCGGCGTATTTCTTCTGCGCGGTCTGCGCCGAGGCAAGAACGTTCGCGGCGAAGGCCGATTTCGGATGCGCCTTGAGAAGTGCGGTCGCCGCAGCTTCGGCTTTCGCGAAGTCGCCCGATGACATCAGCATTGTCAGGCCGCGCATGTCATTGGGTCGCATCCCGCCGGTCATGGGCCTTGAAGAGCTGCGAAGCGCGCCGAAACGTTCCTGCAGCGGCAGTTTGACCGGCACGGCGATGGGGGCTTTCTTGAGGGCGGCCAGAAAACTCTTCTCATCTTCGGCAGAGCCGCCAAGGGCCACCGCCTCGGCCAGAACCTGCCAGAACGCGACCTCCTGCGGCCGGATCTCCGTGGCCGCGCGCAGGGTCGTCAGCGCCTTTTGCGGGCGGTCGCCGGCGATCAGGATGCGGCCCGTCTGATAAAGCGCGTCGGCATGGCCGGGATCGGCGGCAGAAACCTGCCGGAAGCCGCGCAGGGCGTCGTCGAACTTCCGGTTCGAAAGGTCGCTCATCGCCTGGCGAAAGGTTGCGTCGATCTGCGCCGGGCTGAGCACAAGCATGTCAATTCCTCAAGGTCATTGGCGAACGCGCGGAACTTACCGGCCCGCCCCGGCAATGTCGAGTTGACGCGAGGGATTTGGCCCAAAAGAAAAGAGCGGGCCGAAGCCCGCTCTTTCCCCGTTTTCTGCGATCGTCAGATCAGAACGACAGGCCGAGACCAGCCGAGAAGGTGTTGTCGCCACCGCCGTTGAACGACACGCCGTTGTCGCTCGCGCCGTAGCCGAGCATCGCAACCGCGCCGCCGCCGAGGTCGTAGTTCACGACAAGGCCCCAGCCGCTCGGGTCGTTGGCAACGCCGGACACGTCATAGGCGCCGTAGTTGGCCTGAACGGTCAGAGCGTCCATCGAGTATCCGACACCAACGCCCCACCAGTTCCAGTCGGCCGTACCGGTCGGGTTGTCGCGGTCGGCATAGCCGGCCTTGACCGAGAAGCCACCGGCCAGATCGGCACCGGCGCTAACGCCCCACTCGCTCGCGTCGCCATTGGCGGCGCCGAGATCGACAGTCTGGTAGCCGAGGCCGGCATTGACGGCGGTGCCGCCCATGTCGCCCGACCATTTCACACCGATGCCCAGGGCAGCGCTGCCAACACCCGAGTCGTCGATCTCAGCCGAGATACCGGCTGCGAAATCGCCGAACGAGTACTCGTAACGCATGACCTGACCGTCGTAGGTGCCGTCAAGGCCGGTGAACCAGTAAGCACCAGCGTGGGTCGAGTGGTCGTCGGTGAGCGAAGTGCCCATGTAGACTTCCGACAGGGCCCAGTCGTACGCGCCGTCAGTGTCACCCAGGGTGACCTTGCCGAACACGCCCGAAACCCAGACCGAATGCTCTTCGGTGCCCGAGCCGCGGCCGGTGTGCGAGATCGGATCGCCGCCAACGCAGGCGGTGGTCGTCACTGCGGTCGTGCCGGTGCCGGTGGTGCTGATGACGCCCCTCGTGCAGTCATCACCAACTTCGTCCAGGTCGATCGTCGCGCCGAAGGACAGGCCGTTATCCGACTCGCCCGACAGGTTGAACGTCACGTCTAGGTCGCTGTGGAATTGGGTTTCGATGGCTTCGCCACCGAAGATACCGATCTCGGCGTAGCCCGAGAGGGTGACTTCAGCAGCCGCGGCGCCGGCGAAGCCGACCAGCGCGGTGGAAGCAAGAAGAAGCTTTTTCATTTCGTATTCCCTCGTTGTCATAAGGTAGGCCCAACTCAGGGGAATCCGAATTGGGTATGCGTCTATTTCCGCCGTTGGGGCGCGCAATGCAACGGAAAGGACGGCAGGCCGGGGAAGGTTCGGTTCTGATGGTGCGTTCTTGCCACAGTGCGGCGGACCGCCGGAGGGACCAAGGCCAAGCCGTGGAAGCGAAAAGCCTTGTTCGCCCGGATGCGCTCGGCTAGACAGCAAAAAAGACAGATGCGGGGTGGGTCATGTTGGTCCGGAAACTGATGCGCGGGGCGATTCTGCTGACGCTGGCGGGGGCACTGTCCTCCTGCGGGGGGATCGGCTCGGGCGACAGCGGGCTTTTCCGCCGCAACAGCACCGCCACCCCCGATGCCGCGACGGCCGAGGCGCGCGCCGCCGCACTTGATCAGCGCAGCAAGCTGGCGGCGTCATCGCCGACCAGAAAGCGCTCGACCATCTGGGACATCTTTTCGGGCAATCAGGATCCGAACAATACGGTCGAGGTGAACAAGTATCTCTGGCAGGCCTCGCTCGAGGTGTTGAACTTCCTTCCGATCGAGTCGGTCGATCCCTTTTCGGGCGTGATCGTCACGGGCTACGGAACGCCGCCCGGCGGCGGACGCGCCTATCGGGCGACGATCTACGTCCAGGATCCCGCACTTGACGCCCGATCGCTCAAAGTGGCGCTGCTGACGCGCGGCGGGGCGGTCGACGCGGCAACGCAGCGCGCCGTCGAGGATGCGATCCTGACGCGGGCGCGCCAGCTCAGGATTCGCGACAGCAAGCTCTGATCCCGCCCGAGCCCATCCCGGCATTTCACACACGATCGGGAGCGAGGTAATCTCTGGACCTCGCGCGCCCGGCTTGTATAACCGGCGGGCATCGCCCTGAGGGATGAGTCATGTCGCGCTACGACCCCGCAGTCATCGAACCGAAATGGCAGGAAGCCTGGGACAAGGCCGGGATATTCCACGCCCGCCGCGACCCCTCGCGCGCCAAATACTACGTGCTCGAAATGTTCCCCTATCCCTCGGGACGGCTGCATATCGGCCATGTCCGCAACTATGCGATGGGCGATGTCGTCGCGCGCTACAAGGCGGCAACCGGCTTTTCCGTGCTGCATCCGATGGGCTGGGACGCGTTCGGCATGCCGGCCGAAAATGCGGCGATGGAAAAAGGCGTGCATCCCGGCGGTTGGACCCGGCAGAACATCGCCGCGATGAAGGCGCAGTTCGCCAAGCTTGGCCTTTCGCACGACTGGAGCCGTGAATTCGCGACCTGCGATCCGGAGTATTACGGCCAACAGCAGGCGATGTTCATCGACTTCATGGAAAAGGGCCTCGCCTACCGCAAGAACGCCGTCGTCAACTGGGATCCGGTCGACATGACGGTTCTCGCCAACGAGCAGGTCATCGACGGCAAGGGCTGGCGGTCCGGCGCCGAGGTGGAGCGGCGCGAGCTGACTCAGTGGTTCTTCAAGATCACGGACTTCGCCGGCGAGCTTCTGGAAGCGCTGGACGGTCTGAAGGACTGGCCCGAGAAAGTTCGCACCATGCAGGCCAACTGGATCGGCAAGAGCCGGGGGATAGAGATTCCGTTCCACCTGACCGACGGCAGCGGCAGCATCGCCTGCTATTCCACCCGCCCCGACACGCTGCGCGGCGCGAGCTTCGTCGCCATCTCGCCCGATCATCCCCTGTCGCGCCGGCTTGAGGGCGAAGACCCGAAGATCGCGGCGTTCAACGCCGATGCGCGCCGCGGCGGGACGACCGAAGAGGCGCTGGAAACCGCCGAAAAGAAGGGCATCGACACCGGGCTTGGCGTGCGCCACCCGATCTGGCCGGACCGGACGCTGCCGGTCTGGATCGGCAACTTCGTGCTGATGGACTACGGCACCGGCGCGGTTTTCGGCTGCCCGGCCCACGATCAGCGCGATCTCGACTTTGCCCGCAAGTACGGCCTGCCGGTCGCCAACGCCTTCCATCTGCCCGGCGAGACCGCCGATGTCGGAGTTGAGGCGCTGGTGCCGCCGAAGGATGCGCCGGTCGACTATGTCGACCATTTCGCAGGGATCGGACGGGCGACTAGCGAAGAGGGCATCGACGCCACGATCGACTGGATGGAGGCGCGTGGACTCGGCACCGGGCAGACCCGCTACCGACTCCGCGACTGGGGCATCTCGCGCCAGCGCTACTGGGGCTGCCCGATCCCGGTCGTGCATTGCGACGCCTGCGGCGTGGTGGCCGAGCGGAAGGAAAACCTGCCGATCCGCCTGCCCGAGGATGTGACCTTCGACCAGCCGGGCAATCCCCTCGACCGGCACCCGACCTGGCGCGACAGCGCCTGCCCGTCCTGCGGCAAGCCGGCGCGGCGCGAAACCGACACGATGGACACGTTCGTCGATTCGTCGTGGTACTTCGCGCGCTTCACGGCGCCGCACGCCGATACGCCGACGGTGGCGGCGGAAGCCGAATACTGGATGAACGTCGACCAGTATATCGGCGGGATCGAGCACGCGATCCTGCACCTGCTCTATTCGCGCTTCTTCGCGCGGGCGATGCATATCTGCGGACACCTGCCGCAAAAGGCGATCGAGCCCTTCAATGCGCTTTTCACCCAGGGGATGGTGACGCACGAAACCTATGCGACCACGGGAAAGGATGGCCGTCGTGTCTGGCACATGCCCGAGGACGTGATCCGCGACGGGGAAGGCGCGCGGCTCAAGGACGGCACGCCGGTCGAGATCGGCCCGGTCATCAAGATGTCGAAGTCGAAGAAGAACGTTGTCGATCCGATGGACATCATCGCGCGCTACGGCGCCGACACGGCCCGCTGGTTCGTAATGTCCGACAGCCCGCCCGAGCGCGACGTGGAATGGACAGCCGCGGGCGCCGATGCTGCGCAAAAGCACCTCACACGGGTCTGGACCCTCTCGGATCGGATCGCGAACCTGCCAGCGGACAAGCCCGGCGCGGGCGATGAGGAGCTTGTCCGCGCGACGCATCGCGCCATTCACGACGTGACGCAGTCGATCGAGGGCTTCGCCTTCAACAAGGCGATCGCGAAGCTCTACGAATTCAGCAATGCGATCCAGAAGTCCGACGCGTCAAAGACTGTGCAGCGGCAGGCTATCATGACCCTCGCCCAGCTCATGTCGCCGATGACGCCGCATCTGGCCGAGGATATCTGGAACCGTCAGGGTGGCGCGGGCCTGGTTGCCGAAGCGTCGTGGCCCAGGGCCGATCCCGCGATGCTTGCCGAAGACAGCGTGACCTTGCCGATCCAGATCAACGGCAAGCGCCGGGCGGAAATCAGCGTGCCGAAGGAAATGCCCGCTTCCGAGGTTGAAAAGATCGTGCTGGCCGATGAAGCTGTGGTCCGGGCGCTGGCCGGAGCCGCGCCGAAAAAGCTGATCGTCGTACCGGGCCGCATCGTCAATGTCGTCATCTGACCGCCGCACCTTCCTTGGGATTATGGCCGCGCTGCCGTTAGGAGCTTGCGGCTTCACGCCGGCCTATGGCCCGGCCGGACCGGCGCGGGGTCTGTTCAACAAGGTCGCCGTCGACGCCCCCACGGACAAGGATGCCTTCGACTTCGTCGCGCGGATCGAAGAACGGCTCGGCCGGCCCGAAGGGGCCGCCTTTCGGCTGCGATACACCATAAGCACCAAGGCCGAGGCGTTGGCCATCGCCCGCACGAACGCGATCACGCGCTATCGCCTGGAAGGGTCCATTCGGTTCCGTCTGCTCGACAAGGGTGGCGAAAAGGTCCTCACCTCGGGCGAGGTGGGGTCGTTCACCGCCTATTCTGCTTCAGGCACCTCGATAGCGACGGCGGCATCGCGCGATGACGCCAAGACCCGCCTGATGATCCTTCTCGCCGATCAGGTCGTCACACGGCTGATCGCCACCTCCCCCGCCTGGAAGGGGAAATGAAGCTTTCGGGCCCCGCCGCGCTTCGCTTTTTCGCCAAGCCGGAATCGGACCGGGCGGGGCTGCTGATCTACGGCGCGGATGCGATGCGCGTGGCGCTCCGGCGGCAGGAGGTCATCTCGGCGCTGATCGGCCCCGAGGGCGAGGGCGAAATGCGGCTGACCCGGATCGCCGGAGGCGATCTGCGCAAGGACCCGGCCCTTGTCGCCGATGCAATGCGGGCGCAGGGGTTCTTCCCCGGCGCGCGGGTGGCGTTCGTCGAGGACGCGGGTGACGCCGCCGCACCCGTCCTGGTCGCCGCGCTGGCCGATTGGGCGGTGGGCGATGCGATGCTGGTCGTCACTGCCGGCAGCCTCGGCAAGGGCTCGGCGCTGCGCAAGGCGTTCGAGGGCCATCCCAACGCCTATGCCGTCGGCATCTACGACGATCCGCCCAGCCGGGACGAGATCGAGGCGACGCTGGCGAAGGCCGGTCTGACCGGGATCGGGCGCGAGGCGATGACCGACCTTCTCGCCCTGGCGCGCGACCTCGATCCGGGCGACTTCCGGCAGACTGTCGAGAAGATCGCACTCTACAAGTTCGGCGACACCGCCCCGCTCTCGCCCGCCGACATCGCGGCCTGCGCCCCCGCCACGATCGAGGCCGAGGTCGATGACGTGCTTCATGCCGCCGCCGAACAGTGCTGCGACGAGATTGGGCCGTTGATGCGGCGGCTTGAAGGTCAAGGCGTGAACCCGGTCACCCTGTCGATCGCGGCCCTGCGTCATTTCCGGACGCTTCACGCCGCGGCTTCCTCACCGGGCGGGCCGGCCGAAGGCATCGCCCGCATGCGTCCCCCGGTCTTCGGCCCGCGCCGTGACCGGATGCTGAAACAGGCGCAGGGCTGGGGCATGCACCGGCTCGAAACCGCGCTCGGGCTTCTTGTCGACACCGACCTGACGCTGCGCTCGTCATCGCGCGCGCCGGCCATGGCTGTGATGGAACGCACGCTGATCCGGCTTGCGATGCTCAAACGCCGTTGATCCGCAGCAAAGGGAGGATCGCCTTGTTTCGCCTGCCTTTCACGTTCGCCATCCTGCTTCTCACCCCAATCGGCACCCTTGCCGAGACCCGGTGCGGATGGCTCGACAATCCGACGCCCGCCAACTACTGGCTGACCGACGCCGATGGCGAATGGTTGATGGAAGTTCAAGGCGGCTACAGCGCCGAGGGCATGGACGACCTGCCCGATTACGGCGCCGGCGGCTGGGTCGAAACGAACGGCAGTTACGGCTACGGCTGCGCCTGTCTGGACCTTGACGTCGACCATGCCACCGGCTTGGTCATCCGCATTCGTTCGCTGGCCCCGTTGCCGCTCGAAAAATGCTGGTCCGACCCGGCCCTGCCAAAGCGCGTCCTGCGCTGAATGGCCGATCATCTGCGATACGCGGGCGTTTCGCCGGACGCCCAGCGCGACGCACTGTTCGGGATCGTGCGCGAAAGCCCGGTCCTGATGCGGACGCTACGGCTCGCGCGCGGCATGGGCCTGCCGGACTGGTGGCTGGTATCCGGCGCGATCTACAATCAGGTCTGGAACCATCTGACCTGCCGCGCCGACATGCACGGGGTCAAGGACATCGACCTCTTCTACTTCGACCCTGATCTGACCTACGCGGCCGAAGACCGCGTGATCCGCCGCGCCGCAGCGATCTTCCCGCCCAAGCCGCCGATCGAGTTGCGCAATCAGGCCCGCGTCCACCTCTGGTATCCGGACCATTTCGGCACGCCCTATCCGCAATTGCACAGCTCCGCCGAGGGTATCGACCGGTTTGCGGCGCTTACCCATTGCGTGGGCCTTCGGCTTGAGGCCGATGATGCGCTGCGGCTCTACGCCCCCTATGGGCTGGACGATATTTTCGCGTTCCGCGTCGTGCCGAACACGGCCATGCCCAACCGCGAGACCCATGAACGCAAGGCCGCGCGGCAGAAGGCCATTTGGCCGGAGCTGGAGGTTGTTCCCTGGCCGGAATGACCCATGACGGTTTTGACCCTTGCGGCTTGCCGCGTGCCATGGCTCCATACCGCCAAGGCAAGACAGGTAAGCTATGTATACCGTCATCGGAACCGTCAGGAGCCGCGCGGCACGCGTGTTGTGGATGCTCGAGGAGTTGGGCGTTCCCTACGAACATGTCGCGGCGCTGCCGCGATCCGAAGGTGTCACCGTCTTCAATCCGGCGGGAAAGATTCCGGTCCTGATCGAGGATGGCACGCCGATCACCGATTCGACCGCGATCATCCAGTATCTCGCCGACAAGCACGGGAACTTCACCCACTCCGCCGGCACGCTCGAACGGGCACGGCAGGACAGTCTGACGCAGTTCCTTCTGGATGAATTCGACGCCAATCTATGGATGGCGGCCCGACACAGCTTCGTCCTGCCGGAAGAACTTCGCCACGCCGCGATCAAGAACACCCTCAGATGGGAATTCGAGCGATCGCAGAAGACCCTGGTTCACCGCATGGGCGAGGGGCCGTTCGTGATGGGCGAGGTCATGACGGTGCCCGACATCATCCTGACCCATTGCGGCAACTGGGCGCTGAACGCGAAGTTTCCGATCACCGAACATCGGCTGACCGAATACCTCGACCGGATGCGCGCCCGTCCGGCCTACAGGCACGCCATGGCGAAGTGACGGGAGGGAAACTGCGGATGACGGCCGAGGACATAAACGACACGTTCCGCCGTATGGAACGAAGCGCTGACGTGAGGCTTTTCACGATCACGGTTCAGGATCCTGATGCGATGGTCGTCAGGCGCGCCTACAGTTCGCATCCCGACGCCTATCCGGTTTCCGGCACCAAGCCGCTGGAGCTCGGCGATCCCTGGAGCGAACAGGTGCTGATCGAAAAGCGAAGCTTCGTCGCCAATAGAACCGAGGAGTTCCGCGAACTCTTCTTCGATCATGCCGAGATCAACGCGCTCGGATGCCACTCCGCGATGAACATTCCGGTTCTGCGCCCTGACGGCGAAGTCGCGGGGACGGTGAACCTTCTCGATGTCGAGGGGTATTTCACGCCGGAACGGGTTGCTGCACTCGAAGCTCTCATCTCATCCGAACATGCCGCGCTGCTCTACGCGATGGAGGCGGTGGAGCTTTAGGCGCCAAGGAACTGTTGCACTGGTCCCGCCCCAACCTGTAGCAGGAAAGGTGCAGGGCGTCTGGGGGCAGAGCCCGTGCGAAGCGCCGGGCCATGTCGTCAACGGGTTCCGGCGATGGGACAGACGGGGGAGCACTGATGGACAACCCGCCGGAAATCGTCACCCGGCTTCTCGGCTATCTGGAGCAGGGACAGCAAATCGCGCTCGGCTGGCTGATGAGTCCTGCCGCGTGGTCGCAGCTTGGCCTGCTGGTGGCGTCCTGGATCGTCGCCCTTCTGGTGTCCAGGCGTCTGGGACCGCGGATCGAACGGTTTATCGCACCCAAGGAAGACGCGCGCGGCCTTGTTGCTGCCGCGCGCCGCTTCGCGCTCAGGTTCCTTCCGCTCCTGCTTCCCTTCCTCGCCTACGGCTTTACTGCGATCGGCGAGGCATTCACACGGTCGGTCTTCGGCTCGGGGGCGGTCATCGCCTTCGGCAAACGGGTCTTCCTGTTCATCGCGGCACGCCGTTTCGCGCGCGACATCCTGCGCGATGGCTTTCTGCGCTTCCTTGGGCGCTACGTCCTCATCCCGATCGCCGGTCTCTATGCGCTCGGGCTCTTGCCGACGGTGACGGAATGGCTTGAAAGCCTGACGGTGGAGCTTGGCAATATCCGCTTCACCGTTCTGGCCCTCCTGCGCGGACTGGTCGCGGGCAGCCTTCTCTTCTGGCTCGGGCGCTGGTCGAACGAACAAAGCGCGTCGTACATCAAATCGCAGGACGCCCTACGCCCCGCCACGCGCGAGCTTGCCGTCAAGGCGGCTGAGATCGCGATCTTCGGCGCGGCCTTCCTCTTGTTGCTCAACATCATGGGCATCGACCTGACGGCGGTGGCGGTCATCGGCGGCGCGCTCGGCGTCGGCATCGGCCTTGGTCTTCAACAGATCGCGGCGAACTTCATATCCGGCATCATCCTTCTGGTCGAAGGCCAGACCACCGTCGGCGACTACGTCGAACTTGACGGGGGCGAGGCGGGCACAATCGTGAAGATGACGGCGCGCGCCTGTATTCTTGAGACGTTCGACGGCAAGTGGATCGTCGTTCCGAACGAACATTTCATTACGACCCGCGTGGTCAACTATTCCGATCAGGGCAGCGCGAACCGCTACGAGGTCGAGTTTTCCGTCAGCTACGACACCGACATCAATACGGTGCCCGATCTCGTGAGCAAGGCCGTGGCCGCCTTGCCCTTCATTCTCGATGATCCCGAGGGGCCGGATGTGGAACTGCGCGGCTTTGGCGAAAGCGGGATCGACTTTTGCGTGGAATACTGGGTCAGCGGCATTGATGACGGTCGCAACAAATACGCCTCCAAGGTGCTGTTCGCGATCTGGAACGCCCTGAAAGAGGCAGGCGTCGAGATTCCCTATCCGCACCGTGTCGTTGAATTGAAAGGCGGCCTGCCGACGTGACCGACGCCCTGGTCATCGGTGCGGGGCCGGCCGGTCTCATGGCGGCAGAGATGCTGGCGGCGGCGGGGCGGCGGGTCCTGATCTGCGAAGCCAAGCCGAGCCCCGCGCGCAAGTTTCTCATGGCGGGCAAGTCGGGGCTGAACCTGACCAAGGAAGAAGAAGACGTCTTGTTCGCGTCGCGTTTCGACGGCAGTTGGCTGACGCCGATACTGACGGAGTTCGGCCCCGACGCAGTCAAGGGCTGGGCGCGGGGTTTGGGCAGCGAGATTTTTACCGGCTCATCGGGCCGCGTCTTTCCGGTGGAGATGAAGGCATCGCCCTTGCTTCGGGCCTGGCTTACACGGCTTGCCGGCGCCGGAGTGGAACCAAGAACCCGATGGCGCTGGACAGGGTTCGAGGGTGACGGCCTTGCTTTCGACACGCCCGAGGGGGACGCCATCCTGACGCCGAAAGTCACGGTGTTGGCCCTCGGTGGCGCCAGTTGGCCCCGGCTCGGTTCCGACGCGGCATGGGTTCCAATATTGCGACACCGAGGCGTCGGTATCGCCGATCTCAAACCCGCCAACATGGGGTTCCAGGTCGACTGGTCGGCCCACATGGAGCGGTTCTTTGGCCAGCCGGTCAAGGGCGTGGCGCTGGTCGCCGACAGCCAGCGGGAGCGTGGCGAATTCGTCATCTCCGAAAGGGGCATCGAAGGCGGTGGCGTCTATGCCGTTTCCCGCGCGGTCCGGAATGGTTCGGAACTGACGCTGGACCTGGCCCCTGACCGGAGCCTGAATGACCTGACTCTGCGCCTTGGGAACGGCCCTGGCAAGGATACGCTCGCGAACTGGCTGCGCAAGGCGCTGAAACTCGACCCACTGCGCATTGCTCTTATGCAGGAATGGGGCCGCCCGCTGCCGAGGACGCCACAGGCGCTCGCTGCGCTGATCAAGGCGCTCCCGGCGCATCACCTCGGACCGCGACCGATCGCCGAGGCGATTTCGTCGGCAGGGGGCATCACCCGTGATGCGCTGACCGACGGCCTCGAGCTCATCGCGCTGCCGGGTGTCTTCGCCTGTGGCGAGATGCTCGACTGGGAGGCACCGACGGGCGGCTATCTGCTGACCGGCTGTCTTGCGACTGGCAGATGGGCGGGCCGTGCGGCTGCGGCGCGGGGGTGACTGGACGCGCGGGGCGCTTTGCGGTCTTCTGCCCCTGGCAGAGCGGAGGCCCGGAGGACCGAGATGGCAGACCTGGAACAACGCATCGCGCAGGGACGCGGTGACGACCCCGCCGATCTCGTCCTTCGCGGGGGGCGAGTCTTCGATGTCGTCACGGGCGCATTCATCGACGGAGATGTGGCGATCGCAGACGACACGATTGTCGGGATCGGCGCCGCCTACGAAGGGCGCAAGCTGATCGACCTCGCCGGCCTGACGCTGGTACCCGGTTTCATCGACACGCATCTTCACATCGAAAGCTCGCTGGTCACGCCGTTCGAGTTCGACCGTTGCGTCTGCCCGCTTGGCGTGACCACGGCAATCTGCGATCCGCACGAGATCGCGAATGTGATCGGCCTCGATGGCATCCGTTATTTTCAGGAGGCGAGCCGCCATACCCTCATGGATATCCGGGTCCAGCTATCCTCCTGCGTGCCCGCCACGCACATGGAAACCTCGGGCGCGCGCATCGACGCCCGCGACCTTGTCCAAGTCATGGGCCACGAAAGCGGCATCGGGCTTGCCGAGTTCATGAACTATCCCGGCGTCATCCACCGCGATCCCGAAGCGATG
Organism: Paracoccaceae bacterium; assembly: GCA_041397225.1. GTDB lineage: Bacteria > Pseudomonadota > Alphaproteobacteria > Rhodobacterales > Rhodobacteraceae > Albidovulum. Next base: position 764,636 of record JAWKXB010000001.1, on the reverse strand, counting down.
GCGAAGCTCCGGCTCTTTTCGGGCGGGCATGTCGACGGTCATTGCCCGCAACTCACCGGGCGCGATCTGAACGCCTACATCGCCGCCGGAATCCGAACGGAACACGAGGCGACGACCGCCGATGAGGCGCTGGAGAAGCTGCGCAAAGGCATGCGCGTCCTGATCCGCGAAGGCTCGGTATCGAAAGACCTCGACGCGCTCCAGCCGGTACTGAAAGACGCGACTTCGGCCTATCTGTGCCTCTGCACCGACGACCGCAATCCGCTCGACATCGCCGAGCATGGCCATCTCGACTACATGATCCGGCGGCTCATCGCGCTCGGCTCATCGCCGCTTGCCGTCTATCGCGCCGCGTCGCTGTCGGGTGCCGAGGCATTCGGATTGAAGGATCGCGGCCAGATCGCGCCCGGACTGCGGGCGGACATCGTCGCGGTGGACTCGCTCGAAGGTTGCCACGCCCAGTTCGTCCTTTGCGGCGGGCGGATCGCGGACGATGCCGCCTTTGCCGCGCGCCGGACCATTCCCCCGGTCGGCCGCAATTCGGTGAAGGCGCCGCACCTTGAGGCCGAGCATTTCCGCGCCCGCGCCAATCGGACAGAGACCGACGTGATCGGCATCATCGAGGGAAAGATCATTACCGAGCACCTGCACGAGGACATTCCGATCGAGAACGGCGACAAGCGGCCCGACCCCGGTCGCGATCTGATCCGGATCGCCGTGGTGGAACGGCATGGCAGGAACGGCAACATCGCCACCGGCTTCGTCAAGGGTTTCGGGCTGAAAACCGGGGCTATCGCTTCGACCGTCTGTCATGACCACCACAACATCGCCGTCGTCGGCGCGGACTATGCCGACATGGCGCTCGCCGCGAACCGCCTGTCGGAGATCGAGGGCGGTTTCGTCGTCGCCTGCGAGGGTAAGGTTCTGGCCGAGCTTGCCCTGCCGGTTGCCGGGCTGATGAGCCTGGCGCCGTTCGAAACGGTGCGCGACCGCCTGACCGAACTGCGTTCCGCTGCACAAAGCCTTGGCGTGACGCTCGCAGAACCTTTCCTGCAGCTCGCCTTCCTCGCCCTGCCCGTGATTCCGGCGCTCAAGATCACCGATCGCGGCATGGTCGACGTGAACAGATTCGAGATCATCGGATAGCGGAAACGCTAAACGCTATGGCCGATCGGCGCGTCTTGTGGCAGGGAGAGACAAACAAGGGTACGCAGCATGAAACCTGAACATCTCGAGGTGGCTCGCAGGTCAATGCTGCTTGCATCGGCACCGGACAGCGTTGTCGAGGGCCTGCTGGCGACGGCCCGGCTGCGCCATTTCGACAGGGGTGCGACCATCTTCCTGCAGGGTGAACCGGCCAGGGCCATCTATATCGTGGCGAGCGGCTGGGTGAAGCTCTAACGCATCGCCCCGAATGGAGCCGAGGCTGTGGTGGGCGTCTTTACCAGGGGCCGCAGCTTTGGCGAAGCCGTGGCGCTGCGCAACGCCGTCTATCCCGTCGCGGCCGAGGCCGTCACCGACTGCGAGTTGATCCGGATCGAGGCCGAGACCCTGCTGCGGCTGATCCGGGAAACCCCTGAAGTCGCCATTTCGATCCTCTCCGCGACCTTCGCCCATCTGCACAGTCTGGTCGAGCAGGTCGAACAGCTCAAGGCGCAGACCGGCGCGCAAAGGGTCGCCGAGTTCCTGCTTGAGCTTGCCGACTGTCCCGACGGCAAATGCGCGGTGACGCTGCCATATGACAAGGTACTGATCGCCGGCCGCTTGGGCATGAAGCCCGAAAGCCTGAGTCGCGCCTTCGCCAAGCTCAGGGGCGTCGGCGTGGCGGTGCGCCAGAACAAGGCCGATATTGCCGATCTCGCGGCTCTCAGGGACTTCGCCGAAGAGGATCCCGCCGAAGCCTGGAGCCGGTCCTGACCCGCCGGTGCACTCAGGGTCGGGTAGTTCCGGCGAGATAGAGCGCAAGCAGCAGGCAGGCATAGAGCGCGAGCGTCATGCCGAATCCGCGCCGGAAGGCGGGGGCGTCGCTCAGGCGCAGATAGGCATTCAGGATCAGCCTGGCCTTGACCCAGGCGAGGATCAGGATCATCGCACCGACCAGCGCGGGCGCAACGTCGACGATCATGCCCGTTGTGAGCGAGGCGGCTAGCGCGGTTGAAGCGGCAGAGAGCGACAGAAGCCAGAACCATGCGCGGGTGGCGGCGATCATGTGCTCACCTCAAGAGGTAGATGACAGGAAAGACAAGAACCCAGACCAGGTCGACCATGTGCCAGAATGCCGTGCCCGCCTCGACCTCCTGCGGGCGGGCGCGGATCGCGACAAGGGCCAGAACGACGATCCCGGCGGCCACGTGGGCCGCATGAAACCCGGTGATGAGATAGTAGAAGGTAAAGAACGGATGCGTTTCGACGCCGATCCCCTGCGCGGCCTTGTCGGCGTACTCCGCCCATTTTACCGCCAGGAAAACAACGCCCAGCGCGGCGGCCCCGGCAAGCAGACGCCGGCCTTGCGCGATGCTGCCAAGGTTGACGGCGCGCGCGCCAAGTGCGGCGAGCCAGCCGGAAGTCACCAGGACGACGGTGTTGACCCCCGCAGCGCTGCGATGCAGATGGTCCTGCGCCGCGGCGAAGGCGGCCGGGTCGGTCAGACGAACGCCCAGAAACGCAGCAAGGCCGGCGCCGAAGACAAGAAGCTCCGAGACAATCAGAACCCAGATCATCAGGTCGCCGGGCAATTCGTCAAAGACGCTTTCCGTATCGGGGGCAGACATCGTTATGCGCCGACAAGCTGACGATAAATCTGCGGTAGCGCCTGTGTCAGCTTTTCGGGATGGGGGATGAGCGCGTAGCCGCCCTGCCCGAAAAGACGCGGGAACCATGACTTTCCATCGCGATCCACGGTGATGCCGAAGACGGCGTGACCGGCCCGCCGCGCCTCCTCGACGGCCTTGCGGCTGTCCTCGATGCCGTGGCGGCCTTCGTAGTGATCAAGGTCGTTGGGCTTGCCATCGGTGATGACCAGCAGGAGTCGCCGCTTGCGCGCCTCGCGCGAAAGACCGGCGGAGGCATGGCGGATCGCGGCGCCAAGGCGCGTGTAGAATCCTGGCTTCAGCCCGGCGATGCGGGATTCGACAGCCGCACTCATTGGCTCGCCGAAGCGTTTGGCGGTCCGGATATAGACACGGTCGCGCTTCAGCGAGGAAAATGACTGGATGGCGAAGTCGTCGCCGCAGGCTTCCAGCCCCCAGGCCAGGGCGGCGAGCGCCTCGCGTTCGATGTCGATGACGCTGCGCCCCTCGTGACCGTGACCCGGAACCGCCGCTTCGGTGGAGCGTGACGTGTCCAGAAGGATCGAAACTGCAAGGTCGCGCTTTTCGGTGCGGTTCTGAAGCCAGACGCGATCGTCGCCCTGGCCGGTTGACAAGAAGTCGACCCGCGCCCGGATCGCCCGGTCGGTGTCAAGCTCATCCCCGTCGCGGTGCCCGGCAGTAAGAATGCGTGCCGGACGCAGCGCCTCGAACTGGCGTCTGACGGCGCGGATGCGCTTTGCCGCGCGCGGATCCGCCCGGAAGGCCGGCTCTTCGTCACCGCATTCCGCAAGGGAGGTCAGGACGCGGGCATGCGCGGGAAGGTAGCAACCCGACCGGGCGTCCCACTCCGGATAGGTATCAACCCCCGACAGCGCTTCACGATCCACATCCTCGGGCGCCAGATCGAGATGGAGCTTCAGCCGGGTGGCCGGCGCCTTGGATATCTGGCCAAGGCCGATTTCGTCGAGATCGTCGGCAGCCTTCTTCGCATCGTCGTTCTCATCCTCGTCAACGCGGCGGTTGAGGTTGATGAACTCGGCCCAACTGAGGATCGCCTCGAACTTGTGAAGGATGAAACTGTCGTTGCGCTCGATCTGGTCCGCCTTGCGCCGGCGGGCCCGGTGGGTGCGGCCCTCGCCTTCCTCGGGCGCGCCGTCCGTGCCGCGGCTTTCGACAGTGGCTGCCGCCGAGAATGCCAGCGGCCGAAGGTCCGGCCAAAGCGGCACCGGGCAGTTCGGGCGGTAGCCGCGCGGGGCGCGATAGGCGGAAAGGTCGCCGCTGACGATCGCGTCAAGCATGCGCTGCGCCTTCGGCGCCAGCGGCGCGGGATCGCCCAGAAGGTTGCGGATGACAGTTTCGACCGTGCGCTCCGCCTCGGGCAGGTGTGGGGTTCGCCGCAAGAGCAGATGCGCGGCGCAAAGATCGGCGTGGAGTGGCGCGAAACCCGGCGCGTCGACGAGTGTTTCACGCGTGATGGCGCGTGCGGCGATCAGCGCGGCCAGGTCGGCGCGCAGCGGGTCATCGTCGACGGCCGGAATGCTGGCATGCGCCGAGCATGCGGCCAGCCAGATATAGAGCGCGGCGTTGGCCTCACGCGCAGGAAACAGCGCGAGGCTATCGGGCAGGCGCAACGCCTCGCCATCGAAGCTGGCGCGCGCCGCAGCCTCGGTCTCGGCCCCGAGCCGACGGCGGAGCGACAACCGGTGCCGCGACCGCTCGGGCGCCACCGGCTTGATCTCGACGGCGGCACTGCCGCCGAGCCCGCGAAACAGAACTGCCAGCCGTCCGCCGACCTCGGAAAGGTCGACACGGGCTCCGTCGTGGACGCTTGGCGCGTCAAGACGGCTGGCATAGGCGTGCCACAGCTTCCCGACTGTCTCCTCGGGTTCCCATGGCTCGATTTCGATCCCGGACATTGGCCGGCCTCACCCGAAAACGGCTGTGACGAGATCGAGGAGCCCGCGCTTGGTGTCCTCGTCGTCCGTAAGCGGCTCGATCATCGTGGCGCGAATGGCGCGGTCGGGCGACATGCCCTGCGCGATGAGTGTCGCCGCATAGACGACAAGGCGGGTCGATGTACCTTCCTCAAGATCCTGCCCCTTGAGCGCGCGGAACTTGTTCGCGAGCCGAACAAGCGACCGCACCCGGTCCTCCGCCAGTCCGCTTTCTCGGGCGACGACAGGAATTTCGTGCTCGGGCTTCGGAAAGTCGAAGTCGAGGCTGACGAACCTCTGCCGGGTCGAAGGCTTCAGTGTCTTGAGGATGTTCTGATAACCGGGGTTGTAGGACGCGACCAGCATGAAGCCCGGGGCCGCTTCCAGTTCCTCACCGGTGCGGTCGATCGGCAGGATGCGCCGGTCGTCAGTCAATGGATGCAGAACGACGGTAACATCCTTTCGCGCCTCGACCACCTCATCGAGATAGCAGATGGCGCCCTCGCGGACCGCGCGGGTCAGGGGTCCATCGACCCAAACCGTTTCACCGCCCTTGAGAAGATACCGCCCTATCAGGTCCGCGGCCGAGAGGTCGTCATGGCAGGCAACCGTGTAGAGCGGTCGTGCAAGATTGGCGGCCATATGCGCGACAAACCTCGTCTTGCCGCAACCCGTCGGCCCTTTGAGCAGAAGCGGCAACTGGTTCGCGAAGGCCGCCGCGAAGATGTCACATTCGTCGCCCTGGGGCAGGTAGAAGGGGGCGTCGACCGCCCCCCCAATCCTGATATGAGAGCCGTCCATCGTCATCCCTCCACGACCACATGGTCAGGATCGTGCGCAATGCGGTCCCGTTCCAGCGGGCCAGGCGCAATGATCTCCTTGCGTGGCACCAACACCGCATAGATGAAGAGGACAGCGCCCAGGACGACCGCGACGCCCGAACCGAAGCGCATGGCGAAGAAGACCCAGAGCTGGTCCTGCACGTCCATGAACCCTTCACCCATCACACGCTGGAGGTGCGTCTGCACCGTGCCGGCAAAGGTCAGCGTGAACGTCATGAACAGCATGCCCCCCGACATCAGCCAGAACGAAGCCATGTTGAGTACCTGGTTGTAGGGATCGCGCCCTTTCAGGACCGGCATCGCGTAAGTGATGATGGCGAGGTTGAGACACACATAGGCCCCGAAGAAAGCAAGGTGCCCGTGCGCCGCAGTGATCTGGGTGCCGTGGGTGTAGAAGTTGACGCCGTGGAGGGTGTGCAGGAAACCCCAGACACCCGCGCCGAAGAAGGCGAGCGTGGCGCAGCCCAGGCTCCACAGAAGGGCAGCCTTGTTCGGATGGTCGCGGCGACCCTTCCAGACCATGACGAAGGCGAATGCCATCATCGCGAAGAACGGAACCACTTCGAGCGAGGAGAAGATCGAACCGATCCACTGCCAATAACCCGGCGTGCCGATCCAGTAGTAGTGGTGGCCAGTGCCGAGGATGCCCGAGAAGAGCGCCGCCGCGACGATCACGTAGAGCCACTTCTCGACGACCTCACGGTCAACGCCCGTGAGCTTGAGCATCAGGAAGGCCAGGATGGAGGCCATCACCAGTTCCCAAGTGCCTTCGACCCAAAGGTGAACCACGTACCACCAGTACATCTTGTCGAGCGCGAGGTTCGACGGGTTGACGAAGGCGAAGAGGAACAAAAGCGCCAGACCCCAGAGGCCGAGAAGCAGAATGTTGGTGATTGCCGTCTTCTTGCCCGCCAGCACCGTCATCGAGACGTTGTAGAGGAAGATCAGCGCCGCGACGACGATGCCCGCCTTGACCCATCTCGGTTGCTCGAGGAATTCGCGCCCCTCCCGGCCAAGCAGGAAGTTGCCCTCGAAGAGGTTGAAGAAATAGGTCACGACAACCCCCGCGGTCCCAAGCACGAATATCCCCAGCTGGATATAGGCGAGTTTGGTCGAGTAGATCTCGCGCTCCGACTCTTCGGGAATGAGGTAGTAGGCCGCTCCGAAGAAGCCGAGAAGCAGCCAGACGATCAGGCTGTTGGTATGCAGCATCCGCCCGATGTTGAAGGGCAGGATTTCGGTCAGGAAGTTGCCGTCCACATAGATCCAGCCCAGGATAAGCCCCAGAGAGACCTGGACGGCAAAGAGCGCCATGGCCACGATGAAGTAGGCCAGCGCGATCTTTTGCGATTGGTATTTCATGTTTGTGTCTCCTCAGCCCGCATCGTTCGGCGGCCAGTCCTGCGCGCGGATCTTGTTGGTCCACAACAGGAAGTCCGCGAGTTCGCGGTATTCCTCGTCGGTCAGATTGAACTGCGGCATCTGGCGGCGTCCTTCGATGCCGGTGGGCATCGCATCCATCCAGCCCTTCAGCGAATCGACAGCCGCTTCAGGATCGTCGGCCACGCCCCAGCGGGTCATGACGTTGCCAAGCTCCGGGGCGAAGTAGGCGCCTTCGCCAAGGATCGTGTGGCAGTTGATGCAGGCGTGCTTTTCCCAAAGATGCTTGCCCGCAGCGACGCTGGGGGTCAGGCCCGCCGCGTCGGTCGAGGTCGTCGTGATGTAGCGGTGACTATGCGCCGTCAATCCGACGAAGATGAGGATGAAGAACAGGGATCCGCCATAGAAGATATTGCGGGCCATGCTCTTGGTCATGACTTCGCGCATTGCGCTTTTCCTTCCCGGAACAGTTCATTGTGAGGCCCTCATGCCGCAGAGCGGCATCAGCTTCCTTAACGAAAGTCAAATGCGAGCGTTTAGATAAGGAATTCGATCATGGCGCCGGGAAACTCGACAAGCACGCTGCCGATATCGTCGAGACTCATCAGGCAGAAAGCCGTCGAAAGCGCGTCGGCGGTGGCGGCATCGGCCGCAGAGACGGCGACGGTGGACCACTGGGCGGGCTTCAGCTGCGGGTGCAATATGTGTCCCATACCCGCTCCGATTCGTGTTCCCATGGGGGAGGAGGTCGCGAGCGCACGCCCGACAAGATCAACCCGACCGATCTCGGCCCCTTCGGGGTCGGCGACGGCCGCACGCCACGGGCGGCCCGCGCGGTTGCCGAGCGCCATGACCTCCCCCATGTCGATCAGCACATCCCCGAATCCTTCCGCCCGAAGCAGCGTAGCAATCCGGTCCGCGGCAGCCCCCTGCGCAATGCCATTGAAGGTAAGCGCCATTCCCGGTTCAAGGCGGATTTCTGTATCGGAGATCCGCACCTTCTCCCATCCGGTCAGCGCCCGCGCGGCGCCGGTGTCCCCCCCCGTCGCGGTCGCGATCCAGAGCGGCTGGATCGTCGGGTCGAAGACCCCGCCGGTCGCCCTGTGCACCCGCCCGGATAGATCGAAAAGATCGACGATTTCCGCCGAAGGCCAGCCAAGCCGCCCGTCACGGTTCAATCGCACCAACGCCGAGTCCGTGTGAAGCGAGAACTGGGATTCGATCAGCAGCAACTCCGCTTCAACGCGCCCGAACACGCGCTCCGCCTGCCGCGCGCCGGCGCCCTCGAGGATGATGCGCGCGTCCGCACCCAGCGCGCGGCCGATCCACACGACAGGTTCGGAGGCGCGGGCCGGAGCGGCGATCGCCGCGGCTGCAAGGGTCAGGAATCGACGGCGGGGCAGGTCTGTCATGTAGCGGCTCCCTCAGGGGTGCGCGCACGGCGCTTCAGCACCGGGCAGGTCGCCGGATCATTCATGATGACCTGGCAGCGCAGGCAGAGCACGCATTCATTCGGGTTGATGCGGCCCAAGGGGTCGATCGCACCGACCGTGCACTTCGTCTCGCACAGCCGGCATTCTCGGCCGCATTGGGGGCGGCGCTTCAGCCAGTCGAAGATCTTGAGCTTCGCGGGAATCGCGATGCCCGCGCCCAGCGGGCAAAGATAGCGGCAGAAGAACCGCTCGACGAACAGCCCCGCGCCGATCAGGGCCAGTGCGTACAGGACAAAGGGCCAGGCGCGCATGAAGCGCATCGAGACCGCCGTCTTGAACGGTTCGGCCTCTGCCAGGATGAGCGCGTCGTGCATCGAATAGAAGGACAAGGCGAGGATCGCCATGAAAAGCGTGTACTTGATGACCCAGAGCCGTTCATGCAACGCCTGCGGTACGGTGACCTGCCGGACGCCCAGGCGGCGGGCGGCGAGGTTCGTCAGCTCTTGCAGCGCGCCGAAAGGACAAAGCCAGCCGCAATAGACGCCGCGCCCCCAGAAGAGCATGCCCAGCGCCGTGAAAGACCACAGAAGGAAGATTACCGGCTCGATCAGGAACGTCTCCCACCGGAACCCGGTCAGCAGGGAATGGAGGAAGGCCACGACCTGCACGACCGAAAGCTGGCCATTAAGTCCCCAGCCGAGCACGAAAAGCGTGACCGAGAGGAACCCCACACGCCCGAGAAACCAGAGCTTCGGGCGGCGTGTGATCCACTCCTGCGCGAAGAGGATGAGCGTGAGCACGGCGAGCATGGTGACGACGATGCCGGTCTGCACGCGCTTCTGCGCCCAGATCTCTTCCCAGAGAGGAGCGGGATCCGGCGGCGGAGCAAGACGATAGGCGTCAGGCAGCCGATAGTCGGCGGCGATGACGATGGAAACCTCGCCGGTTTCGGTCGGTCGCGATGCGGTGATCTCGACGCGAAAGGGTTTCAAGGGATCAATCGCAGGCGGCAGCCGGAAAAGGCTGATTTCCTTGACTGAAGGCGCTCCTTCGGCGGCGAGCTTTTTCACCATCTGGTAGCTTGCTTCATCCGGCAGATGGCGTGTCTCGCCCTGGACGACCGTTACCCGGTCGAAAACACCACTTCGCCGCCAGTCGGTGCCGCGATGGGACTGAAGGCCCGATGATATGATGATGAGCAGCGATTCGCCTGACCCCATCGCACCGACCGCCGACGTGTAGGTTTGCTGGCCCAGGAGGTTCTGTCCCACCGCCGGCGGATCAATCAGCCCGGTCCAAAGGTGCAGGAAATCGCCTTCGCCGGCGGGCACCGGAACCTTGGCGTCGGCAAGCGCGGCGGATGCCTCGGCCATGCTGACGCTGACCTCGGCAAGCGCCCCTTGGGCGACGAGTTCGGACCAGCCTGCGGGCGTGAACGAAAGCCGGTCGATACCCCCACCCTGGGCAAGAACGCCACGCCCGATGGCCAGCGTGCGCGCCGTGCGCAGGATGCCGTCGCGGATCACTCCGGTCGAGACTGTGGCGCGCGAGATCACGTCCGGCAGACCCGGCGTGTTGGTCAGCGCAACATAGCGTGGCGCCGTCAGGTCGTATCCGGCAAATCCGTTGACATAGGCTGCGATGTCCTCGTCCGAAATGCCAAGCGTCAGCACCGGTTCGTTGTGCTGCATCAACCGCGCGCCGGCGATGTGCGCATCGGGCGTGATCCCCACCAGCACATCCAGCGGCCGCCCGGAATAGCCGACCGAGCCGGCGATTTCCCAGGTCGAGCCAATATGGCCGATCACTACCTCGTCGCTTCTGACGGTCCAGCCTGGAACCCCGGTCTCATCCCGCTGAACGGTCAAGTTGCCGCCCGTGCCGAAGATCGCCTCGGCAAGCGCTGCGTCGGGCACCGCCGGATCGATGGCGTCGGGCGCGATCCCTCCGGCCGCGGCCCCGCCGGGCGCGGTGAGAAGCATGAGAGCAAGAAGTATCGAGGCGAGAATTCGCATATGCCCGGTTTCCAGAAGTGCGCGGACCTTGGGCTGCACCCCGCGCCGCCGCCTTGACACAAGTCAAGGTGCCGGGCCGCGCCATCGCGCAAGGTCCGCGCAGCCTCACCAGCGGAATGGAGACAATCATGACATCCCGAGCAAAACACGCCAGGCACACGCTGCTGAGCAGCGCCGCGCTGGCGCTGGCGCTGATCGCGGGCCCCGCGTTCGCGCAGGAAACCAAGCCGGCGGGTCACGGCGATACGCCGGCCGCAGAGTACAAGCCGTCGATGACGACCCTCGCCGAGATCGCGGTCGAGATTCCGGGCCGCAAGCCAGATGACCCGGTCATGACAGCCGAGGAGTTCCAGCTGGGCACGCAGATCTACTTTGAACGCTGCGCCGGCTGCCACGGCGTGCTGCGCAAGGGCGCGACCGGCAAACCGCTGACCCCCGACGTCACGCGTGAACTCGGTTTCGACCATATTTCGAGCTTCATCACCTATGGCTCCCCTGCCGGAATGCCGAACTGGGGCACCTCGGGCGAGCTTTCCGAAGAACAGGTCGACCTGATGGCCCGCTACGTGCTGCTCGAGCCGCCGTCGCCGCCGGAATGGGGCATGCCGGAGATGAGGGGCTCGTGGCAGGTGGTGGTCGCGCCGGAAGACCGACCGACCGAAAAGATGAACGACATCGACCTTGAAAACCTGATGTCGGTAACGCTGCGCGATGCCGGTCAGGTCGCCCTGATCGACGGCGGCACGTATGAGATCAGGGCCGTGATCGACACCGGTTACGCCGTCCACATCAGCCGTATCTCGGCGTCTGGCCGCTATCTCTTCGTCATCGGTCGCGACGGTCTGGTCAACATGATCGATCTCTGGATGGAAACTCCGGCGACGGTCGCGTCGATCAAGATCGGGATCGAAGCCCGTTCGGTCGAAACGTCCAAGTTCGAGGGGTTCGAGGACAAGTTCGCCATTGCCGGCGCCTACTGGCCGCCGCAATACGTGATTATGGACGGCGCGACGCTTGAGCCGCTCAAGATCGTGTCGACACGCGGGATGATTTACGACGAACAGACCTATCACCCCGAACCGCGGGTGGCCTCCATCGTCTCGTCGCACTTCGCGCCCGAGTTCATCGTGAACGTGAAGGAGACGGGCAAGATCCAGTTCGTCGACTATTCGGACCTCAAGAACCTCAAGATCACCGAGATCGAGGCCGAACGCTTCCTGCATGACGGCGGATTCGACAGCACGAAACGCTACTTCCTCGTGGCTGCCAACGCACGCGGCAAGGTTGCGGTGGTGGACACCAAGGAAGACAAGCTCACCGCGCTCATCGAAACCGGCGGGCAGACCCCGCATCCGGGACGCGGGGCGAACTTCACCCACCCTGTATTCGGTCCGGTCTGGTCAACCTCGCATCTCGGCGACGAGACTGTGACACTGATCGGCACTGACCCCGAAGGTCATCCCGACCAGGCGTGGACAGTCGTCGATAGCTTCTATGCTCTCGGTGGCGGGTCGCTGTTCATCAAGACCCATCCGGCATCGGATCATCTCTACGTGGATGCGCCGCTTAACCCCGACGCAGAAACCTCTGCTTCGGTCGCGGTGTTCACGATCTCGGAAATGACGGCCGATGCTGATCCGGAGTTCAAGACACTGCCGATCGGCGAATGGGCCGGCATCGCGGAAGGTCAGCCGCGCGTCGTGCAGCCCGAATTCAACAAGGACGGTTCAGAAATCTGGTTCTCTGTCTGGAATGGCAAGGAGCAGGAAAGCGCCATTGTCGTCGTCGATGACAAGACGCTGGAACTGAAAGAGGTGATCAAGGATCCGCGCCTTGTGACGCCGACCGGCAAGTTCAACGTCCTCAATACCCGCGACGACATTTACTGACGTCGCCCGGCGGGCGGAGGGATCTGGTGTTCCCCCTTTCGCCCGCCGATTTCGGCCAATCCAAGAGTTGACCATGAAAGATCTCACCCCAGGCAAAGTCTTCCTCATCGGCGCGGGGCCGGGCGACCCTGAGCTTCTGACGCTCAAGGCGCTCCGGCTGATCCAGTCCGCCGATGTGGTGGTTTTTGACCGGCTCGTGTCCGACGAGGTGATGGCGCTTGTGCCCGAAACCGTGCGCCGCATCGATGTGGGCAAGCTGCCCGGCCACCATCGTGTCAGCCAGGACAGGATCAACGCCATTCTGGTCGAACTGGCGCAAGCGGGGTTGGCGGTCGTGCGCCTCAAGGGCGGCGATCCGTTGATATTCGCCCGCGGATCGGAAGAGGCGGAAATTCTGCGCGCCGCCGGAGTCTCCGTCAGCTTTGTGCCCGGCATCACGGCGGCGCAGGGGGCCGCATCCTCGACCGGCGTGCCGCTGACCCATCGCGGCCTTGCCACAGGCGTGCGCTATGTGACCGGCCACAGGGCACGGGATGCGCGGCTCGACCTCGACTGGACCTCGCTTGCCAGCGAGGAGACGACGCTGGTCGTCTACATGGGCGCTGCGAACATCGCCGAGATCGCGTTTCATCTGATGCGGCATGGGATGCCGGCTGGTCTGCCGGTCATGGCGGTCGCTTCGGCGACAACCCCGCGCGAGACGCGGATCATATCGACCTTGGGAAGCATCGCCGCCGACATTGCAGCGGGCGAACCCGAAGCGCCGGTGCTGTTCGTCGTTGGCCATGTCGTTTCGCTTTACGGCAGCGCGGTGCTGGCCGACGCGCTGGCCTGCGAGGGCGCGGGGATGGCGGCCTATGCGTAGCCTTCTCGCTCTGCTCGCGCTGGCCATTCCCGCAGCGGCCGAGGTCATGCCGGAACGGGCGGACAGGCTCGAACGCATGGTGATTCAGGATTGCGGGTCGTGCCACGGGCTGACGATGAAGGGCGGGCTCGGCTCGCCTCTCACGCCAGACCGGCTGGCCCATGCCGAACCGGAGGGCCTGGCGCTCATCATCCTTGACGGTGTTCCCGGCACGGCGATGCCGCGCTGGCGACCGATCCTGAGCGAGGAGGAGGCGTTGTGGATCGCCGAATACCTGAAAGGACGCGACCAATGAAAGCCCTGATTGCCGCTCTGTTGCTCGGCATTGCAGGCCCCGTTGCCGCGCTCGAGCCGTGCTGTGCCACCGGCGATCTGGGTCTGGTGATCGAGAGGGCGACGGGTTCGGTCCTGGTCGTCGACCGCTCGGAGCATGCGTCGATCGGCCGGATCGACGGGCTCGGCGACCTTAGCCATGCGTCGATGACCTACAGCCCGGATGAGCGCTACGCCTACATCTTCGGCCGCGACGGCGGTTTGACCAAGATCGACATGCTCACCAAGTCCATCGCCAAGCGGATCGTGCAGGCCGGAAACTCCATCGGCGGGGCGATTTCGGACGACGGCAAGCTGATCGCCGTTTCGAACTATGAACCCGGCGGCGTGAACGTCTTTGATGCCGAGACGCTCGAACTGGTCGCCAACATACCCGCCGGCGCCAAGACCATCGGCCTTGTCGATGCGCCGGGGCGGCGCTTCATCTGGTCGACATGGGAAACCGGCGAGGCCTGGGTCGCGGATTTTTCGGGTTCGGAGATGAAGCTGACAAAGCTCGGCGATGTCGGCGCCAATCCCTTCGACGCCGTGCTGACCGGGGACGCGCATACCTATCTCGTTGGGCTCTTCGGCGAAAAGGGCGTGACCGCCATCGACCTGTGGGACGAAACGCCCAAGCCGGTGCGGTTCCTGAAGGACTACGGCAAGACGGAAGATGACCTTCCGGTCTACAAGATGCCGCATCTTCAGGGCTGGGCTTTCACCGAAAGCCAATATGTGCTGCCCGCCGTCGGCCAGCACGAGCTTCTTTGGGTCGACCGCAGCAGCCTCGAAGAGGTGGCGCGAACGTCAATGCATGGCCAGCCGGTCTTCATCATCGCGCAGCCGGGATCGCCCTATGTCTGGGTCAACTTCGCCACGCCGCTCAACGACACGGTGCAGGTCGTTGACAGCCGCACACATGAGGTCGTCAAGACCATCACACCGGGCGCTGCGGTCCTGCATATGGAATTCGCGCCGAGGGGCGCCGAAGTCTGGATCTCGGCCCGCGACGACAACAAGGTCGTGATCCTCGACACCCACAGCTTTGAACTTCGGGGCGAGATCGAGGCCGAAAGCCCCTCGGGCATCTTCTTTACCGCGCGCGCGCATCGGACGGGGCTCTGATCATGTTCGACCGGCTTGATCCCCTTGACCGCCGCCTTCTGGACGAATTCCAGCGCGATCTGCCGTTGGTGCCGCGGCCTTTTGCGGAAATCGCCGCGACCCTCTGCATTGACGAGGCCGAGACTATCGTGCGGCTGGAAGCCCTGAAAGCGCGCGGCACGATCGCCCGCGTAGGCGCGACGGTCCGCCCCAACACTGCTGGCGCGTCCACGCTCGCGGCCATGGCGGCGCCGAGCGACCGGGTCGATGAGGTTGCTGCGATCGTCGGGGCCGAAGAGGGCGTCAATCATTCCTACCTGCGAGAGGATGAGGTCAACCTATGGTTCGTCGTCACCGCGCCGGACGCTGCATCACTGACCGCGTCGCTCGAACGGATCGAGGCACGGACGGGGTTTCGGGTGCTCGACCTTCGCCTCGTCCGGCCGTTCAACATCGACCTCGGCTTTCGGCTTGGTTCCGGCGACCGGCGCAAAACATCGGAGGCCAGGACGGCCCAGTCTGCCATTCTGCAAGCCGGAGACCGGGAAATCCTGCAGGCGCTGAGTTCCGGGTTACCGCTGGTCCAGCGTCCTTTTGCCGCCCTCGCCTCAAGTCTGGCGCGAACGGAAGAAGCGGTGTTGTCCCGCATCGCGACGCTCGACAAGGCCGGAATCCTGACCCGCATAGGCGTCATCGTCCGGCACCGCGCCATAGGCTGGTCGGCCAACGCGATGGTGGTCTGGAATCTTCCCGAATCACGGATTGATGCGGCCGGACCCAGACTTGCCCGCCAGCCCGGTGTCACGCTTTGCTACCAGCGTCGGACGGTGCCGGGCGTTTGGGACTTTTCGCTCTATTCGATGATCCACGCCCGCAGCCGGGCCGAAGCGCTCGCCTATCTTGACAAGGCGGCGGCGCTTCCCGAACTCGCCGGGGTCGACCACCGCGCGCTGTTCTCCGTCCGCTGCTTCAAGCAGACCGGCGCATTGTTGAAGGCCACTGCCGCATGAGACGCGCGCCCCTGCCCCCCGATGCGCTCGATGCTATCGACCGGCTGATCCTGAACCAGCTTCAGGAAGGGTTTCCGCTCAGCCACCGTCCTTTCGCCGACGCCGCACAAGGGCTGGGCATCACGGAAGCCGACTTGATCGCCCGTCTCCAGAAACTTCGTGAAGAGGGTGCGATCACCCGCTTCGGCCCGTTCTTCGATGCGGAAGCGATGGGTGGCGCCTTCTGTCTTTGCGCAATGGCGGTGCCCGACGACCGCTTCGAAGAGGTCGTGACGTTGGTCAATGCGTATCCTGAGGTCGCGCACAACTATGAACGGGACCATCGGCTGAACATGTGGTTCGTCCTCGCAACGGACAAGCCGGACGGGATCGAACGAGTGGCGCGCGCAATCGAGGCCGATACCGGCCTGAAGGTGCTGCTATTTCCGAAACTGAAGGAATTCTTCATCGGCTTCAGGGTATCGGCATGAAGATCGACGCCATCGACCGGCGCATCATCAACGCGACGCAAAGCGGCTTGCCGCTGACCACCACCCCCTATGCAGAGGTGGCAGGATGGCTCGGACTCGATGAGTCCGAGGTGATCGCCAGGCTCGACAAGATGATGGCGCGCGGCGTGGTGCGGCGGGTGGCGCTCGCGCCGAACCACTATGCCCTCGGCGTTACCGCGAACGGCATGAGCGTCTGGGACGTGGACGATAACCGCGCCGACGACCTTGGCGCGCAGATCGGCGCGCTGGATTTCGTCAGCCACTGCTACCTGCGCCCGCGCGCCTTGCCCGACTGGCCCTACAATCTCTTTGCCATGATCCATGGCCACGACCGGGACGAGGTCGAAAGACAGAGGCAGATGATTGCCGCGCTGCTTGGCGATGCCTGCCAAGCGAACGATATCCTTTATTCCACACGCATTCTGAAAAAGACCGGACTGCGGTTGAGAGAAAGGGGCTAGGACATGTTCCGCCTGACGCAATACATGCACGAACTTGCGCAGCCTACACCGGTTCGACCCCGCGCCGGGCCGGTGAAACCGGTCGTGATCTGGAATCTGACGCGCCGCTGCAACCTCCGCTGCCGGCACTGCTACACCACCTCCGCCGATGTCCACTTCCCCGGCGAACTCAGCCACGAACAGGCGATGGGTGTGCTTGATGATCTTGCCGCCTTCCGCATTCCCGCGCTGATCCTTTCCGGAGGAGAGCCTTTGAGTCGCTTCGATTTCTTCGACCTGGCCGCGCGGGCACGGGCGCTGGACTTCCGGCATCTGAGCCTTTCGACGAACGGCACCAGGATCGCCGGGAATATCGACCGGATCGCGGATCTCGGCTTCGACTATGTCGGCATATCGCTCGACGGGATAGGCGAGATGAACGACTGGTTCCGGGGCGTCGAAGGCGCCTTCGCCGATGCGCTTTCCGGTGTCCGGGCCTGCAAGGCGCGCGGCGTCAAGGTCGGTCTGCGCTTCACCATCACCGAAGACAACGCCCACATGCTGTCCGACATGCTCGACCTGTGCAACTCGGAGGGGGTGGACAAGTTCTATCTTTCGCACCTCGTCTATGCCGGACGCGGCGACAAGCACCGGGGCGACGACACCGCCCATGCAAGGACGCGGGGCGCGATGGATCTTTTGATCGAACGCGCATGGGATGCGGTCGAGCGTGGCCGGTCCCTGGAAGTCGTGACCGGCAACAACGATGCCGATGCGGTCTGGTTCCTGAAGTGGGCCGAGGCGCGGTTCGCGCCCGAAGAAGTCGCGCATGTCCGCGCGCATCTTGAGGCCTGGGGTGGCAACTCATCCGGCCTCGGCGTCGCCAATATCGACCCGCAGGGGAAGGTGCATCCCGATACCTACTGGTCGGACTACACCGTTGGCAGCGTGAAGGAGCAGCCGTTCTCGGCGCTCTGGACCGGCGATGACCATATGCTCGCGACCCTCCGCCAGCGGCCGCGACCGCTCAAGGGGCGCTGCGGCGCCTGCGCCTTCAGGGCGGTTTGCGGCGGCAACACCCGCATCCGGGCCTTGCAGGTCACGGGCGATCCCTGGGCCGAGGACCCTGCCTGCTACCTTTCCAACGAAGAGATCGGGGTGGAAGAGGCCGACCGGCTGACCGTCACCCCATTCAGGGGCAAGAGCCATGATCCTGCGCATCGCTTTCTCTAGTCTCCTTGCCGCCTCTCCGGCCCAGGCCGCGCCCGATGGCGCGGCCATTTTCAGCGAGCACTGCGCGGCGTGCCACGCCGAAACCCGGCTCGGCGGCACCGGTCCGGCCCTGATCCCCGAAGCGCTTGGCCGGATCAAGGGCGAAGACCTTGAGGTGATCATCGCCGCAGGACGGGTCGCCACGCAGATGGCGGGCTTCGCCCGGGAACTGTCGGCTGAGGAGATCGCCTCGGTTGCAGCCTATATCTCCGAGCCGCTGACCGAGACGCCTGACTGGCAGATCGCCGACATCGACGCCACCCGCGAAATGCGGGACGACTACGCCGCAGCCTCCGCCCCGGCATTCACCGCCGACCCGATGAACATCACGCTGGTCGTCGAGACCGGGGATCATCATGTCAGCGTGCTCGACGGCGACACGTTCGAGGTGCTCGACCGGTTCGCCACCCCCTTCGCGGTGCATGGCGGGCCGAAATTCTCACCGGACGGCCGCTACGTCTTCATCATGTCGCGCGACGGCTGGGTGCAGAAATACGACATCTGGTCGCTACACGAAGTCGGCCGGGTCCGGGCCGGTCTGAACAGCCGCAACATCGCCATGAGCCATGACGGCAAATGGCTGGCCGTCGCCAACTACCTGCCCAAGACCCTGACGGTCCTCTCTACCGACGATCTCAGCGTGGCCACGGTGATCGACGTCAGGGGGCGCGACGGAACGCCAAGCCGCGTCTCGGCGGTCTACCAGGCGCCCTACCGCAAGAGCTTCGTCCTCGCGCTGAAGGACGTGCCCGAAATATGGGAGATCGCGACCGACCCCGAGGCCGGCCCCTTCCACGAAGGCTTCGTTCACAGCTACGAATCGGGCATGGAGGAAAGCCTTGCAGCCGAAAAGGGGCTGTTCGCCCGGCGGCGCATCCTGACCGAAGCGCCGCTCGACGATTTCTTCTTCAGTCCGAACTACCGTAACCTGATCGGCACCAACCGCGAGGGCGACAAGGGTGTCGTCGTCAATCTCGATGTCGGGCGCGAGATCGCCGAACTGCCGCTGCCCGGCATGCCGCATCTCGGCTCGGGTATCAGCTGGACCCGCAATGGGCGCAAGGTCATGGCGACGCCGCATCTGAAGGAGGGTGTGCTGAGTGTCATCGACATGCAATCGTGGCAGGTCGTGGCAACGGTCGAGACTGGCGGCCCGGGCTTTTTCCTGCGCAGCCACGACAATTCGCCTTACGTCTGGGCGGACATCTTCTTCGGTCCGCGCAAGGACGAGATGCAGGTGATCGACAAGCAGACGCTGAAGATTGTCCGGACACTCCGCCCCGCGCCGGGCAAAACCGTCGCCCACACGGAATTCACCCGCGACGGCCGCTACGCGCTGGTGTCGATCTGGGATGACGACGGGGCCGTCATCGTCTATGACGCGGCCACGCTTGAAG
Organism: Paracoccaceae bacterium; assembly: GCA_041397225.1. Classification (GTDB taxonomy): domain Bacteria; phylum Pseudomonadota; class Alphaproteobacteria; order Rhodobacterales; family Rhodobacteraceae; genus Albidovulum. The sequence goes on along the minus strand of JAWKXB010000001.1, from coordinate 745,439 downwards.
AGATCAAGCGGCTGCCGATGAGAAAGCCATCCGGGAAATACAATGTCTGGAACAAGATCACCTTCGAGGACGGAACTTCGCACTGACGGGCGCTGGTCACCAAGGAAGCTTGCTGTCGTTCTCTACCCCTTCAGCACCGCCGCCGTTGCGATCAACCTCTTCATGCTCGGGCTGATGGGACAGACGCTTGGTTTGCCCGCGCTTTCGCCTATGCTGTCGCTCGCTCTGGCGGTTCCACTGGGCGTTCCGGTAAACTGGGCCGTCGCGCGCTGGGTCAATGGACTGATCGACGAGGCAGAGCGTTAGAACGGCCCCTGTTCCGTTCCGGTGCGTGATCACCTATATGATGCGGTCTTGATCCGAGGACCGACGCCGATGACCGAAGCTCTACCGACGACCCCAGTAACGCAGGACGTGCTGACCATTCCCCGCAAGCTGCCCGAAGGCGGGCGGGTCAACCTTGTCGGGCTGACGCGTGAACAACTGCGCGATGCGCTGATTCAGGCAGGCACGCCCGAAAGACAGGCGAAGATGCGGGTCGGTCAGATCTGGCAGTGGATCTACCATTGGGGCGTGCGTGATTTCGCGGCGATGACCAACCTCGCCAAAGACTACCGGGCGATGCTGGCCGAGCGGTTCGAGATCGCGCTGCCCGAGGTCGTTACCCGCCAAGTCTCGGCGGATGGCACGCGCAAGTATCTGCTCAGGATCGCCGGCGGCCATGAGGTCGAGGCGGTCTATATTCCCGAGGAGAACCGCGGAACGCTGTGCATTTCCTCGCAAGTCGGCTGCACGCTGACATGTTCCTTCTGCCATACCGGCACCCAGAAGCTGGTGCGCAACCTCACCGCGGGCGAGATCGTCGGCCAGGTTATGGTGGCGCGCGACGACCTTGGCGAATGGCCCGTCCGAGGTACGCCAAAGGATGAAACCCGCCTCGTGTCGAACGTGGTCCTGATGGGCATGGGCGAGCCTCTCTACAATTTCGAGAATGTCCGAGACGCGATGAAAGTGGTGATGGATGGCGAAGGACTGACCCTGTCGCGCCGCCGCATCACGCTTTCGACCTCTGGCGTGGTACCCGAAATCGCGCGGACCGCCGAGGAAATAGGCTGCCTTCTCGCCGTCAGCTTCCATGCCACGACCGACGAGGTGCGCGACCGGCTGGTGCCGATCAACAAGCGCTGGAACATCGAGACGCTGCTGACTGCGCTCCGCGACTATCCACGCCTGTCGAATTCCGAGCGGATCACGTTTGAATACGTGATGCTGAAGGGTGTGAACGACAGTGATGCGGATGCAAGGCGGCTGGTGAAACTGATTGCGGGCATCCCAGCCAAGATCAACCTCATCCCCTTCAACGAATGGCCCGGTGCGCCCTACGAACGGTCGAACTGGGAGCGGATCGAGGCCTTCGCCGACATCATCTACAAGGCGGGATACGCCAGCCCGATCCGCACACCGAGGGGTGAGGACATCATGGCCGCCTGCGGGCAGCTGAAATCGGCCACCGAACGATCCCGCAAGAGCCGGGCCGAGATCGCGGCCGAAGCCGGTCTGTGAACCGCCACTTCTTAGCTTGCTCTTAATTCCCGCCTGCTACCTCTGCCCTCGGGTGAACGAAAAGGTTGGTGGGATGGGCACGCAGCGGAATGCGGCGCCGGTCATCATCAAGCGCAAGAAGGTCGTTAGCGGCGGTGGGCACCACGGTGGGGCGTGGAAAGTGGCCTACGCCGATTTCGTGACCGCCATGATGGCCTTCTTCATGCTGATGTGGCTGCTGAACGCGACGACGGAAAAGCAACGCAAGGGGATCGCGGATTACTTCAGCCCGACGATTCCGCTCAGCCGTGTCTCGGGCGGCGGTGACGGGTCGTTCGGCGGCGACAGCGTCTTCTCCGAGGATCAGATCGCCCAGAACGGAACCGGCGCCTCAAGCGTCAGGCCTTCCTCCGAACGACAGGCGCTTGGCCAGACCGGCACAGACCTCTCCGACCAGGCTGCGGAAACCGCCCGCTTCACCGAAGAAATGCGCCGGATCGAAGAAGCGCTCATGGGCATCGGCGGAGAAAGCATGGTCAGCGAAGAGGCGGCGCGTCACATCGTGACGCGTGTCACCGACGAAGGTCTGATCGTCGAGCTCTTCGATCTGCACGATGCGCCCCTTTTCGAAGGTGAAACGGCGGAGCCCGCGCCGATCCTCGTTGATCTCTCTGCGATGCTGGCGCGAGTTTTCACCTTTGTCGACAATGGTGTGGCCGTGAACGGGCATATCCGCGCCCTGCCGGAAGTCTTGCGCGACAACCCGTCCTGGGATTTGTCGGCGGCGCGCGCAATGGCGATGCGGCGGCTTCTGGAACAGCAGGAACTGCCCCCGGCACGCATCCGGCGCGTCGCCGGATTTGCCGACCGCAAGCCAGCGCTGCGCAATCCGATGGCGCCGCGCAACAACCGGTTGGAGATCATTCTGCTGCGTTCGGGCCAGTAAGATGCGTTAGGGCGAAATTAAGCCACCGTGCTTCATGGTCGGTCCAGACCACGGACGCAGCAGCAGAAAGGCCGCCCTCAATGTCCATCTCGTCCTCGCTCAACGCCGGTGTGGCCGGCCTCAGCGCCAACGCCACCCGCCTCGCGACCATTTCCGACAACATCGCCAACTCCGGCACCTACGGTTACAAGCGGTCTTCCACCGATTTCGAGAACTTCGTCATCAACCAGGCACGCGGCGCCGGCACCTATTCGGCTGGCGGCGTGCGCGCCGCGACGACAAGGCTGATCGACGAGCACGGCGCACTCGTGGCCACGAATAACGCGCTCGACCTCGCGGTTTCGGGGCGCGGCATGCTTCCGGTCACATCCGCGGTATCGCTGAACGGTTTCAGCGGCGGCGCCCAACCGTTGATGATGACCACGACGGGCGCTTTCCGGCCCGACGCCGACGGCATCCTCAGAACCGAATCCGGCCTCGTCCTGCTTGGCTGGCCCGCCAATGCCGACGGCTCCATCCCGGTCCTGCCACGCGACACGATCTCGGGTCTCCGGCCCGTGGTCATCAACTCGAACCAGACCGCCGGCGATCCGACGACGACAATGAATCTGGGCGTCAATCTGCCCGCGACCGCGACGGAGGCGGGGGCGGCCGGCAATGCCCTGCCGCTCTCGGTCGAGTATTTCGGCAATCTCGGCACGTCGGACACGCTCGACATCACCTTCACGCCAAGCGTTCCGGCAGCGGGCGCATCGAACACCTGGACCATGCAAATCCGCGATTCGGCGCAAAGCGGCGCGCTCATCGGTGAGTACACGCTGGCCTTCGATGACACCCGGGGCAACGGCGGCACGCTTGCTTCGGTGACAAGCGTTTCTGGCGGTGCCTATGACCCGGGCACGGGCTCGCTCGCTCTCACCGTGTTCGGCGGCCCGATCTCCATGACCATAGGCAAGCTTGGCGATCCGAACGGACTCACGCAGCTGTCAGACAGTTTTGCACCTACCTCGATCACCAAGGACGGCTCACCCGTGGGCAACCTCACGACGGTCGAGGTCGATGACAAGGGCTACGTTACGGCGACCTACGACACCGGCTTTACGAGGCGCATCTACCAGGTGCCGGTTGTGGACGTACCCAATCCGAACGGACTCATCGCGCTCAACAACCAGACGTTCCAGGTCTCTCCCGACTCCGGCTCATTCTTCCTCTGGGACGCCGGAGACGGGCCGACGGGGTCGGTGGTCGGCTATGCCCGCGAAGGTTCCGCGACGGATGTGGCCGCCGAGCTCACAGCGCTGATCCAGACCCAGCGGGCCTATTCCTCCAACGCCAAGGTCATCCAGACGGTGGACGAGATGCTGCAGGAAACCGCAAACATCAAGCGCTGAAGCGGGCTGGTCTGAACCATGAGCCTTTCCGCCTCTCTCGCCAACGCGTTGTCCGGCCTGACGACGACCTCGCGCCGGGCCGAGGTTGTATCCTCCAACGTCGCGAACGCATTGACCAAGGGCTACGCCCGGCGCGAGTTGCACGTCTCGCCGCAGTCCCTGGGCGGAACCGGCGCGGGTGTGCGTATCGACGGGGTGACGCGATCGGTCAATGCCGCCCTGCTCGCGGACCGGCGCCTGGCCGATGCCGATGCGGGCAATGCGGGGCTGCGCACTGGTTTCCTTTCGCGGATCGAGGGGCTGATCGGCACGCCGGAAGACGACGGATCGCTTGCTTCACGCCTGGCGCAACTTGAAGCCGCGCTGGTCGAAGCGGCGAGCCGCCCCGACAGCCAGACGCGGCTGCAAGGCGTGGTCGACAGCGCGGCGCGGCTGACCGACCATCTGCACCGCCTGACAGCCGAGGTGCAGCAGGCGCGGATTGACGCCGATGGCGGCATCAACCGTGAGGTCGAAACGCTTAACGAGAGCCTGCGCCAGATCGACCGTCTGAATGCCGAGATCCTTTCTCAGCGATCCTCTGGCCGGGATGCCGCCGCGTTGATGGATCAGCGCCAGCTTCTGGTCGACCGGGTCGCCGCGATCGTGCCGGTTCGCGAGGTTCCGCGCCCGCATGACCAGATGTCGCTCTTCACGATCGGCGGGGCCATCCTGCTCGAAGGTAACCCGGTCGAGGTCGGCTTTGCGCCCGTCGGAATCATCACCGCCGACATGACCATCGGTTCCGGCGCGCTCTCGGGGTTGACGATCAACGGCCAGCCGCTCGCTTCCACGGACAGCGGCGGCCTCGGTGGCGGCACGCTTGGCGCGATGTTCGCGATCCGCGACGACCTCGCGCCCCAAATCCAGGGCCAGATCGACGCCTTCGCCCGCGATCTGATCGAGCGTTTTCAGACAAGCGCGGTTGACCGCACGCTCGGGCCGGGCCAGCCAGGGCTTTTCACCGACGCCGGCGCGGCCCTTGATCCGATGCTTGAAACCGGACTCGCCGGGCGGATCGACATCAATCAACTCGCCGATCCCTCACAGGGCGGCGCGCTCTGGCGGCTGCGCGACGGGTTGGGTGCCGCCGCACCCGGCAATGTCGGGAACGCCGCGCTGCTGACGGCGCTCGGGGATGCGCTCTCGCAGACCCGCGCGCCGTCCTCCGGCGCGTTCATTGGCGCCGCGCGATCCGCTTCCGGTCTGGCGGCAGACCTCCTGTCCGGCATCGCGGCCGACAGGCAAGGGGCGGAGTACCGCGAAAGCTACAGCGTGGCGCGACAGGAAGCCCTGACCGAGCTTCAGCTTGCCGATGGTGTCGACACCGACGCCGAGATGCAGACGCTTTTGCTGATCGAACGGGCCTACGCCGCCAATGCCCGCGTGATCAAGACCATCGACGAACTCATCCAGCAGCTCATCGGATTGTAAAATATGAACTACGTCTCCACCGGCGACATGGCCCGGACCTTCCAGATGCGGCGCCACAACGTGGAACTGCAAAGACACCTGACCCGCCTTTCGGGTGAACTGACGACCGGTGTCAAGTCCGACCTCGCCGGGGCGGTGTCCGGAGATTTCAGGGCTTTGTCCGCGATAGATCACTCGCTGAAAACCCTCAAGGCGCATCGGACGGCAGCGGCCGAGGCAGAGCTTTTCGCGGGAACGCTGCAAACCGCGCTCGGCACCGCTGAGGAGCTTGCCGAGGGGTTGGCGCCGGGCCTGCTCATCGCCGCCACCAGCGCCTCGCCGGCGCTGGTTGACACCGCCGCCCTTGACGCGCGGCAGAAATTCGAAGCCGCCATCTCCGCACTCAATACCCGGATCGCCGACCGCTATCTCCTCTCGGGCGACGCGACCGACCGCAAACCGATTTCGGACGCACGGGTCATTCTCGGCAGCCTCTCGGCCGCCGTCGCGGGCCAAACCACCGCTGCCGGACTGGCCTCTGCCGTCTCGGCATGGTTCGACGCCGTGCCCGGCGGGGGTGGCTATCTCGACACCGCCTATGGCGGCTCGCCGACACCGCTCGCCCCGTTCGACCTCGCCCCCGGAGAATCCGTCACGCTCGGCGCGACTGCGGCCGATCCCGCGCTCAGGCGCCTCCTGGAGGGCTTCGCGCTTGGCGCGCTGGTCTCGGAAGGCGCCCTGTCGGGCGACCCCTCAGGCCGTGCGGCGCTGGTCAAGACGTCCGCAGAGACTCTACTGGCATCGGCAAGCCAGATTGCGGACTTGCGCGCGGCGGTCGGTTCTGCGGAAGCCCGGATCTCCAGCGCCGCGACCCGCAACTCGGCCGAATCCGCGGCTCTCGAGATCGCGCGTGGCGGCATCGTGGCTGCAGATCCCTATGAAACGGCAAGCGCGCTCGAAACGATCCGGACCCAGATCGAAACCCTCTACACACTCACAGCGCGGCTCTCGCGCCTGTCACTCGCGGATCACCTCGGATGAAACTTCTCGCGGCGCTTTGCCTCTGCCTCTTTTCACTTCCTACATTCGCGGCCCCGATCCGGATTAAGGACCTCGTCGAGTTCGACGGGGTGCGCGGCAACGATCTGGTCGGATACGGCCTTGTCGTCGGCCTCAACGGCACCGGCGACGGCATCCGCAACGCCCCCTTCACCGAAGAGATCATGTCGAACATCCTCGAACGCCTCGGCGTCAACGTCACCGGCGAAAGCTTCCGGCCCAAGAATGTCGCCGCCGTCTTCGTCACGGCGACCCTTCCCGCCTTTGCGCGAGCCGGCGGTCAGATCGACGTCACTGTCTCGGCCATCGGCGATGCCAAGAGCCTTCTCGGCGGCACCCTGGTGATGACGCCGCTCAATGCAGCCGACGGTGAGATCTATGCCGTGGCCCAGGGTACGATCATCGCAGGCGGGGCTTCAGCGGACGGCGCCGCGGCGAGCGTCGTTCAAGGTGTGCCGACCGCGGGATCGATACCGGCGGGCGCGCGGATCGAACGAGAAATCGCCTTCGACCTTGCAAGTCTGCAATCGGTCAGGTTGGCGCTCCGCAGCCCTGACTTCACGACCGCCGGGCGTATCGAGGCAGCGGTCAATGAAGAGTTCGGCCGGCGCGTCGCGGTGATGACCGACGCCGGCACTGTCGCCGTCGACATCGGCGCGACCGGCATCGGCTCTCCGGCACATGTGCTGGGCCGGCTCGAGAATGTCCTGGTCGAGCCGGAACGTCGCGCCCGCGTCGTCGTCGATCAGCGCTCTGGCACGATCGTGATGGGGGCGGATGTGCGCATCAGCCGCGTCGCGGTCAGCCAAGGCAACCTGACGCTACGGATCGAAGAGGCGCCCGCCGTGGTCCAGCCCAATCCCTTCGCCCAAGGCGAAACGGTGGTCGTCCCGCAGAGCTCCGCCGAAATCACGGAAGAGCCGGGGATCGGTCTTGCCGTGATCAGCGAAGCCTCTACGCTTTCCGAGGTGGTCGCCGGTCTCAACGCACTTGGCGTGGCGCCGCGCGACATGATCGACATCCTGAAAAGCATAAACGCCGCCGGCGCGCTCCATGCCGAGTTCGTCGTGCACTGATCCCGGGGGGCGAGCGCCGGACAGGGCCCCCGGGGGCCAGTATCGGGACGGATGTGGGACGCAGGTGGGACGGACGCCGACGGCGGTCACGCGGCCGCGCCGTTGCGGGTCGAGCGGGACGTCACCCGCCGGGGCCAGAAACGCCGCCTCCTCCCGGTATGGAATCCAAGGCCCTTGATCGGGCTACATGTAGCTTCTGACCAGCGCGCCGGAAATCAGGGTCCAGCCATCGGCAACCACGAAGAAGGCCAGTTTGAACGGCAATGCGACGACGGCTGGCGGCACCATCATCATCCCCATCGACATGAGCACCGCCGACACGACGAGATCGATCACCAGAAACGGCAGATAAACCAGAAATCCGATCTCGAACGCGCGGGCGATTTCCGACAGCATGAAGGACGGCACGAGCAGGGAAAGGGGCGCTGCCGACGCGTCGGTCAGCCCCGCGGTCTGCGGCCGCAGGTCAGCCAGTGAGAGCAGCGTATCGGGGTCCGTCCGGAGCGACATGAAGGCGCGAAAGGGTTCGATGCCGCGATCGAACGCAGTGCCCATGTCGATTGTTCCGGCGACAAGCGGGGCGCCGCCGCCGGCCCAAGCCTCAGCGAATACGGGCTCCATGATGAACCAGGTGAGAAACAGCGCCAGCGACACGATAAGCATGTTCGGCGGCGATTGCTGAAGCCCGATCGCCTGCCTCAGGATCGAAAGGACGGTCACCACGAACGGAAAGCAGGTGATCATGACGGCAAGACCGGGCGCAAGGCTTAGAAGCGTCACGAGCGCGATAAGGAAAACCGACTGCCCCGCCAGCGTCTCGCCGCCGAGCGACAGGCTGACCTCCTGCGCGGTGACCGGTGTGGCGAGCGTCGCGGCGAGAAGGAGCGGCGCCAGACCGAACCGGAACTGACCGAGCCTCACAGCGCGTCACGGAGTTTGGCGACCTCGGTAAGCCGCACCGCGAGCTGGCCGGCCTGGTCGCCTTCAAGCTCTGTCAACTCCCCTCGCGCAATCAGTCGGTCGCCCACGTAAAGATCGACGGGTTCGTCAACCCTCTTGTCCAGCGGCAGAATCGTGTCTCGCTTCAGCCGCAGAAGCTCCCGGACGAGCGGGCGGGCCCGTCCGACGGACACAGTGATTTCGATGGGAACCTGAACGAACGGATTTCCGTCCGTGATGACCGAATCGGCGGTGTCATCCATGGGCCTTCTCCCTTTGTTTTTCGATGGTGAAGAACGCGGAAACTGCCGCCGAGATCGCACCGATCACGCCGTCGAGATCAACACGCGCATCGTGTGCCCCCAGCCGCAGATGAACCTGCCCTTCTCCCAGCGACGGCTCTTCCTCGAACTCCAGCGGAAAGCTGTTCTCCCGGACCAGCAGGTCTTCGAGCGACGCGCGGTTGATCGGGTGCGCAACGACGACGATGGGTCCGTCGGCCAGTGTCTTCGCGATCGGCCTGATATGCTCGAGGACCATCTGCCCCAGCGATTCCCGGGCAACCGCTGGCAGAACCTTGGTCACCATGTCCTTCAGGAGCGGCTCGAGTGATCGCAGCACATGACTGTGTGCCTCGTGATAGGTGAAGGACAGGTCCGCCAAATTACGGCCAAGATCGGCACGCAGCCGCGAAATGTCGGAACTCTGCGCGGCGACCGCGTCCTCCCAACCGGCGGTATAGCCCTGCTCATAGGCGGCAAGCCGGCATTCCTCAAGCTCGCCCTGAGCCAGTTCCACCCGACCGTCGGTCACGTCAGGAAGCTCAAAGACCTCAAGCTGAACCCGGCGGGTCATCAGGCTTTCCTTTCCTCTGGGTCTTCCATCCAGCCCCGCAGGATTTCAAGCGTCTCATCCTGCCGTTCGGCGATGAGTTGGCGGAGCCGCGCAACCGGATCGAGTTCGGCTCCACCACCTCGGGGGCTCCCAGTGGCGACCAGGGCAAGTTCACGAGGATCCAACTCGCTATCGTCGATCTCCCCGGTAAGCACTGCCCCACCGTTGCCAGCGACGCCGGACGGCGGCGCAAGCTCTGGAACCTGCCGGCCGCGCGGCGTCAGTATCGGACGCACGACGAAGAGGCCGAGCAGAAGCGCCACAAGGGCCAGGACGGCGATCTGCAAGAGCCCCATCACGTCGAGCGTGAGTCCGGAGAGAAAAGACCCGCGGTCGGCGTCCGCAGAGGAGGCCAGAGGCTCAAAGCTCATGGACTTCAGGGTTATGACATCGCCGCGCGCTTCATCATAACCGACGGCAGCGGCCACAAGATCGCGCAGGGCGGCAAGCTCCTCGTCGGTGCGTGGCTCGGCTACGACCGTGCCCGCGTCGTCAGTGCGCGTTGCCGCGTCAACGAGAACCGCGACGGTGAGGCGCCGGATCGCGCCGGGGCTTCGCAAAAGCTCCCGCGTCGTCTCGGACACCTCGAAATTGGATCGCTCCCGCGTTTCGCTGTTCTGGTTCTGTGAAGAACCCGCGCCGGTTCCCGCGTCCCCGGTCGGCAGGTTGGAAGCGACGGTCACACCGGTAGAGCCGGATTCGGTGGACGACGTCGTGCGCTCTTCTGTATCCGTCGAAATGACGACGCGGCCGTCGGGGTCGAACCGGCGTTCGGTGATGGCTTCGCGTTCGGTCACGGTTTCGACAGACACCTCGACGATCGCGTTGCCATAACCCACCCGCGCCTCGAGCAGCCGTTCGACGTTCTGCCGCAAGAGTTCCGCCCGATCGGACGGCGCCTGACCGGCGGGATCGTCGCCTGAATCAACCAGCGCTCCCTCTCCGTCGATGACTGAAACGTTGTCCGGCGACATGCCGGAAACGGCGGAAGCCACCAGATATTTCAGCGCCTTGGCGTGAGAGGGCGATATGCCGCCCATGTTGGTCGAAACTGCCACCGAGGCGGTGGGACGGGCCTGCGACCGAAGTCCTTGGGCGCGCATGTCGGCGATATGTACCCGCGCGCTGCGAACTGTCGGCTGTGCCATGATCGTGCGGGCGAGTTCACCCTCTTTCGCGCGCAGATAGGCTGCGTCGAACATCTGCGACGTGGTGCCGAAGCCCGACAGCGAATCCAGCAACTCGTAGCCCGAGCCGCTGTTGGCCGGCAGACCTTCGGACGCGAGCATCATTCGCAGCTCATCCCGCCGCACCGCTTCGACATAAATGGCGCTTCCCCGAACCTCGTAGGGCGCGCCATGCTGGTCCAGCGCCAATAGAACCTCGCCCGCTCGGTTTCCTTCGAGGCCGGCGTAGAGCAACGCCATTCCCGGTTTGGTGGCGAGCTTGCCCAAGGCGAGAACCGCGGCGAACATGGCGAGAGCGGCAATTCCAACAAAGATGCGGCGGCGGGGGTCAAGAGCTTGCCAGACGGCTGACAACTGCTGCACTGCGCTACTCCGGATGCGGGCTTCTGCCCTTCGTCACGCCGATGCTTCAACCATCTCGCTTAACAAACGGTTAGTTCCCGCCGCCTATACCGGCCCGAGGAACAAACGTGGAATCACCATGCGACAGCCCAAGGAAACCGCCGCGGAGGCGCCAGAGAAGAAGTCCATGTTGCCGCTGATTCTCGGTGCCGTTCTGATGCTGGCACTTGGCGGCGGCGGCTTCTACGCCGTCTATTCCGGGGTAGTCTTTGGCCATTCGGGCGGCGCCAGCGAGAACGAGCCGCAGGTGGACGCGCTGCCCGACATCGCCTTCGTGCCGATCGATCCGCTGGTCGTCGCGCTCGGAAAGGAACCCTCGCGGCGTTATCTCCATTTCACCGCGCAGCTTGAGGTTGCGTCGCCCTTTCAGGCTGACGTAGTCCACCTCCTCCCCCGGATACTCGACGTTCTGAACGGCTACCTGCGCGCCGTCGAGGTTCGGGAGCTTGAGGATCCGGCCGCGCTGATCCGCTTGCGGGCGCAAATGCTGCGGCGGGTGCAGATGGTTACCGGAGAAGGGCGCGTGCGCGATCTTCTCGTCACTGAATTCGTGATCAACTAGGGGGGGCGATGGAGCTTATCGTCAACATCCTGATGGGTGCGGGCGCCTTGGGTGCAGGCTTTTACTGCATGGTGCTCTCACGTCGACTTTCCGCACTCAACCGTTTGGAGAGCGGCATGGGCGGCGCGATCGCGGTTCTTTCGGCACAGGTCGACGACATGACGAAAGCGCTTGAGACCGCCCGCGCGACTGCGGGCGAGTCCGCTTGCACCCTGCGAACCATGACGGAGCGGGCCGAGGCGGCGGCGGCGCGACTCGAACTGATGCTCGCCACTTTGCATGATCTTCCAGATCGCGACAGCGCATCGGAGCGGCGTCTTCGGGTGAGCCGAAGGCGGGCGCGCATGGACGTTGAACGGGAAGCGGCCACATGACGGCTGGGTCGCGACAGCGCAACAGGCACCGGCCGGGCAACGGCGCCCTTCTGGTGATCGCAGCCTTTCTCATCCTGTCCGGCGCGGCCCGACTGGGCGTCGGGGCCGCGGAAGCACTGAACAGCGGCGCGACGCAGGCCGAACCCCAGACCACACCCTCGACCTCCAACTGCGAGCCCGACGGCGGAACGATGGCGCTGCTTGCAGAGTTGCGGGCACGGGAAACACGGTTGGCCGCCCGCGAAGCGCAGGAAGCGGATCGCGCAAAGGCGCTTGAACTCGCCAAGGCGACAATCGATGCGCAGATGGAGGCACTTGCGGCCGCAGAAGCAAAGCTCGCGGCAACGCTCACGCTGGCGGACCAGGCAGCCGACAAGGACGTCGCAGGCCTGATCGCTGTCTATGAGAAGATGAAGCCGAAGGATGCAGCGAGACTTTTCGAGGAGATGGCGCCCGATTTCGCGGCCGGCTTCATTGCCCGGATGCGCCCGGAAGCGGCGGCATCGGTGATGACGGGGCTGGAGCCGAAAACAGCCTACACGATCAGCGTCATCCTGGCGGGCCGCAACGCCAACGCGCCGAAAGAATGAGCGGTGATGAGGGAATGTTAACCGCCACCGGAGACGGTTGTCACCCAGCGGCGAACGGTTGAGGGACTCGGCACATGGTCGGCATGATCGGCATCGTGATCATATTCGTCATGGTCTTCGGCGGCTATGTCGCGGCTGGTGGCAAGCTCGGGATCATCCTGCACTCGCTGCCGTTCGAGATGGTCATGATCGGCGGCGCGGCGGTGGGGGCGTTCGTCATCTCCAACGATGGTGCAGCCATCAAGCACACACTGAAGGACATCAGGAAGGTTTTCAAAGGAGCGCACTGGAAACCTGACGACTACCGCGATTTGCTTTGCCTTCTCTTCGAGCTTATCCGTCTGGCCAAGCAGAATCCGGTCGCAGTCGAGGAGCATATCGAGACGCCGGAGACCTCCGCAATCTTCGGGAAATACCCGAAGATCCAGCGGGATCGCGATGCAGTGGACCTTATCTGCGACACGATGCGGTCGGCCTCGATGAACTATGATGACCCGCATCAGGTCGAGGAAGTGCTCGAAAAGCAGCTTGAGGCGAACCTGCACCACGCGATGCATTCGACCCACGCCCTGCAATCCATCGCCGATGGCCTGCCGGCACTCGGCATTGTCGCCGCCGTGCTAGGTGTGATCAAGACCATGGGCTCCATCGATCAGCCGCCCGAAATTCTCGGAAAGATGATCGGCAGTGCGCTCGTCGGGACGTTCCTTGGTGTGTTTCTCGCCTACGGACTCGTCGGCCCCTTTGCGGCCAAGCTGAAGGTCGTGACCGAGGAAGACAGCCACTTCCATGCATTGATCCGCGAAGTGCTCGTAGCGAATCTTCACAATCACGCTCCGAACATCTGCATCGAGGTCGGACGGCAGAATACACCCCATCACATCCGGCCAAGCTTTGCGGCACTTGAAGAGGCCCTGAAATCAGTAAAGTCGGAAGCGGCATGACGCGGCGCTTGCCATCGCGGGCCCGCGTTCTCGGCATTCTGCTGGCTGGCTACGCCGGGTTGTCGGCGCCCGCATTCGGCGAAACGCTCCGCCTGCGTGCGGGCGAACATCCGGACTTCTCGCGGCTGGTTCTTGATCTCGACCCAAAGGCCGGCTGGCGGCTTGGCCGCACGGACGACGGCTATGAGTTGCGGCTGACGGGTCTTGCTGCCGACATCGATTCTTCTGGCGTGTTCGAAAAAATCCCGCGAAGCCGCATTGCGGACGTCACGCTTCGGGACAACCCGCCGGGGCTAGCCATCAGCCTCGGATGTGACTGCCACGCGACGGCCTTTGTCACGTCGGCCGGATCGCTCGTCATCGACGTCGTCGACGGGCACCCTTCGCCCGATTCGCCCTTTGAGGCGGCGCCGGCATCTTCACCGGAGGATGAAGGCGGCATCGCTACCCCGACCCTGCCCGCCGCGCAGCCGACGTTCCGACCCGCCCCGACCAGCGATCCGCGGCTTGCGTTCTTCTGGCGGGGGGCGGCGCCGAGAGAAAGCGCGCAGGCCGCCACCCCGAACAAGCGGCCGAAGTTGCGGCATGACCAGAGCCTATCCGAGCCCGCGCAAACCCGCGCACGACCCCTGACACCTCGGATGCCGGACCCGCGCGTTCATCAAGCGGAAGAGGAGCTATTGCAACAGTTCAGCCGTGCAACGGCCCAAGGTCTCGTAACGGTCCGTCCCGGCACCGAAATCACGATCGGCGAGAGTGAGGACACGGTCCGGACCGAACCGGTGATCGAGACGGACCACGACGCGGCACAGCCCACAGCGACGATGCCGGAGCAGGGGGCACCGATCCATGCCGAAACCGCCATCGATCGCGACATGCTGTTGCCCGAGTCACGAAATCCCGTAACCGCCGACGGCGCGACCTGTCTGCCGGATGAGAGCTTCGCCCTGTCAAGCTGGGGCGATGAGAGGCCAGCCTCCGTGCAGATCGCTGAACGGCGTGGGGCCCTGGTCGGCGAGTTCGACCGGGTGTCTGCCGTTGCTGTCACCGACCTCGCGCGGCTCTACCTCTTTCTCGGCTTCGGCGCCGAGGCGCGCGCTGTCTTGACGGAGCTTGCGATCACCGGCGAGGATCATGCCCTCTTGCTCGACCTCGCGGCTATTCTGGACGGGTGGCCCGCCACGGCGCCGGGCGATCTCGCTCCTATGGCCGACTGCGACACCGCTGCCGCGCTCTGGGCGCTTCTCTCAGGACCCGAAGCCCCGCGGGACGCCATCATTGATGGGGCAGCCGTCATCCGGACGTTCTCGGGACTGCCCGCGCATCTGCGCCGTCACCTCGGCCCGATTGTGACGGAGCGCCTTCTCGCTCTCGGACACCAGGACGCGGCCCGAGCGGTGCGGGACGCGATCGCCCGCGCGCCTGGAGAGGTGGGCGCAGCGCTCGATCTTGTCGACGCGCGCCTTGGCTTTGCCGCAGGGCACGCCGATGCCGGAGAAGCCTCACTCGCCGACCTCGCCAAGGGGAACGGTCCGCTGACGCCGGAGGCGCTGATACTCACGATCGGCTCCAGAATTGACCGCGGTATGCCGGTCGAACCTGACCTGGCAGAGAGCGCCGGCGCGCTGGCCTTTGAACTGAAAGATGCCCGCCTTGGCCCCGATCTTGCACGCGCCCACGCCCTCGCGCTTGCCTCCGGCGGCGACTTTGCGGCAGCGTTCGATGCCTACCGGCGAGCGCTTCGGATCACTTCGGACGATCTGGCGGACGAAACCCTTCAGAGCCTATTCCGCATGCTGGCCGAAGCAGCGGATGAAGCGACGTTCCTGTCGCACTACTTCGACTTGAGATCCGACCTTGCGGATACGGAACCCGATACTCTGCTTCGTCTCGCCTTGGCCGCGCGGTTGGTGGATGCCGGTCTGAGCGCATCGGCGCGTGATACGCTCAAGGGCGAGGCCGCGCTGACGGAGAACGGGCGCCGTCTCATGGCGCGCGCCGAGATGACCGACTTCAACCCCCAGAAGGCGCTCGACCAGATCGACGGTCTTCGCGATGCGGAGGCCGAAAGCATTCGCGCGGCTGCTCATTCGATGGCAGGAAATCATGCGGCGGCGGCTTCGACCTTGGAAGCGCTCGGGCAAACCGGCGAAAGCGCGAAGGAGGCCTGGCGCGCTGGCGACTGGGTTTGGGCCGCGCAAGGAGGCGCGCCGCTCATGACCAATGCGTTGAACCAACTCGGACTGACCTCGCAACCGACGGACCGGCAACAGGTGCCGGCTTCCGAAGGTCCCCCCGGCGAACAAACTTCGCTCGGCAACGCACGAAGCCTGGTCGAAAGAAGCCGCGTCACCCGTTCGGCGATTGAAACGCTTTTGAGCGCGACCGAAGCCGTGCCCGGCGGCTGAAGCCGCATCTCGGTTACCGAATCTCAATCAGCGGCTCCTAGCCTGACCGCGAAGCAAGAACTGCTTGGGATTGGACGAAATGCCCTTCTATTTTCGGACATTGGGATGCGCCGCCGGATTGGCGCTGGCTCTCATTGTGCCGCAGGCTGCGACTGCTCTGGCCGCGACCGACCCGGCGGCAGTCTGCGACGAAGCGGCGCGCCACGCCGCGCAGCAGACTGGCGTGCCGGTTTCGGTCCTTCAGGCGATTACCCGAACCGAAACCGGCCGCCGCAAAAGCGGCGCCTTCCGTCCCTGGGCCTGGACCGTCAACATGGAAGGCGAAGGCCACTGGTTCGACAACGAGGATATGGCACGCGCCTATGTCTACAAGGAGTACAGGCGCGGCGCGCGCAGTTTCGACGTGGGCTGCTTTCAGATAAACTTCAAATGGCATGGGCAGGAATTCGCGTCGATCGATGAAATGTTCGACCCCATCGCCAACGCGCTTTATGCCGCCAGGTTTCTCAAGACGTTGCACGGGGAGAAGGGCACGTGGGAAAGTGCTGCTGGCGCTTACCATTCGCGCAACAAGGAATTCGCGGACCGCTATCAGGCAAGATTTGAACGGATCCGGAGCGGCCTGACCGGATCCGACGAAGCCGAGATCCCCGCCATTCCCGACATTGTTGGTATGGCAAATGGCGGGGCAGCCGCGCATAGCAACGTCCCGCGCATCAACCGATACCCCTTGCTCCAGACCGGCGCTCCGGGGTCGCTCGCCTCGCTCGTGCCGTTCGGAAACGCGCGTGGCGCAAGCCTGTTCGACACCGGCAACGCGCCTGAGGCCGAGTGATGCCGTCGCTTTCACTCGCCTCGGCCTTCCGCCCCACCGTCCTGCTGGCCCTGGCTCTGATGGCGGTCATTGTCATGATGATCCTGCCCATGCCGGCCTGGGTCCTCGACATCGGACTCGCGACCTCGTTCGCATTGGCCATCCTCATCTTCACGATCACGCTTTTCATCGAGCGTCCGCTCGATTTCTCCGCCTTTCCGACGATCCTTCTGGCGTCCCTCATGCTGCGCCTGTCGCTCAACGTCTCGTCGACCAAGCTGATCATCGGACAGGGTCATACCGGCACCAACGCCGCCGGCGACGTGATCGAGGGCTTCGCGATGTTCATCATGTCGGGCTCGGTTCTTATCGGCCTCGTCGTGTTCGGCGTTCTCCTGATCGTCAACTTCATCGTCATCACCAAGGGCGCGGGCCGGATGGCCGAGGTCGGCGCGCGGTTCGCGCTGGACGGGATGCCAGGCAAACAACTGGCCATCGACAGTGACATGAACGCCGGCGCGATCGACCACGCAGAAGCCAAGGCGCGGCGCGAACGCGAACAGGCGGAGACCACGTTCTTCGGGTCGCTCGACGGCGCCTCGAAGTTCGTCAAGGGCGACGCTGTCGCGGGTCTTCTCATCACGCTATTGAATCTCGTGATGGGCCTTGTCATCGGAGTGACGATGCATGGCATGCCGCTGAGCCGCGCGCTTGAAACCTACGCGATTCTGACCGTCGGCGACGGACTGGTGAGCCAGATCCCCGCCGTCATCATCTCCATCGCCTCTGCCCTGTTGCTGTCGCGCGGCGGCACCAGGGGGGCCGCCGACCGAGAGCTGTTCCGCCAGCTCGGAAACCACCCCCCCGCACTCGCGACGGTTGCCTTCCTGATGGCGCTTTTCGCGCTCGTCCCGGGCCTGCCTTTCGTCCCCTTCCTTGCCGGCGCCGGAGTGCTGGGCGCCGCGGCCGAGTTCGTGCGCAGGAAAGCCGCCCGTGAGAACGCGGAACGCGCGCGCCGGGAGGCGCCGGTGCAGGAACCACTAAGGGTCCGCTCGATGGGCGATATTCTCGACCTGGACGACATCCACGTCGAATTCGCCCCCGATCTCGTGACCATGGTTCTGGACCCGGCGACGGGGCTTGAGGCGCGCATCGTCAACATGCGCAATCACGTCGCCG
This sequence comes from Paracoccaceae bacterium, assembly GCA_041397225.1. Lineage (GTDB taxonomy): Bacteria > Pseudomonadota > Alphaproteobacteria > Rhodobacterales > Rhodobacteraceae > Albidovulum. The sequence continues at coordinate 727,680 of JAWKXB010000001.1, read as the reverse complement.
GCGCCTTCGGGCTGATCCTTCCGGAAATCCGCCTGACCGATGACGCGACGCTTGAGCGTGGCAGCTACCGGATCCGGATTCAGGGCGTGGAACAGGCGCGTGACCGGTTGAAACCGGATCATGTTCTCGCACTGATCGCGAACGGGGAGCAGGACATACCGCAGGGCGAAGATGTGCGCGAACCGGTCTACGGTGCCGCCGCTCGCTGGCTTCCGCAGACGGCTCGGGAAGGCGCGGTGCTGGCTGGCGCGACCGTCGTCGGACCGACCGAGGTGCTGGCCACCCACCTTCTGGAGGTGATCAAGAAGAACTTTGCGCGGCTTCTCACACTCAAGTCGCTGCGGCGGCTTCTGGACGAATGCGTCAAGCTCTCCGATCCGCAAAGGAGCGAAGCCAACCGCCGCCTTCTCGATGAACTGGTGCCCGACAAGGTGCCGGTCGATCACCTGCTTTCGGTATTGCGGCTACTCCTGGAAGAGAGAGTGTCGATCCGCAACCTGCCCCTCATTCTCGAAGCTGTCGCCGAGGCGCGCGGTCTGGGCCACGCCGAGGCGGTTTGCGAACACGTCCGCCGCCGCCTTGGCTTCCAGCTGATCGCCGAACTGAAGCGCGCCGACGGAACCTTGCCCTTGCTTCAACTGGCGCCCGAATGGGAAGACACGTTTTCGAGCCACCAGATCGCCGGCGACAGGGGGCAGATCGACGTCGCGCTGCCGCCAGAAAAGTTCAACCGGCTCGCGGCGAACGTCTCCGAGAAAATCGCCGTAGCCGGAGAACGCGGCGTCTTTCCCGCTATCGTAACCTCGGCCCGACGGCGCCGGTTCATCCAGACGGTGCTCAGCGCGAAGGGTGTTTCCGCCCCGGTCCTGTCCTTCGATGAGATCGGTTTCGACGCAAGGCCGTCGATCGTCGGATTGGTGGCCGCTTGAACGCGCTGCTCGAAGCCGCCGCGGAACTGTCCGGCGGGACCCTGGCAGTCGCTTTCATGGTCTTTCTGCGCGTTGGCGCCGCGATGGCGCTGCTGCCAGCCTTTGGCGAACACACGATCCCTGTGCGGATCAGGCTGGGTCTCGCTCTCGCCTTCACCGCAACTGTCCTGCCCGCCGTCAGCGAAAGCGTGGCTACGGTCTCCGTCTCGCCGACCGGAGTCGCGCGCGCGTTGGCGACCGAAACGATCAGCGGCCTTGCGGTGGGCATCGTGCTTCGGCTGATGGTCCTCGCACTCGAGACAGCGGGTGCCATCGCGGCGCAGTCCTCGTCGCTGTCCCAGCTTTTGGGCGCGGGCGGCGAACCTATGCCGGCGATCTCGCATCTCCTAGTCGCCGGAGGGCTTACCCTTGCCGTTACCGCGGGCCTGCATGTCCGCCTCGCCGAGGTGTTGATCCTCTCGTACGATGTGTTGCCCGCCGGTGCGTTCCCCGACGCCGGCGTCATCAGGAACTGGGGCATCGGCCATGTCTCACGCGGGTTCGCGCTCGCCTTCAGCCTGGCCGCGCCCTTCGTCATCGCAGCGTTCATCTACAACATCGCGCTTGGCGTCATCAATCGCGCCATGCCCCAACTCATGGTCGCATTCGTGGGCGCCCCTGCCCTGACTATCGGCGCGCTGGCGCTTCTCGCGGTCGCTGCTCCGCTTGGGCTCGCCGTCTGGTCGACAGCGCTGACCGACCTTCTCGCCGATCCGTTCGGAGCGCCAAGATGAGCGAGGAGGACGGCGCAGAGAAGGAACACGAACCCTCGCAAAAGAAGCTCGACGACGCCCGGAGGCGGGGCGAGGTCGTACGGTCCGCCGAACTTGCCGTGGCCGCGAGCTATGGCGGTCTGCTGATCGCAACGATGGCGCTTGGCGGTGCAGCGCTCAGGTCACTCGGCACGGCCCTTCAGCCCATGCTTGGCCAGGCGGAGTCGCTTGCGTCCAATCTTGGTACCGGCGGCACCACGCCGCTTGCCGGAATGCTCTTCAAAGCCCTGTCCTCGTCGCTGCCGTTCTTCGCCCTCCCCGGTGCTGCGGTTCTTGCGACGCTGTTCGCTCAGCGCGCAATCGTCTTCGCGCCGGAAAAGCTGCGGCCCAAGCTGTCTCGGATCGACCCCATTTCCAACGCCCGGCAGAAATTCGGGCGCGCCAGCCTTGTCGAATTCGCCAAGAGCGCCGTCAAGCTCGTCCTCGCTTCGCTCCTCCTGGGGCTATTCCTCATGTCACGCATGCAAGAGATCCTGCTTGCGCAAAGCCTCGAACCTGCACCGGCCACCGCGATGCTGATGCGGCTCATGGTCGAATTTCTGACGCTGTTTCTGGTCGTCAGCGGCGCGCTTGGGGCGCTCGACTATCTCTGGCAGCGGCACGAGCATCTGCGCAAGAACCGGATGTCGCGGCAGGAACTCATGGACGAGATGAAACAGGCCGAAGGCGATCCACAGATGCGCGGGTTGCGTCGGCAACGGGCCGAAGCGATCGCGATGAACAGGATGCTTGCCGACGTGCCCAAAGCGGATGTCGTGATCGTCAACCCGACCCATTACGCGGTGGCATTGCGGTGGGAAAGGGGCAGCGGCCGGGCCCCTGTCTGCGTCGCCAAGGGCGTGGACGAGGTTGCCGCCCGCATACGTGAGGCCGCCGCTACCTCAGGCGTCCCCGTGCGGTCCGATGCGCCCACCGCGCGCGCGCTTTACGCCAGCGTCGATATCGGTCGTGAAGTCAGGCCGGAGCACTACGCGCCCGTCGCCGCCGCGATCCGTTTTGCCGAAACGATGCGTCGGCGCGCAAGGGAAAGGACGTGAAGATGACCAGGGACCGCAAGCTGGCTGCGCTTCTCAGATTGGCCGAGATGCAGAAGGACGCAGCGCTGACAGTTCTTTCCGCAGCAGAACATGTGCGCGAGGAAAGCGCCCTTCGTCTGACCGCGATGGACACCGCCGCTATGCTGGCGCGTCAGTCGGCGGCAGAAGCTACGGATCCCATGATGCTCCGCGCGCAGGACCGATTCGCCGCGTTCATCAGGCACAAGCGGCACGATCTCGACCAGGATCTGACGGAAAAATCAACAGCGTGCACCGAGAAACGTCTTTGCGCCGCACGCGCGTTCGGCCAGTTCCAGTCGCTCCTTGCACTGAACGTCAAATTGACTGCCAGGCTCCAGCGATAGTCCGCCAAACTCGGCGTCAGCTGTCCTGGCGCACGATGTCGGTGATCAATACATCAGCAACATTCGAGCCAAGCGTCTTTCGAGCTACTTCCAACAACGCGTCGCGCAAGAGCTCCATCCGGTTCGAGCTCGTGAACGCCCCCCGGAAGCCACCGGCGTTCGCGTGATCGAACAGGACCTGCAGGAAGAGATCCCTGAGCTTCGGTTCCCGCGCAAAGACGGCTTCCGTCGTACCAGCCTGCACCTCAAGGCTGATAGAAAGGATCACCAGAGCCGCGACACCGGCATCCTCAACGATCGGAACAACGAACTGGTTGTTCAGCTTGACGTATTCGTGGGCACCGGATGCGCCGCCGTGGTCATCGCCGCTGCTGGTTGGCGCCATGCCTTCCGAGTGGTGCCCTTCGTCAGCGGCGGGTTCTCGGCATGGATCGAGTACGACAGTTTCCTCACCATCCGGGCGCAGAGCAAAGCCGGCACCGACCCCGGCGCCAAGACCGGCAAGGGCGAGGAGGAAGGGAAGTAGCTTCCGCATCGGCACCCTCAGAACGGAAGAACGATGTCCGCGACCTGCTGGCCGTAGCGCGGCTGCTGGACGTCGGTGATCTGGCCCCGCCCGCCGTAGGAAATCCGCGCTCCGGCAATCTTGTCATAGGTGATCTCATTCTGGCGCGAGATATCCTCAGGGCGGACGAAACCCTGGACGATCAGTTCGCGCACCTCGAAGTTCACGCGAACCTCCTGCGATCCGACAATGCGCAAGACACCGTTTGGCAAGGTCTCGGTGATCGTGGCCGCGACGCGCAACGTGAGTTTCTCCTTCCGGGCGACCGAACCGTCTCCCTGATAGCTCGACGAGGAGTTGGTGCTGATCGCGTTCGCGAGGCTGGCGCCCTGGGGTAAATTCTGATCGATCCGCTGCGGAATGCCCAAGAGACCAGGGATTCCCATCTTGTCCGAGCCGGAGCGTGAGCGTCCGGTAGAATTGGAGATCTCCGCCTTGTCATCGATCTCGATGACCACCGTCAGAATGTCGCCGCGCTGGCCCGCCCGGCGGTCTCCGAGGAGCGACCCTCGCCCGCTGGACCAGAGCGATGAGTCATCCGTTGGAGCGGCGCGCTGACTGACCGCAGGAAACCCCGCAGATGCCATGGCACGGTATTCATCGCCCGTCTCGACGGCCGTAAAAGAGGGTGCCTTTCCGACATCCTCAAGCCTTTGACAGGCCGACAGCGCGATACAAAGCATAACAACACCGATCAGACGCATCGAAATTCTCCCCATCATCGTTCACCCGCCACATCGACCGAGCCGTCCGCCCCGACCACCCCGTTTACCGTCGTGCGCGAAGATATGTTCATTGCGCGGACCCGGTCTCCGATACCGGCCCTGTCCAGCGACCGTCCGTCAGCCGTGATCGTGAGCGCACCAATCCTGTAGCGCAGCAAGACAATCTGGTTGCGGTCAATGATCGCAGGCGGACCCAGAGTTGCAGTCAGGATCGGCTGGCCCTGATAGATCGCGATCCGCGTTTCCAGCCCGATTGCGTCGTCGGGATCGCTGAGCGATCCTGGCACCTCCATTGGCACGATCGCCACATCCTCCGGAGCGAGGATCGTCTTGGCCCGCAGGGTCCGCGCGGCCACGAGCGTTTCGGCTGCACCCGGCGTCGACATGAGCAGAGCTAGTAGGGCCGGAAGCGTCCGCATCACCGCACCTGCGTCGTCGCGCCGAGCATCTGGTCGGCGGCGGTTATGACCTTGGCGTTGAGCTCATAGCCACGCTGTGCCTCGATCAATTCGGTGATCTCGCGCACGGCATCGACCGAGCTGTCCTCCAGAAATCCCTGCCGCAAGGTGCCCAGCCCGTCCTCACCTGGCGCGGCAACCAAGGCCGGGCCCGATGCCCCCGTTTCCAGAAAGAGGTTGGAGCCGATCGCTTCAAGCCCCTTTTCATTGGCGAACCCCGCCAGCGTGATCTGACCCAGAGGCTCGGGCTGCACCCGGTCGCCAAAATACGCATAAACCTCGCCTGCGGCGTTGATGGAAAGCGACCGCGCATCTGTGGGAATCGTGATTCCGGGTGCGACCTGGTGGCCATCCGAGGTGACGATGAGACCATCTGCCGAACGCTTGAGCGCGCCGTCCCTTGTATACGCCGAGTTTCCGGATGGCATCGTGACTTCGATATAGCCCAACCCTTCGATCGCGATGTCAAGATCGCCGCCCGTCGCGGAAAGCGAGCCTTGCGCGACATTGACGGTCACCGCGGACGGTCGTGTCCCAAGGCCAAGCTGCACGCCGGTCGGCACCATTGTGCCATCGCTCGCGCTTATGGTGCCTGGTCGCGTCAACTGCTGGTAGTGCAGATCGGCAAATTCCGCACGCCGCGCATTATAACCTGTCGTCGACATGTTCGCGAGGTTGTTCGAAATGACCTCAACCCGCACCTGCTGGGCGCTCATGCCTGTCGCTGCGATCTGAAGGGCGCGCATTGTTCAGCCTCCTATGTCCGGCCCATGGTCTGGATCGCGGATCTGATCCGCTGATCTTCGCTGTCGAGAAATGCCTGGCCCATCTCGTAAGCGCGCTGAACCTCGATCATACGGGTAATCTCCCGGACGGGATTCACATTCGAGTTTTCCAGAAATTCCTGAAATATGACGCCACTGTCGACGGGCTCGACACCTCCCTCAACCGCAAAACGTGTCCCTCCTTCGTGAATCAGCCCGCTCGGATCGGTGGGCGCGAACACCCCGATCTGCGCGACTGGCTCGCCGGCGACAGAGACCGTTCCATCCCGGGCGAACGCAACCGGCCCGTTGCCGGTCGGCACAAAAACGGGGCCGCCACTGATATCAAGCAGGCGCATCCCGTCGGCCGTCACCAGCTCGCCTTCAGGCGAGGGCGTGAAGGCCCCAGCCCGCGTGAGACGGTTGCCGGAAGGCGTTTCGATCAAAAAGAAACCATCGCCTTCAATCGCAAAATCGAAACGGCCGCCAGTCCGGGTCATCTGGCCCTGGGCAAGATTGACGATGCGGGCTTCGGCCGATGCCATTGACAGTGACGGCTCCCCTTGGGCAAGCCTTGCGACATGTTCGGCAAAGACGACGCCTTCCTTGCGAAAACCGGTCGTAGACATGTTCGCGATGTTGTTCGCGACCGAGCGCATTTCGGCCATGAGACCCGATTGCCGGTTGAGCGCGGCATAGACGGCGTTTTCCATGTCTCAGTTCCCGGCGATCAACGGCACGATACGGTCCGTGAAGAACGAGACGAGCATGCCCGACATGAATGTCATCGAGACCCAGAAAACTGCAAGCATCGCACCGACCTTGGGAACGAAGGTCAGCGTCATCTCCTGGACCGAAGTCAGCGCCTGAAAAAGCCCGATGACAACGCCCATGACCAGAGCGACGCTCAGCAGTGGCGCGGATATGATGACAGCAACCCAGAGGCCTTGGCGCAACGCATCGAAGAAGATCGTTTCGTTCATTGTCACACCGGCATCCTGAGTATTTCCTGATAGGCTTCGACGACCTTGTTGCGGAGCGTCACGGCGGTCTCGACCGCGAGTTCACTCGCGGCGAGCGCTTCGACAAGCGCATGGGGATCGGCCCCACCCACCATTGCCGCCTTGGCTGTTTCTTCTCCGGCTCTCAGCGTTTCGGCGAAGTTCTCGGCTAGGGCCGCGAACCCACCCGCAGCACTTCCGCCCGGCGAGGCCCCCGCCGAAGGTTGGGTCGCAGCGCGCGTCTGTGCGTAGGTTTGCACGGCGAAAGAAGTTCTCACATCCATTCTGGATTGCCCTTCGTCTATCGGCGCAGAAGTTCGAGAAGGCTTTGCGACATCTGCCGAGCCTGATCGAACATTCTGAGATTCGCCTCGTAGCTGCGCTGCGCTTCGCGCGCGTCCGCGATTTCGACCACCAGATCGACGTTGGAGCCGTCGTAGTAGCCATCTAGATCGGCCAGTGGGTGACCGGGATCGAATATGCGGGTGAGTGCCCGATCGTCGAGTTCAACGGCGCCGGCGCGGACTTGCCCGGTTGCTTCACCACGCTCGATGACTGCGTCGAACGCAATCGTCTTACGGTGATATCCCGGCGTGTCGGCATTCGCGATGTTCTCGGAAACGTGGCGCAGCCTTGCTGCCTGCGCCTCCATGCCGCTTGCCGAAACCGAAAGGGGGCTGACGGACTCAATCACGATACGACCTCTTCCTAGACCCGCCCAAGACTGGCGCGCAGGATCGAGATCGACTTGCCGTAGACAGCGAGCGCCATGTCGTGATCGCGCCGCGTCTCTGCGGCTTTCACCATCTCGGTCTCAAGCGAAACCGAATTTCCGTTGGGCGAGACATGTCCCTTGCCTGAACGCTCTGCCACGCTGAAAGGTGGCGACGGGTCCGCATGGAGATGGCCGACCCGGGTATGGCGCAGGCCGGCTGCGCCGTTCTCGCGATATGCCTTGGAAAAATCTGGCAGGTCGCTGGCTCGGTAGCCCGGAGTGTCCGCATTCGCCACGTTTCGTGCGACAATCATCTGCCGGGCCGCAGCATGGCCAGCAAGCGCCGATGCGAGCGTCAGGACCTCTGGTTTTCCGAACATCGGGGTTTCTCCTCCGAGCTTTCAATCAAGCCTTAACTGCGATTCCTTTAGAAAGCGTAACAAGGAACAAAAGGAGGACGTGATGTTCGGACTGGATGCCCTGCGAAGCGAGGTCGACACATGCGAAGCGCTTCGTTTTCTTGGTCGAGTGCGGGCTGTCGGCGGCGGCACCTTTCAGATCGCAAGCGCCGGCATCGACTGGCGGCTGGGCGACCGTGTCAGACTTCACATCGGCGCGCCACATGAAGGCGAAGTCGTTGCACTGGAAACGGACAGTGTAACCGTTCTCCCCGATGGACCGATCGACGGCGTGAAGCTCGGCGACGCCGTCGAGCGCATAGGCCCGTCCGAGATCGCGCCGGACACCAGCTGGATCGGGCGCGTCCTCGACCCGTTCGGCGCTCCGCTCGATGGTCGGCCGGTTGTGAGGGGCAAAGAACGTCCGCTTCGCGCCGCTCCTCCGGCACCTGCCAAGCGACGGAGCCTCGGGTCCAGGCTTGAGACCGGGCTTGCTGTATTCAACACGCTTCTGCCACTCGTCCGCGGCCAGCGCATCGGGCTTTTCGCGGGTTCGGGTGTCGGCAAATCGTCCCTTCTCGCGAAATTTGCACGCGGCGTTGAGGCCGATGTCACCGTCTTCGCACTGATTGGAGAGCGGGGGCGGGAACTCAGGGAATTCGTCGACCACGTACTCGGGGTCGATGGCATGGCGCGCAGCGTCGTCATCGCCGCCACCGCAGACCAGTCGCCCCTTGTCCGCCGCCGCTGCGCATGGGCGGCCATGGCCGTCGCCGAGTACTTTCGCGACCGGGGGGATCAGGTTCTCTTCCTGGCCGATTCCATCACCCGCTTCGCGGAAGCGCACCGGGAGGTCGCTCTCGCGGCCGGGGAACCACCGTCGCTGCGCGGCTTTCCCCCATCGACATCACATCTCATCATGTCACTCGCCGAGCGTGCTGGACCTGGGCCGGAAGGCGAGGGCGATATAACCGCAGTGTTCTCGGTGCTGGTCGCCGGGTCCGACATGGACGAACCCATCGCCGACATTCTTCGCGGTGTTCTGGACGGGCATGCCGTGCTCGAGCGAGACATCGCGGAACGGGGGCGCTATCCCGCCATCAACCTGCTGCGATCCGTATCTCGCTCGCTTCCCCGCGCTGCAAGCTCAGAGGAAAACGCTCTGATTCAGAAAGCCCGGAAACTGCTTGGCGCCTATGACCGCGCGGAGATGATGATCCAGGCGGGGCTTTACGTTGCCGGGTCCGATGCGGACATCGACGCGGCGATCCGGGTTTGGCCCGCGCTCGACGCTTTTCTCGCGGACGACTACGATGAAAGCGTGGCAGAAAGCTTCGCGCGCTTGCGGGAAATTCTTGAGCCGGTGAAGCAGGCAGGCTGATCGGTCACCCGCATCGTGAAGCTCATCGGGACCGGCTTTCTGGGCATCGACAGACGCCAGGACACTCGGAACGCTGAGCCGACGATGCATCGCACCGATTCTTCATGACGACAGTTGCCATCGCAAGCAACGCTCATGTTCTCTGCCGCCAGTCAAGGACGGCATGGCGGCTCACCCGTTGGCGGCCACGTCCTCTCAGACGTGGCGCGAAAGAACTCCGCTTCCGGGAGTCGACGAACGAAGCAGGCTTAATGCCGCAGCCTGAGGCGACACAGCCGCCCGATATCCATGAGAGTCAGCGCGCAGCAGGAATAGCCGCACGATATCCTCGATCTTTCCGGTGTCGGAGAACTGCGCGATGTCCGGCGAGCCGAGGTGGCGCTGCGCGCGCTCCTTCAACACGCCAAGTTGCTGGTCGATATCTACCGCGGCGAAAGTTGACGGCAGACCAAGCGCCGTCTGAAAAACCTCGCGCAACGGGGCGGATGCCATCACGCTGTACCATTTCGCGTCGGCGGAAAGGTCTCGGCGCGCCAGTGCGGCAAGCTCCCGTTCCGCGTTCATGGCAAGTCGCATCTGGTCGCTTTGTTCGCCAACGGCCTCCTCGAACCGATGAGCTTCGTATTTCGCAATCAGCCCGTCGGCAAAGTCGGAAAGCTGCGTGCGAGGTACCGCGAAATCGCCGAATCCGAACGCACGCGAGAACTCGAGGTATCGCTTGTCGGCAAGCCGACTGCCCAGAGCTTTCGGGTCCAGCGTTCCGTCTTCCAGTACCTTCCGGAGGAAATACTTGTTGTCGATGTCACCGCTCAGTCCGAAAGCTCCAAGTGCTATGGAAAGAAGCCGGCGGTCCTCCACCAGCGCTTCGGCCGTCGTCACCGAGCCGATTCTTTCGCGGAAGTAGTCCCTTTCGCGACCAAGCGCGGCGCCAGCGGTGAATGCACCCTGCTGGGCGGGGCGCGTGCGGGACAGGAACTTCCAGCCCGCGTAGCCTCCGAACGGAATGACGGGGACAAAGCTCATGCAGAGCCGTTGGCCGCCAGAAGTCGCGCTTCGCGTGGCAGAAGGGCGCGCAACGCCTTCATCGCTTGGTAGAATTGATCGTCGAGCAGAGCCACGGTCGCCGCATTCAGATGTGTGCGGCTGTCGTGGTCTGTCAGCGCCTGGCTGAGCTGCTCGATCCCGAGCAACATTTGGCGCCGCGCCTCGGCGGGCTTCGCGTCACCGGAAAGCACGAGCTGTGCGATATAGCAGACCCTGCGCACAGGCGTGTTCACCTCGTGCGGATGGATCGCGTCGCGCAGCCGCAGGATATTGGCGTTCGGCGTCAGGACCGCAAGGCGCGACCGCCTGTCGCCGTTCTCGACTATGGCGCCGTTGATCAGAACACGCTCTCGCGGCGCGAGTTTCAGGACAAGTCCGCTCATGCGGTCGCCTCTCCGCTTTGCAACCCACGCATGACGGCGGTGTTCACATCAACGAGCGGAGCGACCTTCGCATCGCCGGACAAGACGCGATGTGTATGGTGCAGCGTGAACTCCGCAAGATAGAAGAGCCGCGCCCGAAGATCCGGTGGAAGCCCGTTCGTTTCGATGGCTACATCGGTGGCAAAAGTTGTCCAGAGCGCGCGATTGTCGTGTAGTGCGCGGACGAGTGCAGGATGGTCGCCACCTCGATCGGCGGACACCAGCCGCCGGGTAATCCGTGCGAGGATCTCGTATTCCGCATCGCGATCGGTTCTGACGGGAGCCAGTCCGGAATAGGCCGATCTGGCCAGAAGATGTGCGTTCAAGTTGTTGCCTTCCAATGACGAGTTTCGTCGCGTGGCGGTGTTGCCGGAGCCAAGCGGGGCGCCTGAACGGCGCCCCGTGCGGAGTCATCAGCGGAACAGCGACAACACGTTCTGCGGCGCCTGATTGGCTATCGACAGCGACTGGACCCCGAGTTGCTGTTGCACTTGCAACGCCTGGAGCCGTGCGGATGCTTCCTCCATGTCCGCATCGACCATCGAACCGATACCGACCTTCAGCGCGTCGGAAAGCTCCCTGACGAAGGTGTTCTGGATGTCGATCCGCTTTTCGGATGAGCCGAATTCCGCAGCCGCATCAATACCTGTCTGGATGAGCGCTTCGATGTTGGACAGCGCCGCCGCCGCCCCCGAAGCCGTCGACACGTCAATCGTGGACAGAAGACCCAACCCACCGGCGCCGGCATTCTTGAACTGCCCCGCGACGGACATCGCCTTGGTCCCGGCATTGGTGAATGAAAGCTGGCCGGGCGAGCCGCTGTCATAGTCTATGCTGAGGCCCGTGATGCCGAGCGAGTCGATCGCATTCTTGAGCCCGACCGCGACGAGATCGTCGGTGGATGACGCCGCCGCGAGATCATTCGCGGTAACGGTGTAGCTCGCCGTCTTGTCGCCGATCGAAATCGACACCTTGTCCCCGGCGGCCCAGGCGCCAGTGTGCGCGATCGTGACGTCGTCCGTGCCTCCGCCCGCGTTCAGCGCGCTCACAAAGGTATCGCCGGTGCCCGAGATCGTTCCGCCGGTCGAAGCCGAAAACACATTCGACGCGGCATAGCCGCCAGTCGACAGATCTTGCGCGGCGACAGTGATCGAAGACGTCCTCACGGTTCCGTTGGACTGCCGGTCAAGCGAGGACAAGACATCCACGGAAGCTTGCGAACCATTGACCAGATTCAGGCCGTTGAACTGCGCGGCGCCCACGACCGAATTGATCTGGTCACGCAGTGCCACGATATCGGTCTGAATCTTCGAGCGGTCGACGTTCGGCTGCTGGGCCGCAACGATCTTCCCCTTGATTTCGGTCATCAGGTTCGTGACGGTTTCGGCCGCCTTGCGCGCCACCGCAACTGTCGATTCGCCAAGCGAAAGGCTGTCGGCGATTCCCTTGAAGCCTTTCACGTCTGCTTCCATCACCTTCGAGATCGCCCACACTGCGGCGTTGTCCTTGGCCGACGCGACCGACTTGCCCGTCGAAATTTCGCCCTGCGTCTTCGACAGGCTCGCGTTGATGCCCCGCAGAGTCTGGAGCGCGACCATTGAGCTTGAATTCGTTAGAATGCTCGACATGCATTGATCCTTTGCAGATGGCGGCGCTTTGCGCCGGATGTTCCACACCGTCCCACGACGGCACCAATGGCGTTCTGACCATGCGGTCTGGCCCACGGGACCGTCCGCGCAGCCCGTTTCCGGGCGCAGCAACCACGATCATGGGGAATGTCTAACGCTTCGCTAAGCGCCGATCCCGCTTGTGGAGGATTTTACGCATTTGCGACGCGGTCAGGCGCGACGCTCGATTCCTGCTGACGGCAACGACACGTGGCGGCATGCACCGACGCTGTCGTAGCTATCAAAGCCCGCCGCCGCACGGCGGATCGAGTCCATCCGAACCCTCGCGGCCCTCACTCCGTCAAGCGCCGCCACTATCAGCACCTTGTTCGCGTCGGCCATCGTCTTGAGGCGAACAAGACGAGCCATGTCCGAAGCGCCTGATGCGACCAAAGAAATCAGGCTGTCCTTTTCGTTCGCGAGCTTCGGCAAACTCCCAAGATCGCCGGTGCGCAGCGCGCGCCGTTCCTTTCGCAGAATCGCTTCAAGACGCTCGTAGGGGGAAATTTCATTGACCACCGTGGATCGTACTCCCTTGCAGTGCACGGAAGATGCTTTCGGCCAGTCCGATACCCCCCCGATCCGCCAGCGCATGAGCCTGCTCCTGTCGGAGGAATGAGGAAAACTGTTCCTCCCCAACCCCACCGCCAAAGGCCTCGCGCGCCTCTCCAAGGCCCGCCGACTTCAGCATCTCTGCAAGGAAAGACGCTTCAAGCTCGACGGCGGCTTTGCGCAGCGCTGCCTCGGAATCGCCGCGAACTGAAGGCGCTACGGCAGAAACGGAAGAAACCTCGGTCATCCGGCTCGCTCCAATTGAACGGAATTCCGGCACTCTTGCGCTTTCAGAGTAAAGAACCAGTAACCTTGCAATGCCACGGTCGCCGCGACACTGGCAGAAGTCGTGCACAAGATGAACGTCATCCCGCTTTCCGAAATGCTTCGGCTTAACACCGTCGCAAACGACACCGAGGTCGATGATAACGGCGGCGAAACGTCGTTCCTGTCAGCCATGGTTGTGCTTCCAGCAGAGGGCGGCAAACCATCGCCTCAGCGTGAAGAAGGCTTGGTGACGGCGCATCCCGGCGCCGTCTCTCTGACGCAGGCACGGGTGGGCGATCTTGATGAATCGGAGCCCGTTTCGCCGCTCGTCCTGCATTCGAACGCTGCCATTGATGATGCTGACTCGACGCCCGATGCCCCCCGGACTCCGACCGCCGCAGAAAGATCCAAGGACTCTGCGACGAAGCAAATCTACGCCCTATTCGGCCAGGCGTACGCGGATCCTGAGACACCGACACGCGAATCATTTTTCCTGCCGATTGCGGACCGTGCGACACTATTGGCAACTCCCGTGATCGACGCGCGTACTGGGTCGGATGCGCTGAGTCAGCCCGGGTCGTACGAACGGGGCCAGCCGAACCTCGAAGGCTCAGAACCGACTGAGCACGACATGCCTTTGCGCCCGACGCCGACCAAGCCAGAGCCTTGCAGACCATTGATCGAAATCGACCAGGGTCGACTTTCAGGCAGCGCCGAAGCCGGCATGGCCATTCGGGTATTCGTGCGATCGACGAACACCCCGACGACCGGAGCTTTCGATTCTGCGTGCGGCGCGCGGCAGGTCCAGCTTGCCCAAAGGGATGCGCATTCGTCATACGCAAAAACGGTTCAGGTGAACGCTAACGTTCGGGCCGTTACAAGCCACACCGTCTCCGACATGTCGGCGGGCAGCGTTGAATCGGCCGGATTTCCGACCACGCCGGCCCGCGACGATCCGCTCATGATACACCGAAACGAAGCTGTCCAGGCAATGCGAGCGGATGAGCTTGGTGCCCCCGTGAAAACCAGCTCCTATTGGCCCGAAGACGTGATCGAGTTCCCGAAGCGCCTTGGCAAGCAATCCGTGGATCTTGCCCCGCCAGAGGATACCGCACCGTCGACTGACGGAAAGACTGCCGTCCGGCGCGAGCCGATCGCAGAGGCGGTGAAAACTGACATACCCGCTGGCATCGTGCGCCAGCCGCCTGAAACCATTCGCGGTATCGAGTCCGAAACGGGCGCCCAAACCGTTGAAAGCGAAGCAGACCCGCCGATAGAGAAACATCGTTCGGCGGGCGCTCCCATTGCAAGACACCGAGACGATGAGGTTTCCACCCGGTTGCAACCGAACCCGGTCAATGTAAGTGTGCTGTCCGATCTTACTGAGTTCCACTTCGGCGAACGGGCGGACGCGGCGCCACTTGTCAGTGACGCAGCGCCCAACACCCGCACCAATCATCCGGTCGGCCATGTTGCCGTCGCGCACGGCCTGCCCAAGCCCATCGGGACGCAGATTGCAGAGGCAATATCCCTTGCACCTGACAGGACCATCGAAATCGCGCTTTCGCCCGAGGAACTCGGAAGGGTACGGCTGTCGCTTACACCGGGCGATGGGTCAATGGTCCTTGTCCTTCATGCGGAACGGCCCGACACGCTCGACCTCCTGCGCCGCAACATAGAAAGCCTGGCGCAGGACTTCCGCGACCTGGGTTTCCACGATCTCACCTTTTCATTCGGTCAGAGGCAGGCGCCCCCTCCGGCGCAGGACAGGATCGATTCTGAGGATCCTCGTGCGAGTGCGCGCAACGACCCGTCGCCCGCCGGATTTGGCGCAACCCAACGTTCCCGCAATACCGTCGTGATGGGCATTGGCGGGCTTGATCTCAGATACTGAAAGGAACCCGGCATGGAGACCAACCCGACCGTCACTTCGCCGATCGCCTCGCCCGGCGCGCCGGCAAAGCACATCGAAAGTCGCGGCAGCCTGATCGACGGCGATTTCCAGACCTTCCTTGTTATGCTGACCACGCAAATGCGGAATCAGGATCCGCTCAACCCGATCGATTCGACCGACTACGCCCAGCAACTCGCGACGTTCTCCGGTGTCGAACAGCAGGTGAAGACCAACACGCTTCTGGAAGCATTGTCGGACCAGATGGGCCTGTCCGGAATGGCGCAGCTTGCGTCCTGGGTCGGAATGGAAGCACGCGTGACCGTCCCCGTGGAATTCAGCGGTACGCCTTTGAAACTGTACCCCAAACCGGCCGCCGACGCGGATCAGACAGTACTCGTCGTCCATGACAGTTCCGGTCGCGAGGTAACCCGCGAGCCGGTCGAATATACTTCCGAACCGATTCTTTGGGCGGGCACGGATCCCAGCGGCACGCCGCTTTCCAAGGGCAGCTACTCGTTTCGGCTGGAAAGCTATCGCGAGGGGGAACTGATCGGGGCGGACCCGGTCGAGGTCTACGGCCGGATTGCAGAGGTCAGAACCAGCGACGGCGGCGCGCTCCTGCTGCTTGACGGCGGTTCAACGGTCATACCTGCCGACGTAAAGGGGTTGCGCGCGGCTTCCCCGAATTGATCCATCAGAGGTAGGAACCGATCACGAACCCGGCCACGGTCAACGCCGCGCCAAGCGCGAGATAGCCGAGCCTCGGAATCCAGCCGGACCGGGGCGACGGTTCATGATCGGCGCTCTGGCGTCGAAGGATCGCTTCGGCGATCTGTGGCAGCTGTGGCCCGAACCGGCTGACGACGCGTGCAGTCCGCATCAGGTCGCGCAGAAGCGCGCGCGGGCCAATGCTTTCACGGATGTACTGCTCAACGACCGGGCGGGCCACCTGCCACATGTTGATGTTGGGATTGAGCGATCGCGCAACACCCTCGACCACAACCATCGTTCGTTGCAGCAGGATCAACTCCGTCCGGGTCTGCATGCCGAAACGCTCTGTCACCTCGAAGAGATATGCGAGAAGCCGCGCCATCGAGATTTGGCTGGCATCCATGCCGAAAATGGGCTCACCAACGCTGCGTAGCGCGCGCGAAAATTCGTCGATGTCACGGTCATGCGGCACATATCCCGCCTCGAAATGAACCTCGGCGACGCGGCGGTAATCCTTCTTGATGAAGCCGATCAGAATCTCCGCATAAACGCGGCGGGTATATTCGTCGATCTGACCCATGATGCCGAAATCATAGGCAAGGATGTCCCCATTCGCGGCGACCTTCAGGTTGCCCTGATGCATGTCAGCATGGAAAAATCCGTCCCGCAAAGCGTGGCTCAGGAAAAGCTGCAACACGCGCTCGGAAAGGGCGACGCAGTCGTGGCCCGCAGCCTTGATCGCAGCCACATCGCCGAGCGGGATGCCCTCGGCCCAGCCAAGCGTCATCACCCGGCGCGATGACAGGTTCCAGAAGGGCTTGGGAACCTGGAACCCCTGATCCTTGGTGGTATTGGCCGCGAATTCCGAAGCTGCGGAGCTTTCGAGCCTCAGGTCAAGCTCGCCCATGACCACACTTTCGAAATGGCTGATCACGTCCGACGGGCGCAACCGCCGCGACGCAGGAGCGAGAAGCTCTATCAGTCCGGCAGCGAAATGGAAGGCATCGATATCGCGGCGGAACGCACGCTCGATCCCCGGTCGCAGCACCTTCACTGCAACCTCTTCGCCTGTCCGGGCCACGCGCGCGCGGTGCACCTGCGCGATCGAGGCCGCCGCGACCGGCTCGGAAAACTCCGAGAAGAGCACTTCGACCTTGGCCCCTAACTCGGATTCGACGGTGGCCTTGGCAATCACCGTCGCAAAGGGGGGCAACTTGTCCTGCAGCACTCGCAACTGATCCGAGAGCTCCGCGCCCACGACATCCGGACGGGTCGAAAGAACCTGCCCAAACTTGATATAAGCCGGTCCCAGGGCTGTCAGCGCGCGCGTGACGGGCGGCAAGGCGAGGTCGCCGCGATAGCCCAGCCACTTGAATGGCCATCCGAGAACGCGCGCTGCCGCGCGTAACGCAGGCGGCGCGTCCATCGCCTCCAGCGCGACTTTCATCGCGCCCGTCCGCTCGAACGTCGCACCGGTGCGGATCAGCCGCCAGATGTTGTGAGGACCGCGCAACTCAGATCTTCCAGCCGGAATGCAGGGCGGCGACCCCCATGGTGAGATTGCGAAACTTCACCTGCTCGAAGCCGGCGACACGGATCATGCCTGCAAATCGCTCCTGATCGGGGAACTTGCGGATCGACTCGACCAGATACTGGTAGCTTTCGCGATCATTGGCGACGATCTGCCCCATGACCGGGATCACGTTGAAGGAATACCTATCATATGCCCATTGCATCGCCGGGTTCGGAAGCTGGCTGAACTCCAGAACCATCAGCCGGCCGCCGGGTCTCAGCACCCGATGGGCTTCGGAAAGCGCATCGGCGATGTTGGTGACGTTCCGGATGCCAAAGCTGATCGTATAGACATCGAAGGAATTGTCCGCGAAGGGCAACGCCATCGCGTCACCCACGATCCAGTCTAACCGGTCGGCGAGATTCTCCGCATCGGCCCGCTTCCGCCCCTCGCGCAGCATCGACTCCGTCATGTCGAGAACGGTCGCCTTCGCGTCGGGCGCACGCTTGAGAAAACGAAACGCGATGTCACCGGTGCCACCCGCAACATCGAGCAGGTGCTGCCCGGCCCGGGGTGCGAGCCAGTCCATCATCGCATCCTTCCACAGCCGATGGATGCCGACCGACATCAGGTCATTCATCACATCATACTTGTTCGCGACTCGGGTGAAGACTCCTTGCACCATCCCCGCCTTGTCGCCCTCGGCGACGGTCTTGAAGCCGAAATGGGTCGTTCGGGTGCCGTTTTCGCTCATGGGCTCTTGCCGTTCCTGTGAACTCGCCCTTCTTATAGATGGCTTGGCCGCAGAGACAATGCGGCGATAAAGCCGGGGAAACCGATGCCCGAACTGCCCGAAGTCGAAACCGTCCGCCGCGGCCTTCTTCCAGCGATGGAGGGTCGCACAATCCTCGGGGCAAATATCCGCCGGCCTGATTTGCGGTTCCCGTTCCCCGAAGGGATGCGCGAACGGCTGGTCGGTGCGCGGGTCGACGGGTTGAGGCGGCGGTCAAAGTACATACTCGCCGACCTTTCGACGGGCGAGACGCTCTTGATCCATCTCGGCATGTCCGGGCGAATGCTGGTCTCGGGACAGCTGCCCCGCGGATTCCACTATGACCATCCGGCCGTGGCAAAGCATGACCATGTCATTCTCGACATGGAAGGCGGCGCGCGCGTCATCTTCAATGACGCCCGCCGATTCGGTGCGATGGACCTGTTGCGGACCGATGCGGCGGATACCCATCGGCTGCTTCGCGAGATCGGCCCCGAACCCCTCGGCAATGCCTTCAATGAGGATTATCTCGTCGGACGGTTGCAGGGACGCTCCACGCCCATCAAGGCAGCGCTGCTTGACCAACGGGTCGTCGCCGGCCTGGGCAATATCTATGTCAGCGAGGTCTTGCACCGCGCCAGGATAGACCCGCGCCGAAAGGCCGGACACATCGCCGCCGTGCGAATTGCCGCGGTTGTGCCGATTGTGCGCGCGGTTCTCAACGAGGCGATCGAAGCGGGGGGATCGTCCCTGCGGGACTTCAGAAGGGCGGATGGCGAGCTTGGGTACTTCCAGCACTCCTTCCGCGTCTACGATCAGCGGGACGCCCCCTGCCCGACCCCTGGCTGCCACGGAACAATTACCCGAATCGTCCAGTCGGGCCGATCGACCTTCTTCTGCCCGCGCTGCCAAAGATGACTTGATCCACGCGCCGGTGCTGTTAGGAGTCTGCGCCACAGCTTCCGAAAGGCACGAATCCCATGGCTTACGAGACCTTGATCGTCGAGATCGAAGACGACGTCGCCCTGATCCGCCTCAACCGTCCGGACGCCTTGAATGCGCTGAACGCGAAACTGGTGTCCGAGCTTGGCCAAGCCGTCGAGGAATCGGAGGTCAACGACAAGGTTCGATGCATTGTCCTGACCGGTTCCGAAAAGGCCTTCGCCGCGGGCGCCGACATCAAGGAGATGTCCGAAAAGTCTTTTGTCGAAGTCTTCACCGAGGATCTCTTCGGCGCCAGTACCGAGCCGCTGTTGCGCTGCCGCAAGCCGATCATCGCCGCCGTCGCGGGCTATGCCCTGGGCGGCGGCTGCGAACTTGCGATGATGTGCGACTTCATCATCGCGGCGGATAGCGCGAAGTTCGGCCAGCCTGAGATCAACCTCGGCGTCGTTGCCGGAATTGGGGGCACGCAGCGTCTCACGCGGTTCGTGGGCAAATCGAAGTCGATGGACATGCATCTGACGGGACGTTTCATGGATGCCGCCGAAGCGGAGCGTTCGGGCCTCGTCAGCCGGGTGGTGCCCGCCGCCAAGCTCATTCCAGAGGCGATGGCCGCGGCGCGCAAGATCGGCGAAAAGTCGGCTCTGGCCACGATGGCGGTCAAGGAAGCCGTCAACCGTAGCTATGAAACGACCCTGCACGAAGGGCTGCTCTTTGAGCGGCGCCTGTTTCATGCCCTTTTCGCCACCGAAGATCAAAAGGAAGGCATGAGCGCGTTCCTCGAAAAACGCGAGCCGCAGTTCCGCGACAAGTAGGCGGAAAAAACCTCTTTCCGCTCTGTTGACTTATCAGCGACTCGGGCCTAGAAGCGCGGCTTCAGATTCACCCGAACCGATATCGGAAGACTCGACATGGCCAATACGCCCCAGTCAAAGAAGCGCGCGCGCCAGAATGTGCGGCGGAATGCCGTCAATACGGCGCGCCGTTCGCGGATTCGCACCTATTTGCGCAAGGTTGAAGAGGCGCTTGCCACTGGAGACAAGGAACAGGCAACGGCCGCGCTCAAGGCCGCGCAGCCCGAACTTGCGCGGGGTGTCAGCAAGGGTGTCCTGCACAAGAACACTGTCGCGCGCAAGATGTCGCGCCTGTCCTCGCGGGTCAAAGCGCTCGGCGCCTGACCGTCATAAATCGCTGGAACGTTTCGGGGCGCAACTTCGGTTGTGCCCCTTTGCATTTTGGGAACAAGCCATAGCCCTGTGCCCCATTTGCACAAGCGCTTCGGATTCGTTTCGCCAAAGACTGAGTCAAGCGTGAAGTTCTATTGCCGGGGCCGCACCCGAGTTGCTAGCGTCCCAGTACGATTCACTTGGGGGACATGCGGTAACCACGGGCCAAGGCAGGGGCTGCAACCTGCTCGCCCGAATTGCGCGTCGAACTTCTCGGCGGGCTTGGTTCCTTTTGGGTGCCAGCAATTTGCAAGGCGTCCAGAAATCGGCAGCCATGCCGATACTGCCATGTCCATTTCTAAATGCGCTTCCGGCTGGAAGCTGCAAGGTCTTGGGACATACCCTTCGCTTCGTCGCGAGACGGACGCGAGAGTCGTGGGTTGAGGTGAAGGGTCGCTCGTTCGGGCGGGTCTATGTTTTGAACTGGGCAAAAAGAAATGACGGAAGACTCTTGGGGGCGGGTGCGAAATGAACTTCTCAAATCGGTGGGTGCGAACAATTTCAAGACCTGGATCGACCCGCTGAAGCTTGCCCGCATCGAAGGCGGAGTCGTCCGATTTGAAGCGCCGACCAAATTCATGCGGGACTGGGTATCGCGCAATTTCGCGGAACAGATTCGTCAGCACCTGATCGAGGCCGGAGAGACGGTGGAACGGGTCGAGTTTCACGTCGCAGCGCCCGCTTCGCGCAGGGCCGGGGCAACCCCTATGGAAAAGGTCACGTCGCCCCGCGCCGGACGGTCTGCACATTCCGGGACGCGGAATGGCGAGGATAAGGGTCTTGCAGGCGCGCAACTCGATGCGCGCTTCACCTTTGATAGTTTCGTGGTGGGCAAGCCGAATGCACTTGCGCACGCAGCCGCCCGCCGCGTCGCAGAAGGCGGGCCCGTCAATTTCAATCCGTTGTTCCTCTATGGCGGCGTGGGCCTCGGCAAGACCCATCTCATGCACGCGATTGCGCATGAACTTCAGACCCGGCGGCCGGAACTGCGAGTGCTCTATGTTACGGCCGAACAGTTCATGTACCGCTTCGTCCAGGCGCTGCGCGAAAAAGAGATTCTGGGTTTCAAGGAGCTGTTTCGATCCGTCGACGTCCTCATGGTCGACGACGTGCAGTTCATTGCCGGCAAGGAAGGAACGCAGGAAGAATTCTTCCATACTTTCAATGCGCTGGTCGATCAGAACAGGCAGATCGTCATCTCGGGCGACCGCCCGCCGGGAGAGATCAAGGGTTTGGAAGAGCGGATCAAAAGCCGGCTTCAGTGCGGCCTCGTGGTTGACCTTCACCCGACCGACTATGAACTTCGGCTGGGAATCCTTCAGAACAAGGCCGTCTACTATCGCGATCAGTACTCCGGCCTTCAAGTCTCCCAAGGGGTGCTCGAATTTCTTGCTCACCGGATCACGTCAAATGTCCGGGTGCTCGAGGGTGCGCTTACGCGGCTGTTTGCCTTCGCCTCGCTCGTGGGTGTCGAGATTACGCTGGATCTTGTGCAGGACTGCCTGTCCGATGTCCTCCGCGACTCCGATCGCAAGGTGACGATTGACGAGATTCAGCGCAAGGTCGCCGAACACTACGCCATGCGCCTGTCCGACATGATCGGACCCAAGCGCATGCGCACGATCGCCCGTCCGCGTCAGGTCGCGATGTATCTGGCCAAGACCCTGACCACCCGGTCGCTGCCGGAAATCGGCCGCCGCTTCGGCGGACGCGATCACACCACCATCATGCACGGAATCCGCAAGATCGAGGATCTGAAGGCCACCGACAGTCAGTTGGCCGAAGACCTCGACCTGTTGCGCCGTCTCCTCGAAGGCTGAGGCAGCACGAAGCGCCCTTGACCCTCTGTCCAATCCATTGGACATTCCCGAAAAATCTTGAGCCTGCGGGGAAAGTCGTTACCTTTCCCCTCCCGGCGATCCTGAGGGGACGGATATGAAGATCAGCATCGAGCGTGCGGCGCTTCTGAAAGCGGTGGGCCAGGCCCAGTCGGTTGTGGAGCGGCGCAACACGATCCCGATCCTCGCCAACGTGCTGATCGAGGCGGAGGGCGACACCGTCAGTTTCCGCGCGACCGACCTTGATATCGAAGTCGTCGACAAGGCTCCGGCGCAGGTGGAACGATCCGGGTCCACCACTGTTTCCGCGGTAATGCTGCATGAGATCGTTCGCAAACTGCCCGACGGGTCGCTTGTCCAGATGACCGACGACAGCGCGGCGGGCCGGCTGACGGTCCAGGCCGGCCGTTCGATGTTCTCGCTCGCGACCCTGCCCAAAGAAGATTTCCCTGTCATGGCGTCGTCGGAGTACACGGCGAACTTCTCGGCTCCCGCCCCGGTCCTGCGCCGCCTTTTCGACAAGTCGAAATTCGCCATCTCGACCGAAGAGACACGCTACTATCTGAATGGCGTCTACATGCACATTGCGAAGGGTGAGGACGGCAGCGTCCTGCGTTGCGTCGCGACCGATGGCCACCGGCTCGCCCGGATCGACGCGCCCCTGCCCGAGGGCGCCGAGGCGATGCCGGGTGTGATCGTCCCGCGCAAGACCGTCGGCGAAATGCGCAAACTTTTGGACGACGACGACATGGAAATCGCGGTCTCCGTTTCGGAAACCAAGATCCGTTTCGCGACCCCGGCGATCACGCTGACTTCCAAGGTCATTGACGGCACCTTTCCGGATTACTCCCGCGTCATTCCTGCCAGGAACACGCGTCGCCTGGAAGTTGATGCGTCCGAATTCGCCAAGGCTGTCGATCGCGTGGCCACTGTTTCATCCGAACGCTCGCGGGCGGTTAAGCTTCAACTCGACGAAGACCGTCTGATCCTGTCGGTGAACGCCCCCGACGCCGGGGCCGCGGAAGAAGAACTGGCGGTGGCCTACGGAGATGAACGGCTGGAGATTGGCTTCAACGCGAAATACCTCCTGGAGATCGCCAGCCAGGTCGACCGCGAAAACGCGGTGTTTCTGTTCAACACATCCAGCGACCCGACCTTGATGCGGGAAGGGAATGACACATCGGCCGTCTACGTCGTGATGCCGATGCGCGTCTGATCCGGCTTCGCCGTCGTCTTCAGGGCGCAATTTGACCAGGGAAAAGGTCCGGGCGACGTGCCAGCGCTTGCCGTCACATCACTTCTCATGTCGCATTTCCGGTCGCACCGCCGGACCGAATTGGCGTTCCGCGCCGGCCCGGTCGCGATCTTCGGACCGAACGGAGCGGGCAAGACCAATGTCCTTGAAGCCATTTCGCTTCTTTCGCCTGGCCGCGGGCTCCGCCGCGCCGCGTCCGACGAAATCTCGCGCAAACCGGAAGCTCTTGGCTGGAAGCTGACGGCCGAAATCACAAGCTTGCACCAGCAACACGAAATCGAAACTTTCGCAGAACCGGGAAGCCCCCGCCTTGCGGTCATCGACGGAAAGCCCGCACCGCAGGCCGCGCTTGGTCGGATCACAAGGATGCTGTGGCTCATTCCGGCGATGGACCGGCTCTGGATCGAAGGCGCCGACGGGCGGCGGCGGTTCCTTGACCGCATGACGCTTTCGTTCGAGCCGGGCCATGCCGAAGCGACGCTGACCTATGAAAAAGCAATGCGCGAACGCAACCGGCTTTTGAAGGACGATGCGAGCGATCCCGGCTGGTACGGCGCGCTTGAGGCGCAGATGGCCGAGGCCGGCGCGGTGATCCAGTCCAACCGCGCACTTGCCCTCGCGCGCGTCATGTCGGCGCAAAGCCGGGAAGACACTGCTTTTCCATCGGCCGAGTTGACCATTCTCGGTCCTGATGGCGAGCTTACGGCCGAAAGCGCAGAGGCGCTTGCCGAAGCGTTTGCATCTGGCAGGCGGCGCGATCTGGCGGCAGGGCGAACGCTCGTCGGGCCGCATCGCGCGGATCTTGGCGCGATCTATCGCGCCAAGGACATGCCGGCCGCACAGGCGTCGACCGGCGAGCAGAAGGCGCTTCTGATCTCGCTCATCCTCGCGAACGCGCGGGCGCTGGCAGAGGATTTTGGGGCCCCGCCAATTCTCCTGCTGGACGAGGTTGCCGCCCATCTTGACGAGGCGCGGCGCGCAGCGCTCTATGATGAGATTACCGGACTGGGCGCGCAGGCCTTCCTGACCGGCACCGGCCCGGAGCTATTCGACACGCTCACCGGCCGTGCGCAGGCATTCGAAGTGACCGAAGAGGGCGGGTTGTCCGCCGTCGTGGAAAGGAATCTGCCATGACACCACAACGGGTTACACTCATCACTCTGGGCGTTGCCAGCCTCGAACGCTCAAAGGCTTTCTATGCCGCGCTTGGATGGCACGATACCCGGCCGCAGGAAGGCGTCGTGTTCTACCAGATGCACGGCGCCGTGCTGGGGCTGTTCCCGGTGGATGAACTGGCCAAGGACCAGAACCGCCCCGGCGCGTGGCTTGGAACCGGGGCAATTACGCTCGCACAGAACTTCCAGACGGAAGACGAGGTCGACGCCGCATGGCAGGCCGCCGTCGCCGCCGGGGCCGAGCCGCTCAAGAAGCCCGAAAAGGTCTTCTGGGGCGGGTATTCCGGCTACTACTCCGATCCGGACGGCCATGTCTGGGAGGTTGCCATGAACCCTTTCTGGCCGCTCGCCAAAGACGGCTCACTCACGCTTCCGGACGCATCTTGAGCGCATCGCTTTACGACCTCGCGCTTTATGCAGGCGGAATGGCGCTTCTGTGGATCGTGCCTGGCCCGGTCTGGGTTGCGTTGACCGCCAGATCACTTTCGGGCGGCTTCGCGGCGGCATGGCCCCTCGCGATCGGCGTCGCCCTAGGCGACCTCATCTGGCCCCTCGCGGCGATCTTCGGGCTAAGTTGGATCCTCTCGATCTACGGAGATTTCCTTGCTGTTCTGCGCTGGATCGCTGCGGCGGTCTTCCTGCTGATGGGCAGCCGGCTCATCCTCTCGCACGCCAGGCCACCGAAAGCGGAGCGCCGGATGACCCGTCCCGGCATCTGGGCCGGTTTCAGCGTTGGCGTCGCCGCTGTCATCGGGAACCCGAAGGCCATCCTCTTCTACATGGGCGTACTCCCCGGCTTCTTTGACTTGAGCCGGGTAACGCACTTTGACATCACCGCGATCCTGGCCATTTCGGCGCTTGTTCCAATGTTCGGCAACCTCGGCCTCGCGCTCTTTCTCGACCGGGCGCGCAGATTGCTGTCATCACCTGAAAAGCTCAGACGTCTCAATCTCTTCTCCGGAATTCTGCTGATCGGAGTCGCCTTGGCGATCATGCTGGGCTGAACCACCAAATCTTGTGCCTTCGGCGTGACAATGCCCGCCCAACCGACTATAAAATGCACGCAAGAACAAGGACAGGCGGGCATGACCGAAAACGCGCAAGAACCAGCCGAATACGGCGCGGAATCTATTAAGGTTCTCAAAGGTTTGGAGGCCGTCCGCAAGCGGCCCGGCATGTATATCGGCGACACCGATGACGGCTCGGGCCTGCATCACATGGTCTATGAGGTGGTCGACAACGGCATCGACGAGGCGCTGGCGGGGCATGCCGACTTCGTTCGGGTCCGAATCCACGCCGACAACTCGGTCTCGGTTCGCGACAATGGGCGTGGAATTCCGACCGACATTCACACCGGCGAAGGCGTCTCGGCAGCCGAGGTCATCATGACCCAACTCCATGCCGGCGGGAAGTTCGACCAGAATAGCTACAAGGTTTCGGGCGGCCTGCACGGGGTGGGCGTGTCGGTCGTCAATGCGCTTTCGGATTGGCTCGATCTCCGCATATGGCGGAATGGAAAAGAGCACTACGCCCGCTTCGAGCGCGGCGAAACTGTGGAGCACCTTCGGGTGGTCGGCGATGCGGAACCGGGTGAAAAGGGCACCGAGGTGCGCTTTCTCGCCTCGACCACGACGTTTTCGAACCTCGACTACATCTTCAAGACGCTCGAGACGCGGCTACGCGAACTCGCCTTCCTGAATTCGGGCGTCAAGATCATTCTTGAAGACAACAGGGGGGCCGAACTTCAGCGCACCGAACTTGTGTATGAAGGCGGCGTACGCGAGTTCGTCAAATATCTCGACCGGCACAAGACTCCCGCGATGCCGGAGCCGATCTACATCACCGGCGAACGCAGCGGCATCGGCGTTGAAGTGGCCATGTGGTGGAACGACAGCTACCATGAAACTGTTCTGCCCTTCACCAACAACATCCCCCAGCGTGACGGCGGCACCCACATGGCGGGTTTCCGGGGTGCCCTGACCCGGACGATCAACAGCTACGCCCAGACCTCCGGCATCGCCAAGAGGGAAAAGGTGGACTTTACCGGCGACGACGCCCGTGAAGGCCTCACCTGCGTTCTGAGCGTCAAGGTGCCTGATCCAAAATTCTCCAGCCAGACCAAGGACAAGCTTGTCTCGTCCGAGGTCCGCCCCGCAGTCGAGAACCTTGTCGGCGAGAAGCTCGGAGAGTGGTTCGAGGAGCACCCTGCCGAAGCCAGGATCATCGTCGGCAAGATCATAGAGGCCGCCCTTGCCCGCGAAGCCGCCCGCAAGGCGCGCGAACTCACGCGGCGCAAGACAGCGATGGACGTCGCTTCACTTCCCGGCAAGCTCGCGGACTGTCAGGAGAAAGATCCTGCGCTTTCCGAACTCTTCCTCGTCGAAGGCGACAGCGCCGGCGGGTCCGCCAAGCAGGGCCGCGAACGGAAGAACCAGGCCGTGCTGCCCCTTCGCGGCAAAATCCTCAACGTGGAACGCGCCCGCTTCGACCGGATGCTGTCATCGGACCAGATCGGCACGCTCATCACCGCGCTTGGCACTGGCATCGGCCGCGATGAATTCAACCTCGAAAAGCTGCGCTACCACAAGATCATCATCATGACAGACGCCGACGTCGATGGCGCGCACATCCGGACGCTGCTTCTGACCTTCTTCTTCCGCCAGATGCCGGAACTGATCGAACAGGGCCATCTCTTCATCGCCGAGCCACCGCTTTACAAGGTCGCGCGCGGCAAGTCCGAGGTCTACCTGAAGGATCAGGCTGGGCTTGAGGATTACCTGATCCAGCAGGGCGTCGAGGGCGCCGTCCTCCGGCTTGGCTCGGGCGAGGAAATCACCGGCGCCGATCTTTCCCGCGTTGTCGAAGAGGCGCGCGTTGTCCGCCGGAGCTTGCTGGCGTTCCCTACCCACTATCCGACCCACATTCTCGAACAATCCGCCATTTCGGGCGCGCTGGTGCCCGGCCGGATCGACGCCGACGCACAGGGCGTCGCAAACGAGGTCGCCAAGCGACTTGATCAGGTCGCAGTCGAATACGAACGCGGCTGGCAGGGACGCCCGACCCAGGATCAGGGCCTGCGCTTTTCCCGCAGCCTCCGCGGCGTAGAGGAAGTCCGCACGCTCGACGGCCAGATCCTGCGTTCGGGCGAGGCCCGCAGGCTCGCCTCGCACACGAAGACACTTCAGGAAGTCTACGGCGCGCCCGCAAAACTGGCTCGGAAAGACCGTGATCAGCTTATTCACGGCCCGACCGAGCTTCTTCAGGCGATCCTGCACGAAGGCGAAAAGGGCCTGACGCTGCAGCGCTACAAGGGACTAGGCGAGATGAACCCCGAACAACTCTGGGAAACCACGCTAGACCCCTCCGCCCGAGTGCTCAATCAGGTCAAGATCGACGACCTCGCCGAAGCCGACGACATCTTCACCAAGCTGATGGGCGATGTCGTGGAACCGCGGCGGGAATTCATCCAGCAGAATGCCCTCAGCGTGGAGAACCTGGACTTCTGAGCGGGTGTACGAACACCGTCAGACAACGCGTCGCGACCGTTCGTGGAGGGAATGGTGGGCGACCCTGGAATCGAACCAGGCGTGGGTCTCCCCGGCGGAGTTACAGTCCGCTGCCGCACCTTGCAGCACGTCGCCCGACGCCTGCGCGGCATAGCCAAGCGCGCCGGAGGCGTCAAGGACGAATATCCGAGCCGGCGGACTTGCTTCGCCCTGCGCTTGCGAGCATTCTCGGCGACTTGAAGCAAAGGGGCCGGACAGCATGAAAAAGCCCGCCTGGGTGATCGACAAAGAACGCGGCAAGCGCGCGGCGGCGGCCGAAACGGTCTGGCTTTTCGGGCTTCATGCGGTCCGGGATGCTCTTCTGAACCCCGCGCGCGAAAAGCTGCGCATGGTGCTGACCAAGAATGCGTTCGACCGGTTGGGCGAAGCGGTCGTCTCCGGCGGGCCAACACCCGAAATCATCGATCCGCGCAAGTTCGACGCGCATGTGCCGCTCAGCCCCGACAGCGTCCACCAGGGCGCCGCGCTGGAAGTGCGGCCCCTTAGCTGGGGGTCGCTAGAAGAGATTTGTGTCAGCGGCAGCGGTGCGCCCATTGTCGTCCTGCTCGACCGGGTGACCGACCCGCACAACGTGGGCGCGATCCTGCGTTCGGCCGAAGTCTTCGGCGCGCGCGCCGTCATTGCGCCCGCCCGCCATGCCGCGCCTGAAACCGGCGCATTGGCCAAGACGGCGAGCGGCGCACTGGAGCGTCAGCCCTATCTCAGGGTCGGAAACCTGGCCGACGCGATGGAAAGGCTGCAGTCGATGGGTTTCGTCCTGCTGGGACTGGACGGCGAGGCGGATCAGACGCTTGCCGCCGCGATCTCTGAAGCCGGCACCCGCCCCGTCGGCCTGGTGCTCGGCGCCGAGGGGCCTGGACTGCGCGAGAAGACACGGGCGACCTGTGACAAGCTGGTGCGAATTCCGTTCGCGGGCATCTTCGGTTCACTCAATGTTTCCAATGCGGCGGCAGTGGCGCTCTACGCAGCCAATACGAGGCGTTGAAGCATCACAACAGGAAACGCTTTTTCACACTTATGGGAAGTGGGTTCCCGAACAAGGTTTCGGGTGCCATCTTCGCATCGTGAGATGCGTTCGAACTGACCTTGGAGACGATCATGAGCATTACCCGCCGGGCGCTCATCACCTTTGCGCTTGCCCTGCCGGTAGCGGGAACCATCCTGCGGCCCGCCTTGGCGAACGAGCCTGAAATCTACAGCAGTGGTGGAATCGCGATCTCCGGCTACGATGCCGTTGCCTATGTCGAGGATGGGCAGGCCGTTCAGGGCAAGTCGCGCTACGCCCTGATGTGGCATGGCGCGACCTGGTATTTCGCGACGGCTGAGGCGATGGAGGCCTTCGAGATGAATCCAGCCGCCTATGCGCCGCAATATGGCGGCTATTGCGCCTATGCGATGGCCAAGGGCGCTTTGGCGCCCACCGCGCCGGACGCGTTTACGATCCACGGCGGCAAGCTTTATCTCAACTTCAGCACCGAGGTTCGCCAGATCTGGCGACAGGACATGTCCGGCAACATCTCGAGCGCCGATATGCACTGGCCAGCCGCACTGGGGCGGCGGTAAGGCGACAAGCCGGAGAACCGGTCCGCGGCCAGCGGATTGTCTTCTGCTGGTGTCGCGTGAGGTGACGGCCAATCACAACCGCGCGAAGCCCTCTTTCACAGTTCGTTTAAGATCCTAAATTAAGTAGGTGAGGCGCGACACCGGAACAGTTGCGTCTCTGTTCACTGTCCCTCGTTCCGCGACTGGCGCCCGTTCAATTGAGCGGGCGCCTTTTTGTATGCGGCCGACACTCATCAGCAGTCCGTCAGAAATGACGCAACAGGGCCCGCCTTACAGGTTTTTGCAACCTGCGCATGGCCGGGTTCAAGCCCGGCGGCGGCCAGTAGCAGGAAGATCGTGGCAATGGATACGGTTTCCCGCATGATAGAGTCTCCGGTCGTTTGTTCACGACCCGTTCTATCCATTAACCATTAATACGTGGTTACGCGGGCGCGCGCGCCTTGCGCCGTCCCTCAGGCGACCAGCGCCTCGGCGCGCTTCAGATCGACGCTTACCAATTGGCTGACGCCCTGCTCCGCCATCGTCACGCCAAACAGCCGGTCCATGCGCGCCATAGTGACCGCATGGTGGGTGATGATCAGAAAGCGGGTGTCAGTCCGCCGCGTCATTTCGTCAAGGAGGTCGCAGAAGCGCGTGACGTTGGCGTCGTCCAGGGGCGCGTCAACCTCGTCCAGAACGCAGATCGGGGCCGGGTTCGCGAGGAACACCGCAAAGATCAGCGCCAGAGCTGTCAGCGTTTGCTCCCCACCGGAGAGGAGCGACAGCGTCGCCAGCTTCTTGCCCGGCGGCTGGCACATGATCTCCAGCCCAGCCTCGAGCGGATCTTCGCTTTCGACCAGCACGAGATTGGCCTCGCCGCCACCGAAAAGATGGGTGAAAAGCACGCGGAAGTTCGCGTTCACCTGCTCGAAAGCGGTCAAAAGCCGCTCGCGGCCTTCCCGGTTAAGCCCCGCAATCCCCGAACGGAGCTTCTTGACCGCCTCCTCCAGATCGGCCTTCTCCAAGACAAGGTTATCATGCTCTGCCTGCACTTCCTGCGCATCTTCCTCCGCCCGCAAGTTCACGGCACCCAGCGCGTCACGTTGGCGGCGCAGCCGGTGAACGTCGTTGTCGAGCGCTTCCGCGCCAGGCATCTGCTCGGGATCGGCGGCAAGGCTTTGCAGTAGCTCTGCGGGGCCGTTTTCAGTCTCCTCACGGATCCGCTCGGCGGCGGCGGCGACGGTTTCGCGCGCGGCGTCTGAACGGGCCTCTGCCCGCGCCCGGGCCTCGCGCGCCTCCGACGCCGCGCGTTCGGCATCGCGTTCCGCATCCCTAGCCGCGCGCAGGGCTGCCTCTGCCAGTGCCAGTTTGTCAGCCGCCGCGCGGCGGCGGGTCTCGGCCTGGTCGACCGCATCGGACAACTCTTCGCGCGCGGCCGCGATTCCTGCGGGCGCCGCGGACGCTTCCTTCAGTTCGGCTTCGCTCCCGGCCTTCCGCTCCGCGAGTTCCGCGCTGCGTTTTTCCGCCGCCTCAAGACGATGCTTCCAGCCGGAAATTTCCTTGGTGATCTCCTGTCCGCGCCTCGTCCGCGCCTCGCCCTCGCGACGGATCTCGTCATGGGCCGATCGCTTGGCCATCATCGTCATCCGCGCCGCTTCCACCGTCAGCTTGACGTCCTCGAGTTCCGCCCGCGCGCCGTCGATGTCAGGCAGCGCCTTGACCGCCGCCTCCGCCTCGCGAACCTGCGAGCGCGCCGCCATAGCCTCTTCCTCATGGCGGACAACGGCAAGACGCGCGCTTTCAAGCTTGCCACCGGCAATGGAGCGGTCGGCCTCGGCCTTCGACAACGCTCGCGACGCTTCTGCCATCCGGCGATCCGCTTCGCGGCGAGCATCCCGCGCCGCGCGATCCGCCTCGGTGGTTTCTGCAAGACGCCTCGTCAAGTGCTCGTGCGCCTTACGCGCACCCTCGGCACGGGCCGAGGCCTCCTCAAGATCACGCTTCAGTTCGACCAGCCGGTTGAGTTGCTGGAGCCTCAGCGCCGCCGCCGAAGGGGCATCCTCGGCACCGGCACGAAACCCGTCCCAGCGCCAGAGGTCGCCTTCCACAGACACCAGCCGCTGCCCCGGCTTCAACTGCGCCTGAAGCCGCGCGCCGTCCTTCTTGTCCACAAGCCCGATCTGGCCGATCCGCCTCGCCAACACCTCGGGCACCGTCACGTGGTTCGACAGTGCCGAGACGCCATCCGGCAAGCTCTGCGCCTGCGAATAGCCGGGAAGAACCGCCCAGCCCGATGCGGCTCCATCCGCGATTTCGGGTGCGCGCAGATCATCGGCCAGTGCCGCACCCAATGCCTTTTCATAGCCTTTCTTGACCTCGACCCGGTCAAGCACCTGTTTGCCGGTGGTTGCTTCGCGTTCGACAAGCTTGAGAAGCGCAGCGGCCTCGGCTTTCAGTGCGCTAGCCTCACCCTCCGTCGCAGATCGTGCGGCGCGGGCCTCGGATTCCTTCGCCTGTGCGTCCGTCCTGGCCTCATCCGCCGCGACGAGTGCGGCCTCGGCCGCTGCTGCGGCGGCTGTCGATTCCTGCTGCGCGGCGTCGGCGCCGGAAAGATCGTTGCTGGCCTTGTTCAATGCGGCTTCCGCCTCGGTCGCGGCGGCTTTGGCACGACCCGCTTCCACCTCGGATTTCTCCAGTGTAGAGCGTCCGTCAGCCAGCAAACGGTGCGCCGACTGGTGGCGGGCTGAGAGGCGCGCCACATCCTCAGTCAGCTCCGACAGCGCCGTTTCACGGTCAGAAAGCACCCGCGCCGCTTCCTGTGCCGCATCGAGCGCGGCGGCTAGGCGCGCGTCATGGCCGTCGGCGGCCTTGGCAAGCTGGCCCTGCTCCCACTCCAGTCGCTCGATCGTCTCGCCCGCATCGCGGTTGAGACCAGCCTCACGGTCCAGATCGCGTGCGAGTTGTTCGATCCGCCCCTGGAGCGTTTCGATGGCTTGCAGTGCCCGGGCTTCCTGATCGTTGAGGGTATCGCGTTGAACCTGCAGCCGCTGAAGCACGGCGGCGGCCACCGCTTCCTCTTCGCGCAGGGGCGGCAGGCCGTTTTCGCGCTCGGCCCGGGTTTTCGCAGCAGCACGCGCTGCGGTTTCGGCTTGGGCGGCAAGCTTTGTGCGTTCGGTCAGATCACTCTCCGCTGTCAGCCGCGCCTGATCGGCCTCGCGCCAGCGGCGATAGAGGAGCATCCCTTCGGCCCGCCGAAGCTCTTCGCCAATCTCGCGGTAGCGGGCCGCCTGACGCGCCTGCCGGGCGAGCGTCTGAAGCTGGCCCGCCAGTTGCTCGACCACATCCTCGATCCGCAGCAGGTTCTGCTCGGTGGCGTTGAGTTTCAATTCGGCTTCGTGCCGGCGCTGATAGAGGCCAGAGATACCTGCCGCCTCTTCAAGAATCCGGCGGCGGTTCTTCGGTTTGGCGTTGATCAGCTCGGAAATCTGCCCCTGCCGCACCAGCGCCGGCGAATGCGAGCCTGTCGAGGCGTCGGCGAACAGCATCTGCACATCGCGCGCTCGGACTTCCTTGGTATTGGCCTTGTAGGCCGATCCGGCATCGCGCGTGATCCTGCGGACGATCTCCAACTGGTCCAGATCGTTGAAGCCCGACGGTGCGAGCCGTTCGGTGTTGTCGATCGTGATGGCCACCTCGGCGAAATTGCGGGCGGGTCGCGTGGCCGCGCCGGCGAAGATCACGTCCTCCATCCCGTCGCCGCGCATCGCGGTGGGGCGGTTTTCGCCCATCACCCAGCGCAGGGCTTCCAGTAGGTTCGACTTGCCACAGCCGTTCGGACCGACGACGCCCGTCAGCCCTTCATGGATGACAAGATCCGTCGGATCTACGAAGCTCTTGAATCCATTCAGTCTCAGCCGGGTAAAGCGCAAGTGGTGGAGCCTTCGATTGATTCCCAAGGGTCTGCAATCCTTGGGCGGATGGCGCTTCGAGTCAATGCCGAAGCCCCCGTATATGGTTAGGAGCCCGCTGTTTTCCACAAGATATCGAAGCGACCTCCTTTCCGTGCAGCGTGGATGCGGCTTTTCAAAGTTGACGGCGACCCCCTTGACGCCCGGTCACGCCCGACGCCTTATCGGTTTGTTCGGCTGAGCGGAGGCCACGATGGAGGGTGGAACAGGCCATTGCCTGTGCGGCGCGGTAAGCTACCGCTTCGAGGGCGCGCCGAACTGGCAGGTTCATTGTCATTGCGAAAGCTGCCGCCGCGCAACCGCATCGCCTTTCACGAGCTTTTTTGCCGTCGATCATGCCCGCTTTGCGTGGACCGGAACCGAACCGCGAAGCTATCAGTCAAGCCCTGGCGTGAACCGCTTCTTCTGCGCGACCTGCGGCACGCCGATGGCGTATCAGTCACCAAGCCGCATGAACGAGATCGACCTTTATGCCGCGACACTCTCCGACCCGTCACTCTATTCTCCCACCGCGCATGTCCACGCGAATGAACGCCTTCCTTGGGTGAAACTCGCAGACCGGTTGCCGCTTCGCCGCACGCCTCGCCGGATCTCGCCGGATGAGGAAATGACGGCGGTCCTCAATCTCATCCGTTCCGCCTTCGCCTACATGGATGGCATCATCGACCCTCCTTCCTCCGTCCACCGGCTGACGGCTGCCGAAATCGCGCGTCAAGCCGAAGCCGGTGAAGTCTGGGTGATCGAAGAGGAAGGCGCACCGATCGCCTGCATGTTCCTGACCCAGAACCCCGAATCCCTTTACATCGGCAAGCTCGCCGTATCGGATCGATTCCGCCGTGCGGGCCTTGGCCGGCAACTCATCACATTGGCTGAAACGCGGGCGCGGTCCCTGGGGCTCGACCACCTGGAAATGAAAAGCCGGGTGGAACTGACCGGAAACCACGCCGCATTCGCCGCAATGGGATTCACGAAGTCCGCAGAAACGGCCCATGAAGGCTATGACGGACCGACGACCTTTACGTTCACGCGAACGGTCGCGTAGGCTTCAAGCACGCCCCGCAGCGGCCGAAAGCGTGAGCGGGTCGACGCCAAGTGATTTCAGCGCCTCTGTCCACTTCGCATCGTTCCGCTCGGAAAACACTATACCCGGTGTCGCGTCACAGGTCAGCCAGCCGTTCTGCAGGATTTCGCTTTCAAGCTGTCCCGGCCCCCAACCCGCGTAACCCAGAGCGAGTAGCGAGGATTCAGGTCCGCGACCGCTGGCAATGGCTTCGAGAATGTCGAGCGTCGCCGTCATGCCGAACTGGTCATCAACCCTGAGGGTCGCCCCCGGGCCGCCATAATCGGTCGAATGCAGCACGAAGCCGCGCGACACCTCGACCGGGCCGCCGAAATGCACGCGGATGGCGTTGGCATCATCCTTTTGCGTGATCCCCAGTTGCTCCAGCAATTGACCGAACGAGATGTCGGGCGCGGGCTTGTTCACGATCAATCCCATCGCGCCATCGTCGGAATGCGCGCACAGATAGACGACGCTGCGATCAAAGCGCGGATCGCCCATTCCGGGCATGGCGATCAGAAGCTTGCCGCTGAGATTCATCCGCTGCCTCCTTTTCCAAGGATCGCGCCCCCCGGCGTTTGACGCAAGGGGCGCTGCCGACAAAACTCTTCGTGAGTGGCACGGTTCTGCCTTTCCTTCGGCAGTGGACCGCCTATTTGTGGGTGCATGATGACTGGGATTCGGAAATCACTGGCCGCCGGCGCACTGCTTGCGACGTTCGGGTCTGGCGTTGGCGCCCAGGAGGTGCCCGACGATATTCTTCGGGCTGAGCTTCGGGGCGGCTGGCAGACCGACAGTGGCAGTCGCATGGCCGCGCTGCATCTGACCCTGGCTCCGGGGTGGAAGACCTATTGGCGGGCGCCGGGCGATGCCGGTTTTCCGCCGAGCTTCGACTGGCGCGGCTCGGAAAACATCGGCGCGGTGTCGTTTCACTGGCCGCGCCCCGACATCTTCGACCTTAACGGCATGCGCACACTTGGCTACCATGACGAGCTGGTGCTTCCGATCGAGCTGCGGCCCGAGCGCGCCGGTGCGCCGATCAGGGCGGTGGCGCGGATCGACCTCGGCGTCTGCGACGAGATCTGCGTGCCGGTCACAGTGGAGGTCGCAGCTGACCTCTCGGGCAACGGCGCGCCGGACCCCTTGATCCGCGCGGCGCTTGACGACGTGCCAGAGTCCGCGGCTACCGCCGGCCTGTCGTCGACGCACTGCGCCGCCGAACCCATCCGCGACGGCCTGCGCTTGACGACCGAACTTGCCCTGCCGACGCTGGGCGCGAACGAATTCGCGGTCGTCGAGCTGACGGGCAGCCCGGTCTGGGTCTCGGCGGCAGAGACCCGGCGCGAGGGCGGCGCGCTCATCATGCAGACCGATCTTGTTCCCGCGAACGCGCAGCCATTCGCGCTCGACCGCTCCAAGGTTCGCATCACCGTCTTCGCCGATGGCGGCAGGGCGGTGGACGTTCAGGGCTGCGGCAATGGCTGACGCCGCCGGATCAGCATCGCGCCGATTGCTCCCACGGCAAGGATCGCGACGGCAGCGGCGGCGACAAACCACCCGAAAGCCAAAAGAACGCCCTGGCCCGACAAAAGCGCAGGCCCCATCAGCATGCCGAAGGCAACGGTCACTGCGGCCCCCGCAAGACCCAGGAACACCCGCAACCGCCGCACGCGCGCAACCCTGAAAAACGCCCGGATCTGTCGGCCCACATCCTGCTGGATCGCCACGACCGCCGGAATCACGAGCAGCACCAGAACCATGCCGAACCCAAGACCGAAGCACAGCGTGACGACGGTCGGCTTCAGGAACTCCGCCTGTCGCGACCCTTCATAGAGCAGCGGCGCAAGGCCCAGCACCGTCGTCGCCGTCGTCAGCATGACCGGCCGGAGCCTATCCCCCACCGCATCGACGATCGCGTCGTGCAGATTGCGGCTTTCGCGATATTCGTCGATCGTGGAGATCAGGACGATCGCGTCGTTGATGATGATGCCCGACATGCCGATCATGCCGACGACCGAAAACATCGACAGCGGCAGTTCCCAAACCCAGTGGCCATGAATCGCGCCAATCAGCGCCAGCGGGATCACCGACATCACCGCGATCGGCCGTGTCCAGCTTGAAAATATCCACGCAAGCACCGCGTAGATCCCCAGCAACGCGCCCATCAGTCCCATCAGCGCATCGCTCAGAAATCTGTCCTCATCCTCGCGAAGCCCCGACAATTCATGGCCGACGCCGAAATCGGCGGCGATGGAGGGCAGGATTTCGCGGTCAAGCCTTTCGTTGATCTCTACCGCCCGCGCCGGATCGCCGTCATCCAGATCGCCGGTCACGCTGACCACGCGCTGGCCATTCTCCCGCCGGATCGTCGAAAAACCAGAACGGACTTCAACGCTGACGATATCCGAAAGCGGCACATAGATGCCGTTCGAACTGCGCATCAGCATCCGTTCGAGAAAATCGGCGCTCAGTTCCGTCTGCGGCAACTCCACGCGGATCGTGGCGGTGCGCGGGCCTTCAGGGAAGGTCGCCGCCTCGATCCCGCTCAGCCGATTGCGCAGGTCACGTCCAAGCGCTTCGACGGTAAAGCCAAGCGCCCGGCCCTGCGGGGTCAGTTCCAGGATCAACTCATCCTTGTCGTAAGGCAGCGAGTCCTCGAGCCCCGACACCTCTGGAAAGACCGCCAGTTCACGTTTCAACTCTTCCGCGGCAGCCTTCAGCACTCCGACGTCAGCACCGATCAACTGGATATCCAAGGCACTTCCGCCTGGCCCCGCCCTCCAGCTGCGAAACGACAGCTCTTCCAGCATCGGGTGGCTTGGCGCTGCATCCTGCAGCGCGGTGACGAAATCGGTGCTCGTCCAGCTGCGAAGGTCAGGGTCGGACAATTCGATCGAAATCGCGCCAAGCTGCTCCCGCTCCTTGGTCTCTGAACTTGCCAGCCGGGGCCAGGCGTTGTCCCCGATCTGGGCCATGACATGACGCAGGGGCGCGCCGCCGTGTTCAGCCCTGAAATCGGCTGCAACGTCGTCTGCCGCCTTCTGAAGCGCGCTCATCACCGCGCGCGTGTCCTCGACGGTGGCCCCCGGCAGCATGGCGAAATTGCCGGTTATCACCGGTCGCTCGGGTGAACTCCAGAACCGCCAGTTGACGTCCCCCCTCAGGAACAACCCCGTTTCCCAGGCAAGCAGGGCCAGCGCACCGGCGATCACCGGATAGCGCGCAAAGACGACTGCGCGCGTCAGGGGCCGGATCAGCCTGTCGCGCGCCCAGCCGAGGCCTCGGTTCATGAACCGGCTCGGGGCGTCATACCACTTACCGCCGCCGATCTTCGCCAACGCATGCGCCATGTGGTGCGGCAGGATCAGGAAACATTCGAGCAGCGACGCGATCAGCACCACACTGACCGTGAAGGGGATGTCGGCGATCAGGTCGCCGAACCGGCCCGAGATCGCGATCAGCCCAAGAAATGCAACCACTGTCGTGATGGTCGAGGAAAAGACGGGTGCTGCCATGCGCCTGGCAGCGGTTTCCGCCGCGACGACGGCGGGTTCACCCAGTTGGCGCGCGCGAAAATCCGCATGCTCCCCCACGACGATCGCATCGTCCACGACGATGCCGAGCGTCAGGATCAGAGCGAAGAGCGAGACCATGTTGAGCGTGATCCCGACGACCTGCATCAACGCAACCGCGACAAGCATTGCAACCGGAATGCCCGCCGCGACCCAAAATGCGGTGCGCGCGTTCAGGAACAGGAACAGAAGCGAGACGACCAACGCAAGGCCCAGAAGTCCATTGTCGAGAAGGATATCAAGCCGTGCGCGAATATCCTCGGACCGCGAATGGACAAGCTCGATCGTGACGCCTTCGGGCAGGGTCGGGCGCATCTCGGCCGCGACCGCCGCCACCGTCTCCTGAATCCCGATCGCATCGCCTTCGGCCGAGCGGTCCGCCCGCATCAGAACCGCCGGGTTATCGCCGACATAGTAGCCCAGCACCGAGTTGCCCGCCTCTTGCCGGATCTGGGCGATGTCACCCAGCCGCAGCCCGGCCCCATCCGGCTCGGCACGCAGAACGATCTCGGAAAGCGTTTCAGGTGAGCGCCGTTCGCTCCCGGTCCGGAGGCGCGCCGCGCCGCCAGCCACCTCTCCCGCCGGGTCCGGGTCAGCCTCGGCCCCGACCCGATCCGCGATCTCGGAAAGTGTCAAGTCGTGGCGCAGAAGTTCGGCCATGGGGACGATGATCGTGATGTCCGGCGCCGCGATGCTTTCCGTGGACACGCGCGTCACCCCGGCGCGATAAAGCCGGGCGATGTACTCATCTGCAAGGCGGGTCAGTTGCTCCTGCCCTACCGGACCGGCAATCACCATGTCCGTCACCCGGTCACGCCAAGCGCGCCGCGTGATCTCAGGGTCGTCCGCATCTTCCGGCAGGTTGCCGGCGGCCGCGATCACCGTTTCCACGTCGTCCTGCGCCTGACCCATGTTCCAGCCCGGCTCGAACGTGATGTTCATGCTGGCAAGCCCCTCGCGCGCGTTCGACGTGACCTCCGAGACACCGTCGACTGCGGCAATCCCCGGCTCGATCAACTCGATGATGCCGCGGTCGATATCCTCGGCGCCGGCACCTTGCCATGCGACGCTGACGCCGATCTCTTCCAGAACGACGTCAGGGAAATACTGCGCGCGCATCCTCGGCAGCGCCGCAAGGCCAGCGGCGATGCAGATCACCAGAACAAGATTGGCGGCGGTCGGATGGCGGGTGAAATACGAAAGGATCCCCCCCGCCGCCCTGAACCTGTCCGGACGCTCGACCATCAGCCGCCCATCCGCGCTTCGATCCGGCTGACGACATCCGCCGGAACCGGGCCGTCGCGAAGCTGTGCCAGAACGCGCGCCTTCGCTTCGGTCGGCATCGCCTCCGAGGCTTCCACGAAGGCTATCAGCGCCGCGCGTCGCTCCGGGGTCAGATCAATCATCGCCTGATCCTCCGCCGCGGCCACCCCTCCCTCGCGGATCGGCTTGATCCTTATCCCGGGGCCCAGAAGGGCGGTCCGCTCGCTCACGATCTCGCGCCCGGCAAGTGCGCCTACTTTAAGGATTACGTCGTCGCCCTGACGGCGCAGCACGTCGGCGGTCACGGCTTCAAGCCGGTCGTCGGGTCCGACGGCAAGTACCATCCCGTCCGCGCCGACAGCGGTTGCCGGCACCATCGCCACGCCGTCCAGCGCCGGCTCATCGATCCGCAGTGTCACGAAATCACCGGGCCGGAAGCCCGGCGCGGCGCCGAGCGTCGCGAACAGAAGCCGCCCGCTTGACCCTGCGCCAACCGCCGCGTCGACCCGCGACATTACACCCCCGGCCTCAAGGCCCAGCCCCAGCACATCAAGCGAGGCGGTGACCGGCAGCGGAAGCAACCCGCCCGTCTCGTCGATCAGGCGTCCGAACTGCGCGGTCGAGACCCTGAAGGAAACTTCCAGCGCCGCCGGGTCGATCAACTCGCCCAGCTTCTCGTTCTTCGACGCCAGACCGCCCGCCACCGCGACCACGCCCGACAGAACCCCGTCGAACGAAGCGCGAAGCTCGGTTTCGGCAAGTCGGCGTTCGGCATCGGCAACCGCCAGCCGCTGCCGCTCCATCGCCGTGTCGGCGCGCGCGGCGCGCGCCTCAGCAGTGGCTAGCGCCTGACGCCGGGAAACGATGCCCTGCGTGGCGCTCGACATGGCCAGTTCTGCTGTTTCAAGATCGGCCGCGGTCCCCAGCCCCCGCGTCGCGATATCCCTCTGGCGCTCCAGCGCCTGCTGTCGCAGGGCGCCCTGCACCTCCGCCGCGGCAAGATCGTCCGCCGCAAGCTTCAGGGCGCGCTCGGCATCCTCTCGTTCCGCCTCGGCCTCCGCCAGACCGTTCCGCGCCAGATCAAGCGCGCTTTTCGCGTCGGCAGGGTCGATCCGGACCAGAAGCTGCCCCTGCCTGACCGCCGTGCCATCGGCGAACTCGGGGGCAAGTTCCGTGATCGGCCCCGCCGCCGCCGCCCGCAGTTCCAGCCGCCGCCGGCTTTCGACCTGGCCGTAGGCCGTCAGCACCGGCGTGATCGGCCCCGGTTCAAGCGTCACGACACGCGCCGAGAACGTCCTTTCCGACGCGGGCCGGCCCCTGCCATCCTCGGCGTTGCGCGCAATCAACGCACTGCGGACCGTGGCCCCTGCCACCGCAAGCAGGGCGACCGTGACCGCCAAAAGGAAAAGCCCTGTCAGGCTTCGGACGAGCAAACGCATGTTTTTCCGGTTATTCTCTGAACCAAGGGAAATCCTAGTCCCCCGCCGCCAAGCGTCCAAGCGCAAAATCTCAAACGCGCGAAGGGTTTACTTCCGTCGCAGATGCTCATCGAGGCGCGGCATGATTTCCACGAAGTTGCAGGGGCGGTGACGGTAGTCGAACTGCCACTTCAGGATCTCGTCCCAGGCATCCCTGCATGCACCGGGGCTTCCCGGCAGCGCGAAAAGATAGGTGCCGCCCGCGACCCCGCCACAGGCGCGGCTCTGCACGGCGCTCGTCCCGATCTTCTGCATCGAGACAATGGTGAAGACGGTACCGAAGGCCTCGATCTCCTTTTCGTAGACATCGCGATGGGCTTCGACGGTGACATCGCGGCCGGTGAGGCCCGTGCCGCCGGTGGACAGGATCACGTCGACCTCCGGGTCGGCGACCCACGCCCGCAGCTGGCCGGCGATCTCCGCGCGCTCATCGGGCAGGATCGCGCGATGGGCGAGAAGATGCCCCGCATCGGTCAGCCGCGCGACGAGGGTGTCGCCCGACTTGTCCTCGGCCAGCCCGCGCGTATCGGAAACCGTCAGCACCGCGATGCGGACGGGAACGAAATCCTTGCTTTCGTCGATCCGGCTCATATGCGCTCCGTCAGATGTCGATCCAGGTCCGGCCAGGGCCGAGATTCATCACCTCGGTCTGTCCGATCCTGCCGCGCGCGCCCCAATCGTCGTGAATATGGCCGCAAAGCAGGTAACGTGGTCCCAGCCGGCGTGTCGCGGCCAGCACGGCGTCAGAACCGAT
The DNA here is from genome assembly GCA_041397225.1 of Paracoccaceae bacterium. GTDB lineage: Bacteria > Pseudomonadota > Alphaproteobacteria > Rhodobacterales > Rhodobacteraceae > Albidovulum. The sequence continues at coordinate 686,049 of JAWKXB010000001.1, read as the reverse complement.
TGAGCCGAGCCGTCCATGCCGATCGCAAACGCCCCTCGGCGGCGAATGGGAGATGAGAATATCAGCACGCTCAATCCCTGCCAGCAGGCGTTCGGCCCGCTCTTCACTCAGGTCGAACGAATCCCAGGGCAGGGTCTGAAGGGGAGGAACAGCGGCACCGAGACCAGCAAAGACCAGACCGTTAATCTCGGCCGTCTCGCCATGCAACACCCGCGCGGCCGTCGCGCCGCGCAACTCCTCCACCGTTTCATTATTGCCCGCGATGAAGATCGCCTTGTTCGCAACCGTCTCAAACGCCACCATGAACTCGTCAAGACCGCGAAGCCGGACCGCGAAGTCGCCCGCGCCGACGATCAGGTCGGCGCTATCGGCAGCTGCAATTATCGCATCGCGCGCCGACACATCGAGGTGCAGATCGGAGAAGGCAAGTACTCTCATGCTAGCCCCCTCAACCTTGCCTTGATTTCCAACAAATCCGCCCAGGCCTCGCGCTTGGCCGCCGTGTTGCGCAGAAGATAGGCCGGATGGGTCATCGGCATCGTCGGTTTGCCGAACGCCTCGGCCCAGTTGCCCCTCAGCCGCAAGATGCCCCGCTGGCCGAGTGCCGCAAGACAAGACGTGTTGCCCATCAGGACGATGATATCGGGATTCACGAACTCCACATGCCGCCTGACGAAGGGCAGCATCATCGCGATCTCCGCCGGTTCAGGGTCGCGGTTCTGCGGCGGCCGCCACGGCATGACGTTGGTGATGTAGAGCGCTTCATCCCCATGATGCGCGGTCCGCGAGAGCCCGATCGCCGCGAACATCCGGTCCAGAAGCTGTCCGGCGCGTCCGACAAAGGGACGGCCCGCCTGATCCTCGTCCCGGCCCGGTGCTTCGCCGATGACCATGACCCGCGCCTCGGGGTTGCCGTCGGCGAAAACGAAGTTCCGCGCGCCCCTCTTCAGCTCGCAGAACTCATAGGCCGACTGTAGTGCCGCCAGTTCCTCAAGATTCCCGGCCCGCGCGGCGGCCTCGGTCGCGACTGCCACAGGATCAACCTCTGGCGCGGATGCGGTCGGGCTTTCGGCAACGCGGGCTTCAGGCGCCTCCGGCAGGTCGTCCCACACTTCATAGCGGTTCACCGGGAGGTCGCCGATCGGCTCGTCCGCGCCAAGCTCCATCTGCCATTCGAGAAGCGCCCTGGCAGTGTTGAAATCCATGTCTGCGAGGTTGGGTTCCATGACGGCAAAGCTACGGCGTGGCTGGGGCAAGGTAAACGGTCAAATATGTCGCCGCGCTTGGCCCAGGTCGCGTGTCGCGCCCTTGCGCGCGGGTCATGCCGGGGCCACTCTCCGCCTGTCGGACGGCCACTGGTAGGGCACATGTTTCACATACTCTTTCACCCGATCACGCTTGCCGGTAGCGCACTCTTCGCCTGTCTGCCCTGGCGCTGGACCTGGCGCGTCGCGGTGACGATGCTTCTGGCGTTGCTCCTGGCATTCCGCCTTGAGCCGCCCTACCACGACCCCGGAATTGGATATGTGCTGGCTCTCGCGATCATGGCCGTTGTTCTCGCGGCATGGTCGGCGGCCCTTGCTGCGCGAGGCGTCTACGAGCTTTGGCGACGAACCCGGCATGGCCCGCGTCTCGCGCGCGGCGATGCGCCGGTGCTGCGCTGGTTCGACCGGGCGCTGATCGCAGGCTACGGCGCCTTCGCGGCGTTTCTTGTCTTTCTGGCGCTTGGATGGGTGGCCGAGGGCGCGGGCCACGGCTACCTCTGGCATGCCGTTCTTTTCGTCGCTGGACTCGGCGCGGCGCTGGCAGCGATCCGACTCGGACGGGGGCCGCTCCGGTCGCTGACCGCCTTCGGCCTAGCGCTGGCCGCACTTTCCGTCTGGGGCGCGGTTGTCTTTCCCGGCCTGGTGCGCGCCAGCGCCGAGACGATCGCAGGAGACGCGCCTTACTGCGTGGCGCTCATGAACCGGGGGCGACCGCCCGCCTCAGCCGAGGAACTGACGTTCCTCACGATGGACAAGGCGTTTGGCCACCACGCGATCCTGCTGGTCGGTACGCCCGAGGGGCCGACCGGCCATCACTGGTCGTACCATTTCCGTGCTTTCCGCACGGGTCTGCGCAACCCGTCGCTGGACGAAGCTATTCCCTGCATCCCCCACGCCCGCTTTTTCGAGACGCTCCGGCCCGCCGCCGATTGAGCGTTGCCCGACCCACGCGGTTTTGCCATAACCGGGCGAAACGGGACCGGAGACACCATGACATTCCGCGCGCGTCATCTTCTCGGCATCGAACATCTGGCCCCGGAAGAGATTCGCACCGTCCTCGACCTGTCCGAAAAGTACGTCGAGCTGAACCAGCGCACGATCAAGCATTCCGACGCGCTGGAAGGCATGACCCAGATCAACATGTTCTTCGAGGCGTCCACGCGGACGCAGGCGAGCTTCGAACTCGCCGGCAAGCGCCTTGGCGCCGATGTGATGAACATGGCGATGCAGCATTCGTCGGTGAAGAAGGGCGAGACGCTTATCGACACCGCGCTGACGCTGAACGCGATGCACCCTGATCTTCTGGTCGTCCGCCACCCGGCCTCGGGCGCGGTCGATCTTCTCGCGCAGAAGGTGAATTGCGCCGTCCTGAACGCGGGCGACGGGCGGCACGAACACCCGACACAGGCGCTGCTGGACGCTTTGACGATCCGCCGGGCGAAGGGCCGGTTGCAGCGCCTGACCGTCGCGATCTGCGGTGACATCGCGCATAGCCGCGTCGCCCGGTCGAACCTGATCCTGCTTGGCAAGATGGAGAACCGCATCCGTCTGATCGGCCCGCCGACCCTGATGCCCTCTGGGGTCTCGGACCTCGGCTGCGAGGTCTACGAGGACATGCGCGAGGGACTGAAGGGGTGTGACGTCGTGATGATGCTGCGCCTTCAGAAGGAACGCATGGACGGCGGCTTCATCCCGTCCGAGCGGGAATACTACCACCGCTACGGGCTCGACGCCGAGAAGCTGGGCTTCGCGAAAGAGGACGCCATCGTCATGCACCCCGGCCCGATGAACCGGGGCGTGGAGATCGACGGGGAACTGGCCGACGACATCAACCGGTCGGTGATTCAGGATCAGGTCGAGATGGGCGTGGCCGTCCGCATGGCCTGCATGGACCTTCTGGCGCGGAACCTGCGGGCCGAGCGCGGACGGCAGGCGGTGGGGGTGATGGTGTGAGTGCGCCATCTTGGCAGATCTTTTTTCAGCCGGACGAACGTCTCCTGTGGGAAGGCACGCCCTTGCCGGGTGTACGTCCTTGGCCGAAGATCATCTTTCTTGCCGTCTTCGGCATTCCATTCCTGATAGTTGGGATTGGACTGTTCGGGTTCGGTCTGCGCACCACCATACTGGCGAAATCCATCTGGGACGTCGGTCTTGGGCTTTTCCTTGCGGTCTTTTCCACACCGTTCGCGGGCGCAGGCGCGATCATGGTCTTCGGGCAATGGCTGGCGGCGCGGAGCGCGCATCGCAAGATCCGTTATGCCATCAGCACTCGCTGCGCCTATGTCGCGAAGGCCTATCTGCGCCGCAGTCTCGAGGTCTTCCCGATACTTCCTTCAACAGCGGTCGAAATCGAGAAATGCGGTAGCTATGACAATCTTTGGTTTCATGCGCTTCACGAGCGCGACTCGGATGGCGGCAGAACGACCACGAAGATCGGCTTCGAAGGCATTTCCGATGCGGAAACACCCTTCCGCCTGATCCGGCAAATCCAGACAGGCACCGCATGACCACCCACCTCACCAACGCTCGACTGATTGACCCCGAGGCGCTGACCGAAACCACCGGCAGCCTGCTGATCGAGAACGGCCAGATCACTGGGATCGGTGACGTCAAGACCCCCAAAGGCGCGACGGTCATCGACTGCCACGGCAAATGCCTCGCCCCTGGCATCGTCGATCTGGGCGTGAAGATCGGCGAACCGGGGGAACGGCACAAGGAATCGTTCCGCTCGGCAGGCCTCGCGGCGGCGGCGGGCGGTGTCACCATGATCATCGCGCGGCCCGACACCAACCCGGCCATCGATACGCCCGAGGTGCTCGAATTCGTCACCCGCCGCGCGGCCGAGGCTTCGCCTGTCCGCATCCGCCACATGGCCGCGCTGACCAAGGGCCGTGCGGGGCGGGAGATGACGGAGATCGGATTCCTGCTCGACGCAGGCGCCATCGCCTTCACCGATTGCGACCATGTGGTGACGGACACCAAGGTCCTTGCCCGCGCGTTGACCTACGCGAAGTCGCTCGGCGCGCTCGTCATGGGCCATCCGCAGGAGCCGATCCTGTCGAAGGGCGCAGCCACCACCTCGGGCAAGTTCGCGTCCCTGCGCGGCCTGCCCGGCGTAAGCCCGATGGCCGAGCGTATCGGCTTCGACCGGGACATGGGGATGGTCGAGATGACCGGGGTCCGCTACCATTTCGACCAGATCACCACCGCCCGCGCCCTGCCGCCGCTGGAGCGTGCCAAGGCCAACGGCTTCGACGTGACGGCGGGCACCTCGATCCACCACCTCACGCTCAACGAATTCGACGTCGGCGACTACCGCACCTTCTTCAAGGTCAAGCCGCCGCTCAGGTCCGAGGACGACCGCCTCGCCACCGTCGAGGCGGTGGCCGCGGGCCTGATCGACATCATATCGTCGATGCACACGCCGCAGGACGAGGAATCGAAGCGCCTGCCCTATGAGGAAGCGGCAAGCGGTGCCGTGGCGCTTGAGACCTTCCTTCCTGCGACGATGCGGCTTTACCATGCCGGTCACCTCACCCTGCCGCAGCTCTTCCGCGCCATGGCGCTGAACCCCGCGAAACGGCTCGGCCTGCCGCAGGGGCGGCTGGCCGAGGGCGCGCCCGCCGATCTGGTGCTTTTCGATCCCGCCGCGCCCTTCGTCCTCGACCGCTTCACGCTCAACTCGAAATCGAAAAATACCCCGTTTGACGGTCAGCGGATGGAGGGCAAGGTGATTGCCACCTTCGTCGCCGGCCGGCAAGTCTTCGGCGAAAAGGCCTGACATGCCCGATCTGACTAGCGCCCCGTCCGTCCTGATCCTCGCCGCGATCCTCGGCTATCTTCTCGGCTCGATCCCCTTCGGTCTCGTGATTACCCGGGCATTCGGCCTCGGCGACCTGCGCAAGATCGGGTCGGGCAATATCGGCGCCACCAATGTCCTGAGAACCGGCAACAAGGCCGCGGCCCTCGCCACGCTGGTCCTCGACGGCGGCAAGGGGGCGGCGGCGGTGCTGGTCGCGCGGGCGGTCGCGGGCGAGGATGCGGCGCAGGTCGCGGCGCTTGCCGCGTTTCTCGGCCATCTCTATCCCGTCTGGCTGCGCTTCAAGGGCGGCAAGGGCGTCGCCACGTTCCTCGGCATCCTTCTGGCCCTGGCCTGGCCGGCGGGCATCGCCGCCTGCCTGACCTGGCTGGTGACCGCCCTCATCACACGCTACTCATCGCTCTCGGCCCTTGTGGCCGCAGCCCTCGCCGCAATCTGGGCCGGACTTCTGGGCTACGGCGACGTGGTCTGGCTGATCGTGCTGCTGGCCACCTTCGTCTACCTGCGCCACGTGCCGAACATCGAGCGACTGAAGGCGCGGACGGAGCCGAGGATCGGCGGCAGGAAATAGGTCGCCCGTCTCAGGCGACGGGCACGATGGGGGCGCCCAACCGTTCCGACAGGGCGGCGATCTCGGCCGCGATGGCCCCGGGGTCGGGCGCCGCCACGGTCGCAGGCGTCGAGAGGAACCCCGCCTCGCACAGCGATACCGTCAGCGCCGCGAAATCGAGCTCGGCATAGACCTCGCTCATCTGGCCAAGACGCGCGCCCTCGAAGCTGTGCACGCGGAGGACGCAGTCGGCGACATGGGGCTTCAGGCCGCAGAAGGCGTCATACTGCTCGATGAAATCGGCAACGGTGTCGCCCGGTCGGCGCAGGATGATGGCCACCCGGTCGCCGGGGCGTGCAAAGAAGGCGGCAAGATGCAGCGCCGAGCAGTCCGGCGAAACCACGACGCGCGCCGCCTTGTACTGCGCGATCTGCGCGGCAAGGTCATGTTCCTGCGGATGGAAGATGCGGTAGCCGTCGCCCGCGAACCCTGCCTCGATCCGGTCCTCGCCCAGAATCCGGCCACGCTTGGAATAAAGGCGGCTGCGCGAGATATAGACCTTCTCGGCCCCATCCGCGGGAATGCCCGCGCCGAAGCTTTCGGCCACATAGCGCCGATATTCCGGGGTGCCGCCGATCATGTCGCCAGTGCCGAAGCCCTGATCGGGCACATGCAGCCGCTCCACATGAACCGGGTCGTTCGAGACATGCACCGGCAGGTCAACGCCCGCCGCGCGCAGCCACGGCATGAGATCGCGGACGAGCCGGGCCGGACGGCCGACTCGTCTCTTGGGAAAGAAGAAGACACCGTCCAGAGGCTCTTCTGTCTGCCCCAGCGCCCAGAGCCGCGCAGTGCTTTCGCAAAGAAAGTGTCCGAAATGGCCATAGAGCATGCCGCCGAAAAGCCACCGCCCCGGCAAGCTCTCGGCAGGCTCGCCCGCGGCCGATTGGCCCGGCCTGGTTACCGGTGTGGAAGAGTTGCGCCAGCACACCGCGCGGTCCACCGGCCTGCCCGCCGCATCGAAAACGCCGGCCGTGCGGGTCAGGGCCCGTTCCTTTCCGCCGCCGAAGGGAATGGCACAGGCGTTCTCCACAACTTCGACTGCAAGCGGGCCACTCTTGCCCTGCCATCGCGTCATGTCACCCGCCCCAGCCTCAATAGCTGTACTCCGCGTAGATCCGGCTCAGATCGCGGTCCCATTCGCCGTAGTACCTCTCCAGAAGCTCATCCGCGGGAACCTTGCCGGACTCCACGCTTTCCTGAAGCGCGTTGAGGAAATGCGTCTCGTCCGGCACCATGCCGCCCACGCCGGGTTTGGCGCGAGCCTTCAGCCCGGCCTCGGCGATCGCGACGACCTCGCGCGCGAGGCCAAGCATCTTCACGCCTCCCGCCTCCGCCTGGAGTCCGTTCACCGAGGCGGCAACGCGCAGCCCTTCGCGCGTTTCGGCGTCCCAGTCCTTCGCCAGATCCCAGGCAGCATCAAGCGCCGACTGGTCGTACATCAGCCCGACCCACAAGGCCGGCAGGGCACAGAGCCGCCGCCAAGGGCCGCCATCCGCCCCCCTCATCTCGATGTATTTCTTCACCCGCGCCTCGGGGAACACTGTCGTCATGTGGTCGGCCCAGTCCGACAGTGTCGGCTTTTCGCCGGGAAGCGCGGGCAATTCGCCTTTCAGGAAGTCGCGGAACGACTGACCGCGCGCGTCGATATATTCCCCGTCGCGGTAGACGAAGTACATCGGCACGTCGAGCACCCAGTCGACATAGCGCTGGAAACCCATGCCTTCCTCGAAGACGAAGGGCAGCATCCCGGTGCGCGCCGGGTCGAGATCGCGCCAGATGCGGCTGCGCCAGCTCTCGTGGCCGTTGACCTTACCCTCGAAGAACGGCGAATTGGCAAAGAGCGCGGTGGCCACCGGCTGCAGCGCGAGCGCCACGCGCATCTTCTGCACCATGTCGGCCTCGGAGGCGAAATCGAGGTTAACCTGCACCGTACAGGTCCGGTACATCATCTGCGTGCCGTGTGTTCCCACCCGGCCCATATAGTCCGTCATCAGACGGTAGCGCCCCTTCGGCATCATCGGCATCTGCTCGTGCGTCCAGATCGGTGCGGCACCCAGACCGATGAAGCGCGCGCCGATGTCATCGGCGACCGACTGCACCTCGCGCAGATGTTCGTTCACCTCGTCGCAGGTCTGGTGGACGGATTCCAGTGGGGCGCCTGAAAGCTCGAACTGGCCACCCGGCTCAAGGCTGATATTGGCGCCGTCCTTCACCAGGCCGATGATGTTGCCCTGCTCTTCCACACGCTCCCATCCAAAGCGCTGCTGCATCCCCTCCAGCATCGCGCGGATCGAGCGCGGGCCGTCGTATGGCAATGGCAAAAGCGTGTCCTTGCAGTAGCCGAACTTCTCGTGCTCGGTCCCTATGCGCCAATCGGCCTTCGGTTTGCAGCCGGATTCCATGTATTCGGCAAGCTGTTCAAAGCGCTCGATCGGCCCGCCGCCGGACTGGGGAATGGACATTGGGGTCTCGATCCGTTGCCGCTTCAGAAGGCCTAGACCTGAAACGCCGGGCTGGCCAAGTCAAGACCGCGAGGCGCGGATGGCTTGTGCGTTTCTATGACTTTTCGTGATCAGTCCGCATACCGGGAAGCATGGGTTCGTGCCGCTTCCACAAGGTGGGCGTCGTCGTGCGCCGGCCGAGCGCCGAAGTGACAGCCGCCATGTCGATGCCGGGTAGCGCCGCGAAGGCATCGTACAGCTTTTCGGCCCCGGCCGCATCGAGGGGGATTGTCAGGATTTCGCCGCTGCGCGTTCTCAAACGCCATTGCCGAGCACCATGAAAATCGGTCAGCCGTAGTTCGACGAGGTCGGCGAGCGCAACAAAACCGCCAAAGGTCGGCCCAAAATACCCGACCTGCCCCTCGTCAACCTCGACGACGCCGGGCGCAATGACGCGACGCACGAACCTCATGCGGCGAAGCGCGATGATCGCCCAGCCGGCGGCGACCAGCGCCAACACTCCACCGAATGGCCAGAGGATCCAGCCGCCGGCGCGCATCAGGACGGCACCGAAAAGGCCCAGCCCCACCGCCGCCGCCACCTCGCGCCAGCGCAGGAATGCGGATGCCAGTTCAGGCCGAACGAAACTCATGCGCCAACCTTCTGCGGTTCTGCCATCAGAATCATCGCCACTGTTCCGTTGGGGCGAAAGCCTATTGCGCGATAGGCGTGCGCGGCCGCATCGCTGGCGGCGAACAGCACCGTGAGGTCTGAAGCCGCCAGGTCGGGCAGAACCGGAAGCAGCATTCCTTGGCCCGAAAGGCCCAGCGCCGCCTGAATGCCATCGCCTTCTCCCAGCAGCCAGAACCGCATCTGATAGGGATTGTCGCGCCCGAACCCGTAGTTGACGAGATTCGACAGCGGAAACATCGCCCAGTCGAGATGCCTCCGCAGGAACGCCGCTATGTCAGCGACCTCCCCGGCGGTCACCGCGTGAAATGTCATCGCCAGTCCCCCAACTGCGCCTGCCAAAGGGTCAGCGCCGCGAGGGCTGCCGTCTCGGCGCGCAGAATTCGGGGGCCGAGAGAAATGGGGACGACGAACGACAACGACCGCAACCGGTTTCGTTCGGCCTCGGAAAAACCGCCCTCGGGACCGATCAGGATCGCCCATGGGCCGGGCGTCAGCCCGACGATCGTCGCGGCGGCCCCTGCCTGGGACTCGTCGGCCCAGAGGATCCGGCGTGTGGCCTCCCAGTTCGACAGCAGGCGGGCCAAAGGCTGCGCTTCGTCCACTCCGGGCAAGTTCACGCCGCCGCACTGTTCCGCTGCCTCGCGGACATGCGCGCGGGCCCTGTCGACGCGCAGACGGTCCGAGTTGGTGAATTCCGTCGTAACTGGCAGGAGCCGTGCTGCGCCAAGCTCCACTGCCTTCTCAACAATGAAATCGGTTCGCGCCTTCTTGACCGGCGCGAAGAGTAGCCACAGGTCGGGCAAGCCCGTCTGCGCCAGCGTCTGCTCGACGCAGACCAGAAGTCCCTTGCGTTTTTCGGCTTCTGACACCTCGGCCAGCCACTCGCCGTCCTGCCCATTGAATGCCAGAACGCGCGATCCCGGCCCTTCGCGCATCACGCCGAAAAGATAGTGCGCCTGCGCGTCGGTCAGGGGAACCGATTGCCCCCGCCCAAGCGGCTGGTCTACATAGAGCCTGATCTTCGCCACTGCCATGGGGCACGACATTATGAGCGCGCCAGACGAAACGCCAGAGTCCGCCGGCACCGTGGCCGATGCGGTGCGCGGCAACTGGGTCGACCGGTTCGCGCCGGAATTCACACGCCCCTATCTCCGACTTTCGCGCGCCGACCGGCCGATCGGAACCTGGCTTTTGCTGCTGCCCTGCTGGTGGGGCGTGGCGCTGGCCGCCGCCCGCGACACCTGGCGGCTCTGGGATGTGTGGATCATCCTCGGCTGTGCCGTGGGCGCCTGGCTGATGCGCGGGGCTGGCTGCACCTGGAACGACATCACCGACCGCGACTTCGACGCCGCCGTTGCGCGCACGCGGTCGCGACCCATCCCTTCGGGTCAGGTCACGGTGCGTCAGGCGCTGGTCTGGATGCTGGCGCAGATGGGGATCGCTGGTCTGGTGCTTCTGTCCTACAACTGGCTGACCATCCTGCTCGGCCTCTCATCGCTCGGCCTTGTGGCGATCTATCCCTTCGCCAAGCGGTTCACCTGGTGGCCGCAACTCTTCCTTGGTCTTGCCTTCAACTGGGGGATCATCGTCGCCTATGCGGCCCATTCGGGCCGGGTCGCCTGGCCAAGCGTCCTGCTATATGCCGCTGGCATCGCCTGGACGCTCTTCTATGACACGATCTACGCGCATCAGGACAAGGAAGACGACGTTCTGATCGGCGTCAAATCAACGGCACGGCTGTTCGGCGCCTCGACAGGCAAATGGCTTGGACTTTTTCTTTTCGCCGCCGTCGTCCTGATGTCCGCGGCGATTCTGGCGGCGCTCCTTCCGGTTGCGGGGCCTGTGAAACTGGCCGTCGCCCTGGCCGCGCCCTGGGCGATGGGCTGGCATCTTCTGTGGCAGATGCGCCGGCTTGATGTCGATGATGCGGCGAATTGCATGCGGATATTTCGGTCCAACCGCGATACCGGCCTGATCGTTGCGCTGTTTCTTGCCGCAAGCGCATTCCTTTGATTGATCCCTACCCCCGCGTTGCTTAAAGAAGGTCCGTTCCGAAACCGGCGAAAGTTCGCTGCCCGATGCGTCTGTCCCTGCCAAGCTCCTTTCCCGCGTCGCTTCCCGTCTGGGCGTTCGCGCCGCTTGCCTTCCTGATCGCTGCCCTCCTCAGCATAGCAACGGCCGTCTGGGCCGCGGCGGTGGTTGAACGCCGGTCCGCCGAAGGCGTGGCCGAGGCGCTGGAAGGCGCGGGACACTCGTGGGCGTTGGTGGAAAGCGACGGTCTCAAGGTCACGCTTTCTGGCACCGCGCCGACAGAGGCCGCGCGCTTTCGCGCGCTTGCGGTCGCGGGAACCGTTGTCGACGCCGACCGGTTGCTTGATGTGATGGATGTCGTTGACCCGGCAGCTCTCAAGGCGCCGGAATTCACCATCGAAATCCTGCGCAACGGCGACGGGATATCACTGATCGGGCTGATCCCTGATGGGCCGGGGCATGAAAAGATCCTGGCCGATCTGACGACGCTTGCCGGAGAAGGCGGAGTCACCGACATGCTTGAGACCGCCGATCACCCGATGCCCAAGAAGTGGCAGGAGACGGTGAACTTCGGGATCGACGCGCTGAAAAGCCTGCCGCGCGCGAAAATCTCGATCTCGGCCGGGCTGGTTGCTGTTACGGCGATTTCCGACAGCCCCGCCGAAAAGGCGAAACTTGAGGCGAAGTTGCGACGGAGCGCGCCGAAAGGCGTGCGCGTTGCTTTGGACATATCCGCGCCGCGGCCGGTGATCACACCCTTCACGCTGCGCTTCCTCATCGACGAGGGGGGCGCGCGGTTCGATGCCTGTTCGGCAGACAACGAACGGTCGCGCGACAGGATACTTGCTGCGGCGACCGCTGCGGGCGTTTCCGGCAAGACCGCCTGCACCATCGGCCTTGGCGTCCCGACACCGGCCTGGGCCGATGCGGCGACGATGGGCATTGCCGCAATGAAAGAGCTTGGTGCCGGGTCGATTACCTACTCGGACGCCGACATCTCGCTGGTCGCGGCGGACACGGTCAGCCAGGAAACCTATGACCGCGTGGTGGGTGAACTGGAGTCGAACCTACCCGAGGTATTCTCCTTGAAGGCCGTTCTGACGCCGAAGCCGGCGCAGGATGGTGCGGCCCCGATCGTTCCCGAGTTCACCGCGACACTGAAGTCCGATGGACAGATCGCGATCCGGGGGCGTATCGGCGATGCGCTGTCGCGCGATGCAGTGGAGGGTTTCGCCCGGGCGCGCTTTGGATCGGGCAGCGTCTACGCCGCGATGCGGCTGGCGCCCGACATGCCCCAGGGCTGGCCGATCCGTGTTCTCGCGGCACTTGAATCGCTTGGTGAACTCGACATGGGCGAAGCGCTCGTCCGGCCCGAGATCATCCGCATCTCTGGCGTCAGCGGCACCCAGACGGCAAGCGACACCGTGGCGCGCATCCTTTCGGACAAGCTTGGTGCGGGCGAGAACTACAAGCTCGACATCCGCTACGATCCGAAACTCGATCCGCTGCTCGGCCTTCCGACCGACGAGGAATGCGTATCCGAGATCAACGCTATCTTGGCAGCGAGCAAGATCAACTTCGAACCGGGCTCCGCCCAGATCACCGCCGATGGCGGCGATACGCTCGACAAGATTGCCGAGCGGATGAAGGATTGTTCCGACTTCGCGATGGAGATCGGTGGCCACACCGATAGTCAGGGGCGAGAAGAGATGAACCAGGCGCTGAGCCGCGACCGCGCCCAGGCCATCCTTACGGCGCTGATGAACCGCCGCGTGCTGACCGGAAACCTGACCGCCGTTGGCTATGGTGAGACCGTGCCCATACGCGACAACGAAACCGAAGAGGGCCGCGAGGCGAACCGCCGGATCGAATTCCGACTGATCAAGCCCGCAACGCAGGGCGGCGCCACGGTCACGGCTGAAAACGGCGCGACCGCCAGCGCGGAAACGGCAGAGAACGCCACGACCGACATGGCGCCAGAGGTTCAGACCCCGACCGCGGATACCCCCAAGCCGAAGAAACGTCCCGAGCGCTGAAATGGCTATCGGGGCCACGCTCACCGGGGGTTGACGGGCGTCGAGAGAGGGACCAAAGCAGGAGTATGAACAGAACCGAATTCATCATCGCCACGGCGATCATTCTCTTTGTCGCCTATGGACTCGGGTGGTTCACCTGCTGGCTCATGCATCGCCTGACAAGGGTCACCCAGGCCGAGATGGGCGAACTGGAAAAGATGGCGCGCGACCTGCACGACGCAGAGGAAACGCGCGATCAGGCCATTGCTTATCTCGAACGCCGCGAGGCGGAACTGACCAACAAGCTGAACCAGAGCGAGGCCGAATTGCGCGCTGCGATGGACGGCCTGCGGGATGCGCGACACGAAGCCGAAGAAATGCGCGCCTATATCGAACGTCACAGCGCCGGCTGACCGGCCCTACCAGCGCTTCAGCGCAGCTTCGTCCGTGTCCCTCGCCTCGACCCAGCCTTCCCGGTCCGGTCCGATCTCTTTCTTCCAGAAGGGTGCGCGCGATTTGAGGTAGTCCATCAGGAACTCGGCTGCCTCGAAAGCGGCGGCGCGGTGGCGGGCGGCCGTGGCGACCATCATGATCGGTTCGCCGGGGCGGAGCCGACCATGGCGGTGGATGACCAGCACGTCGGCAAGCCCCCAACGCGTTTCTGCCTGCTCTGCAATGGCAGCGATCGCCTTCTCGGTCATGCCCGGATAGTGCTCGATCTCCATCGCCTGCAACTGACCGCTGTCATCGCGGACGACGCCAAGAAAGGTCACGACCGCGCCAACATCGCGCCCACCCTGCCCGAACCCGGCGCATTCCGCGCCGTAGTCGAAGGGGTCGGCCTGAACCCGGACGCGCATCATCAGCCTCCGGTCATCGGCGGGAAGAACGCCACCTCGCGAACGCCTGCGAGTGGTGCGGAAAACTCGGAAAGCTCCTGATCCAGCGCGACGCGCAATGCCGAGATATCGGCGAAAGCGGCGGCGTACCGTTCCTCTCGCGCCTTCAGCTCTTCCACGAGGTCGGCGACCGTCGTGGCATCCGTCTCCAACCGCTCACGCGGGGAACCGATCCGTTCGCGGACCCAGGCGAAATAGAGGATGTCGATCATTTGTCTTCCTTCAGGAACGGCAACGCCTTGCGGAAGTAGTCATATCCCGTGAGGAACGTGAGCACGGCCGCAACCCAGATCAAGGCCAGCCCCGCAATGGTCGCATAGGAAGAACAGCCGCGGACACCGCAGGACCGTAGCGGGTCGGCCAGCCCCGCCGTCACCAGTTCGGCATATTCCTCGGGCGTCAGTCCGCGCCGGGCAATCCCTTCGAGATACTCGAGCCCGGTGCCCAGGAACAGGATCGCAATTGCGACCATTTGGGCGGTGGTCTTCCATTTGGCCAGATTGGTCACTTTCAACAGCCCCGCCTTGGCCCCCAGATATTCGCGCAGACCCGAAATGAAGACCTCTCGGAACAGAATGACCGTCGCAGGCAGGATCAGCCAGGGGTTCATCCCCGAATAGCCGGTGATCACCACCAGCGCGATCACGACCATGGCCTTGTCGGCGATCGGATCAAGCATCGTCCCGAACTTCGATTCCTGCTTCCACAGACGGGCAAGATAGCCGTCGAAATAGTCCGTGACGGCGGCACCTATGAAGAGCGCCAGGGCGAACCAATCGGCCCAGGGTCGGTGGAAATAGAGAAACATCACCGCCACGCCGGGCGCGGCGAGCAGACGAAGAACCGTCAGGATGTTCGGGATCGTCCAAGTCATGGAGGAAGGAGTAGCCGATGGCGGGAAGCGGGGGAAGAGGGAGCCGCGGCAGGGCAGCAGCCTGGGAACCCCCGTAGTTCGTGCATTGGTCGCAGCGCAGCGACGCGGGAAGTGCTGCCACCAGGCTCTGTCGAGGAACCGCACCGCAACAGACGACGCGCTCTACGTCGTTGCGTGGAAGAAGTCGTAGACGGTCTGTGCGACTTTCTCGGAGATCCCCTCGACCGCCTTGAGATCCTCCAGCCCCGCACGACTGACCGCCTTCGCACTGCCGAAATGCTGCAAGAGCGCGCGTTTGCGCGCTGCACCCACGCCCGGCACATCGTCAAGCGGGGTCGCGCCAACCGCCTTCGACCGCTTCGCCCGGTGGGCGCCGATGGCCCAGCGGTGGGCCTCGTCGCGCAGGCGCTGGATGAAGTAGAGCACGGGCGAGTTGTGCGGCAGAGCGAAGGGGCGCTTGCCGGGGCGGTGGAACTCCTCCTTGCCGGCGTCGCGATCGATGCCCTTGGCGAC
The DNA here is from genome assembly GCA_041397225.1 of Paracoccaceae bacterium. Lineage (GTDB taxonomy): Bacteria > Pseudomonadota > Alphaproteobacteria > Rhodobacterales > Rhodobacteraceae > Albidovulum. Next base: position 670,885 of record JAWKXB010000001.1, on the reverse strand, counting down.
GCCGATCATGGCGATGTCCTCGACGCCCAGGTCCTCCATGATCCCGGCGACAGCGGAGACCTGTCCGGCGCCGCCGTCGATCAGGAGGAGGTCGGGCCAGCTTTCGCTCTCGCGGTCCGGGTCTTCCTTAAGAAGGCGCTGGAAACGCCGGGTCAGCACTTCCTTCATCATGCCGAAATCGTCGCCCGGCGTCAGATCGCCACCCTTGATGTTGAACTTGCGGTACTGGCCTTTGACGAAGCCCTCGGGGCCGGCGACCACCATGCCGCCGACGGCGTTGGTGCCCATGATGTGCGAGTTGTCATAAACCTCGATCCGGCGCGGGGGGGCATCGAGATCGAACGCCTCGGCCAACCCCTCGAGGAGTTTCGACTGCGCCGCGCTTTCGCTCAGCCGCCGGGCGAGGCTTTCGCGGGCGTTGCGGGCGGCGTTCTCGACAAGCTCGGCCTTCTCGCCGCGCTGGGGGACGGCGATCTCGACCTTGCGGCCGGCGCGGTCGGACAGAAGCTCCGTCATCAGGTCGGCATTCTCGATCGGATGGCTGAGCAGGATCAGCCGTGGTGGCTCCTTGTCGGCGTAGAACTGGCCAAGGAAGGCTTCGAGCACCTCCGCCTCGTCCGCACCCGACCCGGTCCGGGGGTAGAAGTCGCGGTTGCCCCAGCTTTGATTGGCGCGAATGAAGAAGACCTGAACACAAGCCTGCCCGCCCTCCATATGGAGTGCCACGACATCCGCCTCGGCTACGCCGCGCGGGTTGATGCCCTGCACCTGCTGAACCTGGGTCAGCGCCTTGATGCGGTCGCGAAGTGCGGCTGCGCGTTCGAATTCCAGCGCCTCGGAGGCCGCGGCCATCTCCTCGGCGAGCTTGGCCTGGACCTGTGTGGATTTGCCCTGAAGAAATCGCTGCGCATCGCCGACCAATGCGTCGTACGCCGCCTTGTCGACATAGCCCACGCAGGGCGCCGAACAACGCTTTATCTGATAGAGCAGGCAGGGCCGCGTCCGGCTCTGGAACATGGCGTCCGAACAGTTCCTGAGCAGAAACACCTTCTGCAACTGGTTCAACGTCCGGTTCACCGCACCGGCGCTGGCGAAGGGGCCGTAGTAGTCGCCCTTTTCCTTCTTGGCGCCCCTGTGCTTCTTGATTTGGGGAAACTCGTGCTCCTTCGACACGAGGATGTTCGGGAACGATTTGTCATCGCGCAAAAGGACGTTGAAATAGGGCTTGAGCTGCTTGATCAGGTTCTGTTCGAGCAGCAGCGCCTCGGTCTCGGTCCGGGTCGTCAGGAACATCATCGACGCCGTGGCATGGATCATCCGCGCGATGCGTGCCGAATGGCCCGATGGCCGCGCATAGTTCGACACCCGCGCCTTGAGGTTCCGCGCCTTGCCAACATAGAGCACCCGGCCCTCGGCATCCAGCATCCGGTAGACCCCTGGCTGGGCGGTCAGCGATTTGAGATAGGATTGGATCAGGGCGTGCGCGGTTGGCTTCCCTGACGTCAACTCAACCATAGCGTTCGGCCCCCTCGGGCAAGCGTCCGATTCTTGGTCTTGGCTGCAATCTTACGCAGTCCGGATCAAGAGAAAACCTGTCCACGGAAAATGTGGATAACTCTGTCGAAAAGTTTTGGGCATCCGGAAATTTTCCTTGTATTCGGCAGGCTTCGTTAACTTGCCCAATTTTTAGGCAGTGCCGCAAACGTCTGAATTTAAACATTATTTTTCGTGATCCACGCAATCTACTGAAAAGACTAAGAGAATCGTAACAGATTCGTTACAGGGCGCGATGACGTGGACAAGTCAAGCCCGGACCGGCGAAATAGAGCCTGTGTGGGCTATTCGGAACCCATGATATCCGGCGTTTTCCAGCCGAGATGTTGGCCCCCGTCGACGCAGATCAACTGGCCTGTGACAGCCCTCGCATCAAGGAGATAGCCGAGCGCCGCGCAGATATCTTCAGGGTTCGCGCCGCGTTGCAGAACCGATGCCGCACGTTGCGCGCGGAACTGTGCTTCGCTTTGCCGCGCGCCCCTGAGCGTGGAACCCGGACCGATGGCGTTTACGCGGACATCCGGGCCAAGTGCGCGTGCAGCGGTCTGGGTGAAGGCCCAAAGGCCCATCTTGGCGATCGTGTAGCTCATGAACTCGGGCGTCAGCTTGCGAACCCGCTGATCCAGCATGTTGACCACGAGGCCCCCGGCCACCGCCTCGTCGCCATCGAGGGGCGCCTTCGGCGCCTGTGCGGCGAAATCCTGCGTCAGCACGAAGGGCGCGCGAAGGTTGGATTCGATGTGGCGGTCCCAGCTCTCGCGCGTCGCCGAACGAATGTTGTCGTATTCAAAGATCGAAGCGTTGTTGATCAACAGATCGAGCGGCCCGCCAAGGGCGTCGGCTGCCTTGCCGACAAGGTCGCGCGTCTGCGCCTCAACCAGCAGGTTGGTCCGAACCGTCGCTGCCTTCACCCCCATCGCCCGAGCCTCGGCGGCGGTGGAGTCAGCTTCGATCGCCGAGGTCGCATAGTGGATCGCGACATCGTAGCCTCGGCTGGCAAGGTACAGGGTCATCGCCTTGCCAAGCCGCCGCGCTCCACCGGTGACAAGCGCCCGGCCCTTCACGCCTTGCCCCTGCAATCGCAAGGCCCGGTGCCGATTTTCGGCCGCCCGCAGGATGGGCACTTGGCCGCCTTCAACCTTCCCCGACGCGGCAGGCGAAGACGGCCGAACATGGCAAGCACCACCATTCCGATCAGAAAGAAGGTGACAACCTTCACCATCTCAAAGCCCGAACCGCGCCCACAGGGCACGCTCTTCCAATTGCTCGAATGTATCGTTCAGAAGGTTCGCACCAAACCTCTGGAACAGCGACTTCTTGATGCCGTAGGGGACCAACCTCACCTTGTCGCCGTACATAACCTTGAGCGCGGGCACGAGATGCGCGACCCCGTCGACCAGCCCCTTGTCGACTGCCTCCTGCCCGACCCAGACATCGCCGTTGAAAAGATCGCTCTCCGGGGCAAGCCGCGTGCCGCGCCTGCCCGCAACCTGCGCCTTGAACGACTCGTGGATCGGCTCGAGAATGGCGCGCAGCCGCGCCACGTCTTCGGCCTTTTCCGGGCGGAACGGATCGAGAAGGCTTTTCGACGCGCCTGCCGTGTGGACGCGCCGCTCGACCCCATGACGCGAAATGAGCTCCTGAAATCCAAATCCCGCAGAAATCACGCCGATGGAGCCGATCACGGAACTGTCGTCGATCCAGATGTCATCCGCCGCCGTGGCGAGCCAGTAGCCGCCCGAGGCAGCCACATCCTCAACAAAGGCGTGGACCGGGATCTTCTTTTCTTCCGCCAGTCTGCGGATGCGCGCGGCGATGAGCGACGACTGGACCGGCGACCCTCCGGGCGAATTGATGACCAGCGCTACCGCTTTCGGCTTGCCGCGCGAAAAGGCCTTTTCGATGACCGGGGCAAGGGCGGCATCGTTCAGCCCCACCCCCATACGCCCGGACGTGGAGATCACGCCCTGAAGGCGGATCACCGCGACCCGGGGGGGCGACTTGACGAAGGGGATGAAGCGTCTCATGCCCCCGATGTAATCCGGGCCGGCCTGCGGGACAATAGAAGAGGTCACACGCCCAGTGTCGCGGCGACGCAGCGCTTCCAGCGGGAATACTTCTTTTCGCGCACATTTCGTTCCAACGCCGGTTCAAACCGCCGCTCGAATGCCCATGCCTTGGCGAAACCGGCCGCATCCGGGTAGACGCCAGCGCGAGAGCCCGCGAGCCACGCCGCGCCAAGCGCGGTCGTCTCAAGCACTGCGGGACGGTCGACGGGCGCGCCGATGATGTCGGAGAGGAATTGCATCGTCCAGTCAGAGGCGCTCATGCCGCCATCGACCCGCAGAAAACCATCCGCCGCCCCGTCCCAATCGGCACGCATTGCCTCAAGCAGGTCTCGCGTCTGGTAGCCGACGCTTTCCAGAGCCGCCTTCGCGAACTCCGCCGGACCCGAACTGCGGGTGAGGCCATAGACGGCGCCCCGGCAGTCGGCGTTCCAATATGGCGCCCCCAAGCCGACAAAGGCGGGGACCAGAACGAGATCCTGCCCGAAATCCGCCGCCTCGGCCAAGGCCTGCGTCTCGGCCGCGTCGCGGATGATCTTCAGACCGTCGCGCAGCCATTGGACGACGGCACCCGCGACGAAGATCGACCCTTCGAGGGCATAGGTCGGCTTACCGTCCAACTGATAAGCGATCGTGGTCAGAAGCCGGTTCTTCGACGCGACAGGGGCGTCGCCGGTGTTGAGCAGAGCGAAGCAACCCGTTCCGTAAGTCGACTTCATCATTCCGGGTTTGAAACATGCCTGTCCTACCGTTGCGGCCTGCTGATCTCCGGCGACACCGCAAATCGGTACTTCCGCGCCGAACAGCGCGGCATCCGTCACACCGAAATCCGCCGCGCAATCGCGGACCTCGGGCAACATGCGGACCGGTACGTCGAGCAGCGCGCAGATATCGACGTCCCACCGTCCTTTCGTGATGTCATAAAGCAGGGTCCGCGCCGCGTTCGTCGCGTCGGTGGCGTGGACCTTTCCGCCGGTCAGCTTCCAGATGAGGTAGCTGTCCACCGTGCCGAACAGAAGCTCTCCCTTCTCGGCCCGCGCCCTTGCGCCTTCCACGTTCTCCAGCATCCATGCCAGCTTCGTGCCCGAAAAATATGGATCGAGCAGAAGCCCCGTCCGCTCCGCCACCATCGGCTCGTGCCCGTCGGCCTTCAGGCGCTGGCAGATTTCTGACGTCCTGCGGTCCTGCCAGACGATGGCGCGATGGATAGGTTCGCCGGTCCTTCGATCCCAGACGAGGGTCGTTTCCCTTTGGTTGGTGATGCCGACCGCCGCGATCCTGCCGGCGGGTATCCCCGCCTTGTCGATCGCGAGGCGGCTGGTGCCGAGAACGGTCGACCAGATATCCTCAGGATCGTGCTCCACCCAACCCGAAGCGGGGAAATGCTGCGCAAACTCCTCTTGCGCAGCAGCAAGAACCTTCATCGAGGCATCAAACACTATTGCGCGGCTCGAAGTCGTGCCCTGGTCGATGGCCAGAACGAAAGTCATTTCGCAACCTCGTTGGCAGTCATCCAGTGATCCAGGGCCGCAATCTCCTCCGCGCTCATCCTCAGCCCCAGTTTTGTGCGCCGCCAGACCACGTCATCGGCATTCCGGGCATACTCCTTCTCCATCAGCCAGCGCAGTTCGGCTTCCGTCAAGCCTGCGCCGAAGTCACGGCCAAGGTCGGCGGCGTCATGCGCGGTGCCCAGCACGTCGCGCGCCTCGGTACCATAGCACCTCACCAGTCGTCGGCAGGTGAAGCCATCCAGGAACGGATAACGCAGCGAAAGGTCGGCGACCAGACCGGCTGCGCCATCAACCGGAAAGTCCCCGCCGGGAAGGGGAACGCCTGCGGTCCAGTCGCCCTTCGTGACCCCGAGAACCGGAGCGATCCTAGCCATCGCGGCTTCCGCGAGCTTGCGATAGGTCGTTATCTTGCCGCCAAAGACATTGAGGATAGGCGCGCCGTCGGTGTTCAGGGTCAGGACATAGTCCCGCGTCGCCGCGGTGGCCGAGGTGGCTCCGTCGTCATAGAGCGGCCGCACCCCGGAATAGGTCCAGACGATATCGGACCGGACGACCGGCCTGGCAAAGTACTCCGATGCGAAGGCGCAGAGATAGTCCTGCTCCGCCTCGGAGCAGCGGGCGTCGGAGGGGTCGCCGTGATGATCCTGATCTGTGGTTCCTATGAGGGTGAAACCGTCCTCGTACGGAATCGCGAAAATGATCCGGCCGTCCGCGCCCTGGAAGAAATAGGCGCGGTCGTGGTCGAAAAGCTGCTTCGTGACGATGTGCGAGCCGCGCACCAGGCGGATATGCGCGCGCGGCGTGAGGCCGGCCGTATCCCGCACGATCTGCTCAACCCAAGGACCGCCGGCATTGACGATCATTCGGGCGCGGTAGACGTCGTCGCTTTGCCCCCTGCGAACGCTGATGGTCCAATGATCACCGTCACGCTTTGCGGAGGTGACCTTCGCGCGCGTCAGGATTGTCGCGCCTCGTGCTTCGGCGTCGCGGGCATTCAGCACGACCAGTCGGGAATCCTGCACCCAGCAATCGGAATACTCATACGCGCGCGTGAATTTCGCTTTGAGCGGCGCCCCGGCCACATCGTGGCGCAGGTCGACCGCCCGTGTCCCGGGCAGTATTTTGCGCCCGCCAAGGTGGTCGTAGAGGAACAGCCCGAAGCGCACCAACCAGGATGGTCGACGGCCCCGCATCCATGGCATGACCAGCGAAAGAAGCCGCGACGCAGGGGTTGCACCTTCGAACCGCATGTCGCGGTGCACCGGAAGAACAAAGCGCATGGGCCAGCTGATATGCGGCATCGCGCGCAGCAGGACCTCACGCTCCACCAGGGCCTTGCGGACCAGTCCGATCTCGAAATATTCCAGATAGCGCAGCCCGCCATGGAAGAGCTTGGTCGACGCGGAGGACGTGGCCGAGGCCAGGTCGTCCATCTCGGCCAGCCCGACGCTCAGGCCGCGCCCCGCCGAGTCACGCGCGATCCCGACGCCGTTGATACCGCCACCGATCACGAAGATATCGAATGTCTGCTGGTTGGTCGGTTCCACGGCATGTGTCCTTGCTTGGCGCTTTTCTCATGCGGTTGCGCGGCGTTGTCTTGCATCCTAGTCTGCGGCCGGAACCAAGCGGACTGACCTTATGCGGCTCTTCGTCGGCCTCGGCAATCCCGGCGCGAAATATGCGATGAACCGGCACAATGTCGGGTTCATGGCACTTGACCGAATTGCCGCCGATCACAGCTTTGCCGCGTGGCGGTCGAAGTTTCAAGGTCAGCTCAGCGAAGGCAGGCTCGGCACGGAACGAGTGGTCCTGCTGAAGCCCACGACTTTCATGAATCTCTCCGGCCAATCGGTGGGCGAGGCGATGCGGTTCTACAAGATTGAACCCGGGCACATAACGGTTTTCCATGATGAGCTTGACCTTGCCCCAGGCAAGTGCCGCGTGAAAACAGGCGGCGGGCATGCGGGGCACAACGGCCTGCGCTCGCTCCACCAGCATATTGGCGAAGGGTATCAGCGCGTCCGCATCGGTATCGGTCATCCGGGCGACAAGAACCGGGTCTCGGCCCACGTGCTTTCGGATTTCGCCAAGGCCGATCAGGATTGGCTCGACGATCTTTTGCGCGGCGTATCGGACGGAGCGCTTGCATTGGCTGCCGGGGATGCCGCGCGATTCCAGAACGCAGTCGCACTCAGGACCGCGCCGCCGCGCTCATCCACCGGCGGGCTGACCACTGCGCCCGAGGTGCCGAAAAAGCCGCCGGAGCCGGATACCCGCTCGGCGCTTCAGCGCCTCATGGATCGGTTTCGGTGACCTGGCGCGACGCCTTCGCCGATCAGGCACAAAGCTGCGAGAGCCTTGGTTCGCCGTTCACCGCCCGTCTGCTTTCCCTGATCGCGACGCGCGGCTTGCCTGACGGCCGGGTTCTAGAGCGGATCGCAGGCTGGCCCGGCGACATCACCTCCCGCGGGGCGTCGGTGCCCCTGCGGCTTGCCGGCGCGCTGCACGGTCTCGTGCTCGAGGGCCGTGCGCCTGACCTTGATGCGCATTATCCGCCCGCGACCGGCGCGGACGAGCCCTTCTGGCGCGCGGTTTCTGCCGCCGTCACCTGCCATGCCGACTGGATCGACCAGCGCCTCGACGCCGCCCCGCAGACGAACGAGGTCGGTCGCGCGGCGTTTCTCATCGCTGCGGGACGCTGGCTTCAGAGCATCACGGGCCTGCCGCTTTGCCTCAGCGAACTCGGCGCAAGCGCCGGCCTGAACCTCATGTTCGACCGTTTCGCCCTCGATACCGGCGTGGGCCTGTTCGGACCCGCCGATCCGGTCCTGACACTTCGCCCCGACTGGCGGGGTGATGCGCCAATGGCCGGCGAACTGCGGGTTGTGGCGCGCGCGGGCGTCGATCTTGCCCCGCCGGATCCGATCGCGGATCGTCTGCGGCTCTTGTCATTTCTCTGGCCCGATCAGCCCGAGCGGATGACGCGGATGCGCGCAGCACTGGCCGAGGCGGAGCGGACCCGCCTTCATGTTGAGCGCGCGGACGCGATCGATTTCCTCGCCCGCAGGCTCGCTGATCCACCAAAGGGCGCGGTTCACGTGGTCTTTCACACCGTCGCGTGGCAGTATTTCCCTGATGATGCAAAGACCCGAGGCATGGAGTTGCTGACCAGGGCGGGCGCTCGTGCGACACGCGATGCACCGCTCGCCCATGTAGCTATGGAGGCTGATGGCAAAAGCCCCGGCGCCGGCTGCTGGATCACCCTCTGGCCAAAAGGCACGCGCCAAGACGTCGGGCGCATCGACTTTCACGGACGCTGGATCGACTGGCGACCGCCCTCGGAACAGGAGTTTGCAGGATGGTAGTCCCGCTTCCCCAGATCAACGTTCTCGGACGACCGCTTGAACCCTGCTCGACCGATCCGGTGACAGGCTTCTTCCGCGATGGTCACTGCAAAACTTGCGCCGAAGATCGGGGCAGCCACACGGTCTGTGCGGTCATGACGGCCGAGTTTCTGGCGTTCTCGAAATATGTCGGCAACGATCTGTCTACGCCGCGGCCCGAGTTCGGTTTTTCTGGCCTGAAGCCGGGCGATCGCTGGTGCCTCTGCGCGAGGCGGTTCCTGCAGGCCCACGACGAGGGATGCGCTCCAAGAATCGTCGCCGCGGCGACGCATCTTCTCGCGACCGAGATAGTCCCAAAGGATGTTCTTGAGCGCTACGCCAGAGATTCAACCGGCTGAGGCCGATCGATGGGAAACCCCTGATCGGCCTGGCTATCGGCGGCGCAGACGGCGGCCGGCGGCGTTCCGTCATCCATCAGATCCTCGATGAAAAGGCTCAGTAGCTGCGAGCGGCCGGTCACCCCAGCCTTGCGATAGATCGCATTGGTCTGGGCTTTGACGGTGCCGCCCGCAGTGCCGCGAAGGCTCGCGATTTCCTGGGTATTCATTCCCTTGACCGCGAAAAGCGCAACGTCGCGTTCCGCCGTGGTCAGACCCCAGTCGGAAAACCGGGTCTGCATGAGCTCCATGAAGGCGCCGGAAACCTGGCGAAGCTGCTCCTCCGCGCGCTGCTGACGCACGAGCGTGCGGCGAAGGACGAACGCGCCCAGCACCGCGCCGAAGAAGAGGCCGGCGGCGGCGGCAATCTCAAGGATTTCCTGCATTTCCCAACTGAGCGGCCGGTGTGCGACGCCAAGCAGCGTAAGCGCATGGTTGGTCAGGAAGAACGATGCGCTGACCAACTGAACCAGAAACAGCACGAGGAGGAGTACAAAGTCACGCATCGCACGGCTCATCAGTCTTCGTCCGCATCGCTCGGCGCATGGTGTCCGCCGGGTTTGCCCGAACCACCTTCGCGCTCGAAATCGTCGCCGTCGTCCTCTTCGTCTTCCTCCTCACCTTTGCCGCCGGCCCCTTCGGAAGAGCCGCCGCGCGAGGCGCCGCGCTGATCCGACCTACCCGACGCATCCGCTCCGTCGCGGTCGCCAAGGTCGGTATAGTCACGCAGGATTTCGCCAGTCGTCGGGTCAAAGACGATCTCGCGGCGTCTGCGGCCGTTGATCGCCTCCACTTTCACACGGCCCAGCAGAGTGCGCTTTCGCCTCGTGATTGCATAGCCCTGATCGGCAAGCTGGCGCGATACCGAGTCCTCGATGCTCTCGGCATGCGCGCGGGAGACGCCGCAAACCAGCAGACCAACCGAAGTTATAAGGAAGGTGCGTCTATCCATACCGGTCTAAACCAATTTACTACGAGCCGCGAAGATGCTCCTGCGAGGGCAATCGTGCAAGCAAAGTGGGTTCCGGGTAGGGTGTGAGTGGTCGTGCCGTCAACGATCGTCGCTTGTGACGAATATTTTCTCCGAAATGAGCGTAATGCCGTCGAGGTCAAAGCTCCGCTCGACGCCGACGCCCTTGTCGAAGACCTTTTCAAACTCGAGTCGGCCGGCACCATTGAACTCGCGCCGGACGAAACCGTCCTCGGACCGCGCGGCGAACGACAGGCCGACGCCATCCCAGGCAACGTCAAAATCGGCAAATCCATCCGCAGAAAGATCCCTTATCTGCTCTCGCACGAGCCGGCTCAGCCGATCCGACACATGCGTCTGCCAACTGATGGCCGGCTGCTCCGGCGCCAGATTCATGACCTGCATCATCGCAAACTCCCTTTCGCAACACTGATTACCCAAGGCACACCGTCATCGATGCGCAATCATGTGGAAAAGGTGACGCGCTTTGCCTTGGATTGGCCATAAACCGGGGGGATAGGGGCGATAAACCATGGTTTAGCTCTGGTTCGTTCGATGACCGACCGTCACCAATCAGCGCGCGCCGCGTCTTTTCGTCCGCTATCGTGGACGGTCTGGCGCAAACGTAACAATCCGGCGCGTATCGACGATGCTCGCCTGAACCACGACGCGTTTTTCGCAGCCGCACTCAGCCGCAAGGCGAATCACTCCAGTGATGCGCCGCGTGCATCAGGTCTTGATGTCGAACCCGAGATGCTTGGCCACCGCAAAGATGTCCTTGTCGCCACGGCCGCACATGTTCATCACGATGATATGGTCCTTGTGCAGATCCGGCGCGATCTTCATCACATGGGCCAGCGCGTGGCTGGGCTCAAGCGCCGGTATGATGCCTTCAAGGGCGCAGGAAAGCTGGAATGCCTCCAGCGCTTCCTTGTCAGTGATCGAAACATATTGCGCGCGGCCGGTTTCGTGTAGCCAGGAATGCTCCGGGCCAATGCCGGGATAGTCGAGCCCCGCCGAGATCGAGAAGCCTTCGAGGATCTGGCCGTCGTCGTCCTGCAACAGGTAGGTCCGGTTGCCATGCAGCACGCCGGGGCGACCTCCGGTCAGGCTGGCGCAGTGCTCCATCCGGTCGTCCACGCCCTTGCCGCCCGCTTCCACGCCGATGATCCGCACCGAAGGGTCGTCGAGGAACGGATAGAACAGCCCCATAGCATTCGATCCGCCGCCAATCGCGGCGATCACCGTGTCGGGCAACCGCCCCTCGCCCTCTTGCTCGGCCAGTTGCCAGCGCACTTCCTTGCCGATGATCGACTGGAAGTCGCGCACCATCGCCGGGTAGGGATGCGGGCCAGCCACCGTGCCGATGCAGTAGAAGGTGTCGCGCACATTCGTCACCCAGTCACGCAAGGCGTCGTTCATCGCATCCTTGAGCGTACCGCGCCCGGAGGTGACCGGCACCACCTCGGCCCCCAGCAAACGCATCCGGAAGACGTTGGGCGACTGCCGCTCCACATCATGCGCGCCCATATAGACGATGCATTTCAGCCCGAACTTGGCGCAGACCGTCGCCGTCGCCACGCCGTGCTGCCCGGCGCCGGTCTCGGCGATGATCCGGGTCTTGCCCATCCGGCGGGCAAGGATGATCTGGCCCAGCACGTTGTTGATCTTGTGCGCGCCGGTGTGGTTCAGTTCATCGCGCTTCATGTAGACCTTGGCGCCGCCAAGGTGATCGGTCAGCCGCTGCGCAAGATAAAGCGGCGAAGGCCGGCCGACATAGTGCTTCCATAGATCGTCCATCTCGGCCCAGAAGGCCGGATCGGTCTTGGCCTTCTCGTACTCCGCCTCAAGATCGAGGATCAGAGGCATCAGGGTTTCGGAAACGAAGCGCCCGCCAAAGATGCCGAACCGGCCCTGTTCGTCCGGTCCCGTCATGAAACTGTTGATGTGTTCGCTGGCCATCTCTGCGCCCTTTCCTGACAGGACGGGCTTAGCGCGGGATGCGGACCGCGTAAAGGGAATGCCGGTCATCGCTGCGCCGACATGGTTTCCGTGCTAGACTTGCCGCATTCACTTCATTCATTTCGGAGAGTTCCATGCCCCGCTCCGGCGTCAGTTTCACCAGCTTCAACCTCTACAACCTCAACGAGCCTGGCCTTCCCATATACAACGATACGGACGGCTGGCCGCAGGACGTCTACGAGCGGAAGGTCGAATGGACGGCGGCGATGCTGCGCATCATGCGGGCCGATGTCTTTGGCTTTCAGGAGCTTTGGCATGCCGACAGCCTGACAGCCGCGATTGCGACCGCGGGGCTCGACGGCGACTACACCGCTATCGCACCCGTCGGACATGCCGGGCAGAAGATCGTCTGCGCAGCAGCCGTCCGCAGCGCCATCCTCACCGGCACGCCGACGTGGATCGAGGAGTTCCCGGACGATTTTGTGCTCCGCAGCACCGGAGACGATCGCCAGACCGGCGATATCGAGGTGCGGATCAACAGCTTTTCACGCCCGATCCTGCGGCTGACGATCAAACCGCACCAAGCCGCGCCCGAGATCGTTGTCTATGTCTGCCACTTCAAGTCGAAGGCGCCGACCCGGATCTTTCGCGAGGCGTGGTATGACAAGGATGTGCACGGCAAGCACTCCGAAGCGATTGGCGGCGCGCTGTCCACCATCCGCCGCACGGCCGAGGCGATGGCGCTGAGGCTGATGCTGACCGAGGAAATGAAGGGCACTGGCACACCCGTAGTCGTCATTGGCGATTGCAACGACGGCCAGCATTCCAACACCCAGAACATCCTGACCGGTCAGCCGCGCTTCCTGACCACACTCTCTACCGGTGGCGGCGACATCGACCTCTACGCGGCGCAAACGCTTCAGCAATACCGCAGCCAGACGGATGTCTACTACACCCATGTCTACAACGATGCGCGCGAGTCACTTGACCATATCCTCGTCAGCCAGGAGTTCTACGATAACAGCAAGCGGCGGATCTGGGCGTTCGAGGGGCTGGAGATCAACAATGACCACCTGAATTTCGACGATCACAAGGAAAGCGGCACAAGCGATCACGGCGTCGTCCGGGCCAGCTTCGTCTACCGGCCCGCCAACAGCGCGGTCGCATGACCAGGCCGACCCGGGGGCGGTTCATATCGGACGGATCACATCGCCCAGGCTGACTTCGCCGCCTTCGATGATGCTGCAGTTCAGACCCGATCTATGAGTAAGCAGATCGCACACATCCTTGCGCGTCAACATGTCGAGATAGCGGCAGGGCGTGTTCAGCCGTCCGCCTTCGAGCACCACGTTCCCGACGCGGAACCGCCGCCCGACAAGATGGTTGAGCGGCACATCCTCCGTGGTGAGGTTCCTTCGATGCTCACCCACGGTCAACTGGATGCCGTGGTCTCGCTGGAGCGCGATCAACGACTCGACTTCGATCAGCGTGATCTCTCTGATGTCGGGAAATGCCGAATATTTGCCCAGGCCCGTTGCATAGCGATCTCCTTCGATGCCGACACCTGAAATCAACCGCGCCTTCTCATGCGCTTCCATGGCTTCCCGCTCCGCGCGGGCCGTATGGATGTTCAAGAGCCTACCCTGCCACACGGTGCTACCCCAACCCTCTCAGCTCAGATTGCGCTTGTAGCCGATATGCGAGGCAACGAAGCCCAGGCTGTCGTAGAATTCCTGCGCCCGGTTCCGCCCCTTCTGCGTGGTCAGTTGCATCATCCGGCAACCGGCGGCGCGGGCACGCGTCTCGGCATCCTCCATCATTGCCCGACCGATCCCCTGCCCGCGCAGATCCGATGCCACCCGGACGCTTTCGATCTGCGCCCTGCGCGTGGCGCGGTGTGAAAGTCCGGTGATGAATGTCAACTGATAGGTCGCGACGATCCGCCTGTCCCGTTCGCCGACGATCAGTGTGTTGCCGCCCTCGGCGTGCATCGCGTCAAAGGCTGCGAGATAGGCGTCAAGGGCCGAGGTCTCCCGCTTCGCTCCATACTCATCGTCGGCCAAAAGCGCCAGAACCGCGGGCACGTCGTCGCGCGTAGCCTCGCGGAAGCGGGTCATGGCCGCGCCGCTTGGATGAACGCACGGATAAGGCCCGTATCCTTCATCCCCGGCGCGGACTCCACACCCGACGACACATCGACCTGCCGCGCGCCGGTCAGCCTCACGGCCTCGGCGACGTTGAAGGGCGTGAGCCCTCCGGCAAGCATCCACGGACACAGCCAGTATTTCTTGGCGATCAGCCGCCAGTCGAAGACAAGTCCGTTGCCGCCCGGCAATGCCGCCCCTTTCGGCGGTTTGGCGTCGACCAAAAGCTGATCGGCGACGCGGCCATAGACCTCGAGCGCCGCGATGTCGTCCGGTCCTGCTACGCCGACCGCCTTCATCACCGGCAAGCCGTGGCGAGCCTTGATCTCAGTCACGCGCTCGGGGCTTTCCTGGCCATGAAGCTGGATCATGTCGAGCGGCACAGCATCCACGATCACGTCGAGTTCGGTATCCGACGCATCCACGGTCAGCCCGACTTTCATCACGCCGGGCGGGACGGCGAGCGCCAATCGCGCCGCCTCCTTCAAGCCGACATAGCGCGGCGAATTAGGGAAGAAGTTGAAACCGAGATAGGATGCGCCAGCTTCGACCGCCGCCGCGACATGGACAGGATCCTTCAACCCACAAATCTTGACACGAACATCCATGCGACAGGCTTACCGCGCCGCGCCCTTGCCCTCAAGCAGCGCAAGCACGTCATCGTCGGGCTCCGCCTTCTCGTCGCGCAGGCGCTTGACCTCGCGCTCAAGCCGACCGGCATCCCGCCTGTGCTGTGAAAGCGCGGTGCGGTGCTTGGATTCACGGAACCATTCCCAAACGAAGCCGATCGCAAGCCCCGCGACGATGCCCGCGAAGATCACGAGGAACAGCGGTAATTCGATGGACCATCCGAACCCGAGATAGCTGTCCATCTCTTCCGGCAAAGCCCGCAGCGTCACCAGCGAGCGGTTCGCGGAGGCCACCGCGACAAGCACGATTCCCAAGAGGACCAGAAGGAGCAGACGAAGAAAACGCAGCATGAGGGTTCATTATCCCCCGTTCAGACGGTCCCGCAAGAGCTTTCCGGTCTTGAAGAAGGGAACATGCTTTTCCTCGACATCGACGGATTCCCCGGTGCGCGGATTGCGACCGGTCCGCGCGTCACGCTTTTTGACCGAGAACGCGCCAAAACCCCTGAGTTCGACACGGTCGCCCCGGGCCATGGCCTCGATGATTTCCTCGAAAATCGTGTTCACGATCCTTTCGACGTCGCGCTGGAAGAGATGCGGGTTCTCTTCTGCGACCTTCTGGATCAGTTCGGACCGGATCATTGACAACCCCCCTTGCAGGCCGCCTTGCATGACGGCCGCGGTTTTTCTTTGATGGACTATAGGCGCAATTGCTTTGCCGACAAACAGGAAAGCCATTGTAAAAGCGGGAAATTCAGCGGCTTGTCGCGCTCTGGGCAGGCAATTGCCGTCACCGCCGCGACACTGCACTGCAGCATCCGGCCTGCGATGCTTTCGGCCAACCGAACGAGGAGACGATCGGGGCGGACCGATTCGCACAAACGAAAACGGCCCCGCCGGTGCGGCGGGACCGTTGATCTCACCGCCTTGACGGTGCGATTACTTCTTGTCCGAACCCTTGAGGGCCGCACCCAGAATGTCGCCCAGCGAAGCGCCCGAGTCGGATGATCCGTACTGCTCCACGGCTTCCTTCTCTTCGGCGATCTCGCGCGCCTTGATCGACATTCCGAGCTTGCGGGTCTTGGCGTCGACATTGGTCACGCGCGCATCGACGTGGTCGCCGACCTGGAACCGTTCGGGCCGCTGATCGGCGCGGTCGCGGGCAAGGTCGGAACGGCGGATGAAGGACTTCATGCCGTTGTACTCGACCTCGATCCCGCCATCCTCGATCGCGGTGACCGTCGTGGTCACGACCGAACCGCGCTTCACACCGTCAACCGCGTCCGAGAACGTGTCGGCATCGAGCGCCTTGATCGAGAGCGAGATCCGCTCTTTCTCCACGTCGACTTCGGTGACCGCCGCCTTGACCATGTCGCCCTTGCGGTAGTTCTGGATGGCTTCCTCGCCACGCTGATCCCAGCTGAGATCGGAGAGGTGGACCATGCCGTCGATATCGTTCTCGAGGCCCACGAACAGACCGAATTCGGTGATGTTCTTGACCTCGCCCTCGATCTGGGTGCCGACGGGGTGGGTTTCGGCGAAGACCTCCCACGGGTTGCGCATCGTCTGCTTCAGGCCGAGCGACACGCGGCGCTTCGCCGTGTCGATCTCGAGGACCATGACGTCCACTTCCTGCGAGGTGGAGACAATCTTGCCGGGATGGACGTTCTTCTTGGTCCACGACATTTCCGAGACGTGGACAAGGCCCTCGACCCCGGCTTCCAACTCCACGAAGGCGCCGTAGTCGGTGATGTTGGTCACGCGGCCCTTGTGGACGGAGTTCAGCGGGAATTTCTCCTCGACCGAATCCCACGGATCTGACTGAAGCTGCTTCATGCCAAGCGAGATGCGGTGGGTTTCCTTGTTGATCTTGATCACCTGGACCTTGACGGTCTCGCCGATGTTCAGGATCTCCGAAGGATGATTCACGCGTCGCCAGGCCATGTCGGTGACATGCAGAAGGCCGTCAACGCCACCAAGATCAACGAACGCACCATATTCGGTGATGTTCTTGACCACGCCGTCGACCGTCTGGCCTTCGGTCAGGTTGCCGATGACCTCGGCGCGCTGTTCGGCGCGGCTTTCTTCGAGGATCGCGCGGCGCGAGACGACGATGTTGCCGCGGCGGCGGTCCATCTTGAGGATCTGGAACGGCTGCTTCAGACCCATCAGCGGGCCGGCATCGCGGACCGGACGTACGTCAACCTGCGAGCCGGGCAGGAACGCGACCGCGCCGCCCAAATCGACGGTAAAGCCGCCCTTGACGCGGCCGAAGATGGCGCCGTCGACGCGTTCTTCGGCGGCATAGGCTTTCTCGAGACGGTCCCACGCCTCTTCGCGGCGGGCCTTCTCGCGGCTGATGACAGCCTCGCCCCGGACGTTCTCGACGCGGTCGAGATAGACCTCGACCTCGTCGCCGACGGCGATTTCCGCGTTCTCGCCGGGATTTGCGAATTCCTTGAGATCGATGCGGCCTTCCATCTTGTAGCCCACATCGATGATGGCCTGGCCCGCCTCGATGGCGATGACCTTGCCTTTGACAACCGAGCCCTCTTCGGGCGTGTCAATTTCGAAGCTTTCGTTAAGGAGGGCTTCGAACTCCTCCATCGTTGCTTTAGCGCACATGCGTTTTCGGTTTCCTTTGTTACATGTTTCAGGCCATGCGGTTGGCTCCGCCGGTCTTTGGTTTCGCGCCCCCTTGGCCGGCCACCGGGCAAAGACAAAGGGCCGGAGCTTCACGCCCGACCCTGCTCATCCGTGTTTTTATGGCCCGTCGCCTTGTTGACTTCGGCGTCTATAGTTGCAAACGCATCGGCAAACAAGAGGCCAAACGCCGATCCGACGACAACCGAAACGCCCATAGCTTGTGCTTTGTACCGTTCTGCGAGACATTCCCGGCGCTTCATTGATGCCAGGCCACGGGAAAACCTATGCCGATCTTCCGCAATGCCGCCGGTATTCGCATCTTCTACGCGCATGTGCCGAAGACCGGCGGCACTTACATCGAAGACCTTTTCAGGCACAACGGCTTTGAACGGTATTTCTGGGACGGGCGGCCCGGCGACAGGGGGCTGACCATCTCGCCCCAGCATTTCCACCGCGCCATCTACGAGCAGTTCGTCGATTTTGGCAGCTTCGACTGGCGCTTCATGACGGTGCGCCATCCACTGGACCGGCTGATTTCCGAGTTCCGGTCGACCCACGGCAAGAGCCATCAGTTTTCCTTCCCGGAATGGCTGGCAGATGCCGAACAGAACCTTGCCGGCCGCCCGCACTATCTCGACAACCATCTACGGCCACAGATCGACTTCTATCATCCCTCGCTGGAGATTCACCGCAGCGAGGAGCAGTTCGACCACGTTTGGGCAAAGGGCCTCACCGGGCGGCTCGGGGTTGAATTTGCACAGCCGGAGGTCGCGCGCCGGAGAAACACGAAGGAAACCAAGCCCATTGCTCTTTCGGACTCGGAGTTGAAGCAGGCCGTTGCGTTCTGCGAACACCATTACGCCGGCGATTTCACCTTCTTCGACTACACCATGGAGGATGCCGAAACGCTCAAACGATATGGGCGCGTGCCAGCACGTACCGAACGCCCGCTTCCCGTATCCGAACACCAGAACGCGCTGATCGCGCCAATCCGCATCCGTCCAGACCTGCCGAATAACCGCCATACGCGGAATAGCGGCGTGTATCGGCCCGACGGAACCATCGTGTTTTCCAGCATCTGGCATCGACACGGCGGCAAGTTCTTCAACGAAGCTGCCTTCGAAGAAGAGCAGCACACGAAAGGTCGGGCGATCTATGCCGGGCCGTTGTTTGCCCATTACGGGCATTTCCTGATCGAGAGCCTCGCGCGGCTATGGTATTTGCATGAAAATCCCGACCCGGAGGCCAAGATAGTCTGGTCGGTGGGCGAAACGCCCAATCCGGAATTCGGGTCGGAGGCGCTGACGCCTTTGCAGCGCAGGATTCTCGATATGCTCGGCCTGAAGAACGAGGTTATTCTGGTGAACCGCGCGACCCGCTTCGACAGTGTCGTGGTGCCGGGTCCCGGCTTTGAAATCACTGACTTCTTCCATCCTACCCAAGCCAGGTTCCTCGAATCCGCCGGCATCGCATACGAACCGGAACCGGGTCTGAAGGTCTGGCTTTCCCGGTCGCGGCTGCCGGGTGCTGGCGACAAGGAAAGAACCAAGAAACTGGAGGCGCGGCTGGCCGGAGCCGGTTGGACGATCGTCTGGCCCGAGGAAATGCCGATCGACGAGCAGATGGACCTTCTGTCGCGCTGCGAACGGATCGCCGGCGAAGAAGGCTCGGCCTTCCACACGCTTTTGTTGCTTCGCAACCTGAACGGCCTGCGTGTCGACATCGCCGCACGCGCGAGGGCGATCAAGCCCACTTACTGGGAAATCGCGCGCATCAAGGGATTCGAGCAGCATGAACATGCGGTCGTTAAACCCACACGGCGGATGGACCGACTCCGTGCCAAACTGCGGCCGGTCACCTCCCTCGATCTGATCGTCAAAGCCCTGACCTGACGGGCAATGAACCCCTGCCCGAGCTAGCCACCCCGCACGGCCTCGACCGCACCAATCGCTTGTGCCACCGCCCTTTCAATCGTCATGTCCGAAGTGTCGATCAGCACGGCGTCGTCGGCCGCCTTCAGCGGAGAAACCGCCCGCTCCGCATCCCGTTTGTCCCGCTCGATGACCTCGGACAGCACCTGCGCCTTATCGCCTCCCACTTCCAGCCACCGGCGATGGGCGCGAACCTCGGCGCTGGCGGTGACGAACAGCTTCACCTCTGCCTCCGGGCAGATCACCGTACCGATGTCGCGCCCGTCCAGAACCGCGCCGCCGTCCCGCCGCGCGAAGGCGCGTTGAAAGTCCACAAGCGCGGCGCGGACCTTGGGGAGCGTGGCGACCCGGCTTGCAGCCTGGCCGGCTTCAAGCGTGCGCAGGTCGCCGCGCTTCAGGTCGGCCTCGGTCAGCGCCATCGCGGCCTCGACCGGATCGCCGCCCTTGACGCCAACCGCGCGATAGAGAAGCCCGGTATCGAGGTGCGCAAAGCCGAAATGGGCCGCGACCGCACGGCTGATCGTGCCTTTGCCCGCAGCCGCAGGCCCGTCGATCGCTACGGTAAACTTCATCGCGCGTCCCTCTTCCGCGGCTTTAGCGTGCTTCATTCCGCCGCTACAAGAGCAATTCCACCCGGCACTGCATCGCAGAATGGCAAGGGTCTTGCCCACTGCGCACCGGCCAGACGGGAAACGCGGTCCGACTAGGTCAAGGGTCAGGAACGGCTGAAACGGTCCAGCGCGGCCATGAACACCGCCTTGTCGACATTGCCGCCCGTCGCCACCGCGACCACGGCGTCCCCCTCTGTTTCGCCGGGACGGTAGAGCGCGGCAGCCAGCGCCACGGCGCCGCCGGGTTCCAATACCACGTGCAGCCGCTCGAACGCCGCCGCCATCGCGGAAAGCGCTTCATCCTCGGTCACGGCGATGCCCGGTCCGCACAGGCGCTTGAGGATGGGGAACGTGATCTGGCCGGGGGAAGGCGTGACGATGGCGTCGCAGATCGACCCCGACAGGCGCGCGTTCCGTTCGATCTTTCCCGAGGCGAGGGACCGCTTCACATCGTCGAAACCCTCCGGCTCCACCGGACGCGCCCGCAGACCAGGAGCCTTCGCCTCGAGCGCGAGCGCGATGCCCGAGGTCAGCCCGCCACCGCCGCAGCAGACAAGCACGTCCGCGGTCTCGACGCCTTCCGCGCCGACCTGTTCGGCGATCTCGAGCCCCGTCGTGCCCTGCCCGGCGATCACCTGCGGCTCATCGAAGGGCTTGATGAGCGTCAGCCCACGCTCCTCGGCCAGCGCCGCCCCGATCGCGTCGCGGTTGCCTGTCGCACGGTCGTAAAGCACGACCTCGGCACCAAGGGCACGGGTGTTGTCGATCTTCACGCGCGGCGCGTCAGAGGGCATGAGGATCACGCAAGGCGCGCGGTGCCGTCTCGCCGCCAGCGCCACGCCCTGCGCATGGTTGCCCGACGAAAATGCGATCACGCCTTTCGCCCGCTCCGCCTCGCCCAGCGCGGACAACGCCGACCAGCCGCCCCGGAACTTGAACGATCCGGTGTGCTGGAGGCATTCCGCCTTCACGAAGACCCGCCTTCCGGCGATCTCGTCAAGGAACGGCGAGGACAAAAGAGGCGTCCGCAGCGCGACCCCATCGAGGCGGCGGGCGGCGGCTTCGATCATCCCGATGTTCATCCGATTTTCTCCAGCCATGCAGCAAGCGCCGAAAGCGCGTCGGGTTCATCAAGGAACGGGACATGGCCGCGACCGGGCACGTCGGCAAAGATCATGTCCGGGCGACGGTGGCGCATTTCCGATGCCGCGTCCTGCGACAGCAGATCGGAATTCGCCCCCCGGATCAGCGCCAGCGGCAGCCCCTCGCAGGCGTCGAACAACGGCCAGAGATCGGCGGGCGGGCCGTCGAAGGCCGCAAGGAAGCTGTCCCTCAGCGCCGGATCGTAGCGTATCCGCAGGCCGTCGCCGGTTTCGAGATAGAGCCGCTCGGCGAACGCGCGCCAACGCTCTTCGGTTACGCCCTCGAACTCCGGCATGGCGCGCGGAAGCCCGGCGACAAGCGCGTCGATCGACTTCGCGCCCGGATTGCGACCGACATGGTCAAATATCTTCTCAAGCCCTTCGCGTTCGATCACCGGACCGACGTCGTTGAGGCAGAGGCCGAGAAGCCTGTCCTTCGCGGTTGCCGCCAGCATCATGCCGATCAGGCCGCCACGGGACGTGCCAAGGATCGCGGCCTGCGGGAGTCCGAGATGGTCAAGCAGTTCCACCACATCCTTCGCCTCTCGCGGGACGGTGTAGCTTTCCACCCCGGTCCAGTCGGACGCTCCGCGCCCGCGATAGTCGGCGCGTATCAGCCGGACGCCCGAAAGATGCGGCGCGACAAAGTCGAAATCGGTGGACGACCGCGTAAGCCCGGCAAGGCAGAGGACCGGCCGGCCATGACCCTCGTCGCGATAGGCCAGGCGGGCGCCGTCCGAGGCGGTGAAGTGTTCAAGCGTCATGTTGCGGCGATATCCGGTATGGAAATGAGGTCGGAAAGAACACGGTCAGGCCGCGCCGGCAAGCCGTCCACCGGCAACCCCGAGCGGTTGACCCACACGGCGCGGAAGCCGAACCCGGCCGCACCCGCCGCGTCCCAGCCGTTGGACGAAACGAACAGCACATCACTCCGGGCACAGCCGAACCGCTCGGTCACAAGCCCGTAGACCCGCGCATCGGGCTTGAAGACGCCCGCCGCCTCGACAGACAGCATGTCGTCCAGCAGCTTGCCGATGCCGGCAGACGCGACAGCGTCCGCAAGCATTTCGGGCGAACCGTTCGACAGGATCGCGGTTTGCAACCCCCGCCTCTTCAGCTTGCCCAACATGTCGGGCACCTCGGGGTACGCCTCGAGTTCCCGATAAAGCGCCAGCAGTCGTTCGCGCAGATCAGCATCTTCGAGGCCAGAGGCCTCCATCGCCCAGTCGAGTCCGTCCTGCGTGACCTGCCAGAAATCGCAATGCTGGCGCATGATGGCACGCAGCCAGGAGTATTCGAGTTGCTTGCGCCGCCAATCCTCGGCGAGCTTCGGCCAAATCTCCGCCAGGCGTTCCCGCCCCGGTTCGGCGGCGGCCGACCGGGCGGCGGCCGCCACGTCAAAGAGCGTCCCGTAGGCGTCGAAGATGCAGGTGGTAATGGCCATTGCGCCCCCTATTTTGAGCCAAACTGGCCTGCTATCGGGCGCGGGGCAAGCGCGAAACGCGCGCGGCGCGAAGGCCGGTCAGAGGTTTTCCGACTGGGGCATGCCAAGTATGTGGAACCCGCCATCGACGCGCACCACCTCACCCGTCGTGAAGGCGCCGTAGTCCGAGGCCAGCCACACCGCCGTGCCGCCGACCGCTTCCAGCGTCGCGTTGGAGCGTAGGGGCGCATTCGCTTCGGTATGCCGGTAGGTCGCCCGGGCCCCGCCGATCGCGGCCCCGGCGAGCGTCTTCATAGGACCGGGAGAAATCGCGTTCACACGAATCTTCTGTGGCCCAAGATCGTTGGCGAGATAGCGCGTGGCGCTTTCCAGTGCTGCCTTGGCGACGCCCATGACATTGTAGTTCGGCGTCACCCGGTTCGATCCCTGGAAGGTAAGCGTCAGCAGGGTTCCACCTTCGGGCATGAGCTCTGCCGCGCGGCGCGAAACGTCGATGAAGCTGTAGCACGAGATCGCCAGCGAGTTGGTGAAGTTGCCCCGCGTCGTATTGATGAAGCGCCCGGTCAGTTCCGCCTTGTCGGAATAGGCGATGGCGTGGACGAGGAAGTCCATCACCCCCCAACGTGCCTTGAGTGCCTTGAAACAGGCATCGAGGCTGTCGTCGTTCATCACGTCGACATCGACAAGGAAATCCGATCCGACCGACGCCGCCAGCGGCTCGACCCGCTTGCCGAAGGCTTCGCCTTGGTAGGAAAAGGCCAGTTCCGCCCCCTCCGCCGCCATCGCGCTCGCGATGCCCCAGGCGATGGAACGCTCGTTCGCGACGCCCATGACAAGCCCGCGCTTGCCCTTCATAAGTTCCGCCATGTGCGTCTATCCCAGATATTTGCTCATCACGAGGGTGGCGTTTGTCCCGCCGAAACCGAAGCTGTTGGACAGCACGGAATCGAGTTTCACACCCTCGCGCAGTTCGGTGACGATTTCGGAGGGATCGAGCGCAGGATCCAGGTCCTTCACATTGGCCGAAGCCGCGATGAAATCGCCGTTCATCATCAAAAGCGAATAGATCGCTTCATGGACGCCGGTCGCACCCAGCGAATGCCCCGTCAGTGACTTCGTCGACGCAACTGGCGGTGTCTTGCCCTTGCCGAAGACCCGGCGGATCGCCTCCATCTCGGTCACGTCGCCTACCGGGGTCGACGTACCGTGGGAGTTTATGTAGTCGATCTTGCGTCCTTCGGGCAGCGTCGCCACGGCAAGCCGCATGGACCGTTCGCCGCCCTCGCCTGATGGAGCCACCATGTCATAGCCGTCCGAAGTGGCACCGTAGCCGGTGACTTCGCCATAGATTTTCGCGCCCCGTGCCTTGGCGTGTTCGAGTTCTTCCAGCACCACGACCCCGCCGCCACCGGCGATGACAAAACCGTCGCGGCTCGCGTCATAGGTGCGGGATGCGGACCCCGGCGTGTCGTTGTATTTCGACGACATCGCCCCCATCGCGTCGAACAGGCAGGAAAGCGTCCAGTCCAGTTCCTCGCCGCCGCCGGCAAAGACGATGTCCTGCTTGCCCATCTGGATCAATTCCGCGCCGTTGCCGATGCAGTGGGCCGAGGTCGAGCAGGCCGAGGTGATCGAATAGTTGACGCCCTTGATCTTGAACGGCGTCGCCAGACAGGCGGAGTTGGTCGACGACATGCAGCGCGTCACCATGAATGGTCCCATGCGCTTTGGGCTGCCCTTCTCGATCACCGTCTGATGCGCCAGAAAAAAATTCGAGGTCGATGGCCCGCCCGACCCCATGATAAGGCCGGACCGTTCGTTTGAGACGTCGCTTTCCTCCAGCCCGCTGTCGACAATGGCCTGTTCCATGGCGAGGAAGTTGTAGGCCGCCCCCGGCCCCATGAAGCGCAGGTTGCGCTTGTCGATATGATCCTCCAGCACGATCTGCGGCATGCCCTTGACCTGGCTGCGAAACCCGTGCTCGGCATAGTCCGGCGCGAACACGATGCCGGATTTGCCCGCGCGAAGGCTCGTTTCGACCTCGACGGCGCTGTTGCCGATGGGCGAGATGATCCCCATACCGGTGATGACGACACGGCGCATGGGCGCACTCCTTTTCCTCGGGTCAGCTCGCCGACAGAGCGACCTTCATGTCCTTGACCAGATAGATGACCTCGCCATCGGCTTCAACGCGACCGTCCGCGACGCCCATTGTCAGGCGGCGCGACTGCACGGCCTTCGTGAAATCGACGTGATAGGTCAGCATCTTGCGATCGGGCCGGACCATGCCGGTCAGCTTCACCTCGCCCACGCCCAGAGCGTAGCCACGCCCTTCCCAACCGCGCCAGCCGAGGTTGAACCCGGTAAGCTGCCACAGGCCGTCCAGTCCAAGGCAGCCGGGCATGATCGGATTGCCGGGAAAGTGGCAGTCGAAAAACCAGAGGTCGGGCCTGATATCGAATTCGGCGACGACATGGCCCTTGCCATGGTCACCCCCATCGGCAGAAATGTCGGTAATCCGGTCCATCATCAGCATCGGCGGTTCGGGCAGTTGCGCGTTGCCGGGGCCGAACAGCTCGCCCCTCGCGCATCTGAGCAAATCATCACGATCAAAACGCGTCGGAAAACTCGTCATTTCACCCCGCCCCCCTCAGGCTTTCAGGTCTCTGCCCCCTCTATCACCCGCCTCGGTCTCAGGGCAAGGGCGCTGGCCGGCCGTTGCGGCGCCGGTCGAAACCGATTGAAAAAGTGCCTCTGGCACCACTATATTGGGTCTCCAGAGCTTGGGGAACCATTAGAGAACCGATGGACAACATCGCGGAGCAGCATGCAGCCGATTGGCTCGCCGAAGCGGGGCTGCGGCCGACACGCCAGAGACTGTCGCTCGCCACGCTGCTTGTGGGCGACGGGCATGACCGCCATGTCACCGCCGAAAGCCTCCACGCTTCGGCCAGCGCCGCCGGAGAGCCGGTATCGCTCGCGACCGTCTACAACACGCTCCGCGCCTTTTGCGAAGCGGGCCTTATCAACGAGATTACCGTCGATGGCAGCCGCAGCTATTTCGACACGCGGCTCGACGATCACCCGCATTTCTTCTGGGAAGAAGAAGGGCGGCTGGTGGACGCTCCCGCCGAGGATCTGGAAATCGCCCGCCTGCCCGAACTGCCCGAAGGCGCGGAACTGGCGCGGGTCGACGTCGTGATAAGGCTGAAGAAGGCCTGACAATCCTTAAAACCACTGCCCCGGCTCCATCAGCCCCAGGTCCATCAGTTGCTGCGAATGCCATTCGAACTTCGCCGAATTGTGCCAGGCGAAGCTGCGGATGTCGAAGGTCGAGCCGGGATTTGTCTTGAGCGCCTTTGCCGTCCGAAAGGACGCGATCGCTGCTGTCAGGTTGTGATGCCAGGGGCAGGCGTAGGTGTTGTACTCATCGATGTTGAACGTGTGGTTGTCGCGCAGGCTCAGACCCTTTCGGGCGCGGAAAAGCGCGATCCGGTCGATCTTGCGCCGGGGCCTGGCGATATGCTCCTCGAAACGCCACCTGAGCCCGCCGAAGAAGTCAAGTTGCCGCTCCTTGGGTTCTCCGGTCACCGGGTCGGGTCGGGCCAGCGCGTAGTAGCCCGACCTGTCCAGCATCGCCTCTTCCATGTTGACCGCATCGGGAAAGCGGTCGAGATCGGCGGCATAGAGGTCGACGACATAGGTCAGGATGGAATCGCGGCGTTCCTCGGTCTGGAAGGCGAGCATCTCGCGCACCACCCGGCTTTCGCAGAACGGGAAGAACAGGTATTCCGCGTTGTAGCAGTAGTAGAGCCATGCGCCGCTGGCGACGGCGGACACCGCGTTCACCGCATCGGGCACCGCTTTTGCGGCGTGCGTGTCATGGCGCACCCATTCGGCGTGTTCCGCGACCTCTTCGGGAATCGCGATGGCTTCGGGCAGGAATACGACGACAGGCTGGAAGCCGAGCTTAAGGTGATGCAGCACCGTCGACGCGATCTCGACCGTATCCTCGACGAAGATGAGCGCGGCCGGCCCTCTCGCAAGAAGTCCGGCGCGGGCCGAAAGAAAATCCCTGAGCGAGGTGAACGTCATTTCCGCCTCCGAAGCAGGCGCAGAGTCAGACATGCCGCCGGCGATTGCAAGCCGGCTCGGGTGATTGCGGGCGAGCCTTGTTTGCGTTAGTTACCGCCGATCCTTCGAGCAAACCCGCAAACCATGTCCAAGAAGCTCTACATCAAGACCTACGGCTGTCAGATGAACGTCTATGACAGCGAGCGCATGGCCGAAGCCATGGCCGCAGAGGGCTATGTCACGACCGAAGTCGCCGAAGATGCCGACATGGTGCTGCTGAACACCTGCCATATCCGCGAGAAGGCCGCCGAAAAGGTCTATTCCGATCTCGGGCGACTGAAACCGCTGAAGGCCGCGAAGCCCGGCCTGAAGATCGGCGTCGCCGGTTGTGTCGCGCAGGCGGAGGGTGAAGAGATCATCAGGCGGATGCCGCTGGTCGATCTGGTTGTGGGCCCGCAGAGCTATCACCGCCTTCCGGCGATGGCGAAGGCGGCGGAGCGGGGCGAAAAGACGGTCGATACCGAGTTTCCCGCAGAGGACAAGTTCGACCACCTGCCCGAGCGGCCGCGGTCGGCGCGGCCGATGGCGTTCCTCACCGTGCAGGAAGGCTGCGACAAGTTCTGCGCCTTCTGCGTCGTGCCCTACACCCGCGGCGCCGAGGTCAGCCGCCCCGCGACGCGGATCGTCGCCGAGGCGCGCGGACTCGTTGAAAAGGGCGTGCGGGAAATCACTCTTCTGGGCCAGAACGTTAACGCCTACCACGGTGCCGGGCCGGGTGGTGACTGGACGCTGGCGCGGTTGGTGCGTGAACTGGCGCGGCTCGACGGGCTCGACCGGATCCGCTACACGACCTCGCACCCGAACGACATGGGCGATGACCTGATCGCGGCGCATGGCGAGGAACCTAAGCTGATGCCCTATCTGCATCTGCCGGTGCAATCAGGCTCGGACCGCATCCTCAAGGCGATGAACCGCAAGCACACGGCCGAGCAGTATCTGCGCTTGATCGGGCGCATCCGCGCGGCGCGGCCCGACATCCTGATCTCGGGCGATTTCATTGTCGGCTTTCCGGGCGAAACCGAGACGGATTTCGACGCCACGATGGACCTCATCCGAGCGGTGGGCTACGGCATGGCCTACTCCTTCAAGTATTCCGCGCGTCCCGGCACGCCCGCCGCCGAGAAGGAACCGGTGGCCGCGGAACTGGCGGACGCACGGTTGCAGACGCTTCAGTCGCTTCTGACCCAACAGCAGCGCACCGTGCAGAACGCGATGATCGGGCGCGACGTTTCGGTGCTGATCGAGAAGCCGGGGCGGCTTGCCGGCCAGCTGGTCGGCAAGTCCGAATATCTTCATTCCGTGCACGCGACCGGCGGCGATCCGGCGCCGGGCGACATCGTTCAGGTGCGGATCACCGCGACCGCGCCGAATTCGCTTGCCGGGAACATCGTATCTCGCTGACCGACAATGGCGCCCCGATGGTGCCGATCGGCCACGTCCCTCCGATCCTCGCGGGCTTTTTATCGCCCCGGGGCCGGAACCGCCCACTAGCGCTTGCGTTGTGCACGATCCGCAGGCACCATCGCCGCATGACCCATTGAAGGGAGATTTGCTTGGGCATCAGCGCCTTGACCCCGCCGCCGCATCCCGAAGATCTGCATGAGACTCTTCTGGAATTTCCCGAAAACCGGCTCCTGATCGACCTCTGCGGCGAATTCGACCGCAATCTCGCTCAGATCGAGCATCAACTCGGGGTCCATATCCTGAGGCGCGGCAATCAGATCGCTGTGGTCGGCAGCGCCGAGGCGCGAAGCCGCGCGGCCCAGGTTCTCCAATCCCTCTACGCGCGGCTCGAAACCGGGCGGCCCATCGACGCTGGCGAAATCGACGCTGCGATCCGGCTTGGCGAAGGGACTGTGGGTGAAACACCCAGCCTCGAAGACCAGCTCGAGATGTTCGCGGGCGGACGATATGAAATCCGCACCCGCAAGAAGCAGGTCGAACCCCGGACCGAGGCGCAGAAAGCCTACGTCAAGAGCCTCTTCATGAATGAACTTGCCTTCGGCATCGGCCCCGCAGGCACCGGCAAGACCTATCTGGCCGTCGCGGTCGGCGTGACCATGCTGATAGGCGGGCATGTCGACCGCATCGTCCTGTCGCGCCCCGCAGTCGAAGCGGGCGAGCGGCTTGGTTTCCTGCCCGGCGACATGAAGGACAAGGTCGATCCCTACATGCAGCCGCTCTATGACGCGCTCAACGACTTCCTGCCCGCCAAGCAGGTCGTCAAGCTGATGGAGGAGAAGCGGATCGAGATCGCGCCCCTCGCCTTCATGCGCGGTCGCACGCTGTCGAACGCTTTTGTCGTGCTGGACGAGGCGCAGAACGCCACCACGATGCAGATGAAGATGTTCCTGACCCGCCTCGGCGAGGGCAGCCGCATGGTCGTCACCGGCGACCGGACCCAGGTGGACCTTCCGCGGGGCACCCAGTCCGGCCTGATGGATGCCGAACGCATCCTCGCCGGCGTCAAGGGCGTCAGCTTCAACTACTTCACCGCGAAAGACGTCGTGCGCCACGCGCTTGTCGCCCGCATCATCGAGGCCTATGACCGCGACGATGGAGCCACTGGTTGACACCCTGACGGAGGATCCGCGCTGGCAGGCGTTCGGTCTCGCCGACAGGGCGGAAGCCGTCGCGCGAACGGTCATGGCCGACCTGGCCCTGAACGCGGACGGCTTCGAGATCAGCCTTCTTGGCTGCGCCGACTCGCGCATCGCAGAACTCAACGAGGATTTTCGCGGAAAGCCCCAACCGACCAACGTTCTCTCGTGGCCCTCCGAGGAGCGGGGTTCCGCCCTCGACGGCGGGATGCCGCTCAGGCCGAAACCCGGCAATGCGGATATACCGGAAGAGCTTGGGGACATCGCCATCGCCTGGGAAACCTGCCAGCGCGAGGCCGAAGAACAAGGCAAACCGATGCAGGACCACGTCATCCATCTTCTTGTTCATGGGCTTTTGCATCTGTTGGGATATGATCACATCCGCGACAAGGATGCCGCACTGATGGAAGCGATCGAGGTGCGCATACTTGCCAAGATGGGTCTGGCGAACCCATATGAGTAAACTGGCCGCAAAGCGTCCGGGATGATTTGGAAAGGAACAATGGGCGACAGCTTGGACGGGTCTACAATGGCGCAGGACGCGCCCGACCCCTCGGACAGTAACGGGCAGCGCGGCTTTTTCGGCCGCATCATCGATGCCTTCTCTCCAACCGAAACCGATGCAGACGGTGCGGCGGCGCCCGATCAGGGTTCGCGCGCGGCGTCGGCGCTGGCGCTTCCGGGCATCGGCAACCTGCGACGGATGCGGGTTGAGGATGTGGCGATCCCGAAGGCAGAGATCATCGCCGTGCCGGTCACGGCCTCACTTGACGATCTGGTGACACAGTTCCGCGAGAGCGGCTTTTCGCGGCTTCCGGTCTTCAAGGGCACGCTCGACAATCCGCTGGGGCTGATCCATCTCAAGGATCTGGCGCTCCAGCAGGCATTCTCTGATCCGAAACCCCGCTACACCCTGCGCAAGATGCTCAGGCCGCTGCTCTATGCGCCGCCATCCATGCCCATCGGCATCCTCCTGCAGAAGATGCAGTCAGAGCGTATCCACATGGCGCTTGTCATCGACGAATATGGCGGTGTCGACGGCCTTGTCACGATCGAGGATCTGATCGAGACCGTGATCGGCGAGATCGAGGATGAACACGACACGTCCGAGGACGGCCTCTGGCACGAGGAAAAGCCGGGCCAGTATCTGGTTCAGGCGCGCGCCCCGCTCGCCGATTTCGAGGCGGTTGTCGGCCTCAGTCTGGCCGATGCCGAAGAAGCCGACGAATTCGACACGCTCGGCGGCCTTGTCTTCATGCTCGCCGGCCGGGTGCCCGCGCGCGGCGAGGTCATTCCGCATGAAAGTGGCGCGGAGTTCGAAATCGTCGATGCCGACCCACGCCGCATCAAACGGCTGCGCGTGCGGCTGCCCCAACCCAGATCCTGACGATGCGCTTGTCGCCGGGTCGGTGGTTTGCCCGCAGCTCGCGGCCCGACGTCATGCGTTTGGCTCTTGCGCTCCTGCTCGGCGCAGGCATTGCGGCGGGCCAGGCGCCGTTCAACCTCTGGTGGGCGGCGCTTCCTGCGCTTTTCCTGGTCACCGCGCTGGTCTCGGCCGAAGCACGCAGGGCCCAGGCGGTCTGGCTCGGCTGGGCCGCCGGTGCCGGTTACGGTGCGGCAAGCCTTTTCTGGATCGTCGAGCCCTTCCTGATCGACATCGCCCGGCATGGCTGGATGGCGCCTTTTGCGCTGGTTCTCATGGCCGCCGGCATGGGCGTTTTCTGGGCCCTCGCCGCAGCATTGTCGGTGTCCGGTGGTCGGACACGCGGCGGGCGGGCGCTTGGCTTCGCGCTTGGCCTTGCGGCGGCCGATCTTGTGCGCGGCTACCTCTTCACCGGTTTTCCCTGGGCGCTCCTCGGCCATGTCTGGATCGGCACGCCCGTGATGCAGACGGCCGCGCTGGTCGGTCCGATCGGGCTGAGCCTGCTCGCAACCATCCCCGCCGCCTTGCCGCTTCTGTCATCGCGCCTCGCTCCCCGCGCGATCCTGACCGTCTGCGGCGCTTGCATCCTCGCGGCAAGCTGGGCGTTCGGGACGTCGCAATTGGCGGCCACCGACGCCCCTCGCGATCCCGGTGTGCGCGTGCGCCTGATCCAGCCGAATGCCGATCAGCACCTGAAATGGCGTGGCGACATGTGGGCATATTTTCTCGACCGACAGATCGCACTGACCGGCCAGCCGCCCAAGCGCCCGCTCGACCTTGTCGTTTGGCCAGAAACTGCGATCCCGTTCCTGCTCGACCAGTCGGGATCGCTGTTCGAGGAGATCGCCGTTGCATCCGGCGGCGTCCCCGTTGCCAGCGGCGTGCAGCGGCGCGAGGGCAACCGTTTCTTCAACAGCCTTGCCGTGGCCGATGGCGCGGGCAAGGTCTTTGCCGTCTACGACAAGCATCGCCTCGTGCCGTTCGGAGAATACATCCCCTATGGCGACACCATGGCGAAGTTCGGCATCACCGCCTTCGCCGCCCAGCAAGGGTTTGGCTATACATCCGGCCCGTCCACCCGCGTGCTGGATCTTGGCAAGGCCGGCCGCGTCCTGCCGCTCATCTGCTACGAGGCGGTGTTCCCGCAGGACCTGAACGCCGCGCCCGAGCGGGCCGACTGGATCTTGCAGGTCACGAATGACGGCTGGTTCGGCAAGATCGCGGGCCCTTACCAGCATCTCGCCCAGGCGCAGCTCCGCGCGGTGGAACAGGGGCTGCCCCTCCTGCGGGCCGCCAACACCGGCGTTACCGCCGTCATCGACGCGCGCGGGCGGCTCTTGCAAAGCCTGCCGCTCGGCACGGAAGGCGTGCTTGATGCCGACGTGCCACCGGCGCTTCCCGCCACGATCTATTCGCGGACCGGCGACCTTCCGGCGACAATCTTCGTCGTCCTGGCACTATTGGCGCTCTTCTTTCGCGACCGCAGACAATCGCATTGACCACGGCGCGCGCGCGGGCTATCGCAGGCCGTCGAACCGTCACAACGGCTTCCTGGCGTGACGGGGATAACCCAATGGAGCACTATTCATGTCACGACAGAATTACATCTTCACCTCCGAAAGCGTTTCGGAGGGGCACCCCGACAAGCTCTGCGACCGGATCTCGGATGCGGTCCTCGATGCCTTCCTTGCCGAGGAAGAGAATGCCCGGGTCGCCTGCGAAACCTTCGCCACTTCCGGCATGGTCGTCATCGGCGGCGAGGTCGGTTTGTCGAACGAGGAGCGGCTCAAGGATTACATGGGCCGTATCGGACAGATCGCCCGCGATTGCATTCGCGACATCGGCTATGAACAGGAAAAGTTCCACTGGAACACCTGCCATGTGCTGAACTTCCTGCACGAGCAATCCGCGCACATCGCGCAAGGCGTCAACCGCGATGGCGCCGGCGATCAGGGGATCATGTTCGGTTATGCCGTCAACGAGACGCCCGAGCTGATGCCGGCGCCGATCCAGTATTCCCACGCCATCCTGCGCCGGCTTGCCGAGGTCCGCAAATCCGGCAAGGAGCCGACCCTGCGCCCCGACGCGAAGTCGCAGCTTTCGCTCCGCTACGAGGATGGCAAGCCGGTCGAGGTCACCTCGATCGTACTCTCGACGCAGCACGCCGCAGAAAGCCAGACGTCCGACGATATCCGCGCGATCGTTGAACCTTACATTCGTGAGGTTCTGCCCTCGGGCTGGATCACCGACAAGACCGAATGGTGGGTCAACCCCACCGGCACCTTCGTGATCGGCGGGCCGGATGGCGACGCGGGCCTGACGGGCCGCAAGATCATCGTCGACACGTATGGCGGCGCCGCCCCGCATGGCGGCGGCGCGTTCTCGGGCAAGGATCCGACCAAGGTCGACCGCTCGGCCGCCTATGCGGCGCGCTATCTGGCCAAGAACGTCGTCGCGGCAGGTCTTGCCGAACGTTGCACGCTGCAAATCTCCTACGCGATCGGTGTGGCCAAGCCGCTGTCGATCTACATCGACACCCACGGCACGAGCGAGGTCGAACCCGCCCGGATCGAGGCGGCGATCGGCAAGGTCATGGACCTGACCCCGCGCGGCATCCGCACACATCTCGGCCTCAACAAGCCGATCTACCAGCGCACCGCCGCGTACGGCCATTTCGGCCGCGCACCAGAAGCGGACGGGGGTTTCTCCTGGGAGAAGACCGACGTGATCGAGGCGCTCAAGAAAGCGGTCTGAAGCGTCGTGCCGGGAACCCCGGCGGCGGCTAACCGTTGACCTCCTGATGCTGTCGCGCGGCACGGTGCCTTGCCGTGCCGCCGACGCTACGGGAGGCAACCGATGAAAGACACCGGACAGACGACGGCCACACTTTACCGCATGGTCATGCCCGACCATCTCTGCCCCTATGGGCTGAAATCGCTGCACATGTTGCGCAAGAAGGGCTTTGCCGTGGATGACCGATGGCTGACCACGCGCGACGAGGTTGATCGCTTTCAGGCCGAACACGACGTCAAGACCACGCCGCAGACCTTCATCGACGGGGAACGGATCGGCGGATACGACGCCTTGCGCCGGCACTTCGGCGAAGACGTGGCCGAAAAGGACGCCCTCAGCTACCGCCCCGTGATCGCCCTTTTCGCCGTTGCCGCGCTGATGGCGCTGGCGGCGGGCCACGCCGCCTTCGGCACGGTGCTGACGCTGCGCACGGCGGAGTGGTTCATCGCTTTCAGCATGAGCCTTCTGGCGCTGATGAAGCTCCGCGATGTCGAGACCTTTTCGACCATGTTCCTCAACTACGACCTCCTGGCCCGGCGCTGGGTTCCCTACGGCTATGTCTATCCCTATGCCGAGCTTCTGGCCGGTGTGCTGATGATCGCGGGGGCGCTTCTCTGGCTCGCGGTGCCGGTCGCGCTTTTCATCGGCACGATCGGGGCGGTATCGGTGTTCAAGGCAGTCTATGTCGATCGCCGCGAACTGAAATGCGCCTGTGTCGGCGGCGACAGCAAGGTGCCGCTCGGCTTCGTCTCGCTGACCGAGAACCTGATGATGGTTGCAATGGCGCTTTGGATGGGCTGGCGGATCTGGTCCGGCGCGATCTGAAGCGGAACGACCTCGCCTTGAACCGCGGTTCCGCTCGCGGTCATTCCGCTCTGGCTCTGCCCTCGCCATTGACCTTGACCGGCGAGCGGGCTTAAAGGCGCGGCATGTCTGATCCCGCCCCGCCGGAATGGCGCAATTTCTATGGCCGCATTCGCGGCAAGACCATGCGCGCCAGCCAGAAGGCCTACCTCTCGGAAGACCTCCACACGCTGCGGCCCGAAGGCGTCACGCGCGCGGATAACCCAAAGCGCTCGCCGATCTACCCCGCCGCAATCTTCGGCGACGCGCGGCCCGTCTGGTTGGAAATCGGCTTTGGTGGCGGCGAGCATCTTGTCCACATGGCCGCGCGCTATCCCAATGTCGGCATCATCGGCTGCGAACCCTTCATCAATGGCGTCGCGATGCTTCTGGGCAAGATACGGGAGGCGGGTGTGACCAATCTCGCCGTCCATCCCGGCGACGCGCGCGACCTGATGGAGGTCTTGCCTGAAGGATCCGTCGCCAAAGCCTTCCTCAACTATCCGGACCCCTGGCCCAAGCGTCGCCACCACCGCCGTCGCTTCGTGACGCCCGAACATCTCGGACCGCTGGCGCGAGCGATGCGAAAGGGTGCGGAATTCCGGCTGGCGACCGACATCCCGGACTATGTCCGTCAGACCCTCGCCGAGGTGCCGAAGGCCGGGTTCGAGCTTGTCGCCCAAGGCCCCACGCCCTGGGACGACTGGCTTTCGACCCGCTATGAGAAAAAGGCGCTGCGTGAAGGACGGGTGCCGCACTACGTGACGTTTCGGCGGCTCTGAGCACTGGAACCGGACAGGGATTCGCCTGACGAGGGGGCGATCGATTGCGCTGCAAGACTGGTCAATGCGGTGCTGCATTCGGGATTGTTCATGCGCCGCCAGGGTCGTGCGCCCGCCCCCGGCGATACCCTCTGGACAGCATTGAAACACCGTGATTCCTTCCGCCGTATGAGCCGACGTTCCGCACCATATTGGATAGCCGCCCTGATCGTCCTTGCGGCGGGCGCCAC
This sequence comes from Paracoccaceae bacterium, assembly GCA_041397225.1. Taxonomy (GTDB): domain Bacteria; phylum Pseudomonadota; class Alphaproteobacteria; order Rhodobacterales; family Rhodobacteraceae; genus Albidovulum. The sequence goes on along the minus strand of JAWKXB010000001.1, from coordinate 635,689 downwards.
GCTTTTGTGGATGGGGCGAGTGCCGATATGTGAATGCGGCTACGTCAAGCTCTGGCACGGCGAAACGGTAAGCTCCGAAAATTCGCAGCATCTGAGCGACTGGTACACGCCATCGCATATCCTCCAAGGCCTCCTCTTCTATGCGGCCCTGTGGCTGATTGCGCGGCGCATCCCGCTCGGATGGCGACTGGTCATTGCGACTGCGATCGAGGCGGCATGGGAACTGGTCGAAAATTCGAACGAGATCATCGAACGCTACCGCGCCGTCACCATCTCGCTCGATTACTACGGCGACAGCGTGATCAACTCGGTCGCGGACATTCTGGCGATGGTCGCCGGCTTCTTCCTCGCGCGGTTCATCCCCGTCTGGGCCAGCGTCGCGATCATCGTCGGATTCGAGGCGCTGACGATCTGGCTCATCCGCGACGGGCTGGCGCTGAACATCCTCATGCTGCTCTGGCCGCTCGAGGTGATACGCGACTGGCAGGCCGGCGCATAAACTCCGGCGGCATCCCTTCCGGACATTTTTGCGGGATTGCTGGCCGCGGGCATGGACCGGCTCCAAACCCTGCGCTATCAGCGGGGGCGATTTCCTACATGAGGTACCCCATGTCCGGCCACGGCGACGCAGTACCGATGACCGCCCGCAGGTCGGGGCCGCTGAAAGGCTTCGCCGAAGTACCTGGAGACAAGTCGATCTCGCACCGCGCGCTGATCCTCGGCGCGCTGGCGGTGGGTGAGACGAAGGTATCCGGCCTTCTGGAAGGGCAGGACGTGCTCGACACTGCCGCCGCGATGCGGGCGTTCGGCGCCGAGGTCACGCAGCACGGCCCCGGCGAATGGTCGGTACACGGCGTCGGCGTCGGCGGCTTTGCCGAGCCTGAGCAGGTGATAGACTGCGGCAATTCCGGAACCGGCGTCCGGCTCATCATGGGGGCGATGGCGACCTCGCCGGTCACGGCGACCTTCACCGGCGACGCCTCGCTCCGCAAGCGCCCGATGGGGCGCGTCACCGATCCGCTGGCGCTTTTCGGCGCGCGCGCCCATGGACGGCAAGGCGGCCGGCTCCCGATGACGATCGCCGGGGCCGCCGATCCGGTCCCGGTCCGTTACACCGTCCCGGTGCCTTCGGCGCAGGTGAAGTCCGCCGTCCTGCTGGCGGGCCTGAACGCACCCGGCCAGACCGTCGTGACCGAAAACGAACCGACCCGCGACCATACCGAACGGATGCTGCGCGGCTTCGGCGCCGAACTGAGCGTCGAGGATACGCCCGAGGGCCGCGTCATCACCCTGACCGGCCAGCCGGAGCTGACCCCGCAGACCGTCGCTGTACCGCGCGACCCCTCCTCGGCGGCGTTTGCGGTGGCTGCCGCACTGATCGTCGAGGGCTCCGACATCCGCGTGCCGGGGGTCAGCCAGAACCCCACGCGCAACGGGCTTTACGCGACGCTGGTCGAAATGGGCGCCGACATCACGTTCGAGAACCCGCGCGAAGAGGGTGGAGAGCCGGTCGCCGATCTCCGCGTCCGCTTCACCGAAACGCTGAAGGGGATCGAGGTGCCCGAAGGGCGCGCGGCGAGCATGATCGACGAATACCCGATCCTCTCGGTCGTCGCCGCTTTTGCCGAAGGCAGGACGGTGATGCGCGGCGTCAAGGAACTGCGGGTCAAGGAAAGCGACCGGATCGACGCCATGGCGCGCGGGCTCGAAGCCTGCGGCGTGCGGGTCGAGGAGGATGAAGACACGTTTATCGTCTACGGCCTCGGCGCATCGGGCGTTCCCGGCGGGGCGATGGCGAAGACCCATATCGACCATCGTATCGCCATGTCGTTCCTGGTCCTCGGCCTTGCGGCGCAGGAACCCGTCAGCATCGACGACGGCTCGCCGATCACGACGTCCTTTCCGAACTTCGAGCGCCTGATGGCGGGCCTCGGCGCGAGGATCGAACGCGCCGATCGTTGAACGGAAGAAGGGGCCGGCGGCATGAACATCCTCGACCTTAACGGTTTTCACCTGCACTGGCGCGAGGATGGCGACGCCAAGGGCGTGCCGGTCGTCTTCGCCAATTCGCTCGGCACCGATTTCCGGATGTGGGACAAGCTCATTCCGCTTCTGCCGCAGGGTCTGCGGCTCATCCGATACGACAAGCGCGGGCACGGGCTGTCGGACTGCCCCGCCGGTCCTTATTCCATGGGCACGCTCATACATGACGCGGAACGGTTGCTCGATGCGCTGAATGTCCGCGACTGCGTCTTTGTCGGCCTGTCCATCGGCGGGCTGATCGCGCAAGGGCTTGCGGTCAAGCGGCTCGACATGGTGCGCGCCATGGTGCTCTCGAACACGGGGGCCAGGATCGGCACGCGTCAGATGTGGGCCGACCGCATCGCCGCGATCCGCGCCGGCGGGATCGAGGCCATTGCCGACGCGACGATGGAGCGCTGGTTCTCGCGCGACTTTCGCGCGACACCCGAAACGCTCGGCTACCGCGCCATGCTGACATGCCAGCCGGTCGAGGGTTACGCCGGTTGCGCATCCGCCATCGCCGGCACCGATTTCATCACCCCGACCTCGGGCCTGACCCTGCCTACGCTCGCCATCGCGGGGTCCGAGGACGGCGCGACACCGCCCGATCTGGTGCGCGAAACGGCTGAACTGATCCGCGGGGCCCGCTTCGAACTGATCCGCGGCGCCGGTCACCTTCCGCCGGTGGAAAAGCCGCACGAATATGCAGCACTTCTTACCGGGTTCATGCGGTCGATCGGTCACACATGAAGAGGTGGACCCCAACCCCTTTCCTCCGCAAAGGCTCTCGGCTAGCCTGATCCGACCCGGCGGTCCCTGTTGCGCCGGCCGGGAACCCCATGCAGAACCGCCTCGCGCTCATCTTCATCCTGCTCACCGTCATGATCGATTCCATCGGGGTCGGCCTGATCTTTCCCGTGATGCCCGATCTCATCGAGGAGGTGACCGGCGGCACGCTTTCGCAGGCGGCGCTTTGGGGCGGGGTTCTGGCGACTTCCTATGCAGCGATGCAGTTCGTCTTCGGGCCGGTCGTCGGCAACCTTTCGGACCGCTATGGGCGCCGGCCGATCCTTTTGACGGCGCTCGCCGTGATGGCGGTGGACTACACGGTCATGGCCGTCGCCGGGACGATCTGGCTCCTGCTTGTCGGCCGTATCGTGGCGGGTTTGACAGCGGCCACCCATGCGACCGCCTCGGCTTACATCGCCGACATCTCCCCGCCCGAAGAGCGCGGCAAGAACTTCGGCCTGGTCGGAGCTGCGTTCGGTGTGGGGTTCATCGCGGGTCCGCTTTTGGGCAGCATCCTGTCGACCATAGACCTGCGCGCGCCGTTCTGGGGCGCGGCGATCCTGGCCGCGGCCAACCTGGCCTTTGGCGCATTCGTCCTGCCGGAATCGGTGACCGACCGCATCCGCCGCCCCTTCAGCTGGCGCCGCGCCAATCCGCTCGCCTCGTTCCGGGCCATCGGGCAACTGCCGGGTCTGGGGCGCTACCTGTTGCTGTATTTCACCTATATGGTCGCGCTTTTCGTCTATGCCGAGGTCTGGGCCTATTACGGCAAGGCGCGCTTCGGTTGGGATCCGTGGATGATCGGCGTGTCGCTGGCGCTTTACGGCGCCTGCATGGCGGTGGTGCAGGCCTTTGCCGTCGGCCCGGCGATCCGCGTCTGGGGCGCGAGGAGGACAACACTCTTTGGCCTCTGGATCGACCTTGTCGCCCTCATCTTCTATGGCTTCGTGACGTCGGGCCCGCTCGCGCTCATCTTCACGCCCATCGCAGCGGTGGCCGGCATTTCCGAGCCTGCGGTGAAGGCGATCATGTCGAATGCCACGCCCGACAACCAGCAAGGCGAGTTGCAGGGTGTTCTAGGCTCGCTTGCCGCCGTCGCAATGGGGATTTCGCCGCTCATCATGACCGGAACCTTCGCCTGGTTCACAGGGGTGAATGCACCCATCTATTCGCCCGGTGCGCCATTCCTTCTTGCGGCGGTGCTCATCGTCGTTTGCATCGCGATCCTTGTCGCCCCCGCGCGCGCCAAGACCCCGGCCTGACCCCAGGCTGCATTTGAAAGGACCCCTCATGCCCCGTATCCGCGCCGCGATCTGCCGCACGTTCGGAAAACCCTTGACCGTGGAAGAGGTCGACCTGCGCGCGCCCCTCGCGGGCGAGGTCGAGGTGACGCTCGACGCCTGCGCGATCTGCCATTCCGACATCACCTATATGGACGGCGGTTGGGGCGGCGCGCTGCCCGCCGTCTACGGTCACGAAGCGGCGGGCCGCATCAGCGCCCTCGGCTCCGGCGTGACCGGATACGCCAAGGACGACGCCGTTCTCGTCACCCTGATCCGGTCCTGCGGCGCATGCGTCTGCTGCGCCACCGGGCGCCCTGTTCTCTGCACCGACCCCGCCGACCCTGGCAGCCCACTGACCCTGCCCGACGGCAGCCGGGTCGATCAGGGGCTGAGTTGCGCCGCCTTCGCCGAGCGCGTCGTCGTCCATCACAGCCAACTCGCCCACATCCCCGATGGCATCCCGATGGATGCGGCTGCGCTTCTTTCCTGCGGCGTCATCACCGGCGTCGGCGCGGCGGTCAACACCGCCCGTATCCGGCCCGGAGAAATCGTCGCGGTGATCGGCGCGGGCGGCGTCGGGCTCAACGCCATCCAGGGCGCGCGGATCGCGGGGGCCGCACGGATCATCGCCGTCGACATATCGGCGGAAAAGCTCGACGCCGCCCTTGAATTCGGCGCGACCGACGGCGTTCTGGCGACTGCCGAGAAACCCTGGAAGGCAGCCAGAAAAGCGGCGGGCCGTGGCGCGGACGCCGTTCTCGTCAGCGTCGGCGCGATTCCGGCCTATGACACGGCTTCGCGCTATCTTGCCCCCGGCGGGCGGCTGATCGCGGTCGGCATGCCCCATTCCGGCGCCACCTCGGCCTATGAGCCGGTGATACTCGCCGCGACCGGCCAGTCGATCACCGGCTCTTCGATGGGTGACACCGTGCTTGCCCGCGACATCCCGTGGATCACCGATCTTTACGCGCAGCGCCGCCTGAAGCTCGATGAACTCATCTCGGGCCGATGGAGCCTCGACCAGATCAACGAGGCCATCGCCGACACGCGTTCAGGCGCCGCACGGCGCAACGTCGTTGTTTTCGAACGCTGAGCGGAATGACATTACGTTGAACGACGACGACGCTCAGGGTCATTCCGCTCTAGTCGTCAAACGCCCCGTCCCAGCCGAAATAGACCCCCGGAACTTCGTTGCCACCCAAGCTTCGGTAAAGCGCGCGGGCGGCGATGTTGTCGCGTTCCGTCCCAAGCCAGACGCCCTCGCACCCCCGCGCGCGGGCAACGGCGAACAACCGCTCGGTCACCGCCTTGCCGATCCCGCGCCTGAGCCATCCGTCCCGCACACCCACTTCGTTGACGAACATCGCGGGCGGCTTGTCGGGATGCAGCAGGACCGTGCCGGTGGCCATCCCGACGGCCAGATCACCCGCATAGGCCAGCACGATCTCGTGCAGCGTATCGTTCAGGAACGCCTTTGCCTGCACCGGGTCGATGGCCTCATCGAAGAGCCCCTCCGGCACCGCCAGCAACAGATCAAGGTCCGCTGGACCGAGATGGCGAAACGTGATGTTGTCCGGCATGAGCGCCCCCTTTTCGCGGATGGATCATACATGAAACTCAAGGATCTCGAGATCTTCACCGTGGCCCCGCCCGCCCCCGGCTGGGGCGGGCGCTACTGGCTCTTCGTCAAGCTGACGACCGATGACGGCATCACCGGCTACGGCGAATGCTACGCCTCATCCGTCGGCCCGAAGGCGATGGAGGCCGTCATCACCGATGTCTTCAACCGCCACATGGCCGGAACCAGCCCGGAGAATATCGAGCTGATGTTCCGCCGCGCCTATTCCTCGGGTTTCACCCAGCGGCCGGACCTGACCGTGATGGGCGCGTTTTCGGGGTTGGAGATCGCCTGCTGGGACATTCTCGGCAAGGCCAGGGGCCGGCCGGTCTGGGCGCTTCTCGGCGGCAAGACGAACGAACGCCTGCGATCCTACACCTACCTCTACCCCGAACCCGGCAAGGAAAGCGCCGAATTCTGGGTCAGCCCGGACATGGCCGCGGAAGCCGCGCTCCGCTTCGTCGACATGGGCTTTACCGCAGTCAAGTTCGACCCCGCCGGCCCCTACACGATCCGCGGCGGGCACGATCCCTCGGGCTCCGACATCACCCGCTCCGTCGCCTTCTGCCGCGCGATCCGCGAGGCGGTCGGCGACCGCGCCGACCTTCTCTTCGGCACCCACGGCCAGTTCAACATTGCCGGAGCCGTGCGGATGGGGCAAGCGCTCGAACCCTATGGACCCTTGTGGTACGAAGAGCCGATCCCGCCTGACAACCTTCTCGACTTCGCCGAGGTGCAGAAGGCGGTTCGTATTCCCGTCGCCACCGGCGAACGCTTCACCACGAAGGCCGAGTTCGCGACCGTCCTGCGCACCGGCGGCGCGCGCATCCTGCAACCGGCGCTTGGCCGCGCCGGCGGCATCTGGGAGACCAAGAAGATCGCCGCCATCGCCGAAGTCTTCACGGCCCAGATTGCCCCGCACCTCTACGCTGGTCCCGTCGAATGGGCCGCGAACATCCACCTTGGCACGTCGATCCCGAACCTCCTGATGGTCGAGACGATCGAGACAGGCGGCGCCTTCCACCTCGCCCTCATCAAGAACACGATCAGGTGGGAGGACGGCTACATCAATCCCCCCGGCACGCCCGGCCTTGGGATCGAGTTCGACGAAGATCTTGCCCGCGCCCACCCCTATACCGGAACCGGTCTGCATCTTGAGATGCAGGAAGCGCCCTGCGACTACGCGAAACCGAACTGGTTCGAGGGCGGCGCGCCATCCACGAAAAAGCCCGGCTGAAGTCAGCCGGGCCGTTTCGCGTCGCTATCGGCGCTGTTATTTCGGATAGGCCGACAGCGCCACTGGAACCACTTTCGTCGCCCGAGCCGTTCCGATGGCCGGCGCGGCCGGGACATAGGTTGGCCCGGTGAAATGGATTTGCTGCTGCACGTCGCTCATGGCGAACCTCGCTTTTTGCTTTGTCTTGGCCCCCCCGGAATAAGCGCGGCCGACCGAAGCTGCAAGTCACAATGCTGCACCGCCGCATAACACCGCCATACCTGTTGCAATCGCAAGGACTGTATCGACTTAGTGAAAATCTGCTCATGCTACAAAGGAGACGGTAGCGATGAGTATGACGATGGACGAGAAAATCAAACGGTGGACAGCGAAGCGTAAGACGGCGGTGGTGATGTGCTACCCAACGCGCCCTCCGGCGTTGTCAGAGTTTTCGTCCTTCGATCAGGTGCACGGGCTGGTATCGTGCACTGATTTCGTCAGTTCCGCCGGGACCTTGTGCCCGATGGCGCTGTGCGGCCGTTCCTCGTTGTAGTCTCTACGCCCAGCCCCCAACTTTTCAGCCGCGTCTTCAAGGCTCGTGAACCAGTGGCTGTTCAGGCACTCCGCCCGGAACCGCCCATTGAACGCCGCGATGAAGGCCCTCGCCATCGGGCTCGAGCCTATGGCGCAGCGATAGCGCGATCCGTCGGTTTGCCCGGTCGCGAGAAGTCGAGCGTGACGCTGCGCTGATAGGCCCACACAAATCCTTCGGCGACACAGCGATACGCACATCTGGCAGATGATCCGCTGCGAGCGTCCGGTTCTCGCGTCAGAACCGCAAAAGCTGCCATTCCCAACTCGTCCGTGCATCGGTCGCACATCATCGGCAGGACGGACCATATCTAAACTTTCGGGATCACATCCACTTAGGCTGTCTCTGGCCGCGAAACACCTCAATCTGTCGGAGCTTCGTGACAAGCGCCTCCGGGTTATACCGTTAGATCCCGATATCCGACCTTCGGTTTGCCATCATCGAGTTGCGCCTGTTCGGTGCTGGAGGAACACGGGTGTCGTTCCGGGAAGCCCATCCCATTGAAATCAAACCAGTATTCCCAGAACTCGTTCGGCGTAGTGTCGCTTGGGTATTGACTAAAGCTGACGCAGCGTTTCCCATGTCTGCCAGTGCGGGTAGTCCGCAATGAGGGAGGATTTGATGCGTTCGGGCACGGGTCAGCCCTTACCAACCGGCGTCAGAACAGTCGAAACGGCTTGGATTTCAATGGCGGACGGACGACGTCTAGCGGCTCGGCTGTTCTTGCCGGCGACCAATGATCCGGCGCCTGTCATCCTGGAATACATCCCCTACCGCAGGCGTGACGGCACCCGCCTTGGCGATGACCGGACGATGCTTTGGTTCGCGGAACAGGGTTATGCCTGCGCACGTGTCGATATTGCGGGCACAGGCGATTCCGACGGCCTGATCGGAGATGAATACGTCGCCCGCGAACAGGACGACGCCTGCGAGATCATCGCCTGGCTTGCAGCGCAACCGTGGAGCACAGGCGCAATCGGTATGATCGGTCATTCGTGGGGCGGGTTTTCGTCACTTCAGGCCGCCGCACGTCAGCCCCCCGCGCTCAAGGCCGTTGTAAGCATGTATTCGACCGACGACCGCTTTGCCTGTGACGCACACTACATGGGAGGTTGCTTGATCGACAGCAACTTCGCATGGGGTAGCGCTTTCTTCAGCTTCTGTGCTCTGCCTCCTGATCCCGCAGTGGTTGGGGGGGATCGTTGGCGGGACATGTGGCGCCAGCGGATCGACAATCTGGTCTTGCCTCCCGCCACATGGCTCCGCCACCAGCGCCGCGACGACTTTTGGAAGCACGGCTCGGTCTGCGAGGATTTCTCGGCTATCACTTGCCCCGTGCTGGCTGTCGGCGGCTGGCTCGACGGCTACACTCGTACCGTGTTCAACTTGGTTGAGAACATGACTGCGCCCTGCAAAGGGCTGATCGGCCCTTGGGGTCACAAGACCCCCGAGATCGGCTTTCCGGGCCCGGCGATCGGCTTCCTGCAGGAGTGCCTGCGTTGGTGGGACCACTGGCTCAAGGGCATCGACACCGGCGTTGGGTTCGATCCGGCGATGCGGCTCTATGTGATGGATGCGCTTGCGCCTGACCCGATCGCCGCGCATCGTCCCGGTCGATGGATCGCCCTCTATGACTGGCCAGGCAACGCGCCGCCGACACAAGAGTTCGCTTTGCGCGGCGATGGCAGCCTCGATCGCGGATCGGTCATGAGCGGTAGGGCACCCATGACGATCTGCTCCCCCCTGACTGTCGGGCAGACGGCGCAGGATTGGTGCCCTTACGGTCAGGGCCGGGTTGCACCTGATGGATCAATCGACCAGCGCTTTGACGATGTGTTCTCGCTTTGCTTTGATCACGCACCGCTGGTCGAACCACTGACGATCCTTGGCACCGGATGGGCGCGACTGCGTCTGAGCGCCGACCGTCCGGTCGCACAAGTGGCAGCGCGAGTGACCGACGTCGCGCCGGACGGCACCTCGACATTCGTGACCTTTGGCGTCCTGAACCTGACACACCGTAACGGCAGTGAAGCGCCCGAGGCACTGGAGCCCGGAAAGTTCTACGATGTGGCTGTCGAACTCAAGCCCGTGGCTCAGGTGATCCCGGCGGGGCATCGGCTGCGACTTGCGATATCTTCGGCCTTCTGGCCGATGCTCTGGCCCGCGCCCGAGGTGGTCACGCTGCAAATCGACCCGGCCGCAAGCCGCCTCAGCTTGCCATACATGCCGGATGACTGGCAGGCGGCATCCGTCAGTTTCGAACCTCCCGCGATGGCCGAGATCGGAGCCACCACGACGCTAGTTCCGGGCGATCAGAAACGTATGCGCACTTTGGATGTCGCGACGGGCGAGATGACGCTGTGCGTGTCCAGTGACGATGGCGTTTACCGGATTGACGAGATTGGGACCGAGGTCAGTTCCTCTCACGAGAAGGTGCAAACCACCCGTCCTGATGACCCTTCCTCGGCCCGTTTTTGGTCAGAGTACAAATCTGGTTTCTCCCGCGCCGACTGGAACGCACGCCTACAGACCAATCTGACCATCACCTGCGACAAGTCGAACTTCTATGTGGCTGGCGAGCTCGTCGCGCATGACGGCGACGACGAGTTTGCACGACGCTTGTTTTCGGAAACCATTTCCCGGGATCTCGGGTGATCGCCGATCATTTCCTGCGCAGTCCGGGAGCCAAGCAAAAAGGAGAACACTGCATGACGATCGTTGCAACGCGCCGCCAGTTCCTTGCCCGGTCAACCGCTGCCGCCGCAGCCCCATTGTTCATGGGGTTTCCCGTACTCGCGCAGACCGAGGACCAGTTGGTTATTGCCCTGTCCGACGACATGGTAAATATCGATCCTGCCTTTCGCATCGGCCCGGTCGAGGACAACATCCTTTCTGCGGTCTGCCAGCGTCTTGCCCGATTCAAGCCGGGCTCGCTCGACTGGGAGCCCGAAGCAGCAAAATCGATCACACAGGTTTCCGACACAGAAATCGAGTTCGAACTGCACCCGGGCCAGTTGTTCCATGGTGGTTTTGGCGAACTGACCGCAGACGACGTCAAGTTCACCTACGAACGTGTCATCACGCCCGGTGCCGACGGTAATGCCACACCCTACGCCGAGGATTTCAGCGCGCTTGATCGGGTTGAGGTTACCGGCACCTACACCGGCAAACTGCACCTGAAAAACCCCGCGCCAGCCCTTTTCGTCATCGGTATCTGCGATGGCACCGGTTCACTTTTGTCGCGCAAGGCCTTCGACGAACTGGGGGCCGATGCCATGGCAACGCGCGCCATCGGCTCCGGACCCTACATGTTCAAGGAATGGCGCCCGCGTGAACAGATCGTTATCGAAGCCAATCCGGACTATTCGGGATCCGATACACCAGCCTATGCCCGGATCGTGGCCAAGCCCATTGCCGAGACGCGCACGGCACTTCTGGCACTTCTGGCGGGTGAAGTGGCGCTGGCCAAGCTGGAAGTCACCGAAGAGGACCAACTTGCGGCAAACGACGACATTGAGGCGGTGCGTATCGACGGGATCGGCTACACGTGGGTCGGCATGAATGTCGAAAAAGGCCCGCTCCAAGACCTCAAGGTGCGCCAGGCGATCCGGCTTGGGATCGACGTGCCGACGATTATCGACGGTGCCTACGGAGGCAAGGTTACACGTGCAAACTCTCTGCTTGCGCCGCCGCTTTTGGGCTACTGGGCCGAGGCGCCAGTTTATGAACGCAGCGTGGCTGACGCAAAGGCCCTGCTTGCCGAAAGCGGGCAGAGCAATCTGGCGCTGACTTTTACCTGCCTCAATGATCCGATCTCGCAGGCGACTGCAGCGATAGTTCAGGCCAACCTCGCCGACATCGGAGTTACAGTGACAATTAACGCACTGGACCCCGGTGCCTACTGGGCGATGGGGTCAGACGATGCATCCAAAGACCTCGAGTTGACACTCATCCCTTATGAATCAAAGTTCGATCCCAGCTTTCAGACTCAGTGGTTCCTCGGGGCTCAGGTCGGCATCTGGAATTGGCAGCGCTGGGTCAGTCCGGAGTTTGATCAACTCCACGCCGAAGCGGCAGCGACGCTCGACGAAGGCGAACGACAGGCAAAATACGTACGGATGCAGCAGCTTCTGGATGAAAGCGCTTCTTGCGTCTGGATCACACATGGAGTGCATGTTTACGGCCACGCCAAGGCGCTGCAGCCATCGTTCCTACCGAACGGAACCAACTTTCAGCTGCGGTTCTTCCGACCCGCATGATCATGGTGCCACGTAAACTGGTGCGGCCCCCGACCTTGTGTTTCTTCGCGAGGCCGAGGGCTGCATGAACGAACTCATCGCATTCCTTTGGCGGCGCATCCTGGCTGGGACGGTGACGATAGTCGGCGCGGTGTTCATACTGTTTCTGCTGATCCAGTTTGTCCCCGGCGACATCGCCTCGGTTCTTTACGGCCCACGCGCGACGCCAGAGCTGCGCGCGGCGCTGACCGAACGCATGGGCCTCGACCGGCCGGTGTGGCAACAGCTCTGGCTCTTCATGTCAGGCGCATTGTCGGGTGACTTTGGCGTTGACGTGATCTCCGGCCGCCCGATCTTGAGCGTAATCACGGAAGTCCTGCCCAATACGTTGCAACTTGCCGCCGCCGCGCTGATCCTTAGCCTGGCGGCAGGTATCCCGCTTGGCGTGCTTGCGGCGGTCCGACCCGGATCCTGGGCAGATCGCCTTCTTGGTTTCTTGTCGGTGATCCTGATCACCACGCCAAGCTTTGTCCTGGCCATCGCCCTTCTTTTGGTGTTCTCGCTCGCGCTTGACTGGTTGCCAGTGGCGGGGGCGGGCGAGCGCGGTGATCCGGTGGACCGGATAACGCATCTTATCCTGCCTACGTTGGCGCTGGCGCTCGGCTGGGTTGGCTACATTGCGCGACTGGTTCGGGCGGCACTTCTCGAAATTCTTTCAGAACAGCATATCCGCACACTACGTGCCTATGGTGTCTCCGAGGCACGGATACTGATGATCTTCGCACTGAGGCCAGCCCTCGTACCGCTGGTCGCAATTCTCGGAATCGCGATCGGGGACCTGATCGGCAGCGCGATATTTGCCGAGATTATTTTCAACCGCCCCGGCCTCGGCACGCTGGCGTTCAATGCTGTTGCTTCGCGCAATTTCGCGGTGGTACACGCCACCACGCTGCTGATCGTTCTGGTCTATGTGACTGCCAACATCGCCGTCGACATTATGAACGCGCTGATCGACCCGCAGGTGCGCCGCAGCCTTGGCGACAAAAGCGCATGACCGGGATATTGGGCGCAGTAAGGTCGCAACGCGGCGGCAATGTCGGGCTGATCCTTGTTATGCTGATCCTGCTTCTCGCCCTTATCGGGCCGCTGGTCGCACTGGACCCCAACCGCATCGACGTGCCCGCCCGCTTCTCGGGCCCTTCGTTCGCTCATCCGCTTGGCACCGACAATCTTGGCCGGGATTTGTTCGCTCGTGTCGCTGTCGGCACCCGCTCCGCATTGGCCATCGCCTCGGTTGTGGTGGTGCTCTCGCTGTCGGCGGGCCTTGCCGTTGGCGCTACCGCAGCAATGTCCGGCGGCATCGTTGATCGCGCGATCATCGCCGTCCTCGACATGATCAGCGCCTTTCCTATCTATATTCTGATCTTCGCGCTTGTTGCGCTTTATGGTCCGGGTCTCAGTAAGCTGATCGTGGTGATTGCGCTCGCGTTCCTGCCGCAGTTCAGCCGGGTCGCACGCAGTCTGGCCATGTCGTTGAAAAACCGCCCCTTCATAGAGGCTGCGCGCCTGATGGGCTTGTCGCAGACAAAGGTGATCCTGCGTCACATCATCCCGAACATCATCGGACCGATGATCGTCCTCGCTAGTATGAACTTGCCGGTCGTGATCACGATCGAGGCGGCGATGTCGTTCATCGGGCTTGGCGTGCAGCCCCCGGCTACCAGCCTCGGAACCTTGCTTCGCGACGGCTACGTCTTTCTCAGCGACTCCTGGTGGCAGATCGTCGGCGCAGCCGCGGTTCTTGCGGTCGCGACGCTCGGTTGCACCCTTTTAGGCGAAGCGCTACGCGACGCGGTCGACCCCAAGCTGAAGGGAAGACTGCTGTGAGTGCCCCGCATCCGCACTCGGGGATAGAACTTCGGAAGCTCTCGGTTGCGTTCGAAAGCGCCGGTCAATCGCCGAGCCCCGTCCTGCGCGACGTGTCGTTGGCAATCCCGCCACGGTCGGTCGTGGGACTCGTGGGCGAGTCAGGCAGCGGAAAGTCGACTGTAGCATTGACGCTGATGGGTCTTCTGGCACCAAACGCCCGGGTTAGCGGTGGCGAGTTCGCGCTTGGAGATCGCGACATTGCTTGCGATGATGTTCCGTCCCTTGCTTCTTTGCGCGGCCGCGAGATCGCAATGGTATTCCAAGACCCGGCGGCCTCGCTCAACCCGGTGTTCAGGGTCGACGCCCACCTGAACGAGGTGCTGCGGTTGCGTGCACCCGAGCTAAGCAAAACCTTGCGCCGGGACGGCGCCGTCGCAGCACTTGCCGAAGTCGGGATATCTCGGCCCAAGGAACTGATGCGTGCGTTTTCCCACGAGCTCTCGGGTGGAATGCGCCAGCGCGTGGTCATAGCAATGGCACTGCTTGCGCGCCCCCGACTGCTTATCGCTGACGAACCAACCACGGCACTCGACGTCACTGTCGAAGCGCAAGTGATGGAGCGACTGTGCGCCTTGCGCGATAAGATTGGCTGCTCGATTCTGCTCATCACCCATTCGCTGGGCCTTGTGGCCCGCTATTGCGACGAGGTCGCCCTGCTATATGCTGGAGAGATCGTTGAACAGGGCAGGGTCTCCGAAGTCGTCAACCGGCCCGCTCACCCATATACGGCAGCACTCTTTGCCTGTGATGTCGGGATCGACGAGCCGCGCGCCTGCCCGCCACTCGAGCACCGCTTCCAGGTCATCCCGGGGGAACTGCCCGATCCGCGGCAGCGGCCGTCTGGCTGCATCTATGCGCCCCGGTGCAATGCGGCCCGGCCTGACTGCAGGGCTGTCCACCCAGACCTTGCCCCGCTGGCCGACCAAGCGGGGCGAAAGGTCCGATGCCGGTACCCGTTATGAGCGCGATAGAGGTCGCCGATGCAACGGTCGATTTCGGGCCGCTCCGTGCTTTGAACGCGGCTACCCTGACCGTCGCCGAGGGCAGTTGCTTTGGGATAGTGGGCGAAAGTGGCTCCGGCAAGACTACGCTCTTGCGAGCGATCTTGGGTCTCCAGAGGCTCAATGCTGGGCGCATCGCGCTGATGGGCACGCCCGTGCCGCGCGGTCCGCGCAATTTCCGGGCGCAAGCCCGGCTGATTCAGCCCTTGTTTCAGGACCCGGCGCAGTCGCTTTCGCCACGCCGCAGGATATCTCAGTCGATGGACGAAGTCGCCGAAATGTTGGGGGAACCGCGTGAGGGGATGCGCGCGCGGCTTTCGGTCTTGTTTGACCGGCTTGGTATTCCGACGGCCCTGGTCGACCGCCATCCGCACGAAATCAGCGGAGGACAGGCGCGCCGTGCAGCGATTGCGCGCGTCCTGCTTTTTCGCCCGCGCGTTCTGATCGCAGATGAGCCGACTGCCGGCCTGGACGTCTCAGTGCAGGGTGACCTTCTGAACCTCCTTCAGGACCTCCGTCGCGATATGGGTACGACCCTGCTTGTAGTCAGCCATAATCTGGCTGCGGTACGGCTGATCGCCGATCGAGTCGCTGTCATGCATCGTGGCAGGATCGTCGAGGCCGGCGATACAGGGTCCGTGCTGGATGCCCCGCAACATGACTACACCCGCCGCCTGCTTGCGTCTTGGCCTCGACCCAGTGCACGGTCCTGAACTGTCGCATGGACCTCATCTTCTTGAACGCGTGGCGCGTGAAGCCGTTGATCGCTTCGTCGCTGAGCGTCTGCTCCTTCCAGACTATCCTGCCGTACCAGCCGCGGGCAAACGCCTCCACGGTGGTGATAAGAAATTGATACTGCTGGCGATCCCGGGAGGACTCGAACCCCCAACCTGCTGATTAGAAGTCAGCTGCTCTATCCAGTTGAGCTACGGGACCGCGCCGCCATCTATTGCAAAGTCGACGTGGGGATCAAGCCTGCCGATTTCCGCCTGCCCGCACGATTTGAATTTGCACCGGTGCCGCGCTCCCTCGAAACTCGGGCAACTGCCGGCTTCGCGGTTTCCGGCGAAACCCGAAGATTTGGCCGAGGCTTCCGGGGGTTCGCTGTGATCCGCATGCTCTTCCTTCCTTTCGCCAACCTGCTTGACGCCTCCGCAATGGCCGAGATGCGGCAATTCGGCAGTGAAGGCGGCGGCCCGCTGACCGGCGGTTTCGCCATTTCGTCCAAGGGCCATCCGAGAGTGGTCGCCACGAAGTGCTGGACGGTCTCTTCATCAGCTATCCCGATGGCGGCGGCCCGCCCAGGGCCCATTTGGCGTTGGGCGTCGGTGACGGCATCATCATCAGCGAGAAGTTCCTGAAGGTCGAACGACCGCGCTCAGAGCGCCCGCGTCATGAAAACGCTGTTGGGGTCATCGACATACCCCTCGAACGGCGGGCATTCGGAAAACCCCGCTTGCGCGTAAAGTCCGCGGGCGGCGGCAAAGATCGGCTGCGCGCCGGTCTCAAGGCTCAAGCGGGCATGGCCCGCCGCCCGCGCCGTCGCGATCAGATGGTCGAGCATCCGCCGCGCCAGCCCCCTGCCACGCTCCTCAGCGAGGACGTGCATCGACTTGATCTCGGCATGCGCCCCGTCGATCCGCTTCAAGGCGCCCATGCCGATCGCCCGGCCATGTTCGCGCATGACGAAGAATTCGATCCCCTTGGCCGCCAGCGCCGGGGCGGGCAGCATGTGGATGCTGCCGGGCGGAGTCTCGGCATGCATGTCCGCCACGTGACGTTCATGCAGCAGTGTAAGATCGATCCCAAGCGGGCTTTCGCGCGCGATCGTAACGATGCTCATTCCTTCGGGGACATTGCTGACATGTCGACATCGTTGACCAGAACCGTGCCTTCGGGCGTGACCTCGATATTCCAGACAAAGCGGTCCTCACCTTCGGGCTTGGCCATGCCGCGCATCAGCATGATCGCCGGAACGGCACCCTGGCGCACATCGTCGGGCGCCTTGTTCAACGCTTCGAGCACGGCGTCGATTCCGCTGGCGCCAATCATCCACTTGCCATGGGGCTCGCCATCCGGCGCCGCCTCCATCGTGCCGTTGAAATCCACGGCATAGACATCCGACGATGCGCCGCCCGGCCCGAATGCCATCTTGACCGTGCCGTCGGGCAGCAGGGCATCCAGCAACCTCGCTTCCATCGCATCGTCGGGCTTCTGATCCTTGGCCATCGCCTCTAGCAGGATCTGCGCCGGGTCGGCCAGGTTGAACCCCTTGATCGCGAAGTCGATGCTCACCTCATCGGGCAATAGGGCCGGCACCCAGCCGGGCATCAGCTCCTCAGGCAGGGTGAGGCCCTTGAGCGCAATCATTTCGCGCACATAGCCGTCCTCCACGACGCCGTTCAGCTCCACTTCGATCCGGGCGCGTTCGACACCGCCGCCGCCAAAGGGGGACTCGACCAGCACATTCGTCAGGTCGCCGGTCATGCTGATCGATTCGAAGATCGGCAGCGAATCCCCGATCAGTCCGGAAAGCTCGCCAAGATTGGCCTGCACCTCGGCTTCCGACGAATGCGCGACGGCCCAGGCGACAAGCGTGTAAACGCTCGCCGTTCGCATCCCCTTCACATCGCCGTCCACGTCATAGGTATCGATCCTGAACGTCGCGTTGATCGGCATCGGCATGTCAGGGCTGGGCTTGGCGGCGACCGTCTCCACGATGCCGGTCGCCCGATAGCTGATTTTTGCATCGACACCGCCGCCCGCCGCCGCGACCGCGGTCGAGCGCGAAGTCAGGCTGTCGATCGTATAGGCGATCTCCATATCCGTCCCGGCGGGGTCCATGACCGTTTCCTCGACCCGCATTCCCGACATCGAGAGTTCCGAGCTTTCGAAGGACTGAATCGCCTCGTCAAAGACCCCGCTCCAACGCCAGTTGTCGGCCCCGACATCCAGCTTCAGGACGTTCGGCACTTCAAGCGTCAACCCCAAGGGTTCATCCTGCACGACGCCCCATTTTCCGCCGCCCCGATCGGTCAGTGTGAGCGTGATCGGCGTCACCGTGCCCGTCACGCCCGCATCCGCACCCATGGCGACAAAAGGGGCGGGATCGAACACTGCCAGATAGCTCTCCCCTTCGGCCGATACGGTGACGACGCCGGGGGTGGACCCAAGATAGGTTTCGAACACCGAGGTCAGACGCGCCGCCCCTTCGGGTGTCGCCGGTTCGGCGAAGGCCGGGCCAGCGGTCAGAATTGTCAGGACAAGGGCAATGTGCCGGGACTGGATCGTCATGGGCGGCCTTTCATCGGTTGAACGAGGCGCCGGGCGCAACCGGCGAAGGGGCACTCAGTGCGTCCAGGCGCCCCTGCGGTCGGTCGCGAAGTTCTCGCCATAACCGCGCGGTCGGATGTTGGGCTTGCGTGCATGCGGCTCGGTCACGACATACTCGATGCCGTTGTCGCGGGCATAATCCTCAGCCGCCTCGCGGCTTTCGAACCGAAGCCGCACCTGGGCCTGCGTATCGCCCGAACCCGTCCAACCCATCAGGGGATCGACCTCGCGCGCTTCGGACGCCGTGAAATCAAGCACCCAGAGCCGGGTCTTCGCAGTTCCCGACTGCATGGCGTTGCGGGCAGGTTTGTAGATGCGCGCGCGCATGGGCAATCTCCATTCTTTGCGCTCACTTATCTTCAAACCACCTGCGTCACGCAAGTGTCTTCGGTCGGGTTTCGGCGGGAGGATGCAAGGCTGACTGCCGGTCGACTGCCGGAAATCCGGCGTGGGTGGGGTGGGTGGTGGTGGCGTGTGGGTGCCTCGACCGGCAGTCAGTTCCTTCTTGCCTGGCCAACTTATGACGGGTTTCCGAGTCGTGCAACCTCTAGTTGTCTCGCCTGAGACGATTTCCACGATTGTCCGCAAGATCCCGGAAGCTATGCCGCCGCATACCGACCGTTTCCGAAATGCGATCAATAATCCTTCCCCGTCCGCCTTGAACAAGAACAAAAACAGATCAAATGTGTCGCAGGAAGGAATCGCCATGCCCCACAACAACACCAACGCCCCGACGCTGCGGCCCGAAGTGCTGACGCGGCCCAAGCTCGAAGGCGGCCGACGATTCGTCATGAAGACCGATTTCGACCCCGCCGGCGACCAGCCCACCGCCATTGCCGAGCTCACTCAGGGCATAAACGCAGGCGAGCGCGATCAGGTGCTGCTCGGCGCCACCGGCACCGGCAAGACCTTCACGATGGCCAAGGTGATCGAGGAAACCCAGCGCCCCGCCATCATCCTCGCCCCCAACAAGACCCTCGCCGCCCAGCTATACGGCGAATTCAAGGGCTTCTTCCCGGAAAACTCGGTCGAGTACTTCGTGAGCTACTACGATTACTACCAGCCCGAAGCCTACGTCCCGCGCTCGGACACCTATATCGAGAAGGAATCCCAGATCAACGAACAGATCGACCGGATGCGCCACTCGGCCACCCGCGCGCTTCTGGAACGCGACGACGTCATCATCGTCGCCTCGGTCTCGTGCATCTACGGCATCGGCTCGGTGGAAACCTACTCGGCCATGACCCAGGACATGGAGGCGGGAAAGCTCTACGAGCAGCGCAAGTTCATGGCCGATCTCGTCGCCCAGCAATACCGCCGCGCCGATGCCGCCTTCCAGCGCGGGGCGTTCCGCGTCAAGGGCGACACCATCGACGTCTGGCCCGCCCACCTCGAGGACCGCGCCTGGCGCTTTTCCTTCTTCGGCGAGGAGCTTGAAGCCATCACCGAATTCGATCCCCTGACCGGCGCCAGGACCGACACGTTCGACAAGATCCGCATCTACGCGAACTCCCATTACGTGACCCCCCGCCCGACGCTGCAACAGGCGATCCAGGGCATCCGCAAGGAACTCGCGATCCGCCTCAAGCAGTTGCAGGAGGAGGGCAAGCTCCTCGAAGCCCAGCGGCTCGAACAGCGCTGCAACTTCGACCTCGAGATGCTTGAGGCGACCGGCTCCTGCGCGGGGATCGAGAACTATTCGCGCTACCTCACCGGCCGCGCGCCGGGTGAGCCGCCCCCCACGCTTTTCGAGTTCATCCCCGACCACGCCATCGTCTTCGCCGACGAATCCCACGTCTCGGTTCCCCAGATCGGCGGCATGTACAAGGGCGACTACCGGCGCAAGTTCACCCTTGCCGAGCATGGCTTCCGCCTGCCCTCCTGCATGGATAACCGCCCTCTGAAGTTCGAGGAATGGGATGCGATGCGCCCGCAATCGGTCTTCGTCTCTGCCACGCCCCAGTCATGGGAACTGGAACAGACCGGCGGCGTCTTCACCGAACAGGTCATCCGCCCCACCGGCCTCATCGACCCGCAGGTCGAGATACGGCCCGTCGAGATGCAGGTCGACGACCTTCTCGACGAGGTCCGCAAGGTCGCCGCCGCCGGCTACCGCACCCTCGTCACCACGCTGACCAAACGCATGGCCGAGGATCTGACCGAATACATGCACGAACAGGGCATCCGCGTGCGCTACATGCATTCCGACATCGACACGATCGAACGGATCGAGATCCTCCGCGATCTCCGCCTCGGCGCTTTCGACGTGCTGGTCGGCATCAACCTGTTGCGCGAGGGGCTCGACATCCCCGAATGCGGGCTGGTGGCGATCCTCGATGCCGACAAGGAAGGCTTCCTGCGCTCCGAAACCTCCCTCATCCAGACCATCGGCCGCGCCGCCCGCAACGCCGACGGCCGCGTCATCATGTATGCCGACCGCATCACCGGCAGCATGGAACGCGCACTGGCCGAAACCAACCGGCGGCGCGAGAAACAGGTCGCCTATAACGAGGCCCACGGCATCACGCCGACCACGATCAAGAAGAACGTCGAGGACATCATGCAGGGCCTCTACAAAGGCGATGTCGACATGGCCCGCGTGACGGCGAAGGTCGACAAACCCCTCGTCGGCGCCAACCTCGCCGCGCATCTGGACCATCTGCGCACGCAAATGCGCAAGGCCGCCGAGAACCTGGAATTCGAGGAAGCCGCGCGGTTAAGGGACGAGGTCAAGCGGCTGGAGGCGGTGGAGCTTGCGATTGCGGATGATCCGCTGGCCCGGCAGGCGGCGGTGGAGGCGGCGAGTTCGGGTGCGGGGAAGCCGGGGGGGCGGAGTACCGGCGGGCGCGGCGGGATGCGGGGCGGGAAATCGCGGTATGGGGGGCGGCGGTGAGAAGCAAGATGGTGCCCAAAAAACCTCTCAACTCTCTCGGTGCCGTATACAGCGAGGAGTGGCGAACAAATGTGGAAGGGGATGAACCTCAAACACCACTCAGAAATTACGGAAGAAACCACTCAAATGTCGACGGCCTTTCGGTCCACTTTGACAACATCGTCCCTACTATACAGGAAATTGCCGCTTGCTCAGACGTAGCTGTTGGAGCGGTGGCATGGCTGACAAATGAGGAACTTCTAGATTCTCTAAAGAGATTGAAACGCGTGGCGGTAGTCGTTCAAAAGGAAGATTTCTTACGCCAAGACACCGAAGAGACGCCGAAACGTTTTCGGAGCAGACTAAGGTCTCAATATGATGATCTAAATCCAATTTCTTACGATGATTTTTGCGAAAGCTATCCTGGCCAACAGGAAGGAATTCCTGGACTTCACCATAACATTGCGCCGCACATATTAGGCTACAAAGGACTTCATGTCGAAGGTGCTGTTCGGACGATAGGTTACCGCAGAGAAAGCGGGGATATGAGAACCCCTGTTATGCATCATAAGTTCATGGTGTTTGGAAACTATCGATCGGACCATCTAATGTTTCCAAACTGCGTCGTGACTGGATCTTTTAATTGGACGCGCAATGCAACTTCAAGCAGAGAGAACATTCTGGTCATTTATGACGAAGCAATATGCGCGGACTTTGTTTCCGAGTGGGCTCAGCTTTGGGCAAGGTCGGAGAGATTGGATTGGGAGTGTCCTGTGCCTCAAGTTCAACAGCACTACATAGGCACTTAGTAGCAAGCCGTAGGGTGCGCATTCATGCGCACCACCCCTTTCCGCACATCACGATCTTCCCGCGACACCACACGCCATGACCGTCCCGCGCCCGCTCCATCATATCGGTACACACGAATGCCACCACATCGGTGCGCATGAATGCGCACCCTACGGAAACCTTCCCGCCCGTATATCCCGATGCACCGATGAATACGGCCAATCCTGCGGGTCTTCGACGAATCCGTGCTTCACTGGATTGAACCAACAATACCTGATATGCGCGGCGAAATCCTCTTCGTCGCGGATCATATCGGATGCGCCGCCGGGGCTCCGCCCGTTCGACGCTGAAAAGGGTCCGCCGGACGCTTTTCCGGGCGCGTCTCACCCCAAAACCGCCGCTGCCAAACAGCGGACTCACGTTTCCCGGTGCGTAGGCCGGGCTTAAGCCCGGTACGCCGCACGCAGCACCCCGATATTCCCGACAAGCCTCGCGCCTTTCCATTCGGCCAGATTGACGGTGAAGAAATACAAGGCTCCGGGAACCCTGAGACGGCGGTAGCGCGACATGCGCCGCCCCCCATCACGGCTAACTGTTGGTTGCGAAGGGTGGCCGCTCATCCGCCGGGAAGGTCACGAATACCCGACTTGCGCCCCCCTGACCGGCCCCGCAAAATGCCCCATCCGCGTTATTTGCGGGCCTGTCGTTCGATTGAACCGAACTCATTGCAAGAACGGGAGCATTCCCATGCTCAGCATTTTCTACGGCTACACCTTCGCGCTCATCACCGCGCTTATCGTGATCGCGGGGGACATTGTCCTGAAACATGCCGCCGACAGCGGCCAGCCGCTCGCCTCGCCTCCGGCGGTGCTCGGCTCGGCGCTTTACGCGGTCTCCGGCATCCTGTGGTATTTCACCATGCGCCACGTGACGCTGGCCCAAGGCGGCGTGGCCTTCGCGATGTTCACGCTTCTGGCGATCTGCGCCATCGGCGCGGTCCATTTCGAAGAAGAGATCCGCACCCGCGACGCCGCGGGCATCGGCTGCGCGATCCTCTCGATGGTTCTCCTGAGCCGGTTCCAAGAATAGCGCGCGGCGGGCCGGGCCATCAAGGCACGTGTAGCTACAGAAAAACTACACGAATCCGACGGATGCCTTACGCCTAGAACGCCGCGGTGACCTCGTACATCACCGGCTCGAACCGCGAGCAGAGCGCGGCGATGCGGCGGTTTCTTTCCCGCATCTCGGCGGTTCTCAGCATCGCCTGAAAGTCCTTGCGGTCCCTCCATTGGCTGTAGTTGGCGATCCGGGTCTGGGCATCGTTCATATGGAGACCGGCACCGAGGAACCCCGGCTGGTGGCGGATGAACTTCTCGTAGGCATCGCTCAGTTCATCCATCAGGTCCTGCGCCGTCCCGGGGGTCATCTCGAATGTTGTGATTACGGTCTGGCCGTTGAAATCGCTTGAAATTTTCGGCATGGCATCTTCTCCGTCACGGGCGCGTCCGTCCAACTATCGCGCCCGGAGCACCGCCTGTAAACAGCCGATCAGAAGTCGAAGATGTCCGACAGGAAGGATCTGGAGCGCCGCTTGCGCGAATGGCGACGGTCATCGTCGTCATCGTCGTCATCGTCCCTATCGCGGCGCCTGTCACGTTGGGCTTCTCGGCGTGGCTCGCTCAGCGGTACCGGCGCGATCGCCTCTGCGGCGCTGCGGTCGATGATCTTGTCAAGTTCGCCCCGATCCAGCCAGACACCCCGGCAGTTTGGGCAATAGTCGATCTCCACACCACTCCGGTCGGCGATCACCAGTGTCGTATTGTCCACGGGGCATTTCATCGGGTCGGCCTCTCCTTTGCAATTTCACCCCGTCGATATGGGGAGGGGCAAAGGCGATACAAGTCAGTGCGACAGAAGGGCCAGTACCTCATCGCGAAGCGCAGCGACCTCGTCCGACGCGACGCTGCGCCCGGCTTCCTCTGCGCCAAGGCCCTGCCCCAGCGTTTCGGCATAGACGACCCGGTTGGCCAGACGCGAGACCGCGAGGCCGGCAGTCAACCCCGCCGCCGCTCGCGCCACGTCCTCCGCAAGCCTCGTACCGGCGCGGACACGGTTGAGCACGAGGCAGGCGGGTCTGTTTTCGCGCGCGGCCAGGTCCAGCACCCCATCCGTCGCCCATAGATCGACATGGGACGAGGCGACCGGAACCAACACCAGATCGGCCTCGCGCAATGCAGGGCGAAGATCGGCGTCGGCCTTGGGCGGCGTGTCGACGATGACGATATCCGCCGCGCGCTTCAGCTTTTCGCATTCGTAGGAGACGCCCCAGGCCGAGGAGGTGGAAAACTCCATCCCGGCCTCTCCGATGCGCTCTCGCCGCGTCATGAACCAGCGGCCGAGCGAGCCTTGCGGGTCGGTGTCGAGAAGCGCGACGGAATGCCCGGCCCGCACGCACGAAACGGCGAGGTTGACCGCGAGCGTCGTCTTGCCCGATCCGCCCTTCTGCTGAACGACAGCGATCACTTTTCCCGGCATTGGCCACCCCTGCGCCCTGTATTGCTGCGACGCAGCATAGCGCATGGGCCCGGCGATTGCACGGGCCAAGACGGCGCGGTCGTTCAGGCCTCGGGCGGGATGCGGTCCTCGAGCGGCGGGATCTTGTGCGTCGCGTCGACGCCGGGCTTGTGGGGCTTCTCGGCCGCGTCAGCGCAGATCCACTCCTTCGCCGCCGCGCGCTCGGACAGGTGGAAAAGATGGACGGGGCAAGGGATAAGGGGGGCGAAGATCTTGGTGCCAAGACGGATCCATTCATGATCCGTCACCACCGCGACCTTGGCGAAGTCGGACAGATGCAGAAGCCCCAGCTTCGCGTCATCCCATGCCGCACCGGCGGAAAAGCCAGAGAAATCAGGGCCGATTTCATAGAGCAGCTTCACGCGGCCCTCTGCGCGCACCCGTTCCAGCACCTTCGGGATCAAATCGCGTTCATAGTCCCCGCGAGTGATATGGCCGTGCGCGGTGACCGCGATCACATCCGGCGGAAATCCCTCGGCAAAACCGAACGATCCGGTCTTGTGCTTGCTCATGGCTGCCTCCTTCCGCAACTGGCGCGGCAGGGTTGGCCGCACCCTTGGCCGAAAAATGGTGACCTACGCTCCGCAATGCCACGGCTCGGGGCGATATGCCGCAGGGCGTCAGGCGCCCACCTTCAGCACGATCTTGCCGATATGGCCCGAGGTTTCGAGACGGCGGTGCGCTTCGGCGGCGGCCTCGAGCGCGAACTCCGAATCGATCACCGGCGCTAGATGGCCTGCGGCGATCAACGGCCAGACATGCGCGCGCAGTTCCGCCGCGATCCGGGCCTTGGCCAGATCGCTCTGCGGGCGAAGCGTCGATCCGGTGATTGTCTGGCGTTTCATCATCATTGGCGCGAAATTCACTTCGACCTTCGGTCCGTTCAGGAAGGCAATCTGCACAAGCCGCCCATCGTCGGCCAGCGCCTTGAGGTTGCGCGGCAGGTAGTCGCCTCCGACCATGTCGAGTATAACGTCGGCACCGCCCTCTGCGGTGAGGATGCCGACGAAATCCTCCTCCCTGTAGTTGATCGCCCGCTCCGCCCCGAGCTTTTCGCACGCCGCGCATTTCTCTGCCGATCCGGCGGTCGTGAAGACGCGCGCGCCAAGCGCACGCGCGATCTGGATCGCCGTGGTGCCGATGCCGGAAGAGCCGCCATGGACAAGGAATACCTCACCCGCCTTCAGCGCCCCGCGCATGAAGACGTTCGACCAGACGGTGAAGCAGGTCTCCGGCAGACAGGCAGCAGCTTGAAGGTCCAGGCCTTCGGGAACTGGCAGGGCATGCGCAGCCGGCGCCACGGCATAGTCGGCATAGCCACCGCCCGGAAGAAGCGCGCAGAGCTCATCCCCTACCTTCCAGCCTGCCACATCCGCCCCCAGGGCGGCGACGCGGCCCGACGCCTCAAGCCCCGGCAACGGGGAGGCTGTGGGCGGCGGCGCGTAGGCACCCGCGCGTTGCAGCGCGTCAGGGCGGTTCACCCCGGCATAGGCGACCTCGATCAGGATCTGTCCCGGTCCCGGACTTGGCAGCGGCAGCTCTGTGAGCTGCAAGACCTCCGGCCCTCCGGGCCTGGAAATCTCGATCGCGCGCATTGTCTTTGGCAGTGTCATTCCCCATCTCCTTCGCCGGCCCGTCCGGGCAGGTCCGGCGGCACATGTGCTGGCGCACGAACCTTTTGCATCGCCCGAAGAGGCCCTGCAAGAACGCGGGCGAGAACCGGATTTTCCCGCACCCGCGCCTTGATCTTCTCAAACTGCATCACCTCGCCGACCCGGCGGTCGAGGAACTCCCAACTCGCCCGCTGCCCTTCGCTTTCGTCGCCAAGCCAGAAAAGCACCGTCGCGGAATAGACCGCCGACAAGGTTGCGCGCTTCGAATACCAGTTGATGTCGTCCGAGCGGTCGCCAAGCGCCCGCCAGATGGCGTTGGCGGTTCCCCAGATCAGCGCCGCGCCGGTCACCGCGTTCGGCGGCAGCGCGAAAAGCGCAGCGCCACGCCGCGCCGCCTCCCGGTCACTTGCCTCAAGCCGGAGCCGCACGGCAAGCGTCACCTTGTCACGAAACCGCATCCCGCCCAGATTGGCATTGGCAAGCGCTTCGGCCATCCGGGCATCTCCGCGCCGGTGATAGGCGACTGCCAAATCCAGGGCTCCGCGCGGACAGATCACCCGGGCGACGTCCGGGGCAATCCCAGCCTCGCCTGCCGCCGCGCGGAAAGTCGCGTCGGACCAGCCTTCGAAGGCGACATGATCGAGCGCGGCATCCAGCAGCCGTTCCTTCGCCGCACTGATGTCCAAACCTTTGTTTTTCATCGCTGTGACCCCAATGACGCCTCAGTAGACAACATCCGCCCGCTTTGCTATACGGACGCTTCCTGCAACTACTTGCAACTCTAACTTAGGAAGGTGGTGACAACCACATGCAGGTCAGCGTTCGCGACAACAACGTCGAACAGGCGCTTCGTGCCCTGAAGAAGAAACTTCAGCGCGAAGGGGTTTTCCGCGAAATGAAGCTCAAGCAGCATTTCGAGAAGCCCTCCGTCAAGAAAGCGCGCGAGAAGGCCGAGGCCATTCGCCGTGCCCGCAAACTGGCACGCAAGAAGGCCCAGCGCGAAGGCGCTCTCTGAAGCGACTGGAACAGCTGGCGGGGTTTCAACCCCGCGAAGACGATCAACCCCCGAGCGCAAGCACGGGGGTTCTTCTTTTTGCGGGCAGCGGGCCTGCACGCTTTCTTCCCTGCGCGAGTAGCGCTAAAGCTGTGGAAACTGGTTGGAGTCCGAGTATGCCTGTCTATTCCCGCCGCGCCGCGCTTGCGCTTGTCCTTCTCGCTGCGGCCTGCGGTGCGCCCGAACCCGCGCCAAAACAAGGATCGCGCGGCGGAACGGCCGAGGTGAACCGGCTGATCGCGAAATACGCCCGCGTCTACGATGTTCCCGAAGACCTGGTCCACCGAGTCGTGCGCCGTGAAAGCGGCTATAACCCCGGCGCCCGCAACGGTCCCTATTACGGGCTGATGCAGATCCTGCCGCAGACCGCCCGGACAATGGGCTATCGCGGCACGCCCGAAGGGCTCCTCGATGCCGATACCAACCTGCGCTACGCCGTCAAATACCTGCGCGGCGCCTGGATCGTGTCCAACGGAAATCGCGACCGGGCCGTGATGTGGTATGCGAAGGGCTACTACTACGAGGCCAAGCGGCGCGGGCTGCTGAAGAAGACCGGGTTGCGGAGCTGACGACTAGATCGGGATCGCCGTCGTCTGCCGAACGGTCCTGAGCGCAAAGGACGAATGCATCTGTGCGACGCCGGGCAGCCGAGCCAGATGCTGGCGGTGGATGCGGGCGAAGTCCTCGGTATCGGTCGCGACGACCTTGAGAAGGTAATCCGCCGACCCCGCCATCAGGTGGCATTCGAGGATGTCCGGCACCAGCTTCACCGCCTTCTCGAACGCATCCAGAACCTCGTCCGCCTGACCTGACAGCGTGATCTCCACGAAGACCGTCGTCGGGCGCTTCAGTTTCCGCGCATTGAGGAGCGCGACGAACGCGTCGATATAGCCCTCCTCCTCAAGCCTCTGAACGCGTCGATGACAGGCGGAAGGGGACAGGTTCACCCGTTCGGACAGGTCAGCATTCGTTATGCGCCCCTGCTTCTGCAACACGTCAAGAATACGTCGGTCCGTCGCGTCGAGCTCCATATCCGCGCAACTTTCTTCTAGAGGAGATAGAATCCTTGCAAGATATCGCGCAAGCGGCCCTGAAAGGCCAGCCAAATCTCAAAGCAATTTCGCCGGTCCTCAGGCAGGATAACGCGCATCAATGTTTCGGGAGGAACCCATGAAGATCGGATGCCCCAAAGAGATCAAGCCGCAGGAATTCCGCGTCGGCATGACTCCGAACGCCGCGCAGGAAGCGGTGAACAATGGCCACGAAGTCTATGTTGAAACGAACGCCGGAACCGGCGCCGGCTTCGCCGATGCGGACTACTCCGCCGTAGGAGCAAAGATTCTCGGCACCGCGAAGGAGGTATTCGCCAAGGCCGACATGATCGTGAAGGTCAAGGAACCGCAGGCCGGTGAACGCAAGATGCTGCGAGAGGGCCAGATACTCTTCACCTATCTCCACCTCGCCCCGGATCCGGCCCAAACGAAAGACCTGCTCGCCTCGGGCGCCACCTGCATCGCCTATGAAACCGTGACCGACCGCAATGGCGGGCTGCCGCTTCTGGCGCCGATGTCCGAGGTCGCCGGACGCCTCGCGCCGCAGGTCGGCGCATGGACGCTGCAAAAGGCCAATGGCGGCCGCGGCGTGCTGATGGGCGGCGTCCCCGGAGTGGGCCCCGCCCGCGTCTTGGTCATCGGCGGCGGCGTGGTCGGCACCCATGCTGCGAAGATCGCGGCGGGGATGGGCGCGGATGTCACCGTTCTTGACCGCTCGCTCCCCCGCCTGCGCTATCTTGACGACGTGTTCGGCGGCACGTTCAAGACCAGCTACGCTTCAGCCGGCAACACGATCGAACTGGCGCGGCAGGCCGACATGATCGTCGGCGCCGTCCTGATTCCCGGCGCCGCCGCGCCAAAGCTGATCTCTCGGGCGCAGTTGAAGGAACTCAAACCCGGCGCAGCACTTGTCGACGTGGCCATCGACCAGGGCGGCTGCTTCGAGACGTCGAAGGCCACGACCCATCAGGATCCGATCTACGAGGTGGACGGGATCATGCACTACTGCGTGGCGAACATGCCGGGCGCGGTTGCCCGCACCTCCACGATCGCGCTTGGCAACGCCACGATGCCCTTCATGCTGGCGCTTGCGAACAAGGGCTGGAAGAAGGCCTGCGCTGACGATCCCCATCTTTTGAACGGGCTCAACGTCCATGCCGGCAAGATCACCTATGCCGCGGTGGGAGAGGCGCTGGGTATGGCGACGATCACACCGGAAGCCGCGCTGAAGATCTGAGGCGTCGGCTATCCGGACAACGGCACCCGTGATATCCTGCGGGCCATGGAACGGGACCGGCCCGATATCGTCGTGGTGCCGCCGCTCGCCTTCTTCGCCGCGGTGGCGCTAGGCTTTGTCGCAAATTTTGCCAGTTGACGGGTGTTGATACGAGATCTGACCGTCGTGTGATGAAACAACGCCATTCGGAGGGCTAGTCATGATCTCGTTCAAGGGTGCACAGTTTCCGAGAGATGTGATCCTCTTCGCCGTCTTCTTCTATGTTCGCTACACAGTTTCGTACCGTGACCTTGAAGAGATCATGGCCGAACGGGGCATCCGAGTGGACCATGCCACGCTCAACCGCTGGGTCGCGAGATATTCACCGCTGATTGCAGACAGAGCGCGCCGCCGCAAAGCCTCAGCCAACCGGTCCTGGCGGATGGATGAGACCTATATCAAAGTGAAGGGCGAATGGGTTTACCTCTATCGGGCGGTCGATAAGCTCGGGAAAACCCTTGATTTCATGCTTTCACAGAGGCGCAATAAGACCGCGGCGACCAAGTTCTTCGCCAAGGCTTTGGAGGTGAACGGTCTGCCGCGGAAGATTGTGATCGACCGAAGTGGCGCTAACACCGCCGGGATCAATGCAATCAATCGCATGCTGAAGTGCTTCGGTTGTCGGATCCCGATCGAGATGGTCAGGATCAAGTACCTCAACAACATGGTCGAGCAGGACCACCGCTCGATCAAGAAACGGATCCGGCCGATGCTCGGCTTCAAGTCCTTTGCATCAGCCTCCGCCACGCTCGAGGGCATCGAGGTAGCGAACATGATCTGCAAGGGTCAACTCACACCAGGACTCTGCCCCTTCGCCCAGTTCGCAGCACTGGCCTCCTAACAGAAAGAGATCAAGGGCTACTGCCGACCAATGTACAGGTTTGCGACAAAGCCGTGGCGCTATCCCTCGCGCTTTGGAAATGGGCGCCGCTTGGCGCCCTGCCCGTGTTTCCCTGGCCGCCGGGGCTGATCCTTGGACTCGCTATCCTTTCGGCGGCGCTGGTGATCAATGTCTCGGGCTTTCTCGCCTTCCGCCGCGCCGGGATCAACGTCAATTCCAACAAACCCGCAATGAATGTCTTCGTGGCGGTATCTTCAGGCTGACACGAAACCCGATGTATCTCGGAATGGCCCTCGTCACGGCTGGCTTGGGCATTGCGCTCGCCAACCTCTGGGGACCGATCGCCACGGCGCTTCTCTGGGCGCTCTTCCACTGGGGCGTCGTCCTGCGCGACGAACGCTACATGGAGGCGAAGTTCGGCTCCGCCTGCCGCGACCTTCTTGCCGAAACGCGCCGCTGGCTCTGATGGAGCCGAACGAAAAAGGCCCGTCACAAAGACGGGCCTTTCCGAAGTCCGGTCGGCGCTTTACACCGCCCGCTTGGCAAGCGCGTCGCGGATGTCCATCAGCAGGTCTTTCTCGCTCGGCCCGGTATCGACCTCCGGTGCCGCGTCCTCGTCCCGCATCGTGGATTCCTTGACGCGATTCACCATCTTCACCAGCAGGAAGACCACCCAGGCGATGATCAGGAAGTTGATCAGCGCCATGATAAAGTTGCCATATGCAAAGACCGCGCCATCCTCGCCGTCACTCAGCCGGAAGCCCATGCCGGAAAAGTCGATGCCGCCCATGAAGAGACTGATGATCGGGTTGATCAGGTCCTCGACAAGCGACGTCACGATTGCGGTGAAGGCTGCGCCTATGATGATGCCGACGGCCATGTCCATCACATTGCCCTTGGCGATGAAGTCCTTGAATTCTTGTAGCATCTCTGTGTCCCCACTCGTTTTTTCACTCACGGCCACGCGTTTCCACTTCTGCGTGCGTGGCCGAAGCCTACCAAAAACCGGAATAATTCCATGTCTTTTTTTGACAATCGGCAGAGTTCCGACGATTTATCCACAGATATGCAACACAGGACAGTCAGATGAACGCACTTGCCGGCTTCCCGATCACCAAGAAATGGCCGCCCCGGAACCCCGATGCGATCCAGCTGTATTCACTTACCACGCCGAACGGCGTCAAGGCGTCGATCATGCTTGAGGAAACGGGTCTGCTCTATGACGCGCATCTGATCTCTTTCGACACGAACGACCAGATGAGTGCGGAGTTCCTCTCGCTCAACCCCAACAACAAGATCCCCGCGATCATCGACCCGGAGGGACCGGACGGCCCCCTGCCGCTCTTCGAAAGCGGTGCAATCCTGCTTTACCTGGCAGAGAAATCCGGAAAGCTTCTGCCCAAAGGCGCCGGGCATTGGGAAGTGATCCAGTGGCTGATGTTCCAGATGGGCGGTATCGGCCCGATGTTCGGACAGGTCGGATTCTTCCACAAGTTCGCCGGGAAGGAGATTGAAGACCCCCGCCCGCGCCAACGCTATTACGATGAGAGCGCGCGGCTCTTGCGCGTTCTCGACGGCCGGCTTGAAGGCCGCGACTGGGTCGCCGGCGCCTACTCCATCGCCGATATTGCGATCTGTCCGTGGCTGCGGACCATCCGGGATTTCTACGAGGCGGGCGGCGAGACAGGCTGGGGCGGTCTGAAGAACGTCCCTGCCTATCTGGACCGCTTCCTCGCCCGCCCCGCCGTACAGCGCGGGCTGAAGATCCCGTCGCGGGACTGATACCTAGCCGGGCAGCTTGCCCTTCAGCACATAGCGCAGGATCTCGACCACCTGCCCCGGCTCTTCCGCCACCGCCAAGGCCGCCGCGTCCACCTCTTTCAAGGCATGGGCATGTTCGGCCCCATGCAGCACGATCAGCGATTTGCCGAGGGCGGCGGCATAGCCGGCGTCAAAGGCCGCGTTCCACTGCTTGTACTGTTCGCCGAACCGCACGACGACGACATCGGCATCGGCAATCCCCTTCCGGGTGCGGATCGCGTTGACCATCGCGCCCTTGTGGTCATGCCAGTATTTCTTCTCCTCGGCGCCAAGGATCGCCACCCCGCAATCGTCCGAAGCCGCGTGATCCGTGACCGGCGACGAGAACGCCACATCCAGCCCCTTCGCGCCCTCGACGATCTGTTCGCGCCAGTCGGTGTGAATCTCGCCCGACAGATAGACTTTCAAGCCCATGTCACCCTCCTCTTTGCCTGCCCTGAACCTAGGACGCGGGGCCGGGGCATAAAACGGCTTTCCGCGCCACGATGTAGCGGCTGGGTGGCGACGCCGGGTGGTTCCCCGTCTCGATGATTTGGAAGCCCGCGCCCGCGATCATCGCCTCAAGCTCCGCGATCCGCATGAAGCCAACATAGGGCGCCTTGCCCAGCATCTGCATCACCGGCAGAACGACCCGCATCATGCGGTAAGTCATCAGGGCCCGGTTCCAGGGCGCGCCCGGTTCGGGGCGGCAGAAGGTCTTGGAGATGAACAGCCCGCCGGGCTTCACCAGCGCCGCGATCCGGTGAAGCGTGCGGGGCAGATCCTCGACCAGATGCAGAAGGTTGAAGGCCATGACCGTGTCATAAGTACCGTCCAGCGCCGGGTCGAAGACATCCGCCGCGACGAACCGCAGGTTGGAAACCCCCTCCGCCTCCGCCTTCCCGCGCCCGATCCCGACCATGTTGGGGGACACATCGCTCGCCGTGATCTCGCCCGCACTCTCCGCGAGCAAAAGTGCCGTGGACCCGGTGCCACAGCCGAGTTCCAGCACCCGGTCGGTCTTCGACAGGTAGGACCGCGTCCGGTCGAGCGTGTAGGTATAGGACTCCATGTCCCTGATCGGCGACTTGGCATACCGGTCCGCCATGCCGTCCCAGAATTTCGCTGCTTGCATGTCATCTCTCCTTCGCTCAGCCCTCATACCCATGCATCGATCACCGGGGAATTGCCGAAATCCGTCCTTCCCTTATACACTGACGCATGGAAAGCAGCCTCGCCGCCTTCGACTGGAACCGCGTCCGCGCCTTTCTCGCCACCGCCGAGGAAGGCTCGCTCTCCGCCGCCGCCCGCGTGCTCGGCCTGACCCAGCCCACCCTCGGGCGGCAGGTGGCGGCACTGGAGGGTGAACTCGGCATCCTCCTCTTCGAACGCGTGGGCCGGTCGCTGGAACTGACGCAGGCCGGACTGGAACTGCTCGACCATGTCCGCGCGATGGGCGAGGCCGCGACCCGCGTCTCCCTCGTCGCCTCCGGTCAGTCGCAATCCATCGACGGCAAGGTCCGCATCACCGCCAGCGACGTGATGTCGACCCACCTCCTGCCGCCGGTGCTGAAGCAACTCCGCCAGATCGCCCCGCAGCTGGAAATCGACGTGGTCGCCGCCAACGACATCCGCGACCTCATGCGGCGCGAGGCTGATATCGCCATCCGACATGTCCGGCCCGAACAGCCCGACCTGATCGCCCGCCTGGTGCGCGAGGCGACGGCGCATTTCTACGCCGCGACCGGCTATCTCGATGCCCGGGGCCGCCCCAAGGATCTCGCCGACCTCGCCCGGCATGATTTCGTCAGCTTCGGCGATACCGGCCGGATGCTCGAACACCTGCTGCCTCTCGGCATGCCGTTGACGAAACGGAACTTCCGCATCGGATCGCAAAGCGGCGTCGTGTCGTGGGAGCTGGTGCGCCAGGGTTTCGGCATCGCCCCGATGATGGACGACCTGGCGGACACCACCCCCGGCATCGAACGCATCCTGCCCGACCTTGCCCCCGTCACCTTCCCGATCTGGCTGACCACCCATCGCGAGCTGCACACCAGCCGCCGCATCCGGCTGGTCTTCGATCTGCTGGCGGAGTTTCAGTCGAGCCCGCCGAAACCCTAACCGCGCAGCACCCCGCCCGTCGCCCTGCCGACCTTCTCGACGATCTTCGCCGACACCGCCTCGATCTCCTCATCCGTCAGCGTCCTGTCGCGCGGCTGCAAGCGGACCGTGATCGCCAGCGATTTCTTGCCCGCTCCCATCTGAGCCTCGGCCTTCTCGCCTGAGAACTGGTCGAAGACCGAGACCGCCTCGATCAGCGCCTTGTCGGCGCCTTGAGCGGCATTGACCACGTTCAGCGCCTCGACACCGCTATCCACGACGAACGCGAAATCACGCTCCACCGCCTGCAAATCCGAGATGGCGAGCGCCGCCCGCGTCACGGATTTCGCCTTCGGGAACGGAACCGCCTCCACCCAGACGGTGAAGCCGACCGCCGGACCCTTCACGTCCATCTGCCGCAACACCAGCGGATGGATCTCGCCGAACACGGCAAGCACATTCGGCCCCAGCGCCATCACGCCCGACCGGCCCGGATGCCACCAACCCTGAGCCTTGCGGTTGATCTGCATCTTCGCCGGTGCGCCGATGGCCGACAGCACGGCTTCGGCATCGGCCTTGGCATCGTAAAGATCGACCGGACGGCGCGAGCCGAAGGGATCGCGCGGCGTGGTTGCGCCGACAAGGAGTCCTGTCGCCAGCAAATGCTGTTCCCCCGGCTCGCCGCCGTGGAACGCGGGGCCGACCTCGAAAAGCGCCATATCCGCGATGCCGCGCGCCTGATTGCGCGAGGCCACCTGCAAGAGTCCCGGCAACAGATCGGGACGCATATGCGTCATCTCGGACGAGATCGGGTTTTCCAGCCGGGTCGCTTCGCCGCCGCCGCCGAACAAGGCCGCTGAAGGACCGTCGATGAACGAATAGGTCACGCATTCGTTGTAGGCCAAAGCCGCAAGCGTCCGCCGCGCCGCCTTTTCGCGCACCTGCATCGGCGTCAGGATCGGTTTCGGCACGCCAGGGCGCGCCCGCCGCATGGGTTGACCTTCTAGCTTCGTCAGCGACGCGATCCGCGCCACTTCCTCGACCAGATCGGCCTCGCCCAGAACGTCCGGCCGCCACGATGGCGGGTGCGCCATGTCGCCTTTCAGCGTGAAGCCAAGCGCCTCCAGCGTCCGGCGCTGCTCGGCCTCGGCAATCTCCATGCCCACAAGGCTCACGACCCGCCTGGGGTCCAGCCGATAGGCCCGGTCCGTCACCGGCACCGCGCCGTCCATGACGACCTCGGACGCCTCGCCACCGCAAAGTTCCAGCACCATCCGCGTCGCCGCCTCAAGACCCGGCAGCGTGTGTTCGGGGTCCACGCCCCGTTCGAACCGGTAGCGCGCGTCGGAATGGATCTTCAGCGCCCGGCCCGTCGCGGCGACCGTGATCGGGTCCCAATAGGCGCTCTCAAGAAACACGTTCACCGTCTCCTCGGTGCAGCCCGACGGCTCTCCGCCCATGACGCCGGCGATACTCTCCGGCCCGTTGTCGTCGGAGATCACCATCATTCCCGTCTGGAAGCGGTAGGTCTTGTCATCCAGCGCCAGAAGCTCCTCGCCCCCGTCCGCCGGGTGAATGTGCAATCCGCCCGCCACCTTGTCGGCATCGAAGACGTGCAGGGGCCGGTTCTGGTCATAGGTGAAGAAGTTGGTTATATCGACCAGTGCCGAGATCGGGCGCAGGCCAATCGCCCTCAGCCGCTGCTGCAACCACGCGGGCGAAGGCCCGTTCTTCACACCCCGGATCACCCGGCCGGCGAAAAGCGGGCAGCCCTTCTCCTTCAGCGCCGGGTCGATCGTCACCGAGATCGGCGAGGCGAACGCCCCCTTCACCGGCTCGATCACCAGCGGCTTCAAGGTGCCCAGCCCCCGCGCCGCGAGGTCGCGGGCAATCCCCCGCACGCCCAGCGCATCGGGCCGGTTCGGCGTGACCTTGATGTGGATCATCGGATCGTTGAGGCCGCGCCAGTCGATGAACCGCACGCCCAATGGCGCATCCTCGGGCAGCTCGATGATGCCGTCATGGTTGTCGGAAATCTCCAGCTCCCGCTCGGAGCAGAGCATCCCGTTACTCTCGACACCCCGGATCACGCCCGGCTTCAGGTCCACGCCCGTCCCCGGAATATGCGTGCCCACCGGCGCGAAGATGCCCACCAGACCCGTCCGCGCATTCGGCGCGCCGCAGACCACCTGCACCTCCTCCATGCCCCCCTCGGGGCCGTCGGGATACGTCGCGACCCGGCAGAGCCTGAGCCGATCCGCGTCGGGATGCGGCTTCGCCTCGATCACCTTGCAGATGCGGAACGCGCCGAGCTTGTCGGCGGGGTTCTCGACCTCCTCGACCTCAAGGCCAAGATCGGTAAGCGCATAGAGAATGTCATCGAGAGAGGCATCCGTTTCCAGATGGTCTTTCAGCCAGGAGAGGGTGAATTTCATTGTTTCCGACTTTGCTCTTTTCCGTTCAGCAAACTCACGATAGCGTGAGTTCACAATCATTTATCAACTGTGGGATAGCATGAAAATCTCTGCATTTGCCGCGGCCTTCGCGATAACATTGGCCGGATGTGCCTCGACCTCTGTCACTCCTGTTGCAAAGAACCAAGTTATCATATCGACAACCGCGGCTCCCGCCTGCGGAAAGTCGGGAGCGTCGAAGGTGGCCTCTAAGATGGCAGCCGTTGAGACTATTCGCCGAGGGTATCAACGCTACATTATTGCTGGTGCAAACGCTGAGAACAACGTCCGCGTAATTCGAACCGGCCCGACCTATGCGAACACCTACTCCAACGCTTCCTTCTACGGCAACTCTGCGTACGGGAGTTCGACGACTCACTTTGGCGGTCAGCAAACTATCTTCGCTGGGTCTAACGACGCCGACTTGGCGGTGGTTATGTTCAATCCCGGAGACGCCGGGTTCTCCAACGCAATCGACGCAAAGAGAGAACTTGGCAGCGAATGGGAGACGCTCGTCAAAGACGGAATCAAGACCTGCTCGTGATCTGAGTTGGCTGGGGTTGGGTATCACCTACTCAACCCCTCATGCACCGTCGGCATATCCAGCGCGCTGAACCCGTAGTGCCGCAGCCACCGCAGGTCGCTCTCGAAGAATGCCCTGAGATCCGGAATCCCGTATTTCAGCATCGCCAGCCGGTCGATGCCCATGCCGAAGGCGAAGCCCTGCCATTCGTCGGGGTCCACGCCGGCCGCGCGCAGCACCTTCGGATGCACCATGCCGGAGCCGAGGATCTCCATCCACTTGTCGCCCTCGCCGATCTTCAGCGCACCGCCGACATTGGAATAGCGGATATCGACCTCCGCCGAAGGCTCCGTGAACGGGAAGTGAGAGGCACGGAACCGCAGTTCCACCTCATCGACCTCGAAGAACGCGCGGCAGAACTCCTCCAGCACCCATTTGAGGTTGGCCATGGAGATATCGCGGTCGATCGCCAGCCCCTCAAGCTGGTGAAACATCGGCGCGTGGGTCTGGTCCATGTCCATCCGGTAGACGCGGCCCGGCGCGATGATGCGGATCGGCGCGCCCTGATCCTGCATCGCGCGGATCTGCACGGGGCTGGTATGGGTGCGCAGCACATGCGGCGGGCGGTTGTCGCCCTCCGCCCGCGCCATGAAGAAGGTGTCATGCTCCTGCCGCGCGGGATGTTCGGGCGCCATGTTGAGCGCGTCGAAATTATACCAGTCGGTTTCAATCTGCGGGCCCTCGGCCACGGCAAAGCCCATATCGGCGAAGATCGCGGTGACTTCCTCGCTCACCTGCGAAACCGGATGGATCGTCCCCTGCCGCCGGGGCCGCCCCGGCAGCGTCACGTCGAGCCATTCGGTCTTCAGCCGTTCGTCAAGTGCGGCATCGTCCAGCGCCGCCTTCCTGGCGCGGAGCGCCGCGTCGATCTCATCCTTCAGCCGGTTCAGCGCCGCCCCCGCCGCCTGCCGCGCCGACGGCTCCATCTGCCCAAGCTCGCGCATCTTCAGCGCGACCTCGCCCTTCTTGCCCAGCGCCCTGATCCGCACATCCTCAAGCGCCGCCGCATCGGCTGCGCCGGAGACGAGATCAAGGTATTTCTGCCTGAGATCGTCCATCGCCAGACCCTTCGAATTGTTCCCGCCTCTGCTACCCACAGGACCGTTTGAATGCAAGGCCGAGGGAGGCTGAGCCCATCTGTCGCAGCGGGCGGGCTTGCGGCGACGCGCGATTGCGGGCAGGTAATCCCGATGGAATGAGTCGGATAACGGAAGGCGGGGGACATGGGAACCGCATCACATCTGCGCAGCTATACCGGACCGGCGCTCCTCAGCGGTGGGTTCCGCCCGTTCTTTCTTGCCGCCGGGATCTGGGGCGCGCTGGCGATGACGCTCTGGATCGCCAGCATCACTGGGGCGGTCGATTTCGGAACGGCTTTCGGCCCGGTGGACTGGCACGTGCACGAGATGGTCTTCGGCTACGGCGGCGCTGTGATCTGCGGCTTCCTTCTGACGGCGGTTCCGAACTGGACCGGGCGGCTGCCGGTCGCCGGAAAACCGCTCGCCATTCTTCTGGCGCTCTGGATTGCGGGGCGGCTTGCGGTTCTGTTCGGTGAAAGCTGGCCCTGGCTGCTGGTCGCGGTGGCCGATCTTGCCTTCCTGGCCGCGCTGACCGGGATCATCGGGCGCGAGATCATCATCGGCAAGAACCGCCGCAACCTGCCCGTGCTGGCGCTTTGCGCGTCGTTTCTAGGTGGCAACCTGTGGTTCCACCTCTCCGCCGCCTCGGGCGAGGTCGCTTATGACAGCTCCGGCGCGCGGATCGGCATCGCCGTGCTGATCCTGATGATCTCGCTCATCGGCGGTCGCATCGTGCCAAGCTTCACCCGCAATTGGCTGGCCCAGCGCGGGCCGGGCCAGCTTCCGATCCCGTTCGGGCCGTTCGACATGGGTGTGCTGGCGGTCTCCGTGCTGGCGCTGGGGCTTTGGGTGGCTCGGGTCGATCAGCCCGCGGGGCCGGCAATGCTGCTGGCTGGCGGGGCGCAGGCGCTGCGGCTGGGCCGCTGGGCCGGTTGGCGCACGCTTGCCGAGCCGTTGGTGACGGTGCTCCATGCGGCCTATGCCTTCCTGCCGGCGGGGTTCCTTCTCTTGGGGTCGGCGGCGATCTGGCCGGGGGCCGTCATCCAGGCGGCCGGGCTGCACGCCTGGCTCGCGGGTGGCGTCGGGCTGATGACACTCGCCGTGATGACCCGCGCGAGCCTTGGACATACCGGGCGACCGCTGAAGGCCGGGTGGGGCGAGGTCCTGATCTACACGTTTGTCGCGTTCGCCGCCCTGTCGCGGATCGCGGTCGGGCTGGGCGCGGGCGAGTTCTGGCGCGATGCCGCCGCGCTCGCCTGGATCGCTGGCTTCACCCTCTTCGCCATTCGCTACGCGCCGATCCTGACCCAACCGAGGCTGGCCCCCAAGCGCGCCAATCCTTCCCCGTAGACCTGAAAGCAAAAGGGGCGGCCTTGCGGCCACCCCTTGCTATCGTTTCCGTATTGCCCGCCCGGTCAGGCGACAGCGGCCTTCGCCTTGTCGACGATGGCGCCAAAGGCTTCGGGTTCGTGCACGGCCAGATCGGCCAGAACCTTGCGGTCCACCTCGATCCCAGCCAGACCGAGAGCGTTGATAAAGCGAGAATAGGTGAAGTCGGCATCAATCGCGCGCACAGCCGCGTTGATCCGCTGGATCCACAAGGCGCGGAAGTTGCGCTTGCGGGTCTTGCGGTCGCGGGTGGCGTATTGGTTGGCCTTGTCCACCGCCTGCGTGGCGGTACGGAAATTGGTCGAACGCGCGGCGTAGTAGCCTTTCGCCTTCTTGATGACCTTGCGGTGGCGGGCGTGCGTGACGACGCCGGATTTAACGCGAGCCATGTGTCTGTCTCCTCAGCGGTCGTAGGGCATGTATTTCTTGACGATCTTCGTATCCGCATCGGACAGGAGCATCGTCCCCGTCGCCTTGCGGATGAAGTCCGTCGAGCGTTTGATCATGCCGTGACGCTTACCGGCGACACCAGCCTTGACGCGGCCCGAAGCCGTCATCTTGAACCGCTTCTTCGCGGCCGATTTGGTCTTCATCTTGGGCATTTTCGTCTCCTTGATCAGAGTGAACGCGCGACTCGGCAATGCCACTTGGCCGGACACGCGGGGTATTGAGAGCCGCCCAATAACGGGCCGGAGGGGGTTTGGCAAGGGGGCGGACGCGCGGCGCTATTGCTCAACCTACGTCACCGGGAACACCTCCAACTGGGCTTCGGTTGCGGCTGCATGAGAGTTCGGCGGCAGTTCAGTCCGCGCGCAATTTCGGTTCGGTCCTGACTCAACGGATGGACGATGCGAGGTTTTCCTGCCTCGATACAACCGACGATGAAGCCTTGGCGGCTTTTCTGGTCTGAACCGTCATGCCGCAGTCGATGCGCGTCCCGGTTCTTGCCTTTCGAGGCCGGCGAGGAATTCCGCCTTGGACTCGAAATAGCAATCCGCCACGCGGGTCAGGTCGACCGCTGCCGCCTGTCCGATCGTGGCTTTTCGCTCACCGTCCTCGCAATAGGCCCCAAACGCGGAGAACCCGAGGTTCCAGGCGCCGCCTTTGAGGAAATGCAGGTCGTCCTCGATCTGCTCCGGCGACATGGCGGCGTGCAGTTTCATCACGACGCCCTCAACCTCATCAAGAAACAACTCCACGACCTCGGCGAATCCCTCTTCGCCAATCTCGGTCCGGAGTTCGGTCACCCGATCCCAGTCAATCATGTCGGCCCCCACCAACCATCTGCCATTCGCCCGACAGGTTATGCAGCTCTCCTTACTCGGGCGTTAAGCGATACGAGGTCATTCAGTCAGCCTTAACTCGGTGCCGGCTACCGACAGACGGACGATCAAGATCGAATCGGGGAATTCGTGCCAGCGCATCGGAAACCACACGACCTTTCGGTCGATTGCATGCCGTCGAACGCCATTCATCAGATCATGGTTGTCGATGACAGCCGCGTGCAGCGCAAGATCCTCGGTTCGCAGCTTGCACGCGCGGGCCATGCGGTGACCGAGGCGGGCTCGGCCGAAGAAGCGCTTGCTCTTTGCGAAACGGTCTTGCCCGATCTGGTCATATCCGACTGGATGATGCCCGGAATGTCGGGGCTGGAACTGTGCAAGACTTTGCGCAGCCGCGCCGGCGCCAGCTACATCTATTTCATTCTTCTCACATCCAAGACAGAATCCGCCTCCATCGCCCTTGGGCTGGAGGGCGGTGCCGACGACTTCCTGATAAAGCCGGTGAACGGAGATGAACTTCGCGCGCGCATCGCTGCGGGCGAACGTATCCTGAGAATGGAGAGGGAGCTTACCGACAAGAACCGGCTCTTGTCATCGACACTGGCGGAACTGCGGTCGCTCTACGATGCGGTCGACCGGGATTTGATCGAGGCGAGGAAGCTCCAGCAAAGCCTTGTCCGGGAAAGGCACCGTGATTTCGGTCGGGCGGAAGTCAACCTCATGCTTCGTCCGTTCGGTCATGTCGGGGGAGACCTGGTGGGGTTCTTCCCGATCAACGCCGACCGGATCGGCATCTATTCGATCGATGTCTCGGGCCACGGCATAACGTCGGCGCTGATGACGGCGCGGATCGCCGGTTACCTTTCAGGCAGTTTTCCCGAGCAGAATCTGGCTTTGGTCAGGGCCGGTCCAGACAGCTACGATGGCCTGCCGCCCGAGGAACTGGCCGCCCAGCTCAATCGCATCATTCTTTCCGACATCGGGACCGAGACCTACTTTACACTTGCCTACGCCGATCTCGACCTGCGGACTGGCGCGGTGGCAATTGTGCAGGCAGGGCATCCGCATCCCATGATCCTGAGGAGCACCGGAGCGGTGGATTGCCTTGGGGTGGGGGGCCTTCCGATCGGTCTGATCGAAGGCGCGGAATATGAGCGGATCGAGGCAACGCTCATGCCCGGTGACCGGCTGTTCCTGATGTCGGATGGAGTCACCGAAGCGGAAAACCGTCAGGGCGCGGCGCTTGGCCAGGACGGCCTCGCCCGGATCATGCGGCAGAGCGGCGGGATGAATGGCGCCCACGCGCTTGACGCGCTTGCCTGCCGTCTCGCGGTCTACACCGATGACGAATTCGCCGACGACGTTTCAGGTGCACTAGTTGACTACCATGGGCGTGTTCCGGGTTAGAGCTAGAGCCGGCCAAGGACCGACAGCAGATAGTGCCGATCGCCGTCGTTGCCCAGAAGCTGAACGGCCACGTGTGCCGGCATCCAGACTGCGCTGTGCCCGGGTTCGATCGGTGGACCGAGACGCCTCACGGGCCGGGCGACATAGACGGAGCACACTTTTTCAGCCCACTTGTCGTATTCGGGCATGTAGACGAAACGCCGGAACGCGCCAAGGCGCCTCGGTGTGGCGATCGACCAGCCGGTTTCCTCGAAAACCTCGCGGTGCAGCGCCCGCAGCGGCGATTCCCCCGGGTCGATGCCGCCACCCGGAAGCTGGAACTCCGGCTCGGGTTCGGCCTGATGCGTCACGAGAATGTCGCTGCCTTCAAGAAGCACCGCGTAGACGCCCTGCCTTATGCCATATCGCTGGCCGCGTTTGACTGCTTCGCCGAACCGCCTGATCATGCTCCTCCCTTGGCCCCGAGGTTGCCGCGCCTATATGGACACGGTATGGCAGCAGCCAAGCCGCAAGGAAAGCCGATGACCAGCCTCTCGCAGATTGCCTGGGACGATACCGTCCTGCCTTTTCAACTCGATCGCTCGGATACGCGCGGCCGCGTGGCGCG
This sequence comes from Paracoccaceae bacterium, assembly GCA_041397225.1. GTDB lineage: Bacteria > Pseudomonadota > Alphaproteobacteria > Rhodobacterales > Rhodobacteraceae > Albidovulum. The sequence continues at coordinate 592,896 of JAWKXB010000001.1, read as the reverse complement.
GCTCGATGGGGCGCTTGACCTGGTTCTGTCGCAGCACAACTATCCCGCGGCCGTGGAAGCGCTGGTCGCCGAGGCGGCGCTTCTGACTGCACTGATCGGCCAAACGATCAAACTGCGCTGGAAGCTGTCATTGCAGATCAGGGGCGACGGGCCGGTACGGATTGTCGCGACGGACTACTACGCACCCGAGAAGGAGGGCGCGCCCGCGCGAATTCGCGCTTGGGCATCGTTCGACGCCGAGCGAATCGACGACACGGCGCCCGCTTTCGATCAGATCGGATCAGGCTACTTCGCGGTCATGCTGGATCAGGGGGCTGGCACCGCGCCGTATCAGGGGATCACGCCGATCGCTGGCGGATCACTTTCCGCCTGCGCAGAGACGTATTTTGCGCAATCAGAACAGCTGCCGACGCGGTTCGCCCTGTCCTTCGGGAAGTCCCAGCGCCCGGGTGAGCGGGAAGGCTGGCGCGCCGGCGGCGTGATGTTGCAGCAAATGCCCAAGGCGTCGCCTTTCGTCGCGTCAGAAGGCGGCAGCGGCGAGGGCGGTCTTTTGCACGCCGGCGACATTCTGGACGGGGAGGAGGGAGAGAACTGGAATCGGGTCAATCTGCTTCTCGATACAGTCGAGGAGTTGGAGTTGATCGGCCCGCATGTGGCGCCGATCGATCTTCTGGTGCGGTTGTTCCACGAAGAAACGCCCCGCGTCTTCGACGCGCAGTCGGTGCAGTTCGGTTGCTCATGCTCCCCGGACAAGGTTCGGCAAAGCCTCTCCATCTACTCGGCCCGAGACATCGGCCATATGACGACCGAAAGGGGCATCGTGACTGCCGATTGCCAGTTCTGCGGTGCGCATTATGAACTCGATCCCGACACCTTGGGCTTTGAGGCGACCAAAACGTCCGACGACGATGACTGATCCGCTTGCAGCGGTTCGCAGAATGCTTGAGCGACCGGCGCGCGATACGTCGGACTATGATCTTAACCCGGGCACCGCACGACCCGGAGGCCAGTCGCTTCGCGCGGCCGGTGTACTCGTGCCCCTTCTCGCGACGCCTGATGGCGCGCGCGTGATCCTGACCAAGCGATCGTCCCGTCTCAGGCACCATCCCGGTCAAATCGCCTTTCCCGGTGGCAAGGTCGACGACGGCGATCACGGTCCGGTCGCAGCGGCGCTTCGCGAGGCGGAGGAAGAAATCGGCCTGCCCCGCGATACTGTCGAGGTTCTTGGGACGACAGCGCCCCATGAAACGGTTACAGGATTCTCGATCACGCCGGTATTTGGCAGGATCAGTGTCGATTTTGACCCGGTTCCCGAAGCGGGAGAGGTTGATGAGGTCTTTTCGGTCCCGCTATCCCATGTTGCCGATCCCACCCGATACCGGATAGAGGGGCGGCGGTGGCGGGGTCAGACTCGCCGCTATTACACGATTCCCTATGGCCCGTTTTATATTTGGGGCGCTACTGCACGTATTCTCAAGGCGTTGGCAGATCGGATGGCCGAATGAAGCTTGCGGGGGACTGGATCAGGGCAGAGGCGCTTCAGCGCGTGCTGCACCTTCTGACGGATGCGGGGCATCGGGCGTTTCTGGTCGGCGGTTGCGTGCGCAATGCGCTCTTCGGGCTGCCGGTCACGGATATCGACATCGCGACCGACGCGATACCCAAGCGGGTGCAGGAATTGGCGGTTGGCAGCGGACTCAAGGTCGTGCCGACGGGGATCGAACACGGCACAGTTACGATCGTCGTGCATGGCGAACCCTTCGAGGTCACGACCTTTCGCCGCGACGTGGAAACGGACGGCCGGCGCGCGACCGTGGCTTTTGCATCGACGGTTGAGGAAGACGCGTCACGCCGCGACTTCACCATGAACGCGCTATATGCCGATGCGGACGGCTGCGTTATCGACCCTCTGGACGGCCTGGCGGATCTTCAGGCGCGACGGGTCCGGTTCGTCGGCGATCCGGACGAACGCATTCGCGAGGACTACCTGCGCATCCTGCGGTTTTTCCGGTTCCACGCGCTTTACGGCGATGCTGCGGCGGGAATGGATGAAGAAGCGCTTTCTTCCTGTGCCGCCAGTTCAGCCGGACTCACGACGCTTTCCAAAGAGCGTATCGGCCATGAGATGCGGCGGCTTCTGGGTGCGCCCGACCCGGCGCCGGCGATCGCAGGGATGGTGGCGACCGGCGTGCTGGGGCGGATTCTTCCGGGCGCCGACCACCGCGGCCTGGCGCCGCTGGTTCACCTGGATGCGCCATACGCACCAGACTGGGTCCGGCGCCTCGCGGTTCTGGGCGTTGGGGACGGCACCGATATGCTGCGGCTCTCGCGCGAAGAAGCGCGCAGGCTGGCGGCCATGCAGGCCGCGATTGGAAACGGGGCAGGTGCGGCCGAGATGGCTTATCGTCTGGGTGCTGAGACGGCGCGCGATGTGGTGCTTTTGCGGGCTGCTCTTTCGGGTTCTCCGTTGCCCGACGGATGGGAGGATGAGATTGCCCTTGGCAAAAAGGCCATGTTTCCGGTTCGAGCCGCCGATCTCCAGCCCGGCCTTGAGGGCGGCGCGCTTGGCGCGAAGCTGAATGAGCTTGAGGAGCGCTGGATCGCATCGGCGTTTCAACTGACCCGGGACGAACTGCTTGCGTGAAACCCGCAGGCCAGCCCAATGAAGACATGCGGACAAGGATGAACCAAACGCCATGACTCCCGAGACCCTTCCTGCGCTCCTTGCGCTGGCCATCGCGACGCTGTTCACGCCCGGACCGAACAACGCGATGCTCGCGGCCTCGGGCGCTAACTTCGGCTTTCGCCGGACGATTCCGCATTTGCTCGGAGTGGCGACCGGGTTTCCGTTGATGATGCTGATCGTCGGCCTGCTCTTGGGCGGGCTGTTTCAGGCGAGCGCCGTCCTGCGTGAAACTCTGCGCTGGGGCGGGGCGTTGATACTCTTGTGGATCGCCTGGAAGATAGCGGTTTCCGGTGGAATAGGCTCCAAAATGGGAAATGCTCACCCGATGAGCTATGTCAAGGCGGTCGGGTTTCAGTGGGTCAACCCCAAGGCCTGGTCCATGGCCATTGCCGCCACGTCGCAGTTCATCCTGCCGAGCGCGCCGGTCACGACAGCGACGCTTGTGGCAGCGACGTTTCTGACGCTCGGCCTCGTGTCGGCCTCTACCTGGGCCTTCGGGGGGCAGGCGATCGCGCGCTGGCTGACAAGCGCGCGACGGCTGAAGATCTTCAACCTGATCATGGCCGCGCTCATCGTTCTTTCGGTGATCGAACTCGTCCGACACTGAGTTCCCCTTTCGCACGAATGGCGGTATATGCATCGGGCAACCCGAAAGGCCTTTTCCGATGTTCCGGTTTTTCGAGAACCTCGTCGATCCATATATCCCCTACGAGGAGAAGGACACGCCCCCGCAGCGGCTGCTTCCCTTCCTGATGGAGTATGCCCGGCCCTTCCGCGCCGTCTTTTTTGTTACGGCGCTTTTCACGACGTTCGTGGCAATGTTCGAGGTTGGGTTGATCTGGTATGTCGGTCGTCTCGTCGATCTTCTTGGATCGGCGGCGCCCGCCGATGTCATGCGGGCGCACTGGCTCGAATTTGCGATCGCCGCTACGGTGATAGTAATCGCGAGGCCGCTTGTCTCGGGAATCGACGTGGCGCTGCTGCACAACACGATCCTGCCGAATTTCGGAACGCTGATCCGCTGGAGATCACACAGGCATGTATTGCGGCAGCCGGTGGGATGGTTCGAGAATGACTTTGCCGGCCGCATTGCCAACCGGATCATGCAGACGCCGCCCGCCGCCGGCGATGCCGTTTTCCAGACCTTCGATGCCGTCGCTTTCGCGGTGACGACGCTCATAGGTTCGGTGGCCCTTCTGTCACACGCCGATCCACGGCTGGTCCTGCCACTGCTGGTCTGGATCGCGCTTTACCTCGCTCTGCTGCGCTGGACGGTCAAGCGCGTAGGGCCGGCGTCCACCGCGGCGTCGGATGCGCGCTCTGCCGTTACGGGCCGGGTCGTCGACAGCTACACCAACATTCACTCGGTCAAGATGTTCGCCCATGACGATCGAGAGATCGCCTATGCAGGCGAGGCGATCGAGAATGCCCGCCGCACCTTCCAATACGAGATGCGGCTTATCACCAAGATGGATGTGGCGCTGACCCTGCTCAACGGCTTTCTCATCGTTGCCGTCACCGGACTTGCCATCTGGCTCTGGTACCACGGTCAGGCGACGCTTGGCGTTGTCGCGGCGGCAACGGCGCTGGTCCTGCGGCTCAACAACATGACTTACTGGATCATGTGGGCGACTTCGAATCTGGTGCAGGCGCTGGGCGTCGTGGCCGAGGGGATGCAGACCATCGCCCAGCCGATCGGTCTGGTGGACCATCCGGCGGCCAGACCGCTTGCCCTCCAGCAAGGCCGAATCGAGATCGAGGGGCTGAGCCACCACTACGGCCGTGGTTTCGGCGGGCTGGACCGGGTCGATCTCGTCATCGACCCCGGCGAGAAGATCGGGCTCGTGGGGCGTTCGGGTTCGGGCAAGTCGACCCTCGTCAAGCTGCTTCTCAGATTCTACGACGCCGAGGCGGGACGGATAATGATCGATGGCCAGAACATCGCAGCCGTCACGCAGGATAGTCTGCGCCACCGGATCGGCGTGGTGCAGCAGGACAGCTCGCTGCTTCACCGCTCGGTCCGCGACAATATCCTATACGGACGTCCGGACGCGACCGAGGCCGAGATGATCGAGGCCGCGAAGCGAGCCGAGGCGCATGACTTCATCCTTGATCTGGCCGACCCGGAGGGGCGCCTGGGCTATGACGCTCAGGTCGGCGAACGCGGTGTGAAGCTTTCGGGTGGCCAGCGGCAGCGCGTGGCGCTTGCCCGCGTGATCCTCAAGGATGCGCCGATTCTGGTTCTGGACGAGGCGACATCAGCGCTTGATTCCGAAGTCGAGGCCATGATTCAGGAAACGCTTTACGGTGTGATGGAGGGCAAGACGGTCATCGCCATCGCCCACCGGCTTTCGACCATCGCCCGGATGGACCGGATCGTCGTGCTTGACGACGGCAAGGTCGTCGAGGAAGGCAGCCACTCCGAACTGCTCGCCAAAGGCGGCCTTTACGCCCGCTTCTGGGACCGTCAGTCTGGTGGCTTCATCGGCACGGAAGAAACGGAGGCGGCAGAATGAAGGTCGGCGACATGATCGACGCCTTCATGCCGGCAGAGGGCCCGCCGCCGAGAACGCTGGGCGCATTCTTCCTCTGGTGCCTTTCAGGTGCATGGGGGCCGCTCGTCCTCGCCGCCGCGTTGTCCGCGATTGCCGGAACAATGGAGGTTGTCACGGCCTGGTATCTTGGCGCCATCGTCGACTCGGTCGAAACCGGCGATCCGCTCACGATATTCACCGACCAGTGGCCGTTGCTCGTCGGCTTTGCGCTGTTTCTTGTCGTGCTTCGGCCTCTGGCCTTTGGCCTTTCGGCGGCGTCGAATTCGGTCGTCGTGCAGCCGAACGTGCTGCCCCTGGTCCTGTCCCGTCTGCATCGCTGGACGATGGGGCAGGCAGTAACCTTCTTTGACAACGACTTCGCCGGACGGATCGCGCAGAAGCAGATGCAGGCGGCGCGCGCCGTGACGGATGTGGCGAGCGAGACGATCAACACCATCGCCTTTGCCCTGGCCTCCCTCATCGGATCGGTTTTGTTCCTTCTCACCATTGATGCCTGGATGGCGGTCGCGCTGGGGGCATGGATCGTTGCCTATCTCGCCCTGATTCGCGCCTTCCTGCCGAAAGTGCGCGGCAAGTCCGCAGCGCGTGCGGGTGCGCGGGCCATGGTGACCGGGCAGGTCGTGGATACGATCACCAACATCAAGACCGTGAAACTCTTCGCGCACGCCGATCACGAAGACCGCGCAGCGCTTCGCGCGATGTCGGGATTTCGCGATACAGCGCTTGATTTCGGCATTCTCTCGGCTTGGTTCCGCCTCGCGCTGATGACGATCGCCGGCGTATTGCCGCTGATAATGATCGGCGGCGCGTTACTTCTCTGGACGCGAGGCACGGCGACGGCCGGTGATATCGCGGCTGCCGGGACGATCTCAATCCGCATCGCGCAGATGACCGGCTGGGTCAGCTTTACCCTGATGTCGATCTACGCCTCCATCGGCGAGATCGAGGATGGAATCCGCACGCTCACGCCCCCGCATACGCTGACAGACGCGACCGGCGCAGAAAAACTCGGGCGGATCAGTGGAGAAATCCGGTTTGACCAAGTGAGCTTTGCCTATGGTCGCCGGAAGGGCGGGCTCGACGGCGTCACCCTGTCGGTCAAACCGGGAGAGAAGATCGGGATCGTCGGTGCGTCGGGCGCCGGCAAGTCCACGCTCGTGGCGTTGCTTCTAAGGCTTTATGACGCTGAAAACGGCCGGATACTGGTTGACGGTCACGACGTGAAGGAGGTGACGCAGGAAAGCCTGCGGCGCCAGATCGCGATGGTCACGCAGGAAACCGCGATGTTCAATCGCTCGGCGCGCGACAACATCCTCTACGGCCGCCCGGATGCCACGGAAGACGAGGTTGTCTCCGCCGCGCGGGCCGCCGAAGCGGACGAGTTCATCCAGGGCCTTCAGGACCACAGGGGCAAGAAGGGTTATGACGCCCATCTTGGCGAGCGCGGGGTGAAGCTTTCGGGTGGGCAGCGGCAGAGGATTGCGCTTGCCCGGGCCTTTCTCAAGGACGCGCCGATTCTCGTTCTGGACGAGGCGACGTCGGCCTTGGACAGCGAGGTCGAAGCACAGGTGCAGGGTGCGCTTCACCGCGTGATGGAAGGCAAGACCGTGCTTGCAATCGCGCACCGGCTTTCCACCATTGCCGAGATGGACCGCATCGTCGTTCTCGACGAGGGGCGCATCGTTGAGCAGGGCACCCATGCCGAACTGATCGGGAAACGCGGTCTTTATGCCCGCTACTGGGATCGGCAGTCGGGCGGCTTCATCTGCATGGACGAGGCTGCGGAGTGAAGCTGACGATCGAACGGCTTGGCCACCTTGGCGACGGAATCGCGCCTGGGCCGGTCTTCGTGCCAATGGCATTGCCGGGTGAGGTGGTCGAAGGTGAGGTCGGGGCCGGCCGCATGGTCGATCCGAAGATTCTGGCGCCATCGCCCGACCGTGTGAAGCCTGCCTGCCCGCATTACCGCGCCTGCGGAGGCTGCGCCCTCATGCATGTCTCGGACAGTTTTGTCGCTGACTGGAAAGTCGAGGTCGTGCGGGCCGCGCTGGCGGCACAAGGCATCGGGTCGCAGTTTCGCCCCGTCGCTACGTCACCCGCCCGCTCACGCCGAAGGGCGGTGATGGCGGGGCGCAGGACGAAGAAGGGCGCCGTCGTCGGATTTCATGGCCGCGCGTCGGGAACCATCGTTGAAGTTCCGTCCTGCCAGCTTCTGCATCCCGATCTCATGTCCGCTTTGCCGGTTCTGGAGCAGATCGTTCTTGCCGGAGCCTCCCGCAATGGGGAACTCGCGCTCACAATCACGGTCAGCAAAGGTGGGGTCGACCTGGCCGTGTCAGGTGGAAAGCCGCTGGAACAGAGCCTGTTTACCACCCTGTCCGCGCTGGCAGAGGAACACGACCTTGCCCGCATTGAATGGGCTGGCGAAACCGTCGTCACCCGCCGGCCCGCCTTGCAGCGGTTCGGCATCGCGCATGTAATGCCGCCCGGCGGGGCATTTCTTCAGGCGACCGCCGAGGGCGAGGCGGCGCTGCTTGGTGCGGTGCGGGATGCTGTCGGCGACGCGCGCCGGATTGCAGATCTTTTCGCCGGGGTCGGCACATTTTCGCTGCCGCTTGCCAGCCATGCAACTGTCCACGCGGTCGAGGGATCGGCGGAAATGCTGGCCGCGCTCGATGCGGGCTGGCGTCAGACACAAGGTTTGCAGGGCGTGACCACAGAGGTCCGCGATCTCTTCCGCCGCCCCCTGATGCCGGACGAGCTGAAGCGCTTTGATGCCGTCGTGATCGACCCGCCGCGCGCGGGCGCAGAGGCTCAGGCGAGGGAGCTTGCAGACGCCACCGTTCCCGTCGTTGCGTCCGTTTCCTGCAACCCGGTCACTTTCGCAAGGGATGCACGCATTCTCACATCGGCCGGCTACGTGTTGGACTGGGTGCAGGTCGTCGATCAGTTCCGCTGGTCGCCGCATGTCGAGCTTGTGGCCCGGCTATGCCGCCCGCTCACCATTTCGTGAACGCAGAACCGGTGCTTCCGGTGGCAGGTTTCTGTGTGTAGAAGTCCGCCAAAGGACAAGGGGCAGAACAGGCATATGTGGAACCGTAGGGGATTTGTTTTCGCGGCAGGCTTGGCCGCTCTTTCGGGCTGCGGATCGAAGTTCCGCCGCTACAACGGACCGGAAGTCACCCGGATCATCATTTTCAAGGGCCAGCGCCGGATGCACCTGATGCACGGAAGCCAGGCGCTGAAATCCTACAAGATCGGTCTTGGCGGCAATCCGGTCGGCGACAAGCAGTTCGAGGGCGACATGAAGACCCCCGAGGGGGCCTACCGCATAGATCGTCAGAACCCGAACAGCACTTACCACCTGTCGATCGGCATATCCTATCCGAACGAGAAGGATATCGAGGAGGCCAAGGCGCTGGGCAAAGAACCGGGCGGCGACATCTTCATCCACGGCCGCGCGCGCAAGAATCGCGGACGTGGCTCCGACTGGACTGCCGGATGCATCGCGGTAAAGGACAACGAGATGGAAGAGATCTACTCGATGGTTCGGGTCGGGACCGAGATATTCATCTACCCCTGAGGGAAGGCGTCAGCCTCCAGTAAGCAGCGTCCACCAGATCTTGCCGTTCGGTTCCTGGAACCAAGCAAAGCCGACATCGCGAGCGGCAGGGTCGAGAACGACGGCGCGGGTGTCGGGAAGTTCCATCCAGGCAGACAGGGTTTCGATTTCGGTCTCATAGGTCTCCGAGATGTTTTCGCCCAGCATGCGGCCCTGATAGCCGGTCCGCTGCACGCGGACGATAGGGGAAGAGCCGTCCGAACCGAAATGCCAGGGCCGGTTCTGGACCGACATGTCGCGTGAATGGGTAGCGGCCGCGGCGGTCAGCTGGGCGTTGAGTGTCAGCGGCTGGGCGCCGACGGAACGCCGCAACGTGTTGATCGAATCGACCATGGAGTAAGTGACCCGCCCCTCATCTGCGCCCTTGATCGTATAGAGCTTTGGAATAGGTCGTCCGTCGGGCCCAAGGCGAGGCGGTTCGCTGGAACAACCCGCTACCGCAAGCGCCGCAACGAGGATGAGACCGAGAAGGCGTGTCATGATGATCTTTCCACTGGTTCGCAGCCCCGTCCTTTACAGTCTATGCCTGTGGTGTTCAAACGCCATCTTGGCGGATCGGCGGGTTCTGACACGAGAGTGAATTGAGCTTGGCGGTCCAAAGGAATAATGTGCCGCCAAACCGAGGGTGCCGATGACGCGCCCGAAACACGAAGGTGCGATGAGGATGAGCGATCAAACGACTTCAAGATTGAACCGGCGCTCGGTGCTGGGAACCGCGGCGGCGTTCGGCGCGACGTTGGCGATGCCGGCGCTGGCTCAGACCGGCGCGGACACCACGGAAGTTGAGCAGGACCTGAACAACAACATCCGCCGCAACATATCCAGTTTTCGTTCGTTGCAGTGGCAGCCCTATTTCAACGATACGAAGAAGGGCGCGGTGCTTGTCGATGTCACGTCGCGGGCGCTGCATTTCTGGTCAGAGGATCAGTCGGTCTACCGGCTTTATCCCACAAGCGTTCCGCTGACCGAGGATCTTACCCGCCGCGGCCGCACCGAAGTCGTGCGCAAGATCGTGGGGCCGGAATGGCGGCCGACGCCCGCGATGCGCGAACGAAATCCTGAATGGCCGGAATATGTGCCGCCGGGGCCGGACAACCCGCTTGGCACCCATGCGCTTTACCTGTCGTGGGAGTATTACCGCATCCACGGAACCCACGACACGCGAAAGATCGGACGGCGTTCCTCCAACGGCTGTATCGGATTGTATAATGAACACATTGCCGAGCTGTTTTCGTTCACGCAGGTCGGAACGCAAGTGTTGCTTATTTGACGACAACTGCGAAACCTTTGATTTCGGACGAATCCTGACGTTGCAAAGCGGGGATCATGTGAGTTAGTGGGTTATACGAGGTGAAGAATGGATGCCCCGGCGATCCTCACTAATTCTCAGCCGGGGAGTTAATGGAGAATAATGCAATGAAAAAGCTCGCGCTTGCTGCTGCCCTTTCGATCGCTGCTACCTCGGCTTTCGCCGGTGGCATGGCTGAACCCATCATGGAACCGGCACCGGTTGTTGAAGAGGCTTCGTCCTCGGCCGGCGGCATCGTTGTTCCGCTGCTCCTGCTGCTGCTCGTTGCAGCTGCCGCCAGCAGCTAATTCACAACTTCGGTTGTTGGAAAAGGCGGTGGGTTTCCACCGCCTTTTTCATTTGTCCGGCCTGATCCAGCCCGACAGATTTTCGTCGATCACCGCCATCAGCGCTGTGATATGGGCATCGTCATCGTTCAAGCAGGGAATGTAGGTGAAGCTCTCGCCGCCCGCGTGTTCGAACGCCTCACGGATCTCACCCTGAATCTCTTCAAGCGTTTCGATGCAATCGGCTGAAAACGCTGGGGAAATTACCGCAATTCGCTTCTTTCCGGCTTTGGCCAGGTTGGCCACATGCTCAACCGTGTAGGGCCTGAGCCACTCTTCCGGTCCAAACACCGACTGGAATGTGGTATCGATCGCCCCGGCGGGCCATCCCAGCCGTTCGCGCAGCAGGCGCGAGGTCTTCTGGCACTGGCAGTGATAGGGGTCGCCTTCCATCAGATAACGCCTTGGCATCCCATGATAGGACGCAATGAGCACATCCGGCTTTTGGTCAAGCGTCGCATAGGTCCGCTCGACCGATCGGCCCAATGCGTCGATATAGGCGGGGTGCGCGAAATATTCAGGAGCGGTCCGAACCGCCGGCTGCCGCTTTTCCTTCATCATGGCGCGGAAGAACTGGTCGTTCGCGGTCGCTGACGTGGCGCCTGCATATTGCGGATAGAGCGGGAAGAACAGGATTCGCTCACAACCCGAATCAACCATCCTGCGAACGGCGGATTCGGTCGACGGATTGCCATAGCGCATGCAGAAATCGACCATGACGTCATCGCCATAGCGGGCTCTTGCCGAAGTGCGAAGCTTTTCGACCTGGGCTCGGGTGATTGTCATGAGCGGGCTTTCGTTCTTGTCCTCGTTCCAGATCGAGCGGTAGTTCGCCCCAGACGAAAACGGGCGCTTCGAAAGAATGACAAGCTGAAGAAGCGGCTGCCACTTCCATCTCGGATAGTCGATGACGCGCTTGTCCGACAGAAACTCGCTCAGATAGCGCCGCATCGGCCAGTAGGTGTACCCGTCGGGCGTGCCGAGGTTTGCGACCAGCACGCCGATGCGCGGTTGCGCGACGGGCGGATGATCCGCCGGCGCGTTCGCCAGCCTGCCGTGACCCGCGCGGTCAGTCATGTCTGTCATGTCATTTCCTTCCTGTCGGAAACCCGAGATAGACCTAATTCCGCCGGGGTCAATGATCCGAAATATTGGGCGTGTCGCCCAATGGTGTTTCCTTGCTGCCAAGCGCATCTGCCAACCTTTGCGCCGCAGAGCCGGGCCGAAGCGGCTTCTGCTGGCTTTCGTCGGGCGCCCAGCCGGTGAGGAAGATCAGCTCGAATGTCGCGGCGATACGTCCATCGCCGGCAGGAAAGCTCTTTGCATAGATGCCGGCGGCTTCGGGAAACAGCGCGCGGGGCGGCGTGCGGCGGCTTCGCGAGGCAAGCGCGTTGCCTTCGCCCATCGCCCTGAGGTCGGCGATCAGGTGGAAGGCGGTTCGGTAGGTGACGGTCTTGCGTATCGCGTCGGCGACCGGAAGCGCGAAACCGGCGCGCTGCAACAATGCGCCGAGGTCGCGGATTTCCCCCATTGGCAAGATTCTCGGCGACAGGCCGCCCATCAGCCGCGTCTCGGCCTCGGCCAGCGCCGCGCGCAGTTCGGCCAGCGTCCGGCCGCCAAGCATCACGCCAAGGAAAAGCCCATCCGGTTTCAGGGCGCGTCGGCACTGGACCATCTGTCCGACGGGATCGTTCGCCCAATGCAGCGCGAAGGCGTGAATCACAAGATCATGCGCGCCCTCGTCCAGCGAAAGCGTGTCGGCGTCCTCCACGAAAAGGGCGCCAGGCAGGATACTGCCCCACGGGTCCGGGAACGGGGCAATGACGGCAGGTGATGTAAACCGTTTGTTAACCTCGCTCAGTCTCTCCTCGATCTCGGCGGCAGCTTCCTCGTGCAAGAAAAGCTCCGCGCCCTGTTTCAGGGCGCGGTCCCTGTTGCGACGAAGCGCTGCACGGTCGCTGAGAGGTGGCGGAGCGGACATGATGCGCGAAACTAGGGCTCTTCAGGCGGGAATGCAAAGCGCGCTGCACCTCGTGTTTCCGCCTCAATGTATCCTGTGCTCAGAGCCCAGCGTCACTGATTTCGGCCTCTGCGGACCATGCTGGCGCGAAACGCCCTTCATCTCGGGCCTCGTCTGCGATCGCTGCGGCATGAAGCTGCCGGGTGAGGATGAAGGGCGGATCGAATATTGCGACGATTGCCTGACCATAGCCCGCCCGTGGGATCGGGGGCGGGCCGCTTTGCTTTATCGCGACAACGGCCGCAAGGTGGTACTGGCGCTGAAGCACGGGGACCGGCTTGACCTTGCGCGGCCGGCGGGGGACTGGCTCTTGCGGGCCGCGCAGCCGATTCTGGAACCCGAAATGCTCGTGGCGCCGGTGCCGCTTCACTGGACAAGGCTGTTCCGGCGGCGCTTCAACCAATCGGCCCTGCTTTCCAAGGCGCTGGCGCGGCTTGCCGGGCGAGAGCACTGCCCCGATCTTCTGGTCCGGAGCCGAAGGACCGCCAAGCAGGACGGTCGAGACCGCGACGCGCGATTCTCCAACCTCTCGGCGGCGATCCGTGTGCATCCCCGGCATATCGCGCGCCTGCACGGCCGCGATGTTCTGCTTGTCGACGACGTGATGACATCCGGTGCGACGTTTGCCGCGGCGGCGGATGCCTGCAGGGCCGCGGGCGCACAGTCCGTCTGCGTTCTCGCACTCGCACGCGTTGCGAAGGATGCCTAAATCCGTATAGTCGCCGAGACTTAGGATAGCGCATCATGTCCCGCATCGAGATCTACACCAAACCTTACTGCCCCTATTGCCATGCAGCGCTTGCGCTGCTGCGGAGCAAGGGAGTGTCGTTCGAGGAAACCGACATCAGCGGCAACCCTGCGCTTCGACAGCAAATGATCCAGCGGGCCGGCGGACGAACGACGGTGCCACAGGTCTTCATCGGCGATCGGCATGTGGGGGGCTATGACGATCTTAGCGCGCTCGACAGGGCCGGGCGACTTGATCCCTTGCTCGTCGCTTGACCGATGAAGGCAGCGCTTCTCCAGCTTTCGGCAAGCGACGATCCGGCAGAGAACCTGCCGGTCACGCTCAAGCTTGTGCGGGAGGCGGTGACAAATAACGCGCGCTTCGTTCTGACACCGGAAGTGACCAACTGCGTGTCTTCGAGCCGCGAACACCAGAAGAAGGTTCTGCGCCACGAAGAAGATGACCAGACCCTTTCGGCGCTTCGCAAGGAGGCGTCCCAAAATGGCATCTGGCTTTTGATCGGTTCGCTCGCACTTATGACCCATGACGCAGATGGCCGGTTCGCCAACCGGTCCTTCCTGATCGGGCCGGACGGCGGGATCGCTGCGCGCTACGACAAGATCCACATGTTCGACGTGAACGTGTCCGAGACGGAGCAATATCGCGAATCCGCGGGCTACCGTCCCGGAACGAAGGCTGTCCGTGCCGATACCCCGTTCGGCTGCATCGGTATGACGATTTGCTATGATGTCCGCTTCCCGCACCTCTACCGGCGGCTGGCGAAGGCAGGGGCGCAGATACTCACCGTGCCGGCAGCGTTCAACGACACGACCGGCGCGGCACATTGGGAGAGCCTCCTGCGCGCGCGGGCCATCGAGAACGGCGCATTCGTTCTGGCCCCCGCCCAATGCGGAACCCACGCAGCCCACAATGGCCGACCCCGCAGGACGCACGGTCATTCACTTGCCGTCGCGCCCTGGGGCGAGGTTCTGGCCGATGGCGGAGACGGGGTTGGCATCTCGTATGTCGATCTTTCTCTGGACGCCGTTGTCAAGGCCCGTTCGCGCGTGCCGTCGCTGGACCACGACCGCGACTACGAGGGACCTTGAACAATGGCGGAATCCGACGATCCGCTCGCGATCGCGCTCTTTTCCGAGGTCTTCATGGCCGATCAGCTGGCGCGCAACCGCATCAGCCGGGCCTTGCCGAAGGGAATGGAGCTTAGTCATTTTTCGGTGCTCAACCACCTTGCGCACCTGAATGACGAAAGGTCGCCCGCGCAGCTCGCCCAAGCCTTTCATGTCACACGGGGCGCCATGACGAACACGCTTTCCAAGCTGGAATGGGCAGGGCATGTTCACATCCGGCCCGACTGGGATGACGCACGGCGCAAGTTCGTGTCGATCAGCCCTTCGGGCCGCGCAGCGCGCGACGCCGCCCTTGCCGCCCTTGCCCCCGTATTCACCGAAGTGATCATGTCGATCGGTGCGGATCGGGTGCGGACAGTTCTGCCGATCTTGCGAGAGCTCCGGACACGGCTTGGCGAAGGCTGACGTTCTCAGCGCCGGATCGCGGTGGTGACGTAGTTCACCGAAAGATCGCGATCCGAGATCGACCATTGCCACGTGACCGGATTGAACACGAACCCCTTGCGGTCGACGAGATCGAGTCCGGCCCCGCGGATATGCGAACCAAGCTCATCCGGCGTGATGAACTTCGCCCAGTCGTGGGTGCCTTTCGGTAGCCAGCGCATGATCCACTCCGCGCCCACAATAGCTGCAAGAAAACTCTTGCCGTTGCGGTTGATGGTGGATGAGATCATCAACCCGCCGGGCTTGAGCAGATCGCGGCAGGTTTTTACGAACTGCCCCGGATCCGCGACGTGCTCCACGATTTCCATGGCAAGCACGACGTCGAACGCCTCGCTTGCGACAACCAGCGCCTCAGCGGTCGTGTGGCGGTAATCGATCGCCAGGCCCTGTTCCCTGGCATGGAGCTGCGCGACCGGAATGTTCCGCTCGGCGGCGTCGGCCCCCACGACCTTTGCGCCGAGTCGCGCCATCGGCTCGGAAAGCAGTCCTCCACCACAGCCGATATCGAGCAGACTTAGACCGGAAAACGGCTTCGGCATCGACAGATCTCGGTCGAACTCCGACGCGATCTGCCGCGTTATGTAGTCGAGCCGGACCGGGTTCATCATGTGAAGCGGCTTGAACTTGCCGTTCACGTCCCACCACTCCGCCGCCATTGCCTCGAACTTGGCGACTTCATCGCGATCGACACTATTGGTTTCGGCCTGCATTCCGGGCACCCTCGGTTTTTCCGCTGACCCGTGGCGGTCGGCATCCAATGGATATATACGTCAATCATGGATCGGGTCGCAGGGCAAAAGCGCGCAGCCATCTATCTTTATCCGCAGATCGAGCCTTTCGATCAGCGCATGATGGATGTGGGCGACGGTCACCGCATCTATGTCGAGCAATGCGGCAAGCCCGACGGCGTGCCCGTGATCGTCCTGCACGGTGGCCCTGGTGGCGGATGTTCGCCGGCGATGCGGCGCTACTTCGACCCGTCGGTCTATCGGGTTATCCTGTTCGACCAGCGCGGGTGCGGCCGGTCGCGGCCGCATGCCAGCGTCGAGGCGAACACGACCTGGCATCTGGTCGCCGACATCGAACACATCAGAACGACGCTGGGCATCGACGCGTGGATGATCTTCGGCGGCAGTTGGGGGGCGACACTGGCGTTGATCTACGCTCAGGGCCATCCCGATCGAGTGCGGCATCTCATACTTCGGGGTGTCTTCCTTCTGACCGAGGGTGAGCTTGCCTGGTTCTACGGCGGCGGCGCGGGTGCGTTCTGGCCCGAGCTGTGGCAGCGCTTTGCCGGCATGATACCGGAAGAGGAACAGAACGACCTGATCGCGGCCTATCACAGGCGGCTCTTCAGCGGTGATGCCGAAGCAGAGACAAAGTTCGCGCGCGCTTGGGCCGGCTGGGAAAATGCGTTGGCCAGCGTCGAGAATGACGGGGTGGCCGGCAACGCGCCATCGGAGTATGCCCGGGCCTTCGCGCGGCTCGAGAACCACTACTTTCTCAACAAGGGGTTTCTTGAGGAGGATGGGCAGATCCTGCGCCGCCTGCCGACGCTGAAAGATATTCCCGGCACGATCGTGCAGGGACGCTACGACATGATTTGCCCCCCGGTTTCAGCCTGGACGCTGGCCCAACGGTGGAAGCGGGCCGAGTTGAAGATGATCCCGGTCGCTGGGCATGCCCTGTCGGAACCGGGAATCAGTGCCGAGTTGGTGCGCGTCATGGATGGACTCAGACCCTGAGCCGGGAAACTGATCATGGAGAACCGAATGAACGACGAAACCAAAGTCACGATCGAGCCGCGGGAGAACGGACCGCTGGTCGTCAAGGGACTTGACGCGTTGAAGGGTCCGGACGGTCAGGCGCTGGAAGTCAAACCCGTCGTGGCGCTGTGCCGTTGCGGCGGCAGTCAGAACAAACCGTTTTGCGACGGCAGTCATGCGAAGAACGGTTTTGTCGACTCGGGCGGAACGCCCGCGGGGCGCAACCGTGTCATCGACTATGCCGGGGCAGCGGTCACCGTGACCTTCAATCCGTTGGTCTGCGCCCATGCCGCCGAATGCGCGCGGATCGCGCCGAATGTCTTCAATTCCGCCGAGAAGCCCTGGATCCAGCCCGACAAGGGCACCCGCACCGAGATCGAGGAGGTGATCGCCCATTGTCCGTCCGGCGCACTTGCCCTGCGATTGGACGACGATCTTACTCACCTCGTCGCCGAGCGCGCCCGGATCGAGGTCATGCGAGACGGCCCATACTTCGTCCACGACGCCGAGATCGCGACTCCGCATCCCGGCGAGGCGACCACGCCGCGGAAATACGTGCTTTGCCGTTGCGGGAAGTCGGGCATCAAGCCCTATTGCGACGGCTCGCACAAGGATCAGGGCTGGAAAAGCGGCGATTGAGACGAAGGCAGATCTGGGCCCTGACCGCGCCGGATACGCTTCCGCTTGCAGACTCGCCCGCCTTCGCCTATATCCGCCTCAACAGCGGCGCTGCGGGGTCCAAACTCGCAGCCCACCGGAGAAGATCGGGCGGGCCGCAGGGCCCGTTTTTTATTGCCTGGACGAATGACCGACCTCATTGCGAAAACCGCCATTGACCGGCGCCTTGCCGAGATCGTGAACCCCGCCATCGAAGGCATGGGGTTCGAGCTTGTGCGCATCCGGCTGATGGGCGGCAACACCAAGACGCTCCAGATCATGGCAGACCGGCCCGAAGGCGGGATCAACGTCGATGACTGCGGCAAGATCTCGGTCGCGGTGTCGGCGGTTCTGGATGTCGAAGACCCGATCGAGGATGCGTATCACCTTGAGGTGTCCTCACCCGGGATCGACCGTCCGCTGACGCGGCTGAAGGATTTCGATGTCTGGCAGGGCTACGAGGCCAAAATCGAGACATCGGAGATGATCGACGGGCGCAAGCGCTTCAAGGGGATGCTGCGCGGAACCGACGGCAACGACGTTCTGGTTGAAATCGAAGAAGGCACAATCGGTCTGGACTTCGATTGGCTGGCCGACGCCAAGCTGGTGCTGACGGAAGAACTGATCACCGAAATGTTGCGGCAGAAGAAGGCTACCGAAAAGGTCGACGAAACCGCGTTTGATGAAATCGAAGAAGAGAGTTCCGAGGAGGAATGAATGGCGATTACCTCTGCCAACCAGCTTGAGCTTCTGCAAACCGCCGAGGCTGTCGCGCGCGAAAAGATGATCGACCCAGAACTGGTCATCGAAGCGATGGAGGAAAGTCTCGCGCGGGCCGCGAAGTCCCGCTACGGCGCCGAGATGGACATCCGCGTGGCGATTGACCGCAAGACGGGCAAGGCGACCTTCACCCGTGTACGCACGGTCGTCGAGGACGACGCCGTCGAGAACTATCAGGCAGAACTGACCGTCGCGCAGGCCAAACAGTATCTGGAGGCTCCAGCGGTCGGCGATACGATCGTCGATGAAGTGCCGCCGGTCGATCTGGGCCGTATCGCGGCGCAGTCGGCCAAGCAGGTGATTCTGCAGAAGGTTCGCGAGGCCGAGCGTGACCGCCAGTTCGAGGAGTTCAAGGACCGCAAAGGCCAGATCATCAACGGCGTCGTCAAGCGCGAGGAGTACGGCAACATCATCGTCGATATCGGTCGCGGCGAGGCGATCCTGCGCCGGAACGAGAAGATCGGCCGTGAAAGTTATCGCCCGAACGATCGTATCCGCTGCTTCATCAAGGATGTCCGCCGCGAGGCCCGGGGGCCGCAGGTGTTCCTGTCACGGACCGATCCGCAATTCATGGCGGAACTCTTCAAGATGGAAGTGCCGGAAATCTATGATGGCATCATCGAGATCAAGGCCGTGGCCCGTGATCCCGGCAGCCGCGCCAAGATAGGCGTCATTTCCTATGACAACTCGATCGACCCGGTGGGCGCCTGCGTCGGCATGCGCGGCAGCCGCGTGCAGGCCGTCGTGAACGAGCTTCAGGGCGAGAAGATCGACATCATTCCGTGGAATGAGGATCAGGCGACCTTCCTCGTGAACGCGCTGCAGCCGGCCGAGGTCGCCAAGGTCGTCATCGACGAGGAAGCAGGTAAGATCGAGGTTGTAGTTCCGGATGAACAGCTTTCGCTGGCCATCGGTCGGCGCGGGCAGAACGTGCGGCTTGCCTCGCAACTCACAGGACTCGACATCGACATCCTGACCGAGGAAGAGGAAAGCCAGCGCCGTCAGGCGGAATTCGCCGAGCGCACCAAGCTCTTCATCGACGCGCTCGATCTGGACGAGTTCTTTGCCCAGCTCCTGGTGTCGGAAGGCTTCACCAACCTCGAAGAGGTGGCATATGTCGAACTGGACGAGCTTCTGACCATCGAGGGCGTCGATGACGCAACCGGTCAGGAACTGCAGGCGCGCGCGCGCGACGTGATCGAGGAGCAAAACCGCAAGGCACTTGAGAACGCGCGCGCATTGGGCGTCGAGGATAGTCTGGTCAACTTCGGCGGGCTGACGCCGCAGATGATCGAGGCTCTGGCGCAGGACGGCGTGAAGACGCTCGAGGATTTCGCGACCTGCGCCGACTGGGAACTGGCCGGCGGCTGGACCACGGTGAACGGCGAGCGGGTGAAGGACGACGGCCTGCTCGAGAAGTTCGACATGAGTCTGGAAGAAGCGCAGCACCTGGTGATGACCGCGCGTATCCAGCTTGGCTGGGTCGATCCGGCCGAGCTTGAAGCCGAGGCTGAAGAAACCGAGAACGAAGAGGAGGCCGAGGCCTGACATGGGCCTTGGGGGGATGGCATATGACCCGAGGGGGACGCGACAAGACGAGGGATGAGCCCGAACGGCGCTGCGTCGTCACCGGAGACGTGCAGCCCAAGGCGGGGCTTGTCCGGTTTGTTGTTTCTCCCGAAGGTCAGGTGGTTCCGGATCTGGCGCAAAAACTCCCCGGGCGCGGCATCTGGGTGACGGCCGATCGCGCGGCGATCGAAAAGGCGGCGAAGAAGGGCCTGTTCGCGCGGGCGGCGAAAGCGCCGGTCACGGTGCCGGAGAACCTGACCGATCTTGTCGAAGCGGGCTTGGCGCGACGCGTCGTCGACCATATCTCCCTTGCGCGGAAAGCGGGTCAGGCGGTCGCCGGTTTCGAGAAGGTCAAGGGCTGGCTCGCGGACGGCAGGGCGAAGGTTCTGTTTCAAGCCTCGGACGGGTCCGAGCGCGGCAAAGGGAAGCTCTGGACACCGGAAGGCGGCCGCTGGTTTGGCAGCCTGACCGCCTCGGAGCTCGGTCTGGCCTTTGGCCGGGATAGTGTGATACATGGCGCGCTTGCGGCTGGCGCACTCTCCAAGCGTGTTGTAGAGGAAGCGGCAAAGCTTACGGGCTTGCGGAAGAATGACGGCGGACCATCCGCCGGGAAGGATACGAAGTCGGCATGAGCGATACAGACGGTAAGAAACCTCTTGGCCTGGGTAGCGGGCGTTCCGGTCAGGTGAAGCAGAGCTTCAGCCACGGCCGGACGAAAAGCGTCGTGGTCGAGACGAAGCGGAAGCGTGTCGTCGTTCCGAAACCGGGCGCGACGCCCGGCCCGGCCAGTGGGGCAAAGCCCTCTTCAGGCGATCCGTCGCGTCGGCCCGCAGGCATTTCCGACGCCGAGATGGAGCGGCGGATGAAGGCGCTTCAGGCCGCAAAGGCGCGCGAGGCCGAAGATGCGGAACGTCGCGCAGATGAAGAGCGGCAGCGCGAGGAAGACCGTGAGCGGCGGCGCGCCGAAATCGAGGCGAAGGAACGGGAGGAACGCGAGCGCGAGGAGGCGCTCAAGGCGAAGGCCGAAGAGGATGCGCGACGCGCCGAAGAGGCCGATGCCCGCGCCGCCCGCAAGGATGAATTCAAGAAGCCGGCGGCAAAGGATGCGCCGGTCGATCCCGCCGCGGCCGAAGCGGCGGCGTCGCGCGCCGAGACAAAGGGCGTGTCGACCGCCGGTCCGCGCAAGACCGACCGGGAAAGGGATGATCGTGGCGGCGACCGCGATCGCAGCGGCAAAGGCGTCCGCGACGAGGGCCGCAGGGCAGGCAAGCTGACGCTGAGCGAGGCGCTCTCCGGAGGAGGTGGACGTCAGCGGTCGATGGCCGCGATGAAGCGCAAGCAGGAACGCGCACGTCAAAAAGCGCTTGGCCTTGGCCAACGTGCCGAAAAGCAGGTGCGTGACGTGCAGCTTCCGGAAACCATCGTGGTGCAGGAACTGGCCAACCGTATGGCCGAACGGGCGGCGGACGTGGTCAAGTCGCTGATGAACATGGGCATGATGGTCACCATGAACGAGGCCATAGACGCCGACACCGCCGAACTGGTGATCGAAGAGTTCGGCCACAAGGTGGTGCGCGTTTCGGACGCGGACGTGGAGCAGGTCATCGATTCCGTGCAGGACAGCGACACGGACCTCAAGCCGCGCCCGCCGATCATCACGATCATGGGTCATGTCGACCACGGCAAGACCTCGCTTCTTGACGCCATCCGCAAGACCAACGTCGTCTCGGGTGAGGCTGGCGGCATCACGCAGCACATCGGCGCCTATCAGGTGAAGACAGAGTCGGGCGCAGTTCTGACCTTCCTCGACACGCCCGGCCACGCCGCATTCACATCGATGCGCGCCCGCGGTGCGCAGGTGACGGACATCGTCGTCCTCGTGGTCGCCGCCGACGATGCCGTCATGCCGCAGACGGTCGAGGCGATCAACCATGCGAAGGCGGCCAAGGTGCCGATGATTGTTGCGATCAACAAGTGCGACAAGCCTGCGGCCAATCCCCAAAAGGTCCGGACGGACCTCTTGCAGCACGAAGTCGTCGTGGAGGCGCTTTCAGGCGATGTGCAGGATGTCGAAGTGTCGGCAACGACGGGCAAGGGGCTCGACCAGCTTCTCGATGCGATTGCGCTTCAGGCCGAGATCCTTGAACTGAAGGCCAATCCGGGCCGGGCCGCGATGGGCGCTGTCATCGAAGCCAAGCTGGATGTCGGCCGGGGGCCGGTGGCCACCGTGCTAATCCAGCACGGCACACTTAGACAAGGCGACATCTTCGTGGTCGGCGAACAGTGGGGCAAGGTTCGCGCGCTGATCAACGACAAGGGGGATCGCGTGAACGAAGCCGGACCCTCGGTGCCGGTCGAGGTCCTGGGTCTTAACGGGACGCCCGAGGCGGGCGACGTGCTGAACGTCGTCGAAACCGAGGCGCAGGCGCGGGAAATCGCGACCTACCGCGAGAAGGCCGCGAAGGACAAGCGCGCCGCCGCGGGCGCCGCCACGACGCTGGAGCAGCTGATGGCGAAAGCCAAGGCGGACCAGACAGTCGCCGAATTGCCGATCCTCGTGAAAGCCGACGTGCAGGGTTCTGCCGAGGCGATCGTTCAGGCAATGGACAAGATCGGCAATGACGAGGTTCGGGTGCGCGTCCTGCATTACGGCGTCGGCGCGATCACCGAGTCCGATATCGGCCTTGCCGAGGCAAGCGGTGCGCCTGTGATCGGCTTCAATGTGCGTGCGAACGCACCCGCCCGCGCCTCAGCCAACCAGAAGGGCGTCGAGATACGCTACTATTCCGTCATCTACGATCTTGTGGATGACGTGAAGGCGGCGGCTTCGGGCCTTTTGTCGGCCGAAGTCCGCGAGACCTTCATCGGCTACGCCGAGATCAAGGAGGTCTTCAAGGTCTCGGGTGTCGGAAAGGTCGCAGGTTGCCTCGTCACCGAAGGTGTCGCACGCCGTTCGGCGGGCGTCCGTCTCTTGCGCGACGATGTCGTGGTGCACGAAGGCACGCTGAAGACGCTGAAGCGCTTCAAGGACGAGGTCAAGGAAGTGCAATCCGGTCAGGAATGCGGCATGGCGTTCGAGAACTACGAAGACATCCGCCCGGGCGATGTCATCGAAATCTTCGAGCGTGAGGAAGTGGAACGGAAACTGTCCTGAAACCGGCCGCGCCGATTTGTGAGACGATTGGAAAACAGGCCGCCTGATCGTCAGGCGGCCTGCTTCGCGACAGGATATCCTTCGAACAGAAGCTTGCCGACGCGGACAAGGATCTTGCCGTTGTCCAGGCTCCGCTCGAACACGCCCTGAACGGACACACAACTTCCCAGAGTGATGGTTCGCAGCATCGCACAGTCTCCCCAACAGCGGCTGCCCAACAACTAGCGGCCAATAATTACCAGGTGACTAACTCTTGCACATGCTGACGATGACACAACGCAGATTGCCTGAGAATCGATTTTTCCATCGGTGTCGCGGCGGGCAACTATTCGCCGCAACCAAAAATTGCAGCAAGACTTGGCGCTACAACCAATCACGAAGGATCGGAATGAGCGGCAGGTCCGCAGGTGGCATCGGGTAGCCGCGCAGGTCTTTGGCGCGCACCCAGGCAAGTTCCTGACCTTCATGCGGCTGAGGCGTGCCCAGCCAACGGCGGCACGCGAAAAGTGGCATGAGCAGGTGGAAATCGTCGTAGCTGTGACTGGCGAAGGTCAGGGGCGCAAGGCAGCTTTTCCATGTGTCGATCCCCAGCTCTTCATGCAGTTCGCGGATGAGCGCGGCCTCCGGAGTTTCGCCGGGTTCGACCTTGCCGCCCGGAAACTCCCAGAGACCCGCCATGGGCTTTCCCTCGGGCCGGCGGGCAAGCAGCACGCGCCCGTCGACGTCGATCAGCGCGACAGCAGAAACGAAGAGCGTCTTCAAGACCGGTAGTCAGCGTTGATGTCGATGTAGCGATGGGTCAGATCGCAGGTCCAGACCGACCGCGAGGCTTTGCCAAGACCGAGGTCGACGGCGATCAGAAGCTCATCCTGTTTCATGTAGGCTGAGGTCTCCTCCTCGGAATAGCCTGGACTGCGCCAGCCTTTTTCAGCGACGAGAATGTCGCCGAAGCGGATCGCGATGCGGTCACGGTCGGCCTTTCCGCCGGATTTGCCGATTGCCATGACGATGCGGCCCCAATTGGCGTCCTCGCCCGCGATCGCGGTCTTCACAAGGGGCGAATTCGCGATCGCCATGGCGATCCGGTGCGCATTCGCAGTATCCGACGCGCCGGTCACGCGGACCTCGACGAACTTGGTCGCCCCCTCCCCATCGCGGGCGACCTGATGCGCAAGGTCCATCATGACCATGCGCAGTGCGGCCTCGAAGGCTTTCGCTGTGCCTGATCGCATGTCCCCGATCTCGGCGGCCCTGCTCTTGCCGGTTGCGGCCACGATCAGCGCATCGGAGGTCGACGTGTCGCTGTCCACCGTGATCGCGTTGAAGGTCTCGTCCACCTGACGCGACACCATCTTTTGCAAGGCCGCAGCCGGAATTCTTGCGTCGGTGAAGACATAGGCAAGCATTGTCGCCATGTCGGGCGCGATCATGCCGGACCCCTTGGCGATACCTGCGATGCGGATCTTGCCGCCCTCGCCTTCGATCTCGGCCGCGGCACCCTTGGGGAAGGTGTCGGTGGTCATGATCGCACGGGCGGCCTGTTCGATCGCGCCGCCATCGAGCGCCGCCGCCAGATCATCGAGCCTGGCGGTGATCCGGTCATGCGGCAACGGCTCGCCGATGACGCCGGTCGATGAGGAAAAGACCCGTGTCGCCGGAATGCCAAGCGTCTTGGCGACACCAGTTGTCACGGCATCGACGGCCTCCTGCCCAAGCGCGCCGGTGAAGGCGTTGGCGTTGCCCGAGTTGACGATGATCGCGGCGCCATCCTTCGGTCCGGGCGCGGCCTTCAGTTTGGCCTGACAGTCATGCACGCATGCCGCGCGGGTCGATGACCGGGTGAACGCGCCCGCGACCGACGTGCCCGGAGCAAGGCGAACAAGCATCACGTCAGGCCGGCCGGCATAGCGCACACCCGCCGCGACCGTTGCAAATTCAACTCCCTGGATGCGCGGCAATACGGGGAACCCGCCCTTGGGCGCGAGCGGCGAGACCGGGTTGGGCGTTTTGACCTTGGCCACTTTTGGGTCGGGCTCAGCTTTCAGCTTTGCTTTGAGTGTCTTGACCTTGATCTTCAGCTTCTTCGCCTCGGCTTTCCAGGCGGCGTCTTTCTTGGCCATGGCCCGTCCCTCCGATGCGGCGGATCAGTTCGCGATGAGATCGACGTTCTTGATGATTGCCGGGTCGATGCCTTCAACCATCTTCTGGACATTCTCACCCTCGGTCAGACCCGCGACCTTGGCTTCGACCGCCTTCTGCCGCAGATCGCCCGCAAGCTCTTCGCGCGCGTCGTCCAGCGTCGGGGCAGTGGCGGTGCGCACCTCGTTCAGCTTGATGATGTGCCAGCCGAACTGACTTTGAACCGGGTCGGAGATCGCCCCGGGCTCAAGCGCCACGACAGCTTCCTCGAATGGCTTGACCATCATGCCGAGACCGAACCAGCCAAGATCACCGCCTCCGGCCGCCGAACCGCGATCGGTGGACTTTTCCTTGGCGATGGCGGCAAAGTCCGCGCCGCCCTCCAGATCGGCCTTGACCGCCTTCGCCTCTTCCTCGGTTTCGACGAGTATATGCGCGGCATTGTATTCCTTGCCGAGCTCGACGTTGGCGTACTTTTCGTCATAGAGGGATTGCAGTTCTTCGTCGCTGACAGCGGCCTCGGCGACCGCATCAAGGGTGACGCCCGCCAGATAGCCGCGTTTCTGGTTTTCCATCATCAACTCATCACGCTTGGTCAGATGCTCCTCGGCCTCGGCGGCCAACGCGGTCTGCTGGATGATCTGATCGAGAATGCCCGTGAAGAGCGCATCGTCGGGCAGTTGCAAGTACTGCGCCGGCAGGGTTTCGCGGACCGCGATCATGTCGCCGAGCGTGATCTCGGTATCGTTGACCTTTGCGACGACCGTATCCCCGTTCGGCTCTTCGGCAAAAGCAAAGCCCCCGAAAGCAAGCGAGAGCGCCAGAGCAGCAAGTGCAGCGGCCGGTTTCAACATCGTGACTTCTCCCAATTCAGCCGCAATGGCTCGCGGCGTTGACTATCTGTCGGCAGCCGCTTACATCGCGTTGGTCCCCGTAAGGGCCATGCCTGCCTTTTTCCGCAGCCGTTCTAGGCGCAGCCGGAGGTGGCGGCAAGGCCGCGTTTGAACACGAGGGCGTCAGGCGAACCCGAGCGGAGAAAAAATGCTGGGCCTCGGAACACTCACCAAGAAGGTCTTCGGCACGCCGAACGACCGCATGGTCAAATCGGTCCGCCCGCTGGTGGAGAAAATCGCGACTCTGGAACCTGAATTCCAGAAGCTGACCGACGAAGAGATCAAGGCAAAGACCGAAGCGCTCGCCCTGCGGGTCCAGTCGGGCGAGAGCCTTGACAGCGTTCTGGTCGAAGCTTTCGCCAATTGCCGCGAAGCCGCCAGACGCGCACTGGGCCTGCACGCCTTCGAGGTGCAGCTGATGGGCGGGATATTCCTGCATCGCGGCAACATCGCCGAAATGAAGACCGGCGAGGGCAAGACGTTGGTCGCTACCTTTCCGGCCTATCTCAACGCCCTTGCCGGCAAGGGCGTGCATATCGTCACCGTGAATGACTACCTAGCCAAGCGCGATGCGGACTGGATGGGCAAGGTCTACTCCCATCTCGGCCTGACCACCGGGGTGGTTTACCCCTATCAGCCCGACGATGAAAAACGCGCCGCCTACGCCGCCGACATCACCTACGCGACCAATAACGAGCTTGGTTTCGACTATCTGCGCGACAACATGAAGTCCTCGATCGAGGATATGATGCAGCGCGGGCATTTCTTTGCGATCGTCGACGAAGTGGACTCGATCCTCATCGACGAGGCGCGCACGCCGCTGATCATCTCGGGTCCGAGCCAGGACCGGTCCGAGCTCTACAAGACCCTCGACGCTTTCATCCCGGAACTGACCGAGGAGCACTTCAAGCTTGATGAGAAGGCGCGGAACGCGACCTTCACCGAGGCGGGAAACGAATTCATGGAACAACGGCTCTGGGCTTCGGGTGTGCTGCCCGAGGGTCAGACGCTCTATGATCCGGAATCAACGACGATCGTGCATCACGCCACGCAGGCCATGCGGGCGCACAAGCTTTTCCACAAGGATCAGCATTACATCGTGCGTGACGGCGAAATCATGCTGATTGACGAGTTCACCGGCCGCATGATGCGCGGGCGCCGCCTGTCTGACGGTCTGCATCAGGCCATCGAGGCCAAGGAGGGCGTGCAGATTCAGCCCGAGAACGTCACTCTCGCCTCCGTAACCTTCCAGAACTACTTCCGGCTCTACGACAAGCTTGCCGGGATGACCGGCACCGCCGCGACCGAAGCAGAGGAATTCCGCGACATCTACAAGCTCGGCGTCGTCGAGGTGCCGACCAACCGGCCGATCGCACGCAAGGACGAGCATGACCACGTCTACCGTACCGCGCGCGAAAAGCACGAGGCGGTCATGGAACGTATCCGAAAGACCCATGAAAAGGGCCAGCCGATCCTCGTTGGCACGACCTCGATCGAAAAGTCCGAGATGTTGAGCGAAATGCTGAAAAAGGCCGGCATCCCTCATAGCGTCTTGAATGCACGCCAGCACGAGCAGGAGGCCAAGATCGTCGCCGATGCCGGTAAACTGGGGG
Source organism: Paracoccaceae bacterium (assembly GCA_041397225.1). Classification (GTDB taxonomy): domain Bacteria; phylum Pseudomonadota; class Alphaproteobacteria; order Rhodobacterales; family Rhodobacteraceae; genus Albidovulum. The sequence continues at coordinate 565,488 of JAWKXB010000001.1, read as the reverse complement.
CTGTGACCATCGCCACCAACATGGCCGGGCGCGGCACCGACATCCAGCTTGGCGGCAACGTCGAAATGAAGGTGTTGGAGGCGCTGGCTGCCGACCCCGAGGCCAACCCCGATGAGGCCCGCGCGCGCATCGAAGCCGAGCATGCCGAGGAAAAGGCAAAGGTATTGGAGGCCGGCGGTCTGTTCGTTCTTGCGAGCGAGCGGCACGAAAGCCGCCGCATCGACAACCAACTCAGGGGCCGGTCGGGTCGCCAGGGTGATCCCGGCCGCACGATATTCTACCTGAGCCTGGAAGACGATCTCATGCGGATATTCGGGTCGGAGAAGCTCGACAAGGTTCTGTCGTCCCTCGGGATGAAGGAAGGCGAAGCGATCGTCCACCCTTGGGTCAACAAGTCGCTTGAGCGCGCCCAAGCCAAGGTCGAAGGCCGCAACTTCGATATGCGCAAGCAACTCCTGAAATTCGACGACGTGATGAACGACCAGCGCAAGGCGATCTTCAGTCAGCGGCTGGAGATCATGCAGGCCGACGATGTTGACGAAATTGTCCGCGACATGCGTCACCAGGTGATCGACGATCTGGTCGACGAGTATCTGCCGCCCAAAAGCTATGCCGAGCAGTGGAACAGCGAAGGCCTCTATGCCGCCGTGGGTGAGAAGCTGGCGCTTGACCTGCCAGTGATCGACTGGTCGCGCGAAGACGGCGTCGATCAGGAAGCCATGCGCGAACGGCTCTACAAGGCGACAGACGAGTTCATGGCCAAGAAGGCCGAACAGTTCGGCGACGACACGATGCGCCAGATCGAAAAGCAGTTCGTGTTGCAGACGATTGATGCGAAGTGGCGCGAACATCTTGTCACGCTGGAGCATCTGCGCTCGGTCATCGGATTCCGTGGATATGCCCAGCGTGATCCTCTGTCGGAGTTCAAGACCGAAGCTTTCAGCCTGTTCGAAAGCCTTCTGGACGGCCTGCGCGCGGACGTGACGCAGAAGCTGTCACACGTGCGGCCGATGACCGAGGACGAGCAGCAGGCGATGATCCAGCAGATGGCGGATCAGCAGGCCGCCCGCCAGCAGCAGGCCACAGCGGCAACGGCAGCGGCTGCGCTGACACCGCTGATCAAGGGCTTCGATCCGGCCGATGCTTCCACCTGGGGCAATCCTGGGCGAAACGATCCCTGCCCCTGCGGTTCAGGGGACAAGTTCAAGCACTGCCACGGACGGCTGGTCTGAGAACATCGGCCGTCCCGGAATCGCACCAAGGCAGCCCCGCGACGCCGAATTGTGGCAAGAACGCGGTGCATTTCTGAATCCTGATCATGATATTCGAAAGAACTGAAACATTTGCGCTAGATGTGGTGTTTGGACACAACTTGCAGATGTAGAATTCGCCTTCCATTGGTCATCTATTCGCCGACTTCATCCTCTAGCTCTTGAGCCAAGACGTATGAGTGGAGGCGGGGATGCAGATCAAACGCAGAGCTTTGATGGCCGGGGCAACGTTCCTTCTGGCCGCGGCGACGGGCCATGTCATGCAGCGCGGCGAAACGATCAGCGCGCGACTTCGCGGAGAGTTCACGCCACCGGCGCAGATGTCGGTTCTTCCCGCTGTGCAACTGGCCGCAAAGGTGATGCCGACCGCCGCGCCGGCAGCCCCGCTTGCACCTATACTGCTCGCCGCCGACCTGACTCCCGCCACTGCCCCCGCGATGTCGGTGCCGAATACCTCCCCCGCCCCGATCAAGCAGCTGTCACTGATCCCGACGTCCTCGACGCCGGACGAAGCCGACATGATGGAGCAGGCAGCACCGGCAGCCAGGATCGAGCCATTGCCCAGCCCACAAGAGGAGCCGGTCAGGATCCTCGGGATCGCCTGCAGCGAGGCGAAGATGACACTTGGCGCCACATCGCCGGCGCTTCTGCGCCTGTCCCTCGCCGCGCCCTGTCATCCGGACGAGAAGGTGACTGTTCGTCATTCAGGCCTGACCATCGCCGCGATGACCGATCACACCGGCAGTTTCGAAACACTGATCCCCACGATGGAAGAACCCGCCGTTGTAACAGCAGACTTCGACGCAGGCGACAGCCTTTCCGAAACCCGGCTGGTCCCGGAACTCTCGTCCATGACCCGAATCGCAGTTCAGTGGGAGGGCAGCGACGGCTTTCAGCTTTCAGCGTTTGAACCTGGCGGGGCTTCCGGTGCGGTCACTCGCATCTGGGATGGCGCTCCGCGCGACCGGATGTCGAAAGACGGCGGATTTCTCCTGATGTTGGGTGACCCCGATGTGGACGGGCCGATGCTGGCGCAGGTCTATTCGGCGCCAAACCATGTGCGCGTCGACATGTTGGAGATCGCTGCGCCGGTGACCGAAGGCAATTGCGGTCGGGAACTGATCGGTCAGATCGTGCGGATCGCGCCTGACCGGACGCAGAGCTTTGAACAGATCGCCATCGCCATGCCGGCCTGCTCGGCGGTGGGCGAAACGGTGGCGCTGCGACTCGCGCCTCGCCCCAACGGTTCGGTCAATCTCGCATCGCTCGGACGCTAGGCTGTCGCCTCAGAGATAACCCTCAGCGCGGAAGCTGACCTCGCGCGATTTGCCGATGATCAGATGATCGTGCAGCACGATCCCCATGGTCTGTGCCGCATCCCGGATCTGCCCCGTCACGACAAGGTCCTGCTCCGAAGGCCTCGGATCGCCCGACGGATGATTGTGGACGAGGATGAGCGCGCTGGCGTTCAGCTCAAGCGCCCGCTTGACGACTTCGCGCGGATAGACCGGGACATGGTCCACGGTGCCCCGCGCCTGTTCCTCGTCGGCAACAAGCGCGTTCTTGCGGTCAAGGTAGAGAACGCGGAACTGCTCGGTTTCGCGATGCGCCATCGACGTGTGACAGTAATCCAGAAGCGTATCCCATGAGGAAAGCACGTGCCGGTTCAGCACCTTCGACCGCGCGAGCCGATGCGCGGCGGCCTCAACCAGCTTGAGCTGGATGATCGCCGCTTCGCCGATTCCGGCGACTTCGCGCAACCGCTCCGGCGGGGCCGAGACGGCCGAAGCAAAACTGCCGAACTTGTCAAGGAGCGCGCGGGCGAGTGGTTTGGTGTCCTGTCGGGGAATGATGAACAGTATGAGCTCCAGAAGCTCATAATCCGGCATCGCGCCGGCGCCGCCGTCCATGAACCGGGCGCGCAGACGTTGGCGATGGTCCTTTATGTAGGAGGGCAGTCTGCCCGCCGGAAGTCCGGTTTCAGGCGCCTCCTCACCGGCGAAGAGTGGCATCGGAGCTTCCTGAAAGGCACGAGGCGGGCACATGATCCGACCTTCGCGCGACATGGTGAAGGAAGGGTTAACGTCTCCTGCGGCCCGCTGCCGGCGCGCCTGGCCCACTTGGGCCTGCCGCCTGGCCCTGGGCGCGCCCGTCAATTCCGGAGATCACGCTGGTTGGACGGCTTCCGCCTGTCACCCCTTCATGCTGTCCCAGAAACTCCGGACTTTTGAGAAAAACGACGAACCCTCCGGGTTGTTGTCCGCGCTGAGCTTCTCGAACTCGCGCAGCAGTTCGCGCTGCCGCGACGTCAGGTTCACTGGCGTCTCCACGGCCATCTCGATCAGCATGTCTCCGACGCCGCCACCCCTGAGCGCGGGCATCCCCTTGCCGCGAAGCCGCATCTGCTTGCCGGTCTGGGCGCCCGCCGGAATCTTCACCCGGCTGCGGCCGCCTTCGATCGTCGGCACTTCCACCTCACCGCCAAGGGTCGCGGTGGTCATCGCGACAGGAACGCGGCAGTAAAGGTTCACGCCGTCGCGTTGAAACAGGGCGTGTTCGCGGACCTCGATGAAGATATAGAGATCGCCCGAGGGTCCGCCGCGCATCCCGGCTTCGCCCTCGCCGGCAAGGCGGATGCGGGTGCCGGTTTCGACGCCGGCAGGGATGTTGACGGAAAGCTGGCGTTCCTTTTCGGTTCGGCCGGCGCCATGACATGTCTTGCACGGATTCTTGATGCGCTGGCCAAGCCCGCCGCAGGTTGGACAGGTGCGTTCGACCGTGAAGAAGCCCTGCTGTGCCCGTACCTTGCCCATGCCCGAACATGTCGGGCAAGTTTCGGGCTCCGCCCCGCCTTCGGCGCCGGTGCCGTTGCAGGCGCCGCAGGCTACCGAGGTCGGGACACTGATGGATTTCTGCGCGCCCCGGTATGCCTCTTCGAGCGTGACGCGCAGATTGTAGCGCAGGTCCGAGCCTCGCTGGGCACGTTGGCGGCCGCCGCCACCGCGGCCGCCCATGAAATCGCCGAAAAGGTCCTCGAACACGTCGGAGAAAGCCGAGGCGAAGTCGCCCTGGCCACCGTAGCCGCCTTGGCCACCGCGCGGACCGCCACCGTCGAATGCGGCATGGCCGAAGCGGTCATAGGCCGCCTTCCGGGTGTCGTCCTTGAGAACGTCGTAGGCCTCGTTCACTTCCTTGAACTGGGCTTCTGTCTCGGGCCGGTCCTTGTTGCGGTCAGGGTGGAGTTCCTTGGCCTTGGATCGGTAGGCCTTCTTGATCTCGTCGGCGGACGCGCCGCGTGCAATGCCCAGAACCTCGTAATAGTCGCGTTTCGACATTCTTCACCCTCTCGGGGAACGCGCGAACCGGCCTGACCGATGCCAGGCCGGTTCATTGGTTCCGGTCGCGTTACTTGCGCTTCTTGTCGTCGCCGAGGTCTTCGAAGTCGGCATCCACGATGTCGTCATCGACGCCGCGCGGTTCTTCTTCAGCCTCGGCGCTGCCGGCTTCGGCCTGGCTCGCCTTGTAGATCGCCTCGCCAAGTTTCATGGCTGCATCGGTGACGTTCTGGATGCCGCCCTTGATCTTGCCGGCGTCGTCGGACTTCAGCGTTTCCTCAAGCGCGCCGATGGCCAGTTCGATCGCCTCGACGGTAGAGCCGTCGACCTTGTCGCCGTGCTCCTCAAGCGCCTTGCGGGTCGAATGGATCAGGCTTTCGGCCTGGTTGCGGGCTTCGACCAGTTCCTTGCGCTTCTTGTCGCCTTCGGCATTGGCCTCTGCATCCTTGACCATCTTCTCGATATCCTCATCCGAAAGGCCGCCCGAGGCCTGGATGGTGATCTGCTGGGTCTTGCCGGTGCCCTTGTCCTTGGCGTTGACGCTGACGATGCCATTGGCGTCGATATCGAACGTGACCTCGATCTGCGGCATGCCGCGCGGCGCAGGCGGGATTTCCTCAAGGTTGAACTGGCCGAGCATCTTGTTGTCCGCGGCCATTTCGCGTTCGCCCTGGAAAACCCGGATCGTCACCGCGTTCTGATTGTCTTCCGCCGTCGAGAAGATCTGCGACTTCTTGGTAGGGATCGTCGTGTTGCGGTCAATCAGGCGGGTAAAGACACCGCCGAGCGTCTCGATGCCGAGCGACAGCGGCGTCACGTCGAGAAGGACCACGTCCTTGACGTCGCCTTGAAGAACGCCAGCCTGGATCGCCGCGCCAAGGGCCACAACCTCGTCGGGGTTCACGCCTTTGTGCGGCTCCTTGCCGAAGAAGTTTGTCACTTCCTCGATGACTTTCGGCATCCGCGTCATGCCGCCGACCAGAACAACTTCGTTGATGTCGCCTTTCGAGAGGCCCGCATCCTTCAGCGCGGCCTCACACGGCTTCATCGACTTCTTGATGAGGTCACTCACAAGACTTTCAAGCTTCGACCGGCTGAGCTTCATCACCATGTGAAGCGGCGTGCCGGTGTTCTTGTCCATCGAGATGAACGGCTGGTTGATCTCGGTCTGCTGGCTGGAAGAAAGCTCGATCTTGGCCTTCTCGGCGGCCTCCTTCAGGCGCTGTAGTGCCATCTTGTCGCCGGTCAGGTCGACGCCATGCTCTTTTTTGAACTCCTCGGCGAGGTAATTCACGATGCGCATGTCAAAGTCCTCACCGCCGAGGAACGTGTCGCCGTTGGTGGACTTCACTTCGAAAAGACCGTCGTCGATTTCCAGAATGGTGATGTCGAAGGTGCCGCCGCCAAGGTCATAGACCGCGATCGTCTTGGTTTCCTTCTTGTCGAGCCCGTAGGCGAGCGCCGCCGCGGTCGGTTCGTTGATGATCCGCAGCACCTCAAGTCCGGCGATCTTGCCAGCGTCTTTGGTTGCCTGGCGCTGGGCGTCGTTGAAGTAGGCGGGAACCGTGATGACGGCCTGGGTGACACTTTCGCCCAGATAGGATTCGGCGGTTTCCTTCATCTTCTGAAGGATCACGGCAGAGATTTGCGCAGGCGAGTACTTCTCGCCCTTCACCTCGACCCAGGCGTCGCCATTGCCGCCGTCGACGATGGCGTAGGGGACAAGCTTCTTGTCCTTTTCCACTTCGGCATCGCCCATGCGGCGACCGATCAGCCGCTTGACGGCGTAGACGGTGTTCGAGGGGTTGGTGACCGCCTGGCGCTTGGCCGGCTGGCCCACCAGACGTTCGCTGTCGGTGAAACCGACGACTGAGGGCGTCGTGCGCGCCCCTTCGGAGTTCTCGATGACGCGCGGCTGCGATCCGTCCATGATGGCGACGCAGGAGTTTGTTGTCCCGAGGTCGATCCCGATGACTTTGGCCATGTGTTTAACCTTTCCTTCGGCGATAATGTGGGGCCAGACCCGATTGCGGCCTCTGGCCCCGATCCCACGATTTCGGTCGGGCTGGCTACCCTGACCGGCTTCGTGGGGTATATAAGGAGGGGTTGGAGGGGCTGCAAGCGTCCCGAGGCAAGGAAAAATGCGGAAAACTCGTGGAAAACCCGATTGAAGACGCCAAGGGCCGCCGCGCTGCGGCGCGCACGACGGTGATCCGGGGCGCGGAGCTATATTCCGGTTACCTTGATGCGGGTGAACAGGCGGTTCTTGTTGCCGACATCAGGGCGGTCGTGACCGCTGCCCCCCTCTTTTCGCCGCTGACGCCGTGGGGCAAGCAGATGTCGGTCAGAATGACCTCAGCGGGCAGGTATGGCTGGTATTCCGACCGCAAGGGGTATCGCTATGTCGACCGCCATCCCGATGGCCAGGCTTGGCCGGCCGTTCCCGCCTCGGCACTGGCCATATGGCGTGCGCTGGTGAGCGAGGTTCGTGAACCCGACTGCTGCCTGGTCAACTACTATACGGATAAAGCAAAGATGGGGCTGCATCAGGACCGGGACGAGGCTGATCTTCACTGGCCGGTCCTTTCCGTCAGTCTTGGTGATGAAGCCAGGTTTCGCATCGGAGGCACCGAGCGCGGCGGCCCCACGGACGCTGTCTGGCTGAGGTCCGGCGACGTGCTCGTTCTCGGCGGAGCCGCGCGCCTCGCCTATCACGGCGTCGATCGTATCGCGCCGCGCACCTCAACACTCCTGCGCGGTGGCGGCAGGATCAATCTGACGCTGCGTGTGGTCGACTGAGGCTTACCGGCCCGCCTGCCAGCTGACGGAGACCCGGTTGCGCGTGAAGAATTCACCCATGAGGCCAAGCGTGATCAGAACGATCGTCACGGTAACGGGGTAGCTGATCGAGGTGAAATGGGGATTATAGTTGATGAACGCGTAGCCGCGCGCTTGGTCGATGATGTGAAAGAGCGGGTTCCAATCGAACATCATGAGCATGGTCGCGCCAAGCGAATTGGCGACAAACATCTTGCCTGACGCGATCATGTTCACCCTGGTGTACATGTTCTGCGCAATGTCGAAGAAGCCGGGCCACCATGGTTTCAAGGATAGGAACAGAAGGCCTACGGCGATGCCGTTGAACCAGGCCAGCAACACCATGGCGCCAAATCCCACTGGATCGTCGATATCCACCCGACTGAACGCCACATGGTAGACAAAGAGGATCGCGAGGATGGACAGCGTCTGCGTATAAAGCGCAGCAAGCGCGGAAGAGCAGATCGATATTACCGTATTCATGGGCGCGTGCTGCATCATGGACGACGTGGCCCCTTCGGCCTTGGCCACGGCGCGCATGGACCGAATGTTGGTCATGTAGAGGAAGATGCCGGACAGGAGATAGACGATGAAGTCGCCACGGATCGCCGTCTTTCGCATGCCGAGGACCGAGAACATCAGAAAGAACACCGCAAGCATGATGAGCACCTGAACGATGTTCATCGCCAACCCGACCATGGCGTTGCGATAGCCCGCACGGATCATGCGGACGGTGTTGAGATGGATGAGGCCCAGCGTCACGAAGGCCGCGCCGGCAAGGCTCCGTCTCGTTTCGACCTTGAACATCCCGTGCCTTTGCGCCTGACCGCCCGAGTCCCGCGAATTTACTCCGACAAAACTTGCCGTTCGCTTAGCGCGCAATCATAAGGATAACCAATCTACCGATCAACACGGGCCAAAAAGGGGAGACTGGTTGTGGATTTCGAGCATCTGACCACAGTGATGCGCTGGCTTGCGCTGGAGGCCGGTGATCGGATCATGCAGGTCTACAATGCGCCCGATTTCGAAGTGAAGTCGAAATCTGACGCGAGCCCCGTGACCGAGGCCGATGAACTCGCGGATGCGTTGATCTCGGAAGGACTGGCTGAGGCGTTCCCGGCCTTGGCGCTCGTCACCGAAGAGCAGGCAGACAGCCACGGTCAGGCCGTATCCACATTTCTCATCGTCGATCCGCTCGACGGTACCAAGGAATTCATCCAGCGGCGCGGCGACTTCACCGTGAACATCGCCTACGTTGAGAATGGCGTGCCGTTGCGTGGCGTGGTCTATGCGCCGGCAAAGGGGCGGCTTTTCTACACGCTTGCCGATGGCCGCTCGGTGGAGGAGAAAGGCCCCTTCGACAAGGCCGAGCCCGGAGAGCAGGTGGCGATCACCGTTTCGGTTCCCGACAATCGTGCATTGACGGTCGTCGCATCCAAGTCGCATCGGGACCAGGCGACGGACGACCATATCGCGCGCTACGCGGTTCGTGACATGACCAGCGCCGGGTCGAGCCTGAAATTCTGTCTGGTCGCGACGGGCGAGGCGGACCTCTACCCGCGTCTGGGTCGCACCATGGAATGGGACACGGCAGCGGGCGACGCGGTTCTCCGCGGAGCCGGAGGGGAGATGGTGCGTTTCGACGATCACGGGCCCTTCACCTACGGCAAGCCCGGCTTTGCCAATCCGTTCTTCATCGCTTACGCGCCGGGCGTTCTTCTGGTGAAAGATTGAGTGTACTTGTCGTCATTCCAGCGCGTTATGCGTCCACGCGGTATCCGGGCAAGCCGCTGGCCGGCCTCACCGGGGCCGACGGGCAGAAGCGCACGCTGATCCAACGCAGTTGGGAGGCGGCCCAGCAGGTTGCCCGCGCCGACCGAGTTGTCGTGGCGACGGAGGATGAGCGAATCCGCGATGCCGCCGGAACGTTTGGCGCCGACGTCGTGATGACATCCGATCGTTGCCGAAACGGCACCGAACGCTGCGCCGAAGCGCATGAGGCGCTGGGCGGTTCGTATGAAATCGTCGTCAATCTGCAAGGCGACGCGCCCTTGACGCCGCATTGGTTCGTCGATGCGCTGATCGACGGGCTGCGCGCCGATCCCCGCGCGGATATCGCCACGCCGGTGTTGCGCTGTGACGGCCGCGCACTCGGCGGTCTCCTCGACGACCGGCGCCATGGCCGGGTGGGCGGCACCACTGCGGTCTTCGGCGCGGACCACCGGGCGCTCTACTTCTCCAAGGAGGTCATTCCTTTCACCGGGCGGTCCTATGCAGACGCAGAACCAACGCCCGTCTTTCACCATGTCGGCGTCTATGCGTACCGGCCTGCGGCTCTTGCCGCCTATCCGGGATGGGAACCGGGCCCGCTGGAGACGCTCGAGGGGCTTGAACAGTTGAGGTTCCTTGAGCATGGCCGCGCGGTCACCTGCGTCGAGGTCGAGGCGCGCGGCCGGCAATTCTGGGAGCTGAACAATCCCGAAGACGTTCCGAAAATCGAAGCGATGATGCGCGAGATGGGAATGCCCTGAATCCCTTCGGGCCGAAGCAAACAGGTCATCTTTTGCCGAACCGTCAGGATTTCCTGACTACAATCCGCCTATTGCGCGGGTTACCGTTGCCAAACTGTTGCACGGTTCTTAAAGAAATTTGCGGTCTGCGGCATAATCTGGGCGCAAGTCTGTTATAGAGACTCGAAGTTTGCTGAAGGTGTTGCGAGTGAAATCGTGACGCCGCTGGAAGCGAAACAACAAATCAGGTGGTCAAGCGATGAAGCGCAAGGTGACGAAAGCGGTCTTCCCGGTTGCAGGTCTCGGGACCCGGTTCCTTCCCGCAACCAAGTCGATCCCGAAAGAGATCATGACACTCGTCGACCGCCCGCTTATCCAGTACGCCATCGACGAAGCGCGCGCCGCCGGCATCAAGGAGTTCATCTTCGTTACCTCACGCGGCAAGAGCGCGCTTGAGGACTATTTCGACCATGCGCCCATCGTGGAGGCCGAGCTTCGCCGGAAGGGCAAGAAGGAACTTATGGAGGTTCTGAAGCAGACCAACATGGAGTCAGGCGCGATTGCCTACATCCGGCAGCAAAAGCCCATGGGCCTCGGTCATGCTGTCTGGTGCGCGCGGCGACTGATTGGAAACGAGCCCTTTGCCGTCATCCTTCCCGATGACGTGATCGCGGCGGAAAAGCCGTGCCTGCAGCAGATGGTCGAAGCGCATGCCGAGGTTGGCGGCAACATGGTCGCCGCGATGGAAGTCGCGCCGGACAAGGCTTCGTCCTACGGCGTGCTCGACATCCGCGAGGACATGGGTGCGATGGTCTCGGTGAAGGGCATGGTCGAAAAGCCCAAGGCCGAGGATGCGCCCTCGAACCTCGCCGTGATCGGACGCTACATCCTCACACCCAAGATCATGCAGAATCTCAACCGCCGTAAGTCCGGAGCGGGTGGCGAAATTCAGCTCACCGACGCCATTGCCGAAGAGATCGAGAAGTCGAACAACGTCTACGGCTACCGGTTCCGGGGTCAACGGTTCGACTGCGGCTCCAAGGCCGGCTTCCTTCAGGCCACAGTGGCCTTCGGTCTGGCGCGCGAGGACCTGCGCGACGAGTTCCGGCAATACCTGTTCGGCATGAACGCCATGCATAAGGCGGCCGAGTAAGGGAGCATGGCGCGCCGCATTCTGGTTACAGGCGGGGCCGGTTACATCGGATCGCATGCCTGCAAGGCGCTGAAAACCGCGGGCTATGAGCCCGTTACCTACGACAATCTCGCGACAGGCTGGAAAGAAGCGGTCAAGTTCGGGCCATTTGAGGAAGGCGACCTGGCCGACCGCGCGCGTCTCGACGAGGTCTTTGCCCGCTGGAAACCGGAAGCGGTGATGCACTTCGCCGCGATCAGCCTTGTTGGCGACGCCATGCGTGATCCGGGCACCTACTGGCGCGTCAATGTCCTTGGCGCGCTCAATCTCATCGAGGCGTCGCTGGCCGGGGGGTGCAAGCACATCATCTTTTCGTCGACCTGTGCGACCTACGGCGACCTTGATGGAGTGGCCTTGGACGAAGACACGCCGCAGCGCCCGCTGAACGCTTATGGCAAATCCAAGCTCGCCATTGAGCAGATGCTCGAGGATTTCGGTTCCAGCGACGGCCTGCGCTCGGTCATCTTCCGGTATTTCAACGTGGCGGGCGCCGATCCTGATGGGCAACTGGGCGAATATCACCGGCCCGAGACGCATCTGATCCCGCTCATGCTTGATGCGATCGACGGACAGCGGCCTGCCTTGACCGTGTTCGGCACCGACTATCCCACGCCGGACGGAACCTGCATCCGCGACTACGTGCACGTGATGGATCTGGTCGAAGCGCATGTCGAGGGCCTGACCTGGCTCGAATCCGGCGGCGGCAGCAGGGTGTTCTGCCTCGGCACGGGCAAGGGATTTTCGGTGCGCGAGGTGGTCGAGCAGTCACATGCGGTCACCAACCGTGAGGTTCCCGTGATCTATGGTCCCCGGCGCGATGGCGACGCGGTGTCGCTCGTCTGCGGCAGTGACCGGGCAAAGCGGGAACTCGGCTGGGTGCCCGGCCGTTCCGACATGAAAACCATGATCGCCGATGCCTGGCGCTGGCACCAGAACGGCGGCTACGAAAGCTGAACACACGCTACGGACGCGTGAACTAAAGAGTTTACGCATGTCGCAGCCGCCTGTATCGTTCCGCTCGAGGATAAGGGCAGGCGGAGCAGACGGCATTGATCGTGCGACAAAGCACAACCTTGCCGCGAATGTTCGTCTTGACCGTCACGCGATAGCGATATCTTCGCCGAGAATGGCGAAGACGACGAAAGGGTCGGATTGGGCGTCTGGGAAAGATACCGGCTCCGCGTTCGCAGGAAGCGATTGCGATTCCGCGCATTTCGCAAGCGGCGGGAACTGACCCCCTTCGCGGATCGGACGGGCAAGATAAAAAAGGACGACATCATCGTCGCCGTTGTCCTGCGCAATGAACGGGCCCTTCTGCCATATTTTCTGCGATACTACCGCGATCTTGGCGTCAATCATTTCCTTGCGATCGATAACGCGTCGGATGACGGGTCGCGCCAGCTTCTGGCCGACCAGAAGGATGTGTCGGTCTGGTCCACCAAGGCGAGTTACAAGGAGGCGCGCTTCGGGCTCGACTGGCTCAACTGGATTCTCATGCGCCATGCCCGCAATCACTGGGTCCTGGCCGTCGACGTCGATGAGTTTTTCATCTACCCCTTCTGCGACACGCGCCCGATCCGCGCATTGACGGACTGGCTTGATACCTATCGGGTCCGCGCCTTTCCGGCGATGGTGGTCGACATGTATCCCAAGGGCCCGATCGACGCCGTGCCCTATCGCGAGGGGCGCGACCCGTTCGAGATCGCCAGCTATTTCGACAGCGGCAATTACACGATTTCCAAGAACCCGCTCTATCAGAACCTCTGGATTCAGGGCGGCCCAAGGGCGCGGACGATGTTTGCGGACCAACCGGAAGAAGCGCCGTCACTGAACAAGATTCCATTGGTCAAGTGGCGGTGGCCAAACTGCTTTGTGAGCTCGACCCATATGCTCCTGCCGCGCGGGCTCAACCAGGTCTATGACGAATGGGGAGGTGAAAAGGCTTCGGGCTGTCTGCTGCACGCCAAGTTCTTGTCGACCCTCACCGGCAAGGTCCGGGAGGAACTTGAACGGCGCGAGCACTTCGCCGACAGCCGCGAATACCTGGCCTATGCGGAAACGCTCAGGAACGACGGAGACCTCTGGTGCAAGTGGTCCGAAAAATACATCAACTGGCGTCAGCTTGAAATTTTGGGGCTGATGTCGAAGGGGAACTGGGCGTGAGCGTGGGTTTCATCATGATGTGCCACACCGCGCTGGACCGCGCTGCGCAGGTCGCGCGATTCTGGGCCGAGGGTGGATGTCCGGTTGTGATCCATGTCGATCGGCGTGTGTCGGGGACCGAATATGACGGGCTGATCGCAGCGCTCGCCGATCTTGGCAATGTCAGCTTTTCCAAACGCTACGCCTGCGAGTGGGGAACCTGGTCGCTAGTCGCTGCGACTCAGGCTGCGGCAACCCAGATCCTCGAGCTTCACAAAGAGGTGCGGCACGTGTTTCTGGCGTCCGGCGCCTGCCTGCCGCTTCGCCCGGTCGAAGAACTGATCGCCTATCTTGAGGCGCGGCCACAGACCGATTTCATCGAGAGCGTAACGACAACGGATGTCGGCTGGACCATTGGCGGGTTCGATGAGGAACGGTTCACGCTGCGCTTCCCCTTTTCCTGGCGCAAGCAGCGGCGTCTGTTCGACCGATATGTCGCGATTCAGCGGCGGCTCAAGCTGAAGCGGCGGGTGCCGAAGGGACTGGTGCCCCATCTCGGCTCGCAATGGTGGTGTCTGACCAGGCAGACACTGTCGGCCATTCTTGAAGATCCCGACCGACCGATGCTCGACCGATATTTCCGCCGGGTCTGGATTCCCGATGAAAGCTACTTTCAGACGCTGGCCCGGCAGTATTCCGTTCAGATCGAAAGCCGGTCGCTGACGCTGTCGAAATTCGACTACCAAGGCAAGCCGCACACGTTCTACGACGATCATCTGCAGCTCTTGCGGCGGTCCGACTGCTTTGTCGCGCGCAAGATCTGGCCGCAGTCGGAACGCCTCTACCGGACGTTCCTGGCGCCAGCGTCGGCCCAGGGCGAACGGGCTGAGCCGAGCCCCGGCAAGATCGACCGGCTCTTTGCAAAGGCGGTAGAGCGGCGCACGAGAGGCAGAGCGGGGCTTTACATGCAGAGCCGATATCCCCGGCGGGATCATGAAAACGGCAAGACCAGCTCGCCCTACTCGGTATTCCATGGCTTCTCCGACCTCTTCGAGAACTTCGAGACCTGGCTGTCGAAATCGGCAGGAGCAAGAGCGCATGGTCACATTTTCGGCCCCGAACGGGCCGAGTTTGCCGGTGGTGAGACCGTCTTCAACGGCGCGCTGACAGACAGTGCAGCGCTGAGGGACTATAACCCGAGATCGTTCCTCACCAACCTCATCTGGAACACCCGCGGCGAACGGCAGTGCTTCCAGTTCGCCCCGCGAGACAATCAGGAATGCAACTGGTTCATGGCCACCGATCCCAATGCGCAGATTTCGGTGATCTCGGGGACGTGGTCGGTACCCCTGTCGCGCTCCAACCTCAACTTCTCCGATATCCGCAAGGAAGCCGCGCGGTTGCAGAAGATCGAGACCGAGCATCTGGCGATCCTGCGCAGCATGTATGTCAAGGCGCGGGTCCGTATCTGGACGATGGCGGAGTTCATCGAAAGCCCGATGGAGGCGCTGCAGACGATCATTGATGAAATCAAACCACGCTCTGCCCGACAGTTGACCGAGGCGCCGAGGATGGTCGATCTGACCGGCTTCGGTCAGTTCCTTCAGAACCTCAAGAACCAAGGCATGCAGCCGACGCTGATGGGCGATTTCGCGGTAAGCACCGACCCACGACCTCCGTCCCAGGATCGTGGCCGGCCCTATATCGTGCGATAGGCAGGGTATGGCGCGTCCGTTCGACACCTTCGTGATTTTCGCCGAGATGCGGACGGGCTCCAATCTTCTGGAGGCGACGCTGTCGCAGGTAGCGGGCATTCGCTGCCATGGCGAGGTGTTCAACCCCGATCATCTGGGCGGACCAACGGTCAAGGATGTGCTGGGCGTCACGATGGCGGACCGTCTCGCCGATCCGATGGAGCTGGTGCGCCGCATCGGACAGGCCAAGGGGCTCAACGGTTTCCGCTTCTTCTTCGACCACGAACCGCGCGTGCTTGACGCGATACTGGGTGACCCGCGCTGCGCCAAGATCGTGCTCACACGCAATCCGGTCGACTGCTATATCAGCCTCAAGATCGCCTACAACACCAAACGTTGGCAGTTGACGGACGTCAAGGACAAGATCGCCTGGAAGCCGCCGTTCAAGCCTGCCGAGTTCGAAGCCTTCCTGGAGGAACGGCAAGCCTTCCAGCTTCGCCTGCTGAACGCGCTTCAGGTCACCGGACAGACGGCCTTCTACCTCGACTACGAGGATTCACTGCGTCCCGACATAATCAACGGTCTGTTGGCTTTCCTGGGTGTCGATGAGCGGCTTGACCGGATATCCAACAGCCTCGTCCGCCAGAACCCCGAGGAAATGGCGGAAAAGGTGCGCAACTTTTCCGAGATGGAGGAAGCGCTCAAACAGGTCGATTGGGCGAACCTCGCCCGCACCCCGAATTTCGAGCCGCGGCGTGGACCCGGAGTGCCCCGCGCCATCGCCGCGGCGGGGGCACCGCTGCTTTATCTGCCGATACAACCCCACTGCGACGCTCCCATTCGCGACTGGCTGTCGCGATTGGGCGAGGGTGGGGTCGAAGAGGGTTTTACACAGAAAACGCTCCGTGCCTGGATGAAAAGAACGCTCGGGCATCGCAGTTTCACGGTGCTGAGCCATCCATTGGATCGGGCGAATGCAGCGTTCAGCGCGGTGCTTGCGCGCGAGGGATTCGCGGATGTGCGGCAGGTGCTGCGGGCACACTACGATGTGCCGATCCCGGTCGACGAGGAAATTCCCGCGATTGATCCGGTGGCCTACCGCGCCGCCCTTGTCGCTTTCCTGCGCTTCGTGAAGGTCAATCTTGGCGGGCAGACGGGCATCAGGCAGGATGCGGTCTGGGGCACGCAGTGGTCCGTCGTAAACGGATTCGCCCAATTCTGCGCGCCAGACTTGCTTTGTCGTGATGACAGCCTGCCACGCGACCTCGACTGGCTCGCGAGTGGCGCGGGGTTCAAATCGCCGCCGCTCCCCGAAGGGCAAGATGTCGCGCTGCATCCGTTGGCCGCGATCCACGATCGGGAACTGGAAAGCGCGGCGCGTGATGCCTACCGGCGCGACTACATCTCGTTCGGGTTTGGCGCCTGGAAAGCACCGAAGCGCCGCCAGAGCGCTTCTGGTTCACATTGAATTCATGCGCCACAACATCGGCCAAACGCCTGTGACTATGGTTCAGGCGAAACGGGAAGCGCCTCAGCTCAGGCGGCCTGCGTCGAGGAGCGGGCTTCGGTCAGCACGGCATGCAGGGCGGCGGGATCGTTGTTGGCCCGGAGCTTCTCGCAAACCGCCTGATCGCGCATCGTGCGCGATACCAGCGCAAGCGCCTTGAGGTGTTCGACGCCAGCATCCTTCGGCGCAAAGAGCGCAAAGACCAGGTCGACGGGCTGTCGGTCCACAGCGTCGAAATCGAGTGGTCTTTCAAGGCGCAGGAAGACACCGACGACGTGATCCAGTCCCTCAAGCCGGGCATGCGGCAGCGCCACCCCGTGCCCGACGCCGGTCGGGCCCAGGCTTTCGCGTTCCTGCAGGGCATCCACGGTTTCGGAGACCTCCAGCCCATAGACCGTATGGGCATGATCCGCGAGGTCCTGAAAGAGCCGCTTCTTGCTGGTCGCGTTGCCAGTCACCCGAACCGCCGCCGGCTTCAGTAGAGTGGAAAGTTGCATATGTGTGCTTTTTCGCGCCGGCGAACCGGGCGTCCTATCTGCTGGCCGAAGAGTCGATCCAGCCTACGTTACCATCATCCCGGCGATGGACCACGTTGACCGCACCGCTCTTCTCATTGTGGAACACCAGTAGTGCGGCGCCTGTCAGTTCCATCTGCATCACCGCTTCACCCACCGAAAGAGACGGAATCTTGGTTTCCATCTCGGCGATTATCATCGGTTGCAGGCTGTCAGGCTCCGATTCCCCGGCATTTCCGTTAGCGGCGAGCACATACATGGGCGCGTCGGCGAATTCAACAGGTTCGGAACGCTCGCGGTGATGATCTTTCAGCCTGCGCTTGTAGCGCCGCAGCTGCTTGTCCATCTTTTCCCGGCAACTTTCGAAAGCCGCATAAACCTCCACCGCCTGACCGCGGGCCGCCACGGTGAGACCGGTGGAAAGATGAACCGTGATTTCACAGATGAACTCGTGGGCGTTGCGGGCGAAGGTCACCATGGCGTCAGTCGGGCGCTGCGAGTATTTCTCGATCGTCTCGCCAAGCTCTGTCTTCACATGGGACTGGAGCGCGTCGCCCACATCGATCTGCTTGCCACTAATCTGATAACGCATGGCGTCTCCTTTACGAGCTGTTCCACGCGAGAACCGAACGGGATTCTCGCGAGGAGTTGGTTGTTCGAGGATAGGGCCGCACACATGCCGAGCCGACGGCTGATCCTTCACGGAAGGCTTGCGATTGCGGCGGCCATAGAATGAAGCGATGCGCATGCATTTGCGATATTTGGCGACAGTTGGGCGGTCTGTGTCAACGTCTTCCTTTGTTAGCTGGGTATGGAATCTGGCATCGGCAAGGTCTGTCGGAACGTCAAATCAGTGCGCCGGGTCACGAAATCCGGAAACTTTGTCCCAGATACACGCGGCGGACGTTTTCATCGCGCACGACCTCGTCGGCGCTGCCGCTCATCAGAACGACGCCGTCGTGCAGGATGTAGGCGCGGTCGACGATTTCCAGCGTCTCGCGGACATTGTGGTCGGTGATGAGAACCCCGATGCCGCGTTCTTTGAGGTCATGGACCAGTGTCCGGATATCGCCGACCGAGATCGGATCGACGCCGGCGAACGGTTCGTCAAGCAGAAGATATTTGGGGTTCGCGGCCAGACAGCGGGCGATCTCCACCCGTCGGCGTTCGCCACCCGAAAGCGCGATCGCGGGTGCGCGGCGGAGATGCGTCATGGAGAATTCGGACAGAAGTTCCTCCAGCCGTTCGCGCCGCTTGTGGGTATCGGACTCGGCGATCTCGAGCACGGCGAGGATGTTGTCCTCGACCGAAAGGCCGCGGAAGATCGAAACTTCCTGTGGCAGATAACCGATGCCCAGCCGGGCGCGGCGGTACATCGGCAGGCCGGTGACGTCGCGCCCGTCGATCAAGACCTGCCCGGAATCGGCGGCGATCAGTCCGGCAATATTGTAAAAGCAGGTCGTCTTGCCCGAACCGTTCGGGCCAAGCAACGCCACGACTTCACCGCGCAAGAGCTCAAGGGACACGTCGCGAATGACGGGCCGTCTGCGATAGCTTTTGCGCAGGTGATTGACGCGCAGCCCCGCTCCGCCTTCCGCAAGCCTCAGGTCGGGGCGGCTGGTCATCAGTTGCCCCCCGGATTGAGGATCGTCTTGACGCGACCATCCATCCGGCCCTTTCCGGTCTTCAGATCGACAACGAGTTTCTGTCCGGTAATCGTGTTCTGGCCCTGTGTCAGAAGCACCTCGCCGGTCATCACCACCTCACCGCTGTCGACGGTATAGACCGCCTCCTGCGCCTCGGCGGCTTCCTGAGGGCTGACGAGAGTGACCCCGCCCTTGGCATGCAGCCGCTCGATCCGGGTCTGGTCGCCCTTGACGTAGATCACTTCGACTTCGGCGGCGCTGAGCCGCATCTCGCCCTGGATGACGATCACGTTGCCAAGGAACGTCGCGGTGCCGTCCGGCTGGCTGACCGTCAACTGGTCGGAAGTGACCTCAACCGGTAGCGTGGTATCGGACTTGAGACCGCCGAAGGCGACCGTCGCGCTCTGGGCAGCCGCGACCACCGGCACCACCGCGACAGCCAGG
The DNA here is from genome assembly GCA_041397225.1 of Paracoccaceae bacterium. Lineage (GTDB taxonomy): Bacteria > Pseudomonadota > Alphaproteobacteria > Rhodobacterales > Rhodobacteraceae > Albidovulum. The sequence continues at coordinate 546,415 of JAWKXB010000001.1, read as the reverse complement.
ACGGCCAGAACTGCTCTCAATGTCGTCATCACCGCCCGTCCTTCTTCGCCGGTTCGTATATCAGCTTTACGCCCTTGTCGAAAACAAGAACGTAGCCCGGCTCTTTCGCGGCGACATGGTTGATCTGCATGCGCCCGGCATCGATGTGCCCATATGGCGCCTCCACCGCGACCTCTGCTTCGGAATGAAGCTCTGTCCGGTCAAGCGCGGTGTCAAGCGCATCGGTCAGCATCCGGTAGCCACTCGAGGTCACGATCTCGACACCGCCCGACATCCGAACGCGCCCCGCCGAACGATCAAGCTGACCGGTTGTGGCGCTGATGTCGATGCGCAAACCGTTGACCATATCGTACGCGACGACGAGATCATCGGCCGTCGCAGGCGCATCGACGCCCTGGCCAGGACGGGCAATACCGGCATCGACCCTCACCGCCGCGCCGTCGGTGGTGACGGCGCTGTATTCCGGTTTTGTCATACGCTGATCGCGCGCCAGTTCTTGAACGTCCACGTCGGAATACGGGAGCGCGCCGTCCGTGTCGATCTGCCGGGAAAACAGGAACAACGTGGAAAGAATCACGAGCGCGGTGAGCGGCAAGACGATCTTCAGCCAGAAGACCAGACGCGAATGCGGGTCATGGATGCTTCGCATCGGCTCAGACGACGCCTGCGCGCAGGCAGTCGTGGATGTTGAGGATGCCGATGGCGCGGCCGTCCTTGCCCTCGGGCACGACGAAAAGACACGTGATCTTCCGCTCCTTCATCAGCGCCACCGCGCGTTCGGCCACAGCATCGGGATCGACCACGCGCGGCGCGCGCGTCATCACCTCGCCCGCAGTTCGCTCCAGCAACCCGGCCATGTGGCGCCTGAGGTCTCCATCGGTCACGATCCCGATGAGTTCATCACCTTCGCCAGTCACCCCCACGACGCCGAAACCCATCTGACTCATCACGAGCAGAGCTTCGCTCATCGGTGTGTGGACAGATACGAGAGGAAGCGCCTCGCCCGAATGCATCAAGTCACCGACCTTGAGCAGCTTTGCACCAAGCTTGCCGCCGGGGTGGAAGGTGCGGAAATGATCGGGCGTGAAGTGGCGATGCTCCATCAGTGCGACGGCAAGCGCATCACCCAGCGCCAACGTCATCGTGGTCGAGGTGGTGGGCACAAAGCCGGTGCCGCAAGCCTCTTGCGCCTCGGGAAGCTGGATCGCCACATCGGCCTGACGCAGCAGCGTGGACCCTTCGCGGCTCGCCACGCCGATCATGGGAATGGAAAAACGGCGGGTATGGGCGATGATGTCGGCAAGCTCGGGCGTTTCGCCTGAGTTTGACAGGATGAGCGCGATATCCGCCTCGGTCACCATGCCAAGGTCACCATGGCTCGCCTCGGCTGGATGGACATACTGTGCGGGCGTACCGGTTGAGGCGAGCGTCGCCGCGATCTTGCGCCCGACGTGCCCCGACTTGCCCATGCCCGAAACGATGACCCTGCCTTTGGCCTCGAGGATTAGATCGACGGCAGCGGCAAAACTCGCACCCAAGGCGTTCGATAGCGCGGAAAGACCGCGTGCCTCGATCTCGATCACGCGGCGGGCGGTGGCAATGAGGGTTTCGGGGTCGGCCATCGGTCAGTGCGTGAAGATGTCGGCGGTATCGTCCCAGCCCAGAAGGTCCAGCGTCGCGCGGGTCGGCAGGAAGTCGAAGCAGGCCTGGGCAAGCTCGGTCCGGCCCTCGCGCACCAGGCGCGCATCAAGTTCGGCCTTCAGACGATGAAGGTAGAGAACGTCGGACGCCGCATAATCGCGCTGCGCCTCAGTCAATTCCGGCGCGCCCCAGTCGGAGGTCTGCTGTTGCTTGGATACGTCGATGCCAAGCACCTCCTGCAACAAGACCTTGAGTCCATGGCGATCGGTGAAGGTGCGGATCATCTTCGACGCGATCTTGGTGCAATAGACAGGAGCGGTCGTGACGCCAAACGCGTTTTTCAGGGCGGCTATGTCGAATCGTGCAAAGTGGAAGAGCTTGAGCACCTTTGGATCGGCCAGCATCTTCGCAAGGTTCGGCGCCTTGTCCTGGCCCTGCGAGATCTGGACGAGGTGCGCGTTGCCGTCGCCCGACGAAAGCTGCACGACACAAAGCCGATCGCGGCGCGGGTCTAGGCCCATCGTCTCGGTGTCGATGGCGACGACCGGGCCGAGATCAAGCCCATCGGGCAGGTCGTTCTGGTAAACCTGTATCGTCATCGCGGCCTCTGTATGAGGCGAACGGTTCCATCCCGGTCCGCTACACCTCTTCAATTCGTCCCGCGCTAGTTACGGCAAATGCCGCGTCCGCTCAATGGCGGAACCGCGAATCGCCGCGAAGATCAGAAAAGCGATAGCAGTCCGAATGCCACGATAAGCATCACGATCGCGAATTCAAACGCCGGCAGTCGCATCAGCGGCACGCCGATCGTCGCGCGCGACCAGGTCAGAATGTGTCTAAGAAGCCGTTTGCCGATTTTGGAGCAGCGCGCGAAGAACGCTGGTCGTCCGGGAGGGTTGCCCCCAACCCCGGCCGAGACCGCGGTTGAGGGCAACTCCGGAAACAAAGGTCTTTGTTTTAAATTGCTTTTCGTAGAGTCCATTACGCCGTTCACCACCTACACGTGTCTTGTGCCACAGGAGAATTCACTTGAACACCTGACTTTTTAGACATGCCTGTTAAAGACTTAGCGACAATAAGGGGGTGCGCGCGCCTGACTGAAGGCTGTCGCGCAACAGTGGCGCTGTCAGGAGCGTGCAAACCAGAGTTGCACCTGAAGATCGCTCAGCCCGCCAGGGACCTCAGATGCCGTGAAAACGCCTCGGTGGCCATCAAGGCCTTGCAGCGGGCGAACCGTCCGTTGGCATAGACGCGGAAATCCTCGGCGGGGTTGTCATTGGCCAGTTGGATCAACCCCCAGAGCGTCCACAAGAGATCGCACATGGCTTTGTAAATCACCATCCGGCCATGATCGCGGGCTGACGGCGGCCCGCCGAAGTAAGCCCGCAGCATCTCCGCATCCTGCCTTTCATCGAATCCGGCCTCGACCGACAGGTCGCCCATGTCCCACATCGGATCGTTCATGCCCGAATACTCCCAGTCGACGATCCACATGCGCTTGCCGGTATCAAGGAAGTTCTCGCACAGCGGATCGCAGTGACATGGGGCAAGCGGAGCCGGGTCGGCGGCGAGAGCTTCGCGTATGCCTTCTGCCGCGGCAACGACGTCGTGATAGCCTTCCGGCAGGGCGACTTCCTTGCCCGACAGGATGCCGAGATAATCGTCGATCATGGCGAAGAGTTCGAAGCGGAAGGGAAACTGCGCCCCCGACCGGTGCAGGTTCGCCAGCGCCCTGCCTGCCCGCGCCGGCGCCCCCGCGCGGGCGCGAAAAGCAACAGGACTCATTGTCACTGTCCCTTCGACGAAGCGCGTAACCATCAGGCCGGTTTCGGCGTCGGCATGAACCAGTTCGGGGCTGACGCCTGCCTTCGCCGCCTCGCGCGCCGCGACGGCTTCGTTTGCCCGGTCGATATACTCCTCGGTTCCCGCCCCCGGCAGACGCAGGCAGTAGCCATTGACGCGATAGACTCGGTTTGTCAGTCCGCCAAGGCGCTCCACCGGACCGTCATGGCCGGCAAGCTCCGGCACTGCCGCTATGGCGTTTGCAACATCCTTGTCCATATCTGCATTCTCCCCACCTTTCGCCTGGCGTTCCGCGACAACGATTTCATATTCCGCCAGGCGACGCTATCATTGCAACCTATCGGGACGGGGATAGAGCCATGTCGGACGGACAGCATCAGGGCCACCTTGGCGCGGTCTACGGCGCGAAGCGGCCGGAGGAGATCGCAGAGATCTATGACCGCTGGGCTGGCAGCTACGAGGCGGAGATGGCCCGCGCGGGCTATCGGCACCCTACGATCTGCCTGGCACTTTTGGCCCGATACCTGCCGCGCGGCGTGGGCCCGCTTCTCGATGCGGGCGCGGGGACCGGGCTACTCGGCGAATGGCTCGGGATCGCGGGTTATACGGAGATCGAAGCGCTCGATCTTTCCGAAGGGATGCTGGCTATCGCCCGGTCCAAAGGGATCTATTCGCAGCTCCATCGTCTGGCGCTCGGCACCACGTTGCCCTTCCCTGACGGCCATTTCGCCGGCATCGTCTCGGCCGGGGTCTTCACTTCGGGGCATGTCGGGGTCGAGGGGCTGGATGAGTTGGTCCGCATCTGTCGACCCGGCGGCGTCATCGTGCTGACGGTCAAGACGACGCTTTGGGAGGGCGGCTTTTCCACCCGCGTTGCCGAGCTTGCGCCGCGTGTCACGCTTGCCGAGGCGACCGCGCCATATGTTTCGATGCCGGGCGAGACCGGCACGGTGCCAAGCCTTGCCGTCGTCCTGCGCCGCGAGGCGGTTCCTAGCCCCTGATCCTCAGGTTCTCCGGATCGTAGAAGGGTTTCAGCCCGATCCGAGCCGGAACCACCTCGTTCGCGATCACGAGATCATAGCGACCCGACCGAAGGAACTCGTCGGACACGCCGCCGGCATTTCGCACGTAGCCGTAGCCGATGCTCTTGCCAATGGTGTAGCCGTAGCCGCCCGAGGTCAGGTATCCGACCGGCACGCCATCGCGCAGGATCGTCTCGCGCCCTGCGAGGACCAGGTTCGGATCGTCGATCGCAAACCCGGCCAACTGCTTGACGGGTAACGCGCCCGCCTGCGCCTCAAGCGCCGCGCGACCGATGAAATCGACGTTCCGCCTCAGCTTGACGGCCCAGCCCAGCCCCGCCTCGAGCGGTGTGTCGCCCGGGGTGATATCCGACGACCAGGCGCGGTAGCCCTTCTCCAACCGCAGGCTCTCGATCGCGCGGTAGCCGACCGGCCGAATACCCTCTCCCCGCCCGGCCGCCATCAGCGCGTCGAAGACCTCGCCGGTCGCCGCGATTGGCACGTGCAGTTCCCATCCAAGCTCACCCACATAGGTGATCCGCAGCGCCCGCAGTCGCGTTCCGGCGGCGGCGATTTCGCGCACATGGCCAAACGGAAAGGCAGCATTCGAAAGGTCGGCATCCGTCACCCGACCCAGCACGTCGCGGGCGCGCGGACCCATCAACGAGAGTACCCCCCATTCTTCGGTCACGTCCCGGATCGCGACATCGCCGGGCGGCAGATGGTCGGTGATCCAGGCAAGATCATGGATGCGGAAGCCGGTGCCGGTGACGATGTAGAACCGCTCATCCTCCAGCCGTGCCACGGTGAGGTCCGCCTCTATCCCGCCCCTTGTGTTCAGAAGCTGGGTATAGGTCAGCCGCCCCGGCGCGCGGGTGACGTCGCCGGCGCAGACATGGTCGAGCGCGCGCATCGCATCCCGGCCCGTCACCTCGTACTTGGCGAATGACGATTGGTCGAAGATCCCGACTGAGCCGCGCACCTGCGCGTGCTCCGTGCCGACCGGCTCGAACCAGTTGGCGCGCTCCATCGCGGGGATGTCGCGCGTTTCCATCCCTTCGGGCGCGAACCAGTTGGGCCGTTCCCAGCCCAGCTTTGATCCGAAGACGGCGCGATGCGCCTTGAGCCGGGCGTAGAGCGGCGAGGTGATGCGGGGTCTGCCCGAGACGTACTCCTCATGCGGGTAGCCGATGGCGTAGTGATTGCCGTAAGCCTCAAGCGTCCGGTCGCGCACCCAGTCGCGGTCGCGGTGCATGTCGGAAAAGCGTCTGATGTCCACGGCCCAGAGGTCCAGCGGAGCCTCACCCGTCATTGCCCATGCCGCCAGCACCCATCCAGCACCACCGCCCGATGCGATGCCGAAGGCATTGAACCCTGCGCCAACGAACATGTTGGCGCATTCGGGTGCCGCACCAAGGATGAAGTTTCCGTCAGGCGTGAAGCTTTCCGGCCCGTTGATCATCTGCTTGACGCCCACTTCGGCCAGCGCCGGAACCCGCGCGATCGCGGCCTCCATATGCTGTTCGAAGTGGTCGAAATCGTCGTCGAACAGCTTGAACTCCCAGTCATCCGGCACATCGCCGGAGGTCCAGGGCTGCGGGTTCGGCTCATAGCCACCCATCACCAGCCCGCCCACCTCTTCCTTGAAATAGGTGCGCTTGTCCGGGTCGCGGATCGTCGCGGCGTCGGCGGACAGCCCCTCCATGCGTTCGGTCACGACATACTGATGCTTGACCGGCTGCAGGGGCACGTTGATGCCGGCCATCGCGCCGACCTGCCGCGCCCACTGACCGGCGCAGTTCACCACCGTTTCGCAGGCAATCTGTCCGTGAGTGGTCCTGACGCTCCCGATCCGCCGCCCGTCCATGCCGAAGCCGGTGACGCGCACGCCCTCGTGGAGCCGGGCCCCATGCATCCGCGCGCCCTTGGCAAGCGATTGGGTGATGTCCGAAGGATTGGCTTGTCCGTCGGTCGGCAGCCAGCTTGCGCCGACAAGGTCAGCGACATCCATCAGGGGCCACATCCGCTTCACCTCATCGGGAGAGATGAGATGCATTTCCATGCCAAAGCTCTTCGCCGTCGTCGCCAGTCGCTTGTACTCGGTCCAGCGATCCGCATTTGTCGCCAGCCGCAGGCAGCCCGTCATCTTCCATCCAGTCTCCAGCCCGGTTTCCGCCGCCAGACCCTTGTAGAGATCGACCGAATATTTCAGCACCCGGGTAATGGAGGCGGATGACCGAAGCTGCCCGACCAGCCCCGCCGCGTGCCATGTGGAACCGGAGGTCAGCCGCCCCTGTTCAAGCAGCAGCACATCGGCCTTGTGGTCGCGCGCCAGATGGTAGGCCGTCGAACAGCCGATGATACCGCCGCCGATGACGACGATCTGGGCATGTGAGGGCAGGGTCATGGCGCGGGCTTTCCGTAACGGGTGTGGTAGCGGTCTAGCGCAGCATCCAACCTACCGAGATAATCGCGGGCATGGGCGTCATAGTCTGCCCCTGGTGCGGCGAGAAAAATCTCCGACACCATCGCCCACATCGCCTCGCGCAGAAGCGAGGCGACCTGCATCGCCTCGAACGCGCGCTCGGTCGCGGCGTCGGGGGGGGTTCCGAAGTAGGCAGTCAGCAACGTCTTTGAGGCAGCGGCGTCCATCCCACCGTTGGACGCAGCGCCGGCAAGGTCGAACATGGCGGTGCCGAAGCCCGCATATTCGAAATCGATCAGCCAGAGCCGGTCGCCGTCCTCCAGGACGTTCCCGGGCAGAAGGTCATGATGCCCGAAGACGATCGGCAAGGGCACTTGGGCAGCCTCCATTTCCGCTGAAACAGAGACGAATCCTGGGACTTCCGGAGCAAAACGGCTTGCGTTGTCGGTCAGCGTGCGGGCGTAGTCACGGATCACATGAAACACCCAGAAGAAAGGCGCAGGGCCGGAAACCTCCCGCGGCATCGCCGCGTGGAAACCGCGCAGCAGGTGCCCGATCCGCGCGGGGTTCGCGCGCAAGTCCGCTTCGCCCCACGTCCTGGCCTCTATAAACTCGCAGACCATGACCCCGGCAGCCGAGTATTCGACCTTCGGCCCGAACCCGGCGGCATGCGCAGCGCGCGCAGCCATCACCTCGGCCGCACGGCTCACATGATGGAACGGGAAGTCCTGCCCGAACCGAACGACATGGGCGCCCGGCGTGTCCGTCACCTTCCAGCTTTCGTTCGAAAGACCGCCCTTTAGCGGCTCGACCGCGATTTCCCCCTGCCAGCATGGCAGCGCACGGACGCGCCCGATGCTCATGCGCCTTCCTCCAACCCCAGTCGCGCCCGGGCCGCGCGCGCCGCTCCACCGATCAGCCGGTCGGCAATGATGGCGATGAACGCGACAGCGAGGCCCGCAACGAGACCCCGCCCCGGATCGGCCTTCGTCAGCGCGATGTAGACCTCCTGTCCCAGATCACGGGTGCCGACCAACGCGGTGATGACCAGCATCGAGAGCGCGAACATGATCGTCTGGTTGACGCCGAGAAGTATCTCGGGCAGCGCGAGTTTCAGCTTGATCCGCGCCAGGATCTGCCGATCGGTGCAGCCCATGGCGCGACCCGCCTCGATCAGGCGCGGATCAACCCCGCGAAGGCCCAGCACCGTATATCGGATCGCTGGCGCCACGGCATAGGCAACGACAGCGATCATCGCAGTGAAGTCGCCGACGCGGAAAAGCATCACGGCCGGCATGAGATAGACGAAAGAGGGCAGCGTCTGCAGCGTGTCGATCACCACGCGCACGCCGGACCAGAGCCGTGCGCGTTCGGCGGCGAGGATGCCGATGGGCAGGCCGATCATCATCGCGAACATCACCGATATTCCGCAGAGGTAGACAGTGATCATCGCTTTTTCCCACTGCCCTGTGACGGCGATCAGCGTGGCCAGCCCGCCGACCAGCGCCGCCAACCTCGGCCCGCCAAGCTTCCAGCCCGAGAACGCCACGAGTGCGGCGACCCCGAGCCACGGCAGCTCCAGCAGGAACCGCTTGAAAGGGATCAGCAGGTTGAGAAGCACCGCGTTCTTGCCGGCCTCAAGCGCATCGAAGAAATGCACGTTGATCCAGGCGACGACCTGGCTCCAGAAAGTACCGGTCGACAGCTCCCAACTTGCGGGATAGCGCTGCATCGCGGGCAGGATCAGGCCCAGAAGTCCGGCAGCGACGATCGTCGCCGCGGCTGCAAGCACGTAGGGATGGCGCGCGGCGAATCCGCCTTTTCGCGGTCGGCCCGCTGCACGAACCGCCATGGCCTGACTGAGCCGGTCGAGCGCCACGGCAAGTGCCACGATCGCAAAGCCGGCCTCGAGCCCCGCGCCGAAGTCGAGCCGCCTGAGCGCGGCGAGTACGTCGAAACCAAGCCCGCCCGCTCCGATCATCGACGCGATGATCACCATGTTCAACGACAGCATGATCACCTGGTTGACGCCCACCATCAGGGCGTCCCGCGCGGATGGCACCAGAACCCGCCACAGCATCTGGCGCGGCGTACAGCCGACCATATGGCCAAGGTCGTTGAGCTCGTCCGGAACCCGCGACAGCGCCAGATGGGTTACCCGCGTCATGGGCGGCATTGCATAGATCAGAGTCGCCACCACGGCAGCTGTCGGTCCGAATCCGAAGAGAAACAGGATCGGCACCAGATAGGCGAAGACCGGGATGGTCTGCATCAGATCCAGGATCGGACGGATCATTCGGGCGAAAAGCGGGCTGCGCCAGGCGAGGATGCCAAAGAAAAGCCCGCCCGCGACACCAAGCGGCACCGCGACGAGGATCGAGGCGAGCGTGATCATGGCGCTTTGCCACTGGCCGAAGAGCGCCACGAAACCCATGCAGGCCGTGACCAGAACCGCCAGCCGCGCGCCACCGGCCCAATGGCCCAAAAAGCCGAAGACGCCGATCACCGCGACCCATGAAAGGGGCGGAAGCAGTTGCACGGCGCCCGAGCCCTGACCCTTCAGAAAGCCGGTCGAGAGCAGCGACAGCACGATCCTGTAGGGAAAGTCGATTACCGACGCGATGAAGCGGGTGAGTTCGGCGAAGGTGAACAACCCGAAGGTCGCTTCGTTGAGCAGCCATTTTGTGAAGGCGCTGATCCAGCGAGCGAGCGGCAGGGTCAGCGCTTTCGGCCATTCGAACGCCCAGGGCGCCAGGGTTTGGCCGGCCTGCCAAAGCAACACAAAGGCCACAAGCGCCATCGCCCAGCCGGCCCATCGGCGCAAGGGGTTTTCGCATGGCAGTTCGGATGCGACGGACACGGGCCTAACCTCCCAGCATCAGGCGCACGACGTCGGCGCGATCCAGCTGACCGACGACGCGACCCGCATCGTCAGTGACCGCCAGGGGCTTATCCCCCGCGAGGAACAGGGGCGCGGCCTCGGCCACCGTCGCGCGGGCGGGAATGGTGCCGCCTGTTTGGCCGTTCGTCCGGACCATCACGCTTGCCACCCGCACGACCTTCGCCTTCGGCACGGCGCGGGTGAATTCGCGAACGTAGTCCGTAGCGGGGTTCAGCACGATATCCTCAGGTGTGCCGTCCTGCACGATCGCGCCGTCCTTCATGATCGCGATCCGGTCGGCCAGCCGGATCGCTTCGTCGAAGTCGTGGGTGATGAACACGATGGTCTTTTTCAGAACCGATTGCAGGCGCATGAATTCATCCTGCATCTCGCGTCTTATCAGGGGGTCAAGCGCCGAGAAAGGCTCGTCCAGAAACCACAGCTCTGGCTCCACCGCGAGACTTCGGGCAATGCCGACCCGCTGTTGCTGCCCCCCCGACAACTGGCGCGGGTAGGCATCTTCACGGCCGCCGAGGCCCACCAGTTCGATCATCTCGCGGGCGCGCGCCTCGCGCTCGGCCCGGGCCAGACCCTGAACATCAAGCGGGAACGCCACGTTCCCGAGCACCGTCAGATGAGGCAGGAGCGCGAAGTGCTGAAAGACCATGCCCATCTTGTGGCGGCGGATGTTCACCATCTCTTCATCGGACATGCCAAGAAGGTCGCGCCCATTGAAAAGAATCTCGCCGCCGGTCGGCTCCACCAGCCGCGACATCAGCCGGACCAGCGTGGACTTGCCCGATCCAGACAGGCCCATGATAACGAAAATCTCGCCTTCGCGCACCGCCAGATCGACGCCGCGCACCGCTGGCACAAGCCCGGCAGACGCGACAGCGGCTAGTGACGGCGCGCCGCCGTGCGCCGCGAGAAGCTCGGCGCCGCGCGGGCCGAAAAGCTTCCACAGGTCGCGGCAGACAAGCTTGGGGGAAGGGGCGGGCGCGTCGGGACGATCGGTCATCGGCTGTCCGATTTGAGGGCAATGCTCATCCCGCCCAGGCCGATGTGGCCCAGACGGGATGCGGAGCAAAGGGTTTACTGGCCGATCCAGCCCATCCAGCGGCCTTCGTTGGCGGCCATCCATTCGCCGGTCACGTCTTCGACGGATTTGCCGTTCAGGTCGACATCGGTGATCATCGCGCCCATCTCGTCGTTGTCGATGGTGAAAGCCTTGATCGCCTCATAGGCGCCGGGCCACTTGTCCTTCACGCCAACCCAGCCGACCTTCCAGATCTCGCCGAAGGGCTTTCCGCAATCATAGGCCATGTCCGGGTTCGAGCCCCAGGCCGGATCGTTGTAGCACTCCGCCGTATACTCGGGAAACTCGACCCACTCTCCTTCATATTTCGCCGGCGCCCAGTGCGGCGCGTAGATCCACAGCATGATCGGCGCCTCACGCTGATAGGCGCTTTCCAGTTCCGCAAACAGCGCGGCATCGGTCCCCGCATGAATCACCTCGAAGGGCAGATCCAGCGCCTCGACCCGCTCGTCATCGAACCCGCCCCACGTGACGGGACCACCCAGATACCGGCCTTTTGGCGCAGTTTCGGCGGTGGAGAACGCCTCGGCGCAGGCAGGTTCCTTCAATGCCTCCCAATTCGGCAGGCCGGGGCATTTTTCCTTCATGTAAAGAGGGTACCACCACTCCTCCTTGGCCTTCATGCCGGTCGCACCGAAATTCTCGACATTGCCTGTGGCGATGGCGGCATCCATCGCGTCGCGGCCGGTCGTCTCCCACATCTCCATCGCGACATCGAGATCGCCGGTTTCGAGCCCGGCGAATTGCGCGAGGTAATCCGCCTGGACATACTCGACATTGTAGCCGGCTTTCTTCAGCACCTCGCCCGTGATCTGTGTGGTAATGAGCTGCCCGGTCCAGTCGTGGAGCGTCAGCTTGATGGGGTCGGTCGATTCCTGTGCGAATGCGCCCGCTGCGCAGACCGCAAGCGCCGAGGTCGCGATCGCGCGAGCCAGAGGGTTGGCTTTGGTTGTGAACATCGTGAACTCCCTGATGGGCCGGATTTTCCGGTCTCCGGAACGGTCCGTCACGGATGCGTCATGGGCACCCCCGCCCGTCCCCAAGGTCAAGTAGGTGACATCAAGCCGATTCCGTCAACGAGTTTGTGGCATTTTGTGATTTTGTCGCCCGAACCGCGCCCGTTTATTGCGCAGCGAACCACTCGGGCCTAAGGTCAGGACAAATTGCGGAGTATGTACTGGATGCTGTCGAAACGTCATGCCAACATCCTTCAAATCCTCGAATCCGAAGGATCGGTCACTATTTCCGCACTTGCCAGCCAGCTTGGCGTGTCGCTGGAAACCGTGCGGCGCGATGTGCGCCCGTTGACCGAGACCGGCGCGATCGTTCGCATTCATGGCGCGGTGGGCCTCGCGGGACAGATCGGCGAGGCGCCGTTCCAGAAGCGCATGCGTGAGAACGCGGATGCCAAGAAGGCCATTGCCCGCACTCTCGCGGCGACGATCCGCGATGGCGAGTCCATCATGCTCGATACCGGCACGACAACAAGCTACGTCGCGCGCGAGTTGAGAGGTCATCGGCGATTGACGGTCGTGACAAATTCCTCGGACATCGCACGCACGCTTGCTACGGCGAACGGCAACCGGGTCTATATGGCGGGGGGAGAGCTTCGCAGCGATTCCGGCGCCGCCTTCGGCAAGTCGGCGCTCGAGTTCATCGTTCGCTTCTCGGTCAATCACGCCGTCATCTCGGCGGGAGCGGTCGATGCGTCGGGCGTGATGGACTACGATCTGGAAGAAGCCGAATTCGCCCGTCTCGTCCTGACGCGCGGCGAACGGCGAGTGGTGGTCACCGACCACACGAAGTTCGGCCGCAGGGGTCTTATCGCCGTCGCGAAATATGCCGAAATCGGCGAAATAGTGACTGATCGTAAACCCGTCGCAGAGATTGCCGACGCGGTCGATGCCGCCGGGACGCTATTGACACTCGCCCAGCGCAAAGACGCATGAAGCGATTACCTATTCTCGTGCGGTTGCTTTCCGACATGCCGCGAGCGCGCCAGACAGTCCGCGCTTCGCGCGCCGCCAATATCTGAAACGATTCAGCTCGACGGCTCGGCACCCATCGCAGTCAGGAAGCCGGCAAGTTTTCTGCGCTCGGATCTCGACATCATCATCTCGCGGCTGTCCGGACCCTGGTCCGACATGAGCTTGTAGGCGATCAGGGCAACGCCGACATCGCTGCCCGTCTCGGCCAGATCGAAGCGCACGACCTCCTCGACGCCAGCTTCACCGTCGGCGGGCTTGCGGCATTCGACCGCGTTTCGTGTCTTCAGAGGGGTTGTCAGGCTCAACTGCCCACAGGCTTCGGCAAGCCGGTTCGAGACTTCAGTGGGGGTCATGTTGCGGAAGACGCCCTCGACCGGCCGGACTTCGCCATCCGGCGCCTGTCCCGGCAGCAAGGCGCAACCGGCCAGAAGCAAGCTCGCGGCAACAATGGGAAGCTTTTTCATGATACATGACCCTATTGAAATATAATGAATGGCCCAACTGTCAGCGGTTGAATGGTGGCTGTCAAGATTGGCGTCACGGCCCCAATTCGAATCGGCCGCCGAGGGGCGAACAACAAGACCGGAAAGCTGATCATATGTACCATGCCTTTGGTACGTTTGACGGTTTCGCTTGGCACCGGCCTGCCATTTCACCGAATTTTCATCGGCTCGACCAACGCCCGACGCGTCATCATGTTGGTGCGGCAATTTGATGCCGCGGCCAAGATGCAACAATTTATTGAATGGAGCTCAGAATGAAAAAGACACTCGTTTCCGCAATCGCAATATCGCTCATGTCCGTCGGCGTCGCCTATGCTGGCAACACCTCGATCGTTGACCAATTGGGCTTCTTCAACGCAAGCGGCGTCGGTCAGGCCGGCGACCTGAATCTCGCGCTGACCGGGCAGGTCGGTATCGGCAACGGCAGCCTCACGCTGCAGAACGGTATCGGCAACGCTGCCGCGACGGGCCAGATTGGCGCTTTCAATGGTTCGGTGACCAACCAGACGGGCATCGCGAACGCGTCCACGACCCTGCAGGCCGGCTTCAACGGCCACTTCTCCTCGACCACGCAGGGCGGTGTTGGCAACGTTTCGACGACGGTGCAAACCGATTGAACGATCACCTTTGAATGGCGAGCGGCGGCCCTGTTGCCGCCGCTCGCCGACCCCACGAAATTCTAGAACAACGCTCCGGAGGCTTGGCGCGGCATCCTCTGATGCGCGCCATAACCTGAGTGCGCGATGGCTTTGCACAGGTTTCCAGGCTTCCGGCGTCCATGTTTGAACGAAACTCAAGCCGGAGTATCAAAATGCATAGATCATTCATATTTCTGGCCCTGGTCATAGCGCCGTCGATTGCCGGCGCGCAGGGCAATGTTTCCATAGTGGATCAGTTGGGCGGGGCGAACTCCCAATCGACCGCGCAGGCCGGTAACAACTTTTCCGGCACCGCACAGGTGGGCAACGGCAATTCTGCATCGACCGCGCAATCTGGTGGACCAAATCTGTCGGCCATCATCCAGTTTGGTGACAGCCATACGCAAACCAGCAGCCAGGCAGGCTCCGGTCAGATATACGGCAGCGCGCAGTTCAGCGGCGGCCCGGCCATTTCCCGTGTGCAATCTGCCGGAAACTGGCGCGTCAATGCGACCAACGCCTATGAAAGCAACTGACGGGTCGCGCAAGGCGTAGACTCATGGCCGCGCGGTTCCATCCGCCACAATTTCCTGGTCGGAGCGTAACGATGAACAGGACGATATCCTGGAAAGATGGTTCTTTGGGCCGGGTGATCGGGCCGATGCTTGGCGCAACGCTCCTGTTGGCCACCACTCCGGGACCGGCGCAGCCAAAGGGAAAATGGTTGAATTCGATGCCGAACATGTCTTGCAAGATAGAGAAAACTTCGGTGCCGTCGGGTTTCGAGCTGGTAGGGAAGCTCTGGTCCGACGGGCCGACCGCAGGCAACTACAGGTTCATTGTCGACAAGGTCGGCGCCAACGGCAGGTCCAAGGTGTCGCAAAGCGGCGTCTTCTCGATCGAGAAGAATGAAACCCTGGTTGTGGGCACCATCACGTTGAACCAAAGCCGCGGCGACCGGTATCTGGCCCGGCTGGTCATCTCCGACAGCACGGGCGAGATGTGTTCCGCCACGCTTTGAGCGGCCGATCCTCTGCAAGACCCGCAACGTAACCTGGCACGTCCGACGTCGCCAACTCCTCCGACGGAACGTGCGGCGGGACGCCCCTCAACTCATTGTTGAAAAAATGTAGATAAAATGCACGAATCGTGCTAATTATCTTACTTTAGTAGTGCATTTATGTTGGCTGGCATGTTTTGTTTAAGATGGGGGCGCTAGAGGCCAGCCGGTTTTAGTTGACAATTTACTGATGCATTTGAGCGCTATTTGCTCGTTTGCTGCCTCACGAACGAAAGCTGAGTTGATTTGGTGTTCGCTTGCGCGTTTCACCGCGCAATGCCGCATGGTCAAGACCGATTTCGAAACTCAGGTAGTTAATGGAAGAGAAATGAATATTCCCCGCGTAGCCATTGAGACAGCCGTTGAAGACACGGCCGCGATCTATGAATCGGCGTTGGAAGGCGATTTCCCTCGCACCATCATTTCCACCCTGTCGGCAAGAATTCCCGGCGCGGCCATCCTTCTCTATGGCCAGGACACAGCAGAACTTCAGGGCAACTTCCTTTTGCAGAATGGACTGGGTGAAGACGCCGACAGACTCTTCATGCTTAGTCTGTCGGTGCGGAATGCCTGGTTCGCGAAACACTGGGAACAGGCAGTCGGTCGCGTTTACCATGACCGGGAACTGCTTGACCGGGCCTCTTTCATGGAGACGCGATTCTACCAGGAATGGCTCTCGAAATGGGGCGAGCTTACAGGTGCGGTCGGTGTTGTTCTGTGCCGAAAGGGATCCAGGCAACTGGTGGCCGAGATCAGGTTTCCCGCCGCCGATCAAGGCACGACGATGCCCGCTGCACGAGAGATCCTTGGCCGCCTCGCCCCCCATTTCGTCACTGCGGCGAAGGTCTTTGATCGCTGGCATGGGGAACCCCACCCAAGCGACAATATTTCCGAGCTCCTTGACCTCTATCCCTTCCCGACATTCATCGTCGATTCCGCCTGTCGTGTCACAGCGTCGAACTACAAGGCGACCGTAATAGCTAATCGGATGGAGTCGCTGTTCGTTAGCGCCGACGACGTGCTTTACGCGGTGGACCAGCTATCCGAAACCGACCTGAAGGCGAACGTCAGGAAACTTGCGTCCTCGGCGAAATCCCACTCGGTCTTCATGCCGGTCACGAAGACAGATGGACAGAGTCGCCAGGTGCTGATGCTCAAGACGCTAAGACCTTCCAAACCCCGCAATGGCGTTCACGGCGGCTATTTTTCCGAGAATGATGCGCGGATCGCGGTGGTCGCACAGCAGGGTGGTGAGCCGCTCCGCCTAAGTCATGATGCGTTGTGGCAATCCTTCGGATTGACCAACAAGGAATCCGAGCTTGCGGCTTCATTGGTCGAAGGGTCGACTGTTTGTGAACATGCAGCCCGGCTGCGGGTGTCGAAACAGACCCTTCGCAATCAACTCGGCTCAATCATGCGAAAAACCGACACCTGCCGGCAGACGCAACTTGTGGCTTTGCTGACACGGCTCGCGATTTCATCGCCGGATTGAAAGTCCGTCGGGAGCTTTACAATTTACTTGCTCGCCCTCGCCGCCCACCCTTTGGTCAACGGTTCGCGCAGACAGAACCGACGATTGAGGCCGGATGGACAGGACGACCGCGTATCTTCCGATACTTGTCGGCTTTTTTGCCGTGTGTCCGCCTGCCACCTCGGGGCAGGCGCTGCGCGATACCGTTTGGCAGGATCGGCAGGCGGCCAGCGCCGTCCCACCGCGAGATGGCCCGCCCATCATCGCCTTCGGCATCGGAGCCACCGATCTGCCGGACGTCCGCTATGCTGCCGCGGTGTCCGGCGCTGGTACCGCGACCTCGGGCGGGCGGCTTTTCGGGCCGACGCTCACGCTGGACTATTCCCGCCCGTTAGGGCCGGCGGGCGCGCCTCGACCGCTTCGCGTGACCTATTCCGGCGCGCTTTCGACCGCCGGTCGCAGCGAAAGCTCGCTCGAACGGCTGGGCGGCGGGGGTCTTTTCGGGCTGACGGCGGGGTCCGCCCCTCGGGGCCGGATCGACCTTGCGACCTCGGCCAATGCCGTCGCCGCGACGGCGTCGGGCACCGCAGTCGTCAACGGCGGCGGAAGCATTACGAGTCTGGCCTATTCGCCAGCGGGAACGGGCGCCGCGATCTCGCAATATGCCGTCAGCGGCATGGGCGGCAGCAGGGCCTTTCTCGCGCTCACGACAGACGGCGATGCGCGGTCGGCCGCCGGCTATGCCGCGATCATTGATGCGACCGGATACACGTTCCTGGCCGCCGGTGACACGACCGGCACCGTCGTCACCGACAGCGTAAGGGATTCGTTTCGCGCCCAATCGCATGCGTTCCGCTTTTCCACCGATCTCGATGCAGGCGGCGGCTGGACGCTTTCACCGGGTGTCGGTCCGATGTATCGGGCCACGCGTCGAAGCGTGGAGCGGACGACGACGATCGACATCGCGGAAACGATGCCCGGCGCCGGCATTCCCGCCCTGAGCTTCGGCCAGCGCGGCGAAATCGACACGCGCTATCTCGGGCTGATCGCCGGCGTCGGGCTTTCGCGCGACCTGCCGGGCGACTGGTCGCTTCTGATGGACGCCGAGCTGGGTCTGGCGCGGTACCGCGGGGAGTTGACCGCGCGCTCGTGGGCGACCGTGGGCGGCAGCCCGAACATCCACGTTGTCGAGCGGCCGAGCGCAGTATCGGGTCTTACGCAGCAGGGAACGCTGTCGCTCAGCATCAGCCGCCCGATGGCGCGCGGAGTGGTCAGCCTTGGCGTCTATGCCAATTACATATCCGACGTGCCGACATTCGACTACCAGTCCGGTGGCGCACCGGCCGTCACCGCGCCTTATGGCGCCGGATCGGCCAGCTTCGTCGGCGCCGGACAAAGCCAGATGGCGCCGTCGCTGGGAACCGACGGAGCATCGAGCTATGGTGTCAATCTGTCGTTCAACCGATCGTTCTGACCCGGTGTGGGGGATCCGTGCCGCAGGGGAGCAGGTGCGGCGCGGCTCAGTCCGAAAACTCGACCGTCCGGTAGACCACCTTCGCAAACCACTTCTGCGAGACGCCGTATTTGTGCCAGCGAAGCGGCCAGGCAAAGGTTGGATAGGTGGCGAGCATGAATTTCTGCGGCACACCAAGACCTTTCCAAAAGGCGACAGTGTCACGGATACGCTTCAAGCGGTCGTAGGTCTCAAGAAGCCGTCCGCGGTCCACCGCGGGACCGTGGCCGGGGACCAGAATTGTCTCGTCATCCGACATATCGGCGATTGTCAACATGCCGCGCAGATAACCGTCGATCGTCATTCCCAGATCATCCGCGATATAGGGCAGACCTTCGTCCACAAAGGCGTCGCCGGTAACGATCACATTCGCGTTCACGAACCGTATCACCGCGTCGCCGGGGCTGTGCGCATCCGGGATGTGAACGATCTGAACCGTCTCGTCTCCTAGCCGAAGCTCGTAACTGTCCTCGAACGTGATGTTGGGAAGGGGAAAACCTGCGGGATTTCGGGGCGCCACGAGTTCGCCAAGGTCCGCCCGCATGAGATCGGCCGCCGCCTTCGTCGCGATGATGTCCGCACCGTCGCGGGCAAAGAATGCGTTGCCGCCCATGTGATCGTGATGGGCATGCGTGTTGACGATGAAACGCACCGGCAGTGACGAGATGCGATCAAGACCTTTGTCCAATGCCTCCAGCGCCGGCGGTTCGGCCGTGTCGACCAGCAGAAGGCCCGATCTGCCTGCCGCCACTGTCACGTTCATGCCCCGGTCGCTGACGACGAAGACATCGCCGCGCAGATGATGGACCACGGCGGGACTGCCCGGCGCGCCCGGAATCCCGTCGCTGTGCCGATTGGCAAGCATGTCGTTGGAGCCGTAGAGCCAGAAGATGAACGTCACGTATCCGACGGCGACAAGTGCTGCGCAAGCCAGCAGAAGCCAGCGGAGCGAAATACGGGCGCGCGCCTCCAGCTCCGCGGTGGTGGAGAAGGTACTCATGCCGGACTACTCTTTGATCTCTCGCCACACATGTTCGTCATGACAGATCGGCGGAATGGCCGATGAGACCTGTGATGGTCGGCGAAATAGCTAAAAGGATGGCGTTTTCTTGACGACAGCGTGGGTTTCCCCACCGTATCAACGGGCGGGCGCGGCGACCTGCTTGGAAAGCTGCACTGAGAGGATGCCCGCCGCGACGATGGCGACGCCCACGATGTCCGTCATCGCGATCCGCTCGTTCAGAAGCGCGGCGGCGACGACCACGCCGAAGAACGGATTGAGAAAATGATAGGTTGCCGCCCTGACCGCGCCGATCCGCTCGACCAGCCGGAACCATATCCATGTCGCAACAAGACCGGGAAAAAGCGTGGTGTAGGCGAAGGCGAGGCCGAGCCGCATCGTCCAGTGGACCTGCCAGTCCTCAAGAACGACCGCCGCAACGGCAAGTACGCCCGCGCCTACGAACATCTGCAGACCGACAACCATCAGCACATTTCCCTGACCCGAGGCGCTGCGCACTGTGAGCGTCGCCACCGCAAGGGCCAGCGCACCTATCGCGCAGAAGGCGACGCCTTCAAGGCTGAGTCCGCCCGAGAAGCGCGACCCCATGATGATCGCCACCCCGGCCATGCCGGCGAAAAGGCCGGCGACGCCGAGGGGCCTGACCTTCTGGCCCATGAAGAGCCAGCCCAATAGCGCCACGAGAAGCGGCATGGTCGAAGCGATGATCGCGGCCAAGGATGCTTCGATCCACTGCATGGCAACGAAGTTTAGGCCAAGATAGAGCGTGTTCTGACACAGGCCGAAGATCACGACCGATCGCCACTGTCCACGCGTGAGCCTCCAACTTTGTCCGAGCGCCGCAGCAACCCCCACACCGATCAGACCCGAAATCAGGAAGCGGATGGCAAGGGCGGTCAGCGGCGGCGCATCCGCCACGATCATCCGCGCCGAGGTGAAGGCCGAGGACCACATCAGGGCAAAGACCAGCCCCATGATGATCGCCCGTGTGTCCATGCCCAAGTCCCAACCCCGAAGTCCTCAGGCACCACGCCCGGTCAGGCCGGCATTGCCATGGATGGCACGCAAAGAAAAGGGCCGCCTCTCGGCGGCCCATTTCATCGTTCTGGTTGAGCCCTAAGGCGATCAGCCGTTGACGCTGTCCTTGAGCGCCTTGGCGATCGAAACCTTAACGACCTTGTCGGCCGCTTTCATCATCGTCTCGCCCGTAGCCGGGTTGCGCACCTGCCGCTCGGGACGGGCGCGGCACTGAACCTTGCCGATGCCCGGCAGCGGCACGGCGCCGCCGCCAGCCACTTCGCGGGTCACGACCGCGGCGATCGCGTCAAGAGCCGCCGAAGCAGTTTTCTTGTCGGAGCCCATCTCTTCGGCCAGCGCGGCGACGAGCTGGGTCTTGGTCATCGGTTTGGACATATCTGTCTCCTCACTGTACCCCTTTGGCTGGGGCTGTATGCGCTCAATTTAACGTCATGTTGTGTTGCTACACAATCTTTTGTGGCCCGTGGCAAGTGTTTTCCGCCCGTTTGTAGCGTTTTTTTGCCCTTTTTGCGCTGGAAACCGCCGGTCAGACCCATTTCAGAGGAACGCCGTCTCTTCAAAACTGCGCAACTTGCGGCTGTGGATTCGCTCCAAAGGCATGTCGCGAAGCTTTTCCATTGCCTTGACGCCGATCAGAAGATGCCGGCTGACCTGCGTCTTGTAGAACTCGGTGGCCATTCCGGGAAGCTTCAATTCGCCATGCAGGGGCTTGTCGGAAACACACAGAAGCGTGCCATAAGGCACCCGGAACCGGAAGCCGTTGGCGGCGATCGTGGCGCTTTCCATGTCAAGTGCGATGGCCCGGGAAAGAGAAAGCCGGTGCACTGGCCCGGTCTGGTCGCGAAGCTCCCAGTTCCGGTTGTCGACCGTGGCAACCGTTCCTGTCCGCATGATCCGCTTCAGGTCGAACCCATCCATATGCGCGACCTCGGCGACCGCCTCTTGCAAGGCGATCTGGATTTCGGCAAGCGCCGGGATCGGCACCCAGACCGGCAGATCGTCGTCGAGCACCTTGTCCTCGCGCAGATAGGCGTGCGCCAGGACGAAATCGCCGAGCGACTGGCTGTTCCTGAGTCCGGCACAATGACCGACCATCAACCAGGCATGGGGGCGCAGTACCGCGATGTGATCCGTCGCGGTCTTGGCGTTGGAGGGGCCGACCCCGATGTTGACCAGCGTGATGCCCTGTCCGCCGCGTCGCTTGAGGTGATAGCTCGGCATCTGCGGCATCTTGGTCATGATCGGGACCACCCCGTCCGACGTGGTGATCTCCTGGTTTCCCGGCGAGACGAAGGAGGTGTAGCCCGACGCAGGATCAGCCAGCATCTGACGTGCGAACATCTCGAATTCGTCGACATAGAATTGATAGTTCGTGAAAAGCACGTGGTTCTGGAAATGGCCGGCCTCGGTAGCGGTGTAGTGCGCCAGCCGCGCCAGGGAATAGTCGACGCGCTGTGCGCTGAAGGGCGCGAGATGGCCCGACCCGTCAGGGTTGGGCCTTGCGGTGCCGTTGACGATGTCGTCGTTCGTCGTCGAAAGGTCCGGCACGTCGAAGACGTCACGAAGCGAGAAGTCCAGAACGCCTTCCTGCGGGACCGACAGGCTCGGGTTTGAGGCGACGGCGAAATGCACCGGGATCGGGACGGTGCTGGGGCCGATCACGACCGGAACGCCGTGGTTGCGGATCAGAAGGTCGAGTTGCTGCACCAGGTAGTGCCGAAAAAGATCGGGTCGCGTGATCGTCGCGGAATAGGTGCCGGGCACCGCCACGTGGCCGAAGCTCAGTCGGCTGTCGGCCTTGGCGTGGCTTGTCGTGGTGATCCTGACCTCGGGATAGAAGGCGCGCACACGCGCCTCGGGCACCTCGCCAGTTACGATCGCGCCGAACCGTTCATAGAGGAATCGCGTCGCTTGGGCATACAGCGCCTCGAGCCGTGACACCGCCGCCTCGGCATCGTCAAAGGGTTCGGGCTCCGCGGCCGGAGGCGTCAGGATCGGCAAGATCTCCTGCCCGTTCATGTGTCGCTGTCCCCCACTTGTCGCCCCCCGTCCAGTCACCAGCCAACACCGCCGCCGCACATGGGGTGGGCGGGGTCCAGTTCGATCATGACGGGAAGGCGCCGCGTTTTCATTCCAAAACCTGCCAGATCGCCCCCGCCCCCGCAAGTGCAAGTGCTCCCATGCCGGTCCTATCGGCGGCAATTGATCACGGGGCATTCAAGGCATAGGCTGCGACTGCCCCGCTCGAAAGGCCGGTCGAATGTCCTTTTCCATCTCTGATGCCCTCTGGCTTTTCCTGATCCTGTCGATGCTCCAGCCGGTGATCGCACGCAAGCTGATCGATGCGCGCCGAGTCTCGATGATCTCGCAAATCGAGAGATCCCGTGGCAGCCGGATGATCCTGATGGTTCACCGGCAAGAGACGATGCGCCTTCTGGGCTTTCCGCTGATGCGCTACATCGACATCCAGGACAGCGAAGACGTTCTGCGCGCGATCCGCATGACCGACCCGGACATGCCACTCGACATCGTTCTGCATACGCCGGGCGGTCTGGTGCTTGCCGCATTGCAGATCGCTCGTGCGGTCGAGGCGCATCGGGGCAAGGTCACGGTCTTCGTGCCGCACTACGCCATGTCGGGCGGCACGCTCGTAGCGCTTGCGGCGGATGAAATCGTGATGTGCGACCATTCCGTGCTTGGCCCGATTGACCCGCAGATTGGCCAGTTTCCGGCGGCTTCGATCCTGAAGGCGGTCGAGGCAAAGCCAGTAGCCGAGCTAGATGACGAAACGCTGATCATGGCCGATGTCGGCCGCAAGGCGCTGGATCAAGTCACGCGCGCCGCGGCCGAACTTCTGTCGGTTCGGATGCCGGAAAGCGAGGCGCGAGAGCTTGCCGAGAAGCTCGCCACCGGAACCTGGACGCATGACTACCCGATCCCGGCGGCAGAAGCGAAGGCGCTCGGCCTTCCCATATCGACAGGCATGCCGGACGAGATCATGACGCTGATGACGCTTTATCCCCAGCCGGTCCGGCAGTCGGGCGGCGTGGAGTACCTGCCGATCCCGCGCGAAGCTCCGGTCAAGCCGCGCAAGACCCGCTAGCGGCAGCGGAAGCTGACAAGCCAGCCGGTATCGTCCCGATGCTCGCCCGTGGCGCCGGGACCGTAGAGTCCGAAGGGCTCGGTCCGGAACTGCCCGATCCGGTCAGAAAGCGCGACGAAGGCCTGTGCGAAGCCCAACGCCTCGTAGACCGCGCTGTGCACGGTGACGGCAAAGATCGCGCCCGGCGCCGTCACCCGCAAGAGTTCGGCGAAGGCCGAGGGGCCGACATGCCCGTGCGTGAAGGTGCCGGCGCTGACGCAGCCCGAATAGGTTGCATCCGGGATCGGCAGGGTTTTGGTCAGATCGGCCAGGATGGTGGCGCGATAGACCCGCTTTTCGCGTGCCTCGGCCAGCATCTCGGGCGAGATGTCCAAGCCGTCTATCGGGCTGACGCCTTTGGATGAAAGCGCCTGGCCGACCAGTCCCGTCCCGGCGCCGACGTCAAGCACCGGCCCGCCGCCGCCCAACGCGGCATACGCCGCCGCGACCACGCCGGGGCTGCGATACTCCATCCCGGCCGCGAAGTCGCGGTCATAGTCCGCCGCCCAGTCGCGATAGTATCGGACCGAGTCCTCGGGCGTCTTCAGCGCGTAGGCGCGGTCAAGATCCTGTTCCTCGTCAGCCATGTGCCATCGGGCCATATCGTCGCCACCTGCGTCAAGCCGCCTCTTGCGCCCTTGCCCCGCCGCACCGATAGTCGCCGCCATGACCGGAACCCTGCTTTCCCTTGGCCACGGCTACTCTGCCGCCGCCCTTGCGCGCCGCCTCGATGGCTGGCGGATCATCGGCACGACACGGCGTGTGGAAAAGGCCGAACGGCTGCGGCGGGAGGGGATCGAGCCGTACATCTGGCCCGGCGATGATCTTGGCCCCGCGATCGCCGATGCGACGCACATCCTCGCCTCGATCGCTCCGGACGGAACAGGAGACCCTATCCTGGCGGAATACGCCGATGAAATCGGACGCGCAGCGTCGCACCTAAGCTGGGTGGGGTACCTCTCTACGACCGGTGTCTACGGCGATCATCAGGGCGGCTGGGTCGATGAGGAGACGCCACTTGCCCCGTCGACCAAGCGCGGTCGCGACCGGGTTCTGGCCGAAAGCCAGTGGCAGACGCTGGCCGACCGCGCTGGCCTGCCGCTCCACATCTTCCGCCTCGCCGGGATATACGGGCCGGGCCGCGGTCCCTTCGAGAAGGTCAGGAATGGCACCGCCCGCCGGATCATCCGGGAGAACCAGTTTTTCAGCCGCATCCATGTCGAGGATATCGCCACCGTGCTTGAGGCGTCCATCACCCACGCCGATCCCGGTGCAATCTACAACGTGGCCGATGATGATCCCTCACCGCCCGAAGACGTGCTGGCTGAGGCCGCCCGCCTTCTCGATCTGCCGCTGCCGCCCGAAGTCGCCTTCGACGAGGCCGACATGACCCCACTCGCCCGCAGCTTCTATGCCGAGTCGAAACGGGTGCGGAATGATCGGATCAAACGGGATCTTGGGGTGGAACTGAGGTATCCGGATTACAGGACCGGGCTCGCGGCTTTGTTGGGAGATGCGGGATAACCGGCGCCCCAGGCTCTCTCACGCCCTGACCAGCCGCTCATACTCCGCCACGACCCGTTTCGCCATTTCGCCGACCTCGAAGTTGTAGTCCCCGATCGACCCCACCGGCGTGACCTCTGCCGCGGTTCCGGTCAGCCAGCACTGCTCGAACCCTTCCAGCTCTTCCGGCATGATGTGCCGCTCATGCACCTTGACCTGCATGTCCTTCAGCATCCTGATCACCGTCTGGCGGGTCAGACCGTTGAGGAAGCAATCCGCCTTCGGCGTATGCACCTCGCCGTCCTTGACGAAGAAGATGTTGGCGCCGGTCGCCTCGGCGACGTAGCCGCGATAGTCCATCATCATCGCGTCCGAACAGCCCTTTGCCTCGGCCGCGTGCTTTGACATCGTGCAGATCATGTAGAGTCCCGCCGCCTTCGCCTCGGACGGGATCGTCTCGGGCGAGGGGCGGCGCCACTTGGCGATGTCGAGCCTGGCGCCCCTCATCTTCGCGTCGCCGTAGTAGTTGCCCCATTCCCAGCCCGCGACTGCCAACCGCACCGGGTTGCGCCGCGCCGAGACGCCCATGTCCTCGCCCGCGCCGCGCCAGGCCACCGCGCGGATATAGGCGTCGGTCCAGCCGTTCGCCTTCAGCATAGCCTCTTTGGCCGCGTCGATCTCATCGGCGGTGTAGGGGATCGGCATGTCGAGAAGTTCACCCGACCGCAGAAGCCTGAGGGAATGCTCATGCCCCTTGAAGATGTTGCCGTTGTAGCAACGCTCGCCCTCGAAGACCGACGACGCATAGTGGAGCGCATGCGTCAGGATGTGGACCTTGGCGTCACGCCATTCCACAAGCTTGCCGTCCATCCAAATCTTGCCGTCGCGATCGTCATATGCACCAGCCATCATGTCCTCCTCGGGAAGCGCCAGATTTGCAGATATTGCGCCAATTAGGTCCGCTTCGGACATAATATTGCGCAAAATCCGGCAATCGCTAGCAATTGAATCTTGGAAAGTCAACATCACTGACATAAAATCCGTCCGGGGACAGAATTCCGGAGGGATCAGAGGCATGGCCGCAGGCAGCCCGAGCGCGCAGGGGGGCGAAACCCTTCTGTTCCTCACCGACGAACAACTGAGGAAGGGGATCGAGGCGATGTTCTTCGCCTATCGGGCGTTCACGTCCGATCCCGACCGCATTCTGGAGAACTACGAATATGGCCGTGCGCATCACCGGGCGATCCACTTCATCAACCGTCAGCCGGGGCTGACAGTGAACGCGCTGCTGACGATGCTCGGCGTGACCAAACAGTCGCTGAACCGGGTTCTGAGGGCTCTGGTCGAGGACGGTCTGGTCGAATCGCGGATCGGCCGCAAGGACAAGCGCGAACGGAATCTCCACCTGACGCCGAAAGGCGCGGCGCTTGAGCGCGAACTCAGCGATGCCCAACGCGCCCGGATGCGCGCAGCCTATCGCGCCGCGGGCCCTGCGGCAGTCGCCGGATTCCGCCAAGTGCTTGAGGCGATGATGGACCCGGATATCCGGCGACACTACCACGCGATCAAGGATGGCGCCGCATGACCGATACCGGCGACATCCACCTCCTGATCGTCGATGACGATGAACGGATTCGGACACTTCTTCAGAAGTTCCTGATGAAGAGCGATTTTCTCGTCACTGCTGCGCGCGACGCCGCCCATGCGCGCCGACTGCTCGGAGGATTGGAGTTCGACCTCATCGTCATGGACGTGATGATGCCCGGCGAAGACGGCATCAGCCTGACGCGCGACTTGCGCACCAGTCTGGCGACCCCGATTCTCCTGCTGACCGCGCGGGGCGAAACCGCCGACCGCATCGCCGGTCTTGAGGCGGGGGCGGACGACTACCTCGCCAAGCCGTTCGAGCCGAAGGAACTGCTTCTCAGGATCAACGCGATCCTGCGCCGGACACCAACCAAGACCGAAGCGAAACTCCCTCGAACTCTTCACATGGGCGTGGTGCGCTACGATGCCGATCGCGGCGAGATGTGGCGGGGCGAGGAGCTTGTCCGCCTGACTGCAACCGAAGCAGCGCTGATGCGAATCTTTGCCGCCCAGCCGGGCGAGCCGGTCAGCCGCACCCAACTTGTCGAAGATCTCAACCGCACCTCCGGCCGCGGCGAAAGCGGCCAGGCGCAGGAACGCGCCGTAGACGTGCAGATCACCCGCCTCCGTCGCAAGTTCGAGGCTGATCCCAAACAGCCGCGCTACCTGCAAACGGTGCGCGGCGCCGGCTACATGCTGGCGCCGGATTAGAGCCTGTTACACCAGGAAAGGGCAGTACTCGTGACGATTCTCTTTACCCACGACGCCGGATTGAGGCATGTCACGCCGCCCGGCCATCCCGAACGGGTGGACCGTCTTCGTGCCATCAATGCCGCGCTCGAAGCGGCCGAGTTCGCCAGCCTCGACCGCCGCACGGCGCCCATGCCGGTGGAGGCCGAGGTGCTCCGCTGCCACAGCGCCGCCTATCTCGACCGCATACGCGCGGCCGCGCCTTCCGACGGCTTCGTGCAGCTTGACGCCGACACATACCTTTCGCCCGGATCTTGGGAGGCGGCATTGCGCGCCATCGGCGCGGCGGAGGCGGCGGTGGACGCGGTGATCGCGAACGAGGCTCGGAACGCCTTCGCCGCGATGCGGCCCTGCGGCCACCACGCCGAGCGCGATAGAGCAATGGGGTTTTGCATCTTCGGCACCGTCGCCATTGCCGCCAAATACGCGCTCGACCATCACAAGCTCGACCGGGTGGCGGTTCTCGACTTCGACGTCCATCACGGCAACGGCACGCAGGACCTGCTTTGGAACGAAGGTCGCGCAATGTTCGTCTCGTCCCACCAGATGCCCCTTTACCCAGGTTCAGGCCATGCCGATGAAACCGGCGCGCATGGCCAGATCGTGAACCTGCCGCTAGCGCCCGGTTCCGGCGGCCACGAAATGCGGCAGGCATGGGAAGGCGCGCTGGCCCAGGTCGCCGAGTTCAACCCAGAGCTTGTCCTGGTCTCCGCCGGGTTCGACGCACATCAGGACGATCCGCTTGCCGGTCTCAACTGGAACCAGTCCGACTTTGCCTGGATCACCCACGCGATCTGCGATCTTGCCGACCGCACCGCGTCGGGTCGGGTGGTCTCCTGCCTCGAAGGTGGATATGATCTCGACGCGCTGGCCGCTTCGGTCGCAGCGCATGTCAAGGTGCTGATGGAGCGGGACGGATGAGTGACATTTCCGGGATGACTTTCGAAGAGGCGATGAAGGCGCTGGAAGATGTCGTGCGCGACCTCGAATCCGGAAACGTGGAGTTGGAGAAGTCGATCGCGCTTTACGAAAGGGGCGCTGCGCTCAAGGCGCATTGCGAGAAGAAACTCAAGGCGGCGGAAGAGAAGGTCGCCAAGATCACCCTCAATGCCGATGGGGAGCCTTCGGGAACCACCCCCGTCGAAGGTCTCTGAGTTGTTCGCCGACCGGTTGGAGGCGGCTCAGAACGGTGTTCAGCACGCACTCGATGCCGCGCTGGCGGCACGCGCCGACCTGCCGCTGATCCATGCGATGCGCTACGCGCTTCGGGGCGGCAAGCGGCTCCGTGCCTTTCTCGCATTGGAAAGCGCTTTTTTGCACGGTATAGAGCCTGAATCCGCGATGTCTGCCGCCGCCGCAGTCGAGGCGCTGCACGCCTATTCGCTGATCCACGACGATCTGCCATGCATGGACGACGACGACGTCAGACGCGGTCAGCCGACCGTGCATGTCAAATGGGATGAGGCGACAGCGGTTCTGGCTGGCGACGCGCTCCAGACACTGGCGTTCGAGCTTTGCACCGACCCGGCACTTGGCTCCGCCGACCGGCGCATCGACCTTGTGCGCGCCTTGGCGCTTGCTTCGGGCGCCGAAGGCATGGTGCTGGGCCAGGCGCTCGACATCGCCGCCGAAACCGCGCCGCGCGCCCTGACGCTTGACGAGATCACCGGCCTTCAGGCCGGAAAGACCGGCGCGCTGATCACCTTTGCCGCCACGTCCGGCGCTATTCTTGCCGGCGCCGATCCCGGACCGCTCGCCGCCTATGCCCGGGCTCTTGGCCTCGCCTTCCAGATCGCCGACGACCTTCTCGACATCGAGGGCGACCCGTCGAAGGCCGGCAAGAAGCTGGGCAAGGACGGCGCCGCGAACAAGGCCACATTCGTCTCGCTCCTTGGTCCTGCCGGCGCCAGACGCCGCGCGGCAGCGCTGATATCCGAGGCGGAAGCGGCCCTTTTGCCCTATGGTGCGGCTGCGGAACCCTTGAGAGAAGCCGCGCGTTTCGTTATTGCGCGTGAGACCTAGCGCCCGAAAGCCCGTTGATGAACGACAGACCCAAAACTCCGACGCTGGACCGCGTGACCGTTCCCGCGGATCTCAAGGCGCTGACGGATCGCGATCTGCGCCTGCTCGCCGATGAGCTGCGCGCCGAAACGATCAGCGCCGTTTCCGTCACCGGCGGCCATCTCGGCGCCGGACTTGGTGTTGTCGAACTCACCGTTGCGCTGCACGCGATCTTCGACGCGCCGCGTGACAAGATCGTCTGGGATGTCGGCCATCAGTGCTATCCGCACAAGATCCTCACCGGCCGGCGCGACCGTATCCGGACGCTGCGCATGAAAGACGGGCTGTCGGGCTTCACCAAACGCTCCGAGTCACCCTATGATCCCTTCGGCGCGGCCCACAGCTCCACTTCGATTTCCGCCGCCCTCGGTTTCGCCGCGGCCCGCGATCTTGGTGCCGATGTCGGCGATGCAGTCGCGGTCATCGGCGACGGCGCGATGAGCGCGGGCATGGCCTATGAGGCGATGAACAATGCCGGCCACCTCGGCAAGCGGCTTTTCGTCATTCTCAACGACAACGAAATGTCGATCGCCCCCCCCGTCGGGGCGATGTCGGCCTATCTTTCGCGGCTCTATGCCGGCGCGCCATTCCAGGAATTCCGCGCCGCCGCCAAGGGCGCCATCAGCCTTTTGCCCGAGCCCTTCCAGGAAGGTGCCCGCCGGGCCAAGGAGATGCTCAAGGGCATGACCATTGGCGGCACGTTGTTCGAGGAACTGGGCTTCTCCTATGTTGGCCCGATCGACGGGCACGATCTCGATCAGCTTCTGCCGGTGCTGCGCACCGTTCATGATCGCGCCACCGGCCCGATCCTGCTCCATGTCCTGACCCGAAAAGGCAAGGGCTACGCCCCCGCCGAACGCGCCGCCGACAAGGGTCACGCAACCGCCAAGTTCGATGTCGTGACGGGCGAGCAGAAGAAGTCGCCCTCGAACGCCCCGCCCTATACCAAGGTCTTCGCACAAAGCCTTATCAAAGAGGCGGAGAAGGACGACAGGATTGTCGCCATAACCGCCGCGATGCCCGACGGAACCGGGCTCAACCTCTTCGCCGAGCGCTTTCCCCGGCGCTGCTTCGATGTCGGCATCGCCGAACAGCATGCCGTGACCTTCTCGGCCGGACTTGCCGCTGCGGGGCTCAAACCCTTCTGCGCGCTCTATTCGACCTTCCTGCAGCGCGGCTACGACCAGGTCGTCCACGATGTCGCGATTCAGCGACTGCCAGTCCGCTTCGCCATCGACCGCGCGGGCCTCGTCGGCGCTGACGGCGCCACCCATGCCGGCGCCTTCGACATTGCCTATCTCTCAAACCTCCCGGATTTCGTCGTGATGGCCGCCGCCGACGAAGCCGAACTCGTCCACATGGTCGCCACCGCCGCCGCCATCGATGACCGCCCGTCTGCCTTTCGTTATCCGCGCGGCGACGGCACCGGCACCGACATGCCCGAGCGTGCGACGCCGCTCGAGGTCGGCCGCGGCCGCATCATCGCCGAAGGTGGCCGCGTCGCGATCCTGTCCTTCGGCACACGCCTTGCCGAAGTCCTGAAGGCCCGCGAGGCGCTCGGTGCCCGCGGCCTCGCCCCGACCGTCGCCGATGCCCGCTTCGCCAAGCCGCTTGACCGCGACCTGATCCTGCGTCTCGCCCGCGATCACGAAGCGCTGATCACCATCGAGGAAGGCGCCATCGGCGGCTTCGGCAGCCATGTCGCGCAGTTTCTGGCGAATGAGGGCATCTTCGATCGCGGCCTGAAATTCCGCTCCATGGTCCTGCCCGACACGTTCATCGACCAGTCGGCGCCCGAGGACATGTACGCCACGGCCGGCATGAACGCCGCCGACATCGAGGCTAAGGTGCTTGAAACGCTCGGCATCGCCCGGCTCGGCGAGAAGCGCGCCTAACCGCGTCTGACGGCGTCCAGCTTCGCCTCTATAGCGGCAAGCCGCGACAGCATCTCGTCGCGATAGGCGTCCGTGCGGGCATCCTCCTCCTCGCTATGCGCCGCCTGCATCGAATTCACGATGAGGCCCACGAGCAGGTTCACCACCGCGAAGGTCGTGACGAGGATGAATGGCACGAAGAACGCCCAGGCCCAGGGGTAGACCTCCATCACCGGCCGCACGACGCCCATTGACCAGCTTTCCAGCGTCATGATCTGGAACAGCGTGTAGCCCGACCGCCCGAGTGTGCCGAACCAGTCGGGAAAGCTCGTCCCGAAAAGCTTCGTCGCCATGACCGACGCGATGTAGAAGACGATCCCCATCAGGAGAAAGACCGAACCCATCCCCGGCAGCGCCGTGATGAATCCTTCGACCACGCGCCTGAGACGCGGCGCGACCGAGACGATACGCAGAAGCCGGAGAATGCGCAGCACCCGCAGCACCGCAAAGCCCTGGCCGACAGGCACCAGCGCCACGGCGACGATGGCGAAATCGAACAGGTTCCAGCCGTCGCGGAAAAAGGCCAGCCGTCGCGCATAGATCTTCGCCGCGATCTCGACCGCGAAAATGGCAAGGCACAGCGCGTCGAGCGTCACCAGCAACCAACCGGCCCGCGCCATCGCCACCTCCGACGTCTCGAGCCCGAGGACCACGGCATTGAAGAGGATGACACCGATGATGACGTTGCGCACCCATCGCCTGTCGAGAAATGACGAAACTCTTTCGCGTAGCGGCATGATTGTGTCCCTGTTCACTGTCAGGCTTCATATGGAACAGCAATCCTGGCCCGGCAAGGCCATCAGGAAGAAAGGAAAGCCCATGCTCCGTCTCGTCGTCGCGCTTTGCCTATTTGCCCTTCCCGCCTTCGCTCAGACCGCGCCGTCGCAAGCCGAGATCGCCGGCTATGTCGGTCTCCACCGCGCCGCACATCAGGGGGATGTGGGGGAAATCCGCCGGCTCGTGCGGCAGGGCGCCGACGTCAATGCCCGCGACCGACGCCGCCGCACGCCGACTATCGTCGCGGCCTTCGCCTCCAACGACGCCGCGTTGAAGGCCCTGGCCGAGGCGGGCGCGGACATGAACGCGCAGGACGAGGTCGGTTATGACGTGGTGACGATTGCCGCCGTCGCGGGCGATGCGGAACTCATGTCGCTCGCCCTCGACTTCGGCAACCGGCCCGATCTCATCCACACCAACTGGGACGGAACCGCGCTTATCGCCGCCTCCGAGCTTGGCCATCATGAGGTCGTGCGACGCCTGATCGCGGCGGGGGCGCCTCTCGACCACGTCAACAATCTCGGCTGGACCGCGCTGATAGAGGCGGTGGTCCTCGGCGATGGCGGGTCCGATCACCAGGAAACGGTGCGCGCCCTCATTGAAGCGGGGGCCGATGCGAGCATAACAGACCGCGACGGCATGACGCCTCTCGCACTCGCCGAGGCGAGCGGCTTCGATGCCATCGCAAGGATCATCCGCGGCGGCGCGGAGTAGAGGCCCCCGTCAGGTGGTGCGTCCGCGCTCGATGCGCATGAACTCCCGGATCCGCGCTGCATTGTTGCGCTTGACGGGCCGTTCATACAAAGCCTTGGACGCCGGATGCGTCCCTTCCTCGCCGCAGGTCTTCTCGACCTCGACATAGTGCTTCAGACGTCCACCTTCAGGTGCGGCGCGACGGTCGACAGCAAGCCGGCTCATTCTCTCCTCCTTTGGTACGCGTCTGCTCTTGCAGCCACACCCTCAAGATGGGGCCGAATCGGACCGAAATCCACCCCTCAAAGCGCTGCGGGCCGAAACGCGCGCATCACTCCGCCAGCCGCGCCGCTGCCCATCTCGCCGCATCCGCCACGGCGGGATCTGCGTCATCCACCAATGCCTGCGCCGCCCGCCGCAGCGCCGGATTGTCCGAATTCCCCACGGCATAGAGTACGTTCCGTACGAAACGATCCCGCCCGATCCGCTTGATCGGGCTGCCAGAAAAGCGCGAGCGGAAGCCCGCATCGTCCAGCGCGGCAAGCTCGCAAAGCTCGGGCGCCCCGACGCGCGGCTTATAGCCGATTTCCATGGCCGCAACGGCAAACTTGTTCCACGGACAGACCGCCAGACAATCGTCGCAACCATAAATCCGGTTGC
Source organism: Paracoccaceae bacterium (assembly GCA_041397225.1). GTDB lineage: Bacteria > Pseudomonadota > Alphaproteobacteria > Rhodobacterales > Rhodobacteraceae > Albidovulum. Next base: position 513,208 of record JAWKXB010000001.1, on the reverse strand, counting down.
CCATCAGGGCGCGCAACTCCTCGTCGACCGGCCCCTTGTGCTCGATCGTGAGGTAGGAAATGCATCGCCGCGCATCGAGTTGATAGGGCGCCGGAAACGCGCCGGTCGGGCAGATGTCCAGACAGGCGCGGCACGACCCGCAATGATCGCCGTCGGCCAAGTCCTTGGGCAGATCGAGCGTGGTGAAGATCGCGCCGAGGAAGAACCAGCTTCCCAGGTCCCGGCTCACCAGGTTGGTGTGCTTGCCCTGCCAGCCGATTCCCGCCGCCTGCGCCAGAGGCTTCTCCATCACCGGGGCCGTATCGACGAACACCTTGATTTCTGGCGGAACAGAGCCCTTTCCAGCCTCGTCGATCAACCAGCGCCCCAATCGTTTCAGTCGCTTCTTGACCAGGTCATGATAATCCCGGCCCTGCGCATAGACCGAAACTGCCCCCCGGTCACGGGCCTCCAGAACCGCCAATGGATCCGCCTCGGGCGTATAGACCTCGGCAAGCATGATCACGGTTTGCGCCTCGGGCCATAAGGCGGCCGGGTTGCCGCGCCAACCCATCCGCTCTTCCATCCAGCCCATCTGCCCATGCCGCCCGCCATCGACGAAGGCCCGAAGCCGCCCCGCGGCTTGCGGAATCGCCGTGGGCGCGCAGAAGCCCGCGGCGGAAAACCCTTCGGCCCGGGCCTGCTCGACGATCCGCGCCTTGAACTCGCTCGGATCCACGGGGCCGCTCCTTCTTCTGTTCGAAAATACTCCACAGGGGTCCGGGGGTGTGAAACCCCCGGGGCTTCGTCACCGGGATCAGAAATCCAGATCCGCGTAATGCGCCGGCGGCGGAAAGCCCGGCACCTGATCGGCCAGCAGCGACCGGAAAGATGGCCGCGACTTGATCTTCGCGTACCAGTCCTTGACGTTCTGGCTGCGGTTCCAATCCACGTCCGAAATGTAGTCCAGCGACGAAAGATGCGCAGCAGCGGCAAAATCCGCAAGCGTCATCTCGTTCCCCGCCAGCCAGCGCCGCTGATCGAGAAGCCATCCCAGATAGTCGATGTGATACTTGATCCGCGTCGCGCCGAACTTCACGTTCTTCGAATCCGGATAGCCGTGCCCCATGACCTTCTTGTTGACCCGCTCGTAGAGCAGCTTCGAGGTCACCTCGTCATGGAACTTGTCGTCGAACCATGAACAGAGCCTGCGCACCTCGTAGCGACCTTGGGCATCCTTCGGCATCAGCCTCGGCTCGGGGATCGTCTCATCGAGGTACTCGCAGATCGCCTGGCTTTCGGACATCACCTTGCCGTCATGGCGGATCACCGGAATTTTCCCGGCCGGATTGCGACGCAGGAATTCCTGTCCCTGCTCCCAATAGCGCTCTTCCACCAGTTCCACCTCGACCTTCTTCTCAGCCAGCGTTAAGCGCACCTTGCGGCAAAAAGGCGAAAGCGGAACGTGGTAAAGTCGGGTCATGGGCAAATGCTCTTGGCGGGATCCTGTCCCTGATAGCGGCGCAGCCCACCGCGTTCAATCCTCGAAACAGGCCGAGCGTCCGTCGGCGCGGATCGTCGCCGCCCCTTCGGCAATGATCGCGGCCTTGCGGGTCAGGTAGCCTGACGGTCGCGCGGGGTTGCGCCCCTTGGGGTCCGGAAGCACGGCTGCGATCAGCGCCGCCTGGACCGGCAAAAGCTCGGCCGCGCTCTTGCCGAAGTACTTCTGCGCCGCAGCCTCTACACCGAAAGTGCCTTTCCCGGTCTCCGCAACGTTGAGATAGACCTCCAGAATCCGCCGTTTGGTCCAGATCAGTTCCACCACCGGGGTCATCAGCGCCTCAAGCGCCTTTCTGGCCCAGCTTCGCCCCTGCCAGAGAAAGACGTTCTTGACCACCTGCTGGCTCAAGGTCGATGCGCCGCGCCCCGCGCCTTCGTCCAGAGCCGCCCGGATCGCGGCCATGTCGAAGCCCCAGTGCAGGCAGTAGTTCGCGTCCTCCGCCGCCACCACCGACCGCGCCATCCGGGGCGAGATATCCTCCAGATCGACCCAATCCCGGCTGATTCCGCCGTGCCGCCAGCTTTCGGCGATCATATAAGGCGTCAACACCGGATTGACGAAGGTCAAAAGCACCACGAGCAGGACGAAGACCCCGACCACGCCCGCGACCCCGCGCAGCAAAAGCCGTACGATGCGCCGCAGGGTCCAGACGGATTTCGCCTTCGCCCGGGTTCTTTTCTTCGCGGCTCTTGCTGGTGTTTTTTTGCTCTTTGCCATCGCGCCAGATTAGCCATGCCGCGGGTCGCGGGGTCAAGGGATCCGCGCGCCGCTCCGCAGCAATCCCTTGCGCAGCACCTCGGCTTCTGCGGCACTCACGCAGCGCCGTGCCGTTCGGGGCGCTGCATCGCCAGGCAGTTCGTCAAGGATCCGCCTCAGTTCCTGTTCCTGGGCAGCGATGTCACGTGCGAAATCACCGCCGAAAAAGAAGCTTTCGGTCGCGATGCCCTCGGCATAGATCACTTCGTGGTCATCGAACATGATGTGAATGTAGATCACTTCCCCGCCGGGAACGGAGTGGATCAGATCGCCGCCCGCCAGATGCTTCGCCGCCACCAGAACTTCCGGCTGGCCGAAATGCAGCTCCGCCAACCAGCCCGACACCAGGACCCGGTGCTGTGGCGACACGATCAGGTCGCGCCTGTTGCCGAGCGCCCCTGCCGCGATGCGGATGGGCGCAAGGTCGCCGACGGCGGCCACCTTGCGTTGCCCGATCCACCGGATCGGACGATCTCCGTGATCGCGCGTCGTCACCAGGTCGCCCACCTCCAGCTCTTCCACCGGGCGCTCGCCCCCTGGGGTCGCGATGCGCACGCCGGGCGTGAAACAGGGCGCGCCGTTGATGGTGATCGTCACTACTTGGGTATCGCTGCCGCCGGCGTCGGTGATCCTGACAGTGAACGTGTCGGTCAGCGTGTCGCCGAGGTTGAGCGCCACGACGGCAGGATGACTGTCATTGAGATCATAGCTCCACACCCCGGTCGTCGGGTTGATGGTCGCGGTGCCGTAGGTGGCGCTCACCGTGATCGACCAGGCGTCATTGTTGAACCAGGGATTGGAATCGTCAAGATTCCCGGTGATCACCGCACCGCTGGCTTCGGTGACCGTGCCGGTCGAGGTTCCGACGATGTTCGGCGCACCCATGGCTTAGCCCTCCGCCAGCCGCGCCGCGAATTCGGCGGGCGTGAAGGAACGCTGGGCGATTGGGCCGTCCATACCCTCCCGCGACCACTCCATGACGCGGTAGCCTTCGCCCGTCTCGTCATGCCAAAGCGCGCGAAGTCGGCGAAGATCGGGGTTGGCGGTCAGTTTCGGAACGATCTGGTCGAAATGACCGAACGGCGCAACGAAGTCGACAAGCCAGACCGACGGCCCGCTGTTCCAGGCTTCGGGTGCGATCGGTTGATGGTCGATGGCGAAGCGGCGTTCGCCTTGCGGGTCGAGCCCGGCCCATGTCACGAAGGCGCGCGGAAAGCCGTTCGACCGGAAGATATGATACTGTCCTAGCCGCAAGGCCGGCTCCAGCGTCGAGACGGCCGTGGCCAGTGTCCGCGACCTGTGGAACGCGGTCATCGACGCAAGGTAGAACATCGCGCCGAAATCGGCATAGACGCCCGGCATCAGGTCGAACCAGTCGTCCGGAAAAGGCTCGGCCCCCGCGTCCGGGCCCGGACCGGTGCGGCGCAGCGCCTCGAAGTGCTTGCGTGTGGCGCGTAGGAACTGGTTGTCGGCCTTGGTCATAAGCGTTGCCTTAGCCTGAAAAGATTGACGAATCCACTAGGGCCGTCCCGATCTGGCTCGGAACTCCGGAACCGTTGCACATGAGCATGGCACGACTAAGGCGGTGCTATTCGTGGCGCCAAGGGTCCCCCGGACGGCACGAAGCGCGCCGTCGGACGACACGTCCGGCCCTCGTCCGTTCGCTCGAAAACAGACCCTATTCCGCCGGGACAGCCTCTGAATCGCTGCCCAGCGGATGCGGAATGCGGTTCAGCATCTCCTTCGGGCAGGCCTGCACGAAATTCGCCCGCTCCACTGCCCAATCGGCCAGGATCGCCTTCGCCTTCAGGCTTCCGGTCTCGGTGGCATGGCGTTCGATCAGTCCTTTCAACTCAGCCTCCCAGTGCGGATGGCTTACCGCAGAGGTGACAAGCGTTTCCATGTTCATCATCACCTTGGCGGAGCCGTCGGGGTCATGAAGATAGGCCATGCCGCCGGTCATGCCCGCGCCAAAATTGGCGCCGATCCGGCCGAGTATCACCGCGACGCCGCCGGTCATGTATTCACAACCGTTCGAGCCGCAACCCTCGATCACCACCTTGGCGCCGGAATTGCGGACGGCGAACCGCTCACCCGCCCGCCCGGCTGCGAAAAGATAGCCGTCGGTCGCCCCATAAAGCACGGTGTTGCCGATGATCGTGTTCTCCGACGCCTCCAGAGGCGACACCATCGGCGGCCTGACCACGATCAGCCCGCCCGAAAGCCCCTTGCCGACATAGTCGTTCGCATCGCCCGAGACTTCGAGCTTCAGCCCCGGCGCCGCGAAGGCGCCGAGCGATTGGCCGCACGACCCGGTCAGCTTTACCGTCAGATGGTCGGGCTGAAGATTGTTGTTCATCCCGAAGTTCTTGACGATCAGGCTCGACGCCCGCGTGCCGATGGTGCGGTGGGTGTTCCGGACCGCGTAGGAAAGCTGCATCTTCTCGCCGTCCTCGAAGAACCGCGCGCCGTCGCGGATGATCTCGGCATCGAGCGTGTCGGGCACCGCGTTGCGGGGTTTCGAGCGGTCGTAGACGATCCGCTCCGACCCGTCGACGGTGATCAGCAGCGGATTTAGGTCGAGATCGTCGAGATGCGCCGAACCCCGGCTGACCTGGCTGAGGAGGTCGGCGCGCCCGATGATCTCGTCCAGCGACCGCGCCCCGATCTCGGCCAGGATCTCGCGCACTTCCTGAGCGTAGAAGGTGATCAGGTTCACCACCTTGTCGGCGCTGCCGTTGAACATGGCGCGCAGCCGTTCGTCCTGGGTGCAGACGCCGACCGGGCAGGTGTTCGACTGGCACTGGCGCACCATGATGCAGCCCATGGCGATCAGCGCGGCGGTGCCGATGCCGTATTCCTCGGCTCCCATCATCGCCGCGATGACGATGTCGCGCCCGGTGCGCAAACCTCCGTCGGTGCGCAGCGTGATCCGGTCGCGCAGCTTGTTCATCGCCAGAACCTGATGCGCCTCGGTCAGGCCCATTTCCCAAGGTAGGCCCGCATACTTGATCGAGGTCGCGGGGCTTGCGCCGGTGCCGCCGTTATGGCCCGAGATCAGGATCACGTCGGCCCTGGCCTTGGCGACACCTGCCGCAATGGTGCCGACGCCCGACATGGCGACGAGCTTCACCGTCACCTTGGCGCGCGGGTTGATCTGCTTGAGGTCGTAGATCAGTTGCGCCAGATCCTCGATCGAGTAGATGTCGTGATGCGGCGGCGGCGAAATGAGCGTCACCCCCGGCGTGGAATGCCTGAGCCGCGCGATCAGCGCCGTCACCTTCATGCCCGGCAACTGCCCGCCCTCGCCGGGCTTCGCCCCTTGCGCAACCTTGATCTCAAGCTCCTCGCAGGCGTTGAGGTATTCCGCCGTCACGCCAAAGCGGCCCGACGCCACCTGCTTGATCTTGGCCGAAGGGTTGTCGCCGTTCGGCATCGGCTGGAAATGCGCCGGATCCTCGCCGCCCTCGCCGCTATCGGATTTCGCCCCGATCCGGTTCATGGCGATGTTCAAGGTCATGTGCGCCTCGGGACTCAGCGCCCCGAGCGACATACCCGGCGTCACGAAGCGTTTGCGGATCGAGGTGATGCTCTCCACCTCCTCGATCTGCACCGGCCGGCCGAGGGGCTTGATGTCCAGAAGGTCGCGCAGATGGATCGGCGGATTGGCCCGCATCGTCTGGCTGTACTTCTTCCAAAGGTCGTAGGAGGCCTTCTCGCACGCCGACTGCAGAAGATGCATCGTCGTGGCTTCCCATGCATGCTTTTCGCCCTTGGCCCGCGCCTTGTAGAAGCCGCCGATCGGCAGAACGTCGGTGCCGCCCCGCCAGCCCAGCGCGTGAATCTCCTCAAGCTTGCGCTGGATGCCGCTGGTGCCGATGCCCGAAATGCGGCTGTGCATGCCGGGGAAATACTCGGCCACCATAGCGCGGCTCAAACCCACCGCCTCGAAGTTCAGGCCGCCGCGATAGGACGAGATCACCGAGATTCCCATCTTCGACATGATCTTCAGAAGGCCCGCGTCGATCGCGTCGCGGTAGCGCCGCATCGCGTCGATCAACTGGCCTTCGATCAGCCCCCGCCGCACCCGGTCGGCCACCGTGTCCTGCGCCAGATAGGCGTTGACCGTGGTCGCGCCACAGCCGATCAGCACCGCGAAATAGTGCGGGTCGATACATTCCGCCGACCGCACGTTGAGCGAGGTGAAGGTGCGCAGACCCTTGCGCGTCAGCCACGAATGCACAGCACTCGTCGCAAGGATCATCGGCATCGCGATCCGCTCCGCGCCCTGCTTCTGGTCGCTCAGCACCAGATGCCCCGCGCCCGAGCGCACGGCATCCTCCGCCTCGGCCCGGATCCGCTCCAGCCCCAGCCGCAGCGCGTCATGCGCGCCGCCCGCCGGGAAGGTGCAGTCGATCACCGCCACGCTCTCGCCGAACTGGCGCATCATCTCCTCGAATTCCGCATTGGCGATGAACGGGCTTTCCAGCACCAGGATCTCGGTCTGCGAACTGTCCTCGTCCAACACGTTCTTGAGGTTTCCGAACCGGGTCTTGAGGCTCATCACACGGCTTTCGCGAAGCGAGTCGATGGGCGGGTTCGTGACCTGGCTGAAATTCTGCCGGAAGAAGTGCGACAAGGGTCTATACTGCCTGGAAAGCACCGCGGCAGGCGTGTCGTCGCCCATCGAGGCGACCATTTCCTTGCCGTCCTCCGCCATCGGCGCCAGCACCTGCTCGACCTCTTCCAGAGAATAGCCGGCCGCGATCTGCCGCTTGCGCAGGTCGGCCCCCTCGTGAAGCGCCTTTTCCGGCACATCGCGCATCATCGCGTTCAGATCGGTGACCTTCTGGATCCACTCGCCAAACGGCCTTTCAGCCGCAAGCCGGTCCTTGATCTCTCGGTCGTGGTAAAGCCTGCCCTCTTCCATATCGACCGCGATCATCTGGCCGGGCCCGAGCGCGCCCTTTTCCCGCACCGTCATCTCGTCGACCGGCACCATCCCGGCCTCGGAGCCGGCAATCAGCATGCCGTCGCCGGTCAGAACGTAGCGCATCGGCCTGAGCCCGTTGCGGTCGAGACCGCCGCATACCCAGCGCCCGTCTGTCATGGCAAGTGCGGCCGGCCCGTCCCAGGGCTCCATCACCGCGTTGCAGTAGGAATACATGTCGACCCAAGCCTTCGGCAGTTCCACGGTCGATTTCGACCATGCCTCGGGCACGAGCATCGTCTTGGCCATCGGCGCGGAACGCCCCGCCCGGACCAAAGCTTCGAAGACCGCATCGAGCGCACCGGAATCCGACGTTCCCGCCGGGATGATCGGCTTGATATCCTCGGCCATGTCGCCGAACGCGCCCGACGCCATGCGGATCTCATGGCTCCGCATCCAGTTCATGTTGCCCTTCAGCGTGTTGATCTCGCCGTTATGGGCGAGCATGCGGAAGGGCTGCGCCAGCGCCCATTGCGGGAAAGTGTTCGTCGAATAGCGTTGGTGATAGATCGCAAAGGCGCTCTCGAACCGCTCATCCATCAGATCGGGGTAAAAGACCGCCACCTGCTCGGCCAACATCATCCCCTTGTAGATCAGCGACCGGCACGACAGCGAACAGACGTACATTCCCGCGATGTGGGCGGCCAGCGCCGCCTTCTCGATCCGTCGGCGGATGATGTAAAGCTCGCGTTCGAACTGCTCCCGGTCCACGTCCTTTTCGCAGCGGATCAGGATCTGTTCGATCTCGGGCCGCGTGGCATTGGCCTTTTCGCCCAGCACTTCCGTGTTCACCGGAACGTGCCGCCAGCCATAGATGTAGTGGCCCATGCGCAGGACTTCGGTCTCCACGATGGTCCGGCAACGCTCTTGCGCGCCGAAATCGGTGCGCGGCAGGAAGATCTGGCCCACCGCGATCAGCTTGCCGAAATCCGGCTCATGCCCGGTCCGCCGGACCTGGTCGTAGAAGAACTTTACCGGGATCTGGACATGAATCCCCGCGCCGTCGCCGGTCTTGCCGTCGGCGTCGACAGCCCCCCGGTGCCAGACCGCCTTCAGCGCCTCGATACCACTGTCCACAACCTTCCGCGACGGCTCCCCGTTGATCGCGACGACAAGGCCGACACCGCACGACGAATGCTCGTCTTCGGCGCGATAGAGACTGTTTTCCGCCATCCACGTCCGGCGACTTTCCTCGGCTGCGGCCCAGTCTTGGTCATGGCACATCATGGCATGTCTCCTTCAACAGCGGGGTGCTCCGCCTCGTATTCCGCCCGCGTCTCGCGCCGGTGATCGCCGGCCAGACGCAGGCAGGCCAGCGCCCGGTCGACATAAATCTCCGAGCGCAACGGCCATCCCCTGGCGGCGTCGAACAGGCCGGGCATCAGCTCGAACGGCGCGTCCTCTCGGCCTGTATCGCGCATCCAGAGCGCCGAACCGCAGGTCGGGCAGAACGCGCGCTCCGAAAAGGACGATGACGGATAGCGCCTCACCTCGCCCGATATCGTAACGGCCTCGGCCGGCGCATCGAAGCACAGGAACAGCCCGCCCGACCAGCGCTGGCACATGCGGCAATGGCAGGCCCCAACGCGCGGGTCATGTCCGTTCGACACCTCGATCGTGACGCCGCCGCACAGGCAGTGCCCGCTTAGGGCCAGATCGTTGGTCATGATCCGTCCTTCGGTCGGGCCGCGGCCTGCGCTTCCGTCATCATCGCCTCGCAGTCATAGACCGGCTCGGCTGCCAGAAATCCCTTGTCCCCGGGCTGCTCGAACTTCACCGGCGTGCTGAGCGTGTCCACCTTGTCGCCTGCGGCGTTCTCGAAAAGCTCCTTGTCAGACCAGAAGATCCGCCACTCGCGGCTGATGAACTGGTTTCCGGTGCGCCGCCAGATCATCGTGCCGTCCTCGGAATACGCGGTCAGGTCGAACTTGGTCACCTCCAGCGGAACACCGTCGATCACCACCGTCTCGCCCGTCAACTCGTCAAACCCGGCGAACCGCCGGATCTCTCCGGTGCTGCTTTCGGTGCGAAAGTCATAGTCGTCGCGCCCGGTGTTCAGAAGAACGGTGAATGACGCCGGATCGGCCTCGGACAGCAGTTTGTCGGTTTCCCCCGTGATCAAGTCCCAGCTTTCCATCCACCGCGTCTCGGCGTCGATGCGGCTGACATAGAACGGCCCCTCGCCGTCCAGATATGCCGCCCATTGGTCGCCGTCGTCACTCCCGGCGCAGCGATAATGATGCGACACCTGGCAACTGCGCATCTGCACAGTCACATAGACCTCGCAGCCCTTGGGGGGCGCGAACTTGCCGCCGGCATGGGCGGGCAGGGCGGGGGTGAGCGCCAGGGCGCCCAGCGACAAGATGGTCCGAAGCCGTGACACGTTCATAGTTCCTTCATACTCCGGGTCAGGGCCGCTGACCCATTAACCGATTTGCCCGTTCCGACGCGCCCTACTCCGTGTCGCGACGGATGCCATACGCATGCGGTACGCAAACCCGACGCACTCTGTCCCGCCCCGCGGCTCTGACCATTCTCACTCGGCCGCCACCGCCTGCGCTTCGGCAAGATACTCCAGAATACTCTCGGCCGCCTCCCTCCCGTCGCGGATCGCCCATACGACAAGCGAAGCTCCGCGCACGATGTCGCCCACCGCATAGACACCTGGAAGGCTCGTCGCATGGCTGCGGAAATCGGCCTTGATCGTACCCCAGCGGGTCACGTCCAGCCCGTCCACTCCCCAGAGTTTCGGCAGGTCCTCCGGCTCGAAACCCAGTGCCTTGATCACCAGTTCGGCATCCTCGACATAATCGGCGCCCTCGATCAGTTCCGGCGCCTGCCGCCCGGTCGCATCGGGTGCGCCAAGCCGCATCTTCTGGACCATGACGCCTTCGACAGCGTCACCTGCCGTAAAGCCCTTAGGCGCGGTCAGCCAAACGAACTCCACCCCCTCCTCCTCGGCATTGGCGACCTCGCGCTGCGAGCCGGGCATGTTGGCCCTGTCGCGGCGGTATAGACACTTGACGGACTGTGCGCCCTGGCGGATTGCGGTGCGCACGCAGTCCATCGCCGTATCGCCGCCGCCGATGACGACGACGCGCTTGCCGGCGGCGTTCAGCTCACCGGAATCGTATTCCGGTACCTCGTCGCCAAAACTCTTGCGGTTCGAGGCGGTCAGGTAGTCGATGGCCTTGACGATGCCTTCCGCCCCCGAACCCGGCCCGCTCAGTTCGCGGCTCTTGTACACCCCAGTCGCGATTATCACGGCGTCATGCTTGCCGCGGATTGCGTCAAAGCTGATATCCTCGCCGACATTGCAGTTCAGGACCATCTGCACGCCGCCCTGTTCAAGCTGGGCGATGCGCTGCTGCACCACGTCCTTTTCCAGCTTGAAGCTTGGGATGCCATAGACCATCAACCCGCCGCCACGGTCATAGCGGTCATAGACCGTCACCTGCACTCCCGCCCGCCGCAGCGCGTCGGCGGCGGCCAGCCCGCCCGGGCCGGCGCCGATGATGCCGACGCTCTCGGGCCGCTCCGCCTTGGGCCGGATCGGCTTGACCCAGCCCATGTCCCAGGCGGTGTCGGTCAGGTGTTTCTCGATCGCGCCGATGGTCACGGTGCCGTGGCCCGCCTGTTCGATCACGCAGTTTCCCTCGCAAAGCCGGTCCTGCGGGCAGATGCGGCCGCAGATTTCGGGGAAGGTGTTGGTCTCCTGGCTCAGTTCATAGGCTTCCTGGAGGCGTCCCTCTGCGGTCAGCCGCAGCCAGTCGGGGATGTTGTTGTGCAGGGGGCAGTGGGTCTGACAGTAGGGCACGCCGCACTGACTGCACCGCCCGGCCTGTTCGGCGGCCTTGGCAGCGGCGTACTCGCGGTAAATCTCGCTGAAATCCTGAGCGCGCACACTGGCCGCACGCTTTTCCGGCATCTCCTTCGAGACGGTCACGAATTTCAGCATGCGGTTTTGAGCCATGGGGCAGATCCTTGCGACGCGGACATCGGCATGCCTTGCTACTCTCGCAGGCTCAAAAGTAAAAGTCAGAACTATTTACCTAAATCGAGGAAACTTGCGCTGAATTCACGATAGGACGGATAATTTGACCAAAAATATGGCAGCCTTTATTCCCTATCTACGCCAAGCCCGTGCTCAAAGCGGCTAGGGCAACTGTCCCGACGATGATTCGCCACCAGCCAAAAAGCGCATATCCGTGCTGGCTGACATAGCCGAGCAACCACCTGACCACGAGAACTGCGGCAATGAACGCCGCCGCAAAACCGACCGCGATCTCGCCCACCGCACTCAGGTCCAGAACGTCGCGGTTCTTGTAAAGATCGTAGCCGAAGGCCCCCGCCATCGTCGGCATCGACAGGAAGAACGAAAACTCCGCCGCCGCCCGCTTGTCGGCACCGAGCAAAAGCCCGCCAACAATCGTCGCACCCGAGCGGGAAACGCCCGGAATCATGGCAAGGCACTGGATGATCCCGACGCCCAGCGCCATACCCAACGGAAACCGCTCTGCATCGTGATGGCGCGGCGTCAGCGGCAGGCGGTCGACCACCAGAAGCACGATGCCGCCAAGGATCAGCATCGCCGAGATCAGCCGCGGGCTCTCGAAAAGCACATCCTTGATGAAGTCATGAGCAAGGACGCCGACCACCACAGCCGGCAAGAACGCGATCAGGACGGAACCCGCGAACCGCCGTGCCTGCGGATCAGTGGGAAGTCCGGCAACTGTGCGGGCGATCTTGGCGGAATAGACACCCAAAATCGCCAGAACCGCGCCAAGCTGGATCACGACCTCAAAGGTCTTGCCGGCGCTCTCGAAGCCAAGAAAATGGCCGGCAAGCAGGATGTGCCCGGTCGATGAGACCGGAATGAACTCGGTCAGCCCTTCCAGAAGGCCAAGCAGCCCCGCGACGATCGTGGTATCGGACATGGAGGATGCTTTCCGGCCGAAGCCTCACGACTGCCTCTTGAGATTCTTGGCGGAGGCCTTGATCGCATCATACTGACCCGAGGGACGGAACCGCCAGAGATAGTCGGGCAGAACCGCACCGAACGGCGTAGCGGCAATCCCGAGATCGGAAAGCCCGCGCGCGCTGCCCGCGACGACGTTGTCGTGGCGCAAGGTCTTGACCTGATCGCGGGTCAGGACGCGGTTCGTGACCAGCCCTCCGGTGACAAAGGATCCGAAATCGAGCAGACCGGCGATGATCCGGGCCACCCAGAAGGGCTGATTGACGATCAGCCGCCGGCGGCTGACCACCTTGAGCATCTCGCCCATCAAATCGCGGAAAGTCGCAACATCCGGCCCGCCAAGCTCATAGATGCCTGTCGCCTGTCCTAGGATGCCCGCGACGGCTGCCTGGGCGACATCGTCGACATAGACCGGCTGGAACCGAGTCGATCCGCCGACGATCGGCAGGACCGGGCCGAGCCGTGACATCGCGGCGAAGCGGTTGAAGAAACCGTCCTCCGGTCCAAACATCACCGACGGCCTGAGGATCATGGCAGCCGGAAACGCTGACAGCACCGCCGCCTCGCCTTCCGCTTTTGTCCGGGCATAGTCGCTGTCGCTTTCGGCGTCCGCGCCGATCGCCGAGACCTGAACAAGCGTGCCAACGCCGATATCGGCGGCGATCCGCGCGATCCGGCCGGCGCCTTCGGCCTGCACCGCGTCGAAGTTGTTGCGCCCGCCCTTGTCGAAGGTTCCGACGCAGTTCACAACAGCATCGGCCCCCATCATCGCCGCCCGCACCGAAGCGTCGTCGCGGATATTGCTGAACACCGGTTCAACCTGACCAACCACGCCGTAGGGCTTGACGAACAGCGCCTCATTCGGGCGGCGGCAAGCGACCCGAACGCGCCAACCCTCTTTCGCCATCCGCCGCGCGATGTATCGCCCGAGAAATCCCGAACCGCCATAGATCGTGACGAGCTTGGACATGCGCCGTGCCTCCGGTCTTCTTGAACCTGCGCCCTGATTAGCGCCCGTGCGCCCGCCCGACAAGGCGCGATTGCGCCGCAGCCGAATTCACACGCAACCCCCGTTGACACGCCGCCGCACCGGCGATACATCGCGCCTCACGACACCTGCCCAGGTGGCGGAATTGGTAGACGCGCACGGTTCAGGTCCGTGTGCCGCAAGGCGTGGAGGTTCGAGTCCTCTCCTGGGCACCATTTCATCCGAACATATGCGAACCTAAGTCCCTGATAGTATGGGATTTTTGGTTCTTTTCGAACGATGATCGGCACCATTGCTGAACACTCTACCCCACCCAAGCACCGAGCATTCTGGTGTGTCGACCGGAGTGGAAAAGTTCGGTGGGTTCAGATCGGGAGCGGCCTATTCTCCTGCGTTCGCGGCAGGAAGGTTGATGATGAAGGTGCGTATCAGGATCGAAGCGGATTTCGGCTGGGGTCAGCGGCGGGCACATGAAGTCGGCGGCCTGAATCGGAGTTCGACAGAGGCCTCCGCGGAAAATTTGGGCTAAGCCTTGCCGAAGGGAAGTCGATCCTGAAAGAGATCCAGCGGGCAGTTCTGCAGGATCAGGTGGAAGAAATCATCTAGATTGAGCGGGTTTGCCAGACCTGCCGGACCTATTTGCCCATCCATGACCGCCGCCTACGTCGGATCGATTCTCCGTTCGGCCGTGTGACCGTCGAGGCGCCGCGGGTCCGGATGTGCATGTGCCGTTTCCCGGGTTTTCCAGCGTTCACGGCGGCATACTTTCCGCTCACGCGAATTCTCCCGGAGAACGCGACGCCGGACCTTCGCAAGCTGCAAGCCGATCTGGGCGCGCGACATGGTTTTCGTGAAGCTGCGCGACTTTTGAACGCGCTGACATCATGCGCCAAACAGAGCCACACGAAGATCCGCAGCCGTCTTGCCTCCGTCGCTGACTGCCTGGAAGGCTGGTGCGCCGAGCGCTGGAGGCGATTGGCAACCTGCTCCGATTTGGCATTCAAGCTCGCGAACGCACTCGTGGTGAAACAAGGGAAGCGGCGTTGTCGGCGGCGGCGCGAACAATGGGCCTTCAGACCTACCTGACGCACGACCTGTCTGCCTCGTCGACTATGGGCGCCTGCGTCGGCACGGAACAGCCGTCTCGACATCGCGGGCCGAAGGCCTGGTCAATGAAGCCGCCAATGTCCGGATGAGAAAGAAGCGGCGGATGCGGCAGTAACCACGGGGGCCCCACAGGGCCGCAATCGCGAGAGCGGCTGTTCTGGATGGAAGACTGTCAGCCGGGCACCACAACGCCGCATGATTCCCAGATCCTTTCCACTCCCGACGGGAGCCAACGAATAGCAGCAATCACGCTCAGCCCTTCACTGCGCCTGCGGTCAGGCCGCTGACCAGATACCTCTGGAAAAACATGACCAGCATGAAGATGGGGATGGTGATGCTGACCACGGCGGCCACGGCGAACATGATGTTGCCCTCGGACTGGATCTGGCCGAGGTAGCTCGCGATCTTGGGCACCATTGTCTGGTTCTGCTCGCTCAGGATGAGGCTGGTCACGCTGAAGTCGTTGTAGGCCAGGAGGAACGAGAACAGCCCCGTCGTGATGACGCCCGGCCACATGACTGGCATGATGATCATGCGGAACGCCTGGAACCGCGTGCAGCCGTCCACGAGCGCGCTTTCGTCGAGATCCCGCGGGATGCCCTGGAAGAAGGAATACATCATCCAGAGCGTGAAGGGCTGATTCAGCGCCACCAGCACGATGATCGCGGTCGCACGGTAGCCCCAGATGTTCAGTTCGAAGAACGGCAGCAGGTACCCTGAGACCAGCGTAATGTCCGGCATCGCCCGGAAAAAGAGCGCCATGACCAGGATCGCGAAGCGGTAGCGATGGGTCGATCGCGCCAGCGCATAGCCCCCCAGTGTTCCGAAAGTCAGCGAGATCATGGTCACGCACGTGGTGATGATCGCAGTGCTGAGCGCAGCGCGCCAAAAACCCGTTGCGATCCACGCACCATAATAACCCGCGCCGGTGAAGGCCTCACCCGTCACGCGCAGTGTGTTGGTGCCCAGGATCGCGTTCCACCAGCTTTCGCGGGAGAAGAAGTCCGACTGCACCTTGGACGAGCCCCAGACCGTCCAGGCAAAGGGAAAGGCCGCGATAATCAGCCAGCAGATCACGAATCCCATCGCAAAAAGCGTGACGACCGGCGGGCGGCGGTTGAGTACGTCGGCCATCAGCGCGTCCCCGCCGAAAGCTCGCGCGCGACGCGCAGAAGGACCGGTACGATCAGGACCGTGATGAAGCCGATGGTGATGACGGAGGTCGCCGCCGCCGATCCGAAGAGCTGCGTTGTCTGCGTGTTGAGGCTGGAATACACGAGGAAGCTGAGAGAGGTGGCGTTGGCCGAGGCGTTGAAGCTGATGATCGGCTCGAATACGCGGAAATTGTCCATGAGCTGCACAAGGAGCACGAACAAAACCAGCGGCCGGAGCGAGGGCAGCACGACATAGCGGATGCGATCCAGCCGCGAGGCACCGTCGATTATCGCCGCCTCGAGCGTGTCGCGCGGCACCGCTTGGAGTCCTGCGTAGAACACAATAAAGCTGAAGGGCGCGTTGGTCCAGATACCGTAGGTCATCAGCGTGGCCCAGGTCAGCGGGCCGGAGGTCCGCGTCGAAAGGTTCGGGTCATTGTACAAGTGCTGGATCGCTGCGCCGAGGATACCTTCGGTGTTCAGCATCCAGTAGAGGATCAATGCGCCCACCAATGGCGTGATCAGCATGGGAACGAGACTGAAGAACATGACAGGGCCCTTCACCATCCGAGGCACGATGTTCACTGCAAGTGCGATCAGGAAGCCGAGGATCATGGCCAACGGAGTGACAACGGCGGTATAGGTGACGGTGAAGGCGAGCGCGCGATAAAGCGGCAGGTTGTAGATAAGCGCTATCGCGTCGCCGACGCCGTTGCTGTTCGCGAGGATCGCCTTCAGCTCTCTGAAGGCCAGATGATTGCGATCGACATAGGTGCCAAGCCCGTTGAACTGACCCAAAGGTTGTTCTGCCCTGATCTTGGCGGTCGCGCCGGCGTCGACGCTGGTCGTCTGGGTGCAGCCGCCGAAGGGCTGGCAGGTCTCGGAAACCACGACGACTTGCGGATGCTCGACATGAAGCGACTGCACGAAGATCGACACGATGGGTAGCGCGATGAACAGAAACATCGCGATCAGAGACGGCCCCATGAAACGGAAGAAGGTCGAATGCGGCACTGATCCCCCGGAATGCCTGAAAGCGCAGGCGGGGTGCGAACACCCCGCCCTTTTCAGTTGAGGTAGCCGGCCTGCGTCGCCGCCGCGGTATAAGCCGCGTCGATGTCAGCGAGAGCCTTGTCCGCGTCCTCGGACCCCTTGATGAAGTCCGCAAGTTCCGCCCCAAGCGTTTCGTGCAGCAGGCCCATCCACGGCACCATCGGATACGGGCGCGCGCCGCCGTTGGCGTTGGCGATCACGCCCACCGCAGCCGGGCCGGGCTGATAGCCCTTGATCAGCCACACCGCGACATCGGGATGTTCCGCTGCGGTCTCGGGCGCTACTGCGTGCATCATTGCCTGAAAGCTCGCCTCGGCATCCGCATCGCTGATGTTGGCGGCGATCGTGAAGCCGTCCCACCATAGGGCGGCTGCGGGAATGGTTCCATCGCCGATCGTGGGCGCGGCGGCGAAGACCGTGTTCTCGGCCACGTTGGGTTGTGCCTTGGCCGGGTCGATCAGCGATGCCGCCAGCGACCCCCAGTTGTTCATCATGCCGACCTTGCCGTCGCGGTAAAGCTGCGCGATGGCGTCGGTGTCCGTCGTGACGTAATCGGGTGCCATGTATTGCGTCAGGTCGCGCATGGTCTGAAGCGCGAGCCGGCCCTGATCGTTGTCGATAGCAAGCTTCGCGCTGCCGGCCTCGAAGAAGTCCGCGCCGGTGCCAAGATAAAGGTTGACGAATTCGGCCGCGAGATCCCAGCCCGCCGCATCCGATGCCGCCAGCGGATTTTCCAGCAGGCCCTTGTCGCGGATCTTGGCCGCGGCCTCCATCACACCGTTCCACGACGTCGGCGGCGTGTCGACACCGGCCTCCTTCAGAAGGTCGCTGCGCATCACCAGATGCTGCCCGTTCGCCATGAAGGCGATGGCCATGACCTTGCCGTCGATCTTGATGAGCTGGTTCGGCTGAAGGTCCTGGCCGTACTTCGCGACCAGATCGTCGAGGGGCCGGATCAGACCTGCGCCCAGAAGCGGAACGATCGAGTTGTTGGCCACTACGGCCACCGTATACTCCGCCGGGTTGGCGGTCAGTGCCGGCACCTGGATGTTCTTGTGCTCGGTCGTCGAATTCGACGTGACCGTCACCGTGTCGTTCGCGCATTCGGCGGCGGTGTCGTTCAGCACGTGCAACGCCGCAAAATCGTTCGACAAGATGCGAACGGAGCCGCTGGCAATTCCGCAATCCGCGAGTGAGGGGCCAGCGGCCGCCAGCGCCGCCAGGGAAAGTGCGATCCGGTGGAAATGCATGAGGAACCTCGACTGTTGAGAGCAATGGCTGCGCCGCTAATTTTGATTGCAGACGCTTGCAATCCAATCAGAACCATACTTTATGTTTCGTTACAAGTAGCAATCCGGGCTTGACTGGAAGCGGCGACTTCGTATGCAAACATGCAAACGGGGCTGGAACAAGAGGGAATTCGCATGAAAGGCTTCGATCCGCGCTGGACTGACCTGCCTGACTACATCCTCGGAATCACCAAGGAGATCTGGGAGGAACGCGGCGTCGCAAAACTGCATCACTGGTATGGCAAGGATATGCTCAAGCGGGGGTCGCACGGCATTGTCGTTGGCGCCCAAGCCGTCATCGACGAGACCAATCAGTCCATCGCCCATGCGCCGGACCTTCAGCTTCTGGGCGAAGATGTGATCTGGTCGGGCAACGAGGATGACGGGTACCTCTCATCGCACCGCGTGCTCGAGATATTCTCGGATCTCGATGATGATGGCCGCCCAACCGGGCGGCGGATCGTGGAACGGGTGATCGCGGACTGCTACTGCATCGCCGACCAGATCACCGACGAATGGCTCGTCTACGACCGGGGCGCATCGGCGCGCCAGCGCGGCCTGACCCCGCGCGAGGCGGCGGCGAGCGAGATCGCTGCCGAGGGCGGGCCGGAGAAGGCGCGCCGCCCCTTCACCTGGAAGGACGACCGCGCCGGCCCCTACACCGGCAAGGGCAACGACGGTGAATGGGGCCAGCGCTATGAGGACATGCTGCGCCGTGTCATGGCGGCCGACTTTGCGGCCCTGCCGGGCATCTACGACCGCGCCGTCCATCTGGAACTTCCGGGTGGCCGGACCGACCACGGCGTGACGGCGGCCGATCGGTTCTGGGTCAATCTGCGGGCCGCCTTTCCTTCGGCGAGACTCGAGATCGAGCATCGCATCGGCCGCGAGGATGCCGGCATGCCGCCGCGCTCGGCGGTGCGCTTTTCGCTGATTGGCAAGCACGAGGGGCGCGGCATGTTCGGCCCACCCACGGGCGCGACGGTCCACCTGCGCGGTACCTCCCACGCCGAATGGTCCCCCTGGGGGCTGCGCCGCGACTACATCCTGTTCGACGAGGTGCATGTGTGGAAGCAGATCCTGCTGCATCAGGGGTGACGACATGACCTTCGTCGGCATCGACTGAATCAAGGCGCCCGAACAGGAAGCCGCCGCCGATACCGACGCGCCGTCCGCCGAGTACTCGTAGCGGTTCGACGGTAGAGGTGATCGCGTGCCTAAGCGACGCCACGACAGTGGGGCTTCGCGAAGGCCGGCCCTGCGGGAGAGTACAGCCGTACGAAAGTGGCTGTGGAACGGCTCTTTCAGAGATTGGCTCCGCGCCGACCAAGTGCATGTTCGGTCGGATCACAGACCGAGATCATCTAGGCTCCAGACTCATTGATCGTCAAAGCCAGAACATGACGGTTGCCGCGAGTGCGACGGCTGAGAGAAAGGTCTTGGCGCACCTGTCGTAACGGGTGGCGATCCGGCGCCAGTCCTTCAAACGACCGAACATGATCTCGATGCGATTGCGTCGCTTGTAGCGGCGCTTGTCGTAACGGACCGCCTTGCCGCGCGACTTCCGACCGGGGATGCATGGTCGTATCCCCTTGTCTTTCAACGCTTCCCGGAACCAGTCGGCGTCATATCCCCGGTCTGCGATCATCCATTCGGCAGCAGGCAGACTGCCCAGCAACGCGGCGGCACCGGTGTAGTCACTGACCTGGCCTGCGGTCATGAAGAACTTCAGCGGACGCCCCTTGGCGTCGGTGACGGCATGCAGCTTGGTGTTCAATCCACCCTTCGTGCGCCCAATCAGGCGTCCGCGCTGGTCGTCGGCCCCCCCTTTTTCGCCCGCAGGCTTGAAGCCGTGCGGTGCGCCTTCAGGTAGGTCGCATCGATCATGACCGTCTTATGCTCGGTGCCCTCGGAGGCCAGCCCCTCCATCATACGAGCGAAGACCCCCATCTCACCCCACCGCTTCCAACGGTTGTAGAGCGTCTTCGGCGGCCCATACTCACGCGGAGCGTCGCACCACCGCAAGCCATTGCGATTGATAAAGATTATCCCGCTCAGCACGCGCTGATCATCGACCCGCGGCTTGCCATGGCTCTTCGGAAAGAACGGCTTCAACCGCTCCATCTGCTCGCCCGTCAGCCAGTATAGATTGCTCATCATCACCCCCGTCAGTTCGGGGACTTGAATCATGCAGGCCGAGCGGCCTCAAGTAAATGAATGGGTCCTGACCCTAGGTCACGGGCCTCAAGGTAAGGCACCGCACCGAACGCATGTTTTGCCGAAACGACGGCGACCAGGTCGTCGTCGAACAGCGGCAGCGCGCTGACCCCGCGTTCATGCGTTTCACCCGGCGCGAAGGCGATGTCGAGTTCGCCTTGCGCCACGGCGCGGGCCAGGGGAAAGTTGCTGGTGCGCGAGATGTAGTCGACATGGGCGTCGGGCAGCACCCGTCTTCGCGTCAGAAACCAGCGGTGGATCGGATAGGCGCCGCCGCCCAGCCGTATGACCGGTTGCTCGCCCTTGCGGGACCGCTCGAGCACTTCTTCGGCGCGGTCCAGTTCCTCGAGTATGATCCGGGCCGAGGCGAGAAGCTGCTGGCCGAGCGGCGTCAGCGTCAGCCTGCGCTTCGTACGGTTGAACAGCGCCACGCGCGCCGCGGCCTCGGCATCGCGAACCTGATGGCTAAGGGCGGAGGGCGTGACGTTCAACTGCGCCGCAGCGGCAGTCATCGACGGGGCATCCGCGACCGCGACGATCGTGCGCAGCATCCGCGCGGTAATGTGCCAAGCCACTGTTCGCCTCCTGCAGCAGTCATGATTTGAAGAACACTCAAACTAGAGTTGACCAACATTCAATACAAAGATCATGCCCGATCTCCTAGCCTTTGTTCTCGGAACAGGCTTCGAACGCGGGCGGAATTGATGAAATCGCACTATCGCGCTGTGGTGATCGGCGGCGGCATCGTGGGAACGAGCGTGCTCTATCATCTGGCCAAGCTCGGGTGGAGCGATGTAGCCCTGATCGAGCGGCGCGAGCTGACGGCCGGATCAACGTGGCATGCAGCCGGGGGATTTCACGCTGTGAACGCCGACCCGAACATCGCGGCGCTGCAAACCTACACGATCGGGTTGTACAACGAGCTTCAGGCCGAGACCACGCAGTCGCTAGGCATGAAGGTGCGGGGCGCAATCACCTACGCCAGTACGCCGGAGCGGTGGGAATGGTTGCAGGGCGCGCTGTCGGGCTTCCGAACCATCGGGCTGACCGATCCCTGCCTGATCGGCCCGGACGAGATCCGCGACCTCTGCCCGATCGTCGACACGACCGGCGTCCTCGGCGGGCTGTGGGATCCCAATGACGGCTACATGGACCCCTACGGCACCACCCATGCCTTCGCCGAAGCCGCCCGCAAGCGCGGGGCCGAGGTGATCCTGCGCAACGCTGTGCTGGAGTTACATGCCAATCCTGATGGCGGCTGGACCGTCGTAACCGAAAAGGGGACCTGCACCGCCGAACACGTGATCAACGCGGCGGGTCTCTGGGCGCGGCGGGTGGGTCGCATGGTGGGCGTCGATCTGCCGGTGATGCCGATGCAGCACCACTATCTCGTCACGGATCGGATCGAGGAACTCGCCGCGCTCGACGACGAAATTCCGACCGTGGTGGACCTCGAAGGCTTCACCTATGCCCGGCAGGAGGGCAAGGGCCTGCTGCTTGGCGTCTACGAGACGGACCCCCGCCACTGGAGCCCGGAGGGCGCGCCCTGGGATTACGGCATGGACCTGATCCCCGAGGACGTGGACCGGATCGCGCCCGAGCTTTCGATGGGGTTCCAGCGCTATCCGGTGTTGCAGAATGTCGGCATCAAGCGCTGGGTCAACGGCGCCTTCACCTTCAC
Organism: Paracoccaceae bacterium; assembly: GCA_041397225.1. Taxonomy (GTDB): domain Bacteria; phylum Pseudomonadota; class Alphaproteobacteria; order Rhodobacterales; family Rhodobacteraceae; genus Albidovulum. Next base: position 491,455 of record JAWKXB010000001.1, on the reverse strand, counting down.
GCCCGATGGCAACCCGCTGGTCGGACCTGTGCCCGGCCTGCGCAACTTCTGGTGTGCCTGCGGCGTGATGGCCGGCTTCAGCCAGGGCGGCGGCGTCGGTCTGGCCTTGGCGGAATGGATCGTCTCGGGCGAGCCGCAGGCGGACATCTTCGGCATGGACGTGGCGCGTTATGGCGCCTTCGCGTCGAACGATGCCTATCTCAAGGCCACGACACGGCAGTTCTATGCCCGCCGCTACCTGATCAGCTATCCGAACGAACAGTTGCCCGCCGGGCGGCCGCTGAAGACACCTCCCGCCTATGACGTGATGACCGGCGAGGGCTGCGCCTGGGGCGTGTCCTGGGGGATGGAGGCGCCCCTCTACTTCGCGCCCAGGGGCGAGGATTTTGTCGAGACGCCAACCCTGAAACGCTCGAACGCCTTCGACATCGTCGCCGCGGAATGTCGCGCCGTGCGAGAGGGGGTGACGCTGCTCGATACCTCGGCCTTCTCGCGCTATGAGGTCACGGGGCCCGGCGCGCGCGCCTTCCTCGACCGGATACTGGTCTGCCGCCTGCCCGCGCCAGGCCGGGTGAAGCTCGCCCCCATGCTGACGCCGGCGGGCCGGCTGATGGGCGATCTGACCGTGCTGAACTGGGATGACGCGCGGTTCTGGCTGATGGGGTCATATTACCTGCGCGCCTGGCACATGCGCTGGTTTGACGAACATATGCCGGCGACCGGCGTCTCGGTCCTTGATGTGTCCGATGCGATGCCGGGCCTGGCCGTCACTGGTCCGAAATCGCGCGACTTCCTGCAGACGCTGACCGGGGCCGACCTTTCGAACGCGGCGATGCCGTTCATGGCCTGCACCGAAATGGATATCGGACGGCACCGGGCGCGGGTGGCGCGGCTGTCTGTGATGGGCGAGCTGGGCTACGAGATCAACCTGCCCTCGGTCGAGCACCGGCAGCTTTATCGCACGCTGCTGGATGCAGGGCGGGATCACGGGCTGGTGCAGGTCGGCTTCTACGCGATGGGCTCGCTTCGGGTCGAGAAGAGCTTCGGCATCTGGTCGCGCGAGTTCTCGCGGGCCTATACCCCGGCGATGAGCGGGCTCGACCGCTTCGTCGCCTGGGACAAGGAGGGGTTCATCGGCCGCGACGCGGGCCTGGCCGAGCGCGAGAAGGGCGCGCCTGCGCGGCGGCTCGTCACGCTCGAGGTGGAGGCGACCGATGCCGATGCGGGCGGGTTCGAGCCGATCTTCGCGGACGGCCAGTTCGTCGGCTATGTGACCTCGGGGACCTACGGGCATACCTTGGGAAAGAGTCTTGCCATGGGCTATGTCGACAGCGCGGTCGTGGATGACCAGCCCCCGCTGACCGTGGACGTGATCGGCCAGCCGCGGCCTGCGCGGATCATTCCGGCCTCGCCGCACGATCCCTCGGGCGCGAGGATGCGGGGATGACGGTGCTTGAAACCCGATCCTCGGAACGGTCCCAGCGCGCCGGCAGGCGGGCGCGTCGCGAAGCCGGCGGGGGGATCTCGGGCGGAAAGCAGACCTGGCGGCATCTCACGAATCCGCTCGAGCCTCAGCGCGCCTTTTCGGATGACCAGATCGCCGCCATCCACGACTCCGCCCTGCGGGTACTCGAGGAGCTTGGCATCCGCGTGCTCAACGACCGCGCCATCGAGCTTTTCCGCCGAGCCGGCGCGCGCATCGACGAGGCGGAGGGCATGGTCTTCATCGACCGCGGCCTCGTCGCCAATGCGCTTGCCAGCGCGCCGGCCAGCTTCACCATCGGCGGCGGCAGTCCGGAGCGCGACGTGGCGATCGGCGGAAGGTCGGCGGCCTTCGCCTGCGTCGGCGGCCCGCCGAACGTCATCGACCTCGACCGGGGTCGGCGGTCGGGCACCGAGGCGGACATGCTGGATTTCTTCCGCCTGTCGCAGCATTTCGAGGTGCTGCACATGCAGGGCTCGAGTGTCGAGCCGCAGGACGTGCCGGTGCATCTCCGCCACTACGCGCAGATGCTCGGGCAGCTTCGGCTGAGCGACAAGCCCATGTTCGCCTATGCGCGCGGCACCGCGCAGGCCGAGGACACCTGGCAGATGATCCGCCTGGGGCGAGGCCTTTCGGCTGAAGCGTTCCAGGCGCGCCCCTGGTGCTTTACCGTCATCAACACAAACTCGCCGCGCCAGCTCGACGGGCCGATGTGCAACGGCATCATCGACTTTGCCGAAGCGGGTCAGGCGACCATCATCACGCCCTTCACGCTGATGGGCGCGATGGCCCCGGTCACGATCGCGGGCGCGCTGACCCTACAACATGCCGAGGCGCTGGCGGGCATCGCGCTGTCGCAACTGGCGCGCCCCGGCGCCCCGGTCGTCTATGGCTCGTTCACCTCGAACGTCGACATGAAATCCGGCTCTCCGGCCTTTGGCACGCCCGAATTCGTCCGCGCGGCCTTCGGCGCGGGCCAGCTTGCCCGGCACGTGAACCTGCCCTGGCGCGGATCGGGGGCCACCGCGTCGAACGCGCCCGACGCGCAATCGGCCTACGAGTTCATGAACTCCGCCTGGGGCACGCTGCTTGGCGGCGTCAACGTGATGTTGCATGCGGCCGGCTGGCTGGAAAGCGGCCTCTCGGCCTCGCTGGACAAGTTCGTGCTCGATGTCGAGATGTTGCAGATGTTCGCGCATCTGTTCCTGTCGGCAGAGCAGGAGACGGACGGCCTTTTCGAGGCCATCGCCGAGGTGGGCCCCGGCGGGCATTTCTTCGGCTCGGCCCATACGCTCGCGCGCTACGAGACGGCGTTCTACGAACCACTCGTCTCGGACTGGCGCAATTTCGGCCAGTGGACCGATGACGGCGCCCTGACGGCGACGGAGCGGGCCAACCGGATCTGGAAACGTGTGATCGCCGACTTCGAGCCGCCGCCCGTCGATCCGGCGCGGATCGAGGCCGTCGAGGACTACATCGCCCGCCGCACCCGCGAGGGCGGCGCCCCGCCGGAAACCTGAGACGGAGACGCGACCCCGATGAACACCCTTCCCGACTTCTCCGAAGCAGACTTGCTGGGCGAGATCCTCGACTGGGTGCGCATCGAAAGCCCGACCTTCGCGCCCGAGCGGGTGGAGCGGATGCAGGCCCACGCCGCCGACAGCCTCCGGCCTCTGGGCTTTTCGGTAGAGCGGCTGCCGGGCGGGAACGGCCTTGCCGGCTGCACCGTCTGCCGGAGGCCGGGGTCGGGGGATGCGCCGGCGCTCCTGGTCATCGGCCATCTCGACACCGTCCATCCGGTCGGCACCCTCGACGGTCCGCTGCCGATCCGCCGCGAGGGCGACCGATGCTACGGGCCGGGCATCTACGACATGAAGGCTGGAATCGTCATGGCCTTCGCCGCGCTGAAGGCGCTCGTCGCCCAGGGTCGACTCGACCGGTCGGTCACGGTGCTGCTGAACGGCGACGAGGAGGTCGGCTCCCCGGTCTCGCGCGCCCTGATCGAGCGCGAGGCGCGGCGGCACGCCCATGTGCTGATCCCCGAGCCCGCCTTCCTGGAGACCGGAGAGGTGACGACCGGCCGCCACGCCTTCCACCGCTACACCATCGAGACGCACGGCCGCCCGGCCCATTCCGGCTGGACCAACAAGGAAGGCCGCTCGGCGATCCGGGTGATGGCGCAGATCATCGAGGCGCTCGAGGACCGCTCGGACTTCGAGGCCGGCCCGACCTATTCCGTGGGCGTCGTCGGCGGCGGTCGATGGGTGAACTGCGTCCCGAAATCCTGCCGCGCCGAGGTGCTCTGCGTCGCCCGCAGCGACGAGAAGTCGGCCGAGATCGGGCGCGTCATGGCCGAGCTGGAAGGCGAGCGGCACGGCGTGCGGATCAGCGTCGAGAAGGGCCCTGTCCGCCCGCTCTGGACGGCGGGAAAGGGCACGCTCGCGCTCTACGAACGCGCCCGCGCCATCGCGGGCGAGATCGGCTTCGACCTTCCGCACGGCCAGCATGGCGGCGGATCGGACGGCAACTTCACCGGCGTGCTCGGCGTGCCCACCCTCGATGGCCTCGGCGCGATGGGGCACGGGGCGCATACGACCGAAGAACGTATCCTGATATCGTCCCTCGTCCCGCGCACGAAGGTGCTGGCGGGGCTGATGGCCGATCCGGGACGAGTGTGAGCGATGAAACCGGCCAGTCGGCGAACGGCGCCTGGCCCAACGACAAGTCTGATGCAACCAAGGGAGAAAATCACATGCGACCTCTGAATCGGAACGGATCCAGCGTTTCCTCTTTCGTCCTCGACCTCGCCGAAGCGACGCGGGCCGGCAAGCTCAGCCGGCGCGAGTTCCTTGCCACGGCAAGCGCGCTTGGCGTGACAACGGCCTCGGCCTTCGCCCTGGCCGGACTGCCGGTGCCGGCCAGCGCGCAGACGTCCACACCGAAGAAGGGCGGCACGCTGCGCGTCGCCATGACCGTGCATCAGCCCAAGGATCCGCGGACGTTCGACTGGACGGAAATGGGCAACATCGCGCGGACATTCCTCGAACCCCTCATCAGTTCCAACCCGGACGGAACCTTCCGGCCGGTTCTGCTTGAATCCTGGGAAGCGAACGACGACGCGACCGAATACATCCTTCACGTCCGCAAGGGCGCGACCTGGACCACGGGCGAGGATTTCACCGCCGACGATGTCGTCTTCAACCTCGAACGCTGGTGCGACAAGTCGGTCGAGGGCAACTCGATGGCCGCGCGGATGGCCTCGCTCGTCGATCCAGAGAGCGGCAAGGCGCGGGCCGGGGCGATCGGGAAGGTGGACGATTACACCGTCAGGCTGGTGCCTGCGCAATCGGACATCACGCTCATTCCCGGCATGTCGGACTATCCGGCGTTGATGGTCCACAAGGGTTTCGACGCGGCCGGCGGCGACTACGCCGCGCATCCGGTCGGAACCGGCCCGTTCGAGTTCGTATCGCTCGACGTCGGCATCAAGGCCGTCGTGAAGCGGCGCGAGAACGGCCCGTGGTGGGGCGGCGAAGCGCCCCTCGACGGGATCGAATTCGTCGACACGGGAACCGATCCATCGGCCGTAGTCTCTGCCTTCGAGGCGGAGGAAGTCGACATGAACTATGAAACCGCGCCGGAATTCGCGGAGGCTCTGCAAGCCGCAGGGCTGACCCAGCACGATACCATCACCGCAAGCACCATCGTCGCGCGCATGAACGTGAACAGCCCGCCCTACGACGACAAGCGCGTGCGCAACGCGGTGCAGCTTGCCGTCGACAACAACGTCATCCTCGAACTCGGCTACAACGGCGCGGGGTCGATCGCCGAGAACCATCATGTCTGCCCCATCCACCCCGAATATGCCGAGCTTCCGAAGATCGAACGCGACGTGGAGAAGGCCCGCACTCTCATGGAGGAAGCCGGCCAGGCCGACTTCGAGCACGAGATCATCTCGCTCGACGACGGCTTCAACCTGAACACCGGCGATGCGGTGGCGGCCCAGTTGCGCGACGCGGGCCTCAAGGTCAAACGCACGATCCTGCCGGGTTCGACCTTCTGGAACGACTGGACCAAGTATCCGTTCTCGCTGACCCAATGGGCGCAGCGGCCGCTTGGCGTCCAAGTCCTGGCGCTGGCCTATCGTTCCGGCGAGGCATGGAACGAATCCGGCTATTCCGATCCCGAGTTCGACGCGATGGTGAACGAGGCGCTTACCATCGTCGATGTCGAGAAGCGTCGGGAACTGATGGCGAAGATCGAGGCCAGGCTTCAGGATTCCGGCGTGATCGTCCAGCCGTTCTGGCGCAAGGTGTTCATCCACAGCCGGCCGGCGATCCAGAACGTGACCATTCGCCCGGACCTCATCCAGGATCTCTCGAACGTGTGGATCGACGCTTAGGCGCCGGTCCCACGACCGTGATCGCGCACCCGGTGCGGCGGCACGGCGCCGCATCGGGTGATGCGGCCAGACCGCGAAAGACCCATCAATCCGCTCACGCGCGTCCCGAGACCTTCTGCGGCCGGTTTCGGCGCTTCAGCGGCAGAGCTTTTCAGTCATCCGGCGGTGGATGTCCTGCGCAACAAGGATGTTCAGCGTGGAGCAGGATGCGTCGCTGCGGTGGCACTGGTCCGCTTCGACGGTGGGAAGACGTCCTTTGGCGACCTCGAGACCGGCATTCAGGGCCACTTGCTCGGCAGCCGTCGGTCTCCCCAAGTTCAATTGGGTTCGAAGATAGTTACGCCTTTGGATACTTCGCGTTTTCCGGGCTACAAGACGCGGTGGGCGAAAGGGAGCTTGTCCGCGCCTTGGGCACCAGTGACCTGAGTGACGCGGACGGGTGTTTAGAGAATACGCAGAAATCTCCTGGAGCGTCTTCCCGACGAAAGCGCCAGCCCGGACATTGAATGGCGCGCCAGCGCTCAGTGCCGGAGCAGCGTGTTCTGGTTGATCGAGTAGCTTTCATTTAACGGCAGCGCCGCTGCGCCGACCGCGCGGGCAATGGCGCCCCAGCGTCCGGCGGAAATCGACGGAATCGGCAAGCCCCGCAAATCCATTGCGAAGAACGCCGACGTGACCTTTGACACAAGCGCCGAGCGGACATCCTCCGGGAAGCTGCCGTCAATCACGACGGCCTCAAAGTCGATGACGGATAGCGACGACGCGATGGCATAGGCGATCGCGAGCGCCGCGCGGTCGAGCCAGCGATCGACGATGTCGGCATGCGCCGACCACAGTCCGGGATCGGCCAATAGGTCTGCGGCTTCGCATCCCGCCTCGCGCAGCATGCGCTCGAGCACAAACAGTGAGGCGTGGTCGATCAGTCGGTTGGCGCCTTCCGGACCGAATGGCACTCGGAGCGGTCCGAAGCCGCCGGCGTTGCCACTGCGCCCGAAAAAGACGCTCCCGTTCAGCACGACCCCACCCCCGACCAGGGTGCCGACGAAAATGTAGATGCTGTCCTGCGTTTCGTCCGACATCGAGAAGGTCAGTTCCGCCCCGCAGGCGGCGGTTGCGTCGTTGGCGACTTCGACCTGCCAGGGGACGATCTGCGAAATCAGGGCGGGAAAGTCGACCGTACGCCATTCGTCCATCGCATCCCTGGGCATATCGGTCTCGTCCGTCCACTTCCAGAATTCGAAAGGCATCGCTATGCCGAAGCCAAAGACGCGTTTTCTGGTCATGCGGGTGTCCTTCAGCAGTTGCCGCGTGCCTGTCTTCACGAACTCCAGGATGTCGTCGGGCATGGGATAGGGATATGCGATCGAAATCGAAGACAGCACCACTCCCACGAAATTGATCAGCACCAGATCGGCGCTTCTGCGCCCGATCTTAAGTCCGAAGTAATGGCGCGCATCGGGGTTCAGGCGCATAGGGGTCGAGGGTTGGCCGATCTGCCCGCGGAGCGGCGCCTCCCGGATGAGAAGGTCTTCATCCTCCAAGGCCCGAAAGATGACTGAGACGGCATTGGCCGACAGGCCCGTCGCCCGCGAGGCTTCCGGCTTTGTCAGGTTTCCATGCCGTCGGACCAATTGCAGGATCAGGCGTTCGTTGTAGCTTCGCACGGCGATCTGGTTGGACCCGCGATTCGGGCTTTTCTGCAATTGCCGGTCTCTGCCTGTGTCCGCCATGTCTTTTGCCCTTGCTGTGGTTCGAAGCGCTCGCCCGCTTCCCGCCGATCACGGCCTCAGGCCCAAAACGAAGGGCTTCCGGCGCGCGTGGCCCGCCGCGGCGCTTGATGCAGGATCGTCGTCAGGATGGTGAACGCTGCGGTCGGGTTCCAGTATATCTACTACTTACTTCATTTGGAAGTAATTATTGACAGACCGTCTGTGAACCCACTACAAACACCGCATTCCGGTGGACGAATCCATCCGCTGACGGGGGAGGGGCGCGGGGTGCTCCAGGCAAAGCGACGCTTCATCAGACGCAATAGAGGCTTCGCCGGACGCCAGCGTACTTGCGGGCGGCCATACCGGGAACCAAGACGCGGAGTTCAATCAAGGCGAAGGGAAGGCCGGGTTTGATCTGGAGCCGACAAGGAGGAAAGTCATGATTTCGAAGACCGCAGGGAGAACGACCATGAAAACGACAGTTGCAGGAGGAACGACCATGAAATCACTGTGTGCTGGTGCCACCATAGCACTTTTGACCACCGCTTTTGCCGGACCGGCGCTGGCCGAAGGCGAAACCGTGTGCCTGATCACCAAGACCGACACCAATCCCTTCTTCGTCAAGATGAAGGAGGGTGCGGCCGCGAAGGCGGAAGAGCTTGGCATGACGCTCAAGGCGTTTGCCGGCAAGATCGACGGCGACCATGAAACGCAGGTTCAGGCCATCGAGACCTGCATTCTGGACGGCGCCAAGGGCATCCTGCTAACCGCCTCGGACACCTCGTCCATCGTCTCGGCTGTCCAGCAGGCGCGGGATGCGGGTGTTCTGGTGATCGCGCTTGACACGCCGCTCGATCCTATCGACGCGGCGGACGCTACGTTCGCGACCGACAACTACCAGGCCGGCCTGCTGATCGGGCAATGGGCGCGGCAGACACTTGGCGATGCGGCAGCGGACGCCAAGATCGCGACGCTCGATCTCAACGTGAGCCAGCCGACGGTCGACGTGTTGCGCAACCAGGGATTCCTCGAGGGCTTCGGCGTCGATCTGGCCGATCCGAAGGTGATTGGCGATGAAACCGATCCGCGGCTCGTCGGCAGCGATGTCACCGACGGAAACGAAGAGGGGGGGCGTCGCGCAATGGAAAACCTCCTTGCCAAGGACCCATCCATCAACGTCGTACACACGATCAACGAACCTGCCGCCGCCGGTGCCTATGAGGCGCTCAAGGCCATCGGGCGCGAGGGCGATGTGCTGATCGTCTCCGTTGACGGGGGTTGCCCCGGCATCCAGAACGTCGAGGCGGGCGTCATCGGCGCGACGTCGCAGCAATATCCGCTGCTGATGGCCTCGCTAGGTGTCGAGGCAGTCAAGAAATGGGCCGACGAAGGCGTCAAGCCCGAGCCGACGCCGGGCAAGGACTTTACCGACACGGGCGTTGCGCTGGTCACTGACAAGCCGGTCGACGGCGTCGAGTCTATCTCGGTCGCCGAAGGCAAGGATCTCTGCTGGGGTTGATCCCCGTCTGAGTGCCCCCGGGGACGGTGCGCCGCCCCTGGGGAGCCGGGCCGATGGCAAGACAGTGCGCAGTTGCCATCCGCTCGACTGGCCGGGAAAGTATCGGGCGCCCGTTTGCAAGAAAGGGTTCGTCATGTCCAAACCGAACAGCAATACCGACAACTACGAACTGGCGGCGGCCACGAGTCCGCAGCAGGTGGCCGAGTTCGAGGATCATCACGCCGGGTTCGTCGGCAAGTTGCAGCACGTCTTGCATGTCAATCCATCGCTGGTCCCGCTGATCGTCCTTGTCGCGGCCATCCTGGTTTTCGGCGCGCTTCTGGGTTCGAAATTCTTCTCGCCCTTCGCGTTGACGCTGATCCTGCAGCAGGTCCAGATCGTCGGCATCGTGGCGGCGGCACAAAGCTTGGTGATCCTGACGGCCGGCATCGACCTGAGCGTCGGCGCGATCATGGTGATGTCGTCGGTGGTGATGGGCCAGTTCACCTTTCGCTACGGCATCCCTGCCCCACTGGCGATCCTGTGCGGGCTTGCCTGCGGCGCGCTGCTGGGTTCGGTCAACGGCTGGCTGGTGAGCCGCGTGAAGCTACCGCCATTCATCGTCACGCTGGGCATGTGGCAGGTCGTGCTGGCGGCCAATTTCCTCTATTCGGCCAACGAGACAATCCGCAGCCAGGACATTGAAAGTCGGGCGCCCCTACTGCAACTCTTCGGCGCCAAGTTCAATCTCGGCGGGGCTGTGCTTACCGTCGGCGTCGTCTTCATGCTGGCGCTGATCCTGGTGCTTGCTTACGCGTTGAAGCATACGGCCTGGGGGAGGCACGTCTACGCGGTCGGCGACGACCCCGACGCGGCAGAACTGTCAGGTGTCAACGTTCACAGGACGCTGATGTCGGTATATGTGCTGTCGGGCCTCATCTGCGCCTTCGCCGGCTGGGCGCTGATCGGGCGCATCGGTTCGGTTTCGCCGACCTCGGGGCAACTGGCCAACATCGAAAGCATCACTGCCGTGGTGATCGGTGGCATCTCGCTTTTCGGCGGGCGCGGTTCGATCCTTGGCACGCTGTTCGGGGCACTGATCGTAGGCGTGTTCACCCTTGGCCTGCGTCTCATGGGGGCGGATGCGCAGTGGACGTACCTGCTGATCGGCCTTCTCATCATCGCCGCGGTTGCGGTCGACCAGTGGATCAGAAAGGTGTCGGCGTAATGGAACCCATTCTCAAGGCACGAAACCTGGTCAAGCGCTATGGTAGAGTCACGGCGCTCGATCACTGCGATTTTGATCTGATGCCGGGCGAGATTCTGGCGGTGATTGGCGACAACGGCGCCGGCAAGTCGAGCCTCATCAAGGCGGTCTCCGGCGCGGTGATTCCCGATGAGGGCGAGGTTTGGCTCGACGGCAGGAAGGTCTTGTTCTCGTCACCCATCGACGCGCGCAACGCCGGGATCGAAACGGTCTATCAGACGCTCGCCATGTCGCCGGCGCTGTCGATCACCGACAACATGTTCATGGGCCGCGAGATCCGCAAACGCGGTTTCATGGGCAAGTGGCTGCGGCAGCTGGACAAGCCCGCCATGGCCGAGTTCGCGCGGCAGAAGCTGAACGATCTGGGGCTGACGACGATCCAGAATATCAATCAGGCGGTCGAGACGCTGTCGGGCGGGCAGCGGCAGGGCGTCGCCGTGGCCCGCGCCGCTGCTTTCGGCTCCAAGGTGATCATCCTCGATGAGCCGACCGCCGCGTTGGGCGTCAAGGAAAGCCGCAAGGTTCTGGACCTGATCCAGGACGTGAAGGCGCGCGACATCCCCATCATCCTGATCAGCCACAACATGCCGCATGTGTTCGAGGTCGCCGACCGCATCCACATTCACCGGCTGGGTAAGCGGCTGGCCGTGATCCGGCCGGGCGACTACTCCATGTCCGACGCGGTGGCCTTCATGACGGGCGCGAAAGAGCCGCCAGAGGTGGCGGATGCTGTCGCCTGAGTCGTTGAAGACATCGGCCTTTGCGGCGCTGACCCGACGTATCGTCGCTTTGCCGAAGGGTAACGGTCGCCGGTTGATCGCGGTCGCGGGCGCTCCGGCCAGCGGCAAATCGGTCCTGGCGCGTGATCTCTGCGCGGCCGTGAACCGGTCGGGTCGCCCTGCGCGCGCCGTGCCCATGGACGGCTTCCACCTCGACAACCGCGTTCTTGACGCCCGCGGGCAACTCGCCCGAAAGGGTGCTCCGGAAACCTTCGATGCCGAGGGGTTCGTTGCGCTGATACGCAGGCTGAACGAAGGTGGTGAAGTCGTCTATCCGCTCTTCGACCGCGAGCGTGACATCGCCATCGCCGGAGCTGCAGTCATCGAGGCCGATTGCGACATCGCAATCGTCGAAGGAAATTATCTGTTGCTGGACGAGGATCCCTGGCGCGCGCTGCAGCCGCTTTGGGGCATCTCCGTCTGGCTTGAAACACCGCATTCGGTCCTGCTGGACCGATGCGTGCAACGCTGGCTCGATCACGGCCACACGCCGGAAAGCGCCCGCGCACGTGCCGAGGGCAACGACCTTGCCAACGCACGGCGGATCGCCACCTCCCGCCTGCCGGCTGACGTAATCCTGAGCGACTGACAGCCTGGAACCGTTCTCCACCGACTTGTCGCCCTCACGCCGGTCGACGCCGACGATGCGAAACTCCGCCTCGATGTCCGACTTCGACGCCACACCGAGATGACCCCCCAGAGGATTTCAGGATCGGGCTTGAACAACCGAATAAGCCGCCATGACTCCCCTCGGCAAACCTCAATTCGTGGCCACTATAGCTGATGACCTCCACCCCCCTTTTTCGAGCGGCGCGGTGTACTGCTTCGGACAGCGCTGCCGCGTATCACGCTGCGTTAGGCCTGTTCCAGGCGATTTCCAGCGCCCGTTCAGCGAACCGTTCGGCGAGAGGGGCGAGGGTCGCGGCCTCTGGATCGGCCGCGATGCCGGCCCTTGCCCGGTCGGCGATGCCGACGAAAATCACCGCGAACCGGAAGAGCGCGAAAGCCTTGTGAAAAGGCAGGAGCGGCGGCGCGGACGGGCAGGCCATCATATAGCGCGACACGAACTCTTCCTCGGCAGGCAATTGCAGCGCCGAGAGGTCGAGGCCGAGCAGGCCGCCATACTCCTCGGGCGCGGTGTGCCAAGGCATCGCGCAGAAGCCGAGATCGGCGAGCGGATGGCCGAGGGTAGAGAGCTCCCAGTCGAGAATGGCCGTGATCCGGGGCTGGGTCGGATGGAAGATGAGATTGCCGAGCCGGAAATCGCCGTGGCAGAGCGAGACCAGCCCGTCGTCGGGAGGCTGATGCGTGACGAGCCAATCGTAGAGCCGTTCGATCGACCCGATCGGACTCGAGGGGGAGGCCCGTTACTGCCGGTCCCAGCGCGCGATCTGGCGTTCGAAGTAGTTGCCGGGCCTGCCGAAATCGCCAAGGCCCACCGCATCGGGGCGGATAGCATGCATCACCGCCACTGCATCGGCCACCGCCATCCAGATGCCGCGCCGCTCGCTGGCCGGAAGCTCTGCAAGCGAGATGTCGGTGAAGAGCCGGCCGTCGACCCGCTCCATCAAATAGAAGGGTGTGCTGACAAGGTTCGCATCGGCGTGATAGAGCACCGGCCGCGGGACGGGCACATCGGTCGGGTAAAGCGCTTCGAGCACCCGTTCGCCGTGCGCGCCCAGAGCGCGCGCCATCGCGGCATAGTCCGAATGGCGGAGCGTGGTGCCGACGACCCGGCCGCCGTAGTTGAACTCCTGATCGAAGCGCTCGATGTTCCAGGCGGCGTTGTTGGAGATGATGAAGAGGGCCTTCGCGCCATGGCGGACGGCGGTGTCGATCTCCATCGCGTTGATGCCATAGGCGCCGTCGCCGTTGACCGAGACGACCTGCCGATCGGGAAAAGCCAAAGCGGCGGCGATGGCGAAAGGCACGCCGACACCAAGGCAACCGAAGGCGCCCGCATCGAGATAGGTCCGCGCGGCAAGACCGACGCGCGCGAAGCTGAGAAGGTCGCCGCCATCTGCGACGGCGATGTAGTCGGGATCGGCCACCTGCCGCAAAGCGTCGAAGATCGCCATCGGATGGATCTTGCCATCCGGTCCGGCCTGCGGAGCGGTTGCGTTCTCGCCCTTGGTGATGCGTTCCCTGTGTTTCTTGCGCAGACTTTCAAGCCAGCCTTCGTCACGGGTGCCGGCATTGTTGCCGAGCGCTTCGGTCAACGCATCGAGGGCAAGTTGGACCGAGGCGAAAATCTCAGGCGTTCCGCGACGGTTGTCCACGAGTTCGCCCGCGGTGTCGGCGATGCGCAGGAACCGCGCTTCGGGAAATACGGCGGGAGAGCCAAAGCCGAGCTGGTAGTCGAGCTTGCGGCCGAGGGTGATGACGAGGTCGGCCTGCGCCATCGCGGCGGCACGCACCGCGCCGACGACCGACGGATGATCGGCCGGGACCAGTCCGCGGCTTTCCTGCGTGTCGAGATAGAGGGCATCGGTCGCATCGAGGAAGTGCGTCAGCGCCTTGCCGGCCCCGCGCGCGCCCCGGCCGCTGACGACGAGCGGGCGCCGTGCTTCACGCATCGCCTGCGCCGCCTCGGCCACGCGGGCCGGGTCCGGCAGCGGTCGGCGCTGCGGTTTCGGGGCTATCCAGTCCCCGGGAATAAGGTTTGCCGACACGCGGGTGCGCAGCACATCGGTCGGCACCTCGATATAGACGGGGCCGGGTTCGCCCATGTCCCCCTCGGCGCGGGCGATCGCCTCGTCAAGTTCGCGCAGGACCTGTTCGGGGACGCGAGCTGTCCGGCAATAGCGCGTCACCGGGCGCAGGATCTCCACATGCGGGATGTCCTGCAACGGCCCCATGTTGGCTTGCGGGCGCGAGGTGCAGCCGCCGATCAGAAGGACCGGCGCACGGGCGAGCGAGGCGTTGGCCATCCCGGTAACGCAGTTGGTGACACCGGGCCCGGCCGTCACCATCGCGACGCCAAGCTGGCCGGTGAGTTCCGCATGGGCATGGGCCATGTGCACTGCTGCGCCCTCATCGCGCACATCGACGATGCGGATGCCGCGCTTGGCGAGGCTGTCCCAGATCGGCTGTATATGCCCGCCTTGCAGGCCGAAGATGCGGTCGATCCCACGCGCTTGAAGTACATGCGCGATCCAGGCGGCGACGCTGTCCTCGTCGCGGTTCAGGTCCTGCTGATCAGTCATCGGGTGTCTCCTGAATGTGGCTTGTCCCGTAGGCGGCTCATCATGACGCACGCTCAGCAAGCATGTCCCTGAGAACGCGGTGAAGAATCTTGCCGGTAGCGTTGCGTGGCATTTCGTCGGACCGTAGGAACGTGATCGCGCGGGGGCGCTTGTGTCCGGCCAGCCGTTCCTTGGACCAGGCGATCAGGTCGGTCGCCGTCAGCGCCGAGCCTTCGCGCAGGACCACCGCTGCCGCGACGCGCTCACCCCACTTGGCGTCGGGCTGGCCAATCACGGCTACGTCCTTCACCTCGGGATGCTGCGCGAGCACAGCCTCGACCTCGGTCGGATAGACGTTCTCGCCGCCCGAGATGATCATGTTCTTCTTGCGGTCGATGAGCCTGATGAATCCGTCGGCGTCGCGCAGCGCCATGTCGCCCACCGACAGGTAGTTTCCCCGGAACGCTTCGGCGGTCTTCGCGGGCAGGTTCCAGTAGCCCTCGAAGGCGTAGGGACCGCAGGAGTAGAGCTCGCCGACCTCACCATCGGGCACCTCGTTGCCGCCTTCGTCCAAGAGCCGGATCGGAGCGGACCCCACGACCTCGCGTCCCACGGTACCCAGGTGGTCGAACTGCTCGTCCGGATGCAGCATCGTCACCCATCCCGCCTCGGTGGAGCCATAAAGCTCGAAGAGGCCGGAATTCGGGAACATCTCCATCACCGCCCGCTTCGTTTCCACGCGCGCGGGGGCCGAGGAGATCATCAGCTTTTCGACCTGCCCGAAGCCGGCGTCGCCCCGCTCGGTTTCGGGTACGTCAAGCATCATCGCATAGTGCGTCGGCACCAGCGACGAGAACGTCACCCCCATCTCGCCGATCGTGCGCAGGCACAGTGCCGGATCGAAGCTTGGGCGCGAGAAGATCGTCACGCGGGCGCCGATATAAAGGAAGGCGGTGAAGAAGTTGAGCGAGTTGGCATGGCACATCGGCATGACGAGAAGCGCATCGTCCTTGCGCTTCAGGCCAAGCTCGACATCGGTCATGAAAGCGACCATCGCCATGCCGCGATGGCTGCGGATCGCGCCCTTGGGGTTGCCCGTTGTTCCGGAGGTGTACATGAGGCACCAGGGGTCCTCGGGCGTGACGGCCACGCCGGCTCGGTATCGGATGCGTCCGCAATCAGCGTTTCATATGCGCGCCAACCGGGCGGGGCGCTGTCGCCGATACGGATGAATCGACCCGACGGAACGGGAAGCGTGTCGCGTACATTTTCAGCGATCCCGGCAAGAGCGTCCTCGACGATGACCGCCGCCACCGCGCAATCCTCGCAGATAAACCGCGCCTCCGATCCGGTGAGCCGAAAGTTGATCGGGACCGCGACAAGCCCCGCCTTGGCGACGGCGGCGTAAATCTCGGCCCACTCCACGCGGAAGTCTCGTTCAACCGCGCGTTCAAGGGCAATGCCGGAGAGCCACCGGCGCCTGGCGACGGACCCGCGCTTCGCGATCCTGACCATCGGAGGATCGGTGTGACGCCGCCGCTCAGGAAACGGGGCCCGTGTCACATCTGCAATCTTGCCGAAAGATCATGCGGGCGCCATGCAGGACGCACCAACGCAACGCCGCGCGCGCCGAGGATCTCTGAGAGGCCGAGGATGAGCGCGGCGGCAGGGAAAGTGCTTGGGCCGCCGAACTCACATGAAACACAAGGCGCGGGCGATTTCGAACGGCGTGTCGCTTTCGACCCGGATGGTGTCGGCGGCAATCAGGGACGCCCCCGGATAGAACGCGCGCCGGTAGGCCATTTCGTGATGGGAAAAGCGCAGGTCCAGCCTGTAGCGATCGTGGCGGGGCAGAACCTGTTCGGCGGGATCGGTTTTCAGGGCCCTTGCCACATCTTGCCTGATGCGCTCGCAGGAGTCCGCCGGCGTCAGCGAGATAATCGAGGCGCCGTGCCCGTACTTCGTCTCGACCGTCGTGATCGCCGGGTTGGTCTGCCGCGCCTCGGCGCAGACCGCCGCGTCGCCGGACAGAAACACCACCGGAACGCGATGTGTCGCGGCGAGAAGCGCGTGTATCCCGAACTCCGACAGCGGCACGCCGTTCAGCGTGATGTTGGCGTAGGTGCCCGTCATGGTGTGGGACAAGGGATTCCCCCCGTCGGCGGCTGGGCCGTGCCAGCCGACCATCACCAAGGCGTCGAAGCTGTCGTCCAGTTCCTGGATCATCTTGTACGGATGGCCTGACCAGCCCCGGATCAGGCGCACACCCGACGGGATGCGCCCTATCTCCAGATTGCGGGCGGTCTCATGCGCGTCGCGCAGATAGATATCGCTCGCGCCGGCGGCAATCGCTGCCTCGCAGGCGGCGATTGCCTCGTTGGTCATCAAAGTGCGGAACTCGGCGTGGTCCGGCCCGCTTTTCAGCGCCTCGTCCCAATGGGAAATCCCGGCGATCCCTTCGATATCGACACTGATGTAGACCTTCATCCGCGGCCCCCTCCCGATTTGCTAACAAGTTACTATCATTTTCGAAGAAAAATGATAGCTTTTCAACACAGGCGAATCTGAGCCGACATTCCGGGGGGAAACCATGAAGAACTTAAAACACCTTGCGCTGCTGACTTCCGCGCTGGCCCTGTCCGCGACGGTGGCGGGCGCGCAGGACATCTTGCGCATCGCGTCGCCCAACAAGGTCACGACGCTTGACCCGATTGCCTCGGCGGCAGCGGGCAATATCGAGGCGTTCGGCCAGCTCTACGCGCGGCTTCTGCGCAAGGACCGCGACGGAAATCTGGAGCCCGGTCTCGCCGAAAGCTGGACCATTTCGGAAGACGGCCTGACCTATACGTTCGAACTCAGGGATGCAAAATTCTCGGACGGCAGCGACATCACGGCTGAGGATGTGGCCTTCAGCCTCAACCGGGTGGCCAAGGACGAAGCCTCGGCCTACCCGGCGGCCTATGCGCCCGTGAAGGACTTCGTGGCGGTGGATGAGGATACGGTCGAACTGCATCTGGAATATCCCAGCGCGCCGATGCTGTCTTACATGGAGATCTTCAACGCCGGCATCGTCAGCAAGGACGATGTCGAGGCGCGCGGCGAGGCGGCCTTCGCCGCCGATCCCGTGACCTCAGGCCCCTTCATGGTCGAGGCATGGAAGCCGAACGATCGTCTCACGCTCAAGGCCAATCCGAATTACTGGCGCGAGGGTTATCCCAAGGTCGCGGGGGCCGATCTGATCGAGGTCGCCGACGACAATGCGCGCGCCACGATGATGATGGCGGGCGAGATCGACGCAAACCGCGGCGTGCCATTCGCCCAGGTGGACGAGATGGACGCGAGCGATACCGTGTCGGTGCCGCTGGAGCCTTCAACGGTCGTCTATGGCGTCATGCCCAATCACGCCAAGCCGCCATTTGATAACCTCAATGTCCTGAAGGCCGCCGCGATGGCGCTTGACCGGGCGGCGATCACCAACGCGGTGACGCTTGGCAAGGCCGAGGTCGCGAACAGCACGCTGCCGGCCGCACTGACCTACCACGCCAAGGACGTGAGCCCGCCCGCCTACGACCCGGCCGCGGCGCGACAACTTCTGGAGGATGAGGGCGCGGTCGGCACCGAGGTCACGCTGATGATCACGCCCAGCAACGAACAGGTCGCGACGCTCCTGAAGGCCCAGTGGGACGCAGTGGGCTTCAAGACCAACGTGGAGCGGGTGGATGCGGGCCTCTGGTGGGACCGTCTGGTCAAGGGTGACTACGAAGCGACGGTATCGTGGTGGTACAATGAGACCGAAGACCCCGACCTTGCGGTGCGCTGGGCGGTCTGCGGCGCCTGCGGGAACAATTCCTACTACACCAACTACAACAACGAACGCGTCAACGAACTGACCGAAGCGGCGCTCCGCGAGCAGGACGATACTAAGCGCGGCGAGATGTATCACGAGATCCAGAAGATCTCGACCGAAGAACTGGCGCAGATCCCGCTCTACTACACGCCCTATGCAAACGCCTATTCGAGCCGGATCAAGGGGCTGACGCTGACGCCCTCGCTGCAATGGACGCTCGAGGAAGCAGAGATCACGGGCGGCTGACGGGCAAGGCCCCGGCGGCCGGGCGTGTCCCGGCCGCCGAGACCTCCGAGGGCGGAGCACAGACGTGAAAACCCTGAGATTCATTGCGCTGCGCCTTTTGCAGGCGGTACCGGTCCTGCTTGGCGTCAGCCTCGTGACCTTCGTCCTGATGGCCGCGACACCCGGCGATCCGATCCGGCTTCTGGTCGGCGACCGTGCTTCGCCCGAGACGATCGCGGCGATCCGCGACCGCTACGGGCTGGATGAACCGATCCTGTCGCAATACTTCACCTATCTGAAGAACCTGCTGGCGGGCGACCTGGGATCGTCGCTGCGCTACCGCGTGCCGGTCTCATCGCTCATTGCGCAGTATTATCCGGTCACGCTGTTCCTCGTGGTCTACACGATCGTCCTGACCCTGCCGCCGGTCATCGCGCTATCGGTCTGGTCGGCGCGACGGCAGAACGGTCTTGCAGACCAGATCATCCGCCTGATCGGGGTATTCGGGCTTGCCGTGCCGGTCTTCTGGCTCGCCCTTCTCTTCGCGCGATTCTTCGGGGTGACGCTCGGCTGGTTTCCGGTCAGCGGATTCGGCAATACGGTGCCGGAGCATTTCCGGCACCTCTTCCTTCCGGCACTGTCCACGATGATATGGGTCGTGCCCATCCTCGTACGCAACCTGCGCTCGGCGCTTCTGGATGAGATGAACCGCGACTACGTGCTCGCGGGGCTGTCCAAGGGGCTGGGCGAGCGGCAGGTCTTCCGCACCCATGTCTTTCCCAACTCGATCCTGCCGACGCTGAACCTCTTTGCCGTGATCGTGGCCTATCTGCTTGGCGGATCGGTGATCGTCGAAACCGTCTATGCCGTGCCCGGCATGGGCAAGCTGATGGTCGACAGCATCCTCGCCCGCGACTACTTCGTCGTGCAGGGTGCCACGCTCGTCTTTGCGCTGACGACGATCCTCGTGATGATGGCGGTCGATCTCCTTTCGGCCCTGATCGACCCAAGGGTGGCGCCGTGAGACCATCGCCAATGTTCCTCTGGGGCGTGACGCTCGTGGCGGTGTGGGCGCTGATCGCAGCGGCTGCGCCCTATCTCGCGACCCACGATCCCTACGCCATCGACTTCGGGGCAATCCTTCAGGGACCTGGGGCCGGGCATTGGTTCGGGACGGACAATGTCGGCCGCGACACCTATAGCCGCGTCGTCTATGGCGCGCGACTTGCGCTTTACATCGGGCTTCTGGGGGTCATCGCGCCGATGCTGATCGGCCTGACGATCGGACTGCTGGCGGGCTATTTCGGCGGCTGGGTCGAGGTGCTGGCGATGCGCCTTCTCGACATCACCGTGCCTTTTCCCTTCTTCGTCCTGGTCCTCGCCATCGTCGCGGTGCTGGGGCCGGGGATCGAGAACTACTTCATCGCCCTCGCCCTCGTCGGCTGGGTCGGCTATGCCCGGCTCGCGCGGGCCGAAGCGATCGTGCTTCGGCAGGCGGAGTTTGTGCTGGCGGCCCGCACGATGGGGTTTTCGCATCCCTACATCATTCTGCGTCATGTGTTGCCGAACGCGCTGTCGCCCATCGTCGTCTACATGATGACGGATGTGACCTTGGTGATCCTTTTCGGTGCCGCGCTCGGGTTTCTCGGCATGGGCGCCTCGCCGCCCGCCGCCGAATGGGGCGTCATGATCGCCGAGGGGCAGACCTACATCTCCACCGCGTGGTGGATCAGCTTCTTCCCCGGCCTCGCGATGGTGCTGATCGGGATCGGCTTCGCGCTGATCGGCGACGGTCTGGCCCGCATGTTGCGGATCGAGCGATGAGCGCGCTTCTGTCCGTGCGCGACCTTGGCGTCCGCTTCGGCGGGGTGACGGCCGTCGATGGCGTGTCGTTCGACCTGGAAAAGGGCGCGGCCCTCGGGATCGTTGGCGAGTCCGGATCGGGCAAGTCTGTGACCTGCCGCGCGCTCGTCCGGCTTCTGCCGAAGACCGCGCGGATCACCGGATCGGTGGCGTTCGACGGGCAGGACATGCTCGCCGCTTCCGGAGCGGCGCTTGACACCATCCGCGGCAAGCGCATCGCCATGATCTTCCAAAGCCCTGCCTCGCATCTCGACCCGCTCATGCGGATCGGCGATCAGGTCGCCGAAACCTTGCGCAGGCATACCGACATGCCCGGCCGCGCGGTGGGGGACGAGGTGCTGCGGCTTCTCGACGTCGTGCGCATCCCCGAGCCGCGACGGTGGGCGCGCGCCTACCCGCATCAGCTTTCAGGCGGCATGAAACAGCGCGCGATGATCGCGGGCGCGCTGGCCTGCCAGCCCGACCTGCTGCTTGCCGATGAACCGACAACCGCGCTCGACGCCACTGTGCAGAAAAGCGTTCTCGACCTTCTGGCGCAGTTGCGCCGCGATCGCGGCCTGTCGATGATCTTCGTCAGCCATGACCTCGGCGCGGTGTCGGCGGTCTGCGACGATCTTCTGGTCATGCGCCGCTCGAAAGTGGTTGAGGCTGGGCCGGTCGCGCGCATCCTCGCCGATCCGGCGCACGAATACACGAAGATGCTGATCGCCTCCCATCCCGATCGGCTGACTCTGCGCGCGGTGGGCGCGGCCACCGCCGGCGCCCCCCTGGTCGAGGCCCGCGGCGTGCAGGTCCGCTATGGCGGCAGGACCCTCGCCGATCTCGTGATGGGCCGCCGAGGCGGGTTCACGGCCGTGAAAGAAGCAGACTTCGCCGTCCGCCCCGGCGAAGCTCTGGGTATCGTCGGCGAAAGCGGGTCGGGCAAGTCGACGCTGGCCAAGACGCTGGTCGGCCTCGTGAAGCCATCGCGGGGCGAGATATGTTTCGACGGCAAACCGGCGGAGCCGGTCGGGCCGGGTCGCGTCGCCTATCTGCGCGACGTGCAACTGGTCTATCAGCATCCGTACGAGGCGCTGTCGCCCCGGATGAACGTCCGATCCGCCATCGCCGAGCCGCTGCGGCGGCATCGGCTCTGCCCCCCTTCCGATATCCCGCGGCGGGTGGCCGACCTGATGGGCCAGGTCGATCTTGCGCCGAACCTGGCCGGCCGTCTGCCGGCGGAGCTGTCCGGCGGACAATGCCAGCGGGTCGCGATCGCCCGCGCACTGGCGCTGGACCCTCGCGTCCTGATCGCGGATGAGGTGACATCGGCGCTCGACGTGACCTTGCAGGCCCAGGTCATGGAACTTTTGATCCGGCTCCAGAAAGAGCGCGGCTTGACGATGATCTTCATCAGCCATGATCTCGCCGTGATCCGGCGTCTGTGCAATTCGGTGATCGTCATGCGCGCCGGGCAGATCGTCGAATCCGGCCCGACCTCGCAGGTCTTCGACGCGCCGCGAGACCCCTACACGCGCGCCCTGATCGACGCCATTCCGCATCTGGGCGCCCATCCGGCACGAGGGACGACATGACCGAAGCCGCCCCCAGAGGCACGCCTCGCGAACGGCTCGGCGCTTGCCGCAACCTGTCGGCGGCCGAAAGCGCCGTAGCCACCTGGTTCGAAAGCCATCTTCACGAGGTGCCCTTCGTCAGCGCCGCCAACGTGGCAAAAGGGGCCGGCATCAGCGAGATGACGGTCATTCGCTTCGTGCGGCGGCTTGGCTATGCCAACTTCAAGACCTTCAAGCAAAGCCTGAACGCCGAACTGCGTGACGACTCAGGCCATCCGGCGACGGACCGCGGGCGCCGCTTCGCGATTCCCGAGGGAACCGGAGACGAGCTCGACCAGCAGATGCAGCGAGAGGTTGCGTCGGTTCTCAGCGTCTACGAACTGGCCCGAACCGCGGCATGGCAGGCCGCGCTCGATGTCGTGGACAAAGCCGCCCTCGTCAATGTTACCGGCTTTCAGGCGTCGAAGGGTCTTGCGCTGGATTTCGCCACGCGCCTGAAATACGCCCGCCCCGGCGTCCGCTTCGCCGAGGGAACGAGCGGCAATTGGTCCGAGCTTTTCGCCGAAAGCCCCGACCGGTCCTGCCTCGTCCTTGTGGACACCGCGGCCTATTCGCAAACCACATTCAGGATCGCCGAACTCTGCCTGCGCCGCGACATCCCGCTTGTGATGATCACCGACAAGTTCAGTCCGTGGCCACGCAAGTACACGCCGCATGTTCTGGCGGTGGACACCGACATCGGCACATTCTGGGACAGCACGTCCGCCCTGTCGGCGCTTCTGGGGCTGTTCCTGAACGGCGTTGCCGCGCGGATCGGCGCTCCGGCGCGCGCGCGTTTGAAACAGATGAATGACCTTGGCGCGCATTTCGATGCCTACGCCTACGAGCCCGGTTCGCAATCGCGCCCGGTGCGCCAGCGAAAGGACAAACGGACATGACAAGACCGCGCGCCCGCGATCTGGGGCTTCACTTTGACGGGACGCCGGGCCCGAACAACGCGATCACCGATGTGACCGGCATCACGGTCGGATTCTCGACGGTGATCGAGCCTGCGCAAGAGGGCGCTCACAAGGGGCTCTGCACCGGCGTCACGGCGATCATCCCGCGCGGAGTGTCGGGCAGCATGCTGCCGGTCTGGGCGGGGCTTCATTCCTTCAACGGCAATGGAGAGCTGACCGGCGGCCATCACATCGCCGATCTCGGCTGGTTCTCCGGACCCGTCATGCTGACCAATTCGCATTCCGTGGGCATGGTCAGCCACGCCACCGTCGGCTGGATGATCGACCGCCATGGCGACGCGTTCCAGCGTGATCATCTCTGGTGCCTGCCCGTGGTCGGAGAGACCTATGACGGCGTCTTGAATGACATCAACGCGCGTGGCATCCGCGAAGAGCATGCGCTCGAGGCGCTGCAAGGCGCGAAACCCGGACCCGTGGCCGAAGGCAATGTGGGCGGCGGCACGGGCATGATCGCCTACGAGTTCAAGGGTGGGACCGGTACCGCTTCCCGCCGGGTAGAGGTGGCGGGGGAAAGCTATGATCTTGGCGTTCTCGTGCAGGCCAACCACGGCACGCGCGACTGGCTGGAGATTTCGGGCGTGCCGGTCGGCCGCCACATGCGCGACGATCTGGTCTTTCCCCGCGACCTCGGGTCGATCATCGTGGTGATCGCCACCGACGCGCCGCTCCTGCCGCACCAGCTCAACCGCCTCGCCCGGCGGGGCGCAATCGGGATCGGGCGGAACGGCACCAAGGGCGGGCACGGTTCGGGCGACATCTTCCTCGCCTTCAGCACCGCCAACGGCGTCGACAATCCCTGGCACGCGCCCGATATCATGGAGCTGCAGGCGCTGAAGGACACGCATCTGGACGTGTTCTACGCCGCGGCGGTGCAGGCGACGGAAGAAGCGGTCGTCAACGCGATGATCGCCGCCGAGGACCGCATCGCGATCAAGCCCGTTGGCATGAAAGTGCGCGCCATTGATCATGGGGCGCTTGCGGATCTGCTGCGAACCAGCTTCCGGCCCGGATAAGTCCGCAACACGAAGGATAACTCGGTCTCATCCACGACATGATGGGGTGGCGTGGGGAGTGAAATCGGTTCGATCCAGACAATCGGGCGCGACAACCACGAAGATATGGCCCGATACTTCAACGATGCACGCGTCTCATGCCGGCCATCGACCTCCGGATTTCCGCGCTGCTGCCGATGACCGACACCGCGATGGCGTCAGGCACGTCCATGACCGCCAGGTCGGTCTGCGCCGCGGGTTTGACGATGCCGGCGCATCACCCGATCCGCCCGCCCGCATCGCCGATCTGGCCGCGATGCAGAAGCATGTGATCAAGGAGCACGCAAGCCATCATCGCCTCGCCGACCGGCACCGCGCGGATGCCCACGCAGGGATCGTGGCGGCCCTTGGTGACGATCTCGGTTTCCTCGCCCTTGACCGTGATGGTCCTGCGCGGCGTCAGGATCGACGAGGTCGGCTTGACGGCAAAGCGCACAACCACATCCTGCCCGGTCGAGATGCCGCCGAGGATGCCGCCCGCGTGGTTCGAGCTGAACCGGGGCTTGCCGTCATTTCCCATGAATATCTCATCGGCATTCTCGACCCCCGTCAGCTCCGCCGCACCCATCCCCGCGCCGATCTCGACCCCTTTGACGGCGTTGATCGACATCATCGCGGCGGCCAGATCAGTGTCCAGCTTGCCATAAACCGGCGCCCCCAAACCCACGGGCACGCCGCTTGCGACAACCTCGATCACAGCGCCGACGCTGTTGCCGCTCTTGCGCAGCTCGTCCAGGTGTTCCGCCCAGATCGCGGCCGACGCAGCATCCGGGCACCAGAACGGATTGCACCCGATTTCCTCCATGTCGAAGCGGTCGCGGTCGGCCCTGAGGCGGCCCATCTGAACCATGTAGCCGGTGATCTTCAACTCGGGTGCAAGCGCCCCCAGACCCGCGCGCGCTACGCCGCCGGCCGCCACCCGCGCCGCGGTCTCGCGCGCCGAAGAGCGGCCGCCACCGCGCGGGTCGCGATGGCCGTATTTCTGCCAATAGGTGATGTCGGCGTGGCCAGGGCGGAACTTTTCGGCGATGTCGCCGTAGTCCTTCGACCGCTGGTCGGTATTCTCGATCATCAACTGGATAGGCGTGCCGGTCGTGCGGCCTTCGTGAACGCCCGAAAGGATGCGCACTGCGTCAGCCTCCTTCCGCTGCGTCGTGTACTTGCTCTGCCCGGGCTTTCGCCGGTCGAGCCAGTGCTGCAGCATCGCCTCGTCCACCGCCACGCCGGGCGGGCAGCCGTCGACGGTCGCGCCCAATGCCGGGCCGTGGCTTTCGCCCCATGTCGTGACGCGGAAGAGGTGGCCGAAGGTGTTGAGGCTCATGCTGCTGCTCCTTTAAGCTAGCGGCATAGCGAAGCCGGGGCCTCCGCTCAAGCATGGTCTGCCTTCCGGCGAAGGCACGATCTTGCCGAAAGACCCCTGACCTGCGATCAAACCTCTGCCGCGGGCATGTGTCGCGCTGGTCGAAGGTGTCAAATTGGTTCCAGACCATCTTGAACGCAATATGTCACGCCTGCCTCTCGGGGCATTGGCGCTTATCATCGCAAGCCGCGTCATCGCGATCGCGGACGGGCGCGATCCCGGTTTCGATCAGGCCATGCTGATGTCGAACTTCCCGCTGGATTCCCTTGCGCAGTATTTCCGTCCGCTGCCCTATTTTGAGCAGGCGACGGCATTGGGTTCGGTCATGGAGCTTGACCTTGTCTCGCGCATCTTCGGCGCCGAAGGGCTCGCCCGGTTCACCGGCGTCCGTATCCTTGCGGCGATGGCCGCCTGCCTCGGCTACTACCTCCTCTACCGCGTCATGCGGCCAAGTTTCCGCAGCGCGGAGATCGCGCTCATCCTGATCCTGATGGCTTCGCCGCAGGAAACGCTGCTGTTCACCACCAACCCCAAGAACTACGTCAACGAATTTCTGGCGGCCTGCCTTCTGATCGCGGCCGCCGCGCGCTGTCTGCGAAAGCCGGACGTGACGGGCGTTCTGGCCTTTTTGGCCGCCAGCCTGTTGGCCTGCGTCTTTTCCTTCCTCGCGCCGGTGCTTCTGGTCGCCGCCGGCGGGGGGCTTGCCGTCGCCACGCTTTTGCGCAACGGCCCGGGCGCATCGCGCGAAACTGCAAGGCTTGCAGGCCTTGCCCTGCCTGCCCTCGGCCTGAGCGCCCTGTTCTACCTTTTCTTCACCCGCATCGTGACCATGCCGGACCAAAGCGCCTATGCGGACCGCTACGCGACGACGTTCGTCGATCTTTGGAACCTGCGGTCAGCCGGGAACGCCGAGGCGGCTGAGAACATCCTCCGGGTTCTCTTCCTCATGGTTGCCCCGTCCTATCTGGACGCCATTCTCTTCCGTGCCGGGTTGATTTCAGGGCTGCCGGCCCTCTATGCGATCTTCGCCTTCATCGCGCTCGTCGGCTTGCCCGCCTATTTCCGCAGGTCGAAACTGCTGGCGGGCGGGCTTCTGGTCGGCGGCGCGGCGATTCTGGTGTTGAACGCGGCACATCTCCTGCCGATCGCCTCGACCCGCCATTTCATGTTCCTCGCGCCCTTCGCTGTTCCGAGCTTCGCGCTTGGGGTAGTCGCGATCCTGCAGGCGGTTTTCAGGCGGATTAGACTCTCATTGCTCACACCAGCGATAGCGGCCATCACGCTCGCCATCGGCGCGGCGGCGGTCCTTCGCGCCGCCGATCTGGAAAACACCGAGGTCTCCGCGCATCTCGACCGCGTGGCGAAGTACGATGCGCCACTCTGGATCTACTACGGCGCCCAGCCCAGCGTGCGCGCCCTTCGGCCCGAACTGATCGCGCGCGGCGCGCCGCGGACGCTCGGCCTGCTGCGCCATGAAACAACGATGTCGTCCTGGACGACGCAGGCGCGCGGCAGAGAAAACCACCTGACGAGCGAAGCCTACTACGAACGCGCGGCCACCGAACTTGCCGGGACCGGGCCGATCTGGCTTCTCTTCGCGCATTACTGGCCCGAGGCCATGACCGAAGACGGCCTCGACCGTTTCTACCGCATGGCCGAAGCCGATGGCAGGGTCTGCCGCAGGGTCGGGGCAAAGGGCGGCGTGCTGGCGCTCTGCGCGCTGCCGGAAGAGTTTCCGGCAGGGTTTGTCTGGGACGATTGAGCCGAGCTGGCCACGCCACCGGGATCGGGTCCGCGGCGCGGCGGCCCAGTCACATCACACTCCGCTGTGGTTAGACGTCCACCTCGACGGCGATGCCCTTTTCCACGGCCAGCCGGACCGCCTCGTTCGCCACGGCCAGGTCCTGAAGCCCCACGCCGGTGCCGTCGAAAAGCGTGATCTCGTCTTGGCTGCGCCGGCCCTGGTCCATCCCGGCGATGACCTTGCCGATCGGGGTGATGTCTTTTTCCCTGATCAGGTCGGCAGCGATGGCGTGCTGCGCCTCGCCGATCGAAATGGATTGCGCAACCTCGTCGGTGAAGATGCGGGCGCGCGAGAACAGGGCGGGCTCCACCTCCTGTTTGCCCTTGGTGTCGGTGCCCATGCAGGCAAGGTGGGTGCCGGGGCGGATATGGCCGTCCATCAGCGAGGCTTTCGGCGAGGAGGTGATGGTGATGATCACGTCCGCCTCGGCGCCGAGCTGATCGAGGCTCACCGCCTCGAACGGCAGGCCCAGCTCTTCCGCGACCTCGCCGAGCTTCGGCAGCATTTCGGGATGCAGGTTCCAGGCCACGACCCGTTCGAACTTGCGCACGCGGGCGGCGGCGCGAAGCTGGAACCCCGCCTGATGGCCCGCCCCGACCATGCCGAGCACGCTGGCATCCTTCCGCGCCAGCCGGTCGATGGAAATTGCCGACGAGGCCGCGGTGCGCAAGGCCGTCAGAAGGTTGCCGCCGACCATCGCGGTCGGACGCCCGGTGTCGGGGTTGAAAAGAAAGACCGTTGACTGGTGATTGGTGATGCCCTTGTCGGCATTGCCGGGAAAGTAGCCCCCCGCCTTGACGCCAAGCACCGATCCTGTCCGGTCGAGGCCCGACTTGAACCCGTATTGCCGCCCCTCGCCCAGGGCTTCGCGCACGACAGGGAAGTTGTAGGCCTCATCCCGCGCCATGGCGGCGAAGGTCGCCTCGATTGCGGCGAAGGCGTCGTCAGCGGTGACAAGCCCCGCGATGAGGTTTTCGGGAACGATGAGCATGTCAAGTCTTTCCTAAAGGGGCGGGCGCTCTGTAGCTACAGATAACCTACAGAAGCCCTACGCGTTCGGGACGGATGCGGGGGCGGCCTCAATACGCCTTGCCGCGGGCCGAGACCGGCCAGACGGTTTCAACCTTGCCGTTCCGGACGCCGACATACCAGTCATGAACATTGCAGGTCGGATCGCAATGACCCGGCACCAGACGGAGCTTTTCGTTGATCTTCAGCACCCCGTTCGGATCCTCGACGACGCCATGTTCGTCCGAGCATTTGACGTACTTCACATCGTCGCGGCCATAGACGAACGGCAGGCCGCTATCGACCGACTGGGCCTTGAGGCCGGCATCGACGATGGCCTTGTTGTCCTTGGCATGGGACATGACCGACGTCAGGATGAAAAGCGCATTCTCCCATTCGCCCTGGTCGATCCGCTTGCCATCCTTGTCGAGGATGCGGCCGTAGTCGGCATCCATGAAGGCATAGGAGCCGCACTGAAGCTCGTTGTAAACACCTGAATTGCCTTCGAAATAGTAGCTTCCGGTGCCACCGCCGCCGACAATGTCGCAGTCAAGGCCCTGCGCCTTCAACCCCTGGACCGCGTCACGCACCATGTCGATGGCGATGTCGAGCTTGGCCTTGCGGTCCTCATACTTGTCGAGATGCTGCATCGCGCCCTGGTAGGCCTGGATGCCACCGAACTTCAGGCCCGGCGCGGCGTCGATGGCCTTGGCGATGTTCACGACATCCTGCGTCGTGGTGACGCCGCAGCGGCCTGCGCCACAGTCGATCTCCACGAGGCACTCGATTTCGGTGCCATGCTTTTCCGCCGCCGCCGAGAGATCCTTCACGTTATCCGCATCGTCGACGCAGACGAGGATGCGCGCGCCAAGCTTGGGCAGGCGCGCGAGACGGTCGATCTTTGCCGCATCGCGGACCTGGTTGGACACCAGCACATCCTTGATGCCGCCGCGCACAAAGACTTCCGCCTCGGAAACTTTCTGGCAGCAGACGCCGCAGGCGCCGCCAAGGCTTTCCTGAAGCTTCTGCACATCCACGGACTTGTGCATCTTGCCATGCGACCGATGGCGCACACCCATCTTCTTGGCGAAGTCGCCCATCTTCTTGACATTGCGCTCAAGCGCGTCGAGGTCGAGTATCAGGCAAGGCGTCTGGATGTCCTTTTCGTCCATGCCGGGCTTGGCCGGAATGTCGTAGCCGACTTCAAGGGCGTTGAGGTTCACGGGAGCGTTCATTTTGGCCTCCTTGGCTTACATCCAGGGCAGTTTGTCGAGATCGACATTGCCGCCGGTAACGATGACGCCGACACGCTTGCCGGCAAAGACGTTCTTGTTCTTCAGGATCGTCGCGAGCGGCACGGCGCTCGACGGTTCCATGACGATCTTCATGCGCTTCCAGATGAGTTTCATCGCATCGACGATCTCTTCCTCGGAAGCGGTGAGGATGTCAGTCACATGATTCTTGACGAAGTGCCAGGTCAAGTCCTTGAGCGGCACCTTGAGGCCGTCGGCAACCGTTTCGGGCGCGTCGTCGGCGATGATGTGGCCGGCCTTGAAACTCCGATAGGCATCATCGGCCTGCTCCGGCTCGGCGGCATAGATCTTCACGTTCGGCGCGAGATTGGAGAGCGTAAGGCACGTGCCCGACACCATGCCGCCGCCGCCGATGGGCGCGATCGCGGCATCAAGACTGGCCACCTGCTCGATCATTTCCTTTGAGCACGTGCCTTGCCCGGCGATCACGCGATGATCGTTGTAAGGATGCACGAACTCGGCGCCGGTCTTGGCGACGACCTCGGCAAAGACCGCCTCACGGCTGGTGGTCGAGGGTTCACACTCCACAACCTTGCCCCCATAACCCTTCACGGCATCCTTCTTGGCCTGCGGCGCTGTGCGAGGCATCACGACGGTGCAGGGAATGCCCCTGCGCCCGGCGGCATAGCTGAGGCACGTGCCATGATTGCCGCTGGAATGGGTCGCGACACCCTTACTGGCCTGCTCGTCCGTCAGTCCGAAAACCGCATTCGACGCCCCGCGCGCCTTGAACGCCCCCGCCTTTTGCAGGTTCTCGCACTTGAAGAACAACTCCGCCCCAGTCAGGTCGTTGATGAAGCGAGAGGTCAGGACAGGCGTGCGATGAATATGCGGCTTGATGCGTTCGTGCGCGACGAGCATGTCGGCAAGGGTCGGAATGTACATCTCACTTGCGCCCTTCATCACGCGGCCGCCTTTTTCTTTGCGCTGCCGTGCCGGTAGAATTCCTGAGCCGCCGCGACGCCCGAGCCGAGCCTGACCGGCAATCCAAGGTCTACCATCACCATCTCGGCCGTTGCCAGCCCCGACAGCATCAGCGCGTCGGTGAGCATGCCCAGATGGCCGATCCTGAACACCTTGCCCGCAACCTCGCCAAGTCCGACGCCGAAAGCCATGCCGTAGTCGCTGGCTGCACGGGTGACGATGTCGGTCGCGTTGAAGCCCTCGGGCGTGCGGATGGCACTCACGGTGTCGGAATAGACCTGCGGGCTTTTGGCGCACAGCTCCAGCCCCCAGGCATCAACCGCGCGGCGCACGCCTTCGGCGATGCGGGTGTGGCGCGCGAAGACGTTGTCCAGCCCCTCGGACAGCAGCATGTCGAGCGACAGTTTCAGCCCGTTCATGAGGCCGACCGGCGGCGTGTAGGGGAAGGCGTTGTTGGCATAGCCCTTGGCCATGTCGCGGACGTCGAAGAAGGTGCGCGGAAGCTTGGCGCTCTCGACCGCCGACATCGCCTTTTCCGAGAACCCGACAATGGCGAGGCCGGCGGGCAGCATGAAGCCCTTTTGCGACCCTGTCACGGCGATGTCGACGCTCCATTCGTCCATGCGGAAATCCATCGACGCGATGGAAGAGACGCCATCGACAAAGAGCATCGCGGGATGCTTGGCCTTGTCCATCGCGCGGCGTACGGCGGCGATGTCGGACTTGACGCCGGTTGCAGTTTCGTTGTGCGTGGCCAGAACCACCTTGATTTCGTGGTTCTTGTCCGCGGTCAGGATCTCCTCGTAGCGGTCGGCGGGGATGCCGGCACCCCACGGGGCCTCAACCACGTCGACCGTCAGTCCGTGCCGCTGGCACATGTCGATCCACCGGTGGGAGAACATGCCGTTCCGCGCCGCAAGCACCTTGTCGCCGGGCGAAAGGGTGTTGGTCAGCGCCGTTTCCCAGCCGCCCGTGCCGGTCGAGGGGAAGATGAAGATCTTTGCGCTGTCGGATTTCAGAACCTTCCGGACACCTTCAAGGCACGGATTGAGGATCTTGCCGAAGACCGGTGAACGGTGGTCGATCGTCGGCATGTAGCAGGCCTGACGGACGACCTCGGGCATGTTGGTGGGGCCGGGGATGAAGACGGGGTTCTGGAAGCTCATGTTCGTGCCCTCCTGTGACGGTTGCACTGACCATAGAGCAAGCCGCAGCGATTCCCAATTTTTTTGAAATGTTTTTTCAAAAATGTGAGGATGACAGATTTTAGTTATTTTACAATCTCTTGCATTTTTTCATTGGCCGGACTTGTTTTTCATGCTTAGTCAGAAAGAGTATTCGTTTTCCTGTCCGGGATGGAAGAATGCAACCTGCCGCGCGACGCAAGGGTCGACCAAAAGGTTTCGACCATGAGCCGTCCGAGACAACGATCCAGTCGCTGGACCGGGCTCTCACCGTTCTTGAGGCGCTGGCATCGGGCAACGGGCTGACGCTCACGGAGGTATCCGAAGCACTGAACCAGTCGCCGGCGACGATGTATCGTGTGCTTTCTACGCTCGAAGCGCGGGAATTCGTCGAGACCGACCCGCGGACCCAAGGCTGGCACATCGGCCCCACGGCGTTTCGTCTGGGTTCCGCTTTCCTGCGCCGCAGCGGCGTTGCCGACAAGAGCCGCCCGGTCATGCGTGAGTTGACCGACGCGACGGGTGAAACCTCCAATCTCGGGATCGAGAAGGATGGCGATATAATGTTCGTCAGCCAGATCGAGACGCAGGAATCGATCCGCGCGTTCTTTCCGCCGGGAACGCTGTCGCCGATGCACGCCTCGGGGATCGGCAAGGCGCTCCTGAGTCTTTACGACGAGGGGCGCATCGACCGGTTCCTGCGGAACAACCCCCTGGAGCGGTTCACCGCCAAGACGATCGGCACGGTCGAGCGGCTGAAGGAGGAGCTTCAGGTCGCGCGCGTCAGGGGCTTTGCCGTCGATGACGAGGAAAAGAACACCGGCATGCGCTGCGTCGCCGCACCCATCCTCAACGCGCATGGCGAAGCTGTCGCGGGGATTTCGGTTTCCGGCCCGACCCACCGCATGACCGAAAGCGAGATCGACCGGATCGGCGCGCTCGTCAGGGAGGCTGCGGCAAAGGTTTCGCGCAGTCTCGGGGCGCCTGACCCGGCCTGACTTGCGGACATCTGCACCGATGGTTAAGTTGCACTTACCTCGGGGTGCTCTGGCGTCAGGGCTGAGATGCGACACGCGAACCCGTTGAACCTGAACCGGTTAAGACCGGCGGAGGGAAGGTTCGGCTCACATGCCACCCCATCTCCGACCACCTGACAATTGGAGGATGAGAGATGAGACACTCCCTGATGATCGCGGGTCTGCTTTGCGCGTCGGCAGCGGGCGCTGCGGACAA
Organism: Paracoccaceae bacterium; assembly: GCA_041397225.1. Lineage (GTDB taxonomy): Bacteria > Pseudomonadota > Alphaproteobacteria > Rhodobacterales > Rhodobacteraceae > Albidovulum. The sequence goes on along the minus strand of JAWKXB010000001.1, from coordinate 458,744 downwards.
ACCTGTCCTCACTGTCTACACCTATGACAGCTTCGTTTCCGAATGGGGGCCGGGGCCGCGGGTGGAGGCGGCATTCGAAAGCTATTGCGGCTGCGATCTGAAGTTCGTTGCCTCGGGGGACGGGGCGGCGCTTCTGTCGCGGCTTCTGCTTGAGGGGGCCGATACCGATGCCGATGTCGTGCTCGGCCTCGATACCAACCTCACGGATGCTGCAGCCGAGAGCGGTCTTTTCGCCGATCACGGGCTTGGCGATGTTGAGTACGACCTGCCGCTCGCATGGGACGATCCGGTCTTTGTTCCCTATGATTGGGGCTACTTCGCCTTTGTCTACGACAAGACGAAGATCGAGAGCGTTCCAGCGGATTTCGAGGCTCTGGCGGCTTCCGACCTCCGGATCGTCATCGAAGATCCTCGTTCATCGACGCCCGGACTGGGGCTTCTTCTGTGGGTCAAGTCCGCCTATGGCGAACGCGCAAGCGACATCTGGGAAGCGCTGGCCGGCAACATCGTCACCGTGACGCCGGGATGGTCCGAAGCCTACGGCATGTTCCTTGAAGGCGAGGCGGACATGGTCCTGTCCTACACGACGTCGCCCGCCTATCACCTTATCGCCGAAGGCGACGGCAGCAAGGCCGCTGCCGCGTTTGCTGAGGGCCACTATCTTCAGGTCGAAGTTGCAGCCAAGGTCGCCTCGTCGGACGAGGGTGAGCTTGCCGACCGGTTTCTGTCCTTCGTCATCTCGGCTGATTTCCAGAAGGTGATTCCGGAAACCAACTGGATGTACCCGGCCGTCACCCCGCCGGGCGGCTTGCCGACAGAGTTCGAGACGCTGATCGCGCCCGAGAAGGTGCTTTTCTATCCGGCAGGCGAAGCGGCGAAGATCCGGGATGAGGCATTGGCCGAATGGCAAGCCGCGCTCAGCCGCTGAACCCTGGCGGGATTGCCGCCGCAGGGTTGGTGCTTGCGCTGGTACTCGGGACACTTGGCGCCGTCCTTTGGCACGCCGATGGGTTCGCGGCGCTTGGACCTGCCGACTGGGCGGCGGTGCGGTTCACCGTGACGCAGGCATTGGTTTCGGCTCTGGTCAGTCTCGTTCTGGCTGTTCCAGTCGCGCGCGCGCTGGCGCGTCGGCGCTTTCCGGGGCGCGGGATACTGATCACGCTTCTCGGCGCGCCGTTCATCCTGCCGGTGATCGTCGCCGTCATGGGTATCCTGGCCATCTTCGGGCGGGCCGGGGTGCTCAACGACGGACTTGCCGCACTGGGGCTGGGCCGGGTGTCCATTTACGGCTTTGAAGGCGTCGTTCTCGCGCATGTCTTCTTCAACCTGCCGCTGGCGGTGCGCCTTCTTCTGCAAGGCTGGCTCGCGATCCCCACGGAACGGTTCCGCCTTGCCGCGTCGCTTGGTCTCGGCCCATCCGAGATCATGTGTCTTCTTGAGCGTCCGATGCTGCGTGCGCTGGCGCCCGGCATCTTCGTCACGATCTTCCTGATCTGCCTGACGAGCTTTGCCGTCGCACTGACCCTTGGCGGAGGACCGAAGGCAACGACCGTTGAGCTTGCCATCTACCAGGCATTCCGCTTCGATTTCGATCCGGGCCGCGCGGCCACCATGGCGACGCTCCAGCTAATGCTGTGCGCTGCGGCGATTCTGCTGGCCACGCGGTTCGCGATCCCGGCGGCGTTCGGCGCGGGATTGGATCGGCCAGTGGCGCGCTGGGACGCCGGCGCAAGGCTGCTACGATTGCAAGACGGTCTTTTCCTCATTCTGGCGGCTGGGTTCCTGATCGCTCCGCTCGCGGCAGTGGTGATGGCCGGCCTGCCGGGAGTCGCGTCGCTGCCCGCATCGGTGTGGCTGGCGGCGCTCCGCTCTCTCGCGGTTGCAGCAGGGTCGACAGCACTTGCTCTCATCCTCGCGCTGCCGCTCGCACTCGCGGCCGTGCGCGGCAAGCTGTTCGAACTGGTCGGAATGTTGCCCATCGTGGCATCGTCATTGGTGCTGGGGACCGGACTCTTTCTGATCCTGCGACCGATGGCGAGTCCGGCTTCGCTGGCGCTTCCGGTGACGGTCGTCGTCAATGCCGCGATGGCGCTCCCCTTTTGTCTGCGCGCGCTGATCCCGGCGGCTCGCGACCTTGAGACGGGTTATGGCCGTCTTGCGCAAAGCCTTGGGCTGCGGGGGCGCGCTAGGCTTAGGTACCTGACCCTGCCAAGGCTGCGGCGCCCGCTGGGCTTCGCCGGTGGACTGGCGGCCGCGCTGTCTATGGGCGATCTCGGTGTCATCGCGCTTTTCGCCGATGGTGAAACGACGACGCTTCCACTTCAGCTCTACCGGCTGATGGGCGCCTACCGGATGGCGGATGCCGCCGCTGCGGCGGTGCTGCTGCTGGCGTTGAGCCTGCTTCTGTTCTGGGCTTTCGACAGAGGAGGCCGCGCCGATGCTGACGCTTGAAAACCTTGTCATCACGCAGGACGATTTCCGGCTGACAGCGGACTTTTCCGTCGCGGCGGGCGCGCTGACCGCGGTGATCGGCCCTTCGGGTGCGGGCAAATCGACGCTTCTGTCGGTGATCGCGGGCTTCTTCGCGGCCGCCTCGGGTCGTGTTCTCTGGAACGACGAGGACATCACGGACACGGCGCCGGGCGAAAGGCCGCTTTCCATCCTGTTTCAGGATCAGAACCTCTTCCCGCACCTCACCGTTGGGCAGAATGTCGGTCTCGGGCTCCGAGCCGACCTCCGGCTTTCGGCAGCGCAACAAGCGTCGGTCGACGAGGCGCTGCGCCGTACCGGGCTTGCCGGGTTGGAAGGCCGCAAGCCGGCGACACTGTCCGGTGGACAGCAAAGCCGCGTGGCGCTGGCCCGCACGCTTCTGCGCGCCCGGCCGCTCATGCTGCTGGATGAACCGTTCTCTGCCCTTGGCCCCGCCCTAAAGGCTGAGATGCTGGCCCTGGTCGCCGGGATCGCCAGCGAAACCGGTGCGACCGTGCTGATGGTCAGCCATGACCCGGATGACGCCCACCGCCTTGCCGACCAGACGATTCTTGTCGCTGAGGGCAAGGCGCACCCGCCGCGATCGACCGCAGCGCTTTTCGCCGATCCGCCCCCCGCGCTCGCCGCATATCTAGGGCGGGGCGGCCTCAGCGACAGATGATGCCCGGAAAGTCGCGATATGCGCCGAAATCATGCGTGATCGTCGCTAAAGCGGCTGAGCCGTCGGCATCGGTGTAGCGGATCGTCGCCTCAAGCGGTGTGCCGCGATCGTTCGCAAGGAATACTTCGACCCGGTCAAGCGGCACCTCGATCGCCTTGCCGGGCGGCATGAATGTCAGCCTTTTCCAGATCGGCAGAGCGGCGATATCGACCGATCCGCCAAGCCCCATCAGCTTGCGCCGGAATGCGACGACGACATCGCGCACCGGACGGTCATCGCGATTGACAAGGCGCAGGTAAAGAACGCGGTCGCGCAGTTCGACGTCGAGGATCACCATCGGATCCGTCGTCTTTCGGGGCGTTTTCGGCGCGCGTGCCATGGACCGAGTCTATCAAATGCGCGCCGAAGCAGCACCCGATTTCGCCCGCCTCTCGCGCGGGGTCGCGAAAACCGCTAGACTTGCCGAGCAAAAAAGGGAGGCCGAACATGCCCCGTCGCGCGACAGACCCCGTCGGGAACTACAACTTCATCGTCGAGATCGATGGCGTCGGAAACGGCGCGTTTTCCGAGGTATCCGGCCTCGATTCCGAAACCGAGGTCATCGAGTACCGCGCCGGAAACGATGTGAACCCGTCCGTTCGGAAAATCCCCGGCCTGCACAAGTTCGGGGACGTCACGCTCAAGCGGGGCATAACCGGGTCGAACGGCATCTGGCAGTGGCGCAAGCAGGTCGTGGACGGTCAGATCGAACGGCGCGGCGTGTCGATCATCCTTCTGGACGAGGCGCGGGCGGAAGTGATGCGCTGGAACCTCTTTGAGGCCTGGCCCGCCAAGTATGCAGGACCGATGCTGGCCGCCACCGGCAACGAGGTCGCGATCGAGACCTTGGTCATCGTATGCGAGCGGATCGAACTTGGGTAGTCCGAAGGCCGCCGGAAAACGAAAGACCCCGCAGCCTGGCGGGGTCTTCGCGATTCGGCGTTCCGGACCAACTCAGACCGCCGTCTTGCCCTTGTAAGGCGCCCAGAGCCTCTTGTTCGTGAGGTAAAGCAGCACGGTCAGGAGTCCAAGGAACAGGACACCGAGGAACCCGGCCTGCTTGCGCGCCATCATCTTCGGCTCAGCCGCCCACATCAGGAAGGCGGCGACGTCTTCGGCCATGTGATGGACCGTGGCTTCGTGGCCGTCGGCATATTCGACAAGCCCGTCGCTGAGCGGCGGGTTCATCGCGATCAGGCCGCCGGGGAAGGCGTGGTTTTCATAGAAGGTGGTTCCGGCCTGTTCGACTTCCTCGCCGGTATAGCCGGTGAGGATCGCCACGATGTATTCCGGCCCGCCGATGCCTTTGAAGAACTGGTTGATCCCGGTGCCGTAAGGGCCGTGGAACCCGGCGCGGGCCTTGGCCATCAGGCTGAGATCGGGGGCGTTTTCAAGCGAGGAATGCGGGAAGAAATCCGTCTCCTTGCCGTCGCGGTCCTCGCCGGTCTCCTTGTCGGTGACGGTGAACTGCGTGGCATAGGCACGGACCTGATCCTCTGGCAGATGCGGGCCGCCTTCGTCCGCAAGTGAGCGGATCGGCACGAATTTCATGCCGTGGCAGGATGAACAGACCTCGGTATAGACCTGAAGTCCGCGCTGGAGCTGGTGTTCGTCATAGGTGCCAAACGGACCTTCGAACGAGAAAGCGACGTCCTCGATGTGCCCACTCTCGGCCGCAAGCGCCGCGCCGCCCGACAGGACCAGGACGGAAGCGGCCGTGATTGCGATTTTTCTCAGCATCTCAATCGATCCTTTCCGTCTCATTCCGCCGCGTGGGCGTCGGCGCCGTAATGCGCGTTGAAGTCGTCCTCGATCGTCGCCGGCTGCGGCAGCGGTTTCTCGATCACGCCGAGAAGCGGCAGGATCACGAGGAAATAGGCGAACCAGTAGGCCGCCGCGATAAGCGAGATCCAGGTATAGATCCCCTCGGCCGGCTGGGCGCCCACCCACATCAGGACGATGAAGTCGATGATGAGCAGGTAGAACCACCAGCGAAACATGGGCCGGTACTGGCCCGAGCGCACCGACGAGGTGTCGAGCCACGGCACGATCGCCATCACCGCGATCGAACCGAACATCGCGATGACCCCGAAGAACTTGGCGTCGACGATGCCGAAGGTGATGAACTGCACGAACTGCACCAGCCAGACATCGCCGGTGAAGGCGCGCAGGATGGCGTAGAAGGGCAGGAAATACCATTCGGGCACGATATGTGCGGGTGTCACGAGCGGGTTGGCCTGGGTGTAGTTGTCGGGGTGGCCAAGATAGTTCGGCATGAAACCGACGATTGCAAAGAAGACCACCAGAATGAGCGACAGCGCGAAAAGGTCCTTCATCACGAAATAGGGCCAGAACGGCAGCGTGTCCTTCTCGGCTTCAGCCTTCGACCCGCGCCGGACCTCGACGCCCGTCGGGTTGTTGTTGCCGGTGGTGTGGAACGCCCAGATATGGACGGCTACCAGCGCTGCGATGACGAAGGGCAGCAGGTAGTGGAGCGAGAAGAAACGGTTCAGCGTCGGGTTGTCGACGGCAGGCCCGCCCAGAAGCCAGGTCTGGATCGGCTCACCTATGCCGGGGATCGCGCCGAAGAGGCCGGTGATGACGGTGGCGCCCCAGAACGACATCTGCCCCCAGGGCAGCACGTAGCCCATGAAAGCGGTCGCCATCATCGCGAGGTAGATCAGCATGCCGATGATCCAGGTGATCTCGCGCGGGGCCTTGTAGGAACCGTAGAAGAGGCCGCGGAAGATGTGGATGTATACGGCCAGGAAGAACAGCGACGCCCCGTTCGCGTGAATGTAACGCAGCATATAGCCGCCCCGCACGTCGCGCATGATGTGTTCGACCGAGGCAAACGCGTGATCCACACTCGGCGTGTAGTGCATCGCCAGGACGATGCCGGTCGCTATTTGCAGAACCAGGCAGAACGCGAGGACAATGCCCCAGATCCACCACCAGTTCAGGTTCTTCGGTGTCGGGATCATCAGGGTGTCATACGCAAGACTCACGATCGGAAGGCGACGATGGAGCCACTGCTCAAAGCCTGACTTCGGCTCGTAGTGGTCGTGCGGAATACCAGCCATGCTCAGTCCCCTCAGCCCAGTTTGATCGTGGTGTCGTCGGTAAAGGCCGCAAGCGGAACATCAAGATTCCGCGGCGCCGGTCCTTTCCGAATGCGGCCCGCCGTATCATAGTGTGACCCGTGGCAGGGGCAGAACCAGCCGTCGAAGTCGCCGGCATTGTTGCCGAGCGGCACGCAGCCGAGATGAGTACATACTCCGATCATCACCAGCCATTCGCCGGCTTCGTCAAGCGTGCGGTTCTGGTCGGTCGCCTCTGCCCCGGCGGGCAAGTTCGCGTTCTCGGCGTTGGTGTCGACCAGATCGGACAGCTGAACGGCCCTGCCTTCCTCGATCTCTTTCTCGGTGCGACGGCGGACGAAGACCGGCTTGCCGCGCCATTTCACGGTCAGTTGGGTGCCGCTCTCGACGCCTGAAACATCGACAAAGATCGAGGACAGCGCCTGCACATCGGCCGAAGGGTTCATCTGATCGGCGAGGGCCCAGACCGCGGCGCCGCTTGCGACGGTGCCCGCCCCGGCGGTGGCGTAGTAGAGGAAATCCCTCCGGGTGCCGGCATGGTCTTCTGCGTGGGACACGAAACATTCTCCCTATCTTCGACCGGCAGCCCGGCCCTGCGACGGATGGGCCACGGTTGCCCGCAGCCTTCAGGGGCGGTTATTAGCGGTCAATTTCCGGCCCGTCCAGCGGACAATCGGGCGCAGTGTGCCGATGGTCACACTGTGCTGCTGCGTTGCGACAACCGGACGATCCCGGCGGCGGCCAGGTTCAGGGTGCAAGTCCTGCAAGCAACCGGATCGCGAACCCCGCGAAGAAAAGCCCGACTGCGGCATTGATGACCGGTGCAAGGCGCAGATAGGCGCGCGCGGCGGGTGCCGTCGAAAAGGCCACGCCGTAAAGCGCGTGAATGAGAAAACCGATCGCCGATGCGCCGACGCCTAGTGTTGCAACATCCACCGCGTTCGCCCGGGCGACGGGAAAGAGCGAAAGGATCACCACCCAAGTGGTCAGGGCTTTCGGATTGGTCGCGTTCACTGCGAGCGAGCGAAAAAAGGCCATGCGGAAGCTCAGACCGGTTTCGCCCGAAAGCGTGCCCACGCGGCGGTGAAAGCCGCGCCATGCGGCGCGCAGAAACCGCGCCGCGAACCAAAGAAGAAGACCCGCAGCAACCAGCGTCATCAAGGTACGCGCGGCTGGAAAGGCCTGAAACAACGCCGACATGCCAAGCGTCATGCCAAGGCACCAGAGTCCGATCCCAAGCGCCACGCCAAGCGCCGATGCGAGTGCCGGACCGCGCCCGGACCCCATCGCGGTTGTGATCGTGTTCAGAACGTTCGGACCGGGCGATGCAATGTTCACCGCCAGCAGCGCCCAGACCGTCAAGAAGGGACCAGGCGGGAGGCTCACCCCTGCGGCTCGGTCGCTTTCAGGCTGTCGCGTCGAGCGATTTCCGCTTGCCATGCCGCAAGTCCCGGATGCCCTTCGCGCCAGTTGCGGTCGGCATGACGGAAATCGAGATAGGAAAGTGCGCAGGCAACCGCGACCTGCCCCATGTCGAGCGGGCCGTTCAGATGGCCGAGCCACTGGCCTTCAAGCGCATCGAGCGCGCGCGCGATCTTGTTCCACTGCCCCTCGACCCATGTTGCAAAGCGCATTCTCTCGGGCCGAACGCGCGATTCGTAAACCATCAGAATTGCGGCATCGAGCATGCCGTCCGCCGTCGCCTCAAGCGTCAATGTGCGCCACAACCCCGGCCTCGCGGGAAAGAGAGATCCACCGGCGCGGTCATCGAGATACCGGCAGATGACGCGGCTGTCATAGATCGCGGTCCCGTCATCGAGTTCCAGCACCGGGATCTTCCCCAGAGGATTCTGTCCAAGCGGCATGGTGCCCGCATCGACCGGAGTTCCGGAAGCGGACACGACCTCGACCTCGCCGGCTTGGCCGGTTTCGAGCAGCAGAACCATGACCTTGCGTCCGAAAGGCGTCGTCGGCGAGTGGTAGAGGCGCATATGGGCTGGACCTTTCAGACCTTGCGGACACGGAAGCGGGCGAGTGCCGCGGCGTCGACTTCAAAGCCGTGGCCGCCGCCCAGCCGAATCACGCGCCGGAACCGGGCTGCAGCGTTGGTCTGACTGCGGTCCTTCGGGCGGTGCACTGCGACCCCCTCGTCCATCGCGTCCATCGCATCCTCGGCGCGCTGGTCGATGCGGCCGCGCCTAAGCGCGCGCCGGACGCCATAGGCGGCGGCGACAACAAGGCCGTAGCGGATCGCCACACCGACGATCGGAGCAAGGGGAAGCGGCATGGGACCCTCCTTCTGCTTTCGTTACGATGCTAGGGTCGCGCCGATGGGCTGTCCACACACGTTTCGGCGGGATCTATCCACGCGGTGCAGTCCTGACGCCGTCCGATGTCACCATCGTCCGGATGAACCGGCTGGCGGCATGGCGCATGCGATGATCCATCATCGCACGATACATGCCGATCAGCGCTTCGCGTGAGGTTTCTTCCCCCGCGACGTTTGCGAGTTCGCCCTGCCGACAATGATCGAAAAGCAGTGGGGGCAGACCCCCGTTGAAGTGAACGAGCGTGTGGGTCGAGCCGCGCAGGATGGCGAGGTTGGTCTGATCGGCATCAAGACCAAGCTCCTTCTGCGTCGGCGTCGGGGTCAACGGGTCGCCGAAATCGAGTTCGGAGAAGGAGTATTCGCGCCAGCCTGCCGGCGACCGGCCTGCCAGGAACGGCATGAGGCTCCGCCCGTTCATGGTCTGCGGAACGTCGAGGGAGAGCCAGTCGAGAATTGTCGGGATGACGTCGATCGACTCTGTCGGACGGTCGATGACGGTGCTGGCGCGGCTCCGGTTGCGCGGGTCGCGAATGATCAGCGGGGTGTGATAGGCCGCGTCGTAGAACGTCGACTTGCCCCAGGCGTGATGATCGCCAAGCATTTCGCCGTGGTCGGCGGTGACGACGATCAGCGTGTCATCGTATTGCCCGGTCTCCCTGAGAAAGCCGAAGACCCGGCCGAGGTGGTGGTCGACTTCGGTCGCAAGCCCCAGATAGATCGCGCGCAAGGTTTGGACATTCGCATCCGTCGGCTCGAGACCGGCGAACCCCTCGACCACGGACGCGACATTGTCCCGTTGGTGGCTCAGCGCGATGAACGGGTGGCGCGCCCGCTCGGCATCGACCGTCGCGATCCGGACCGGCAGGGGCAGCGACGCGGGGTCGTACATCCGGTTGTAAGGTTCGGGTGCGACAAGCGGTGGATGCGGGCGGATATAGGTCAGATGGGCGAACCAGCCTTCGGGCCGTCCGGTCAGCGCCCGGATCGTCGCGTCGGTGAGAAAGGCGGTGTCGCTGTCCTCGGCCCGGTAGAGAGCCGGGTCGTCCGGGCGCGCACCGGCGGGGCGAAAGATGTCCGGGTAGGGCGGCACGTCATAGCCCTTGGAGATCAGGTCTGCCCGCCACGGCAGGCTTTCCTCAAGCCGCATCTCGACGGCTTCCTGAAAGCCCGGCATCACCTGTTCATAGCTCCGAAGGGCTGGGTCGCCGGGGGGAAGGGAACGGGGGTCGGGTGTCGTGTCGGTATACCCGAACAACAACGGCAGATAGCCCGCCTTGCGAACCTCGGAGGCGAGGTTGGGCGTGTCGTGACAAAGCGGTGTGCCATTGCGGACGGAGCGGTGATTCATCGCATACTGTCCGGTCAGGATCGAAGCGCGCGACGGTCCGCATGGGTTTGCGACCGAAAAATGACGGCGGAAGCTCACCGCCTCGCCCATCAGCGCGCGGAGGTTGGGCAGATCGACATGATCTGCAAGCGCGCCGTGTAGGCAGTCCGCGCGCAGCTGATCAATGATGACAAAAAGCAGGTTCGGGCGGTCAGGCATCAGCCTCTCCGACTGTCGATGGATCTGGGCACAGGAAAGGCGGTTGGCGGCAAAGCCGCAAGAGTGAAATGAAGGCAGCCGTCTTGTAAACCGCGTTGTGGACTGCCAGTGTAGCCGTGTTCTCAGGGCGGGGCGAAAATCCCCACCGGCGGTATGGGGTTTTCCCGAGCCCGCGAGCGCCCCGGACCGGGTCCGGGGGTCAGCAGATCCGGTGAGAGGCCGGGGCCGACGGTTACAGTCCGGATGGAAGAGAACGTGCAAGAACGCAGGCGGGCTTTGCCCGTACTGAGCTTGTCCGTGATCGCCTTGGGTGACGTGTCGAACCTGAAAGGAGATCACCAAATGACACCCACCCGTTATGCCTTCATCAAGGCCAACTGGCATTCCGATATCGTTGACAGGGCCCTCGAGGGCTTCAATGTCGCGATCGGCGCCGCCGAGGTCGAGGTTTTCGACGTGCCCGGCGCGTTCGAAATCCCGCTTCTGGCGCGGAGTCTTGCCCGCACGGGGCGTTATGCCGCCGTCATCGGCGCGGCCTTCGTCGTCGATGGCGGCATCTACCGCCACGATTTCGTCGCCGCAACGGTCGTCGATGGGCTGATGCGCGCGCAGTTGGACGCAGGCGTGCCGATACTGTCGGTGGTGCTGACTCCTCACAACTACCAGGAGACTGCGGCCCACACGTCGTTCTTCCGCGAGCATTTCGTGTTGAAGGGCCGCGAGGCGGCAGCGGCGGCGCTAAGCCTGGCGGGGATACACCGTGCGGCTTTCGTCGCATGAGAAGGAGCGGGGGGCTGTCTGCCCCCCGCAACCCCCCGAAGGTATTTCAGCCAAGATGAAGTGGATCGGCCAGCAGACGCGAGCCCGCCGCGCCGAGAATCCGGGCCTCGACGATCCGGCCCTCTGGCAGGTCGGCGGAGAATGCCACTTCGGCGAACTGCTCGGTCCGTCCTGTGCGCGGGCCTTCCGTGAGGACGCGGTGCGTCAGCCCCAGCTGTGCGCCGAGGTGGCGAACCAGTGCGGCGTCACCAGCGGCGCGAAGCCGCGCGGCGCGGGCCTTGATTGCCGGACCTCTTACCTGCGGCATCCGGGCTGCGGGTGTGCCGGTCCGGCGCGAATAGGGGAAGACATGAAGAAATGTCAGATCGCAGTCGCGCACCAGCGTCAGAGAGTTTTCGAACATCGCGTCCGTCTCGGTCGGAAAGCCGGCGATTATGTCGGCGCCGAATATCATGTCGGGGCGGAGCCGCCGTGCATCTTCGCAAAAGCGGATCGCGTCGTCGCGAAGATGGCGGCGTTTCATGCGCTTAAGGATCAGGTCGTCGCCGTGTTGCAGGCTCAGGTGCAGATGCGGCATGAGGCGGGACTCGGTCGCGATCGCCTGCATCAGCATGTCATCCGCCTCGATTGAGTCGATGGACGAGATGCGAAGGCGCGCTATGTCGGGCACCAGTTTCAAAATGCGCATCACCAGATCGCCGAGGCGCGGCGTCCCCGGCAGATCCGCGCCCCATGAGGTCAGGTCGACGCCGGTCAGGACGACTTCCAGAAATCCCTTGTCGACGAGCCGCTTGATCTGGTCGACGACAACGCCTGCCGGAACCGAACGGGAATTGCCGCGGCCGTAAGGGATGATGCAGAAGGTGCAGCGGTGGTCGCAGCCATTCTGCACCTGCACATAGGCTCTGTGCCGTCCGAAACCGTCGATGAGGTGACCGGCCGTTTCCGTCACGCTCATGATGTCGTCGACCATGATGCGCTCGGTCGCGCCGATCAGGTCCGGTGCCTTCAGCGCTTGCCAGGTCGCCGCCCGCATCTTTTCGTTATTGCCGATGACGCGGGTCACTTCGGGCATCGCGGCGAAGGTCTGAGGCTCGGTTTGCGCGGCGCAGCCAGTGACGATCAGCGTCGCGCCGGGGTTTTCACGGCGGAGTTTGCGGATTTCCTGCTTGGCTTTGCGGACCGCTTCGGCGGTGACTGCGCAGGTGTTGACGACGATCGCGCCTTCGATCCCCGCCTTGGCGGCGAGTTCCTTCATCGCCTCGGTCTCATAGGCGTTGAGCCGGCAGCCGAGGGTGGAGAAGACCGGCGCGTTCATGCGTGTCGGGCCAGAAAATCCGGCGCCACGAGGCCGTCATAGACGTGGGCGGTCGGGCCGGCCATCCAGACCCCATCGTCGCGCCAGTCGATCCCGAGAGCGCCTCCATCGAGGTCGAGTGTTACCTGCCGACCGGTCAGGCCACGCAGATGCGCCGCGACGGCGGTGGCGCAGGCGCCCGAGCCGCAGGCAAGCGTGACGCCCGCGCCGCGTTCCCAGACCCGCATGCGCAGGCGGTCGGGGCCGGTGAGTTGCGCGAACTCGACATTCGTGGCCTTGGGGAAAAGGGGGTGGTGTTCCATCGCCGCTCCATCCTTTTTCAGGTCCACGCTCTCGGCGTCGTCCACAAAAAACACACAATGCGGATTGCCCATGCCGACGGCGACCGGATCGCCGGGGATGGGCAGGCGAAGGGTGTCCATCGCCTCGGACAGCGGCACGTCGGCCCAATCGAGCAGCGGCGGCCCCATGTTGACGCTGACGAGGCCGTCCGCGCGACGCACCGCGCCAAGCGTTCCCCGCTCGGTCTTGAAGGTCACGGAATCGCGGGCAAGCTCCGCCATGACGATGTCGGCCACACACCGCGAGACATTGCCGCATGCACCCGCTCGACTGCCATCGGAATTCCAGAAGTCGAGCGCGAAATCGGCGCCGTTTGCATCGCGGATTTCGGCCAGCTGATCGAACCCCACGCCCCGGTGCCGGTCGCCCAGCGCCGCGGCAAGCTCCTGCGTGGTCACCGCTTCGCCGCCGCGCGAATCGATGATCACGAAGTCATTGCCCGCTCCGTGCATCTTCATGAACGGCAGGCCGCGCGGAAACTCGGCTTCAGTCATGCGCTGCCATATACCCCCGACCGCGGGAATTTGCCAGTGGGCATGCTTTTCGCTTGACCGCCCGCGGCGAGGTTCATAAAGAGGCGCCCTGTGATGGGCCGGTAGCTCAGTTGGTAGAGCAACTGACTTTTAATCAGTAGGTCTCGGGTTCGAGCCCCGACCGGCTCACCACTGAAATCCTCGATTGCCAGGGACGGTCTGTCGTGAAGCCGCTCACGCGCCGCCGGTCTGGTTCAACTCCAGCTTCTCATCAACGATCGCGACCGTTTCAGTGATGGCGGGATGGGACATTTCAAGCGTGTCGGCGACCAGCTTGATGAGCTTGTCGACGCGCTCGATATTCTTTGCGCCCGCATAGACGGCGCGTGCTGCCGAGGACGGCTTCAGAAGGTTCATCGCTGCCGCCGCGTATTTTTCGAACGGGACCATGTCCTCGGGGTCCGCGCCAAGGCTCTCGACGACGCTGTTCACGAAGTCATAGATTTCCTTCGATTTTTTGATATCGCCATGAACCGCATCCTTGATGGCGCGCGGACCGTCCCTCGTGATGCAGCGGTAGTTGCCGGTCGCCAGCATCGCCCATTTCGCGAACGGCACGAAGAGCGAGTCGAACACACGCAGTTTGACCGGCACGTCGTTGCCGTCGACCCGGTAGGCCTCGACATCGGCTTCAAGCGCGTCGAGCATGGCGTTGAGTTTGGCGTCCTTGAATCTCGACACCTTGAAATTGGTCGGAAGGCCGACATGCAGGACGTTGGGTTTTTCCTCGGGCGGTCTGAACGCCTGCGGGTCGGGCGAACAGAGCGTCATCAGTTCGGGATCGAACGGATCCCAGATCGCCGGGTCGAGGAAAGCACCCCTTAACCCTGTGCAATCGAGGCCCGGGATGCGCTCGAGGTAAGGAAGCGGCGGCATGTTCATGATCGACATGCAGGCGACCTTCGTCTTGGCGATGCGCGCAAGCAGATCCTTCAGCGAAGGGTGCGAATATTGCGGTTCCTGCATCGCGAGGCAGATGAGGTCGTAGTTCTCCGGACGCGCATCTTCGGGCGTTCTTGCATCCATCGCACCCTGCAGCGCGCGGGAGAAGAAGCTGCGATGCTTGTCTTCGTCGCGCAGCTTGATCCGAACCTCGGTTCCCTCGGAATTGATGAGATCGGCAGTTTCGGCGCGGCAGACAAGGGTGACGTCATGACCTGCCGCGATGAACTTGGTTCCGAGCAGCGAGCCGTAGGAGGCGCCGAGAATGAGGATCCTGTAGGCCATTTCGCATGTCCTTTCTGCTGTCACCGCGTTACTTCACCGACTCTCGCGCGGGTTCTGCGCCAAACCCGACATTCTTCGTCCGGATAGACCAACTTCGATCCGATGCGTCCTATCGCAGAAGCTCGACCAACGTTTCACCAAGTTTCGCAGGTGAGGGAGAGACCCGGATGCCCGCGGATTGCATCGCCTCGATCTTGTCCTCGGCGCCGCCCTTTCCACCGGAAATTACGGCACCGGCGTGACCCATCGTACGACCCGGCGGTGCAGTGCGGCCGGCAATGAAGCCGACGGTCGGCTTGGATCGCCCCTTCTTCGCCTCGTCCTTGAGGAACTGCGCTGCGTCCTCCTCGGCCGAACCGCCGATTTCACCGATCATGATGATCGAATGGGTCTCGGGGTCGGCCAGGAAGAGTTCGAGCACGTCGATGAACTCGGTGCCCTTCACCGGGTCGCCGCCGATGCCGACCGCGGTGGTCTGGCCAAGGCCGGCCTGCGAGGTCTGGTAGACCGCCTCGTAGGTCAGCGTGCCGGAGCGGGACAGGACACCGACCGAGCCCTTCTTGAAGATCGAGCCGGGCATGATGCCGATCTTGCATTCGTTCGGCGTGAGAAGCCCCGGGCAGTTTGGGCCGATCAGCCGGCTTTTCGAAGCGTCGAGCTTTTCCTTGACGCGGACCATGTCCAGCACCGGCACCCCTTCGGTGATGCAGGTGATGAGGTCGATCCCGGCATCGATCGCCTCTTCGATCGCTGCGGCTGCGCCCGCGGGCGGCACGTAGATGACGCTTGCCGTCGCGCCGGTGGCTTCCTTCGCCTCGGCGACGCTGGCATAGATCGGCAGGCTTTCGCCGTTCGAGCCGGTCCAGTTTGTGCCGCCCTTCTTCGGATGGGTTCCGGCGACCATCTTGGTCCCGTGATAGGCGAGCGCCTGTTCGGTGTGGAAGGTGCCGGTTTTGCCGGTCAGACCCTGCACAATGATCCTGGTGTTCCTGTCGATGAGAATTGACATGCCTCTTACCCTTTCACAGCCCTGACGATCTTCTGTGCAGCGTCGTCCAGATCGTCGGCGGCGATGACATTGAGGCCGCTCTTGTTGATGATGTCCTTGCCCTCGGCGACCCTGGTGCCTTCGAGCCGCACGACAAGCGGCACCTTGAGTCCGACCTCCTTCACCGCTTCGACCACGCCCTCGGCGATCACGTCGCAGCGCATGATGCCGCCGAAGATGTTGACCAGGATGCCTTTGACCTGCGGATCGGACGTGATGATCTTGAAGGCCGCCGTCACCTTTTCCCTGCTGGCACCGCCACCCACGTCGAGGAAGTTGGCAGGCTCGGCGCCGTAAAGCTTGATAATGTCCATCGTTGCCATGGCAAGCCCGGCGCCGTTGACCATGCAGCCGATTTCCCCATCGAGGGCGATATAGGCGAGGTCATGCCTTGAGGCTTCGATCTCCTTGGCGTCCTCCTCGCTCTCGTCTCGATAGGCCATGATTTCAGGATGGCGGAAAAGCGCGTTGCCGTCGAACGAGACCTTGGCGTCGAGCACCTGGATGTCGTTCGACTTGGTGACGATCAGCGGGTTGATCTCCAGAAGGCTCATGTCCTTGCTGGTGAAGGCTTCGTAAAGCATCTTGAAAAGACTCGTTCCCTGATCGCGCGCGTCGCCGGTCAGTTTGTAGGCGTCGGCAAGTCTTTCCGCGTCTGCCTTGGTCACGCCGACCGATGCGGAGATAGCGACGGTGTGGATCTTCTCGGGCGTGTCCTCGGCCACCGCTTCGATATCCATGCCGCCTTCGGTCGAGGCGACGAAGGACGTCTTGCCGGTTTCGCGGTCGACGAGGATCGACAGGTAGAGTTCCCGGTCGATGTCGGCTCCGTCTTCGATATAGAGGCGGTTGACCTGCTTGCCGGAGGGGCCGGTCTGCTTGGTCACAAGCGTCTTGCCGAACATCTCCTTCACGTTAGCCAGCGCATCCTCGGCTGAGAAGGAGACGCGAACGCCGCCCTTCGCGTCGGGTCCAAGCTCCTTGAACTTGCCCTTGCCGCGACCACCTGCGTGAATCTGGCTCTTCACCACCCAGACCGGACCCGGAAGTGCGCTCACGGCCGCCTCTGCCTGATCAATGTCGGTGATGGCGACGCCTTTCGCGACCGGTGCGCCAAAGCCCTTCAGGACTTCCTTGGCCTGATGTTCGTGGATGTTCATCGGTTTCTCCCTGTCGTCGTGTCACTTTATCAGCGGCAGCATTTCCTTGAAGGCTTCGGTGCCAGCCTGCCCCAGCCATTCGAAGATCACCATCTCGGTCGTGACGATGCTTACGCCAGCCGCACCGAGCCGGGCAAGGCAGGCCTGTTCGCTTTCGATGGTTCTTGAGGCTGTCGCGTCAGACACGACGAACACGTCGAATCCCGCTTCGACCAGGCTGGCGGCAGTCTGCACGACGCATATATGCGCCTCCATCCCGGTCAGGATCGCCTGACGCCGGTCGAGAGCGCGGAACGCAGCAGCAAAGCCCTGATCCTCCATGCATGAAAAATGCATCTTCGGCAGGATAGTGCTGTCGCCTGCTGCTTTCCTGATCTCGGGAACGGTGGGGCCCAGCCCTTGCGGGTACTGTTCCGTCAGCAGCGCGGGCACGCCGGTTTTCGCAGCGGCATGAAGCAGCAGCCTGGTGTTGCGGATGGTGCGGGCGGGGGCCTGCATGGCGGGAACCAAACGCTCCTGCATATCGATGACGATGAGCGCCGAATCGTTTGCCCTGATCAGCAAATCGCATGTCCCCCGGAACGAAATCTAGGTGGTATGTGGTATACCAGAACATCGGCTGTCAACCTTTTTTGCGAGGAAACAAAGGAGAAGAAATGGTTTGACGGTTAAGACGCGAGGTGTATGGTATACCACATACGAACGCGCTCCGCTGGCTCGATGATGGACGCGACGTACCGTGGGAGGACGTGGCAGGTGTCGATCGGCGACAAGCTTAGCCCCATCGCTGAGAACTTCACGCTGAAGGATCACACCTTCAAGGTGCTCCGCGCCGCGATACTGGAAATGGATATCTACAAGCCCGACGCCGACCTCCGTCTGGATGAGCGGCAGATGGCGGAGCGGTTGGGGATTTCAAGGACGCCGATCCGCGAGGCGCTGGCGCGGCTGGCGCAGGACGGGCTGATCGAGATCCTTCCGCGCAAGGGCGTCTTCGTCTGCCGCAAGTCGCGCGAAGAGATTCTTGAAATGGTCGTGACCTGGGCCGCGCTCGAGAGCATGGCCGCGCGCCTGGCGACCGAGAACGCCAGCGAACACGACCTTCAGGCATTGCGGAACTTCGCGATCAAGCACAGCAGCGATGTGGAGCGGGCGGATATCGAGGAGTATTCGGACGCCAACATCAAATTCCATCAGACCATACTTGAGCTTTCCGGCTGCTCGCTTCTGCGCACGACCGCGGACGGCCTGTTCACCCATATGCAGGCAGTGCGGCGGCGGGCGATGGGCGAAAGCGACCGTGCCCGCCGTTCGGTTGCCGATCACATGCAGATCATCGACGCGCTGATGGCGAGGGACGCAGACCTCGCATCCCGTCGGGTGCGGGAACACACGATGCGGCTGCACGACCACATCAGCAAGACATGGACGAGACTAGAGACTCTCGGCTCGCTGAAAAGCATGGCCGGCTGAATTCCA
Organism: Paracoccaceae bacterium; assembly: GCA_041397225.1. GTDB lineage: Bacteria > Pseudomonadota > Alphaproteobacteria > Rhodobacterales > Rhodobacteraceae > Albidovulum. The sequence goes on along the minus strand of JAWKXB010000001.1, from coordinate 440,691 downwards.
ACGGACATCACGAGGACGAAAATGACGACGACCAGCACGGCGCCCGCATTGGATGCGAAGAAAGATGACACCGCGTCGGGGGCGCTGACAGATGGTTTTCACCTTCTGATCGACGCGCTCAAGCTGAACGACGTCAGCACGATCTACGGCGTGCCGGGCATTCCGATCACCGATCTTGGCCGCATGGCCCAGGCGGCGGGCATTCGCGTCCTTTCGTTCCGGCATGAACAGAATGCGGGCAACGCGGCTGCCGTAGCCGGATTCCTGACCAGGAAGCCGGGCATCTGTCTCACGGTTTCGGCACCGGGTTTTCTGAATGGTCTGACGGCGCTGGCGCATGCCACGACGAACTGTTGGCCTATGATCCTGATTTCGGGATCGTCCGAGCGCGAAATCGTCGATCTGATGCAGGGCGACTATGAAGAGATGGACCAACTCGCGATCGCCAAGCCGCTTTGCAAAGCCGCCTACCGCATTCTGCATGCACGGGATATCGGCATCGGCGTCGCACGCGCAATCCGCGCAGCAGTCTCCGGACGTCCCGGCGGCGTCTATCTCGATATTCCCGGCGCACTTCTGGGCCAGGTGATCGACGAGGTCGAAGGCCAGAAGTCTCTGGTCAAGGTGATCGACCCGGCGCCAGCGCAAATTCCGGCACCTGCGGCGGTCAGGCGCGCGCTCGACGTGATCAGGGGCGCGAAAAAGCCGCTCATCATCCTCGGCAAGGGCGCGGCCTATGCGCAAGCGGATGATCTGGTGAAGAAATTCGTTGAAACCAGCGGCATCCCCTATCTCCCGATGAGCATGGCCAAGGGTCTTCTGCCCGACACGCATGAACTGTCGGCCAGTCCGGCACGGTCGCTCGTGCTGAAAGAGGCCGACGTCGTGATCATGGTCGGTGCGCGGCTCAACTGGCTCTTGTCGCACGGGAAAGGCAAGCAGTGGGGCGAGCCGCATTCGACCAGGTTTGTCCAGATCGACATCGAGCCCAAGGAGATGGACAGCAACGTCGAAATCGCCGCCCCGCTGGTCGGCGACATCGGATCGGTGCTGTCGGCGCTGCTCGACGGCATGGGCAAGGACTGGAAGAAGCCGTCGGCGGAATGGACCGGTGCAGTCAAATCCAAGAAGGACGCGAATGTCGCGAAGATGGCGACCAAGCTTCAGAACAATAACTCCCCGATGGACTACGAAGGCGCGCTGGGCGCGCTGAAGCGGATCATCGCGGAACGTCCGGACGCGATGCTGGTGAACGAGGGCGCCAACACGCTCGATTTCGCCCGGTCGATCATCGACATGTCGAAGCCGCGTAAGCGCCTTGATGTCGGCACCTGGGGAGTGATGGGGGTCGGCATGGGCAGCGCGATCGCCGCGGCGGTAGAAACCGGCCATCCGGTTCTGGCGATCGAGGGCGACAGCGCCTTCGGCTTCTCCGGCATGGAGGTTGAGACGATCTGCCGCTACAAGCTGCCGGTCTGCATCGTGGTCTTCAACAACAACGGCATCTACCGCGGCACGGATGTGAACAAGTCGGGTGGCCCTGATGTGGCGACGACCGTCTTTGTCGAGAACGCACGCTACGACGTGATGATGCAGGCTTTCGGCGGTGTCGGCGTTCAGGTCACGAATCCCGACGAACTGACACGCGCGGTCAATGAAGCCATGGATTCGGGCAAGCCAACGCTGATCAACGCCATGATCGACCCCGCCGCGGGCAAGGAAAGCGGCAATATCGGCAGCCTCAACCCGGTCAGCGTCGTTGGCAAGAAGTAGTCAGGCGCGCAGGAAAACCCGTAACGACAGGATTTCGTAATGAAAGCTCTCGAAGGCATCAAGGTTCTCGATTTCACGCATGTGCAGTCCGGGCCGACCTGCACCCAGCTTCTGGCTTGGCTCGGCGCGGATGTGATCAAGGTGGAACGCCCCGGCGTGGGTGATGCGACGCGCAAGCAACTGGTCGACAAGCCGGGGGCAGACAGTCTCTATTTCACGATGCTGAACCATAACAAGCGCTCGATCGAGATTAACTCGAAGAACGAAATCGGCAAGGAAGTTCTGACCAGACTGATCGAGACGTGCGACGTGCTGGTCGAGAACTTTGCCCCCGGTGCGCTCGACCGAATGGGGTTCTCGTGGGAGAATATCCAGAAGATCAATCCGCGGATCATCGTCGCCTCGGTAAAGGGCTTTGGCCCAGGCAAGTACGAGGACTGCAAGGTCTACGAGAATGTGGCGCAATGCGCTGGCGGGTCCGCCTCGACCACCGGGTTCCGCGATGGACCGCCCTTGGTGACGGGCGCACAGATCGGCGACAGCGGCACTGGCCTGCACCTTGCCCTCGGGATCGTCTCGGCCTTGTTCCAGCGCGAGAAAAGCGGACGCGGCCAGAAGGTGCTGGCCGCGATGCAGGACGGGGTTCTGAACCTTTGCCGCGTCAAACTGCGGGATCAGCAGCGATTGGAAGCCGGCCCGCTGACGGAATACTCGCAGTTCGGCGAAGGTATCGAGTTCGGCGATGCGACGCCACGGGCCGGGAACGATTCCGGCGGAGGCCAGCCGGGGCGCATCCTGAAGTGCAAAGGCTGGGAAACCGACCCGAACGCCTACACCTATTTCATCACGCAGGCCGCCGTATGGGAAAAGGTCTGCGATGTAATCGGCAAGCCCGAGTGGAAGTCCGATCCCGATTTCGCCACGCCGAAAGCGCGTCTGCCGCGACTGAACCAGATCTTCGGCGCCATCGAGGATTGGACGATGACCAAGACCAAGTTCGAGGTCATGGATATCTGCAACCCGCATGACATTCCCGTCGGCCCGATCCTGAGCATGAAGGAGATCGCCGAGGACGAGGGGCTGCGCGCGACCGGCACCATTGTCGAGGTCGATCACCCCGAGCGGGGCAAATACCTTTCCGTGGGCTGTCCGATCAAGATGTCCGACAGCCCCGTCGAGGTGACACGCTCGCCGCTTCTGGGCGAGCACACGTCGGAAATCCTGTCGAAGGTGCTCGGCTACGAGGGCGAGGAGCTTGAGCGGATCATCGGCTCCGGCGCGGTCGGCGACGTCAACAAGGTGGCCGCGGAATGAGCGATGCGATGCGCCTCATCGTGATGGGCCAGCAGGCGTTCGGGAAGGACGCGTTGGCGAAGATCCTCGAGCATGGCGAGGACGAGGTCGTGGCCGTCTATTGCGAGCCGGATAAAGAGGGCAAGCCCGCCGATCCGATCAAGGAATTCGCGCTGGAAAAGGGTTTGCCGATCGAACAGCCCGCGAACTTCGAGGATCAAAAGACGCTCGACAAGCTCGCGGGCTACAAGGCCGACCTGATGGTCATGGCCTTCGTCAACGTCTTCGTGCCGGAGGCCGCTCGGGATACGCCTAGGCATGGCTCGATCTGCTTCCATCCCTCGCTCCTGCCGCTGCACCGCGGGCCGAGTGCGGTGAACTGGCCTATCATCATGGGGTCGAAGAAATCCGGCTACAGCTGGTTCTATCCGTCCGACGGGCTCGACGAGGGCGACAGCCTTCTGCAGTGGGAATGCGAGATCGGCCCCGACGACACGGTGATCGACCTCTACTTCAAGAAGATCTACCCCTCGGCGATCGAATCCGTCCTCGAGGTCTGCGATCTCTTCCGTAAAGGCAATCCGCCGCACATCGTGCCTGACGAAAGCAAGGCGACATATGAGCGACGCTGCACTAGGAAGCACGCGCATATCGACTGGAACAAGCCGGTCGGGCAGGTCTACGACCTCATTCGCGGCACAAACCCCTCCCCCGGCGCATGGACGACGCACAAGGGCGAAGAAGTCCAGGTCTACGATTCCGCGCGTGTCCCCGGCGACGGGGTATCCAGCAAGATCATGGACGTCTCGGACGACGGCGTCACCGTTCAGTGCATCGGCGGGCGCATCCTTGTGAAGCGGGTCAAACCTGCCGGCGGCGGCAAGATCACGGCCGCCGAGTGGGCGGCGTCCGCCGGTCTTTCGGCGGGCGATGTGCTCGGCACCTGAATCAATTCAGCTCGGCTAGGAAAACTCATGTCAGATATCGAAATCGCCCGCAAAGCCAAGAAGAAGCCGATCCAGGAGATCGGAGCGAAGCTGGACATCCCGACCGAGCATCTTCTGCCCTTCGGGCATGACAAGGCCAAGGTGTCGGAAGAGTTCATCAAGTCGCTGTCCAGGAAGAAGAACGGCCACCTGATCCTTGTGACGGCGATCAACCCGACCCCGGCGGGTGAGGGCAAGACGACCACTACGGTCGGCCTCGGCGACGGGCTGAACGCGATCGGCAAGAAGGCGGCAATCTGTATTCGAGAAGCCTCGCTTGGCCCGAACTTCGGCATGAAAGGCGGCGCAGCCGGGGGCGGCATGGCGCAGGTGGTGCCGATGGAGGACATGAACCTCCACTTCACCGGCGATTTCCACGCCATCACCTCGGCCCACAACCTTCTGGCCGCGATGCTCGACAACCACATCTACTGGGGGAACGAGCTGGAAATCGACATCCGCCGCATTCCCTACCGCCGCGTGATGGACATGAACGATCGCGCGCTTCGCGATACTGTCGTCAACCTTGGCGGCGTGGCAAACGGCTTCCCGCGCCAGACGGGCTTCGATATCACGGTCGCCTCCGAGGTCATGGCGATCCTCTGCCTTGCGACCGACCTCAAGGATCTCGAAAAGCGCTTGGGCGACATCATCGTCGCCTATCGCCGTGACAAGTCACCCGTTTATGCCCGCGACATCAAGGCCGACGGCGCGATGACGGTCCTCTTGCAGCAGGCGATGCAGCCCAATCTCGTGCAGACGCTCGAGAACAACCCGGCTTTCGTGCATGGCGGCCCTTTCGCCAACATCGCGCATGGCTGCAATTCGGTCGTGGCCACCACTACGGCGCTGAAGCTGGCGGATTACGTGGTCACCGAAGCCGGCTTCGGTGCCGATCTTGGCGCCGAAAAGTTCTTCGACATCAAGTGCCGCAAGGCTGGACTGAAACCCGAGGCCGTGGTCATCGTCGCCACTGTGCGGGCGATGAAGATGAACGGCGGGGTGGCGAAGGCCGACCTCGGCTCCGAGAACGTGGATGCGGTAAAGAAGGGCTGCGCCAATCTTGGCCAGCATATCGAGAACGTGAAGCAGTTCGGGGTTCCCGCGGTGGTGGCGATCAACCACTTCGTGTCGGACACCGACGCCGAAGTGCAGGCGATCAAAAACTACGTCTTGTCTCAGGGTTCGGAGGCGGTGCTTTGCAAGCACTGGGCCAAGGGGTCTGCCGGGATCAAGGATCTGGCCAAGAAGGTCGTGTCGATCGTCGAAAGCGGGGCGGCGCAGTTCGCGCCGCTCTATCCCGACGACATGGGCCTGTTCGAGAAGATCGAGACCATCGCAAAACGCATCTACCGCGCCGACGAGGTGCTGGCCGACAAATCGATCCGCGATCAGCTCAGGACCTGGGAAGAACAGGGCTACGGCAAGCTGCCGGTCTGCATGGCCAAGACGCAGTATTCCTTCACGACCGACCCGAACCGTCGCGGCGCACCGCGCGGGCATTCCTTGCCGGTGCGCGAAGTTCGGCTGTCTGCCGGGGCCGGCTTTGTCGTGGTGATCTGCGGCGAGATCATGACGATGCCGGGCCTGCCGAGGGTTCCGTCCGCCGAGAGCATCCGCATCAACGAGGACGGCCTGATCGACGGCCTGTTCTGAGGAGAGACCGAATTGATACGCAAGATTCTGGTACCGGTCAGGGGCGACGGCAAGGGCGACAACGTCCTCGCCCACGCCGCGGCGGTCGCGCATCGCCATGTCGCTCATATCGAGGTTGTCCATTGCCGCCCTCGTCCTGAAGACCTCATGCCCTACGGCGTTCACATCCCCGAATTCCTGCGCAATCAGATCATCAAGCAGTCCTATCAGGTCGCCGACCAGGAAGAGGCCGGACTGCGGGCCGAGCTTGAAGCGCTGGCGGGAAAGCTGAACCTGGATGCGACCGGCGCGCAGATCGGCAAGGCGGCCTCGGTTTCCTTCGTCGAGGAGGCCGGGCGGCAGGTCGATGTCATCAAGCGGCGCGGACGGCTTGCCGACATGATCGCGGTGGCCAAGCCCGATCGCGATCGGAACCTAGGCCACAACACGCTCAAGGCGGCGCTGTTCCATTCGGGCCGTCCGGTCCTGATGTGTCCGCCTGCCGCGACGCCGCCGCAAACCCTGTCTGCGAAGGTCACTATCGCCTGGAACGGCAGCGCCGAGGCGGCGCGCGCCCTGTCACAATGCAAAAGTGTTCTGCGCGCGGCAGATACGATCTGGATCCTGTCCAACGGATCGAATTCCGGACCGGGAACCTCGACGGACGAGCTGCTGGCCTATCTGGATCTGCACGGCATCAAGGCGACGGTGGAGAACTTCTCGTCCAGCCGCAAGGTGGGCGGCGAACTTTTGCGCGTCAGCGCCGAGCTTGGCGCCGACATGATGATCATGGGCGCCTATGGCGACAGCCACGAAAGGGAAACCGTCTTCGGCGGCAATACACAGACGATCGTGGATACCGCAAAGCTGCCGGTGCTCCTGAACCACTGAAGGGTGTTGCGGAACGACAAAGATTGCAAAGACCGCGCCAAGAACGGTCTCACCACCAGCGGGACACTCCCGCTGCACATTGAAAAGCCAAAGGGAGGACCAAATGGCTACTACAACAAACCTACTGTCCAGAATTGTCGGTACGGCTGCGCTTGGCCTGATGACAATCGCGGGGGCGGCCCAGGCATGGGAACCGAACAAGCCCGTGGATTTCGTCATCATGGCCGGTGCCGGTGGCGGCGCTGACCAGATCGCCCGCTTTCTTCAATCCGTCGCGGAAAAGAAGGATCTGACCAACCGTCCGCTGGTTCCCAACAACAAGGGCGGCGGGTCGGGCGCCGAGGCGTTGATCGCGCTCAACACCGCGTCCGACCCGGACCACACGATCCTCGTGACGCTCAACTCTTTCTTCACCACGCCGTTGCGTCAGCCGGACCTTGACATTGACGTCACGACCTTCACGCCGATCGCGATGATGGGCGTCGATCCTTTCATCCTGTGGGTCCACAAGGACAGCGGCATCACGACCTTCGAGCAGTGGCTCGAAACCGTGAAGTCGTCGGACGAGTACATCATGGGCGGCACCGGCAAGGGTCAGGAAGACTCGATCGTCATCGCGTTTCTGGAGAAGGCCTTCGACATCAAGGTCAAGTACATCCCGTACAAGGGTGGTGGCGACGTGGCCAAGGATCTCGCCGGCCAGCAGATCATGGCGACCGTGAACAACCCGTCTGAGACCAAGGGCTTTTATGCCAATGGCGACGTGGTTCCGCTGCTTGCCTTCTCGGACGAGCGGATGCCGGCGTTCCCGGATGTTCCGACCGTGAAGGAGAAGGGCCAGGACTTCAGCTACTACAACCAGCGTGCCGTGGTTGGTGCGCCGGGGCAGTCGGCCGAAGCCGCCGAGTACTACCAGAACCTCTTCAAGACGATCTACGAGTCTGAGGAGTGGCAGGGCTACATGGAAACCGAAAGCCTGTCGCCGCTCTGGATGACTCCGGAAGAGCAGCACGCCTACTGGGACACCCAGATCACGCGTCACAAGGAACTGCTCGCCGAAATGGGCGAATAAGGCCCGATCGTTCACTCGATACTCAGGGAGGTCGCAATGCGGCGCGGAGAGTTCACAACGGCGGGCATCCTGGCCCTCCTGTCCATATACATGATGTGGAAGAGTACCGAGTTGAACATCGGCTATATCAGGGGTGAAGGACCGGGAGGCGGGGCGTGGCCGTTCTGGCTCTCGGCGATCATGCTAATCTGCACGGCCCTGATTGCATTCAATGCGTTCAGGCGGACCTCTCCGCCTTCGCAATCCACCGAACCGGTTCTCGACGCCGAGGGCCGCAAGATGCTCTTGCAGGTCTTCGGCGGCATTTTCGTGTTCGTGGCGCTCGTCGGCATCATCTCGATGTACGGCGCGATGCTGGTCTTTCTGTTCTACTATCTCTGGTTCCTGGGGCGACATTCCCTGTGGGTGTCGCTGACGATCTCGATCCTGACCCCGGTCGTGTTCTTCTTTTTCTTCGAGGCGCTCATGCGTGTGACCCTGCCAAAGGGCCTCGGATTCACCGAGCCGTTCTTCAACTTCCTCAACACCATCATCTACTGACGTTCAAGAACCGCATGTCCGCGTGGACCAGGGAGTGAACTGAAAACATGGAAATAATCGCACATCTCTCAGACGGCCTTCTCGAGGCGGTCCAGCCGATCAACCTGATCCTGATCGTCGTGGGCGTCACTTTGGGGTTGTTCATCGGCATGATGCCCGGCCTGGGTTCGGTCAACGGCGTGGCGATCCTCTTGCCGATCACCTTTCTGGTGCCACCCGCCTCTGCCATCATCTTTCTGGCCGCCATCTACTACGGTGCGATGTATGGCGGCGCGATAAGTTCGATCACGTTGGGGATTCCGGGCGCTTCGACAGCTGTGGCCACTACGTTCGACGGGCGGCCACTGGCGCTGAAGGGCAAGGCCGGTCTGGCTCTGGTGACGGCGGCCATCGCGTCCTTCGTCGGCGGTTCCGTCTCGATCATCCTGTTCACGATGTTCGCCCCGATCCTGGCTTCGGTCGCGCTCAGCTTCGGCTCGCCGGAGATCTTCGCGCTGATGCTCCTGGCGTTCGCGACCTTCGTGGGCCTGGGCGGCGACGACATCCCCAAGACGGTCCTGTCGATCTGCCTGGGCCTTGTCTTTGCGGCGGTTGGTTTTGATGAGATTTCGGGCGCTCCGCGGCTGGTCTTCTTCGACATCTCGGGCTTCCTTCACGGCATCAACTTCCTGGTGCTGGCGATCGGCGTCTACGGTATCGGCGAGATGCTTTGGACCATCGACACCACGCGCGGCAAGATCACCTCGACCGAAGCCAAGATCAGCGTCAAGGGCGTGGTGAATGACACCAAGGAGTCATTCAGGACGGGCTGGAAGGGTATGTCGATCGGCTCGCTTCTCGGCTTCTTCGTCGGAATCCTTCCGGCCGCGGGCGCGACGCCGGGTTCTCTCATGGCCTATGGGATCAGCAAGCTGACGTCGAAAGACCCGGATTCCTACGGCAAGGGCAACCCTGACGGCGTGGCCGCGCCCGAGGCCGCGAACAACTCCGCCTCCACCGGCTCCATGTTGCCGATGCTGACGCTGGGGATCCCCGGTTCGCCCACCACTGCGATCCTTCTCGGCGGCATGGTGATCTGGGGCCTGACGCCCGGCCCGCGACTGTTCACCGATGAGCCAGCTTTCGTCTGGGGCCTGATCGGGTCGTTCTACGTGTCCAACTTCTTCGCCCTGATCATCAACCTGTCCTTCATCCCGCTCTTCATCTGGATGCTCAGGATGCCGTTCACGATCCTCGCGCCGATGATCTTCGTGCTGTCCATCGTGGGCGGCTATGCGGCGACGAACGACATGCATGATGTCTGGCTGATGATCGGGTTCGGTCTCAGCGCATTCTTCCTGCGCAAGTTCGACTATCCGCTTGCGCCGGCGGTGCTGGCGATCGTGCTCGGCCCCATCGCCGAGCCGACGCTGCGCCAGTCGCTCTTGCTGTCGTCGGGCGATCCGTCGATCTTCTTTACCCGGCCGATCGCCGGACCGATCACGATCATCGCGATCATCCTGATCCTGCTGCCGTTGTTCAAGGTGATCCGCAACCGGCTCCGGCGCGCCAACGCGAGCGGCGCCTAGGCGCCGGGGGGATGGCGAAAGCGAAAGATCAGTTCGACGCATGGAATCCGGGGCTGAACTCGGAAATTCCAGCGACCCTGATGCCGAGGGTGACACTCTACGATCCGAGGAACTCGGACGTCGGCTACCGGGACGCGAAGGAGGCGGCGGCCTTCTGCGGGCTAAAGCCGCACGAGATGGTGGCGTTCAAGGCAAGCCGGCTTGTGGTGCACGAAGTCCTGATCCGCGTCACCGCCGACCTTCATGTGCCGGACGGGCCCAACTACGAAGACCTTGGCCTGAGCCTTCGCGGCATGGCCGCCCGCATCCTCAACGCTCATGTCCAGCCCCGAATGGCCGAGATCGAAAGCGCGTTCGCAAAGCTTCGCACGGATGTCGAGCAGCGGCTTGATGAGTTGATGGAGTGGGACATCTATGAGCGAGGCACGCCTGCCCCGACGGACAGGCCGGGCCTTCTTGCGCGCCTTCTCCGCAAGACGGAAAGCGCGCCCGTCGAGCCGGGGCCGCCGGAACTTCGCGCCATTTCGGCGTGGCAGGATGCAGTCGCGAAGCCCGGAACGCCGATCGAGCAGGCATGCCTGAGTGGGCTTCTCGCAATCGTTGCGGGGATCGTGGGGCAGCGGGGAAGGCTGATGGCCGACAAGGCGCTGGTGATCAGGCTGGCCGCCAACCGGATATGCAACACTTATGGCAGCCGGATCATCGGCGACATGACCGGCCCGATCATCCGCGAGGCGGCGAAGGCCGAGCACTATCGCTACCTTCCGTTCCAGAAGGCCCCGGTTGTCCTCAACGTCAAAGGCGCGTCTGCCGCCGGCAAAAGCACCATACGGCCTTTGCAGCGAAAACTGGCCGAGAGGCTGGGCGTTCCCTGGGAGGATTTCGCGCTTGTCAGCCCGGATTACTGGCGGAAGTTCCTGCTCGACTACAAGAGCCTTGGCGACAACTTCAAATATGCCGCGATGCTGACCGGGCAAGAACTCGAGATTATCGACAAGAAGCTTGATGACTATATGGAGGCCAAGGCGATGCGTTCCGAAATGCCGCATCTTTTGATCGACAGGTTCCGGTTCGACAGCTTCGCATCACCGACGGCCCCGGAAAGCGATGGACGATTGCTGAGCCGCTTCGGCGACACGGTCTTCATGTTCTTCGTCATCACGCCACCCCCCGAAACCGTCGAGCGCGCCTGGAAGCGGGGCATCGAAACCGGACGATTCAAGGCCGTGGACGATCTTCTCTATCACAATATCGAGGCCTATACCGGGATGCCTCAGCTCTTTTTCAACTGGGTGAAGAAGGAGCGGCAGAAGGTCCATTTCGAATTTCTGGACAACAGCGTACCGCTGGGCGACCAGCCCAAGACGGCCGCTTTCGGCTGGAACGACAAGATCACGATCCTCGACATGGACTGCATGCGGCGACTGAGCCGCTATCAAAGGGTCAACGTCGATGCCCGCAGACCCGAGGAAGTCCTTTTGGAGCAGGACGCAACCGAACGCGACATTCTTCTGGACTGCATCGAGAGGATCGCGGACGTCACCTTCGTGAACCCTGAAACGCTCGAAATCGTGGGCCACACGAAAGACGGCAGATGCGATTATGAAAGGGACGGGTTCTTCGCGAAATCGTCTCTCGAAAAGGCATGCGGCACCCGCCCGTCAGGTGCGGACAAGCCGGTGCTCGATGCCGGACATGAGCGGAAATTCACCGTCGGCGCGTGGTGAAGAATGCCGGTCGTCGTCGGCCGGGGCGTCAGGATGCATGATTTCGTTCCGTCGGGTGAATTGGCTGGAACCCGCCCCGAGCAGTACCTATTCTGTGGCGGGCACCTGTTCGTGCCGGGCTGCCCCGGCAAACTGAAAGCGGCGCAAGCCACATGACCGAAATCCGCGATCTGCAGCTTCTGGTATCACTCTCGCGTCACAAGCACTTTTCGCGCGCCGCGGACGATTGCGGCATTTCCCAGCCCGCATTCTCGGCGCGCATCCGCAAGATGGAAGAGGGTTTCGCCCTGCCGCTGGTCCGTCGCGGCAACAAGTTCATGGGCTTTACCCGTGAAGGCGAGGTTGTCCTGAAATGGGCACGAAAGCTTTTGGCCGACGTCGAGGGCATGCGGCAGGATATCGACGCGCTCAACAATAATCTCAGCGGCAAACTGGCTTTGGGCGCGATCCCGACCGCATTGCCTTTTGCCGCGAAGGTTTCATCACAGCTGCGGCGGCAGCATCCGAATCTGTCGATCGAGATTCATTCGCTGTCGACACGGCTGATCGAAATCCGCTTGAACGACTTTTCCCTCGACGCGGGGATCATGTATTTCGAGGATGCCGATCCCGAGACCACCGAGAAACTCTATGACGAATGCTATGTCCTGATCGCTCCGGAGCATCTCGCGCCGCGCAGAAGCGGGCAAGCTACCTGGTCGGAGGCGGCGAAACTGCCTCTTTGCCTGCTGACGGCGGACATGCGAAACCGCCAGTTCCTCGACGCCGTGTTCAAGCAGATCGACGAGATGCCGACGATCGTGATGGAGGCAAGCGGCTTCACCGCGGTTCTGGCACAGGTGGCCAGCGGTGCTGCGGCCACGATCGCGCCACAGGCGGTCGCCGAAACGTTCCTGGCGCACCGCCCGACGGTCCAGCTGCCGCTCATCGAGCCTGTGGCGACTCATACCGTCGGACTGTCGATAAAGGACCAGACTCCGGTCCTTCCGATGGTGCAGGCATTGCGCCTCGCGGCGCGTGCTTCATCATAGGCGATGCAAATGGTGTGTTCCAAAAGCAGTATTGGCAACTATCGAGGATTCTTGCGATGAACGACGCACAAGGGGAGGCGCTCGTATGAATGTGCAGAATAGCGGGTCTGGCATCTGGAAGTCGGGCAAGGGCAAGGGGCGGAGGACGCCCAAAGGGCGCCAGCTTGACGATGCCGCCTGGGCGGAAGTCAGGGCGCTACTGAAGGACGGGTCCCGCCGCCGCGATCTTCTGATCGAGTATCTGCACCTGGTTCAGGACAAGTTCGGTTGCCTTTCGGCACCGCATATCCGGGCGCTGGCCGAGGAGTTGGGCACCGGCATGGCCGAGATATGGGAAGTCGCGACATTCTACGCGCATTTCGACCCCGTACGAGAGGGTGAGACGCCGCCGCCTGATCTCACGATCCGGGTCTGCGAGTCGCTCTCGTGCGAGCTGGCGGGTTCGGAGGCGCTGGTGGCGGCCTTGGAGTCCGGCCACGACCCGAAAAAGATTCGCGTCCTGCGCGCACCCTGCATGGGTCGCTGCGACACCGCCCCGGTCCTGGAGATCGGCCACAAGCATATTGACCATGCGACACCCGCCAAGGTCGACGCCACGCTGAAAGCGGGCGACTTCCACGCGGAAATCCCCGTCTATGAAGACCTCGCCACCTATCGGGCGGCAGGCGGCTACGCCAAGCTGGCCGAGCTTCGCAAGGATGGCGACTGGGAGAAGGTGCAGGAAATCGTCGCGTCCTCGGGTTTGCGCGGTCTTGGCGGCGCAGGCTTTCCCGCGGGGAAGAAGTGGGGTTTCGTGCGCGCCAATCCCGGGCCGCGCTACCTGGCCGTGAATGGCGATGAGGGCGAGCCGGGCACGTTCAAGGACCGCTACTATCTCGAACGCACGCCGCACCTGATGCTCGAAGGCATGCTGATCGCAGCCTGGGCGGTGGAAGCGGAGCGCTGCTTTGTCTACATGCGCGATGAATACCCCGCAGTGCTGCACATCCTGCGAAAGGAAATTGCCGCGCTGGAAAAGGCAGGTATCGTCAAGCCGGGCTACATCGAGCTTCGCCGCGGCGCCGGCGCGTATATCTGTGGCGAGGAATCGGCGATGATCGAGTCGATCGAGGGCAAGCGCGGCATCCCGCGTCTGCGCCCTCCCTACGTCGCCGCCGTGGGCATCTTCGACCGCCCTACACTGGTCCACAACGTCGAAACGCTGCACTGGGTCGCCCGCGTGGTGCGCGAAGGCCCGGAAATCCTGAACTCGACCGAGAAAAACGGGCGGAAGGGGCTCAGGAGCTATTCGGTCTCCGGCCGGGTCGCCAAGCCGGGTGTCTACCTGCTGCCCGCCGGCTCGACGATCACCGACATCATCGAGGCCTGCGGCGGCATGGCCGAGGGCCACACATTCAAGGCCTATCAGCCGGGCGGCCCGTCGGCCGGACTTCTGCCTGCGTCGATCGATGACGTGCCCATGGATTTCGACACGCTCCAGCCGCTTGGTACCTTCATCGGTTCCGCAGCGGTGGTGGTGTTGTCGGACAAGGACAGCGCGAAACAGGCCGCGCTCAACATGCTGCGCTTCTTCGAGAGCGAAAGCTGCGGCCAGTGCACCCCCTGCCGGGTCGGCTGCGAGAAGGCGGTGAAACTGATGCAGGCTGACAAATGGGACGCCGATCTTCTGGAAGACCTCTGCATGGTGATGGCCGACGCCTCGATCTGCGGGCTGGGTCAGGCCGCCCCGAACCCGATCCGCCTGACGATGAAACATTTTCCGGATGAGGTCTGACATGACCGACGCGATCAAGTTCACGCTCGACGGCCGCGAGGTCACAGCCCAACCCGGCGAGACGATCTGGGAAGTCGCCAAGCGCGAAGGCAAGGTGATCCCGCATCTCTGCCACAAGGACCAGACCGGCTACCAGCCGGACGGCAACTGCCGCGCCTGCGTGGTCGAAGTGGAAGGCGAGCGCGTGCTTGCTGCCTCCTGCTGCCGCAATCCGGCGAAAGGAATGGTGGTCAAGACCGACAGCAAACGCGCGAAGAAATCGCGCGAAATGGTGATGGAGCTTCTGCTCGCCGACCAACCCGCGCAAGCGGTGGCGCATGACAAGTCCTCGCATCTCTGGGATATGGCCGATGCGAATGGCGTACACGAAAGCCGCTTTCCGAAGCTGGAAAAGACCCGCATTCCGCTTCTCGACGACAGCCACGTCGCGATGCGCGTCAACCTCGACGCCTGCATCCAGTGCGGGCTTTGCGTCCGCGCCTGCCGCGACGTCCAGGTTAACGATGTGATCGGCATGGCCGGGCGCGGGCATGACGCCTATCCGGTCTTCGATATGGCGGACCCGATGGGCCAGTCCACCTGTGTGGCCTGCGGAGAATGCGTGCAGGCCTGTCCGACGGGGGCGCTGATGGAGGCGAGCGTTGTCGACGACCGCCAGATCGGAGACCGCAGCGATTTCGACCACGAGGTGAAATCGGTCTGTCCGTTCTGCGGCGTGGGCTGCCAGGTCAACCTCAAGGTCAAGGACGGCAAGATAAAGTATGTAGAGGGCATCAATGGCCCCGCCAACGAAGGTCGGCTCTGCGTCAAGGGTCGCTTCGGCTTCGACTACATCCACCATCCGCACCGGCTGACCAAGCCGCTGATCCGGCGCGAGGATGCGCCCGAAAAGGGGCTCGACGTCGATCCGCAAAACTGGACGACCCACTTCCGCGAGGCGACATGGGACGAGGCGCTGGACGCCGCCGCGAATGGCATCAAGGCGTTGGCGGACAAACATGGCGATCTATCGATCGCCGGCTTCGGCTCGGCCAAGTGCAGCAACGAGGAAGCCTATCTGTTCCAGAAGTTGATCCGCCAACGCTTCGGACACAACAACGTCGACCATTGCACCCGGCTTTGCCATGCCTCCTCGGTCGCGGCTTTGATGGAGAACGTCGGCTCCGCTGCCGTTACCGCCACTTTCAACGAAATCGAGAATGCCGATGTCGCCATCGTCATCGGCGCCAACCCGATCGAGAACCACCCTGTCGCCGCGACCTACTTCAAGCAGTTCACCAAGCGCGGCGGCAAGCTTATCGTCATGGACCCGCGAGGTGTCGGCCTTCGCCGTTTCTCCTCCAACATGCTTCAGTTCCGGCCCGGCACCGATGTGGCGATGCTGAACGCCATCATGCACGTGATCGCCGAGGAAGGGCTTTACGATCGCCAGTATATTGAGGCCTATACCGAGAACTGGGAAGCCGAGAAGGCGCATTTGGCCAACTTCTCGCCCGAAAAGATGGAGGCGCTCTGCGGTATCCCGGCGGAAACGCTGCGCGAGGTTGCGCGCACTTTCGCCACGGCCAAGGCCGCGATGATCTTCTGGGGCATGGGCATTTCCCAGCATATCCACGGCACCGACAATTCGCGCTGCCTCATCTCTCTCGCGCTCATGTGTGGTCAGGTCGGGCGGCCCGGCACCGGCCTTCACCCCCTGCGCGGCCAGAACAACGTTCAGGGCGCGTCGGATGCAGGTCTCATCCCGATGTTCCTGCCGGACTATCAGACGGTCACCGATGACGGCGTGCGCAGCGCATTCTCGGAGATATGGGGATCTGGCGACTTCTCGAATGAAAAAGGCCTTACGGTCACGGAGATCCTCGATGCGGTCCATGCGGGTCAGGTCAAGGGCATGTATGTGCTGGGCGAGAATCCGGCCATGTCGGACCCCGACCTCAATCACGCACGCGAGGCGCTGGCCAAGCTCGAACATCTTGTGGTGCAGGACATCTTCCTGACCGAGACGGCGAACTATGCCGACGTGATCCTGCCTGCCGCCGCGTTCTATGAGAAGAACGGCACGGTCACCAATACCAACCGTCAGGTCCAGATCGGACGCGCGGCGGTCCCACCGCCGGGTGAGGCGCGCGAGGATTGGGCGATCACGGTTGCGCTGGCGAACCGGCTGGGTCTTGGCTGGACCTACACCCACCCGTCCGAGGTCTTCGCCGAGATGAAGCGCGGGATGAAATCGCTCGACAACATCACCTGGGACCGGTTGGCAAGCGAGGGGGCCGTGACCTACCCGTCGCTGTCGCCGGAAGATCCCGGACAGGCCATCGTTTTCGGTTCCGGTTTCCCCCGCGCCGGCGGGCGGGCGAAATTCACGCCGGCGCAGGTGACCGCACCTGCGGAAACGCCTGATGCCGACTATCCGATGATCCTGACCACCGGCCGCCAGCTCGAACACTGGCACACCGGCTCGATGACGCGTCGCGCGAAGGTGCTCGACTGGGCTGAGCCCGAGGCGAATGCATCTCTCAACCCCAAGACGCTGCGCCGGCTTGGGGTCGAGCCGGGTGGCATGATCCGGCTTGAGACGCGGCGGGGTGTGATCGAGATCATGGCCCGCGCCGACCGCGGTGTGGCCGAGGACATGGTGTTCCTGCCCTTCGCCTATGTCGAGGCTGCGGCGAACATCCTGACCAATCCGGCGCTCGACCCCTATGGCAAGATTCCCGAGTTCAAGTTCTCGGCCTGCCGGGTCTCGGTCGTCGAAAGCGAAAGGCAGGTCGCGGGCGACTGACCGCTGAATTCGGCGCTTCCGGGTGATGGCCGGGCGTCGGGTTCGCGTACCGCCCGCGTAGTGCATCTGTCCCTACAAGCCGCGCGCCGGGTCCGGTACGCTTCATCCCTGAAGACAGATGGATCGCCGACTCGCGAAACCTCGGATCGAGAATTGGCTCCGGCGAAATCGAACGCAGGCGTGCAGGTGCAGCCCTCTCGTTCCAGCCGACCGCGCCCGTGGAGCGGCCCCCGAAACTGAGGCAGGCGATGACAACGCCTTGCGCATAACTTCCGGCGCGGGCGCAAGCGAATTTGCCGGCAGCCGGTTCGCAGCGCCCGGCGGGCAAGGGCCGGCCGCAACGAGCGGAGGGGACTCGGCGAAGAAATCCTGCTAGTATTGATCCCGCAGCGGATCGCCAGCGGCTTTCTGGAGATCCGCGGCCTGATCGACGCATTCGGGGGGGGTGTGCATGAGACAGCTTGAAAATCGCGCCGCAGTTCTGATTGTGGCGTTGGTCGTATCGGGTTTGGCCCAGGGACCGCAGAGCGCCTCGGCCCAGGAGGGCGGTCGAGCGCTTGAGGACGTGACCACCTCCGATTGGTTGACCAGCGGATTCGATCGCGTGTCGTCGCTGCATTCGAGAGACGGGCCCGAGACACGCAGCTTTGTGAACCGCGAAACCGATCTGGACGTGCCCGAGGCGGTCGAGATCATGGCCGTTGATGTGCCCCATGTCCTGGGACGCGACGACTACACGGCGCACATGTTCAAGAATGCCGCCTACCGCGACTCGGTACTGAAGCGGCTCGAGGCGGAACGGGCCTTGGCCGCAGCGCAGTCGGATGCTGAATCCGTCCTTGCCGCCTCGTTCGCGGCCGAGAACGATCTGGCGCGTCTGGTGCGGGAGTACGAAGGTCGCAGCTGGGCGGCGATCGACGCCGATATCCAGGTGCTCGATCCGGCCTCGCCGACGATGGAAGCCGAGCTTTCGGCCCTGACCGAAGAGCGTGACCGGGCCGACGCGTTCGAAACCGAGCGCGCCATTCTAGTGTCGACCGCCGCAGAGGCGGCTGCAGGGGCGGAGGCTGCGATGCGTGTCGTCAACAACGCGGAGAACGTCCTGGCGTCCGCCTTGGCTGCGGAAACCGCCGCTTTGAAAGCCGCCTCGAACGGTCGTCCGATGTCCGAAGTCGAGATTGCATATTTCCAGGCGCGTCTGGGTCTCTGACGTCCGGCGCGCGCCTGAGCCCCGGGGCGGGGCTACCTTGCCCTTGCAAGCAAACTCCGATAATCGCGGCGCGATTGGTTTCGCCCGAAGGGGGTCTTCATGTCCGCGCCCAAGAAAGTCGTGCTCGCCTATTCCGGCGGCCTCGACACCTCGATCATCCTGAAATGGCTGCAAACCGAATACGGTTGTGAGGTCGTGACCTTTACCGCCGATCTCGGTCAGGGCGAAGAGCTGGAGCCGGCGCGAAAGAAGGCGGAACTTCTGGGGATCAAGCCGGACAACATCTATATCGAAGATGTCCGCGAAGAATTCGTGCGCGACTTCGTTTTCCCCATGTTCCGGGCAAATGCGCTTTACGAGGGTCTGTATCTGCTCGGCACCTCCATCGCCCGGCCGCTGATCTCAAAACGGCTGGTCGAGATTGCGACCGAGACCGGCGCCGACGCTGTGGCGCATGGCGCGACCGGCAAGGGCAACGATCAGGTGCGGTTCGAGCTTTCGGCCTACGCGCTCAACCCCCATATCCGGGTCATTGCACCCTGGCGCGAATGGAACCTCACGAGCCGGACGCGGCTTCTGGAATTCGCCGAACAGAACCAGATTCCAATCGCCAGGGATAAACGGGGCGAAGCGCCGTTCAGTGTCGACGCGAACCTTTTGCACACCTCGTCTGAGGGCAAGATTCTGGAGAATCCGGGCGAAGAAGCGCCCGACTATGTCTATCAGAGAACCGTTCACCCCGAAGACGCGCCCGATCAGCCCGAAATGATCGAGATCACATTCTCGAAGGGCGACGCTGTCGCCGTGAATGGCAAGGCGATGAGCCCGGCGGAAATCCTGACGAAGTTGAACGAACTGGGCGGCAAGCATGGCGTCGGCCGGCTCGATCTGGTGGAAAACCGCTTTGTCGGCATGAAATCACGGGGCGTCTACGAAACGCCCGGGGGAACGATCCTTCTCGAAGCTCATCGCGGGATCGAGCAGATCACGCTGGATGCGGGCGCAGGGCACCTGAAAGACTCGATCATGCCGCGCTATGCCGAACTGATCTACAACGGTTTCTGGTTCAGCCCGGAGCGGGAAATGCTGCAGGCCCTGATCGACAAGTCGCAGGAGCATGTTTCGGGCACGGTGCGCGTGAAGCTCTACAAAGGCTCGGCGCGAACAGTGGCGCGGTGGTCGGACCACTCGCTTTATTCCGAAGCCCACGTCACCTTCGAGGAGGACGCCGGCGCCTACGATCAGAAGGATGCCGAAGGCTTCATCCGGCTGAATGCGTTGCGGCTGAAGCTGATCGCGGCCCGGAATGCGCGGGTGAAGGCCTGAGGCTATCCGGTCGCCGACGGGAGTTTGCGCGCCGAACCTCCCGGCAAGGAGGGATTCTTCGGCTCAATCGACATCGCGGGGCGAATAGGTCCTTTCAAAGACCGGAACGCCGTTCGCGCCGAAAAGATCGATCTCGTTGGCGTGTGTGATTCCGTTAATGCAAAGGCGTCGGTCGTGTTCACGGTGTCGTGAACGTCAAGCATCAACACCCGTCCGCGCCGGCCTTTTCCGTAGCGATGCAGGCGAGGATGCGGTCGGGTTTGGAACAACGCGCCCCCTCGCATGGGCCCAATGGGCCTCGTTCCCGGCCCCCTTCAGTTCCCTGGGTCGTTGTCTGCCGGTCCATTCCCTGTCCCGCTCCAGATGCGCGGCATGCAACCGTCGCGCCGCCACCAAGCTGCCGCTCACGCGAAGATGACTTGCCCTTTGGCACTTCAAGGCTGTCTCTTGCAGAAAATGGAGGTTCTCATGCGATTTCTGGCTTTTGTGCTCTGTATGCTCGCCTACCCCGCCTTTGCCGCGACCGAGACCGCGATCGTCGCCGGTGGGTGTTTCTGGTGTGTCGAGAGCGATTTCGAATCCGTTCCCGGCGTGAAGGGTGTTGTCTCGGGCTATACCGGCGGCACGACGAAGAACCCGACCTACAAGCAGGTCGGCGCCGGCGGAACCGGGCATTACGAAGCGGTGGAGATCCGCTTCGACCCGGCCAAGATCAGCTACCGCAAGCTGATGGACCTCTTCTTCCGCTCAATCGACCCGACGGATGCCGGTGGCCAGTTCTGCGATCGCGGCGACAGTTATCGCACGGCGATCTTCGTGAAGGACGCGAAGCAGAAGGCTGAAGCGGAGGCCGCCAAGGCCGAGGCCGGCAAGGCGCTTGGCCGGAAGATCGTGACGCCGATCCTTAATGCGTCCGCGTTCTACAAGGCCGAGGCCTATCATCAGGACTACTACAGAGGCAGCGACATCGTCCTGACCCGTAGGGGACCCAAGCGGCAGTCGGAAGCCTACAAGTTCTACCGCACCGCCTGCGGCCGCGATGCCCGCGTCAAGCAGCTGTGGGGCGACGCCGCGCCGTTCACGCATTAAAGCGGTATGATCTTGCGTGGAGCCATGGGCGTCGCAGTTCGCCCGTTTGCGGGACGAACCACGATACCGCTCTAGGCAAGAAAGGCCGCAACCTCATCGGCGGTCGGAATCGCGTCCGCCGTCCCCCGCCGCGTGACCTTCAGGCTTGCGGCCGCCCCTGCGAACTCCAGCGCCTCGGCTGCGGACTTGCCGGCATCGCGCGCCGCCGCGAAGTAACCAACCAGGGTATCCCCGGCCCCTGTCGTATCAACAGGCGTCACCCTGATCGCCGGAGCGAAGGCGCGCGCGCCGTCGCGTGACCGCCACTCGGCACCCTCTGGACCACGCGTCACCAACAGTTCCGGCACGTCGATCTGGCCCAGCGTGACGCCCAGCGCGGAGCAGAGCTGATCCGCCTCGACCGCGTTCAATGCAAGAACCGACACGTCTCGCAGAACCGAACGAACGGCACCGACATCGAAAGGCGCGGCCGAATAGATCACCCGCATGCCCTTTGCCCTCGCGATCGCCGCCGCCTCTGCCTGATGCGTCGTTTCATTCTGAAGCATCAGCGTGTCCGTCGGGCCAGCTTCCGCCAGGGCCGCCTCCACCAACGGCAGAGGCATCGCCCGGTTTGCGCCGGGAAAGAGCACGATCGCATTTTCGCCTTTCGCGTCGACGTTGATGATCGCATGACCTGTCGGAGTGTCCAGGCGGGCGACATGACCCGTATCTACGCCCCAGCCCTCAAGCCGGTCGACCGCCCATCCTCCCTCCGGACCTACTGCGCCGATATGGACGACATGCGCCCCAGCCTTGGCCGCAGCAGCAGATTGGTTCGCGCCCTTGCCACCAACACCCATTCGATAGTGGTCGGCCGCCAGGGTTTCACCAGGGCGGGGCAGATGCGGGACGGTGTAGAAATGGTCGATGTTGATCGAACCGAGGTTGTAAATCATCACAAAAGCGCTTTGCGTTTCTTGAGATCGGCACTCACCCGAACCCGGGCGAGTTTCGGTTCAATGTAGCCCTGATCCGTCTTAGCGGCCAAGCCCGCAGGCGGCGATCACCGCCATGTTGAGGATGTCGTTCACCTTGGATCCCATCGAACAGACCTGAACCGGCCGGGCCACGCCGGTCAGGATCGGGCCGATCACTGTCGCCCCGGCCATTTCCTGCAACAGCTTGACCGAAATCGACGCGGAATGCCGTGCCGGCACCACAAGCACGTTGGCCGGTCCGGTCAGGCGACAGAATGGATAGTGCGCCATCTGTTCCGGGTTCAGCGCGACATCCACAGTCATTTCGCCATCGTACTCAAAGTCGACTCCTCGCCCGTCAAGCACTCTTGGCGCCTGATGCATCTTGGTGGCCCGCTCGGATACCGGATAACCGAAGGTCGAAAACGACAGGAACGCAACGCGCGGTTCGATGCCGAGCCCGCGCGCGACCGCTACACCACGCTCTGCGATGTCCGCCAGATCATGTTCGTCCGGCCATTCATGGACCAGCGTGTCGCCAATGAATACGATGCGGCCGCGGTGGACGACGGCCGTTACGCCGACCGCGCCATCTTCCGCCCGAACGTCGAATACGTGATCGATGAGACCAAGCACATGCGCCGACTTTCGCGTCGCCCCGGTGACCATCCCGTCACCGTGACCATGCGCAAGCATCAGGGCCGAGAAAACGTGCCGATCACGTGCGGCGAGACGGTGAACGTCATATCGGTCCATCCCCTTGCGCTGGAGCCGCGCGTAAAGAAACTCCTTGTAGGTTTCAAGATGACCGGTATTCGCGGCATTCACCACCTCCAGTTCTTTGACCGCGTCGGCAAGGCCTTCGGCGGCAAGCTTTTCCTTCACGTCGCGCTCCCTGCCGACCACGATAGCCTTGCCAAGTCCCGCGCGCTGATAGGCGACGGCGGCGCGCAGCACGCGCGGATCGTCGCCCTCGGCAAAGATCATCCGCGCCTGCGCCTGTCGGGCGCGCGCATGGATGCCCTGCAGGATCGAAGCGGTGGGGTCCATGCGGCTTTTCAGGCGAAGCTCGTAAGCCTCCATGTCGATGATCGGGCGGCGCGCGACGCCGGTATCCATTCCCGCCTTCGCAACGGCGGGCGGGATCACGTGGATCAACCGCGGATCGAATGGCGTGGGGATGATGTAGTCCCGCCCGAATGAGAGCTTGCGGCCATAGGCCATCGCGACTTCATCCGGCACGTCTTCGCGGGCGAGACGGGCCAACGCCTCGGCACAGGCGATCTTCATCTCGTCATTGATCGCGCGGGCATGGATATCCAGTGCGCCGCGGAAGAGATAGGGAAAGCCGAGCACGTTGTTGACCTGGTTTGGATAGTCCGAGCGGCCGGTAGCAACGATGGCATCCTCGCGCACCGCGTGCGCCTCTTCCGGCGTGATCTCGGGGTCCGGGTTCGCCATGGCGAAGATCACCGGATTGGGCGCCATCGATTCAAGCATACCGGCGGTAACGGCCCCCTTTACGGAAACGCCAAGGAAGATGTCCGCGCCGCTCATGGCGTCTTTCAGCGTTCGGGCATCGGTCTTGGCGGCATGGGCCGACTTCCACTGATTCATGCCCGCCGTGCGGCCCTTCCAGATCACGCCCTTCGTGTCGCACATGATGCAGTTGTCGTGCCTGGCCCCCATTGCCTTGAGAAGCTCAAGACAGGCAATGCCGGCAGCGCCCGCGCCGTTGAGCACGATCTTGCAGTCTTCAAGCTTCTTGCCGGAAAGCTCCAGCGCATTGATCAGACCTGCAGCGCAGATGACCGCGGTGCCGTGCTGGTCGTCATGGAACACCGGGATGTCCATGATCTCCTTGAGGCGGCTTTCGATGATGAAGCATTCCGGCGCCTTGATGTCTTCAAGATTTATGCCGCCGAAGGCCGGACTCATCAGCCTCACGGCCTGAATGATCTCCTCGGGGTCCTCGGTATCAAGCTCGATGTCGATGGCGTTCAGGTCGGCGAACCGCTTGAAGAGAACCGCCTTGCCTTCCATCACCGGCTTCGCGGCCAGCGCCCCGAGATTGCCAAGTCCGAGGATCGCCGTGCCGTTCGATATGACGGCGACCATGTTGCCCTTGTTCGTGTAGTCATAGGCCGTTTCCGGGGCGTCGGCGATCGCCTGAACCGGGACGGCGACCCCCGGGGAATAGGCAAGCGACAAATCGCGTTGCGTCGCCATCGGTTTTGACGCGTTCACCTCGTATTTTCCCGGAACCGGGCTCATGTGATAGGCAAGCGCCTCTTCCGGCGTGACGCGGTTCTTTGACGGCATGGGCGGCGGCTCCTTCTTCCCTTTCGTCATACCGCCCCTCGCAGGGGGTCACAATCCAAAGGATTTGCCGCTTTTCCGACACCGGGGTGTTTTGTAGTGTCGCCCCGAACACGAAGGGACACTGCGTGACGACCGACAGTAGCGCGACGCCGATGATGGCGCAGTATCTGGAGATCAAGGGCCGGTACGCCGATGCGCTTCTTTTCTACCGGATGGGCGACTTTTACGAGATGTTCTTCGACGACGCCGAAGCGGCGTCGGCCGCCCTCGACATTGCGCTGACCAAGCGCGGCCAGCACCTGGGGCAGGACATCCCCATGTGCGGCGTGCCGGTCCATGCCGCCGAGGGCTACCTTCTAACGCTGATCCGCAAGGGCTTTCGCGTCGCCATCGCCGAACAGATGGAGGATCCGGCCGAAGCGAAGAAGCGCGGCTCGAAGTCCGTCGTGGCGCGGGATGTGGTGCGACTGGTGACGCCCGGGACGCTGACCGAGGAGGCGCTGCTTGAAGCGCGGCGACACAACTACCTTGCCGCATGGGCGGAGGTGCGGGACGAAGCCGCGCTCGCCTGGGCCGACATTTCCACCGGCGAGTTCGGGGTCATCGCCTGCCCGCTTGCCCGCCTTGCTCCGGAACTTGCGCGCCTCGCCCCGCGCGAGGTTGTGGTTTCGGAAGTCGCAGAAGCGGATCTGGCCGGATTAGTCTCTGAATCAGGGGCGGCGATGACGCCGCTTTCGCGCGGCTCTTTCGACAGCGCCGGGGCCGAGAGGCGTCTCTCGGATCTCTTCGGGGTAGCCGCTCTCGATGCCTTCGGCGCCTTCGGTCGGGCGGAAGCCTCTGCAATGGGCGCCATCGTCGAGTACCTGGAGCTGACGCAGCGCGGCAGGCTTCCCCTTCTGCGTCCGCCTGTCAAGGAATCCGCGGGCGGGGCGATGCAGATCGATGCCGCGACCCGCCGCAACCTGGAGATTACGCAAGCGCTGTCCGGCGGCCGCGATGGGTCGCTGATCGCCGCCATTGACCGGACGGTGACTGCGGGCGGCGCGCGGCTTCTGGAGCGGCGGCTTTCGGCGCCCTCGCGGAACCTGACGGAGATCCGGTCGCGCCTCGAAGCGGTCCGCTTTCTCGCCGAAGGCGCGCAGCTGTGCGAGTCGCTGCGCGCCGACCTGAGAAAGTCGCCCGACATGGACCGCGCATTGTCGCGGCTCGCGCTCGATCGGGGCGGCCCGCGGGATCTAGCCGCCATCCGCGCCGGACTTGCCGCCGGTGGCGAAATAGCCGGCCGGCTGACCCGTGAAGTGCCGGACCAGATCTCTGATGCCGCCCGGGCGCTCATGGGGTTCGATGAACTCTGCGCACATCTCGATGCCGCATTGGTCACCGAGCCGCCCCTTCTTGCGCGTGACGGCGGCTTCATCACCCCGGGCCACAACGCCGAACTGGACGAAGCGCGCCAGCTTCGTGACGAAGGCCGCGCCGTTATCGCCAGAATGCAGGCTGAGTATGTTGCACAGACGAGCGTGCAAAGCCTGAAGATCAAGCACAACAACGTGCTGGGCTACTTCATCGAAACGACTGCGGCTCATGCCGACAGGATGATGTCGCCGCCGCTGAATGAAACCTTCATCCATCGCCAGACAACAGCCAATCAGGTGCGGTTCACGACGGTAGCGCTGTCCGAAATGGAAACCCGTATCCTGAACGCGGGAAATCTCGCTTTGGAGATTGAAAAGCGGCTCTATGCCGGCCTGAAGTCGACGATCCTGGAATCGTCGGCGCAGATATCCGCCGCGGCCCGCGCGCTTGCGGAGATCGATCTTTGCGCCGCCCTTGCCGATCTCGCTCGGGGGGAAGATTGGTGCGAGCCGATCGTCGATGACAGCCGCGCCTTCGAGGTCGAGGGCGGGCGGCATCCGGTCGTGGAACGCGCGCTGAAACGGTCGGGCCAACCCTTCATCGCGAATGACTGCCTTCTCACAAGCCGCGGCACTCCGGCGATCTGGCTTCTGACCGGGCCCAACATGGCGGGAAAGTCGACTTTCCTGCGCCAGAACGCGCTGATCGCGCTGCTGGCGCAGGCGGGAAGCTTCGTACCGGCGCGGCGCGCGCATATCGGCCTTGTGTCCCAGTTGTTCAGCCGCGTCGGGGCAGCCGATGACCTCGCGCGCGGACGATCCACGTTCATGGTCGAGATGGTCGAAACCGCGGCGATCCTCAATCAGGCCGACGACCGTGCCCTGGTGATTCTCGACGAGATAGGGCGAGGGACGGCTACCTATGACGGCTTGTCCATCGCCTGGGCAACGCTGGAGCATCTGCACGATGCAAACCGCTGCCGGGCACTTTTCGCCACCCATTACCATGAGATGACGGCGCTTGCCGCCAAGCTGCACGGGGTCGAGAATGCCACCGTCGCCGTCAAGGAATGGCAAGGCGAGGTGGTCTTTCTGCACGAGGTCCGAAAGGGCGCGGCGGATCGGTCCTATGGCGTTCAGGTCGCGCGCCTGGCCGGCTTGCCGCTCGCCGTGGTCGAACGGGCAAAGGTCGTGCTGGAAGCGTTGGAGAAGGGTGAGCGCGAAGGAGGCACTCGCAAACACACGCTGGTCGACGACCTGCCTCTGTTCAGCGCAGCGCCGGCTGCACCACCGCGGCCGACGAAAGACCCGTCACAACTGGAACAAAAGCTTGCGGCGCTCCACCCCGACGAGATGACGCCGCTTGATGCATTGGCCGCGCTCTACGACCTCAAGCAAACATTGGATGAATAGCGCTGTTTCCTCCCAAGTTCACTGTGGAGAAATACTCCACGGGGGTGCGGGGGTGTGAAACCCCCGCTTCCGGCGCCGGAGATCATGATTTCGGCGTCGAAGACACGCCCACCTGAGCCGGGCGCAAGAGCCGGTCGTGCAGCATGAAGCCTTCGGTCATCACCTGGATGATGTCACCGGCCTTGGTTCCCGGCACCGGAGCCTCGAACATCGCCTGGTGCATCTGCGGGTCGAAGGCATCGCCGATTTCTGGCGCGACGGGCTGCACACCGTGTTTGCCCATCACCGAGATCAGCTCCTTCATGGTAAGTTCCACGCCTTCGATCAGCGCTTTCGCCGCTTCTCGCTGCTCCTCGGTCGCCGCATCAAGCGCACGCTTGAGGTTGTCATAAACCGGCAAGAGATCCCGGGCGAGTTTCGAGCCGCCGTACTGTTCCGCTTCGCGCCGATCGCGTTCGCCGCGCTTGCGGATATTCTCGGCGTCTGCAAGCGCGCGCATGAAGCGGTCACGCATTTCGTCACGTTCCGCCCGCAGCGCCTCGATTTCATCGACCATCACTTCGGTGTCGATGCCCTCTTCGCCGATCTGCGCCTGGTCCTCGGCAATTTCGTCTTTCTTCATCTCACTCATCTGCTCTATCCCTTGCGCTCCGCGGACAACAAACGCCCGACGAGCTGCGCCGTGTAGTCGACGATCGGCACGATGCGCCCGTAGTTGAGGCGAGTCGGACCGATCACGCCCACGGCGCCGATGATCTTACGGTCAGCGTTCATATAGGGAGAGACCACCAGAGAGGAACCCGAAAGTGAGAATAACTTGTTCTCCGAGCCGATAAAAATGCGCACACCCTCGCCCGCTTCGGCGAGTTCAAGGAAATCGGCGATGTCGCGCTTGCGCTCGAGGTCATCGAAAAGAACCCTGATGCGCTCGAGGTCGGCCTCGTCGGTCTGGTCGATAAGATTCGCGCGGCCGCGCACGATAAGCCGCTCCTGCGATTCTCCTGGGTTTTCCCAAACCGCGAGACCGCTTTCCACAAGGCTTCGCGCCGCGGCGTCCAGCTCCTGACGGCGCCGTGCGATCTCGCGCGTCATGTGGGCGCGCAGCTCCGACAGGGTCCGGCCCTCGGCGTGAGCGTTCAGAAAGTTCGCCGCCTCGCGCATCGACGAAGGGGTTTGCCCGGAGGGCGGCGTGAACACGCGATTTTCGACATGGCCGTCGGCGAAAACCAGCACCAGAAGCGCGCGGTCAGAGCCGAGTCCGACAAACTCGATATGCTTGATCGGCGCTTCGTGTTTCGGCGTCAGCACAAGGCTTGCACCATGCGTTATCCCCGACAGAGCCTGGCCCACCCGGTCAAGCATGGGGCCAAGCCCCTGCTCATTGCCGCCAGTCGTCGCATCTATCGCTTCGCGATCCTCGAGTGACAGCGTTGAAACTTCCATCAGCCCGTCGACGAACATCCTCAGGCCAAGCTGCGTCGGGATACGTCCGGATGACGTATGCGGACTGTCGAGAAGGCCAAGATACTCCAGGTCCTGCATCACATTGCGGATTGTCGCGGCGGAAACCTTTTCGCTCATCGAGCGCGTGAGCGTGCGCGAACCGATCGGATCGCCGCTGTCGAGATAGCTTTCGACCACGCGCCGGAACACCTCGCGCGAGCGGTCGTTCATGTCGTCCAGCATCTTCGCTCTGTCGTTCATCACAGTCTTCATATGGGCGCTGCCCAGTTAATGAGCCAGGATGCGCGCCGTCAATCGGGGTTGCATCACCCCGGCGCGGGCTTGTAATTGGCCCGGTCAGTCAAGAAAGGACAATTCATGCGCCCCTCTGGCCGTAAACTGGATGAGATGCGGTCGGTTTCCATCGAAACCGCTGTAACCAAACATGCCGAGGGCTCGTGTCTGATCCGCTGCGGCGATACGCATGTTCTTTGCACCGCCTCGATCGAGGACAAGGCGCCATCGTTTCTGAAGGGAACCGGACTTGGCTGGGTGACAGCAGAGTACGGAATGCTTCCGCGCGCGACGAACACCCGAAACCGCCGCGAGGCAGCGGCCGGCAAACAATCTGGCAGAACTCAGGAAATTCAAAGACTTATAGGTCGGGCGCTGAGAGCTGGCATTGATCGTGTCGCGCTGGGCGAACGCCAGATCGTGGTCGATTGCGATGTCATTCAGGCCGATGGCGGGACGCGCTGCGCCTCGATCACCGGCGGATGGGTGGCGCTGCGGCTAGCGGTCAACAAGCTGGTAAAGTCGGGCGCCGTCGTCAGCGACCCGATCGTCGATCACGTCGCGGCCGTTTCGTGTGGTATCTATGCAGGGCAGCCGGTTCTCGACCTCGACTATGCCGAGGATAGCGAGGCAGGGACCGACGGCAACTTCATCATGACTGGACGCAACCGCCTGATCGAAGTGCAGATGTCGGCGGAGGGCGCCACCTTCTCGCGCGACGAGATGGGCAGGCTGCTGGATCTGGCCGAGGCGGGCGTTGCGGACCTGGTCGAGGCCCAGAAGGCAGCGATCTGATGCGACGCTTCTCAGGCCGGCGGCTTCTTGTCGCGACCCACAATAAGGGCAAGCTGGAAGAGATCGCCTATCTTCTGGCGCCTCACGGCATCGAGTGCGTTGGTGCAGCCGAAATGGGACTCGCCGAGCCCGAGGAAACCGAAACGACCTTCGTCGGAAACGCCCGCATCAAGGCCCACGCTGCAGCGAAGGCAACGGGGCTTCCGGCGCTGGGGGATGACAGCGGCATCGAGGTGGACGGGCTGAACGGCGCGCCGGGTGTCTATACCGCGGATTGGGCGATGACGCCCTCAGGGCGCGACTTCGTCATGGCGATGACGCGAACCTGGGCCGAGCTTGAAAAGGCAACCGCTCCTTTCCCGCGCACCGCGCGGTTCAGGGCAACAATGGTGTTGGCCTGGCCCGACGGTCATGACGAGGTGTTCGAGGGCAAGGTCGACGGACAACTCGTATGGCCCATGCGCGGCGACCAGGGGCATGGCTACGATCCGATGTTTCAGCCGGAAGGCTACGCGATAACGTTTGCGGAAATGGGCCACGAAGAGAAGAACCGGATCAGCCATCGGGCGGATGCGTTCGGCAAGCTGGTCGCCTGCTTCGCCCCGGAGGAACAATGAAGCGGATTTCGACAGGATCGCCCTTCGAGAAAACCATCGGCTACAGCCGTGCTGTCGTCAAAGGCGGGTGGTGCTTTGTCTCCGGCGTGACCGGATACGACTATGCGACGATGCAGATGCCGGAAGCGGCCGCTGACCAGGCGCGCAATTGCTTTGCCACGATCCGCAACGTGCTGGCCGAGGCCGAATTTGCGGTGGATGACATCGTCCGGGTTCAGTATACCCTGACGGACGCCATGCTTGTCGACGAAGTTGCGCCCATTCTGGGCGAGACGCTCGGCGAAATTCGCCCCGCTGCGACGATGGTAATTGCGGGTCTGATCCGCCCGGAAATGAAGATCGAGGTCGAAGTAACGGCGTTCAAGGGCTGACCGATGGAGGACTGGCGCAACGGCGGCTTCGGTCTTTACCTGCACTGGCCATTCTGCGCGTCGAAATGCCCTTACTGCGACTTCAACTCTCACGTTTCCGGAAAGATAGATCAGCAGCGATGGAGGGCGGCCTATCTGAGCGAGATTCGCCGGACCGGCGCCGAAACCCAGGGACGCGTGCTCAACACGGTTTTCCTTGGCGGTGGAACCCCGTCGCTGATGGAGCCGGACCTTGTTGCGGCGATCCTGGAAGCGGTGCGCGCCACGTGGCCAACAGCCAACGACCTTGAGGTGACGCTCGAAGCGAATCCGGGTTCGGTCGAAGCGGGGAGGTTTCGAGGCTACGCGGACGCAGGCGTGAATCGCGTCTCGATGGGAATACAGGCGCTCAACGACACCGATCTGAAGCGGCTGGGCCGGCTCCACACCGCTGCGGAGGCGCGAGCGGCCCATGACATCGCACGAAGCGTTTTCAAGCGCGTCAGCTTCGACCTGATCTACGCGCGCCAGGATCAGACGCTCTCTGCATGGGAGGCGGAGTTACGGGAGGCGGCAGCTATGGCCGTCGATCATCTGTCGCTCTACCAGCTGACGATCGAGGAAGGGACCGCGTTTGCTTCCCGCTTGGCCGCCGGCGGACTCAGGGGTTTGCCGGAAGACGATTTGGCTGCGGATATGTATTTGAAAACGAATGAGATTCTGGATGACCTGGGGATGCCCGCCTATGAGGTTTCCAACCACGCCCGCGGCGGCGCAGAAAGCCGGCATAACCAGATCTACTGGCGCTGCGGCGACTATGTGGGGATCGGTCCCGGAGCGCATGGCCGGGTAACGATCAATGGCGCGAGGACTGCCACCAATACGCCCAGCATGCCCGGCGCATGGCTCACGCAGGTCGAGGATGCCGGAAGCGGCGAGTCGTTACGCGAAACCTTGACGCGCGCCGAGCAGGCAGCCGAATACCTGATGATGGCGCTGAGGCTTTCGGAAGGTCTGGATCTGGCGCGGCTCGAAACTCTTTCCGGCGCGCCTTTGCCTGATGAGCGCCTGCATGGCCTTGAGGAGCTGGGCATGGTCGCGCGAGAACACCGCCGGCTGGTTGCGACGCCGGCTGGCCGGGCGGTCCTGAACGCGGTGATCCGGGAACTGATGCCATGATCCGGGCGCTTTGGTTGTTGCTGGGCGGCGTGTCGTTCGCGCTTGGCGCGGTGGGCATTTTTCTTCCGCTGTTGCCGACGGTGCCGTTCCTGCTGCTCTCGGCCTTTGCGTTCGCGCAATCGTCCGAACGATTGCATGGCTGGCTCCTGTCGCACCGCGTCTTCGGCCCGCCGATCGAGGATTGGCGCCACCGGGGGGCAATTCGGCGCAAGGCGAAATGGATGGCAACCGCTTCGATCCTTGCGGCGTTTCTGGTGTCCATCGCCCTTGGGCTGCGCCCGGCAATTCTGGCCGTTCAGGCCGCAACGCTTCTGAGCGTGGCCGTCTTCATCTGGACGCGACCCGAAAGCTGACTCTCAACGCGTCATCGAAAGCAACTGGCACAGCTGGTCGAGCTGTTCCAGCGTCTTGTACCCGATCACGACGCTACCTCCGTCATGTCCCTTGTGATCGATGACGACCCGCATGCCCAGATTGGCGGACAGATCCTGTTCCAGAATACGGGTATCGGCATCCTTCTCTTGGCGCGATCCTGCTCCCTTACCGCCGCGCTCCGGTTTCGTCGGCGCCTTCGCGAGCCGTTCGGTTTCCCGGACAGACAGGCCCCTGGCAATGACCTGACGCGCAAGGCCGGTCGGATCCGCAGTCGGAATCAGCGCGCGGGCGTGGCCGGCCGTCAACTTTCCTTCCCGAAGCCAAGTCTGAACCTCTTCGGGCAGTGAGAGCAGGCGCAGCAGATTCGCGATGTGGCTGCGGCTTTTCGACAGCCCTTCGGCCAGCTTCTCCTGCGTATGTCCGAACCGCTCCATGAGTTGCCGGTAGCCCATCGCTTCTTCCACAGGGTTGAGGTCGGCGCGCTGGATGTTCTCGATGATGGCGACTTCGAGGACTTCGGTATCCGTGAACTCGCGCAGCAGAACCGGCACTTCATGCAGTTGCGCCATCTGAGCGGCGCGCCAGCGTCTTTCACCGGCCACTATTTCGTAACTATCTGATTTTCTTGGATTATCTCTGACGATGAGTGGCTGGATGATGCCCTTTTCGCGGATCGAGGCGGCGAGTTCCTCCAACGCTTCGGGCGCGAAATCGCGACGGGGTTGATCAGGGTTCGGTTCCAGCTTTTCCACCGGCACCCGCAGGTCCGAACGCCGCGACGGAATGTTGTCACGCGCCTGGTTGTCGGCCAGATTCACATCCGCCATGAGGGCGGACAGGCCGCGTCCGAGGCCGCGCCGCTCAGCTTTCTTGTCGCTCATTGCTCCACCTCATTTGTTCGGATCATGCCGCGCCAGCAGTTCCTGGGCCAACGCGCGGTAGGCGATGCTGCCCTTCGACATGGTATCATAGGTCAGGACTGGCACCGCGAAGGACGGCGCTTCGGACAGGCGGACATTCCGTGGGATCCGGGTTTGAAATACCAATACACCGAGATTGCTGCGCGCGTCGTCCTCGACCTGCGTCGAAAGGTTGTTGCGGGTGTCGAACATGGTGAGGACGACGCCCTCGATCCGCAAATCGGGATTGGCCGACTGCCGGACCTCGCGAATTGTCAGCATGAGCTGGGACAAGCCTTCTAGGGCGTAGAATTCAGCCTGAAGCGGCACCAGAACCGAGTGTGCCGCGACCATGGCGTTAACGGTCAACAGGCTTAGCGACGGCGGGCAGTCGATTAGGACATAATCGAAAGCATAGCTGTCTATCGCCAACTGACGCAGAGCATCATGCAGGAGAAAACTCCGCTTCTCGTTCGCGACCAGCGCGATGTCGGCCGAAGACAGGTCGGTCGTGGAGGGGCAAATCCATAACCCTTCAACATTCGTCTCCCGGATGACGTCGTCAAGGGGGACGTCCTCGATCAGCAGGTCATAGGTTGTCTTCACCCGCTGCGCCGCTTCGACCCCGAGGCCGGTCGACGCGTTTCCCTGCGGGTCGAGGTCGACAAGCAATATGTTGAGCCCTTCTTCCGCCAGCGCGGCGGCAAGATTGATGGCTGTCGTGGTCTTGCCGACGCCGCCTTTCTGGTTGGCAACGGCGATGATCCGGGGCCCCGCCGGGCGGGTCGGGTCAGACACGCGCTATTCCTCCGATGGTCAGGATGACGCTTGCCGGATCGGTCCGGCTTTGCCACTTCTCGTAGGAAAACCGCCAGAATTCAAGCGCTCGCCGGATCTCTTCGGCATGATTTGCGCCTTTTGGAAATATCGCAGTGCCGCCCGACGTGAGGTGCCGGCTCGCATAGCCAAGAAGGCGATCCAGGGGGGCGAGCGCCCGAGCGGACACGACATCTGCCCCCTGAGGTTCGGCCGCCTCGATCCGCCCGGCGATAACGGTCGCCCGCGTCCCAGTCTCCCGCAGCACGGCTGAAAGAAATGCAGCTTTGCGCTGATCGCTTTCGATCATGGTCACATTGAGATCGGGCGCGAGTTCTTCCGCCAGGATCGCTACGATGACGCCAGGAAATCCCGCGCCACTCCCCATGTCAAGCCAGGTTCCGGACGTTTTCGCTGCGATGTCAAAAATCTGCGCTGAGTCAAGGAAATGGCGCGACCACGCCGCATCTACGGTCGCTGCGGATACCAGATTTATGGTTCTATTCCACTTCCGCAACAACCTGTCGAAGACTTGCAGTCGCTCCATTGTTTCACGTGAAACATCGCTGAGCCCAGAAACGACGCCCGCGCCCGTCATACGGCCTTGGCCCGAGTCGCGTTCCTCCGCAGCGCAGCCAGGATCAACGCAAGCGCGGCAGGCGTCATCCCGTCGATCCGACTCGCATGACCGAGGGATCGCGGTCGTGTGCGCTCAAGCTTGCTTTTGAGTTCGTTGGAAAGCCCCCCGAGGCCCGAATAATCGAAATCGTCCGGAATGATATGACCTTCGTCGCGGCGCATCGAGAGAGCGTCGGCGCGCTGCCGGTCGATATACTGCGCATAGAGCGCGTCGTGTTCCAGCTGTGTGCGTATCGCTGGCGGTATCTCTTCGAGACCGGGTTCGATGCGCGCCAGGTCGGCAAAGGAAATCTCCGGAACGGACAAAAGGTCGAAGCCCGAACGCCGCTTTCCGTCCTGATTGACGCGCAAGCCATTGCGCACAGCTTCGTTCGGAGTGATGGTCAGAACCTCAAGACGGCGCCTGCCGGATCCGAGCACCTCCATCTTCTCGCCAAACGCCCGCCGGCGGACCTCGCCTATGCAGCCCAGGGAGAGGCCAGTTGGCGTCAACCGCTGGTCAGCGTTGTCCGCTCGCAGCGACAGACGAAACTCGGCCCTCGATGTGAACATTCTATAGGGCTCGGACACGCCGCGCGTGACGAGGTCGTCGATCATGACGCCAATATAGCTGTCAGATCTGCTGAACATGACGGGCTCTCCACCCAGAGCCGCGCGGGCCGCATTTAGCCCGGCGACCAGACCTTGCGCGGCCGCCTCCTCATATCCTGTAGTTCCGTTGATCTGCCCCGCCAGGTACAGTCCGGACGTCTGCTTCAACTCCAGGGTTGGCCGCAATGCCCGCGGGTCGACATAGTCGTACTCGATTGCATAGCCCGGCTGCACGATACGCACGTTTTCAAGTCCGGCAATCGAGCGAACGTAGGCCTCCTGCACATCCTCGGGCAGCGACGTCGAAATCCCGTTCGGGTAGATCGTCGAATCGTCAAGCCCTTCTGGTTCAAGGAAAACCTGGTGCGAAGTCTTGTCAGCAAACCTGACGATCTTGTCTTCGATCGACGGGCAATAGCGCGGTCCGACGCCTTCGATATGCCCGCCATACATCGCCGAGCGGGACAGGTTGTCCCGAATGATCTCGTGCGTTCTTGCATTCGTGTGGGTTATGCCGCAGGCAATCTGCCGAACAAAGGGCCTGCTGTTCAGGAACGAAAACAGGACCGGGTCACTGTCTCCCGGTTGCAGCTCGAGGGTATCCCAATTGATGGTCCGTCCATCCAGCCTCGGCGGCGTTCCCGTCTTCAGCCGACCCAGGGGCAGCCCCAGCGCATCTATCCGCTCGGCAAGCTTGACGGACGGCTTATCGCCCATGCGGCCGCCCGGCGACTTTCGCTCTCCGATGTGGATAACGCCGCGCAGGAACGTCCCAGAGGTCAGGATAACCGTCTTGCCGGCAATCTGACCCCCATCGGCAATCGTGACACCAGAGATCCGGTCCTTTCTCATCAGGAAGTCGGTGACTTCGCCTTCGATCACTGTCAGATTGGACTGAGCGTCCGTCGCCCTTTGCATTTCCTCACGGTAGATCTTGCGGTCGGCCTGTGCGCGCGGACCCTGCACGGCTGGGCCCTTGCGGCGATTGAGCAGCCGGAACTGAATGCCCGCCCGGTCCGCGACCGAGCCCATCACGCCATCCATGGCGTCGATTTCCCGAACGAGGTGCCCTTTTCCAAGGCCGCCTATCGCCGGATTGCAGGACATAGTGCCGATAGCATCCCGCCTGAGCGTGACAAGCGCCGTCGACGCGCCCATACGCGCGGCCGCATGTGCCGCCTCGGTTCCGGCATGCCCGCCGCCGACAACAATGACGTCAAAATGTTTCACGTGAAACACTCCTCACTTGCCTATACAGAAGCTCGAGAATATCTCATCCAGCAAGTCCTCGACATCGACGCGCCCGATCAACGAATCAAGCGCCCGAACCGCTTGCCTGAGACTTTCCGCCGCAAACTCGGATCGGTCCGCCCCCCGCGATACCTCATTGCGCGCGATTCCCAAAGCATCGACCGCACGTTTTACGGCTAGCCTGTGCCGCTCCCTGGTCAGCAAGCCGGCAGGGGCCGCGCGTTCGCCCAACCTCTCCCCGATCACCGACACCAGCCGCTCTATACCAAATCCGGTCTTGCCTGACACGGAAAGCTCACCAGAGTCAGGCGATCCACCCATCACATCCGCCTTGGCGCGGACAACAAGATCGTCCTGATCGGGCTCAAGCAGGGTAACATCTTCGCTTTCCACAAGAAATACGCGGATGTCCGCGCGCGCCGCGCGCTCCACCGCCCGGCTTACACCTATCTTCTCCACAAAATCTTCGGTCTCCCGCAGCCCGGCTGTATCCAGTAGCGTGACAGGCAGGCCGGCGATCTCCATCCGGACCTCAATCACGTCGCGGGTCGTGCCCGCCATCTCGGACGTTATCGCAGCCTCTCGCCCGGCAAGCGCGTTCAGCAGCGTAGACTTGCCGACATTGGGCGCCCCGACAATCGCAACCTCAAATCCCTCCCTGACCCGCTCGGCAGCCCCAACGCCGGCAAGTTGCGCTTGCAGATCAGCCTCGACACCCGACACCAGCGCCAAGACCTCCGGGCCCACCTCCGCCGGAACATCTTCATCCGCAAAGTCGATCGAGGCCTCCAGCAGCGCCGCGGCCCGGATCAACGTCGTCCTCCACGCTTCAGCGGCGGCGCCGACTTTCCCGGACAGAACCCGAAGCGCCTGCTTGCGCTGAGCTTCTGTTTCGGCGTCGATCAGATCGGCCAGTCCTTCGACCTGCGCGAGGTCGAGGCGCCCATTCTCCAACGCACGCCGCGTGAATTCGCCGGGTTCCGCCTGCCGCAATTCCGGCATGTCACCAAGCGCCCGCAGGACAGCGGCGACAGTCGCCGTCGCGCCATGCACATGAAGTTCGGCGGCTTCCTCTCCGGTAAAGCTCGCGCCGGCGGCAAAGGTCAGAATCAGCGCTTCATCAAGAATCTCACCATTCAGACGCAAGGGCCGAACTGAGGCGCGGCGCGGTTCCGGCAGCACTCCCGCCAGACGACCCACGCAATCCCACGAAGCCGGGCCAGAAATGCGCAGCACGGCAATGCCCGCCTTACCCCGCGCGGAAGCCAGGGCGAATATCGTATCCATGGGTATAACCTATTGTTTTATAACAACAAGTCAGGCGTTCATCGAATCGAAGAACTCGGAGTTCGTCTTGGTCTGCTTGAGCTTCGAGATCAGGAACTCGATTGCATCCGTCGTTCCCATCGGGTTGAGGATGCGCCGCAGAACATAGGTCTTCTGCAGATCGTTCTTGTCGACCAGCAGATCCTCTTTCCGCGTGCCGGACTTCAGAATGTCCATTGCCGGGAAGACGCGCTTGTCGGCGACCTTGCGGTCAAGCACGATTTCCGAGTTGCCGGTGCCCTTGAACTCCTCAAAGATCACCTCGTCCATCCTGCTGCCGGTGTCGATAAGCGCCGTCGCGATGATCGTCAGCGACCCACCCTCTTCGATGTTCCGCGCAGCGCCGAAAAACCGCTTTGGTCGTTGCAGTGCATTGGCATCGACGCCGCCGGTCAACACCTTGCCCGACGACGGCACAACGGTATTGAACGCCCGGCCAAGGCGCGTAATCGAATCGAGCAGGATGACGACGTCCCGCTTGTGTTCGACCAGCCGCTTGGCCTTCTCGATCACCATTTCCGACACCGCGACATGGCGCGAGGCGGGTTCATCGAAGGTCGACGAAATCACCTCGCCCTTCACCGACCGCTGCATGTCGGTCACTTCTTCCGGGCGTTCGTCGATCAGCAAGACGATCAGGTAGCACTCCGGATGGTTGGTCGCGATCGAATGGGCGATATTCTGCAAAAGGACCGTCTTGCCTGTCCTTGGGGGCGCAACGATCAGCCCCCGCTGCCCTTTTCCGATAGGGGCAACAAGATCAATGATCCGGGCCGAGCGATCGCGGATCGTCGGATCCTCGATCTCCATCTTCAGGCGCTCATCGGGATAAAGCGGCGTCAGGTTGTCGAACGCCACCTTGTGACGCGCCTTTTCGGGGTCCTCGAAGTTGATCGCCGTCACCTTGGTGAGCGCGAAGTAGCGCTCACTTTCACCCGGCGCGCGTATTACGCCTTCGACCGTATCGCCGGTGCGCAGCGAGTACTGGCGCAGCATGTCGGGGCTGACATAGATGTCATCCGGGCCCGGCAGATAGTTCGCCTCGGGCGAACGCAGAAAGCCGAACCCGTCCTGCAGCACTTCCAGCACACCGTCGCCGCTGATCTCCCAGCCTTCTTCGGCATGCTCCTTCAGGATCGAGAACATCATCTCGCCCTTGCGCATCGTCGAGGCATTCTCGATTTCCAGCTCTTCGGCCATCGAAAGAAGATCGGCCGGGCTTTTCGCCTTCAGTTCGGCAAGGTTCAAACGTTCCTGGGTCATTTCGGAAAACCAATCTGGTCGTGGCCGCGAAGAAAGCGGGCGCTATGCGGGTCAGGGAAAAACCCCCATCCGGACGGCGGGGCTCGATCGGCGCATACACCCAGCCGGATGGCAGAGTCAACCTGAGCCTAGAACTTGACGATCACCGACAGCACGATGACCACCATGAAGACCGTCGGCAGTTCGTTCATTATCCGGTAGGTCCGGCCGCTGCGCGTATTGGTTCCGGCGGCGAACTCCTTGCGCCGGTAGCCCAGCCAATGGTGAAACCACGTCATCCCGACAACGGCGGCTGCCTTGGTCCAAGGCCAGACTTCCGACCAATCGACGATGCCGGGCGTGAACACCAGCGCCAATCCGAATATCCACGTCGCGGTAAAGGCCGGGTTCATGATCAACCGCAAGAGCTTGCGCTCCATCGCCTGAAAGAGCAGGTCGGTTTGGCTGCCGGCTTCAACCTGTTCTGCGTGATAGACGAAGAGTCGTGGCAGATAGAACAAACCCGCCATCCAAGCGATCACCGAGATCACGTGCAGCGCTTTCGTCCAGGGATAGACCGATGCCAGAAAGTCGGTAACCACGAATACACTGTCCTTCGCTCGCTTCGGCGCCCTTATAGAATAAAAGATATAGAAAAGAGAAGTTGATGATGTAGGGCCTGTGGACACCGTGGATTACAGAATCTGTCCTTGACCTGCCAACATATGGGCGATCATGTGGATAAGGCTGTGAAGAATTGGCCAGATTGCTGGAACGCTGGTACAATTATATTATTTATCAATTGCTTATGGCATATCAATAGGCCGAAGTCGGTGGATAGTCCGCACGCGCATGAACATTCCTACACGCTGGTCCACAGCCGATGAAATCGATTGCGCACTTGTGAAGAACTCGCTTGGGTGATTGAACAAAACGGCCGCTTGTCCACCAAGGCTACCCAACAACCATCTTGCCCCCATCTTGTCCCAACCGGTCCCGGTCGCTTTTCCACAGTTCGGTCCCATGAATCCCTCGCGTCCACCACGCCTGATCCTTGCATCCTCCTCGGAGATCCGGCTGCGACTGCTGAAGAACGCCGGGCTGGACCCGGATGTGGTGCCCCCGCGGATTGACGAAGACAAGATCCGCCGCGCTTTGGAAGGCAAGAGGACGCCGCCGCGTGACATCGCTGATATCCTGGCCGGGACGAAGGCGCACCATGTCTCCCAACTTGCGCCGGGCGCGATGGTCCTCGGCTGCGATCAGGTTCTTGAGCATGATGGAACGATCCTGGCCAAACCGGCCAGTCCGCTTGATGCGCGCGCCCAACTCCGAGCCCTGCGGGGCGGCACGCATCGGCTGCTGTCCGCCGCCGTCATCTGTCTTGATTCCAAACCAGTCTGGCGGCATGTCGGGGAAGTCGGACTCACGATGCGGGACATCTCTGACGCCTATCTCGACGACTATGTCGAGCGGAACTGGCACAGCATCCGCCACGCTGTCGGATGCTACAAGCTTGAGGAAGAGGGTGTGCGCCTGTTTTCGCGCATTGACGGCGATTACTTCACGGTTCTTGGCTTGCCGTTGATCAGCCTCTTGACCTGGCTTGCCGTTCGGGGCGACATCGCCACATGAACGACCAACCGCGCATTCCACTCGCCGGCGTCATCGGATCGCCGATCGCCCATTCCAAGTCGCCGCGATTGCATGGCCACTGGCTCAGGACTCTCGCAATCCGCGGCTTCTACATCCCCATGGAAGTCTCGCAGGTCAACCTGAAAGAGGTTGTGGCCGCGCTTCCGAAGGCTGGCTTTGTGGGGGTCAACGTCACCATCCCCCACAAGGAAACGGTTCTTGCGATCGCCGATGTCGTGACGGACCGCGCCGCTCTCATTGGTGCCGCCAACACGCTGATCTTCCGCAAGGACGGACGGATTCATGCGGACAATACCGATGGATATGGATTCATAGCGAACCTGCGCCAAAGCGCTCCGGACTGGAATCCCTCGATCGGTCCGGCAGCGGTGTTCGGTGCAGGCGGCGCGGCGCGGGCGATCGTCGCTTCGCTCATCGAAGTGGGGGTGCCCGAAATCCGGCTCGCAAACCGGACGCGCGCGCGCGCCGAGGCCCTCAGACAGGAATTTGGCGCCAAGCTGGTTGTCTGTGACTGGGTCCAGGCGGGAAACATGCTCGACGGGGCAATGACCGTGGTGAACACGACGTCTCTTGGCATGGAAGGGAAACCGGATTTCCGCGTGCCGCTTGACGCGCTGTCGCCCAAGGCCACGGTGAATGACCTTGTCTACGCACCGCTAAGAACGACATTCCTTGAAGAGGCCGCGGCAATCGGCTGCGTGACCGTCGATGGCCTTGGTATGCTCATCCATCAGGCCGCCCCGGCTTTTGAGCGGTGGTTCGGACTCCGGCCCGAAGTTGACGACGCGACGCGTGCAGCCGTGACCGGAATATGAGCCGGCCGTTTCTTTTGGGGCTGACCGGTTCGATCGGCATGGGAAAATCGACTACCGCCGCGATGTTCGCCGAAGAAGGCATACCGGTCTGGGACGCCGACGCGGCTGTACATCGCCTCTATTCAAGTGGCGGCGCCGGAACTTCCGCCATCGCCAAGCTCAATCCCGAGGCGATAAGCGAAGGCGCGGTCGATCGCGGAAAACTCAAGGCTTGGATCGCCGGGGATGCCGGACGGCTTCGTGAGGTCGAGGCGGTCGTTCATCCGCTTGTCGCAGCAGACCGGGCGGAATTCGTAGCCCGGGCGCAAGCGGCAGGCGAAGGGTTGGTCGTGCTCGACATTCCGTTGCTGTTCGAAACCGGTGCTGACCGCGGGATGGACGCGACGCTCGTCGTGACCGCACCGGCCGAGGTTCAACGCTCACGGGTCCTGTCCAGGCCCGGAATGACGGAATCGCAGCTTGAGGTGATACTGGCGCGGCAGATGCCGGATGCCGAAAAGCAATCCCGCGCGACCTATGTGATCGAGACCGTCACGCTTGATGCGGCTCGCCAAGCTGTGCGACAGATTGTTGCAAGGATCAGGTCAGACCATGCGTGAAATCGTACTCGACACCGAAACCACTGGATTCGAACCGGCCGAGGGCCACCGGGTCGTGGAGATTGGCGCGATCGAGCTTGTCAACCACGTTCCGACCGGACAGACCTATCACCAGTACATAAACCCCGAACGCGCAATGCCGACCGAAGCATTCGGGGTTCATGGACTGGGCGATGATTTCCTTCGCGACAAGCCGCGCTTCGGGCAGATCGCTGCGGGGTTTCTGGAGTTCATCGGATCCGACTCGCGGCTGGTGATTCACAATGCCTCTTTCGACATGAAGTTTCTGAACGCGGAGCTTGGCTGGGCCAATTTGCCGCCGATCAGCATGGATCGCGCGCTCGACACAGTCGGAATGGCGCGAAAGAAGTTTCCCGGCTCGCCCGCGTCGCTCGACGCGCTCTGCCGGCGCTTCGGCATCGACAATTCCGCCCGCGATAAACACGGGGCGCTTCTTGATAGCGAATTGCTTGCCGAAGTTTATCTCGAGCTGATTGGCGGCAGGCAGCCGGATCTGGTGCTCGCCACCGCGACCGCTGGCGACAGGATATCCGACGTCGGCGATTGGCGGCCCGGCCCCAGGTCCGCACCTCTTGTTGCCCGCCTGACCGATGCGGAGCGCGAGGCCCATGACGCTTTCGTCGCGACCTTGGGCGATGCCGCGATCTGGAAGCGCTTCGCCTGACCGTCCGCTGTTACGCAAGGAGAGAAAGCTGGCCGAACCCGGACGCATCAGGATAGGCAAACTCATCGCCGCGGTTTGGCAGCGGTCGGATGAACGCCATATCGGACTGATCGCGGCCGGGGTGGCATTCTACGCTCTTTTTGCGATCTTTCCCGGAATGGCGGCGCTGATCGCGATATGGGGGTTCTTTGCGGAGCCGCTGGTGATGCGCGACTATCTATCGCAATTGCATGAGGTCATTCCCGAAGCCGCTTACGGTCTGCTGGAAACCCAGATGAACGCACTTCTGGCGGCGAACACTTCGACGCTTGGCTGGGCGACCTTCCTGTCACTCAGCCTGGCGCTTTACTCAGTGCACAACGGTGTTGCCGCACTGGTGTCGGGACTGAACGCCATCCATGGCCGTTCGCCCCGGCCGGGGTATCTTCGGCTGTTGCGGTCCTTCCTGATGACGCTGACGCTCTTGCTGCTCGCCCTTCTGACGCTTGCGACTGTGATCGTGCTTCCGCTGGCCGTGCACCTGCTGCCGCTTGGCTATGTTGAAGGTTTCCTGCTGTCCTACCTGCCTTGGGCTGTGACCTTCGTTCTGGTTCTGGCGGTGCTCGGGCTGTTCTACCGCTGGGGGCCGAATGTCGAAGGTGCCCGATATCCCTGGCTTACGCCCGGCGCCCTTTTCGCCGCGGTTCTCTGGGCAGGCTCTTCGCTGGCCCTTTCCGCCTATCTGGCGAATTTCAACGCCTACAACAGGGTCTATGGCTCTATCGGCGCAGTGATAGCGCTTCTGACATGGTTCTACATCTCGGCCTATATCGTCCTTCTTGGCGCCATCCTGAACGCGGAAGCGGCGCGGCTTGAATGTCAGTAGTCGCGCTCGTAATAGAGGCCGATGCCGGTCTGACCATCGGCCCCAAGCGATCCCTTCAGGGTCAGATCCTTGCGGATGTCTAGGTTCAGGTTCACCTCGCTCTTGCCGTCGGCGCCGATGGTGACATCCGTATAGATGTTCTCCGACAAATACTTCCCCGCGCGAAGGGCTGCGTTGCCCTCCGTATCGGTCGTGACGTCCAGGTCATCCAGCCCGAAGGACTTGCGCAGTTTCGACACGATGCCTTCACCGCCCTTTCCGGCAAGCGTGGCGACGGCCGAGGCAAGCTGCGCGGCCTGGAAAGGCGAAAGACTGGTCAGGCTGCGGCCAAAAAGGAGGTGCGAGATCACTTCCTCCTCTGGAAGTTCGGGCGAGGACAGGAATTTGATGTCCGGCTCGGTCGCGACGCCTTCCACGACGATTGTCGCAGTGATCCCGTCGCTTTCC
Source organism: Paracoccaceae bacterium (assembly GCA_041397225.1). Taxonomy (GTDB): domain Bacteria; phylum Pseudomonadota; class Alphaproteobacteria; order Rhodobacterales; family Rhodobacteraceae; genus Albidovulum. The sequence continues at coordinate 397,055 of JAWKXB010000001.1, read as the reverse complement.
GTGGTGGCGGCGAAGCGGACATAGGGCGTCAGCGCACCTTGAAGTTGCACAAGACCCTCGTCAATCGTGAAGCGTTTGCCAAGAATGTCGAGCCGGCCGCGGATCAGGCTGAACTGACCCTCGGGGACGATATTCTCCGTCGTGCCGCGCAAGCGAAGCCCGCCTCCCATTTCGGCGTCGAGCCCACGCCCGCGCACGAAAATCCTTGACGGCGCCGAGATCTCGAGATCGAGACCGTAAGATGGGCCGCGATCCTTGGCGTCTCCCCCGGTTCCTGCCAGTCCTGCCCGGGCGCGCGTCAGGTGAACCGGGGCCGGTTCGTTGATATGCGTGAGACCGGTCAGGTCGGCGTTGGCGCCAAGCCCGGTTGAGGGAATTCTGATTTCTGTCACACCAAGGGAAACCGCTCCGGAAATGACGGCACCGCCCGCAAGTGGACCCGCGACCTGAACCGTGCCGCTGACATTGGTGTCGTAAAGCTCGGGGTCGCGCAGGCTGACCTGGTTCAGCCCTATGGAAAGCGATCCATCGAACGGCGCGCCGAGCCCAACCTGGCCCGAGAGCGTCACGCTGCCGCCGCCGCGGACCGTCGCTGAACCCGACAGGTTCGCCTGCCCTCCGTTGAGATCGGCCGCGAGGCGTGCCCCCCTCAACTCCAGACCGAAGGTCGGCGCCACGATCCGGGCACCTTCGGCTGCCACCCGGCCCGACAGAGAGCTGAGCCGAAACGGACCCGACAGGCGCAGGTCGGCGCTGACCGGACCCTGAATGTTGCGCGGGGCAATGAAAGGATTGACGATTGCCGCCTGCGCCCCGCCTGCGATGGCCAGATCGGCGGTCGCGAAATCCTGCGCGATGCGCCCTTCGATCTTGGCTGATGTCGCGCCGGGTCCGGTGCCGCTCAGTGCGACCTCATAGCCATCGGCCGCTTCGGTGATCCGGCCCTGCACGGTCAGCGGGCCGGGGAAACCAGGGGCGAGAAGCGCCATGTTGTTCAGCCGCGCTTCAACGTCGATACGGCGGGTGGCGTCCTCGATGACGCCATTGGCCATCAGCGAAAGCTGCGGATTGCTCAGTTGAAAATCGTTCAGCCTGATCCTGCCGCCCTGCTCTTCCGCGGTCAGCGTCAGTTCGGACTGCCCGCCAAGGACCCGGTCGATTTCGGCTTGCCCGACCCCGAGATCGCGACCTGTGGCCTGCAGCGTGATCGTGCGGCCTGCTTCCGTTTCAACAAGGCGCGCGTTCGCGTCCATCGCGCCCGAATATCCTGGTCCGAGCGCGCCAAGGTCACTGAACTCCATCTTTGCTGTCACATCGCTCGCCCCCTGACCGACCCGCCCGGAGGCTTCAGCGCTCAGTGTCGATGCGCGAAGCGTGAGAGCGCGCAACTCGGTGCCGCTCTCGTCCCGTTTTACCGAAGCCGTGACGCGCGAGCCCCCGGTCAGCAGCCGGTCAAGCTCGGCCTGGCCGACAGCAAGATCCTGCCCCTCGACCAGCGCGTCAAGATCGAGAAAGCCAGACAGCAAGCCAGCAGACCCGCTGATCCGCAGCTGCGCAGATCCTCCAAGTTGCCGTCCTGCCAGCGCCGAGAACCGGGTCATGTCGTCAACGCCGGCCGTGACCTTACCCATCGCGGTCAGTCCGCCCTCTCTTGCGACGATGTCCGCATTCCCCGAGGCGCGATATCCGTCGCCCGTCACGTCAAAGCTCGAAACCTGAAACGGATCCCCGTCCTGCCAGACGAACTCCGCCCGCCCCCGCAGTGACCGGCCCAAGGCCGCCGTTAGTGCGGGATCAGTGGCTTCAATCTGGTTCGCCGCAAAACTCACGGCGCCCGTGATCCGTGCTTCGGGCGAACTGCCCAAGCCCGGCCCCGCGATGGTTCCGGCTCCGTCAAGGGTGAGGGAGCCGATCGTCAGGTCGGGCCTTCTGAAGCCAGCAAGACTACCTGCCAGTCGCCAGCCGTTCGATCGCTCGCTGTCGTAGCGCAGGGTCAGATCGCCTGCGCGGACCCAGGTCTGATCGCCTGCAAGCGGCAGCAGCACATCGCCTCCGTCGGGCAGACCGATCCGGGCTGTCAGCGCAGCCTCAAGCGGCAGGCCTTCGGGCGAAAGAACCAGACGCCCCGTCAGATCGAGCCCCTTTGACCCGAGCACCAACCGCGTCAGCTCCATCTGACCCGAGGCCGTCCGCCTGCCTTCCGCTTCTAGGGAAACATTGGCGCCAAAGAAATCCCGGTATTCCGGCAGGAAGAGAGGCGACACATCTCCTTTGAGCGTCGCGTTGAAGCGTTGTTCGGGCAGCGCACCTTCGCTATCAGCAGTCAGGAACGCGACGGTGCCATCAACGCGCGGAACGCCGTCCGTCCTGAGCGCGACATCGGCCCGGAAATTGTCAATGACGCCGCTGCCGTTGACGGCAAGCTCGATGGGCGGCTCGCCCGGAAGACCGATGAGGCTTACGGCGATCCCGTTCGCTTCCTCGGCGACCAGAAGATCAAGCGCCACCTCGCGGGTCGTATTGGAGTATGATCCGCTGAGCGATAGCGTTCCGCGTTTGCCGTCCGTGCGCTCGATGCTCAGGTTCGCCGCGCCTTCGCCGCCTTCGAGCTGCATTTGTCCGTTCAGCGAGACTTCAGCGCCGGCCCCGAAAAGTTCCTCGCCCAGCACAACGTGATCTGCCCGCAGAAGTCCGATATCGACGGCCACCGGAAGCTCCGGCAGCGCAAAGCCTGACGCCTCGGTCGCAGGACGACCGCTTTCGGGTTGGCGCGGCAGCAGTATTTCCTCGGCGCTCATTTCTTCGATCTCGACACGGCCACCCAGAAGTGCAGAGCGGTTCCAGGAGATCGCACCGTTGCGGATTGTCAGCCATACGCCCTTGCCATCGGCGATCGTGAGCTGATCGAAGGTTGCGCGGGATGACAATGCACCCGCGAAGCCGTCGATGCGGACGGTGCGGCCAAGGCCCGAGAGGTTGTCTTCGAGAAAGCCGGTCAGAAAGTCGCGGTCGCGCTCGGTTTCGTCGGCGCTGTCCTGCGCAATGGCCACCACCGGAAGAATGCATAGAGTGAGGGCAAACAGAATTCTGCGCATCAGAACGACTGCCCGATGCCGATGTATATCTGGGCCCCGCTGCCGGTATCGCCCGAAAGCGGGAGACCGATATCCAGCCGGATCGGCCCTATCCCGGTATCATAGCGCACTCCGACGCCTGCGCCGGTGTGCCAGTTGCCGGTGCCGCCGAACAGTTCGCCATCACTCACGAAACCCGCGTCGTAAAAAGCCACTGCGCCGATAGACTTGGTGATATCAGCGCGAACTTCCGCAGAAAGGCCGGCGAAACTGAGACCGCCCGTCGTGAAACTGACGCCACCGGTCCGGATTGGTGCTCCAAGAGATTGATAGGGCTGTCCGCGAACGGTTCCGCCGCCGCCGGAAAAGAACAGGTAGTCCGGCGGCGTCTCGATCAGGCTTGAACCGACAACGGTTCCAAGCTGAAGCCGTCCGGCCAGAACCAACCCATTTTCCGAGCCAAAGCTCCGATAGGCGCGCGCGTCCGTCTTCAATTGCGCGCCCGAACCCGTCGCTCCGAATCCTAGGAATGGGGCCGCATCGCCGCGCAGGAAGAAGCCGTTGCGCGCATCGAGAGGGTCGTCCCGCTTGTCCCAGGTAAGCGATAGCGGCAGCGCGAGCCGCTTGAAATCGACGGTACCCGAGGGGTAGTCGGCGCGAATGAACGAATAGGAAAGCCCGGCCTCTGCGGTGAGCGTGTCGCTGAGGATCCGCGACAGACCCAACGTCAGATCGAAGGAATCGAACGCATAGCCGAATACTTCCTCGCGCTTGGCGCCAACCTCGACAAAGGCGGAAGCGTCAGTAACCGGCGTCGCCGGCCGTTCGATCCGTGCGCCGAGTGAATAGCCGATGATGTTCCCCGCACCGCCGATACGCGAAACCTCACCGTCGATTCTGAGCCGCTCGGCGCCGCCAAGAAGATTCCGGTGCAGCCAGTATCCCGAAAGGTTCAGCCCTTCGGTGCTGGACACCTCGGCGCCCACACCGAAACGGCGCAGTTTTTCCTCGGCCACAACCAGATCAACGTCAAGCGTGCCGTCAGGGCCGACCCTTTCCGCCTCGGTCAATGAAACCGAGCTGAATACGCCTGTGCGCCGAAGACGCTTGGCGACGGTCTGCAACTCTTCGGGATCATAGACCTCGCCTGTCGGGAAGCCGGCGATCTTGCGCAGCCGCTGGGGATCCATTCGCTGATACCCCGAAACACGCAAAGCCCCGAACCGAACGCGCGGCCCCGGCTCAAGCAGGATTTGCGAGGCGATCGTGGCGCCGCGATGGTCCGCGACGATGTCCTGACCGGCGACGCGGGCCTTTGCGTGGCCGACATTTCGCCAGCCTTCGACACCCGCCGTTGCGGCATCGACGATGGCGGTCGATTTGGCGACCTTCGTGTCACCGTATTCCGACGGCAAAGCTGTTCCTGGCGCATAGGGTCTCATCCTCGCCTTCGAGAATGTAAAGCGCGGGCCGGGTTCAACGCGAATGCGGATTTCCCGGATCTTCGACGGTGCATCCAGGGGTGCGATCGCCGAAGCCTCGCGGCCATCAATCTCGATGCGGATGACGCCGGAATAGTAGCCCTCGGCATAAAGGGCCCCAAGAAGCCGGCCATAGTCCGCGCGGGCGGAGGCAAACAGGGTTTGGGGATTGGTCTGTTTCTCGGCCTCGGCCTGCACGGTCAGGGACGCAGCGCGCAGAGCGGAGCGTAGTTCGTCGCTGGCCGATGGCGTCACGAACAGCAAACGGTCGAGCGCGACAGCCGGACTGCCGGCGACCGCCAGGGCGATCCACAGAAAGACGAAACCACCGATTCTTCTTCGCCTTGAGGTCAACTCGCGCAAATCAGACCCCCGCCCGGGATAGACACCACATCTCTTCCTCGCAGCATTCCGGACAGATTTCCAGCGCCCACCGGGTTGGCGTGCGGTAAAGGTGGGTCAAACACGCAGTTATGATCTCCTCCGGCTCCAAGGCATGCGTCGAGGGTCAATGCGCGGATACCCAGTTCAGTTCCCCAGAACCATCGCGGCATGCTCTGATAGGTAAATGCGCAGCCAAGGCGTGAACTGCTCCGGTGCCGACCGAACCTTGGCCCGCAGATCGTCGGTGGCGATCCAGCGGGTCTCGATGACCTCGTCCGGATTGGCAGAGATTGGAAGCGTCGCTGTGGCCCGCGCTGTGAAAAGATCGACCACCTCGTGTTCGATCATGCCGCCACCCACATCCGCGCGGTATTCGACCTGACCGGCATGCAGCAACTGCAGCCCCTCAATTCCCAACTCTTCACGAAGGCGCCGGTGGGCGCAGTCCTCGGGCGTTTCGTCCCAATGCGGGTGGGTGCAGCAGGTATTCGCCCATAGCCCCGGCGTGTGATACTTGCCCATCGCGCGACGCTGGATCAGAATCCTGTCGTCAGCCATGACAAAAACCGAAACCGCCTTGTGGCGCAGGCCTTCGCGATGCGCCGCCAACTTGTCGAACGGCGCCAACCGCCCCGCGACCCAGGTCGGGATAAGATCGGAACCGCCCGTCACGAAACCTGTTCAGCGGGTTTCTGGGACGCCGCGCGCCGGGCAAGCTCCTGACGATAGAGCGCAAGGAAGTCGACCGTATCGATGTTGAGCGGCGGGAAGCCGCCATCGCGCGTCACGTCCGAAATGATGCGACGGACGAACGGGAACACCATGCGCGGGCATTCGATCAGCAGGAACGGATGAAGCTGATCCTCAGGAACGCCCTCGATATGGAAGATCGCGCCGTAGTCAAGCTCCAGTAGGAAAAGCGGCGTCTTGTCGGCCTTGTTGGTCGAGGTGACCTTGAACTTCGAGACTACCTCGTACTGATGCTCAACCCCACGCTTGCGTGCATCCAGGCTTACCTGCACCTGAATGTCGGGCTGCACATCGGCGCCGCTGACACCCTTCTGCGCGACGATATTCTCGAAAGACATATCGCGTACGAACTGCCCAAGCACATTCATCTTGACTTGAGGGGCCTGGGCGGCAGCACCATTCTCATTCTCGGCCATGTCGGCTTCTCCTGGGAAATTGAGTTGGCCGTGGTTTAGCACCTTGGTGCGATGGCCTCAATGCCGCGTCCAGCCCGAAGGACGGGTCGGTTTGTCATCGTCAGGGTCAATTTCGACGAACTCTCCGTCGATGACATTGGGGCGATGCGGCTCCCTCCGCGGGTCGGGTCCGACAGTGAAGCGTTCGACCCGAACCTTCGATGCGATGTAGCGCAAAAGCGCTGCGCGCACCGGCGGAAAAAGCAGCGAAAGGCCGACTGCATCCGTAAAGAAGCCGGGCGTCAGAAGGAGTGCGCCGGCAAGCAGGATGAGCGCGCCGTGTGCGATCGGTTCGGTCGGGTCGCGCAGTTCCTGAAGTGACCCACGCAACTGCGCCAGCGCGAGCGCGCCCTGCATCCGGACCAGCACGCTGCCGACGACTGCCGTCGCAATGACGATCCCGAGCGTTGGCCAAAGCCCGATGAGCCCGCCCACCTTGATGAAAAGCGCTATTTCTATCATGGGCACCGCGATAAATGCGATAAGAAGCCACATGCCGTTTCCTTTCTGCCGTAAGGTGGACTTGACCGCACCTCTATCTTACATAAGTGGGGATTGCCCGAGTTACCAATATCCGCCCGAGGTCATGGGCACCAAAGGTCCAAACAATAATGTCGAACTCAATCATTCAGCTGCTTGTCCTTGCCGGCATAGCTATTTTCCTGATCCTGCGGCTGAAAAGCGTGCTTGGGACGCGCGACGGCTTTGAAAAGCCGCCCGCATCGGCGCCAACGCCCGATGCCCGGAAAAGCCGGTTCGAAGTGATTGAGGGCGGACCGGATAGCGACATTTCCGATCATGTGCCGCCGGGAAGCGAAGCGGCGGCGGCGCTGGCCGCCATGAAGCAGGCCGAGCCGAGCTTTTCGGTCTCGGAATTCCTGCGCGGCGCGCGTGGTGCCTACGAGATGATCCTGATGGCATTCGAGAAGGGCGACCTCTCTAAGGTGCAGGCTTTCCTGTCGCCCGATGTATTCGATGCGTTTTCCGAGGTCGTCAACGCGCGAACGGCGCGCGGGCTGACGGTGACGGCGGAGTTTCTCGGTATCCGCGAAGTGACGCTTCAGGGCGCCGAGTTCGACCGCTCGACGCGCGACGGAGAGGTCACTGTTCGGTTCGCCAGCGAGCTCATTTCATCCGCGCGCGATGCCTCCGGTGAGATTGTCGAGGGTAACCCCAAGGAAGTGCGCCGTCAGCGCGACGTCTGGACCTTTGCGCGCAAGATGGGCGCCAACGATCCCAACTGGCAGCTTGTCGCCACTGGCGAGTGATGCCGGCCTGCTCTGGATTGATCGGTTGGGATCGCGATGATCATGCCGCAGCGCTGGCAGCCTATGCGGCAACCGTTGACCTTCTCGGGCCCGACTGGCCTCGCCACTCGGATGAAGACCCCAAGGCGTTCTTTGAGACCCGTTTCCTTCCTCAGCCGCCCGTCCCGGCTCTGCTGACCGGCTATTATGAACCGGAGCTGAGCGGCACGCTGGCCCCGTCACCCGAATTCCGATATCCGCTTCACTCCGCTCCCCCTGACCTTTCGGACGCGCGAGTCTGGCATAGCCGTGCCGAGATCGAGGAAAACAGCCTGCTGAGAGGGCGGGAGCTTGTTTGGCTGGACAGCGCCATCGAGGCGTTTCTGGCGCAGGTTCAGGGATCGGTCAGAGTCCGGCTGGCCGAGGGAGGCGTGCTGCGGCTTGGTTTTGCGGCGAAAAATGGCCACCCTTACCATTCGATCGGACAGGAGTTGGTCCGTCGCGGAGCAGTCGCCGAGGCAAATATGTCGGCCGACGCGATCCGGGAGTGGTGCAAGAACCATCCAAGCAGCGTTCCGGCGCTATTGCGCCACAACCCGTCATACGTGTTTTTCCGGGTGCTGGAACTGCCCGGATCAAGCGGACCGCTGGGCAGCATGGGCCGTCCGCTGACCGCCATGCGCAGCCTCGCGGCCGATCGTGCGCACATTCCGGCCGGTGCGCCGGTCTGGGTGGAAACTGATCGGCACGGGCGGTTGATGGTTGCGCAGGACACCGGAAGCGCGATCACGGGTAAGGCTCGCGCAGACCTGTTCTGCGGATCGGGCTTCGAAGCAGGTAAGTGCGCAGGTGAAATGCGGGATTCAGGCCGGTTGGTGACTTTTTTACCGCGAAAGCTGGTCGCTGGAGGCAAGACATGAGCCGCCGCCCGCGCGGGCTCAGTCCCGAGGAGAAGGAGCTTTGGAGCCGCATCGCCGCCTCGGCGCGTCCGATCCGGGCTGAGCCGCATTTTCCGATCGATCACGGACCCAAGGCGAAACCGAAGAAGCCGGCTCGGTTGATGCCGGAATTCCGTATCGGCGAGTTGAAAGAGAACCGCCCCTTTGCCCGTGACACCGCTCCGACGATCGAAGAACGGCTGGCGGCCCAGCCGCTGCGCATGGACAGGAAGGCGCATCGCAACCTCGTCAGGGGCCGGGCAGAGCCCGAGGCGCGGATCGACCTGCACGGGATGACGCTTGCCGAAGCGCATCCCGAACTGATCCGGTTCATCCTGAGCGCACAGGCCACCGGCAAGCGGCTGGTTCTTGTGATTACCGGCAAGGGCAAGCGTGGCGATGACCATGGCCCGGTGCCGCAGCGCATAGGAGTTCTGCGGCATCAGGTTCCGCGCTGGCTGCACGAGGCGCCGCTGGGCTTCGTTGTTCAGCAGGTGGCGCCTGCCCATGCGAAGCACGGCGGTGCAGGTGCGCTCTACGTCTATCTGAGACGCCTGCGCTAAGGCCCGCTCCCGGCGATTGCGGTCACTGGCGAAAGCACAATCTGCGTGGCGCTCTGCACGGTGAGTACGGCGCCGGTGATCAGGCCCGTCCGGCCCGCCCGGTCGCCCGCGAAGGCTGCATCGACATCCGCGATGCCCCCGAGAATGGCGAGAAGTGCCGATGAATTGCCCAGATCGAAATGTCCCAACCCTGACGAAAACGCGGTCGTGTCCAACAGCGTAACCTTGAGATCCGCAATCTCGTTCACGTCCTCAATATTGCCCAGGCGATCCTTCTGCCCGGTGAGCCGCGCCGCGAGCGCCAGGGCGCGGTCCTTCTTCGATGTGAAGATGACGAAGGGCTGCGGTAGTTCGCCGATCCGCTTGGCCTGCGCGCGGAAGACATCTGTGTCGATGTCAGGCGACATGAGCACCACGCCCGAAATGCGCCGCAAGAGCCTTCGATCATTCTCAAGCGCGATCTGCCTCAGCGTCTCCATCGTCAGGGCACTTCCCATCGAGTGCGCGATGATGAGGATCCGCTCAGCGCCCGCTGCCTCAACCTCTTCAAGCAGGTCTTCGAGCCCGTCGCGCGCGAAAAGCGCACTGTCGCGGTCATAGGCATAACCGAGAGGATGGGCGCGGGACGGCCAGGAATAGTGAACGAAGACGCCCTTGAGGTTCAGGTCATGTCCAAGCTGGGCAAGCCGGTAGGCTCCTTCCGCGAAGTTGCTGTTGAAGCCGTGGATGTAGACGATCGCTTCGCGGCTTCCTGATCTTTCGCGACGGATCGCGGCGGCCAGGTCCGCGCGGAAGCCCGGCTCGCCGTCATAGACGACTTCCTTCGTCGCAAGGAACTCGGTCGCCGGATCAAGTCGGCGATTGGGGCGCGGCCAAACGATTTCACCGGGTTGCCGGTTTGGCGGTATGGAGACGTCCAACCGCGCATACCGGGGGTCCAGGCTTCTCTCTTTGCTGAACATCTCGCCGGTCTCCGGATCCGCGGCGCGAGTGGACCCGATAAAGATCGTCTCTGTTTCCGCCATGGCGGCGGCGGACGGATCAAGTGCGATAAAGCCGCGCGGTTCGCAGGCGGCCAGCACGACGATGGTCAGAATTATCCCAGCGATTCTTCGCATGTTCGCGCCTTGCCCTGATCGGCGCGACACTAGCTTAGCGCGCCGCATTGCGCCAGCGGCTCAAAGAACGTAGCGGCTCAGATCAGCCGAGCGCGCGAGGTCGCCAAGGTTCCTTTCCACGAAATCCGCATCCACTTTGACAGAGTCACCCGACCGGTCGGGCGCTGCAAAGGACAATTCCTCGAACACCCGCTCCATGACCGTGTAAAGCCTGCGTGCACCGATGTTTTCGACGCTGCGGTTCACATCGGCCGCGATGCGCGCAAGCGCCGCGATGCCGTCTTCGGAAAAGCTCACCGTAACCTCTTCGGTCGCCATCAGCGCCGAATACTGAAGGGTGAGGGCATTGTCAGTCTCGGTCAGGATGCGGACGAAATCCTCTTCCGTGAGCGCACGCAGTTCGACCCGGATCGGCAACCGCCCCTGAAGCTCTGGCAGAAGGTCGGAGGGCTTGGCGATGTGGAAAGCCCCCGAGGCGATGAAAAGGATGTGGTCGGTCTTGACCGGCCCGTATTTCGTCGAAACCGTCGTGCCTTCGATCAGCGGAAGAAGATCGCGCTGCACGCCTTCACGGCTGACATCGGCGCCACGCGTTTCTGCCCGTGCGCAAACCTTGTCGATCTCGTCCAGGAAGACGATGCCGTTCTCCTGCACGGCGTCCAGCGCCGACGCCTTGACCGCGTCATCATCCAGCAGCTTGTCGGCCTCTTCCGAGACCAGGAGCTCATGGCTCTCGGCCACCGTCATCTTCTTGCGCACCCGGCGCCCGCCGAAAGCCTTGCCGAAGATGTCGCCCAGGTTCATCATGCCCATGCCGGGCTGGCCGGGCAGATCCATCATCGGCATCTGCGGGGCGCTGTCGGCGACCTCGACCTCGATCACGGTGTCGTCGAGTTCGCCCTTCTTCAGCCGGTTGCGGAACATGTCGCGTGTCTGCGCGCGCGCGTCCGCTCCCGCCACTGCCTCGATCACGCGGTCCTCGGCGGCCGACTGCGCGCGCGCCTTGACCTCTTCGCGCATCCGTTCTCGCGTCTCGATCATTGCCGTGTCCATAAGATCGCGGACGATCTGCTCGACATCGCGGCCGACATAGCCGACTTCGGTGAACTTCGTGGCTTCGACCTTGATGAAGGGCGCTTTGGCCAGTTTCGCGAGCCGCCGTGAAATCTCGGTCTTGCCGACGCCGGTCGGGCCGATCATCAGGATGTTCTTGGGATAGACCTCTTCGCGCAGATCGTCTGCCAGCTGCTTTCTTCGCCAACGGTTCCTTAGCGCGACCGCGACCGCGCGCTTGGCATCCTTCTGTCCGATGATGAAGCGATCAAGCTCCGATACGATTTCGCGCGGGGTGAGGTTGGTCATGTGGTCTCCGAATACGGGGGCAGGCGATGCTTGCCGGGAAACTCTGGAAGCGCGCGCATCAACCCGGCGCGCAGCGGTATCCACCATGTTCCGAGCGCGGTGATGAACGCACCGAGGATCAACAGGATCGCGACCCACTGGCCGAAGCTGCCGTCGCCCTCGCCGCGGATCGTCCAGGAAATGACCAGAGCAATGTAGACGATGCCGGCGGTCAGGAACGAACGCCGGTCGATCACCAGCGCCAGAAGGGCAATCGCGACCAGCGCAGCGGCGACCGAAAGCATACCGACCGTTCCGCCAATGTTGTAAAGTGTGAGCGCGACGGTATTGACCAGCGCCGGCGCCGCCAGAAGGTGGAGCCAGAATCCAGTCGCCGCATGACGGCCCAGCCTGTGTGGGTCGCGCGTGTCAAACCACATTCCGGCCAGAAAAGCTCCGACGCCGAAGATCAGCGTCGCCAGCGAGAATCGGGGGCTGTTGCGCAGATCGAAGATACTGCCGATCCCAAGCCTGCCGCCCTGAAGATCAAACAGCACATCTGTCGATAGCGTGAAGCCGTAGAGTGCTGCAAGGCATGCGAGCCCGACGAAGAACATCGCCACCGGGAGCCGGAACCGCAAAAACCACACACCCATCGCCACCGCGGCCGCGAGACTCGAGAAGATCAGCATATTGCGCGGGTTGGGAAATGCGCCCTTGGCCATCCAGCCCAAAACAAAGACGCAGATGCCGATCCCGAACGCAGCGGCGAGGATCATGCTGGGCAGCACCATGCGACGCTTCAGCGTGAAGTATCCCGCCATCCACCAAACGACTGCCGCCATCGCCAGCGGCACGACGAGGAACGCCCCCGACGATATGCCGATCCACGAGAGAAGCGCGAGGATGCCCGACAAGAGGATGCTCAGCCCGACGGCGATGAATATCTCGGAAAAACCGCGGAAGAACTCGAATGGTTCATCCTCAGCGACCTGCGCAGCCCTTGTCCCGGCGCGACTTTGCGCCAGAACCATGAAACCCGCCGCCTGCGCTTCGGTCATGAGGCCGGCGGCCACCGCGGCGCGCAAGTCGTCGGTGCCGAACTCCTTTTCGGACTCAGCCACGGATGGTCTCCACAGTCAGATTGCCGTTGGTGTAAACGCAGATATCGGCTGCGATCGCCATTGCCTTTCGGGCGATGTCTTCGGCGGAAAGATCCGTTTCCATCAGCCCGCGGGCAGCGGCCAGCGCAAAGTTGCCGCCCGAGCCGATGGCGGCCACGTCATGCTCGGGCTCAAGCACGTCACCGGCGCCCGTGACAACCAGAAGCGTTTTGCCGTCGGTCACGATCAGCATCGCCTCGAGCTTCTGAAGATACTTGTCGGTCCGCCAGTCCTTTGCCAGTTCGACACAGGCGCGCGTCAGTTGTCCGGGCGCCGCCTCCAGCTTCGTTTCGAGCCGCTCGAGCAGGGTGAACGCGTCGGCGGTGGATCCGGCAAAACCCACGACCACGTCGCGACCCCCGGGGTTCAGCCGGCGCACCTTCTTTGCTGTGCCCTTGATCACGGTCTGGCCGAGGCTGACCTGCCCATCTCCGGCTACGACAACCTCACCGCCTCTGCGTACACCAATGATCGTCGTGCCGTGCCAGCCGGGAAATGTGTCATCCGCCATGAAGCCCTCCGAATTCCCTAGCCTATATGGCGGTGTCACCTGTTTCCCGCAACCTGCCAAGCAAAAGGGCGCCCGAAGGCGCCCCACATGATGTTGTGGATCACCGCTCAGATCGCGGACTCGATCCAGCTCTGCAGCGAAGCCTTCGGAGCCGCGCCGACCTTGTTCGAAACGATCTCTCCGTCCTTGAACATGAAAAGCGCCGGAATGCCGCGCACACCCATCTGAGCGGGTGAATCGGGATTTTCGTCGACGTTGACCTTCACGATCTTGACCTTGCCGGCGTAGTGATCCGAAAGCTCTTCCAGGGCGGGTCCGATTTGCTTGCAGGGTCCGCACCATTCGGCCCAGAAATCGACGATGACCGGAATGTCTGACTGCCGAACCTCGGTGTCGAAAGTGGCATCGGTGACGGCTACGGTGGCCATGTTGAGTCTCCAATTGGGGAAGCGTTGGGTGAAACGTATGGCCGGCCCAGTCCGCCGTCAAGGGATGGTAGTCGCAGCAAGGGCCGCCCGCACCATATCGTGAGGAAGTTGCATCAGACGGCCGACGCGGGTCCAGAAGATGGCGGTATCGATCCGATGGTTGGGATAGATCGTGCGGAGCATGTCGGCATAGGCGCCCATCTGCCGAAGAAGCCCCTCAGGCACGGTTTCCGGGCTTTCCGGGACGATGGCATTGGATTTGTAGTCGACGACCAGAATGCGGTCCTCGTCGACAAGCAACCGGTCGATTGTGCCACGCAAAATGCGTCCACCGAGGGCGGCGGACGGCGCCGTCAGTTCCACCTCGACAAGCGCGTCGGGTCTGAGGAGCGGCGCCATCTCGTCGGATTTCAGTACATGGCCGGCTTCGGTCAGTAGCGCGTTCACTTCATCGGCTTCAATGAGCCTGTCTGCGCCGGACAGCAGCCCATCCGCGATCTCCGGCCAGTCCGCATCCGGCCAGAGCGGCAGATGCTCCAGAAGAAGGTGCAGCAGCGTCCCGCGGCTCTTTGCGGCATCTTCATCGAGTCCTGCCTCTCCGGGAAGCGCCTTTGGCCCTCCAAGGGACGAGGGCGAAAGCAACTTCGCGGCCTCCGCGATCTCCTGCATCGGGAGCCTGGCCCATTCCGGCAGAGGCACGGGAACAGGCGGCACCTCGGGCGCGTCAGGCCCCCTTTCAGGCCAGGCGCCATGTTCGTGCCTCTTGCCCGGATCGTATTGGCTGTCCTCCGGCGTCAGCATGACGGCACCCGCCTTGTCCAGCCCGTCGCGAACGAGCGAATACCAACTGTCCGTCCCCTCGCCCATCTCGCCAGAGCCGCAGACGATCAGCCAGTACTCGGCCCGCGTCATCGCGACATACAAGAGACGCATCCGCTCTTCCCGCTGACTCTCCTTGATGGCGGCGCCGGCCGACGCGATCTCTGGCGGGCTTTCGTCAGCCTTGGTTTTCCAGACGGCACGTCCGTCGATGCGGAAGATTTCGTCCCGGACCGCTTCGCGAGGTTTTGCGGTGTCGGGCAGGATGACAATCGGCGATTCAAGCCCTTTCGCGCCATGAACGGTCATCACGCGGATGGATTTCGAGGCGGAATCGAGCCTTCTCTTCACTTCCACGTCGTCGATCTCCATCCAGCTGAGAAAACCCGTCAGGCTGGGGATTTCCGTGCGCTCGAATGCAAGCGCCTGCTCCAGAAGCGAATCTATGCCGTCCTCTGCCTCGATGCCGAGCCGCCCGATAAGCCTTGACCGACCCTGGTGCCGCGTGAGGATTCGTTCCAGAAGGTCGTAGGGCCTGAGAAAGTCGGCCTGGTCGCGAAGATCGTGCAGAACAGCGACCGTGTCCGGAAACTCTTCCTCCCGCTTTCGCAGCGCGGACCATAGGAAGGTCTTGTCGCCCCGCGAATGCGCGAGATTGAAAAGCTGGCCCTCGCTCCATCCGAGCAGCGGAGAGCGCAAGGCGGTCGCGAGCGCAAGATCATCCTCGGGCGTCGCGAGAAAGTTGATGAGCGCGGCAAGGTCTTTTACAGCAAGCTCTCCGCCCAGCCGCAGACGGTCGGCGCCGGCAATCGACAACCCGCCGGCCTTGCAGGCCCGGATGATCTCGTGAAACAGCGGGGAGCGACGCTGGACCAGAATAAGGAAGTCACCTTCGTGGACCGGTCTTTCGCCCTTTCTGTGCGGAATCCGCACCCCAGCGTCGATCATGCGCCGGATCTCCTTGGCAATGCGCCGGGCAAGAATGATCGTGTGGTGATCGCCGGGCAGCGAGTTGACCGGATCGTACCATTCGTGACCCTCGGGACTGTTCGTCGGGGGAATCGCCGCCCAAAGATCGACGCGGCCGGGGAGGCTTTCGTGGAAGGCCCGATGTTTGGGATCGCCGCCCAGACCTCGACTCACGCGGTCATCGAAGGTCAGATCGACGACGTTCAGGATGGCGGGCGACGAACGGAACGAGTGGACAAGCTCGAGCGGTTGAAACGGCGCTGCGACTGCGTCGTGCCGGTCCCGAAAGTGATCCCGCATCCTGCCGAAAGCCTCAAGATCGGCGCCTTGGAACGAGTAGATCGACTGCTTCATGTCACCGACGACAAAGATCGTGCGCTGCCCGTTGCGCGCGCCCTCGCCCGCCGTGAACTCCTCTGCCAGCCGCTCGATGACCTGCCACTGCGCCGGACTGGTATCCTGCGCTTCATCGACAAGAATATGGTCGATGCCTCCGTCGAGCCGATAGAGAACCCATGCCGCGACCGACCGATCAGCAAGAAGCGCCGCCGACCGGGTGATCAGATCGTCGAAGTCGAGCCAGCCGGCCGCGGCCTTTTGCGCCGCGTAGCGGGCAAGGAATGCGGTTGCGAACTGATGCAGCGCGCGCGTCTTTTCTGCTGCCGCAAAGGCAAGCCGCTTCGGTCTTGCCGCTTCGACGCGCAGCATCAGCGCCTCGACCTCGGGCATCATCGGCGCAGCGGCGCCCTCGGCGACGGCTTTGGTCGGGAACGAACCGGTCTTGGCGGTGAAAGGGCCGGCCTTGGCTGCGCTCTTGCCGTGAAGAAGCACCGACTCCAGCGTTTCAAGCCCCGCAAGCGACGGCCCGGCGCCAATCATGGGCCGAAGTGCGCGCGCAGCTTTCTGATCGTTTGTCTTGCCGGCTTCGAGAACAGGCAGCAGGTCGTTCAGAAGCTGAACCTCGCCTCCTTGAAATACCTCGGCCAGAAGACCGGCCGCATCTATACACCCCGGCAGACCGAACAAGCGAAGCGCCTCGGCGGCATCGAGCGGCTGTTCGAAACCGTCTCTGTTCCGGCATATTTCGTTCAGAAAGCCGGAAAGGTCATCGGTCGAAAGTTGTCTCGCCAACGCGTCCACGGCAGCAATGTCACCACCGCCCGCCATCTCTTCGACAATCTCCTGCCGAAGCAGTTTCGCCGCCCGGTCGTCGAGTTCGGTAAAGTCTGGCGACACCCTTGCTTCCAGCGGAAATCGCCTGAGAAGCGAAGCGCAGAACGAATGGATCGTCTGAATCTTCAATCCGCCCGGCGTTTCGATGGCGCGGGCGAACAGCCTGCGGGCCGCGCCGATCGTGTCGGCGCCGATCCGTCCATCAACACCCAATTCGGCGAGCGCCCTTCGCAGGTCGGCCTCCGGCAGCATCGCCCATTCGCCGAGGCGGGCAAAAAGCCGGTTCTGCATCTCGCTGGCCGCCGCCTTGGTATAGGTTAGGCACAGGATCCGCTGCGGCTCGGTCCCTTTCAGCAGCAGGCGTGCTACCCGGTCGGTCAAGACCCGCGTCTTGCCCGATCCGGCGTTTGCCGAAAGCCAGGTCGACAGCGCCGGATCGGCAGCCTCGACCTGCCGAAGACTCGCCTCATCGCGCGTCATCCGACATCCTCCGGCTTGGGTGCGTCGCTCATCTGCCACTCTCCGAACCGAGCGAGTTGATCGTAGTCGCCCTCGCGTCGCTCATCGAACACCGCCCGCCGCGAGGCATATCCGGTCTCGCGCAGGAGATACGACGCGATGAGCTTCTCAAGCCCGTCCCATGTCTGGTCCAGCGTATCGTGATCAATCGCGATCGTCCGCTCCTTGGCGTCACCGCCAAGGCCGATATAGGTCACGCCTTCAACCTCGCGCGGGCCCAACAACCGGAAACCCCCGCGCAGCGCCATCGCCGCCTCGAGCAAGAGTTGCTTGTCAAAGGCGCGGACCTGCGCCTCGGTTGGAATCTGACCGGTCTTGTAGTCGTAGATATGGATGCGGCCATCCTCGAGAAGATCGATCCGGTCAGGCCGCGCAGTCAGTGTGAATGTCGCGTTTTGGAGCGAAACAGAGCCTCTTTCTTCCAGAATGACCGGCTCCCCGCGCACGGCGCGCGAACTCTCCGCTTCGATGAATTTCTCGGAGGCGCGGGCAAGCCGAGCGAGCCAAAGGCGCTGGGCTGACGGCCAAGGCACCTCTGATAGCAAGACGCTTTCCGCCACCGCCATCAGGCGCGAAAGCGCGGCCTGGGCGCTCTCATCCTTGGGCCGGGTGCCAACAAACCTCTCGAGCACAAGATGCAGCACGTTCCCCCTGATCCGCGCATCCGCAGTGGCGCGGAGCGGGTCGAGGGGTCGCAACCCCAGGATATGCCTTGCATAGACCGCATAGGGATCGCGGATCAGGTCGCGGATGCCCGTAACCGCAAGCCTGGTCGAGCGCGCCCCGACCGGCGGGCGCGGAGCGGGCCGCGGAGCGGGATCAATCTTGTGATCGGGGTCAGGTTGATCCATTGCCTTGGCAAGCTCGGTCCAGACACTGCCACGCGCGCGCATGCCCTCAAGTGCCCGCTTGCCCCCCTGCTCCTGCAATCCATCCAAGAGGTTGGTCAGCCGTGCGAGCCATCGGGAGGCAACCGTTTGCGCCTCATCATCCCGGATGGCGCGCGAAAGGACGACTTCGGGAGCGCCCGCCGCCTGCTGGAAGTCGTGAGCCGAAAGGCCAACCTGCCTTTCCGGCGATAAAAGGCCGACCTTCTGCCGCATCTGCCGGGAAAGCCAGGGGTCGGGGGACGGCTTTTCGGGCCAGACGCCATCATTGAGGCCGGCAAGGATCACCAGATCCGCCCCCTGAACCCGCGCCTCTAGCGTGCCCCAGATCGCGATCAGGGGATGCGCCGCCTGAATCTGCCGGACGGTGGCCTTGCCAAGAAGCGATGTGATCAGATTTGCATAGCGACCCGGATCGTAGTTTCCACCATGCGGCGCTTCGAAGCTGAGTTCGCGCATGGCGGCAAGTGCGACGCGTCCGGCCTCTTCGCGCCAGAGCTCGCTTCCTTGGGGGCCGCCGCCAGGTCCGGCGGCGAACGCCTCCGTCATCGCCAGATGCCTCTCGACCCAAGTTGAGAGTGGCTGCTCCCGACGATCGCGCGCCCCGTCGATGAGCGACCCGAGCCATTCGGCCCAGGCTTTTCGGGCGTCCTCGCCGTAGCCAGCTGCCCAGGTGCTCAGATCCTCACTGGTCGGAAACGGAGGTCCGTGTCGGCGCAGCTTCAGCTCAAGATCACGGGTGAACCGCAGATGATCCCCCCGAGCGCCCGCCCCGGTGGCGGTCAGCGGATGCTTGAGCAGCACCAACAACGTTTCGGTCGCGACCGGTTTGCCAATAAGCTGGGCGGTATGGCGCAAGAGTCGCCCCGGCGCGGTCTGCGACAAGGGTTGCCCGGCACTATCGTCGGGAATGATCCGCCAACGATCAAGCGCGGCGGCGACGCGGCGCGTCAAGGTACGATCGGGCGTGATCAGCGCGGCCCGACGGCCATCGCCGGCGGCGCGGCGCAAGCAAAGGGCGATGGAAAGCGCTTCTTGTCGTTGGGTCTGGGCCTCGATCAAAGTCAGTTCGCTGGTGGCAGCGGCCAGATCACCCAGCGCCCTGCCTTCGCTCATCCACTGGTCCGTCACGGGCGCCGGCCGGAGCGAAAGAGATATCACCCGGTTGCGCATTGGGTTGGGCGCAGTGCCGTCTTGCCAGCGGCGGATGTCGGCGGAGTTACAACCAACAATCTCGCATAGCCTGAGGAATCGGTATTGCGGGTGGTCTTCGGCTGCAAATGGGCCAGAACAGAGACTCTTCCAGGCAAATTCGGGCATGTCGAAGTCGAACCCGGGCAGAACGACCGCCCCCGCCGGAAGCCCTGCGACCGCCTGCATCAACACCTGAGTCGCGCCACGGGACCCGGTAGAGCCTGCGACGATAACCGGCTCTTGGGGCGGGGCGGACTTCCAGCGTTCGGCCAGTGCTTCGACCGCCAGCCTTTGGCGGGCCTCGGCATCAGGTTGTGCATCGGGGCCGAAATAGCGCGCGACGATTCGGATGAATGCGAGGCTTCGTTCCCAATGCGCCGCATGATTTTCCGCAAGCCCGGCGCGTTCAAGCGCCCCGGGCGGCACGCCTTCGCCCTGCATCTCGTCCATCAGTCGCGCGAGGCTGTCGGCCAGATCGAACGCCGCGGCGCCGGGGGCGAAGTCTGCCTCGCGCTCAAGCAACCGCGAGACAAGCTGAGCCAACTCAAGCCGTCTGCGCAGACCCGAAACCGCCGGCCGGACACCGCGCAAGGGGTCGGCGCCAATGTCCGCTATCAATCGCAGCCGGGGCAGAAGTCGCGCGCCGTGATCGCTGAACGTTTCCCTGACGTGGCGCAGCATTCGGGCTGAGTTTAGGTAGATCGTAACGCGGGCAAGCTGATCTGGCGGGCTATCGCCAAGCCGGTCGACCAACCCGGCGACGAGCGCGCGCGGAAAGTTGGCACCCGGCGGCAGCGCGAAGAAGTGCGGCTTAGCATCACGCTCGAACATCGCGCGCCCTTCTTTGAAGGCCCTCGGCTAGCGGAATCGCCTCGGGTCGGCCGACGTCGCACCAGCCGCCATCGTGGAGCAACCCGTACAACCGGCCGGGCGCCTGCATCTCGTCCCAGATGCGGTTCAGCGAGAATGCCTTGTCTTGAACTGATGCCAGCCGTCCGGTCGTCAGGATTTGCGCACCGGTGTAGACATATTCGCGGCCCCGGCTGAGGCGCCCGTAGCTATCCATGCTGAAATCCCCCGCCCCGGAATGCCCAATCGCCTGTTCGCGCGGCACGAGAAGCAAGAGCCCTTCCATTTCGGCCGGCCTCCAGGCGTCGCGCAGCTGCCGCAGCGCGTTTGCTCCGGTCCAAACGGCATCGGTATTCAGCGTGAACACCGGTCCAGCGCCGAGGTGAGGAAGCGCCGCGCGAAGCCCGCCGCCCGTTTCGAGAAGCGCATCGCTCTCATCCGAAAAGATGACGTTGGCGCGCCCGTTCAGATGCGCGCGTATCTGATCCGGCAGGTAGTGCAGATTGATGACGACGCGCTCGATCCCGGCCTCATCCACCAGATTCAGCGCATGGTCGATCAGGCACTCCCCCCCGATTTCTATCAACGGCTTCGGCCGATCGGCTGTCAGCGCGCCCATCCGGGTTCCGAGACCGGCGGCGAATAGCATCAGGGCGTCGGGAACTGGCCGCATTGGCTCCTGATCCTTTCGATCCGCTCCGGTGTGGGTTCGGGCAAGGTTTCGTGCACCAGCGCGGCCAGCTCGCTCAACTCGGGATGCACAAGATCGCGGGCCAGATAGCCCCAGACCCGGGTCATCAAGTCGAGGTAGCGCGGCTTTCCAAAGTGCAGAACCAACCGGGAAAAGACACCGATGATCCGAAGCGCGCGTTGGGCGCCCAAGAGGGCATAAATCGCGCCGAACGTGCCCGGATCGACGCCCGTCGCTTGGGTAAACCGGGCGATCATCTTACGCTCCGTCGCGTCGGATACATCGCGTCGCGCATCCTGGAGCAGGGAAACGAGGTCATATGCAGGATGCGCCGCCACCGCGTCCTGAAAGTCAAGCAGCCCAAGACGGGCGGTTCCGATCCTGTCAGGCAGCCAGATCAGGTTCTCGGCATGAAAATCCCTCAGCGAGAGGACGTATCGCCCATCCGAGAGCCGGTCGTACTCGCGCTCGATCAGCTTCGGCAGGTCGTGCGCAGCCTTGGGTGCGACGGCACCGATTCCGGCCAGATACCAGCGCGGCGTCAGCGAAACCAACTCGGCCAGTGCGGGTCCGTCGAGCTTTTCCACGAAGTCCGGCGGTGGGAACTTCCCCAGATCAGCGAGAAAGCCGGTGGCAACGGTCGTGAGTTCCCGGTCGCGCAGCGGGTCTTCCACGACAAGGCGCGCTATGAGGGCATCACCAAGGTCTTCGATGATGAGAATACCGTTGGCATGGTCCTCGACCAATATCTCGGGTGCGGAAAATCCATGAGACCGCAACCAGAAAGCCATTCGGGAAAACCGCGCGGTCACGTCCGGGCCGGCTTCCGGCGGCGCGTCCATCAGAATGGCGGACTGCTCACCATGTGTAAGCCGAAAATACCGCCGCGGAGAGGCGTCCCCGATAATCGGCTCCGATGTGGCCGTGTCCCAGCCGGTTCGCCCGAGGAAACGGGCGATGCACTGGTTCCGATCGTTCATGACGCTTCGGTCGCGCGAGGTGAAAGGGCGCGCAGCACCGGCCCCCAACGTCCGGTGCTCGCGCGAAGCGACGCGATTCGCGCGTCGCCTTCGCCCTCTTGAGACAGGCTGATGGTAAGTGCGTGTCCCGGTCGAAGGCTGCCAAGCTTTTCGGGCCATTCGACAAGGCAGATTGCTGTTTCAAAGGCCTCTTCAAGCCCAAGCTCCGCGGCTTGATCGGCGCTGCCCAGTCTGAAGAGGTCGGCATGCCATATCTCTGCTTTGGCGGTCTCATACACCTGCACCAGCGTGAAGCTCGGCGACGGCACCTCTTCAACACGGCCTTCCTCTGCCAACAGAGTCTGGATGACTGCACGGCAGAAAAGCGATTTGCCGGCCCCGATCGGCCCTTCCAGAAGGACGATGTCGCCTGACTGGAGCATCGGCGCCAGCTTTTCAGCAAGCGCCGCCGTCGCCTCGGGCGACGGAAGATGCAGGCTGATATGCCCGGAGTCTGACACGGTGACAATCATGCCGTGACTTTTAGCGGCCCCAACCGCCGCCGCAAGGGTGTCGGCCCGAAGAACCCCTATGCCATCAGCTCGGATTCGGTGCGCCGCCCGCGCCGCAGTCTTCGGAGAGGCGGCCGAGCGTGCATGCCTTTCGAGAATGCGGCAAGCGTTGCGCCGCCCGGCAAAGGCGCGAACCGGCAGTTCAGCACACCACCATCGACAAACGATACCTCGGCGAACCATTCCGCGCGCTCGCCGATGTCGCTCACGAAATCCCTCGCGTCGCCCCAGACCGGCGTCGGGAGTGTTCGGCCCTGCCAGTGCCGAATGGCGTCCCGGATCGACATGCGTCCCAGCGTCGTGCCTGGGTCGACCGACCATAGGGCCGCGTAGGCCGCGTTCGACAGAATAATCTCGCCGGCGGGGGAAAAGACGCAGATTGCTTCATCAATGGCATCAACGACGGATTGACCAAGCTCGATCTCGGACCGGAAGTGACGAGTCAACGTGATTTCCGCGCTGATATCCTCGATAAGCAGGGCAACGGCCCCATCCGGGTGCGGTCGCCCCGTGACCTTGTAGGTCTGTCCGCTGGAGAGCGCCCAGGTTTCCTCGTAGTGACCGGAAGCTGCGGCTCTTTCGAGTTCCGACATCTGAAGGCGCCAGCTCTGGTAATCCTTCGGCTCGGGGATCACCCGCGCCTCCCGCAGTTGGTCGAGAAAGGCGAACAAGGTCGGTCGGCCAGAGAGAAATTCCACACCGAGCGTCGTGAGGTCCGTCAGGGCGGGATTGAACAGTGCCAACTGGCGCTGCCGATCGAAAATCGCCAGTCCGATCGGCAGGTGGGCGAAGGTCTTGGTAAGGGTCTGGATGAATTCGCGCAAGGCGGTTTCGGCTTTCACCAGCGCGTCGACCGACACCGCATGGTGCATCGTCGCGTCGCCAAGCGGAAATGAAGCCACCTCGTACCAGATCCCCTTCGCCCGGTCAGAACCTGCGCGCTTGAGTCGCCGCGCCGGCCCTGCTGCGTTTTGCGCGCCCACCTGCGGAAATTGAACCGGAAGTGGCCACATCAGCTCTGATTCTCCGGATTCTGCCGAAAGATCGAGATAGGCCTTGTTCGCCCAGGTCACGGTGCCGTCCTCATCCGTGCGCCAGAGCAGGGACGGCAACGCGCCGTGCATCAGCCGCAGGAATTTCAGCTCTTCTTCCTGCGCACGCAGGCTCAGCGCGTCGACGACAATTCCCTGCCCTTCGGCCTCCGGATCGGTCAGCGTGAGGCGCATCATGCCGCCCACGGCTTCCGCCACGACGTTGAGCGTCACGCCGTCCTTTCCGGCAAAGTCGACCCTGCCCCTTGAGGGCAGTTCTTCAAGCCGTTCTTCGAAACGCACGATGCGCTGCGACAGATAGCTTGAAAGCCGAGCCCATTCATCGGCGGACCCTGGAATGCGCTCAAGAAGCGATCGCGCAGGAGCGGTCGCATCGACAAGTTCATGCCCATCGAAAAGCAGGATCACCAGTTCGGGCTCGGGAACGAGCGAGCCCCGATGCGGTTTTGGCCGTCTGCCTTGGGCTACGTAAGAGATCAGCAGCAACGCAAGGAACGCGGCCGTCACGGATGTTGCTGCAACAGCGGCAGCAGGGAGAAGCGCAGAAATCATGTCAAACCGTAATCCATAAGAAGGGCCATCACCCTCTCCGAAGAAAGTTGACCCGCGTGATTAACGAGAGGTTAACGGCTGACGCCCGAGGCAGATCAATCGCCGCCCGTGTGAAATCGAACATCCCGCTCTGCCGACCACAAAGCACGCCGTTGCCGGGCTGGCGGGCGCCGCTTCAGATCGGAAAGCGCGTGTTCTCGCCCATCACGTCGCCCTGTCGCATCTCGATGTCGCGCCGGTCCCATCGGACTTCCACGATCGCGCCGGAACGGTCCGGACGTTCATCCGCTGCAAGAAATGGATCAGCGCCGTTGCGAAAGCTGAGATTTGCGCCAGAGCGCTCAAGAAGGGTCTTGGCGATAAAAAGGCCCAGACCCATGCCTTCGCGTCCGGCCGTCTTCGTGTCCTCCCGGCGTGCGCCGACAAAAGGGTCGCCGATCCGCCCGATCAGATGGGGTGGGTATCCAGCGCCGTCATCCGAAATACGCACGGTAAGCTGTCTTTCGTCCCAGATACCATCAATCCAGACGCTGGAGGTCGAAAAGTCGACCGCATTCTGGATAAGGTTTCTGAGGCCGTGAATGATTTCCGGGCGACGATGGATGTACAGCGGCTGTTTGCCGTGCTCCGGCGAATCGCCAAGCGAGAAGTGCAGCGTCTTGCCCCGGTCCGCATGCGGCTCGGCAGCTTCGCGGATAACCGCTGAAATCGGAGCGGCGCGAAGATGAAGATCGTCCTTGCCCGCGCGACCCATCGAATGAAGGATGTCGCGGCAACGATCGGCCTGTTGCCGGATCAGTTCAGCATCCGATCTCAGGTCCGGGCGGTCCCGGAGTTCGTCGGCCAGCTCTGAGCTGGCAAGCTTGATGGTCGCCAGGGGTGTGCCAAGCTCATGTGCGGCGGCGGCCACGACGCCGCCCAGATCGGTCAGCTTCTGTTCCCGCGCAAGCGCCATCTGCGTCGCCAGCAAAGCCTCGCCCATCGTGTGGATTTCTGATGCGACACGCCGTGAGTAGAGGCCGAGAAAGATGACCCCGATCACGATGGCGAGCCAGAAACCAAAGCTGAAGATCGGCGGGATCGTGATCGGGGTTCCGTCTCTCAAACTCAGTGGAATATGCAACCAGACCAGCAGTGTGACGACGATGATGGTGATCAACCCGATCAGGACGGTGGCCTGCGTGCGCAGGGCAGCCCCGGCGATGGTCACAGGCGCGAGGATCAGAAGCGCGAAGGGATTGTCGAGGCCGCCCGTCAGGAACAGCAGCACCGCAAGCTGGCCGGTATCGAGCAGCAGGCTGAAAAGCGCCTCGGACTCGCTCAGTCGGCGGGTGGCGGGAAACGCGAGAATGAACGCGAGATTGACCGCAACCGCGACGCCGACCGTCAGAAAGCAGGCCGTGAGGTCGAGGTCGATCCCGTAATAGCGCCAGGCTACTACGATCGTGGCGGTTTGACCCAGTATCGCCAGCCACCGCAAAAGGATCAGTGTCCGCAGCCGCATCCAGCCACCGCGCGCAGCCTGTCTGGCGTCGAGAGCCCCGCCAAAGCCGTCGTCCTGCGCTCTCATTGTCGGCGGCATGGCGGGTCCTGTTGTCGCAGTCGGGTCAGCTACGATTGATAGTCCGGCCGCAATGAGCGATCAATGTGCCGCAACCGAGGTATGAGGATGATCCGATGGCCGTATCCACGAAGACCTACGCCTTGGCAGCGGTTTCGGTGCTGGCGATAGGGCTGGTCTCGATCTATGCGCTTTCGCGCGGGGGGGGAACGGACCGCTTTGCGGAATGCAGCACAAGCACTGTCGGCGGAGCAATCGGCGGCCCTTTCACTCTGACAGACGAAGACGGGCGCACCGTCACGGAAAAGGATGTCCTGACCGGACCGAGCCTCGTCTACTTCGGCTATACATATTGCCCCGACGTCTGCCCGGCTGACACGGCCCGCAACGCCGAAGCCGTCGATGCGCTCGAGGAAATGGGATACGACGTGACTCCGGTCTTCATTTCGGTCGATCCCGCGCGGGACAGACCGGAAGTGCTGAAGGAATGGACCGACTATATTCACCCCAAGATGATCGGCCTGACCGGAACGCCAGAGCAGATCAGCTCGGTCGCCAAAGCCTACAAGACCTATTTCAGGATTCCCGAAAATCCCGAGGATGAATACTATCTCGTTGACCACATGACTCAAACCTACCTGATGCTTCCGCAATACGGATTCGTGGAGCTATTCACCCGTGAGGCGACGCCAGAGGAAATGGCGGCCCAAACCGCCTGCTTTATCGAAGCGGCGAAACAGTGAAATTGACCATGTAGGCCGTTGCGCTTAGAACCGTTCGAAGTAGCAAGACGGAACGGGCGCAATATGACCGATGACAACACCCCGGATCTTGGTCCCGACCGCAGCCTGCTTCTTGTCGATGACGACGGTCCGTTCGTCAGCCGGTTGGCAAGGGCGATGGAGAAACGGGGATTTGAGCCTGAAACAGCCGAAACGGTCGCGACCGGTCGCGCGGCGGCGATTGCGAGGCCACCGGCCTTTGCTGTCGTCGATCTCCGGCTTGGAGACGGAAATGGGCTTGATGTCGTCGAGACGCTTCGCGAACGCCGCGCGGACTGCCGGGTGGTTGTGCTGACCGGTTATGGGGCGATCGCAACGGCTGTCGCGGCAGTAAAGATCGGCGCGGTCGATTATCTCTCAAAGCCGGCCGACGCGGACGACATCACGAATGCGCTTCTGGCCAGGGACACGCTGCCGCCGCCGCCGGAAAACCCCATGTCCGCGGATCGCGTCCGTTGGGAACATATTCAGCGCGTCTATGAACTCTGTGACCGGAATATTTCCGAAACGGCCCGGCGATTGAGCATGCATCGACGCACGCTTCAGCGGATTTTAGCGAAGAGAAGCCCGAAATAAGCGGAATCTCGGATTGCAGGCTTGAATTAAACGGGAATTATGCGCAAATCCCGTTTATCTGCCGCTTGAAAGGATCCGTGTTTTGAAAATCAATCTCGAATCGATGTCGCTCAAAGACCTGAGGGAACTCAAGAAACAGGTCGATAAAATGATCGCCGGATTTGAAGCGCGCAAGAAGCGCGAAGCGCTTGATGCGCTTGAAGTCAAAGCCAAGTCGCTTGGATTCAGCCTGGCGGAACTTGTCGGCTCGTCCGGCGTCAAAAGGCGCAAACCCGCCAAACCGAAATATGCGAACCCTGCCAACAAATCCGAAACATGGACCGGTCGGGGACGCAAGCCGCGTTGGGTCGAAGCCGCGCTGAAAAGCGGCAAGTCGCTCGACGATCTCGCGATCTGAGGCCCTGCGTTTCACCCTGAGCGCACGGCCCTCTAAACGCTCTTGGCAAGCCAACGAATGAAGGTGCGCGCGGCTGGCCGCAGTGGCCCCGGTGGGGTGACGGTGTAGTAACCCGGGCTATCGGCATCGCCGGCCAGCACGATCCGGAGCGTGCCTTTTCGGACATCTTCCTCCACCAATGCCTTGCTGGAGACTTGCAGGCCATATCCTTGCCGCGCGGCTGTCAACGCCAGTTCTTCCGTCGCGAACTCCGTGATCCTCAGCTTTGCGGGATCGACACCGCCGCAGCAGCTCAACCAGTTTCTTTGTTCCGGCCAGTCGGGCTCAAGCACCCACGGCAATTCGGCGAGCTCATCTGGCGTCAGCCCGGTCCTGTCACCCAACAGTGATGGCGCGCCGACGATCACATATCGCGCCGAGGTCAGCAGACGCGCCTCGACGCCGGGCCACTCCCCCTCACCATAGCGGATGCCGACATCGATCCTTTCCCGCGCTAGATCAAGCACGTTGGGATCTGGCCGCAGCGAGATGGCGACGTCGGGATGTGCCGCCCAGAAGTGCCGCAGGCGCGGCATCAGCCAGTTCGTTGCAAAGACCGGTGTCAGGGTGACGGTGACCGGCCTTTCCTTCTCGCCGGCGCGCAGCCGCTCGAGCGCCGATTGAATCGTTGCGAAACCGTCATTGAGCGCTTGGGCAAGATCTTCACCCTCGGGGGTGAGTCTCAGCCCACGGCCTTCACGATGCGCGAGAGAAAGGCCAAGCCGTTCCTCCAGCGCGCGCACCTGTTGGGCCACGGCGGCATGCGTCACGTTCAGCGCCCGCGCCGCGCTGCTGAAACCGCGGAACCGAGCGGTGGCCTCGAAAGCCTTCAGCGCCGAAAGCGGAGGCAGGTGGAGCCAGTCAATAGCGGACATATGTAATCCTGACTTACAGATACAAAGAGCTTATGACTCTCAGATACCTCAGAATAGCGCGATACTGTGAGCAGTCAAACACTTGGGAGACAAAGACATGCTTACAATTCTCGGTGACGTCTACCGCATCGTGACCTTTCAGAACTCCTCGCCATACGGCCAAAAATCACCGCGCGCCGACGAACGCGCCCGAAAGCGCAGAGCCTGGCATTGGATCGCCGGCATCCATCTTTAGCTGACGGTGAGGTCCAAGAGCGCGGCGTGACGTGCCACGTAGTCCCTCCGCACCTCGATCGGGGGCCGGAGCTGGATCGTCAGGCCGCGCAACCGGGACGAATCCGGAGCGCCGAAGAACTTGTCCGCCTCTGCGCGGCTGAAGCCCGCGATCTCGACCGCCTCGAGCCAGGCAGAGATCCGATCCGCGCGCTTGATCTCCTTCTTGATCGCCGCCGGAAGCGCGGCGGGCAGGCCGAAGCGCAGATGGATCGCCGCTGTCAACCGCTCGTCAAGGGCGCCGTAGCCCGGGCCAACCGCCGCCTTCACCGGACTGATCATGTCCCCGATCACGTATTCGGGTGCATCGTGCAGCAGGGCGGCAAGCTGCCAGCGCGGGGAAATTCCTGCGTTGCTGCGGCTGAATATCTGCTCCACGAGAAGTGAATGTTCGGCCACCGAATAAGGCCAATCCCCGACGGTCTGACCATTCCAGCGGGCGACAAAGGCAAGCCCGTGAGCAATATCCTCGATTTCGATGTCCACAGGCGTGGGATCGAGCAAGTCGAGCCTCCGGCCCGAGAGCATTCGTTGCCAGGCGCGCGCAGGCTTCATATCGCAACCTTTGTTTCCATGTGCCGGTCTTTAGCAGGAGACGCCGCCCGATTGCAGCCCCGCAAGGGCCGATTTCCGATCGCGCGCGCGCTCCGATTGCCGCGCGGGCCTTCCGATGATATCAGCCGCTCCAAACGTCATTCGACAAGGAGTACGGCTGATGCCGAAGGATTATATCGTCAAGGATATTGCGCTAGCCGGCTATGGCCGCAAGGAGCTTGATATCGCCGAAACAGAAATGCCGGGTCTGATGGCGCTGCGCGAGGAGTTCGGGAAATCCAAACCTCTCAAGGGCGCCCGGATCGCCGGCAGTCTGCACATGACGATTCAGACAGCGGTTCTGATCGAAACGCTGACCGCCCTTGGCGCCGAGGTGCGCTGGGCTTCGTGCAATATCTTTTCGACCCAGGATCATGCGGCAGCAGCAATCGCCGAAAGCGGAGTTCCGGTATTTGCGATCAAGGGCGAGACGCTTGAGGACTACTGGACCTACACCGACAAGATCTTCCAGTTCAAGGACGGCACCTGCAACATGATCCTCGACGACGGCGGGGATGCGACGCTTTACGTTCTGATGGGTGCTCGGGTCGAAAATGGCGAGAAAGACCTGATCGAAGTCCCGACCTCGGAAGAAGAGGTCTGCCTTTTCAATCAGATCAAGAAGCGCCTGAAGGAAAGCCCGGGCTGGTTCACCAGGCAGCGCGACGCGATCAAGGGCGTGAGCGAGGAAACCACGACCGGCGTGCACCGGCTTTATGATCTCCACAAGAAAGGGCTTCTGCCTTTCCCGGCGATCAATGTGAACGACAGCGTCACCAAGTCCAAGTTCGACAACAAGTATGGCTGCAAGGAATCGCTGGTCGATGGCATTCGCCGCGCGACCGACACGATGATGGCCGGCAAGGTCGCCGTGGTGTGCGGCTATGGCGACGTCGGCAAGGGCTCGGCCGCCTCGCTTCGTGGCGCCGGCGCCCGCGTGAAGGTGACCGAGATCGACCCGATCTGCGCACTCCAGGCTGCAATGGACGGGTTTGAGGTCGTCGTTCTTGAAGACGTGTTGAAGGACGCGGACATCTTCATCACGACGACGGGCAACAAGGACGTGATCCGCATCGAGCACGTACGCGAAATGAAGGACATGGCCATCGTCGGCAACATCGGCCACTTCGACAATGAAATTCAGGTCGCCGCGCTGAAGAATCACAAGTGGACCAACATCAAGGAACAGGTGGACATGATCGAGATGCCCTCGGGCAATCGGATCATCCTTCTGTCGGAAGGCCGCCTGCTCAACCTTGGCAACGCCACTGGCCATCCATCCTTTGTCATGTCCGCGTCGTTCACGAACCAGGTGCTGGCGCAGATCGAACTTTGGACCAAGGGCAAGGACTACAAACCCGGCGTCTACATCCTGCCCAAGCATCTTGATGAGAAGGTGGCGCGGCTGCATCTGAAGAAGATCGGCGTGAAACTGACCGAGCTTCGCCCTGAGCAGGCCGATTACATCGGCGTGACGGTCGAGGGCCCGTTCAAGTCGGATCACTATCGCTACTGAGCGCTCGCCCCGACCGGGCGGCGGAATTCAGCTTCCGGTCGGGCAACCATCTGCCGAAATGAGCCTGACGTCGGCTTTTTCCCCTGTATTTCCGCCGAAACGCGAGTTTTTCTTTGCCCGCCGCAGGAAAACAAAGGTAACGTCCGCCCGCGGTGTTGCGCGATACTCGACCGCGGAAGTAGATTTGTACAGGGACAGTGGAGATAGACCCATGGGTAAGAGAGACGATCTGATTGCGAAATATGCCGATGATCTGAAGAACAAATGCAAGATGTCACCGGATATGGCGCTTCTGACCAAAGTCACGATTGGCTGCGGCCCGTCAATCTATGACGCCGACGCCTCGACTGTTGCGGCGGGCCAGGAATCGGAACTTGAGACCGTCAAGAACAACTTCCTCGTCAAGAAGCTGGGTCTGAAGGACGGCCCGCAGCTCATGGCCGCGATCAATTCGGTGATCGACACCTATGGCCGGTCCGAGCGCAGCAAGTACCGGGCGGTTGTCTATTACATGCTGGTCAAGCATTTCGGCAAGGAATCGGTCTACCGCTAGGAACGATCATTCTGACATGAGTTTGGGGCCGTCCTTTTTTGGGGCGGCTCCAACGCGTTTACGGAACCCTTCTACAAAGCACGGATTTTGAGAAGATTTTTCCAGACGCTTCGATTGCCTCTTGCCGCCCTCTCGGGCTAAGTTGATGCCGTCGGGCCAGGATGGCCGAGACCCAATTCAGTTTCACGCCGTGTGGGGGTACACGTGGGTGGCGAAGGGTCCCGGTTGGGTGGCCGGGGCCCTTTGTTTTTGGGCGCGTCAGAACAGGCCCAAGACAAGGCCGATCGCTCCGCAACCGATGATCGCATAACCCGCATCCAAGACCGTCAGCTTCCATGGACGCATTGCATAGGCATAATTCATCGCCATCCAAGGGGTGATGAAGAATGCGCCAATGCCCAAACCCGCAGTCAATCCGCCCATCGGCGATGCGATCCCCGACCTGGCGAAGATGTGCCGCATCATTCCGGCAACGAGGATCATCGCGATACCCGCCACCAGGAAAGGCATCGGGTTTGCCCCGCCCGCAGGCTTTCCCTCGGCGTCGGTCGGTATTCCTGCGGCCTGCATCCACGGTTTCGCCAAGGACATGTACCAGACCGCGCCGCAGGCAAATCCCGCGATGGCGGCCACCAATACTGCCACGATTCCCATATAACCCTCCCTTGCGGTTTCCTGACCCGACTATGAGCGTAACCGGCCGGCGCGGCTACGGTTTTGTGTTGCCGAGATCGCAGACGATCTTCCATTGCTCCGCCGTGACCGGTTGCACCGACAGGCGGGAGTTCTTGACCAACACCATCTCGGCCAACCTCTCGTCCGCCTTGATCTGATCAAGGGTCACGGGCGTCTTGAAGGGCCGAACGGCCTTGATATCCACGCAGTCCCAGCGCTCATCGTCGGTGGTGCTGTCGGGATGGGACAGGGCACAGACCTCGACGATGCCGACGATCTGTTTTCCCTGATTGGAATGGTAGAAGAACCCGAGGTCGCCAAGCCGCATCTCGCGCATGTTGTTGCGCGCCTGGTAGTTGCGGACGCCGTTCCATTCTTCGCCCGCGCCGCCCTTGGCGACCTGGTCGTCCCAACCCCAGACATCGGGCTCGGATTTGAAAAGCCAGTATGCCATCAGCCGATTACCTTCTTCCATTGCGTGACGGTCACGCTGTCAAACAGGTCCGCGGCCCTGTAGGGATCGCCGGCGGCCCAGGCGTTTGCCGCCTCGAGGCTATCGGCCTCAAGCACGATAAGCGAACCGCACATCACTTCGCCTTCGATCAATGGTCCTGCCATCTTCACGACACCGGTCTTCTCGATATAGGATAGATGCGCTGAGCGTGTGTCCAGACGGACCTGAAGATGATCGGGCCTGTCTCGGCAAATGACTGCGTAAAGCATCGGCTATTCCTTCTTGAGCGGGCGTGAAAGCAAGGCGTTCATCGCCTCTTCCACCGTGATCTCTCGGTCTACGAGCCGCGCAACCATCTCTGCAAGCGGCATGTCGACCGCGTGCTTTCTGGCAAGCACCGCGACCGCTTTCGCGGTTGCCGCTCCTTCCACCGTGGTTTCTGGATCGAAATCCTCACTCGCGCCAAGCGCGTGGCCGAAGCGGAAGTTGCGTGACTGGAGCGATGAGCATGTGAGCACCAGATCGCCAAGGCCCGAAAGTCCAGCAAGTGTTTCGGCCCTGGCGCCAAGCGCGAGGGCAAGCCGGTTCATTTCGGCGAAACCGCGCGTCATTAGGGCGGCGCGAGCGCTGTCACCGAGTTTCGCGCCGATGACGACACCCGCCGCGATGGCGATGACGTTCTTGAGCGCGCCGCCAAGCTCCGCCCCGATCGTGTCCGTCGTTCGGTAGAGGCGGAGCGTCTGGGTCGACAGCGCTGATTGCAGTGCCTCGCCGTGCCGGTCGTCGGTGCAGGCCAGCGTCAGTGCGGTCGGTAGTCCACGTGCGATATCGGCGGCAAAGCTCGGGCCGGTCAGGATCGCCGGCAGCGACTTGGGGGCCACATCCGAAATGATCGCGCTCGGCCCCCGGCCCGAAGCAAGATCGATGCCCTTCGCGCATGCGACAAGCACGCGACCGTTGAGCTTTGCCGCATGGTCGGACAGAAACCCCGACAACTGCTGCATCGGCACGGCAAGAAGCAAAGCGTACGCATCGGAGAATTCGTCCATTTCGGCAGAGACAGAGACAGTATCCGGGATGTTCACACCCCTGAGCCGCGAAGCATTCTCGCCGGTCTCCTGCATCGCGCGGACCTGCGCGGGATCGCGCGCCCAAAGGCCGACGGTCGAACCACTCCGGGCAAACGTCACTGCCAGCGCCGTGCCGAAAGCGCCAGCACCCAGCACCGCGATCTTCATGCCTTCGCCCCCTTTTTGCCGCCGCCAAGAAGCGCCGGACGGCTGCTGTCGAGCGGCCAGCGTGGCCGGGCGGAAAGTTCCATATCGTCGAGCAGGCCAAGCCGGTACCTCTCGATCCCGGCCCAGGCGATCATAGCCGCATTGTCCGTGCAAAGCTCAAGTGGGGGCGCGACGAAACGAACTGCCATTTCTTCGCAGGTCGCTTCCAGACGGGCGCGGATCGCCGCATTCGCTGCAACGCCTCCAGCCACGGCAAAGACCTGAAACGCGGGACGCAGTGCAAGATATTCGCCAATCGCGCGCCGGGATTTTTCCGCCAGGACGTCTGCCACGGCCGCCTGAAACCCTGCGCAAAGGTCGGCTCGATCCGACGGGCCCAGGCCGGACTTCTCGGCGATCACGGTGTCGCGCGCCCGCAAAAGCGCAGTTTTCAGACCGGAAAAGGACATGTCGCATCCGGTTCGGTCCAGCAGGGGGCGCGGGAACATGAACCGATCCGCGTCGCCGTTCATGGCCGCTTCTTCAACCGCGGGGCCGCCTGGCTGGGCAAGACCAAGAAGTTTGGCGGTCTTGTCGAAGGCTTCGCCCGGTGCATCGTCGATTGTCCCGCCAAGCCGCGTGAATCTGTCCGGCCCATGCACGATCAGAAACTGGCAATGGCCGCCGGAAACCAGTAGCAGCAGATAGGGGAACGCAAGATCATCGGTCAGGCGCGGCGTCAGCGCGTGGCCGGCCAGGTGGTTGACGCCGATCAGCGGCAGACCCGCACCGACAGCGATCCCCTTGGCGCACATCACGCCGGCCAGGACGCCGCCGATAAGCCCCGGGCCCGCCGTCACCGCCACGGCGTCAAGCGCCTTCAGGTCGACCTCCGCCGCCGCAAGCGCCTCTTCGACGCAAAGATCGATCTTTTCCGCATGCGCGCGCGCCGCAATCTCGGGGACGACTCCACCGAAATCGAGATGCAGCGCCGTCTGGCCATAGACGATGGAGGACAGGATCCGGCCCCGTCCTTCCGTCAGCCGGACGACTGCCGCCGCGGTATCGTCGCAGCTGCTTTCAAGCCCGAGTATGGTGATCGTTTCGCCCATGATCCTGCCGGTTGCCTGCGGCCCTTCCGGCAGGTAACACCGGGACGGACGCCAGACAATCCCGGGGGGACCTTGCACAAGACCGGCCCAACGCTGCTGCTCACCCGCCCCGAGGCGCAGTCGCAACGATTTGCACAACAGTTCGAACGGCGTTTCGGGTCGGGCTGGCCTGTTGTGATTTCGCCGCTGATCGAGATTCGGCTTCTTCCGTTCGACCCTCTTCCCGAGGAAACCGGCGATCTTGTCTTCACCTCCGAGAACGCCGTTCTCGCCTTTGCCGAACAGTGTCCCGCCGAGGGAAGACGAGCGTGGTGCGTGGGTTCGCGCACCGCTGAGGTCGCAGGCGCAGCCGGTTTCGTCGCGATGAATGGGCCAGGCGACGTCATCGGCCTGATCGACTTCATCAAGGGCGACGGAGGCGTCCGAAAGCTTCTTTATCCGCACGGCAGACACCGGACGCTGGACATCGCGCCCGGTCTGGTTTCTGCAGGAATAGAGACAGTTTCATTCATAGCTTACGAGCAGGCAGAGGTTGCGCCGACCGATGACGCGGTCCTGCTGACATCAACGGACGCGCCCGTGCTTCTGCCGCTCTTCTCGCCCCGCTCGGCCGGTCTGGCGGCCCGGGCATTTGGCGATGCGCGTGCCAGATTCAGCGTCGCGGCGCTCAGCACTGCCGTTGCAGAGGCGTTCACGCGGCCTTCAGAGCGGCTTGCCATCGCCGGTCGGCCCGACGCCGAGGCCATGCTGACCGCGCTGGCGCAGCTCATTGACGCAGCAGACATGGGTTGAGAGAGCGGGGCCACGCCTCTAGAGTAGCTGTGAAACGAAAGCCGGCAACCCCGGCAATCACGCATCCGCCAGGGGAGGTGCCGGTGGCACGAACACGCAAGAAGAACACCTCTGCGGAAAGTGAAATGACAGACACCGTCACGCCCGATGAGAGTCTGGCGACGGCGGGCGGGACGGAGCCGGAACCGTCGCCCGAAGTGGAGCTTGCCGAGCCCGATGCTCCTCTGGAAACAGCGCAACCGGACCCGCCCCAGGCCGCCTGGGTCGAGGATAGGCCGGACGCCCCGCGCCGAAGCGGCTTTGGTGGACTCCTTCTCGGTGGCGCGCTCGCCGCCGGGCTTGGTGCCGCCGCCGCTGCCTATGTGTTGCCGAAGTTCTGGGCGCCCAAGGCCGATCCGGGGCTGAGCGCCGTCAACGAAGAACTGGCGCGTGAAAGCGTGCGGATCGACGCGCTTGCCGGCGAGATTGAGAACTTGGGCAAACGCCCGGTGCCCAGCGCGGATGATCTAGCGACGCTTGAAGGCACCCTTGCTGGAGAGTTGGAAAATCTCAGGCAGAGCCTTGCCGCAACCGACAACCGCATCGCCGGAAACGCCAAAACGATCGATGCGCTCGACGCCCGCCTCGCGACGCTCGAAAAGCGGCCAGTCGCGGGGGGAGAGGCCTCGGCAACCGCGCTTGAGGCGTTCGGCCGGGAAATGGAGGTGATGCGGGCCGAGATCGAGGCGCAGCGTCAGGCCGCGGACGATGCGCGGGCCGAAATCGCCGCCGCTGCGGACGCGGTGACCGAACGTCTGGCCGCCGCCGAGGCGGAGGCTGAGCGCTTGCGGTCGGAAGCCGAAACCGCGGCGAGCAAAGCCAACGCCCGCGCGGATATGAGCCGGATCCTTGCCGCTATGGATACCGGCGTTGCGTTCGGGGCCAGTCTTGCCGGCCTTCGTGACGCCGGTATCGAAATTCCGCCGCAGCTTGCCGAACAGGCCCAGGGTGTGCCGACATTGGCGGCGCTGAGGCAGTCCTTTCCTCCTGCCGCGCGAGATGCGTTGGCAGCGTCCCTGAAGGAAACATCTACCGAGGGCGGCTGGAGCCGAATGACCGCCTTTCTGCGCAGCCAGACCGGCGCGCGATCGCTTAGCCCGCGTGCCGGCGACGACCCGGATGCGGTGCTGTCGCGCGCCGAAGCGGCGCTTGGCGCCGGCGACGTCGCCACCGCGCTCAACGAATTGGAGGGTCTGCCGCAAGGTGGCCAGGCGCGAATGGCCGAATGGGTCAAGCGCGCGACGCAGCGTCTGGCTGCAGAGCGGGCTGTTGCCGAGCTGAAAACGGTACTGGAGTAGAGATGCGATGATCTGGTCATTCGTAAAGATTGCACTGTTCGTCGCTGCGGTGGCCGTTCTGGCGCTTGGGGTGGGCTACCTTGCGGAAACGGGCGGCGGCATACGGATCGCCGTCGCCAACCAGGAGTTCACCTTCGGCCCGCTCCAGGCTGTCATCGCCATGGTTGTCGTCCTCTTCTTGTTCTGGCTGCTGCTGCGCCTTGTCGGGCTTCTCGTGGCGTTCGTCCGGTTCCTCAACGGCGACGAGACCGCGATCAGCCGTTACTTCGACCGAAATCGCGAACGCAAAGGCTACCGGGCGCTCGCGGACGCCATGATGGCGCTTGCCTCGGGCGAGGGGCGTTTGGCGTTGTCGCAGGCGACCAAGGCGGAGAAGTATCTTGGCCGTCCGGAACTGACCAATCTTCTGACCGCGCAGGCGGCCGAACTGAGTGGCGACGCAAGACGCGCGACGGACGCATACAAGCGTCTTCTGACCGATGACAGGACACGGTTTGTCGGCGTTCGGGGGTTGATGAAGCGCAAGCTTGCCGAAGGCGATACCGCGACAGCGCTGAAGCTTGCGGAAAAGGCCTTTGCTTTGAAGCCGCGCCACGAAGAGGTGCAGGACACGCTTCTGAGGCTTCAGGCCGAAAAGGGCGACTGGAAAGGCGCCCGTCAGGTCATTGGGACGAAGCTCAAGCAGGGTCTGATCCCGCGTGAACTTTTCCGCCGCCGCGATGCCGTGCTCGCCTTGCAGGAAGCGCGGGTCATTCTGGATGAGGAGTCGACGATCGAAGCGCGCGAGGCCGCAATCGCCGCGAACAGGATGTCGCCTGACCTGATCCCGGCAGCTGTGCTGGCCGCCGAAAGCTACGTTGAGAACGGCAAGCCGAAATACGCCGCGCGCGTACTACGCAAGGCCTGGGAGGCCCAGCCGCACCCGCATCTTGCCGCCGCATTTGCGGCGATCGTGCCCAATGAGACGCCTGCTGCCAGGCTCAAGCGTTTCGCGAGCCTGATGTCTGCGCGTTCCGATCACGAGGAGACCCACCTGCTGCGCGCCGAACTCAACATCGCGGCCGAGGATTTCCCGGCCGCGCGGCGCGCCCTGGGTGATCTGCCCGAAACCCATCCGACCGCGCGCAGCCTGACAATCATGGCCGCGATTGCGCGCGGCGAGGGCGAGGACGACGCGATCGTCCGGGGTTGGCTGACCCGCGCCCTGACCGCCAGCCGAGGCCCGCAATGGGTTTGCGAAAGCTGCCAGCACATACACGAAGACTGGGTTCCCGTCTGCGAGAATTGCGGAGGGTTCGATACGCTGTCCTGGAAAGAGCCGGCGCGGACGTCGATGTCGATTCCGAACGGCGCCGAGATGCTGCCGCTGATCGTCGGCGCCGCTGGGCATGATGTCGTCGAGATCGGTGATGAAGGTTCCGTGGAGGATGATCTCGAACCGGAGGAAGATGCGCTGATCCTGGATGAAGAGGTCGGCCGCCGTGCCCAGAATGCGAATGCCGGGGCAGGCGACGACTGAACGACGGAGGTCGGCGCGGTCCGTGCCGTCGCCCGCACGCTGGGCTTGAAATGCCGACGCCCTGCCGCTATACGGCGCGGGTGATTGACCGGACAGGCCGAACGATCACATCGCCGCAGTAGCTCAGCTGGTAGAGCACGTCATTCGTAATGATGGGGTCGGGGGTTCGAGTCCCTTCTGCGGCACCACCGTTCTGCTTTTTCTGCCGCCTCGATCCCTCTTGCTCCGCTTGCGGGCGGGGCGATGTATCCTGCTTATCTCATTCGGCGCGATGACGTGGCAGGTACGAGATGTGCCGAAGTTATCCACAACACTTCGGCTCAACTCCAAAGTTATCCACAACATTCTGTGCTTGACTCGCAACAGTAGTAACAATGTTGCGCCTTTTGCTGACAGATTGCTTCAAACTGCCGTGATCTGCCGGAATATTCCGCAACAAAGTCCGAGTCTGGGGGATTGAGTGTGTCAGTTGCGTTGTTTCCGCGGGACAAGGGTGATTCCCTGTCCCTTCGTCGGCGTGTTCGGTCTGCGGCCAAGTTCTTGACGCTCTGTTTTCGGCAGGCCGCGCAAACTGCGGCCCGTCGACCGGCGCAACGGCTGATCCTCGCCTTCGTCATCGCGCTTGTCGCAGGGATCGGCCATCCGGGCCGCACTCAGGCCCAGACCGTCGACTGGGTGCTCAACCTCGACGATATCGGCTCGGACCCGCTGCCGGCGGGTGGCACCATCACCTACAACGTCCGTGTCGACAACAACGGCACGGGGGCAGCACCCGCGACCACGCTGAACCTGACCGTGCCGGCGACGACGACGCTCGTGTCGGCGACCGGCGGAATCACGGGCTGTGCGCCGGTTCCGGCGACCGGCGTCGCTTCGGTCACCTGTAACGTGCCACCGCTCGCGGTGGGTGGAACGGTGGGGCTGACGCTTGGCGTCACCACAACCCAGCTCGGGACGGTGAGCTTTCAGGCAAGCGTTCCCACCGCGGGCGACAGCAACACCTTGAACAACAGCCTGACCGAAAACACCACCGTCCAGGCCGGTGCGAATTTCGGGCTCAACGTGACCGGGCCGGCGACGGCAGCGTCCGGCAGTGTCGTTACCTATTCCCTGGTGGCGACGAACAACGGACCGAACACGGCCACGTCGCTGACCTTCAGCTTCCCGATTCCGGCGGGCTTGTCGAACATCACGCCTCCCGCGGGCTGCACGCTTTCCGGCAGCACCTATTCCTGCGTCGTCGCCGGACCTATCGCCAACGGCGCGAGTGTCACGCGCAACTTCTCGGGCCAGATTTCGGCAGCGGGCGGGTCGACCGTCACCGCGGCGGCGAGCGTGATCAACGTTTCACCCACCGATCCATTGCCCGCAAACAACACTGCATCGGCTTCCACCTCGATCAGCGGCGGCAGCGACGTTTCGATCGGCATGAGCCGTTCGCCCTCCGGCACGCTTCTCGTCGGGACGCCGGTCACCTTCACGCTGACGCCGCGCTACACCGGCAGCGCGCCGAACGGCCTTACGGTAATCGACAACGTTCCCGCCAACTACACGATCAACTCGGTCACATCCTCTGGCGGTTGGCTCTGCAACACCGTCGGCCAGACGGTC
Organism: Paracoccaceae bacterium; assembly: GCA_041397225.1. Taxonomy (GTDB): domain Bacteria; phylum Pseudomonadota; class Alphaproteobacteria; order Rhodobacterales; family Rhodobacteraceae; genus Albidovulum. The sequence goes on along the minus strand of JAWKXB010000001.1, from coordinate 357,483 downwards.
ACCTGTACCAATCCGGGCGGCGGCGCGCCGGGTGCGAACGTTCCGATCGGCTCGATCACCATCAACACGACGACGGCAAGCGCCGGCAACCCCACCAACACCGCAACGATTTCGTCGGCAGGGCCGGTCGATCCGAACCTCGCCAACAACTCGGCAAGCGACAACGCCACGATCACCGCTCCTGTCGTCGACCTGCGCGCCAACAAATCCGGACCATCGAACCCGCCGCTGGTCGTCGTCGGCAACAACTATAATTATTCGATCAGCACCACCAACATCGGCAACGCCGCGTTCTTCGGCACGTTGGTCATGACCGACAATCTGCCCGCCGGACTGACTTTGACGAGCTACGGCCTGAACGGTTGGAGTTGTTCGCCTGCGGCAAGTGTCATCGGCCCTGCGACGATTACCTGCCAGCGCGTCTACACCGCGGGCGCGCCCCTCGCTCCAAACGCCACGACGCCCGCGGTCACGCTGACGACAAACGTGACGGGCACCGGCAGCATCGTCAACGGCATGACGGTCAGCTCGCCCAACGCCAATATCGCGGACAACAATCCGGCCAACGACACGATAACCTATGGTGTGACCAGCAGCACCGGACCCAATTCGGCGGATCTCTCGGTCCTGAAGTCAGCAACGCCCGCGTCGGTCGTCGCCGGCGATATCGAGACCTTCCGGATCGAGGTCGTCAATGCCGGACCGCAGCCCTCGACCAGCATCTCGCTGACCGACAGCCTGACCCAGCTCATCAACGGAAATGCCGGCCCGACCGGCGCGGGCTTTGTCAGTGTCGCGACCGTACCAAACGCCGCTTCCGGGGTAAGCTGTTCCAGTTCCTCCGGCGGCGCGACGACGCGCAATCTGAATTGCTCGATCGCGACCCTTCCTGTCTGCACCGCAGGCTCCAACTGCCCGGTCTTCACCGTCCAGGTCCGCCCCGGCGGCAACGCCGGCAGCCGCACCAACACGGCGAGGGCGATCTCGTCCGCAACGGCCGATCCGAACCTTGGCAACAACAACGGCTCCGCCAACTATTCGGTGACGGCGCGCGCCGATGTCACGGTGCTGAAATCGGCGACGCCGTCCTCGGCTGTCGCGGGCCAGAACCTGACCTATGTCGTGACGGCGCGCAACATTGCCAACGGTTTGAGCGCGGCCGACAACGTGACCGTCACCGACACGCTTCCGGCCAACCTGACCTTCGTCTCCGCCTCGCCTTCGACCGGCAGCTGTTCGACGACGCCCACCGCCAACTCGACCACCGGTCCTGGCAACAACACCGTCACCTGCAATCTTGGCACCATCGCCAACGGTGCCCAACAGACGATCACGATAGTCGTCCGTCCGCTTAACGCGACCCGTGGCACGACGATCAACAACGGCGCGACCGTCACGACCTCGACACCCGAGACGGATACGACCAACAACGCCGCCTCGCTACCGACCCCGGTCGCCAATCCGGTGATCGACCTCCAGGTCGGCAAGGATGAAAGCGTCGATCCGCTCGCGGTAGGCGATCTTACGGTCTACAGTGTCAGGATCACCAACAATGGCCCGTCGGCTGCCGAAAACGTGGTGATGACCGACAATATGCCGCCGACGCTGATTTCCTACCAATCCCACACCGTGCCCGCCGGCGGAAGCTGTTCCACGGTTCCGGCCGTCAACTCGTTCGGCGGCACGCTGACCTGTTCGTTCCCGTTCATTCCGGCGGGGCAGACCCGGGTCGTCACCATAACGGCGCGGGGCGACGCCAAGGGCACCGCCACCAACCAGGTGTCGATCTCTTCTGACGAGATCGCGGGCGGTTTCGACACCGATCCGCTGAACAATGCCGATATCGAAAACACCACGGTGCGCACCAAGGCCGATGTCCAGGTCGTGAGCAAGACACCCTCGGCCAATCCGGTCAACGTGCGTGACGTATTCAACTTTGTCGTCGTCATCCGCAACAACACCGGTCCGGGTCTGGACGAAGCCGATAACGTGCTGGTCTCCGACAGTCTGCCCGCGAACATGCAGCTTGCCGGAGCGCCATCGGCCGCGGTGGTCAGCGGCACCACGACGTCGAATACCTGCACCGGCGCGTCTGGCGCGACGTCGTTCACCTGCGATCTCGGCACGATGTCAAGCGGCGCCGTGGTGAACGTCACGCTTCCGGTCCGCATCACGTCGGTGTCGAGCCTGCCGCAGAACTTCACCAACACCGCTTCGGTCGCCACCTCGTCGCTGGATGTGAACCCGGCCAACAATTCGAACTCGGGCAGCGTTGGCGTCAATTCGTCGTCGATCGCCGGCAGGGTGTTCTTCGACTTCAACGATAACGGTGCGATCGATCCGCCGGGCGATGCCGGGCTTGGCGGCGTCACCATGACGTTGACGGGGACGACCTTCGACGGCCAGCCGGTCAACCAGACGGTGACGACGCAACCCGATGGCACCTATCTGTTCCCCTTCGTGCCACAGGGAACCTACACCGTCACACGCGGCGCAACGCCGGCGAATGCCACTGGCGGCACCAACACGCCGGGCAGCGCCGGCGGAAGCGCCGCGCCCACCACGATCTCGGCCATCGCGCTTCCGGCCAATACCGCCGCGACGGATTACCTTTTCGCCGTGATCCCGACCGCGCGGGTCGGCATCGCCAAGACCAAGCTTGTTGGCCCGACGCCCGCCGCCGACGGATCGTTCACGGTGACGTTCGGTCTGACAGTGACCAACTTCAGCCTCGAGGCGCTGAACGCGATGCAGGTCACCGATCCCCTGGCCGGCGGGGCGCCGCTGTTCGGCAACCATGTTTCTCTTGGCAATCCCGCAACCGACCCCCTGGCGCGCGGCAGCTACACGATAATGTCCCCGCCCGCAGGCAGTTGCGGCGGAGCGAATGGCGGCTTCAACGGCGCGGGTGCGCAGACGGTTGCATCGGGCTTTACGCTGGCGGCGGGGGCGAGCTGTCAGCTCGACTTCGAGATCCGCGTGCAGCCAACCGTGCCCTTGCCGCCGGTGCAGCCCAGCGGCGGCCGCTACCAGAACCAGGCGACAGTGACCGGCACGGGCGCGCTATCCGGCCAGACATCGGCCACCAACCCGCAGCTGCAGGATCTTTCCGACGACGGAACCAACCCTGACCCGAGCGGCAACGGCATCGCCAACGAACCGGGCGAGAACGATCCGACACCGGTGAGCCCTGCCTTCGCGCCGGCGATCGCGTTGATCAAGACGTCGGACACGAGCGGCGTTTCAAGCCCTCCCCTGGCGGGTGAGACGGTGACCTACGCCTTCGCGATCACCAATACCGGCAACGTGGCGCTGACGAACGTGACTCTGACCGATACGCTGCCGGGCATCGTCATCTCGGGCGGTCCGATTCCAACGCTGGCGCCCGGCGCGACAGACGCCACGACCTTCACGGCGACCTATGCGCTGACCCAACCCGATGTCGATGCGGGACAGGTCACGAACCAGGCAAGGGCTGAAGGCACCGATCCGTTCGACACGCCGGTCAGCGACCTTTCGGGCACGACCAACGGCGATGACATTCCCTTGGTGACCCCGCTCACAGCCGGACCGGCGATTACCCTGATCAAGACCGCGACCCCCGCATTCTCGACCCCCGCGGTGCCGGGCGACACGATCAGCTATGCCTTCACGGTTCAGAACACCGGCAACGTCACCCTGACCAACGTCACCCTTTCAGACGTGCTTGCGGGTATCGTCATCAGCGGCGGGCCTATCGCCACGATGGCGCCGGGCGCAATCGACAGCACGACGTACACGGCGACCTACGCGCTGCAGCAGTCCGATCTCGACGCGGGCCAGGTATTGAACCAGGCCACCGCGACAGGCACCCCGCCATCGGGGCCGAACGTCAGCGATCTTTCCGGCGCAACCGCGTCGGACGACAATCCGACGATCGTGCCGATCGGGGCTGCGGCGTCCATTGATTTGATCAAGACCGCCGACGACTCCGACTTCCTCGACGGGCCCGACCCCGGCGATCTGGTGCGCTATTCCTTCTCGATCCAGAATACCGGCAACGTGACGTTGAACAATGTCACGCTGACCGACGTGCTGCCCGGCATCGTGATCACGGGCGGACCGATCGCCAGTCTTGCGCCGAATGCAACGGATACGACGACCTACACGGCAACCTATGCGCCGACCGCGGCCGACTTCACCGCCGGGACGGTGCAGAACACCGCGACTGCGACGGGTTTCTATGGGCCCGGAAATGCGCTGAGCGTCAACGATGCCGACAGCGCATCCGCCTTCGTCGTCGCGATCGACGCCAACCCAGAGGTGTTCCCGCCCTTCGCCACGAACGGCGGCACGACCACCTCGATGCTCGCGTCGGATACGGTTCGCGGCGTTCCCGCAACCCTGGCCAACGTCACCATCACGGTGATTGCGACCGATCCGGAGCTGGTGCTGAACCCGGCGACCGGATTGATCACGCTGCTGCCGGATTCGCCGGCGGGCACCTATACAGTGACCTATGAGATCTGTTCGGTCGCCCCGCCGGTCATCTGCGATCAGGCAACCGAGACCGTGATCCAGCTTCCGCGGCCGGGGATCGAGGTCACCAAGACGCAGGCCGTCGTTGACAACGGAGACGGCAGAAATGGCGTCGGCGACCGGGTCGACTACACGATCACGGTCGAGAATACGGGCAATGTGCCGCTGTCGAACGTGGTGCTTACCGACACGCTGACGAGTCTGGCCGGCGCACCGCTTTCGCTCGACAGCGGGCCGAGCTTCGTCTCTGCCTCGGCCGGCTCGCCGGCGGGCGACCTGCAGATCGCCGAAATCGCGACCTATACGGCCAGCTACACGCTGACCATAGCAGCGGTCACCGATGGCGGGATTTCGAACACCGCCACCGCCGACGCCCTGCCGGTTTTCGGACCGGGTGTGCCGGGCATTCCGTCACCGATCAGCGATGTGTCCGACGACGGCAATGACGCCGACGGCAATACCACGAACGACCCGACCGTTCTGGTCATCCGCGCCTCGCTTGCGCCGACCGGCCTGACCGTCACCAAGACAACGCCGCGCGGCGTTGTCGAACGCGGCAGCGTCGTGCCCTACACGATCAAGGTCAAGAATGACAATCCGGTCGTCTCCGGTACGCTGAACATCGTCGACGCGCTGCCTGCCGGCTTCCTTTACGTGCCGGGCAGCGCAACTCTTGGCGGCGCACCCTATCCGGTGACCGTGCAGGGCCGGATCGTGACCTGGCCGAACGTGCCGGTGCCGCCCTTGACCACGGTGACGGCGACGATTCAGGCGCGCGTCTTGTCCGGAGCCGACGCGGGCGAGCACATCAACACCGTCAGTATCCGCAACCCGGCGACGAATGCGCTTCTGGCCCCGCGCGCGACAGCGACGGTGCGCATCCTGCCCGAGCCGGTCTTTGATTGCGGCGATGTCATCGGCAAGGTTTTTGACGACAAGAACCGGGACGGTTACCAGAACGACCCCGGTCCGGCGCCGATCACCGATCAGGACTACGTCGCTGATGGGAAGTACGGGAAGTACGACGTGGCGCCGGCATTGGAAGAAAGCCGCGGCGAACCCGGCATTCCCGGCGTCCGCCTGGCGGGCGTGGACGGCACCATCATCACGACCGATCCCTATGGCCGCTTCCATGTGCCCTGCGCCATGCTGCCGGCCGACCACGGGTCGAACTTCATCCTGAAGCTCGATACGCGTTCGCTCCCCTCGGGCTACCGGGTGACGACCGAGAACCCGCGCGTCGTCCGGCTGACTCCGGGCAAGATGACCGAAATGAACTTCGGCGCGGCGATCACGCGGGTGGTGAGGCTTGACCTCAACGCACGGGCCTTCACCGGCGATGCAGAGGGTAGAGCGGCACTGTCGCCTGCGCTTGTCAACGGGATCGCGGCGCTTCTGCCGCGGATCGCGGGTGAGCCGGCAAATCTCAGGCTGGCCTATCACCTGCCGAAGGGCGCGGGTGCGGAGGATGTGAAGCGGGCGAGGGGGCTGATGCGTCTGGTCGAAAAGCACATCCGTGAGAAGTGGCGCGACGTGGGGCGTGTGAAGCTGACGGTTGAGCAGACCATTGTGCGGTCGGGCGAGTGAAGGGGTATGACCATGTTTGACGCAGTTACACGCCGCAACCGCCGCAACCGGACCGTCGCTTTCGGCTCCACCGCTCTGGCCTTGCTGTTGGGCGCCCAGCCGGGACTTGCCCAGGACAGCTATTGCAACGAGGCGATGGTGCCCCAGCCCGAGGACTGCCGCCGGGCCAATTCCGACATCGTCGTCGACATGGTCCCTGGCGACAACGCCGAATTGATCGACACCCGCCCCGGCAGTGGCTTCGGCGACCTCGGCTTCTCGATTTCGATCGACGGCGACACGGTTGCCGGCGCTCCGGCGCCCGCTGATCCGCGCCGGCAGGCGGACATGGACGCCTCGGCCGCCGACATCGACGTGCGCTATGACGGGCTCGACCTGCGCCGAATGCTGAACGTCAGCACCACGGACCTGCGGGCGGCCTATCGCGCGGGTGAAACGGTCACGTTCCGGAGTTCGGCCAACTACCCCGCCTTCATCGCCAAGGCGGAACTCAGGATCATCGACCGCGCCGCGCGTGGCCGGCCCGTAATTGCCGTGCTTCCCGCCCGTCCGAACGGCGAAACCTCCTGGACGATGCCGAAGGAAGGCTCTGGCGATCTTGCCTATGTGCTGCGCGTCTATGACGCCGTCGGTCGCTATGACGAAACGGCCCCGCTGGACCTGATCCGCACAGAACTTGCCTTCGATCTGGATGAGACGATCGGCACCGTCGTCGCGGCGGGTGAAGGCGAGGATCGCACCCGGCTTCGCAACATTCCGCTGCGTGGCGGTCGCATCACCGCCGCTGGCACCGGCGCCCGTCCGGGCGGCATCGTCCGGGTCATGGGCGAGGATGTCCCCGTCGACGCCTCGGGCGCCTTCGTCGTCAGCCGCATCCTTCCGGCGGGTGATCACGTGGTGGAGGTTGACGTCGACGGCCGCCGCGTTCTGCGCGACGTGAACGTGCCGGCGCGGGAATGGTTCTATGTCGGTATTGCCGATGTCACCGCGGGCAAGCGGCTGCGCGACGATCTCGCCAGCGCCGATCCCGACTATGATGAAACCTATGTCGACGGGCGGCTCGCGGGCTATGCCAAGGGCAAGACCGATCGCGGCTACACTATCACAGGCTCGATCGATACCGGCGAAGGACCGATCGAGGATGCGTTCCGGCGGTTGAACGACAAGGATCCGCGCCGGGTGATCCAAAGGCTCGATCCCGAAGACCTCTACCCGACCTATGGTGATGACTCGTCCGCTTTCGACGATGCGCCAACCTCGGGAAGGTTCTATCTGCGGGTTGAGCGTGAGGCTTCCAGCCTGACCTGGGGTGACTTCAAGGCCGACCTCAGCGGCGCCGAACTTCTGCGCAACACGCGCGCTCTGTACGGCGCCGAACTGCGCTATGCCTCGCCGTCCGTGACCGAAGGCGGCGATCCGCGCACGAAGGTGACGCTTTACGCCGCCCAGCCCGACACCCTGCCGCAGCGCGACATCCTGCGCGGCACGGGTGGGTCGGTCTACTTTCTCACGCGCCAGGACATCAACGGCGGTTCCGAGACGATCTCCATCGAGTATGTCGATCCCGTCACGGGCCGGGTGGTCAGCCGCACGACCCTGACCGAGGGCGTGGACTACGAGATCGACTACATCCAGGGCGTGGTCATCCTAGCCAGCCCGCTGCCCTCCTCGGCATCGTCGGGCAGCCTGATCGGCACCGGCTCGGGCGCGCTCGATGTGAACCTCGTGGCCAGCTACGAATACACGCCGACAACCGGCGATCTGGATGGCATGGCCTATGGCGGCCGGGTCGAGGTTTGGGCGACCGAGAAGCTGCGCTTCGGCGTCACCGCGATGACCGAGACGACCGGTCTCGCGGACCAGAAGATGGCCGGCGCCGACATTCGTTACGAGATCGGCGAACAGAGTTATGTCGAGGCCGAGATCGCCCACACGGATGGCCCCGGCTTTGGCCGTTCGCTGTCGACCGATGGTGGCCTGACCATCACGCCGTCAGGTGTCGTTGGCGCCACTGGCGCCACGGCGTTCCGCTTCGACAGCCGGATCGAGTTGAGCGATCTGGGTGTGGCCAATACGGGCTTCGTCGGGGTCTACGCCGAACGCAAGGGCAAGGGCTTCTCGACCTTGACCGAGGACATCACCGAGGATCAGAACCTTGTCGGCATAGAAGGCGAGATCGGACTTTCGAAGCGCATGACCTTCGGCTTCGAGGCGGAATCCTTCCGCAAGGACGGCGGCGACAAGAAGACCGAGGGCGAATTGCGCCTTGCCTACCAGATCGACGAAACCTGGAAGGTCACGGCCGGGATCGCGCATCTCGACAAGTTCACGCTCGGCGATCCGACCGAGACGGGTGAGCGCACCGACATGGCCGTGCGGGTCGACTACAAGCAAAGCGACGATCTGTCCCTCTATGCGATCGGCCAGATCACGCTGCACGAAAACGGCGGGCTGGGAGACAACAACCGGCTGGGCGTAGGCTTTGACGCGCAAGTCAGTGAAAAGCTCGCCATGCGGGGTGAGATTTCCGGTGGCGACAAGGGGCGTGGGGCGGCCTTCCGCCTGACCTACTCGCCCACTGCGGACAACGAGGTCTACCTGGGCTACACGCTTGATCCGACCCGGACCGGTGCCGGGTATGATCTGGTCGGAAAGGACGACGGCGTGATCGTCATCGGCGGCCGCTACCGCTATTCCGAGGCCGTCTCGACCTACGGTGAGAATACCTGGGATCTGTTCGGCGAACGTCGGTCTCTCACGCGGACCTATGGTGTGAACTACACGCCGGACGCGCGCTGGACCTTCTCTGGTGCGATCGAGTCCGGCGAAGTGCGCGACAGCGTCAATGGCGATTTCGACCGTGATGCATTCTCGGTCGGCATGGCTTACACCTCGGAGAACCAGACCTCGGCACGCGTGCGCCTTGAATACCGGACCGAGAACGGCGTGGGCGTGGCGCAGGACCGCGAAACCTGGGCATTTTCGGGCGGCTACGAATACCGGCTGAACCCGGATTGGCGCTTCTTGGCCAATATCGACGCGCTGATCTCTGAGGCCGACAGCGGCAGCTTCCGCGACGGCGAATATGTCGAGGCAAGCGTCGGTTACGCATACCGGCCTGTCGAGAACGATCGCCTGAATCTGCTGGCGCGCTACACCTATCTCCGCGACCTTCCGGGGGCGGATCAGGTTTCGGTGAACGGGACGGTCAACGGTGACCTGCAGGTCAGCCACGTGTTCTCGATCGACGGCAACTATGATCTGTCGCCGAAGCTGACGGTTGGCGGCAAGTATGGTTTCCGCCAGGGCAAGGTCGCGCCGCGCGGCACCACGGTGTTCAACGACTCGACGGCGCACCTGGGCGTCATCCGGCTGGACTGGCATGTCGTTCACAAATGGGATGTCTTGGGCGAGGCCCGAGTACTCTACACCGAGCAGACGGACGTCACCGAGACCGGCGCCCTTCTGGCTGCATACCGCCACGTCGGCAACAACGCCAAGATCGGGCTGGGTTACGAATGGGGCCGGGTGTCCGACGATCCGCTGGACATCAACTACATCGCGGATGGCATCTTCCTGAACCTCATCGCGAAATTCTGACAAGGCGGGGGCGGCCGCGTCACATGTTGACGCGGCCACATCCCTTGCGGTCGATCCCGGCTTTCAACCGTTGACCTGAGAGTTTTTGGAATCGCCAAGCAGGCCGCTCAGAATGTCGGCCAGGACGCGCGGCAGAATGTCGAAGGCGTAGCCCGTGTGAAGCCGTTCCAGCGGCGTGTGATAGTCACGTCCCCAAGGTCCGGCGTTGATGATCGGGATCATTCCCAGCGCCGGACCATCCGGCCAAACAATGGCGCTGCCCCAGACTGGCGTGTTGCGCGAGACGATGCCAAGCGCTGCTTCATCCGCCTCGCCGAAAAAGCTCATGTCGGAGATACCGGCAAAATAGTCGGTGCATTTGATTTCCACGCCGTAGCGCTCGGAAGACGCCGCCGCGATGGTGCGTGCCGTGTCCGCCAGACGATTGCCGTCGGGCGTGTCGGACAGGTGCGTCGCGAGATAGGGGATCGAGCCGAAGCCGGTGACGATGGCCGGTCCGGCAAGGCCGCTTTCCCTCCAGATCCGTTCAGTCACTTGGCGACACTGTTCCGGCAGAGGGACACCCTGTTCCGTCAGGTCGGCACCGAGATCGTCAAGAATGCGCGTAACCGCCGAGTTCCTTTCCTGCGCTTTCGCGAGGACATGCTCGTAGCGGTACAGATCCACTTCGCCTTGCCCGAAGGCCTGCCCCTCAGGCAAGGCGCTTTCCCCGGCCTTTCGTGACAAGTCCCTGAGGCATTCTGCCGCCGCTTCCGTGCAGAGCCGGTCGAATGCGTCCAGCGCCTCCTCGGGCGATCGCCTGTGCAAAAGCACGTTCCAGCAGGCGAAAGCAGTCGCGGGCGTCGTGACGTCATAGCCCGTTTTGCCGTCACGAAGGCTCAAGAGGCTCGGTGGCGTTCCGGGTTGCTCGGCGCTGTTGTCGGTCAGTTCCGGCGCCCATTCCAGCCGCGTGACGATGGCCGACAGGAGTGTCGCGGCATTGATGCCATTGAACGGAAAGCCGCCGTGGGTCGGCACGCCGGCGACAAACGCAGTAGGCAGCACCTTGCCCACGGTGCCAAGCGCGATGGACCTGCCGCTGATCCCGTCACCGTCATCGGCGATCGCATCGAGGTTGATCGCCGCCACCACTTCGATATCCAGGCTGGCGGCAATGCCGGCAAGGTTCCGCGCTGCGCTGCGGGCGCCCGCCGAACCGCTTTCCTCGTCCGGCACCGCGATGAAGAGGATGTTGCCTTGCGGCGTCTCGGTTGCGGCGAATTCCTCGATCACCGCGAGACCAGCCGCAAGGCCCGACTTCATGTCGAGAAGTCCGCGTCCCGGCAGATAGTCGTGCCCAGCGAAGTCCGCTTTGGCCCGGCGTTCCGCCGGTGTTTCGATCTTCCCGGCAAGCCGGTCTTTCAGCGCCGGAAGCAGGCGTTCAGGCAGGATGGCCAGATCACGGAGGTCGCCGTAATCCTCGACTGTAACGGTATCGAAATGTCCGGTAAGCAGGACGGTGCGGCGCCCGGAGCCACGCACGAACAGAACGACCGAGTGCCGCCCGTCGCCAGGGCCGACCGGAATGGTCCAGACCTCGGCCCGGGGTCCGAAGGTCGCACTTTTCAGCAGAATATCGGCGAACCACGGTCCGAAAGCCGCCTCGTCGGCTGTTCCCGTGACGCTTGGACGTTCGGTCAGTCTGATTGCCCAGTCACGGGTGCGCGCGGCGATGTCGAATCTTGTTCCGGTCATTCCAAATCCTGTTGCCGCTTTAGCTCCGATGGACGATCCGTCCGCCGCAGATGGTCATCGCGACACTGAAAGAGTCAATCGCATCCGGCGCACCGGCTTCGATATCGCCGGACAAAAGCACGATGTCGGCAAGATATCCAGCCTTCAGCATGCCCTTCCGATCCTCCATATGCTCGGCATATGCCCCGCCTCGCGTATAGGCCGCAAGGGTGGCCATGAGACCGACGCGTTCGTCCTGCAAGCTGTCATCCCAGCGCTGCCGGGTAAGGGCGGCCTTGATACCCCGTAGCGGCGAGATGTCTGCCACCGGCCAATCCGACCCGAAGGCGAGCGCCGCCCCCGCCCCTGCCAATGTCCGCCAGCGATAGGCGTCAGCCCAACGGCCCTTGCCGATCCTGTGGATCGTCGGCTCTTTCGGAAAGTCCATTGCTCCGGGCGGGTGCGGCGGCTGGACCGACGCGACGATGCCGAGCGTGCCGAGGCGGGGCACGTCGGCGGCGTCGATCAGTTCGATATGCTCGATCCGGTGGCGGCTGTCGCGGGCGCCGTTCGCGTGTCGCGCCGCTTCGTATCCGTCGATCACGCTTTGCACCGCACCGTCGCCGATGGCATGGACGGCAATCTGCAGGCCGCGGCGGTCGGCCTCTGTCGCGATCTCGGCGAAGCGCGCCGGCTCGAACAACGGCTCGCCGCGCCAGCCGGGTTGATCGGGATAATCGCTGAGCATCAACGCGGTGCCGCTGTCGATCACCCCGTCCATGAACATCTTGACGAACCCGGATGTAAGCCAGTCGCCGCGCCAGTCCCGAGCCATGGCGCTGGCTTTGTCCAGAGCATCAAGCTCCATGAAGGGCTTGAAGTGGAACGCAACCTTGACCCGCGCGGTCAGGGCGCCCTCGTTCTGCAGCTCTTTGAGAAGCTGAAGCGTGTAGAGGTTCCCGTCCATGTTGACGGCCGACGTGATGCCGTGACGGGCGAGATGGTCGAGCGCGCGCCTGAGGATCGCCCTGTCGGCCGCGCGCTCGGCCGTCGTCGGCTCGCTCTCCGGCTCGCCCCCCGTGCGCAGGCCAAGCGTGGCGCGCTCCTCTCCGCTGAGCGCGGCCACGGGGCCAAAGGCCGGCGGTTCGCGCAGTTCGCCGCTGGCAAGGCCGTCATCGCCCATGACCACTTCGCTGCCCGGCGGAGTCTCCCGTCCGTTCAGGAGCCCCGCTGCCTTCAACGCGGCGGTATTGGCCCAGATCGTGTGATGGTCGGTCGAGGTCATTGCGAAGGGGCGATCGGGCAGGATGCGGTCAAGATCGTGGCGCGTCGTCGATTGCCCGAAAAGTTCGTAGTTCGCCCCCTGCGCCATCACGAGCACGCGACCAGGATTGGCGCGGGCGAAGTCGCGGACCGCCTGCGAAATGGCGTCGAAGCCGTCCAGCCCGCGCAGTTGCAGATGGCCAAGTTCGACGCCACCCATGAAAAGATGACAGTGACTTTCGACGAAACCCGGCAGGACCGTCGCGCCGGCCGCGTCGATCACCTCGGTCGCGGGTCCGGCAAGTCCGGAAACCTCGTCCCGTCCACAGACCGCGAGGATGCGGCCATCCGCGACGGCCACCGCCTGGGCGCGCGGATTGGCTGCGTCCATTGTCAGGACGCGGGCGTCGGTCAGGATCAGATCAGCTTTGGTCATGGCGACTCCTTGGACCGGGTGGTCATGCCGGCGCGGAGGCTTGAGGGAAGTGGCAGGCGACCGAACGGCCATCGACAAGCGGCCGCAAGGTGGGGCGTTCGGCCCGGCACCGATCGGTCGCGATTGGGCAGCGGGTGGAAAATTTGCAGCCCGCCGGTGGGCTGATCGGGCTGGGGATCTCGCCCTGAAGGATGATCCTTGACTTGCGGTCCCGGCCTTCGACCCTGGGCACCGGGATCGCCGACAGAAGCGCTGCCGAGTAAGGGTGCGCAGGCGCGCCGAAGATGGTGTCGGTCGCGCCGGTTTCCATGATCGAGCCAAGGTACATGATCGCCACGCGGGTTGAGACTTGCCGCACCACGCCAAGGTCATGGGCGATGAACACATATGTCAGCGACAGCCTTTCGCGGAGATCGGCCAGCAGGTTGACGATCTGCGCCTGCACCGACACGTCGAGCGCCGATACCGGCTCATCGGCGATGATCATGTCGGGTTCCATTGCCAGGGCGCGGGCGATGCCGATGCGTTGGCGCTGGCCGCCGGAAAACTCGTGCGGGAAACGGTCTAGATAGTCGGGGGGCAGGCCGACAAGCTCCATCAGCTCGCCAAGGCGTGCCGGAATCTCGGAAGGCTTGCGGATGCCGTGGGCGGCCAGCGGTTCGGACAGGATCGAACGCACCCGACGGTGCGGGTTGAGCGAGGAAGACGGATCCTGAAAGATCATCTGTACACGCCGCCGGAATGGTCGCAGCGCGCGCGGTCCGAAATCGGTGACCGCTGTGCCGTCGAAGACCAGCTCTCCGCCGGTAACATCGTAGAGCCGCGTCATGCAGCGGCCGAGCGTCGATTTGCCCGACCCGGATTCACCGACGAGGCCCAGCGTCTCGCCGCGCATGACGCTCAGATCGATGCCGTCGACCGCGCGCAGGTCCTTGCCGCTGCCGGGCACCCAGGTCTTGCCGACGCGGAAGATCTTGGTGAGGTTTCGCGCCTCCATCAGCGCCGGGGCCTGCATGTCCTTCATGCCCCAACCTCCGCCGCGCGCATGCGCATGCGCGCCGAAGGTCTGCTGGTGGTGTCGAGAACGCAAAGCGCGCGGTGACCGCCCGCCGCCTGCACAGGTGGCGGGTTCAAGCATTCCGCCCTGGCGACGGCACAGCGCGGAGCGAAGGCGCAACCGCGCCCTGCCGATCCCGGCTGCGGCGGCATACCGGGAATCGAGACAAGCCGGTGCGGTCGCGCGCCGGTCAAGGGCGGGATCGAATCCAGAAGCCCCCAAGTGTAGGGGTGCCACGGATCGTTGAAGACCTCCGCTGCCGTACCGCTTTCCACCACCCGACCAGCATACATCACCACCACCCGGTCGGCCATTTCGGCCACGACACCCATGTCGTGCGTAATGAGCACGACCGACGAATTGTGCAGCTTCCTCAGACGGCGCAGAAGGTCCAGCACCTGGGCCTGGACCGTGGTGTCGAGCGCGGTCGTCGGCTCGTCCGCGATCAGGAGCGCGGGGTTGCACGACAGCGCCATCGCGATCACCGCGCGCTGGCGCATGCCGCCAGACAGTTCGTGCGGATAGCGATCCACCGTCTGTTCGGGGTCGAAGATCCCAACCTCGCGCAACAGGCCCACCGCGCGGGTACGGGCTTCGTGGCGCGGGACCGGCTCATGCGCGCGTATCTGTTCGGCGATCTGCGCGCCTATGGTGTGGACCGGCGTGAGCGCCGTCATCGGGTCTTGTGAAATCAATGCGATCGCGGCGCCGCGAATGGCGCGCAGCCGTCGCGGCGGCATGTCGAGCAGCGGCTCGCCGCGAAAGCTGACGTGACCGCCGACCGTGGTGTTGCGCCGGTCGACGAGCCCCAGGACAGACAGAAGTGTCACGGTCTTGCCCGATCCGGATTCGCCGACGATGGCGACCACCTCGCCCTCAGGGACGCTGAAGGACACGTCATGCACCGCCGTCACCGCCCCCTGCTCGGTGGCGAAATCGACGCGCAGACTGGTCACGTCGAGAATGGGACGGGTCATGTTCGCACCCTCGGGTCGATGACGGCATAAAGCATGTCGACAACGGCATTTGCCGCAACGACGAAGAACGATGCATACATTACCGTCGCCAGGATCACCGGCAGATCGAGATTCTGGAGCGCCTGGAAGGTCAGCCGCCCGACACC
This sequence comes from Paracoccaceae bacterium, assembly GCA_041397225.1. Taxonomy (GTDB): domain Bacteria; phylum Pseudomonadota; class Alphaproteobacteria; order Rhodobacterales; family Rhodobacteraceae; genus Albidovulum. The sequence continues at coordinate 342,186 of JAWKXB010000001.1, read as the reverse complement.
GTTGATACCGAACACCACCTCGGTCAGAAGGGCGGCACCTCCGACGAGCGCGCCGAAATCCAGGCCGAACATCGTCACGAACGACAGAAGCGAGGTGCGCAACGCGTGGCGCAGCATGATGCGCGTCTCGCTTAACCCCTTGGCGCGTGCGGTGCGGATGAAATCCTCCGAATAGACTTCGATGAGGTTCGAGCGCAGGATGCGGGCATAAATGCCGATGTAGAGCACGGCGAGTGTGATCCACGGAATCACCAGCGACTTGAACCAGCCGGTGACGCTTGCCGTCAGCGGCGTATAGCCAAGGCCGGGCACCCAGGAAAAAAGCCATGTGTCGTGATATCGGCTTTGGCTGACAAGGTTCATCACCTCGCCCAGCCAGAAGACGGGCATTGATATGCCGATCAGTGACAGGATCATCAGGCCACGATCCACAATGGTGTCGCGCATCGCCGCCGCCGCGACACCGATGACCAGGCTGCCTGCGATCCACAGGATGGCTGCACCGGTGACAAGCGAGATGGTCGCAGGCACCGCGTCGAGTACTTGCGGGATGACCTTCTGCCCACGATTGACGAAAGAGGTCAGGTCCTGCGTCACCCATAGCCGCTTCATCATCAGCGCGTATTGCACCGGCAATGGCCGGTCGAACCCGAATTCGTGGCGGATCTGCTCGACAGTCTCGGGCGCGGCGTTGCGCCCGGCGATGCGGGCGGCGGGGTCGGAGCCGGGCGTGGCGAAGAAGATCAGGAAGACGAGAACGGAAATGCCGAACATCACGAAGATCATCTGCACGAGCCGCTGGAGGATGGTTGCGATCATCAGCTTGCCTCAGCGTATCTTGAACCGAGGATCGAGAGCGTCGCGCACATTGTCGCCCAGCACGTTCAGCGCCAGAACGGTGATCACGATGGCGATGCCGGGCGCCAGCGCAACCATCGGGCGGGAATAGAGCAAAGTCTGGCCATCCTGGATGATCGTGCCCCAGCTTGCATCCGGCGGCTGCACACCGATTGACAAAAACGACAGCGCACTTTCGGTGACGATGGACAGCGCCAGAAGGATTGGCACGAAAACGATCAGCGTCGGCATGACATTCGGCAGGATGTCCCGCAGAAGGATCCGGTGCGTCGGCAGGCCCAGCCCGACCGAAGCCAACACGAACTCGCTCCGCCGCAGCGCCAGCACCTTGCTGCGGATGGGGCGTGCGACATAGGGCACATAGATCACGCCGATGATGCCGATCGGCAAAAGAAGGCTTCCGGCCGTGATCGTGATGGGTCCGAGCGCGATGCTGCTGTTGAGAAGCACGATCGAGAGCGAAATGGCCAGGAGGTACACCGGAAAAGCCCAGAGCACGTCGAGGATGCGCGACAGGACCATGTCGACCGCCCCGCCTGAGAAACCCGCGACAATTCCGATGATGCCAGCCAGCACAAGGCAGATGAGGGTCGCTGCCGCAGAAATGACCAGCGAGTTCCGGCCTCCGTAAAGTAGCCGCGCCGCCACGTCCCGGCCCTGATTGTCCGCCCCCAGCAAGTAGGCGGCGGGGTTCCATGTCGGTCCGATCGGAGTGACGCCAAGTCCCAGACCGGTGGTCGAGGGCTGCATGACGGCCACCTGCTCACCGGCAATCTCGATCTTGCCGCTGAGGTTCGATCGGAACGGGTCGGTCCCGGTGAAATCGGCGTAGACGGGCGCAAGCGCACACAGAACCGCGACGGTCAGAAGAACAGCGGTCGATGCGACGGCAGACGGGCTGCGCCGCAGGCGCCGCAGCGCCGTGGCCCACGGGCCGCGGCCGCGGCCGCCCTTGCCACGGGTTGGCGCAGTGGCGGCAATATCCGCGTCGGCCTGTGTCGTCATTTCGGTCTTGCCTCCGCAAGGGATGCGCCCGTCATGTCCTGACAGGCGCACTTGTCATCATTGCACCCAGGACTGTGACATCTGCCACTGGAACTGGTTGGAGAACATGAAATTCCCCACGCGCGTGGAGACGAAATCGACCCGCTTCGGGGTGAAGAGCGGCACGAGCGGCGCCTTCTCCATGACCTCACGGTCGATCTTCGCCCATTCCATATTCGCACCATCGGGATCGGTGATCGCCTGGGTCATCGCCGCCTGCATCTTGGCATCGACCTCTTCGTCGCAGAAGCCGGAGATGTTCACCGACGCGTCCGATCCGGGATGGAACGAGGCGCAGGACAGGAGCACGTTGAGGAAGTTCGACGCGGCCGGATAGTCCTGATACCACTGCGAAACACTGATCTGCACGTTGTTGTTGGTGTTCTGGATGTACGTGAACTGAATGTTCGCCGAGATCGCCTTGACGCTCGCGTCATACCCCAGATCACTCAGCACCGATTGCAGATAGGTGCCGACATCGCGCGACACGACCGTATCCTCGACGATCACCGTCACCTTCTGGCCCTTGGTGCCGGATTCGTCCACGAGCGCCTGCGCCTTTTCCATATCGGGCGCCGACCACGTCGTGCCGGGGTCTTTCGTGTACATGCAGGTATCCTCGTGTCCGGGGAAGCCCGGCGGCAGGATCTGACACACTGGCTGCGCCAGAACCTGCCCGCCGAAGAGCCCGACCAGCGCGTCACGGTCCACCGCGTAGTTCAACGCCTGACGGACGCGCACGTCGTCGAAGGGGGCAAGGTTGACGTTCAGAGGAGCATACCAGAAGGCGGTCAGCGTATTCACATGGACCTGATCGGCGTTCTGCGTGCCAATTTCGGCAAGCCGGTCGGTTGGCGGCTGATCGAACATCCAGTCTGCCTGGCCGTTCTGCACCGCTGTTACCTCGCCCTCATCTGTCAGGCCGAAATCGTAGACGATGCTGTCGGGGAACCCGTCCGGCTGGGCATCGACGCTCCATTCGGCAAAGTGTGGATTGCGAACGAGCACCAGGCTTTCATTGGGGTTGTAGCTTTCAAACATATAGGGTCCGGTTCCCGGAATCGGATCGACGCCGACATCGGTCGCGGGCGTCGATGCTGGCAGGACCGAGGCATGCGGTACGGCGATCTTGAAGAAGAACTCCGGGTCCGGCTGGACGAGGTGGAAGGTGATCGTCCGCGCTGCCTCGTCCCCTGTGACGCCACCTTCAAGCGTGCAGTCGGCGGGCGAGGCGATGCAGGCATCCGCGCCCACGATGCCGTTGTAGAACGTGCCGGATGTCGGGCCGGACACCTTGAAGATGCGCTGGAACGAAGCCACCACATCGGCCACCGTCACCTCATCCCCGTTCGCGAATTTTATGCCTTCGCGCAGCTTGAAGACATAGGTCTTGCCGTCATCCTGCGGCTCGGGCAGCGCCTCGGCCAGATCGGGTACGACCTCGGCGCCTTCGATGCCGGCGCCTTTCTTGAAGGTCAGCAGCCCATCATAGACGAACTGGTAAAGCTGCCAATACTGCGACGTATAGTTGATATGCGGGTCGATCGTTCCGGCAGCGGTATGGGCCACGAGGCGCATGGTGCCGCCGCGATGTTCGGCCATCAACTCTTCACGGGTCTGCGCAGAAGCTGGCGCGGTCGCCGCGATCAAAGCCGCAACGGCGCAGGCCATCGCGGGTCGTCTTGTCCAACTGGTCATGTCGGTTTCTCCTCTCTGTTTCAGCGTTTCAGTCAGGTCTTGCGTCGTGCGTCGACCGCATCGAGGAATTCGGCGACCGCACCAAGGCAGGCCTCTTTTTCCTCGACATGCGGCATGTGACTTGAATCCTCGAATATCCGCCAGCGCACGTCGGGTATCCGGTCGGCGTATGGCTGCACGGTGGCCGGCGTCGCTTCGTCGTGGCGACCGGAGATCAGGAAGGTCGGCACCTCGATCGCAGGCAGCCGGTCGATGATCGTCCAGTTGCGCATGGTGCCGATGACGTGGAACTCGCTGGGTCCGTTCATCGTGTGGTAAACGGTGGGGTCGTCCTCGATCGCCTTGAAGGTGCGCTCCACCTCGTCCGGGACCGGATCGACACGACACACATGGCGCGCGTTGAAGACCTTGACCGCCTCCGCGTAGTCAGTGGTGTCGGTCGTTCCCGCCTGTTCGTGGCGAAGCAGCGTCGCCTGCACCTCGGCCGGAAGACTTTCACGCAGGCGGTTCGCCTCGGATACCCAAAGATCCATCGAGGCGGGCGAATTGGCGATGACGAGCGATCTGAGTCCCTTTGGCCGCCGCACCGCATATTCCGCACCAAGCATCCCACCCCAGGATTGGCCTAGAACGTGAAACCCGCCCCGCAGACCCAGATCGTCAACAAGATTCTCCAGTTCATCGACGAAAAGATCGACGGTCCAGAAATCCGGGCCCTTCTCAGGCAGATGCGTCGATCGGCCGTTGCCCACCTGGTCATAGAGAATGACCGGCCGGCCGGTTTCGGCGATGTCGCCATAGGCCTGCACATAGTCATGCGTGCAGCCCGGTCCGCCGTGCAACACGACAAGCGGCAGTTTCCCCGCACCGAGGTCGCCGCGAAGCCGGTACCATGTCCGGTAGTCACCGAACGCAGCGTAGCCGTCTTGATCCTTCATGTCTCGATCTCCCATGCCACCGCCCGGATAGGGCGGGTCTTCGTTGAAAGCCGCCGTTGCTTCCACCTCATGTTGCCGCCGCCGCGACAAGGTGCCCGCCGCCGATATCTGTCAGCCGGACGCGATCCGGGCCTTGGCCAACAGTATGGACAGGGCTTGGCGCCTCACCGGCAAGCCGCGGACGAGGGGCGCGTTTGTGGGCAGGGTCGGGTACCGGGACCGCGTCGATCAGGCGGCGCGTGTAGGAATGTTGCGGGTTGCCGAAAACCTGATTGCGGGTGCCAAGCTCCACGATCTGCCCAAGATACATGACCGCCACCCGGTCCGAGATATTCTCGACCACCGCCATGTCGTGACTGATGAACAGATAGGCGATGCCGAATTCCCGCTTCAGCTCCGCCAGAAGGTCCAGGACGCGCGCCTGCACCGACACGTCGAGCGCCGAGACGCTTTCATCGGCGATGATGAGGTCGGGTTTCAGCGTCAGTGCGCGGGCGATGCAGATGCGCTGCCGCTGGCCGCCGGAGAACTCGTGCGGATAACGGTCCATCTGGTCGCGCGAAAGGCCGACGCGCTCCATCAGGTCGCCCGCCGCGTCGCGCCGCTCGACAGCGGAGCCAAGGCCGTGGATCAGCAGAGGTTCGGAGATCAGGTCGCCGACCTTCATGCGTGGGTCGAGCGCGGCCATCGGGTCCTGGAACACGATCTGCACGTGCCGCCTGAGCGCCTTCATTGCATCTGTGCCAAGTCCCGCGAGCGTCTGCCCGCCAATCACGATCCTGCCCTCATGCGGGACAAGGCCGACGAGCGCCCTTGCGATGGTGGACTTGCCGCAGCCGGATTCGCCGACCAGCGCGAAGGTCTCTCCCGCCCGGATATCGAAGCTGACGCCTTCGACGGCGTGAACCCGATGGGTGACGCGGCCGAGAATCCCGCCGTGGATGTCGAAGCGGACGTGCACATCGTCGAGCACTGCCACGGACTCTTTCGCCGTGCTCCTGGTCGTGTGCTTTCGCACCGCCCCTGCGCTCATACGCGGCACGGCGGCGAGAAGGGCGCGGGTATAGGGGTGGTTGGGCCGCGCGAAGATGTCGGCGACCGCGCCCTCCTCCACCATCCGCCCCTCGCGCATCACGATCACGCGGTCGGCCATTTCGGCGACCACGCCCATGTCGTGCGTGATGAGGATGATCGCGGTGCCAAGCTCGCGTTGCAGGTCGCGTAGAAGGTCCAGAACCTCGCGCTGCACCGTCACATCAAGCGCGGTCGTCGGTTCATCCGCGATCAGCACTTCGGGGCGAAGCACCAGCGCCATCGCGATCATCACACGCTGGCGCATGCCACCCGACAATTGGTGGGGATATTGGGCAAGCCTCTGCTCCGGCTGGGAAATGCGCACGGATTTCAGGGCTTCCAGCGCCGCCGCCCGCGCCTCCCGGCGCGAAACGGGTTCGTGGGCGCGGATCGCTTCAACAAGTTGCGCGCCGACGGTCATCACCGGGTTGAGCGAGGTCATCGGCTCCTGAAAGATCATCGCCACGCGGTCGCCCCTGAGCGCGCGCATCCGCCCTTCCGGCAACGACAGGAGATCGGTTGCCCCAAGCCGCACCGACCCCCCCGTGACGCGCACCGCAGGCGGCGGCAGGAGCCCCATGATGGCGAGCGACGTGATCGACTTGCCGGATCCGCTTTCTCCGGCGATGGCGAGGGTTTCGCCCCTTTTCAGCGAGAACGACAGGTCGCTGACGAGAGGTTTCAGCCCCGCCTCGGTCCTGACCGAGACGCAAAGGCCATCGACACCCAGCGCCGGTGCCGTCTCCGGGGCCAACGCGGCCCCGGAGCGTATGTTGTCCACAGCGCTCACTCGAACACGGCGCGCGGGAAGTAGAAGCTGACGACCCAGTTCGGCATGTCCACGATCTCGGAGATGCGCAGGTCGCCGCAGGTCGACGTCAGCATGTAGGCATCGACCGCCGCCATGCCGCGCGTGGCGGAGAGGTGATCGACCATGCCCGACACCGCATCCCGCGCCGCCGCCATCAGGTCCGGCCCGATGCCGGTCGTGACCTCATAGCCTTTGGCATCCAGATGCCGCGTCACCGGCCCCGGCGTGGTGAAGCGCGGGGTCTGGAGGTTGACGCCCTTCACGAGGTCAAGCGTCAGCACCACGTCCATGGGCGACTCAATGGCAGTGCCGCAGACCTCTCCGTCTCCCTGCGCGGCATGGGTGTCGCCCACGCTGAACAGCGCACCCGCGACCTCGACCGGCAGGTAGAGCGTGGTGCCCGCCGCAAGATCGCGGATGTCGAGATTGCCGCCGACCCGGCGCGGCGGCACAATGGAGTGCAGTCCCTTTTCGGCCAGCGCGCAGCCGATGGTTCCGGCAAATGGCTTCAAGGGAACCCGCCCCTCTTTCCCGTAAAGCGCGGGCTCCATCGTGCCGGGATCATAGCTCCAGACGTGAAGCGCGGGATCGGTGAACTGGTCGGCGAGCAGCCCGAAACCGGGGATATTCGCCGTCCAGCCCCAGCCCTTGCTGTCCTGCGCCTGCGGAGTGAAGCTGTCGATCGTCACCTTCAGCGCATCGCCCGGCTCCGCGCCCTCGACGTGGATCGGACCCGAGACCGGGTTGATCTTGCCGAAGTCGAGCGCCGTCACATCGGCGATCGTGGACGACGGGCCAAGCTGGCCCGCCGAGGAATCATGGCAGTGGAAAAGGATGGTCGATCCCGGCTCCACCCTCTCGGCCGGGGCAATGGAGTTGTCCCAGCCGAAATGGTGCTGCCTGCCGTGGATCGTGTAGTCGCACGTCTTGCACATGGTCCTACTCGGTCACGAAGACATAGTCGTAGTTGACCGGGATCGATACCGGATCGACGTAAAGCGCATCGGCCCCGCCCATCCGCGGCGACTTCATGGTGTAGCGCTGTTCGTTGAAGACCGGCACCCAGGGCGCATCCTCCATGATGCCCATGTAGACGTCGGACCACATCTGCATCCTCTCGTCCGCCTTGGCCGGATCGGCGAGGCTGTCGGCCTCGGTCGCCTTGGCGTCAAGTTCCTCGTTGCAATACCACGACCAGTTCCAGCCGCCCTCGACCGCGCCGGCACAACCCAGGATCGGGCCATAGAAGTTCGACGGATCGGGGAAGTCGGCGATCCAGGCCATGCCGCCCGACCAGATCATCGGCGCCGAACCGTTGCCGCCCGCCTCGATGACGTTGGCCTGGGCAAGCGACTGGATCGACGCCTTGACACCTATGGCCGCGAGATCCTGCTGGATCGCCTGCGCGATGCGCGGGTTTGGATCGGTGTTCATCGCATACAGTTCGGTCTCGAAGCCGTCGGGAAAGCCGGCATCGGCCAGCATCTGCTTGGCGCCTTCAGGGTCGTAGGCATAGCCCTCATACCCTTCGGTGTAGCCCGGCATAGAGGGCGGCAGCGGCTGGGTCGCAGGCACGGCGCGGCCGTTGATGATCTGCACGATCCGATCCTTGTTGATCGCCATGTTGATGGCTTGCCGCACCTCTTTCTGGTCAAGCGGCGGCGTGTTGACGTTCATCGTGATGTAGCCGGTGTGAAGCTGGCCACCCTCGACGACCCGCTCCGCCTGCGCCGGATCGGCCATTACCTCCTGGAACTTCGCGGGCGGGATGCCGTCGCCGGGCACATCCACCTCTCCGTTCTGAAGCCGCAGGAGCGCCACGATGGGTTCCTGCCCGACCTCGAAGATGATCTGGTCAAGATAGGGCACGCCCTCGCGCCAGTTGTCGGCATTCTTCTCGAACACCAGCCGCTGGCCGATGGTCCATTCACCCAGCTTGAAGGATCCGGTGCCGACCGGATGCTTGCCGAAATCGGCGCCATACTCCTCGACCGCCTCTTTCGGGACGACAGACGCGAAGTTGAGCGCCATGACATGCAGGAAGGTGGCGTCGGGCCGAGACAGCGTGATCTCGACCGTCTGCGGGTCGATGACCTTCACGCCCGAAAGCTCGCTCGCCGAACCGTCGGCCATCGCATCATAGCCCGCGATGGAGCCGAAGAACCCCGCGCCCGGCGATTGCGTTTCGGGATTGGTCACGCGGTCGAGCGAGTATTTGACGTCATCGGCATTCATCTCACGCCCGTTGTGGAACTTCACGCCGGGGCGCAGATGGAAGGTGAAGGTCATGCCGTCGTTGGAGATATCGTAGCTTTCGGCGAGGCCGGGGCGCAGTTCGGTGGTGCCGGGGACGTAATCCATCAGCCCGTCGAAGATCGACTTGATCATCGACCAGTTCTGCCAGTCATAGCCGATGGCGGGGTCGAGCGTCGCCACATCGTCCTTGTAGGTGATGGTGATGCTGCCGCCCGGTTTGGCGTTCGGGTCCGGCTGATAGTCCTGCGCCGCGGCGGGCACGGCCAGCGTCAGCGCCAGTGCTGTCGTTGCAAGAAAGTGTCTCATTTCATTCTCCCGTTGGTTGGTTTCTGGTTGTTTCAGCGGATACGGATCCGCGGGTCGATGAACGGCGTGATGAGGTCGGCCAGAAGGTTGCCAAGGACGATGGCGCAGGCCGAAACCAGCGTGACGCCCATGATGATCGGGATGTCGATGCGCTGGATCGCCTGCCAGGCAAGCTGGCCGATGCCGGGCCAGCCGAAGACGGATTCCACGACGACGATCCCGCCCATGAAGATGCCGATGTCAATCCCGATCATCGCGATGATCGGCAGGATCGCGTTCGGTAGCGCATGGCGCAGGATGACGCGGCGGCGGGTCAACCCCTTCGCCCGCGCGGTGCGGATGAAATCGGCGCGCAAGACCTCGATCATCGAAGACCGCATCATGCGGGAATACCAGCCCGACCCGAGCACGCCGAGCGTCAGTGCCGGCAGCACGAGATGCGCGAAGGTGCCGTATCCGCCGATCGGGAACCAGCCAAGCCGCACCGCGAAGACGTAAAGCAGCAAGAGGCTGACCACGAATTGCGGGGCCGAGACGGCGACGAAAGAGCCGATCATCAACGTCTGGTCCAGCGCCCGCCCGCGTCTCAACGCGGCGATGACCCCCATCGTGAGACCCAGCACCAGTTCGCACAGGATCCCGCCCGCCATCAGGAGAAGCGAAGCCGGCAGACGCGACATGATCAGCGACGATACCTCGGTCTTTTGCAGATAGCTGCGGCCCAAATCGCCCTGCACCAGCCCGCCCAGATAGCGCGCGTATTGAACGATGAACGGCTGGTCGAGGCCAAGCTGCTCGCGGATGTTCTGCACTGTCTGCGCCGTGGCCGAGCGCCCGGCGATCTGGCGCACCGGATCGGCGGGCAGGACATAGAGCAGGAAGAAGGTGATGAACGATACGCCGAGCAGGATCAGCGCGGACTGGACGAGGCGGCGGACGAGGTAGGCGGCCATCAGTCGCGCCCCCTTTGCGTCGGGTCGAGCACATCGCGAAGCGCGTCACCGACAAGGTTGAACGCGAGCGCCAGAAGCAGGATTGCGGCGCCGGGGATGAAGACGAGCCAGGGCGCGGTCTGGAAATAGGTCTGGTTCTCGAAGATGATGTTGCCCCAGCTTGGCGTCGGCGGCTGCACGCCGACACCAAGATAACTGAGCGTCGCCTCCAAGAGCACCGTGGTCGAAATCCCGAGCGTCCCCCAGACGATGATCATCGGCACCAGATGCGGCAGCACGTGGCGGAACAGGATGCGCCCCGTTCCCGCCCCAAGCGTGCGTTCGGCCGCGATGAAGTCGCGTTCGGCAAGCGACGTCGTCTCGGTGTAGATCACGCGGGCCGTCTGAACCCAGTTCACCAGCGCGATCACCATCGCCACGATCCAGAGCGAGGGCTGGAAGATCGCCGCAAGGCAGATCGCCAGCAGCAGCGCCGGAAAAGCCATCATCAGGTCGGTGAACCGCATCAGCACCGCGCCGATCCAGCCGCGGAAGTAGCCCGCCGTCAGCCCGATCAGCGTGCCGATGACCAGCGCCATCCCGTTCGCCGCCACCCCGATGATGAGAGATGTGCGGGCGCCGTAAAGGATGCGGCTGAAAAGGTCGCGGCCGAGAAGATCGGTGCCAAGCGGAAAGGCCCCGCCGGGCGGCAGGGGCGCGCCCTCGATCGTCAGCCCGTCGAAATGCTGCGTATCGGGCGCATAGGGGGCGATCCATGGCGCGAAGACGGCGCCAGCCACTACCAGCACGATCAGCGCCAGCCCGAACAGCGCGAGCTTGCGTCGGATGAGCCGCGACAGCGCCCCGCCCGGCCGTTGCATGGCGTCAGAGGCTGCTGCGTCGGTCATCCGCCCCCCCGCCATCCCTCAGCCGCGCGATCACCCGGTGGGATGCCGCCTCGATGGTTATGCGCCATCCCATCGCCAGCCGCCGCAACTCCGCATAGGCGTCGGCCTCGGCCATGCCGCGCGACGCAAGCAGCGCCACCGCCTGCACGACGCTCTGCCGGTCGTCGAGCCGCGCCTGAAGGTCCGCGATCCGCGCCGTCAATTCGCGCCGCGCATCGAAGGCATCGCGCGCGATCAGAAGGGCGCTGTAAACGCCGCTGTCACCCACCGGTTTCAGGATCTGGGCATGTGCGCCCATCCCGAGCGCCCATTCGATCCGTCCCGGCGCCTCGGACCCGATAAGCGCGATCATCGGCATCGGCGATGCGCCCGGTTCCCACGGAAATTGCGCGTCATGGCCCATATCGGCGTCGAAGAACAGAAAATCGGCCGCCAGGAATTCCGCACCGGGATCGGGCCAATCCGACGCGACCTCAAGTCCGATAGCAGTCAGTTGCCGCGCCAGATTCTGAACCGACGGGTGCGGCCGATGCAGGATCAGCGCCCGCGCGCCGCCAAGTTTCTGGATGCGAATACGGCGCTTCATGAAACCACCCTAAGGCCCGGCGCCGGTGTTTGGGCTGCGCGCGAGAGGTAGGGGTCGCCCGCCACGGCGGGCTGCCGTTCCAGCACCTCGAAAACGCCGTCCCGAACCTGGGCGATCAGAACCGGAAGTGTCCGGTGGTGCGTCTTCGGATCGATCGTGCAGATTGAGTCATCGCATGTGTCCAGGAGGCGGGCCAGGCTTTCCCTCTCCGCGTCCTGCCGGTGCGCAAGCAGACGCGCGAGTTCCATGACCGCGTCATACGCCGCAGCCTCGAACGAACTGCCGAAATTCGCACTCGCGTCCCGGAAATAGGGACCGGCGGCAATCAACCCTTCGGTGGCCTCGTCCATCACAGGCAGTTCGCATTCAGTCAGGTTGCACGACAGCACCGGGCAGGTTGCGGGACGGAAATGCGGATCGGAAAGACTGAGCGCATGGTATGCGGCGAGAAAGCGGTATTGCGACGGGCCGATCAGCGAATTGAGGATGAAATCCGGCCGGGTGACGCGAATTTCGTCGACCATCCGCCCGACATCGAGCGAGCCGATCGGCAGGTAGCGTTCGCCAAGCACTTCGCCGCCCGCCGTCGCAATGGTTTCGCGCGCCAGCCGGTTGATCTCCCACCCCCAGATGTAGTTCGATCCGGTCAGGTAGGCGCGGCGGCCGAAACGTGGAAAGGCCCAGGCCAGAAGAGGCAGCAGGTGCTGGTTCGGGCAGGCATGCATATAGACGACGTGGTCCGACGATTCGAACCCTTCGTAGGGTGCCGGGTACCACAGGGTTCCTCCGACCTTTTCCAGTGTCGGAATGACCTCCTTTCGGCTCCACGATGTAATGCAGCCGACGACATGGCGCGCCGAGGTGTCGCGCAGGATCTCTTCGCAATACGGGCCGTAGAGGTCGATGTTGCCGCCCGGATCGCGCTCCACCGGAGCGAAGTCGATGTCGAATGCCGGATCGGCGTTGACAGCCGCGATGGCGGCAAGCGCCCCCTCACGGCACGCCTGCGAGAGAAGGGCATAGCTTCCCGTCAGTGAAAACAAGAGACCGATTTCGACGCGGCGTCTCACGATGCTCCCCACAAAAGAAAAGCCCCGCGCCAGTCAGCGCGAACGCGAACTGGAAACGGGGCCTGAATGCCATTCGGTATTTGACCGACTCGTGACGCAAGGATGGGCCTGCCGGATGAATGCGTCAAGCTGTTTGCCGTGCGAGATTGGGTCGACAGGTCATTTGCTGCCGCTCTTTCTTCAGGTGGGAATGGGAAGTTCCGACGCCGCCACGATCACGCAATCCCGGTCGGCATAGACCCAGTCCCCGGGGGCGAGGGTCACGCCGCCGAAACTGACCGGTTTTCCCTGAGACGAAGGGCCAGAGGTCCAGCCCCGCCTTGCGGTCGTGCCAAGCGCGCGAACGCCGATAGACAGAGCATCGATCCCGGCGCTGTCGCGGATCACCCCGTTGACGATGACGCCGCGCCAGCCGTTCGCCGCGCCGATTTCGGCCAGCCGATCGCCCATCAGCCCCACTTTCATGGAACCTTGACCATCCACCACGAGAATCCGCCCGCGCCCTTCTGTTTCCAGCGCCCGGAGGACCGGCGTGTGATCTTCGAACGTCGCCACTGTCTCGCACGGTCCGAAGAAGGTCTCACAGCCACCGAAACTGCGAAACTGCGTTTCGCAAACACGCAGAAGGTCGTTGTGGAGGTCATAAAGATCGGCGGTGCAGATCGGTGGCTGGGTCATGCGTGCATCGCCTCCACCTTGGCAGTCAGGTCGGCGATGTAGGGCGCGGGATCGAGCCCGCTGCCCGTCACGCGATCAAGGGTCTCTTTCGGCGTTGAGGACCGACCGTGGCGATAGACGTTCTCGGTCAGCCAGCCGTGCAGCGGGAGGTAGTCGCCCGTCTGCAAACCGGCGGCGATGCCGTCCGCCCGTTGCGCCTTTGCGAAAAGCTGCGACGACATGATGTTGCCGAGCGTATAGGTCGGGAACGACCCGACATAGCCGTGCGACCAATGCACGTCCTGCAATACGCCGAGCGTATCATTCGGCACCTCCAGCCCGAGATAACTGCGCATCCTCTCGGCCCAAATGCCGGGCAGGTCTGCCACCTCCATCTCACCGGCCATCAGCGCCGCCTCGATCTCGGAGCGCAGGATGATGTGCATGTCGTAGGTCAGTTCGTCCGCCTCGACCCGGATGAAGCCGGGGCTCACGCGGTTGACGGCACGCCAGAATTCTTCCGCCGCGACGTCAGACAGTTGCTCGGGGAAATGGTCGCGCAGGTCGTCGAAATGCAGTTCCCAGAACCGGCGGGACCGACCGACGCGGTTTTCCCAAAGCCGCGACTGGGATTCGTGCATCCCGAAGCTCGCGCCGCCGACACCATAGAGATTGACGATGTCAGTGGCGAAGATGGTGCGTGTGAACCCCGGCGCGACGCCCTGTTCGTACATGCCATGCCCGGCCTCGTGCCAGAGCGCGAAGATACCACCGGGCAGCCAGCTTTCGCGGAACCGGCTGGTTATGCGCACGTCGTCTCGGGTGAAGGAAATCTCGAACGGATGCACGGTGTCATCGAGTCGCCCGCGTTGCAGGTCATAGCCCATACGCTCGGCGATCTTCAGGCCGAAGGCTTTCTGGGCGGGAATCGGGAAGGGCCGTTCGAGGAAATCCACGCGCGGCTGGGGAGCGGCCCTGGCGCGTTCGATCAGCGGTACGAGCGAGGATTTGAGCCGGTCGTAAATGGCCCGAAGCTCGGCGAAGTTCATGCCGGGTTCGTACATCCCGATCAGCGGATCATAGGGGTGATCGCCGCCGCCTATGGCTGCGGAAATCTCGCGCTGCATCGTCATCATCCGGTCCAGAAGCGGCGCGTAGCCCGCAAAGTCGTTTCTCGCACGCGCCTCGACCCAGGCTGCATGGGCGCGTGTCTTGAGCCCGGCCATGTCCGAGATGATCCGGGCGGGGATGCGTTTGAGCGTGCCGATTTCCGCCTCGGCCTGCGACAGTGCGCGGTGGCGGATGTCAACTTTTGGCGCAGAGGCCAGCTCATCCCGCGCGCCATCCATCGCGCGGCGCATGACGTCGCCGGTGGCGAGGTCGCGGGCGAGTCCGGTCAGCGTGGCGATCTGATGGCCACGGGCATCGACGCCACCCGGCGGCATCATCGTGCGGGAATCCCAGGCCAGAAGATTGACCGCGCAAATGATGTCGTTGATCCGGGCGATCTGGTTCTCAAAAGCGGAATAGCTCATTCTCTTGTCTCTGGTTTGCCGAAATCGGTCAGGTGGCAGGCAGCATGGTGCGCCAGTGCCCGGGGGGACAGGGTCGGGCTTTCGGTCCTGCAGCGGGCGAAGGCGTGCAGGCAGCGGGTGTGGAAATGGCACCCAAGCGGAAGGTTGATCGGGCTTGGCAACTCGCCGCGTGCCGCAACCGTACGGCTGCGATGGGCGGGATCAAGCTCGGGCGCCGCATCGAGAAGCGCCTTGGTGTAGGGATGGCGGGGGGCGGAAAACAGCGTCTCGGTTGGCCCGAGCTCTACCACCTTGCCAAGATACATGACTGCGACCCGGTGTGAGATATGGCGCACGAGACGCAGGTCATGGGCGACGAAGACGACGGTCAGGTGCAGTCGTTCCTGCAGGTCGAGAAGCAGGTTCACCACCTGCGCCTGCACCGACACGTCGAGGGCCGAGACGAGTTCATCCGCCACCAGCACCTCGGGCTCCACCGCGAGCGCCCGGGCGATGCCGATGCGCTGGCGTTGGCCGCCGGAAAATTCGTGCGGGTAGCGGTCGGCCGCGTCGGGGTTGAGCCGCACCAGCTCCAGAAGCTCGGCGACTCTCGCGGAGATACCCGCAGCCGGACGCATGCGATGGACGCTGAGCGCCTCGCCCAGGATGCGGCGGACCTTCATCCGCGGATTGAGCGAGCTGTAGGGATCCTGAAAGATCATCTGGACCCGTCGGTTGAAGGCGCGGCGGGCCGGGCCGGCCAGCGCGCCGATGTCCTGCCCTTCAAAGAGAATGCGCCCCTCGTCGCATTCATGCAGCCGCACGAGGCAGCGCGCCAGGGTCGACTTCCCGCAGCCGCTTTCGCCGACGATGCCGAGCGTCTCGCCGCGCCGTATCTCGAAGCTCACGCCATTGAGGGCGTGGACCGCCGGCGCCGGCTCGCCCGACAGGCGGCTCATCACTCCCTGCGGGAGTGGAAAGCGTTTGCCGACGCCCTCGACGGCGATCAGGACATTTTCGGTCATACGGGCGATCCCGCGGCAGCAACCGCTTCGCGGTTGAAACAGGCGATGCGGCGGGCGGGGGCGATCTCCTCCAGCTCGGGCACCCGGGCGCGGCAGGGTTCGGTCGCGAATTCGCAGCGCGGGTTGAAGGCGCAGCCGGTTGGAATGCGGTCAAGCGGCGGCGGTGTGCCTTCGATCGACAGAAGCATCGAGCGTTCGGTTCCGGCATGGGGAACCGACCCGAGCAGGCCGCGCGTATAGGCATGGTTGGGCTGGGCGAAGACCTCGGCAACCGTTCCTGTCTCGACGATCCGGCCCGCGTACATCACGGCCATCCGGTCGCAGGTCGCCGCGACGACACCAAGATCATGGGTGACGAGGACGACGCTCATCGACAGCTCATCCCTCAGGTCCAGGATCAGTTTGAGTATCTGGTCCTGAATGGTCACGTCGAGCGCCGTCGTCGGCTCGTCCGCCAGCAGCAGCTTGGGGTTGCTCGCCAATGCGATGGCGATCATCACCCTCTGGCGCATCCCACCCGAGAACTGGTGGGGATATTCCTTTAGCCGCCGGGCAGCATCGGGGATGCCGACAAGATCCATCAGATCGCGGGCGCGGGCAGCGCGGCCGGCCCGGTCCAGGCCCGTATGCGCCTTCAGGTTCTCCTCGATCTGGGTGAAGACCGGCAGCACCGGGTTGAGCGCGGTCATCGGTTCCTGGAAGATCATGGAGATCTGGCCTCCGCGGACGCCCCGCAGATCAGCGCCGCTCATGGTCAGGATGTCGCGGCCCTGCCAGTAGACGTATCCGGATACCGACCCGGAGGCGGGAACCAGCCGCATGATCGAGCGCAGGGTCACGCTTTTCCCCGATCCGCTTTCGCCCACAAGCCCCAGTACCTCGCCCGCGCGGACGGTAAAGGACACGTCGTTGACCGCGGTAAGGCGACCGCCGCCAAACGTGGTCGTCAGGTTGCGCACCTCAAGCGCCGGGGCCGAAGCATTCATCGCTTGGTCCTCAGCAGTTCCGCCAGACCGTCGCCGGTCAGGCTGAAGCCGAGGCCGGTCAGAACGATGGCGAGGCCCGGAAAGACCGAAATCCACCATGCCGTCGCCATGAAGTTCTTGCCGTCGGCGATCTGTACGCCCCATTCGGCGGCGGGCGGTTGCGCACCTAGGCCAAGATAGCCGAGGCTCGACCCCAGCAGGATCGCCAGCGCCATGTCGGTCATCCAGTAGACGATCGCAGGGGTGATGGCGTTGGGCAGGAGGTGGCCGAAGATGATCCGCAGATGAGTATAGCCCATCGCCCGGCCCGCGTCGGCATAATCGAGCCGTTTCTGCACCTTGACCTCGGCAGCGATTATGCGGGCGTAGAAGACCCAGCCGACCACGCCGACGGCGATGTACATGTTCACAAGACCCGGCCCCAGTACCGAAACAATGGCGATCACGAGAACGAGGAAGGGGAACGTGATGACGGCATCGACGACGCGGCCGAAGAGTGTCTCGGCGATGCCGCCGGCATAGCCCACGAGTGCGCCGATGACCGTGCCGATCAGAAACGGGAAGATCGTGGCAAAAATCGCGATCTGCATGTCGATCGTGTAGGCGTGAATGACGCGCGACAACACATCCCGGCCGAAATTGTCGGTGCCGAAGGGATGCGCGAGGCTCGGTCCATGAAGGAGCGCTCCGTAGTCGAAAGCGTTGGGGTCGTAGGGTGCGAAGGCAGTGGGGAATATCGCCACCATGATGCTGGCGGCCAGGATCGCCGCACCGAAGACCAATGGTCTCGGTAAAGCCGTGCGCCGGACAGACTCGGCCGCCGGGAGGGGCGTCGTAGCGTCGGTCATCGCGACACCCTCGGGTCGAGCCAGGCCTGCACCAGGTCCGTCAGCAGGAACGTGATCGACACGAGCACGGCAAGCGCGATCGTCATGCCCTGGACGACCGGATAGTCGCGGCCATAGATGCTGTCGACCATCAGCCGCCCGGCGCCGGGGATGGCGAAGACGGTTTCGGTGATGACCGCGCCGCCAAGGAGAGTGCCGATAGACAGCCCGAAGAGCGCGACGGTGGAGATCAGCGCATTGCGCAGGACATGGCGCATGAGCACAAGGCCCGGCTGTATCCCCTTGGCGCGGGCGAACTGCACATATTCGGCGTCGATCACCTCGATGATCGCGGCGCGAAGGTTGCGCATCAGGATGGCCGACAGGCTGAGCGCCAGCGTCACGGCGGGCAGGAACAGGTGGTAGAGATGGTCGAGGAACCCGTCGCCATAGCCGCCGACCGGGAACCAGCCAAGGCGGGCGCCAAAAACAGTGAGCAGGATCAGCCCGAGATAGAAGACCGGCATCGACAGCCCTACCTGGAACGCGCCACGGACGGCGCTGTCAGCGGCTTTCCCGCGTCGGAGTGCCGCGACGAAGGCCAGAGGCACGGCAAACAGGACCGCGATCAGTGCCGCCATGATGGTGAGCATGATGGTGATCGGAAGCCGCTGCACGATCAACTCCGTCACCGGCAGCTTGAGATGGATCGATTTGCCCAGATCGCCCGTCGCGACCGACTTCGCAAACACCGCGAACTGCACCGGCAGCGAGCGATCAAGGCCAAGCTCGCGGTTGATGCGCTCGACATCGGCGTCAAGCGCCCGGTCGCCGAGAATGGCGCTCGCCGGGTCGCCGGGCAGAAGCCTGACGAGTGCGAACACCACGATGAGGATGAAAAGAAGCGTCGGGATCAGTTGCAGGAGGCGGCGGGCGAGGAAGGATGCCAGTTGCACAGGACGCGTCCCCCGTTGCGGAAATCCATGGGACGCGGAGGGGCAGGCCCCTCCGCGCCGCGCGGTGTCACTTCGCGAGCCAGGTTTCGCGGAAGATGTTGTTGCCGAGCGGGATCTGGTTGAACCCGTTCACGTTGCTCCTAAGCGCCACGGGATACGGCGTTTCGTAAAGCGGTATCGTCGGCCCTGTCGCGTTGAAGATTTCCTGGATGCGCGCGAACTGTTCGGCACGCTTGGCCGTGTCCATCTCTTTCTGCGAGGCTTCGAAGAGCTGGTCGACCTCGTCGTTCTTCCAACCCGAATGCAGCGCGTCGATGGTCGGGCTGTAGGCGAAGTAGGAGGTGATCTGGCTGGCGTCGGAAATATCGTTCGTCCAGCCACCCGTGCGCATCTCGAACGTGCCGTTGCGGTACTGTTCGGTGCGCGAGGCGTTGTCGACCTGCTTGATTTCCAGATCGATGCCGATCGCGCCCCACATCTGTTGCAGCGCCGTCGTGATGCCAAGATCATCCTGGTTGCCGGCAATGGTCAGGATACTGATCTTGAACCCGTCGGGATAGCCCGACTCCGCCATCAGCGCCTTGGCCTTTTCCAGATCATGCGGGAAAAGCGGTCCATCGCCCGAATGCATCGGCGTGGTGGACGACATGAACGAAGACAGCGGCGTGCCGACACCATAGGTCACGACCTGAACAAGCGCCTCCTTGTCGGTAGCGTAGTTCATCGCCTGGCGCACCTTTTCGTCCGACAGCGGATTCGGCTTGCCGTCAAGTTCAGGGCGCACGTTGATGATGACGTCCCAGACGCGCGTGCCAGGGAAAAGCTCCATCTTGATGTTCGGGTCAGCCTGCAACTCGGCTACCCGCGCGAAGGGGATGAACTCCGCTCCGTCGATGTCGCCCGACTGCAGCTTGAGGATGCGGGTCGCATCGTCCGGGATGATCTCGAAGGTCAACCCGTCGAGATAGGGCAGCGGCTGTCCGTCTGCGCCGTTGTCCCAGTAGTTCGGATTCTTCACCAATCTCATCGTCGCCCCCCGCTCCCAGCTTTCCAGCATGAAAGGACCGGTGCCGATCGGCATCTTGGCGAATTCCTCTGCCTTGGCGGCGTCGGTGTCGCCCGGCATGGCTTCGAACGCGGCCTTCGGCATGACGGCCGAGTTGAAGACGCTGAGTGCGGCCAGGATCGTCGGGTCGGGGTATTTCAGCTTGAGCTCGATCGTCTGGGGATCGGGCGCTGTGACCGTGTCGACCGAGGCGAGGAGGAAGTTCCAGATGCCGTTGTCGGGGTTCCTGGCGCGGTCGAGGGACCAGATCACGTCATCCGCCGTCATCGGCGTTCCGTCCGAGAACTTCACGCCCTCGCGCAGTTTCAGCGTGACGGCATCGCCGGCCTCGCTAACTTCCCATTCCGTGGCCAGTCCGGGTTCGAGCCCCAGCCCGTCGTCGGTCGGATTGATGAGCGTTTCGTAGATGTTGTTCATCACCCAGATGTCGACGTTGGCGTCGTTCAGCACCGGATCGAGGAACAGGCTGTCGGTGTAGCGACCGTAGGTCATCACTCCGCCGCGCTCCTGCGCGGATACGGCTGTTTGGCCCCCGATCAGCACGGCGGCCGAAAGCGCGGCAATAGACAGGAATTTCATCTCAACACCTCCCAGGTTGCGATTATCGTTATACTTCACCGAAACGTTCCACGAGACAGGTCACAAGTCAATGTTACAGTTTGCTGGATTTTCGTCCGGAAACTGCGTAATCTCCTCGCATCCGCGTGTTTTGCCGCCAATATCATATTGTTTTCATAGTACACTGGTCGGGGAGAAGTATGAGAATCAAGATCGACCGAAAGTCGGCCATCTCGATCCGCCAGCAATTGAAAGGCGCGATTGAACACGAGATTTCGTTTGGCGCCCTGTCGCGCGGTGATTCCCTGCCTTCGGTGCGCGATCTCGCTGAACAGGTCGGCGTCGCGCCGATGACGGTCAGCAAGGTTTATGGCGATCTGAAGGCCGAAGGGTTGATCGAGGGGCGCTCGGGTTCCGGTACCTTTGTGGCTGAAAGTTCCTTTGGCCGAATCGCGGGGCGGGAAGAGGCGCCGCGGCTGCGCCGCGACATCGACAGCGTCATCGACTTGGCGCTCAGGGCCGGTCTCAAGCCCGCCGACATCCTGGCGATGATCAATGCGCGTGTGACCTATCGTCTTGGCGCGGGGCGCCGCAAGGACATCGTCATGGTCGGGCTTTTCAAGGACGCCACCGCCAGCTACGCTCGTTTCGTCGAGGATCGGGTGGGCCATCTCGCCTCGGTCGAACCCGCGACGATGGACCGGCTGACCGCGGACGCGGAGCTGCGAGGGCGGGTTGCCGCCTCCGATCTGGTGCTGACCTTCTCCAATCTCGAAGAGGAGATCCAGCGCATCGTGCCCGGCGTCAAGGTGCTGTCGCTGCGCTTCATTCCATCGGAAGAAACTCGCATGGCGCTGGCCTCTCTCGACCCGATGGCCGAGGTCGGTGTGGTGTCACGCTTTGCCGATTTCCTTCCGATCCTGAGCCTGGGCGTGCGCCGGTTCGCCGCGCATCTGCAAGGTGTTACGGCGCTTGCCATGGACGATCCCGCGTTGCCTGCCGCTCTTTCGGACTGCGACGTACTGGTGCTTTCGACCGGCGCGGATGCCGCCGCCGTCCACGCGCGGCCCGATGCGCAGAAGATCGAATACCGCCACATTCCCGATCCGGGCGATATCGACCGGCTGGTCATCCCGTTCATCACAAAGACCGACCAACCTGCGATGGGCGGCAGAAAGGAAGCGTCATGAGAGTGTCCGACATGAACTGGGGCCAGGTCGAAGCATGGCTCAGGCACAGCGACCTAGCCGTCCTGCCGCTGGGCAGCACGGAGCAGCATGCGGGCCTGTCGCTTTCGGTCGATTCGATCCTTTCGGAGAAGGTGGCGCTTGACGCCGCCGAACCGCTGGGTGTGCCGGTATTTCCGGTCGTACCCTACGGACTCACGCCCTACTTCCTCGGCTATCCCGGCAGCGTCAGCCTGCGGACCGAGACCTACGTCCGGGTCGTGCGCGACATCCTCGACAGTTTGCGCGGCCAAGGGTTCCGCCGCATCCTGATCGTCAACGGCCATGGCGGCAACGCGCCGGCGGGTGCGCTCGCCATCGAATGGATGGCCGACAATCCGGACTGCGCGGTGAAATTCCACAACTGGTGGAATGCCCCCCAGACCTTCGCCAAGGTGCAGGAGATCGACACCGTCGCCTCGCACGCCTCGTGGATGGAGAACTTCCCCTGGACCCGGCTCGAGGGCGTCGAGATGCCCGAGCAGCGCAAGCCGATGATCGAGCTTGAGAAGATGCGGGTGATGAATCCCGAAGGCGTGCGCAAGTATCTGGGCGACGGCAATTTCGGCGGCTACTACCAACGTCCGGACGAAGACATGCAGGCGATCTGGGACGTGGCCGTGGCCGAGACCCGGCGGCTGATGGACGAGGGCTGGAATTGAGCGGCCAGATCCTGATCTGGGGCGCCGGGGCCATCGGCGGCAGCCTCGGCGCAGCGTTCATCCGGGCGGGGCACGAGGTCGTGTTCGTCGACAACGTTCCTGAGCATGTACAGGCCATAAACCGCACAGGGCTGAAGATCGTCGGCCCGATCTGGGAGGATACCGTGCGCGCACCGGCCTTTCTGCCCGGTGATCTGGCAGGAGAATTCGAGCGCACCTTTCTTTGCGTGAAGGCGCTGCATACCGAAACGGCGGCGCGGGAGCTTGCTCCGCACGTCACCAAGGGCGGCTACGTCGTCTCGGCGCAGAACGGGTTGAACGAGATCGCCATCGCCCAGGTTGTCAGTGCTGACCGCACGATTGGCTGCTTCGTCAATTTCGGCGCGGACTATCTCGAACCGGGCGTCGTCGCCTATTCGGGCCAGGGCGCGGTGGTGGTGGGCGAGCTGGACGGGGCGGAAACCGGTCGGATCAAGGCATTGCACCATCTGATGCGGGATTTCGACCCCGAAGCGGTGCTGACGGCGAACATCTGGGGCTATCTCTGGGGCAAGCTGATCTACGGGGCGCTCCTGTTCGCGACCGCACTGACGAATGACAGTATCGCTGACGTGCTGGACGACAAGGGCGCGCGGCTGCTCCTGACCCGGCTGGGGCAGGAGGTCGGGCGGGTGGCCGCGGCCGAGGGCGTGCGGACCGAGGCGTTCAACGGCTTCGACCCCGCCGCCTTCATGCCCGACGCGGCGCAATCCGTGATCGACCGGTCCTTCGACGAGATGGTGGCGCACAACCGGCGATCGGCCAAGACGCATTCGGGCATCTGGCGCGACCTTGCCATTCGAAAGCGCAAGACCGAGGCCGAGGCACAGCTCGGTCCGATCATCGAGACCGGGCGGAAACACGGGGTGCCCACACCGCTGACTGCAAGGCTGATCGAAATGGTGACCGCGGTCGAGGCCGGCAAGCGGCCCTTGGCGGCGGAAAATCTGGCGGAACTGGCTGAGAGGTTGGAATGAACATCGGTTTTGAAGGCCGCCGCGTGATCGTGACGGGCGCGGGCCATGGCTTCGGCCGCGCCATCGCGCATGCTTTCGCGGCGCACGGCGCGCAGGTCTACGCTTTCGACGTGAACGCCGAGGGGCTTGCCGAGACGGTCTCGCGATCCGATGGAGCCTGCGAAAGCGCGATCGTCGATGTCGGCGACCGTGATGCGGTGCAGGCGGCAGTCGCGAAGGTCGAGGCGAAGGGCGGCGGGATCGACATCCTCGTGAACAATGCCGGTGGCGTTTGCGGCCAGGTCGGCCGCCCGATCGAGGACATCGGCGCCGCGGATTGGCAGGCAATCTTCGACGTCAACCTCTCTGGTACGTTCTTCATGACCCAGGCGGTGGCGCCCGCCATGAAGCGAAAGAAGGCGGGCCGCGTGGTCAATATCTCCTCCGGCGCGGGCCGGTCGATCAGCCTTACCGGCATTCAGGCCTATGCCAGCGCCAAGGCCGGCCAGATCGGCCTGACCCGGCAGCTTGCGCATGAACTCGGCCCCTGGGGGATCACCGTGAACTGCGTTGCACCAGGTTTTGTCCGTTCGAATCCCACGACCGAGCGGCAATGGGATGCAATGGGCAAGGACGGGCAGGAACGGCTTTTGTCGGGCATCGCGATGCGCCGGCTTGGCAAGCCTGAGGACATCGCCAACGCCGTGATGTTCTTCGCGTCCGACCAAGCCGGGTGGATCACCGGCGAAACGCTCGGCGTGGACGGCGGCAAATGAGCGTCGTCGAAGACTGGCTCGCCGCGCATGAGGCCGAGGCGATCGAGACGCTGAAGGCGTTTTGCCGCATCCCCAGCGTCTCGACCGATCCCGCCTATGCCAAGCCGATCCGCGCCGCGGCCGAGTTTGCGGCCGAACGACTGGCCGATGCCGGATTTCCAACCGTCGACATCATCGCGACCGGCGGCCATCCCGCGGTGCTGGCCGAATGGTGCGCCGCGCCCGGAGCGCCGACCGTGCTGGTCTATGGCCACTACGACGTGCAGCCGCCCGACCCCTTGGACAAGTGGCTCTCCGACCCGTTCGAGCCGGAGGTGCGCGACGACCGGCTCTACGCTCGCGGCGTCTCGGACGACAAGGGGCCGCTCCTGATCCCGATCCTCGTGGCGCTGGCCTATCGAGAGACTGCCGGACGATTGCCTCTGAACCTGAAGGTCATCATCGAGGGCGAGGAGGAATCCGGCAGTCCGCATCTCGACGCGACGGTCGCGACGCTGAAGGACCGGCTCGCCTGCGACTTCGTCGTTTCTGCCGATGGCGCGATGTGGCGGGCGGACCTGCCGTCGATGACGGTCGCGAGCCGGGGGATGACGGCGCTTGAGGTCACGGTCGAAGGCGCGGGCAAAGACCTGCATTCCGGCCGCCACGGCGGTTCCGGCCCCAACCCGATCCGGGCGCTCGTCGGGATGCTCGCCACCCTGCATGATGCCGGGGGAACCGTCGTCGTCGAGGGCTTCGCCGATGACGCGAGAGAGCCCGATCCGGCGATCCGCGAGGCGATCCGGTCCGTGAACTTCGACACCGGCGCCTACTTCGATGGCCTCGGCGCCGACCGGCCCAATCCACTGCCGTCAGGCGAGGATCTCTTGACCCGGCAATGGCTGATCCCAACGCTTGAATTCAACGGCATCTCGGGCGGCTATCAGGGCGCCGGGACCAAGACGGTGATTCCGGCGGGTGCTTCGGCCAAGATCACGTGCCGGCTTGTCGCGGGGCAGGAACCGGCGAAGGTCGCCGAGGCGATCACGCGGCATCTTCAATGCGTGTTGCCGACGGGCTACCGGCTTTCGGTGAAACGCCACGGTCCGGGCAGTTCCGCCTTCGCGCTTGATCCGGATCTGCCGGCATTGAAGGTGGCGGAAGGCATTCTTGGCGAACTCCTCGGCGCAAGGCCTCTGCGCGTCGCCATGGGTGCGACAATCCCCATCGGTGATGTCTTTGCCCGACATCTTGGCGCCAGCATCGTCTTCTTCTCGTTCTCCACTTCGGACGAGGACTACCATGCCCCCAACGAGTTCTTCCGCCTTTCAAGTTTCCGAACCGGCCTCATCGCCTGGGCGCGACTTTTCGAGCGGCTGGGGCAGGGCTGACATGGAGGATTTTCCGACCGTTCACGAACTCGGCGCGGCCTATCGTAACGGATCGCTCACGCCGTCGGACGTGGTGGACGCCGCGCTTGGGCGGATCGCGCGGCTGGAGCCGTCGCTCAACGCTTTCGCCTGCCGGATGGAGGAGGAAGCGCGCGCCGATGCCGCACGACGGACGGGGGAGCTGAGGGCGGGAAAGAACCTCGGGCCACTGCACGGCATCCCGGTCGCGATCAAGGACCTGATCGAGGTCGAAGGCGTCCCAACCGGCTGGGGCACCAAGGTTGAACCAGCCCGGATCGCCGCGAAGGATGCGCCGCTTGTCTCGCGGCTGCGCGCCGCGGGGGCGGTGATTCTCGGCAAAACGAACCTGCTGGAATACGCCTATGGCGTCGCCCATCCCGAGATCGGTCAGACCAACAATCCTCATGACCCAAGCC
Source organism: Paracoccaceae bacterium (assembly GCA_041397225.1). Classification (GTDB taxonomy): domain Bacteria; phylum Pseudomonadota; class Alphaproteobacteria; order Rhodobacterales; family Rhodobacteraceae; genus Albidovulum. The sequence goes on along the minus strand of JAWKXB010000001.1, from coordinate 316,650 downwards.
GAACGGCGGGCGGGTCAAGTGGCGGATCGGCGGCGGCGGTCGCGGGGGGGATAGTTCCCCTGGCGATCGGAACCGATACCGGCGGGTCGATCCGCATTCCGGCGGCCTACTGCGGTATCGTCGGGCTGAAGCCGAGTTTCGGGCTTGTGCCGCTCGATGGTGTCTTCCCGCTATCGTGGAGCCTCGACCACGCTGGCCCGCTGGCGCGGAGCGCGGCGGACGCGGCCCTCGCGCTTGCCGTGCTTGCCGGAAATCCGATGCCGCTTGAACCGCCGCGCCTGAACGGCCTGCGGATTGGCGTTCTTCGGCGTCATGTCTCGACGACTGCGATCGGTCGCGCGGTGACGGAACGGTTCGGGCAAGTGGAAGAGGTCTTGCGCATCGCAGGGGCCGGCGTCCGCGACATCGACGTGCCGGGGCTGGACCGGGCAAACCAGGGCCTGATGACGATCCTTCTGCCGGAAGCCTCGGTGATCCACGAACAGCTCTACGCGAGGAACGCCGCCGGATACGCGCCCGGCACCCGTGCGCAGGTCGAGGCGGGGGTCAAGGTTGCCGCAACCGACTACGTCAAGGCGCAACGGTTACAGAAGGAACTGCGGGATGCGGTCGAGGCGGCCCTTGCCTCGGTAGATGTGCTGATATCGCCCAGCGTTCCCTTCGTCGCCCCGCTCGAAGACCCCGAGATCGCTGACGGCGAGGACAGCGAAATGCTGGCGAGCGGTTTCGCGAACGTAACCGGCCATCCCTCGCTCAGCTTGCCCTGCGGAGCGGTTGATGGCCTGCCGGTGGGGATGCAGTTGACCGGCGCGCTGGGCGGAGACGCGCGGCTCTTGTCCATCGCGGCTGCGTTCGAGACGGTTCTTTAAGGGGCGGCTTCAAGCCGGGCGGTAAAGCCCGAGTGGCTCCGGCGTGAAGCCCGGGAGGATCGAGGACAGGTCGCCCTGGCCCATGTGGTGGCGCAGCACGTCCGCCAGAACGTGCCGGTAATCCGTCGTGATGTCGAGATCTGCCCCGGCATTCAGCGCGTCGTTGGCCAGACCCGGCCAGCGACCATACATCCTTCCGCCGCGAATGCCGGCGCCCAGAACCATCATCGCGTTGCCAAAGCCATGATCGGTCCCGCCCGCCGTGTTTGATCGCAGGCGGCGGCCGAACTCGCTCATGATGACGACATTGGTCCTGTCCTGCGCCGGTCCAAGATCGCGCCAGAAGGCCGTCAGGCCGACGCTCAACCTTTCCAGATTTTGCGCGAACTCGCCACGCTGGTTGACATGCGTGTCCCAGCCGCCGTAGTCGAGCGTCGCGATGCGCAGGCCAAGGTCGAGCTTGATCGCCCGGGCGATGGTCTTGAGCGGCTGCGCGAGTTCGTTGTCGGGGTAGTCGACCGAGGGCTTGTAGTCGGCGACCTCGCCCGTGTCGGCATCGGTGATCCGAGCTTCCAGCACTTCAGACAGATGCAGAAGCGCGCTGATCGGCGCGCCGATCAACGGATGTGCCCCGAAGCCTTCGCGGATGCGCCGACGCAGGGTCGGGGACAGATCATGGCCCTGCGCCAGGATCAGATCCTCAAGCGCGTCGGCGACCGCGACATCACGGGTGCCCGCCAGGCTGTCGGGCAGGGATGATCCGGCGGCAAGGATCGGCAGCGGCCCATCGGGCCGGTTCGCGTCGTACCAGCGGCCGAGCCACCCGCCCGCCGCGCCGCCCTTTGCTGCCCGTTCCATCCTCGCCTCGGCGTCGAAATGGCTGCGGGTGCCGTCGGTCAGGCCCGCGGCGTGAATGACGGCAAGTTCGCGCGCGCCGAACATCTCGGCAAAAGGTGCCGCTGCGGGGTGGAAGCGGAAGTCGACATCCGCCGCCTGATCTGCGAGTGGAATGCCGGGATTGTCGCCCTTCCGAAGCACCCTGAGATCCTCGGGCCGGGCGGCGACATAGTCCGTGTCGCCGGTGGGGCTGACAAGGTTCAGCCCGTCCATGCCGCCACGCAGGAAAACGACGATGAGGATCGGGTCAGACATCGGCGGCCCTCATCGGAAAAGATGGGCAGGCGTCAGCGCTGCCAGAGAAATGAGTGTCCGATTGGCCCATGCCACATGGCCGCTGTCATCAGGCAAGGCTTCATCCGGCGTGCCATCCACATATGCCAGCCCGTCGGCCAGCGCCGCAGGGTCAGGACCGAAGCGGACGGCCCAGTATGCCGCGAGCTCGCCCCACGTCTTCGCACCGTGCGTCGCGGCCGCATCGAACGCGGCAACGGTGAACCAGTCGTCGTGGGCATAGAGCGCCAGATCGACTGTCGCGTTCAGGCACCGCGTGTTGGCCCAATCCGCCGACAGGTCCGAATGACCGGTCGGCGCGTGCACGTCGTGCTGGGTCCAGCCGCCGCGGCCCAGGTACCAATTGAACTGCATGTCCTTTGCCGCGATCTCGGCCCCCGTCGCACGGTAGAGCGCCACCAGGAACTCGAACGGGCGCCTGAGCTTTTGCGGGGGCGTTTGGGCGAATTCCGGATCAAGCACGATCGCCCGGATCACCTTTGCGATCTGATCCTCGTCGGCGTGACTTGAGTGAAACACATCCGCGACCCGCCGAACGAGCGCATCCGACGGCTGCTCGAGGCCCAGTCGCCGGATGATCTTGCGGCCGATGAACCGCGCCGTGCCGGGATGCGCCGCCAGAAGATCAAGCACATCCTCTCCGTCCTGTGTCGGTCCACGGTTCGGCGCGAATTCCCGTCCAAGAATACGTTTCTGGTATGGGTCGTGCCACGCTTCGACGTATTCGAAACGGCCGGTCATCGGCGCATTCACACCGTCGCTCAACCATCGGCCGTCGCCGACGCTCCACCCCGTGAAGGCGCGGGCGACCTCATAGACATCCTGGTCGATATAGCCCGACGCCATGCCTTCCACCGCCCCTGGCACGGCGCGCCAGTTGTCGTAGAGGTCATTGTAGTAATGCTCGGCCCCCAACGTGTGCAGTTCAAGAAGTTCGCGGGCGTAGTTCTCATTGGCCGGACTGGCCCGCGAGGCTTCGTTGTTGAGGTAAAAGAGCATCCCCGGCGCGCGCGCCACGTCGCCCAGAAGCGCGCGGAAGTTCCCGAGGGCATGGTGCCGCATCACTCTGTCATATTGCGGAAAGAAGATTGCGGTCGTCTCGTCCTTGTGGGCGTTGACCGAGAAATGTTCGTGCCAGAATTGGGCCATGACCTCGCGCAGTTGCGCCTTGGCATGCGTCGCCCGGATGAGGCTTGCGGCGATGACCTCATCGGCGGGACGCACACGTTCCGGCCAGGCGAAGGGTTGGTCGAAATCGAGAAACTTCAGCAGGTCGGCAGGATCGGCCCTCTGGTACTGGAAGGGGCGATGCTCTTTCAGCGCAGGCCACGAAGCGCCGTTCTCGGCGATGCCTTCCTCGTACTCGATCTCAAGCACCGCCGCTTGTAGCCGATCCTCGAGTTCGGGATCGGTCGCGGGCATCGAAAGCTGCGCGTCGAGCCACGCGGCGAGACCTGCGCCGTCAAGCTCCGCCACCAGTTCGGGCGTGGCGCCGAAGGTCAGGCGGTTTAGATGCTGGCGGGCAATAGGGTTCGTCGCGGCCAGCGCAATTCGCGGCCCTCCGGCCATCGCCGCCAATGCGGCACCGGTCAGACGCTTGTGGAATTCGCGCCGGGTCAGCATGGGAAATTCTTAGCAGAGAGTCTGCATTCGCAAGAAAGGAATTGTTCCATCGAGGCGAGATGACGGCAATACTTCGCCGGCGGCCGGAGCCGAGGGTCAACATGTCAGGGAATGTCAGATGTCCGTCAAGATACGCCCGGTGCAAGCCGGCGATCGCGCCGAATGGGACGTGCTCTATCAGGGGTATGCCGCGTTCTACAAAGTCGAACAGTCAGCCGACATGCGCGACCGGGTCTGGTCATGGCTTTTTGACCCTGCCCAGCAAAGCGAAGGGATCGTGGCGGTCGGTTCGGATGGCAAGCTGCTTGGCTTGACGCATTTCCGGCCTTTCGCGCGGCCCCTTTCGGCGACGGTCGGCGGCTTTTTGGATGATCTTTTCGTTTCGCCCGCTGCGCGCGGGTCAGGCGCCGCTGATGCGCTGATCGAAGGCGTGAAAGCTGAAGGGGTGAGACGGGGCTGGTCGGTCATTCGCTGGATCACGGCCGAAGACAACTACCGCGCCCGAGGAGTATATGATCGGATCGCCACGCAGACGAAATGGGTGACCTACGACATCAAGCTGTAGCTCGGCCAGCAAGCGGCAGGCGCGTGGCGTGTTCTGGCATGAGCTCGGCGATCAGGGCAAAGGTCGCCGCGATCGCGTTTTCGCGGTTCTCCGCCCCAGGAAAGAGGTGAAGCTTCTGCCAATACCCATCCGTATAGGTATCGATCCAGTCGGCGACCATATCGGCCCGCCCCTTCGGCGTGTCTCTGACCAGTTCGCGGCAGATCTCGCGGATTGCCGTTGTCCGGTTTTGGTCGAACTGGGCCGAGATTTCGGCGTATTGCGGGGTGAATTTCTGTTCGCCCCAGAAGGCGAACCAGACCGACAGGGCCTCGGGGCTGCAAATCTTCGGTGAGAAGTCGGCGCGGATCATCGCCATCAGCCGCTCCAGCGGGTCTGGTCCGGCCTTTTCCAGCATCGACTGCCAGTTGTCTTCATAGGTCTGGTAGTGGTCGCGCAGCGTTTCGGTCAGAAGGCCGGTCTTGGAGTTGAAGTAGAAGACGGCGACCCCTTGCGACAGCCCCGCCTCGTTGGCCACGGTCGCCAGCGTGGTCTTGGTCAGACCGTTCGAAACGATCGACCGCAGCGTCGCGTCCAGAAGCTGCTGGCGACGCTTGTCCGCGTTGTCCTTGCGCTCCTTGCGAGGCTTGCGTGGATTTGGATCGGTGCTGCTCATGTCCCCGGCTCGGCGTTCGGTTTCCTCGCTTTTTTCACATATGCGGGCGGGTGTCAGCATCAAATGCTTTATTTGAGCGCTCAAAAAACTTTACTGCCAAATCGGGCTCCGCTACTGTCGGCTGAAATCGGGGAGAGTGCCTATTGGGCAAGCATGGCAACTACGATGCGATCGTCGCCGGGGCCGGCCATAACGGGCTGACGGCGGCCTGTTATCTGGCCAAGGCCGGACTCAGGATGCTGGTGGTCGAAAAGAACGACTGGATCGGCGGTGCGGCCGTGAGCAGGTCGCTGCATGACGGCTGGACCTATTCGAACTGTTCCTACGTCTGTTCGCTCCTGCGGCGTGAGATCGTGCGCGATCTGGAACTGCCGCGTTTCGGGCTTCAGGTGATCCCCTATGAAGGCGGCGCTACCTTCACCCGTGATGGAGACTACTTCGCCTACATGTCGGATCACGACGCGCTGCGGCGCGAGATCGCCCGCCACTCGGCCCGAGATGTCGACGCCTATACGAGGTTCAGTCAGACGGTCACCCGGCAATGCCGCTTCATCCGGCCCTTCCTTTTACGCAACGCTCCTGACCCGACCTCCCTCAAGCCGCGCGACATTTCGGAGCTTCTGTTTCTTGTCAAACAGGCCCACGGCCTCGGCGCCCGCGAATTGGGTGAAACCTTGCGGTTCTGGACGATATCGATCGGCGATTTCCTTGATGAACATTTCGAGAGCGATCTCATCAAGGCGCATCTGGCAGGCTCGGGCATCATCGGCACCGGGCTTGGCGTCTATTCGCCGGGAACGGCCTATGTGCTTCTTCATCACTACATGGGCGATGTCGACGGTGCGATCGGCGCCTGGGGATTTGCGCGCGGCGGGATGGGCGCCATCACGCAGGCGCTCGGCGCGGCCCTGCAAGAGGCGGGCGGTGAGATCGTTACGGGTTCGGGTGTGGGCAAGTTCCTTGTCCAAAGCGGCAAGGCTGTGGGGGTCGTGCTGGAAAACGGCGACGAGTACACAGCCCCGATCGTCGCTTCGAACATGGATGTGAAACGAACATTCCTCAACCATGTCGACCGCAGGTTGCTGCCCGACGATTTCATCAAGGCGGTCGAGCGGTTCAAGATCAGGGGTTCTTCCGGAAAGCTGAACATCGCCCTGGACGCGATGCCGGATTTTCCTGCCGCGCCCAAAGGTGCCCCCTTCCTGCGCGGCGATCTGCACTGTTCGACCACGCTTGATGAGCTTGAGCGGGCATATGACGACTGGAAAGAGGGGCTTTGGTCACGCGATCCCTACTTCGACATGCTGATCCCGACCCAGATCGACCCGACGATGGCGCCGCCGGGCAAACAAATGATGACTGTGTTCGTGCAGTATGCGCCTTATGACCTCGATATTGGCGGGGTGCGCAGCGGCGACAACTGGACCGATGCGATGCGCCAGGCCTTTGCCGATTGCGTGTTCGACAAGATCGAGCAGGCCTGCCCCGACATTCGCAAGCATGTCGTCCACGCCGAGATACGCACGCCTTGGGACATCGAGAACGAGGTCGGCCTGACGGAGGGCAATATCTTCCAGGGTGAACTGACCTTCGACCAGCTTCTGTTCAACCGCCCGGTGCCGGGCTACGCACAGTACGACACGCCGATCGACGGGCTTTATATCGTCGGCTCCTCCGCCCATCCCGGCGGCGGCGTGATGGCGGCCCCCGGCGCGAACGCGGCGCGCGAAATCCTGCGCAAGATGGGCAAGGGCAACCGCATGCCCAGCCATGCGGCGTGAAGGGGGTCACGGCGATGAAACGCTATGATGCCATTGTGATAGGGGCCGGCCACAACGGGCTGGCGGCGGCGGCAACGCTCGCCCGGAAGGGCAAATCCGCCTGTGTGATCGAACGAAGCGGGACAATCGGCGGCATGTCGCGGAACGCAGAGATCGCGCCGGGTGTTCATGCGCCACAAATTGCGCATCTGCTTTACAATCTGAATCCCACGGTCGCGCGGGAACTCGGACTGGATCTGAAGACCAACAGCTTGCCCACAGTTTCGCTGGCTGAGGACGGGCGGCATGTCGTCATTCAGAACGACACCGTCACCTTCGCCGACGGCTCCCCCCACCCCGAGGCGGCAACCTATGCCAGTCTCCACATCCGTCTCGTCACTTTCGCCCGGCTCCTGGGGCAGATGTCCGGCAATCCGCCGCCTTCGTTAAGCGGTGGCTGGACCGACATGGCGACGCTGAGGGAACTTGCGGGCCTCGCGAAACTGGGGCTTGGCCTCAAGCGACTCGGCAAGAAGGACCTGCGGGAGTTCCTTCGCATCCTTCTGTCGAACGCCTGCGATCTCATCCTCGATGACTTCGCCGACGGGCCGCTTGCAGGCGCATTGGCTGCGGATGCGGTGCGCGGGAGTTTTGCGGGGCCGCGCTCGCCGGGAACGGTCTTTTCGTTGATGTATCGGCTCGGCAACGGCGGCGAGGTCCGACTGCCGGCGGGTGGCATGGGTGCGGTCGCCGACGCCTTCGCAATGGCCGCCCGCAAGGCCGGATGCGACATCCGCACCGGGTCGGGTGTCGCACGTGTGTTGGTGGAGAACGATCGGGTCACAGGCGTCGAACTTGAGGATGGCAGCACGATTGCCGCTTCGGCCGTCCTGTCCAGCGCCGGGGCGTTCCAGAGCATGAAGCTTGCCGGCGTCGAGCATTTCGACGCCGAAGCTGTTCGGCGCCTTCGCAATCTGCGCAACAAGGGCACGGCGGCCAAAGTGAACCTTGTTCTGAGCGGCGCCCCCGAGTTCACCGGGCTGAACCGTGAGCAAAGGGCAGGCCGCCTGCTGGTATCGCCATCCGCGACCTATGTCGAACGCGCCTTCAATCCGGTCAAATACGGCGAGATGTCCAAAGCGCCGGTGGTCGAGGCGGTGGTGCCGAGCCTGACGGACCCAAACCTGTGCACAGATGCTCGGCATATCCTGTCCGCCATTGTCCACTACGTCCCGCACGGCCAGGCCGGCGGATGGGACGACAAGGCGCGCGCTCGGCTCGTCAAGCTCACGATCGAGACGTTGGAACGGTACGCGCCAGGCCTCGGCGCGCTCGTCACCCGTGCCGAGGCGCTGACGCCCGCCGATATCGAAGTCATGACAGGCGCGCCTGGCGGGCATTGGCATCATGCCGAGATGGGGATCGACCAGATCCTGACGGTGCGGCCGGTGAATGGCATGGCGCAGTATCGGTTCGGCCCCGGCGGCCTTTACCTCTGCGGCGCATCGGCCCATCCGGGCGGCGATGTGATGGGGGCTGCCGGTCGGAACGCGGCGTTGCAGCTTCTGAAGGACGGGGGCGCGGGATGAACACCAGAAGCATCGCGCCAATCGGTCTGATCGAAACGCCGTTCCATCCCCGGCTGGAGGCGCTGAGTCGCGCGAAGTCCTGGACGGGGTGGGCAGGCTACATCTCGCCCCTCGTGCTCGACACGGTAGAGTTCGAGTATTTCGCGGTCCGCAATCAGGCGACGCTGTTCGACATCTCGCCGATGCACAAGTACCGCGTCACAGGACCAGACGCGCTTCGCGTGATGAACCGCCTTGTGACGCGTGATGTGGCCAAACTGGGCGATGGTCGCGTTGGCTACGCCGTGTGGTGTGACGAGGAAGGCATGGTGATCGACGACGGCACGCTCTTCCGCCGCCGCGAAACGGATTTCCGCCTGTGCTGTCAGGAACCGATGCTTACCTGGCTTCTGGACGTCGCCTGGGGTTTTGATGTCGACGTGGCCGACGAAAGCGACAGCATCGCCGCACTATCCTTGCAAGGCCCGACAAGTTGGTCGCTACTCAAGGATGCCGGCTTCGATGTCGCCGGAATGAAGCCGTTTGACTGGCAGGAAATAGAGCCGGACCTCTGGATATCCCGCACCGGCTTTACCGGCGATCTGGGATATGAGCTTTGGGTGCCCCGCGCGAAGGCGCTGGCGCTGTGGGATCGGCTCTGGGCGGCGGGTGGTCAGTGCGGCTTGCGCGCCATCGGCTCGCAAGCGCTCGACATGGTGCGGGTCGAAGCGGGTTTCATCGCGGCGGGGGTGGAGTTCCAGCCGGTCCACTCGGCCATGCGCCTGCATCGCGGGCGGACGCCGATCGAACTTGGGCTTGAGCGCTTGGTCGATTTCGGCAAGGGCCATTTCAACGGGCGCCGCGCCCTTCTGAAGCGGACCGCGACCGGCCCGCGCTACACGCTGGCCAAGATCGACATCGGCGGTTTCAAGCCCGCGCATGGATCGCTGATCTATCACCGCAAGAAGAAAGAGGTGGGTCACGTTACCTCCGGTATCTGGTCGCCGACCACCAAGCGCAACATCGCGCTGGCCGAACTCCGCACACCATATGGCCTGTCCGTGAGGGATGATCTCTGGGTCGAGATCTACGTGAACAAAGAGGGCAGGTGGGATCGGCGCCTGATGCCCCTGACCATCGAAGACAAGCCGTTTTTCCGGAACGACCGGTCGCGCGCCACGCCGCCGCGCCCGTTCTGAGCCGACAGAAGGAAGCATGATGATCAAAGTCAGCCCCAAACTCCGTGAATTGGCGAACGAACCTTCGCCCGAAACGCTGCATGAATGGGATCGCCTGCACCAGTTGCATCCCTGGGCACCGATGCAGGACTGGCGTGCCTATGACAACATGCTGATCGACAGCGCCGATGGAATCTATCTATGGGACGGCGATGGCAAGCGCTACATTGACGGGCCGGGGGGCATGTGGTGCGTACAGATCGGTTACGGCCGGCAGGAGATGGCGGACGCTATCGCCGCGCAGGTGATGAAACTGCCCTACACCTCGCCCTTCACCAACACCACCGAACCCTCTGCCGTTCTGGCCAAGAAGCTGGCCGACATGGCACCAGGCGATCTCAATACGGTGTTCTTCACGACGGGCGGGTCCACCGCTGTCGATACCGCCCTGCGCATCGTGCATTTCATGAACAACCGGCTGGGCCGGCACGAGAAGAAGATCGTGATCGCGCGCGAGAAGGGCTATCACGGATCGACCTACCTGGCCCACACCGTCACTGGCAAGGAGCGTGACAAGAACGGGTTCGACATCGAAAAGCGGCTGGTGCATTTCCTGCCGAACGTGAATCCGTACATCCGCCCCGAAGGCATGAGCGTCGAGACTTGGTGCGACGCCAAGGTCGCTGACCTGGAAAACGCCATATCCGCGTTGGGCGCGGACCGGATCGGCGCCTTCATCGCCGAGCCAATCCTCAGTTCCGGCGGCGTGATCGTGCCGCCCGAGGGCTATCACAGGCGTACCTTCGATATCTGCCGCAAGCACGATATCCTCTATATTTCGGATGAAGTCGTGACCGGGTTTGGCCGCCTCGGCCACTGGTTCGCGTCCAAGGATGTCTTCGGGATTGAGCCCGACATGATCACCTGCGCCAAGGGGCTTACCTCTGGCTACCTTCCCCTCGGGGCATGTCTTATCTCCGACCGGATCATGGAAAGCATGAGCGGGACCGGCGAGACGATCGCCTTCACGAACGGCTACACCTATTCCGGTCATCCGGTCGCTTGCGTCGCCGCGCTCAAGAACATCGAGATCATGGAGAACGAGGGCATTCTGGAGCATGTCCGCAAGGTCACCCCGCATTTCCAGAAACGCCTTGCCGCTCTCGCGCGGTTTCCCATCGTCGGCGATGCTCGTGGCATGGGGCTTCTGGGTTGTGTCGAAGGGCGGCCGGAAAAGGATGGCGCCAGCCTCGAGGCGCAGCGCGAACTTGGCAACCGGCTTGACGAGGTCTGTGAGGAAATGGGTCTGCTTGTGCGGCCGCTGATCAACATGGCGGTCTTTTCGCCACCGCTCATCATCACGAGCGAGCAGATCGACGAGATGTTCGACATTCTCGAACGCGCGCTGGAGCGGGTTTCGGCGGAGTGGGGCGAGTGACGTCTTCCGGGCCCTTCGATATTGTTTGAGCGCTCGATTAAAACTTGTGTCGGCCCGGATTCCCGCTTAGCTTTTTCAAGAGTTCCTGTCATGCTTCGGGCTATCAGGGCCACCAGAACAAAAACGGGGAGAAGTAGATGTCTACATTCACGAAAGCTGCAGCCGCTCTGGCGGGGGCGGTCGCGATCACAGGCAGCGCCGCAATCGCAAGCGATGCCGAACTGACGGTTTTTGATTGGGCCGGGTATGAGGATCCGGAATTCTACAAGACCTATACAGAGACGCATGGCGACGCTCCGACGTTCGCGTTTTTCGCCGACGAGGAAGAGGCGTTCCAGAAACTGCGTTCGGGCTTTCGGGCCGACGTGGCGCATCCTTGTTCGCAATCGGTCGTGAAGTGGATGGAGGCCGGACTGCTCGAACCGCTGGACACGTCCCGTATCACGCACTGGGACGATCTTGAAAAGTCGTTCCGCGACATCAAGGCGTATCAGAAGGACGGCGCCCATTATTTCGTGCCGGTCGACTGGGGCAACACCGCCCTGACCTACAACACCGAACTTCTGAGCGAAGAGGACGTGGGTTCGCTTCAGGCCTTCGCCGACCCGAAGCACGCCGGGCGCATTTCGATCGGGGATAGCGTCGATGACGCCTACGCGCTGGCTTTTCTGGCGACGGGCGTGAAGGACTGGACCACGGCGACAGACGAACAGTTCCAGGCCGCGTCGGATTTCCTGCGCAAGGTGCATCCCAACGTGCGGGCCTACTGGTCTGACGGCGCATCGCTCGCACAGTTGATGCAAAGCGGCGAGGTCTATCTTGCGTGGGCGTGGAATGAGACCTATTCGACCATGAGCGCCGAGGGCTACCCGATCGCGATGAAGCGCGACACCGCGGAGGGATCGTCAAGCTGGGTCTGCGGCTATGTCGATCTGGCCGATGGGCCGGGATCCGAAGACAAGGTCTATGATTTCATCAACGCCTGGCTTGAGCCGGCTACGGCGGAGTACATCGTGACCGCCTGGGGCTACGGGCACAGCAACGCAACCGCTATGGCGGCGATGAACCAGGACGATCTGGCCGCCGTCGGTCTGGAAAGCACCGAGGCGCTTCGGGCCAACACACTTTGGCAAGCCCCGCCGCCGACGGAACTGCGCGAAAAGATGATTGCGGAGTTCGAGCTCATCAAGAGCGGGTTCTGACTGGAAGCAAGACTGGACCACGCCACGCAAACCCCCGGTCGCAACGCGCCGGGGGTTTCCCCGTTTCAAAGCGGTTTGCGGCCCCTGATGTGATGCGGGCAATGCTCACCACTTTCAAGCACGCCGATCATCGCCGTCCAGGTCTCGACGTTGTGGTCGATCAGTGCCTTGCCATGCCGGCGCGACAACTCCGCCCGCTCCGGCCCGGTCAGAAGCGCCAGCTCGCCGCGCGCGACCTCGCTGTACCAGGGATTGCGGTTGCGCAAGTCAATATCAACGAAGCCAGCCGCTTCCAGCGCCGCGCGGTACCGACGCGGCGATGCCATCGCGAAATCGAGGTCTTCCAGCGCGATATAGGCCTGCATCTCCTCTGACGGCGGCTCATCATGTGAAATCAACCAATCGGATGCAGCGAACCAGCCGCCTGGGCGCAAAACGCGGAAGACCTCGCGCGCAAGAAAATCCTTGTCCGGGATATGGATGATGGAATCCTTGGAAAACACCAGGTCGAAGCTGCCGTCGGCGAAATCGAGAGGGCCGGGATCCACCTGCCGGATGGTGACGCGATCCGATGCGCCCGCCGTTTCGATCCGCCGGATTGCCGCGGCGCAGACCTGCTCCTCCACATCTATGCCGCTCACGTGCGAAGCGCCATGATCCAGCGCCAGCGACAAGGTGATCGCGCCCGAGCCACAGCCGATGTCGAGCGCATGTTTGCCGCGAAGGTCCAAGCCGTCGATCACCCGGGCGACCTCCTCCGGGCCGCCGGGCGACAGGTAGCCTTCGCCCCAGATCGATTCCAGAAAGCCGATATGGGCGTCGTCATAGAGCAGGTCTGCGTCGTTCATCCCGTCCCCCAGTTGCTTGTTCTTCCGGTGTGGTGCGCCGCTACCTGAACAACACCACGGACTCGGCGCCCCATCCGACCCTGACCGTGCTGCCCGGTTTGGCGACAGAGCGGCCCGCGGTGTTGCGCATCGAAATCGTGACGGGCCGCGTCAGGCCTGGCAAAAGGACATCGTAATAGGTCATGTCGCCGTAATAGGAGGAATCGGCGACGGTCGCGTTGATACTGTGCTGATAACCGCTATTGCCATCGAAAAGCACGGTCAGCATCTCGGGCCTCATGCCGATTTCATCAACGGCGCTGGCAGCCAGACCTGCGGGGATGGCGCTCCGCGGAATTTCGATTGCGCCCAGCGACGGGATGTCCAGACGGATGCTCTCGTCGTTCTCGCCCGTCACCTTCGCCGGCAGGAAGTTCATCACGCCGATGAAAGAGGCGACGCGCTTGCTGACCGGGCGGCGGTAAAGTTCTTCCGGTGTGGCAAGCTGCGCGATTGTGCCCTCGAACATCACCGCGATGCGATCGGACATGATCAGGGCTTCTTCCTGGTCGTGGGTCACGAGGATGAAGGTGATTCCGAGCGACTGCTGCAACGCCCGAAGTTCGTGCTGCATCTGTTCGCGCAGCTTCTTGTCCAGCGCCGAAAGCGGTTCATCGAGAAGCACGACCTTGGGGCGCATGACAAGTGCCCGCGCGAGCGCCACGCGCTGACGCTGGCCGCCGGACAGCTCATGCGCGGCCCGGTCGCCATAGCCCTTGAGGTCGACCATCGTCAGCGCCTTGTCGACTTCCGCGGCCATGTCCGCCCGCGACATCCGCTTCTTCTTCAGCCCATAGCCGACATTGTCGGCGACGCTGAGATGCGGGAAGATCGCGTAGCTTTGAAACACCATGTTGGTCGGACGTTCATTGGCGGGAATGCCGTTCATCGGCTTGCCCGCGATGACAATGCTGCCCGAGGTTGGCGTGTCGAACCCCGCGATCAGCCGCAAAAGCGTTGTCTTGCCGCAGCCTGACGGGCCGAGCAGGGAAAAGAACTCGCCTTCATTGATGGTCGCCGTGATGCCCTTGAGCGCGCGGAACGATCCGAACTCCTTGGTCACATCGGTGAGGTCGATGATCGACTTGCCTGCTGAATTATCGCGCGCCATGTCAGACAAGTCCTCCGCCGATTTGCGTGTTGAGCCCCTGTTTCCGTGCAGCGCGGCGTCGGATCCATTCGGCCAGAACCAACAGCACCACCGACAAAGCCAGAAGAATGGCCCCCAGCGCCATGATCGAAGGCAGTTTGGTCGGGAACCGAAGCTGGCTCCAGATATAGACGGGCAGGGTCACGTCGGTGCCGGTCAGGAAGAAGGCTATGATGAACTCATCGAGCGAAATGGTGAATGTGATGAGGAGGCTCGAAATGACACCCGGCATGACCAGCGGTAGCGTTACCCGCCGGAACGTGCCCCAGCGACTTTCGCCCAGATCGAACGATGCTTCCTCGAGGCTCTGGTCAAGGCCGGCGAAAGCTGAGCTGAGGATCGCAACGGAAAAGGGTGTGCAGATCAGGACATGACCGGCCACGACCGTCCAGAGCGACAGTTGCATCCCAAGTTGCATGAGCATGACCAGAAGCGCCACCGCGACGATGATTTCCGGCAGCACGAGCGGCAGCATGATGAAGCCGACCATGCCGCGCTTCATCGGAAAGCTGTAGCGTGCGGCGGCACGCGCGCCGCAGGCGCCAAGCACCGTGCTGATCAATGCGGCAGACACGGCGACCAGAGCGCTGTTGGTCACGGCCGAATGCAGGGCGTCGGTCGACCACAAGGCGGAGAACCACTTGGTCGTGAAGCCTTCCAGCGGGAAGGCGATGATCGTCGCGTCGTTGAACGCGAACAGCGGCAGAAGCACGACCGGCGCGTACAGGAACACCATGTAGGTGACCGCGTAGCCCCTGAGCCAGCCTGATTTGCGTGCCGCCATCCGGTTACTCCACCCGTCCGCCAAATCGTTTGCCCGCAAGGTAGATCATCACGCTGATCGCCGCGACGACGAGCATGGACGTCACCGCAAGGGCAGCACCAAGCGGCGCGTTGTTGGCCTTGCCGAACTGGATCTGGATCATGTTGGCGATCATCAGCCCCTCGGTTCCGCCGACGAGTTTCGGCGTGATGAAGTCGCCGACTGTCGGGATCAGCACGATCAGCGTCGAGGCGACCACGCCCGGCATGGCCAGAGGCAGCGTCACCCGGAAGAATCGCCTGACCGGTCCGTCTCCAAGGTCTTCGGCGGCCTCCAGCAAAGAGCGGTCGATCTTTTCCAGCGCCACGAAGATCGGCAGGATCGCGAAGGGCGCCCAGGCATGCGCCAGCGTCAGCACCACGGCGTTCGCATTGTAGAGGATGAAGGTCAGCGGCTCCCGGATGAGCCCGACCTCCAGCAGGGCCGAGTTCAGCACGCCGTTGTAGCCCAGGATGACCTTCCAGAGGAAAACCCTGAGCAGATAGCTCGTCCAGAACGGAACCGTGATGAGGAAGAGCCACAGCGCCTTGCGGCGGGTGACGTGGAACGACAGGTAATAGGCGACCGGAAATGCAAGAAGCACTGTGACGATCGTGACGACAAGCGATATCCAGAGTGACCGCGCCATCAGCGTCCGGTAGATCGGCTGGCTCCACGCTTCGCGGTAGTTGTCAAGCGTGAGCGTGCGGTCGATGTCGAGGTAGTTCTGCGTCCAGAAGCTGAAGGTGACCACCATCAGGAGCGGCGCCGCCAGCATCACAAGGGCATAGAGCAGCGTCGGGCTGATCAGGGTCAAACCCTGCCTGTCCTCCCGGCTCAGGCCACTAGCCATCCCGATGCCCCCCAACCGCGGCCACTCGTGCCAGCGCAATGGGATGACTGGGCGCGTCTTTTGTCAATCTTCGTTCGGGGCTTCGGCAAGAAGCTTCGCGTTTTGGGATTCAAGCGTGCCCTCCGGCGGCTCGTCGCCATTGAGCACCGGGAAGTGGCGGCGCAGCTCATCGTGGTATGTTTTCACCCCATATTCCAGGTCGGACAGGATCACACCGTCATAGCCGCTGGAGAACGCCGCCTCCCAGGTCCATTTGATGAGCTGTTCGTCTTCCTTGGTGGTCAGCCTGTCGACGCGTCCGCTGAGATAGCGCGCGGCCCGCATCCCGCGATCCTCGTCCGGGCGCTTGTAGATCGCGCCGCGCTGGAAGCACTTTCCGTTCTCAATCGGAAATTCCTGATAGAAACTGATCGACTCCGGATAGAAGCTGAAAACCAGGTTGGGAAACATCCCGACATAGAGCCACGCCCGCTTGTGCTCGCCTTTCAGATTGGCGGCATCCGGCAGGATGTTCTTGTAGGCCCGCACGCTCCAGAGCCGCCCGGCGCCTTCGCGGAACGTGGCGAAAGAGCGGCTCGTTCCTTCGAGGAACGGTTCGTCATGGTAGTTGCCGCCGTAAAGGTCCTGCAGCCCCGGATGCGCCATCGGCACGTGATAGCCTTCGTTGTCCACGTCGCGCACGCACTTCCAGTTGGCTTCGACGTCTTCGGTCCAGAATCCCTCACCCGTCGGCAAATGGCTTGCAGCATCATATTGCGCCAATTCAGGGTCGAATCGTGCCATGATTTCCGAGACGGAAGGCTGCGGCCCCGGCTTGAAGCGCACGAAGACAAAGCCGTTCCAGATGTCCATCTCGAGGGGTTTCAAGCCGTACTTGACGGGGTCGAGATCGGGCAGGCTTCCTGGCTGCGCCGCACCGCGCAGCGTTCCGTCGAGATTGTAGGCCCATCCGTGGAAAGGGCAGATGATGGCGGACTTGCAGCGCCCCTTTTCCTCGGCCACGACACGTGAACCGCGGTGGCGGCAAAGGTTGTGGAACGCCCGAACCTCGCCGTCTGCGCCCCGGACGACGAGCGCGCGTTCACCGACGAAATCAAGCGCGATGAAATCGCCGGCCTTGGGCACGTCGTTCACATGACAGATAGCTTGCCAATGCTGTCGAAACAGCAGTTCCTTTTCCGCTTCCAGCATCTCGGGGCTGAAAAAGCTCCAGGCCGGCAATCCTTGCCGGTCCCAGTGATTGGGCACCATGTCTTCCGGGCGGGCGAGCGTCATTGCCGTTCTCTGCGTTACCAAGGGGGATCGTCGCGAAAGACTAGCAAAAAGTATTTGAGCACTCAATCAAATTTTTCTGAGTGAACAAACTGGATCGATTCAGGCGAAATAGGGTCTTTGCGCCGAATGGTCCGTCGCCATTTCATAGGCGGCACCAATCCGGCAGATCGTCGACTCGTCGCGCCCGACGATCTGCATGCCAAGCGGCAGCCCGCCTGAAAATCCCATCGGGACCGATAGCGCCGGGTGGCCGGTCATGTTGAATGGGATCGTGCGCATCGCGGTCCAGACCGCCTCGTTTGCTTCAAAGGCGCTGAAGGGTGGCGCGGGTGCAAGGACCGTTGGCATCACTACGGCGTCGACCGTCGCGAGGGCGGCGTCGATCTCGGCCCGCAATCGGCGGGCGGCTTCGTGCGCGTTGGCCAGGTCGCCGCCGGTCAGCGTGACGCCGGCAATCATGCTCTGATACGGCATCCTGCCCATCGCGCCACCATCACCCCGCAACGCCTCGCGATGGGTCTCCAGTCCTTCGCCGTGGATCAGCACGGCCGCGGCGGCCTCCATCAGCGCATAGTCGGGCAGGTCGGTCATCGGTGTGGCCGCCCCGCAAAGGCTCAAGTCCGACACGGCAGCATCCATCGCCAGCGTGACGTCGGAATGAGTCGCGGGATCGTCGGCAAACCAGCTTCGGGCATAGCCGATCCGTAATCCCTCGATGCCTGCGCGAAGCTCAGTCCTCCGCCCGGTCATGGCATCGAGCATCAGCATGGCGTCCCCGACGCTTCGGGCCACTGAACCGAGGTGATCGAGCGATGGCGCAAGACCCAGCGCGCCGGCCGTCGGCGTGCTGCCGTAGGCCGGTTTCAGCCCGACGACACCGCAATAGGCGGCAGGGCTTCGCACCGACCCCCCGGTGTCCGAGCCAAGCGCGATCCGCACCATTCCCGCGGCGACTGCGGCGGCCGCGCCCGAGGATGATCCACCGGTGATATGGGCCGGGTTCCAGGGGTTGACCGCCGGCGGATAGGCGCCGTCGCTTCCCGGCCCAACGATGCCCAGGTCATAGGTCGCAACGATCCCGAGCGGCACCGCCCCGGCATCGAGAAGCCGTTGAACGACCGGCGCGGTGGCGGGGGCGATGCGGCCCCGATGAAGGCGCGAGCCGTAGATGACCGGCATTCCCTCGACATCGAAGACATCCTTGATGGCGAACGGAATGCCGTGCAGCGGCCCGCGATCCTCGCCCGAGGCAAGTTCGGCATCGGCCTTCTCGGCCGCGGCGATCGCGCGGTCTTCGGCAAGGTGGACAAAGGCCCGGACCGAGGGGTTGAGGGCGGCGATCCGGTCCAGATGGGCTCGGGTCAGGTCGGCGGCGAGCAACCAGCCGCTTCGCAGCGCCTCTCCCGCCTCGGCCACGGAAAGGTCAGCGGGGTGCGTCATCGGGGATCACTTCGACATAGGCCGCGACCATCGCCGCGCAGGCGGCAAGAAACCGCGCGGTGCGCAGCGCCGCCTCGAAATCCCGGTCCGTTGGTGTGAATCCGGCGCTTTCCAGATCGGCGCGGAACCGCTTCCTGCTGGGTTTGTCTGTCATGTCCGCGCCTTCTCGAACGCGGTCCAGGCGGTCTCGAACGCCGCGAAGTCGAAACCCGGGGCGCGGGCCGGGCCAAGGACAAGCCGTTCCGTCTCCTGCATCTTGCGCAGGGCATTGCCAAGGCCGGGGATCACCTCGGGCGGGATCACGACCGCACCATGCCGGTCCGCATGAACCAGATCGCCCTGCCGAACAGTCAGGCCAAAGATCGTCACGGGTGTGCCTATTTCGGTCACATGAACGAATCCGTGACTTGGCCCGATGGAGCCGGCGACGACCGGGAAGCCGGGCGCAAGGTCGCCCAGATCCCGCATGACACCATTGGTCAGCGCGCCGGACATGCCAAAACCCTTGTGGACGCAAGTGTTGACCTCGCCCCAATAGGCGCCGATGCAGTCGGGAAAATCCTCATCCTCGATCACCGCGACCGAGGGCTTCGGCGCTTCGGCCATCGCCTTGTAGTAGGCCATGCGGCGGGTGCGCGTCGCCGCTGCATCTTCAGTAGGCGGCTTCAGCCCCCTGATCTTCGCCGTCACCGCATAGCCCACCATCGCCTCGCCGGGGGCGGAGCAGAGCATCGTGCCGCGGGTGAAACCGTTGAAGCCGCGCTTGCCCTGCGCCACCTCGATGGCGTTGCAGACGCTCGGCGTATCAACCGATCGGAGAAGTTCCAGCAGGGTGTTGTCCATCATTCCTCCAGCCAGCGGGCCAGCGCCGCCGTGGTTGCTTGGGGTTGTTCCAGCGTCGGCATGTGCGCCGCGCCCTCGATGATTTCCAGCCGGGATAGCGGAATGAGATCATGCATGAGTTCGTGCCGTTCGACGGGACAAAGCCGGTCCTCGCGGCCGCAGAGAACAAGCGTCGGCACCTTGACCCCGCGCAGCACCTCCTGCCGGTCGGGGCGGTCGCGCAAGGCCTTGGATTGGCGAACGAAAACGTCCGGTCCAAGGTCCATCGCCATGGCCATGCAGATATCCATCACCGCCTGCTTGCCGGGGCCGTCGATCAGGTAATTGGGCTTCATTTCATCCCGCATCACGGCGCGGAGTTTCCCCGCCTCAACCTTGTCGATCTGTGGCTGGCGGCGGGCTTTGGCCTCGGGCAGTTCGGCGCGGGGGTTTGTGTCGAGCAGGGCCAGGCGTTCGACCCGTCCGGGTGCCTGCGCCATGATCTCCATCGCCACGATTCCGCCCATTGACAGGCCTGCCAAGGCGAAGCGGGGCGGGGCGTTGGCCAGAACTTCGGCGGCCAGTCCGGCGATGGTGTCATGTTCCGAAATCGGCGCGAGGTGGATCGCGCGGTTCAGGCCGAGCGCGGCGGTCTGCGGGCCGAAAAGCCGGCCGTCGCACATCATTCCGGGCAATAGAACGAGGGGTGTCACCGGACCAGCGCCGCCCCCTCGGCCAGCGCCTTCAGCTTGGCGTAGGCGATGTCGGGATCGACCGCGCCGAAGCCCGCGAAGGTGCCGAAACCGCAATCCGATCCGGCGATGACGCGATCTTGGCCGACGATTTCGGTAAATCTTTCAATGCGTTGCCGGACAAGATCCGGATGTTCCACGAAATTCGTCGTTGTATCGACAACGCCCGGAACGAGGATCTTGTCGTCCGGAATGTCGGCCTTGTGGTCGCGGAACACCGTCCATTCGTGGCCATGTCGGGGGTTCGACGTCTCGA
Source organism: Paracoccaceae bacterium (assembly GCA_041397225.1). Classification (GTDB taxonomy): domain Bacteria; phylum Pseudomonadota; class Alphaproteobacteria; order Rhodobacterales; family Rhodobacteraceae; genus Albidovulum. The sequence continues at coordinate 296,364 of JAWKXB010000001.1, read as the reverse complement.
ACAGGACGTAGCGCGGCTTGGCGCTCATCAACGTGTCGAACATGCGCGCCATTGGAATGTCGCAGACATGCGGGCCTTCGTAGTTGCCCCAGCAGATGTGGATACGGACCTTTTCCGCCGGAATGTCGCTGAGGGCGTGATTCAGCGCGTCGACATGGGTCTGGGCGACCTTGACGAAGGCATCATCGCTCAGATCGGTAAACAACATGTGGCGGCTGAGCGCGAGATCGGGGCAGTCGAGTTGCAGGTCGAGGCCGGAGGCGACAATTGTCTCGTACTCCGCCTTCATCGCATCGGCCAGAGCGGCCAGATACGCTTCGCGTGTCTTGTAGAAAGAGTTCTGCAAGAACAAGGAGATGACACCAGGGGAGGCGGCGTTCATGAAGCCGCGTTTGGCGCCATGCTGCTTTATCGCGGCCTTGAGATTGGCGATGTCCTTTTCCAGCTCTCCCTGGCCTTTCGACTTCACCTCGCCCACGCACATGGGGCGGGCATATTTCGGGGTGCCGCCGTCATTTGCCAGTCTTTCCAAGAACTTGGGAAAGAGCTTCAGGTCGGCCGGGGCGTTGCGCGGGCTGTCGCCGTCGAAGCCGGTGTAGCGGTCCTTCACGTAGGTGGCGTAGCTGATCTTCGACGTCTCTCCGTCCGAGACGATGTCGATCCCCGCATCCACCTGTTTCTGCACGGTTTTTGAAACCGCGGCGGTCATGCAGGCGTCGAATTCGGCCGTGTCGTAAGCCTCCTTCCGCTCCCGCGCGAAGATGAAATCGACCACCTCTTGGGTGCGGGGCAGGCTGCCCACATGGGTCGTCAGAACTCGGCTCATCGGGCAGTTCCCCCTGTCGTTTTCGCGTAATTTATCTGTAGCTACAGCGTAGTTACGCCGTAGCTACAGCGGATGTCAGCCTTTCCAGGTCGGACCGGCCGGATCGTCGGTGGCGACGACATGGTACATCGCCGCGTCGCCGGTCATCGAAGGCTCCGCCGAGTGGGCGAGGTTTTCCGGCACGCTCATCGTGTCGCCGGGCGCGAGGGTGGCGGAGCCGCCATCCCAGTCGACGCGCCAGTGGCCCTTGACCGGCATCAGAACCGACGGGCGGTCGTGCTTGTGCTTCTTGTCGGTCGCCGACGCCCGGGTCATGAAGTCGACCTCGAAACCCGGCTTGTCGCGGATGATCCCCTTTTCGCCGATCACTTTCACCGGCTGCCCGCCGCTGGCAAGCGCCATCATGTCCCAGTAGCGCCGCACATAGCCGCCGACGACCTGCATCGGCGTGGGTTCGGGGAAGGTCTTGAGCTCTTCGTCCGTCAGGAGCGGCATCGGCTTTACGCCGTCGGGCAGCTTCTGGCCCTTCTTGCTGTCGTAGAGCTTGCCATTCGCGCCCAGAACCAGCCCATGATCCTTGGCATCGGTGATGACCTGCGGCGCCCAGATCACGCCGCCGCCGGCATCGTCGCCGCCGAGGACCGCCATGATCATCCCGTAATCCGTTCCGATATTCTCGAAGCCGCGGAAGATGCCGGTCGGGATGTTGATGATGTCGCCTTCCTCAAGCGTCACCTCGCCCGCATTGCCCCAGCGGCCCCAGAAGAACCGCCAGCGGCCCTTGAGCACGAAGAATACCTCGGCGGTGCGGTGGGAATGCAAGCTGTTGCGGCATTTCGGCGGCTGGCCCGCCGCGCCGATGTTGAAGCCGTGCGGGATCGTGATGTGGACGTGCTGGTCGGGAGATTCCGAGACGCCGCCGCCGATGATGGTGAAGTTCTCCTTCTGGTTCGAGCCCGGCGTGTGGGCGTCGATGAAGGCGGTCTTGCAGGGTTGCAGATCGCCGTAGCGGACGATGCGAGTTTCCATTTCCTGTGGTGTCATCAGAAGTCTCCGGTGTGAAGGTGGATTTGTTTCCAGATCGCCACTTCGTCGATCAGGGTGAATTCGCGGCGGAGGCCCCATTCGCCCCATTCGGCATGGGTGATGCCCATGACATGCACCTCGGCCCCGGTCGGCGCGCCGAACATGCCGGTGCCGTCATGCCCGCCCGTGAGGCCCCAGCGGACCGCGGCGCGGTTGGGTGTGCCGGGATCGGACCGACCGATCACGTGATGGATCTCGAACGTCGCCTTGGGGAAGGAGGAGCGCAGGCGCATCCATCGGGTTTCGGGGAAATCCCAGCTCCAGCCGCCTTCGGCCCCCCAATGTTCGGTTCGCACGGCGCGATCGTATTCGGTGCGGATCACGGCGAAGTCCTTGTCCATGATCCGGGTCAGAATGCCGGCGAGCCGCGAGCCCCATTCGTTGTCGTTGCCCCGGCTCTTGTAGGGGCCCTGAACGTCGTCACGGGGGTGGAAGGGCTTTACGCAGGCATCCGGCCCGCCTTCGCGGATGATCTGGGCGCGGGCATAGTCTGAAGGGTCCAGGCCCAGTTGTCGGGCGATCCCGCCCACGTCGCGGATCAGCCATTCGTCGTCGATCACGTCGTTCTTGGCCGCGCAATCGGCGATGGCGCGGATGGTGAAGCGTTTGCCGGTGGGCGGGCCGAAGGCGCCGTGGCCGGTATGGGTGCCGCTGGTGACGAGGCGGTGGGACGAGAGGAAGCCGTCGTTTTCGTTGCCCGACCAGATCACGTCTTCGCCCAGAAGCTGCCGGTCGGGAAACTCGGCCAGCGTCGCCAATGTGCCGTCGATCACGCCCGCATTGCCGCGCACCAGGCCCGAGGGAAAGCGCATCGGGATGTCCTTGGCGTAGTAGTGGTTCAAGGTTGCAAGGCCGCGATCTTCCCAGATCTCCTTGGTGATCTTCAGGATGTAATCGGGCAAGTCCTTGAACTGGTTGGAAAAACCTTTCATTCGTGCTGTCCTGTCTGAAGGAGTATCTGCTTCCAGATCGCGGTTTCGTCGATCAGTGCGTATTCGCGGCGGATTGTCGGGTCGCCGTTGCCGAAGGGGCCGTATTCGGCCTGGCACATGCCCATGATGTAGACTTCGGCGCCTGTCGGCGTGCCGAAGCGGCCCCAACCCGTGTGTTTGCCCAGGAGCGACCAGCGCAGCGCCGCGCGGGGCGGCATCAGGGGATCGTCGCGGCCGATGACGTGGTCCATGGTGAATTCGGCATGAGGGAAGGCGGCGCGGAGACCCATCCAGAACTGGTCGGCATCGACCCAGCCCAGCCCGTCCTGCCCGCCGGGATAGTGGAGGGTCGCGGCGCGGTCGTAGTGTTTCGGGATCACGTCCAGGTCGGCGGCCATGATGCGGGTCACGGTCTCGGCGTAGCGTTGGCCCCACTCGTTGTCGTTGCCGCGCCCGGTATAGGGGCCGGGTATGTCGGTCGCGGGGGTCATCGGCTTGACGCAGGCTTCCGGCCCGCCCTCGCGCGCGATCAGATCGCGGGTCCAGTCGATCACGTCGAAGCCAAGCTGCTTCACGATCGCCGACTGGTCGCGCACCAGCCATTCGTCGTTGACGCGGTCATGGCTTATCGCGCAGTCGGCGAGGATGCGGTAGGCCACACGTCGCCCGGTCGGCAGGCCATACATGCCGGGGTGGGTATGGGTGGCGGTGCAGATGAGCCGGTGAGAGGACAGATAGGCATCGGAGACCGCATCGGCGCCGAGCGGATCCTCGCACCAGATCACGTCCTCGCCCAGCAGCTCGCGGTCGGGAAACTCGGCCAGCGTCGCCATCGTCGCGGCGATGACGTTGCGGTTGTCCCTGACAACGCTCGCGGGTGAGCGCACGATCAGCCCCGGCGCATAGCGGTGGCGGAGCGAGCCGATTTCGCGGTCCTCCCAGATCTCCTTGGTGATGCCGACTATGAAATGCGGGACATCCCGCCATTTCGGATCGAAGCCCTTCATGTATCTTGCCTTTTCTCATTGCGTGACGATCCGCGCAGGACCAGCCGACCCTCGAGGCGAAGGCGGCGAGGCTCGGTGTCGGGTGTCTCGATCCGCTCGATCAGGGTGGTGACGGTTTCGGCGACCATCTGGTTGACCGGCTGGCGGTAGCTCGTCAGGTCATAGGCGGGCCAGGCGGCGATCGGCACGTCGTCGAACCCGACGACGGAGACATCCTGCGGCACGCCGAGGCCGAGTTCCGTGCGGAGCGTGTCGATGACGGCGAAGGCCATGTGGTCGTTGCAGACAAAGACCGCGTCGGGGCGGTCCGCGCCGGAGAACATCTCCAGCGTCGCCTCGCGCGTGGCGGGGTGTTCGAATTCGCCTAGGCCGCGGCGGTAAAGCTTCTGCCCGGCGGCGGCGAGAGCGCTGAGGAACCCAAGCTCCCGGTCGCGCTGGGTCGAGGCGCCTTCGAAGCCGGCGATATAGGCGATACGCTGGTGCCCGGTGGCGATCAGATGCTCGGCCACGATGCGGCCGCCGGTCACGTTGTCGGTGGTGACGGACGACAGCCGCGCGTCGTCCTGGTCGCGGTTGAAAAGCACCACGGGGATGCCGTGCGACTGGCATTGCGCCGCAAGGACAGACGACATGGAAACCGAGGCGAGCACGATGCCGTCGACCTGGTAGTCCAGAATCTCCTGCATGACGCTTTCGACGTCGCCGATGGTGCTGGCGGCCATGAAGACGAGGACGTGGTAGCCCCGCTCCTGCAACGCCACCGAAAGCCGTTCGATGACGACGGGGTAGAAGTAGTTATCGAGATAGGCGACGACGAGGCCGATGATCCGGCTTTTCCCGGTGATCATCGCGCGGGCCAGGGCGTTCGGGCGATAGCCGAGTTCGGCGGCGGCCTTGCGGACCTTCTCGACGGTCTTCTTCGACGCCGACGCGCCGGGGGTGAATACCCGGCTGACCGCCGACTGGCTGACGCCGGCGCGCTTTGCAACTTGCAAGGATGTGATCTTGTCGCTGGCCATCAGTCCGCTGTCCAGCCTCCGTCCACCATCAGTGCGGTGCCCGTCACGAGCGCGCTGGCGTCCGAGGCGAGGTAGGCGACCGCGCCCATGATGTCCTCGATCTCGCCCACGCGGCCGAGCTTGATCTTTTCCTCGATCCACTTGCGCCGTTCCGGGATGGCGAGGGTCTGTTCGGCCAGCGGTGTGCGGATGAAGGTTGGGCAGATGGTGTTGACGCGGATGCGGTGCGGGCCCCATTCGATCGCCATCGACTTGACCATGCCCTCAAGCCCGTGCTTGGACGCGCAATAGAGCGCGCGGTCGATGCCGCCGACATGACCCATCTGGCTGGAGACGTGGATGATCGAGCCGGGCTTTTTCGACGCGATCATGCTTCGCGCCGCGTGCGCCGACAGGAAATAGGCGCCGCGCAGATTGACGCCCATCACGGCGTCGTAGTCCTCGGGCGTCGTTTCAAGCGCGGCGGAGTGGCGGGCGAGGCCGGCGGAGTTGACAACCACGTCGAACGGCGCCTCGGTCTTGAGGATCGCCGCCATGCCGTCGAGGTCGGCGACGTCCAGTTCCAGCGCCTCGGCGCGGAGACCGCGTTCGCGGATGGCGTGGACCGCGGCGGTCAGCCGCTCTGCCCCCCGCGCCGCGCAGACGACTTGCGCCCCCGATTCCGCCAGCGCCACGGCGCAGCCGAGCCCGATGCCGGAGGATGCCCCCGTCACCAGCGCGCGCCGCCCGTCGAGCCGGAAGGAAGGGGTGCGGGGCAGGGTCACTCGGCAGCCTCGCGGCTGGGCGCGCCTTCGCCGTAGGGCACGTTCCGCCCGCCATAGCGGCGTACCCTGACGTTGCATTGCTCGGCATGGCCGACGAAGCCTTCGAGCATGCAGAGCCGCGAGCCGTATTCGCCGATCAACGCCGCCGCCTCGTCCGTCGTGACCTTCTGGTAGCTGTGGGTCTTGAGGAACTTGCCGACCCAGAGTCCGCCGGTATAGCGGCCGGCCTTCTTGGTCGGCAGCGTGTGGTTGGTGCCGATCACCTTGTCGCCGTTGGCGACATTGGTGCGCGGCCCGAGGAACAGCGCGCCGTAGCTGTGCATGTTCTCGAGGAACCAGTCGTCGCGGTCGGTCATCACCTGCACATGTTCCGAGGCGATGTCGTTGGCGACGTCGAGCATCTCGTCATAGGTGTCGCAAAGGATCACCTCGCCGTAGTCGCGCCATGAGGCCGATGCGGTTTCGGCGGTGGGCAGGATCTTCAGGAGCCGGTCGATTTCGGCCAATGTCCCTTCGGCCAGCTTGCGGGAGTTGGTCACGAGAACAGCGGGGGAGTTGTAGCCGTGCTCGGCCTGACCCAGCAGGTCTGTCGCGCACATCTCGGCGTCAACGGTGTCGTCGGCGATCACCATCGTCTCGGTCGGGCCGGCGAAGAGGTCGATGCCGACACGGCCGTAGAGCTGGCGCTTGGCCTCGGCGACGAAGGCGTTGCCGGGGCCGACGAGCATGTCGACGGGTTTGATCGTCTCGGTTCCAATCGCCATCGCGCCGACGGCCTGCATGCCGCCCAGAACGTAGATCTCATGCGCGCCGCCCAGATGCATCGCGGCGACTATGGCGGGGTGCGGCGCGCCCTTCACCGGCGGGGCGGAGGCGACGATGCGCGGCACGCCCGCGACATTGGCGGTCAGCACGGACATATGCGCCGAGGCGACCATCGGGAACTTCCCGCCGGGGACGTAGCAGCCGACCGACTGCACCGGGATGTTCTTGTGGCCGAGGATCACGCCCGGCATCGTCTCGACCTCGATGTCGGTCATGGACGCCCGTTGAGCTTCGGCGAAGGTGCGGATCTGTTTCTGGGCGAAGCGGATGTCGTCCATGTCACGCGCGGAAACCTTCTGCATCGCGGCCTCGATCTCGGACGCCGAGAGGCGGAACGCCTTCGGCTCATACTTGTCGAACTTCGCCGACAGATCCCGCACCGCCGCATCGCCCCGCGTCTCGATATCCTTCAGCGTCGTCTCGACGATGGCGCGGACCTTGGCGTCATCCTCGGCGCGTTCGGATTCGGGTTTGGAGGTCTTGAGATGCGTGATGGTCATGGCCGGTTCCTCATTCAGGTCTTGGAGGGGTCACTTCGCCCCGGTCGTAGGTTTCCCAGCCCTCGCCGTCGAAAACGTCGCGGCCAAGCTGGGCGAGAACCGATGCAAAATCGACAGAGACCCAGTTGTCCCTGATCCTGCCGTCCTCGATCTTCCAGAAATCCATGTAGGGAATTTTCACGCGTTTCCCGGTCGGGGCGATCCCCATGAATGGCCCCGAGTGGGTTGCTTCGATATGCCCGAAACACGATGCCCAGTCGCCTTCGCAGACAAAGCGTTCGGTCTTGTAGTCGCGGTCGGTGAAGATTGCGCGGAACGGCAGTTGCCAGTTGGCGCGAAACTCGGCAAGGGAGTTCTTCGTGCCGCAGCCCTGATTGCCCATCCAGCGAAAATCCTCGTGGAAATGCGCGGCCATGTCGTTGGAATTGGCGGCCAGCGCCGCCTCCATCCGAAGGATGACCTGACGGGTCGCTTCGGCGTGTTGTTCGGGCGTCATCTATTTGTCCTTCCGGTCTTCGAACTTGTTGCCGTGATCGATCATGTTCTTCTTCTGGCTGGCCGGTCCCACCCCCCTGCGGCGGGGAGCGGTCCGGATCAGCTTTAGGCGTCAGCCGAACCCGACGCCCAAAGGCATCTTCCGGGTTGCGGCCCCGCTTTGGTCATTGCAGGAATCCCGCTTCCCTGGCGGCGGTTTCATACGCCAGTCCGACATCCTTGAGAGCCTGATCTGCACCTTCCTGGCCTTGCATGAACTCCGCCAGGTTGTCGCCCAGCGCGGTATGCAGGAGCCCCATGTAGGGAACCATCGGATAAGGTTTCGCGCCCGCTTGCACCGTCGCGATGACGCCAGCCGCAGCCGCGGTCGGCTCATAGCCTTTGATCAGCCATGTCGCGGCAGTCGGGTTGCGTTGTGCGGTTTCAGGCGCGAGGGCATGCATCATCGCCTGGAACGAAGCCTCGGCATCCTCGTCGGAGATGTTGGCGGCGATCGCAAAGCCATCCCACCACAGCGTCGCCGCCGGGATAGAACCGCCGCCCACGGTCGGGGCGCTTGCGAAACCGGTGTTCGCGGCGATGTCGGGCGCCGGGCCGGCCGGGTCAATCGCCGCGCCGGTCCGGGAACCCCAGCCATTCATCATCGCCACCTGACCGTCTTTCCAGAGTGAAGAAAGCTCGTTTGTGTTGTAGGTGACGAAATCGGGGCTCATGTAGCCGCTCAGCGACTTCATCATCTCGAGCGCCTGACGGCCCTGATCATTGTCGATCGCAAGCTCGGCCGTGCCCGGCGCGAAGAACTCTCCGCCCATTCCGAGATACATGTTCACGAATTCCTCGGCGAGATCCCATCCCGGCTTGAAGCTTGCCGCCAGCGGGGTCTGCATGATCCCCTGGTCACGGATCATCTGTGCGGCGGCAAGGACGTCTTCATAGCTGGTTGGCGCGGGCACGCCGATCTGATCAAGAATGTCCTGGCGAAACCACAGGTGCTGGGCATTGCTCATGAAGGCAATCGCCATGACCTTGCCGTCAATGCGGATCAACTGGGTCTCGTCAATGTTCTGGCCGTATTTCTCGACCAGGTCGTCCATCGGTCGGATCAGCCCGTTGTTCAGCAGCGGGAGGATCGAGCTGTTGGCGACCACTGCGACAGTGTAGGTTGCCGGGTTCGTCGTCAGCGCCGGCACCTGCAGGTTCTCGTGTTCGGTCGTCTGGTTCTTGGTGACGGTCACCGTCGGGCTTGCGCATTCCTCGGCTGCGGTCGCAACGATCTGCAGCGCCTCGAAATCGTTTGAAAGGATGCGGACCGAACCGGCGTCGATGCCGCAGTCGGCCCGCGCAATCGTGGTGGTGGCAAGCACGACGCCGATTGCCATTGTCAGTCTGAATGATGGTCTCATCGAAGTGTCCCTTTCCATGATAGCCGGATCGTTCCGTTCGCCTGATCCGGGATGATTTGCCTTCGTGGCCCGTTCCCCTGCATCATAGTCTTTCGCGCCGCCGCTCAGGTTGGCGCACCCCCACGATCCAGCGCGACCCTTTTGCCCGACCTGGTGTCGAAGAGGTGGCAGATGCCTGCCGGAACGCTGGCGTGGATGACATCGTCGATCTGCGCGCGGAAATCCTTGGGCGCCTTGATCGAGACAAGCGCGTTGCCGAGCCGGTAGGAGATCATCGACGCCTCGCCCAGAAGCTCGATCGAATAGACGGGCGCGGCGATCTGGCCGCCTTCCGCCACGATGTTCGCATCCTCGGCGCGGAAGCCGAGCGTCACCGCGCCGGAGGGGCCGGTGGGCAGGCCCTCGACCCGGATCCCCTCGGCCTGAAAGACGCCGTTCTGCAACTGCCCTTCGACAAGGTTCATCGCCGGGCTGCCGATGAAGCTGGCGACGAAGGTGTTGGCGGGGTGGTCGTAGATGTCGGTCGGCGTACCAACCTGCTGAATCTCGCCCGCGTTCATCACCACGACGCGGTCGGCCAGCGTCATCGCCTCGATCTGGTCGTGCGTCACATAGACGGTCGTCGTCTTGAGCTTCGATTGCAGATTCTTGATCTGCGCGCGGGTCGAAACGCGGAGCTTGGCGTCGAGGTTCGACAAGGGCTCATCCATCAGAAAGACGGTGGGTTTCCTCACGATCGCGCGGCCAAGGGCCACGCGCTGGCGCTGGCCGCCGGAAAGCTCGGCGGGGCGGCGATCCATGAAGGCCTCAAGCTCGACCATCCTGACCGCTTTCATCACCATGTCGTGATGCTGGTCCTTCGGCACCTTTCGGACGCGGAGCGGGAAGCGAATGTTTTCATAGACGGAAAGGTTCGGATAAAGCCCGTAGGACTGGAACACCATCGAGATGTCACGGTCCTTGGGCTCAAGCTTGTTCACCATCCGGTCGCCAAGCCAGATCTCGCCTTCGGTCACATCCTCAAGCCCCGCGATCATCCGCATGGTGGTGGACTTGCCGCAGCCCGACGGCCCGAGAAGCACCAGGAACTCCTGATCCGCGATGTCGAGGTCGAAGTCCTTGACGCCGACATAGGCGCCCCAGCGCTTGTTGACGTTCTTGAGTTGCAGTCGTGCCATAGAGGCCCCCTATCCCTTGACAGCGCCGGCGGTGAGACCGCTGACGATCTGTCGCTGAAAGAACATCACCAGCACGAAGAGCGGCAGGATCGCCGACACAACGGCCGAGACGGCATACATCACCTTTCCCTCGGCCTGGGTGGAGCCGAGGAAACTCTGGATCTTGGGCACCATCGTCTGGTTGTCCTGCGAGAGCAGCAGCGCGGTGACGGTGAAGTCGTTATAGGCAAGCAGGAAACTGAAGAGGCCGGTGGTGACGACGCCCGGCCACATGACCGGGATCACCACCATGCGGAACGCCTGAAAGCGGGTGCAGCCGTCGACCAGAGCGCTTTCGTCGAGATCCTTGGGGATCGACAGGAAGAAGCTGTGCAGCATCCAGAGAGTGAATGGCTGATTGATCGCGACAAGGACGATGATCGTCGTCAGCGAATATCCCCAGATGTTGAGTTGGAAGAACGGCAGAAGGTAGCCCGAGACGAGCGTGACATGCGGCATGGCGCGGAAGACCAGCGCAGCGAAGAGAATCCAGAACGTGTAGCGGAAACCGGATCGGGCCAGAGCGTATCCGCCAAGCGTGCCGAGCGTGAGAGAGAGGACGACGACGGAGACTGTGATTACGGCGGTGTTCAGGGCCGATTTCCAGAACTCCTGCTTGATCCACGCTCCTTCGTAGCCGTCCAGCGTGAAGCGGCCGCCGGTCTGAAGCACGGTCTTCGGGCCGGTAATCGCGTTCATCCAATCGCTGCGCGAGAAGAAGTCGGCCTCGACCTTGAACGAACCCCACATCGTCCAAAGGAACGGGAATGCGGCAAGGAAGAGCCAGATGAGCACGAATCCGGTCGAGAGCGCGACCAGCGGAAGCGGCTTGGTGTTGGCAGGGCTCGACATCGTTGTGCCTCCTCAGGCCTTGCGGTTGAATTCGCGCCAGTTGCGGATCATGACCGGCGTGAGAAGGATGATGACACCGATGATCGTCAGCATCGACGTGGCTGCGGCAGAGCCGAAAAGCGGCGAATCCCCCGCCCGCAGGTCGCTGTAGATCAGGTAGCTGAGCGATGTGGCGCTGGCACTGGCCGAAAATCCGATGATCGCCTCGAACACGCGGAAATTGTCCATCAACTGCATCAGCGCGATGAATGTCGCAAGCGGCAACAGGTAGGGGATCACGACGAAGCGGATACGCTCCCACCGGCTGGCGCCGTCGACCATCGCGGATTCCAGCGTGTCCTGCGGCACGGTCTGAAGACCGGCGTAAAACACGACGAAACTGAACGGCGCGCTGTGCCAGACGCCGTAAACGAAGAGCGTGATCCAGGTCAGCGTCGGCGACGCCTTGAGCGATAGCTGCGGGTCGTTGAAGAGGGTCTGGAGGAACGCCCCGATCACGCCGCGGCTGTCGATCATCCAGAAAAGCACGAGCGAGCCGATGAGCGGTGTCACGATCATCGGCAGGAGCGAGAAGAAGATGACCGGACCCTTGAGGAGCGCCGGGATCGAGTTCACGACGACGGCGATGACGAAGCCCAGGATGATGACGAGCGGCGTCACGATGAACACGTAGGCGATGGTGAAGACCAGCGCCTTGTAGAAGGGCAGGTTCATGATCCGGCTGACCGTCTCGCCGAAGGAGCCGCTGGTGCTGAATATCTGCGAGAGCTCATCAATCGCGAGATGGCCGGAATTCGTGTAGGTGCCCAGCCCGTTGTAGCGCCCCATCGGGCTTTCCTCGCGCTGCTTGGCCATGGCGGCGGTGTCGACCCGCAGTTCCTTGGTGGCGCCGAAGGGACCGCTGCTTTCGACCTCGACCAGAATCTGCTCGTGCTCGACGAAAAACGACTGGTAGGCGACCGAGATGATCGGGATCGCGATGAACAGGATCATCGCAAGCAGTGACGGCCAGATGAAGGCCATGAAGGTCTTGTGTGGCATCTGGAGTTCCTGTCGGTTGCATTTCGGGCCCGAACGGCACGGCAGTCGGAACGACGGGGCAGAGGGCGCGGGGGGCCGGGAGCCAGCCCCCCGCAGCGGGCTTCGCTAGTTGAGGAAACCGCCTTCCCTGGCTGCGGTCGTGTAGGCCGCTTCGACATCCGCAAGTGCCTGTTCCGCGCTTTCCTGCCCTTGCATGAACTCGGCCAGATTGTCGCCGATCGCCGTGTGCAGAAGACCCATATAGGGCAGCATCGGGTAGGGACGCGCGCCGCCCTGCAGGTCGGCCACGACACCGATCGCCGCTGGCGTCGGCTCGTACCCCTTGACCAGCCAGACAGCCGCATCGGCATTGGCTGCGGCGGTTTCAGGCGAAATGCCGACCATCATGGCGCGGAACGACGCCTCGGCGTCCTCGTCCGAGATGTTCTTGGCGATGGTGAAGCCATCCCACCAGAGCGCTGCCGACGGGATGGAGCCGCCGCCGATGGTCGGGGCCGCCGCGAACTTGGTGGCCTTGGCGATGTCCGGCACGGGGCTTTCATCGTTGATGTAGGCGCCGGCACGCGAACCCCAGCTGATGGCCAGTGCGAGGTTTCCGGCTTCCCAGATCGGTTTGATCTCGTTGGTGTCGTAGGTGACGAAGTCGGGGCTCATGTAGGTGCTCATGGCCTTCATGGTCTCAAGCACCTTGATCCCGTTTTCGTTGTTGATCGCGACCTCGGCGGTGCCGGGGGCGAAGAAATCTCCGCCGGTGCCGAGGTATGTGTTCACGAATTCCGCCGCGATGTCCCAGCCCGGCTTGTAGGCCGCTGCAAGGGGCGTCTCCATGCCGGCCGCGCGCAGCTTCTCGGCGGCAGCGAGGACTTCGTCATAGGAGGTCGGAACTTCGATGCCATTGTCGGCAAGGATGTCTTCGCGGTAGAAAAGGTGCTGGCCGTTGGCCATGAAGGCGATCGCCATGATCTTGCCGTCGACCCTGATAAGCTGGCTTTCCTGAAGGTCCTGGCCCCACTTCTCGACATATTCGTCAAGCGGACGGATCAGCCCGTCATTGAGGAGAGGCACCACGGAGTTCGTCGCGATGACCGCGACGGTGTAGGTCGCCGGATCGGTGGTCAGCGCCGGAACCTGGATGTTCTTGTGCTCGGTCGTCTGGTTCTTGGTCACCTCGACCGTGCCGCTGGCGCAGGTTTCGGCGGCCGCGGCGATGGCATGCAGTGCGGCAAAGTCGTTGGAGAGGATCCGCACCGATCCCTTTTCGATCCCGCATTCTGCGCTGGCGATGCCGGCGGTCGCCAAAAGCGCGGCGAACGCGACCGAGGCCCTGAGTGATTTCTTCATTCCGATCTCCCGTTGGCGTGGCTTTCTTTTCTTCGGAGCGACTCTCTGGCCCTGCTCCAATCCGCGTTTTCTTCGGATCGCATTGATGCTAGCATCAGACGAATACGTTTGCAATAATCTTGGGAATCCAATGCAAGGCGAGGTGTTGAGGATAAGATGACCAAGCAGATGCAGGCGACCAAGCAAAGGCTGCACACGGAGCTTTGCGACCTTGCCGCGGTGCGGCCCGAGCGGGCGGAGGCGTTTCTGGCCCGGCTCTACGCCGATGATGCCGAATGGCGCGGTTCGCACCCGCTGAACGGGATTCGTGGCGCAGGGGCGATCGCTGGCAAGGTCTGGCGGCCGCTCATCAGGTCATTTCCCGATCTTGAGCGGCGCGACCTGATCGTCGCCGGCGGCAGCCATGAAGGCCGGACCTATGTCGCGATGGTCGGTCACTACTGCGGCACGTTCCGCGAGGACTGGCTGAGCATCCCCGCCACCGGCCGCCCGATCTTCATCCGCTATGGTGAGGTGCATGAGCTTCGGGACGGGCGGATCGTCCAGTCAAACTGCCTTTGGGACATTCTCGATGTCATCCGGCAGGCGGGGTTCCGGCCCTTGCCGCCGAGCCTCGGGACGGAGGGCATGTGGCCCGGCCCGATCACCGGCGACGGCCTTGATTTCAACGATCGCAATCCTGCGCAATCTGCTGCGAGCATCGCCCAGACGCTGGCCATGCACGGCACGCTCAGGGACTATGCGGATGTCGAAGGCAGGGGGCGAGAAGGGCTTCTGACCATGCCGCAGAAGGAGCATTGGCACCCGAAGATGATGTGGTATGGCCCCGCCGGCATCGGCACGGTACGGGGGTTGCAGGGCTTCGTCGACTACCACCAGATGCCGTTCCGCGCCGCCTTCCCTCGCCCCGCGACCGAAGCCGAGGTGGCCAGCGTCGCTGCGGCGCGTACGAAGATGGGCGGGGGGCACTACATCCGTATCGGCGATGGTCCCTACTCGGTCACGGGTGGCTGGCCCAGCCGGGTCGACCTGCATTCGGGGCCGAACTTCCTGGGCCTGCCCGCGACGGGGCGGACCGTCGGAATGCGGGTGATGGACTTCTATCTTCACCACGAGGGATTGATTCGCGAGAACTGGGTGCCGCTCGACGTTCTCGACCTGCTCATGCAGTTGGGCGTCGATGTCCTGGCGCGCATGCAAAGCCACTTTCGCCGGGGGGCTGAAGCGGCTTCTTGCGAACGTATGCAATACGTGTATCCTGATTCACGTCCGGTCACGTTGAGGTGGCCAGTATCGGAGGGGTCATGAAAGACAAGGATTCCAGCAGTGACGCGACCGGAGAACCGGTCCTGCAACCCGAGCGACGCGACTTCGTCGAGATGGTGCCGACCGATCGCCCGAGGGCGCAGTCGATGCAGGGTTTCGACCCGATCTACACCGATATCGTCGACTACATCATCCGCTGCACGCATCGGATCTGGGATGAACGCGATGTCGGGCTGATCTATACCCACTATACACACAACTGCGTGGTCTACTCCGCGCTCGGCACGACCTATACGCGCGAAGAGGTCGTACAGGGCACGATCCAGCGCATGTTCATGCTGCCTGAACGCCGCGGGATGGCCACCCATGTCATCTGGGGCGGCAATGACAAGGACGGGTTCTACTCCTCGCATCTCGTGACCGGAACGGGGCGGCACACGCAGCCGGGGGTCTATGGCCCGCCGACAGGGCGCACGTTCGTCGCCCGCACAATCGCCGACTGCATGATTTTCGAGAACATGATCTACCGCGAATGGCTGGTCGTCGACACGATGGCGCAGGTCAAGCAGATCGGGCTTGATCCGCAAGCCTACGCCGAAGGACTGGCCACCTCCTATTTCGACAAGGGGCTTCTTGCCATCGACATCGGCGAGAACCGGCGCCTGATCGGGCAGTATCCGCCCGAGGACAAGGCCGACACCTCGATCGCCGCCAGCGATATCGAGCGTGAGACGCTGGAATGGCTGCACGAGGTGCACACCAGGCGGATGTTCGGCAAGATCAAGGACGTCTATGCCCCGACGGTCCAGTACCACGGACCCCTGATGAAAGAGCTTTACGGCGTGGCCGCCGTGACCCACCAGACGATCGGGCTTTATGCGTCGATCCCCGACGGCGCCTACATGCCGCAGCATATCTGCTCATGCCCAAGCGACGAAGGTGGCGTGAAAGTCGCCGTCCGCTGGATCATCGAGGGCCACCATCTGGGCTGGGGCGTGCTGGCGGAGCTCGGTGCGCCTACGGGCAAGCGGGTGCAGGTGATGGGAATGAGCCACTATCACTACAAGAACGGCAAGATCGTCGACGAGTGGACGAACTACGATGAAATGTCGATCCTGATGCAGGTCAAGCTGGCGCAAATGGCGGATCGGCCAAGCGTGATCGAGGGCGAATAGCGCGTTCGGCGCCTGCCGGCCCGGAAATGCCGCGCGTCGTCCTTGACACGAGCGGTTGGCGCACCCAAACTAGTAAGTGATTGCTCACTTACTTATGGTGTGTCATGTCCACCCGCAAACCCGCCGACGAACGCAAGGCCGAGATCGTCGCCGCGATGCTGCGGCTTGCCGATGAACTTGGGCCGGATCGCCTGACGACGCAGACCGTCGCCGATGCGGTCGGCCTGACTCAGCCGGCGATTTTTCGGCATTTTCCCACGAAACAGACACTATGGCACGCGGTCGCCGAGGCGATCGCGGAGCGGCTCACCGCCGCTTGGGCCAAGGTGCTTGCACGTTCGCCTGATCCGAAGGAACGGATCGAGGGGCTGATCCTTGTCCAGCTGCGCCAGATCGAGGCGATGCCGGCTATCCCGTCGATCCTGTTCTCGCGCGAGTTGCAGGCCGTGAACGATGATCTGCGGCAATCCGTGCTTGCCCTGATGACCGAGCTTGTCGCCACATTGGCGGCCGAACTGGAAAACGGCCGCAGCGCGGGCGTGTTCCGGCGAGATCTGGAACCCACTGACGCCGCCTATCTGCTCGTGTCGCTGGTCCAGGGCCTTGCGATCCGCTGGACCCTCGGCAAGCGCGGTTTCGGGCTCGAGGCCGAGGGGCGGCGCTTGCTGGCGACGCAAGTGCGCCTTTTCCAGGGGGTAATGGCAGAGGAGACCCAGACATGACGCGGCGCACCACTCGCAGCCTTCTCGCACTCGTCGCGGTGCTGGCGCTTGCCGTCTTCGGCTGGTTCTTCCTGACCGAACGCCCGCTCGGCGTGCCGGTGGCTTCAGCTGAGCAGAACGTGCAGGTACGAGTCTACGGGCTGGGCACGGTCGAGGCGCGCATCGTCTCGGATGTCGGCTTCGAGGTCGGGGCGGCGCTGACCGAGCTTGCAGTCGACAGCGGTGATGCGGTGGCCCGGGGGCAGGTTCTCGCCCGTTTGCACCCGGCCGAACAGGAGGCGCGGGTCGCAAGGGCCGAAGCCGCCGCGGAAGCGGCGGACGCGACGCTTGGCAAGGCCGAGGCGAACGTGGCGCGGGCGCGCGCGATCCTTGCCCAGCGGCAGGCGACGAACGCGCGCCAGCAGGAGTTGTTCGGGCGCAACGCCATCTCGTCCCAGTCCGCGGAAGAGGCGCAGAAGGATGTCGATGTCGCCGCCGCCGATCTTGCCGTGGCCGAAAGCGAGGTCGCCGTCGTGGGCGCGCAGCGGGCCGACGCGGCCGCGGCGCTGAAATACGAAGAGGTGCTTCTGGATCATCACGTCCTGGCCGCCCCCTTCGACGCGGTTGTCGTTTCGCGGCATGTGGAGGCCGGCACGGTCGTGCGCGCGGGCGAACCGATATTCACGCTGATGGACCCGGAAACGGTCTGGACGCTGGCCTATATCGATGAGGAACGGGCGGGTGCAGTTGCCGTAGGGCAAAAGGCCGAAGTGCGCCTGCGCTCGCTGCCGCACAACGTCTTCACCGGAACCGTCACGCGAATCGGCATCGAAAGCGACCGCGTGAACGAGGAACGCCGCGTCTGGATCGACTGCGACCAATGCCCCGCACAGGTCTTTCTGGGCGAGCAGGCCGAAGTTCGAATTACCGTGGCGGAGCTTGACGACGCGTTGCTGGTGCCGGAGGTGGCGATCACCGGGTTCGACGGGCATCAGGGCCGCGTCTGGGTGGCCGAGGATGGCAAGGCGCGGCAGGTGCCGCTGGTCTTCGGCTACCGCACCGAGGATGCTCGGGTCGAGGTTGTCGGTGGACTGCCCGACGGCGCGCAGATCGTATCGAGCCCGGTCAAGGGGCTTTCGGATGGTCGCATGGTGCGGGTGATTGCGGGGGATGCGCCATGAACCTCGCCTACCGTGATGTGCGTCACAACCTCTTCCGTTTCGTGCTGACCTGCCTCGGGCTCAGCCTGCTGATGGCCGTCGTTCTGGCGATGATCGGCATCTACAACGGGCTGGTGGCGGATGCGCTGAACATCGTCAAGGCGCCGCAGGTCGATCTGTGGGTTGTGGAATCGGGCACGCAGGGGCCGTTCGCCGAAGCGTCGAAGATCCCTGGGACCACGAGGGATGCCGTCGCCCGCCTGCATGGTGTGGCAGAGGCCGGGAGCATCGCCTATCAGACGGTCGAGGCGCCGTTCGAGGGTGAGACACTGCGCCTTTACGTCATCGGCTATGAGCCGGGCCGCCCCGGCGGGCCGCAGGTCATCGCCGAGGGGCGGGGGATCGAGCAGAGCCATTTCGAGATCGTCGCCGACGCCAAGTCGGGGTTGGAGGTCGGCGACGTGATCCGGCTGGGGCGTGATCCGTTCACGGTGGTCGGGCTGGTGAGCGACACGATGAACTCGGGCGGCGATCCGGCTGTGTTCATCACCCTGGCCGACGCGCAGGTGCTGCAGTCGCAACTCGCGCCACCGGCGCAGCGGGTTCAGGCCGCGCGTGGGGCCGGTCTTCTTGAAAGCCAGGAAACCGTCGCCGCCGTCATCGCCCGGCTTGAACCCAATGCCGACGCGGAGGCTGTGGCCGGGACGGTCCGGCAGTGGAAACATCTTTCGGCCCTGACCCAGTCGGATCAGGAACAGATCCTGATCCAGTCGGTCGTCGACCGGGCGCGGCGGCAGATCGGGCTTTTCCTTGGCATCCTGCTGACCGTCTCGGCGGTGGTGATCGCGCTCATCATCTACACGATGACGATGGAAAAGCTGAAGCAGATCGCGACGCTCAAGCTGATCGGCGCGCCGGACCGGACGATCATCGGGCTGATCGTGCAGCAATCGGTCGCGCTCGGCGCGGTGGGCTGGAGCTTCGGTCTGATCATCATCATGCTGATCAAGGACTACTTCCCCCGCCGTGTGGTGCTCGAACCCATCAACGCCGCAGCACTCGCCGCCATCATCCTCGGCGTCTGCATCGTCGCAAGCGGCCTTGGTGTGCGCGCCGCCCTCAAGGTCGATCCGGCCACGGCGATCGGAGGCTAGCATGGTCGAGGAAACCCGCCCGGCGATCGTCGATATCCGCAACGTCTCCAAGCATTACGGGGAAGGCGACGCTCGGGTCGACGCGCTGACGGATGTCGACCTGACTGTCCATGCGGGTGAGGTGGTGGCGCTGCTTGGGCCTTCCGGATCCGGCAAGACCACGCTGCTCAACATCATCGGCTGCATCATCGACCCGAGCGCCGGGAGGGTCTCGCTCGACGATGAGCTTGTTTACGACAAACGCTGGCTCAGAAGCGATCTGAGGCGGCTCAGGCTCGACAAGATCGGGTTTATCTTCCAGTTCCACAACCTTCTGCCGTTCCTCGACGCGAAGGACAACGTGGCGTTGGTGCTGCAACTGGCGGGCAAGTCCGCGTCCGAGGCGCGGCGCCGGGCCGTCGAACTTCTCGACTATCTGGAGGTCGGCCACCGCAAGGATGCGATGCCGGCGCTTCTGTCGGGCGGCGAGGCGCAGCGGGTGGCGATCGCCCGCGCGCTGGCCAACAGCCCGCGGATCATCCTCGCGGATGAGCCGACCGCCGCGCTCGACAGCAAGCGCGCGGGTATCGTGATGGACCTGATGCGCAAGCTCGCCGCCGAGCAGGATGCCTGCATCATCGCGGTGACCCATGACGAGAAGATCTATGACCGTTTCGACAAGCTCTTTCACCTGCGAGACGGGCGGTTGGACGGCGTCGAAGGAGGTGAGACATGACGACGACAAGCATGTGCGGGCGCGCCCTCAGGATCGCGGCAGGTGTCGCGCTGGTATTCGGTGCGCTGACGATCATTTCCGGCGGTCGCGCCCTTTTCGGCGGCGCAGAGGCGCGCCTGGCGGTGGGCGACGCGGTGCCCTTCGTGCTGTGGTTCAACTTTCTTGCCGGCTTCGCCTATGTCGCAGCTGGGATCGGTCTGTTCATGCGCCGGCGCTGGGCGCTTTGGCTGTCGTTCGCGATCGTGATCGCGACAGCGCTGGTGTTCGCAGCCTTCGGAATTCACGTTGCCAGCGGCAGAGCCTATGAGGTGCGGACCGTCGGCGCGATGGTCCTGCGAACCGGCGTCTGGGCCGCAATCTCGATGGTTGCCTGGCGTAACTTGGGGCGTCGCGCGCTCTAGGTTCCCGGCGCGGCCGGCGCTGTCCCGCTCTCGGTCACGATCGCGGTCATCGGGACGTCGTGCCATTGCGGATAGATCGTTCCGATGCGCGCGCAGTCGAGCCCGATGCCGATGGCGCGCACCTCGGGATGCGCGGCAAGTGTGCGGTCGAAATAGCCGCCGCCATAGCCCAACCGGAAGCCTTCCGCGTCGTGCCCGACCAGAGGCGACAGAGCGATGTCGGGGATGATCCACTCCCCTTCCGCCGGAACCGGAATGTTCCAGAAGCCGCGTTCCA
Source organism: Paracoccaceae bacterium (assembly GCA_041397225.1). Taxonomy (GTDB): domain Bacteria; phylum Pseudomonadota; class Alphaproteobacteria; order Rhodobacterales; family Rhodobacteraceae; genus Albidovulum. Next base: position 276,207 of record JAWKXB010000001.1, on the reverse strand, counting down.
TCTTCGTGCCTTCGCGCCATTCGCGGAACCTAAGGGGGGCGGCTTTCTCCACCACCAGCGGCAGGGCGGCACGGGCGCCGCGCGCGGCGAGGCCGGCAAGCCACGGCCTGAGGTTCAGTTCCGCCTGAATCGGCCACCAGGCCGAGACGGTCAGACCCTTCACATCGCCCAGCAGCGCGTCGAGATGGCGCGCCACCGCTTCCGCCGCCGCCTGCCGCTCGGCCACCCGAAGCGCGGCCCGCATCGCCAGAAGCCGGGCGCGTTCAGCCTTGCGCCAGTGCGCGACGTCGCGTGCCTGGACAGGGTCTGTAGCGCCCGGAATCCCACCCCGATCCGCGCTCAGTTCATGCAGGAAGCACGGGGGGGAGGCATAGCTGCCGCGGTCATTCTCGTCGCCGGACATGGGATTCGCTCCAGGGCCGATCAGGCCAGAGGCAATCGCGCGTCATACGGAATGTCAAGCGGCCGAGGCGAGCCGGTTCAGGCACCATTCGCAGATTGCCGTCACATCGGCGGGAAGCTCTTCGGCAAGCCCGCCGGCAAACGTCTCGAATGCGGCGCGGTTCAGGTCGTTGACGCCAAGAATGACCGGCACATCGCGCGCCAGCGCGTCGCCGATGACCGGGCGGAAGCCCCTGCCTTCGGCTTCATGTTTGCCGAACTTGTTAATCATCAGAAGATCGGCCGACCCTGCGGCTAGCCGCGCTTCGACCGTCGCAACCGCATTTTCCAGCGCGCCGGGATCAAGCCGGCAGCCGCGGGCGCTGTCGCCAAGATCCTGGGTGATTCCGATCGTCGGACCATCGGGCAGGATGCGCAGATCCATGTCACAATGAAACCGCTGGGGACGCTGGATATTGGTCTGGACCACACCGGTCAGCCGCAGGCCGATCCGCCCCAACCGCGCGGCGGCTTCGGACAGAACCCGGTCGGTGCGGCCGCGTTCGGCCGAGGCGATATAGGCAAGACGCATGTCAGTCCTTTCTCAGTGGGTGTCGGCGCCGCTGATGCTGCAGTCGAGATTTCTGAGAACGCCATCGCGAATGCCGTAGATCAGCCCGTGCAGCAGGGGATACTCGTCCTTCGTCCAGGCGCGGCGCAGGATCGGGGTCTCGGCGACCCGCGCGACGCTTTCGAGCACGTTGAGTTCTGCCAGCCGGTCACGGCGCATCTCGATGTCGTCGATGCCGCCAAGCTCGTGAGCGTGGCGTTTGGCCAGCCGGCGGATCGGCTCAAGCCAGTGGTCGGCAAGGCCGTGGGGAAGGTCCTCTTCGGTTGCCGCCCGGACGCCGCCGCAGCCATAATGGCCGCAGACGATGATCTGGCGGACCTTCAGCGTCTCGACCGCAAATTCCAGGACCGACAGAAGGTTCATGTCTGATGAATGGACGACATTGGCGACATTGCGGTGCACGAAGACCTCTCCGGGCGGCAGGCCCGAGATGACATTGGCTGGCACCCGGCTGTCGGAACAGCCGATCCAGAGGAACTCCGGTGTTTGCTGCTCGGCGAGAACGTCGAAATAGTCCGGCGTCTCGGCGCGGATGCGCGCCGACCATTCCCGGTTGCGGGAAAGCAGGGCTTCGAGGAACTGGGCCATGTCAGGCCGCCTTCAGATCGATTCCGGTCACTTCGGCATTCTGGGCCAGAGCTTCGACGAAGTCACGCGCGGCCCGCGTCCAGTTCGCCTTGGCGATCATGTCGCGGATGCGCGGCGCCGCCGTGTCGTAGGGCAGCACCTCGCCCGGCGCGCGGGCGTCAAGGCGGATGACATGAATGCCGTAGCGGGTCAGAACCGGCTCGGCGGCCGTCTCACCTTCGGCAAGCCTGTCGAGAACCGCCTCGAATTCGGGGACCGTGTCGCCGGTCGCGATCTGGCCCAGCCGCCCACCGGTATCGCGCGAGGAGCAGGCCGAAAGCTCGCGTGCGAGCCGGTCGAAGTCGCGCGGGGCGCGGGCCAGTTCGGTCAGCACCGCGGCGGCCTGGTTGCGGGCCTTTTCCACGGCGGCAGGATCGTCGGGACGTGCTGGAAAAAGGATATGGGCCGCCTCGTAGAGAGTCGGCGCGCGCCAGCGGTCCGGGGCGGCGTCATAGGCCGCGCGAACCGCCGCCTCGTCCGGCGCAGTCGGAGCGAGTGCGTCATCGAGAAGCTGGCGGATCAATGCCTCTTCCTCTGTCTCCCTGCGATCGTCGGCAGTCAGCGGCAACGGCTCAAGACCGCGCCGCCGCGCCTCCTGCAGCAAGAGCGTGCGCACCGCGAGCGCGCGCCCGGCGGCCCGCCATGCGATGCCCGGCTTGCCCTTGGGCGCAGTATGCAACTGCGCTTCGGCGGCGATGGCGGTGGCGGGGATCACCTCGCCATTCACCGTGATGTCGTTCAGAAGCGGGGTCATCTCATGCCCTCCGCTTCTTCGTGCGCACGATCTGGTAGCCGGGCCGCCAGAGATAGCGGACGGGGGCTGAGAGCATGTGGACGAGACGGGTGAATGGGAAGAGGATGAAAATCAGGAGTCCCAGCATGATGTGCAGTTTGTATATCCAGTGCACATCCTCGACGATCCGCCAGGCATCTGCGCGAAATGTAAAGATCGCCTGCGCCCAATCCATAAACTTCACCATTTCACCGCCGTCTAGATGGTGGATGGAGACGAGGATCGTACCCATGCCAATAACGACCTGAACGAGCAGGAGGATGAGAATTCCATTGTCTGCGAAACTCGAATTCGCGCGAATGCGCGGATCAAGAAGGCGCCGGTGCAAGAGCATGGCAGCCCCAACGATTGCCATCGCGCCTGCGATGCCGCCAACTACGATCGCCGCTACCTGCTTTAACCCGTAGCTAATCCCGAGTGCGTGGAACAATGCCAGCGGAGTGAGCATGCCGATGAGATGGCCGAAAAAGACCGTCAGAATGCCGACGTGAAAAAGGATCGAACCCCAGACCAGTTGCTTGCGGCGGAGCAACTGGCTTGATGAACTCTTCCAGGTAAAGGGGTCGCGTTCATAGCGCGCGACCGAGCCGATGAACAGAACGGCGAGCGCGATATAGGGAAGGACGCCGAAGATGAAATAGTCCATCGCTTGTGTCTCCTTCAGTTGGCCGTCCCGGCGCGAACCGGGGTCATGGGAATGTCCATCCTGGCGAGGATGTCGCGCGATACCGGGCAACCGGCATTCGGATCGGGGGCGAAAGTGACCTGCGCCTCCTCGTAGACTGCGTCAAGCGCCTCGAGATCTTCGGGGTCGTCGTCCTTTTCGGACAGGAGCGCGGCGGCCTCCGGACTTGCCGTGGTTGCGCTGGCGAGCGCCGCCAAATCCACAAGAACGGCAGAGTAGGGCGTTTGACGCCGGGTCAGCCGTTCGGCGAGGACCGCGATGATGTGCCCCGCATCGGCGAGAAGCCCCTTTGCCTCGGCGATGGGCCGAGTCGAGAGGTATTCCAGCAGCACCGGCAGGTGGTCCGGAAGCTCCGGACCGGTAAGGTCGAAGCCACCCGCCCGGTAGGTTTCGAGCAGATCGACCATCGCCGAACCCCGGTCCCGGCTTTCACCGTGGATATGCTCGAAGAGGTTGAGCGACAGCGTGCGCGACCTGTCGAAGAGGAGCACGTAGCTTTCCTGCAGGTCATAGATGTCGCCGGCTTCGAGGTCGCAGAGCAGCGGTTCAAGCGCGAGGCGTTGGTCAAGGGACAGAAGCCCCTCGCTTTCCAGCACATCGCGGATCGCCGGAATGGCGGCTTGCAAATCCTCGGTCGGGTAGCTGAGCAACGCCGAAAGCGCCCTGAACGTTCTCATGTCCAGCCCTCCGTCGGGGTGACGAACTTGCGGCTGCCGAAAAGCTTGCCGCCGGTCGTGCCAGTGGAACAGCCATTGCCGTCGGTAAAGCCGCAACCGCCGCGCAGGTCATAGGCGTCCTCGACCACCTCGCGGTGCGTCGTGGGGATGACGAAGCGGTCCTCGTAGTTGGCGATGGCCATGATCTGATACATCTCGTCGATCTGATGCGGGGTCAGGCCCACGCGCTTGGCGACGCCAAGATTGATTACCCCGTCCACGGTCTTTGACCGCATGTAGGACCGCATCGCGAGCATCCGCTCCAGCGCCGAGACGATCGGCGCCTCATCGCCCGCCGTCAGCATGTTGGCGAGGTAGCGCACCGGGATGCGCAGCGACCGGACGTCCGGCATGTCGTCCTGACTGGCGATCTTGCCCGCCTCTGCGGCGTTCTGGATCGGGCTGAGTGGCGGCACGTACCACACCATCGGCAGCGTCCGGTATTCCGGGTGCAGCGGAAAGGCGATCTTCCATTCCATCGCCATCTTCCAGATCGGCGACCTGCGGGCCGATGCGATCCAGTCCTCGGGTACGCCCTCGGCGCGGGCAGCCTCGATCACGGCGGGATCGCTGGGGTCGAGGAAGACACCGAGCTGCGCGTCGTAAAGCTGCTGCTCATTCTCCACCGACGCCGCCTCGGCGATCTTGTCGGCGTCATAGAGCATCACGCCGATATAGCGGATGCGCCCGACGCAGGTTTCCGAGCAGACCGTCGGCTGGCCGCTTTCCAGGCGCGGATAGCAAAGCGTGCATTTCTCGGATTTGCCGGTCGACCAGTTGTAATAGATCTTCTTGTAAGGGCAGCCCGAGACGCACATGCGCCAGCCGCGGCACTTCTCCTGGTCGATCAGGACCACGCCATCCTCTTCGCGCTTGTAGATTGCGCCCGAGGGGCATGAAGCGGCGCAGGATGGGTTGAGGCAGTGTTCGCAGAGCCGCGGCAGGTACATCATGAAGGTATTTTCATACTCACCATAGATGTCCTTCTGGATGCCCTCGAAATTGTAGTCCTTCGACCGCTTGGCGAACTCGCCGCCGAGGATCTCTTCCCAGTTCGGCCCCCATTCGATCTTTTCCATCCGCTCGCCGGAAATCTTGGAACGCGGGCGGGCGGTTGGAAAGGCCTTCATCTCGGGGGCCGATTTCAGGTGGTCGTAGTCGAAATCGAACGGCTCGTAGAAGTCGTCGATCTCGGGCAGGTCGGGGTTGGCGAAGATATTGGCGAGGATGCGCCACTTGCCACCCTGTTTCGGACGCAAACCGCCCGAACGGGTCCGTTCCCAGCCGCCGTTCCAGCGCTTCTGGTTCTCCCAGTCCTTCGGGTAGCCGATGCCGGGTTTGGTCTCGACGTTGTTGAACCAGGCGTATTCGACGCCGTCGCGGCTGGTCCAGACGTTCTTGCAGGTGACGGAGCAGGTGTGACACCCGATACACTTGTCGAGGTTCAGCACCATGCCGATTTGTGCGCGGACTTTCATTCTGCTGCCTCCACTTTGGATGCCGGCGTATCGAGCCAGTCGACCTTGTCCATCTTGCGGACGATCACGAATTCATCGCGGTTCGACCCGACTGTGCCGTAATAGTTGAAGCCATAGGAAAGCTGCGAATAGCCGCCGATCATGTGGGTCGGCTTCAAGACGGCCCGCGTGACCGAGTTGTGGATGCCGCCGCGTTTGCCAGTGATCTGGCTGCCCGGCGTATTCACGATCTTTTCCTGTGCGTGGTACATCATGCACATACCGTCCTTGACCCGCTGAGAGACCACCGCGCGGGCGGTCAGAACGCCATTCGAGTTGAAGACCTCGATCCAGTCGTTGTCGACGATGCCCGCCGTCCTGGCGTCGTTCTCTGAAATCCAGACGACCGGGCCGCCCCTATTCAGCGTGAGCATCAGAAGGTTGTCGGTGTAGGTCGAGTGGATGCCCCATTTCTGGTGCGGGGTGATGAAGTTCAGGATCACATGCTTTTCGTTGGCTCCAAGCGATGCCGTCGCCGCCGCCCCGGTGGTTTTCAGGTCCACCGGCGGCCGCCAAGTGACGAAGAACTCGCCGAAGGCCTGCATCCACTCGTGGTCCTGGTAGAGTTGCTGGCGGCCAGTAACGGTGCGCCACGGGATCAGCTCGTGCACGTTGGTGTAGCCTGCGTTGTAGCAGACCTCCTCGCTCTCGATGCCGGACCATGTGGGCGAAGAGATGATCTTGCGCGGCTGGGCCGCGATGTCGCGGAAACGGATCTTCTCGTCTTCCTTGACCTCGGCCAGATGGGCATGCTCGCGACCCGTGGCCTTGGAAAGCGCGTTCCAGGCCTTGACCGCCACCTCGCCATTGGTTTCGGGCGCAAGCATCAGAATGACTTCGCAGGCGTCGATCGCGGTTTCGATCTTGGCCATGCCTTCGGTCGGGCCGTCCTTGTGCGTGCCGTTAAGTGCCCGCAGGTGATGCACCTCGTCCTTGGTGTCCCAACTGATGCCCTTTCCGCCATTGCCAACCTTCTCCATGAGCGGCCCGAGCGAACGGAAGCGGTCATAGAGGTTGGGATAGTCCCGCTCGATCGCGATGTAGTTCGGCGCGGTCTTGCCGGGAATGAGGTCGCACTCGCCTTTTTTCCAGTCAGCAACGTGCGGCTGGGCGATTTCCATCGGGCTGTCGTGCTGGAGGGGAAGCTGCACCACGTCAGTCTCGATCCCGAGGATTTCCGGCGCGACCTCGGAGAACTTCCTGGCGATCGCCTTGAATATCTCCCAGTCCGATTTGGACTCATAGGCCGGGTCCACTGCCGCCTGAAGCGGATGGATGAACGGGTGCATGTCCGAGGTGTTGAGGTCGTCCTTCTCGTACCAGCTCGCCGTCGGCAGGACGATGTCGGAATAGACCGCCGTGGTGGACATGCGGAAGTCGAGCGTCACGAGGAGGTCGAGTTTCCCTTCCGGGGCCTTGTCGTGCCAGACAGCTTCGGCCGGTTTCATGCGGCCCTCCTCGCCCAGATCCTTGCCCTGAACACCGTGGTCGGTGCCCAGGAGGTGCTTGAGGAAGTATTCGTGGCCCTTGCCCGACGAGCCCAAGAGGTTGGAGCGCCAGACAAAGAGGTTGCGCGGCCAGTTTTCCGGTGCGTCAGGGTCCTGGGCGGACATTTCCAGCGAACCGGATTTCAGCTGTTCAGCGACGTATTCGGGAACGGATTTGCCCGACGCTTTCGCTGCCTTGCCCACTTCGAGCGGGTTGGTGCGCAGTTGCGGTGCCGATGGCAGCCAGCCCATCCGCTCGGCGCGGATGTTGTAGTCGATGAGGCTGAGATCCTTCCAATCGCCATCGGGTGCGGTGGGCGACAGGATTTCCGCAGATGTCACCGTCTCGTAGCGCCACTGGTCGGTATGGGCGTACCAAGCCGAAGTGGAGTTCATGTGCCGCGGCGGGCGCGCCCAGTCGAGCGCGAAGGCGAGCGCGGTCCAGCCCGTCTGTGGACGCAGCTTTTCCTGCCCCACGTAGTGCGCCCAACCGCCGCCCGACTGACCCACGCAGCCGCACATGACCAGCATGTTGATCGCCGCGCGGTAGTTCATGTCCATGTGGTACCAGTGGTTCATCGCAGCGCCGATGATGATCATCGACTTGCCGTTGGTCTTTTCGGCATTGCCGGCGAATTCCCGGGCGACCTGGATGATCCGGTCACGCTTCACGCCGGTGATCTTTTCGGCCCAGGCGGGCGTGAACGGCACGTCGGCGTCGTAGTCGGTCGCGACATGATCGCCGCCGAGGCCGCGGTCAAGGCTGTAGTTGGCGCAGAAAAGGTCGAACACCGTGGCGACGTAGTGCTCCTCGCCGTCCGCCAGCTTGACCTTCCGGACCGGCACGTTGCGGGTCAGAACCTCGCCGCGGGCGTCGTTTTCGAACCCGTTGGTCGCGACACCGCCGAAATAGGGAAAGTCGACGCCGACCACATCGTCACGCTCGGAATCGAGGATGAAGCTCAACTTGAGCGTCACGTCCTTGCCGTCGGCCTTCTCTTCGAGGTTCCACTTGCCCTCTTCGCCCCAGCGGAAGCCGACGGAACCGTTCGGAACGACGATCTTTCCCGTGGTCTCGTCGATGCCGACCGTCTTCCAGTCCGGGTTGTTCTTCTGGCCCAGCGACTTGTCGAAGTCGGCGGCGCGGAGCTGCCGCCCCGGCACGAAACCGTCGCCCTTCGGCTCCAGCTTCACCAGCATCGGCATGTCGGTGTATTTGCGGCAGTAGTCCTCGAAATACTCGGCCTGCCGGTCCAGGTGGAATTCGCGCAGGATCACGTGGCCCATCGCCATGCCAAGGGCAGCATCGGTGCCCTGCTTGGCGTTCAGCCAGATATCGGAGAACTTGGCGGCCTCGGAATAGTCAGGGCAGATGACTGCCGACTTGGTGCCGCGATAGCGCGCCTCGGTGTAGAAATGTGCGTCCGGCGTCCGGGTCTGGGGCACGTTCGAGCCCCAGAGGATCAGGAAGCCCGCATTGTACCAGTCGGCGCTTTCGGGCACGTCGGTCTGTTCGCCCCATGTCATTGGCGACGCCGGAGGCAGGTCGCAATACCAGTCGTAGAACGACATGCAGGTTCCGCCGAGAAGGCTGAGATAACGCGAGCCCGCCGCGTAGCTGACCATCGACATCGCCGGAATCGGTGAGAAGCCGAAGACGCGGTCCGGGCCGTAGGTCTTGGTGGTGTAGGCGTTGGCGGCGGCAGTGATCTCGGTCACTTCGTCCCAACTGGCGCGGACGAAACCGCCCTTGCCGCGAATCCTGGTGTAGTCCGCGCGCTTGGCCGGGTCGGCCTGGATTGTTTTCCAGGCCTCGACCGGGCTCATCGTCTTGCGCAGGTCGCGCCACATCCGCATCAGGCGGCCGCGCACCAGCGGCGTCTTCACCCGGTTGGCCGAGTACAGATACCAGCTATAGGACGCCCCCCGCGCGCAGCCGCGAGGCTCGTGGTTGGGCAGGTCCGGCCGGGTGCGCGGATAGTCGGTCTGCTGCGTCTCCCAAGTCACGATGCCGGACTTGACGTAGATCTTCCACGAACACGACCCGGTGCAGTTCACGCCGTGGGTGGAGCGCACGATCTTGTCGTGCCGCCAGCGGTTCCGGTAGGTGTCCTCCCAGTCCCGGTTTTCGATGGTGGTCTGCCCGTGCCCGTCCGCAAAGGTATCCTTGCGGACGGATTTCAGGAAGTTGAGACGGTCGAGAAGATGGCTCATCTTGCTCTCCTTATATTTCAGGCTTGGGCAGGCGCGGCCGCGATCCGGCCACGTTCGGTGTCATGAAGAACGCCGCCCGGACGGGTGTAGTAGAACCACGTCAGGACAAGGCAGATCGCGTAGAAGCCAAGGAAGCCCCAGAGCGCGAGGAACGGCGCGCCGGTCATCGCGATCGAGGTGCCGTAGGCCTTCGGGATGAAGAAGGCGCCATAAGCCGCGATCGCAGAGGTAAAGGCGATGATCGCGGCACTTTCGCGCTCTGCCTGCCTGCGGGTCGCCGCCGCGTCCAGTTCCGGCATCAGCCGCGGGATTTCGTGCCCCATGATCGCCGGGATCATCTGGAAGGTGGAGGCGTTGCCCACACCCGTCAGGAAGAAGAGCGCCATGAAGCAGGCGAAGAAGCCTATGAAGCTGCCGCCTTCGCCACCATTCGGCAGGAAGGTGATCACCCCGAAGACCGCCACGATCATGCCCGCGAAGGTCCAGAAGGTGACCCGACCGCCGCCGAACTTGTCGCTGACCCAACCGGTCGCCGCGCGGGAAAGCGCACCGACAAGGGGGCCGAGGAACACGTACTGCAATGCGTTCACTTCAGGGAACATGAGCTTGGTCAGCAGCGGGAAGCCTGCCGAGTAACCGATGAAGCTGCCGAAGGTGCCCGTGTAGAGGATGCACATGATCCAGTTGTGGAACCGCGAGAAGATGATTGCTTGATCGCGGAACGATGCTTTCGCATCCGCGATGTCGTTCATGCCCCACCAGGCGGCGATGGTCGCCACGATGATGAAGGGCACCCAGACGAAGCCGGCGTTCTGCATCCACAGCTGACCGCCATCCGCCAGCGCCACAGGTTCACCGCCCATCGCGCCGAAGACGCCCATGGTGATGACGATGGGCACGAGGAACTGCATGACCGACACGCCGAGGTTGCCGAGGCCGGCATTCAACGCCAGGGCGTTGCCCTTTTCCGCCTTCGGGAAGAAGTAGGCGATGTTGGCCATGGACGAGGCGAAGTTGCCGCCTCCAAGGCCGCATAGAAGTGCCAACACCATGAAGATCAGGTAAGGCGTCTCGGGGTTCTGCACCGCATAGCCGATGCCCATCGCGGGCAAGAGAAGCGATGCGGTCGAAAGCGTCGTCCACAGCCTGCCGCCGAAGATGGGCACCATGAAGCTGTAGAAGATGCGCAGCGTCGCACCGGAAAGGCCCGGCAGAGCCGCCAGCCAGAAAAGCTGACCTGGCGTGAAGTCGAAGCCGATGGCCGGAAGCCGTGCGACCACCATCGACCACACCATCCAGACCGAGAAGGCCAGGAGAAGTGCAGGAATCGAGATCCAGAGGTTCCGCCGCGCGATGGCCTTGCCCTCGCTTTGCCAGAAGCCGGCGTCTTCCGGATGCCATTCGGCCAGCGTCTTCGGCATGACCGTGGTGCCCGGAATGTGGATATCTTGAAGTTCCGGCAGGCTCGGCAGCTCGTCCAGAGCAGCGCCGTGAGCCGCCCGTTCCATTGCGCGGACCGAAAGGTGCATCCAGGCGAGCGAGATTGCGACGATCACGAAGAGCAGAGCGAAGCAGCTGGTGTAGATGCCGGTAAGATCCAGAAGCGCGCCGAACATGATCGGCAGGACGAAGCCGCCAAGGCCGCCGATCATGCCGACAAGTCCGCCGACCGCGCCCACGTGCTTGGGATAGTAGACCGGGATGTGCTTGTAGACTGCCGCCTTGCCGAGGCTCATGAAGAAGCCCAGCGCAAAGAGTGTCGCGACGAATGGCCACTGGCCCATTTCGGTCGAGAAGGTGATCGGGCCCTGCTTGCCCTGGATCACGTAGTCGGTGGGCGGATAGGACAGCATGAAGAGGAAGATCAGCGAGAAGCCGAACGTCCAGTACATCACGGTCCGTGCACCGAAACGGTCGCTGAGATGCCCGCCATAGGCGCGGAAGAGCGAGGCGGAGAGAGAGAAGGCCGCCGCCGACATACCGGCCGTTTTCACGTCAACGTGGTAAACGTCGATCAGGTAGTGCGGCATCCACAGCGCCAGCGCCACGAAAGCGCCGAAGACGAAGAAGTAGTAAAGCGAGAAGCGCCAGACCTGGAGGTTCTTCAGGGGTGCGAACTGCTGCGCCAGGCTTGGGGCTTGCACGCCGGACTTCCGACGCTCGACAAGCTCGGGGTCATCCTTCGCCAGAATGAAGAAGATCACGCCCATGAGCGCGATACCGGCTGCCCAGACCTGCGCGACGCCCTGCCAGCCATAGGCCACCATGACAAAGGGGGCGAGGAACTTGGTGACCGCCGCGCCGACGTTGCCGGCCCCGAAGATGCCAAGTGCCGTGCCCTGCTTGCCGGCGTCGTACCAGCGCGAGACATAGGCGACGCCGATAATGAACGAACCACCCGCAAGACCGATGCCGAGCGCTGCGACAAGATACATCGTGTAGGTATGCGCCAGGGTCAGCGCCCAGGTGGCGAGGCCGGTCAGGATCATCTGTGCGGAGAAGACCAGCCGTCCGCCATATTTCTCTGTCCAGACTCCGAGGATCAGGCGGGTGAGAGAGCCGGTGAGAATTGGCGTGGCCACGAGAAGGCCGAACTCGAACTCGGAAAGACTGAGCTCTTTCTTGATAGCCACTCCGATGATGGAAAAGATCGTCCACACCGCAAAGCAGACCGTGAACGCAATGGTGCTGAGTGCCAGGGCGCGATTCTGTTCGCCTTTGGACACATGCATCCCCTGTAGCATTGTCGCCTCCATGAGTGACGCGCGTGGCGAATCCGCCTGCGCGATTGGTGGCAAGAGACACCCCAGCGATAGGGCGGGAGTTGATTCAGGTCAAATAAGCCGAAATATTCCGTGTGATTTCAATGATATATGATAAGTGTCATCCGCTCGCGCGACGATTGTCTTTCCCGCGCCTAAAATGTTCCGGTTTCCGGATCGACAACGGTCGGCTTGCGGCTTAACATTTATCAAGCCAACGCCCCGTCACCGGTGATTCATGCGCAACGCCGACCTCAGAGAGATCCGCGCCCTGTCGCTTTTCCGCGACATGGATGAGGACCATTTCGCCCGGCTGATGCGGGGCGCCTATCATCATTCCTTCCCGCCCCAGATGACACTGATCGAAGAAGGTCGCCCGGCCGACTTCCTGCACATTGTCACCGACGGCGCGGTTGAACTCTTCGCGGGATGGAACGGCCGGGAAACGACGATGGCGGTGGTCAGGCCGGTCTCGGCCTTCATCCTTGCCGCTTGCATCAACGATGCCCCGTACCTGATGTCGGCGCGCACGCTGGTCGGGTCGCGGATCGTGATGATCCCGGGTACGGACATCCGCGATTCCTTCGCAAACGACGCCGGCTTCGCCCAGGCCATCGTGCGGGAACTTGCCCGCTACTACCGCAGCGTCGTGCGCCATACCAAGGATCTCAAGCTTCGCTCGTCGAAGGAACGGCTCGCCGCCTATCTGCTGAAGCATTCGCGAAACGTCGAGGCGCCGGAATTCGACCTGCCGATCGAGAAGCGGCTGCTTGCCTCCTATCTGGGGATGACGCCGGAAAACCTGTCGCGTGCCCTGAAGGGCCTGCGGGACGACGGCGTGACGGTCGAGGGGCACAAGGTCCGGATCGGCGATCCGGCGCGATTGACCGCGCTGGCGCGTCCCACAACTCTCATCGACGGGCCGGACCGGTCCGGAAGCGTCGAAGACGGACCCTCTCCCAGAATCGCGGCAAGCTGAGCTCAGAGGCGCGGCATTGCTGGATCGTCTAACTCGAGGTCGAACTTCCGCGGCATCAGCGCAGCATGAAACCACGTCAGGTAGCTGTAGATCGAAAAGACCGGACGTCCGGTCGCGCGGCGCACGTCGCGGGCGTAGGGCACCATGTTGGTGCACTCCAGAACGATCGCGCCCACGTCCGGCTTGTCCTGCGCCAGCCTGACCGACGCGGCGACGACATCGGCGCGCGCCCTTTCGAAATCGATCTCTCGCTGATCGGACAGGATCTTCCGCGAGAACTCCTCTCCCTCATCGGTTCCGACGATCGGTGTGTCGTCTGCTATGCCGGCGGCGGCCAGGTGCTGTTCGGTCAGTGTCGCCGCGGATATCGTGACGATGCCGACCTGCCGCCCGGGGGGCAGCATGCGCTGGACCAGCGGCACCTGCATGAGCGAGGAGCTTGCAACCGGAACCCCAAGCGCCTCGGCCATGCGGTTCTGGAGCGGCACGAGGAACCCGCAGTTCGTCGCGATCCCGTCGCAGCCCGAAGCGATCAGATCGCGCCCCGCGGCGATGAAGGGCGCGGCCAATGAAACAGGATCGCCCCGCACCGCCTGTTCGGGCGTCGCGCCCCGGACGACCCGGTACTGAACCGGAAAGGGCCATGTCCGGGCATTGCCTATGTCGCCGTGAATACGCGGGAACTGCGTTTCTAGCATCAAGATGCCGAGCGTCGCGCCATAGACTGTCTTGCCGCCGGTTTCGATCATCCTGCCCGTCTCCTGGCGCGGCTGTCCGCGATGCGCCTGCACGATACCGCACAGATTGACCGGCTCACAACCCTGTGCAACCGTCCGCCTGGCGCTTCAACAGCAAGGCGGAATGGGCATGTCGAACACGCTGAACGGGGCGGATGCAATGGTCCGGATGCTTCAGGCCCACGGTGTGCGTCACGTTTTCGGCCTCTGCGGCGACACCTCGCTGCCCTTCTACGACTCCCTGTTGAGGCTCGACCACGGCATCACCCATGTGCTGACGCGCGACGAACGTTCGGCCGCCTACATGGCTGACGCCTATGCACGCGTCACCGGCCGCCCCGGCGTCTGCGAAGGGCCGTCGGGCGGCGGCGCGACCTACATCCTGCCGGGGCTGATCGAGGCGCGCGATAGCAGCTACGCGGTTCTTAGCATCACCTCCGACATTTCGGTGGCAAGCTATGGCAAGTACCCGCTGACCGAAGTCGATCAGGAAGCGCTGATGCGGCCATTGACGAAATGGAACACCGTGATCCGGCGTGCCGACCACATTCCCCGCATGGTCCGGGCGGCCTTCCGCGCGATGACGACCGGAAGGCCCGGCTCCGCCCATCTGGGCCTGCCCTATGACGTTCAGTACGATCCGGTCGATCCCGGCGACATCTGGGCCGATCCGGCGCTTCGGAGTTTTCCCGCCTACCCTGCCGCCCCGGCGCCCGGTGCGGCCGAAGCCGCGCTTGACGCGATCCTGTCGGCGCGCGCGCCCCTTGTCGTTTGCGGCGGCGGCGTCGTGATTGCAGGCGCGATGGAGGAGCTTGACCGGCTCGCCCGGCGGCTCGACATCCCGGTGGCGACCTCGATCTCAGGTCAGGGCGCGCTGTCGGACGCGCATCCCAACTGTGTTGGCGTCGTCGGGTCGAACGGCGGAACCGCCGACACCTGGGCCGCGATGGAGGCCGCCGATCTCGTGGTGTTCATGGGATGCCGCGCCGGCTCCACCACGACCGCCCGTTGGGAAGCGCCGAAACCCGGCGCGCGCATCGTCCATTTCGACAGCGACCCTATGGTGATCGGCGCCAACTATCAGACCGAAGTCGGCGTGGTCGGCGATCTCCGGCTATCCCTGGCCGAGGTCAACCGGCTTCTCGATGCACGCGCCGACAAGGCGGGCGTCTTCGGAGGGGCGGAGTCGGTCGCGGCGCTGAAGCGCCGGAAGTTCGACGCGTTCCAGCACCTCGCCGCCAGCGACGAAACCCCGATCCGGCCCGAACGGGTCATCGCGGCGCTTCAGCATGTGCTACCCGACGATGCCATCATCCTTTCCGATCCCGGCACGAGTTGTCCTTATCTGTCGGCCTTCTACCGGTTGCCGAAAGCGGGCCGGCACTTCATCACCAACCGCGCGCACGGAGCGCTTGGCTACGCTCTGCCAGCCTCGCTCGGCGCCTGGTACGGACGCCCCGGAGCAAAGGTCGTGGCGCTGATGGGCGATGGTTCTTTCGGCTTTTCCTGCGGCGAGCTGGAAACGGTCTGCCGCGCCCGTGCCAACATCACTTATGTCGTCCTGTCCAATGCTGGTTTCGGCTGGATCAAGGCAAGCCAGAAGGCCGACAAGGATGGACGATATCACAATGTCGATTTCAGCCGGACCGATCAGGCAGCGATCGCTGCCGCCTTTGGCGTAAAAAGCTGGCGCGTCGAGGATCCCGCCACCCTGGAGCCTGCCCTGCGGGCGGCGGTCGCCCATGATGGGCCGACGCTGATCGACGTCGTGACCCAGCCGTTGGAAGAGGCGAATGCTCCCGTGAGGCGGTGGATGGGATGAGCATCCAACCGAGGACCGTGGCCGTTATCGGCGCCGGCATCGTCGGCGTTTCGACGGCGATCTGGCTTTTGCGGGACGGGCAAGAGGTGATCCTGATCGACCGCAAGGGACCAGGCGAAGGCACCAGCCACGGCAATGGCGGAGTGCTCGCCTCGGCGTCCGTCGTCCCGGTTACGGTGCCCGGCCTTCTGCGCAAGGCGCCGCGGATGCTTCTTGACCGGAACCAGCCGCTGTTCCTGAAATGGCGCTACCTGCCCCGGCTCATGCCGTGGCTGATCCGCTATCTTGGCCACGCCAATGCAGATGCGGTCCGCCGCCGCGCCGCCGCGCTTTTCCCGATCATTAGCGACAGTCTTGCCGATCATCAGGCGCTTGCCGCAGGGACAGGGGCGGAAAAGTGGATCGTCCCGTCTGACTATCTCTTTCTTTACAACGACCGGGCGCACTATGACGGCGACGCCTTCGGCTGGAGCATCCGCAGGGATCAAGGCTTCGAATGGGATCTGCTCGAAGGACCGGCCTTCACCGACTACGATCCCGCGTTCGGCCCAGTGCTCGACTGCGCGGCGCGGCTGAAGAACCACGGATACATTGCCGATCCGGGGCGGTATGTGAAAGACCTCGCCGCGCATGCCGAGCGGATGGGCGCGCGGATTGTCCTTGGGGACGTTTCCGACTTCGTCCGCGACAACCGCGCCTTGGCGGGACTGCGCGTTGGCGGTGAAACGCTATCCTGCGACCGCGCGATCCTTGCTGCCGGGGCTTGGTCGGCACCCCTTGCGCGCAAGCTTGGCCTGACAGTTCCGCTCGAAACCGAGCGCGGCTATCACCTTGAGCTATGGGAGCCGAACATCATGCCGCGTGCGCCGGTCATGGTCGCCTCGGGCAAGTTCGTCGCCACCCCGATGGAGGGTCGGCTCAGGCTTGCCGGGATCGTCGAATTCGGCGGCCTCGAAGCGCCGCCTTCGCGCGCGCCCTTCGCGCTTTTGGAACGCAACATCCGCGCGGCGATCCCCGGCATCAACTGGAAAGGAACCGTCGAATGGATGGGTCACCGCCCCTCGCTGAGCGATTCCATCCCAGTGATCGGCGAGGTTCCGGGCCTGTCCGGCGTCTATATGGGCTTCGGCCACGATCATGTCGGATTGACCGGTGGGCCGAAGACCGGCCGCATCCTCGCGCAGCTCGTTTCCGGCCGGCATCCGAACATAAACCTTGCGCCCTATGCTCCGAACCGCTTTCAATGACCCCGACAACCCGGGCTGAACCGGGGATGCAATCATAACATCAGGCACCAAAGGGAGAGATCGATGAAAACGAGAACGATTCTGCTTGCCGCAACGGCATTGACCGTCACCGGGACCCTCGGCGCATCCGCGGAAACATGGGACATGCCGATGGCCTATCCGGCGTCCAACTACCATTCAGAAAACGGCGCTGCGTTTGCGCAATGCGTGGCCGACAGCACCGGCGGCGCGCTTGAAATCGTGGTCCATCCCGGCGGCTCGCTCTTTTCTGGCAATGACATCAAGCGCGCGGTCCAGACCGGCCAAGCCCCGATCGGCGAACGACTCCTGTCGGCGCATGCCAACGAAAACCCGATGTTCGGCGTGGATTCGATTCCCTTTCTCGCGACTTCGTTCGAGGAATCCGACAAGCTCTGGGCGGCTGCGAAGGACGCGGTCACGGCGGCGCTCGACGAACAGAACCTTGTCTATGTCTATTCCGTGCCGTGGCCGCCACAGGGCCTCTACTTCAAGAAAGAGGTCAACACCGTCGCGGACATGGCGGGCATCAAGTTCCGCGCCTACAACGCCGCGACGGCGCGCATCGCCGAACTGGCAGGTATGGTTCCGGTCCAGATCGAGGCAGCGGAACTGAGTCAGGCCCTTGCCACCGGGGTTGCCGAAAGCTTCATCTCCTCGGGTTCGACCGGCGTCGATTCCAAGGTATGGGAAAGCCTTACGCATTTCTACGACGTACAGGCCTGGCTGCCGCGCAACTCGGTCTTCGTCAACAAGGACGCATTCAACGCCCTTGATGACGCGACGAAGGCTGCGATCATGGATTGCGGCGCCAAGGCCGGCGCGGACGGCACGGCGCGCGCCAGGGAGCTTTCCGACGAATATCTCAAGACCCTTGCCGAAAACGGAATGGCGGTGGCCCCGCCCTCCGACGGGTTGAAGGAAGAACTCAAGGTGTTTGGCGTCACGATGACCGAAGAGTGGATCGCCGCAGCCGGAGAGGCCGGCAAGGCGGTGGTCGACGCCTATATGGCGCAATGAACCCGAACCGACGGGGGGCGCCGTTTCGCGGCCCCCGCGCTTTTCGGGGGACATTACATGGCCACGAATGAAACGCGCGGCGCGGTGCGCCGCGGGCTGGACGCCACTTATCGCGCCAGCGCCACGCTCGCCGCCATTTGCCTGGTGGCCATGCTCGCGGTGATCGTGATGCAGATGGCGGCCCGCTGGTTCGCCTTCACCTTTCCCGGCTCGGGCGAATATGCCGGCTACCTCATGGCATCGGCATCGTTTCTTGCCTTTGCCAGCGCGCTGAACTCGGGCGCCCATATCCGCGTCGGCATCGCGCTCAACGCGCTTGGCCGCCACCGACGCTGGGGTGAGCTCTGGTGCCTGGTCATCGCGACTGCCGCCTCCACCTATCTCGCCTGGTACGCCGTGCGGCTGGTCTACTGGTCGCGAAAGCTCGGCGATGTCAGCCAGGGTCAGGACGCGACGCCGCTGTGGATCGTGCAGATGCCGATGGCAGGCGGGGCGATCCTGCTTGCGGTCGCCTTTGCCGACAACCTCGTGATGCTTCTGATGACCGGGCGCGACAATATCCGCGAAAACCTCACCGAACAGAGCCACGCGGAGTAGGAGCTTCCATGGCACAGGAATTCTGGCCACTCGCCATCTTTCTTCTCACACTCTTCTTTCTGCTCGGATCGGGTGTGTGGATCGGCCTTGCGCTTCTGGGCGTCGCCTTCGTGGGGATGGAGCTTTTCACCACCCGACCGGCTGGGGACGCGATGATGACGGCGATATGGCGGACGTCATCCTCCTGGTCGCTGACCGCGCTGCCGCTTTTCATCTGGATGGGCGAGATCCTGTACCGGACACGGCTGTCGGAGGACATGTTCCGCGGCCTCTCGCCCTGGATGGCGCGGCTGCCTGGGGGGCTTTTGCACACAAATGTCGTTGGCTGCACCGTCTTTGCCGCGGTGTCGGGATCTTCCGCGGCGACACTGACAACCGTCGGCAAGATGTCGATCCCGGAACTGATGAAACGCGACTATCCCGAGAAGATGGTCGTCGGCACGCTCGCGGGCGCAGCCACGCTCGGCCTGATGATACCGCCATCGCTGACGCTGATCGTCTACGGCGTCACGATCAATGAATCGATCTCCAAGCTCTTCATGGCGGGCATCTTTCCGGGCCTCGTCCTTGCGGCGATGTTCATGGGCTACATTGCGGTCTATTCGCACCTTTCGAAGGGGTTCGATCCCAAGCCCGAGCCGGTCAGCACATTCGCCGAAAAACTCTCGAACTCCCGCTTCCTGATCCCAGTCCTGTTGCTGATAGCGCTCGTGATCGGGTCGATGTATCTCGGCTTCGCCACGGCGACCGAGGCGGCGACGTTCGGCGTACTTGGCGCCATGGCGCTGGCAGCGTTCCAGCGCTCGCTCACCTTGACCAGTCTCAGGGAAAGTCTGATGGGCGCCACCCGCACCTCGGCGATGATCGCGCTTATCCTCGCGGGTGCCGCGTTCCTGTCGCTTTCGATGGGGTTCACCGGCCTGCCCCGCGCGCTGGCCGCCTGGATCGGCTCACTCGGCCTGACGAAGTTCGAGCTTCTGATGGCGCTGCTCATCTTCTACATCGTGCTTGGCTGCTTTCTCGACGGCATCTCGTCGGTCGTGCTGACGATGGCCGTGGTCGAACCGATGATCCGCCAGGCCGGAATCGATATCATCTGGTTCGGCATCTTCATCGTCGTCGTCGTCGAGATGGCGCAGATAACCCCGCCCATCGGCTTCAATCTTTTCGTTCTTCAGGGCATGACCGGGCACGAGATGAACTTCATCTCCCGCGCGGCCTTGCCGATGTTCCTGATCATGGTGGTGATGGTCTTCGTCTTGATCTTTTTCCCGCAGTTGGCGACCTGGCTGCCCGCGAACATCCGCCAAGTGCCTGGCGGCTGACTTCATGGGCCCGCTGGCCAGGTTCCTGCTCCTTCCCGCCGCCCGTCACGGTCGGGCGCTTCTGATCCTTGGCCTGGTTGCCGGTATCATGCTTCCGGGGCTGGCGGCGGCAATGAAACCCTATCTGCAAGAGCTGGTGGCGCTTCTGCTCTTTCTCGCCGCGCTCAGGATCGGGCCGCGGCAGGCGGCGGGCAGCGCCGCGGCACTTGGGCCGACGCTCCGCGTGGTGCTGATCTACCAGCTGGTCCTTCCGCTCATCGCAGTCGGTGTGCTGTCGGCTTTCGGCATTGCGCAGACAGCGGTGGCGATGGCCGTGATACTTGTGCTTTCGGCCTCACCTATTGCCGGCAGCCCCAATCTCGCGATCCTGAGCGGTGCGGACCCGGTTCCGGCTTTCCGGCTTCTGATCATTGGCACGGCCTTGCTTCCGCTTACGGTGGTTCCGGTGTTCTGGCTGATGCCCGGCTTCGGCCATGGAACCGAGGTCATCGGCGCGGCGGGGCGACTCCTGGCGGTCATCGCCCTGGCCGCCCTTGCCGCCTTCGCGCTAAGGCTCACGGTTTTCCGCGATCCCCGTCCAATGGCGATCGCGGCGCTGGACGGTCTGTCGGCGATCGTCATGGCGATCGTTGTCGTCGGGCTGATGGCGGCAGTGGGACCGGCGCTTGCATCCAGCCCCACGGTGCTTCTGGGGTGGTTCTTGTGCGCGTCGGCCACGAACCTCGGCCTGCAGATCGTCGCCGGCCTCGTCCTTGGCCGACTCGGTGGGGGCAGGACACTGCCGGCGACGGCCATCGTCGCCGGAAACCGCAACATCGCGCTCTTTCTTGTGGCGCTCCCGGTGGAGCTTACCGACAGGCTTTTGATGTTCATCGGCTGCTACCAGATCCCGATGTACCTGACCCCGATCCTGCTTGGCGGGTTCTTTCGGCGCACCAGCGGTTCCGGTCGATCCAGCGCGGCGTGAGTTCCACGCCTGCAGCGTCCCGACCGGTTCGATGCGCGGACGGGGCGCGGACGGGCCGGGATGCTCGGATTGCCGGCGTTGGTCGAGTCAAATCTGATGGACCTTGACATAAGTCATATCGCATCTCTGCGCCGCCGCTATTTACCGCGGCATGCCGTGGAAACGCATCCTTGCATCTCTCCTTCTGACCCTGTCGATTCTGTCGATGGGCGTGTCGGCATTGCTGGCGGAGCAATCCGGAACGATGATCGTCATATGCGGTGCGAACGGGCCTGAGACGGTCGTGATGGATGACGCGGGGCGCCCCGCCGACCCATTCAGTGAGTGCCGTTGCAAACTCTGCTCCGATTGTGTCTTCGCGCCTTTCGCGGCAATGCCCGACAGCTTCCGGCATGTAAAAGTCATGACCGCTGCGGAGATCGACTTCCGCCCGGGCGGCGCCCAGGCGGTGCTGCTGGTGTGGCCGGTGCCTTTCCCTGCCCGCGGACCCCCAAGCAAAACGGATTCGAACGTGCCCTTATGATTCCTGCCTATCTCTCCCCTTCTCGATTTGGCATCCGACGCGCGCTCTGGCTGGTCCTGCTGCTCGCCGCCGTTCTCGCCGCACGGACTGCCCACGCGGACTCCGTTCTGTCCAAATACCTGCCCGAGGTCGAGGCGAACGTTCTTGCGCCCGGCGCAGATACGTTCGGCGAGATCCGCGACGACATGCCCGTCGTGCCCCTGCTGAAAGGGGATGAGGCGATCGGCTGGGCTTTCATGACCAGCGACTTCGTCGGCACGACCGGCTATTCAGGCAAACCCATCCACACGATGGTCGCCGTCGACAAGGATGCCAGGATCCTTGGTGTGAGGCTTGTCAAGCACTCCGAGCCGATCGTGCTGATCGGCATCCCCAACAGCAAGATCCAGGAGATGGCCGACACCTATATCGGCCTCGATCTTGTCGCCGAGGCGCAGGCCGGAGGGTCCGCGCATGAATTGCACATCGTCTCGGGTGCGACTGTTACCGTGATGGTGATCGACGATTCCATCGTGCGGTCGGGCCTGCAGGTCGCTCGGGCGCTGGGACTGGGCGGGCTTGCGCCGCAGGTCGCCGATAGCGGCCCGAAGTTTGAAATCGACCCCGACGCGCCAGCCGCCGGCGATTGGGAAACCCTGCTCGGGGATGGCACCGTGCGGCGTCTGTCGCTGTCGGTCGGCGAGGTGAACGAGGCTTTCGCCGCCCATAACGATGCGCGCGCGGCCAAGCGGCCCATCGAAGCTACGCCCGAGGAGACCTTCATCGACATGCAGGTCGCGCTGGTCAGCGTGCCATCGGTCGGTCGAGCCATCCTTGGAGACACGGAATACGCCAATCTGCAACAATGGCTCGAACCAGGCGATCAGGCGATCCTTATCGGCGGGCAGGGCCAGTATTCCTTCAAAGGCTCCGGCTATGTCCGCGGCGGCATCTTCGATCGGATCCAGCTCATCCAGGACGACGTGTCGGTCCGGTTCCGAGATCGTCAGCATCGGCGGGGTGCGGTGGCGCTGAAGGATGCGCCCGCCTTCTCCGAGGTCGATCTATTCAAGATCCCGGCCGATAGCGGGTTCGACCTGACGAAACCGTTCCGACTGCAATTGCTCGTCCATCGCGAGGTCGGGCCGATCGAAAAGGTGTTCACCACCTATGATCTGAACTACGCGCTGCCGAAACCCTACTTGCGCGCCGTGCCTTCGGCCCAGGCTGCCGCCGCGCCGGCCACCATTGCCGCCGTCGATCAAGCCCTCGACACTGACGAGGCCACCGCACAGGCGGCGCTGTGGAAACGGGTTTGGGAGGGCAAGAAGCCGCAGATCGCCGTTCTTGTGGCGATGCTGACCGTGCTGACCGGCGCGTTCTTCTTTCAGGAGTATCTCACACGCTCCGAACGCACGGTTTACTGGTTCCGCATGGCCTTCCTGACCGTTACGCTGGTGGTGCTGGGCTGGATGTGGAACGCGCAGCTTTCGGTCGTGAACATCATGGCGCTGGCAAACAGCTTGGCGACAGGTTTCAGTTGGCAGGCGTTTCTGCTGGACCCGCTGACCTTCATCTTGTGGTTCTCGGTCGCGGCGGCGCTGATCTTCTGGGGACGCGGCGCCTATTGCGGCTGGCTCTGCCCGTTCGGCGCGCTTCAGGAGTTGTTGAACCAGATCGGCCGCCGGCTTGGGATTCCGCAGTTCACACTGCCCTGGGGGCTGCACGAACGGTTGTGGCCTGTGAAATACATGATCTTTCTGGGGCTGTTCGGCGTTTCGCTGGCCAGTTTGGAACAGGCCGAACACCTGGCCGAGGTCGAGCCCTTCAAGACCGCGATCGTGCTGAAATTCGCCCGCGCCTGGCCATTTGTCGTCTATGCGGTGGGGCTGCTGATGGCGGGGCTGTTCGTCGAACGGTTCTACTGCCGCTATCTATGCCCGCTGGGCGCCGGGCTGGCGATACCGGCGCGCATCCGCATGTTCGACTGGCTCAAGCGCTACAAGGAATGTGGCAACCCCTGCCAGACCTGCGGAAACGAATGCTTCGTGCAGGCAATCCATCCCACTGGTGAAATCAATCCGAATGAATGCCTGAACTGCATGCATTGCCAGGTTCTCTATCATTCGAAAACGAAGTGCCCGGTCGTCATCAAGCAGTTGAAGCGGCGCGACAAAGTCGCCGCAAGCGCGACGCCGGATCGTCTGGCGCACGACGCCATCAAGAACCACCCCAACGTAAAACCGAAGGAGACTTGAGATGACCAAAGAAACGAGATCAGGTATCAGCCGGCGCGGCATGCTGGGCGCGACGGCAGGTGGAGCCGCCCTGCTGGGTGGTGTCGGGCTGACCCGCAGCGCCATGATTGCCGGGGGCGCGGTCGGGGTCGGCCTGGCGGCCGGGCCGGTTTCGGCACAGGAAGCGCCGGTCACGTCCGAAATGAAGCCAGGCGAACTCGACGAGTATTACGGCTTCTGGTCGTCGGGCCAGACCGGTGAATTGCGCATCCTCGGCATTCCGTCGATGCGCGAACTGATGCGCGTTCCTGTCTTCAACCGTTGCTCGGCCACGGGCTGGGGTCAGACCAATGAATCGTTGCAGATCCTGACAGAGAACATGCTGCCCAAGACAAAGGCGCTGCTTGAGGCTCAGGGCAAGAAGGTCCACGACAACGGCGACCTGCACCACGTCCATATGTCCTTCACCGACGGCACCTATGACGGCAAGTACCTGTTCATGAACGACAAGGCGAACACGCGGGTCGCCCGGGTGCGCTGCGATGTGATGAAGTGCGACAAGATCCTGGAGATCCCGAACGCGAAGGCTATTCACGGCCTGCGTCCGCAGAAGGCGCCGTTCACCAAGTATGTGTTTGCCAACGGCGAGGATGAAACGCCGATCGTCAATGACGGCAAGACCCTCGATCCGAAAGAGTTCGTCAACTTCTACACGGCTGTCGATGCGGAAACCATGCAAGTCGCCTGGCAGGTCATGGTCAGCGGCAACCTCGACAACACCGATGCCGACTATGAGGGCAAATACGCCTTCTCGACCTCCTACAACTCCGAAATGGGGATGAACCTGGCCGAGATGACCGAATCCGAACTTGACCACGTCGTTGTCTTCAACATCGCCGAAATAGAGAAGGGCATCGAAGCGGGCGATTATCAGGAACTGGGCGGCGTCAAGGTGATCGACGGCCGCAAGGGCCAGAACAAGAAGTACACCCGCTACATCCCGATCCCGAACAACCCGCACGGTTGC
The DNA here is from genome assembly GCA_041397225.1 of Paracoccaceae bacterium. Taxonomy (GTDB): domain Bacteria; phylum Pseudomonadota; class Alphaproteobacteria; order Rhodobacterales; family Rhodobacteraceae; genus Albidovulum. The sequence continues at coordinate 251,916 of JAWKXB010000001.1, read as the reverse complement.
AACATGGCGCCCGACGGGAAGTATCTGTGCATTGGCGGCAAACTGTCGCCGACGGTTTCGGTCATAGACGTGCGGAAACTCGACGCGGTCTTCGACGACAGCGCCGAACCCGAAAGCGTGATCGTGGCGCAGCCGGAGCTTGGCCTTGGGCCCCTCCACACTGCCTTCGATGGCAAGGGCAACGCGATCACCACCCTGTTCCTCGACAGCCAGGTCGCGGTCTGGAACATCGAAGACGCGATCGCTGCGTACAACGGCGGCAGCGTTGACCCGATCAAGTCCAAGGCAGACGTCGCCTACCAGCCGGGTCACAACTCCACCACCATGGGCGAAACCAAGGAAGCCGACGGCAAGTGGTTCATCTCGATGAACAAGTTCTCGAAGGACAGGTTCCTCAACGTCGGCCCGCTGAAGCCCGAGAACGAGCAGTTGTTCGCCATGGACGGTACCAACTTGACGCTTCTGCATGACGGCCCCACCTTTGCGGAGCCGCATGACAGCATTCTGGTGCACCGTTCCAAGGTGAATCCGAAATCGGTCTGGGATCGCAACGATCCGATGTGGGCCGAGACCCGCAAGCAGGCCGAAGCGGATGGTATCGATCTGGACGACTACCAGGACTCGGTGATCCGCGACGGCAACAAGGTTCGGGTCTACATGTCATCGCAGGCGCCGAACTTCGCGCTGGAAAGCTTCGAAGTGAACGAAGGCGATGAGGTGACCGTGATCATCACCAACCTCGACGACATCGACGATCTGACGCATGGTTTCACCATGGGCAACCATGGCGTCGCGATGGAGATCAGCCCGCAGATGACGTCCTCGGTGACCTTCGTTGCCGCCAACCCGGGCGTCTACTGGTACTATTGCCAGTGGTTCTGCCATGCCCTGCACATGGAAATGCGCGGGCGCATGATTGTTCACCCGAAGGCCATCTGATGATCCGCGCTGCCGCCCTTGTTCTGTCGCTGTTGCTGCCTGGCATGGCTCTGGCCGCGCGGATCGACGTGCCTGCGGGCGGCAGCGTCCTGAAAGACGCCATCGCCGGGGCTGCCCCCGGCGATGTGCTGATCCTTGGCCCTGGCCTCCATGACGGCCCCGTCGTGCTCGATCGTGCCATTACGTTGGATGGGCGCGGTGCGGCCGAGATCACCGGCCACGGGCAGGGCAGCGTCATCACGGTCACCGGCCCGGATACCGTGGTGCGCGGCCTGATCATCACCGGTTCGGGCAAGGCGCACAAAAGCATCGACAGCGGGGTCAAGCTGACGAAGACCGCTCGCGGCGCCCTGATCGAAGACAACATCCTGCGCGACAATCTCTATGGAATCGACATCCACGGTGCGCGGGACACGATCGCGCGGGGCAATGACATTACCGGCGGGCAGGACCGCCGGATGAATGATCGCGGCAATGGCATATATGTCTGGAATGCGCCGGGCGCCGAGGTTTCCGACAACCGCATCCGCTTTGGCCGCGACGGCATCTTCGTGAATACGTCGAAGGACAACGTCTTCCGCAACAACCTCCTGCGCGATCTGCGCTTTGCGGTGCACTACATGTACACCCATGACAGCGAGATCAGTGGAAACGTCTCCATCGGCAACCATCTCGGCTTTGCGTTGATGTTCTCGGAACGCATCACCGTGACGGGGAACCTGTCGCTCAGGGATCGCGGGCATGGAATCATGCTGAACTACGCCAACAGCTCGGATATCGTGGGCAATCTGGTGCGTGGCGGGGCGGAGAAATGCACGTTCGTCTATAATGCTCACAAGAACCTCATCGCACAGAACCGCTTCGAAGGTTGCGACATCGGAATTCACTTCACGGCCGGGTCCGAACGCAACGGGATCACCGGCAACGCCTTTGTCGGCAATCGCAACCAGGTGAAGTATGTCGGCACCAGGGATGTGGAGTGGAGCCTTGATGGCATCGGAAACTACTGGTCCGACAATCCGGGCTTCGATCTGAATGGCGACGGTATCGGAGACAACTCCTACCGGCCAAACGATCTGATGGATCATATCCTGTGGTCGCAGCCCGCGGCGGCGTTGCTGACCGGGTCGCCCGCCGTGCAGCTGATCCGCTGGTCGCAATCCAGCTTTCCGGCAACCCTGCCCGGCGGTGTCGTCGACAGCTTTCCGCAGACGCGGGCGATCGAAATAGCCGTTCCCGACGACATCGCGGCGCTGGAAGCGTCGACCAACCCTGACTGGATGAAAGATAGCTTTGATGACACCGGCTTTGACCCTCTCGCATCTCACTAAGCGCTATGCCGGAACGGCTGCGCTTTCGGATGTCTCGCTGTCGGTGGCAGCGGGCCAGAGGGTGGCGCTTCTGGGCCACAACGGCGCAGGCAAATCCACGCTGATGAAGATCGTTCTGGGCCTGATCGGCTACGACGCGGGTGAGATCAGCGTGCTCGGCGCGCCTCCGGGCAGCAATGCGGCGCGCGAGGTCACTGCCTATCTGCCCGAGAATGTGGCCTTCCATCCCGCGCTGACCGGGCGCGAACAGATCGCGCATTACCTGCGGCTGCGCGGCATGAAAGCGGCCGGGGCCGCAGATCTGCTGGCCCGGGTCGGACTTGCGGATGCGATGAACCGCCGCATCGGCACTTACTCCAAGGGGATGCGCCAACGCGTCGGCCTTGCGCAGGCCCTCATCGGCGAGCCGGGGTTGCTGATCCTCGACGAACCGACCAGCGGTCTTGATCCGGTGTCGCGGCACGAGTTCTATGGGCTTCTCGACGATTTGGCCGCCCGTGGCGCCGCCATCCTGCTTTCTTCCCATGCCTTGACCGAGGTAGAGGCGCGCACCGATTCCATCGCGATCCTTTCGCAAGGGCGGCTGGTGGCGACCGGTAGCATGGCCGAGCTTAGGGCGCATGCCGATCTGCCGGTGGCCGTTCACATCTCGGCTGGGCCGCATGGGCTGGACGCAATTCGCGCGGCGTTCCCTGCGGCGCGGATCGCAGATGACCGCGTCGCTCTTCTCGTGCCGCAGTCGGCCAAGCTCGACACGCTGGCCCGGATCGCAGCGCTCGATGGGCACGTCGCCGATGTCGACGTGATCCCGCCGAGTCTTGAGGACATCTACACGCAGATCAGCCGGGGGGCCGCGGCATGAACCGGATTCTCACCGTTGCGGCCACCGAATTTCGCATCGCGCTGCGCAACCGCTGGGTCGCCATCGCGATTGTGCTCATGGTCGTGTTTTCGCTGGTCCTGTCGGCGGCAGGTTCTGCGCCGACGGGGGCGCTGGGCGCCGACCGGCTGTCGGTGGTCGTGGCCAGCCTGACCAGCCTTTCGGTCTACCTGGTGCCGCTGGTGGCCCTGCTGATGTCCTTCGACGCGATTGCGGGCGAGATTGAGCGCGGCACCCTGCCGCTGCTTCTGACCTATCCGGTGGCGCGGGCACAGGTCGTGCTCGGCAAGGCTCTGGCGCATGTGGTCGTTCTCGCCGTCGCGCTGGCTGCGGGCTTTGGCCTTGCAGCCGTCGCGGCCGTAACCGTCGATGCCCGTGCGATGGTGGGGCTGCCCGCGCTCTGGCGGCTGTTCTGGACCTCGATCCTGCTTGGCGCGGCGTTTCTGGGGGCCGGGTATGCGCTTTCGGCTCTGGCGCGCAGGCCGTCAGGTGCGGCGGGCCTGGCGATCGGACTTTGGCTCGTCGCCGTGGTGCTCTGGGACCTTGGCCTTCTTGCCGCCGTTGTCGCGGACGATGGCGGCGTCTTCACTACCAAGTTCTTGCCGGCCGCCCTGCTGACCAACCCCGCCGACGCCTTCCGGCTGTTCAACCTGAGCGCCAGCCAGGCCACCGCCGCGGCCGCCGGCCTCGGCGGGGCAGCGAATGCCGTTCCCGTAGCCGCCTCTTTGTCATCGATCCTGATCTGGCCGTGCGTCAGCCTGTTTGCCGCCATTCTGGCCTTTCGCCGGGTGACGCCATGAGAAAGCTCTTGCTGATTGCGGTCTGGTTTGTCGCCGCGTGCCGGGACGACGCTGTCCCGCCACCGCCCGTTTCGATGACGGAAACCGCCGTAGGGTTCTATTGCCAGATGGAGCTTGAGGAACATCCCGGCCCCAAGGCGCAGGTTCATCTGAAAGACGTCTCGGCACCGCTTTTCTTTGCGCAGGTCCGCGACGCACTGGCCTATCAGCGCATGCCTGAACAGAGCCACGAGATCGCGGCCACATATGTCAGTGACATGGACCGTGCACCGTCATGGGCCGATCCGGGTGAAGACAACTGGATCGCCGCCAAGGACGCCTACTATGTCGTCGGCTCCGATCGTGCCGGCGGCATGGGGGCCGCGGAGACCGTGCCCTTCGCCTCGCCGGACGGCGCGCGCGATTTTGCCAATGCGCATGGTGGTCAAGTGATGCGCATGACCGACATTCCGGATGATGCCCTTCTGGCCCCGGCCGACACCGGCCCGGCGACCGGCGACGCGGATGACGACTATGCCGAACGACTGAGGGCACTGATGCAAAAGGACGCTCCATGAAACGCCGCCGCTTTCTGACCATCACCGCCGGTTTTGCAGCTATTGCCGCGATGCCCCTTCAGGCCGCGACTGTCCGACGCTGGAAGGGTGTCGCGCTTGGCGCCGGCGCCTCGATCGCGCTGGCCCATCCGGAGGCCGATCGGCTCATCGGGGCCGCCCTGGCCGAGATCGCGCGGCTTGAGCGTGTTTTCAGCCTTTATCGTGCCGATAGTGAACTGTCGCAGCTGAATGCTACGGGTGTACTCGATGCGCCTTCCTTCGACATGGTTGTCTGCCTGGGTCTGTGCGATCAGGTCAATGGCGCAACGGAGGGGCTGTTCGATCCCAGTGTGCAGCCGCTCTGGGCAACCTATGCTGAGGCACAGGCGCAAGGGACGACACCGACATCGGCCGATATCGCCGCCGCGAGGGCGCGCACGGGCTGGCACGGCGTCGGGATCGACAGCGCGCGTATCCAGCTTCGCCCGGGGATGGCGCTGACCCTGAACGGGGTCGCACAGGGTTTCATCGCCGACCGTGTGGCTGATCTCCTGCGGGGGCAGGGTGTGGACGATGTGCTGATCGACACCGGCGAAATCGTCGCCATCGGACACCAGCCCGATGGTGCGGTCTGGCCGGTGTCGATCCGCGACGGCGCCGACATTGCGCTGACCGACAGGGCTCTTGCTACCTCGGCCCCCTTGGGCACCGTCCTCGACCAGGCGGGCCGCGTCGGCCATATCATCGACGCGCGAAGCGGAAAGGCTGGTGTCAGTGTCTGGCGGCAAGTCACGGTCTCGGCCGGTTCCGCCGCAATTGCAGATGCATTGTCGACCGCTGCGTGTCTGATGCCCGACCTCGCCACGATCGAGCGCGCCTGTAGCGCCATGGGCGATGCGAGACCGGAACATGTACTGCGCGAGGTCTGAGCGAGGCTTCCGAACGCCTCTCGACCGAAGCGTTGAGCCGCCCCACGCCGTTGCGCATCCAGTTCTGGTGGCGAAGTGGCGCCGTAAGCCTCTCTCGGTTCCAAGCCTTGTCGCCGCGAGCTGGTCTTGTTCGGCCAGCCGGACAAACGGCCCGGTTGACTGTCGCCGTATCGGTTCTTCTGCGAAGGTTGGATGTTGACGGCGGATTGCCGGCGACGCGATTGGATTTCGTGCTGCCGGTTTGGCGAAGGAGACGGTGATCCCGGCAAAGATCATCTCGTCAACTCGCGAACAGTTTCACGAGGTCGACGGTGCTTGGGCGCCCCTTGCTGAGATCGAGGTTCGTCTGAATGTGCCCGATATGCTCTGACATGAGGCGGGACGCTGCCGCCGCATCTTTCGCGCGCAACGCCTCTAGGATCAGCGAATGATCGTCGTCGCGGCAATTGTCCGTGCCCGGCGCTCCGAAGATTCCGATGATCAGGGAGGTTCTGGTCACAAGCTCTTTCACCATGCGTTCCATCACGCGATTGGCCGCTATGCGGGCGAGGACGACGTGGAACTGGCCCGACAGGCGAATGGCCTCATGCCGGTTGTCGGACCGGTGGGCGTGATGCTCTTTCTCAAGATGGGCGCCCAGCATCGCGACATCGGTTTCGGTTGCCCGTTCAGCCGCGAGCATGGCGACGTTCGGTTCGATCATCAGGCGCGACTCGAACACCTCCTGCGCCTCGGCGGCAGTCGGGCTGGCCACGAAGGCGCCGCGATTTGACTGGAGATCGACGACCTGGCGGCTGGCCAGCAGAAGAAGGCTGCGGCGGATGCGCATGCGCCCCACTCCGAACGCCTCGCAAAGCGCCGATTCGGACAGTTTCGCCCCGGGCGGCAGGCGTTGATCGATCACCGCATCAAAGATCTGATCAACGATCTCCGCTTCGGTCGGCTCGGGCCGGCCGCCTTCCGGCAGAGTTTCATTCGCAAACATAACGGCTTCCACTTTGGACGCGACTATGAGGTCAGGCTATAACAGGTCCAGAATGAACGGCAACCGATCGACTGTCCACAAATACGTTGACACGATTGTTAACAAAATGGTTCCCTGACGTCACCACGCCCGAGATCGTGACGGGAAATGCGTGGAAAGAAGTTCAGGGAGGACACAAGATGAAACGCCGCACGATGCTCAGATCCACCGCCCTTGCGGCAGTGGCGAGCCTTTCTTTCAGCAGTCTGGCCTTTGCAGACAACCCGGTCCTGAAGGTCGGCTTCGTCGGGGTCACCAGTGGGCCTGCCGCCGCCTGGGGCACCTCGAACCAGCGGTCGATGGAGACGCGCGCCGCCTGGATCAACGAGACCGGCGGCGTCGATATCGGCGGCACGGTCTATGACGTGGAAATCGTCGCCTTCGACGATCAGAAAGATCCCAAGCGCGCGATCGCGGGCATGGAAAAGATGGCGCAGGAAGGCATCCACTACGTGGTCGGCCCGAATGTCGATGATGGTGCCGCTGCTGTTCGCCCCGTGGCCGAACAGAACGGGATCATCTATTTCCCCTATGCCTTTCCGAAGGCGCTGTACCAGCCGCCCGCATCAAACGCGGTGCTTGGCATGGTCGCCAACTATCAGTCCGGGCCGGCGATCTACAAATATCTGATGGAGAACAACGGCATCAAGAAGGTCGCCTTCGTGGCCGCCAACGAATCCGATCCGCTCTCACAGCGCGATGGCGGTGTCGCCGCCGCCAAGGAGCTTGGGCTTGAGGTTGTGTCGGACAGCGTGACCTACCAGGTCGACACGACGGACTTCACGCCGGTCCTGCTGCCGGTGATCCAGACCCAACCCGATCTTCTTGTGCTGTCGGGCGTCTCGCCGGCCAATGCGCCGCAACTGATCCGCTCGGCCCGCGAACTGGGCTATGAGGGGCTGATCTCGACCGAAACCGCGCAGGATGCGGGCGTGCTTCAGGAAGGCGCGGGTGAGCTTGCCAACGGCTTCATCTCTGTCGGCGGCGCGTCCACGCCGGAGCTTGCCTCGGACGCGATGCGCGAATTCGTGGACCGCTACACCAAGATGTTCGGCGAATACAACGACGAGTCGAACACCAAGGTCTATGCACTGGAATACATCCTCGAGACACTGAAGGCGAACCCGGCTGCAATCGAAGATGTCGAGGCGTTCAAGACGACGATGGACACGTTCGAGGCGCCGAACCCCTACATGGTCGGTGACGCGAAGCTGACCTATGTCGGCTCGACATCCTTCGGACAAAAGCGCCAGCTTTCGGTCCCGCTGGTCGTGAACGAGTTCAGGGACGGCGCGTTCAATACCCTGTTCGTGGCGCAGGTCGACTGACCGCCGACGCACCGTCTTTCGGGGTCCGGCCCCCACGCTCCCTGCCGGACCCCGACCCAGCAAAGGCTTTCGCATGGAACAGATCCTCGCCAACGGGCTCTATCTTGGTGCCCAGTACGCGCTCATCGCGCTCGGGCTGACGCTGATCTTCTCGCTGATGAACGTGCTGAACTTCGCGCATGGACAGATGTATGTGTTGGGCGGGTTCGTGACCTACACGATCGTCAGCCAGTTCGGCCTGCCTTTCATCGTAGGACTGGTCGGCTCGGCGATCGTGCTGGCCGTGGTCGGCGGGCTGATCGAGAAGTTCCTCTTCCGCCCGGTGATCCGGCGATCCCACCGCGAGGAGAGCACGATGCTTCTGGCCGCCGGGATCGCCTTTTTTCTCGACGCGGTGATCCTGCTGCTGTTCGGCGAAAAGCAGCGTGGGGTGCCGAAGATCATCAACGGCGTCTTCAACTGGGATTTCCGGATCATCATGCCCTATGACCGCATCCTGATCGGGGTGCTGGCGATCGCGATGATCGCGGGCTTCATCCTGTTCATGCAATACTCCAGGGCCGGTCGGGCGATGCGTGCGTTGGCGCAGGACCGGGTCGCCGCGCAACTGATGGGGGTTGATGTCGACCGCTACTCGATGATCGGCTTCGCGCTTGGCGCGATGCTGGCGGGGCTGGTCGGCGGGCTTCTGGTCACGATCACCGGTATCAACCTCGGCATGGGCGGGCCGACCTCGATCAAGGCCTTCATGATGATCATGATCGGCGGCGCCGGGGTCATCTCGGGCGCGATCGCCGGGGGGTTCATCCTCGGCATGATGGAATCGATCGGGTTGACGGTTCTCGCGGCTTACGGCGACATCACCTACCTCGTGATCTTCGCCTCGCTGATGGTCTTCCTCGCCTTCCGCCCGCAAGGGCTGATGGGCAAGCCCTGGGGATGAGAGCGATGACAAGAACCAGCAAGCTGGCCGGCGTCGGGGCGTTCCTGATCACCGTCTTCGTCATCGTGCCCTGGGCCATCGCGGCCAGCGGACGGTGGGATTTCTACTACACGCTCACGTCGGTAGCTCTTCTCTCCATCGCCTCGGCGGGGGTGTGGCTGACCTTCTACATCGGCCGGATCAATATCGGACAGGGCGCCTATGCGCTGGCGGGGGGCTATGTCTCGGCTGTGCTGGTGACGCAGGCGGGGTTCAACTTCTGGCTGACGCTGCCGCTTGCCGGTCTGTTCTGCGCGGGCCTGAGCGTGCTGATCGGCCTGCCGATCCTGCGCCTGCGCGGGGTCTATTTCGCGATGGTCACGCTGGTCCTGACCGAGGTCGCGCGGCTTGCCGCGCTGGCGCTGCCGGTCACCCAGGGCGCCAAGGGCATCACCTCCATCCCGTTGCCGGGCGAGGTCTCGATCCTCGGGCTGACGCTGATCCCGGATTTTGCGACGCTCGCGAACCCCAAGCTCGCCTTCTACCTGATGTCGGTGCTGCTGATGGTGATCTGTTTCGCTGCGCTTTACCGCATAGTCAATTCGCGGCTCGGCCATCTCTGCCGATCCTTGCAGCAGAACGAGGAGCTCTCGGCCTCCATCGGCGTCAACACCGCTTATCTCCGCGTCCTTGCCTATTCGATCTCCTCCTTTTTCGGTGGCATCGCTGGGGCGATGTTCGTCGCCATCTCGCAGTCGATCTACCCATCGTCCTTCCAGGTCGCCGACAGCGTGAACTTCATGCTGAACTGCTTCCTCGGCGGGCTCGGCTATGTCTTCGGGCCGATGCTCGGGACTCTCATACTGTATTTCGGCTGGGACCTTCTGTTCACCACCGGGCGGTTCCAGCTTCTGATCTATTCCTCGCTGTTGATCGCAATGATGCTGATCCTGCCGAACGGCATCCTCAGCCTGTTTGACCGGAAGGGAGGCCGCAAATGACCCCGATCCTTCAGATCAAAGGCGTGACCAAGCGGTTCGGCGGGCTGACCGCCAATGACGACATTTCGTTCGATGTCGCCGAGGGCGAGATCCTGTCGGTCATAGGCCCAAATGGGGCGGGGAAGTCCACGCTCTTCAAGCTCATCGCTTCTTTTCTCAGGACCACGTCCGGAGAGGTGAGCTTCAAGGGCCAGATCATCTCCAACCTTGCGCCGCACAAGGTGGCGCGCATGGGTGTGGTGCGGACCTTCCAGGAGACCACCATCTTCCGCTCGATGACGGTCAGGGAAAACATCATCGTCGCGCATCACCTGCGGTCGAAAGCCTCGCTTCTCGGCTTTTTCCTCGGCACCCGTCAGGCGCGCGCGGACGAGGCCGAGTTCGGCGCATCAGCCGATGACATCATCGCCTTTCTGGGGCTGGAGGCGATTGCGGGTGAGTTGGCTTCCAACCTGCCGCAGGGCCACCTCCGGGCGCTGAGCATGGCGATCGGGCTTGCCACCGATCCGAAGGTCCTGCTGCTGGACGAACCGTTCGCGGGCATGAACCATGACGAGACGATGCGGATGGTCGGCCTCGTCCGGCGGCTGCGCGACGAACGCGGGGTGACGGTGCTGTTGGTCGAACATGACATGCCGGCGGTTATGAAGATCTCAGACCGGATCATCGTGATCAATTTTGGTCAGAAGATCGCCGAAGGCACGCCGGCTGAAATCCAGTCCAACGAAAAAGTCATCGAGGCCTATCTGGGCAGCGAAGACGCAGCGATCGGGATGTGAGCGATGGCCGAGATGCTCAGCTTCGAGAATGTCGAGCTTTACTACGATCACGTCTATGCGCTGAAAGGCGTCTCGATTGCGATGGAAGAGGGCGAGACGGTCGCCCTGATCGGGGCCAACGGGGCGGGCAAGTCCTCGATCCTGCGGGCGATCACGGGCCTGCGCAAGATCCACAGCGGCGAGATTCGCTTCATGGGCGAAAGGCTCGACGGCACGTCGGCGGCCGGAATCGTCCGGAAAGGCATCGCGATGGTCCCCGAGGGGCGCCGGGTCTTTCCCTACATGAGTGTGAAGGACAACCTTTTGATGGGCGCCTTCACCCGGACCGACAAGGCCGATATCGCCCGCACGCTCGACAGCGTGCTGACGCGGTTTCCGCGGCTGAAGGAACGCTATGGCCAGACCGCGGGCACCCTGTCGGGCGGCGAGCAGCAAATGATGGTGATCGGGCGGGCGCTGATGGCCAAGCCGCGGCTCTTGCTCCTTGACGAACCCTCGCTCGGCATCGCGCCGAAGCTGGTGCAGGACATCGCACGCTCCATCGTGGCGATCAGCCGGGACGAGAAGGTGACGGTGCTGCTGGTCGAGCAGAATTCGCGCATGGCGCTGTCGATTTCGAACCGCGCCTATGCGATGTCGACCGGCTCGGTCGTGCTGAGCGGCAATTCGAAGGATCTGATCAAGGATGACCGTATCAAGGCGGCCTACCTTGGCGGCGATGTATAGGGCAGGGCCATGCGAATACTCGTGATCAATCCGAACACGACCGCCTCGATGACGGCAAAGATTGGCGCCGCCGCGAAAGGCGTCGCGGCGCAGGGGACGGAGATCATCGCCGTCAATCCGCGCTCGGGCCCGGCCAGCATCGAGGGCTATTACGACGAGGCGATCAGTCTCGCCGGGCTCTTGCAGGTGATCGGCGAACATCCCGGCGTCGATGCGATCGTGCTGGCCTGTTTCGACGATTCCGGGCTGGACGCCGCGCGCTGCCTCGCCGACTGCCCCGTCGTTGCGATTGGCGAGGCGGCGTTTCACACTGCCTCGCTTCTGGCCAACAAGTTCTCGGTCGTCACCACGCTGGCGCGGTCGGTCCCTGCGATCGAACACAACCTCCACCGATACGGCCTCGCCGCCCGCTGCGCGCGGGTCCGGTCGAGCGAGGTCGCGGTACTCGATCTGGAACACGAGGCCGGCCCGGCGCGGGCGAAGATCGACGTGGAAATCCGCCGCGCGATGGATGAGGACCGCGCCGAGGCCATCGTTCTTGGCTGCGCAGGCATGGCCGACCTGACCGCCTCGCTTTCGGCCAGGCACGGCCTGCCTGTTCTGGACGGGGTCGCCTGTGCAGTCACGCTCTGCGAAGGGCTGGTGCGTCTGGGCCTGAAGACATCACGGCTTGGCGGTTATGCGGCGCCGGCGAAGAAGGACCGCAAGAGCGCCTGAAGATCGGGCACCGGCCCCTGCGCACTTGACAGCGGGCGCGGCATGGATCCGCCTTGACCACGAGCTTACGCGGCGCACGGGTCACAACGGCGTGGGCGAAGGACGTCCCCCTTGACCAGCAACAGATCGCCCCCAGATCCGGCCGTTTCCGCACGCTGCGACCAGCAGGTAGAGCCGATTTTTCGCACCAGGCCCAAACCCGGGATGGTCGCCGCAGATCCGATGGTTGGACCGTAGTCTGAGTTTCTCTCCGACCTGCGGCAAATTTCAGTGGGCCCTAGGTCAGTATTCCTTCAAAGGACCGCGTGACAGGGTTGCCATACGTTCAACACAACCAGGAGAGAGATCATGAAACTGCATCACATTCTTGCCTGTTCGACCTTCGCCCTCTGCGCCCTCTCAATTCCTACCGGCGCCATGGCTTCTATCCAGACCGACACCGGCATCGGTGTGCTTGAGATCATCACGGACAAGAAAATCGCAACGGAGGACGGTTCCTTTGAGCTATCACGGCGTGGCCGCGGGGGCGATGACAAGGGTCGCGATGATCGCGGCGGCGATCGGCGTCGGGGAAAGGGCGCCGACGACAACGGCGGCGACAACAACCGCGGCGGTCGCGGCGGCCGGCGCATGCGAATTCCGGGTGGGTCGGGCTGCGACGACGCAGGTGACATTCTTGAGCACGCTGCATGCCGAGGGTGATAAGGGAGACTATGGTGTTTGCCCTTTTGGGCAAACACCGGACCAATGTCTGATGCGGCCCAGCCAAGACTCGGCTATGCAATCACACCAAAGACGAAATTCCGTCGGGAGTTGAAGAAGAGATCATGATCGCGCGCAAATCCGGTAGCCATATGGCCGCGGCGCTTTTTCTGGGTTTGTTGCTCGCCGCATTCCCGATCAGGTTTGACTTCGATCTGGGGAGTGGCCCGACTCTCGTGCTTTCGCTTGCGTACGCAAAAGGTGGAGGTGGTGGCAATAGTGGTCCTGGCGGCGGCGGCAATAGTGGCCACGGAAACAGCGGCGATGATGATGATGACGACGATGACGACGACAACAGCGGCCGCGGAAACAGCCGGGATGCTGCGCGGATCGGGCCGGAGGACAATATCGATCTGAAATACGTGAACGGCTGGCGGGAACGCATAGAAAACGGCCGCTACATACTCATCGATCCGAAGGGAAGAACCGTGTCAGACCGATGGGCAAGGCCAGAGGATCTGTTCCGGTTGCGCGAACTGCTGGGCCAGTAGCTACTTCTTCCGCCATGCTTCCTGGGCGATCAAGGCGGCTTCGACCCGGTTGCGGGCCTGCAGTTTGCTGAGAATGATGGTCATGTAGTGTTTGACCGTTTTTTCCTGGATGCTCAGTTCATCGCCAATTTCGCGGTTGCTCTTGCCAGCCGCCACCCCCTTCAGAATGTCCTCTTCCCGTTTGGTCAGGTCGTCAATGGGTTCGGGTGCCGGAGGCTTCTTGTCTTGCATGATCCGAAGAACCTGCGCAGCCAAGGCGGGCGACACATGCGCCTCTCCCTTCGCGATGCGGCCAAGTATGTGACGCAGTTCATCGGCTGAAACTCCCTTGAGAACGTAACCGATCGCTCCGGCCTGCATCGCCGCTGTCACGTCGGCGCTGTCCTCTGAGACTGTGAGCATCGCGATCGCCTTGGCGGTCCCGGCCTCGGCAATGCGTGCTGCGGCGGCAATACCGTTTCCGGGCATCGACAAATCAAGCAGGGCGATGTCGGGCTTGTGTTCCGCCGCCAAGGCTACAGCCTCGTCCGCCGAACCGCCGAATCCGACAACTTCGAATACTCCGGTCTCTTCGATACTGTGTATCAATCCATCCCGGAAAATCGGATGATCGTCGGCCAGAACAATGCGAATGGTCATGATGGTGTCTCTTCGATTGGTAATGTGAGCGTGACAGACGTACCCTTGCCTGGAGCCGACGTGATTTGTACCTGTCCGCCGATGCTTTCGGCACGATCTGCAAGGCCGAACAGCCCCTGTCCGCCGTCATGCCTGACCTGGCGGGGTAGGTTGTAGTCAAATCCCTGTCCCTCGTCCTTGACAAGGATCGAGATGGCGGCGGCGTCATTGCGAACCGCGACTTGCGCCTTTTTTGTCCTTGCATGGCGCGTGGCGTTCGAGAGCGTTTCCTGCAAGAATCTAAAGACACAGAGCTTCTGAGCGTAATCCAGCGAGATTCCCGGATGGTCAGGAAGGTCCAGATCAACGTCAAGACCCGTTTGCCGCGTGTGGTCCAGTACGGCCCTTTTGATCAGCTCGCCGAGATCCAGCGCATCCAGATCCGGCAGGGCGAGACCGCGCGAGATGATGCGCAGTTCATCCAATGCCTTGTCGATCGAGCCGCGCACGAGCTTCGCATCGGCGGGTGTGCCATTCTTGGGGGAGAATGCCGCGTCCATTCTCAATGACGCCAATGAGAGATACTGCGCCGGCCCATCATGCAGATCAGATCCAATGCGTCGGATCGCCCGTTCCGTCTGTGCCGTTGCACGGGACGACGCTCCAACGACCCTCTGCCGCAGATCGGCGTTCTGCTGGGATATTTTCTTCGTCCGCTCCAACTGCTCGGTCAGTGATTGTCTTTGCTGTCTGATGGTACGCCCGCCGGCCTGAACGATGCCGAAAAGGAGCAGGCCACTGACCAGAAATGTGCCGCTGACCATCAACCAACTGGCCCGGCGTGCACCGCTGAGATCTGCAGCCAGCTGATCGCCCCTTTCGTAGAATTCGGCCACCGCTATCACGTCGCCGGTCCAAGCCTCGCGTATCGGACTGTAGACCTCAAGAAGTGGTACACCCAGCCTGGCTTCCCCTTCGTCTTCAAGATCGTTGAGGTCTTCGAACGAAGAGGCGACGACGCCGGTCCATGCTAGCTTGAGATCATCTGATGGCACGAAGGTTTGCCCGACCAGCGATGGATCGGACGAGTGCACCACGCGTCCACCCGAGAGCCAGATCTTGTAGGAAACCACCCGCTCGCCCAGAGCCGTCCCCTCGAAAATCTCGGCAAGCGCCTGCCTTGCAGGAGGAGACAGCGTATCGGTGTCCGCCAATTCCTGGCTGAGCGGAGAGATGAAACTCTCCATGAACGACGCGGCGGATGCGGCCGAATTCTGTACGACCGCGTCTTCAATGCGACGGGCCATCCAGTTGCCCACGACGAACATGGCGACGATCATGACAATCGCGCCAGCCAGAAGAAACTGGCCCGGTAGGGTAAGATTGCGCCAATGAAACGCGCTATCAGACGAGTTCATCCACATCTGTTAGCATCAGGCTAGCAGAACGCCTACGGACTTAAGTCTAAGGACAGGGGCGGTGATCTGTTTCCGGTCTCATGGTCTTAGTCATGGTTTCTGATTTCGGTCGAGACAGCCAGGGTCACGCGGCCGCCGGAACCAGAACCAGGGTTGAGACATTGAGCAGAAAGCGCCGGGCGAGCGCCGCGCAGTTCCACATGGGGTGGGCCGGCAAATTCGGACAAATCGTCGGCGAAAATGCAGAGAATAGCAGGGAAGGATATTGCGCGGAAAATTGATGGCCACGAGCCTGAACAGGGACAAAAACCGCCAAGCTGGCTTTTGGCTGGCCCTATCGGGCATTACGGTCCTGAACGCCTGCGGTGGACGGCAATCCGTCCTGAACCCTGCCGGGCGTGATGCAGAGACTTTGGCCCAATTGTTCTGGGTCATGCTGGCTGGCGCCGTGCTGCTCTGGCTCCTGGTCGCCGCGCTTTTCATCTTCGCAACCCGCATCCGCACCGACAGGATCATCAACCGCCCCTGGGCCGAAACTCTGATCATCGTCGGCGGCATCGTATTCCCGGTGGTGCTGCTGGGCGCCTTGCTGATCTACAGTCTGCCCCTGATGAGCAACCAGCGGGGTCCGGGCGACGGGCTGATAGTTCAGGTCACTGGCGAGCAGTGGTGGTGGCGGGTGACTTACCTGACCCCTGATGGTCCGGTAACGTCGGCCAATGAAATCCGCCTGCCTGTCGGGCGCCGGAGCGAATTCGTGCTGAACGCCGATAATGTGATTCACTCGCTCTGGATCCCTGCGCTCGGTGGCAAGATCGACATGATCCCGGGACGAGAGACGCGGATGACGCTGGAACCGCTGACCGCTGGCACTTATCGCGGACAATGCGCCGAATTCTGCGGCGCGAGCCATGCGCTGATGGCGTTCGAAGTCGTCGTCATGACGCCGGAGGATTTCTCAGCCTGGTTGGCGAAAGAGGCGGAACCGGCCTCCGCATCGAAGTCGGAGGGCGCTGCGATCTTCGCCCGAGAGGGGTGCGGCGCCTGCCACACGATCCGCGGGACCGACGCGGCTGGAATGGTCGGCCCCGACCTGACCCATGTCGGCGGGCGGGTGTCGCTGGGCGCCGGGATCATGGGGGTCGAGGCGGATGATTTCGCCGACTGGATCGGCCACACCGAAACGATCAAGCCCGAGGTCAGGATGCCGTCTTACGACCATCTGGACATGCACGAACTGACCGCGCTTGGCCGCTACCTGGAATCGCTGACATGAAGCGCCCCGTCCATCCACTTGCACCCGAAGGGCCCTATCCCCCGACAGGCGAGATGCTGGCAGAACCGGTGCCAAGGACGGTTCAGGAGCAGCAGGTCAGGAACCTGCGAGAAGCATGGAAAACACCAGAAGGCTGGCGATACTGGTCGGCGGTGAACAATACCGAGGTTGGCATCTGGTATTCGCTGACCGCCTTCGCCTTCATGCTGATCGCGGGACTTCTGGCGCTGGCGATGCGGGTGCAACTGGCGGTGCCGGACAACACATTCCTCGATGCCGACCGGTTCAACCAGTTCTTCACGATGCACGGCTCGGCGATGATGTTCCTTTTCGCGGTGCCGATGTTCGAAGCGATCAGCATATTGCTTCTGCCCGCTTTCCTCGGCGCCCGCGACATGCCGTTTCCGCGGCTGTCGGCCTATGGATACTGGTGCTTCCTGATCGGTGGAATCTTCGTTCTCGGCTCGCTCGCGTTCGACGCGGCGCCCAGGGCGGGTTGGTTCATGTATCCGCCGCTGGCAACACAGGACGATGGGGTGGGGTCGGACATCTGGCTGCTGGGCCTGTCTTTCATCGAGGTCGCGAGCATCGCGGCGGCGGTCGAGTTGATCGTCGGCACGCTGAAGTGCCGCGCCCCCGGAATGCGCGTCAACATCATGCCGCTCTATGCCTGGTACGTGATGGTCGTGGGCGGCATGATCCTGTTCGCCTTCCCGCCGCTGATCGCGGGTGATTTCCTGTTCGAGTTGCAGCGCAGCTTCGACTGGCCGTTCTTCGACCCCGCGCGTGGCGGCGACCCGCTGCTCTGGCAACATCTCTTCTGGATCTTCGGCCACCCGGAGGTCTACATCGTCTTCCTGCCCTCCATCGCCATTGCGGCGATGGTCGTGCCCACGGTCGCACAGCGGCCCATGGTCGGGTATTCATGGATCGTGCTCAGCGCCGTCGGCACCGGGTTTCTGTCGTTCGGGCTTTGGGTGCACCACATGTTCACCACCGGCCTGCCTGCGATTTCTCTCGGTTTCTTCTCGGCGGCGAGCGAAGCCGTCGTCATCCCGACCGGCATTCAGCTTTTCGCCTTCGTGGCAACCTTGATGATGGGGCGGGTCAAGATGACCCTGCCGATGCTCTGGATCGCGGGCGCGCTCGCCATCTTCGTGGCCGGCGGGTTGACGGGGGTGATGCTCGCCATCGTGCCCTTCAACTGGCAGGTCCACGACACCTATTTCATCGTGGCACACCTGCATTACACACTCTTCGGCGGCATGGTCTTTCCGGTGATCGCGGGGGTCTATTACTTCTATCCGTTCTTTCGAAAGAAGCTTCTGTCAGATCGGCTTGGTCGCTGGGCGTTCTGGCTGATCTTCACTGGCTTCAACGTGACCTTCCTGCCGATGCACCTGACCGGGTTGAAGGGGATGCCCCGCAGGGTCTTCACCTATTCCGAAAGCGCCGGCTGGGACTGGCTCAACATGATCTCGACCGCCGGTTCCTTTGTGATCGCGGCGGGTTTCGCGGTCTTCCTCTGCGATTTGCTGCGCCCCAAGGGCGACCAGCCGCAAATCCCGCGTAATCCGTGGAAGGGTGGCACGCTGGAATGGTCGCATGACGTGCCGGAAGAGGCTTGGGGTGTGCGATCTATCCCGCACGTGACCACGCGATACCCGCTTTGGCAACAGGACGGGTTGCTGGCGCGGATGGATGCAGGACGCTACTATCTGCCCGATGCCGCCGAGCGCCTGCGCGAAACGGTCGTGACCAGCGTCATCGACGCGCGTCCGCTGTATGTCCAGCGCATCACCGGACCCGCATGGATCACCATCTGGGCTGCGATCTTCACTGGCGGCGCGTTCATCTTTCCGACATTCCACTGGTATCGCCACGCCATCATCTGCGCCGCGTTCGCGATCCTCTGCGTGTGGTACTGGCTCTGGACCAGCACGGCCCGCCCGCCAGAATCCGAGATGAAGGACGCGGGTCTTGGCCTTCGCCTGCCGCTTTATGCCTCTGGTCCCAAGTCGGTGGGATGGTGGGGCGTCTGGATCACGATGCTGGGTGACGCAACGGCCTTTGCCAGCCTCATCTTCGGCTTCTTCTTCTACTGGACCGCCCGCCCCGACTTCCCGCCGACCGGCGCGGATCATGCAGAAGGTCTCTGGGTGGGCGCGACCGCGGCCCTTGTTGTGCTTTCCTGGGGCCTGACGGTCGCGGCCCGTTCGACGAACCGGGGCGGCCAGGTGCTGATCGCCCGGTTGGCGCTGGTCGGTGCTGTCGTCGCGGCTGTCGGCGCGGGACTTGCTGTCATCCTATCGGTGTTGACGCTGGACCCGACCTCGCACGTCTATCCGGCGGTTCTCTGGGCGTTGATGGTCTGGCTGGTGGCGCATCTGGGCGTGGGGGCAATCATGCAGCTTTACTGCCTGACAGGCAGTCTGGCGGGCAAACTGACGCCCCGATTTGACGCGGATCTGGGAAATGTCGTGCTCTACTGGCATTTCGCAGTCCTCACCGGGCTTGTGACCGCTGCGGTCATGGGAGTGGCGCCGGGGATGATCAGATGACCCGCATCCGCGAGAATGAGGAACGCAGAGAGTTCGCGGAAGAAGCGCCGAGCCTTTGGCGCATCACCTTCGGGCCGGTCATCTGGGCCTTGCATTTCGTTCTTCTCTACGGCGGAACTGCGGTTCACTGCGCGCGCGGGCGGCAGGCGGCCTTATCCTTCGCGGAGGTGCGTCTGGCCGTGGTCGTGTTCACCGTCTTGGCGCTTGCCGGAATCGCCTGGTTCGGCTGGCGGTCCTGGTCGCAATGGGACGTGATCGCCGACCGCGAGTGGGAAAACGACAAGGGCACCAGTGAGGACCGGCATCAGTTCCTGGGTCACGCCGCCTTTCTGCTGGCGGTCATCTCTTTCATCGGCGTCGCCTACGTGGCGCTTCCCTTCGTCTTCATCGAGAATTGCCGCTGATGCGCGGGCTCGGGATCATCGGGCTGGCATTGCTGGCGGCGCTCTGGGCAGCCGCGCAGGAGCATTGGCTGGGCTGGGCCTTTCCCGTCCACATGTTGCGTCACATGACGCTGGTCGCGGTGGTTTCACCCCTGCTGGTGCTTGGCTTTCCGGGTCTGGCGGAAAGGATCGCATTTCCGCCGATTGCGGGCGCGGCGCTGGAATTCGTCGCGGTCTGGGCGTGGCACCTGCCCGGCATGCACGGTCTTGCCTATACCAGCCCGGCGGGATTCGCGCTGGAACAGGCCAGTTTCCTTGTCGCCGGCCTTTTGGTCTGGGCCGGTGCGCTTCGCGCGGAGCACCCCTTGGCGGGGGCGGGCGCGCTGTTGCTGACCTCGATGCACATGACCTTGCTCGGGGCCTTGCTGATTCTCGCCCCGCGCGACCTGTACGCCGCGATCTGCGGGCTAACGCCGAACCTGACGGCGCAGCAGTTTGGCGGATTGCTGATGCTGGCCATCGGGACGCCAATCTACCTGATCGGCGGGCTGTGGCTGGTGGCGCGATCGCTGCGAGGTCACGAGGAGACCGTGCCATGAAAACCGTGATCCTCACCCTCCTTGCCCTCGGATTGCTGACGGTCAGCGGGGCGGCCGCCGTCGTCGGTTTCGGCCTCTACAACGTGTCGGCCCGAAGCGGGCATCTGCCGGGCGTCAGTTGGGCTCTGCACACGACCTATCGCAATTCCGTCAGGTTGCGCGCGCCCTCAGCCCAAGAGGTGCCCGATACGCTGACCGATCCCGACCTGATCGAACTGGGCGCCCGGCACTATGAGACCGCTTGTGCCTTCTGCCATGCCGCACCGGGCCAGCGACAGCCCGCGACTGCAGGTGCGATGGTGCCTCGCCCTCCTCATGTCACCGATGCCGTTTCGGACTGGCAGCCGCGGCACCTGTTCTGGATCATCCGCGAAGGCGTGAAGATGAGTGGGATGCCGCATTGGCCGGCCGCAGACCGCGACGATGAGATCTGGTCGGTCGTCGCCTATCTTGACGCGGTGCGGCGCGAGGATCCGGCATTGCCCGCGATATCACCGCAGATCAAAGCGCCGGCGGCGTATTGCGCATCCTGTCATGGCGACGATGGTCGCAGCGCGAACCGCTTCGTCCCCCGGCTGGATATCCTGTCGCCCGACTATTTCCGGGCCAGCATGAAGGCTTACAGAAACGGTGGACGGGAAAGCGGGATCATGTCGCAGGCCGCCGCAATGGTGGACGAGGATGATCTGGCCGACCTGGCCGACCGTTCTGCCGCCGGCACGGCCAGCGGCCTGAAGGCGGCGGCAAGAGGCGCGCCTGAATCGAAAGGCGCGGAACTCGCCCGGTCGGGCACCCGCGACGTTCCCGCCTGCACCGCTTGCCACGGGCCGGGGGCAACCGAAACATCGGCGTTGATGCCAGCGCTTGCCGGACAGAAACAGGCTTATATCGAGACGCAGTTGCGCCTGTGGCGGGGCGGAGAGAGGAAGGGTACGGAACGGTCAAACCTGATGACGAAAGCTGCCATGAATCTGGGTGACGCCGATATCAAGGCCGTTGCCGAGTGGTATGCGGCGCTGCGCCCATAAAGCGGAATGGCCCCAGCTTGAACCGTGGCCATCGTCATTCGCCCAACCCAGCGACGAGTTACGAATCCGCTCAAGATCATTCGCCTCTAGGCGCTCGGAACTTGGCCCGCCAGAAGGTCACGGTCTTTGTCCATCGGACGGAATCGCGCAGCGGGCCAAGACATGGCTACCCTGCAAACGGGCAAAAGGTTGGCCAATCATCGAGCTAATGTTGGGCGGTTGAGTGAGCGCGGTCGTCGGCCGAACTTTCGAGGTGGCGCTCGTCGTCTCAGGAGTTTTTTGCAGGCGAATGTGTGCTGCCGCGCTGGATCAGTTTGACGGCGATGACTTCGGAGGTGCAGTCTGACACGCCCGCATCGATCATGCCGAGCAGAAGTTCTGCCGCCCGCATGCCGATCTCGGTTCTGGGCTGGCGGATTGTCGTCAGTGTCGGGGTGAGATGTTCGACGACTTCGATATTGTCGAAGCCGACGACCGAAACGTCCTGTGGAACATCGAAACCCGCATGCTGGACCGCCCCCATGAAGCCGATCGCCATTTCGTCCGATGAGAAGAACAGCGCGGTGGGCCGATCGTCAGAGGACAGCCAGCGCCGCGCCGCAAGCGCGCCGGAATCCATGCTGAAATCGCCTTCGATGACCCAGTCCTGTCGAACCTCAAGGCCGCGACAACGCATCGCCACCTCAAACCCGTTCAACCGAGCCTTGGCGAGGACATTGCCGCGCGGCCCGGTGACATGGCCGATGGCGCCGTGGCCGAGTTCCGCAAGATGCCGCACGGCCAGTTCGGCGCCCTTTTCGTTGTCGACACGAACCGATGGGATATCGGCGCCCAGCCACTCGCAGGCCGCGATGATCGGTGGCCGCTTCGGGTAGTTCTTGCGCGTGACCGATAGGGCACCGTCAAAAAGGATGAGACCGTCCGCAACGCCGCTTCTGAGGTAGTGCGCAAGCCGCTCATCGGGGTTGGGGCCGGATTGTGTATCGGCGATCAGCAGCCCGTATTGTGCCGGGGTCAACACCGACGAAATCCCTGCCATGATCTGGGAGAAGAACGGATTGGCAAGGTTCGGCACCAGCGCGATGATGCTCCCGGTGCGTTGGCGGCGCAGGTTGCTGGCAAGATGATTCACCCGGTACCCGGTCTCCCGCACGGCATTGAGCACCGCCGTCTGCGTCGCCTCGGCGACAACCGTCGGGTTCGACAGGGTTCGGCTGACAGTGGCAGTCGAAACCCCTGCCGCGCGGGCGACATCCTGAATCGTTGCGGTTCTGCGATCCATGTCCGGCCCTGTCCTGATCAGCCCCAAGATGGCAACGAATAAACCTGTTGTAAACGATTACACCTTCTGCAAACCTTCATGCAAACGATTACATGGCCGCGGGATTCGGTCTGGAATGAAATCGGCGCAGGGGGGAGATACCTGTGAAAACGATCAAGGGACCAGCACTCTTCCTCGCGCAGTTTGCCGGGGATGAAGCGCCGTTCGACAGTTGGGATGGCATTACCCGCTGGGCCGCCGATTGCGGATATCGTGGCGTTCAGGTGCCAAGCTGGGACAAGCGGCTTTTCGATCTCGACACTGCGGCGACGTCAAAGGACTACTGCGACACATTCAAGGGCCGGTCCGCCGAACACGGCATTGCAGTGACGGAGCTTTCCGCCCATCTCCAGGGCCAGCTCGTAGCCGTGCATCCGGCGTATGATGCCGCATTTGACGGGTTTGCCGGTCCCGCGATGCATGGCGATCCGAAGGGGCGGCAGGAATGGGCGGTCGATCAGGTCCGAAAGGCGCTGACCGCGTCGCGCAATCTTGGCCTGCCGGCGATGGCGACCTTCTCCGGCGCATTGGCCTGGCCTTACCTTTACCCTTGGCCGCAGCGACCGGCCGGACTGATCGAGACTGCATTCGGCGAGCTTGCCGTTCGCTGGCGGCCGATCCTTGACCATGCCGATGAGATGGGCGTTGACCTTTGCTATGAGATCCACCCAGGTGAGGATCTGCATGACGGCGTCACCTTCGAGATGTTCCTTGAGCGCGTCGGCGGCCATTCGCGCTGCAACATGCTCTACGATCCCAGCCACTATGTGCTGCAATGCCTCGACTACGTCGATCATCTCGACATCTATGCCGAACGGATCCGCATGTTTCATGTCAAGGATGCCGAGTTCAATCCGACGGGGCGGCAGGGCGTCTATGGCGGCTACCAGAGCTGGGTCGATCGCGCCGGTCGTTTCAGGTCGCTTGGTGACGGGCAGGTGGATTTTGGGGCGATATTCTCGAAGTTGGCCGCAATGGATTTCGACGGATGGGCGGTAGTGGAATGGGAATGCGCGCTGAAGCACCCCGAAGATGGTGCGCGAGAAGGAGCCAGGTTCGTGCGCGAGCATATCATTCGCGTGACGGAGAGAGCCTTTGACGATTTTGCGGCCTCGGGCACGGATCAGGCGCTGAACCGGCGCATGCTGGGGATCGAACAATGACCGGCACTGCTCCGATCCGGCTCGGAATGGTCGGCGGCGGCATCGGCGCATTTATCGGGCAGGTGCATCGCATCGCCAGCCGGATCGACGGCGAATACACGCTGCTTGCCGGGGCGCTCGCCTCGACCCCAGAGCGCGCCCGCGCGTCCGGCGAAATGTTGGGCCTGGCGCCGGATCGCGTCTACACCGATTTTGCCGAGATGGCCCGCCGCGAGGCGCGGCTGAAAAAGGGGATCGAGGCGGTGGCGATCGTCACGCCAAACCACATGCATTATCCCGTCGCGAGAGAGTTCCTGAAGCGCGGCATCCATGTGATCTGCGACAAGCCGCTGACCGCGACTCTGGCAGAAGCAAGGAAGCTGGCCGCAGCCGTGGAACGGTCGGGCGCGATCTTTGCGCTGACGCACAATTACACGGGCTATCCGATGATCCGACAGGCCCGCGCCATGGTGGCCGCCGGGGCCTTGGGCCGACTTCGTGTCGTGCAGGTCGAGTACGCGCAGGATTGGCTCACGGAGCCAGCCGACCCTGCCAACAAACAGGCCGAATGGCGCGGCGATCCCGCGAGAAGCGGCGTCGGCGGAGCGACCGGCGATATCGGGACACACGCCTACAATCTCGTGCGCTTCGTCACTGGTCTGCCTTTGCAAGCTTTGGCTGCGGACCTGCAGAGTTTCGTCGACGGTCGGCGCGTCGATGACAATGGCCATGTCCTTTTGCGGTTCGAGGGCGGTGCCCGGGGGATGCTGTGGTGCAGCCAGGTGGCGACGGGCCAGGAAAACGCGCTGCGTCTGCGGGTCTACGGCGACAAGGGCGGTCTGGAATGGGCGCAGGAGGATCCGAACTATCTTTGGTACATGCCGCTTGGCGAACCCTGCCGCCGTTTGTCCCGGGCCGGGCCGGAGGCCGGCTCCGAAGCCGCGCGCATCACGCGGATTCCGCCCGGCCACCCCGAAGGCTTCCTGGAGGCATTCGCCAACATCTACACCGAAGTCGCCCGCACGATCCGCGCCCGCAACGAGGGCAGGGCCGTTGATCCCGAGGTCGTTTTCCCGACGGTCGGCGACGGTTTGGAGGGGGTCGCCTTCGTCGACGCCTGCGTCCGTTCCTCGGCGCGCGATGCTGCCTGGGTCAGCCTGAAATGACCCCGCCGGTTCTTGCCGCACACCAGATCTCGCGCCGTTTCGGGCCCATCGAAGTGCTGCACGGCGTGGATTTCGATCTGATCCCGGGCGAGGTTCACGCCCTGATCGGCGAAAACGGCGCCGGAAAATCCACGCTGATGAAGATTCTCGGCGGCTATCTGGCGCCGAGCGATGGTGAGTTGAGGCTCGACGGCCGGCTCGTCCGCTTCGACGGCCTTCGCGATGCAGAGGATGCCGGGATCATCATGATCCATCAGGAATTCAACCTCGCCATGCAGTTGACGGTTGAAGAAAACATGTTCCTGGGGCGTGAACGGCGGCTTGGCCCGTTTCTTGACCACAAGGCAATGCAGGCCGAGGCACGGCGGCTTCTGGAGCGGCTCGACTGCGGCGTCGATCCGCGCGCCCGGATTTCGGACATATCTGTCCCGAACCGGCAAATGGTCGAGATCGCCAAGGCGCTTGGGCGCAAGGCCCGCGTCATTATCATGGACGAGCCGACAGCGGTTCTGACCAACCGCGAAACCGGCATTCTCTTGGAACAGATCGACCGTCTGCGGGCTGCAGGAACGGCAATCCTCTACACGTCGCACAAGCTTGGCGAGGTGTCGCGCATCGCCGACCGCATCACCGTTCTGCGGGACGGCAGCCGCATCCTGACCGCTCCCGCCAGGGAACTCAGCGAGGACCGCATGGCCGAGGCGATGGTCGGGCGGGAGCTGAGTGGTCTTTTCCCATCCAAGGCAAAGGCGCAAAAGGACATCGTGCTTGACGTCCGCAGCCTGAGCGTGCCGGGGCGGGTGCGGGACGCGAGTTTCCATCTGCGGAAGGGTGAGGTTCTGGGTTTCGCCGGGCTGGTCGGCGCGGGGCGGACCGAACTCATGGAAGGTATCGTCGGTTTGCGCGACACGACCGGCAGCGTGACGGTGAAAGGCCGGCCGCTGAGGCCCGGTTCGGTTCTGGCCGCGCGCGAGGCGGGCTTAGTCTATCTGACCGAGGACCGGAAGGAAAAGGGGCTGCTGCTCGGCATGTCGCTGCGCGAGAACCTCACGCTCCTGGCGCTCGACCGGTTCACGAAGGTAAGGATCGACGCAAAGGCCGAGGATCGTGCGCTGACCCGGGCGATCGCGGACTTCGACATCCGTGTACATGATCGCGCCATGACGGCCGGCAGCCTTTCAGGCGGCAATCAGCAGAAGTTGCTTCTGGCCAAGATCATGCTGGCCGAACCCGACATCGTCATCATCGACGAGCCGACGCGCGGCATCGACATTGGCACCAAGCAGCAGATCTACGATTTCATTGCCGGTCTCGCCGCCAAGGGGACAAGCGTGATCGTCGTGTCGTCCGAACTGCCCGAGGTGATCGGTCTTGCCTCCAGGGTAATTGTAATGGCCGCGGGGCGGATCGCGGGCGAAGTCGAAGGCGACAGGATCACCGAGGATGCGATCCTGCGGCTGGCGATGGGTCTGGGCGAAGAAAGGGCGATGAGCGCATGACGGATGCAACAAGCAGCCCTGCCAGACCCCGGAGGATCAACTTCCACATTCTTGGCCCGCTTCTGGCGCTGATCGCACTGGTGCTGCTTGGCGCAATGCTCAATTCCAACTTTCTGAGCTACGGCAATGTGACCAATGTTCTGGCGCGGTCGGCCTTCATCGGCATCATCGCGGTGGGCATGACTTTCGTGATCACCGCAGGCGGCATTGATCTGTCTGTAGGCTCCATGGCAGCCTTCGTCGCGGGCGTGATGATCCTGGCGATGAACTCGCTCATCCCGGTAATGGGTATCGGTGTGCCGTTGATCCTGGCCGGCATGGCCGTGGCGCTTCTGACCGGCCTCGCCGCGGGCTGGTTGAACGGTTTTCTGATCGCCAAAGTGCGGATCGAGGCATTCATCGTGACGCTCGGCTCGATGGGCATCTATCGCAGTCTCGTCACCTGGCTTGCGGACGGAGGCACACTGTCGCTCAATTTCGATCTGCGGGGACTTTATCGCCCGGTCTATTACGAGGGGCTTCTTGGTGTCAGCTGGCCAATCATCGTCTTCGCACTGGTTGCGCTTGTGGGTGAATTGACCATGCGGCACACCGCTTTCGGCCGGCACTGCGCGGCCCTGGGGGCAAACGAACAGGTCGCGCGCTATTCGGCCGTCAAGGTCGACCGCGCCCGGATGACGACCTATGTGCTTCTCGGCACGCTGGTCGGGCTTGCGACGATCATGTATGTGCCGCGCCTCGGCTCTGCGTCCGGCTCGACCGGCGTGTTGTGGGAGCTTGAGGCGATCGCCGCGGTCATTATCGGCGGCACCGTTCTGAAGGGCGGATACGGACGCGTATGGGGCACCGTGGTCGGCGTCCTGATCCTCAGCCTCATCGACAACATCCTAAACCTCGCCTCGATTGTCAGCCCATATCTCAACGGCGCGATCCAGGGTGTCATCGTCATCCTCGCTGTGGTCTTGCAGCGGGAAAACAAGGCCGCGGAGTAGCGGCGCAACCTGAAGGGAGCTAGTCATGAATCGCAGACATTTTCTGACCGGAACGGCTTTGGTGGCCGCACTTGCCACCGCCGCACCGGCCTTCGCGCAGGATGAGACCAAGGTCATCGGCGTCGCCATCCCCTCAGCCACCCACGGTTTCATGGGCGGGCTGAACTTCCACGCACAGGAGACGGTCAAGCGTCTGGAAGAAGTCTATCCCCAGCTTGATTTCGTACTGGCCACGGCAGGCGATGCGGGCAAGATGGTGAATGACATCGAGGATATGGTAGCCACGCGCAACATCGACGCGCTGGTTGTGCTTCCGTTCGAAAGCGAACCGCTGACGTCGCCCGTTCAGGCGGTCAAGGAGCAGGGCATCTGGGTCACGGTCGTCGACCGCGGGCTTTCGGTTCCGGGGATCGAAGACCTCTATGTCGCCGGCGACAATCCGGGCTTTGGCCGTATCGCGGGCGAGTATTTTGCCAGCCACCTCGAAGCCGGCCAGAAGATCGTCATCCTCCGCGGCATCCCGACAACGCTCGACAATGAACGGGTCGAAGCCTTCACGGCTGCGATCGAAGGCTCCGGTATCGAAGTTCTGGACATGCAGCACGGCAACTGGAACCGCGACGACGCCTTCAACGTGATGCAGGACTTCCTGTCGAAATACGATCACATTGATGCCGTCTGGGCCGCCGACGACGACATGGCCATTGGCGTTCTGGAAGCCATCGCGCAGGCGGGGCGCGAGGATGAGATGTGGGTTGTCGGTGGCGCTGGGATGAAGGAGATCGTCAAGCGCATCATGGACGGCGATCCGCAACTGCCGGTCAATGTGACCTATCCGCCGGCGCAGATCTCGACCGCGATCGAGTTGACCGCACTTGCGCTTGTCTCGGATACTCCGGTCTCTGGCCGGTTCATCATCGGTTCGCAGGTCATCACGCCCGAGAACGCCGAGAAGTTCTATTTCCCGGACAGCCCGTTCTGAATAGGGAAGGGGCACGGTCATCGCGATCGTGCCCCGCCTTAGTTGGCACGTGTTCAAGCAAATGCCGTGCGGACGACGGCTCGTGACGCTTGACCGACGGGTGTGATGCAGATACTTTGACTTCGAAGTCATTTATGGAATCGGAATGGGTTCGATGCTGACGGAAGAAGAGAAGGACGCCCTTTTCGAGGCGATCTGTGACGGTGATCGCGAAACGGTGGTCGACCTGGTGACCAAAGCACGCGATGCGGGTGAGGATCTTGGCGCCCTTCTGAAGGACGCGATGATCCCGGCGATGGCCGAAGTGGGTGATCAGTTTTCGGCCGGTGAGATCTTCGTACCCGAGATGCTGGTCGCGGCGCGCGCCATGCAGGGCGGGATCGACATAATCGAACCGATCCTGGCGGTCAGCGATCACGAGCCGCTTGCGCGGGTCTGCATTGGCAGCGTCAAAGGCGACCTGCACGACATCGGCAAGAATCTCGTCGTCATGATGCTGAAGGGGGCCGGGTTCGCGGTCGAGGATCTTGGCGTCGACGTCCCTAACGAGGAATTCGCGAGGGCAGTGGATCGCGGCAATCAGGTCGTATGCCTCAGCGCCCTGCTCACCACGACAAAGCCGCAGATGTTCAGCGTCATCAACCATCTGAACGACGTGGGCAAGGACGTCAAGGTCGTCATCGGCGGCGCCGTGATCACACAAGACTATGCCGACAAGATCGGCGCGGACGCGTTCGGTGAGGATGCGCCAGGCGCGGTCAAGGCGGTAAAGCGCGCGCTTGGAATTGCCGCCTGAACGGACAGGGGCCGATCGACGATGAGCTTCATTCAACCCGGCAAGAGAAGCTTCGCGACGATCGGGGTGCCGGCGGAAGTACTGCTAGGCGTAGCGCTTCCGCGGCTGGAAAGGCAGGCCCAGTACACTCGGGTGCTTGAAAAGGGGGGCCGCGGTGCGGCTGCGATGCGATCCTGGCTGCGACAGGCGGCGGACTGCATCATCACGCTGGCCCGACCGGCAGCCGCTTTCATGTCCGTCGAGAGCCGTGCCGTTCCGGGTGGTCTCAGGATCGCCGACCGCGTGACGCTACGCGGCGGCGATCTATCCCGCGATGTCGCTCGGGGCGGAATGGTTACGGCCTATCTGATGACGCTCGACTACACCCAGAAGCAGGCCTTTGAACTGTTGGAGGGGGACTACGGCGCCCATCATGTGCAATCCGACCTCGGCGGTGAGGTGCTCTTTGCGCTCGGCCGCCATGTCCACCGCTTGATGCGCGAAACAAACCCTTCCAGCCGCCTGCGCCGTGTGCCGGTTCAGGCCCACGGCCATTGCGGCCAGCGCCGGTTCTGGGATCCGGAAAGCGTCCAGGCCCTGCTGAGCGTTTTCGATGACGTGAATCATGGCGTCACCGTGACGGATACCGGTTGTTTTCAGCCGCTGAACTCCCTGCTAGGACTGACGATACACACCCCGGCCGACTGAGTTTTCAACGACTTGTCGACGGATGTCAGCCGGGATCGTTCATGCCGTGTCCGGCCTCTTCCAAAGCCTTGCGATTGAAGATCAGCGCCGGGTCGAGCGCGCCCTTCAAGCCAGCGACCACGTTCCTTGCCGCAACCTCGCCCATGCGCTTTGCCGCTTCGCCGCTGAGCGCCGCCGAATGCGGGCTGAGGACGACATTCGGCAGCCCCAGCAGCGGCATATCCGTCGGTGGCGGTTCAGCAGAGAAGCAGTCGAGCCCAGCGCCGCCGTTTGCCATGTGGCCACAAAGAGCGCCATGAAGCGCAGCTTCATCTATCAGCCCGCCACGCGCGGCATTGAGAACGATCGCCGTGGGTTTCATGCGCGCCAGCTCTGCAGTGCCGATCATTCCGCGTGTCTCAGGCGTCGCGGGCAGGTGCAGGCTCAGTACGTCCACCTCGGCCAGTGCGGCGCGCCAGTCGCCGACGGGCGTGCAGCCCGCGGCGCGGATGTCGTCGCCGTTGACGAACGGGTCATAGGCCAGGACATCCATGTCGAAAGCCGAAGCCCGGCGGGCGACCTCGCGCCCGATCCGCCCGAAACCCAACAGCATAAGGCGGCGGCCAGAAATTTCGCCAACGGCAAGGCTTTCGCGGATCGTCCAGTTACCGCTTCTGACCGCCGCATCGTAGGGGCCGATGCGCTTGATCAGCGCCATGAGCATGGCCATCACATGCTCCGCCACCGAAACGGCGTTGACAGGACCGACGATGGTCACCGGCACGCCGCGCGCGCCGAGTTCCGCCACCGGCAGGTTGTCGCAGCCGACGCCATGACGCGAGACGACTTTGAGCTTGGGCATCCGGGCGGCCTGTTCGGCAGATAGCACGCCGTAGCGGATGAGCAGCGCGTCCGCATCCGCCAGTTTTTCCATGGGCAGTTCAGCACCCGGGTCGATGATCGTCTCGAACTCCAGCCCGGGTTCAGCCTCCAGCACCGCCATGCCGGCTGGGTGGATGTTTCCCGAAATCAGCACTTTCGTCATCACCGCTGTCCCAACGCCACGATGCATGAACCGGTTTGCAGCGTCATCCTTCGCCCTCGCGCCTCAGCCGTTCGAAGTAGGATGCATTGCTGGCAAGAATATCGCCGACATTCAGCGGATAGCGCCCCATTTCGCGAACCATCTCAAAGAAGGCGAGCGTCGTTTCGGGCGGGATGTCGTGGCCGATATTGTGGCAAGGTGCGATGATATAGCCGCCATCGTGGCCGAGATCCGCCATCCGTCGGGCGATCTCCCACCGCAGTTCGTCTCGTGTCGCGTTCGGCATCATCTGCTGCACGTCCATCGCGCCATGGAAGGCGAGGCGGTCGCCGAACTTTTCCTTCAGCGAGGCTGTGTCGTCCATGCCTGCTGTTGATGTCTGCACCGGATTCAGGATGTCCGCACCGGTTTCGATCAGATCGTCGATAAGCGGTAGAACCGCGCCATCAGTGTGCATCATGAGTTTCACATTGGCGCAGGTTTTGATGTGTTGGTGAAGCCGGGTGTGAAACGGCTTCACCCGCTTGCGGTAGAGCTTTGGCGACAGCAGAAGCGAGGTTTGTGTGCCCAGATCGTCCGTCACATAGGCGATCTGCACATAGGGCCCCACATCGTCCATGAACCGGGTCCACATGCGGCAGAGAAGGTCTGTAACCTTGGTCATCAGCGCATCGCTGAGATCCGGGTTCACCATCATGTCGATAAAGAACTGTTCATAGCCGCGGATCTGCAGGCAGCTCATGAGCGGCCCGGCCTTGATCGCATCGGCGCCGATCACGAAGCCGGTACTCTCGAAAAGATCGCGGGCGCGTTCCTTGAGGCCAGCGAACTGAGCCGGATCCTCGGGGTCGGGCCAATCATATGCCTCGATGTCGTCGACGGTTTCGGCGGCCTTCAGCGGCGCGCCGTCAACCGCGTAGTGGTCGCCGCCAGCGCCCTTGTAGGGGACACCCCACATGTCGACATAGCCGTCGATGTCTTCCCGTTCGGTCACCTGAACCCAGTTCGGGACCAGCCAACGGAAATCGACGTTGAAATACTGCAACAACTCCTCGTCCGGCACGACGGTCTGCGCCATCCGGTCCAGGATCACGTCGCCGTTCTTCATCGCCACGTTTGGAAGAAGCGGCTTGAGATCGGCGTAGTGCTTCTTGTGAATCGACCCGATGTGCTTGCCCATGTCGAGCGGAACCCATTCCGGCCCCGAACGCCCCATAGCCGCATGGAAGTTCTCTCGCGGTGTCATCGCCATCTGACGCTTGCCCTTCCTGCGCTCCGGCAGCTTTCCCCGGACCGTTTAAGGTCTCGAATCCACATCTATGAATTCGAAGTCATTGATATTTCGCATCTGTGCATCTGTCAATCATCTGAGTGGCACAGTTCGGTCAAAGGCGCTTTGTTTTTGGCACCTCTCCTTGCTTACGGCAACGGGCAATCAATGACTGCGAATTCATCAATTAGCCGGAACCGCGCCGCGAGATTTCTTCGGAACGCGCGCCCGATCCCTTTGCAGTCGCTTCTCATCGTGCCGAAGATCACGCGCCTCGCTGCCGCCGCCGTCGGGCTGACTGCTGTTCTGCCAGTTCAAAGCCCTTCCCGCGCCCTGTTCCAGGGGTGATCGGGATGGTTGCCATAGACCGAGCGATAGGTGTCGATGCGGCGCCTCTGGCCTTCGAATATCACGACGAGGGCAAGTCCGCCCAAAAGGACAATGCTGAAGGTCAGGGCGATGGCCGGCATCCAGAAATTCGAAAGCCCGCTCGTGATGGCGCCCACGGCAAGAAACAGCGCGAAGTAACCGGCGGTCTTGTGGTAGGCCTCGAACCAGCGCCGTTGAGGGGTCATGTCATAGTGATCGCCGTGCCAGGTTGACGGATCGTCCGGATCCGAGTGCTTGCCCCATTTGCCGCCATGACTGCCGCGGAACCAGGCCGCCACGATCTGCAGGCAGCCAAATGTCACGGTTGCAAGACCGAAGAACGAATGCAGCGACCCGCTGAAGCCTCCGCTGACCAACATCGCCAGACCCGCGCCAGCCAGCGAAAGCCCGATCGCAGTGTAAAGCCCCCAGATGTGGACCCGTGCCCAGAATGGCTCAAAAGGCTTGCCGGTTGCGGGGTTGCGCCCCAGGCCATATGGCCGAGGACGCGGCTTGAAGAACCGGGTGATCAGAAGTGCGAACGGCACGAAGCCGAACCAGATGCCGAACATCAGCCAGGCGTGATAGTTCCAGTGGACTTCGATGGTTCTGTCCAGAAAGCCCAGATAGACCTCGCTGGGTATTTCCGTCGTCATTGCATATTGCTCCCTCTCGCGATGGGATGTCCGGCACCGGGCAGGTCTCAGAGGTTGTCCATCTCCAGGATGTAGAGTCCTGCATTCATGTCGGTGATGTAGATCAGCCCGTTCTTGTCGACGAAGATATCGGTGGTATCCACCACCTGCGGCCGGTTCGGACGCCAGTCCATCATCTTTGCGGGCGCAGGCGGCACCAGCGATGCGATTTCCTCGGGGCGGAACGGGTTGCGGATGTCGTAGACCCTGACACCCGCGTTCTGGTAGGTGACGAAGACCATGTCCTCGCTCTGGAAGCTTTCGGACCGATTCTCGTGAATGTTGTGCGGACCGAACTGGCCGCCCTTCTTCACGTAGTCCTCTTCATTCGGGATCGGCATCGTAGCGATGCTGACTGGGTTTGTCGGCTCACGAATGTCGTAGACCCAAATGTGCTTGGCGCCATCTGCCTGGTTGTCGAACACCGCCTCTTCCACGGCGACGCAAAGGCCGCGGCCGGGTAGCGGCAGGGTATTGTGGGTGCCGCCATTGAACGGCGGGGCGGTGTTGACATGAGCCAGTACTTTCGGGTTGTGCCGGTCGCTGAGATCTAGTGTCGTCATGCCGCCGTCGCGCCACGCGCCACATGCCAGGTCGCCCTTCACGATGGCATGGTGCAGGGCATAGCGATACTTCGGATCCCAGTTACGCTTTTCACCCGCCGCCGTGTTCATTCCGGGCAGCCAGAGTTGGCTGACCGGCTGCGGCTTTGTCGGCTCGGAGAAATCGACAATGGTGAAGATGTCGTCGCTGAAGCCGGGGGGCAGGGACGACACATAGGCCCATTTGCCTCCATCCCACCAGATGCGATGGATCCCAAGTCCGGGCAGTTCCATGAACCCGATTTCGCGCGGATTTGCGCGGTCAGAGATGTCGTAGACCCGCATACCTGAGGACCACTCGGTGCCCTGCCCTGTGAAATCCACCTTCTCTCCGATCGCGCCGGTGTAGTAGTCGTCGGCTTTCTTCATGTTCTCGTCGCGCAGCATGTCCTTCATGTTGTTGACAACCAGGATGTCGCCATGCGTCTGAAGATGCTGCGCCCAGGTGCCTTTCGGTTGCTCGATATGGCGCACGAATTTCGGTTGCCGCGGGTCGTGCACGTCGAGCACGGTGAAGCCGCCCGAATAGACATGCCCGACATAGGCGTAACCGCCCGAAACCATTACTTGGATGCCGTCGGCCCGGCCACCCTGATCGGAATGACCGATGATGCGCATGTTTCTGGCGTGGTCGGGCTTGGGAAGATCTTGTGCGCTCATTGTGTTGCTCCTGAACTTGGCCCGGAGCCGATCATTGGGGTTCCGGTTCACTCGGTGTTGTTTCGTGCGACAATTTGCCCTTGCCGTCCGGGGTGCAAGGCACCCGTTCGGGGTGCCGAGCAGAGCCAAGCCTGACGCTGTCTGGCCGATCTGATGCCTTCGGAACCAAATCAAACTTCCGGGGAAATGGTAGATTTCCTAGGCTTACACCGACGCTTCATGGCCCGACTTGACAAATGGAGCGTAGCAGAAATGACTGCGGATGCAAACACGTGTTTCCGAGTGAATGCCGCGAACAGCATGACCGGGCGCCAGTTTCTATTGCCCGGCCTGAAAACCAAGGTCGGACAGAAGCGGACCGGCTTCCTCGGCCGTCAGCTTCAGATTGGCGCCGAGGAAGCTGGCAGCGATCTGCCCCGGCGTATGGCACCCAACGACCGGAACGACGAGGAACGGCATCAGCCGGAACAAGGCGAGCATGGCCTGTGTCGGAGTAACGCCGTGTCGAGCAGCCAAGGCGGCAAGGTGTACGCCTCGCTGCCGGTTCGGATGGCTGTCGTAGTTCTGTGCCGTGGTCGCATCCATGCCGCCCGTGAAAAGCTTGTCGAAATAGCCGCGCGCCTGGGCCGAATAGGGGATGGCCGCAGCACGGCTGGCGCGATGCCAATCGACCATGTCCATATCCATCGCATGCAGGTCGTCGGCGGCGCTGCCGGGGTTGCGTTTGGCAAGGCTCCATTCCGCCTGATTGGCGACAAAGCCCTGCCAGCCGTGCCGTTGCGCCGCCGCAGTTGCCGCGCGAAGCCGTGCAGCGGTCCAGTTCGAGGCGCCGTAGTGCAGGATCTGGCCATCGGCGCGCAGTTCCTCAAGCGCGCCAAGAACATCTTCGGCATCAAGAGCTCGATCGTCGCGGTGAAGATAGACAAGGTCTAGGCGACCTAGCTGCAGATTGTCCAGGCATTCCGCCACGTCCCGGCGCAGACTGGCCCGGTCGAGCCGCGCCCCGTCGGACCGGTCGATCTGTGGGTGCCCGATCTTGGTGGCGATGACGACCGCGTCACTCAGTTCGCGGGAGGCAAGCCAGCGGCCGATGGTCTTTTCGCTGCAACTACGCTCCACGTCGGGAAGCCAGTCGGCATAGACATGCGCCGTATCGACGAAATTGCCCCCGGCCGCGACGAAGGCGTCCAGGAGCGCGAATGAGGCATCACGGTCCAGTTGCGCGCCCAGCCTGTTGCCGCCAAGACAAAGCCGGGACACCGAAAGATCGGTACCCGGCAACGTCAAAAGGCCCGTCATCGCCCTGGCCCTGCGCGGCCCAGCCGCTCGAAGGTCTCCAGGATCGCGTAGATGTCGCGCTTGCCGGCGCCGTCGGCCTGCGCCTCCGCCATCACCTGACGCACCGACGACAGGACCGGCAGGGGCATCGCATCCTTGCGCGCGGTTTCAAGGACCATGTCCACATCCTTCGCCGCTGTGTCGATATCCGATGGCGGGTTGTCGAACTGCCGCTCCTTCAGGATCGGCGCCTTGAGGGTCAGCTGTCGCGATCCGAGCGGCCCACCTTCCAGGATATCGACCATCATCGCGAGATCGAGGCCACCCCTCTGGCCGAAAGCCAACGCCTCGCCGATCATGGCCGAATAGACGCCGACGATCAGGCTGTGGGCCAGTTTCAGATAGGCTGCCGTGTTGCCTGTACCGACGTGCAGCGCGCGGGACGACATCGCCTGGAACACCGGCAGACAGCGATCGAATTCAGCTCTATCGCCCGAAGCGAAAAGCGTCAGCGTGCCATCGGTCGCAGGGCCGATACTGCCCGCGACCGCACCGCAAAGATATCCCACGCCCCGGGCCGCCGCTGCTTGCGCGACGGACGCGGACGCCGCAGGCGTCACGGTCGAAAGATCGGCATAGACAGCATCCGGGCGAAGGTTTTCGACGACGCCGTCCGGCCCCAGCGCGACTTTCCCAAGAATCGCGTCGTTCATGATCATCGACAGCACGATGTCGCTGTTCTTCGCTGCCGCCGCAACGTCGCGCGCCGCTTC
The DNA here is from genome assembly GCA_041397225.1 of Paracoccaceae bacterium. Lineage (GTDB taxonomy): Bacteria > Pseudomonadota > Alphaproteobacteria > Rhodobacterales > Rhodobacteraceae > Albidovulum. Next base: position 215,612 of record JAWKXB010000001.1, on the reverse strand, counting down.
ACCGCCCGCTTTGGCCAACGCACCGGTCCGCGCCGGATCAGGATCGACGCCGACAACGCGGAAGCCCGCCTTCAAGAGGTTGGTCGCCATCGGCAGACCCATCCGGCCCAGCCCGATGAAACCGACGGTGGTCATTCGGCATGCCCTTCGCGACCACCATGCGCGATGATCTGCGCCATGACGGCGATCTCGTCGAAAACCCGGTACTCGCGGGCAAGCTTGCCGTGCTCGATCTCGAAATGAGATGCGCCAAGGATCGTTACCGGGGCGCCGTTGGTCGGGCCATAGAAGGGTGCGCCGCTATAGTGGCCGCGCAGCAACCAGATCACTGCCGCGCGCTTGCCGATCTCGTCATTCTCATGGATCGCGATGTCGCGTATCTCGACCTCACAGTCGGGGAACCGCGCCAGCAGGTCGATGATCTCGTTCTCATATGGCCAGAGCCCTTGCACCCGCTTCATCCGCACGGTCTGACAGAACACACGCTCGGAAACATAGTCCCGGGCCTTGTGGAAGAGGCGCTGGTTCCAGACGGTGCCGAAATAGTCCTTGATCAGCTCGCAGTCGTCCATGTGCCGGTCGGGGCGGGTACCCGAAACGCCGAGCTTGGCCGGGTCGGCGATACGACCGCCAAATGCTTCGGTCTTGTCGGTCGAGGACGCCATCGCCTTGCCCGTCACCGGTGAGGCCTTGGCCAGTTTCGCAGCGACTATCCATGGATCAATGCCAAGGCAGGTCAGTACCGCATATTCGTCGCGGGCGAGCCACTCTTCGACGATCAGGCCATCTTGCACCAGACAATGGGCGACGGTGCGTGAAATGTAGTCGCGTCCCGTCGGTGGACCATAGATGAACGGCCCAAGATGCGTTCCGCATTTCAGCACGCGATGCGAAGAGATAAAGCCGTTGCGCCCGCGCGGTTCCCAGACCACATCCTCACCCATGCCGCCGCCGCCATTGGGAAAGGCCGCCATCTTCTGAAGAGAATTCTGGATCACCAGTTCAAGATCATAGGTTTCGGCATAGGCCGTGTGGACCTTGACCTTGTCGCCATAGTGGTCGCGGATCAGACCGGGCGTCTGGTTGACCCAGATCGCGTCGGTCCACGACAGGATATAGTCGCGCGGGTTGCGATAGGGAGCATAGGCCGATGGGTCGAGGTCGTTCAACGCGTCGCTCATCTGGACTCCGGTGCGTATTCGGGCGGTTGATACTTGCGGGCGGGTCAATAACCGCTGGACTGCGGAGCCGGCTTCGTGTCGTTGCCGCGGATTGCAGCGACGGCAGCCTTGGCGGCGCGCGACAAGATCCCCACGTCGTTACCTGGCGTGACCATGTGGAACCCGTCATTGATACGCGCTGCGGCAGCTTCGCCGGACGAGCAGAAAATACCCGCCACCCGATGCGCCGCCCGCGCCTTCGCTGCAAGATCGAGGATGATTCCGGCAACTTCGGGATCCGTCGGCTCGGACGAAGGTGGCTGCCCATAAGCAAGGCTGAGGTCATTCGGACCAAGGTAGATGCCGTCAAGCCCCTCGGTGGCCAGAATTGCCTCGGCATTGGCCACGGCTTCCTGCGTCTCGATCATGGCCAGAGCCAGGATTTCGTCGTTGGCATGGGCGAAATAGTCCGCTCCGCCATAAAGCAGGCCTCGCGCCGGGCCGAACGAGCGCTGGCCCATCGGAGGATAGCGACAGAAGGAAGCAAGGTCGCGGGCCTCTTTCACGGTCGAGATCATCGGGCAGATTATCCCGTAGGCACCGGCGTCCAGAAGCTGCATCACCAGCGCATAATCGTTGCGCGAAACCCGCGCCATTGGCAGGGCAGGGGTCGACGACAACGCCTGAAGCATCGCCACAGCCGCATCAAAACCGATCATGCCGTGCTGCAGGTCAACGGTGATGCTGTCGAAACCCTGATGTCCCATGACCTCGGCCGAGTAGGCTGACGGAACCGCCAACCAGCCGTTGATGATCGTATCGCCTTTGGCAATCTTCTCTTTAAGCGGATTCACGCGCATGGCTCAGGTCTTTCCGTTGCCGAGCCGGATCCGGGCCTCGGTCTTTTCGTCGAACAGGTAGGCTCGGGCCGGATCGAAGGTGACGCCCACCGTGTCGCCGATTTCGCACCGATAGTGGCGGTCGGCGTGGGCGGTCAGCTGGGCTTTTCCGATGCGGGCGGTGACAAGGATCGACTCGCCCGTCAGTTCGACCGTGTAAACCTCCATGTCGAACAGCCCGGCACCCGCTGCGGTCACTCTGACATCCTCGGGGCGGATGCCGAGAACGACCGAGTCGCGGGTCGCGTCCCCGATGCCTTCGACACGGATCGGTCCGTCGATGAAGGCGCCGTTTTCCAGTCTGCCGGGCATGAGGTTCATGCTGGGCGAACCGATGAAACCGGCGACGAAAAGGTTGGCGGGATCGTTGTAGATCACCTCGGGTGCGGCAAGCTGCTGGATCACGCCATGATTCATCACCGCGATCCTGGTCGCCAACGTCATGGCCTCCATCTGGTCATGCGTGACGTAGATGGTGGTGATCCGAAGTTCGTGGTGCAGGTGCTTCAGCTCGGCCCGCATCGTCACCCTCAGTTTGGCATCGAGGTTCGACAGCGGCTCGTCCATCAGGAAGACTTTTGGCGTGCGCACCAGCGAACGCGCAAGTGCGACCCGCTGCCTTTGCCCGCCCGAGAGCGCCGAGGGCTTGCGGTCGAGATAGGGGGTCAGCTCCACCTTCTCGGCGGCGGCATCGACCATTGCCCGTGCGTCGCCTTTGGGAATGCCGCGAACCTTCAGCGGGTAGGCGATGTTCTCGCGCACCGACATATGCGGATAGAGCCCGTAGTTCTGGAACACCATCGCTACGTCGCGTTCACGCGGCGACACGTCGTTCACCACGTCCTCGCCGATCAGGATGTCGCCATCGGTCGGCTCCTCAAGGCCCGCGACCATCCGCATGGTCGTGGTCTTGCCGCAGCCGGACGGCCCGAGCAGCACAAGGAATTCCTGGTCGGCGACCTCCAGATCAAGCTCTTTCACGCCGACGAACCCGCCCCAGCGCTTTGTCACCCCCCGGAATGTGATGCTTGCCATCTGATCTCTTTCCTCTCGCTCAGCGGACGGCGCCGAGGTTCATGCCTTTGGTGAAGTGGCGCTGGATCATCAGTGCGAAGAAGAACATCGGGATGGTTATGATGATCCCCGTCGCCGCGATCAACTCCCACACCGGTCCGCGCTCCAGCACGAAGCTGATGATGCCCACCGGCAGCGGCACGACATCCTGCCGCGACAACAGGTAGCCGAACAGAAACTCATTCCACGTCAGGATGAAGCAGAATATCGCTGCGGTCATGATGCCGGGCCAGGCCATTGGTACGACGATGTCCCATATTACCCGGAAGCGGCTGGCCCCGTCGATGATCGCGGCTTCTTCCGCCTCGATCGGGATCGCGTCGATGAAGCCCTTGATTGTCCAGATTGCATAAGGCAGCACGATCGACAGATCGACGATGATGAGCGCGCCATAGGTGTCCAGCATCCCCAGATTGCGGAACATCACGTAGAACGGCAACACGATCGTCACGGCTGGAATGAACTGCGTGAGCAGTATCCACTGGAACATCGTCCGCTTCAGCGGGAAACGCAGCCGCGAAAAGGCGTACGAGGCCGAGACTGCGATGGGGATGGCTACGCAGACGGTGGAAACGGCGATGATGGAGCTGTTCATGATGTTCTTGGCGATGTTCCAGCGCTCACCGAAGACCTCGCGGAAGTTGTCGAGGGTCGGCGTGAACCACATCGTGTAGCGATAGACGTCGGCCGGATTCTTGAAGGCGGTCATGACCATCCAGGCAATCGGAAACATCACGAGAAGCGCGACGACGATCAGCCCCAGCGCCTCAAGTACGGCCAGCATCCGCCGCTTACGCTGTTTGGCAGCGCGCCGCGCCGACGCGGTGGCCGAAAGGGGTGTGGTATCGGTCATGATTCCTTCCTGAAGGCGACGCGCATGTAGGACAGAGACAGTACGAACATGATCGCCGTCAGGATGTAGGCGACGGCGGCTGCATAGCCAAAGTGATAGTCCCGGAACCCGATATGATAGGCGAAGAAGGCCAGTGTCGTGGTCTCGCGGCCTGGCCCGCCAAAGGTCATCGTCACGATCGCGTCAAAGACCTTCAGCGCGAAAACTGACTTGAGGATGATCGCGACGACAAGGACGGGTTTCAGTTGCGGCAGCGTGATGTCGCGGAACACGCGCCAGTTGCCGGCGCCGTCGATCCGCGCGGCCTCCTGCGTTTCCGGCGGAATTCCTGCAAGACCGCCCATCAGCATGAAGGTGAAATACGGCGCCCAATGCCACACGTCGCTTGAGACAAGCGCGCCCATGGCAAGCGCGGGGCTGGCCAGGTAGTCGACATCGCGCATGAAGGGCAGCACCGCCGCGATGGAGCGTGCGAACGCGCCATATTCCGGGTTCAGCATGAAGCGCCATGAAATCCCGATGAGAGCCGGACTCATCGCGAAGGGCAGGATGATCAGCGTGCGCAGAATCCCCTTCCCGAAACCCGCCCTGAGCAGAAGGATCGCAAGGCCAAGCGCGGCAAGTATCGTCAGGCCCACGTCCAGAACGACGAAGGTCGCGGTGACCCGCATCACCGTCCAGAAGTTGGGATCGTACCTGAATGCCTCGGTGTAGTTTTCCAGCCCGATGAACGGCCCCATCTCCACGCCGCGCGTCAGGTTGAAAATATGGAAACTGGTCCAGAAAGAGCTGACCAGGGGATAGATCGTCGTCACGGCAACCAGAAGCACGGCTGGCCCGAGAAGGATGGCGGCAAGCTTGTGTTGCTTCATTGGGCTCTGCCTTGCTGACGGGCGTCTCCCGCCGACGGTTTTTCCGTCAATCGGGTGGTTCGGCAAGGCTGCCGGATAGCTACCCGGCAGCCCTGTTGTTGTTCGGAACCGTGTCCCGTCTAGCCGCGGCGCATGATCCGCGCTGATTGGCTTTGCGCGTTGTCCAGCGCATCCTGGATTGTCGCGGCCCCGGTCACCACGTCCGACACAGCGGCCCCCAGCACGTCCACGATGGGCAGGAACTCGGGGATGTTCGGGATCGAGTTGGTCGTGGTCTCGAGCGTCTTGGCCGCCAGTGCATGCATGCCGTCGAAACGGGCGTTGACTTCCTCGTCGCGCAGGTTCTGCCAGTGGACGCAGACGACGTCGCTCTCTTCCGGATCAATCAGGATCGCCTTCTCGATCTCGGGCTGGCAGATGAAATCAAGGAACTCCTTGGCGGCGTCCGGCGCCTTGGCCTTGGCGTTGATGCCGTAGATCCAGGCGTTGGTATAGGTCGTCGCCCCTTTGCCTTCATAGTGCGGCAGCACTTTGAAGCCGACCTGCTCCTTGGTGACGGATGTGTCCGGCTTGGTCAGGCGGTTGTAGACATGCCACCAGACCGGCACCATCGCCGCCTTGCCCTGGAAGAAGTGAGTGGTGGAATCCGCTTCGTTGAACGACGCGGCGCCCGCAGGAGTGATCTTGTCCTCCAGTATGTATTTCGTGAAGTCGGCTGTCGCCTTGACACCGGCCTCGCTGTTGAAGATCGGGGTCATCTCGGCATCGAAGAGGTCGCCGCCCGAACCCCAAAGGAAATTGTACCAGACCATCAGGTTCTGGCCGTCCTTCTGGCTGTAGGGAATGGTGATCCCGTCCACGCCCGGGTTCTGGTCCATGATCGCCCGACCGCTGGTCGAGACATCCTCCCACGTCTCGGGCGGAGCAAGGCCGGCCTTGTCGAAGAGGTCCTTGCGGTACCACATGAGCTGAACATGGCAGCGGACCGGCAGGCCATAAAGGCCGCCCGGGAACTTGCCGGCGTTCAGGAACGGATCGGGATAGCGCGAAAGATCGATGCCACGGTCCGCGACCATGTCGTCGATCGGCGCCAGATAGGTGTCGACCAGCGGCGGAATCCACACGTCCATCGCGGTGATGATGTCGAAATCGTCCGAGGCGCCGACCATCTCGGCCGTCAGCCGTTCGCGTAGTGCGACAAACGGAACATAGACGTAGTTGACCTTGATCCCGGTCAACTCCTGGAATTCGGCAACCCGCTTTTCATGCGCGGCGAACTGGGTCGCCTGCACCGAAAGCACGTTCACTTCCTGTCCGTCAAAGGGCTTTCCGGGCGTGACACCCGCGTAAGCCGGACGGACACGGGCACCCAATACTCCGGCGGCCGACAGCGCGGCCGCCCCACCCAGCAAGCGACGTCTTGTAACAGACATTTCAGTCCTCCCATGCCTAATGGAGTGAGCGTCGCAGATGTTGCATTCGTAGTCAACATTTTGCGATGCCGCTTTGCGGCGCAGCGCGCCGCAGCACCGCCAAATCGTTCGCCGTGCTAGATATTCCAGCAGGACTAATATAATTTTGTGGCGACAGGAAATGCCAAGAGGGCGGATCTAGAATGGCGTCGCATTCAAACAATGGCACCGAATCGTCCGGATCGGGCGAGGCTTCCGAGTCGAAAAGGAACACGGCGCGATCTACTTCCTACGACGTGGCCCGCCTTGCCGGCGTTTCGCAGTCCACAGTCTCGCGCGTGTTCCGCGAAGGCGCGTCCGTCTCGAAATCCACGCGAAAGAAAGTCGAGACCGCCGCCCTCGCGCTGAACTATTCGCCCAGTCAGATTGCCCGATCGCTGATCACCCAGCGGTCAAACATGATCGCGGTCGTGATAACGGACCCCAGCAATCGCGCCTATCCCGATATCCTATTTTATCTTGGGCAGGAAATTCAGGGGACGGGCAATCGAATGCTCGTCTTTGCGGTGCCGCGCGATGCCGACGCGGGCTCCATCGCCACTGTCCGAGAGATTCTCGCCTATCACGTGGACGGCATCATTTCGAGCGCGATGCTCAATGACGAATTTCTTTCGTCCTGCAGCCAAGCCGAGGTGCCGGTGGTCCTTTTCAACCGCACTCCGGAGAATGCGCTGGCGTCTGCGGTGTGCTGCGATCATGCGTCAGGCATGGACACGCTTGTCCGCTACCTGAGTGGACGTCCGATGGGGCATGTGGCACTTCTGGCCGGCCCGGAATGGGCGCCCGTCAGCAGAGAGCGGCTGGAGGGCGCAACGAGCGCGCTGGCGCGGGTCGGTCAGGAGTTCGGGCCGATCGTACACAGCGACTACACGTTCGAAGGCGGACGCCGCAGTGCGCGCGATCTGCTTTCTGGGCATCAAACGCCGCATACGATCATCTGTGCGAACGACGCGATGGCGCTTGGTGTCATGGATGCCTGTCGGTTCGAATTGGGGCTGAGCGTGCCGAATGATGTGGCGGTAACCGGATTTGACGATATTCCGCAAGCCGCATGGCCCAGCTACGGCCTGACGACGCTGCGCCAGCCAGTCAGGCGCATGGCGAATACCGCCGTTCGGATGCTCATGGAGCAACTTGGCGGCAGTTCGAGGAGCGGCGAACGAAGACTGCTGCCCCCGGAAATCATGATCCGGAGTTCGACCCATAACCCGAAGAGCGCAGGCTAGACCCGTATCACCTCGACACCGAGAGACTGCGCATCGGCGATCATCGCTTCGCTGGCGCCGGTATCCGTGATGAGTTTCGTCGCGTTCGAAAGCGGGCAAATCAAGGCTGGAAAGACCTGACCGAACTTGGAATGATCGGCTACGATCCAGACTTCGCGGGCCCGCTCGGTCATCACCCGGTTCACGTAGGCTTCAGACGAATCGTAGGTGGTCAGGCCGCCCGCACGGTCGATTCCGTCGACGCTGATCACTGTCACGTCTATGTTGAAGTCGCGCAAGGTCCGCTCCGCCACGTGGCCGACCATCTCCGCAGTGCGTCGCCTCAGCATGCCGCCGGTCAGCGTCACGCTGACATTGCTTGCGTCCCGAAGCTCCAGCGCCACGTTCACCGCAGTCGTCACCAGTTTCAACTCCATCCGCCGGATGGCAGGCAGGATCTGCATTACGGTCGTGCCGCCGCCAAGGCCGATGGTGCTGCCGGCCTCGATCATCGCGCCAACCTGCGCCCCGATCCGGCGCTTTTCGGGCAGAAATGTCATGAGCTTCGCGTCGAATGGCAATTCCTCGCGCCTTTGCGGCAAGGATGCGCCGCCGTGGGTGCGCTTGACGGCGTGGCGGTCGTCCAGTTCGGCAATATCGCGGCGGATCGTGGCGAGCGAAGCGTCCAGCAGCGAGGCCAGCTCTTTTGCGCTTACCGTTCCCCGCCGCGCCAGTTCCGCAAGGATGCGCTCATGTCGTTCCGCGCGTATCATGAAATGCTCCGTTCATTCAACTCAGGGGCAATAACCGCAAGTCGATCGCGATCGCAACTATTGACTATGCTAACCCTAAAGCGCGCAAAAACAATCACAATAATATTTACTTTTGCGCGCAACGGACTATCATCGCCGCGCACCGCAATCCTCGCATTCTCCGGAGCAAATGATGTCACGCCTGAAGCTTGTTCTGATCGGTGCCGGCAGCACTGTCTTCACTCAGCGTCTTGTCGCTGACATCATCCTGGCCGGCGAAGCGCATCTGTGGGAACTGGCGCTGGTGGATATCGACCCCGTCACTTTGGACGCGGTCAACAAGCTGGTCGGCAAGATGCTTGCCGCAAAGAAGGCCGACATCCCCGTTGCGGCGACAACGGATCGGCGCGAGGTGCTGAAAGGTGCCGATTTCGTCGTCACCACGATCGCGGTTGGGGGTCGAAAGGGTTGGCAGCGGGATATCGAGATCCCGCGAAAACATGGCATCTATCAACCGGTCGGTGACACGGCAATGCCCGGTGGTATCAGTCGCGCCATGCGCATGATTCCGCAGATGATCGCCATCGCGAACGATGTGGCAGAATTGTGCCCTGACGCGAATTTCTTCAACTATTCCAACCCGATGACTGCCATCTGCCGGGCCATCCGGCGAGAGACCGGTGTTCCGGTCGTCGGGCTTTGCCACGGCGTCCACCACGTTGAGGGCGTGATTTCACGGTTCCTCGGTGTGGCCGAGGGCGACCTCAGCTCGTTCGGTATCGGTCTCAACCATCTGACCTATCTCACCCGGCTGCGGCTGAAGGGCAGGGATGCGATTCCGATGCTGCATGCCAGGCTGGACGAGCAGGAAGAGACGCTGGCGGACGAACTGGCCGGAAAGAAGGTCTGGGACAATATCGTGCAGGACCGCGCCCCTCGCTGGTCGGACGACCCGTTCAGCTGGGGACTGTTCCGCAAGTACTCGATCTTTCCCTGCGCGATGGACCGTCATGCGGTTGAATTCTACCCCGAACGATTCCCTGGCGGCGCTTATCACGGCCACACGCTCGGCTGCGATGCCTTCCCGATAGACGAACGCATCGCGTTGGGCGACACCTGGTATGAAGAGATGCTGGCGATCGCCAATTCCCCCGATCCGCTGCCGAAGTCCTATTACGAAAACGTGCCGGGAGAGAGCGAGCAACTGCTCGAAATCATGCACTCGCTGCTTTATGACCAGCGGGCGGTATTCTCGGTCAACCTGCCCAATACGGGGCAGGCGCCGTATCTTCCAAGGGACGCGGTGCTGGAATGCAACGCGAGTGCCGTCGGCGGCGGATTCGCCGCCCTGCAGGCCGACACGCTTCCCGACGCGCTGATCGCCAAACTCAACGCCAAGATCACGGCCATCGAGGTGACCGTCGATGCCGCAGTCAACGGGTCGCGCGACCTGATGGTGGAGGCGCTGTTGGCGGACGGGACAGTGGATACACCGGATCTGGCGAGGGCTGTGGCCGACGAACTGATCGAGGGCCACCGCGAGCATCTGCCGCAATTCGCCTGAGGGGTTCCATGCAGATCATCGAGGCTGACGACACGCGAATGATCGACCTGCCTGGTGTCGGCCCCTGCCCGCGCCCGGTCGACATTGATGAACGTGTCACTGGTTTCACTACACTGAAATCCCTCCGGATCTACCGTTTTCAGCCGGATGTCACGATCGAGGGCGAAAGCGAGGGGGATGAGGTCTATGTTGCGCCGATCGGCGGTAGCGTCGACATGGAGATTGTCGGTCAACATCCTCTTTTGGCCGATCTTTCCGCCGCTTCGGGCAATAGCGCGCTCTATATGCCGCCGGAGCACGCCTATCGCCTGACGCCCCGCACCGGGACTCTCGTCGCCTACGCCCGCGCTGCGGCGGTTGGGCGGGTCGCAACTCAGGTTGTCGCCATGCGGGGCGGGAGCGATGCGGAAAAGCTGGCCTTTGTGCTGGCCGACCTGGACGACGAATCCGAACTGGGCACCGACAACGGCAAGGAAAGATTGATCCATGTTGTCGCCGGCAAGGCGTTCCTGGGCGGACAAACGGTATCGGCGTCGCAGACCATCGCCCTGCGGAACGGCGAAAACGGATCGGTTCGCGCCATCGGCCAAACCTCGATCCTGATGGTCAGCGCCTGATCACAGCAGGCGCTGTACGGCAAAATTCGAGAACAGGAACTGATAACCGGCGCGGTCCACCGCGGCGTCAGCCAGCGGGTGTCCACCATATCGCCCACCGTGGAGCCAGGCAAAGGCTCGCACCGGGTGGCCCAACTCGCGGACGAAATCGTCCTGTGCGCCGACGATCTCGGACTCGACCACGGCGGGATCATCCATGCCGACACGGGTATGGTTTCTTGTATGACTGCCAACCACGTGCGGCCCGTCCAGAGCGCGCAATTCGTCCCAGGACAGCGCGCTGCGCCCGTCCGCGTATTCGCCCTTTATCGTCGCAAGCGTTCTGGTTGCGGCGAAGGCCGATTGATCGGCCGCCGGGCAACTGGAATAGGCGGTCACGGCCATGAACCAGCCGATGAGTCCGTGCTTTTCCAGAAGCGGCCGTGCCACGTCATAGTTGTTGCGATAGCCGTTGTAGAAGACCGGCAGGACCCCGTCGCCACCCATGGGCCAGATGCCGGTCACAAGATACTCCGCCAGGTCGTCCTCAGCTACTGGCGCGTAGCGCGCTGCGAGGGCGGCAAACTCCCGATCGTATGTGGCAGCGCGGCTGGCCGGCGTCAGATGGTAGTTCACCACCCGCAGTTGGGTGGCCTTCATTGCAACCTCTGCAGCCGGAAGTTTGAAAAAAGATATCGGAACCCCGCCTCGACCAGCAGCTTGTCGGCGCGGGGGTTCAGCCCGTATTCCGCGCCGTAGAGGTAGCAGAAGGTGTCTACCTCGGCACCCAGGCCCTCTTCCAGTTCCCGCTTGGCGAGCACGATCTCATCGTAAAGCACCGCATCGGGCGTGTCGGGGTGCAGGGCGGTGTGATTGCGTGAATGGCAGGCAACCATATGGCCGCGGGCATGGGCGTCGCGCAGCTCGGCCCAGCTCAGCGCGATGCGTTCGCCAGGGTAAGCGTCGGGCCCATAATGCAGTTCGTGCCGAGCGGCGAAAATACGCTGCCGGCGGGGGGGGACATTGAGGAAATGCGAGGGGATGAAGAACCAGCCGACGAAGCCGAACTCCTCAAGGATCGGCAAGAGAACATCGTAGTTGTCCCGGAACCCCTCGAACAAGATCGGGGCAAGCACCGGCTTGCCGGCCCTGACGCCGAACAGCCCGCCAACTCCCCCCTCGGCGAGGGATGAGAACTTGCCGGCACAAGCCCCGATCTGTGCGCGGTACCCACTGGCATGGATGGAGGGTGTGGCGTGATAGTTGATGAGATGGATCGCCCGCCCGCTCCGGAAACCCGAAGCGAGTTCTGCCGCGGTTTCGGCGGGCGACTTTGGCAGGATGATCATTCCGACGCGTCGTGAGCAAGCGAGTGAAAGGGGCGGTCGAGGAAATGGCGGTCGGCGAGTACCTCGATCACATGGGCGATGTCGGTGGTCGAAAGCGGCCCGTTGCGCGCCTCGAGCGCTGCAGTCACCGCTTCGAACAATGCGGCCAACCGCTCGCCGTCAGGGCTGGGCGCGACGGTCGGGGTGGCCCCGGTCAGATCCTCGGGGACGAGAAACATCGGCACGCCGGCCTCGGCATAGGTACGGCGTGAGAGGCGGACGATGTCGTCCTCGAATTCATCCAGATAGGCGTCGTCGATCTTCATGGGTCAGCCCTTGACGGCCCCGGCGGTCAGACCCCGGACATAGTAGCGTTGCAGGAACAGGAAAGTCACGATCACCGGCAGGATCGACACGGCGAGGGCCGCCTGCTGCAGCGACAGGCTCGACTGGTCGATGAAGGCGCCACGCAGCAGGTAGATGCCGACCGGGATCGTCTGCAGATCGGGCGCTGTGCGCGTGATCGTCATGGTCCATATCACCTCGTTCCACTGGTACACGAAGACGAAGATGCCGAGCGTGGCGAGACCCGGCAGAACCAGCGGCAAGGCGATGACAAAGAAGATGCGAAACTCGCCCGCGCCATCGAGACGCGCAGCATCCATCAGTTCGTCGGGCAATCCCATGAAGAACTGTCGCATCAGGAAGATACCGTACCACGTGACTGCGAAGGGCAGGATGATGGCGGAGTAGGTATTGAGAAAGCCCGTGCCGCCCTGGCCAAGAATATCATTGCCGCCAAAAAGCGGAAAGTAGCGCAAGATAAAGAAGACCGGGATCAGGAACAGGAAGAACGGGAACATCTGCGCCCCGAGGATGGAGCGGAACAGGAAATCGCGCCCGGGGAACCGGTATTTGGCAAGGGCGTAGCCTGCCATTGCCGATGTCAGCAGTTGAAGCGCCGTGACAACTGCGGTCACGAAGACGCTGTTGGCCATCCAGCGCAACATCGGCAACTCGGTGAAGACGCGCAGGTAATTGCCCCATTGCGGGTCGCGGGGGAAATAGACCGGCGGCTGTGCCAGCCGCTCGGCAGGCGTCCTGAGCGCCCCCAGAAACATGTCGGCGAATGGAGCGAGCATGAGGAATGCACCGATGCTCAAGAGGGCGTATTTGAGGAACGTGCCGACCTTGGCCCAGGAGCTGCGGTGTTGAACGATGGCCATGTCAGTGCGCCTCCACGCCGCCGCGCCGGAAGACGCGCAACTGGACAAGGGTGATGATCAGGATCACCGCGAACAGAATGTATGCGACGGCCGAGGCGCGCCCCATGCGCAGGTCGGAAAACGCCATCTGGTACATGTAAAGCCCGGTCACGGTGGTCGACCGCAAGGGGCCGCCATTGCCGTCGGTAAGGACCAGCATCAGGGTGAAATAGCTCAGACCCGAAATGAAGTTCGTGATCAGAACGAAGAGGGTCGTGGGCATGAGAAGCGGCACGGTGATCTTGAAGAACAACTGCCGTTCGTTGGCGCCATCCAATCGGGCGGCTTCGTAGTAGCTTTCATCGATGTTGGCGAGGCCGGCGGAAAACAGCAGCATGTTGTGACCAAGCTGCATCCAGACGAATATCAGCACGACCGAAGTCAGCGCCAGCGATGGATCGGTCAGCCATCCGGGCGCGCCAAGGCCGAGAAAACCGAGCGATCGGTTCAAAAGCCCGTATCGGTCGTCAAGCACGAACCGCCAGATATAGGCGACGGCGACGACATTGGTGATCATCGGCAGCCAGTAGATCGACCGCCACAGCGTTTGGCCCTTTGACCGGGTGAACGCGTAGGCGAGAACCATCGCCAGAGGAACCCCGATGCCGATCGAGGCGGCGGCGAAGTACATGGTGTTCCAGAAGGTCTGCCAGAAGACCGGGTCAGTCGTCAGGACGTACTTGTAGTGTGCGAAACCGACCCAGCGCGGCGGCGACAAGCTATCCCAGCGCGTGAGGGAGATATAGAACGCGTAGAGCAGCGGCAGGATGAAAAATATCACGCCGAACGCCAGTGTCGGCGCAAGAAAGAGCCAGGGGGCGACCGTCTTTGACGTGAGCCGGGTCATGAGGCCGTGGCGCGTCGCGCGTTTGGCGAACGCGGCGGCGATTTCGGGTGGGGCGTTCTGGACATGGGGTTGCGGCGAAGGCGTCAGGCGATCGGGTGCGTTTGTCCTGGTCATGTGCGTACCCTCGTTTCTTGGCGCGGCGCCTTCGCCGCAAAGTCTCAGGGCTGTTCGCTCAGAATTGCGGTGACATCTGCATCAGCCGCCGCCATCGCGTCTTCGGCGCTCATGTTGCCGGCCCATACCTGTTCGATGTAACTGCGCAGCGTGCGGTCGACTTCGCTGGCCTGCCAGATGTTCGGCTGGCTCTTGGCGGCCCCGCTTTCGATGGCGGCGACGAAGGGTTGCGTGAAGCTGTCGCCGGTATCCATGTTGGCAAGATCGGCAAGATTGCCGGAGAGCGCACCGAGGTCGTTGAGCATCTCGCCGGTGCACGACAGGGGCTTGCCGTCCTGCGCGGTGTTCAGCCACTGGAGGAATTCCCAGCTTTCGGCTTGCGCGTCGGAAGTGCTGTCCACTGCCCACAGGAAGGAATAGAGCATCGTGCCCGCCGCGCCGCCATCGTTCGGGATCGGGGCGATACCGACCGTGTTTTCGAACTCGTCACCATAGACCTCCTGAAGCTCGGCCTTGTTCCAGTTGGCCATGATCGCCATTGCGGCAGTGCCGCCGGCGAAATCGTCGACGATGTTCGTGTTCGAGGTGATGCCTTCCGAAAACAGTTCCCCCTGCCGCCTGACGATCTCGATCGACTCGGGCGACGTGAAGTTGGTGCTGCGGAAATCCTCGGAATAGGGTGGGACGCCAGCCGCATACATCTGGCTGTAGTAGACATGCACGGCGTTCGCGACGGATGGGCCATAGACGTACCCAGCCCGCTCGATCACGCCCTGATCGTTCTTCTTGGTGATCGCTGCGGCCATGTCGTGCAGCTCCTGCCAAGTTGCCGGCGGCGCATCGAAACCGGCCTCGGCCAAGAGCTTCTTGTTGTAGAAAAGCTGATAGACCGACAGTTCGGTCGGGATACCCCATAGCGTTCCGTTGATCGTGGCTGCACCGACGGTACCCTCGCCGTAGCTGGAGCGGATCCAGTCCTGGACCTCGGCGGGTGGCTCAGCCAGCGTGTTGGCCGCGGCAAGCTGCGGCGCCCAGATCGAATAGATGTTGTAGATGTCCGGTGAGGTTCCGCCAACGCGGCTCGTGAGGATCGTCTGCAGGAAATCGCCATAGGCGGCTTGCTGGAATTCGATGGTGATGCCGGGATGGCTTTCTTCGTAGGCGTCGAAACAGGCCAAGAGCGGCACCATCTGTTCTTCGTTGTAGTGGGTCGCAACCTGAATCGTCTTGGCTTCCTGTGCGGACGCACCGGCGCCCAAGGCGGTCGTGGCCATCAGCACGGCGGCCATGGTCCTTTTCTTCGACGTCGTCAACATTGGTCTCTCCCTGAAGTTTGAGCCGATTCTGGCCCTGAATCTTCTGACGTGCCACAGATCATATCACGAAGTCGTCAAAATGCAGCACCAATTTGCGCGCTTTTGATCCTTTTCCACTATCGGGTCGCCATCCTCTTCTGTCCTGCAGAACATTCCCAGCCAACGAACCGACCCCGCGATCGCAACTAGCGCTTGTTTTCTCTGGTTATCCCGAGGGATCCAAACCGCGACATTGCCCTTACCCTGAAACCTCTTCAGCCATAAATCAAGCATTATCGTTCAGTTTCTTGTTTACTTTTGATCGGTTTTGAATAGCCTGCATTCATGCTGAAGAACGCTGCCACCTCGCCTCTCGAACACGCTCGGTCCGTTCTCGGCCGCAACCTGCTGGGTCAGCAATTTGCGCTCACAAGCGTCTGCAGCGCGCACCCGCTGGTCCTGCGCGCCGCACTTTCCGGCGCCCGGGAGGCGGGGCAGGTCGCGCTTCTGGAAGCGACGTGCAATCAGGTGAACCAGGACGGCGGCTACACCGGAATGACACCCGCCGATTTCGTGGGGCTCGTGAAGAATGCGGCTCGGGCCGAAGGCGTTGCCGATGGCACGATTCTGCTGGGCGGCGATCATCTGGGGCCGCAACCGTGGCGTCATCTGCCCGCCGCATCGGCCATGGCCAAGGCGGAAGCCATGGTCGCCGGCTATGTTGCTGCCGGATTCCAGAAGATTCATCTCGATTGTTCGATGCGCTGCGCGGACGATCCGGCGACTTTGCCGGAAGCGACCATCGCCGAGCGCGCCGCAATCCTCGCGAGCGCCGCCGAAGCAGCTACGACCGGACGAGAGCGTCCCATCTATGTGATCGGGACAGAGGTGCCGCCACCCGGCGGCATGGGCGAAGGCCATGCCATCGTGGCGACGGATCCCGGCCAGGTTGCTGCCACTTGGACCGCGCATGCGAAAGCTTTCTCAGCAAAAGGGCTGGAGGATGCGTTCGCGAGGGTCTGCGCCGTAGTTGTTCAGCCGGGTCTGGATTTTGGCAACGAAACGGTCGTGCACTTCGATCTCGCGGCCGCGCAAGGCCTGTCGGGCAAGGCGGCCACTCTTGGCGGGGCGGTGTTCGAGGCGCACTCCACCGACTATCAGCGCCCGTCAGCCTACCCTGCTTTGGTCAAGGGGCATTTCGCCATCCTGAAGGTCGGGCCTGCAGCGACCTTTGCCCTGCGCGAAACCATCTACGCCCTTGAACAGCTTGCCGCAGAGCTCTTTCCGCGGCGCCGCCCCGGCGTTCGCGCCGCGCTTGAGGCCGCGATGCTGGCTGAGCCGGGTCACTGGAAGGGTCACTATTCGGGCGAACCCGACCGTGTCGCGTGGTTGCGTCATTTCAGCTGGTCGGACCGCGTCCGCTACTACTGGACCGCGCCGCAGGTGCAGCAATCCCTGCATGCGCTGTTCGACATGCTCGACCACTCCGACTGGCCGCTGCCGTTGATCAGCCAGTACCTGCCACGCCAATTCGATGCAATCGCCGACGGAAGACTCCCGCGCAAATGCGAAGAGGTTGCAATTGCCTCGGTTCGCGCGGCTCTTTTGCCATATCACGACGCTTCGAACCCGCACGTTAACCCTGAAAGGCATTCCTGACATGGGCACTGTGACGCTGAGTAATGTTCGCAAGTCATTCGGCTCCGTGGAGGTCATCAAGGGCGTCAATGTCGACATTGATGACGGCGAATTCGTGATCCTTGTCGGCCCTTCGGGCTGCGGAAAATCCACGCTTCTGCGCATGGTGGCCGGCTTGGAGGACATCTCCGGCGGTGACGTGGCTATTGACGGGCAGGTGATTACCCATGTGGCGCCCAAGGACCGCGATATTGCGATGGTGTTCCAGAACTATGCGCTTTACCCGCATTTCACCGTCGAGAAGAACATGGGTTTCTCGCTCAAGCTGGCCGGAGTGCCGAAGGACAAGATAAAGCAACAGGTGGCCGCTGCCGCGAAGTCCCTCGGGCTCACCGATTATCTGCAGCGCTACCCGAAGGAGCTGTCGGGCGGCCAGCGCCAGCGCGTTGCAACCGGCCGCGCTATTGTGCGAAACCCCAAGGTCTTCCTGTTCGACGAGCCGCTGTCGAACCTCGACGCCAAGTTGCGGGTCCAGATGCGCTCCGAAATACGGGATCTTCAGAAGCGTCTCGGCGTCACGACGATCTATGTCACGCATGACCAGATCGAGGCCATGACGATGGCCGACAAGATCGTCGTCCTGCGCAACGGGATCGTCGAGCAGATCGGTTCGCCACTGGAACTCTATGACCGGCCGGCCAACATCTTCGTTGCAACGTTCATCGGATCGCCGGCGATGAACCTGCTGGAAGGGGCGGTAGAGAACCGGACATTGCGGCTCTTCCCCGACTTCAGTGTGCCGCTTCCCGACGGCATTTCTGCCGACAGCCGCATGACCCTTGGCCTGCGTCCCGATCATATCAAGGTCCAAGAGGATCAGGGGTCGGGCGGCTTGGTGGCGAAAGTCACCTCCTATGAAGCGACAGGCAGCGAAACGATGCTGTTCGTGGAAAAGGATGGGCAAGGGCTGACCATCGTTACCAAGGACCGCTTGCACCTTGCATCGGGAAAGACCGTCTGGCTGACGCCCGAACTGGAAAAGGCCCATTTCTTTGACGCCGACGGCCAGCGGGCGAAGGGCAACTGAGATGACGGGCAAGACTATTCTCGTCATCTCCGACAGCCTGCACGAACTGCCAAAGGCGGTGGCCGAGCTTTCGGGGTCGGGGCACGATGTCACCTATCTGCATGACCTCATTCCGTTCCGGCGGATTGCAGACGAGGCGCTCACCGATCTGACCAAGGTTGACGCCATCGTCATGGGTCGGGTCATGGGCACGGATGCCGCCGCCCTTGATCTTGTTCCGAACGTCAGGGTGATCGCGCATCACACGTCCGGAACCGATAACATCGACCTTGATGCCGCCAGCGCGCGCGGCATTACCGTCACCAACGTGAAGGGCGTCAACGCAGAGCAATGCGCCGAATTCTCGATCGGACTCATGCTTGCCATCACGCGTCAGATAAGGCGCGGCGACATGGCTATCAGGGCCGGAAGGTGGGCTGCCGATACTCAGGGCAGCATGGATGTCTATGGCGCGGTCTTTGGCATGATAGGTCTGGGCCAGATCGGTCGCGCCGCGGCCCGCCGTGCCGCCGCCTTCGGCATGAAGATCATCTGCTACACCCGGACGCCCGATCCACAGATCGCGGCCGAACTCGGCATTGCCTATCTGCCGCTCGACGAGTTGATGGCCCGGGCCGACGTGGTCAGCGTCTATGCGTCTCTGAACGCCCAGACGCGGGGCATGATCGGCGCGCGCGAGATCGCTCTGATGCAGCCGCACGCCTATCTGGTCAATATCGCGCGGGGCGAACTGATCGACGAAGCGGCGCTGACGACCGCGCTCATCGACGGCAGGATTGCCGGAGCGGCACTAGACGTGTTCGAGGCCGAGCCATTGACCGCGAGCCCGCTATTCGAACTCGAAAACGTGATACTGACCCCGCATCAGGCCGGCTTGACCCACAACGCCAAATCCGATGCGGCCGTCGGCGCCGTGCGCAATGCCTTGGCAGTACTGGCGGGGACCGCGCCCCAAAGCCCCGTCAACACCCCCTACAAAGTCGGAGCGCCGTCATGACCGGAGATCTCACGTGGCGCGAACTCGTCAGTCAGCCGGATGTGTGGACTGCCCTGTTCGGACGTCTGGAGCGCGGGGTTCTGACCTTGCCGATCGAAGCGGCGGACTACGACGAATTCGTTCTGCTTGGGTCGGGAACATCCTACTACCTTGCGCTCGCCGTCGCTGACTGGATGCGGCGGCGCGGGCTGAATGCGCGCGCCATACCCTCCTGCGAGGTGCTGCTGGATCCCTTTGAGACTCGCGCATCGGATGCCAGCAGGCTGGCTATCGGCTTCAGCCGTTCAGGGTTTTCGAGCGAACTCATCCTGGCCAATCGCAAGCTGTCAGAGGCAGGCTTCACCACGCTGGGGATCAGTTGCACCGCTGACAGCGATCTGTTGAAAGAGGCCGACCATGGCTTGTTGATCTCGGAAGGTCACGAGGATGGGCTGGTGATGCTGCGGTCGTTCTCGTCGATGCTGATTGCGACGCAGTGGCTGTTCGGGGACGCAACAGACCGAAAAGCGCTTGCAGGGTTGCCGGCGGCCGGTCGATCTCTGCTCGCGCAGGAGCGGGCCTTGCGCGATCTGGCGCATGCCCGGGCCTATGACCGGTTCGTCTTTCTCGGTTCCGGACCGGCCCATCCGCTGGCCTTGGAATCGGCGCTCAAGATTCAGGAAATGGCGATTGCCACATCCGAAGCCTATCACAGCCTTGACTACCGCCACGGACCCAAGGCCTGTGCCGACGCCAGGACCGCCGTGTTCGTTTTCACCCTTGCGGATCGGGACCACGGACTATCCCTCACGCGGGACATCAAGGCCCTCGGGTCGAGCGTGATCGTGATCGGTGCGGATGCCGCCGCCTATGACGGCGTCGCCGACTTCGTCATTGCTCCTGGTGACATGACCGACGGTGCTGCCGCCTCCGCAGCCGCCATGATACCAGTGCAGGTGTTCGCCTTCGCCACCGCGCTGCGCCGCGGGCAGGACCCGGATGCGCCTGTCAATCTGTCCAAAGTCGTGATGTTCTGATCACCATGACTTCCGCATTCGACGTTCTGGCGATAGGAGAGCTCAATCCGGATCTGATCCTGTCCGGCTTTGCCGTCGACGCGCCGGTGCTTGGGACTGAACAGGCATTCGACCGCCAGACGATGACGCTTGGAAGCTCGTCCGCGATCGCGTGTGTTCTGATGCAACGGCTGGGCTTGCGCACGGCGATGGCCGCGATGGTCGGCAACGACGATCATGGGCGGTATTGCCGCGACATCCTGAACGAAAACGGCGTCGACACGCGGGGGGTCAAGTTCCATGCAAGCCTTGCGACGGGCATCACGATCTCTCTTTCATATCCGGCGGACCGGATGCTGCTGACCCGCTACGGCACGATGACGGCATTCGGCATGCGGGATATCGAGCCGATACTGTTGGCCGGGGCCCGGCATCTGCATGTAGGGTCATTCTACATCCAGTCCGGTCTGCGCCCCGATCTAACCGACGTCTTCCGGGCCGCGCGTGCAAGAGGGCAAAGCACGTCCCTCGATCTGGGATGGGATCCCGCGGATCGTTGGGAAACCGACATCCTGTCGGAACTGTTGCCGCATGTGTCGATCGTCTTTCCCAACCGGATCGAACTGAAATCGGTGACCCGCACCGATGACATCTCCTCTGGATTGCTGCGGCTGCATGACCTTGGCGCACGGGGCATCGCCCTGAAGCTTGGTGGCGAGGGGGCCGTCTGGTCGGACCGGCATGGCAAGGCGCAGCACAAGGGATTCTCGGTCAAGGTTGTCGATACGACCGGGGCAGGGGATGCATTCAACGCCGGCTTTTTGCGGAGTTGGCTTGACGGGTTGGACCCGTGGGATTGCCTTGCCCTTGGCAACGCCTGCGGTGCACTGACCACTCAGAGCGTCGGCGGAGTCGGAGGTTTGAAGAACCTCGCCCAGGCGCGCGCGCTCATTGATGCCGACGGCGCCGGCGCGCTGAATTTCGACTGAGCCCTGAAGGTCGGATTTCAGTCGCCCCGGGGAGTGAATGCCGCTTCGCAGGAAGCCATGGGGTACTCCGCCACCTGTTGAACTGGCAACCAGGCATTGATCGGCCGACGAGAGTAGCGGTAACAAGGGGCGGTCCCGCACCGAATTTGGAAGAGGGCATGAGCAAGACTTTCGCGTCGGCAGGCGATCTTGCCGAAAAGACAATCGGCTTCTCCGAGATTGGCGATGGGTTGTATGCCTTCACCGCAGAAGGCGATCCGAACTCGGGCGTCATCATCGGCGATGAAAGCGTCATGGTCATCGAGGCGCAGGCGACGCCGCGCCTGGCACAGAAGGTCATCGATTGCATTCGCGGCGTCACCGACAAACCGATCAGCCATCTGGTGCTGACCCACTACCACGCCGTTCGGGTGTTGGGCGCCCGCGCCTATGGCGCGCGCGAAATTGTCATGTCGGATGCCGCCCGCGCGATGGTGGCGGAGCGTGGGCAGGAAGACTGGGACAGCGAATTCGGTCGCTTCCCGCGCCTTTTCCAGGGGCATGAGGGTATCCCCGGATTGACCTGGCCCACCACGACCTTCAACGACCGGATGACTGTCTACCTCGGCAGCCGGCGCGTGGACATCATGCATCTCGGGCGCGCCCATACGGCAGGTGATGCGGTTGTCTGGGTGCCCGATCAGGAGGTCATGTTCACCGGCGACATCGTCGAGTATCATTCTGCATGCTACTGCGGCGATGGGCACTTTTCGGACTGGCCGGACACACTGGCGAGTATCGCCGCTTTCGATCCGATCGCCTTGGCACCGGGACGAGGGGACGCGCTTGTGGGGCGCGACCGGGTTGGCAATGCCATCGCGAACACTGCCGACTTCATCGAAAGCACCTACAGGCCGGTCGCGAAGGTCGCCGCAAGGGGTGGCAGCCTCAAGGATGCGTGGAACGCGTGCCGCGCCGAATGTGATCCGAAGTTCGCCGACTATGCGATTTACGAACACTGCCTGCCCTTCAATGTCGCCCGCGCCTATGATGAGGCGCGCGGCATCGACACGCCGCGCATCTGGACCGCCGCGCGCGATCGAGAGATGTGGGACGCTCTGCAGGGCTAGCCCGCCGCCGATATGCCGAGGGAGAGACCAATGTCGAAGATATTCGAGACACCGCTCTATCCCTACGAGCGCTCATCCGATCAGGACGCCGCGCGGATCGTCCGGCACGCGGTCATCGTCATCGGCGCGGGTCCGGTCGGCCTTGCTGCCGGAATCGACCTTGCCCAGCAGGGAGTTCCGGTCGTCGTGCTGGACGACAACGACAAGGTGAGCTTCGGCAGCCGCGCCATCTGCTTCGCAAAGCGGCCGCTGGAAATTCTCGACCGGCTGGGCTGCGGGCAGGCGATGGTCGACAAGGGTGTCACCTGGAATGACGGCAAGGTCTTTTTCGACGAACGTGAGGTTTTCACGTTCAATCTCATGCCGGAGAGCGGTCACAAGCGGCCAGCCTTCATCAACCTCCAGCAATACTACCTTGAGCACTATCTGGTGGATCGCATCAGGGCATTGCAGTCGGAAGGCCGGCCCATCGAGATCAGAGGCCGCAACCGCGTCTCGGCCCTTGCTGCACATGACGATTTTGTCCGGCTCGAAATCGACACTCCCGAGGGCCCATACAATCTTGAGGCGGGCTGGTTGATCGCCTGCGATGGCGCGGGTTCCGCGACGCGGCAGATGCTCGGTCTCGATTTCACCGGGCGTGTATTCGAGGACAACTTCCTGATCGCCGACGTTGTCATGGAAGCCAACTTCCCGACCGAGCGTTGGTTCTGGTTCGATCCGCCGTTCAACAGGGGCCAGTCAGCACTTCTTCATAAGCAGCCCGACAATGTATGGCGGATCGACCTGCAACTTGGCTGGGAAATCGACAAGGAGAAGGAAAAACGGCCTGAAAACGTCATTCCGCGCCTGAAGGCGATGCTGGGCGAAGATGTGCAGTTTGAGCTGGAATGGGTGTCCATCTATACATTCCAGTGCCGACGCATGGAGACGTTCCGTCATGGCCGGGTGTTGTTTGCGGGTGATTCGGCGCATCAGGTGTCACCCTTCGGCGCTCGGGGGGCAAATAGCGGCCTTCAGGATACAGACAACCTGTGCTGGAAGCTGAAACTCGTGATCGACGGCACCGCGCCAGAGCGACTTCTTGACAGCTACAGCGAAGAGCGGGTGCAGGCGGCGGATGAGAACATCCTCAACTCCTCGCGTTCGACCGACTTTATCACGCCGAAAACCGAGATGAGCCGGATCTTCCGCGATGCGGTTCTGGATCTATCCGAGCGGCACGCCTTCGCACGGCCGATGGTGAATTCAGGGCGGCTTTCGGTTCCGTGCAACTACGAGGGATCATCACTGAACGGACCGGATTCACCCGATCTGCCGGCCCGCAGCAAGCCGGGCGCACCGGCTCCGGATGCACCCATGCGCCGCGGATGGCTGATCGACCAGCTCGGCGGGCGGTTCCAGCTGATGGCGATCGGCGTTGAGGTGCCCGACAAGTTGGGCGACGGTGGCGTCGCGGTAGAGCCCCTCCGCATCGCTGCCAACGAAAGCCCCGAGCTTGCCGAACGATTTCTCGGCGACGCCAGACAGGCGGTCTATCTTATCCGACCGGATCAGCACGTCGCGGCGCGATGGACCGGATTCGACGAAAAGGCGGTCATCGCCGCGTTGAAGACCGCGACCGCGCGGGCATGAGGTGAGATGATGAGCAAACTGAACCTTGACCCCAACCTCGCCGATCCCGACGGCTTCTACGCCGAACTGCTGGAGCGTCATGCCAGCATCGACAAGGCCGAGGCCGACGCTCTGAACGCGCGGCTGATCCTGATCCTCGCAAATCACATCGGTGACCGCAAGGTTCTGCGGGCCGCGCTTGATGCTGCATCGAAGTGAAGCGGAGGACCGAGATTTCTTGATGGCAACCGCCTGACCCTCTAAAGAGGCTGGGCAGGCCGGCCGACATGCGCCCTGCAGCGCGGCCCCGTAGCTCAGGGGATAGAGCGACCGCCTCCTAAGCGGTAGGTCATAGGTTCGAATCCTATCGGGGCCGCCATCTCAATTCGGAGGTCTGTGCCGTCCTGCACCGCAACCCTGCGTGAACTGCGGCACATTTCGCGCTGGATGGATGTAGACTGCCGAATTCATGGAGGAACCCGATGAGAAAGATTCAATCCCAAGGGGTGCACCACATCACGCTGGTGGGGGCCGATCGGCAGACCTCCATCTCATTCTGGGAAGGTTTGCTGGGTATGCCGTTCGTTTTCGAACAGCCCAACCTCGACAACCCGGGCGAGGGGCACCTTTACTTCGATCCGGGCGATGGCAGGTTGATCACCGTCTTCACGAACGAAGACCGCATCGCCGACGCCAAGCCTAGACGCCCCGCGCAGGGCGACGTTCATCACCTTGCCTTCGCCGTCTCGAAGGCGACGTTTTCCCAAACCGTCGAACGGCTGGACGAGCGCGGCATCGGGCATTCCGGCGTCAAGGATCGCGGCTTCATGGACTCGATCTATTTCCGCGATCCGATGGGTCTTCTGATCGAGTTGGCCTGCTACCGGTTCGAACCGCCATTCGGGCACTCTCATGCCGATGTGCTGCACGAGGCGCATCTTGTCCGGGTTGAACGGGGCGATACCACCATAGCGGAGATCCATCTCGCAGACGCCATGGAACGGCTCGTCAAGTGCAAGCAAAAGTCGCTTTCCGAGGACCGGACCGCGCGGAATCCCTATTCGTAGGCGGATCAACCGCGCAACAACTCACGACCGACTCCAGTCATTTTTCGGGCGGCGCCAGCCCGCCGTGACCAGCGTTCTCAGCATGGCCGCGCTGCGATAGAGCCGAATCAACACAAGGCAGAGGAACGCAAGGGCCCGCTCCTTCCCGCCATGCAGCCGCGCCGAACGTATGATTGTGGGTATCTCGATCAGGGGCGAAACTGCCAGCGCAGCAGCTTTCGCCACCCAGCGGAGCTTGCCCGAAAGGCCGCTTGCCTGGTCCCGAAAGTCATGCGCGATATGCCTGCCCCACTTGCCGGTCAACTCGGAAAAGCTGTTGCGGGCAGGATGGTAGACGATCATGTCGTCGATATAGTCGATCCGATAGCCCAGCGCGCCGGCGCGAAGGCCCCAGTCGCGGTCTTCGGCAACCCCCACGCCGGCGAACGGCCCGACATGCTTCAGGATGTCCGGGCGCATCGCCAGATTGCCGGTGCCCGAGAAGCCGTGCGCGATGTACTTCTCGTTCCGATAGGAATAGATCGCCTCGTAGGGTTCGATGAAGGTCGGGCGCGCAGGGTCCGCGTAGTCAACGCGCACGTCGCCGCCGATGATCTCGCGATCGGGCAAAGCGAAGGCAGTCTCGATCGCGGCAAGCCAGCCGGGATCGGCATGACAGTCGGCATCGATGAAGGCCAGCACGTCACCCTTCGCTGCTTGCGCACCGGTGTTGCGCGCAGGCCCCGGCCCCGGTGTCTTTTCCGAGAGGAGCCGGACGCCGGGAAACGCCTTGCAAGCCGCTTCCGGAAGCTCGTTCGACGCATTGTCGACGACGATGATCTCGCGCTCTGCACGACATCCTTGCTGCGCGTGCAGCGTTTCAAGGCAACGGCGCAGATACGCTTCCTGATTGAAGTGCGGAATCACGACCGATATCAGCACGCGATCACTCCTCAGAAGAATTCCCGAAGGAACGTCTCAAGAGCATAAAGCCCCCAGAGCGTCTTGGCGTGGTCTTTCTTGCCGCCCGCATGCTCATCGGCGATCTTCATCACCTCGCGTCGGTCAAGATAGTCACGGGTCACCGCGTCGTTGCCAAGCAGGAGATCGCGGAAGGGGGCTCTGAGATCGCCGCGAAACCAGGCGCTGACCGGCATCCGGAAACCGTTCTTGGGCCGATTGATCACCGCTTCGGGAAGCCGGGGCCCCAGCGCTTCGCGGACGATACGTTTGGTGGTCATGCCCTTGATGCGCCACTCGAGCGGCAAACGCGAAGCGAACTCGGCCAGCTTCACGTCCATGAAGGGCGCGCGGCCCTCGATCGACGCGGCCATCGTCATCGAATCCATGCGTTCAAGAAGGTTGTCCGGCAGCCACGAGGTCTGATCGAATTGCAGCACCCGCCGCAAGGGGGCGGCGTCGCGAGGTGCGTTGAACGGGATCGGGGGCCAGGCGCGATCGGCCCGCGGCCCCGTCCAGAGCCGTTTCCGCTCCTCTGTTGTGATCGCACCAAACCATCGGACCATCCGCTCTTCGAAGCTTCGTTCCTTCAGAGCGCGGGCCGAGATCGTCAGTCGCCGTGCGGTGCCGGGCAGGATTGACGATCCGGCCAACGCGGCTCGGGCCGCGACCGAGAGAAGGCCAGAAGGCGCGAAGCGGCCGAGGTAGTGTTCGGCGACATGCTTCGGGTAGCCGCCGAAAAGTTCGTCCGCCCCCTCGCCGGAAAGCACCACCTTCACATGCTTGGCCGCTTCGAGCGACATGAGATAGATCGGCAGATCCGCCGTTTCCGCCATCGGCGCGCCGCGCAGACGGCTCAGCATCGGCAGGTGACCGGCCAGCTTGTCGGTATTCAGCACGACCGGCGTGTGGATCGTGCCGATGAGTCGCGCAGTCTCGGCGGCCAGCGGAAGTTCCGCCGCCGAATCGCCTTCGAACCCGACCGAGAAGGTGCGGATCTCGGGCGCGCCCAGATGGGCAAGCGTTGCGACGATCGAGGTCGAATCGAGACCGCCCGACAGGAACGCGCCAAGCGGAACGTCCGCCCTGAGCCTCAGGCGAACGGCTTCATCGAACACTTCCAGGAACTCGCCAATCGGATCCTTTGGTGCGGCACCACGCGGGGCGCCCTGTTCCTCGGGGGGCAGCCAGTAGCGCTTTTCTTCCCACACGCCATTCGACCAGTGAATCAACCCACCAGGGACGAGCTTGCGGATACCTTTGAAGAACGTGTTGGGCCCTGGGACGTAGCGCCAGCAGAGATAGTCGTGCAGCGACTCTACATCCAGTTCGGCGCTGACGGCGGGATGGCTCAGAAGAGCACCGATTTCAGAGGCGAACACAATGCTTTCGCCCGCCTGTGACGGGTGAGTGGCGTAATAGACCGGCTTTTTCCCGAATGGATCGCGCGCCAACACGACCGAACGGTCTTTCTCGTCGTAAAGCGCGAATGCGAACATGCCGCGGAACCGGTTGAGGCAATCCATTCCCCAGAACCGCCAGCCTTCAATGATGACCTCGGTATCGGAGTGCGTGCGGAAGACCGCGCCCTTGGCCTGCAGTTCATCGCGCAGTTCGATGTAGTTGTAGATTTCTCCGTTGAAGACGATCGTGAACCGGTCATCGTGGCTGCGCATCGGCTGGTCGCCGGCGCCAAGGTCGATGATCGAGAGGCGCCGGTGCCCAAGCGCGACGAAGCTTTGATTGTCGAGGGGGAGAGCTACCGTCCCTTCACCATCCGGCCCGCGATGCCGGATGGCGTTTGTCATGGTCTGAAGCGCGAGCTCATCAACCGGCCCACCGATCCAGCCAACAATACCGCACACAACTCGCACTCCGTCCGAACTGACAACGACTTTTCTTACCGCTTGCGCCAAATAACTCAACAGGGATCATGGCACGCCCGCAGATCGCGGCAATCCGCGGTACAGTCCACCCGTCTCGGATCGAATTGTTGATCGTCGGCTTTGAAACGCGCCGCGATCCGTCAGCCGAAATCGACTGCTCGGTCGCCGTTCATATCCTTGATCCGGGTCCGAAGGCCGATGCGGTTGAGCAGGCTGATGAGAGGTTTGGGGTCGAGGTCTTCCACATTGGCCATCTTTCCAACGTCCCATGCCCCGTCCGCGATCAGAAGCGCGGCGGCAACCGGCGGCACCCCTGCGGTATAGGAGATGCCCTGGCTTCCGACCTCATTGTAGGCGTCCCTGTGGTCGGCGACGTTGTAGATGAAGACCTCGGCTGGCCTGCCGTCTTTCGTTCCCTTCACCAGATCGCCGATGCAGGTCTTGCCGGTATAATTGGGCGCGAGGCTTGCCGGATCGGGAAGCACTGCCTTGACCACTTTCAGCGGCACGACCTCCAGCCCTTCGGCGGTTGTCACCGGCTGTTCGGATAAAAGTCCGAGGTTTCTCAGGACGGTAAAGACGTTGATGTAATGGTCGCCGAAGCCCATCCAGAATCGCACATCGGCATCCGGATAGCGGTTGGCGAGCGAATGCACTTCATCATGGCCGGTCATGTAAGCCTTCTGCTTGCCGACAACCGGCAAGTCCCATTCGCGGCCCACTTCGAACATGCGGTTTTCCTGCCATCTACCCTTCTGCCAGGAATAGACCGTGCCGGTAAACTCGCGAAAGTTGATCTCGGGGTCGAAGTTTGTGGCGAACCACTTCCCATGCGATCCTGCGTTTATGTCTACGATGTCGATGCTTTCCACCGTGTCGAGATACTCATCCGCTGCGAGCCGGGCATAGGCGTTCACCACGCCCGGATCGAAGCCGATGCCGAGGATCGCGGTGACGCCTGCCTTATCGCAGGCCTCGCGCCTCTTCCATTCGTAGTTGGCGTACCAAGGCGGCGTTTCACAGATCTTTTCCGGGTCTTCGTGGATCGCCGTGTCCATATAGGCCGCGCCCGTCTCGATGCAGGCCTGAAGAACAGTCATGTTGACGAAGGGCGAGCCGACATTGATCACGATCTGCGCACGCGTTGCCCGGATGAGGCCGGCGACGGCTGAAGTGTCCGTTGCGTCCAGGGCATGCGCCGTGAAGACGCCGGGCTGTTTCATCGCCTTCTTCTCATGCACGGTTGCGATGATGGCGTCGCATTTCGACTTGGTTCGGCTGGCGATATGCAGGTCGCCCAGCACGTCGTTGTGTTGCGCACATTTGTGCGCGACGACCTGCGCAACACCGCCGCCACCAATGATAAGCACGTTCCGTTTCACTTCGGCCGCTCCTTTTCTTGAGGATCAGGGAAGGCGGAGAGCAGAGCTCTCACGACAGGCTTGAGGCGTAGTCCTCATAGCCGAATTCCCGAACCAGACGGATTGTTCCGTCGAGTTCCCTGATGGCGATTGCCGGCATGCTCACGCCATTGAACCAGTTCTTCTTGACCATCGTGTAACCGGCCGCGTCCTGTACCGAGATACGGTCACCGACATGCAGAGGTTCAGAGAACTTGAACTCGCCGAAGATGTCGCCCGCCAGGCAGGACTTGCCGCAGACCATGTAGGTATGCGCGCCGTGGTTCGGGGCGATCTTCGCTTCCTGCCGGTAGATGAGCAGGTCGAGCATGTGGGCCTCGATCGAGGAATCGACGATGGCCAGCATTTTCCCGTTGTCGAGAAGATCGAGAACCGTCACCTCAAGCGTGGTCGAATTGGTAACCGCCGCCTCGCCCGGTTCGAGATAGACCTGAACGCCGAACCTCTCGGAAAACGCCTTCAACCGCTGAGCTAGAGTATCGACGGGATAGCCTTCGCCGGTGAAATGAATGCCGCCACCGAGGCTGACCCATTTGACGCGCGAGAGAAGCGCGCTGAATTCAGCCTCGATCCTCGTGAGCTGCTGATTGAAAAGGTCAAAGTCGGCGTTCTCGCAATTGTAGTGGATCATGAAACCAGAAATGCGGTCGATCACCGCCATGATCTTTTCGGCATCCCACTCACCCAGGCGGCTGAAGGGACGGGCGGGATTGGCAAGGTCAAAGCCCGAGGTCGAGAATCGCGGGTTGAGCCTCAAACCGCGTTCAATATGCGATGCCTGATTGCCGAAGCGTTCAAGCTGGCCGATGGAGTTGAAGATGATCTTGTCGGCATGGCCCACAGCCTCTTCGATTTCGTGATCCGCCCAGGCGACGGAGTAGGCGTGGCTTTCCTTGCCGAACTTCTCGCGCCCAAGCCGGAGTTCATAAAGCGAGGAAGACGTGGTGCCGTCCATATGCTCGCGCATCACGTCGAAGGCGGACCATGTGGCAAAGCATTTGAGCGCCAACAGCGCCTTGGCGCCTGACCCGGCCCGAAGTCGGTCGATGACCTCCATGTTGCGAAGCAGTTTCGCCATGTCGATCAGATAGAAGGGTGTCTGAATCACGGGCGCGCCCCTGCCGGTCAAGGGAAAGGGTCGGTATAAAGGCCAGCATCCGGCGGTGCAAGGCCGCTCAGATCATGCGGATCGCTTCCTTGTCGACCGAAAGCATGTAGCCCCGGCGCGCGATGTTCTTGACAAGAAGCTCGGCTACCATCTGGTTGCCGAGCGCATCGCGTAGCCTTTTGATCCGCATCGCACCCGCGCTTTCGTCGCAATCCGTGGAATTTCGGCCCGAGATCACCGCCTCGATCTCGGCGCCCGACAGGATGTCGTCATCCATCCGTGCCTCAGCCAGGACCGACAGCGTTTCGATGGCGGCGGGGGTCAGGGAAAAGGCCATGTCGTTCAGCACGACCGCATTTTCCGCCCGGCTGATGAGAAGTGAGGAAACCTGAATGCCCTGCCGCTGGATTTCGCCCATCCGCCGGTTCAGCGCGACGATCATCACCAGAAAGACAAGTGCCGCGACCAGCAGCGCGGTCGAGAACACCAGCAGCACGAAGATCACCGTCCGGTAACTGGTCAGCACCTCTGAGAAGGTCGTGCCCGACTGGGCCAGCACCTCGAGCAGCTTGATCTGCTCACCCGTGGTAAGCGCGTCGTTCTCGATGAAGATGCGTTCGACTCTGGCGTTGAAAGCATTGGCATCGGGCAGGGACAGGAACAGAAGGACTGCAGCGGCAAGCAGGATTACGACCACCGCGGCTATGCCCCAGATGACCACCCTGCTTCCCGATCGCAGTGCCTCGCTGGCTGCGCTTGGGTTTTCCGGCACGTTCGTCCCTTAGTTCGGATTCTCACCGCCGAGGATGGAGACAATGGCGAGAAGGGTCCAGCCCTGCTGTGCCAGTATCGGCGCGAGCGCGCTTGCGGCGGCCTTCTTGGAAGCGCAGGCTTTCGCGGGAAGCTCTGCCGTCCCGAAATTCAGCCGGAGCGGTTTGTCCTTCTTCGCCTTGTATTCCACAAGGCAAGGGGCGGCCATGGCCGTTCCGCCAGCGGCCAGGACGGCCGAGACGGTGAGCGTTGCCACAAGGATTCTGAGCGTTCGTTTCATCATGCGTCGAACCTGCGCATGATGCTTGGGCTATTCAATAACAAAACACCAAACGCCCCCTGTTATCGTCTATCGGCGTGGCGTTATTGCCCTGCGTCCGACCGAGGCCGCATCATCGGGACATGCCATTGCGGAGCCCTGTTCGCCCGCACCCTCAGACACAGATCGAAGGGAGAAACCTGATGAAACGCAATCTGATCGCCGCCATGACGGCCGCCGCTTTCGCGATATCGACCCTGACCGCAACCCCCGCCGCTGCCAACAACAAGAACGACATAAGCGCCCTCGAAGCCATTCTAGGGGTCATCGCGCTGGGCGTGATCGTGAACGAACTGGACAAGGACAAGTCGCGCGGAGGCCGGCAAAACTCGGGATTCTCGAGATACAAGGTGATCCCGACAGCTTGCGTCTTTCCGGTTCGGGGTCACAAGGGGCGCAGCGATGTCGTCTCCTCCCGCTGCCTGCGCAATAGCGGAGTCAAAGGCCCCTATCCGAACCGCTGCGCTTTCGATATTCGCACGCGCTACGGTAGACAGACCGTCTTTGGCACACGGTGCATGCAGAATTACGGATACCGGATCGGCGGCCGCCGCCGCTAATGAAATAAAGTCGAGCAGCAGGCGTGTGGTTCCCTTGTCCGCCCGCGCCGGACCTGGGGCGGATGCGATCGCATCCGCCCCTTTTTCTTGTTGCGACGTCGTCCGTTTCGCGCGATGTGCGCACATGTTTCAAGAACCCGACGATAGTCTGGAAGCTGTGGCGCGCGGGCGCGGGATGGCACGTGTCGCGGGGGTCGACGAAGTTGGCCGGGGGCCGCTTTGCGGTCCCGTTGTCGCCGCAGCGGTTTGTTTTCCGGACTGGTCACTGATTCCGGCAGGCCTGAACGATTCGAAGAAACTGAGCGCGATCCGCCGCGAGACGCTTTTCGCCGAGATCATGCAGGTCGCCGACGTGCAGCTTGGTCAAGCGAGCGTGGATGAGATCGATCGGCTCAACATCCTTCAGGCCAGCCATCTGGCGATGTGCCGTGCGGTTTCCGGTTTGGCGGTGCAGCCTGATCACGTCCTCATTGACGGAAACAGCATTCCCGCGGACCTGACTGTATCAGCCGAAGCGGTGGTCAAAGGCGATGCGCGGTCCGTTTCCATCGCTGCGGCGTCAATCGTCGCGAAGGTGTGGCGGGACCGCATCATGGTGGACTTGTCGCAACAGCACCCCGGCTACGGCTGGGAGAAGAACGCGGGCTACCCGACGAAAGATCATCTGAAGGCGCTGCGAAATCTCGGAGTGACCCCACATCATAGACGTTCCTTCCGGCCGGTCCACCATATCTTGTATCAAGCCAAATCAGTAAACCGTTGATTCAAAAAAGAATTTGACGGCGAATCGGTCCTGACTCATCTTTGACCAAAGAAGAACGGCACGAATGCCGGAGACGAGGCAGAGATGACCAAGACCACGACAAAGGAGGCTTTCAGCCTTCCACTCAACCAGATTCTGGCCGGCGACTGCATCGAGGTGATGCTTTCCCTGCCTGCCGAAAGCGTCGATCTGATCTTCGCCGATCCGCCTTACAACCTGCAGCTTCGCGGCGACCTGCACCGGCCCGACAATTCAAAGGTCGACGCAGTGGACGACGCCTGGGACCAGTTCGCAAGTTTCGCTGCTTATGACATGTTTACCAAAGACTGGCTCATCGCGGCCCGTCGTCTGTTGAAACCCAATGGGGCAATCTGGGTCATCGGTTCCTACCACAATGTCTTTCGCATGGGCGCCGAGCTTCAGAATCAGGGCTTCTGGATCCTGAACGATGTCGTCTGGCGCAAGTCTAACCCGATGCCGAACTTCCGCGGCAAACGGCTGACCAACGCGCATGAGACCATGATCTGGGCGTCCAAGTCCGACGGCGGGAAATACACGTTCAATTACGAAGCACTGAAGGCGCTGAATGATGGCGTGCAGATGCGGTCTGACTGGGTGATCCCGCTTTGCACGGGGCACGAGCGACTGAAGGACGCCGACGGCGACAAGGCCCATCCGACTCAGAAGCCCGAAGCGCTTCTGCACCGGGTGCTGGTCGGCACTACAAATCCGGGCGACGTGATTCTTGACCCGTTTTTTGGAACCGGGACGACCGGGGCCGTCGCGAAGATGCTTGGTCGAGAGTTCATCGGGATCGAGCGCGAGGAAACCTATCGGATGGCCGCCGAAAAGCGGATTGCCAAGATTCGCAAGTTCGACCGTGAAGCGCTGGAAACGAGTCAGTCCAAACGGGCCGAACCGCGCGTTCCCTTCGGCCAGGTCGTCGAGCGCGGCATGCTGCGTCCGGGCGAGGAGCTTTTTTCCGTCGGCAACCGCTTCAGGGCCAAGGTCCGCGCCGACGGTACGCTTGTCGGCAACGACGTGAAGGGTTCGATCCACCAGGTCGGCGCCCATCTGGAAGGCGCGCCGTCCTGCAACGGCTGGACCTACTGGCACTTCAAGCGCGATGGCAAGATGGTGTCGATCGACATCCTGCGCCAGCAGATCCGCGCCGAGATGGATGACAGTCGTCAGCACTGACACGCACGAGTTTACCGCCGGTGCCTGTGGCCAAACCACGGCACGAACTGACCCCGCCGGATTGCACCCCGGCGGGGTTTTTTCTGCGCGGGTGATCTGGCGGACGCGCCTTGCGGCGCGATGCCATTCTTGGCGCATGCTTGCGCACGCGCGGGCCTCCGGCGGAGGTATGTGGGCCAAGATGAAAGTCGGATGTCCGACGCCGTCAGCTTGCCCCCCGGGGCATCGGCAACCTGCCCTTGTTGTAGTCCGACCAGTCGGTGATGTCGGGATAGAACGTCTTTCGCCAGGCGCGAACACGCGGGTTCATGCGCCGCCGCCAAAGGGGCGGGATCATGGCGATCGTCGTCATTGCCGGATATCCGAAGGGAAGCCGGGGCGCCTCATCGTCGGGATAGGTTTGCAGCAGCGGAAAGCGCCGGTCGGGCTTGTAGTGATGGTCGGAATGGCGTTGAAGGTTGATCAGGAGCCAGTTCGACACCTTGTGTTCGGCATTCCACGAATGACGCGGCAGAACATGTTCGTACTTGCCATCGCCAAGGTGGCGCCGGGTCAGGCCGTAGTGCTCGATATAGTTGACCAGTTCGAGCTGCCAGATCGCGACGAAGGCCTGCCACAGGAACAAGCCAAGACCCGCCCAGCCGCCAACCGCGTATGCGAGCGCGAGCGCCGCGATCTGCAAAGCGGCGTAGCGCCAGAAGGGGTTGGACAGTTCAAACTGCCCGCGACCCGCACGTGCAAGCATCTGGCGCTCGGCGCGCCAGGCGGAGCCTGGTCCCTCGGTCAGGACACGGAAGAAGGCGCGGTGGAAGCCTTCGTTGTAGCGCGCCGTCACCAGGTCGCGCGGGGTTCCCACGTAGCGGTGATGCACCAGGAGGTGTTCGGTCCGGAAATGGCTGTAGAGCACGGTCGCGAGCAGCAGGTCGCCGAGCCAGCGTTCGAGCCGGCTCCTTTGGTGCATGAGCTCGTGGGCATAGTTGATCCCGATGGAGCCGGAAATGACGCCAACACCGAAAAACAGCACGATCAGTTCCCAGAGTCCAAGATGACTGGTGTGGGTGGCGTACCAGATGAGGCCGAAAAGAGTGGCGGCCTGAACAGGAAACCAGATCAGAGTGATGAGCCGATGCCAGAAGAGGTCGCTGTCAGGTGTCGTGGGGTCGGGGTTGCGCTGCTCCAGTCCGGCGATGGCATCAAGGATGGACGTGACGATCCAGCCATAGATCGGCAGCAACCAGATTGTCCAACCACCGTAAACTGCGCCGATGATCGCGAGGGGAACCAGAGCAAGCGACATCCAGAACGGCAGCGCCGCGAGAAGTCCGTTGAAGGTGTGTCGATCGGTCATGCGGGTTCCCGGCATTGCTCTGCAAAGTCTAGACCCGACAGTCACGGTTTCTCAATCCATCTCAACGGTCGCGAACGCAAGGTCATGAACCTTGCGCATGACCGTCGGCAGGTCCGAGGGGTTGAACCCGGCGCGTGGGTGGAAGCTGCCACGCACAGGGTTGCAGCCGGCCGGCAGGCGTGCGGCCATGACGCCGAGAACCAGGTGAAAATGGGTGAAGGTATGCCGGACCTCGCCGCGGACCCTTTCCCAGGGACCGTCGGCGGGCGGCGCGGGTTCAGGCATGCGCTCCGTCCAGTCCGTTCCGGGCCAGCCGAGCATGCCGCCGAGAAGTCCGCGGTCGGGCCGGCGTTCGAGCAGGACGGCTCCGCCTTCCCCGACGCCGACATACGCAATGCCCTGCCTGACGGGTTTCGGCCTTTTCGCAGCCCTGCGCGGCAGGTCGGCGGCGATGCCGAGCGCGCACGCCTTGCAGCCGGACATGAGCGGGCAAAGGCAGCAGGCAGGGCTTCTCGGAGTGCAGATCGTCGCGCCAAGATCCATCATCGCTTGGGCATGATCTCCCGGCCGGTCGTGCGGGGTGAGACGCGCGGCAAGGCTGGCCAGCTCGGGCTTGCCGGCGGGCAGCGGCGTTTCGACGGCGAACAGCCGCGCGACCACACGCTCGACATTGCCGTCGAGAACCGTGGCCGGTTCGTCGTGGACGATGGCCGAGATGGCCGCCGCCGTGTAGGGACCGATCCCCGGAAGCGCAAGAAGCGTGCCGCGCGTTTGAGGAAAGTGCCCGCCAAGTTCGAAGGCAACGATACGCGCGCATTTGAGCAGATTTCTGGCGCGGGCATAGTAGCCAAGGCCGGCCCATTCGGCCATGACCTCGGCGTCGTGCGCGGCGGCGAGCGCCTTCACGTCGGGCCAGCGCCGGGTGAACCGGTCGAAATAGCCGCGCACCGCGGCGACGGTCGTCTGCTGCAACATCACCTCGGAAAGCCAGACGCGGTAGGGGTCGGGGCGGACGCCTGCCTTGCGGTCGGCGGGACCGATGCGCCAGGGCAGAACCCGAGCGTGCCGGTCATACCAGGCGAGCAGCGTCAGGCTGATATCTCTTTCACGCAATCTTTACGCTCTCCTCAGCCGCAATCCGGTGGGCAATGCCTTCGCACCTGCCTAAGATAGGGCAAGGCACGGGAAAGGACAGCATGAGCGCTGCATCGTCAGAGCCGAAACGAAGGCGGCGGGGATTCGAGCCCGCCGCGGGGCTTTTGAAGGACCGTATTCGGGCAGCGGGCGAAAAGCGCGGATTCGCCGTGTCTCGCCTTCTCACCCATTGGGCGGAGGTCGTTGGCGATGAAGTCGCGGCGATCGCCCAGCCGATCAAGGTCGGTTACGGGCGCGAGGGTTTCGGCGCAACGCTGACGCTTCTGACCACCGGGGCCGCCGCGCCCGTGCTGCAGATGCAGTTGCCGAGGATTCGCGAAAAGGTGAACGCCTGCTATGGCTACAACGCCATCTCCAGGGTCGTCGTCACGCAGACCGCGCCTACCGGCTTTGCCGAGGGGCAGGTGGCGTTCTCGCCCCCAGCCCCGATGCCCGCCAAGCCGATCGACCCCGCGCTCATACAGCGGGCCGTATCGCTGTCGGGCGATATCCATGATCAAAGTCTCCGCAAGGCGCTTGAAGCATTGGCCGAAAAGGTCTTATCTCGCCGCGGACAAAGGAAAGGCTGAGCGATGTCTAATACCTATCTGATTGCGGGTGTTCTTGTGGCCGCTGCCGCCGGCGGCGCGTACCTCTTCAGCCAAAGCGGGTCGGGCCTGCCGCCTGCCCTGTCCACGTCAGCCGAAGCGCAGACAACGTCGGCGACCGCCTCATCCGAGGCGGCTCTTGTGCCGGACATGATCATGGGTGAGGCGGCGGCCCCAGTGGAGGTCATCGAATATGCGTCATTCACCTGCCCACATTGCGCGGATTTCCATGATGAGGTCTTCGACCAGATCAAGTCCAATTACATCGACTCCGGCAAGGTCCGCTTCGTCTACCGAGAGGTCTATTTCGACAAGTTCGGCCTTTGGGCGGGGATGGTGGCGCGCTGCGGCGGGCCCGAGAAGTATTTCGGAATCTCAGACATCATTTACGATACCCAGCGGGATTGGCTCGCTCCCGGCGAAGCTGCGGGGATCGCCGATAATCTCAAGAAGATCGGCCTCAAGGCCGGGATCGGGGCTGATGCTCTGGACGCATGCCTGAACGATGGCGACATGGCGCAGGCGATGGTGGCGACCTATCAGGCCAACGCCACGAAGGATGAGATCAACTCGACGCCGTCCTTCGTCATCGACGGGCAGAAATACTCCAACATGTCCTACGAAGAGTTCGCGAAAATTCTCGACGAGAAACTGGCTGAGTGAACATGGCTCCGCTGGCCGGGCTGAAGGTCGTTGAACTGGCGCGGATACTGGCTGGCCCCTGGGCTGGCCAGACGCTGGCCGATCTGGGCGCGGACGTCACCAAGGTCGAGGCGCCCGAAGGTGACGACACCCGCCGCTGGGGTCCGCCCTTCATCGAGCGCGACGGCGATCGCTCCGCGGCCTATTTCCACGCTTGCAACCGCGGCAAGAAGTCGGTGATCGCCGACTTCCGCAACGCCGACGGGCAGGCAGCCGTCCGCGATCTGATCAAGGATGCGGATATCCTGATCGAGAACTTCAAGGTTGGTGGGCTTGCGAAATACGGGCTCGACTACGGCAGTCTTCGCAAGGTCAATCCGCGGCTGATCTATTGCTCCATCACCGGTTTCGGGCAGGACGGCCCCTATGCCCACAGGGCAGGCTATGACTACATAGTCCAAGGCATGTCCGCGCTGATGAGCGTTACAGGGGAACGTGACGGCCAACCGCAGAAGGTCGGCGTCGCCGTGACCGATATCTTCACCGGCGTCTACGCGGTTGCGGCGATCCTCGCGGCGGTGCACCAACGGGCGCGGACCGGCGAGGGGCAGCATCTGGACCTTGCTCTTTTCGATGTTGCGACTTCGGTCATGGCCAACCAGGCGATGAACTACCTGGCCTCGGGAAATGTGCCCGGTCGCATGGGCAATGCGCATCCCAACATAGTGCCTTATTCGGTCTTCGACTGCGCGGATGGCTGGATCATCATTGCGACGGGCAACGACAGGCAGTATCGCCGGCTTTGTGGTGTGCTCGGCCTTGACCACCTTGCGGAGGCGCCGGATTACCTCACCAATGCCGACCGGGTCGCGAACCGCGAGGCGCTGACAGGGGCGATAACCGAAAAGACTCGGCTGAGGAGCAAGGCCGACCTGCTCGCCTCGTGCGAGGCGCAAGGTGTTCCGGCGGGGCCGATCAACGATCTGGCCGAAGTCTTTGCCGACCCGCAGATCGCCCATCGCGGGATGCTTATCCAGCCGGATGGCGTGCCGGGCGTGAGATCCCCGTTCACGTTTTCGGGCGCGGAGCTTTCCCTTGACCGCCCCGCCCCGAAACTTGGAGAGCATGGCGCCGACGCCGGGGCCCGTACCGCGCGCAAGATCGACTAGAGGCCAAGCCGCTCCAGCGCCGCATCGAGAGGCCGCCAGTCATGGAGTTCGAGGCGCACGGGCAGCGTCAGAACCTTGGCCCGAAAATCCAGTGGCAGGCGCACCGCGTCCTTTTCCGTCGTGACAAGCTGCGCGCCAAGGGTTCCCGCCTCGGCTTCCAGGCGGCGAAGCAGCGCCGGCGTCAGCGGCTGGTGGTCATCAAGCGGAACGGCGCGCAATATATCGGCGTCAAGGGACCGGAGAGTTGCAAAGAACTTCTCGGGATAGCCTATTCCAGCGAATGCAAGCACCCTGAGGCCGGCCCAGTCCATGCCCGTGCGCAGGGGTTCAAGCGATCCAGTCAGACGGGGAATGCCGATTACGCCTCCCCAAAGGCTGTTGAAATCTTCCTGGGCTGCCGTCGTGCCGATCGAAAGCAGAAACTGCGCGCGGGCAAGGCCGCTGGCCACGGGTTCGCGAAGCGGGCCTGCGGGAAGACAAAGACCGTTGCCGAAACCTCGTGCGCCATCGACAACGATGATTGACAGGTCCTTCACGACGGAAGGGTTCTGGAAGCCGTCGTCGAGCACCACCGCCTCAGCCCCGGCCGCCACGGCTGCGGCGGCCCCTGCGGCGCGGTCCTGGGCGATCCAGGTCGGCACGAAACTGGCCAGCAAGAGCGGCTCGTCCCCGGTTTCCGCGGCGGTGTGCCTGCGTTCGTCGACGCGGACGGGTCCGGTCAGATTGCCACCGTGGCCCCGGCTGACGACATGGGCGGCGACACCCCTTGCGGCAAGGCGCGCGGCGAGCGCGATCACAGTCGGGGTCTTGCCCGCCCCGCCCGCACTCAGGTTGCCGACGCAGATCACCGGGACGGCGGCCTTGACCCCCGTGCCAGCAGAAACCCGCCGCGCTGTGGCCGCGGCGTAGAGATGGCCGAGCGGAGACAGCAGCCGCGCAAGGACGGAGACCTTGCCGGGGGGCGTGTCCCAGAAGCCCGGCGCTCGCATCAGCCCGCCTTCCGGGCCATACGTGCGTCGAGCGTCGCGAGAATGATCTCTGAAACACGTTCGGCCACTTCGGCGCCACCGGAAGACATTGCCCAGGCGTTGTGCGCGAGCGTCGCCGCCTTGTCCGGGGCGATGAGTTCGCCGACCGCCGTGGCCAATGCGGCGGGCCCATCCACCTGCCGTGAGGCTCGGGCATCGACGAAACGGGCATAGGCCGCGGCGTAGGGGCCGAAATGTGGGCCATGCACGATGGCCGAGCCAAGCGCCGCCGGTTCATACGGGTTTCGGCCCGAGCCGCCGGGACTGAGCGTGCCGCCCATGAACGTGACCGGCGCGAGCCGATACCAGAGGCCAAGCTCCCCCTCGCTGTCGGCGATGAAGACCTGGACATCCGGGTCGGGTTCCTGCTCGCGGCTGCGTGTTGCCGAGACCCAGCCCAGATGGCCAACGCGTTCGGCAATCTCAGGCGCGCGCGTCGCGTCGGCCGGAACGAGAATGAGAAGCATCCGGTGCGCTTGCCGCATCGCATGCTGGTGTGCGGCGATCACCGTGTCTTCCTCGTCCTGCGAACAGGCCATCGCAAGCCATACTGGCCGCGCCCCAAGGAGTTCGGCCAGAACAGCGCGCTCCGCCTCGGTGCAGGGCAACGGATCGGTCGTTTCCTCGATCCGGCCGATGATATCAATGGCGAGCCCGCCACCGCCCAACTTGTCGAGCCGGCGCGCGGAGTCGGAATCGCGGGCGAGAATGCGGGTGATGCGGCGCAGAAGCGACATGGCCATGCCCCGCTGCCATCGCCACTCGGCCGCGTGACGTGCGCCGAACCCGACATCCGCGAGGATGATTGGCGCCTTGCGGTCATGCAATGTCGCGATCAGGGCGGGCGGCAGGCCCGGGCCGGTCAGAACCGCGAGGTCCGGTTTCCAGTGATCGAGAAACGGCAGCAGATCAGGCAACCGGTCGTCCGGCAGGACATCGGTGACCGTTCCTTCCGGGAACCTGGCAGTTTCGCCAAGCGCTTCCCTTTCGGTAGTGATGAGAAGATGCACGCCATCACGCCCCCGCCTGATGAGCTGGGCAAGCGGCACAAGGCTGCTGGCCGCGGTGTCATATCCGGCATGGAGCCAGACCACCGAGCCCTTGGGCCGCGCCGGACGCTTCGGCACCAACCCCGCAGGGCCGCGCGCGGCGGCCTTCAAATAGAGAGCGAGCGAAAGGGACTTTGCCATGCGCCAGGCTGCTCAGAACCCGAGTTCCTCGGTCGGCCCTGCCTCGGCGGCCTCGTCGCGCAATCGGTGGATGTGGGCAATGAAGTAACGGGTATGAGCATCGTCGACCGTACGCTGCGCTTCGGCCTTCCATGCGTTGTAGGCGGTGTCATAATCCGGAAAAACGCCCACGACATGGATATCTTCAGGCTTCTTGAACACGGTTTTTGTGGGGCTGACGAGTTCACCTCCGAAAACGAGATGCAAGCGTTGGGTCATGACCGGCTCCGGGTTGCTGACGATGCGCACGTCACCCTAGTGGATGGCGCCAGATGCCTCAAGACGGGCCAGTTCAGGTCCGGAGCACCCGGTAGACGGCGGGAATGACGAGAACGGTCAAAAGCGTAGATGAGGCGAGGCCGAACAGGAGTGAGATCGCGAGCCCCTGGAAAATCGGGTCGGTGAGGATGACGGCGGCGCCGATCATTGCGGCAAGCGCGGTCAGAAGGATAGGCTTGAACCGGATCGCACCCGCTTCGATCAGGATGTCGGTCAACGGCCGGTCCGGCGTCCTGGCATGCCGGATGAAGTCCACCAGCAGGATCGAGTTCCGCACGATGATGCCGGCGAGCGCGATGAAGCCGATCATCGACGTGGCCGAGAAGGGCGCGCCAAACAGCCAGTGCCCCCCGAGGATGCCGATGAAGGTCAATGGGATCGGCGTCAGAATCACAAGCGGCACCTTGAACGACCCGAATTGCGCGACGACGAGAATGTAGATGCCCAAAAGAGCGACGCCGAAGGCCGCACCCATGTCGCGGAACGTGACCCAGGTCACCTCCCATTCGCCGTCCCATAGAAGGGTCGGATAGCTTTCATCCTCTGGCTGGCCATGCAACGAGATCTCGGGCTTGGGCAGGCCCGTCCAGTCCTGGGCGTCCAGCGCTTCCTGCACTGCGATCATGCCGTAGAGCGGCGCCTCGAAATCTCCGGCCAACTCGGCGGTGACCATTTCGGCTGATCGGCCATTGTGCCGGAAGACAGGGAAGGACGCTCTTTCTTCGGTCACATCGACGACATCGCCAAGCTCGACGACCCCTCGCGCACCCGGAAGCACGTTGGCGGGTATAGGCGTGGACAGGAAGCTCTCGTTGATCTGGCGTTCGCCCTTGGGTCTTTCGAGGCGAAGGGGTATCGGTTGCCGCCCTTCGCCGCGATGCGAATAGCCGATGGTTTGGCCGCCGTTCAGAACCGCGATCGTGTCGAGTACATCGGCCTCCTGCACCTGGAAGAACTCGGCGGCGTCAGCTGAAACCGTCATGCGCAGGCGCCGGGCGGGTTCACCGTAGGAGTTGTCCACGTCGACGATGAACGGGATTGCGCGGAACGCCTCTTCCACCTTCGCCGCGACCGTGCGGCGAGTCTTCGCGTCTGGCCCGTAGATCTCGGCAAGCAGTGTGGCAAGAACCGGCGGGCCGGGCGGCGGTTCGACCGTCTTGAGGCTCGTCCCGGCAGGAACGGGCAGGGCGGCGATCCGGTTGCGGATGTCCAGCGCGATCTCATGGCTGCTCCGTTCACGTTCGCCTTTCGGCACGAGGTTGATCGCGACCTCGCCCATCTCGGGCATCGCGCGCAGATAGGAATGGCGCACAAGGCCGTTGAAGTTGAACGGCGCCGAGGTGCCGGCGTGGGTCTGGACCGACTTCACCTCGGGCAGATCGAGAACGATGTTCGCAATCCGCTGGGCCACGGCGTCCGTGGTCTCGACCGCCGATCCTTCGGGCAGATCGACGACGACCGACAGCTCCGATTTGTTGTCGAAGGGCAGGAGCTTGACCGTCACATCCTTGGTGTAGAACAGGGCCAACGACCCGACCGTAAGGACGAGCACGGCCGCGATGAACAGCCAACTGCGGGCTTTCGACGCAAGAATGGGCGCCGCCACTCGGCTATAGGCTTTCCCCAGCGCCCCGCCATGCGCCCCGTCGTCATGGGCATGCAGGGGCGCGTTTCCCGCGATCTTGAGCATCAGCCACGGCGTGACCATCACGGCGACAAAGAAGGAAAAGATCATCGCGGCCGAGGCGTTGGCCGGAATCGGGCTCATATAAGGCCCCATGAGACCCGAGACGAAGAGCATCGGCAAAAGTGCGGCGACAACGGTAAGGGTGGCGACGATCGTCGGATTGCCGACCTCGGCCACCGCGTCGATCGCCGCCGCCTTGCGGTCGCGCCCGTCGGCCATGCCCCAGTGGCGGGCAATGTTCTCGATCACGACGATGGCGTCATCGACAAGGATGCCGATGGAAAAGATCAGCGCGAACAACGACACCCGGTTCAGCGTGTAGCCCATGAGGTTCGACGCAAAAAGCGTGAGTAGGATCGTCACCGGGATGACGATGGCGACGACGAAAGCCTCCCGTCGTCCGATGGCGGCCCAGACCAGCGCAATGATCGAAAGCGTGGCGAGCGCCAGATGATAGAGCAGCTCATTGGCCTTCTCGTTGGCGCTTTCGCCATAGTCGCGCGTCACCTCGACGGCCACATCCTCGGGGATCAGAGTTCCTTCCAGGGCATGCACGCGATGCAGGATGTCTTCGGCGACCGTCACCGCGTTGGAACCGGCCCGCTTGGCCACCGCCAGGGTGACGGCCGGCACGCGTTCCTTGCCCTTCTCGGTGCGGGTCACGGTGGCGACGTAGTGTTCTTCACCCTCGGCGGCGAAGCTGACATCGGCGACGTCGCGGACATAGACCGGGCGGCCATCGCGCGCTGTCAGAAGCAGGTTGCCGATCTCTTCCGGCGATCGCAGGGTTTCGCCCGCGACAAGCTCGATCTGCTCGCCCTCATCGCGCAGGTTTCCGGCGGGGAAGGCAGCATTCGCGCCCATGACCTTTCCGGCAAGCTGTTGCAGCGTCACGCCATAAAGCGCGAGCCGGTCGGGGTCTGGCGCGATACGCAGGCGCTCGCTGGTCTCGCCGACAAGGTAGGTCAGGCCGACGTCGGGTATCTTGGCAATCTCGGTTCTGAGTTCCCGGGCGATCCGCGTCAGGTCGTTCGCGGTCAACCGCTCCGCAACCTCGGGCCTTGACGTGAGCGTCAGCGACAGGATCGCCACGTCGTCGATCCCACGGCCGACGATCATCGGTTCGGGAATGCCGACCGGAATCCGGTCCATGTTGGCGCGAAGCTTTTCGTGGACCCGCAGGATCGCCGCATCCGAGGAGGTGCCAACGAGGAACCGCGCCGTCACCATCACACGGTCGTCTGAGGTCTGAGAGTAGACATGCTCGACCCCGTCGATGCCCTTGACGATCGTTTCGAGCGGTTCGGTGATCAACTTCACCGCGTCCTCTGCCTTCAGCCCATCGGCACGGACATGAATATCGACCATCGGAACCGAGATCTGCGGCTCTTCCTCGCGTGGTAGCGAGACGAGTGCCACAAGGCCGAACACAAAGGCGGCAAGAAGAAACAACGGCGTCAGCGGCGAGGTGATGAACCCACGCGTAAGCGCGCCGGCGATGCCGAGTTTGTGTGGCTCGCTGCTCACGGCGTGACAACCTCGTCGCCCGCA
Source organism: Paracoccaceae bacterium (assembly GCA_041397225.1). GTDB lineage: Bacteria > Pseudomonadota > Alphaproteobacteria > Rhodobacterales > Rhodobacteraceae > Albidovulum. The sequence goes on along the minus strand of JAWKXB010000001.1, from coordinate 171,178 downwards.
TTCAGGCCGGTCAGAACTTCGACAAGTTCAAGACCGTCAAGCGAAATGTCCTGACCAAGGACAACGGCGCGTTCCACCATTTCATTTGCTTCCGTCACGGCAACGAAATCAAGGCCGGATCGGGTCGTCACGGCTGCGCGGGGGACCAGCAGCGCCTGCCGTTCACCGACGGGCAGTTCCACCAGAACGCGGGCATTCACATAGGCCGTATCAAGACCCTCGACCTCCACGTCCGCGACGACACGGCCATTCTCGATCTGCGGATAAAGCTTTGCGATGCGGCCTTCCGAGGCCTGACCGTCCGTTGTGATCCGAATGGCTGCTTCCTCGACCAGCGAGGCGGCATGGCGTTCGGGAATCGCCAGCCGTAGGAAGAATCCCCCGCCGCCGATGGTCGCGACCACCTCGCCCGGCAGGATGACCGCCCCGGGTGTTACCGGAACGGTCAGAATGCGCCCCGCGCCCGGCGCCAGAACCCGACCCTCGGCGCTTTGTTGTTCGGCAATGTCGCGCTGGGCCTTGGTCGCGGAAATCTGGCCGTCGACCACATCCACCGACGTGCGCAACTGGTCGAGCCTTTGAACCGTCATCACCCCGCGCTCGACCAACGCCTCGCCGCGTTGCCGCTCGGTTTCAGCCGTCGCCCGCTGCGCCTGAAGCGCCGTGATCTGGGCGTCTAAGGCTGCGATCTGGAACGCGATCTTGTCGTCGTGGATCAGCGCGATCTCTTGGCCGGCCGCAACAACATCGCCTTCGCTGACCGAAAGCGAACGAACGGTGCCGCCGATCCGGGCGCGCGCTGGAACGGTTTCGCGCGCTTCGACCCGCCCATAGACGGCCTTCCACTCTGGCACCGTGACAGGTTCCACGTCATAGGTTCCGGCGAAAAGCGGCCCCGCCGCAAGCAGCATCGTTATGAGAAGAAGCGCGCGCATCTTGCGGCCTTTCAGAAAGCGTTGCCCGGTTTGACGCCAAGCTTGCGGAAGAACGCAGCGGCAGGGCAGAAGCCGGTAAAGGCGGACTGTAGCAGGTTCGCGCCGACGAAAACGGTCAGCCAGACGAAATACGGCGAAACCCACACTGTGAGAGCCACGGAAACCAGAATCATGATCCCGGCAAAGGCAAGAATTGTGCGATCGAGTGACATGAGCGACTCCTTTGGTTGCTTTCACATTCCAAAGTATGAATATAAAATCGACTTTGCAATAGCTATCGGTGTTAATCGGTCGTGTCTGCTTGAACACGCGCGCCGTTTGCCGCTAGCGTTGCGGCGGAAATATGCCTCGGGGGAAATGGCATTGTGAACAGCCGCACACCAAAGGACATGCGCCGCGCCTTGACGCTCAGGGATGTCTCCGAAGCGTCCGGCGTGTCCGAGATGACGGTCAGCCGCGTGTTGCGCAATCGAGGCGATGTATCTGACACCACCCGTGAAAGGGTGCTCGAAGCCGCAAAGCGGCTTGGATATGTGCCGAACAAGATCGCCGGCGCGCTTGCCTCGCAACGGGTCAATCTTGTCGCCGTGATCGTGCCGTCGCTGTCGAACCTCGTGTTCCCAGATGTGCTCAGCGGCGTTTCGGAAGAGTTGGAGGACAGTGGCCTTCAACCGGTGTTCGGCGTCACCAACTACTCGGCGGAACGGGAAGAGGCGGTGCTGTACGAGATGCTGTCCTGGCGGCCTTCCGGCGTCATCGTGGCCGGGCTGGAGCATTCGGATGCCGCGCGGGCGATGTTGCAGAACGCGGGCATCCCGATTGTCGAGATCATGGACGTTGACGGCACGCCGATCGATTCTGTCGTGGGTATTTCGCACCGGCGCGCGGGGACCGAAATGGCCCGCGCCATCGTCGGGGCGGGTTACAGGAAGATTGGCTTCCTCGGCACGAAAATGCCGCATGACCATCGGGCGCGAAAGCGGATGGAGGGGTTCGAGGCGGAGTTGGCCGAAGCGGGGCTTGAGCTTGTGGACCGCGAATACTACTCCGGCGGCTCCGCGCTTCTGAAGGGGCGCGAGATGACCGAGGCGATGCTAGACCGCAATCCCGGCCTTGATTTTCTCTATTATTCAAACGACATGATCGGTGCGGGTGGACTTCTCTATTGTCTCGAAAAGGGCATCGATGTGCCCGGCCGGCTAGGCCTGGCCGGGTTCAACGGCGTCGATCTTCTTGAAGGGCTGCCGCGGCGGCTGGCGACGATGGATGCCTGCCGCTGGGAAATCGGTCGGCGCGCGGGCGCCATCATCGCCGGCCGGTCCAACAGCGGGCTTGTCGGAGGAGAGCGTGTGGAACTGTCACCTCTTCTGCAACTGGGCGACACGATTAGAAAGGTCTGAGGCGCGTTCAGGCCCGCCGCAGGATGTATGTGTCCATGATCCAGCCATGTCGGGCGCGGGCGGCGGCGCGGGTCTTGACGATCTCTGGCCCGATCTCGGTCAGCGGCCCTGAGAGGATGGTTTCCTCCTCCATGCCGACATAGGCGCCCCACCAGATCGTCACGCCGTTCGGGGCGATGGACTGAAATGAGCACTCGCCGTCGAGCATGATGACGAGCGTGTCCGAGTTGTCCGGCCAACCCTTTTCGCGCAGTCGCCTGCCGGTGGTCACGGTGAAGGGGGCGCCGATCTCATTGACAGGAATGGCATGAGCCGCAGTGAGTGCCTGCAACGAAGTGATGCCGGGAATGACCGTGACCTCGACCGGCAGCTTGCGGCCCACGCGCCCGGCAATTCTGAGTGTGCTGTCATAGAGCGACGGATCGCCCCAAACGAGCAATCCGACCCGGCCGCAAGTACCGATTTCGGCCAGAATAGTCTCTGTCCATACCGAAGCGATCCGGTCGTGCCAGTCGTCCACGCCCGCATGGTAGCTCGGATTCCCAACCTCGCGGACCGGCAGATCGAATTCGACGGTCCGGACGTGCGGGTTGGTCAGGACCTCGTCGCAGATCCCGCGGCGCAGTTCGGCCAGGTCGGCCTTCGTCTCGCCCTTTCGCGGGATCATCACCAGATCAACGCTGTTCAACGCCTTCACCGCCTGAAGCGTCAGGTGGTCGGGGTTGCCCGTGCCGATGCCGACAAGAAAAAGCTCGATCATCCGCGCAGCCTGCCGTTCACCCGCTCTTTCCAATCCAGATACGTCCGGCCAGCCAGCCCAAAGCGGTCCAAGCCGCAAGCCCGACGCCGAGAACCCTTGCGGCGAACTCGGCCCCGACCTCTGGCGGGGCGAAGCCCCAGAACTGTTCAGGTTGCGGCGCGCCGATGGCATGGGGTGCAGCGAGAAGCGCCCCGGCCGCAAGTGCCGCGACGATGCCCCGTCCATAGGACAAAAGCGCCAACCCGCCGGCTGTCGCGACGACGGTGCCTAACCACCAGACCTGCCGCGACGATAGGTCGGCCGCGATCGTGCCCGGCAATTCCGGCGCAAGGCCCATTGCGGGTGCAAGCTGGAACGCCACAAAGCCGCCGATGCCCCACAGGATCGCCTCGCGGGCCTGGATGCTGCGACCGAAATGCTCGGCCAGCGCGAACCCTGCAACAAGAATCATGCCGTACCCGGCATAGATCAGCCCGGTAAAAAGCACGGTCAAGAGGTTGCGGGACAGGGTCGAATCCGTCTCTGTTCCGCCAGAACTGTCGTGATCGTGGCTCGCCGTGTCGGCTTCATGGCTATGGGGCGAGGGTTCCGACGCGCCATCACCCGCGCCCGCGAAATGCACGATCTCACGCGTCTCATATTTCTCACCCAGAAGGATTAGTTCCTGAATGAAAGCGAAATGCAGCAGCGCCGCGAACAGCCCCGCTGCAAAGCCGGCGATCAGCCCGCCGGCCAGCATGCGTTGGATCATTATGTGACCGCTCGGCCCGGCTTAATGGCAGGGAAAGCCGGTCGCGTGGCGCATGTCGTGCGCCGCGTCGTGCAGCGTCGCCGACTGCGCGTGGCCCGCCACCAAAAGAACCGTCGCGCCGATCAGGGCAACAAACAGAATGGACATCAGCCCGGTCGAGGTCTTGGCGGCGGAATGGTTAAGCGCGTTCATACATCTCTCCTTGCCGTCACACCCGACGGCGTTCGCGTTACCTTCACGCATGGCCGGTCTCCTGACTTGCGGGTCCTTGCGCGCCTTCCGCCTTCCCGGGGGCCTGCCCCAGTGGCCGTTGGAAGGCCGCTCGCCGCTCACAGTCGCGGGGGCGGTTGGGGCTTTGGGTGCCGCCTTTGGTCCACCCGTCCCCATTCCCGTTTCGGTCCTGGCGCTTTGCGCCTGCTGGACACCATGCAGAACCCATGTGCCAGCACGACGGCCCGTTGGTCAAGACGGAACAGCGCCGGACAAGACGCCGATTGCGACAATTGTCACCCAGGAATGCGCGCGATGGCCTTTTCCCTGAGCGACCCCAGCGGTCTCGCGTCGGTGAGTTTGCCGTCCAGCGACTGGACGTAAAGACCAAGGAAGGTGACGAGATTCGGAAGGTCATCCCCTGTGATGCCGCCGAAAAGATAGGCCGTCTTGCCCTCCGCACGAAAAGCGACCGTCGACGGTTTCGTGCACCCGGACATGCAATCAGTCTCCCGGACGATGGCGTCAATCTGCGACGCATCGACAGCGGCCGTCAACTTCGCCACCAGTCCTTTCTGGCCAGCGGGGCACGAGCGGCAGATGGTGATGCTGATCGCGCTCATCCGCTCTCTGCCAGCGGTCCGAGCAGGATGAGCGCAGGTCCGTCAGACGCCTCGCTCGCGATAAGCGCCGTCATGGTCGCCAATGTTCCGCGCACCAGCTTTTCTGCCGAAGTAGAGACACTTTCCGCCAAGAGGGCGGGCGTCTCTGCGGGCAGGCCGGCATTCCGAAGCCGTCGCGACAGTTCGGCAAACGTGCGCTTGCCCATGAAAATGACCGTTGTCGCCGTCGGATCGGCAAGGGCCGCCATATTGAGGTCCTCGGGCAAAGCACCCGTCACGTCGTGCCCGGTGACGAACTGCACCCTGCGCGCGGTAAGGCGACGGGTGAGCGGGATGCCCGCCGCGGCGGCCGCCGCCATCGCCGAGGTAACGCCGGGGACGATCTCATAGTCGATGCCCGCCGTGCGGCAGGCGGTAATCTCTTCCTCGAGCCGTCCGAAAAGCCCGCTGTCCCCGGACTTCAGCCGGACGACCTTCGCGCCCGAAAGCGCGTAGTCCACCAGAAGCCTGCTCACATGGTCCTGTTTCGGCGACGCCCGGCCCGCTCGCTTGCCCACCCCCACCATGTCGGCGCCCGCGCGCGCCTTGGCGAGAATGGGACCGGAGGAAAGATCGTCGAACAGAACGACGTCGGCCTTCTCAAGGCGATCAACTGCCTTCAGGGTCAAAAGCTCCGGATCGCCGGGGCCGGAAGAGACGAAACTGACAAACCCGCTCATGTCGCCTCCGCGATGAGGTGAAAGAAGGTGCCGGTCGCCGTGCCACGTCGCGATCCGGTCTCGGGAACCGCGTCGCCGTTGGCGTCCACGACTTGCGCCAGCGCCATATCGGGTTGGTCGAGGATCGTCGAGTAGTGAAATTCGTGGCCTCTGAGCCGTGTGCCGGCGGCATGGCACGGGATCGACGCGTCGAGTTTGGCCAGCCGATAGCCAAGGTGCATCCTGCGCTTTTCGTATGAGGTGACGAGCCCCAGAAGTCCGGCCATCTCGTGCCGTTTCCCCGACTTGTCGATGATCGCGGCACCCATCGCCATGTAGCCGCCGCATTCACCGTGGACGGGCCGGCTTTCGGCGAACAGTCTCAACCCTTCCCGAAAACCGCTCGCCGCCGCAAGCTTCGCGCCATGCAACTCGGGGTATCCACCGGGCAGCCAGCAGCAATCGGCGTGTTCGTCCGGCGCCTCGTCGGCAAGGGGCGAGAAGGGCAGGATCTCGGCGCCTTCGGCCCGCCAGCCGTCAAGGAGATGTGGATAGACGAACGAGAACGCCTCGTCCCGGGCAAGCGCGATGCGTTGACCCGGCGGCACCACCCTGAGCGATGGGGTTGCGCCCATCCTGGTCTTGCCGGCCGCTTCGCGAACCGTGTCGAGGTCGATATGCTCGGCGACGAACGCCGCCGCGTCGGCGATAATGCGGTCGAGGTCGGGCGTTTCTTCGGCCTGCACCAAGCCGAGATGCCGCTCTGGCATTTCGATCGAGCCCTTGCGGGGCAGCGCGCCAAGAACCCGGATGCCGATCGCATCCATCCCCGCCCGCACCAGAGCTTCATGGCGCGGGCTTGCGACGCGGTTCAGCACGACCCCCGCGACCGAGACGTCCGGCTGCATGGTCGCAAACCCCAAGGCGGCGGCGGCCGCGGACTGCGCCTGGCCCGACACGTCAAGGACAAGAACGACGGGCCAGCCGGTCAGGGCCGACAGATCAGCGCTTGCCCCTGTACCGGTCTCACCGGGTTGCGCAACACCATCAAAGAGCCCCATAGACCCTTCAGCCAGCACCAGATCGGCGTCCTTGGCAATGCCGATGAGCCCGGCGATACGGTCGGCGCCCATGGCCCAACTGTCGAGATTGACCGAAACCCGTCCCGACGCCGCGCGATGAAAGGCGGGATCAATGTAATCCGGTCCATTCTTGAAAGGCTGAACGGTCAGCCCCCGCGCACGGAACGCACCGAGCAGACCAAGCATCAGCGTCGTCTTGCCTGTTCCCGAAGCCGGCGCCGAAATGATGAGGCCGGGGGGCATCATGACGTTTCAGGAAAGCGGGGATCGGTGCCGACAGGCCGGTAGCGGCGGTCATAATCGCCGGCATAGAGTCTGCTTTCGTCGAATTCTTCCGCTCCGATCGACCGGCCGACGAAGATCAGGGCCGTGCGCTCCATCTCAGCGCCGATGGCGGTTTCCAAAGTTCCCAGCGTCGCGCGCACGATCCGCTGGTCGGGCCAGCTTGCCCGCCAGATGACCGCGACGGGGCAGTCGCCCCCGTAGTGCGGCGACAACTCTGCGACCACGCGGTCGAGGACATGGACCGACAGGTGAATGGCAAGCAATGCACCGGTCTTGGCGAAGTTCTCCAGCGTTTCGCCCGATGGCATGGATGTGGCGCGGCCGGATGTACGGGTCAGCACGACGGACTGCACGACCCCAGGCAGCGTCAGCTCTGCGCCGACAGCCGCCGCCGCCGCCGCGAAGGCCGGGACACCCGGCGTCACATCATAGGGAATACCGAGTTCTCGAAGCCTGCGCAGTTGTTCGCCCATAGCCGACCAGACCGAGAGATCACCGGAATGAAGCCGCGCAACGTCATGGCCGGCTTCATGCGCTTTTGCGATTTCCGCGATGATCTCGTCCAACGACAGCGGCGCCGTGTTGACGACCCTTGCATCGGCTGGGCAATGCGACAGGATCGCTTCGGGAACCAGCGAACCCGCATAAAGACATACCGGGCTGGCTGCGATCAGGTCGCGGCCCCTCAGCGTCAGAAGATCGGGTGCTCCCGGCCCTGCACCGATGAAGTGAACGGTCATTCTTCTTTCCTTTCCGCAATAGCCGCCGTTGCCAGCCCATCACCCGACACGACCCGCGGCCCAATAAGCTGTGCGCCTTGCCCGGCAGCCGCCAATGCCGCCGCTTCAGCGACCGATCCCGTGCCGAAGCGGTTTGCGACAAACGGCGAGTGGGTAAGGGTCGGCTGATGCGCAAGTTCCGCAAGCTCGATCGGAACCAGCGGCAGGCCAAGCTCCGATGCCAACTCCCGCGCGACGGTCGCATCGGCCTTGGTCGCTGCGGTCGCGAGCAGGTCGGCTTTGCCACCGGCGCGGATAAGAGCGTCCGTTAACGAGGCAAGCGTAGCGGCAGGTCTGAATCCGATGCCCGCCACCCTCATGTGACAGTGCTCCACTGAACGACCGGGCGTGCGGGAGCCCAGCCCCGAAGCCTTCCGAGCGGCGAGGAGGTTGCGATCTCGAACCGCATCAGCGTACCGCCGCGGCGTTCCTGGCATCCGGAAAGAAGCGCCTCGGTCTCGATGGTCACCGCATTCGCGACGATGCGTGTGCCAGCTGGCAAGGCATCAAAAACAGTCTCTATTCCAGCAATATCTGCGCCTCCGCCAATAAAGACCGCGCTTGGTGGCGGAAGCTGGGCAAGCCCCTCGGGCCAGAAAGCCCGGTGTACGTTCAGCCGCTGCTGAAGCCCGAAGGCGGCGGCATTCGTTTCGATATACGTGGCCCTGTCTGCCCGCGATTCGATCGCATGGGCGATGGTACCCGGGGCGGCGAGACACCATTCAACCGAGATTGACCCGGATCCCGCCCCGAGATCCCAAAGCACCTCGTCCGGACGCGGCGCAAGCGCGGAAAGCGTCAGCGCCCGGATCGCGCGTTTCGTGATCTGACCGTCATGGACGAAAGCCTCGTCCGGCAGGCCTGAGGCGCGGGGCAGCCCGCCGCCGCCGTCGGCGACTATGGCAACCGCGACCGGCGCCGCAACATCCGCCAGACCATAGCGCTGGGCGACGGCGTTTCGAAGCCGCTCGCGCGGCCCGCCTAGCGCCTCCATCACCGTCAACTTGGATGGGCCGAATCCATGAATTGACAGCCAGCCCGCGAGTTCCGCCGCCGCTGCCCCGTCGCGCAGAAGACAGATCGCCCTCACGCCACGCGAAAGCACCGGAACCAGCCGCTCGAACGGCGCGGCGTGCAGTCCGAGGCACAGGACTTCCTCCAACCGCCAGCCGAGCCGTCCGGCGGCGAGCGAGAAGGTGGAGGGCGCGGGGTGCGCCACCCATTCGTCTGAGCCGAGATGAGCCGAAAGGCTTCCGCCGGCACCAAACCAGAACGGATCACCCGAGGCGAGCACGACGACGCTTTTGCCCTTTTCCGCCAGAACAGGGTCGATGGCGAAAGGAATGGGCCATTCATGACCTTTACGCCCCGCATCCACCAAGGCCAGGTGGCGCGGCCCGCCAAAGATGACATCCGCATTGCGAAGTGCGGTTCGGCTTGCGTCCGGCAGCCCGTTCAAGCCATCTTCGCCGAGTCCAATGATTGTCAGCCACGGATCAGCCATGCCGCGTGTCCTTCTTCTTGGCGGCACGACCGAAGCGGGACTGCTTGCCCGCCGTTTCGCCTCGGACGGGGTGGATGCGGTCTATTCCTATGCCGGTCGGACCGGCTCTCCCACTGTCCAACCGCTGCCGACGCGGGTTGGCGGTTTCGGCGGCGTCACGGGGCTCGCGGCCTATCTCGAAGCCGAAGCAGTTGCCTATGTCGTCGATGCGACCCACCCTTTCGCCGAAGGGATGAGCCGCAATGCGATCGAAGCCTGCGCCCTGACGGGAACCAGGCTCTGCTCGTTCGTCCGCCCGCCTTGGGTGCGGGGTCCGGGCGACGACTGGCACCCCGTGCCTGACCTGTCCGCTGCGGTCGCCGCGCTGCCAGATCATCCGGCTCGCGTCTTTCTTGCCATCGGCAGGCAGAACCTCCGCGTCTTCGCTGCGAAGCCGCGGCACCACTACCTCCTGCGTCTCGTCGATCCGTTCGAGGGGCCATTGCCGTTGGCGGATGCGGAAGCCGTCATCGCCCGTGGCCCTTTCTCCGAGACAGGCGACAGGGAGCTTCTGCAACGCCATCGCATAGACCTCATCGTCGCCAAGAACTCGGGTGGCGACGGCGCGCGGGCAAAGCTTGACGCGGCTCGAACCTTGGGGATTCCGGTGATTCTGATAGAGCGGCCAACCCTTCCGTCGCGCCGGGTCGCCGAGAGCGTGGATGAGGTTATGGAGTTCATCAATCATCGCGCCGACCTCGGCGTATAGACGAACCGACCGACGCGCCTCGTGGCGGGGTTGCCGACGATCACGACCGTCCGCATATCCGCCATTTCCGGCGTAGCGTCGGCGAGCGTGACGGTCCGCAGCTGCTCATCCGGCGTCGTCACCGCCCGTGCGAAGGAGATGAGCCTGTCACCGCCGCACTCTTCCCTCAATATCTCGAGCGCGCGGGCGAACTGGTGCGGGCGGCTCTTTGAGCGGGGATTGTAGAACGCCAAGGCAAAGCCTGCCTCAGCTGCCAGCCGCACGCGGTGTTCGATCACGGCCCAGGGCTTGAGATTGTCCGACAGGTTGATCGCGCAGAAGTCGTGGCCGAGTGGCGCGCCCAGCCGGGCCGCTGCGGCAAGCATCGCCGTGATGCCGGGCAGAATGCGGATGTCGAATGCCGCGGGATCGGGCCGGCTTTCCAGCGCTTCAAACAACGCCGATGCCATCGCGAATACCCCAGGATCACCCGAGGAAACGATGGCGACGCGCTTGCCTTCGGCGGCCAGGTCAAGCGCGTGGTTCGCCCGGTCGAGCTCGACCCTGTTGTCCGATGGATGCAGGCACTGGCCCTGTCGCGGGGAAACGCGGGCGACATAGGGGATGTAGCCCACCACGTCCGTCGCCTCCGCAAGCGCTGCCCGCACTTCATCGGTGACAAGCGCGTCGTTGCCAGGACCAAGCCCGGCTACGGCGACCCAGCCGCTCACGGCCGCCGTCCCTGGCCATGCACGACGACAATCGAGAAATAGGGCGCAACCTCTTCGGCCTCGGAAAGCCGCTGCACGCGCTGTCCGGCCATGGTTCCGCGCTCCACGATCCACGCCGCTCCAAGACGACCTGCAGTCGCCAATGCCCGGCGCAGCTTGGGCAGGTTTCGCCCGATCTTCATCACGATCAGCGCGTCGGCTTCGCGCGCCCGTTCCGCCAGCACATCTTCCGGCAAGGTGGCCATCAGCACCGTCAACACGTCGTCGCCCCAAGTGATCGGGATACCCGTCGCGGTCCAGCAGCCGGACATGCCGGTGATGCCCGGAACCACCTCGACTTCGGCACGCCCCTGAAGCCGCGAATGCAGATGCATGAACGAGCCGTAGAAGAACGGATCACCCTCGCACAGCACAAAAACAGTCTCTGTTTCAGCCAAAACCGCGAGTTTCTGCGCCCAATCGTCATAAAATTCGGCAAGCTGGCGATTATACTCAGGGTCGGAGAAATGGATCTCCGTCGTTACCGGATACTCCATCGGATATTCTGTGGCACGTTCTCCGATCATGCCGTTGACGATTTGCCGCGCCTGACCTTCGCGCCCCGCCTTGCGGAAATAGGCGACGTGCTTCGCGCCGCGTACCAGACGATCCGCCCGGACGCTCATCAATTCCGGATCGCCGGGACCGAGGCCAACGCAGATCACCTTTCCCATCGTCACTCCTTCCGGCTGGCGAGCGCGTTGATCGCCGCCACCGTGATTGCCGAACCGCCCAGCCGTCCCTTCACGATCAGCGAAGGGGCCGGCAGATCCGCCATCAGCGCGTCTTTCGATTCCGCCGCGCCGACAAAGCCTACAGGACAACCGACAATCGCGGCAGGGCGCGGGCAGGCGGGGTCGTCGAGCATATTGAGCAGGTGGAAAAGTGCAGTCGGGGCATTGCCGATCGCGACCACCGCGCCGTCCAGATACGGGCGCCAGAGTTCCAGCGCCGCGGCAGAGCGGGTGTTGCCCATCTCGTGCGCCAGACCGGGCACGCGCTCGTCATGCAGCGTGCAAAGCACTTCATTGTTCGCCGGAAGCCGCGGGCGGGTGATGCCCTCGCTCACCATTCGCGCGTCGCAAAGGATCGGCGCACCGGTCTCGAGCGCCGCGCGGGCAGCGATGGCCATGCCTGGAGAGAAGCGGATATGTTCCTCAAGCCCGACCAGGCCCGCCGCATGGATCATGCGGACGACGACGACCTCTTCTTCAGGCGCAAAGCGCGCGAGATCGGCTTCGGCCCGGATCGTGGCGAAGGATTCCCGGTAGATGGTGGAGCCGTCGGTTTCGTAGGAATGGGGCATGGTCTATCCGGTGGGGAACAGGTCCGAGGCGGCGATCGCGTCGGGCGAGAGATTGGCAAGCGCCGGGATTCCGGCGGCGGTGCCGTTCAGGATCAGGTCGTAGGTATCGCCGCTCCGCGCAACAAGCGTCGCTTCGGCGGGTTCTGGATGGGCGCAACCCTTGGCGCAGCCGGAGACGTGGAGCGTCCGCCCGGCCGGCACAAAACCGGCGAGCCGGCGGGCAACGTCGCGCGTCCGCCCCAGCGCCTGCGGACAGCCGGGTGCGCCAGTGCAGGCGGTCACCCGAAGCAGGCGGTCGTCGGGCGAACTGATGAAATCTCGATCAAGGTGCAGTCGACGCCGGATCTTGTGACCCGACGAGAAGTAGATCATCCGCCAGGGTGTGATCCGCATGCACCCGCCAGCCTTCGCGAGCCATATGAGCTTCTCGGCCCGGAGTTCGCCGAAGGCCAGCGCCACCAGAATGCCCTCGCCGCGAGAACCGGGCTTCGGCGGGATTGCCGGGACGGCAGGGGCGATGTCGCCCGCCAGATGGCGCGGCAACTGCACGCCGCGCGCGACATGGTCGCGCATCCGTCCGCGTCCGTCCGCGCCAACGCCGCCCGTCTCGACGAACCATCGGGCCATCTCGATCGCAAGTTCCGCAGCCGTGTCGCGTGTCACAAGGCGTCCGGTCGGCATTCCATCGGCGCGCAGCATGAAGTCGTACCATCCGGCATCCGCGCTTTCGATGCGTATATCGCCGATTTCACCAGCCAGTTGTCGTAACCCCCGGCCCAGATCGACGACGAAACCGAACTTTCCGGGTAGGCGTGGAGCATCGGATGCGGCCAGCGCCGCGGCTAGTGCATCGGCAACGGCGACATTCGGATGCTGCTCCTCGGAATCGAAAAAGTACGGGCGGATGGGGTTGACGAGGATGTTGCGGCGCGCTTCGGTTTCTGGGTCGGTGTCGATCAGACCCAGCCCGGTCAGATCGTCGAGAAGCGCCGGGTGCGATTCGGGTTCCACGCCGCGGATGTTGATGTTTGCCCGGTTCGACAGACCGATGAACCCGTTGCCATGACGCATCGCTGCCTCAGCCAGTCCGATGGCCTGCTCAGCGCTGAGACTGTTGTTGCGCGGCCTGACCCGGACGACCAGCCCGTCGCCCGACATCATCGGGCGCAACGCGCCGGGGCACCAACCTTGGATGACGGGTTTGCTCATCGTGCAACTCCCATCGCTACGGAATTGCGCTGGGTGATCCATAGCCCGGCGTCGGCAAGCGCCGCGAACCGGTCGCGCATCGCGTTAAGGGCGTCCGGGTTCTCCCTCTCCATGAAGTCAACGATGCTGTCGCGGCCCAGCGTCGCAGCGTGATAGAGATCGAACAGATGCGCCGGTACCGCGCGGGTCAGATGCGCGAAGGCGGCCATGTGGTCCAATGTCGCGGCGATCTCGGCCGCGCCGCGGAAGCCGTGATTCATCATTGCGTCGGCCCAGTTCGGGTTTGCAGCGCGGGCCCGGACGACGCGGCCGATCTCTTCGGTAAGCGTTCGGGCGCGCGGCGTGTCTGGCCGGGTCGCGTCGAGGTGATAGAGCGCCGGGACTTCACCGCCAAGCCTTGCGACGGCTGCCGAGAACCCGCCTTCGTGCGCCGCATAGTCCGAGGCAAGCAACAAATCGGTTTCGGCAAGATCCTGAACATGGACGAAACCGTCCGCTGCGCTGACCTGCGCCTCGAGCGCTTCGCGCGCCGGACGCGCCGCGCCCTGCGCGTCAATCGCCCACTCGGACCCGGCCAGCCATGCCTCGCCCGCCGCATTTCTGCCGTCCTGCCCGTAATCCTCGATCGCCTCGCTCATCGCCAGCCCGTAAAGCCCTGGTTTGGGGCCGAATACACGCGGGGCAAGGCGCAGATAGGGATTGTCCTCGGGCGCTTCCTCTCGCTCTGAAAGGCTTGTCGCGGCAGCCTCGAAAAGCTGGGCCAGTCCGGGAAAAACGTCTCTGAACAGGCCAGATACGCGCAAGGTGACATCAATCCGGGGACGGCCAAGGAGGGTGAGAGGCACGATCTCAAATCCCGAAACCCGCTCGGACCCGTCGTCCCATTTCGGCGCAAGCCCTGCGAGGTGGAGCGCCATCGCGAATTCTTCGCCGGCGGTGCGCATCGTTGCAGAACCCCATAGATCGACGACAAGAGATTTGGGCCAGTCGCCGTGATCTTGCAGGTGGCGGCGCAGCAATTCCTCCGCCAGCTTCACGCCCTGCCCGTGTGCCGATCGGGAAGGGACAGCGCGTGGGTCGGTCGTGAAAAGGTTCCGGCCCGTCGGCATGACGTCGGACCGGCCCCGGAACGGCGAGCCGGACGGACCGGCATCAACCCGGCGACCGCTCACCGCTGCGATCAGTCCCGCGCGCTCTTCCGCGCCGCATTGGCCGCTGCCGAAAATATGCAGGCCTTCGCCGTAGCGGCTTTCCTTGAGGTCGCAAACGAAGCGGTCGATCCTGGTGATCGCCTCGGCGGGCGAAGCGGCCTGAGGAATGCCAAGGTCATCCTCGACCCCACGCCCGCGCGCCTCGACCCGGATGTCGGCGATCAACCGTTCGCGGCGGGATGGGTCAAGTCCGTCGGCGGTGGAATATTCGTCCAGCAACCGCTCGAGCCGGCCAAGTTCGTCCGGCAGGCCGCTTTCGGCAAGCGGAGGCGGCAGATGTCCGATTGTCACCGCACCAATCCGCCGCTTGGCTTGCGCAGCCTCGCCGGGATCGTTGACGATGAAAGGATAGATGACCGGAAGACTCCCCGTCAGCGCGTCCGGCCAGCACTCGGCTGACAGCGCGACCGCCTTTCCCGGCAACCATTCGAGCGTTCCGTGCGCGCCAATATGGATCAGCGCATGAAGTCCCTGCGAACGGAGCCAAAGGTAGAAGGCGACGTAGGAATGGCGCGGCGTGCGGGCAAGGTCATGGTACTCGTCGCCGCGCGTCTTGACCTCGCCACGCTCTGGCTGCAACGCGACGATCGCCGCGCCGCGACGGATCGCCCGGAACCGGAAGGAGCCGTCGACAACGGAAGGATCATCTTCGGGATGGCCCCATGCCGCGTCAACGGCATCGCGCAGGGTTTGGGGCAGGCAGGAAGCAGTCTCCGTATAAGCCGAAACGGGCCATTCGAGAGTCTCGACAGTCAAAGCAGTCCCAAGCCCTTCGCCCGGTTCCACCGCATGCCCGGCCCCGGCCAACGTCGCGAGGATTCCCTCAGTTGAGGTCAGGGCGTCCAGCCCTACCGCATGAGCAAGCTGATAGTTCTTGCCCGGATAGGTGGAAAGCACCAACGCCAGCTTGCGGTCCGCTGCGGGCGTTTCCAGCAGCCGGCGCCAGCCCGCGACACGTCCGGCGATGGCCGCAACTCTTTCAGGGTCGGCGCGATGGGCGAACCGGGAATATTGCAGGTCGGGGTCTTTGCGCTCGGGCTGCTTGAAGCTTGCCACACCTGCAAAAAGGCGGCCATCGACCTCGGGAAGCACGACATGCATGGCAAGATCGGCGGGCGAGAGGCCGCGTTCTGCGTCCGCCCAATCCTTCTTCCGCGCGGTCGATAGCGCCACCTGAAAAACCGGACAGCCGGTCGCGTCCAAGGGCGAAGGCGCGCCATCGGAGCCCTTTGCGGAGAAAGCCGTGGCGTTGACGATGGCCGCGGGGTTCAGACGCTGCAATTCGACCCGGAACCAGTCCGCCGCGGCAGAATCCTTGAGCGAGGCCGAATAGGCGCCAAGCGCGGAGAATCCGCGCCCTTCCAGCGCCGCAATAAGGGCATCCACCGGATCGGTATCGGCCGATGTGAGATAGGATCGGTAGAAGGTGACGATCGCCAGCGGACGCGCATCGGGTTCGGGTGGCGGCACCACACCTTGCCCCGGACGGTACCAACCGAAGACCGGCACCGTCTTGTCCCCCACCACTGGCCCTGCATAAAGACCCGCCGCCAGGGCAAGCTGCTGCAAGGCCGCTTGCGCAGCCACCGCACCACCGGCATCGCAAAGCGATTGCAGGCGGCGCAGGGTCGATTTCGGCAGGGTCGACAGCGCATCCAGCCGCGCGTCCTCGCGTCCGTCCGCCGGCAGAACCGCCAGCGCGATCCCCTGACGCCGCGCCAGATCCTGCGCCTGCGCCAGCCCGTAGGACCAGTAGCTTTCGCCGCCAATCAGGCGGATCAGGATGCCCTTCGCGCCGGCCAGGGTCCGCTCGGCATAGGTGTCGACCGATAGCGGATGCCGCAGCGCGACCAGATTGGCGAGCCTCAGCGTCGGCAAACCGCCCCTGGCTCGGTGCCAGCCCGCGGCGAAAGCGCCAAGATCACTGTCGGAGAACGACAGCACTACCAGCTCGGCCGGATCCTGGCCAAGGTCGGTGGGTGCGTCTGTTTCCTCCAGCCCGTGACTTTCGCGGAAGACGACATGCATCGCGGCTCAGGCCTCCACGGTTTCAGGCGCCAGCACCGACCGGATTGCCGCCGGATCGATATCGTCATGCTCACCAATCACGACAAGCCGCGAAGCGCGGGGCGCCTCGCCCCAAGGCTGGTCGTATTGCGCCCGGATACGTTCCCCCACGGCCTGCACCAGCATCCGCATCGGCTTGCCAGCGACTGCGACATAACCTTTGACGCGCAGCACGTTCTGCTCCCTCGCCAGCCGGGTGATCGCCGCTTTCAGCACCTCGGGATCGGTCACTTCCGGCAGGGTGATGACCACAGTGTCGAAATCGTCATGCTCATGATCGTCTGCCCCGTCGTGATGCGAGGGCCGGGCGTCCAGATCATCCTCCGCCGCCGCCCCAAGCCCGAGAATCAGCCGCGGATCGATCCGGCCCTCTTCCATGTGCAGAACCGGCACCGGGCGCGGCGATTCGGCCTCGATCACGGCGCGAGCGGCCTCAAGCGTGGCGTCGTCCACCAGATCGGCTTTCGACAAAAGCACGATATCGGAGCAGGATATCTGATCCTCGAACACTTCCGAAAGCGGCGTTTCATGGTCGAGCGATGCGTCCGCGGCCCGTTGTGCCTCGACGGCCTCGACATCCGGCGCGAACCGGCCCGCAGCGACCGCCTCGGCATCGGCGAGAGCGATGACGCCATCGACCGTGATGCGCGATCGGATCGCCGGCCAGTCGAACGCCTTCAAAAGCGGCTTCGGCAGTGCAAGGCCCGAAGTCTCGATGAGGATGTGATCGGGCTTTTGCGGCAACGCCATCAGCGCCTCGATCGTCGGGATGAAATCATCGGCGACCGTACAGCAGATGCAACCATTGGCCAGTTCGACGATATTCTCCGCCGGGCAGTTCTCGTCGGCGCAGCTCTTCAGGATGTCGCCGTCCACACCGACCGAGCCAAATTCATTGACCAGAACCGCAAGCCGCTTGCCTTGAGGGTTCTCCATCAGATGACGGATCAGCGTCGTCTTGCCAGAACCGAGAAAGCCGGTGATGACGGTGACGGGTATCTTCGCGAGTTCGGTCATTCAGGTCTCCATCGGTGGAATACGGGCAAGGCTTTGCTTGCGGAAGATCGTCGGACGCTCGCGCCACGGCACGAGGCCATCGGGCGCCCTGGCATAGGCGGCGGCCCCGGCAAGGATGTCGGGCACGTCCTTCTCCGGGTCCATGTACCCGTAGACATAGGACCAGCGACCCGGCGCCGACAGCGCGATGTTGCAGCCGAGATCACATGCGGAGAGACACTCCACCGGCATAATCCTCACGCCTTCAGGCGCCCCGGCCTCGTGCAACGCCTCAAAGAGACGCGCGCCGGGGCGCGGCGCATCCTCAGGGACCGGCTGGCCCATCTTGCAGGTTGTGCAGACATGCAGCGTTACGGTCACGTCGGGCCGGTCCTTCCATCATCGCAGCTGGGGGTGGGCCTGCGGGGACATCCGGGAATGCCCAAGCCGGTCGCGGAACACCCCGTCCGCCGTCACGTACCTTGCGCTGGCAGGTCTCCCGGCTTGCGGATGCCAGGGCTTTCGCCCCAACGGCCCCTCCCCCTTCCCGGCATCTCGCCAGTGGCTTGGAGGAACCTCTCCGGTCACGGTCGCGGGGGCGGCTGCGCTTCGGGATCCCGCGCCATTCGGTCGCAATCCCCCTGTCGCATTCCCTCTTCGCCTGCCATATGACAGGAACCAGCGCCGCCTCACCTGAGGCATGACCCCTATCCTTGTCAAGCGACGGAGTGACCCATGAGCGAGCCGAAAACGACACCGACGGTCGATGACGCCGCACGCCATGCCCGGAAGATGGCCAAGAAGAAGGCCGCGCGGGACAAGATCATGGCGACGAAAGAAGGCGAGAAGGGGCTGATCGTCGTTCATACCGGCGCGGGCAAGGGCAAGAGCTCTGCGGGCTTCGGCATGATCCTGCGTTGCATCGCACATGAAATGCCATCGGCCGTCGTGCAGTTCATCAAGGGCGCATGGTCCACCGGCGAGCGCACGCTGATCGAGGCGAATTTCAGCGATCTTTGCCAGTTCTACGCGATGGGCGAGGGCTTCACCTGGGAAACCCAGGACAAGGAACGCGACATCGCCGCCGCCAGAGCCGGATGGGCGAAGGCCAAGGAGTTGATTCGGGATGAGCGGAACCGGATGGTGCTGCTCGACGAGATCAACATAGCGCTGCGCTACGATTACCTTGATATTGCCGAGGTCGTGGCCTTCCTGAAGAACGAGAAGCCGGCGATGACCCATGTCGTGCTCACGGGGCGCAACGCCAAGGAGGAATTGATCGAGATCGCGGACCTGGTGACAGAGATGACGTTGGTGAAGCACCCGTTCCGGTCCGGCATCAAGGGACAGAAGGGCGTGGAGTTCTGAGGCGAGGCCGGGGGCGCTGCCCCCGGACCCCCGGAGTATATTAACCACAATGAAAGAAATCGCGTGTGAAGGTCAGTCCACGGTACAGGCGGGAGCGCCGATGACCGTCCACAGTGAAAGCGCCCCGTTGCGGTCCGGTTGGCCGACCGCGGCGGGGCGCCGATCGGGCTGCGCGCCCGCTTTCATTGTGGCGACAAATACTCCCGCCGGAGGCTCCCGCGCTCTTCGCGAAAGCTTCGCCGGAGTTATGTCATGAAGGCCCTGATGATCCAGGGCGTAGGCTCCAACGTCGGCAAGTCGCTTCTGGTCGCCGGTCTTTGCCGCATTGCACGTCGGCGCGGCATCAGTGTCGCGCCCTTCAAGCCGCAGAACATGTCGAACAACGCCGCCGTGACCGCGGACGGCGGCGAGATTGGCCGGGCGCAGGCCCTTCAGGCGCTGGCATGCGGGCTGGAGCCTCATACGGACATGAACCCGGTTCTGCTGAAGCCGGAAACCGACACCGGCGCACAGGTCGTGGTGCAGGGCAAGCGGCTGACCACCGTCCGGGCGCGGGACTATGCCGCGCTGAAGCCGCGGCTTTTGTCTTCTGTCCTCGACAGTTTCAACCGGCTGAAGGTGGCCCATGACCTCGTGATCGTCGAGGGTGCGGGGAGTCCGGCCGAGGTCAATCTCAGGGCCGGCGACATCGCCAATATGGGTTTCGCCCTTGCCGCCGATGTGCCGGTCGTGCTCGTCGGCGACATCGACCGCGGCGGAGTGATCGCGCAGGTCGTCGGGACGCAGGCGGTACTGGAACCCGACGATGGCGGTACGGTTGCCGGCTTCGTGATAAACAAGTTCCGTGGCGACCCGGCGCTTTTCGATGACGGCTACCGGCTGATCGAGGAGCGCACCGGCTGGCGGGGCTTTGGCGTCCTTCCGTTTTTTCCCGATGCGGCGAAACTGCCTGCGGAAGATGCGCTCGATCTGGGCGGTGGGTCGGACGGGGGGCCGGTGAGGATCGCCTGCCTCGCCCTGTCGCGCATTGCCAATTTCGACGACCTGGATCCGATCAAGCTGGAACCTGCCGTAAGCTTGACGATGATCTGTCCCGGCATGGCGATCCCGGGCGACATCCAACTCGTCATCCTCCCGGGCTCCAAGTCCACGCGTGGCGACCTGTCATTCCTGCGACAGCAGGGCTGGGACATCGACCTTGCGGCCCATGTGCGGCGCGGAGGCAGCGTTCTTGGAATCTGCGGCGGTTATCAGATGCTTGGGCGGTCCATCGCCGACCCCGACGGAATTGAAGGCGCGCCGGGCGAGACGGCCGGGCTTGGCCTGCTCGATGTGAGGACGGTCATGACCCCCGACAAGCGCCTGACGCGCACCAGCGCCACCCATGCGGCGACCGGCGCGCCGATGGTGGGCTACGAAATCCACATCGGCCAGACCGAAGGGGCGGATTGCAGGCGGCCTTTCGCGCATGTGGCGGATCAGCCCGACGGCGCCACATCGGCGGACGGACGCATCATGGGCAGTTACCTGCACGGCATGTTCGCGGGCGACGCGTTTCGCGCCGCGTTCCTGCGCAGGTTCGGCGCAACGGCGACCGGCCACTATAGGCAAAGCGTGGAGGACACGCTCGACGCGCTGGCCGATCACATGTCGGCGCATCTGGACATTGACGCGCTTCTTGCCTGCGCGCGATAGAGGCGCTTCGGCTAAGCCAACGCTTTGGCAAGCCGACGCCACTCGGCCTCGTTTCCCGGCAGGCCCAGCCGCAGCCAGCCTTCGGAGTGGGGAAATACGCGCGACCAGATATGCGCACGCGCCAGACGCTCCTGCGCTTCCGTGGACTTTCCGGTGAAATAGAGCCTGAAAAGCTCACATCCGCCGAGCGCTTCCCAGCCATGCGACGTGGCCAGGGCATCGAGTCGTTGCGCTTCGGCCCGAAGGCGATTCGTCGTCGTCCGGGACCATTCGCGATCGACGAGCGCGGCTCTTCCGATTTCAACCGCGGCCCCCGAGACCGGCCACGGGCCGACCATTTCGGACAGGGCCGCGATCGTGTCGTCATCGCCCAGGACAAAGCCAAGCCGCAGGCCCGCCAGACCGTAGAACTTGCCGAAGGACCGCAGGACAAGAACGCCCGACCGCCGCGCTGTGGCGGCAAGCGACAATTCGGGCCGCGGATCGCCAAAGCTCTCATCGACGACGAGGCGGCCGACCCGTCCACATATCCGGAGCAGCACCTCGGGAGGATGCACGCGGCCATCAGGATTGTTGGGATTGACGACGACGGCAAGATCGGCCCCGGCCAGGGCGTTGATCTCCTCGACCTCCTCGACCTGCCAGCCTGCCGCGTGCAGGGCGCCCGCATGCTCGTTGTAGGTCGGCCCCAACACCCGTGCGAGGCCAGGTGCAGTCAGGCGTGGGATCATCTGAATCGCCATCTGTGCGCCCGCCACCGGCAGGATTGCCGCGTCGGTCGCGTAGGCCGCCCGCGCGGCTGAACGGAGGCTCATCATGGCCGCGCGTGTCGGCAGCATTGTCCAGGCGCTGGACGGCAAATCGTGAACGGGATAGGGGCGCCGGTTGATGCCCGTCGACAGGTCGACCCATCCATCGGGGTCGCCGCCGTACCGCTCGATCGCCCGG
The DNA here is from genome assembly GCA_041397225.1 of Paracoccaceae bacterium. Classification (GTDB taxonomy): domain Bacteria; phylum Pseudomonadota; class Alphaproteobacteria; order Rhodobacterales; family Rhodobacteraceae; genus Albidovulum. The sequence continues at coordinate 149,854 of JAWKXB010000001.1, read as the reverse complement.
TCGATATCGCCGCCGTGATCCCGCATGCACTCCCCCGTTCAGAAAAGTGCGATTACCGCGATCAGCAGGGCCAGCGCAAGCATGACCAACCGGAACAGGTGAAGTGCGCGTCCAAAGTCCTCGGGCATCGGGTCGGGACTGCCGGGGTTCAACCAAGGTTCGTCGGCGACGTGGTCGGCATAGACGCGCGGTCCGGAAAGCCGGATATCGAGCGCCCCCGCCAGCGCTGCTTCTGGCCAGCCGGCATTGGGTGAGCGATGCCGACGCGCGTCATGCCGCATCACGCAGAGCGCGGCGCGGGGCCGCGTCGACATGAGCGCGAACAGAAGCCCGCTGAGACGTGCGGGAACAAGATTCACCACATCATCGATTCGGGCCGAGGCCCAGCCGAACGCATCGTAGCGCTCGGTCCGATGGCCGATCATTGAATCCAGCGTGTTGACGGCCTTGTACGCGGCTATCCCCGGCAATCCGAAGATGACCCCCCAGAACAGTGGCGCGACGACGCCGTCAGAGGTGTTCTCGGCAAGGCTTTCAAGAGCGGCCCGCGCGACGCCAGGACGATCGAGCATTTTCGGATCGCGCCCGACGATCCGCGAAACCGCACGGCGTGCCAGCGTCAGGTTGCCAGTGCCCAAAGGACGCGCCACAGCGGCCACATGGTCATAGAGCGACCGCATGGCGACCAGCGGCCAGGCCAGAACTCCGGCGATTGCAACTCCGATCCAGCCATCGGGAAGGGCGGTCTGGATCAGCCAGGCGGTTCCGGTCGTGACGCCGATCACGATGAGCGCAGTGAGCGTGCCGGCAATCCGCAGCGCGCCGCTTTCGGCACCCGGAATGTTGAACCACCGGTCCAACGCGCGAATCAGGCCGCCGATCCAGACGACGGGGTGGCGGATCAGGCGAAAGGCCCTGTCCGGCCAACCGAACAGAGCGTCCAGTCCCATCGCGACAAGCATGATCATCGCCCCTGTCATCGGCCGCCTCCCACGGAAAACCGAACAGTCTGCCGATACCCGCATTGGGCCAGGGCGGTTTCCGCCTCATTGGGAACCTGGCCGGGCAGGAACAGCAACGCCCGTGCAGATCCGGTGTGGGCGATCGCAAATCCGGCCGCCGACAACGCCTCAGTCAGTGCTTCGGTCGGATCGCCTGCCGGCCCTCTGAGCGAGAGGGTCCGGCGCGCGGCGACCGCCGAGAGCTTGGCCAAAGCCAATGCGTCCTGCGCCCGAGTCGCCGCGCCCCACGGATCCAGAAGATCCTCGATGTCGGGAAATGCCGTGTCGTCGGCGTCGGTGCGTTCTTCTGGGCCGAAGAAGCCCCCGACGACCTCAAGGCGTGGAATAGACCCTAATTCGCGCAGAATCCGGCCTTGGCGCGATGCCCAAAGCAGCGATTCCGATGCTTCGAACATCAGCGGGTCCGTCGCGCCCTCGCTTTCGACGCAGGCGCGGGCAAGCAGTTCAGGGGCCCCGGACCACCCCGCGAGTCTGGCAAGCGCTACCAGTGCTGCTGTGGACGCCCCCGCGCCGCCTCCGACGGGCATGTCGGGGTCAAGCGTCACGCGGCCCCGCAGTGCCATCCCGAGCGAGTTTAGGAAGTCTCCGGCACGCTGCTGCGACACGATCGCGCTGCTTTGGCCATCCATCGCGAAATCCGCTGCCGGGTCGAGGCGCGCGCGAAGCGTGAGGACCGGGCAGGGGATCGAAATCAGCGCAACAGGGCCGTCCGGGCCAATCCGGCCCTGCATGAACTCTCCGAAATGCCCCGCGACGCGGGTTTCGCGTCGCATCATGATGGCGTCCAGTTGACGCAGAGGACGGTTGAGCCGCCGGGATTCATCCTCAACCGGGTGATCGAAAGCGGCGCAATCTCAAAGCAAAGCGCTGCGGGGACCGAGCCGAGCGCCAGCGCAAGCGCGGCCCGGACCGTGCCGGCATGCGCGATGATCGCCACGCGGCCGCCGGCCGAAGCCGCGCGAAGCGCAGGCTCGACCCTTGCACAGAGATCGGCGAAGCTTTCGCCGGCCGGCGGTCGGTGCGACGCGAGCGAAGCAGGATCAAGCGGGCCGAGATCGGGCAGGTTCCTTGTGTCCTGGCCCTCCCACGAACCGAAATCCTGTTCCCAAAAGGCAGGGTCCGTTTCCGGCGGGGCGTCGTCCTGCCAAAGCGCTTTGGCGGTTTGCACACAGCGCAGCGCCGGACTGCTGAGCACGCGGTCGGTTGTTCCTATCGCCTCGCGGACAGCGCGGAACTGCCTGGCATTCCCGCAATCCGCAGCGACGTCGGTGCGCCCGCAAAGTCGCCCGCCTGTCAGGGCGGGCGCGTGACGGACCAAGATCAGCTCTGTCGCCGCTCCGCTTTCCACGGTCGAATTCTCCCTTTCGCGGTTCGCCCGTTTCTGCTTTGAGAGCGAAGCATGGGCAAGACGATACTCATCACAGGCGGCGCGCGGTCCGGCAAGAGCGACATCGCCGAAACAATGGCGATGTCGCTGGGCCGTTGTGCGGTCTACATCGCCACCGCCGAAGCGCATGATCCTGAGATGGCCGCCCGGATCGCCCGCCATCAAGAACGCCGGGGTGCGGAGTGGACCACGCATGCGGAGCCGCTGGCACTGCTCGCCGCGCTGGATGCGACGTCAGGCAAGGGTCCGCGGCTCGTCGATTGTCTGACGCTCTGGCTGAGCAATCTGATGATGGCCGGTCGCGATTGGCAGGCCGAGGGGCGCTCGCTCGCCGCGGCGTTGTCCGTGCAATCCGATCCCGTCGTGATTGTGACCAACGAAGTCGGCAGCGGCATCGTTCCCGACAACGCGATGGCCCGCGAATTCCGCGACGCGGCCGGGCTTCTCAACCAATGGGTCGCGGCGGCATGTGACGAGGTTTACCTTGCCGTCGCAGGCCTTCCCCTGAAAGTGAAATGACATGAACCTTCCGCGCATATCCTCCCTGTCCCAGATCCCGCTGCTTGCGGACAAGTTGCCGGTTGCGGATGACCGTGCCGCCCAAGCTGCCAGGGCGCGACAAAACTCGCTGACAAAGCCGCCGGGGTCGCTTGGACGGCTGGAACAGCTGGCCGAATTCATGGCCTCCTGGCGTGGAACCGCGCGGCCCGAGATATGGAAGGCGCAGGCACTGGTCTTTGCCGGCAATCATGGAATCTGCGCCCAGGGGGTGAACCCGTTTCCACAGGAAGTGACCGCCCAGATGGTCGCGAACTTCCGATCCGGGGGTGCTGCCATCAACCAGCTTTGTGCCGTCAACGGCGCAGAGCTTTCGGTCATCGCTCTCGACCTTGACCGGCCGACGGGCGATATCACCGAAGGCCCGGCGATGGATGAAACCGAATGCCTCGACGCGCTGTGGCAGGGCGCGTCGGCGGTCGATGAAGGCGCTGACGTGCTTGTACTTGGCGAGATGGGGATCGGCAATTCGACCATTGCTGCCGCGCTTGCGGCCGCCTGCTTCGGGGGGCCGGTGGCGGAGTGGGTCGGGCCCGGAACAGGCTCTGACAAGGCCGGAATCGGCCGAAAGGTGGATGCCATTGAACGCGCGCTGAAACGGCATGAGAGCGTCATCGGCAATCCGCCGGCAGCCCTCGCCGCCTTGGGCGGGCGTGAACAGGCGGCGATCTGCGGTGCGGTACTCGCCGCGCGGACGGCACGGATGCCGGTGATCCTTGACGGGTTCATCTGCACCGCCGCCGCCGCAGTCCTTTATGCCGCGGATAAGCGTCTGCTAGATCATTGCCTTGTGGGTCATACGTCGACTGAGCCGGGCCACCGCAAGCTTCTCGCCGCGATTCACAAGCGCCCGGTTCTCGAATTCGACATGCGGCTCGGCGAAGGCTCGGGCGCGGCACTTGCGCTTGGCATCCTGCGTTCGGCACTTGCCTGTCACAATGGCATGGCCACCTTTGGCGAAGCGGGGGTGTCGGAGGCGTGAAAGCTGGACGGGTCGAGGAACTGCGGCTGGCCTTCATGCTGCTGAGCCGGCTGCCCGCCCGGAACATCCGGGGCGAGGCGCCCGCATTGGCGGCCTCATCCTGGGCATGGCCGCTGGTGGGGCTGGTCGTGGGTGCGATCGCCGCCGGTGCCTGCGCTTTCGGTCTGGCGGTGGGTCTGACCCCGGTCATGTCGGCCCTTCTCGCCCTGAGCGCGATGGTCCTGGCAACCGGAGGGCTGCATGAAGACGGTCTTGCCGATGTCGCCGATGGTTTCGGCGGCGGCCGAGACCGCGCACGCAAGCTTGAGATCATGCGCGACAGCCGGATCGGATCCTACGGAGTGATCGCGCTGGTGCTGGCCCTCGCTTTCCGGCTATTCGGAATCGCCGCGCTTGTGGAGGGGCAGTCGGCGTTTGCCGCACTTATTGGGTTGGCCGCAGCATCCCGCGCGATCCTTCCGGCGGCGCTGCTGCTTCTGCCGCCCGCACGGGCGGAGGGCCTGGGCCATGCCGCTACCGCGACCGATCCGGCGACGGCCCTTGTCGCCGCTGCTATAGGGCTTGCCTGTTTGCTTCCCCTCGGGCTTGGCGTGGCGCTGTCGGTCGGGTTCACGATAGCGGTGACCGCGGTTCTGGTCGCCGGAATCGCGGTGCGCCAGATCGGAGGTCAGACAGGCGATGTCATGGGCGCGATGCAGCAGGTCACGGAATGCGCCGGGTGGGCTGTTATCGTGGCGCTTCTTTGATCAAACGCTGAAAGAAGTGATGGAATCTAACAGGACATGGTCTTATTTCGGCTCTTTTTATTTGATCAAAAATGCCGGATAAGGCTGCGGCCCGTTGGAGAAACGTCATGCCCCGCGAAACCGAGCTGATCGCTGGAATCCCGACCAATCGCCTTGAAACCGTCGCCGCACGAGAGGCCAGGCGATTTGCCGGTTCGCGGCCGAAGACCAAGGCGGCGCTGAAGGCGCGGGCGTCGCATTTCCTCGATTCGGTGCCGATGCACTGGATGAAGGACTGGCCGATGCCATTTCCGCTTCTCGTGACGGAAGCCAGGGGCGCGCGGCTGACCGATCTTGACGGCTACGGCATCGACGATTTCTGCCTTGGCGATACAGGTTCGATGTTCGGTCATTCTCCCGCGCCGGTCGCCAGGGCGATCCGCAAGCAGGCGAGGAACGGACTGACCTACATGCTGCCCACCGAAGCCGCGCTTGAGGCGGGACAGCTTCTTTCTCGGCGCTTCGGCGATTTCCGCTGGCAGATTGCCACGACCGCGACGGACGCCAACCGATTTGCCCTGCGCGTCGCGCGCGCGGTGACGGGCAGGCCGAAGGTGCTGGTGTTCAACGGCTGCTATCACGGCACGGTCGACGACACCATGGTTGAGCGGCGGAACGGCGTCACCGTGACCCGCCCGGGCCTGACCGGGCAGGTCGCCGATCTGACCGAAGCTGCGGCCTGCGCCGAGTTCAACGATCTTCCCAGCGTTGAGGCGGAACTGAAGACCGGCCGTATCGCCGCGATCCTGACCGAGCCTGTGATGACCAATTCCTGCATGGTCCTGCCCGAGCCCGGTTTCCACCAAGGGTTGCGTCATCTGGCCACGAAATACCAAGCGCTTCTCATCATTGACGAAACCCACACGATTTCATCCGGCCTTGGCGGCTACACGAATGTGCATGGGCTCGACCCGGACATCTTCGTCGTCGGCAAATGCGTCGCCGGCGGTATGCCGACAGCAGTCTGGGGTCTGAGGCCGAAGCTTGCCAAGGACTATCTCGATTTCAACGCCGGCCGGCCTTCGGGCCACTCCGGCATGGGCACGACGCTTTCGGCCAATCCGATGCAGTTCGCCTGCCTTCGCGCCACTCTGGCCGAGGTCATGACGGACGAGACCTATGAACATATGGAAAGCGGCGCGAAAAGGCTCTGTTCCGGCCTGAAAAGGGTCATCTCGGTCCATAATGCGCCATGGCACGTCGTCCGCGTCGGCGCGCGGGTGGAGTTCATCTGCGCACCCGGCCCGCTTCGGAACGGGACGGAGGCCGCATTGGCGCATGTGCCCGAGGTGGAAGCGACGATCCACACTGCACTCCTCAATCGCGGTTGCCTTATTGCACCCTTCCACAACATGATGCTGATCAGCCCCGCGACGCGGAAACGCCAGATCGACCGGCTGATCGCGGCTTTCGACGAAATCCTGGCCGAACTTTTTGCCTGAGGACATGATGATCGACACCTGCCCCTCGGGCGCGAGCCTTGCTGAAGCCGAAGGCTTCCTTGCCGCCCACCCGGAAATCGAAGCGATCGACATTGTCCTGCACGATTCCAACGGAATCGGGCGCGGCAAGATCATCCGGCGGCATGAACTTGCATCGCTCTACAAGTCCGGACGGCACATGCCGATCTCGATCCTCGGTCTCGACATCTGCGGCGAGGATGTGCACGAAACCGGGCTCATCTGGGACAAGGGCGATGGCGACCTGCGGGCCTGGCCGATCCCCGGCACCCTGAAGGCGCTTCACAACACCACTCCGCCGCGCGCCGAGGTGCTGATGTCGCTTTATGAACTCGATGGAGCACCGATGGGGTCGGACCCGCGCCATGCGCTTCAGCGGCAGGTCGATGAGTACAACCGGCGCGGGCTGAAGCCGGCCGGCGCATTCGAGCTTGAGTTCTTCCTGCTCGCCAAGGAACGGGGCGCAGACGGCAAGGTGCGACCCGCAGCCGACGTGCTCGATGGCCGCGACAGCCACAAGACCGAGGTCTATTCCGTCGATCATCTGCATGGCATGCTGCCGCTTTTCTCCGATGTCTATGCTGCGGCCAAGAAGGCAGACATCACTGCCGAGACGATGATCTCGGAATACGCGCCGGGTCAGTATGAACTTACGCTGCATTACCGCGAGGATGTGATGCAGGCGGCGGATGATCTGATCCGGTTGAAGCGCATCGTGCGGGCGCAGGCGCGCGCGCACGGCGTCGTGGCGTGTTTCATGGCCAAGCCGGTCGAAAGTTACGCCGGCTCAGGCATGCACTTCCACGTCTCGTTGATGAACAAGCGGGGCAAGAACGAGTTTGCCGAGAGTAGTGCCGGCACCTGGACCGACACTCTGCTCCATGCGCTGGGCGGCCTCCGCGCGACAATGGGCGAATCCATGCTGGTCTTCGCGCCGCATCTGAACTCCTGGCGCCGCTTCGCCAATCAAAGCTACGCGCCGGTTTCGACCTGCTGGGGCGTCAATAACCGCTCCGTCGCCCTTCGCGTGCCTGAGGGCGAGGTGAAAGCACGGCGGATCGAGCATCGACCCTCCGGGGTGGACGCCAATCCCTATCTGGTTGCCACAACGGTCTTGGCCGGCATTCTGCATGGGTTGGACAACAAGCTCGATCCCGGCCCGGAAACCACTGGCAACGCCTATGCCGAGGATGCTGAAGGGCCGGCGATTCCACGCGATTGGCGTGCGGCGATCGATGCCGCGCGGGAGTCGGACTTCCTCAAAGCTGCGTTGGGCGAGGACATGCATCGCACTTTCACCGCCGTGAAGGCCGCAGAATATGCCCGCGTGGCTCGCACCATCAGCGAGGTCGACTTCGACCTCTACCTGCACACCGTCTGATCAGTCCCTAAGCCCATCGCGCAGGATGGTCCAAAGCGGCGCAGGCGCTGCAATGAGGCCATCCGCGAGCGCCGAGGGGGAGTTGTAGGTGATCGGCCGTCCGCGCCGGTCGGTCACTTCGGCGCCCGCTTCGCGCGCTATCAGATCGCCCGCCGCAATATCCCACTCCCATGCGGGCCGCAGTGTGATATTGGCGTCGAACGCGGCCTCGGCGACAAGGCAGAGCCGCCAGGCCATGGCGCCGCGGAAGGCGCGACGGAAGGGCGGCGGCCCGCCGGAATTCCAGAGATCGGGGGCGAGGTTCGGCTTGGAGGTAAGCAGCGTGGCGCCCGCGGCCGCGCTGCGGGCAGAGGCGCGGATGGGCGCGCCGTTCAGCGTCGCCCCGCCGCTCAGACTGGCCGCGTAGAGTTGATCGCGCAGCGGCAGATAGACCACGGCGGCCGTCACCCGACCATGCTCGCATACCGCCAATGCATGTGCGAACCCGGTATCGCCGTCGATGAACGCGCGCGTGCCGTCGATCGGGTCGACGATGAAGACCCGCTCCGTCGAAAGCCGCGCCGGGTCGTCGGGCGTTTCCTCCGAAAGCCAGCCATAGTCGGGCCGCGCCCTTCCAAGCTTTGCGTAGAGCATTGCGTTCACGGCGAGGTCGGCCTCGGTCACCGGCCCAGCGCCGGCCGGCTTGTGCCAGGTCTCGGGCGACTTCCTCCAGAACTTCCGGGCAATGTCCCCGGCTTCCCGCGCCGCTTCGATAAGCAGGTCGAGTTCAGTCGCCGGCAAGGGTCAGGCCTTCGACCAGAAGGGACGGAACCACATGGCTCAGATGTGCGCGTGCGTCGTTTGCCGGGGTGATCCGCATCAGCACTTCGCGCAGATTGCCTGCGATCGTGCATTCGTTGACCGGATAGGCGATCTTCCCGTTTTCGACCCAGAACCCCGAAGCCCCCCGAGAATAGTCGCCGGTCGTGGCGTTGATCGAAGAACCGATCATCGAGGTGACCAGAAGACCTGTTCCCAGATCTTCGAGAAGCTGGTCACGCGATTTGTCGCCCTGCGTCAGCGCGATGTTGGACACGCTGGGCGACGGCGGCGATCCGGTGCCACGGGTGGCGGAGGCGGTCGAGCTGAGTCCAAGCCGTCGCGCCGTGCCAAGATCGAGGGTCCAGCCCTGAAGCACGCCGTCGCGCACGATGTCTCGTGCGGCGGTCGGAAGTCCTTCGGCATCGAAGGGCCGCGATCCGCCGATCCGCGGGCGGCGCGGGTTTTCGTGTATCGAGATACCTTTGGGCAGCACGACTTCCCCCATCGCATCCCGCAACCATGACGCGCCACGCACGATGGCGCTGCCGTTGGCGGCAGCCAGCAGGTGGCCAATCAGACTGCCGGCTATCCGTTCGTCGAAAAGCACCGGAAAAGCGCCGGTTTTCGGCTTGCGGGCGCCCTTTCGGATTGCCGCTCGCTCGCCAGCCAGCCGACCGACCTCCTCTGCCGAGGGAAGGTCGGCAGCATAGGCGCGGCTTTCGGCAGCCCAGTCGCGCTCCATCCCCGTGCCCTCTCCGCGGATAGCCACGGCCGAGATTGAATGCGCGGTGCGGGCGTAGCCACCGGAAAACCCATTCGTCGCCGCCAGATGGATGCGGCGGCGCGAATAGCTGGCTGACGCAGATTGTACCTGGCTGACGCCTTCCACACCAAGTGCCGCAGCCTCCGCCTGCCGCGCATCTTCCTCAAGCGTCGCCGCCGCAGGGTCCGGCGCAGGATCGGCCAGTTCCAGTGCCGCGAGATCCCAGGCGCTAGCCAATTGTTCGGGCCCGGCGAGTCCGAGGCTGTCATCCTTCGGCGCCTCCCGGGCCATGGCAACGGCGCGCTCGGCCATGTCGGTGATGGTTCGGTCGGATATGTCCGAGGCCGATACGCAAGCCTGCTGCTTGCCGATCAGCACCCGCAAGCCGATCTCGATCCCTTCGGACCGCTCGGCCTGTTCCAGCCGCCCGCCGCGCACGTCGATTGCTATCGAGGTGCCGTCGACGGCCATGGCATCGGCGCTTTCGGCGCCAGCCTTGGCCGCGGCGGTCAGAAGCGCTTCGGTCAGCCTGCTGAGACGATTTGTCATGATCGGAAGTCCTGGTTGCGACGATCCCTAGCATCTTGCGTTTCATCGGACATTGACGAACATGCATCCCCCGAATTTGGGGCGATGCTTGTTCAATGCAAACGCAAAGCGCTACTGCACCTAGTCCGCGCGTAGTCCGGGTGCAAGAGGCAGGGGAAACGCAAAGGGCCGCCCGAAAAGGCGGCCCTGAAGGTCAAAGAACGGCGTTTACTGGATGCGCTGTCCGTTGGCGTATATGCCGCCGTCTTCCTTGAACTCGATCTCGGAGGTCAGCGTGTCGTCGCCCGACGGCACGGCGAACATGCCAAGCATCATCCGCGCGCCCATCGCCTGATCTTCGGGAACGAAGCCCATCGCCACGAGCTTGTCGATCAGGGCGTTGCCGCCCACAAGCTGCAGGTTGATCGACCCGATTGGCTTCGGCGTGCCTGCGGAGTTGTCGAACGTCATCGCACCGGTCCCCGTCAGGTCGGCGCCGACCGCCGAGACCTTCAGTTCGTTGATGTCGAGCTTGGTCACCTCGCCCGGTACGGTGTCTTCGAGCGCTTTCGCGTTTTCAGGGTCGAGGAAGTCGACCAGCAACTTGGCGCCGCCAGAGACATCGACGATCATGGTGGCAGGATCGCGCGGGAGCTGCGATGTCGGATCGAAGAGCCCCCAGATGCCATCGGAAACCTCCAGCCCGACCATCTTGACCAGAAGTCCGAACGGTTGCTCATCATCCGACTTGGTGACCGGCATGGTCAGATTGAAGGCGCTTTCGGCGATCTTCATGTCGATCGGCATCGGGAAGGCCGAAACCTGCATCGAGACCGTCGCAGCCTTGCCTTCGCCACCATAGGTCAGACCGTCCTTCGACATGGCGAAATTCAGCGAACCGCCTTCGGCGGTACTCTGACCGGTCACGCTCTCCTCACCGTCCTTGAAGTCGAACGTGTAGCCGCCACCGGTATAGGCAAAGGTGCCCTCCAGGGCTGTCCCTGCCTGAAGCGCCTTGCTGAGGTCCTGCATGTCGATGCCTTCGGCAAAACTGCTTTTTGTGGTGCCGGTCAGACCGGTCAGCGAACCGGACATCACGAAGTTCCCCTGACCTTCCGGATCGTCGGCGGCCATCGAGAAGTCCACCTTGTCGCTCGCCATCTGGGAATCGATCGCACGCGTCGCGCCCGTGGTGATCCGGGTCGTCCCGCTGTTGCCTTCCATGCTGGCGTTGAACTTCATCGGAACCGGCTTGCCATCAACCATCATGCCGTCGAAGGCAATTCCGAGTTTTGGAGCGGTGAATTCATAGCTGGTGTCGGCGACGCTGCCCGACGCGATCATCTTGAGATCGGACTGGGTGATGCTCATCGACATGTCGACATCTTCGCCGGTCGCAGGAGAGCTTTTCATGGTGACCGGCAGTTCTTCGGACATCGTGATCTCGACCCGGCCGTCGCCCAGTTCCTTCATCCGAAGCTCGGCAATTGAGAATGTGACACTGGCATCGGGCATGTCCGAGGCGAACACCGCGTCGCGAACGATGAGCGTGTCGCCTTCCATCCCCTTGGAGCCCGCAGTCACGTCGTGGCCAAGATCCGCATAGTAGTCGGACAATTGCTGCCAAACTTCTTCGGCGGTGATATCGGCGTGGACTGCCGTCGAACCCAAAAGGAAAACGGCAAGGGCGGCGGCGCCGCGTCCGGACAATTGTTTCATATTTCTGTCTGCCTCGTTTGAAAATGATCCCATACCATAGACGTCCTGCGGGTGCCGGTGAAGCCCTGCGAAGGGATGGAATTCCTCCATCGGACGCCTATACAGGCGAACAATAGGGCCAAATCAAGGCGGATTTGCAATGATCAGATTGGAAAAGACCGGTTCGATCTGGACCGCCACCCTGTCGCGCGCCGAAAAAGCCAACTCGCTGACCTTGGAAATGCTGTCCGACCTGGCCGGAATCGCTGAATCCGCGGCACGTGAACACTTGGCGGCGCTGGTTCTTACCGGAGAGGGCCGCGTCTTTTCCGCCGGCGCGGATCTTGGCGAGGCACGCGCCGGCCTTGCCACCGATCCGGTCTGGGAAAGGCTTTCGGCTGCGATTGCCGCATTGCCCTGTCTGACGGTCGCCGCGCTGAACGGCACGCTTGCCGGAGGGGCGTTCGGGATGGTCCTGGCCTGCGACATCAGGGTCGCCGTGCCGGAAGCGAAGTTCTTCTATCCGGTGATGAAGCTGGGCTTTCTGCCGCAGCCCTCGGATCCCGCGCGGCTTTCGCGGCTGATCGGTCCGGCGCGGGCCAAGATGATCCTGATGGCGGGCGCCAAGATCGACGCGGAAGAGGCCTTGCGCTGGGGGCTTGTGGATCGGGTTGCCCCCGCCGAGACACTGATCGAGACAGTGGAGAGCCTTGTTGCAGACACAAGGGATGCAGCGCCGGATCACATCGCCGCGATCAAGGCGCTTGTCACGGATTAGAGCCTTTGCTCAGCCGGCGCAGCGCTTGGCGGCCTCGTCCAGCGCCGCGCTCACGCCGAGAAGGGAAAACGTGTCCTTGGTCTGCGTCCCGCGTCCGGACCGGCCCGTCAGAACGGCTGAGGCGCCGGCCTTCAGGGCTCCAATGATCTTCGCATCCTCCTCGGACGAGCCTGACCAAGCCCATTCCCCGTCAGTGAAAAGCTCGAACCCCGTTCCGCCGATATCGAGCGACACGGTCGAGCCGCCGGCAAAGGGATAGCCGCCGGTGAACGAAACCTCGCCCTGCGCGCCGCCTGGCCGGTAGGTGACGAAGAGGAGGATGTCGCCGCGCCGCACCGCGACGGCCTGGCCGTCCTTGGTGTTCACCGTCTCTTTCGGCGCCGAGACACCCCAGCACTCCTTCGGGCTTTCTTCGACAAAGACGCTCCAGTCGGTATCCGCAGCGACGCGATTGGTCGAAACCTGTCCAAACGCTCCGGTTCCCGCCCCCAGAAGGGCTACGAAAATGCCCGCCGCACGCAAACTCGATGAAATCATCCGTTCCACAGCCTCCTGCTGCCTTGGCCTCAATGGCTCCCGCTCAGTTGCTCCTGCGCCGCGGCAGATTTCGGCTTGGCGGGATGCCTGTCATCTCGATATGCACGTCTTAACGCGAATCCCGCAACCGGGGAAAGACCCAGAGGCACATTTTCGCGCAACAGCCGGGGATGACGATGGCGATACCGATGATCGAACTGTGGCGCGGTGGAATGCTGGAAAGCGTTCATTCCGGCCATGCGGTGATATGTGACGAATTCGGCGCGATCGTCGAGGCCTGGGGCGAGTCCGATGCGGTGGTCTTTCCGCGATCGTCGTGCAAGATGATCCAGGCCCTGCCGCTTCTGGAAAGCGGCACCGCCGAGGCATACGGACTCACCGACGCGCAGCTCGCACTCGCCTGCGCAAGCCACAACGGTGCGGATATTCACACCAAGGCCGTCGCGCGCTGGCTTGCTGATCTGGGGCTATCCGATTCGGATCTGCGCTGCGGCGCGCATCTGCCATACGACCTGGACGCGCGGAACCAGCTGGTCTGTTCGGGCACGGCACCTTGTCAGATCCACAACAACTGTTCGGGCAAACATGCGGGCTTTCTGACAATGACCCAGCATCTCAGGGCTGGGCCGGAATACGTTGACATCGACCATCCGCTGCAAAAGGCGATCCGGGCCGTGACCGAGGAGGTGACTGGCGTCGACACGCCCGGCTACGGGATCGACGGGTGCTCCGCCCCGAATTTCGCCACGACCATGCATGGGTTGGCGAGGGCCATGGCGTTTTTCGCCGCGGCCAATCCGGAAGGGTCCACCCGCGAACGCGCGGCAGCGCGCCTGACGCAGGCCATGGGCGCCTTCCCCGAACTGGTCGCAGGCGAGGGCCGCGCCTGCACGGAACTGATGCGTGCGATGGACGGCAAAGTCGCGGTCAAGACCGGTGCCGAAGCGGTCTTTGTGGCGATCCTGCCCGAACTGAAACGCGGCATCGCTCTGAAGATCCTTGATGGAGCCACCCGCGCCTCGGAAGCCGCGATCACGGCACTTCTGGTTCGTCTTGGGGCGCTGTCTTCGGGCGACCCCGTGGTCGCAAAGTACCTTTCGGGACCGATGAAGAACTGGCGCGGCTTGACGGTGGGCGAAATGCGACTGGCATCGGGCTTCGCCTGACCCGGCCCTCAGGCGAATTCGGTCACCGCATAGCCTTGGATGTAGAGAAGCGCGGTCAGGTTTCCGAAGTTGATGCGGATATCACACAGGGCGGCGACCGCCGGCTTGGCATGAAGCGCGACCCCCGCACCCGCCAGGCCGAGCATCCCAAGATCGTTGGCTCCGTCGCCGACCGCCAGCACCGCGTCATGTCCGATGCCGAGCCTTCCGCTGATCTCGGCAAGCGCTGCGATCTTTGCCTCGCGGCCAAGGATCGGACGGGCGACATCTCCGGTGAGCTTTCCCGCCAGGGCGAGGAGAGTGTTGGCGCGGCTTTCATCGAAACCAAGATGTGCAGCCACGGCTTCGGTGAACGCGGTGAACCCGCCGGAAACCAGCGCGGCATATCCGCCGTTCGCCTTCATCGTGGCGACCAGTTCCCGCCCGCCTGGGGTGTAGGTGATCCGTTCGGCAAGAACCTGCCCGATGACTGTTTCGGGCAGCCCCTTGAGAAGACCGACACGCTCCAGAAGCGCCGCCTCGAAATCCAGTTCGCCGTTCATAGCGCGCCGGGTAATCTCGGCGACGCGAGGGCCGACCCCCGCGAGTTCTGCCAGTTCGTCGATACATTCCTGCCCGATCATGGTCGAGTCCATGTCGGCAAGCAGCATCTTCTTCCGTCGTCCCGCTGCCTTCTGCACCACAAGGTCGAGGCCAAGGGCTTGCAGGCCCTCCCAGACATCCCAGCGGTTGGCGGGCACATTGTCCAACGTGAATTCGGCCGCGATGCCGGGATTGAGCCAGCCAGCTTCGCCGCCGCCCCAGGCATCCCGCAGCGATTCGACCACCACCCGGTCAAGATTGGCTTGGTCCGGGTTGGCGAGAAGCGTGACGACGAACATGGGGGCAAGTTTCCGATCGTTAGCGGCGGGCGTCGTTTTTTCTGCCTCAAGCGGCGCATTAGAGCAATTTTTGCGCTTGTGCCAGCCCCCGGCCCACTCTATCTCCGGCGGTGGGACACCCCTCCCCAACGAGGGGCGCTTATCTGGAAGGGTAGCATGACTGAACTGACAGTTCCGGCCGCGCGGCCGGTAAATCCGCGCTTCTCGTCTGGCCCCTGTGCCAAGATCCCCGGATACTCGCTGAACATGCTTGCCGACGCGCCCTTGGGCCGCTCGCATCGCGCCGCCGTGGGCAGGACCAAGTTGAAAGAGGCAATCGACCTTACCGGGGAAATCCTTGGCGTTCCCCATTATTACCGAATCGGCATCGTTCCCGCCTCCGATACCGGCGCGGTCGAAATCGCGCTCTGGTCGCTGCTTGGCGCTCGCGGCGTCGAGATGCTGGCGTGGGAAAGTTTCGGCGAGGGCTGGGTCACCGATGTGGTCAAGCAGTTGAAACTGGATGCCACCGTGCGCAGGGCGCCCTATGGCGAGATCGTGGACTTTGCCAAGGTCGATTTCGACAAGGATGTTGTCTTCACCTGGAACGGCACGACAAGCGGCGTGCGGGTGCCAAGCGGCGACACGATTCCAGAGGATCGCGCCGGTCTCACGATCTGCGACGCGACTTCGGCCGCCTTCGCGATGGACCTGCCGTGGGACAAGCTCGATGTCGCCACCTTTTCCTGGCAGAAGGTGCTGGGCGGCGAGGGCGGGCACGGCATGCTGATCCTGTCGCCCCGCGCGGTTGAACGGTTGGAAACCTACACTCCGACCTGGCCCTTGCCGAAGATCTTCAGGCTGACCAAGGGTGGCAAGCTGATCGAAGGTATCTTTCAGGGCGAGACCATCAATACGCCGTCGATGCTGGCGGTCGAGGATTACCTTGTCTCATTGAAATGGGCGCAAGCCCTTGGCGGCCTCGGCGGTCTGACTGCACGAGCGGAAGCGAATTCCAAGGCGGTGCGCGACTTCATCGCGGACAAGGACTGGATCGCCGATCTCGCGGTCGACCCGACGACGGCATCGACGACCAGCGTGTGCCTGAAGTTCACCGATCCGCGCATCACCGACGCTGCAGCCTTCGCCAAGGCGGTCGCCAAGCGGCTTGAGAAAGAGAGTGTGGCGCTCGATGCAGGTTCCTATCGCGATGCGCCGCCGGGTCTTCGCATCTGGTGCGGCTCGACGGTCGAAACCTCGGATGTGGCTGCGCTGATGCCTTGGATCGAATGGGCTTATCAGGCCGAGATAGAGACACTTTCCGCAACTGCATGAGTGTGTGGCGAGGTTCGCCCTTCCGCTCAATCCGAAGGACTCCCAAAATGGCTCCCAAAGTTCTCGTCTCCGACAAGCTTTCCGAAACCGCCGTCCAGATATTTCGCGACCGCGGCGTCGACGTCGACTATCTTCCCGATCTCGGCAAGGACAAGGATGCGCTGTTGGCGCGCATCGCTGAGTATGACGGCCTTGCCATCCGTTCGGCCACAAAGGTCACTGAAAAGCTGCTGGCAGCCGCCACCAACCTCAAGGTGATCGGCCGCGCCGGGATCGGGATCGACAATGTCGATATTCCCGCCGCGTCCAAGCGGGGCGTGATCGTGATGAACACGCCTTTCGGCAATTCGGTCACGACGGCCGAACACGCCATCGCCATGATGTTCGCCGTCGCGCGGCAACTGCCGGAAGCTTCGGTTTCCACCCACGAGGGCAAATGGGAGAAGAACCGATTCATGGGGGTCGAGCTTTTCAACAAGACGCTCGGCGTCATCGGCGCGGGGAACATCGGTTCCATCGTGTGCGATCGCGCGCTGGGCCTGCACATGAAGGTCGTCGCCTATGATCCGTTCCTGAGCGAGGAGCGCGCGGTCCAGATGGGCGTGACCAAGGTGGAGTTGGGCGAACTTCTCTCTCGCGCCGATTTCATCTCGCTGCATGTGCCCTTGACCGACAAGACCCGAAACATCCTGTCGGCCGAGAACCTCGCCAGGACCAGAAAGGGTGTGCGCATCATCAACTGCGCACGCGGCGGTCTGGTGGACGAGGCAGCTCTGGCCGACGCGCTGCGATCCGGTCACGTCGCAGGCGCGGCTTTCGACGTTTTCGAGGTCGAACCGGCGACAGACAGTCCGCTTTTCCATCTGCCGAACGTCGTGGTGACCCCCCATCTCGGGGCCGCCACCACCGAGGCGCAGGAAAACGTCGCCCTTCAGGTGGCCGAGCAGATGTCGGACTACCTCCTGACCGGCGCGGTCCAGAACGCGCTCAACATGCCGTCGGTGACGGCCGAGGAAGCCGCCGTCATGGGTCCGTGGCTGAAGCTTGCGCAGCATCTCGGCGCGTTTGCGGGCCAGATGACGGATGAGCCGATCAAGGCCATCAACATCCTCTATGACGGAACGGTCGCCGAGATGAACCTGCAAGCACTGAACTGCGGTGCGATCGCCGGAATCATGAAGGCGACCAATCCGGATGTGAACATGGTTTCCGCCCCCGTCGTCGCCCGGGAGCGCGGGGTGAGGATCTCGACCACCCGCCAGGAAAAGAGCGGCGTTTTCGACGGCTACATGAAGCTGACGGTGGTGACGGACCGGCGCGAACGCTCGATTGCCGGCACGGTCTTTTCCGACGGCAAGCCGCGCTTCATCCAGATCAAGGGCATCAATATCGACGCCGAGATCGGCGCGCATATGCTCTACACCACCAATGAGGATGTTCCTGGCATCATCGGCACGCTTGGCAATACGCTCGGCGATGCGGGCGTGAACATCGCGAACTTCACCCTTGGCCGGGCCGCGCAGGGCCGGGATGCGATCGCGCTGCTATATCTCGACGAAGCGCCTGCGATCGAAGTGCTGCGTGCGCTGGAAGCGACAGGTAAGTTCGGTCAGGTGCGGCCGCTGGTGTTCGATGTGGCCTGAAAGGCCGATTGCATCGTCGACTGCGGGCGCGCTAGGCTCCGCCGACACGAAAAATGGATGACCTATGAGGGTTTATGCGATCGGTGACATTCACGGTCATCGCGACAAGCTGGAAACGGCGCATCATTTCATAACTGCCGACAGGAAGCAGACCGGCGATACCGAAGCGCCGGTCGTTCATATCGGCGACCTCGTCGATCGCGGACCGGACAGCAAGGGCGTGCTCGACTTCCTGATCGCCGGCCTGGACGCTAACGCCCCCTGGGTGGTACTCATGGGCAATCACGACCGGATGTTCCTACACTTTCTCGCCGATCACGACAATCATGACCCCGGTCTCAGGGCCGATCTGCACTGGATTCACCCCCGCCTCGGCGGTGTCACCACGCTCGCATCCTACGGAATTTCGTCAGCAGATGAACGTCCTTTGGCGGATATCCATCGCGAGGTGCACGATCTGGTCCCCCAAAGCCACATCGGGTTCCTGCTCGACAGGCTCGTCCTTTACTGGCGGATGCCCGGCCTCTTCTTCGCACATGCGGGCATTCGGCCCGGCGTTGCGCTCTCCAAGCAGCAGGAGGACGATCTGCTGTGGATTCGCGGCACGTTTCTTGATGACAAGCGCGATCACGGGGCGCTGGTGGTGCACGGCCACACGCCGGTGAAAACTGCCACCCACTACGGCAACCGCGTCAACATCGACACGGGCGCCGGCTACGGCGAGGCGCTGACGGCTGTGGTGATCGAGGACGGGCAGGTCTGGCGCCTGGGCGCGGGCGGCAGGGAAGAGATTGCTCGCGCCGGTCGGTCCTAGGCGGGGCGCAAGCGAAGGTCAGCAAATGAAGCAGAGACCGCCCTTCGCCCCTGCGAGCATGTTCAGCCGCCCGCATCTGGTTCAGTATCGGATCGCCGAACGGGCGTGGGATCTGCCGGACCTGACCATCGCAATCCTCTCGGATATCCATGCCTGCATCCCGTGGACCGCACTCGCCTCGGTGAGGCGGATGGTCGACCGGATCAACGCGCTTGGCCCCGACCTCATCGTCCTGCCGGGCGACTTCATCGCCGACCGGAAGTTGCCCGCCCTTTCCATTCCCGCTGCCGCGATCGTGAAGGAGCTGTCGCGCCTTTCCGCGCCGCTTGGCGTCGCGGCGGTGCTGGGCAATCACGACTGGTCGGATTGCCGCCTTTCGCGGCAGACCGATTTCGCCAGGAATTCTGTTGCCGAGGCGCTGGAAAGAAGCCCGATCGCGCATCTTGCCAACAAAGCTGTGCGGATCTCTCACGGCGGAGGCGAATTCTGGCTGACCGGACTCGACAGCCAGGGCGCGCGCAAGCATCTCGGCCTGCCCGGTTTTCACGATCCCGAAGCTGCCTTTGCCGCCGTTCCCGACGATGCGCCGGCGATCCTTCTGGCGCATGAGCCGGACTATTTTGCCCAAGGCGATGCCCGCGCCTTTCTTCAGATCAGCGGCCACACCCATGGGGGTCAGGCCAATCTTTTCGGCTGGCGGCCGATCGTGCCGTCGGCACACGGATCGCGCTATGCCTGGGGGCATGTCCAGGAAGGCGGGCGGCACCTGATCGTGTCGGGCGGCGTCGGCTATTCAGGCCTGCCGTTGCGCCTTCTTCAACCGCCCGAGATCACACTGGTAAGCCTGTCGCGCGCCCGCTAGGCTTCGTCCAAATGCCAAGGAGGCGGCCATGAGCGACGATATCGTAATTCTTTCCGGCGCACGCACAGCGATCGGAACTTTTGGCGGAAGCCTGTCCGGCGTGGCGCCCATCGACCTTGCGACCGTGGCGGCGAAAGCTGCATTGGAACGCGCCGGCATCGGCGGTGACAAGATCGGCCATGTCGTCTTCGGCCACGTCATCAACACTGAACCGCGCGACATGTATCTGAGCCGGGTTGCCGCCATTCAGGCCGGCGTGCCGAATGGGACGCCCGCGATGAATGTGAACCGGCTCTGCGGTTCGGGAGTGCAGGCGATCGTTTCGGCCGCACAATCGCTGATGCTGGGCGACGCCGATTACGCGCTGGCCGGCGGGGCCGAGAACATGAGCCGTTCGCCCTATGCAATGCAAGCGGCGCGCTGGGGTCAGAAGATGGGCGACACCAAGGCGCTCGACATGATGACCGGGGCGCTGACCTGCCCCTTCGGCACCGGCCACATGGGCGTGACTGCCGAAAACGTGGCAAAGGAACACAATATCAGCCGTGCGGCGCAGGATGCTTTCGCGCTGGAAAGCCAGGAACGGGCAGCGAAGGCCATCAACGGGGGCCGGTTCAAGGATCAGATCGCGCCGGTCGAGATCGCCTCGCGCAAGGGAGCGGTTGTTTTCGACACCGATGAGCACCCCAAGGCGACGAGTCTGGAGGCGTTGGGTGGCCTGAAGACCGTCTTTCAGAAGGATGGCACCGTCACGGCGGGCAACGCCAGCGGAATCAACGATGGCGCGGGCGCAGTCGTGCTGGCGCGGGCCCAGGCGGCAGAGAAGGCGGGTCTCAAGCCCCGCGCGCGCATCCTCGGCTACGCCCATGCCGGCGTGCGGCCGGAAGTGATGGGCATCGGTCCCGTGCCTGCGGTCGAGGCGCTGCTCAAACGCACTGGGCTGTCGGTCGGCGATTTCGACGTGATCGAATCGAACGAAGCCTTTGCGGCGCAGGCGCTTGCGGTGTCGAAGGGACTCGGCTTCGACGCGGCCAAGGTAAACCCCAATGGCGGCGCGATCGCACTTGGCCATCCCGTCGGTGCAACCGGCGCGATCATCACCATCAAGGCGCTTTACGAGCTTGAGCGGATCGGTGGGAAAAAGGCGCTTGTCACCATGTGCATCGGTGGCGGTCAGGGTATCGCGCTGGCGATCGAGCGGCTCTGAACGAGCGCCCGCGCGATTTCCGAACGGAAGAAGATCACCGGCTGAGCGTGACGGATGCCGTGGCGCTCCTGCCCTTCGCGTCGATGACCGAAAGGGTAAGGTAGCCAGGACCGGGCCGGGCCAGGGCGGCCTCGCGGGCGCGCTCGGCCAGGATGGCGGGTGCGCCATTGGCGAGCCAAGTGAAGGGCGGCGTTCCGCCGCGAACCTTGAGCGTGAGGTCTCCGCCAATCTCGACTGCGGCGCCGTCGGGCGGGAAGGCGATCTCGGGGCCGTCCGGCGCCGCGGCAAAGACCGCGTCGCGCGGGCGGAAGCGTTGCAGGGGTTGCGGCAGGCGCGCGTTTGGCACGATCAGTGTCGACGCCGGCGGTGGCGGCAGGAGCGCGGGTTCGGCCTTGAGCCGCACGAAGGCCTCAAAGAGGATCGGTGCTGCCAGATCGCCTCCGAAAGCGCCGGGAACCGATGCACCATCGGCCCGGCCCATCCAGACGCCGGCGACATGGGCGCCGTCGAAACCCAGCGCCCAGGCGTCGCGGTGGCCATAGCTCGTGCCGGTCTTGTAGGCGATCCTTCCGGTCGGTGCGTTCGCGGGCGGCGGCAGACCGGCGAGGATGTCAGCGGTCATCCACGCCGCCTCGGGGCCGAACAGACGTTGGCCGAGCGTTCTGCTCTGCGCCGGAACCGCCGACAGACGGACCGGCTCGCCAAGGCGGGCAAGCGCCGCATAGCTTTGCACCAGGTCTTCAAGCGTGATGCCAACCCCGCCAAGCGCGACTGCCAGGCCAGGTTGGCCGCCGGGCACGACGGGCTGTGCCCCGGCGCGCCGTAGAGCCGCCAGAAGCCGGGCCGGGCCCAGCGCCTCGGTCAGGCTGACGACGGGGACGTTGAGTGAAAGCTGGAGCGCCTGCCTGACAGTCAGCGTGCCGCGGAACGTCCGGTCGAAATTCTGCGGTGCGTAGCTGCCGAAGGCGGTCGGTTTGTCCTCGATCAGCGTCTCGGGGTGGGCAAGACCGTCGTCGAAGGCAAGCGCATAGACGAACGGCTTCAGCGTCGAACCGGGCGATCTCAGCGCCCGGGTCATGTCGATGAAGCCCGCGCGCCGGTCATCGGTCCAGTCCGGTGAGCCGACGCTGGCGATGATTTCGCCGGAGCGGTGATCGGCCACGACGATGGCAAGCGACATGCGCGACGATGCGGTGCGGGCCGCGCGGGCGGCCAGCGCTTCGAGTTGCCGCTGTATGCGCGCGTCGATGGTCGTAAGGATGCGGCCGTTCTCCGGGTCATCGCGCCGCAGCCGTTCGGCCAGATGCGGACTGAGCGCTGGGAAGGGCTTGCGGATGGAGGGGACTGGTTCGGTCAACGCCGCCGCCGCGCGCTCTTCGCTCAGAACGCCAGCCTCGACCATGCGCGCCAGGACGCGGGCGCGTGCCTCGCCGGCGTTTCCGGCAAATCGATCCGGGCGGCGCGTTTCCGGCGATTGTGGCAGCGCGATCAAAAGCGCGGCTTCTGCCGGTGTCAGCCGCCGGGGTTCCTTGCCAAGATAGGAAAGCGACGCGGCCCGGATGCCTTCCAGGTTCCCGCCGTAGGGCGCGATGCGGAGATAGAGGTCAAGGATTTGCGGCTTGGACAGTCGCCGCTCAAGGGCAAGTGCGACCCTGATCTGCCGCACCTTGCCTGAGATCTTCCCCGTGCCGCTGTCCTCAAGAAGCCGCGCGACCTGCATCGTCAGGGTCGATCCGCCCGATACGACGCGGCCATTCGCAAACGCCTGCCCGGCCGCGCGGACCAACGCCACCGGATCGACGCCCGCATGGTCAAAGAACCGCCGATCCTCATAGGCGACCAGCATCTGCACAAACAGCGGATCGACCGGCCCGGGGTCAAGTCGCCAACGCCCGTCCGCGACCGTGAAGGCGCGTAGAAGCGTGCCGTCGCGTGCCACCACTTCCGTCCCCGTCGCAATCGCCAAGGGCGGCAGTTCAGTCCGCGCGACCCAAAGGTCGACGGCATCGCGCGCCGCGCCAGCCGCGAAAAGCGCGGCGGCAAGAACGAAGGGCGCGGCGCGGCGCATGCGACTACTCGGTGACCGTGATGAGGGCGGTATCGCTCCGCGCGCGATAGTCCGGGCGATACATGTCCTCGACGCTCGCCGCCGGCTGGTGGAAGCTGCCGGGAGATATTGCGCGCAGGATATAGGCCAGCCGGAACGGCTTGTCCGAGGTCCAGTCCACAGCGGCGATGAAACGCTCCTGACGGAACTCGGTCATGCGGGTATCCTCGACCGTGTCGAGCCAGTTGAGCTCGGCGATGTCACCGGCACGAACCAGGTTCGGATTGTCGATCTCGAACCCGGCGGGCAGTGGATCGTTGACCAGTAGCCGCGCCTCTCCGCTGCCGGCCGGCCGCACCTCGACCACCGCGACAAGGCGCGTTCCCTGCTTGACCTCGGAAACATCCACAGGCTCCCCTTGCAGCGTGTAGTAGCTGCGGGCGATCGAATAGCCCTTGCCACCGGCGCGCTCGGGCTCGGTCGGCACCCCGAAGGTCGTCAGCGTCATCGTTGCGGACTTGTCGCCGACATTGGTGATGATCTGGGTTGCCGCCGCATCCGCTTCCAGCACCCGGACAAGCGGACCGGTCAGTGGCTGTCCGTTGACGGTGAAGGCGCCGGTGCCGGGGCGGTCGATCAGTGCATGGGTCGCAAGAAGCGCCCAGGTTGCTTCCTGGGTCGAAAGCCGCTGTCCGGCAAGCGCGGTCGCGACAGAATCGCCAAGCTTGACCGGATCGACCGCGGTCGATCCAGCCTCGGACGCCAGCGCCAGAAGGGCGGTCGCGTCGCGCAGGTTGGTGCCATAGTCCGCGCGCCATGTCTGCGCCTCGGTGGCGCCCCGCCGTGCCAGGAGCCGCGCGGCCTGCGCGAACATCTGATCGGCGCGTCGCTGATCGCCATAAGACGCAAGCGCCGCCCCCAACTGCGCCGCTGCAATGGGGGTATCGAAGGCTTCGGCCTTCACATCGGCATAGTAGCGAAGATCGCCCACCGCCGCCGCGCCTTCTCGCGCCAGGACCATGAGCGCGTAGGCATAGGGTCCGCCATCCGTGTCGAAATCGGGCGCGAAATTGACCTGGTTGCGCAGGTTGTCCATCGCGCCGCGGAAAGCCGTGTCGGGCACGTCGTAGCCTTGCGTTCTGGCGCGGCTCAGGAAGTCGGTGACATAGGCGTCAAGCCACAGATCGCCGGTATCGGGATACCAGAGCCCGAAGGCCCCGTTCGACGACTGGTTGAGCAGGATTTCGGAGATGCTTTCCCCCAGCCGCTTGCGAATGTCACCAGCGCTTTCGGTCCCCATCGCCGAAGCCACTTCTTCGAAATAAAGAAGCGGCAGCGCCTTTGACGTGAGCTGTTCGGTACATCCGTAAGGATAAGCGTCGAGCGAGGCGAGAAGCCCCGGTGCATCGAACCGCGCGAGCGGCCCGATGGCCAACGTCGCGCGCCCCGACCCCGGCAGGAGGCCGGCAAAGACATTGCCATCAAGCGTGAAGCTTGATCCACCGGCGAGTTCGAAGCGGTTCTGCCGAGCGATCTCGGGGTCGTTGGACTGAATCGGAACGACAAGCTCCTTCACCAGTTGCCGACCGTCGGGCGTGGTCAGCGCCACGCGGACGGTGCCGATACCCTCGGCGTCATCGGCCGAGACCGGGACGGAGACCACGGCCTTGCCTTTGTCGGCAAGCTCCACCCCCGACGGACCTTGGCCAAGCGTGAGCCCCCCGGCACTTACGTCGAGGCCCATCCGCCCGGAGGGGCCGGTCGCATGCACGATCTCAAGCAAGAGCCGGCTTTCATCGCCGGGGGCGAGAAATCGGGGCACCGATGCCGTCACGACCACGGGATCGCGCACCAACACCTCGGCTTCGGCCTGCCCGACGGCCGATTTCGACCAGGCAACCGCCATCAGCCGGACCGTGCCGTTGAAGCTTGGCAACTGGAACTCGGTGCGGGCATATCCGTCGGCGCCGACGGTCAGCGGGCCCGAGAAGTAGGCGACAAGCTCTTCGGTCGGCGGCGGGGCCTTCGTCGGCATGCTCTGCGCCGCATCGCCGCCCGAGCGCACCGCGCCCATGACGCCATTGGTGCCGTCGATGAGCCGGCCATAGATGTCGCGGATGCCGACCCCCAGCTTTTGCTGTCCGAAATAATGCCCTTCGGGATCGGGAGAGGCGAAACCGGTCAGGTTCAGAATCCCCACGTCAACGGCGGCGATCGTGGCATACGCGGTTTCGCCTTCGGTCACGCCCTCGACCTTCAGGGCGACCGGCAGCGGCCCGCGCGGATCGGCCTCATCCTTGGTGTCGAAACTCAGCGCGAGCTTTCGCGCGCCTGGATCGACCGGGGCATAGGACAGGCCGAGCGAACGCGCAGGGACGCGTCCCGCATCGTCCGAAAGCGGCCGGATGACAGAGGCGGTGACATAGGCGCCGGCCCCCCAATCGTCGGTCACAGGCAACTCGACCACGTTTTCGCCAGCGGTCACCGGGACCGCCCTCATGTCGATCAGCCGGTTCGACAGCACCGTGACCAGCGCCACGCCATCGGCACGCGGTTCGATCCTGAGCCGCGCCGTATCGCCCGGGCGATAGGCGTCCTTGTCAAGCGCGACCGTCAATGTGTCGGGCGTCTCGGAAGCGTCGGCGGGCACATACCAGCCGGCATAGAACTCCATCGACGCGGCGGAATAGGTGCCGTCCACGGTCTCCACCACAAGCTCGTAGTTGCCCCAATCGACCGGCGCCGCGATTGCCTGCGGTCCCTCGGCGATCAGTTCGACGTCGCCCTCGGCAACGCGCGAGCGTGTCGTCGTCACTTCCCAGTTCCATTCGCCATAAAGCGAATACCATTGATAGTTGGTCTCGATCCGGTTCAGCGTCCAATGCACCTGCAGCGCCGCGGGCTTTTCGTCCGGTCCGACCGCGATCAGGTCAAAGGCCGCGTCACTGCCTTGCGCGACGGTGCCGCTTTCGAACTTCGGCCTGATGCCGATGAACGGCTCGTCGGGCAGAATGCGGCGGGTGATGTCACGCTCGACCGGCCGGCCCGAACCCTCCTTCAGCCGCACCGAAACCCGCGCCTCGAGCGGCCGGTTCGCGACCTCGCCCAGGTCAGGCAAGGCGATCGCCAGCGTCACATGACCATCCTCGTCGGTTGTCCCCGCATCGTAGAGCGAGTCGCGATAGGGCGAAAACGGCTCGTCGTACTTGCCGAAGACATAGCCCGGGAAGGCTTCCAGACTGCTCAGCGCGACGACCCTCAGATCGCCTTCCGCGTCCAGCCCCGCACCCGGCGCGCCGAAAAGATAGCGCGCGTCGATATCGAGAAGCGGCGTCTCCGAAAGCCGCATCGCACCTTCGGGCAGGGAAAGGTCAAAGTCTATGCGCTCGGGCAGGAAATCCTCGACCAGAAAGCTCTGCGAGGCGAGCACGTTCGTCTCCTCTACGAAACTCTCGATCCGCCAGGTGCCGCGCGGCGCGTTTCCCGCAAGCGGCAGGGAGGCGGCGAAACCGCCCGCGCCCGCATGGTCCAGAAGCGCACGTGCGTATTCGACACCGTCGGGCCGCATCAGGCGCGCCGTGACCGGCAATCCTTCAAGCGCCTTCATCGTGGAATCCCGGGTCAGGACGGTTGCATTGACGGTTTCCCCGGCGCGGTAGGCGCCGCGATCGGTGGAAAGGAACACGTCGATCGGCGGTGCCGCCTCGCGTCCGGCGACGCCGCGATCGGACAGGTCAAATTCCGCCTCTGTCAGCGACAGGAAGGCGAGGTCATCACCCTTCTCCACGGTGACGAGTGCCGCAGACGCGCCGCCCGTACCCGCGGTCAGACCCGCGGCGAAATGCGCGTAGCCCTGGGCATCCGTCGTGGTCGTGCCGATGACCGCGTTCGCCCGAGACAGGAGCGTCACGGTCGCGCCCTCGGTCGCCATCGCATCGGACAACTCGCGAACGAACACATGCAGCCCATCCGCCCCATCCATCGTCGTCAACCCCAGATCGGAGATCACGAACCATTGCGTCGCCGCCGGGTCGTCATAAGGGTCGAGCCCCGGAATCGCTGCCTGCAGCGCGTAGATGCCCGGACCAAGATCGGACATGACGCCATCGAGCGGCAGAAGCGTGGTCATGTCGCGATTGACCTCCATTGCAACCTCGCCGGTACCCTTCCAGACCTCCTCGGTCACTTCGCTTTTCAGTTGTTCCGACGACCAGTAGTCGAGCGGTTTGCCGAAATAGTCACTCTGGATCGCGCGGATCAGGTTGCGATCGGAGATACGCAGAAGCGTCAGGTCGAGTGTGCTGGCGTTCACCGTCTCGACCGGCAGACCCTGCTGGCTTACCTTCGGCAACACATAGGCCCGGCCCGGAAAGCGCACGGCGGGGCTTCTGTCGCGCACGTAAAGCGTGATCGTCGAATCCCTGGCCAGTGTCTCGCCGTCCGCGGCGGGCAAGCCTTCTCGGAAGGTAAGGGCGTAGCGCTGCCCATGCTCGACGCCGGTGACGCAGATCTGCCGTCCGGAAGAATCGACCGAAAGGCCGGATTCGGGCAGCTTCACGAACGGAGCATAATCGGTGCCGGCGCGCACCAGGTCGCCGTTGAATATCGCGCAGATGCGGGGGGTCGCGCTGTCGCTGTCCACCTGCGTCTCAGCGATGCGGAACCCGTACTTGCCGATCGCATCCTCAAGCGCCGCCGCCGTATCGTCTCGCGGCTGAAGCTGTTGCGCAAGCCGCAGGGCCGGGATCATGTCGCCCCCGCGGCCCTGTTTTTCAAACGCGCGCGCCAAGGTGGCCAGCGCTGAGGCGCGAAGGCTCTTGCTGTCGGCGCGCAGATAGGCGTTAACGGCGGCCGCCGAAGCACGGCGCGGGTCGCTGAGGGGAGAGCTCGGGAGCAGGGTTGAGATCGAGAGAATCGACTCGGCATATTCCACCCAGAGGTCGGCGGCATCGCTCAGGTTGAGGGCGGCGCCCGTGAACCGCGCGGCGTCGCCCCACCGGTTGTCCCTGCGCGCCTGCGCAGCGGCGGCCACAAGCTCGTCCTCGCTGAAGTCGCCGGTCACGTGATCGGTCGCCATGCCGCGGGCCTGCGTGAGCGCGGCATCGAAATCCTCGGGCGTCAGGAAGTCCAGTTCGGCCGCGCGCAGGGCCGCGCGTTCTTTGGCGTCTTTTCCCGCATTGCGCACCCAACCCGAGACGGCGCCCTGGTAGGGTTTCTTTTCGCCGACGGCCGTTTTCGGGAAACACGAACCCGCGCGCCGGTTGAAGGTGAAGGCGGTGCATGCCTTGTCGTTCAGGCAAGCCGCTTCGCAAGCCTCGTAGGTCACGTCGAAGATCGAGGAGATGTCTGAGCCGGCGAAATCCATGTCCTCGACCAGCACGGCGCGGCGCTCGGGAACATAGTCGCGGTCTTGCGCGATCGCGGGCGCTGACACGCCGAGAAGTACCATGAGGACGGTGGGAAGTAGCCTGCGCATCGAAATCTCCCTTGCGTGGCAATGGCATGATCGTCGCACGGGCCATGCCGGATTCGCAAGTTCGCTGACGCGATTAAACCTTGCTTCATCCTGATCGGAGACGCTGGGCGCCGCGCTGCCGGTCCGGCGCGGCAGGAGGTGGGGCAGAAGCGTGAGCATCGCGGAAAAACTCGCTCGGGAAAGGCGGTCGCGACTGGCCGCGGAACGGCTTCTGGACCAGAAGCAGCGAGAGCTTTTTGCGGCCAACGCGCAGCTTTCAAGGCATGCGAGGCTTCTTTCGGATCAGATCGTCGAGCAGCGAAAGGGCCTGAGCGCGGCGTGCAGCGAAGCGGAGACCCTGCGAGGAGAGAACTGGCGTGCGATGCACGAACTGGAATTGGCCAACGTCGCCGCGAAGATAGCGCAACGCCGGCTGTGGGAAGCCGTCGAGACGATCGAGGACGGGTTCGCCGTCTTCGATCACGACCTTTGCCTGATCGCCGCCAACCGGGCCTGGTTTGATCTGCTCGGCAACCATGCCGACATCGTGCCGGGCGTAGGCTACGGCACTGTTCTGCGCGTACTGGCCGACACCCGCATCGCCGGTCTTGATGCCGAGGCGGCGCAAGACTGGTGTCACGTGATGACCGAGCGCGTGACGCGGGCGGTCATCAAGCCCACGGTGGTCCGCCTGTCGGATGGCCGCCACATCCGCTTCATCGACCGGCATGGCGACGGAGGTGATCTTGTGTCCATGGCGCTGGACATCACCGACACGATGCACCGCGAGGCCGAGTTGGAGGAAGCGCGCCAGCGCGCCGAAGCCGCCAGCCGGGCCAAGTCCGCCTTCCTCGCCAATATGAGCCACGAGATACGGACGCCGATGAACGGTGTCGTCGGCATGGCCGACCTTCTGTGCGAAACCACGCTCAACGAGGATCAGAGGTCGTTTGCCGAAACCATCCGATCCTCGGGCGAGGCGCTTCTGGCGATCATCAACGACGTGCTCGACTATTCCAAGATCGAGGCTGCGAAGCTGACGCTCCATCCCGAACCCTTCGATCTTGAGCGTTGCATCCACGAGGTCGTGCTGCTTCTGATGCCCGCGGCGCGCGACAAGGGCTTGACCACGCTGGTCGATTTCGACCTTTTCCTGCCCACCCGCTACATTGGCGACCGGGGCCGGATCCGACAGATCCTGACCAACCTGCTCGGGAACGCCGTCAAGTTCACGGCGGCGGGTCATGTCCTGACGCGCGTTGTCGGGCTGGAGTTGCCGGACGGCCGGTTCGATCTGCATGTCACGGTCGAAGACACGGGCATCGGCATCGCCGCAGATCAGATCGACCACGTCTTCGGCGAGTTCAATCAGGTTGAGGACCAGTCGAACCGCAAGTTCGAGGGGACCGGTCTGGGGCTGTCCATCACCCGGCGGCTGGTCGAGCTGATGGGCGGCGCCGTCTGGGTCGACAGCGAACCGGGGCAGGGATCGTGTTTCGGGTTTCGGATTGCGCTAACCCCAGCCGAGCCATGCGAGCCTGTCGGACTGACCGGTCGGCCGATCCTTCTGAAGCGTGCGCTCGTGATCGACGGCTCGCAGATCAACCGGATGATCCTCGAGCGGCAGCTTGCGGCCTACGGGCTGGCCGTCACCACCTGTCGCAGCACGCATGAGGCGCTAGAAATGCTGGAGAAGTCTGCGGGCTTTGACATCGTTCTGGCGGACGGCGACCGACCGGAAGTTGACAATGCCGCGCTTGGGGCCGGACTGCGCGCCGAGGGCGAAATCGCGCCGTTGGTCCTGCTCTGCGACGATCCTGCGGTTGCGCCGGACGAATCCGGCGACGTCGCCGCCGTGTTGCGAAAGCCGATCCTGCGCAGCACGCTGTACCAGTTGCTTGAACGGCTATCCCATCCCGGCCCTTTGGCGCCCGATCAGGATGCCGGCGCAACTGAAGCCCCCGCAAACCCTCCTGTCGGCTTGCGGCCCATGCGGATACTCGCGGCCGAGGACAACCGGACCAATCAGCTTATCTTCCGCAAGATGGTGGCCGAACTCGACATCGACCTGATGTTTGCGAACAACGGCGCTGAAGCCGTGGTGCTTTGGCGGAGCTTCCGGCCCGATCTGATCTTTATGGACATTTCCATGCCCGAGATGGATGGGCGGCAGGCCGCGCAAGCGATCCGCGACGCAGAAGCGGAAAATGCCGCCGTTCCGATCGTTGCCCTGACTGCACATGCGATGGAAGATGACCGGGCCCTGATCCTCGCCTCGGGGATCGACCGTGTCCTGACCAAGCCGCTCAAGAAAGCCGCGATCGCGGCGCAGATCGGCGAGTTCTGTCCCGCCGATGCCCGTCCCGCCGTTCCTGCGAAGGCGCAGTAGGATACGGCTTGCCGTCGACCGGCTCAGCTGGCGGCGAGGATATCGAGAAATGCCGACCCGAACCGCTCGGCCTTGTGTTCGCCCATGCCACCGATCCTTTCCAGCTCACTCATCGAACGGGGCCGCAATTCGGCAATCTTTCGCAGCGTCGAGGAGTTGCAGGACAGGAACTTTCCGGTTCCGTCCGCGCCGCGCGCCAGATCGGCCTGTGCTTCGACAAGCCGATCGAACACCTCGCCCGCCTCGCGGCCGGCCAGCTTGCGCCGCGCAGGGTGCATGACCTCGCCCGCGCCGGTGATGACCTCGAGAAATGCACCGCCGTAACTCTCCAGCTTCTTCGCGCCGACTCCGTTCACCCGCGCCATCTGGTCGAGCGTCGCTGGCCGCGTCTCGGCCATCTCGATCAGCGTTCGGTCGGGAAAGACCATGTAGGCGGGCATCCGCGCGGCCTCTGCCAGCGCCCGCCGCTTGGCCTTGAGCGCCGACAAAAGCGGCGCGTCTTCGTCGGAGACGAGCGACCTGACCACCGCCTTACTCACGGCCTTGCGGATCGTGTCACGCCGCAGCGTGATCGTCGCTTCGCCGCGCAGGATCGGGCGCGCGGCCTCGGTCATGCGGAAGGCGCCGTGACGCTCGGGGTCGGGCCGGATCAGGTCACGCCCCATCATCTGCCGGAACACCGCCTGCCACTGGGCCTTGGGCAAGTCCTGCCCTACGCCGAAAGTCGGCAGGTTATCATGGCCGCGCTGGCGCACCTTGTCGTTGGCATTGCCGATCAGGATATCGATCAGATGCCCTGCGCCAAAACTTTCGCCGGTTCGCAGGATCGCAGAAAGCGCCTTGCGCACCGCGTCGGTGCCGTCGAAGAGGTCCGGCGCGGTGTCGCAAAGATCACAGGCCCCGCAAGGCTCCGATTCTTCGCCGAAATACGCAAGAAGCCGCTGGCGTCGGCATGCCGTCGACTCGGCCAGCCCGAGAAGCGCATTCAGCCGGGCGTGGTCGGCGGCCTTGCGGTCCGGCGGGGCCAGGCCCTCGTCAATCTGGGTGCGGCGCAGGCGGATGTCGTCGGGGCCATAGAGCGTCAGGGTCTCGGCCGGCGCTCCGTCGCGTCCGGCGCGGCCGATTTCCTGATAGTAAGCCTCGATCGACTTCGGCAGGTCGGCATGGGCCACCCAGCGGATGTCCGGCTTGTCGATCCCCATGCCGAAGGCGACCGTTGCCACCACGATCAGCCCATCCTCACGCTGAAACCGCGCCTCGACCTCGCGCCGGTCGTCAGCTTCCATGCCGCCGTGATAGTGACAGGCGGCATGACCCTCGGCACGTAGTGCAGCTGCCAGCGTTTCGGTCTTGGCGCGGGTGGCGCAGTAGACGATGCCCGACTGGCCCTTGCGCGCGGCAGCGAAGGCGAGGATCTGGCGGCGGGGCTGGTCCTTGACCTCGAAGGCAAGGTGGATGTTTGGCCGGTCGAAGCCGCGCAGGAAGGTCTGCGGCGGCTGTCCGTCAAAAAGCCGCATGACGATCTCGGCGCGGGTTTCCTCGTCCGCAGTCGCCGTGAAGGCGGCAAGCGGCAGATCGAGCACGCGGCGCAACTCGCCGATCCTCAGATAATCGGGACGGAAATCATGCCCCCACTGGCTGACGCAATGCGCCTCGTCCACAGCGATCAGGCTGGTGCCAATGCGGCGCAAAAGCGTAAGCGTGCCGCCCGAGGCAAGCCGTTCGGGTGCCATGTAGAGGAGCCTGAGACGCCCTTCGTCCAGCGCGGCGAAAACCGCTTCGGTCTCCTCTTCGGTATTGCCCGAGGTCAGCGCACCAGCCTCCACACCCGCTTCGCGCAGGGCACGCACCTGGTCGCGCATCAGCGCGATGAGGGGTGAGATCACGACCGTCAGGCCGTCGCGAAGAAGTGCTGGCAACTGGTAGCAAAGCGATTTGCCGCCGCCGGTCGGCATGATCGCGAGCGTGTTGCGCCCCGCTGCCACGGCGGCGACGATTTCGGCCTGGCCAGGCCGAAAGGACGAAAATCCGAAGACGGAGGAAAGGAGTTCCTCGGCACGCTGCATGGGTCGCGGCTCTTGCATCTGCTCGTTTACCCGAAACTCTCACAGCGCCCCGACCGGGACAAGGCTCAGACGCCGAGGAAAGCCGGCGCGTTGCGGATCAGGGCGCGTTCGATCACGATGATCAGGATCAGCGCGACCATCGGCGAAAGGTCCAGCCCTGCAATGTTGGGCAGGATGCGGCGGATCGGGCCGTAAAGCGGTTCCAGGAGCGTGCTGAGCCCGTACCATATCTGCGAAATCAGTGGTTGCCTGAGGTTGAGAACCTGAAAGCTGATCAGCCAGGACATGATGAAATGCGCGATGATGAAATAGCGCAGCACCTGCAGGAAAAGCAGCAGCGCGTCGTAGAGCATGCCCATGAACTAACCCTCGTTCCCTTCCCCAATGAGTAATCAGAGCCGCTGCCTTCCGCAACCGCCTAACGCGGCGTCGGAGGTTGACGTTGCGCCCGGCTTCCGTCAGGCGAAGCGCAGTTACGTTGCCGGAGACCAGCCGATGTATCCCTTCGCCCGAATGATGAAAGAGATCTGGATCAACCGCCGGGCCGCCCCGCTCGGCCTGCACGAAGCCCATGTTTCGTACCATATATGCTGGCCGTGGGATCTCGACCTGTGGGTCGAGCTTAACAACGGGCGAACGCTGACGCTGTTCGACCTCGGCCGCATCCCGCTCGCGCTCAGGACCGGGCTCGCGCGCGTTCTGCGCCAGAAAGGATGGGGGATCACCGTAGCGGGCAATTCCACGCGCTATCGCCGGCGGGTGCGGATGTTCGACCGGCTGGAAATGGTAAGCCGCTTCGTCGGCTGGGACGACCGCTTCCTCTACACGGAGCAAAGCATGTGGCGTGGCGGGGAATGCACGAGTCATATGTTGCTGCGCTCGGCGGTGACGTCGGGCGCGGGCATCGTGCCGACCGCAGAAATCGTTGCGGCACTGGGGCAAAGCGTGGAAAGGCCCGCATTGCCCGACTGGATCAAGGCATGGATCGCCGCGGACGCGGCGCGTCCCTGGCCCCCGGAACATCCGGGCAACGGCGGTTGACCGCGAGGCGCCGCTTTTCGGGCGCTTGCGCCAGCGGCGCTTTTCGGGCTTGATCGCCCGAAACGCCGAGGGGCACATGACATGACGGTTTCGGCGAGGAAACGCATCTGGGGCTGGTGGTTCTTCGACTGGGCAAGCCAGCCCTACAACACGCTGCTTCTGACATTCGTCTTCGGCCCCTACTTCGCCGAGGTCGCGAAGCTGCATTTTGGTTCCCAAGGCCTGAACCCCGAGGCAGCGGGTGCCGCGGCCCAGGCCTATTGGGGTTGGGGACAAAGCATTTCGGGTTTGTTCATCGCCCTTCTCGCACCCGTCCTCGGGGCGATTGCCGATGGATCGGGCAAGCGCATGGTCTGGATCTGGATATTCTCGGCGCTCTACGTCACAGGGGCCTTCATGCTCTGGACCCTGATGCCGGTGCAGCCCAACCTGATGTGGGCGATGATCTGGTTTGGCGTCGGCCTGATCGGCATGGAATTCGCCACGATTTTCACAAACTCGCTGATGCCGGCGCTGACCGGTGATGAGGATATGGGCAAGGTGTCGGGCTCGGGCTTCGCCTTCGGCTATGTGGGCGGGATCGTCGCGCTCATCATCATGCTCCTCTTCTTCAACGAAAGCAGCGAAACCGGAAAGACCCTGATCGGCATCGACCCGCTTTTCGGTCTCGACGCGACGTCGCGTGAAGGGACAAGGGCTGTCGGGCCGTTGACGGCGATCTGGTATGCCGTCTTCATGGTCCCGTTTTTCCTCTGGGTGCGCGAACCGAAAGGACCGGCCCGCCGGTTCAATCTCGCCAAAGCGATGGCCGAGCTTTGGACGCTCCTGAAGTCGCTGAAGGACCGCACGAGTCTGACCGCCCATCTCCTCAGCTCGATGTTCTATCGCGATGCGCTGAACGCGCTTTACGCCTTCGGCGGGGTCTATGCTTCGGGCGTGCTGGGATGGTCGGTCACCAAGATCGGTGTCTTCGGGATCGTCGGCGCGATCTCGGGTGCGCTTTTCGCCTGGCTCGGCGGCAAGATGGATAGCGCGCGGGGCCCGAAGCCGGTGATCAACCTTGCCATGTTCGTGCTGATCGCGGTCTGCCTTGTCATAGCCGGCATGTCGCGGCAGGCATTCTACGGCCTGCCTTTCGCGGACGGATCGCCCTGGCCCGACTACATCTTCTACATCTGCGGCATCCTGATCGGCGCGGCAGGCGGCACGCTCCAATCGGCAAGCCGCACGATGATGGTCTTTCACACGACACAGGAACGCGCGACTGAGTCCTTCGGTCTTTACGCGCTCTCGGGCAAGGCGACCGCCTTTATCGCGCCGTTCTCGATTGCGCTTTTCACCGCCATCAGCGGATCGCAGCGGATTGGCATCGCCATTCCATTGATAACGCTGTTCCTGATCGGCATGATCATCCTGAAATGGGTCAAACCTTACGGAGAACGGACTTGAAGCTGCGCCTGCTCGCCCTTGTCGTGTCCCTGATCGCCATGCCGGGCCTGCCCGCGCTGGCCGAACCGCTCGCCAATCAGCTGTTCGGCGCCAAGCGCGCCGGCTCGCATCAGCAGGCGCAGGCGATCGGAACCTACGCCAGGGGATGCGGCGCGGGCATGGTGCAACTGCCCGAAACCGGGCCGACCTGGCAGGCGATGCGGTTGTCGCGCAACCGCAACTGGGGTCAGCCCGAACTGGTGCAGTATCTCATGGACCTGTCCGCCTATGCGCGCCAGGTGGGCTGGGCCGGACTCTATATCGGCGACATGAGCCAACCGCGCGGCGGGCCGATGCTTGGCGGGCACAACAGTCACCAGATAGGGCTGGATGCCGACATATGGATGCTGCCGCCAAAGCGGCTGAACCTCAGCCGGGCGGAACGCGAGAGCATCAGCTCGATCTCCGTCCGTACCGACGACCAGACGCGGGTGAATGGTAACTGGACACGGGCGCACCACATTCTTTTGAAGGCTGCGGCCTCCGATCCCCGGGTCGACCGCATATTTGTCGCCGCCGCGGTAAAGATCGAGATGTGCAGATCGGCGCGGGCATCGGACAAGAAGTGGCTGCAAAAGATCCGGCCGCTCTATGGTCACAACACTCATTTCCACGTGCGGCTTAAATGCCCCAATGGATCGCGCTATTGCGAGACCCAGAAACCTACGGTGGCGTCCCTGTCCAACAACGGCGATGGCTGTGACGAAACGCTCACCTGGTGGGTCACGACCTATCTTGATGAGCTCAGGAACCCGCCCAAGACGAAGAAATCGAAAGAACCGCGCAAGCGGGGTCCGCGCGAATACACCATGGCCGATCTGCCCAAGCAATGCTCCGCCGTTCTGGCCTCGGACTGATCCTCCTCGCGGCCTTTGCCTGCGGGGCCGAGGCTGCGCCCCGGGCTGACATTGTCGGGGTCTTTGTCTGGACGGATGACAGCCGGCTTTTCGGCGGCCTGTCCGGCTTTGATCTTGCCGATGACGGACGTGGTTTTGTCGCTGTCAGCGATCGTGGCGCGGTCGTGGCGGGCCGGCTGATACGCGATGCGTCAGGTGCGGTGACCGGAGTCGAGGCGGCGGCACCGGTGCCGCTTCTCTCGCGTGAGGGCAAGCGTCTTTCGCGGGAAATGGCCGACGCCGAGGGTCTTGCTCTGATGGCCGATGGCGGGTTCTACGTATCGTTCGAGATCAGACCGCGTGTGGCTCACTATTCCGCGCATGGTGTCGTCCCCTCGCGCGAAATATGGCCGAGGGACTTCCTGAAGTTCGAGGACAACGCCGGGGCGGAGGCGCTGGCAATCGACGCGGATGGCGCACTTTACACGCTGCCGGAGCGCTCTGCTTCGCGCACGACCCCGTTTCCGGTGTATCGCATGCGCGGCGATGTCGTCGATCAGCCGTTCGACCTGCGCCGCGATGGTGACTGGCTGCCGACGGGGGCGGATTTCGGCCCCGATGGGCGCCTCTACCTTCTGGAACGCGACTACTGGCCGATATTGGGGTTTCTGAGCAGGGTCCGCCGCATCACCCTGAAGGGCGACGAGGTGATCGAGGATGTGGTCATCCTTCAGACCCGGGCAGGGGATCATGACAATCTTGAAAGCATCTCCGTCTGGCGCGACGAGAACGGAATCTTGCGACTGACCCTGCTGTCGGATGACAACTTCAGCCCGCTCGAGCAGACCGAATTGGTCGATTTTCGGATCGTTGAATGACTTGACCGGCCAAAGGCGAAGGCGTAGATGCCGCCCGTTCCCTGCAGTCAGGGGCCAAGTCTCCGCGACCTTGTAAAAAACGGACCAGACATGACCCGCTCACTTTTCCCCGGCATCCTTGCCATGGCCGCGATTGTTGTGGCCTCGAACATCCTCGTGCAGTTCCGGTTCGGCCAGTGGCTGACCTGGGGTGCCTTCACCTATCCTTTCGCCTTTCTCGTTACCGACCTCACCAACCGCCTGCAGGGTCCCGGCGCCGCGCGCAAGGTGGTCGTTGCGGGCTTTGTTACCGGCGCTGTCTGTTCGTTGATAGGAACCCAGATCATGGGGGAGTTCGGACCGCTCGTAACGCTCAGGATCGCGCTTGGCTCGGCGATTGCGTTCCTTGTCGCCCAGTTGATCGACGTGTCGGTCTTCAACCGCCTTCGCGCGGGGCGCTGGTGGCGGGCGCCGTTGGTTTCGACGCTGATCGGTTCGTCGCTCGACACCGCGATTTTCTTCACTTTTGCCTTTTCCGCTGCCCTTGTACCCCTTGAGCCGGGCAATGACGTCAGCTGGGCCGGCGAAGTCCTGCCGCTTCTGGGTATTGGCCCGGACGTCCCGCTCTGGGTGTCGCTCGGGACGGCGGATTGGCTGGTCAAGCTGTCGCTGGCGATGGTGGCCCTGATCCCCTTCCGCGCGATTGTTACAAAGTTGACAGCAAAAGTTGCGTAAAAACTTTTGACAACCACAAAATATGTGGCAACCTGTGGATAACGGCAACGCAGAGAAAGGAGGTGATCCAGTGTCTAGAGTGATATTGGAGAGAGGTGTCGGGACAGTCAGGGGGGCGTTGGCCCAGGGGTAGCATCTTGGGCTTTGAACCCTGACTGGGCCTCGTCGAGTATCGACACCCTAACTGGCCCATCTCCGTAGATCTCGGAGGGCCGCTCCAACCCGGAGCGGCCCTTTCCGTTTCGGGAATCCGCCGCGAAAACAGCGTCTGGCAACCGTCCCGCATCCGTATGGCATCCGTAGGGACATGCAACCGACAGACATCCGCGCTATCTTGCGCGCCGATCCAGACCAAGGGCCCGCACAATGCTGCGCATTAATGACGACATTGCGATTGAAGACTGGGAACTGACCGAGAGCTTTTCACGCTCGTCCGGTCCCGGCGGGCAGAACGTCAACAAGGTCGAGACGGCGGTCGAGCTGCGCTTCGAGGCGGAGCGGAGTCCGAACCTGCCCGACACGGTCAAGACGCGGCTTAAGCGGATCGCAGGACGGCGGTGGACGCTGGATGGCGCCATCGTGATCCGGGCCGAGGAGACTCGGAGCCAGACCCGGAACCGGGAACTCGCGCGTGAACGGCTGACCGAGATGATCCGTGATGCGCTCACCGCGCCCAAGCGGCGGATCGCCACGCGGCCCACTCTGGGCAGTCAGCGGCGGCGGCTTGCCGCCAAGACAGCGCGGGGAACCGTGAAAGCCCTGCGCGGCAAGGTCGAGGATGAATAGGGCGATGCGTGCTGCCCGGGTCCTGATCTGCGCCGCCCTTGCGGGCATGCTTGCCGCGCCTTCCTGTGGCGCGGCGGAGCTTGTTGAACGGGGAGTCGCGGTCTGGGAAGGGAGCGAGGCGGAGTTTGGCGGGTTTTCGGGGCTTGCCGTCGATGCTGACGGCGGGGGCTTTCTGGCGATCAACGATATCGGCTGGATCTATCATGTAGTCGTGCGCCGCGATGAAGACGGCCGGATCGCGGCGATCGGAACCGACTGGCACCGGGAACTGCCGGACAAGCCCGGATCGCAGATCGACAGCTTCGAGCGCGACGCAGAGGCGCTGACGAGAGGAGCGGACGGAACGCTCTATCTGGGTTATGAAAGCCTGACGCGGGTCGTGTCGCTTCGCCAGCCCGACCTTGTGCCGACCTATCTGCACGACTGGCAGCGATTCCGCCCGCTCTGGGGCAACGAGTCGATCGAGGCGCTTGCCGCCCGGCCGGAAGGCGGGCTGATCGCGGTGCTCGAGGTTGCCGGGGAGGATGGCGGCTATGCCACGCTGATGTGGAATGGCGGCGACTGGACCGATGGTGCGCCGATCGACGGTGCGGGGGACTACGCCGCGTCGGACGCCACGTTCGGGCCGGATGGGCGGCTTTACCTTCTGGAACGGCGGGTCACGTTCTTTGGCAACTTCGCGACCAGAATTCGCCGGTTCGACTGGAACGGCAACGGCGCGGTCGGGGTCGGTGAGGTGCTGCTTGAGACCGATCCCGGTACGCTCGACAACATGGAGGGTATCTGCGTCTGGCGGGACGCGGCGGATCGCAGCATCGTCACGCTGATCTCCGACGACAATTTCCGGTCGCTGCAAACTACCATTGTCGCCGAATACGAAGTGAGGGAATAGGCTGCATTGTAGCCGATCCGCGCCGGGTCGGTTTCGATCTTCGGTCTGCGCTTTGCACCCACCGCAGGTTGCCTGTATCAGGGCTTCTAGTGCGTTTTGCGTTTCATCGGGATGAAGCAGACCGGCATTCGCCCGGACTTGGGGCGAATGCCGGTTCAATTTAAACCCCAAGACGTTGTGGGTGGCGCGGGAGCGGTTAATGGGTAAGGGCCTTCGCAGGCGCGTTCTGATTGTCGTGGAGAACCTGCCGGTGCCGCTGGACCGCCGCGTGTGGCTGGAGGCGACGACGCTGGCCGCCGAGGGCTATGAGGTCAGCGTGATCTGCCCCACGGGGCGCGGCTGGGACAAGCTTCACGAGGTTATCGACGGCATCCACATCTATCGCTACCGCGAACCGCCCGAGGCGCATTCTGGCGCGTCGGCCTATGCCAGGGAATATCTCTACTCGCTCTGGCAGTGGTTCCGGCTGGCGCAGAAGGTCCGCCGTGAGCGTGGCTTCGACGTTATCCAGGGCTGCAACCCGCCAGACCTCGTCTTCCTGCTGGCATGGCGGTACCGCCTTCGCGGCGTCCGCTACCTTTTCGACCACCATGATGTCTGCCCCGAGCTTTTCGAGGCGAAGTTTGGCAAGAAGGGCGTGCTCTACCGGATCATGCGGGTTTGGGAGAGATTGACCTTCGCGACCGCCTCCGTCTCCATCGCCACGAATGAGAGCTTTCGCGACATCGCGGTCGGGCGCGGAAAAATGTCGCCCGACGATGTGTTCGTCGTCCGCTCCGCCCCCAGGATCGAAAAATTCGAAATCCGGCCCGCCGATCCCGCGTTTCGCATGGGCGCCGGCACGGTCCTGGGCTATGTCGGCGTGATCGGCCAGCAGGAG
Source organism: Paracoccaceae bacterium (assembly GCA_041397225.1). Taxonomy (GTDB): domain Bacteria; phylum Pseudomonadota; class Alphaproteobacteria; order Rhodobacterales; family Rhodobacteraceae; genus Albidovulum. The sequence goes on along the minus strand of JAWKXB010000001.1, from coordinate 109,815 downwards.
GGTATGGACCTTCTGGTCGAGGCGGCGGAGCATCTGATCCGCAGCATGGGGCGCGACGATGTGCGGTTTCTGATCGTCGGGTTCGGCCCGGAACTGCCGAACGTCGAAGCGGATGTGGAGCGGCGCGGATTGTCGGGCCACTTCACCTTCACCGGACCGCTTTACGGCGAAGACCTCTTGCGGGCGCTCAACAGTTGCGACATCGGCGTGGCCCCGGATCCGAGCAACGCGATGAACGACATCTCGACCATGAACAAGGTCATGGAATACATGACGCTGGAAAAGCCGGTCGTGCAGTTCGACCTGAAGGAAGGCCGCGCATCCGCCGGAGATGCATCGCTTTATGCTGCGGCGAACGATCCAAAGGATTTCGCGGCGAAGATCGCCGCCCTGATGGATGCGCCGCAAGACCGGGTGCGGATGGGGCTGATCGGCCGCAGCAGGGTGCTGGAAAAGCTGAGTTGGGCGCATTCGGCGCCACGACTTCTGGCCGCCTATGACCGGATCTTCGCGAAGATGGGACGTTAGGGCACTTACCGGCGGTTGGGTGACAAGACCACGAAGAACCAGCCTGCAAGGAAGCCGCCAAGGTGCGTTTCCCAAGCGAGCAGCCTGGCGAGCGCCCACCACATGATGAGGTTGAGCGCGATGAGCCAGAGGCAGACGCGGATCACCGGCCAGATCGGCTGACGGAGGTCAAGGCGCCGGTTGTAGTCGAGCGCGAGCCAGGCCCCGGCCAGTCCGAAGAGGGCCCCCGAGGCGCCGATCATCGGGATGGCGGCCGAGGAGACCGCCGCGAAGGCAAGCCCGCCGCCGACCTGCGCGGCGAGATAGAGCACGATGAAGCGCAACGCGCCCATGCGCCGGACGAGCGGCGGGCCAAGCGACAGGAGCGTCAGGAGGTTCAGCGCAAGGTGCCAGAAACCGGCATGCAGGAACCCGTAGCTCAGAAACATCGTCCAGGGCTGGGCCGCGAAGTTGGGCCGCCAGTTGCCAAGCAGGCCCGACCAGAAGCCGCCGTATTCAATCGCGATGCCGCGCCAGTCCGGGTGGCCCCAAAGCCCGAGATCGGCCCCTGCAAGCACCAGCTCCGGCAGGGCGCTGAGCGCGGCCAGAACCCAGATCGCGGGCGCGATCCGCCCGGTCCGGTCAGAGCGGGACATGGCGCGGCAGAAAGCCAAGGCTCTGGCGCATGAAGCCAAGCAGCCGCGCTTCGGCTTCCGCCTCGGTCTCGTCCGGGGCGATGGGCGTTACATAGCGCACCAGTGCGCCGTCGGTCCGCCCGATGGTCAGGCTGTCGGCCAGGACGCTGAGTTTGGCGTGGAAGTCGTTGGCGACCCGTTTGCCCCGCCCCTCGAACCAGTAATAGACCAGCTGTTTCGACAGCCCCTTCTGGATTACGGCGCGGTTCACGGGGAACTGGCCATAGCCAGCCTCGGTCATGTCGACCCGGGTTTCGGCAAGGCTGAACACCTCCCAGCCGCCGGTAGGCAGGCAGACTTCGGGCGAATGGATGCCCTGGCCCTCGGTCTGCTTGGCGTACCATGCGACGAAGAAATTGACCGCCTCGCCCCCGCCGGGCCGCTGATAGAAGGCGTTGACGTAGTCGTCGGCGGCGAGAACCTTTTCGATGTCGGCATCCAGCGGCACGGTATAGCTTCGCCAGTCGCCGATCTCGCGCGGGAAGAGCGCGAGCGGATCGCGGGCGGGGTCGGGTACAGCGGGTGCAGGCAGCACCTGCCATGCGATCGAGGTCAGTGCGGTCAGGAGCGCCGCGACGGCAAGCGCTCCGCTGGGCCGGATCGCGAGGATGCGGGCGAGTATGCCGCCGAAGCCCTCGAAATCGAGGTCGATCGCCTCGGACAGCGGCATCGGACTGGGCGCCATCCGCTGCAGCATCATTGCAAGTCCGAAGAGGATGAGCACGCAGACCAGAAACACCACCCAGCCTTCGAAGAAATGCAGGAACCCCTCGGCCTGCTCGATCCCGTAGCGGTCGACGAGGATGCCGATGATGCCGATCCGGACCGAGTTCATCAGGACGGTCAGTGGCGCCGCGGACAGAAGCAGGACGGCCTTGTGCCAGAACGGGCCGCGATAGAGGATCGCGAAGAGGTAGGAGAAGCTGAGGATCGGGAAGAGGTAGCGCAGTCCCGAACAGGCCTCGGCGACTTGGAGCTTGTAGACCCCAAGGTCGATCACGTTGCCTTCGAGATAAACGGCAACTCCGGCGAGGCTGACGAACCAGACACCGAGTTCGGACGAGACGCCTTGCAGGAAGATCGTCAGCTTCCAGTAAAGAAACTGCGGCAGTGGCAGCATGAAGATGAGGTGCAGAACCGGCAGCATGTGAAGGCGGCCGCGATCCCAGCCGAAGACGGACAGGACGATGCCGCCGGTCCACAGGATCATCGCGTAGGTCACGATGTCGGGCACCCGCATGAGGTTGCCAAGCACCGCCACGGCAAGCGCGAAGGCGGTCACCGCGATTCCCGGCCAGCGCCGGCGCACATCGGCGTCGGGCAGGGGCATTCGCCGCTGTTCGCGCAGGAAGAGGTAGAGCGAGATCAGCGGGATCAGCGGGCCGTGGCTATATTCGGCGGTCGACCAGGCTTCGGCCAGGGAAACGATGCCGATCCAGAAGATCGGCAAGCTGGCGGCGATCAGCAACGCGAACAGCGCCAATCCGCCCGGGTTCATCCCGATCGCGCGCTTGGCCGGATAGCTGTCGGTGCTGGGCGAATGGGTCATGTTTAATCCGGAACCGCGCATGTCATGCGCAGCGAATGTAGGGCAAACCGGTGCCTGTCGCGACTCCGCTTTGGCAGGGCGGGCAATGCTGTTGCGCGAAAGCCTTCAATTCAGGCAGGGGCGCCGACTGCGTCAGGGGCGGAAACTGAAGGTGCGGTCAAGCGTCACGAAGACGGAATTGGAGTTTGCCTTGCCCACGACGGAACTGTCGGTCTGTTCGCGAATGACCGCGCCTCCGGTCAGGCTCCAGTCCGGTGTCAGTTGGCGGGTATAGGCGGCGCGCAGCGCCGACTGCACGATCGTCGCCGCGTTGCCGATGCCGGCGCTTTCCGAACGCGTCCAGTCCGCGGTGAAGTTGAGATCTGAGATGGCATCGATATTGTGGGTGTAGCCGAGCGATACGGTGGTATCGAGAATGTCGTCGTTGACACCGTTGGTGTAGACATTGCGGTCCGCAGCAATGTCGAGCCTGCCCGACTTGAGCTGGTGCGCGTAGGCGAGCCTGCCGATGACGTGGTTTTGGCCATTCGGCGTCTTGGTGGCGCCGATCTCGGCCAGAACGCTGCCACGGGGCAACGTAAGATCGCGTCCGACACGGACGGTGCTGATCTTTCCGTTCTGGTTGAGCGTCGTGTCATAGGAGGCAAAGGCAGTGCCGTTGACCATGGTGCGGGTCAGACGCACACTGCCGGTTGTTCCGGTGTCTTTGGTCTTGCCGAAGACCGTCGTCTCGTCAATCTCGGTTAGCCCGATCTGCGCGTCCAGCACCCAGACCTGATCGAAGTCGTGAACGACGCCAACCGAATAATCTTTGGTCCTGCGGTCGGTGCGCACGTTGTCTGCGGCAGTGTAGTCGGTGATGCCGGCATTGAAGTCGAACATCGTGACCGGAGAGACCTTCATGGTCATCGTCACTGCGGCCTGGTTCGTTTCGTTGTCGAAGAGGTTGGGATCGGTGACGTTCTGATACGCGACCCGGTCATGGTTCAGGTTGAACCTGAAGCCCAGCGGATCGTTGATGCCGGTCTCATAGTAGAGGCCAAGCTGGCGGTTCTGCTGGGTGCCGCCGTTCGTGCTCAGCGTTCCTGTGTTCTGCTGCTGCTGCAGGATCGCGAACGGGTCGAGGAAAGAACGGTCGACGTCGCGATAGAGCCCGGTCATGGTCAGCCGGCTGTTGATGCCGGTCCGCGTGTAGGTGAAGCGCAGCGTCGGATCCTCGAACCCCGAAAGGGTGCCGCCGGGAAGATCGGCGTAGCGAAGCACCCCGGTGGCGTCGATCTGAAGATCCTGGATGCCGGTGATGCTTGAGATGCCCAGCGACAGCGTGTTGTCAAAGATCGTTGAGGTGCCAAGCGACACCGGGTCGAGCGCGAAGTTGTCATCGACGGTCACGGATGAACTGAGTCCCAGATCAACCTGGAACCCGCCGGTGTTGGTCATCTTTCCGGACTGCGGATAGCGGAACGACGGGCGTGGCGCAGGCACCACCGGGATCGCCGGCGTGACCGGAACCACGCCTACTTGCGGCGGCACCGTCGATACCGGAACTGCGCCCACCTGTTGGGGGAGCGCAGCCGATGGAATTTGCGATGCCAGCGTCGCGATGACCGCGATCGTTATTCTGCTCTGCCCCACGCCGTAATGTCCTTTACTCGAAAAGCTTGCGCTCCGGTACGACGATCACATCGCCTTCGCGCAGGACCAGTGCGGGCGCGCTTGCCCCGGCCTGCACTGCCTTGAAGTTGTAGTTGTAGACCGTTTCCATGCCGGTCTTCTTGTCGGTGCGGCGCAGTTGCACACGCTTGGTCGCCGCGAAACGGGTCAGCCCCCCCGATTGGGCCAGGAACTGCAGCAAGGTCGTTCCGCGCTTGACCAGAACCTGTCCCTGGTTGTTCACCTCACCCAGCGCGTAGACCGCGATCGAGTTGCGCGACGTGATGTTCGAGGCGATCACCTGCGCATTCGCAGAGCTGACCGCGCTCGTCACCGGGTTCAACTGCCCCACGGACAGGAAAACGGTGGGAGCCGAGGCGAAGTTGGGAGCCAGGGCGGACGCGATCGAACTGCGCAGCCCTTCGATGCTTTGACCCGTCGCCTTCAACGTGCCGACAAGCGGCAGGCTAACCGTTCCGTCCGGCAGGACGAGCAGGCTGCGGTTGAGGCTGGGATCTTCGAGCACTTCCATCTGAAGCACGTCACCGGCCTGAATGCGATAATTCCCCTGTGCCAGGGCGGCAGGGGCAATGAGGACGGCCAGAATGAGACCGAGAAGCGTTCTGAACATTTTAGACACCGCGTGAATTCCGATTCGGACCGAGCCTAGGCCGAATCCGCACCGATTCAAATTGTTAACTTGCGATGCTGCCGTTGATCCGGTGCACCAACGCCGCAAAGTGCCGTCGCGGCAACAGTCCGGCCGTCAGTTGTCCAAAACAACGCCTTCCGTCTCCAATCTGGCAAATTCGTCGCGGGCGGACTGGACAAAGGCCCGCGAATCGTCGGCCGGGACGAGGTCGAGCACCTTCTTGAACTGCGCCATGGCGTCGGTCTTGCGGCCAAGGGCGAGATAGGTCATCGCCAGATGGTACTGGGTCCCCGGATCGTCGGTCAGGACTGCCGCGGCGGGAGTGAGCTCGGCCAGTGCTTCGCTGTAGTTGCCCTGCTGATAGGCAATCCAGCCCGACGTGTCCTGATAGGGCGGCACGTTGCTGCCGCGAAGCCGGCGGGCGATGACCTCGGCCCTTCTCAGGCTTTGGTCATCGGTCCGGTAGTTCGAAAGCAGGCTCGCAAGGTTGTTGGCGACGATCGGATTGCCGCTGTTTTCCTTGTAGAGCGCCTCATAGATCTCGATCGCGCCGTCGATGTCGCCGGCGTTCTCAAGATAGCCGGCCTTCGCCCATTTCAGATCGGGAGAGTCCGGCACGGCGGCAAGCCCCTCGTCGATGAGGGCAACCGCCTCGGCCTCGCGCTCGGGGATCGCGGAAACCAGCCTGATCAGGGCGAGCCAGACCGGAAGCCGGTCGGCATCCTCGGCAAGAAGCGCGTGATAGGCGGATTCGGCGGCATCCGTCTCGCCGGCAAGCGCCCGGACGGAGGCGTCGACGAACCGAAGGTCGGGATTGTCGGGGTCATCCGCCAACAGCTGGCTGGAATAGGCAAGTGCCTTGTCGACACGGCCCTCGGCGATATGCGTGCGCAGGATCGTGACCTTCGCGCCGAGATCCGCCTTGCCCTCGTCGACAAGGCCCTGAAGATAGGTCACTGCTTCATCCGACTTTTCCTGCGCAGCGAATATCGACGCGCGAAGGGTCGCCGCGGCGGTTACGGAAGCCCCGCTGTCGCTTTCCTCCAGCGCTCTGGCCACCTGCGTCGCGCGCGGCCAGTCCTGCATCTGCAGGTAAAGCTGACCAAGCGGCACGAGAAGCTCGGGATTGCCCGGAGAAATCCTGAGCGCCTCGACAAGCGCGTTCTCGGCCGGGACCAGCTTGCCCTCCGAGGCCAGGAAACGGGCGTAGCGCAGGGATTCCAGCGGCGCCCGGTGCGATGCCTCTGCGGCGAGGCCCAGCATCTCGCGCATGAGGTCGCGGTTTCCGTCGCGTTCGTAGGCCTGCGCCATAAGCGTCATGGTGGCCGCGTCCCGCGGATCATGGTCGAGCGCCTGCCGCAGGACCGAGATCGCGTCGCCCACGTCATCGTCATCGATCAGCCATGCCCCCTTCAGCTTCAGCGCTTCGGTATTGCTCGGGTCTTCTGCCAGAACCTCTTCGACAAGGGCGCGCGCCCTGACCGAGTTGCCGACCGCCGTGACCATCCGAGCAAGATTGACCTTGATGCGCTGCGTTTCCTCCGAGGTCTTGGCGTCCGCAAGAACCTCCTCCATCTCCGCGATCGCCTCGTCGGTGCGGCCAGCGTCAAAGACGTAGCCGGCGCGCGCCGCGCGGATCGAGGGGCCGCTGTTCCCGGCCGCGATCGTGCGGTCAAGCTCGACCAGCGCCGCTTCGGGGCCGCGCTCGGCCGAGAGAAACCGGACAAGCTCGAAGACCGCAAGCTCACTTCCGTCGGACGCAGCGACGCGTCCGCGCAGAAAGTCTTCCGCCTTGTCGGTTTCACCGCGCGAGGCATACCAGCGCACGAGCGCCTCGCTCATCTCGGGTTGGTCAGGAAAACGGCCGATCATTTCGATCAGGGCCGCCTCGACCCCCTCGGCGTCACTCATCGCGGCCAGCACAGAAAGCCGGTGCGCGTGCAGGTCGGCGTCTCCTGGGTTGAGGTCGATGGCGCTGTTGAGTTCGTCAAGCGCGCTTTGGTAGTTCTTGGCCTGAATCAGATCGTCTATGATCATTCCGCGCAGGATGAGGTTGTCGGGCAGTGTCTTGCGCAGGTCGCGAATGCGCGAGATCGCGTCGATCTGGGCGTCGACATCGTTCCCGTTGCGGGCAAGGCCGTAGTCGGAGGCCGCCTTCAGGGCCAGAAGTTCCGGCATGTCAGGCGCTTTCACGAGCGCCTTGCTGGCGTATTCCTCGCCACGCTCGAAGTCGCCGCTGGTCGTCGCGATTTCGGAGAGCGCGATCAGCGCGGGGATATCGTCGGGGTACTGCTCGACCAGGCGAAGATACTGCGAAAAGGCTTCGCGCCGGTCGCCGCGGGCGCGTTCGACTTCGGCATAGCTGCGGCGCGCTTCCTTGTGGCTGCCGTTGAGCTGAAAGACGTTCCTGAACTCCACGAGCGCACGATCGACATCGCCCAGCTCCAGATATGCCAGCCCCGACTGGTAGTGCTTCTCCGCCCGTTCTTCGGAGGAATCGCAACCGGCAAGCACGGTCAGCGCCAACGCGAAGGCAAAAGGCAGGAATGGTTTGCGCACAGTCAGGAAGCTCCGATTTGTTTCGCTTCACGGGCGGGGCCGGCTGGCCGCGCGGCCACGAGGCGGCCAAGGCCGCTACATTTGCCAGCAAAAGCGAAAGCGGGTCAATTCAATAGCCGGTGCCCCGCAGCACCACGCCGACAGTCGCGACCATAAGACGCATATCGTTCACGAACGACAGGTTGCGGTCATAGTCCCGATCATACTCCGCACGCCGGGAAAACGTCGATTCGTTGCGGTCCGACACCTGCCATGGGCCGGTCAGGCCGGGGCGCAGGGCATAGTAGGCGGTTCCGGTGTAAAGTCCGCGCTGGCTGGGCATCATCGGGCGTGGTCCGACAAGCGACATCTCCCCGTTCAGCACGTTCCAGAGCTGCGGCAGTTCATCAAGCGAGGTCTTGCGCAGGAACCGCCCGATTCGCGTGATGCGCGGGTCGGATTTCAGTTTTTGCGTGCTGTCCCATTCCAGCCGCGCCTCGGCATTGCTGTTGAGGTAGTTTTCCAGAAGTGTATCGGCATTGGGAACCATCGTGCGCAGCTTGAGCATGCGAAACGTCCGCCCGCCGCGCCCGACGCGTTCGTTCAGATAGAAGGGCGACGATCCGTCGAGCGCCACCAGAAGGGCCAGAAGGGCAACCAGTGGAAGCACGATGATGGATGTGGCGAACACCGCGATCAGATCGAAAGGCCGCTTGAATAGGTTACGATACAGGCCCTGGCGCGGTTGGACATCAACCAGACCAAACCTGCCATGGGACATGCCCATGTCCTCCGAAAAATCGTTAAAGGGATGCGTCATCCATAGAGACCCGCAAATAACATCATCACCAACACCGGCGCAAATGGCGCCCACCCGCAAAGCCATGTTCATCGGAAGCAGAAGCAACCGCCCTCTTTCTTAGCATTTTCCGCCATGGGCACAAATCACCAAATCGAGCGGCAGGAACATTTCAGCGGATGACGGGCCGCCACGGCGTTGATTCTCGGACGAAACAACGGATTCGGAGGTGCCGAGTCGATGCAAGCTGTTTCACGGGGGGCAACGATAGGCTATGATCGGGGCATTGTGGCAAAATTGCGGCGCGCATTCGGGACACCCCCTACGCCAATAGGTTGAACGAATCGGCGCGAACCCCGCAAATGGCCGTGAAAATCAAACGCCACCGGCAGGCTTGCGGGCTTTCCGGACATTTTGGCGGTGAAATCGTTTGGAAAAGGGGCTATCTGACCAGACGCTGGCAGGGATAGTCTTGGTGAAGTTTTGATCGGGTTGGGTTTTGAATGAACAAGGTCGTTGAGACCGGGAAGGGCGACAACAGCACCGTCGGCTTCTACATGGACTTCTTCGGTTTCCGGGAGCGTCCTTTCACGCTGGTCCCGGACCCGGACTTCCTGTTCTGGTCGGCGCAGCATCGGCGCGCCTATTCGGTCCTTGAATTCGGTATCCTCAGCCGCGCCCCGATCACGCTGGTGACGGGCGGCGTCGGCTGCGGCAAGACCACGCTTCTGCGCGAGCTTCTGCGACAGTTCGGTTCAAAGTTGACGGTCGGTCTGATCTCGAATGCGCAGGGCGGACGCGGTGAGCTGATCCAGTGGGTGTTGAACTCGCTCGACGTGCCCTTCGACTCCAACAGCGGATACGTCCCGCTGTTCCAGCAGCTGCAGGACTACCTCATCGAAGAATACGCCGCGGGCAACCGAGTCGTGCTCATTTTCGACGAGGCGCAGAACCTGTCGCGCGAGAGTCTCGAAGAACTGAGGATGCTGACCAACATCAACTCGGGCAAGGACGAGGTGATCCAGCTTGTGCTGGTCGGTCAGCCCGAGCTGCGCGACATGGTCTTCGAACCGTCGCTGCGCCAGCTTGCCCAGCGCATCGCGGCAAGCTTCCATCTTCTGCCGCTCGATGAAGTCGCGGTGGGCGAACTGATCGCCTATCGCCTGAAGGCGGCCGGCGGCAGCGGAGACGAGATCACCCCGCATGCGGTCAAGGTGATCTTCAAGTCGACCCACGGCGTCCCGCGCCTGGTCAATCAGTTGTGTGATATGTCCCTGCTCTATGCCTGGAGCATGGACCATCACCGTGTTGATGAGCATGTAGTGAAATCGGTTCTGGATGATGGGGTGTTCTTTGCCGCCCAGATTGCGGCCGAGGAAGAGAAGCAGAAATGAACCTGGACCTGAACTTTTACTTCGCGGTTTTCCTGCGGCGGATACACTATTTCATTGTCGTCTTCGCGCTTGTCGTCGCTGCGGCGATCGCGGCGGCGGTCCTCATGCCGCCGGTCTATTCGGCGCGCACCCTTCTGATGGTCGAAGGGTCGCAGATCCCGGGCCAGCTTGACGCGCCGCGCGTGCAGGCGGCGGCACTGGAAAAGCTGCAGCGGGCCGAAAACTTCCTCATGACCCGCTCCAACCTGCTCGAAATCGCGAAAAAGCTGAATGTTTTTAAAGATATGTCGCGGATGACGCCCGATGATATCGTCGGGGCGATGCGCGACAACACGATGATCTTCAACAGCGCCGCCCCGGGCGAGGCGACCATCATGGAGATCGCGTTCGAGGCAGATACCGGCGCCAAGGCCGCCGGCGTCGTGAACGAGCTTGTCACACTGGTCCTGCAGTCCGATATCGAGCTGCGGACCAGCAGCGCCGAGAACACACTCGAGTTTTTTAACAAGGAAGTACGCCGGCTGAGCGGCGAACTCGACATCCTCAGCGCAAAAAAGCTGCGCTTCCAGGACGAGAATGCGGATGCGCTGCCAAGCACGCTCAGCTACCGGCTCAACCAGCAGCAACTCCTGCAGGACCGGCTCGCCGTCGCCGAACGAAACATCGCGCAGCTGACCGAACAGAAGGCGCGCATGGTCGCGATCTTCAACTCGACGGGAAAGATCAACACGCCGACCACCGCACAGACGCCCGAGGCGCAGCAACTCGACCAGTTGCGCACTCAGCTCAACCAGCTTCTGGCGGTGTTCACGCCGACCAACCCGAAGGTGAGAATGGTCCAGCAGCAGATCTCTCAGCTTGAGGAAGTGGTCAAGTCGCAGATTCCGACGGATATCGACGGATTGGGCACCACGAACCCGGCAGCGACCATGCTTGATGTGCAGCTCGCCGACCTCGACACGCGGATCGGGCAGGAAAAGACCGAACGCGACAAGCTGGTCACGGAACTGTCGGCGTTGAAGGACACGATCGACCGGTCGCCGGCGGTGCAGATCGCGCTCGATGCGCTCGACCGCGACTATCAGAACATCCAGCAGCAGTACAACACCGCCATCGACAAACAGGCTTCCGCGGCGGCCGGCGAGTCGATCGAGCTGAACGCCAAGGGCGAGCGGATGGTCGTCGTCGATGCCGCGACCATCCCCGACAAGCCGACCCGCCCGAACCGGACGCTGATCGCCGCGGGCGGCGTGCTGGGCGGGGCGTTCCTTGGCGTCACGATGATCGTGCTGATCGAGATGATGAATCGCGCCGTGCGGCGGCCGAAGGACCTCATCCGCTCTTTCGGCATCACGCCGATCGCCACCATTCCCTACATCCGCACGCCGTCCGAGACGATGTTCCGTCGAACGGTGTTCACGGCACTTCTGGCGCTTGTGGTGATCGGGATTCCGGCAATCATTTACGCGGTGCACGTCTATTATCAGCCGCTCGACATCATCGTCACCAAGGTGGCGGCGAAACTCGGAATTCGTATGTAGGTTGAGACGCGCCATCGCGCCGTAGCAAGGGTAACGAGACATGGAAAAACTGGAAGCGGCGATGGCCCGGGCGCGGGAATTGCGCAAGGAAGCGCTGGAACGGCCCCGTGCGCCGGGCGAGAATGCCGCGCGCAAGACGACCGGCCAGGCTGACTGGCTCATGACTTTGCCCGAGATCACCATCTCAAAGGCGCTGGCGCTGAAGAACCGGCTGAGCGCCGTGACCGGCGGCAAGGAAGGGGCGCCTTACGACATGCTCAGGTCGCGGACCACGCGCATGATGAAAGACAAGGGATGGACCCGTCTGGCGATCACCTCGCCCGGAGCCACCTGCGGCAAGACGACGGTTGCCCTGAATCTGGCGCTCAGCCTGTCGCGGCAGAAGGACTTCAAGGTCATGCTGATCGACCTCGACCTGCGCCGGCCGTCCCTTCATCGGGTGCTGGGCGCCTCGTCCAGGAAGTCCATGCACGAGGTTCTTGAGGGCAAGGCCGCCTTCACCGAAGCAAGCTACCGGATCGGTGACAACCTGATCGTCGGACTGAATGTCAGCGCCAGCAAACGCCCGGCGGAACTTCTGCAAAGCGAAGCGACGCGCGATGCTCTGAATGAGATCGAGCGGAACTGGCGGCCCGACCTGATGCTGTTCGACATGTCGCCGATACTTGCCAGCGACGATAATGTGGGCTTCCTTCCCAACGTCGACTGCGCGCTGCTGATCGCTGCCGCGGAAAGCACCACCCTGGCAAACATCGACATCTGCGAGAAAGAGCTGGCGCAGCTTACCAACGTGCTCGGTGTCGTTCTGAACAAGTGCCGGTACGAGGATGACTCGGTCGGATACAACTACGGCACCTACGGCTGATCTGACACCGACCTGGAAAGCGAAAGCCCCGCCCGGAAATGAACCGGGCGGGGCTTTTTTTAAGGAAAGTCGCGTGTCTCAGCGGCTTTCGTAGGCGCCCAGATCGGGGCCGTTCCCCTTCGGCCGTGCTGTGCCCTGGATGTCCGTCTTCGGCGCATACTGGGCCAGACCGGCATCGGCGGCCTTGGCGCCGGGCTTCAGGGTGAAGTCCCGGTTGGCTATCGAGGTGAACTCGGCCGACGCGTTGGTGAGGATCATGTTGTTCGTCACGTTCACGTTCTTGGACGGGTCCGACTGGGTCAGAATGTTCATCGCGAGGTTGTTGGCGATGGTCACATTCCGCGACGGCGTGCCGTTCTTGTGCGTGGTGATCTGGATCCAGGGCAGCTTGCCCGCAACACCGTCCGGATGCGTCACGGTGTTGTTGACGATCTGCGCGTTGATCGCGCCCGAAACCGAGATCCCGTGATAGGCGGTCGAGGTGATCACGTTGTTGCGGATGACCAGCCCGTCGAACATGCCGTCGAACATCCCGACGCCGTCAAGTTGGCACCGCAGCGGGTTCGTCGTGGACGAGGTCCATTCGAAGAACTTGTTGTCCTCGATGGTCAGGTTGCGCTGCGTTCCGGCGCCCGGAACACCATTCGAGCCAACCGTGAACGACTGGAATGCGTCCATGTGGTTGCCATCGACCTGGAAGCAGTTCTGGGCCTTGTTCCGGCGCACGATCGTATTGTCGCCAAGCCCGCGGAACGCGTCGCCCGAGAACCCGTCGACGATGTTCTCCTCGACAAGGGCGTTGTCGCCAAGCGAGTGGATGCCGTGGCCGATACCGGTGACGCGGTTCTTGGAAACGGTCATCCGGTTGCCGTCAACCTGGATGCCCCAGCGCTGGTTCTTGAGCCATGTCGACTGCGACCACTGCATGTAGTTGCCGGAATCCGCGACAGCCCGCACATCGAAGTTGGTGATGGATATGTCGTTCGTGTCGGCATAAGTCGCGACCAGCGGTCCGGGCCCGGCATTGCCCGAGGTCGGCCAGACCTTGAGGCCGTTGAACGCGAGGTTGCTGGAGTTGTAGATGATGAGGCTGTCGACATGCGCGACCTGGCCCGGAACGTTGGTGACCAGAACCGGCGAGGAGAACTTCGCGCCGTTGATGTTGAGCGAACCGTGATAGCCCTCCATCAGGTAGATGCGGTCACCGGCCTTGACCTGACCCGATTGCAGCAGGGCGGCAAGGTTCTTCCAGGTCTGTCCCTGTGTCGGCGGTGTCGGCGGTGCAGGAGGCGGAGCCGGCTGAGTCGGCGTCGTGGTGCCGCCAGTCGTGGTGCCGCCCGTGTTGCCAGTGGTTGTGCCGCCGGTGTTGCCGGTGTTTGTGCCGCCGGTGTTGCCGGTCGTGGTGCCGCCGGTGTTTCCGGTGTTCTGGCTGGAACTGGTCTCCGTGGGCTCCGCCTCGGACTCGCTCTCCGTGACGACGGGCTTCTTCTTGCGCGGCCTGACCCATTTGCCGGCATCGGAAGCACCGCCCAGCATCGTGCGCAGACGCTGCGCGCGGCTCGCCTCGCGGTCGAGGCCGACATTCGTCGTCGTTGCGGTCCTGGGCCGGACTACCGCAGGCTTGGGCTTGGGCTTCGGCTTGACGGATGTCGCCTTGGTCTCGGCGGTCTTTACCTTCGGCTGGGACGCAATCGTCCCGGGCTGGAACAGCAGCAGATTCCTCGGGCGCGAATTCTCATCGGCCCTCAATGCTACGGCGCCGAGTGGTGCGCCGCTGACAGGACCGGGATTGGTCGCCTGAACATAGAAATCCGTTGCCATCAGGGGCGAAACGGTGACGACCGTTCCAATTCCCGCGATGAGCAGCGAGCGGACAAGTTTCATTTCAGTTTCCTTAGCAGGTGAGTGAGTGGTTCCCTGGTCCGATGAAGGCGTCGCAAAGTGGCGAAGATGGGGCACAAATGCAGTTGCTATATGTCCTGTCTCGTGGAAAGTGCCTAAAAAACAAGGTTACTGTAGCTTGGATAGGCGTGAATCTGCCGAAACCTGTCAGTGGCGTCGGCGGCTTTCCGGAAACGGCGTCAGCGGCCGCGTGTGCAACCCCAGGATGATTCGCTCACGGGAATCACTCGCTGCCCGGCTGATTCACCCGAATGCGGCCCGCCCATGCCCGGGCCGAGACCGAAGCAGCGGCGGATTGATGCGGAACACTGAACGATCCCCGTTCGGCCGCGCGTTCGTCCCGCCATCCATTCACGAACCGGTTGCGGCGGTGCCGAGCGGCTGCCGGAAAACCACACGCGATTCAGCCAGCGGAACAACGCGATGCGTGCATGACAGGCGCGGACCGGACGCCGCGAACGGCGGAAACCTTGCCGCCGCGACTCGCCGCACTCGCGCGATACATGTATAACGTGCCCGATTGGATCAGGGATTGGTTTCTTGAATTGATGAGTTGCGATGCGCGCATGTCAGGCTGGGAAGTGGATGACAGCCTCACCGTCACGGTGATCGGCGTCAACACGCATGAGTTGACCCCCGCGCCGTCGGGAACGCCTTTTGCCGGGACGAAACGCCCCTTCAGAGCTATCGGTGCGCCCGACGACACCCGCGCCGGCGGGACCGCCGATAACGCCGTCGAAACCCGCCCCGGGGCGGAAATGATCCGCAGGGCGAATCATCCCGCCGCCAAAACGCGTGCGACCCTCGGCTATCACAAGCCGTCGCGGTCGACCGAAAGGATTGCTCACGTCACCCCGGTCGAAGGAGTTGCGGATTGAGCGTCGCTGAGCCGATGAACAGGACGCCCTCACGGGTGGAACCGACGCCTGATGCGCGCGCGGCGTCGGGCGCGTCGCGGTTGCCGTTCCTCGCGATGCTTTATCTCATCGCCTTGATGCTGCCGGTCAAGTTCTACCTCGGCTCGCTCGCCATTTCGCCGGCGCGGCTTCTCCTGATGATCATCATCATCCCGATGACGCTCAACCTCTTCTCGGGAAAGTACGGCCGGGTGCTGCCGGTCGACATCCTGTTCATCTTGCATGTGGCCTGGGCGGGCGTCGCGCTCGGCATCAACAATCCCGGGCAATTCGTCGAGAACACCGGCTCGATCCTGCTTGAGTTCATCGGCGGCTACCTTGTGGGGCGCGCCTACATCAGATCGCCGCAGGAATTCGTCGGGCTGATCAAGGCGCTGATCTTCATCGTCGCAGCGACCTTGCCCTTCGCGATCGCCGAGGCGCTCCTGGACCGCTCGCTCATCCTCGAGTGGTTCCGGATGACCGGCCTCCAGACATTCGATGAAGTGTATCACGCACCGCGAATGGGACTTTACCGGGCGCAGGTGAACTTTACCCATCCGATCCACTACGGGCTTTTCTGTTCGCTCGTGCTTTCGCTCACCTATGTCGGGCTCAGAACTGTCGTCAGCAGTTTCAGCCGTTACCTTTTCACCGGGATCGTCATGGTCACGGTGCTTCTGTCGCTTTCGAGCGGCGCGCTTCTGGCGGCCGGTCTGCAGATCGGCCTGATCCTCTGGGACTGGGTCTTCCGCAGGATGAAGCGCCGCTGGCTGCTGCTGGTCGGGTTTTTCGTCTTCATGTATCTGGTGATCGACATCCTTTCCAACCGGTCGCCGATCCAGGTGATGATGAGTTATGCGACCTTCTCGTCTCACAACGCATGGTGGCGCGCGATCATCTTCGAATGGGGCATGAAGAACGTCTGGGCCAACCCGATTTTCGGTCTTGGCCTCAACGAATGGGTGCGACCCTACTACATGTACACCAGTTCGATGGACAACTTCTGGCTGGTCATGGCGGTGCGCTACGGCATCCCGGGATTCCTCCTGATCGTTGCAGGCTATATCGACGCCCTCTGGCGCGTCGGCCGGCGGAAGTTCGAACCGCTGACACTCGTCTCGAACCTGCGGCTGGCGTGGATGTTCGTCTTCATGGGGCTGAGCTTCACGCTTTCCACAGTCCATATCTGGGAGGTCGTCTATTCCTTCGTCTTCTTCATGCTGGGGGCCGGTCTCTGGCTGACGGACTACCAGGTTGACGAAAGTGCAAAGGCCACAGATTCCCCAGCCGCCGCACGCCCCCCCGCGCCAGTCCTTTCACGAGAGATGGGCATGACGCTCAGCCGCGATCATGCCGAGGAGTCGGCTCCGGCCGGGGACGAGGACGAACGCCGCGGCGCCGCGGCGCCCTATACCCGCTTTCACGAGGAAAAGACCCGCGACGGCCGCACACCGCCAAAGCCCCGGCGTCGACGCTGAACGGACTGACCTTGCCTTGCATGATGGACTAGGCAATTCGCCCGGCCCAGGGGCGAATGCCGATTGCGCCCTAAAACAACTGTCCCAGATGCCGCAGTCCCGCGCGCTTGGCCAGTTCCATCTGGCGTTGGCGTTCGCGAAAACGCTGCCGCTCGGGGTCGGTGTATTCGTCCTTGCAGCGCGGACAGCGCACCCCTTCTTCGTAGTCGGGATGGCCGAGATCGCCCGGTGACAGCGGGCGGCGGCAGGCATGGCACATCCGGTGGCCGCTGACCGACAACCCATGCCCGACCGCCACGCGCTGATCGAAGACAAAGCAGGCCCCCTGCCATTTGCTGTCCGCCTCCGGCACCTCTTCGAGGTATTTCAGGATACCGCTCTTGAGGTGATAGACCTCGCTCACCCCTTCGTTCAGAAGAAGGTTGGTCGACTTCTCGCAGCGGATCCCGCCGGTGCAGAACATGGCGATGCGCTTGTTGCCGAACCGCTCGGCATTCTTGCGCCACCAGGCCGGAAACTCGCGGAAGCTGCGCGTGCCGGGATCGACCGCGCTCTCGAACGTTCCGATGGCAACCTCGTAGTCGTTGCGGGTGTCTATGACGACGACATCGGGCGCGGTGATCAGTTCGTTCCAGTCCGCCGGATCGACGTAGTGCCCGGCGCCGGCAAGCGGATCGACATCCGGTTCGCCCATCGTCACGATCTCGCGCTTGAGCCGCACTTTCATCCGGCCAAACGGAATCTCCGCAGCGGCGCTTTCTTTGCAGTCGAAGTCGTCGCAACCGGGCATCGTGCGGATATGGGCAAGCACCGCGTCGACGCCCGCGCGGGTGCCCGCAATCGTGCCATTGATACCTTCGCGGGCGAGCAGCAGCGTCCCCTTGACGCCTTCGGCCTGGCAGCGCGCAAGCAGGCCCGCCCGCAAGGCGGCGGGCTCGGCGAAGGGCGTGAACTTGTAAAGCGCGGCGACGGTGAACATGGTTCCTGATAGGCTGGCACCCGCCCGAAGCGCAAGGCCGGGCATTGACCTGCCGGCGGGGGCATCCTAGCAACGGGGGATGCCAAGGGAGGGGACGAGATGCGCCCGAAGACCGAAGCCCTGATCGTCATCGACGTACAGAATGACTTCTGCCCGGGCGGCGCCCTTGCCGTCGGGGGTGGCGACGAGATCGTCCCGCGCATCAACGCCCTGATGGCCGACTTTCCCGTTCGTGTGCTGACCCAGGACTGGCATCCGGCGAACCACGCGTCCTTCGCAACCAATCACGACGGCGCCGCGCCGTTCAGCATGACCGAAATGCCCTATGGCCCGCAGGTGCTCTGGCCCACCCACTGCGTTCAGGGCACGATGGGCGCGGCTTTCCACGCGAGCCTTGCCACGGATCCCGCCGACCTCGTGATCCGCAAGGGCTTCCGGCCTGAGATCGACAGCTACTCCGCGTTCTTTGAAAATGACCACACGACCCCGACGGGCCTTGAGGGCTATCTGAAGACGCGCGGCGTCACCGACCTGACGCTCGTCGGCCTCGCCACCGATTTCTGCGTCGCCTATTCCGCGATCGACGCGGCGGGGCTTGGCTTTGGCGTGACCGTTCTGGAAGGTGCCTGCCGGGCCATCGACCTGAACGGATCGCTCGCCGATGCGCGGGGCAAGATGCGCGCCGCCGGCGTGCGGCTGGAGGACTGAATGGTCGATATCGCCACGCGCGTCTATAACCACAACTTCAAGATCGACCCGATCGTCCGGTCGCTGATCGACACCGATTTCTACAAACTCCTGATGTGCCAGTCGGTGCTGAGGAACAAGCCCGACATCAATGTCACCTTCAGCCTCATCAACCGCACGACGCGGATTCCGCTGGCCAAGCTCGTTGACGAGGGCGAACTGCGCGAACAGCTCGATCATGTCCGCTCGCTTTCGCTGTCGCGCGGGGAAAGCACGTGGATGCGTGGCAACACCTTCTACGGCAAGCGGCAGATGTTCTCTTCCTCCTTCATGGAGTGGTTCGAGACTTTGCGCTTGCCGCCCTACGAACTTGAACGCAAGGGCGACCAGTACGAGCTGACTTTCGAGGGGAAATGGCCCGAAGTGATGCTTTGGGAAATCCCGGCGCTGGCGGTGCTGATGGAGCTGCGCTCGCGCGCGGTGCTGGCCACGATGGGCAAGTTCGAGCTTCAGGTGCTCTATGCCCGGGCCATGACCCGGCTTTGGGAAAAGATCGAGCGGCTGCGCGCGATCAAGGGATTGAAGATCGCCGATTTCGGCACAAGGCGGCGACACAGCTTCCTCTGGCAGGACTGGTGCGTGCAGGCAATGGCCGAGGGGCTGGGGGATGCCTTCGTCGGCACATCGAACTGCCGCATCGCCATGCGCCGCGACATCGAGGCGATCGGCACCAATGCGCATGAACTGCCGATGGTCTATTCCGCGCTTGCCGACAGCGACGAGGAACTGATGCAGGCGCCCTACCGCGTCCTTGCCGACTGGCACGAGGAACACGACGGCAACCTGCGCATCATCCTGCCCGACACCTACGGGACCGAAGGCTTCTTAAGGCGCGCGCCTGACTGGCTGGCAGGCTGGACCGGCATCCGCATCGACAGCGGTGATCCGGCCACCGGGGCGGAAATCGCGATCCGCTGGTGGAAGGACCGTGGCGAGGATCCGCGTGACAAGCTGGTGATCTTCTCCGACGGCCTGGACGTTGAGAAGATCGAGGAGTTGCAGACCCAGTTCGCCGGCCGCGTCAGGGTCTCGTTCGGCTGGGGCACGCTGCTGACCAACGACTTCCGCGGCTTCGTCCCGGGCGACGCGCTGGCGCCTTTCAGCCTCGTCTGCAAGGCGGTCGCGGCGAACGGACGACCCACCGTGAAGCTTTCGGACAACCCGAAGAAGTCGATGGGCCCGGCCAAGGAAGTCGCCCGCTACAAACGGGTGTTTGGCGTCGGCTCGCAAGAGGAGCTGGCGGTTATCGTGTGATGCCAAGGCGGACTGGCCTTACCTTGCGCCGTGGACATCGCAAGTCGCCCGGCCCACGGGCGACCTGCGACTCCGCGCTAGGGCCGTTCGTGGCGAGGCTGATAGAATCCGATTAACCCTCTGCCGGGAAGCCTGAAGGACGACAGGACGCCCCAGCCTTCGTCGACGGGCTCGGCGGACTCCACGCCGGCCGCCAGGAGCTTTTCGCGCACCTGATGGACATCGTCGCACATCAGGTAGAACTCATGCGCGTGGGAGCTTTCGTGCGGGTGAAAGGCCACCTCGGCGGGCGGAAGGGCAAAGATCAGCCAGCCATCGCCGGCATCAACGCTTTGCAGGTCGAGGACGTCGCGCAGGAAGTGCCGGTCAGCCTGCGCGTCCGATGAGTAAATGACGACATGCGCACCGTTGAACATCATGGTTGCTCCCCATTTGCGGCTGCTGCAAGCCATCCTAAGGCGGAAGGGCCCTACCTTGAAGCATGTTCGTCGCAATTCGCCCGACCTGGGGGCGGGCCGCGCTTTCGCTCAAGGTCACTCCGCCCTGACGGCATTCGCACGCGCGCGCGAAGTTCCGGATTGCCGCCGACCATCTACATTATTATACGTTCGTATAATTCTTGACGGATCCCAAGCCATGCCTGCCGCGCGACGCCATTTCACCAGGGACGACCCGGCGACCCGGCAGACGGCGCTCATTTCGGCGGCGCTTGATCTGATGGCCGAAGATGGGCCGCAGGCCGCGACGGTGCGGGCGATATCCGGCGCGGCGGGGCTGAGCCAGGGCATGATCCGCCACCACTTCCGGACCAAGGAAGAGCTGATGAACGCCGCCTATAAGGCGCATATGGATGCCCAGATCGCCGCGGCCGAAAACAGCGCAATCCCCGTGACCGATCCTGCGCGCACGCGCCTGCAAAGGCTGATAAGCGCGTCGCTGACCCCGCCCGTCTGCGATCCGCGCGCCATCTCGCTCTGGGCGGGGTTCATCCACATGATCCGCCGCGACCCCGCCATGCGGGCGACGCACGAAGCCGGCTACCTGCGCTTTCGCGACCGTCTGCAAGGGCTGATCGCGGCGCTGCTGCGCGAGGCCGGACGCGATCCGGACGAGGCCGAGGCGCGACGGCTTGCCATCGCCTGCAACGCGGTTCTCGACGGGCTGTGGCTCGAAGGCGGGGCGCTGCCCGACGCCTTCCAGAGCGGTGAGCTTGCGGAGATCGCACTTGGCGCCATCGGCGCGATTCTTGAAATGCCGGTTGTCAGCGAAGAGGCAAAGCCATGAAATACGCGCCCGTCCTGGAGCGCCTGACCCATCTCGGCGGCGCGAAGTGGGAGCTTCACCACGCCGCGCGGGACCGCAAGCGCGGCGGAGAGGACATCATCGACCTGACGATCGGCAATCCCGACGTGCCGGCCCCCGACGCCCTGACCGACGCGGCGGCGCAGGCGATGCGTGCGGGGCGCACCCAGTATTCGAACGGTCGCGGCGAAGACAACCTGCGCGAAGCCCTCGCCCGGCGGTATTCGGAGCGCACGGGGCGCGACATCACGCCGGGCCAGGTTCTCTGCTTCCCCGGCACCCAGACCGCGCTTTATGCGGTCCTGATGGGGGTCGCCGAGCCGGGAACCGAGGTTCTGGTCGGCGACCCGATGTACGCGACCTATGAAGCCGTCATCACCGCAAGCGGCGCGCGCGCCGTGCCGGTGCCGCTGCGCGCCGGAAACGGCTTTCGCATCTCGGCTGACGACGTTGCCGCGCGGGTGACTGCGTCGACGCGCGCAATCCTGCTCAACACGCCGCACAATCCGACCGGCGCGGTTCTGACGCCCGGCGACATCACCGCCATCGGCCGGATCGCCAAGGAGTACGACCTCTGGCTCATCGTCGATGAGGTTTATGAGGAACTGGTGTTCGACGGCATCCGCTTCACCTCGCCGCTTGCCTATGACGACATCGCGGAGCGGGTCGTCATCGTCTCGTCAATCTCCAAGTCCCATGCAGCCCCTGGCTTCCGATCCGGCTGGTGCATCGCGTCCGAGGCGTTTTGCGACCGGCTCCTGCCGCTCTCCGAAACGATGCTGTTCGGCAACCAGCCCTTCATCGCGGACATGACCGCCGAAGCGGTCGCCGCACCTTCCGAGGCGGCGGGGGGCATGCGGACACGCTTTGCCGCGCGGGCGAAATATCTCGATGACCGGCTCGCGCAGGAAACCGCGCTGAAGGTGCACCGGCCCGAGGCCGGCATGTTCGCTCTGATCGACATCGGCCCGACCGGGATGAGCGACCGCGACTACGCTTTCGACCTTCTCGATGCGGGTGTCGCGGTCATGCCCGGAACCGCGTTCGGTCCGACGCTTGCCGGTTGGGTCAGGCTTGCGTTGACGGTGGATGATGACAAGTTCCGCAAGGCCTGCGACCGGATCGTCGGCCATGCGAACGGCATTGGAGGACAGAGGCCATGACAACCATCGGAGAGGCGCTGGTCAAGGCGCTCGAGGCGGAGGGCGTCGACATCGTTTTCGGCATTCCCGGCGTCCACACGGTCGAGCTTTATCGCGGGCTCGCCGGGTCGAAGATACGCCACGTCACGCCGCGCCATGAACAGGGCGCGGGGTTCATGGCCGACGGCTATGCCCGTGTCTCGGGCCGGCCCGGCGTCGCCTTCGTCATAACCGGGCCGGGGGTCACGAACACGCTCACCCCTATGGCGCAGGCGCGCGCCGACAGCATCCCGATGCTGGTGATCTCGGGCGTCAACCGGTTGGCCTCGCTCGGCAAGGGGCTGGGCCACCTGCACGAACTTCCCGACCAGCGCGGCATGACCTCGCTCGTGGCGCTGTCGTCCGAGCGGATCGAGAAGCCTGCCGACCTCGGGCCGGCGATGGCCCGCGCCTGGGCCGGGTTCGCCATGGGGCGGCCGGGTCCACGCCATGTCGAGGTGCCGCTCGACGTGATGCCGCTTGACGCCGTCCCGTCCCGGCCACTTGTCGCCGAAGCGCCGCCAATGCCCGCGACAGCCGAACTGACCCGCGCCGCGGGAATGCTGAAGGACGCGAAGGCGCCGCTGATCCTCGCCGGCGGCGGAGCCAGGTTCGCGGGCGAAGCCTTGCAGACCCTTGCCGAGCGGATCGATGCGCCCGTCGTGCAGACGGTGAACGCGCGCGGGCTGATGCATGCCCATCCGCTGACCATCGCGGCCAGTCCCAGCCTCAGGGCGGTGCAGGCGCTGATCCGCGCGGCGGATGTGGTTCTGGCCGTCGGCACCGAATTCGGTCCGACCGACTACGACATGTATGGCCGGGGCGAGATGCCGCGGCCCAAGACCCTGATCCGGATCGACATCGACGCGGCACAGATCGCCCGCCACCCCGTCGACCTCGCGCTTCAGGGCCATGCGGGGCCGGTGCTGGCCGGTCTCATCGGCCACCTCCCCGATGCCGCGCGCGGCAAGGGGGGCGCGGGCCGTGCCGATGCCGCGCGCAAGGCGGCGCGGGCCGAGCTGGACCCCGCGATGACGCGTCAGGTCGAAATACTCGAAGCGATCCGCGACGCGGTGCCGGGGGCGATCCTCGTAGGGGACTCGACGCAGGCCGTCTATGCCGGCAACCTCTGCTACGACCACGACCGCCCCGCCGGCTGGTTCAACGCCGCCACGGGCTTCGGTGCGCTGGGCTTTTCTATCCCGGCCGCCATCGGCGCGGCCCTGGCCAAGCCGCAGGCGCGGGTGCTCTGCCTTTCCGGAGACGGCGGGGCGCAGTTCACACTACCCGAACTGATGACCGCCGTGGACGAAAACTTGCCGATCACTTTCCTGATCTGGAACAACCACGCCTATCAGGAAATCGCCGAGTCCATGGAACGTGCGGGCGTCACCGTCACCGGCTGCCATCCGACCCCGCCGGATTTCGAGGCGGTCGCGAAATCCTGCGCGATGCCCTACACGAGATGCGCCATGACGCCGGACGATGTCGCGCGGGCGCTGGGCGAACTGCGGCCCGCGGGCGGCCCGGTGATGATCGAGATCGATGCGGGCGGGTGACGCCGGGAGGCGGCCCGCAAGGATGCGGCTTCATGTGCGCCGCGCGTGCGCCCCATGTCGGGACGGATGCGGGACGGATGCCATACGCAAACCCGACGCGATCCAGGGCCGCCTCAGCAGCCCTCTTTCCACTCCGCGATGATCTCCGCCGCCTCTTCCGCCGTGTCGACATACCGGAAGAGATCGAGGTCCTGGGGCGAGATCGTGCCAGCCTCGGCCAGCGCCTGCCAGTTGATGATGCTGTCCCAGAATTCTCGTCCGAAAAGCAGGAACGGCACCCGCTTCATGCGGCCGGTCTGGATCAGCGTCAGCGCCTCGAACATCTCGTCGAAGGTGCCGAAGCCGCCGGGGAAAATGCATATCGCCTTGGCGCGCATGAGAAAATGCATCTTGCGGATCGCGAAGTAGTGGAAGTTGAAGCACAGGTCCGGCGTCACATATTCGTTCGGCGCCTGTTCATGCGGCAGCACGATGTTGAGCCCGATGGAATGCCCGCCCGCATCCATCGCGCCGCGGTTGCCCGCCTCCATGATGCCCGGCCCGCCGCCGGTGACGATGACATCCTCGCGCCCATAGCTCTCCATGCTCTTCGTCGTGATGAGCCGGGCAAGCTTGCGCGCCTCGGCATAATAATGCGCCAGCGCCGCCGCACCCTTGGCCGCGGCATGACTCGCCCCGCCGCCGGTTTCGATCAGCGGCGCCTCGGCGCGTTCCGCGGTTCCGGTCGGATCGGGAATGCGCGCGCTGCCCATCAGCACGACGGTGCTTTCGATGCCGCGTTCGTCAAGGATCATCTGAGGCTTGAGAAGCTCCAGCTGCAGGCGCACGGGGCGCAGTTCCTCGCGGCACAGGAAGTCGTTGTCGGTGAAGGCGAGGCGATAGGCCGGCGCGCGGGTCTGCGGCGTATCCGGGATGCGGTCCGCGGCCTCCACATCCTCATGGCTGTGGCGGAACGGATGGCTGCGGGGTTCGTCTTTCATCTGGTCGTCCTTCATGGTCGTCGCTCGAAACCTACCTATTCAATGCCGGGGAAGCCAGCTTGGGCGGGCAAGATGGCGTAACTTTGACGCAAAGGGGCGGATTGCCTCGCGGCGCGCCGCGGCCTATAGGGCATCGTCACGCGACATTCGCCACGGGGGAAAGTTCATGTCCAACGCCGCACTCGAAGCCGCCATCGAAGCCGCCTGGGAGGCGCGCGACACGATCACGCCGGCAAGCAAGGGCGAGATGCGCGAGGCGATCGAGGACACGCTGAACGCGCTCGACAGCGGCAAGCTCCGCGTCGCCGAACGGCAGGCGGACGGCGGCTGGCATGTCAACCAGTGGGCAAAGAAGGCGGTTCTGCTTGGTTTCCGCATCAAGGACATGGAGATCCAGGAAGGTGGCCCGCAGGCAGGCGGCTGGTGGGACAAGGTGGATTCGAAATTCGCGGGCTGGGGCCCGAACCAGTGGAATGCGGCGGGCTTCCGCGCCGTGCCGAACTGCGTCGTGCGCAGGTCCGCCTTCATCGCCAGGGGCGTCGTGCTGATGCCCTCTTTCGTCAACATCGGCGCCTATGTCGACGAGGGCACGATGGTCGACACCTGGGCCACGGTCGGCTCCTGCGCGCAGATCGGCAAGAACGTGCACCTGTCCGGCGGCGTCGGCATCGGCGGCGTGCTTGAGCCGATGCAGGCCGGGCCGACGATCATCGAGGACAACTGCTTCATCGGCGCCCGATCGGAGGTCGTCGAGGGCTGCATCGTCCGCGAAGGCTCGGTCCTCGGCATGGGCGTCTTCATCGGCAAGTCGACGAAGATCGTCGATCGGGAGACCGGCAACGTGAGTTACGGCGAGGTTCCCGCCGGCTCCGTCGTCGTCGCGGGTTCGATGCCGTCGAAAAACGGCATCAACCTCTACTGCGCGGTGATCGTGAAGAAGGTCGACGCGCAGACGCGGTCCAAGACCTCGATCAACGAACTGCTGCGCGACTGATGAAACCGGGGCGCCGCAGCATCCAAGTGACCTATCAGTGAACCTTCATCCAGCCACGACCAGGCTCCGGGGTCATTCACTTACGCGTCCCGGATCGCGCTCTCTTCGACAGGGAACCAGTGAGTGGTGCGGTTGGCGAACCAGACAAGCGACAGCATCACCGGCACCTCGACAAGAACACCCACCACCGTGACCAGCGCGGCGATGGAGTTGAGGCCAAAGAGGCCGATGGCCACGGCAACTGCCAACTCAAAAAAGTTCGACGTGCCGATCATTGCGCAGGGCGCGGCCACCTTGTGCGGCACCCGCCAGGCTCTCGCCGCCCAATAGGCCAATGCGAATATGCCGTAGGACTGGATCAGAAGCGGGATCGCGATCATCCCGATGACGAGCGGCTGTGACAGGATCACGTCGCCCTGGAAGGCGAACAGAAGTGTGACGGTCGCCAAAAGCCCCACCACCGAGAAAGGTTTGGCCTTGGCGGTAAAGGCGCCGACGGTGGCTTCAGCCTCGGCGGAACTGGCTGCACTCTGCGTCATGCGCAGCCGTGTCACCATGCCTGCCACCAGCGGGATCACGACGTATAGCCCGACCGACAGCACCAGCGTTGCCCACGGCACGCTGATGTCTGTGACCCCCAGCAGCAGCGCCACGATCGGCGCATAGGCAAACACCATGATCGCGTCGTTCAGGGACACCTGCGCCAAAGTGTAGTTCGGATCACCCTTGGTCAGCTGCGACCAGACAAAGACCATGGCCGTGCATGGTGCCGCCCCCAGCAATATCATGCCGGCGATATACTGTCCCGCCGTGCCCGGCTCGACGAATGGCGCAAAGAGGAACTCGAAGAACAACACGCCAAGCGCGGCCATTGTGAAGGGCTTTATCAGCCAGTTCACCGCAAGCGTGATGACCAGCCCCTTGGGCCGCTCATGTACCCGTGACAGCGCGCGAAAATCCACCGCAACCATCATCGGGTAGACCATCGCCCAGATCAGGATGGCGACGACAAGATTGACCGACCCGTATTCCAGCCCGGCAAGGAAACTGACAAGCCTCGGCGCAACTTGGCCGATCGCAAGACCGGCAACAATCGCCAGCGCGACCCAAACGGAAAGATATCGTTCGAACAGACTCATGCGTTTTCTTTCTCGTCCGGCACGACACAGTTCGCACCGGGGGGTGGAGATAGCGTGCCGATGAAGTCGGCCAGCGGGTCAAGGGCGGCGGGGTTTAGTGCGTAGCAGATGCGCGGACCGGAGATTTCGCCCGCAATGATGTCAGCCGATTTCAGTATCCGCAGATGCTCGGAGACCGTGGACTGCGCCAGCCCGACAGCATCCACGATCTCGCCGCCGATGCAGCCGGGGCTGGCGAGCAGAAGTCGAATGATGCGCAGCCGGGCCGGATGCGCGAGCGCCTTGGCCAGGTCAGCGACAGCGACGTCGGAATTCCGCATGACTTCCTACCTCTTCGTTAATCGTCGATATACGATTGAAGGAGTGAATGCAACGACCCGTCGCACTGCTGCGGATCGCCATTATCAAATGACCGGTGATGAGCAGCACCGCCGGGGCTCCGTCGCTATGTCGCGGTCGAAGGTCGGCTCTGGCGCGTGCTACGGACATCGGTGCAAACTGCGGAAATGGTCAGAGTGGGCCCGAAGCGGACTTGCCTAACTGACAGCGCCAACCAACGGACCTGACCGCAAACACATCCGGTAGGGGGTGCCGCAGCGTCCCCGTCCCGTGATCTTCCGGTCCGTTTCGTCAGAACGGCTCAATACGCGGATCGCTGAAGACGCCTTCGGCGGGATCGGCGTCGCCCAGGGCCGCCTTCACGGTGCTTTCCTTCGACGCCGGTATGCGCACCGTGAAAAGGCGGTCGGCGGGATCGACCTCGACAAGGCCATAGGCGGCGTCGAAATCGGTCTGAGCGACGCCCAGCCGTTTCGCCGCCTCGTCGAGCGTCGCCGGAACCTTCGGCATCCGGAACTGCACCAGAAGCATGTCGTCGGGCATCACATCACTCCTCACGGACGCCTGGTGCCGCTACGGCTTGCAGCCACAGCCGCAGCCCGGCTTTGCGTCGTCACTACGTCTGTCAGACATGGCTTCATCGTAGCCCCGCTGCCAGGCCGCCTGCAGTATA
Source organism: Paracoccaceae bacterium (assembly GCA_041397225.1). Lineage (GTDB taxonomy): Bacteria > Pseudomonadota > Alphaproteobacteria > Rhodobacterales > Rhodobacteraceae > Albidovulum. The sequence goes on along the minus strand of JAWKXB010000001.1, from coordinate 82,196 downwards.
GCAAGGAGATCCTCGTCGATGTCCACGTCGATCTCCTCGGCGTCGCCCGAAACGTCCCCGAACTGCCCCTGGGGAAACTGAGGTTTGCGCGGATCGGGCGGAATCGGCGGAAAGCGCGGAAACGGCAATGGAACCGGAAGCGGGTAGCACAGGAAAGGATAGCGCCGGCAGATGTCGATGATCGGCCTTCGCGGCGATATCCGGTCCGCCACCGCGCAGCCGTTGACGACGCCGTAACCATGGTCGAAATCGAACCCCGCGGTGCCAAGATCCTCTGCGGTGGAGCGGATCAGGTCGCGCATGGCATGAGGCGCGGCCGAGGGATTGCCGGGCACGAACGGGCGGCGTGTCCGCGCCGCCGCGACGACGCCCGCCACGACCGGGCAGGCGGCGGATGTGCCGCCATCGGCCGCGTAGACGCCGGAACCTGCGAAATGCGTGTATCCGCAGATGTCGGGTTTGTTGATCGTCAGCCGGCCCGGCCCCTGGCTGGAATAGCCGACGCGTTGCTTCGTGGTGTCGACGCCCGCAACGGTCAGCACCGAAGGATGCCCGTTCGCGCCATAGATCGCGTTCGCCGTCACCCCCTGGCAACGGCCATCGGGACAGTTCGCCCCGCAATTGCCCGCCGCGAAGAGAATATCGGCGCCCGCCGCCTCAAGCGCGGCAGTGGCGCGGTTGAACGGGTGGTTCGGGTTGTCGGAGTAGTTGCGGGAATCCCCCGGCGGGAAATCCCAGCTTGGATGGAACATGCCCCAGCTGTTGTTGACGACAAGCGAACGCGTCTCGCCGGGGCGGCGGGGCGCATTCATCACGCCGCGAAGATGCACGAAGGCCCGCACCGCGTCCGAGAGAAATCCGCCGAACCCGCCGCCGGCCGTCGAACGAAGAAGCTGCACATCCAGAAGCGTCGCCTGCGGCGCAGCGATCAGAACGTCGAAGGCGCACATCGTCCCGTGGCCGACAGGAGCGTCGAAGGGCGTCATGCCGGCTGAGGGAACCCAGCTCCGCGTTGCATCCGTCGCCGGGGTCAGGCCCTTTGACGCCAGATGCGCGCTGTTGATGCCGGTATCGACGATGGCAAGAAGCACGCCGTTGCCATGCATTCCGCGCGCGTGCAGCCGTGAAGTGCACAGCAGCCGCTTCACATCCGCCGTGTTCCCAAGCGGTGCGCTGCCCGGACAGATGAGGCAGGGCTCGATCGGAAGGTCCGCGTAGACTGCCCTGACCTGCGAAAGCTTGACCAGCGCATCCGCCACCTCCTCGTCGCCGTCCGCGACAAGGATCATGGTGCAGGCGTCGGCTTCCGCCGAAACGTCGAAGCGGGTGCTGTTGTCGAAACCCGCTTCCATCGGGTCTTGCGAGCTCACCGTCGGGACAAGCACCGGCGTGAAGCTGTCATCAAGCTTGGCACCTGCCTTCTCGATCGCCTTGGCGAGGTCGGACGAGACATCGCCGGCCGTCATCGTCAGCCCCGCATGGGCGGCCTTGCCGGCCGCGCATTCGATGATCAGTCGCTTGGGTGAATAGTCGCCGCCCGTGGCGGTCGTGCGTCGTGCCTTGCGTGCCATCCGGGACACCTTTCATCAAAAGTTTCTTTTATAAATCATGCGCTTGGAGAAATTCCTCCGCGTCAATGCGGCCGCGCAGTCCCGAGGAATTCCCCTCGTTTCAGTGAACAATTCAGTAGCACGAAGCGCATTGTTTTTCAATCTGTGCGGGAATGCGGGAATCCGTGCTCGCAGCGCCGGCCGCCTGAAAACGGTTGACAGGGTCCCGCTCCAGCGCCATCCCGGCGGCGAAGCGGCAGGGGACGCAGCATGACCGATCAGCCCGAAAAATCCGCCAGGCGCCCGAGGCCGCAACAGGTTTTCACGCTGGTGGTGGAGGTGGGCCGAAAGGCGGGCGACGGGCTGCCCAAGGGGGCCACGGGCGCGGCCCTGATGGTCTATGCCTCGGGCGTGGACGAGGCCGAGGCGGTCCGCGAAACCGTCGCGGTGTTGAAGGAGGCCGACCTCGCGCCGCTTGACGTCACCGGCTACGGCACGCTCGACGAACGCATGGCGCTTGGCCACGAGATCGCCGACGAGGAACGCGGCCTGATGGATCAGGCGCTGGCCGAGAATGCCGTGATAGTGGCGCAGGTCACGCCCTTCTTCGAAAAGGGCTGACACGCATTCACCCCTTGGCCTTTGGTGCGGTCGCGCTCATATAGGGGGCAAATCAGGACGCAAGGGGGCAACAACGATGCTCGAATTTGGCCAGAAGCAGGACGTCGCACCCGGTGCGGGCGACCTGATCCGCGACGTGACCGAAGCCGATTTCATGGCGGAGGTGATCGACGCCAGCAACGACGTGCCGGTGATCGTCGATTTCTGGGCGCCATGGTGCGGACCGTGCAAGACGCTCGGGCCCGCGCTCGAGGCGGCGGTGACGGCGGCGAAGGGCAAGGTTCGCATGGCCAAGGTCAATGTCGACGAAAACCAGGCGATCGCGGCGCAGTTGCGCATCCAGTCGATCCCCACTGTCTATGCCTTCTGGCAGGGCAAGCCCGTTGACGGGTTCCAGGGGGCCGTCGCGGCCTCCGAGATCAAGGCTTTCGTCGACAAGTTGTCGGCGCTCGCCGGCGATGGCGGCTTGGGCGAAGCACTTGACGCCGCCGACGCGATGCTGACCGAAGGCGCCGCGGTCGATGCCGCCGAAACCTTCGCCGCGATCCTCGGCGAAGAGCCCCAGAACCCGCGCGCCTACGGTGGTCTTGTCCGCGCGCATCTGGCCCTTGGCGACGAAGACCAGGCCGAACTGTTGCTGAACGCCGTTCCCGCCGCGATCAGCGGCGCGGCCGAGGTCGAAGCCGCGCGGGCGCAGCTTGCCCTTTTGCGTCAGGCGGCCAATGCCGGCCCCGTCGCGGAGCTTCTGGGCAAGGTTCAGGCCGAGCCCGACAACCAGCAGGCCCGCTTCGATCTGGCCCTCGCCCTCCATGCCGCCGGCAAGGTCGAGGCCGCGGTCGAGGAACTGCTCGAGATCGTCCGGCGCGATCCGGACTGGAACGAGGGCGCCGCGAAGAAGCAGCTTTTCACCATCTTCGAGGCGCTGAAGCCGAATGATCCCGTCGCGCTCAAGGGGCGGCGGAAACTGTCGTCGCTTCTCTTTGCGTGAGGGCCACGTTCCACTAGGATCGGTCTCATGAAGCTGCATGGCGACCTGCCGGACAAGATTCCGCTGTTTCCCCTGCCGGGGGCCCTGCTGCTTCCCCGCGCGCGGCTGCCATTGCAGATCTTCGAGCCGCGCTATCTCGCGATGCTGGACGAGGTGCTGAAGACGCCGCACCGGCTGATCGGCCTGATCCAGCCGCGCCCCGGGCCGGACGGCCAGCCGAGATTGGCCGCGATCGGCTGCGCGGGGCGGGTCACGGCCTTCACCGAAACCGATGACGGACGGTACATGATCACCCTCACGGGCGTGTCGCGGTTCCGCCTTCAGCGCGAGGTGTCCGGCTTCACCCCCTATCTCTGCGGTGAGGTCAGCTGGGACGGCTTCGGACGCGATCAGGGCCCGACCGAGGTAGACCCCGGATTTGACCGCAAGACCTTCATGGGGTTGCTGAGGCGCTACTTCGACACCCAGCAATTGTCGACGGATTGGGAGAGCATGAAGGAGGCTGAGGATGAACTGCTGATCAACTCGCTTTCCATGCTCTGCCCGTTCGAGCCCGAGGACAAGCAGGCGCTGCTCGAGGCGCCGTCGCTTCCGACGCGGCGCGAAACGCTGGTGACGCTGATGGAATTCGCGCTGCGCGGCGGCGGCGAGGAGTTGGTGCAATGACGGATGAGGTAAAGCCCGACCGGCGAATGCTCGAGGCGCTGGTCTGCCCGCTGACCCAGGCGGCGCTCAGCTATGACGCGGAAAAGCAGGAACTGGTGTCGAAACCCGCAAAGCTCGCCTTCCCGATCCGCGACGGTATCCCGATCATGCTGATCGACGAGGCGCGGAAACTGGAGTGAGGCGAGGTCCGCTGTGCGGGACGAAGCACCATTTCGCTGCGGCTGCGCCAACGGCTGCTTACGTGCTCAAGGATCGTCAGGCACTACCTTTGCTTTCAAATGCCCTGAAGCATTGGATTACGATTTCTGCGGCCTGTTCATGCACTTTATTACGATCAACGCTCTCATGATCGGAAAAGATATCTGCTTTTCCAATGAGAGACTGGTCCGAGGGAAAATCTAGGAACGTGTAATGACCCACGTGTTTGCCGAGGTCATGGCGTTGAAACTGGTCGTTCTGCGAGACGAGCCAGTCGGCACAGTGCTCTGATGGTGCTTCTTTGTCCGCTCCGCCGGTAAGGATTACGACGGGCAATTGAAGTTCGGCGACTGATTGCGGAACAAAGGATCGGATCGGTGGTGCCGGAGCAATCGCGACCACCGACTTTATCCGTGTATCGGTGCGATCGTGTCCGTGTTCGGCCCAAGAACGACGAAAGGAATCTGAGGTTTCCATGAGTGTAGGAACGCTATCCGCCGCGTCTGGGAACTCTTTCGGGCCGCCTTCAGTAATCCCGTTTGCGCTGCGCCAGCCCTCAAACTCTTCCAAACAGGTTTGCGCACCCGCAAGGGCCATAACCGTATAACCCCCAAGAGAAAACCCGACCGCAGATACCTGATCGACGTCTAACCTGTTAGCGAAGAATCCGCTCGCTCCAAGTGACGACAGCAGCACGGACAAGTCCGTAGCTCTTTCCCACCAGCATAGAAAGCCCTCCGCGAGATACGGTTCCAAACCAGTATTGCCATGATGATTTGCACCCAAGACCACATAGCCTTCACAAGCAAGTGCTCGCGCCAGCCAACCGAGACTCTCGGCTGTGCCGCCAGTGCCATGCGATAGCAATACGATCGGCAATTTCTTCTTGGCAGTCAGTGCTGCATTTATGGCAACATCACCAAGCTCAAAAAACTGGCCGGAAGTCTGCTCACCGTTCTCAACATCTTCTATTGGATACCAAGCTGACCATGCGATTGGGCATTCAGAATTGTTATGCCAGTTGGAGCGTGACGCGTCCTGAATTACGCCGGTTCGATACCCGCAAACTGCCATTTTAGATCTCCTTCAACGCCGACGCTCTAGAAATTTTTGAGAGTTTTCAACTATCTTGTTGCTCACTTGGCCTCCTCCAAAGAAGCAGACATTCCTAAAGTGTGCAGCATCGGTGACTCTGGGCTCAAAGCTGCCGTGGCGCAGCTCCCGGTCGCGCAGCAGCCCTCCCGGCTGCAGCCGCCTCAGGTGAACGCTCCGGTATCGCCCGACACGGGCGTCCCGGCACAGTGACCCGTGGCGGCATCGGTGCCTGTTCAGGCCGGCGCCCAGGTATCGCCAGTGGAACGGGGCAGGACTGGCGGCGGCCTAGAGCGCCATCCCGCGAAGCAGTCTCGGCGGGTCGCCCGCCAGCCCCGCCGCCTGCCGGATGAATGCGCGGCGCAGGCCCGGCAGCGCGCCGACGACGCCCATGCCGAGGTCGCGCACCGCGCGCAGCGCCGTGCTGTCGTTGGAAAACAGCCGGTTGACCCCATCCATGCCAAGCGCGAGCGAGGTGGAATCGAAGCGCCGCCATCGCTGATACCGCTCCAGCACGTCCGCCGCCCCGACATCCTCACCGCGCCGATGCGCGTCGACCATGACCTCGGCCAGCGCGCCGACATCGCGGAACCCGAGGTTGAGCCCCTGGCCGGCGATGGGATGCACGCCATGCGCCGCGTCACCTACCAGTGCGAGGCGCGGCGCAATGTAGCTCGTCGCCAGCGTGAGGTTCAGGGGATAGGTGAAGCGGCCGCCGGCAAGCTCGATCCGGCCGAGGAAGTCACCGAAGCGCGGACGCAGCACGGCGAGGAAATCGTCGTCATCAAGCGCCGCGATGGCGCGGGCCTGCGCGTCGGCCTCGCTCCAGACGATCGAAGAGCGGTTGCCCTTCAGCGGCAGGATCGCGAGCGGCCCGGAAGGCATGAAGAACTGATGCGCGATGCCGTCATGGCCGCGCTCGTGCGCCACCGCGCAGACCAGCGCTGTCTGGCCATAGCCCCAGCCGGTGCGGCTGATCCCCGCGCGAATGGCCGTGCCCGATTGCCGCCCGTCGCAGCCGGCCAGAACCCTTGCGGTAAGTTCCCTTCCGTCGGACAACGTCACGGTGACCCCCGCAGGTCCGGCGTCCTGCGCGGTGACCGTGGTCGCGGGCAGGTGGGTGATACCCGGCGCCCGCCCCATCGCGTCAAGAAACGCCGCGTAGAGATGCCGGTCCTCGACCATGAAGCCCATCGGGCCTTCCTCGATCTCACCCGCGTCGAAATGAAGGAAGAACGGCGAAGGCCCTTCGCCCGCGCGCCCGTCGCTTGCCTTCACCTCACGGATCGGCTCGGCGTCCGGGGCGAGCGGGCTCCACACCCCGATCGCCGCCAGAAGCCGCTTCGACGCGATGGCGAGCGCATAGGCGCGACCGTCGAAATTCGCCTCGGCGCGGGCGCGGGCAGGCTGCGCGTCGATCACTGCGACCGAAAGTCCGGCCCCCGCGAGAGCAAGCGCAAGTGCGGGGCCGTTGAGCCCGCCGCCGGTGATGATGACATCCGCGTCGTATCGCATGCCTCAACTATCCCCGCGCGGGCGGGATTGTCCATGGCGACAGGTGAAGATACCGTCCCGGCAGGCAGTCGCGGGAGGTTGAGATGACGGAATGGCGAGGGATGAGCGCAGCCGATCTGGGCCGGGCCATCGGGCGGGGCGAAATCGACCCCGAAGCGCTGACGGGCGCCTTTCTCGACGCGATCCGCGCGCATGACCACCGCGACCGCATCTATGCGCGCCTGACCGAATCCCGCGCGCTGGCCGAAGCGGCGGCCGCGTCGAAGCGGGCGATGGCCGGGCACCGCAAGTCGCCGCTCGATGGCGTGCCGATCTCGTGGAAAGACCTCTTCGACACCGCCGGTGTCGCTACGGAATCGGGCTCCAGGCTCCTCGAAGGCAGGGTGCCGGACGCGGATGCCGAAGTCCTGCAGAACGCCACGGCGCAGGGTCTCGTCTGCCTCGGCAAGACCCATATGACGGAACTCGCCTTCTCCGGCCTCGGCCTCAACCCGATGACTGCGACCCCGCCAAACGTGAACGATCCCGCACTGGCGCCCGGCGGGTCATCCTCGGGCGCGGCCACATCGGTCGCCTTCGGTCTGGCGGCGGCCGGGATCGGCTCCGACACCGGCGGATCGGTGCGAATCCCGGCGGTCTGGAACAACCTCGTCGGCCTCAAGACCACATCGGGCCGCCTTTCGCTGGTGGGCGTGGTGCCTTTGTGCGGGCGGTTCGACACGGTCGGCCCCCTATGCCGCACGGTGGAGGATGCCGCGCTCGTGTTCGCCGCCCTCGAAGGCCGAAAGCCCGCCGACCTCAGGGGTGCGACCCTGAAAGGTGTGCGGTTCCTCGTTCTCGAAAACGTGGCGCTGGACGACCTGCGCCCCGAACCGCAGGCGGGTTTCGACCGGGCGCTCGGGCGGCTGAAGGACGCCGGCGCGACGCTGGTCCGTGGCGCGGTGCCGGATCTGGACGAAGCGGCGGGGATGAGCGGCATCCTCTTCACGACCGAGGCCTACGGCACCTGGAAAGACGTGATCGAAGCCGCGCCCGAAAAGATGTTCGCCCCGATCCGCGACCGCTTCCGCGCCGGCGCGGCACATTCCGGCGCCGACTATGTCGCAGCGTGGCGGCGGCTGAGGGAGATCCGGGCGATCTGGTCCGCGCAGACGGCAGCCTACGACGCCATCCTTGTGCCGACCGCGCCGAATCTGCCGCCCGATGCCGCGCGCCTCATGTCCGACGCCGACTATTTCGTCACCGAAAACCTGCTGACGCTCCGCAATACGCGCATCGGCAACCTGATGGGTGTTCCCGCCCTGACCCTGCCGGCCGGGATACCAGCGACCGGAATATCGCTGCTTGGCCAGCCGTTCGGGGAAGAGCGGCTGCTGCGCCTGGGTATCGCGGCGGAACGTGCCCTGGCCTGAGGGCCGAAAAGCCACAATCGTGCCGATCTACGGCGCGGAAAGCATTGCTTTTTCTGGACCCCGGCCGTCTCGGTCGCTAGTCTTGCGTCAAAACGGGGCATGACGACCCCGAGGACCGAGGCAGTATGGCGTTCCCCGAGCGGTTTTCGAACCTGCCAGATTACGCGTTTCCGCGGCTGCGGAAGTTGCTCGACCCGCATCCGGCGGGTGGCGAGCCGATTTCCATGTCGATCGGCGAACCGCGCCACCCGATCCCGGATTTCGTCGGCCCGATCCTTGCGGCGCATCTGGCCGATTTCGGACGCTATCCGACGAATGAGGGCACGCCGGGGCTTCTTGCCGCGATCGCCGGCTGGATACGCCTGCGCTACGGCGCGGATGTGGGGCCCGAACGGATCATGGCCCTGAACGGCACCCGCGAGGGGCTGTTCGACGCCTGCCTTGCGCTTTGTCCCGAAGTGAAGAACGGCCGGCAGCCCGTCGTGCTTATGCCCAATCCGTTCTATCAGGTCTATGCCGCCGCCGCCCTCAGCGTCGGGGCCGAGCCGGTCTATGTGCCTGCCACTGCGGCGACCGGCTTTCTGCCCGACTATCGGGCGCTGCCCGCCGACATTCTCGACCGGGTGGCGATTGCCTATCTCTGCTCGCCCGCCAATCCGCAAGGTTCGGTCGCGTCGCGCGACTACCTCGCAGACCTTCTGGCGCTGGCCGAGAAGCACGATTTCACCCTTCTGGCCGACGAGTGCTATTCCGAGATCTGGCGCGATCACCCGCCGGTGGGCGCGCTGCAGGTCGCGGATGAAACGGGCGCGGACCCCGAGCGGGTCGCGGTATTCCATTCATTGTCCAAGCGCTCGAACCTGCCCGGCCTGCGGTCGGGCTTCGTTGCCGGCGGCCCGGAATCCGTCGCCCGCTTCCGCCAGCTTCGCAACTACGGCGGCGCACCCTTGCCGCTGCCGGTTCAGCATGTCTCCGAACGCGCCTGGGGCGACGAGGCGCATGTCGAGGAAAACCGCGCGCTCTATCAGGACAAGTTTCGTATCGCCGACAAGATATTCAGCGGGCTTCAGGGTTATCAGGGGCCGGACGGCGGCTTCTTCCTGTGGCTGCCTGTCGACGATGGCGAACAGGCGGCACTCAGGCTCTGGCGCGAAACCGGCGTCAGGGTTCTGCCGGGCGCCTATCTTGCCCGCGAGGTTCAGGGCGAAAATCCGGGGAAGGGCTACATCCGCGTTGCGTTGGTGGCCCCAAAAGAAGAAATGCGGCGCGGGCTGATGCAGCTTGGCGACTGCCTTTACGGTTGAGGACAAGGAACTATGGCATCTTACCAGGCACGACAGCGCGATCCGCTCCTGGACCAGAACATCCAGGCAGCGCTCGAACGTCGCGGGAAAGAGCTTCTTGGCGCGGGCCTTATCGTGCTTGCCGTGCTCACGGCGATGATGCTGGCGAGCTATTCGCCCGATGATCCAAGCTGGCTTGCCGCAACGGATGAACCGGCGCGGAACTTGCTCGGCCGTTTCGGGGCGGCCATCGCCTCGCCGCTCTTTGTCATCGCGGGGCAGGGCTCTTGGGGCATCGCGCTCATATTCGCGACCTGGGGCGTGCGGCTGATGACCCATGCCGGGGAAGAGCGCGCCTTGGGGCGGGTCATCTTCGCGCCCATCGCAGTGGCGCTGATGTCGGTCTACGCCTCGACCCATGTCGCCGGCACCGGCTGGGATCACAGCTTCGGGCTTGGCGGGCTTTTCGGCGATACCGTTCTGGGTGCGATCCTCGGCGTCGCGCCGGTCAGCGCGACGTTCGGGCTGAAGATGATGTCGCTTCTGGTCAGTGTCGCCGCGCTGTCGGCCACGCTTTTCGTGCTTGGCTTCAACCGGCGCGAGCTTGCCGTGATCGCCCGGTTCCTGCTGGTCGGCACCATCGTCGCCTATGACTGGCTGATGCGGATGATCGGTCGCGGCGCCAGGGCGTCTGCGGCGCAGGCGCTGGCCTTGAAGCAGCGCAGCAGCGCCCGCCGCGCCGCCGCGCTCACGGCTGAAAGCGCCGGGTGGGATACCGCCGAACCGCCGCTTTCCGCCGCCGCCCGCCGTGCGCAGGTCCTGCGGGCCGAGCCGCGCTTTGCCGATGACGCAACCTTCGCGGCGGCCCCGCGCGAGAAGAAGGGGCTTCTCGCCCGGGTCAGCGGCCTCACCCGCCGCAACGGCTCCACCGCAGCCGGGGCGGAGCTTGAGCCTGAACTGATCGAACCACGCCTTCCGCGCGCCGCCTGGAACGGCGACGCGCCAAGCGAAGACCGCATCCGCGCCCGCATCGCCGACGCGGTCCGCGTGCGCGCCGGCCAGCGGCCCGCCGTCCGCGCCGAGCCGCCGGTCACCGCTTCCAGGTCCGGCATCGAGGCCGGCACGGAACCCCGCTTCATGCCCGCCACCCGCGGGATCGACGCCAATGTGATGACGTCCTCAGCCGACGGCGCCGTTCCTCTGACCGCCGAGCCGCTTTTCGACACCGAAGACGATCTCGACCGCAACGCCTTCGCCGGTCTCGACGACGATGGCGACTACGACGCCGAAGCCCGTGCCGCCCATCGCGCGATCGTCCAGCACACGCCGCGCAAGGCGGCCGCCCCCTCGCGCCAGGCGCTTGCCGAAGCCCAGCCCCGCCTCAGGTTCGAGGAACCCCCGGCCCCCGCCTATGAGACGCCGCCGCTCTCGCTCCTCGCCAACCCGTCCTCCGTCCAGCGCCGCCCGCTTTCCGACGAGTCGCTGGAGGAGAATGCGAGGATGCTCGAAAGTGTCCTCGATGATTACGGCGTCAAGGGAGAGATCGTGTCGGTCCGCCCCGGCCCGGTCGTGACCATGTACGAACTGGAACCCGCGCCGGGGCTGAAAGCCTCCCGCGTCATCGGGCTGGCCGACGACATCGCCCGCTCCATGTCCGCGCTTTCCGCCCGCGTCTCCACCGTCCCCGGCCGCACCGTCATCGGCATCGAGCTTCCCAACGCCTTCCGCGAAAAGGTCGTGCTGCGCGAAATCCTCTCGGCCCGCGACTTCGGCGACACGGGCCTCCGCCTGCCTCTCGCGCTCGGCAAGGACATCGCCGGCGACCCCGTCATCGCCAACCTCGCCAAGATGCCGCACCTCCTGATCGCCGGCACCACCGGCTCGGGCAAGTCGGTCGCCATCAACACGATGATCCTCTCGCTCCTCTACAAGCTCACGCCCGAGGAGTGCCGGCTCATCATGATCGACCCCAAGATGCTCGAACTCTCCGTCTATGACGGCATCCCGCATCTCCTCTCCCCCGTCGTCACCGACCCCAAGAAGGCCGTCGTCGCGCTGAAATGGGTCGTGGGCGAGATGGAGGAGCGCTACCGCAAGATGTCCAAGATGGGTGTGCGCAACATCGAGGGCTACAACGGCCGCGTGAAGGAGGCGCTCGCCAAGGGCGAGATGTTCAAGCGCACCGTCCAGACCGGCTTTGACGAGGACACCGGAGAGCCGATCTTCGAGACCGAGGAGATCCAGCCCGAATCCCTTCCCTACATCGTCGTCATCGTCGACGAGATGGCCGACCTGATGATGGTCGCGGGGAAAGAGATCGAGGCCTGCATCCAGCGCCTCGCCCAGATGGCCCGCGCGTCGGGCATCCACCTGATCATGGCCACCCAGCGGCCCTCGGTCGATGTCATCACCGGCACGATCAAGGCCAACTTCCCGACCCGGATCAGCTTCCAGGTCACCTCCAAGATCGACAGCCGCACCATCCTCGGCGAACAGGGCGCAGAACAGCTCCTCGGCATGGGCGACATGCTCTACATGGCCGGCGGCAGCCGCATCACCCGCATCCACGGCCCCTTCGTCTCGGACGAGGAGGTGGAGGAGGTCGTCACCCACCTGAAGAGCTACGGGCCCCCCGTCTACATGTCCGGCGTGGTCGAAGGCCCCGACGACGAGAAGGAGGCCGACATCGACCTCGTCCTCGGCCTCGGAGGCGACGGCAGCGAGGACGCGCTTTACGACCAGGCCGTGCAGGTGGTCCTCCGCGACCGCAAGGTCTCGACGAGCTACATCCAGCGCAAGCTCGGCATCGGCTACAACAAGGCCGCAAGGCTCGTCGAGCAGATGGAGGAGGAGGGGCTGGTCGGAGCCGCCAACCATGTCGGCAAGCGGGAGATATTGGTGCCGGAGCAGTAGCCCCGCGCCACCCCGTCCCGGCCTTGAGCCGGGACCGCGACTGACCCACCCCTCACCACACGCCCCGGACCTGATCCGGGGCCTCATTCACCGGTTCCCGCCGAGGCCCCGGATCAAGTCCGGGGCGCGCGCAAACCCAACACCCGTAGGGCGGGCTTCAGCCCGCCACCCCGTCCCACACCGCCCCACCAAATCACGAAGGGCAGCGCCCGACCCGAGGGTGGGCGAGAAGCGCCCGCCCTGGGGGGGCGGGTCGGGCGCTGCCCGGCGTTGCCGCCGGGCGCACATGCTACCCCTCCGCCATCCCTTCAATCGCCCGCCTGAGCGGTCCGTTATCGCCCTCAAAACTCGCGATCATCGCCTGCATGAACCCGTCCGGGTCAATCCGATCCTCGTTCATCGGAAGTCCCGCAAGCTCCATCAGTTCCCGCAGCAGAACCAACTGACAGCGCCCGTTGCCCTCGCGGAACGGATGGATCGCGTTCAGCTCCGCGATGAAGTGGCTCGCGCGTTCGGCAAAGGCCCCGATGCCGCGCAGATCGGCCAGATGGTTCTCCGCCGCGAGGTCGGCAAAGAGCTTCTCCATCTCGCGGTCGATGTATTCGGGATAGCAAAACCAGTTGCCACCCTTGGCGGTCCGTATCTGCCGGGGCTCGCCAGCCCAGTCATAGACGTCCTGAAAGAAATGCTGGTGGATCGCCCGGTAATGCGCATAGTCGAGATCGCCCGGCGGCAAGGGCTCTTCGGCGCGGGTCTGGAACATCAGCTGTTCGAACTGGTCAAGCTCATCCTGATCCGTCAACCCCGCCTTGTTCCGAAGAACGCTGGTACCCGGATAACAAAGCGGATCGTCCGCCGCATCGTACCGGCTCATCAGCCCCGCTTTTTCTGGAATGTGCCGGTAATCGCGGCGCGCAATGCGTCCCCTTTGAGTCCGCTTGCCTCAAGCCGCACCAAAGTTTGTTTTGACTTCTCGGTCAGCGCCATGCCCTCGACCTGGGCGAACTTGGCGGCCTTCGCCTTGCCCAACGGTTTGGGGGTAAACCGGCCTGTCGACGCGCTGCGTGAGATGGAAAGGTTCCTCGGCATGAGAGCAACTTAGCAGAGTCCGATGACCAAGTGTATATGACAAATCATCTTCCTCGATCGCCACCCCTGCAAAACCCCACAGACACCATGTCCAGCGCCACCCCGATCTCATCCGCCTGCAACTCCTGCCGCGCCACCCCGTCCCAACACCCTCCCCGGAACCGCCGACAGGAACCGCATCCCCATCACCACCCGCTCACCCTCGATCTCGAAGACCGGGTTCATCCACCATCCCGCTACTTCCCCTTCCCCCGCCGGTGATCCCGGAACGCCCGCCGCGCGTCGAGTTCCTTCTTCTGCACCGCCGCCTTCTCCCGCGCCTCCCTTGCCTCGGTCTCGGCGATGGCGTGGTCCATGATTTCGCGGCGGAGCAGATACATTTCCTCCTCATGGGTCGGCTGATAGCGCACGTCCTCCGGCCCCGTCACCAGCCCCGCAAGCCGGGCGAGCATGAACGTCCGCAAGACCGCGTTCATGCGGCTCAGATGCCCCATCCCCATCGCCCGGAAGAAGGCGACGACATCCTCGTCGAGGCGGAGCGTCACCTGCCGCTTGGCCGGCACGCCGGGCCGCGCCGCGATCTCGGACCATTCGCGGGGCAGGCGGAGCGAGTCGTTCAGACCCCAGCGCAGATCCTCCTCCAGCCCCCGCATCGTCTCGGCAAGGGCGTGGTAGGCGGCCAGGCGGTTCTTCTCGGCGCGGGTCTGTCGGGTCATGTCTTTCGGGCCTCCGAACGCGGGGCCCCATCCTCTCGAAAAGGGGTTGAGGCGGCGTTTCCGGCCCGTGCGGTGCGTAGCTACGGAAAAACTACGGATGCGGGACGGAAACCCGACGCCTCGGGCGGCGCTATCGCAAGTGTGAAGACGGGCGCCCGCCGATAACGGCTGCGGGTTATGGCATAACCGGAGCGGACCCCCTAGATTGGCCGCATGATGAAGCACATGCGCCTTTTCCTCGTTCCGGCCCTCGTGGCCCTGATGACCTCCCCGGCTTTGGCCGAGAAGATTTCGCTTTCGGAAATATCAAATTATTTCAACAAGATGACGACAGCCGAGGCGGAGTTCCAGCAGATCAACTCCGACGGCTCGACCTCCTCCGGCCGGGTCTTCATCCGCCGCCCCGGCCGCATGAGGTTCGAATACGCGCCGCCCGAACAGACACTGGTGCTGGCGTCCGGCGGTCAGGTGGCGATCTTCGACGGCAAGTCGAACCAGCCACCCGAGCAGTATCCGCTGAAAAAAACTCCGTTGAATCTGATACTTGCAAGCAAGGTGGACCTCAGCAGGGCGAAAATGGTGGTCGGCCATTCCGAAACCGGCGGCCTGACAGTCGTCACCGCGCAAGACCCCGATCACCCCGAACTCGGCACGATCCAGCTGGCGTTCACCGCCAACCCCGTCACGCTGACCGAATGGCTCGTCACCGACGAAGCCGGCGGTCAGACAAGGGTCATCCTCGGTCCGCTGAAGTCAGGCCAGAACTACGCTACGTCGTTGTTTTCAATCAACGATGAGGCCGCAAGGCACAAGCGGCGCGACAAGTAGCGCCTAGGTCTTGCCGCAGCTGATAAGCTGGATCTGGTACTGTTCGGCGCGCTGCCCCACTTCGGCCGCGACCCGCATCAGCCACGCCTTCTGGTTGTGGCTGCCGCGTGAATAGCCGGTCTGGCCCTCGTGATAGGCCAGATACTGCGTCGCGGCGTCCCATTTGGAGATGCCCAGCTTTCTTTCCGACTGATCCATGTACCAGCCAATGAAATCGGTCGCATCCTCCATCCTGGTGCGCCGGGCACCAAAGCTGCGCGTCGCGCGCTTGTAGTCTTCCCAGGTTCCGTCAAGCGCCTGACTATAGCCAAGAGCCGAACTTTGCCGCCCCGAGGGAATGAAGCCAAGCGCGTATCGGCGCGGGGTCTTGGCGTTTCCGATGAACTTCGATTCCTGATAGATCGTCGCCATCTGCACATGCACCGGAACGCCCCATTTGCGCTCGGAACGCTGCATGGCGCCCAGATAGTTCGGGCGCTGGTCTAGAATGGAACACGCGTTGTCGAGATCGCGCGGCGCGGTGTAATTGCCGCCGCCACAGGAAACCAACAACAACAAAACCGCCAGGCGGAGAAACCTGCTCATACTGCCTCGCTCACGTTTCTTTTTTTTGCAGTGTAGTCAGAAATCGGTCGATTGAAAATCACAAAGCTGCAGGCTTCGTCGTCCACACCCGACAACCGCCGGAAGAATGCCCGGTTCTTCCCTCACGAATGACGAATGCACCGTCCACTCCGCGCAAGGCTCACGTCGCGTCAGGGGGTGCTCACTGTCGGTTTCAGCTTCACAGACTGTTTCCGCCGGAATCGATCTGTGCGATAGACATGAGCACCGTCAAAGAGTTAATTTGAGGGGGCGGGGTCGCGTGTGAAATGCTGAAGACGAATGCCAAATATCATCTCGGTCAGGTGGTGCGTCATCGCAAGCACCCGTTTCGTGGTGTCGTCTTCGATGTTGATGCGATGTTCGCCAACACCGACGAATGGTATGCCGCCATCCCCGAGGATAGCCGACCTTCGAAAGAGCAGCCGTTCTACCATCTTCTGGCCGAGAACGACGAAAGCTACTACGTGGCTTATGTCTCCGAACAGAATCTGGTCGCAGATTATTCAGGTGAACCGGTCGATCATCCCGACCTTCACGATCTCTTCGGCGATTTCGAGGACGGTCGCTATCCCCTGCACTTCAACCTGAACTGAACCCTCAGTATCCCAGCGCGCAACCATCCTTGCGGGGATCGGACGCGCCGAGCAGGATGCCGCGACCATGGTCGATGAGGATAGCCTGCCCGCCGCCCAGCGGGGCATTCGGCTCTTCAACCCGGTGCCCTTTGGCCGCAAGGGCCTGCCCGACCCTATCGGAATAGCCGCGTTCCATCTGAAGCAGGCCGTCGCCCGCGAAAGAGCGCGGCGCGTCGAGCGCCTGCTGCGGTTCCATCCCGTAGTCCAGCAGATTTGACACCACCCGCGCATGACCGACCGGCTGGTAAGCGCCCCCCATGACGCCGAACGGCATGGTGATCCGACCGTTGTGCCGGAGCATCGCGGGAATGATCGTGTGCATCGGCCGCTTGCCGGGGCCCAACTCGTTCGGGTGCCCGGACCTGAGCGTGAAGCCCGCGCCGCGGTTCTGAAAGAGGATGCCGAACTTGTCGGACGCGATCCCGGAACCAAAGCTCCAGAACGTGGAATAGATCATTGAAACCGCCATGCCGTCGCGGTCGACGACCGTGAGGTAGACCGTGTCGCGATGGACCGCTTCGGTGGCCGCCGGCGGTGTCGGCAGCACGCGGTCGGTCGAGATCAAGGCCGCAAGCGCTGCCGCCGTTTCATCCGACAGCATGTGGTCAAGCCGGGTCGTGTGGTCGGGGTCGGCAATGAACCGGTCGCGCGCGTCGTAGGCAAGCTTGGTCGCCTCGGCCTCGAGATGCGCGCGCTCCGCGCCGAAGGGGTCGAGCGAACCCAGATCGAAATGCGACAGGATCTTCAGCATCAGGATCGCCGTTGCACCTTGCCCGTTGGGCGGGTGCTCGATGAGTTCATGGCCATGATAGGCGCCGCTGATCGGCTCGTTCCAGGTGCAGGCGGTCGCAGCGAAATCCTCTGCGGTGTGGGTGCCCCCGGCGGCCTGCAGCGAGCGGATCATGTCTTCCGCGACTTCGCCGTCGTAGAAACCGGCCCGTCCCTTCGCAGCGATCCGCCTCAGCACTTCGGCCTGTTCGGGCGCGCGGAAGATGTCGCCCGTGGTCATCGGTCGTCCGTCGGCCAGATAGAATTTTCGGGCGGAACCGGTAAGCCGCTCGCCTGCTTCTGCCCAGTCGAAGGCCACGCGCGGAGCGACCGGAATGCCCTCATCGGCATAGCGAATTGCGGGGGCGAGGCTATCGGCAAGCCCGAGCTTGCCCCAATCCTGCGACAATTGGCAAAATGCGTCGATCGCACCCGGAATCGTGATCGCTTCGATGCTTTCGGTGCCGATCTGGGTCATCCCCCTTTCACGAAGGGCGGTACCAGACAAGCCGGCCGGGGCGCGGCCCGATCCGTTCAGCGCCAGCACCCGCTCTTCGCCGGCAGGCTTGACCAGCACGAAGCAGTCGCCGCCGATGCCACAGGATTGCGGTTCGGCGAAACCCAGAAGAACCGCACCGCCGATGGCCGCGTCGACCGCGTTGCCGCCCGATTGCAGGATGTCGATCGCCGCCTTTGCCGCAATGGGATGCGAGGTGGCGCAGATGGCATTTGTCGCCAGCACTTCTGACCGCCCCGGAACCTGAAAATCACGCATCATCGCCCCCGTGTTCGGGCTGAACCTATGCTGAGTTTTCGGGAAGATAAAGACCTCGGCGCCGCGCAATGGGTGGGGGCTGTTGAACGCGACGCCGAGGGAAGCCTTATGCAGCTACAGGTTCATCATTGTCCGGTATTCGGGCTGAGTTTGGGTGTTATTGAGGCATCTTTGCGGCATCCGAAACTACTTTGACGATAGTGGAATTCGGAAACTCAGATGGTTGAAACTCCGCTCGCGCCGATAGGTCAGATCGCTGGCGAGAGTCCGGATCAGCGCCCAGCCCCAGCCTCCTTCCGGCAGACATGCGGGATCACCCGAAAGTGCTGGCATCCGCCCTTCCGGCAGTGCGAGATCCGGCATCGGTTCCCCTTCATCCGCAATCTCGCAACGAAGAGCCGATCCGTCGCAGCCGAGCCGCAGCTCGATCGACCCTGCGTTCGCTCCCGCATAGCCATGCTCAACGATGTTGTTGAGCGCTTCGGCCAGGGCAAGCTCAAGCGTTCCGCAGGTTTCCACGGGTATGCCGCGCGCGAACCGCGCGACCGCCCCCCGCAGCGCATCGCGGACCGCGATCGGTTCCGCCGAAAAACGCCGGTGGAAGCGGTCGCCGCAGACATTGCCGCTGCCCGAAAAGCCCTGCTTTGTCAGGCTCGCGCGCCTAGTGCACATTCCTGCCGGCTTCTCCTCGGGTCGGTGCTTCGGCATGGATCGGAATCACGCTGTTCATCCGCGTCAGGCGAAAGACATTGCCGACGTTCGGCGTCAGTCCGGCAAGTTCGAGCTGGCGGTCAGGTGCGAGAAACTTCATCACAGACACGATCGCGCCGAGGCCCGAACTGTCGACGAACGCCACCCTCGACAGGTCCAGAACGACCCGTCCGCCGCCGCCTGCGGTCAACTCGCGCATCCGGTCCTTGAACCGGATCGCAACGGCCGCATCGATCCGCTCTTCGTTCACGCGCACGACAAGTGCGTCCTCGATCCCTTCGCAAGTCAGATCCATTGCACGACCCTCCTTCACATTGCCGCAAGGCTGGACGAAAATGCTTACCATTCGGTATGCCTCTGCGCAGGCCAGACAGGAAGGAGCCCGGGATGGAAGATGTCGTGATCGCAGGTGCAGCGAGAACCGCCATGGCGGGTTTTCAGGGCGCCTTCGCCGATACGCAAGCCGCAACGCTCGGCGGCGTGGCCATCGCCGCCGCGCTTTCCGATGCCGGTGCAGCGCCCGAGCAGATCGAAGAGCTGCTGATGGGTTGCGTCCTGCCTGCGGGCCAGGGCCAGGCGCCCGCGCGGCAGGCCGGGTTCAGGGCCGGTCTGGGCGAGGATGTCCCGGCGACAACGCTCAACAAGATGTGCGGCTCCGGCATGAAGGCGGCGATGATCGCCTTTGACCAGATCGCGCTCGGCGCGACCGGGGTCATGGTTGCCGGCGGGATGGAGAGCATGACCGGTGCGCCCTATCTTCTGCCGAACATGCGGCACGGCGCCCGGCTCGGCCACGGGCAGGTCATCGATCACATGTTCCTCGACGGGCTTGAAGACGCCTATGACAAGGGGCGCCTGATGGGCACGTTCGCCGAGGATTGCGCCGCGACCTTCCAGTTCACCCGCGCCGCGCAGGACGACTACGCCCTCGCGTCCCTCGCGCGCGCCCTCGAAGCGCAGAAATCCGGCGCATTCGCGGACGAAATCGCGCCGGTGACGCTCGAGACGCGCAAGGGTGAGGTGACTGTTGCCGCCGATGAGCAACCCATGACTGCCCGGCCCGAGAAGATCGCGAAGCTGAAGCCCGCCTTCCGCAAGGACGGCACCGTCACGGCCGCCAATTCCTCGTCCATCTCCGACGGCGCCGCTGCGCTGGTCATGGCGTCGCGGGCCGCCGCAGAAGCGGCCGGACTGAAGATCCGCGCCCGCGTCCTTGGCCATGCGGGCCACGCGCAGGCGCCGGCAGACTTCCCGACCGCTCCGGTCCCGGCCGCGCAAAAGCTTCTCGCAAGGCTAGGCTGGACAAGGGAAGATGTCGATCTCTGGGAGGTGAACGAGGCTTTCGCCGTTGTTCCGATGGCGTTCATGCAAGAGATGGGCCTGTCGCACGGGATCGTCAACGTGAACGGCGGCGCCTGCGCGCTCGGCCATCCGATCGGCGCCTCGGGCGCGCGGATCATTGTGACGCTTCTCAACGCGCTCGAAAAGCGCGATCTGAAGCGGGGTGTCGCCGCCATTTGCATCGGCGGCGGCGAGGGCACCGCCATTGCAATCGAACGTCCCTGATCTTCATCTTGGCCAAAATACCTTCGGGGGTCCGGGGGCGGAAAGCCCCCGGTGTCCCGCATGAGGAACGCGAATGACCGTCGACTACCCGACCCTCTCCGCCGCGATCGAGAGCCTTGCCGAGGGCGAAACCGACGAAGTCGCGCTCATGGCAACGGTCGCCTGCGAGGTGCATCACTCCGACGACCGCTTCGACTGGACCGGCTTTTACCGCGTCACAGGCCCCGAACTGTTGAAGATCGGCCCCTATCAGGGCGGTCACGGCTGCCTGGTCATCCCGTTCTCGCGGGGCGTCTGTGGCGCTGCGGCCCGGACGCGTCAGGTTCAGCTCGTGCCCGACGTCGATGCCTTCCCCGGCCACATCGCCTGCGCGTCCTCGACCCGATCGGAAATCGTCCTGCCGGTCCTCGACGGCGACGGGCGGCTCATCGGCGTTTTCGACATCGACAGCAATCAACCGGATGCATTCACCAAGGCCGACGCCGACGGTTTGTCGGCGATCCTTGACCGGGTCTTCGCCCGGAGCCTCCGCCCTTAATGGCAGCGGCAGCGAAGCCTCATAGCCCCAGCACGTCCAGCATGTCGTACTCGCCGGGTTTCCGGTCCTGCCCCCAGAGTGCGGCCCGAAGCGCCCCACGGGCGAAGATCGCCCGGTCGGTCGCGACGTGGCGCAGGACGACACGCTCACCGTCCGCGGCGAAGATCACGTCGTGCTCGCCCACCACGTCGCCGCCACGGATCGAGGCAAAGCCGATTCCGCCACGCTCGCGCGCCCCGGTGATCCCGTCGCGACCGCTGGTATGATGATCGGCAAGCGCGATGCCGCGGCCTTCGGCGGCAGCCTCGCCCAGCATCAGCGCGGTGCCCGATGGCGCATCGACCTTCATCCGGTGATGCGTCTCGACGATCTCGATATCCCAATCCTCGTCCAGCGCCGCCGCGACCTTGCGGGTGAGCTGGGTCAGGAGGTTGACCCCGAGGCTCATGTTTCCCGCGCGTATGATGACGGCGTGGCGGGCGGCGGCCTTGATCTTCGCGAGGTGCTCTGCCTCAAGCCCGGTCGTCCCGATCACATGGACTGCGCGGGCCTGTGCCGCCAGCGCCGCAAAGCCGACCGTCGCGGCGGGCGCGGTGAAGTCGATGACCGCCTGCGCCTTGGCGAAGGCTTCGAGGGGCTCATCGGTCACGGCAACACCGATCGCCGCTCCGCCCATCGCCTCGCCCAGGTCGCGCCCGACCCAGTCGTGGCCTTCACGCTCGATCGCGCCGACAAGCCGGGCCTTCGATGAACCGAGAACCGAGCGCACCAGCATCTGCCCCATGCGCCCCGAAACGCCGGTTATCACGATGCCCGGCCTGTCGTCTCTATCGCCCATGACCAACTCCGTGTTCCGTCCGGACCGCTTTAGCCCCTGAACAGCCCTTTGGCAAAGGCGTTGCGACGGCGGCCCGCATCGCCTACATCGTGGCCATGGCATCAAACCGCTTTCCCAAGGGTTCCCGCCCCTCGCACCGCCAGCTTCGCGTCGGCGAAGCGATCCGGCGCACGCTGTCTGACGTGCTGGCGCGCGGCGAGGTTCACAACGACGAACTGTCCCGGATGTCCATCACCGTCGGCGAAGTCCGCGTCTCGCCCGATCTGCGCGTCGCGACGGCCTATGTATTGCCCTTGGGTGGCAAGGCGGGCGACGAGGCGCTGGCGGCGCTCAACCGCTCGAAGGGCGAGTTGCGTCATCATGTCGCCAGCGCAATGACGCTGAAATTCGCGCCCGAACTGCGTTTCGTTCTGGATGAGACCTTCGACCGCATGGATGCGACCCGGCGGCTTCTGGCAGAGGATCGTGTCCAGCGCGACATCGCCGCGCGCGAAGATGACGCCGATGGCGATCTGGACTAAAGCGCTGGTCGCCGTCCTGCTGTCGTCAGGTACGCTCCAAGCCGGTTCGTGCCGGACCCTGGAGCATGAGGGGCAGTCCTACGCGGTCTGCGAGGCGACGGCGGGCGAAGACCTGAGGCTTTTCCTGCGCGGAGCGGACGGCGAGACCATCGGCACTTTCGAGCGGTTGCGCAGCGTTCTCGCAGCAGAGGGCCGCAAGCCCATCTTCGCGATGAATGCCGGCATGTATCATCCCGACCGCCGCCCGGTGGGTCTTTACCTCGAAAACGGCATGCAGGAGTCGCAGCTTGTCACGTCCGCCGGGCCCGGCAATTTCGGTCTGGTGCCGAACGGCGTCTTCTGCATCGGCGCGGGCCGCTTCGCCCTGATCGAGTCGCTTGCCTTCGATCGGGACCCGCCCGAATGCAGCTATGCCACGCAATCAGGGCCGTTGCTGGTGATCGATGGTGCGCTTCATCCGCGCTTCCTGCCGGACTCCGACTCTCGCTACGTCCGCAATGGCGTCGGCGTTTCTGCCGATGGCAAGCGGGCGCTTTTCGTGATCTCGGACGGGGCGGTGAATTTCGATACGTTTGCACGGGTCTTCCGCGATGCGCTGCATCTGCCGGACGCGCTCTACTTCGACGGCAACATTTCGCGCCTCTACGCGCCCGAGATCGGGCGGGACGATTTCGGCTTTCCGATGGGACCGATCGTGGCGCTTTCCACGCCGGCGGATTGACGCGCCGGTGCAAAGCGCAGTAGCAGGCTGCCTTTGGTTGGATGAGGGATCAGATGGCACGCACGAAGGGTCGCGACATTTCCGGATGGCTGGTGGTCGACAAGCCCGCAGGGATGACCTCG
This sequence comes from Paracoccaceae bacterium, assembly GCA_041397225.1. Classification (GTDB taxonomy): domain Bacteria; phylum Pseudomonadota; class Alphaproteobacteria; order Rhodobacterales; family Rhodobacteraceae; genus Albidovulum. The sequence continues at coordinate 59,524 of JAWKXB010000001.1, read as the reverse complement.
ACCTCGGTCGTCAACAAGGTGCGCTGGGCGTTCGATGCAAAGAAGGCGGGCCATGCCGGCACGCTTGATCCCGAAGCGACCGGCGTTCTGGCAGTGGCCCTCGGCGAAGCGACCAAGACCGTGCCCTATGTCACCGATGCGCTGAAATGCTATCGCTTCGTGGTGCGTCTGGGGGCCGCGACAAAGACTGACGATGCCGAGGGCGAGATGATCGAAACGTCGGAACTGCGGCCCACGGATGACGAGATCCGTGCCGCACTCGTCCCGTTTCGGGGTGAGATCATGCAGGTGCCGCCGCAGTTTTCGGCCGTGAAGGTGGATGGTGAGCGTGCCTATGCGCTGGCGCGGGCGGGCGAGGAGATGGAGCTTGCCCCGCGGCAATTGTGGGTGGAGAGCCTTGAGATGCTTGCGAGGCCGGATGCCGATACCGTCGAGTTGGAGATGGTCTGCGGCAAGGGTGGCTATGTCCGCTCCATCGCCCGCGACCTCGGGCATGCGCTGGGGTGTTTCGGTCATGTCGTCCGGCTCAGGCGCGAATGGTCCGGGCCGTTCGAGACATCGGACGGGGTGACGGTCGAAAAGATCGACGCGCTGGCGAAGTCCGCGGAACTGGACGTCTTGCTGTTGCCGCTTGAGGTCGGGTTGGCCGATCTGCCGGAGCTGAAGGCGACGGCGGAGGGCGCGGCGCGGCTCAGGAACGGCAATGCGGGCATGGTGATCGCGTCGGACGTGGAGTGGGGCGACGAAGCCTGGGCAAGTTTCGACGGTCGCGCGGTGGCTGTCGGGGTCTACAAGTCCGGCGAGTTGCATCCGAGCCGGGTGTTCAATCTCTGAATGGGCGCAGAGGCGCGCATTCAAAGCAGGAGACCGACCTTCCTGCCCTCATGGAAGGCATAGGGCGCCTGCCTTGGCGCGGCGGCGTCGCCGATGAGATGGACCTCAATATCGGCGAGGTCGGCCGAGAGTGGATCGAAGGCGCGGTTGGTCGTGGACATGACGAGCGCGGAGGCGGCGAGGTTCGTTTCGGTGCCCGAGAGCATATTGCGGACGGTGGCGGCATGCCCGTGCCACTCGGCAATGAGGTGTTCGGTCAGGAACGCGACGCCAAGTTTCGCCAGACGCGGGCGCAGCGCGATGTCGGAGGACGTGCGGGCCAGTTCCTTTCCGATGAAGGGTTCCGGCGTTACAATCGTGACGTTTTTTCCCCGCTCAGCCATCGCCCAGGCCGTTCCAAGGCCACGCCAGTTGCCGCCTTCGTCGTAGAGAATGACGTCGTCGCCCAACTTCGCTTCGCGGCGCATCACATCCTCGGGGGCGTAGACATTGCCCCTGTCGATGCCGGGGAGGCGGTCGGAGCCGGGCATCCAGCGCTGGAAACCGTCATCATCGGGTAGCGAACCGGTGGCGAGGATTACGGCGTCGGGATTCAGCGCGCGTATATCGGCAGCTTCGGCGAAGCGGTTGAGGTGCAGGCGGACCTGGAGGTTCTCGAACTGGCGTTCGTACCAGTCCATGAGGTCGAGAATCTGGGCGCGGCGGGGTTGCTCGCCGGCCAGACGGAACTGGCCGCCGATCCTTGCCTGGGCCTCGAAGATGTCGACGCGGTGGCCACGTTCGGCGGCGGCGCGGGCGGCCTCCAGCCCGGCCGGACCGGCGCCGACCACGACGATGCGGCGGGGTTTGCCAGTGGGGGTGAACCGGTCGCCGCCCCATTCCCACTCGCGCCCGGCCGAAGGGTTGATAAGGCAGGAAATCCAGTAGTCACGGCTGCGTCGGCCCCAGCACATCTGGTTGCAGGAAATGCAGCCGCGCACGTCCTCGGCCCGCCCTTCGGTCGTTTTGCGGGCAAGGTGCGGGTCGGCGATTTGCCCGCGCACGATCGAAACCATATCGGCCTGACCGCTCGCGATCACGCGTTCGGCGTTTTCGGGCGTGCGGATATGCGCCTCGGAGGTGATCCGGGCGTGCTTGACGATGGACTTTAGCGTCTCGGTGAAAGGCGCGGTCAGCTTTTCGCCGAAGAGGAACGTCGGCATCAGACGCTCGAAATCAAGATAGCCGCCATGGCCACAGGTGACATAATCGACATGGCCGGTGGCGTCATGCAGTGCGACGATCTCGGCCAGCGCCTCGCCTTGGAGGAGCACGTCGTGGCTGTCCGACGTGCTGATCGCAAGGCCAATGATGAAATCCTCGCCGCAGGCCTTGCGGATGCCTTCGATGATCGTCCGCGAAAGCCGCGTGCGGTTTTCAAGGCTGCCGCCCCACTTGTCGGTGCGGCGGTTCGACCAGGGTGTCCAGAACTGGTCAAGCAGCGAATGGTAGGCCGCCCAGACCTCGACTCCCTGAAAACCGCCCTTCTGGCAGCGGACGGCTGCGGCGACATGGGCATCAATCAGTTCCTCGATCTCGGCCTCGGTCACGGCGTGGGAACCGTCGCTGTCATGATAGCTCGGCCCGCCCGACGGACCCCAATGCGGAGCGAAGGAAAGGTCCGAATCGCCATGCGCGCCGATATGGTAAAGCTGCTGGAGGATCACCGCCCCCGCATCTTTCACCGGCTCTGTGACTTTTCGTAAATGCGGGATGACTTCATCCGTTCCGGGCCGGAAGTTGCCACGCGTCAGGACGCCGGTGCGGTGAACCGGCATGGGTTCGGCGACAATCATGGCCGCGCCACCGAGCGCGCGTTCCAGCAGGTAAGCGCTGAACTGCTCGCCGGGCAGGCCGTCCTTCGACATGTTCGCGGTATGCGCGCCGAAGACGATCCGGCTGCGTAAGGTGTGCCCCCGAAGCTCGATCGGGGACAACAGTTTCGGGTGGTTCATTTCAGTACCAGGCATCCGGCATCCCGGCCTTCTTCTGCGTGACAAACGCCTTCAGCGCGTCGTCGATGCCTTCATCAAGCGGCGGCGCTTCGTATTCGCGAAGCTTCTCTTTCCAAAGCCGATTGGCGCGGGTGGCCGCGTCGGTGCTGCCGGCGGCTTCCCATTTCTCGAACGGTTCGTTGTCGGCGGTCTCGCTGTCCCAGAACGCGGTCTCGTAGTTCGCCATCGTATGCGCGCAGCCGAAGAAGTGGTTGCCTGGGCCGACCTCGGCAAAGGCGTCGACGGCAAGCTGGTTGTCGTCGATTTCAACGCCGTTCAGATAGGAATGAAGCGCGCCACAGAGATCTGCGTCGAGCATGAACTTCTCGTAGGACATCGACAGAAGTCCGTCGAGGAAGCCTGCCGAATGCAGGATGAAATTGGCGCCACAATGAACGGCGGCGAGCATCGACATCGTGCCTTCCGTCATCGCGTGAGCGTCGGGCAGCTTCGAGGTGGTGAAGTTGCCCGAACAGCGAAGCGGCAGGTTCAGGCGGCGCGCCAACTGGCCGATCACCATCGAACCGATGGCCGGTTCCGGCGTGCCAAAGGTGGGTGAGCCGGAACGCAGCGACATCGACGAGAGGAAGGTGCCGAAGACGGTCGGCGCGCCCTTGCGTTCAAGCTGCGTCAGGGCGCAACCCGCCATGGTCTCGGCCAGGCATTGCGCGATGGCACCGGCATTCGTCACTGGCCCCATCGCGCCGCCGAGGATGAACGGCACGACGACCGCGCATTGATTGGCGCGGGCATAGGCGCGGAGCGACTTCGTCATCGTGCCGTCCCAGACCAGCGGCGAGTTGACGTTGAGGTTGCCGAGGATGACGCAGTTCTTGTCGACGAAGTCCTCACCGAAGACGATCCGCGCCATCTCGATCGAGTCCTCGCTGCGCTCCTCGGCCGTCACCGAGCCCATGAAGCAGCGGTCGGAATAGCGGATATGCGAATAGACCATGTCGAGATGGCGCTTGTTCACCGGTATGTCCGTCGGTTCGCAGATGGTGCCGCCGGAGTGGTGGAACCAGGGCGAGGCTTGCGCCAGCTTGATGAAGTTCTCGAAGTCCTGAAGTGTGCCGAAACGCCGCCCGCGATCGAGATCCATCACGAAGGGCGATCCGTAGGCAGGGGCGAAGACCACGTTCCTGCCACCGATCTGGACGGAGTTCGCGGGATTACGGGCATGCTGGGTGAATTCGGCCGGTGCGGATTTGAGAATCTCGCGCAGCATCCCCGGTTCGAACTTCACCAGATGCCCTTCGACCTTGGCCCCCGCCTTCTTCCAATAGCCCAGCGCCTCGTCATCGTCGCGGAACTCGATCCCGGTTTCGGCGAGGATGCGGTCGGCGGCTGCCTCGATCTTCAGCAGGTTCTCTTCCGACAGGATGTCATAAGTGGGAATGTTGCGGGTGATGTAGGGCACGCCCGGGCCGCTGGCCTTGTGCGCGCGTTCCCGTCTCCGCGCCTCTCGTCCGCCATGTCGTCCGCGTGTCGCCACATCCTCGGTCGCCATGAAGTCCTCCGCCGGTTTGATCCCTAGTGCGGATTTTACCGGCAGGCAGGGCCGGACTCAAAGTATCCAAGGCGACATTCAGGCCGGACGAAATGTCGCTTTTCCCAAGCGGCGGATCAGAGCCAGCCGGTTGACAGCGCCGTAACCCAATCGCTGCATCCCGCCGCACGGGCGAGTTCGATGGCGGGGCCGGTATCGTAGGGCACCAGATGCTGCGACACGCTCCATACGCCATCTCGTCGGTCGAGAGTGGCATAGCTCGCGAAGGGAGTACCTGCAGAAACCCTTCGCGCGGTGTTGGGCGGGTCGTCCACATAGCCTGGCACGCCGACCGAGCCGGGATTGACGACCAATCGGCCGTCCGCCAGATGCACCGCGCGGGCGACATGGGTGTGGCCGCAGAGCATGACGGGCTGGGCAATGCCCGCGGCGCGCGCGGTGATCTGCTCAAGAGATGCGCGACGGGCCATGCCGTCGGCTGTGTGTTCCTCCATCCAGTAGGACACGTCGTCCTGCGGGGTTGCGTGGCAGAGGAACATCTCGTCAAGGACCGCAGTGGCTGGTAGAGAGCCGAGCCAAGCGCGCATGTCCTGCGTCAGTTTGGGTTCCGTCATGCGGTCCCATGCATCCATCGCGGGCGGGTCGAGAAGCGCCCGGTCGTGGTTGCCCCTGACCGTCGTCGCGATCCCCGCGCCGGTCAGGAGAGAGTGGGTGCGCACCGCATCGAGCGGCCCTGAAAAGCAGTCGCCCAGATTGACTATGACATCTGGCGCAAGATCTTTCGCATCGCGAAGGACCGCCGCCAATGCGTCGGCATTTCCGTGGATGTCCGAAAGGACGGCGACCCGCACCTACTCCGCCGCCAGATCGTTGGCCCAGCCCGAAATGGCCTTGACCTCAAGGAACTCCTCGATCCCCCAGATTCCGCCCTCGCGCGCACGACCGCTCGCCTTGACGCCGCCAAAGGGCGCACCTGCGCCGCGGGATTGGCCGTTCATCTCAACCATGCCGGATTTGAGCCGTTGCGCCATCCGGTTGCGTCGGGCGCCGTCCTGGCTTTGCACATAGTTGGTGAGGCCATAGGGTGTATCGTTGGCGATCTGCACCGCCTCATCCTCGGTCTCGAACGGTATGATCGAAAGGACCGGGCCAAAGATCTCCTCGCGCTCGATCGCCATTCCCGGCTTCACATCGGCAAAGACGGTGGGGCGGACGTAATAGCCCTTGTTCATCCCTTCCGGCAGGCCCAGCCCACCGGCAACCAGCCGCGCGCCTTCGTCGATACCTTTCTGGATGTAGCCCTGGATCTGCTCCCACTGGCGCTTGTTCACGACCGGGCCGATATGGCGACCGGGCTCGCTTGCGGGGCCGACCTTGATCGAATTCGCGACTTCGACTGCGGTTTCGACCGCCTGGTCGTAAAATGAACGCTCCACAAGCATCCGCGAAGGCGCGTTACAGCTTTGGCCGGAATTGTTCATCATGTGCATGACGCCCCGCTTCACCGCCTTGTCGTCGGCATCGGCGAAGATCACGTTCGCGCCCTTGCCGCCAAGCTCCAGGGTTACCCGCTTCAGCGTTTCCGCCGCCGCCTTGGAGATCGCGCGGCCGGCGCGGGTCGATCCGGTGAATGAGATCATCTCGACATCCGGATGGCTCGACAGCCGCGTGCCGACCCCGGCGCCGTCGCCGTTGACAAGGTTGAAGACCCCCGGCGGCACCCCTGCGTCGTGACAGAATTCGGCGAAGATCATCGCATTTAGGGGCGATTCCTCGGATGGCTTCAGCACGCAGGTGCAGCCTGCGAGAAGAGCGGGAACGACCTTCAGCGCAATCTGGTTCATCGGCCAGTTCCATGGCGTGATGAGCCCGACGACGCCGATCGGCTCAAGCGCGATGCGATCGTTCGGCGCATGCGACCCAAGCGGGCGGACCCATTCGATTTCGTCAAAGGCGCGCAGGAAGTTGTTCAGGTGCCAAGGCAGACAAGGCGCCTGGCTGCCGGTGGCCATGTCGATGGGCGCCCCCATTTCGAGGGAGATCGCCTTGGCAAGCTCATCCTTGCGGCGTTCATACTGTTCGAGGATCCGCGCGACGATTGCACGACGTTCGGCGGGTGGCGTCGCTGCCCAAGCCGGAAAGGCGGTTTTCGCGGCGGCGACTGCGGCATCGGTATCGGCGTCCGAACCGAGCGATATCACCGCGCAAGGCTCTTCGGTCGAAGGGTCGATCACCTCGCAATCACGCGGTGCAATCGGCGCAGTCCAGCGGCCATCGATGTAGAATTCGCGTTTCTCGATCATGGGAACCTCCTTGGCGGCGGCCTGAGAGTGACAGGGAGGAGCGAGGGGGGCAAGGGGGGCATCGCGCAATTTGATCAAACCAGCCGAACGCCTATTGCCGCGCCTGCGTGATGCATGGTGTAAAGAAAGGCAGCCGTGCCTATGTTCACCAAAGCAGCATACCGAATAGTCCGCAAAGGAGACCGACCATGGGACTGAGGATCAACGATACCGTTCCCGATTTCACCGCACAGACCGATCAGGGGCTTGTCAATTTCCACGAGTGGATTGGCGACAGCTGGGCGATCCTTTTTTCGCATCCGAAGGACTTCACGCCTGTCTGCACCACCGAATTCGGTGCCGTGGCCCGGCTTGGCAAGGAGTGGGAGAAGCGCAACACCAAGGTGATCGGCATTTCGGTCGACAGCGCCGAAGAGCACAAGCGCTGGAAGCGTGACATCGAATCGACCGCTGGCAGCGTCGCGCACTTCCCGATCATCGCCGATGATGGGCTGCATGTGTCCAAGGCGTTCGACATGCTTCCGCACGAAGCCTACCTGCCGGACAACCCCACGCCGAACGACAGCCAGACCGTCCGTTCCGTCTTCATTATCGGACCGGACAAGAAGGTGAAGCTCACCATGACCTATCCGATGAATGTCGGGCGCAACTTCGCCGAGGTTCTGCGGGCGCTCGATGCACTCCAGACCGCCAACGGCAAGGGTGTGGCTACACCCGCTGACTGGACCGTCGGGCAGGACGTGATCGTTCCCCTGGCGCTTGACGACGAGGCGGCAGAGGCGAAGTTTGGCAAGATCAACAAGGTTCTGCCGTATCTGCGCTACGCCAAGTCGCCGAAGTAACGCTCGGCCCGCTCGCGACGAACAGCCCGGCCATTCCTGTGGCCGGGCTTTCCCATTGGAGCGCCGAAGGGCATCATTCAAATGGTGCGCGATTGACGGCCGGTCCGTTGATCGCCTATTCGTCGGCTGGAAATCGGACACAGCGGTCTTCACCGGAGGAGAAAACCATCAAAGGCTATCTTATCCTGTCGGAAGCCCGCAGCGGAACCAGTTGGCTCGCCTCGCTCGCCAATGCGACCGGCGTGATGGGGCAGTGCAAGGAATGGCTGGGGACCGAGCACTATGAGAAGCCGGTCGCCGAAATGGCACCGGAGGAGTTCTATGCCGCAGTGTTCGACAAAGCATCGACTGAAAACGGGCGGTTCGCGATCAAGATGTTCCCCCGCCATCTGCACTATGTCCGTCACACGCTTGGCTTTGATTTCGTTCGGCGCTGCGTCGCGGACCATTCAGTCAAGATCATGTGCCTCACGCGGCGCGAGCGCCTGAAACAGGCAGTGTCCTTCGTCCGCAGCATCCAGACCGCGCAGTGGGCGAGCCACACGGAAAAGAAGGGCGAGGAGCGCTATGATTTCGAGGCGCTCTGCCAAGCCTATTTCTATATCGGCCGCAGCTACATGTACTGGGAGTCCTATCTCCAGCTTCTGGGGTTGCCCCACGAGACCTTTGTCTACGAAGATCTGATCGGCGATCCTTCCGCATTCATGAATCCGATCCGCGAGGCGCTCGAGGTGGACGTCAATACGGATTGGAAATCGAACTTCCGCATCCAGCGTGACGAGATGACCGAGGAATGGATGAGCCGGTTCCAGAGCGACGCGCAGAAGCACGATGTTGTAGCCCTGTCAGGGTTCGAGCGTCCGGTAGGGCGGTCGCCGCGCAACCTGATGAAGTTTCTGCGCAAGGAACAGCTTCGGATTCCTTATCAGCCGAATATCTAGAGCGGTTCACGCTTCAATTGAATCGGCATCCGTCCCGATTTCAGGGGAACACCGATGCCTTCGGCTCTGACAGTGCGTGAAATGTTCTAGTCTCGGTAAATCCACTCCGAACGCCATTTCTGGAATGCGTAGCGAACATATCCAAAGTCGGTCAGCTTGCTGAACAGACCACGTTTTCGCACCCGCGCGTGTTTCATGATATCGGCCCGTTCTCTCATTGTCGTTTGCTGCGGCTCGACCGGCGGATGGCCGACGATGCGGGGCACGATGCAAACCGTGTCAAGCTCGAGAATGTCGAGCCCCCAGTCGGCAACATCGGCGATCGGCAGACTTTGATCGGCAATGCGCCGGGCAGTCGCTGGGGTCACGAAATACCCCACCGCCCCGTAGGGCTGCTTGATCGGGCGGCGGAGTTGGAAGCGGCCGCAGATCGCCTGCGCCCAACCGCGCAGAACCCGGGTGCGGTTGTGATAGAGCAGGATCAGGTCGCGTCCGGCGGCCTCTAGCGCGCCCGAGGTCACGACCTCGGTGAAATCCGCGCCGATGATGGCGTCATCTTCCAGAATGATGGCCGGTTCGCGCAGATCCTCGGCGATGTGGCGACAGGCAAGGGCGTGCGACAGGGCGCAGGCGATCTCGCCGTTGGTGAGCGGCCTGGGCAGCGCGGCAAGAGCATCGGTGTCCACCAGCGCGGCCATCTGTTCCGGAAAGCCGGCGCGGCCGTCGATAGCGGGAAAGACCTCATGCGCGATGCCGGCGCCTTCAAGGGTCGCGATCAGAGGCGCGCGGCGCGCGGCGTGATCGGGAAGGCTGATGATCAGAATCTTCATTGTCCGGCTTGGCGCCCACGGTAAGCACGAAGTGGAAAGGCCCGGGCTGAACCCGGGCCAGACTGTAGTGCGCCGTCAGGAAAGGTCCAAGTCAGGACTCGGCTGCCTCTTCCTTTTCGCGCTTCTCCGGTGCGATTTCCTCGCCGGTTTCCTGGTCGACCATCTTCATGCCGAGCCGGACCTTGCCGCGATCGTCGAAGCCGAGAAGCTTGACCTTCACCTCCTGGCCTTCCTTCAGAACCTCGTTCGGGTGCTGAAGGCGCTTGTTCGCGATCTGGCTGACATGGACCAGACCGTCGCGCTTGCCGAAGAAGTTCACGAAGGCGCCGAAATCGACGAGCTTGACGACCTTGCCGGTGTAGATCTTGCCCTCTTCCGGCTCGGCCACGATCGAGTGGATCATGTCATAGGCTTTCTGGATGGCTTCGGCATTGGCGGAGGCAATCTTGATCACGCCGTCGTCGTTGATGTCGACCTTGGCGCCCGAAACCTCGACGATCTCGCGGATGACCTTGCCGCCCGAACCGATCACTTCGCGAATCTTGTCGGTGGGGATGGTCATCGTCTCAATCCGCGGCGCGTGCGCCGAGAATTCCGACCGGCCTTCGGAAAGCGCCTTCGACATCTCACGCAGGATGTGCATCCGGCCGTCCTTCGCCTGGGCCAGCGCCTGCTCCATGATCGCCGGCGTGATGCCCGCGACCTTGATGTCCATCTGGAGCGAGGTGATGCCTGCTTCGGTGCCCGCGACCTTGAAGTCCATGTCGCCGAGGTGATCCTCGTCGCCGAGGATGTCGGTCAGCACCGCATATTTGCCGTCGTCTTCAAGGATCAGACCCATCGCGACACCCGCGACCGGCGCCTTCAGCGGCACGCCCGCATCCATCATCGAGAGCGACGACCCGCAAACCGTGGCCATCGAGGATGAACCGTTCGATTCCGTGATCTCCGACACGATGCGGATCGTGTACGGGAAGTCGGTCGGCGCCGGAAGAACCGCCTGAAGCGCGCGCCAGGCAAGCTTTCCGTGGCCAATCTCGCGCCGGCCCGGAGGACCGAAGCGGCCAACCTCGCCGACCGAATAGGGCGGGAAGTTGTAGTGCAGCAGGAAGTTGGAGCGCCAGTTGCCGTGCAGCGCGTCGATGATCTGCTCATCTTCGCCGGTGCCGAGCGTGGTGATCACCAGCGCCTGGGTCTCGCCCCGGGTGAACAGCGACGAGCCGTGGGTGCGCGGCAGGATGCCGACTTCGGACACGATCGGACGCACGGTCTTCGTGTCGCGCCCGTCGATGCGCTTGCCGTTGGCGACAACATCGCCGCGCAGGATCGAGCTTTCAAGCTTCTTGAACGCCGAACCGAGGTTCGGATCCGCCAGCTCCTCCTCCGACAGCGCCGCTTTCACGGCGTCACGGGCGGCAGAGATGGCGTTTGTGCGTTCCTGCTTGTCGAGGATCGCGAAGGCAGCGCGCATCTGCTTTTCGCCGGCCTTCTTCACTTTCGCATAAAGCGCGGAATAGTCGGCGGGCTGGAAGTCGAACGGCTCTTTCGCGGCCGATTCAGCGAGGTCGATGATCAGGTCGATCACCGGCTGCATCTGTTCATGGCCGAACTTCACCGCACCCAGCATCTCGGCCTCGGAAAGCTCGTAGGCTTCCGATTCGACCATCATCACGGCGTCCTTGGTGCCCGCGACGACGAGGTCGAGCCGCTGCTCGGGGTTCGCGCGAAGCTGGTCCATGTCGGCGACATCGGGGTTCAGCACGTATTCGCCATCCGCGAAGCCGACACGCGCCGCACCGATCGGGCCCATGAAGGGCACGCCCGAAATCGTCAGCGCGGCCGAGGCGGCGATCATCGCGACGATGTCGGGGTCGTTGACGAGGTCGTGGCTCAGAACCGTGCAGATCACCAGAACTTCATTCTTGAAGCCCGGCACGAAAAGCGGGCGGATCGGACGGTCGATCAGGCGCGAGGTCAGCGTTTCCTTCTCGGAAGGACGCCCTTCACGCTTGAAGAACCCGCCGGGGATCTTGCCGGCGGAATAGGTCTTTTCCTGGTAGTGCACGGTCAGCGGGAAGAAGTCCTGTCCCGGCTTCTGTTCGCGCGCATAAGTCACGTTGGCCATGACCGAGGTCTCGCCGAGCGTGGCGATGACCGAGCCGTCGGCCTGACGGGCGACTTTCCCCGTTTCCAGCGTGAGCGTTTCCTGGCCCCACTGGATGGATTTTTTCGTTACGTTGAACATTTATCGTTTCCTCTTGGGAGCACCCACGGGCGTACCCCGTGTCTCCCTTTTTGAATGGCGGCCCCATTGCCGCCGACCCCAATCCTTCGCATGCGCCCGGGGCCTTGGGCTTCACGTCACAGATGGAGCGGGGCCATACAGGAAAACGGCGGGGTTGGAAAGCGGGGAGTTGGGGAGGGTCTGATGGCGATGGCAGAATTGCGAGACAAAGCTGGCTCCCATCGAAAGAGAGAGGGATCACCGCTTCCCTCATCATGCTAAAGCTCAAGGACGAGGGGACAGTGATCTGAAACTTGTGGGTCAGAAACCACATCGAAACCACGGACTGCATCTTCATTGTCGATCAACATGTAGTCGGCGAATTTCATGGGCTTCTTGTAGTGCGAGGTCCGAGTGCTCTCGAAACCTTTTCCCGTCACCAGTTCCGAAAACCCTGCTTCAGTCAGCATCCGAAGCGTGTGGCTGTCCGGCTCGACATTGAAGTCGCCGCAAATCAATCTCAGATCGCCAGGCTCGGAAACCTGACGAGACAATGCGAGCAATTTGCGGGCCTGTTCCGTTCGCGCAGGCGTGTTCATCTTGCCGTTCAGGTCTCGCAGTCCGTGCATGTGCGTGACACTCACCGACCGGTCTGTCGCATAGTCGTAGACCCGAACGCCGTGAGCGCTTCGCGATCGGGGATGGTCGCCGTAGCCGACCGGCGAATAATCCTTGTGCACAAAGCCCTGCATCTGCCCGATGACTGGCAGCGAGCGATGCACGAATGTCGCTAACCCCCATTGCGAAGGTATCGACTGGTCCTTGTCCCAGAGCACACCTTGAGCGGCCGGACAGAATACCGCCAGGTGTTCAGGCAGTGCTTGGCATACATCGCGGAAGAAGTTCGCACGTTGAGGCAGAACATGGTCGCCGTCCCGGTATGTCAGCCAGTCCTTGTCTGACGCCGGGCTGTGCACGATTTCCTGAAGGCATAGGATCTCGGGAGCCGCCTCTCGAAGGTAAGGCAGAAGCTTTTCGTGGAGCCTCCCACCCCATCCATTCAGACACATGACTTTCAAGATACAACCTCTGTTCGAGCTATCAACCGCCTCCAGCATTGTGGACCCAATGCCGCCATCCGAAACGAAAAACGCCCGCACCTTCCGGCACGGGCGTTCCATTCCGTCAACCGGAACGACCTTACCGGCGGATGCCGAGGCGCTTGATCAGGTCCTGATAGCGCGCGTCGTCTTTCTTCTTCAGGTAGTCCAGAAGCTTGCGGCGCTGGGCGACCATCATCAGAAGACCGCGACGGGAATGGTTGTCCTTGCCGTGGCTCTTGAAGTGCTCGGTCAGCGTGGCGATCCGTGACGTGAGGATGGCAACCTGAACCTCCGGCGAACCGGTGTCGCCTTCCTTGGTGCCGAATTCCTTGATCACGCGGGCTTTTTCTTCAACGGTAATCGACATCGGGGTCTCCTTTCGGATTCTGGGGTTATGGCGCAAGCCGGGATGTCGTCCAGCAAGGCCCGTGGAGAGGCTCCGCCGGTCATGGCGGATGCGGGCGTATAGAAGGAATCACCCCGCATTGGAAGCCCTATTGTCGCGAGGATCAGGCTGCGTCGTCGAAACTGCCTGGTGTCAGCACGATATCGCGCGCGGTGAGGTCGGGATTGCCGAGCACGTGCGCCACGACCTCGCCGTCAAGAAGGATCTGCACCGCGCCCGGTATGGCGGATGAGGCAGAGACGGAGACGACCGGATCGGGATGCGTGCTTTCGTCGTATTCCAGCACGAGCCTGTCCTCCGACGGGTCGAAATCGTCGATGACGGCTGCGCCATCGCCATCTGAGAGCCAATCGGACAGGACAAACCGGTCTGCCCCCGCACCGCCATCGGCCCAGTCATCCCGGCCCATGAAGATGGTGTCATCGCCATCGCCGCCGTTCAGAAAGTCGCGACCATCAGTATCCGGCGAAGTTCCGTCCGGAACGCGCCCGTCAAGCAGATCGTCACCATCGCCTCCCATGAGGGTATCGCTGCCCGCTCCGCCCGCAAGCGTATCGTCGCCAAGGGTGCCCTGGAGCGCGTCGTTGCCTTCGCCACCGTCGAGCATGTCGTTGCCGCCGCCGCCGATGAGGCTGTCGTCACCGCCGCCGCCCGAAAGCCGGTCATCGCCCTCACCGCCATGAAGCTGGTCGTCGCCGTCGCCGCCGTCCAAGAGATCGGCATCGTCGCCGCCGTGCAGGCTGTCAGCGCCCGCGCCACCCAAAAGCGTGTCCGCGCCAGCGTGGCCGTGCAGAACATCATCGCCTTCGCCACCGTCTACGAGATCGTCGCCCGCATAGCCGCCAAGCTGATCGTCGCCGCCCGCGCCGAAAATCGCGTCTGCCCCGTCGCTGCCCGCCAAAATCTCGTCAAGCGGCGTTCCCTCGATGACGTTCTCGGACGGGTCGTCGCCATCTTCGTCAGGAGGCGCGGCGTCGTCCGGGCCCGTCTCCTCATCGTTCTTGTCGAACGCGGTCGCATCAAAAGCCATGCCGACCGCAAAAAGCCCGAGCAATCCTGCAAGAATGAACATGATCGTTCCCCACCCGATGACGTCTTCAAACCCCGGCACCATCTGGCGCGTGGAAGGTTAAGGGGCGGGCAAGATCGGCACGGCATGCTCAATTTTCATGATTATGCGGGCTGGCGTCCCCCGTCAGGGGCTGAAACGCCCGATCATAGGAGACATAGAGAGGATGGCGCGGACGGCCGGCGCTGGTGAGTCCCAGATGCCAAAGCATGCCACCGTGCGTCCGAAGAAGCCGCAAGACGGCATCGCCACGCTCAAGATGCGCGCCGTGGTTGCCCCAGCCGCAAACGATACGTCGCGCCTTCGCCGCAGCACGCAGCAGCACCTCGTCGTTCCTCTTGCCGACAGGCTCCTCGGCGCGTTTCAAATCACCTGGGTCGGTGGCGCGGAAGGCGAAGATATTGGCAACCGCGAAGCCGCCATATCCCGCCCGACGCGCCCGCCTTTCACAGCGCTCGACCGTCGGATCGTTCCGTTCCTCGGTCGCCGTGGATGGATTGAGAAGGACGTAGAGAATCCGCCCGCCGCCGCCCCAGTCGCGCGTCAGGAGATAGCGATAGGCGCCGCATTCAGAATAAAGCGCCCGCGATCGCGTTCCCGCCGCCTCGTGCCGCCGCACGATCATCGGAACGGAACCGGCGCCGTGAAGGTCACGCCCCGGCCGGTTTCGGGATGATTGAATCGCAGGCTTTCGGCGTGCAGCATCAGCCGTGGAAAGTCGCGCGCTGGCCCTTCAGCATAAAGCGGGTCGCCAAGGATGGGATGCCCGAGCGCTTGACAGTGAACGCGAAGCTGATGGCTCCGCCCAGTCGCCGGAAAAAGTCTGACCCGCGATGTGCCATCGCGATCATGGCCCAGCACCTTCCATCCGGTCTGCGCCGGCTTGCCGGTCTCGTGGTTCACATGCTGGCGCGGCCGGTTGGGCCAATCGACGATCAGCGGCAGATCGACCTCGCCCTCTTTGGGCACAAGATGGCCCCAAAGCCGGGCGCGATAGGCCTTCTTCGTCTTGCGCGCCTCGAACTGTGCCGAAAGCTCCCGCTGGGCATGGCGCGTGAGCGCAAAGACCATGATGCCGGATGTATCGCGGTCGAGCCGGTGGACCAGCAATACTTCGGGATGAACCTTTGCGAGCCGGGCAATGAGGCAATCGGAAAGCGCTTCACCCTTGCCCGGCACCGACAGGAGCCCCTCGGGCTTGTCGACGACGACAATCGCATGATCGGCATGGATCACGCGCAGGGGTTCGTCGGGCGGGGCATAGGCAGCGTCTGTCATGGACCGGGCGGATAGCACGGAGGTAGCGGCGCGGACCAGCCCTTCAGACGATCCTGCGCGCTGCCGCCGTCAACCGCCGTGCGATCGCGGCGATGTGGGCGGGCGTGGTTTCACAACATCCACCAATGATGGTGGCGCCCAAATCGACCCATCGCATCGCGAAGTCGGCGTAAAGGCCGGGGGTCATCTCGGGCCGTGCATCCAGGGTGTCTACCGTCGCGTTGTCCTTCAGGAACTCCTTGGTGATCTGCTGGAACCCGTTGGCGTAGGCGCCGTAGGGCAGGCCGAAGCCGCGCAGCACCCCTATCGCCGCCGCCATCGCTTCGGGTGCCGAGCAATTGGCCAGGACCGCCGCGCAGACGCCCTTCGCTATCGGGCCTATGTCCGCCACCGCCTCGCCGGAGCGGAGCAGCGTTCCGTCCTCGTCATCGACGGTCACGGACAGCCAGACCGGCCTGCCGCCCGACTTCGCGCCCTCGAGAACCGCCCGGGCATGGGCGAGCGAGGGGACCGTCTCGGCAATGAACAGGTCCACGGCCGGCGCGAGGAGAGAGGCAATCTCGGCATATTTCGCGACCGCCTCGCCGTGTGGCGGATGGGTTTCGGGCCGGTAGGACGCCACCAGCGGCCCGAGTGATCCGGCGATCCGTCCCGAACCATGGTCCGCACGTGCAGCGGCGGCTTCGGCCACCGCCTGCATGTGCAGCGCGGCGAAGCGGTCGTCGAGCCCGAACCGCGACAGGCGGTCATGATGAATCGCGTAGGTGTTCGTCGTAGCGACAGTTGCGCCCGCGGCGAAGTAATCCTCATGCACGGCGCGCACGAGGCCGGGGTGGTCGATCATCACCTGAGTCGCCCAAAGCGGCGTGGGCGCGTCGCCCGAACGCGCCACAAGCTCCTGCCCCATCCCGCCGTCGAGAAGTGTGATATCCGACATGATCCAGCCCCTTGCCATTTCCTCAGCAGTCTCGCGGCGCGGCCGCCATACAAGCGCGCGCTTCAACGGTCGCCTGCTTCTGGCTTCCGTATCCGTCAAACCGGCGCGCCACATCGCGACGCCAGGACAGAGCAGACATGCCGCGCCGCCCACGGAAATGCCAAGTGCCGACGCTTCGTCCCGGATCAGTGGTGACCGAACGGACCGCCCTGGTCAATTGTCGTGACAGGATCGGGATTGACGGGCCGGATCGGGGCTGCGACCGTTCCTGCACCGAGCGCCGAGGAGGGTCGCGTGGATTTCGAAACCGTGAAGGCCGAGGATTTCGGCCGTGCGCTGACTGGCATCGGCCTCAACCTGCTCGTCCGTGACGTGAAGCGGCAGGTGGCGTTTCTGACCGAGGTTTTCGGAATGCAGGCCCACCGCGTGTCCGCCGACTTCGCGATCATGACCTATCACGGCGAGATATTTCAGATTCACGCCGATCCGACCTACCACTCCAACCCCTTGCCGAGCCTGCTTCCGGAGGCTGGACCACGCGGCGCGGGGATCGAGATAAGACTTTACGATACCGACCCGGAAGAAGCCGCCGCCCGGATGCGGGCATTCGAGGGCGCGACGATCCTTCAGGAGCCCGCGGACAAGCCGCACGGTCTGCGGGAATGCTACATCCTGTGCGAGAACGGCTATGCCTGGGTGCCAAGCCGGCGTTTGTAACGCGCTGGGGGATGCCGTCAGAAATCGACGGCGATCCCTTTCCTTTCCCAATCGCCATACCGCACGGGCTCGGGCCCTTCGCGGCCGCCAAGCTCGGTCGGGAGTTCATGCGGCTTCGCCTTCTTCCGCCGTTCCGCGGCCTCGGCCAGCGCGCGTCTCGCGGCTTCGGGCAGGTCATCGGTGGGTTTGGTCGGCATGGCGGCTTCCTTGTCTGGCTACCGCCCATGATATACGGGGGGCCGGACGCGTGGGCAACCGGGGGCAGCATGGTGGCGGAGGATACGGCAAGAGGGGCGGCGGCGCGGCTGGTGCTGGGCGTCCTTGACGGCCGGATGCCGCTGTCCGATCAACTGGCGCGGGGAACGCTCGCGGGTCTTTCGCCACCGGATCGGGCGCGGGCGCAGCGCCTGGCGGTCACCACGCTTCGCAATCTTGCCAAGGCCGATGTCGTCCTGAAGCCGCTGTTGCGCAAATCGCCGCCAGCCGCGATCCGCGCGATCCTGCGCGTGTCCGTCGTCGAGATGCTCTCCGAAGGTGCCGCTCCGCATGGTGTCGTCAGCGAGGCGGTCGGCCTTACCCGCAAGACCGGAAAACGGTCCGAAGGCTTTGCGGGCATGGTCAACGCGGTGCTTCGCCGTGCGTCCGAGACTCCTGCCGATCGTTGGGCGGCGCTGCCGCCCGAGCCGATGTCCGGCTGGTTGCGTGGGCGGCTGATGTCGGCGTGGGGCAAGAAACTGGTCATGGCGATGGAGGCTGCGCACGCAGCGGGCGCTCCGCTCGATCTGACGCCGAAGGCGGGCGATGCCACCGCGCTGGCCGCAGGTCTGGGCGGCGAAGTTCTGCCCACCGGATCCGTCCGGCTTCATGCGCCCGCCCAGATATCAGAGCTTCCCGGCTATGCCGAGGGCGATTGGTGGGTGCAGGACGCCGCCGCTGCCCTTGTTGCAAAGGTGCTCGCCCCGAAACCCGGCGAACGGATTCTCGACCTCTGCGCCGCGCCAGGTGGCAAGACCTTGCAGCTTGCGGCGGCTGGGGCGCGGGTGACGGCGCTCGATCTTTCCGCATCCCGGATGGAGCGGGTGACCGAAAACCTCGCCCGCTGCGGCCTGAAAGCCGAACTGGTCGTCGCCGACGCTTTGACCTGGGATGGAGATGCGGGGTTCGATGCCCTACTGCTCGACGCGCCCTGTTCGGCGACAGGCACCATTCGCCGCCATCCCGACCTTCCCCATGTACGGGATGCCGGAGGGTTGAAGGAGATTGTGGCCCTGCAATCGTCGCTTCTCGATCGCGCGCTGACCCTGGTCCGCCCAGGCGGGCGGGTCGTGTTCGCGACCTGCTCGCTCTTGCCGGACGAAGGCGAACGGCAGATCGCGGCGCTTCTCGCACGCAATCCTGATGTGGTCACCGATCGGACCGCCCTCGAAATCCCCGGGGTCGAGCTGGACTGGATCACCGAGGAGGGCGGATTACGGCTCAGGCCCGACTACTGGCCGGATCGTGGCGGCATGGATGGGTTCTTTATCGCCTGCCTGAGCGTCCCGGGCTGAGGCGCTCGCTACTGCTTGACCAGCGGCACCACCCGAGCGGCGCCTTCCTCCGGCGCCAATTCCTCGAAATCGAAGTTGTCGAGCCTCGCGGCGCGTTTGCCCGCGCGTTCGGCCGCAGTCGAGATGCCGTCGAGATCGCTCCTCGCCTGGTTGAAATGGGTAGAGAGTTTTTCGACCCGCTCCACCACCAGTTCCACATCGCGGTGCAGTTGACGCAGCGTGGTGCGGATCGCGCCCGCCTGTTCACGCATCCGCGCGTCCTTCAGGATCGCGCGCATGGTGTTCAGCGTCGCCATGCAGGTCGTGGGCGAGACGATCCAGACCTTGGCGGCGAAGCCTTCGCGCACCAGTTCGGGAAAGTTGGCGTGCAGTTCGGCATAGACCGCCTCGGATGGCAGAAACATCAGCGCGCCATCGGCGGTTTCTCCGTCGAGGATGTATCTCTCGGAAATCGCCTTGACATGGCCACGCACGGCGATCTTGAGCATCCGCTGCGCCTCGATCATCTGCGACTGGTTCTCGGCGCGGCGGAGCGCCTCATACGCCTCCAACGGAAACTTCGAGTCGATGACGATGGGGCCGGGCGGGTTCGGCAGATGGATCAGGCAGTCGGCCCGCCTGCCGTTCGAAAGCGTCGCCTGCATCGTGTAGGCATCGGCCGGCATCGCCTTCCGCACGATGTCGTTGAGCTGGATTTCCCCGAATGCGCCCCGCGTCTGCTTGTTCGACAGGATGTCCTGCAAGGACAGAACGTCGCCCGACAGCTTCTCGATATTCGTCTGGGCCTTGTCGATGGTCTCCAGCCGCTGTTGCAGGTCGCCGAGCGAGCGTGCGGTGCGGGTCGCGGTGCCATGCAGGCTTTCGGTCATCCCGCGCGACACCTCGGCAAGACGCTGTTCCATCAATTGCAGCATCTTCGTCTGCGACGCCGCCTGCGCCTCGGAAACGTGGTGCAACCCGCCCGACAATTGCTGTTGCCCGTCCGAGAGCGACTGCACCCGCTGCCCGAGCGCGCCCATCTGATTCAGCATGGGTTCGGCCATCCGCGCCGACCGGCTGGCGGCGCGCATCGTCACGATGATGAGGATGAAGAGCAGCAACAGAAGCCCTCCCGCCACGAGGGCGGCGAGAACGATGGGGTCGTCAAGTTCATAGGTCTGGCCCTGGATGGTGATCATGTGCGTCCGAATAGCCGCTCGATATCGGCGAGCTTGAGTTCGACATAGGTGGGCCGGCCATGATTGCACTGGCCCGAAAGCGGGGTCGCTTCCATTTCGCGCAGCAACGCGTTCATCTCGTCGGCGCGCATTCTACGGCCAGAGCGGATCGAGCCGTGGCAAGACATGCGCGACAGGACGGCGTCGATCCGCGATTGCAAACGTTGGCTGTCGCCCAGGTCGCGCAGTTCGTCGACGATGTCTTGCACCAGGGCCGTGGCGTTGACCTCGCCCAGAAGAGCGGGGGTTTCGCGAACGGCGATGGCGGTGCCGCCGAAAGGCTCGATGACAAGGCCGAGCACGGAAAGGGCCGCGGCGTGACCGAGCAGGAGTTGGGCGTCGCCTTCGGGCAGGTCCACGATCTCGGGGATCAGGAGCGGCTGGGCGGCAACGGTGCTCTCCGCGCGCTGGCGTTTGAGGCGTTCGTAGACCAGCCGTTCGTGCGCGGCATGCTGGTCGACGATGACAAGGCCGGTCGCGGTCTGGGCGATGATGTAGTTCTCGTGCACCTGCGCGCGGGCAGCGCCAAGGGGATGGTTTCCAGTCGACGCTTCGTCCACCAGCTCCGGCTCGAACCTTGCCGAAGCTTCGGCGAAGCCCTGCGATAGCGGGGCCTGCGCGGTACGGGCGGCGTGCAGGGCGGTCTGCGAAGGGCGATCCATCTGGTAGATGCGCGGTCCGACCGGCTCGGCGCGCATCGCGCCAAGCGTTGCCCCGGCGACGGTAGACGAGGCGCGGTGGCCCGCTTCGGCCAGCGCATGTCGAAGGGCCGAGACGATGAGGCCGCGGGCGATGCCCGGTTCGCGGAACCGCACCTCGGCCTTGGCGGGGTGGACGTTCACGTCCACCCGCTCAGGGTCGCAGATCAGGTTGAGCACGGCGGCCGGGTGCCGGTCGCGCGACAGGACGTCCATGTAGGCCGCCCTGAGCGCACCGATCAGAAGCTTGTCGCGGACCGGGCGGCCATTGACGAACAGGAACTGCTCCACCGCCGCGCCGCGAGAATAAGTTGGCAGCGCGGCGAAACCGGTCAGCCGGATGCCCTCGCGCTCGGCGTCGATGGGCAGGGCGTTTTCGGCGAAGTCGCGTCCAAGGATGCGCCCAAGACGCGCGGAGAGCGCTTCGACGAGCTCGCCTTGCTCGGCATCCGCGCGCAGTATCAAGCGGCCTTCGCCGCCGCCGCTGGCATCGAGAAGCGTGAACCCCACATAGGGCGCCGCCATCGCCAGACGTTGAACCACGTCCTTGACTGCCTGCGCCTCGGCCCGGTCGGTGCGCAGGAACTTGAGCCGCGCGGGCGTGGCGTAGAAGAGATCGCGAAGTTCAACGACGGTCCCGCCGGCCAGGGCCGCAGGCCGCACGGGTTCAATCCGCCCGCCCGACACCGCGATTTCGGCGGCCTCCGCACCGGCCGCACGTGATGTGATCTTCAGTCGCGCGACAGCGCCAAGCGACGGCAGCGCCTCGCCCCGAAAACCGAAGCTGCGAATGTTGAGAAGATCGGAGCCGTCGATCTTCGACGTAGCATGGCGGGCAAGCGCCAGCGGTAGGTCGTCCGGCGTCATGCCAGAGCCATCGTCGCTGACCCGGATCAGCGTCTTGCCGCCGTCGGCAAACCTCACTTCGATCCGCCGCGCGCCGGCATCGAGCGCGTTTTCCACGAGTTCCTTGACCGCCGAGGCGGGGCGTTCGACCACCTCGCCCGCGGCAATGCGGTTAACCGCCGCCTCGTCGAGCTGACGAATCCGGGCGCGTTCAGGCACTATCTTGGGGTTCGGCGCGGTCATGCCACCATAAGTAGCATGCGCCGCTCCGATTCGGCCAGTTGCGCTTTTGCCTGCGGTATGGCGGCACCCCGACCGCGTCGTGCCCCAGACAACCCGCGGCCCCCTCGGCGCCTTGTCGATCCGCCGCTTTGCTTCCATCCATTCTGCCCAGGTCGGGTAGGGTCAGTTCGTGCCGTCCAACCCCACCGGCCTGCCGACGACGACGAAACGCATTGCATCGGGCGTCATCAGCCGTTTTGCGACCCGCTTCACATCGTCGAGCGTTACCGCTTCGATGTAGGAGTTGCGGTCGTTGACGTATGAAATCGGCAGCCCTTCGCTCTGCATGCCGACGAGGATGTTGGCGATCCGCTCATTGCCATCGAAGCGCAGCGGGTAGGAGCCGGTCAGATAGGTCTTGGCCGCATCGAGTTCGGCTTTGCTGATCCCGCCCGATGCAATTGCCGACCACTGGTCGCGCACCACGGTAACGGCCTCGGCGACCTTTTCGTTGGCCGAGGCAAAGGAACCCTGCCAGGTTTCAGCCAGGTCCAATGACACAAGATAGGTCGAAATGCCGTAGGTCAGTCCACGCTTTTCGCGCACCTCATCCATCAGCCGGGAGCCGAAGCCCTGTCCGCCGACAATGTGGTTGAGCACATAGGCGGCGAAGAAATCGGGGTCATCGCGGGCGATCCCCCCCTGACCAAAGACGACAACCGACTGCGGAGAGGCGAAATCCTCGACGGTAACGCCACCCGTCAGCGACGGCACGACATGCGGCGGCATCGGGGCTCCTGCTTTGGGCAGGTCGCCCAAAAGTCGGTCGAGCAGCACGCCGAGTTCCTCGGCAGTGATGTCTCCGACAGCCGCGACAAAGAGCTTGTCCCGCACCATCGAAGCCGCCTTGGCGGCGAAAAGGTCGTCGCGTGTCAGTGCGCCGACGCTATCGGCGGTGCCGTTTCGTGATGAACCATAGGGATGATCTCCGTAAGCAAGTTCATCAAGCGCCTGGCGCGCGATTGCACCGGGGTCTTTCGCGTCCGACTGGATGATAGACAGAACCTGCGCGCGCACCCGTTCGATCGCGTCGGGATCAAAGCTCGGATCGACCAGCGCGCCCTTCAGAAGCGACACCGCTTCATCCCGGTTCTCGGTCAGCATCCGGGCCGAGACGGTCACTGCGTCAGCATAGGCGTCGAAGCCGAAGTCAGCGGCGAGCGCTTCACGCTTCGCGGCGAATCCCTGGCTGTCGAACGTGCCGGAGCCTTCTTCGAGCAGCGCCGTCATAAGCACCGTCGCGCCGCGCTTGCCGGGCGCATCAAGGCTTGTTCCTCCCTCGAAACGCAGTTCCAACGCGGTGAAGGGGATCGAATGCTCCTCAACGAGCCAAGCCCGGATGCCGCCGGGGGATGTCACCTCTTGTATCTCGACCTCCGCATGGGCGCGGTGGGCGTAGATGAAGATCATAAGCAGCAAGAGCGCGGCGCGCAGAATCCGGATCATTGCATCACCTCTTCGTCGCCGTCGCGCATGAGCCAGCCGGTGACGGCGCGGCGCCTGTCGAACACTTCTCGGGCGGCAGCCATCACATCCTCTTCGGTCACGGAAGCCAGCACTTCGGGCCATGCTTCGATATCTGCCAGCGTCAGCCCGGATGTCAGCCCTTCTCCGTAGCGGCGGGCGAGCCCTTCGACATTGTCCCTGGAATAGATCATGTCCGCGCCGATCTGGGTCTTGACCCTCGCGAGCTGTTCGGCGTCGACACCCGTTTCCAGAAACTCTGCGATCACCCGGTCAAGGGCTGCCTCGACTTCGGCAAGACTGGTTCCGGTCGACGGCACCACCGCGAGACCGAACGTCGTATCGTCATAGGACGTGCCGTCGTAAAAGGCGCCCGCATAGAGCGCCACTTTCGATTCAAACTGGAGCTTCCGGGCGAGGATCGAGGTTTGTCCGTTGCCGCCCAGAAGCTCGGCCAGGATCGTCAGCGCCGCGGCTTGTTCCTGCGCGCCGGGATCACGTTCCGGCGCGAGATAGCTGCGGGACACGACGGGCTGCGAGACGCGCGGGTCGGAAAAGCTCAGCCGCCGTTCGGCCAACTGCGGTGGTTCCTGCCGCCTTTCGCGCGGCCCGATCCCCGGGCTGGGCTCCAGCGGCCCGTAATAGGTTTCGGCAAGCTGCTTCACTTCGTCGGGCTGAACGTCACCCGCGACGATCAGGATCGCATCGTTGGGCGCGTAGTAGGTGCGGTACCAGTCAAGCGCGTCCCGCCGGGTCAGCTTTTCCATCTCGTGCCGCCAACCGATGACGGGCGTGCCGTAGGGATGGTTGAGATACTGCGCAGCCCTTTTCTGTTCGCCGAAGATCGCACCGGGATCGCTGTCTGTCCGCTGGTTGCGCTCTTCGATGATGACCTCGCGTTCCGTCTGCCAGTCGGTCTCGGACAGGAGCAAGCCACGCATCCGGTCGGCTTCCATCTTCATCACGAGTTCCAGCCGGTCGGCGGCGATGCGCTGGTAATAGGCGGTAAAGTCCCACGAGGTGAAAGCATTGTCCGATCCGCCATTGGCTTCGACGGTGCGGGAAAACTCGCCCGAAGCAAGGTTTTCCGTTCCCTTGAACATCAAATGTTCAAGGAAATGCGCGACGCCCGAAACGCCCGGCTTCTCGTCAGCGGCCCCGGCGCGATACCAGACCATCTGCACGACGACCGGGGCGCGGTGATCCTCGATCACGACGACATCAAGCCCGTTGTCGAGCGTGAAGCTCGTCACATTGTCGGCGGCGGAGGCGGGGGCTGCGGCAAGGACTGCAACTATGCAGCCGCGCAGGAATGGGATCATGCGGCTCTCCTCGGTTCAGGCAGAGAAGTAGCCGCCGGGGCGGTCACGTCAAGCCTGCTGACGAAGAGGTGAATGTCACTGGTCTTCGTAAATCTGCGCGGGCGGCGCACCGACCGTCTTCACCCCCGCGGCCCGCCAGCGCTCAAGCTCCGCATATTGGTCGAGCGACATCGGCGCGTAGGCGCGATAGTAGACGGTCACGTTGAAGAGCCGCTCGAGTAGCCGGCCATTGTTGTCGCGGCGGTATTCGAGGTCTTCAGCGGCCAGCACTTCGCGGATATCGGACGCCGCGCCGAAGCGCGACGCGTAACCGACCAACCCGCCGTTCCCGGCCGCAATGTTCGTCCGCGCCAGTGATGCCGGATTGCCGCCGAGTGCGGCGACCGCGTCGGCCTCGGGCGTCGGGTCGGCGATGTTCGATCCGCCGGGTGTCGGATCGGGCAGGGCCGCGATATCTTCGGGCAGTTGCAGGGGTTTGGTGGGCAGGATCGCGAATTCGTCCGGGCTGCGGCTTTGCGACCGCGTGTTGAGGAGCTTTGGCTCCTTGTCCTTGCCGCCAAAGAGGCCGCCGCAAGCCGATAGCGCCAGCACGGCGCATAGCGCAACGCCGTGGATGCCAAGTTTCAGCCGCATGGGTCTTCTCTCCCTCACCTGCCTCGCCCCGGTTTAGCGTATGAATTCGGGCGCGTCACGGGGTCTTCTCCCGTCCCGTGAAGAACACAAGGCCAATCGCCCCGGCGAAGATCGCGATATCGGCGATATTGAAGGAATAGGGGTTGTCGATACCGGGAACCGACATGTTCAGGAAATCCGCGACGGCGCCATAAAGAATGCGGTCCAGCACGTTACCCATCGCGCCGCCGATAAGGCAACCTGCTGATAGTTTGACGATTCGGCTGTGTGGTTCGCGTCGCACCCAGAGCCAGACCCAGGCCGAGATGGCGATCGCAAGCGCGATCAGCACCCAGCGCGTCACATCCGCTTCCGAGGACAAGAGGCCGAAGTTGATCCCTTGGTTCCACGCCATGCGCAGATTCAGAAACGGCGGCAGCACGTCGATCTGTTGACGCGAATAGAGATCGAGCATGTGGACAACGAAGTACTTCGTCGCCTGATCCAGAACGAAGATGCCGATCGCCGTCTTGGTCACCAGCCGCATCGCGCCCCTCAGTGTCTGAAATGCCGCTGGCCCGTAAAGACCATGGCGAGTCCAGCTTTGTCGGCGGCGGCGATCACTTCGTCATCCCGCATCGAGCCGCCCGGCTGGATCACCGCGGTGGCGCCCGCTTCCGCGGCGGCCAGCAGTCCGTCGGAAAAGGGGAAAAATGCGTCAGAGGCGACGACCGAACCTTTCGCAGTCGGCTCCTTCAGCCCCAATGCCTCGGCCATGTCGGCGGACTTGCGCGCGGCGATGCGGGTTGAATCGATCCGGCTCATCTGGCCCGCGCCAATGCCTACGGTGGCGCCGGCCTTGACGTAGACGATGGCGTTCGACTTGACATGCTTGGCGACCTTCCAGGCGAAAAGGAGATCGGCAAGCTCGGCGTCGGAAGGTGCGCGTCGCGTCACGACCCGCAGGTCGGACGCCGAGATCACGCCGTTGTCGCGATCCTGCACAAGGAAGCCGCCCGCTACCTGGCGGAAGCCGATGCTGGCGGTTCGAGGATCCGGCAGGTTGTCCGTTGTCAGAAGCCGAAGATTCTTCTTGGCGGCGAAGATCGCCTTGGCGGCGTCATCGGCGCCGGGGGCGATCACGACCTCGGTGAATATCTGGCAGATCTCCTCTGCCGTTTTCTCGTCGAGAGGCCGGTTCAGCGCCACGATGCCGCCGAAGGCCGATGTGCGGTCGCAGTCATAAGCCGCCCTGTAGGCGTCCAGAAGTGTCGCGGCCTTCGCCACGCCGCAAGGATTGGCGTGCTTGACGATGACGCAGGCCGGGGCTTCGGCTTGGTCGAATTCGGCCACAAGCTCGAACGCGGCATCGGTATCGTTGATGTTGTTGTAAGAAAGGTCCTTGCCCTGCCATTGCCTGGCCGTGGCGACACCGGGGCGCGCCGAACCGTCCGTATAGAACGCCGCCGCCTGATGCGGGTTCTCGCCGTAGCGCAACGTCTGCGCCAACGTCCCGGCAAAGGCGCGGCGGCGGGGCGCCGCATCGCCGATGGCGCCGGCAAGCCAGGTGGAAACGGCCGTGTCGTAGGCCGCTGTCCGGGCATAGGCACGTTGCGCGAGCTTCTTGCGGAACTTCGGACAGGTTCTGCCTTCATGCTGGTCCATGTCGCCCAGCAATCTGCGATAGTCTTCGGGGTCAACGACGACGGCGACATGGGCATGGTTCTTGGCCGCGGCGCGGATCATCGCCGGGCCGCCGATGTCGATATTCTCGACGCAGGTGTCGTAGTCGGCACCCTTCGCCACTGTCGCCTCGAACGGGTAGAGGTTGACCACGAGAAGGTCGATCGGCTCGATCCCGTGCTCCTCCATCGCGGCGACATGGTTCGGGTTGTCGCGCTGCGCCAGAAGGCCGCCATGCACCTTCGGATGCAGTGTCTTGACGCGGCCATCCATCATTTCGGGGAAGCCCGTCAGATCCGCGACATCGCGCACCGTCAGCCCGCCTTCGCGCAGCATCGCAGACGTGCCGCCTGTCGACAGCAGCTCGACCCCGCGTTCCGCAAGGCCCTTCGCGAAGTCGAGAAGCCCAGTCTTGTCGGAAACGGAGATGAGGGCACGGCGGAGCGGGGCAAGATCGCGGATATCAGCGGGCAAGTCGTGTCCTTTACGTGGCAGGCGGATCATCGTCGCGAAGCGTGTCGCGGATGGCCGAGGGCGTATCCTGGGCCTTGGCCAACGTCCAGCCCAACTGGCAGGCATATTCGATGACGCTTGCCGAAAGCACGATCTGACGCGACGCGCGCGGTTTCAACCGCCCGCTTTCGAGATAGACGGACGGCTCAAGCGCCAGTTCTCCGATCCCGTCATGGCGGAAGACCCAGATCTCGCCCGATTTCAGCGCCATGGAGACTGCCGACCCGCCCATGTCGATCGTGGCATCGACATCCGGGTGCAGATGGAAACGCAAATCGAAGTCGACGCCGCGATGCTTTGACCGCTCCATGATCGTTTCATATCGACGCCGGTCGGCGACCGTCATCGCGCCAAGCGTATCTTCACCCGAAAGCGACCGTCCATCTAGGGACAGGATCAGTTCACGGATGTGGGTCAGACCGTGGGTCGGCACGTAGCCATTGTGCCCGGTCATCAGTCGATGGCCCTCCTCGCCGTCCTCCGGCTGCGCCCAGACCATGTCGGGTGCGTCGGCAAGCTGGCCGCGCACCGCGCCTGAAATGAAACCCGAAGCCGAGAGGCGCGATGAGGAATACCCGCGGATGCAAAGTGTCGAGTGCGATGGCGTCGCCCTTCCCGCACGGCGCCAGTCCGGTCCGAAGCTCGCGCCCGAGCCGCAGTTCACGACGACCGGACGGCGGCCCGAAGTGACCTCCATCGCCAGCGTCGAGGCGTGGGCATTGGCCGAAGCCTTGCCCGTGGGCGGTGGTGCGGCGTCAACGATCACGGTCGTCCGCCCCGCGGCAAGCCGCGCGTATCCCATCGCAAGGCCATGCGCCGTCAGCGCCCGGCCCCCGGCATTGACGAGCGCCTGATCGAGCCGCCCCTCAAGCCCGCGCCCGCCGCCCTGGAACCGCGCCAGCCCGCCATCGGCATGGCGAAGCGCCCGCAAGGTCGGGGCGATGCGCTCGAGCGCCGCCACATGCGCCCGCTGCGGGCTTCTGCCAGCTTCCGCAAGTGCGGCGGCAGCCCAGGTCAGGAGCGTGAAGACCTCCAGCAGTTCCTCGGGGTTCCGGGTCGGTATACCACCTTCGGCATCGATCTCGCGCCCGCATTCGCCAGCCAGCGCCTCGGCGGCTGGGGCGACGTGACGCTCCATCCCGGTCAGCGCGAGGCCCGCGTAGATGAGACCGGTCAGCGCCTCGAACCTTGGCAAGCCGGGTGCGGCGGTCTTCCAGCGGCGGGCCAGAAAGATGGTCTGCCGCCCGAGACAGCGGAAATAGGCGTCGGACTCGCTGCGCGAGCGGCCGTTCAGAAGCAGGATGGCGTGGTTGATCCAGCGGATGAGGCGACGGCCGGTGAGGTCGGGCGTCCAGCCGGGGCCGGAGCCCTTGCCGTAGCGCGCTATCCAGTCGAACACCCAGTCCTGCGCCCGCTGCCGGGCCGGCGCGTCGGCCACCGCGGCCAGATCGTCGAGCCAGGCCGACCCGTGGATCGCCTCCTCGAAGCGCGGATCGGGCGTCGGCAGATCCCAGATGGACTTGTCCTTCGCCTCGATCAGGAAGCCGGCGAACAGGAAGTTGCCGCCGGTCAGTTGCCGGCCACGGGCGAAAGCGCCGATTGTCTTGGGCTCCGGCTGGCTGACGAAACCGGTTGCCGGCCGCGCCAGCGCCGCAAGCCGCGCATGCAAGCGATCGGCAAGACCGACATTCGCCCCGGCTCCGCTATCGGATCGCGCCACGCCTCAACTTCCTCGTGTTCTCTTCACCGGTTGGCTCCGGGGAATCTGCCCGACACGAATGTATCGGTAGCCCCGGCCCGTGTCACCGCTTAATGCGGCAGGCCCCGCCCGCACGCGGCCGGTCGCTCAGACATGTCGCACCAGCCGCATGTACTGCGCCTCATGCCCGATCGCGTCGAGCCAGCGCCTGACCAGCCTTGGATCGTGCGGTGCGCCGTGAATGCCCACCGGCACCTCGCGTGCGGCGATGGCCTCGGCGGCGAGCGCCACGGTGCCGGAGACGAGACGCGCCATGGCCGACCCGCGCACATCACCCAGCGCATCAAGAACCCACGTCCGGTGCCAGACCGGAACCCCCGCACGCTCCGCCTTGAGCGAGACGCATAGGACGACCCGGTCCGGTTCGCTTTCCGCAAGCGGGTACTTTCCCCAAAGCTCGTCGGAAAGCGCCTTGAGGCGGTCCTGGTCCGGGCGCTCCGCCAGCTCCTCGAAGATCGGCGCCCAGGCGTCCGACCAGCCGATAAGCCGGATCGTGCCGCGGATGAATTCCTTGACCCGCCATTCCGGGTCGAAATGATAGTCGGCAAGGTATGGCAGCGAATCCCTGTTGGGATAGACCTCGAAGGTCTCGGGTTGCCGGAGCGGCGCCGAATAGGTCATCACGGCATCCCATGGGCGAGTGACGCGCAGTTCGGAAAAGTCGCGGATCGCGCGGGCGGGCGATTGCAGAGCCCTCAGCACCCCGATCGGCGACCAGGAGAACTTGTAGCGGAAGGCGTTTGGAACGCCCGGAAGGCCGCCGCAATACGAGTTGAAGTAAAGAACGTTGCTCCGATCGTAGGCCGGCGACTGGCGGTAGGCGGCGACCAGATCATGCGCCATCAGGTGATCTATGCCGGGGTCGAGACCGACCTCGCCCATCACGACCGATCCTGATTGCCGGGCGCGTTCGTCGAGCGCGCGGATTTCCGCCGTGATGTAGCTCGACGAGACGAAATGCACGCCGTGTTCGACGCAATGGCGGGCAAGGTCGGCGTGCAGGTGCGACGGCAGCATCGACACCACGATGTCGCCAGGCGCGAGCGCATCGTCAAGCGCGCCCGGCTCCATCGCATGGATGTCGTCGGTAAGGTCCCCCACGGCGTCGATCGCCGCCTCGACCGGAAGATTCCAGATCGATACCGGGTAGCCCGCGAGGATCAGCCGCCTCAGACCCGGCCGCGATGAAAGCCCTGTTCCGCACCAGTGGATTCGCATCGTTTCATCCTCGGCCCCGCGTTCAGATTGCGGCGACCGCCTCCTGTGCGCAAGGGCCGCCTCTTGGCGGTTGCCCCAGTCGTGCCTGATGGGTCGGGATCAGCCCGATTGTTCCCCGAGGCTCAGTGCCACGTAACATCGCCAAGGAAGATGTAGCCCGCTCCGTAGATCGTCTTGATGAGCCGCGGGTTCTTCGGATCCTCGCCGAGCTTGGTCCTGAGCCGTGAGATGCGCACGTCCATCGCGCGGTCAAAGCTTTCGCCCGCCGCGCCGCCAAGGCTTTCTTGCATCTGCGTCCGGCTGATGAGGCGCTTGGGGCTGTCGAGAAACAGCCTCAGCATCTCGCCCTCGGCGTGTGAAAGAGGTGTCTCCTCGCCGTCATGGTCTATCAGCAGATAGCGGTCGAAATGCGCGGTCCACCCGGCAAACCTGGCCGTGGCCGCAGGCCGGTCGGCATCGGTGCGGCCTTTTCGCAGCCGGGCGCGGATGCGGGCGACGACTTCGGCCGGATCGAAGGGCTTGATGATGTAGTCGTCCGCGCCAAGTTCGAGCCCGGTGACGCGGTCCTGCACCTGCGCGCGACCCGAGATGATGATGATCGCGGCCCCCGATTCCAGCGCCAGCCGGTGCACCAGCGCCAGACCGTCACGGTCGGGCAGGCCAAGATCGACAAGGCATACATCGGGCGCCGTGCGCTTGAGCGCCGCCTCGAATTCGGTCGCGCGGGAAAAGCAGGAGGTGCGGAACCCGGCTTCTTCGAGCGCGTCGGCAAGCATGCGCCGAATCTCCGGCTCATCGTCAAGGATCGCGACGTGGGAACGCGTGTCGGCCTTGGTCATTTTGCGGCCCTCCGGGCGATGAAGGCAGAGAGTTCCCCGGCGCCGAAGGGTTTTGTGAGGATCGGAACAGTTCCCGCGCGCTCGCGCTGGGCATCTCCGGGCGGCAGCGACGTCATCAGACGCCGCTCGGCCGGGTGTTGCCGTTGCTCAAGCAGGCGGGCAAGGTCGACCCCATTCCTGTCGCCGGGCAGGCCGATATCGGACAGAACCAAGTCAAGTCCGGGCACATCGGCAAGCTGCAACGCCTCATCCGCGCTCGCCGCCTCGATTACGCTGTGGCCAAGCGCCCTCAGCAACTCGCGAACATCGGTGCGGATGGTCTCATCATCCTCCACCAAGAGCACCATCATCGGGTCGCTGGCGGGCGTCGCTGCCGGGCGCAAGGGCAGACGCAACGTCACCAGGGCGCCGCCCTCGGACCGGTTGGCGAGCCTCACCGTGCCGCCCGCAAGCTTGATCTGGTCATAGACCATCGACAGTCCGAGCCCCGACCCCTCGCCGCCCTTGGTCGTGAAGAAAGGGTCGAGACCGCGCGCCAGGGCATCGTCGGAAAATCCGGGGCCGCTGTCGGCGACCGAAAGCTCAAGCCAGGTGTCGCGCACAGGGCGCGCGGTCAGGGTGATGCGCCCCGGCCGCGACCCGATCGCGTCGCGCGCGTTGAGCACCAGATTGATAAGACAGTCCTGCAATGCGCCGGCGTCGAGGAGCAGCGGGCCAAGATCGTGCGGCACCAGAATGTCAAGCCCGACGGACGCCGGCAGCGATGGCTCGGCCATGATCCTGAGATCGTCGAGTAATGCTTCAAGGTCGGTTGGCGCCGGGCGGATCTCGCGCGGGCCGGAAATCGCGGCGATCCGGTCGAGCAGCACGCCACCGCGCCGCGCGGCGGCGAGTGTTGCGCGGGCCAGTTCGGCAGCGTCTTGCGGCAGCTTTTCCAGCCGCGCAAGCCGCCCCTGAAGGCCAAGGATGATCGTCAGAAGATTGGCGAAGTCATGTGCGAGACCCGATGTGAGCTGGGCGGCCAACTCTCGCTTGGCGGTCTGACTCAGGGCCGCGCGGGTCTGCACTTCTTCGGTCACGTCCATCGACAGGACGTATACGCCCTGCGGCTGACCGGACCCGCTGCGATCGGGCGTCAGCGCGATGCGGATGCGCCGACCGGAGGCATCGTGGGTCATCTCGAATACACCTGCCTTGCCGTCCAGCGCCTGCTTCAGCCGCGGTTCGATCTTGGCGTAGGTGGCCCCGCCCAGCGCGTCCTCGACGGCGCGCCCCACGATATCCGACTTCGATCCGGGCATTACCGACGAGAGCCGGCGATTGGAGTAGGTGTAATGCAGGTCCGGCCCGACATGTGCGATATGCGCGGGCATCATCTCGGTCACGAGCCTCGTTCGCGCCTCCATTTCAGTCAGTTCGCGCTTGGTTTCCTGGAGCGCCGCATTGGTCGCGGCAAGCTCCCGGTTGGCCTGCGCCAGCCTTTCGGCATGGGCGAGAAGCTCGTCCGACAGCTCCTCCGACCGGCCGCGGAGCAACGTTTCCTGCGTCTTGATTCCGGTAATGTCGGTATAGACCGTGACCCAGCCCCCTTGCTGCAGCGGAGAGCCTTCGACCGAGATCGTCCGGCCATTGGCGCGGGTGCGTTCCATGTAGTGCGGCTGAAACGCACGTGCCTGGTCGACGCGGATCCGCACCGCCTCTTCCGTGTCGGGAACCTCGCCATATTCCCCGCGATGCACGAGATACCGGATCGTGTCCTCGAAGGACGCGCCGGGGGTGATCAGTTCTTCAGGCAGTTCAAACATCTCCTGGAAGCGCCGGTTGCAGACCGCAAGCCGCAGATCGTGGTCATAGATCGACAGCGCCTGCTGAATCAGATTCAGCCCGGCCTGCGTCAGTTTGGCGCGTATGTCAGGCCGCTCCACGACGATGGTTCCTTTCGCCTTATCGCTAACACCGTTGGCCGGGTCGCGGGAAGGCGCAAGCCTCAGCCGTTACAATTCGTAAGAATTGCGACAAAGTCAGGCAAACATTCCCGGCAACCTGTTGGCGCGTGTCGTCTGGTGTGCGAGGATTCGCCGACGACATGCAATGACGCCGGTTTACGGCGCTGGGGAGGTGCATCGGTGCCAAAGGACGCGACGAAGGCCGGTTTGCAGTCCATTCCCGCGCTTCTTGCGCGTAACGCGGATGATTGGGGGCAATTGCCTGCCTTCCGCGAAAAGGAGTTCGGCATCTGGCAAAGCTGGACCTGGGCCGAAACCGCCAACGAAGTGCGCGCGATTGCACTTGGACTCATGACGCTGGGGATTGCGCGGGGCGACCACGTCGCGATCATCGGGCGGAACCGTCCCGCGCTTTACTGGTCGATGGTCGCCGCACAGATGTGCGGTGCGATTCCAGTGCCGCTTTATCAGGACGCCGTCGCCGAAGAGATGGCCTATGTGCTTGACCATTGCGGCGCACGCTTTGTGGTCGTCGGCGATCAGGAGCAGGTCGACAAGGTTCTGGAAGTGCAAGAACAGGTAAAGGGCATCGAGCACATCCTCTATCTCGACAAGCGAGGAATGCGCAAATACGACCACAGCCACATGAACGCGCTGGCCGACATCGCGGCCGAAGGGCTGGCCGCGCACCAGCGGTTCGAGGCCGAGCTTGACAAGCGGACCGCGGAGCTGAGCTACGACCATACTTGCGTGATGCTCTACACCTCGGGCACGACTGGCAAGCCCAAGGGCGTGGTGCTGTCTAACCGCAACATCATCGAGACTTCGAAGAACTCGGCGGAATTCGATCACCTGAGGCGTGATGACGAGGTGCTGGCCTATCTGCCGATGGCATGGGTCGGCGATTTCATCTTCTCGGTCGGGCAGGCGATGTGGACCGGCTTTACCGTGAACTGCCCCGAAAACGCCGCCACCATGATGACGGACCTGCGTGAGATCGGTCCGACCTATTTCTTCGCACCACCGCGGGTGTTCGAGGGCCAGCTTACCAGCGTGATGATCCGGATGGAGGATGCGGGCCGCTTCAAGAAGTGGCTCTTCGATCACTACATGGACGTCGCCCGCCGCGTCGGACCGGCGATCCTCGACGGCAAGCCGGTGTCGGGGACGGATCGGTTCCGCTATTGGCTGGGAAACATCCTTGTCTACGGGCCGCTGAAAAACACGCTTGGATTCTCCCGCGTCAGGGTTGGCTACACTGCGGGCGAGGCGATCGGGCCGGAGATCTTCGACTTCTACCGCGCGCTCGGGATCAATCTGAAACAGCTATACGGCCAGACGGAGGCTTCGGTCTTCATCACCCAGCAGCCGGACGGCGAGGTGCGCTCGGATACGGTCGGCGTGCCTTCCCCCGGGGTCGAGGTGAAGATCGCCGACAATGGCGAGGTGTTCTACCGCTCGCCCGGCACGTTCGTCGAGTACTTCAGGAACGCGGAGTCGACGGCTTCGACCAAGGATGCCGAGGGCTGGGTGGCGACCGGCGATGCCGGGTTCTTCGAGGAAGGCACCGGCCACCTTCGCATCATCGACCGCGCCAAGGACGTGGGCAAGATGGCGGACGGTTCGCTCTTCGCGCCGAAATACGTCGAGAACAAGCTGAAGTTCTACCCCAACATCCTCGAAGCCGTCGTGTTCGGCGCCGGCCGCAACATGTGCACCGCCTTCATCAACATTGACCTCACCGCGGTCGGCAACTGGGCCGAGCGCAACAACATCGCCTATGCCTCCTACCAGGAACTCAGCCAGCATCCTCAGGTGCTTGAGACCATCGCCGGCCATGTCGAGGAGGTGAACAGAAGCATCGCCACCGATCCCATGCTGTCAGGCTGCCAGATCCACCGCTTCCTGATCCTGCACAAGGAGCTTGATGCCGACGATGGCGAACTGACCCGCACCCGCAAGGTCCGCCGCAACATCATCGCCGAAAAATTCGCCGACCTCATCGACGCGCTCTATGGTGGAAAGGACGAAATCTACACCGAAACCGAAGTCACCTACGAGGACGGCCGCAAGGGTTCGATCAAGGCGACGCTGACGATCCGGGATGCCAGGGTTGAGCCGCTCCAAGAGAGGATCGCGGCGGAATGAACGAAATGAATTCAGACGGTTACACTACCGCCGATGGCCGCAGGATTGGCGGCGTCCTGATGGAGATGAAGAACATCACCCTGCGCTTCGGCGGGGTGGCAGCGATCACCGACATCTCGTTCGACATCCGCGAGGGCGAGATCCGGGCGATCATCGGGCCGAACGGGGCGGGCAAGTCCTCGATGCTGAACGTCATCAGCGGCTTCTACATCCCGCAGGAGGGTGAGGTCTGGTTCAAGGGCTACAAGAGGGGGCCGATGAAACCCTATCAGGTCGCCCGCCTCGGCATCGCCCGCACATTTCAGAACATCGCGCTTTTCGACGGGATGTCGGTTCTCGACAACATCATGACCGGGCGGCTTACGATGATGAAGTCGGGGCTGCTCGGCCAGGCCATTTGGTGGGGTCCGGCGCAGGGCGAAGAGACGGAGCATCGAGAAAAAGTCGAGAAAATCATAGACTTCCTGGAAATCCAGCCGATCCGCAAGACACCGGTCGGTCGCCTTCCCTATGGCCTGAAGAAGCGGGTCGAGCTTGCCCGTGCGCTGGCGGCGGAGCCGAAGCTGCTGCTTCTCGACGAGCCGATGGCCGGGATGAATGTCGAGGAGAAGGAGGATATGAGCCGCTTCATCCTTGATGTTAATGACGAATTCGGCACCACGATCGCGCTTATCGAACACGACATGGGGGTGGTGATGGACATCTCCGACCGGGTCGTCGTGATGGATTACGGCAAGAAGATCGGGGATGGCACGCCCGACGAGGTGCGCAAGAACCAGGCGGTGATCGACGCCTATCTGGGGGTGGCGCATGACTGACCGCATCCGTAGTGCATGCGTAGTTTATCCGTCACTACAGCGTAGCTACACGCGCCGTCCGGCGAAGATGGAGGCCCACGATGCCTGAGCAGCTTCTCTACGCGATGGAGGTCACGCTCAACGGCCTGATGGCCGGGGTGATGTATTCGCTCGTGGCGCTGGGCTTTGTCCTCATCTTCAAGGCGTCCGGCATTTTCAACTACGCGCAAGGCGTGCTTGCGCTTTTCGCGGCGCTGACGCTTGTCGGGTTCCAGAACGGACAGGTCCCGTTCGCGCATCTTCTGAATGCGGTCTTCGGCACCAACCTGCATGAGTTCGGGTGGCACCTGCCGGCTGTCGTCGCGATCGTGCTGACCGCGGTGGTGATGGTCCTGCTGGCGATCCTCGTCGAGCGCTTCGTCCTGAAGCACCTCGTGAACCAGGAGCCGATCATCCTTTTCATGGCGACGATCGGCCTTGCCTATTTCCTCGAAGGGCTGGGCGACCTGATGTGGGGCGCGGATATCAAGACGCTGGACGTCGGGCTGCCGCAGGGGATATCCGAGACCGTGGAAAGCGTGACCGACGGCATCTTCGGCTACGGCTTCTTCATCGACAACCTCGACATCGTGGCGACGGTGGTCGCGGCCCTTCTGGTGATCTCTCTCACGCTTTTCTCGCAGTACACCAAGTATGGCCGGGCGCTGCGGGCCGTCGCGGACGACCATCAGGCGGCGCTTTCGGTCGGGATTTCCTTGCGCTTCATCTGGGTGCTGGTGTGGTCCATCGCCGGAATCGTGGCGCTGGTCGCCGGGATCATGTGGGGCACGAAATCGGGCGTGCAGTTCTCGCTGTCGCTGATCGCGCTCAAGGCGCTGCCGGTGCTGATGCTCGGGGGCTTCACGTCGATCCCCGGCGCCATCGTCGGCGGGCTGATCATCGGCGTGGGCGAGAAGCTGTTCGAGTTTCTCGTCGGTCCGTGGATCGGCGGGGCAACCGAAAACTGGTTCGCCTATGTTCTGGCGCTTCTCTTCCTCGTCTTCCGGCCGCAGGGTCTGTTTGGCGAGAAGATCATCGAGAGGGTATGACATGGCCAAACTGATCGCCGTTCTGAATGTCATCGCCTGGGCCGGCTTCTGGGCCTTCGGTTACATCGCGCTGACGAGCGCAGGTGAGGGCGGCGCGAGCATGACCATCGCCGCGATCCTCGCCTTTGCCGGCGGGGCGGCGGGGATCGTCGCCTATCTGTGGCTCGCGCGTCATGCCGAGGCGACGGGCTTTGCCCGACCCGCCAATCAGGCGCCGCGCGAGCATCACCGCGAGCCGGAGGGGGAGGCATGAGCCACAAGTCCCGCATCGGCGTCCTTTGCATCGACTGCCGGACCGAAGACCTGACCGAGGCCGTCGCCTACTGGTCCGGCATGCTTGGCATGAAGGGCGAGATCGACGAAAGCGGGAAGTACGCCGCCTTCGACGGCCACAAGGGCTTTCCCCGCGTCCTGTTGCAGGCGGTCGATCACGAGCCGCGCGTGCATCTCGATATCGAGACCGACGACCGCGAGGCGGAATGCGAACGGCTGAAGGCGCTGGGTGCCGTGGAAGTGGCGAGGATCAAGACCTGGATCGTGATGGAGGCGCCGACCGGGCACCGCTTCTGCCTGGTGCGGCCGCAGGGCGACGACTTTCCCGGTGATGCGAAGGAGTTTGGCTGATGTTCTACCGTGAGGCAGGCGATTTCAAGACGACCTATGTGGACGACAGCCAGACCTTCCCGATCCGGTTCGACCGCTGGCGCTACTACGCCGTCCTGGCTGTGGCCTTCGGGGTCATCCCGTTCCTGATCAACGACTATTGGGCGAACGCGGTCTTCGTGCCGTTCCTGATCTATTCGATCGCGGCGATTGGCCTCAATATCCTGACGGGCTATTGCGGGCAGGTCTCGCTCGGCACGGGCGGGTTCATGGCAGTCGGCGCCTATGCGTGCTACAAGCTGATGACCGCCTTTCCCGAGGTCTCGATCCTGATCCATGTCCTCTTGGCGGGCGGGATCACGGCTGGGGTCGGCGTTCTTTTCGGTCTGCCGTCGCTCAGGATCAAGGGCTTCTACCTTGCCGTCGCGACGCTTGCCGCGCAGTTCTTTCTTGTCTGGCTCTTCAACAAGGTGCCGTGGTTCTACAACTATTCGGCCTCGGGCCAGATTTCGGCGCCGGAGCGGACGGTGCTCGGCCATGCCGTGACCGGCGCGCAGACGACCGCCTCTTCGAAATACCTGTTCTGCCTCGTGATCGTCTTCGTGCTGGCCTGGCTCGCGCGGAACCTGACGCGGGGCACGGTCGGGCGGAAGTGGATGGCGATCCGCGACATGGACATCGCGGCCGAGATCATCGGGGTCAATCCGCTGACGACGAAGCTTTCCGCCTTCGCCATCTCGTCTTTCTACATCGGCGTCGCCGGGGCGTTGTTCTTCAGCGTCTATCTGGGCGCGGTCGAGGTGGGCGAGGCGTTCGGCATCCAGAAGTCGTTCCTCGTGCTGTTCATGGTGATCATCGGCGGGCTCGGCTCGATCTTCGGCAGCTTCGCGGGGGCGGCGTTCCTTGTTCTCCTGCCGGTGCTCCTGAAGAACATCCTCGTCGGCCAGCTTGGCTGGGCCACGGACCTTGCGGCGCATGTGGAACTGATGATCGTCGGCGGTCTGATCGTGGTGTTCCTGATCGCGGAGCCGCACGGCCTTGCCCAGCTTTGGCGGCTGGCGAAGGAGAAACTGAGGCTTTGGCCCTTCCCGCATTGAAGGGCCGCCCAAGAAAGAGACCGGCAGGAGGCCGGCGTCCGAATTGTTCAACCCAAGGGAGGATATCCTGATGAAGAAGACCCTGACAGCCCTGGCCCTGACGATGGCCGTCGCGACCCCGGCAATGGCCGATCTGGTCGTGCCGAACCTGAGCTATCGGACCGGACCCTATGCGCCGGGCGGCATTCCCTATGCCGATGGCTTCAACGACTACTTCACGCTTCTGAACGAACGCGACGGCGGCATCGGCGGCGAGAAGATCCTGAACCCGGAATGCGAGACGGCCTACAATACCGAGAAGGGTGTGGAATGCTACGAGGCGACGAAAGACTCGGGCGCGCTGGTCTACAACCCGCTGTCGACCGGGATCACCTATCAGCTCATCCCCAAGGTCAGCGCCGACGGCATTCCGCTCTACACGCCGGGCTATGGCCGGACGTCAGCCGCGAACGGCAAGGTGTTCGAGTGGGTATTCAACTATCCGGCCAACTACTGGGACGCGGCTTCGGTGGCGATCAAGTACCTTCTGGACGAGAATGGCGGAAGCCTCGAGGGCAAGAAGATCGCGCTCGTCTACCACAATTCGGCCTATGGCAAGGAGCCGATCCGCACGCTGACCGACCTTTCGGCCAAGCATGGCTTTTCGCTGATCGAGGTGCCGGTCGACCATCCGGGGCAGGAACAGAAGAGCCAGTGGCTGCAGATCCGCCGCGACAAGCCGGACTACGTGCTGATGTGGGGCTGGGGCGTGATGAACGCCGTGGCGATCCAGGAAGCGGCGAACATCAAGTACCCGATGGAAAACTTCATCGGCGTCTGGTGGTCGGGCTCGGAGAACGACGTGCTGCCCGCGGGTGACGGGGCCAACGGCTACAAGTCGCTTGCCATGCACGGCACCGGCAGCGACTACCCGGTCTACGCCGACCTCAAGCAGTATGTCCATGACGCGGGCAAGGCGAGCGGCGCGGGCGACCAGGTCGGCTCGGTGCTTTATTCGCGCGGCATGTATGCGGCGTTGGTGATCTCGGAAGCGATCCGCAAGGCGCAG
The DNA here is from genome assembly GCA_041397225.1 of Paracoccaceae bacterium. Classification (GTDB taxonomy): domain Bacteria; phylum Pseudomonadota; class Alphaproteobacteria; order Rhodobacterales; family Rhodobacteraceae; genus Albidovulum. Next base: position 19,767 of record JAWKXB010000001.1, on the reverse strand, counting down.
GAACTGGCGGGGCATTCGGCAATCACCGCGTCGGAACTGCGCGACGGTTTCGAAGCGCTGGAGATCACCGAGGCACGGATGGCAGAGCTTGGCCTGCCGGACTTCGGCCAGCCCTTCGCGGCTTCGTGCGAAGATCACGGCGGGCCGGGCGCCGCGCTGATCCAGCAGTGGGACGCGTCGGCCAAGAAGTGGAACCTGATCACCGGCTTCATCGCGCCGGATGACGAGGTGCTGACGCCTCTCGTGATGGAGGATTCGGCCGCCTACGCCGCCGAGAACAACATCGCCGAGCGCTGCAACTGACCTGCATCCGCCGGTCATCCCGGACCCCGATCCGGGATACTTGACAAGGGGCGCGGCGGCCGCCGCCGCGTCCTGCCCAAGAGGCCCCGGAACAGGTCCGGGGCTGCGTCGAGAGGAAAGCCATGCTGGACGCCGGAAAGACGCAAGAGACGCTTCTCGAGGTCAACAATATCGAGGTGATCTACAACCACGTCATCCTCGTCCTGAAGGGTGTAAGCCTTTCGGTCCCCAAAGGCGGGATCACCGCGCTTCTGGGCGGCAACGGCGCCGGCAAGACGACCACGCTGAAGGCGGTGTCGAACCTCCTGCATTCCGAACGCGGCGAGGTCACCAAGGGCTCGATCCTCTATCGCGGCGTGCCGGTGCAGAACCAGAGCCCGTCCGACCTCGTGAAGAAGGGCGTGATCCAGGTCATGGAGGGACGGCACTGCTTCGAGCATCTGACGGTCGAGGAGAACCTCTTGACCGGCGCCTATACCCGAACGGATGGTGCGGCGGCCGTCGCCGGCGATCTCGACATGGTCTATGCCTATTTCCCGCGCCTGAAGGAACGCCGCAAGAGCCAGGCAGGCTATACTTCGGGCGGGGAACAGCAGATGTGCGCAATCGGTCGGGCGCTGATGTCGCGGCCCGAGACGATCCTTCTGGATGAGCCGTCGATGGGACTGGCGCCGCAGCTTGTCGAACAGATATTCGAGATCGTGAAGGCAGTGAACGAAAAGGAGGGCGTGACCTTTCTTCTGGCCGAGCAGAACACCAATGTCGCGCTGCGCTTTGCCCATTACGGCTATATCCTTGAATCCGGCCGCGTCGTGATGGACGGACCGGCCAAGGACCTGCGCGAGAATCCGGATGTGAAGGAATTCTATCTCGGCATGTCGGACGAGGGCCGCAGGTCGTTCCGCGACGTGCGCTCCTATCGTCGTCGCAAGCGGTGGCTTTCCTGATGCGACCCGAGAACAACGAAGCGAGGCACGGATGACAGACGACCGCGAAAATCTGGAAGCATTTGTTGCGCGCACGCGCGAGACACGGGCCGGCGACCCAAACCATCGCGCCTATGTCGGGCCGCCGCAGCAATACGATTTCATGGGCGCTACCCAGTTCCGGCTGATGACGGCGCTTGGGATGCGCGAGGATCATCGGCTGCTCGATATCGGCTGCGGGTCGCTCCGGGCGGGCAAGCTCTTCATCCAGTACCTGCTGCCGGATCGTTACTTCGGCATCGAGCCGAACGGCTGGCTGATCGAGGATGCCAAACGGCTGGAGATCGGCGCCGACATTTTCGCCATCAAGCGACCCCGCTTCGATGGGAACGACGCGATGCGGTTTGATGTGTTCGGCGAGACCTTCGACTATGTTGTCGCACAGTCGATCTTTTCGCATACCGGCGCCGACGTGTTCGGCAAGGCCCTGGCCGCGGCGCAGGCCGTGCTAGCGCCGCGCGGCCAGTTCCTGTTCACCGTACATTACCGTGGCAACGAGGCCGGCATGTCGGCGCGAGGCTGGTTCTATCCCAAATGCGTGCGGTTTTCCGACTCGGAAGTGCGGGACCTTTGTCGGTCGGCCGGACTGCATGTCCAGCCGCTGGCCTGGTTCCATCCGCGCCAGCGCTGGTTCCGCGCGGTTGCCGACCCGGCGATGCTGCTCGACCGCGCCCAGATCGCAGCGCTGGGTGAGGGCCGCGTGCTTTTCGATGACAGATTCTCCGGTCAAGACCGCGACGGCCGTTAGGGCAAAGTGAGGCAACAAAGCATGATGAGCCCATTCGACGCCCTCGAGACCCGGTCGAGCGATGAACGGACAAGCGATCAGTTGAGAGCGTTGAACGCGCAACTGGCGCTGAACGGGTTTGGGCCGGTCCGGGCGATGGCCGAGCTGGCAGGGCTGCCGGTGCTCAGGAAATCCGACCTGGCGGCCCGGCAGAAGGCAAAGCCGCCCTTCGGCGGGCTGCCGGTCGCGAACCTCGCCCATGTCTTTCAGTCGCCGGGCCCGATCTACGAGCCAGGCGGGGTGAGCCATGACTGGTGGCGGATGGGTCGCTTCCTGAATGCCTGCGGTATCGGCAAGGGCGACGTGGTGCAGAACTGCTTCGGCTATCACCTGACACCGGCGGGCATGATCTTTGAATCAGGCGCGCGCGCGGTGGGTGCGGCGGTGCTTCCGGCCGGAACCGGTCAGACCGACCTTCAGGTCCGCGCCGCCGCCGATATCGGCACGACGGCCTATGCGGGCACGCCAGACTATCTGAAGGTGATCCTCGACCGCGCCGACGAGATGGGCGAGCGGCTGAAGATCACGCGCGCTGCGGTGGGCGGCGGCGCGCTGTTCCCCTCGCTCCGGTCCGAATATGCCGAACGCGGGATCGCCTGCCTGCAATGCTACGCGACCGCCGACCTTGGCAACATCGCCTATGAAAGCGCGGCGATGGAGGGGATGATCGTCGATGAGGGAGTGATCGTGGAAATCGTCCGCCCAGGAACCGGCGATCCGGTTCCCGAAGGCGAAGTCGGTGAGGTTGTGGTCACGACGCTCAACCCGGATTATCCGCTGATCCGTTTCGCCACGGGCGATCTTTCCGCCGTTCTGCCAGGGCAAAGCCCCTGCGGGCGGACCAACATCCGCATCAAGGGCTGGATGGGCAGGGCGGACCAGACGACCAAGATAAAGGGCATGTTCGTCCGGCCCGAGCAGGTGGCCGACTTCGTCGCCCGCCACGGCGAGATTGCCCGTGCGCGCGTTGTCGCCAGCCGCGAGGGCGAGCGCGACGCGATGACGGTTTTGGTGGAAACCGAAGCCGGGGATGCGGCATTGTATGAAAAGTCCGTCATGGACGTTCTGAAATTGCGAGGCCGTATCCAACTGGTTCCGAAGGGATCGCTGCCGAACGACGGCAAGGTGATCGAGGATCAGCGCCAGTACGAGTAGGTCTCGCCTCCAAGGGGAGGAGACGGCATGCGGCATCTGCTTTTGACGACGGCGCTCACGATGGGGATCGTATCCGCGGCACGGGCGCAGGACGTGGCGCTGGTGGTCGGCAACGAGAACTACAGCAATGCGTCCGACATATCGGCCGCCACCGACGCGCTTGACGCTGTCCGGGCGCTTGCGCGGGCGGGGCTGGCGGTGCGCGAGGACGGCGATCTCGACATAGGCGGGTTGCGGACGATCGTGGCGGAGTTCTACGACGATCTGAAGGGCGCCCGGAGCGGCGCCGTCCTGCTTTCGGGTCATTTCGTGCATGCCGGCGGGGAGACATGGTTTCTGGGGACCGACGCCGATGCGCCGACACTGGCCAGCGCCGATGCAGAAGGGCTGGCGCTGGACACGTTGATGCGGATCCTTGCCGACCTGCCGGCGGGCGGCATCATGCTTCTGGGCACGGAGGATCGGCGCATCAGCCTGGGGCGCGGACTTGAACGCGGGATCGGCCCGCTTGACATTCCGCAGGGCGTGACGGTGTTCCGCGGCGATGCCGCGGACATCGCGGCCTTCGCCGACAGGATCGTAAGCCAGCGCGGGCTGAGCGCGGCCGATCTGGCCGCCAATGGCGACGGGCTGCTCGCGGAAGGCTATCTGGGCGACCTGGCGCCGTTCCTGCCCTTGGAAGGACTGCAGGCCGCACCGCCAGCCGAGGATCAGCCGGCAATCGAACGGGCGATCTGGGAAGCGGCCGTCGCGGGGAACACGCGGCAGGGCTATGAGGCCTACCTGAAGCGATTCCCCGATGGAACTTTCGCCGTTCCCGCGCGCAAGGCCATCGCCGATCTGTCCGATCCCGCCGCGATGGCCCGGGCCGAGGAAGACGCGCTGCGGCTCAACCGTGACCAGCGGCGGCAGATCCAGCGCGACCTGTCGATCCTCGACATCGATCCGCGCGGCATCGACGGGCTGTTCGGACCTGGATCGCGCAATGCGATCAACACCTGGCAGCGCCGCAACGGGAATGAGCCGACCGGCTACATCACCGGACGGCAGATCGCCACACTCGCCGCGCAGGCGGAGAAACGGGCGGCGGAGCTTGAGGCAGAGGCGGCGGCGCGGCAGGTCGAACAGGACCGCCAGGACCGGCAATACTGGGAGCAGACCGGACGGGCGGGCGACGAACCGGGCCTGCGCGCCTATCTCAAGCGTTACCCCGACGGGCTGTTCGCCGAGCTTGCGCAGGAGCGCCTGAAGGTCTTCGACGACGAGCGCCGGCAGCAGGCGCAGGCCGCCGACCGGGCCACGTGGGACGAAGCGGTGCGGCTGAACACGGCTGACAGCTATCGCGGCTATCTCAGGGCTTATCCGCAGGGCGCGTTCGTCGAGGAGGCGCAGCAGAGGATCGCCGAACTGACCGCCGACGCGGGCCAGGCGGAAGAGATCAGCCGCGCGGAGCGGGCCGAGGCGGCGCTTGGCCTCAACCCCGCGGTGTCGCGGGTGCTGGAACAGCGGCTCGCCGCGCTCGGGCTGAAACCGGGGCCTGTCGACGGCGTTTTCGACAAGGATACCCGACGTGCGATCCGCCGCTACCAGCGTGCGCGGAGCCTGCCGGTGACGGGTTACCTCAACCAGCAGACGGTGGCGCGGCTTCTGGTGGATTCGCTTTGATCTGGTTGAGCGCGCTTGCGCGCGCAAGCTTTTCCCTGGTTTGCCTCCGGCGGAGGTATTTGGACCAAGATGAAGGCCGAGGCGTGGAATCGAAATGGCCGCCGGGACGCGGCGGCCATTTCGATCGGCTTTGCCGAAACCTCAGCCCTGGCGAGCCTTGAAGCGGCGCTGGGTCTTGTTGATCACATAGACCCGGCCCTTGCGGCGCACGACCTGACAGTCGCGATGGCGCAACTTCAGCGAGCGGAGCGAGTTCTTGACCTTCATCGGTCTTCTCCTATTCGCGGCGCGCGTCGCGCCATTGAAAACAACGATGCCCCCGATTCGGGAGCGATGGTGGGCGGTACTGGGATCGAACCAGTGGCCACTACGATGTCAACGTAGTGCTCTACCGCTGAGCTAACCGCCCGTTCCGTCACCGGTTCCGCCGATCCCAAACAATTAGGACGCGGGCGGCTCCGCGTCGGTTCCGGGGTCTATAAAAGGAGTCGCATGGGCTTTCAAGGGGTTTTGGCGCGGAGAAATTTGCAGTTATAGTCGGCGCGAGAAGGAGAAGAGATGCCGGCTGCACCCTATCGGCTGACAATGCCCGACCGACGCCTGACCAGCGTCGTCTTCGCGTCGCCGCATAGCGGGCGCGACTACCCGGCAGAGTTCCTCGCGTCAACGGTTCTGGGCGCCGCGTCGATCCGGTCGTCGGAGGATGCATTCATCGATGAGCTTCTGGAGCCGGTCGCCGGGTTCGGCGCCCCGCTTCTCGCCGCCTGCGCGCCGCGGGCGTATATTGACCTGAACCGCGCCGCAGACGAACTTGACCCCGCAGTCATCGAGGGCGCGCGGCCCGGCGCGCACAATCCGCGCGTCGCCTCGGGCCTTGGCGTCATTCCGAGGGTGGTGGCAGGCGGGCGCGCGATCTACCGGGGCAAGATCCCGCTCTCCGAGGCCGAGCGGCGGATCGCCGGCTGCTGGCACCCCTACCACGACTGCCTCAGACAGTTGATGGACGGCGCCCACATGCTGTTCGGCGAGGCGATCCTGATCGATGTCCATTCGATGCCGCATGAGGCCATGGATTCGATCGCGGCGGCGGGCGCGCGGCGCCCCGAGATCGTCCTGGGCGACCGGTTCGGTGCGACGGCGTCGCGCGGGATCGTCGACCGGATCGAGGCGGCGTTCGAGGCGGCGGGGTTCCACACGGTCAGGAACGCGCCCTTCGCCGGCGCCTTCATCACCCAGACCTATGGCCGCCCCTCGCGCGGACACCACGCCGTCCAGATCGAGATCGATCGGTCGCTTTACATGAACGAGCGCGAGATACGCCCCAACGGCAACTTCAGGGGTTTCCGCGCCGCGCTGAGCCGCATTCTCGCCGAAGTGGCGGCGATCGGGCAGGGCGAACTGCCGCTCGCGGCGGAGTGATCCCCGCAATTGACAGCGCGACCGGCCAGACCTAGCGTTGCACCCTGCACTGCCTGGAACGGGAGGTCGCCATGCGGTACGCCGTTGCACTTGCGCTTCTGATGTTCGTCAATCCCTGCTTTGCCCAGGATCGCTGGATGTCGATCCCCCATCCTGCCGCGATGCCCGAGCCCGTCGCCTCGGGCATGGCGCCCGTGAACGGGATCGAGATGTACTATGCGACCTATGGTTCGGGCGATCCGGTCCTTCTCATTCACGGCGGGCTTGGCAATGCCGACATCTGGGCGGCGCAGGTCGCCGATCTGATGAAGGATCATCTGGTCATCGTCGCCGACAGCCGCGGCCATGGCCGCTCAACCCGCAACGAGGAGCCGTTCGGTTACGACCTGATGGCGTCGGACTACCTTGCGCTGCTCGACCATCTGGAGATCGAGAAGGTCGATCTGGTCGGGTGGTCGGATGGCGGCATCATCGGCCTCGACATCGCGATGTCGCACCCCGAGCGATTGGATCACCTCTATGCCCAGGCCGCGAACATCACCACCGATGGCGTCGATCCGGCGGTGGAGAGCGATCCCGTCTTTGGCAGCTATATCGAGTGGATGGCCGACGACTACGCCCGCCTGTCGCCGACGCCGGATCAGTTCGACGGCTTCGTGGCGCAGATTTCGGAAATGTGGGCCACGCAGCCGAACTGGAGCGACGCCGAAGTGGCGGCGATAACGGTTCCCACGGCCGTCGTTGCAGGCGAGCATGACGAGGCCATCCTGCGCGCGCATACCGAAAAGATCGCCAGCCTGATCCCTGGCGCGAAGTTGGAGATCTTGCCGGGTGTCAGCCATTTCGCAATGCTTCAGGCGCCCGAGGAATACAACGCCTCGGTTCGCGCCTTCATCGACCAGTAGACGCTATCGCAACGACCGGCCCTTGACGATCGCTTTCGGGCCGAAGCGGGCGCGGATCGCGTCGGTGGCGCGTTCGGCGTGCGCCCGGCGCGCTGCGCCAGGGTCTAGGAGGTCGGTGGTCAGATCGGCCTCGCGCGCCGGCACGATGTCGGACAGGCCCACGCCGATCAGCCGCCAGGGGCCCTTGTCTGCGACATGTGCCATGAGATCGGCGGCCTCGCGATAGAGCCGGTCGGCGATCTGGGTCGGTTCGCGCAAGCTGTGGCGGCGGGTTATCGTGGTGAAATCGGCGCGCTTCAGCTTCAACGTGACGGTGCGGCCGGCAAGATCCTTGGCCTTGGTCCGGTCGGCCACCCTTTCGGCAAGCCGCCAGATATGGCCGTCGAGAAGGTCGCGGTCGGAGGTGTCTTCGTTGAACGTGGTCTCGGCCGAGATGGAGCGCATCGGTTCGTGCGGGTTCACGCGGCGACGGTCCTCGCCCCGGGCGAGATGCCAGAGCCTTTCGCCGATGGAGCCGAAACGGTGGGCAAGATCCTTGCGGTCCCAGCGCGCGAGATCATCGAAGCTGCGGATGCCCGCCGCTTCGAGATGCCCCTGCGTTGCCGCCCCCACGCCCCAGATCATCCTGACCGGCTTGCCCCTGAGAAAGGCTGCGGTGTCGGCCCTGCCGATGATGGAAAACCCGCGGGGCTTGTCGAGGTCAGAGGCGACCTTGGCCAGAAACTTGTTGTGGCTGAGGCCGACGGAGCCGGAAACGCCAAGTTCGTCCTCCATCCGCTTCAGGAGCCGGCAAAGAAGCACGGCGGGCGGCGCCTTGTGAAGCCGGGCCGTGCCTGTGAGATCAAGGAATGCCTCATCGAGCGACAGCGGTTCAACGACCGGCGTGAGTTCGTCCATGAGCGCGCGGATCTGCTTCGAGACGGCGGCATAGTGGCTGCCGCGCGGCTTCACCACCACCGCTTCGGGGCAGAGTTTCAGAGCTTGGAACATCGGCATGGCGGAACGGACACCCTTGATGCGGGCAAGGTAGCAGCAAGTCGAGACGACGCCGCGATGGCCGCCGCCGACGATCAGCGGCTTGTTGCGGAGGTCGGGATTGTCGCGCTTTTCGACCGACGCATAGAAGGCGTCGCAATCCATGTGGGCGATAGACAGCGCGAAGAGCTCGGGGTGGGAGAGGACACGCGGGGAGCGGCAGGCCGGGCAGCGGGGGCCGGTCTCGAAGGCATGGAGGCAATCGCGGCAGAGAGCGGGCATGATAGGCCGAGTATAGGATGCGGCGCGGCGATGGGGGAGAGGGGAATAGGCGGCGCGGATTCTTGACAGTCGGAGGCGGAGCGGAAAGGGTCGGATCGTCAATCCGCGGGGGGCGAATATGGGATTTCAAAGGACGATCTGGTCGATCGTGGCGTTGGCCATGACATGTGCGGTTCCGGCGGCGGCAGAGATCGTCACCTATGGCGAGGGGGCGGATATTCGGAAGAACTCGAACATCAGGCTCGACCCCGGCGAGAAGGATGTTCTCAAATGGATGTCGGATGGACGGCCCTATTTCGGCGCAATGTACGTCAACCAAGAGATCGACCATGCTTTCGCCGTCATCAACTACCATAGATATGCGAATGCCGTACGCGCGGCCGAAGCCGGCTGCCGGACCACATCCGTCAGCGCGCCGGACAGATGCGTGCTTTATGCCACGGTCACGCCGAAAGGCTTTGCCGGCAACAGCTCGAATCCCGACGGTATCGGGCGCGACGCTGAAATCGGCTTCAGGGATGCGTTCCTGAAAAACCAGAAAAAAGGCCAGTTTGGCGCATTCGCGGTTTCGGGCATGTCCGAATCCGGCTGGTCCTGGGGCGCACCGTCGCGTCAGGTGGCCGTCGCCGCGGCGATGGCGAACTGCGAGGCGGGGGTGGCTTCGACGCTTGCCACATTCAATGCAAAGGCGCGTGCCTTTCTCGAGCAAAGCGGCTACGCCGAGTGCCGCGCGGTCGTCGTGGCCGGGCCATAAGGCGGCATGCGCCTAGAGGGGACGATAGGGTCTTTCCACCTTGCTGTCGCGCGGGCATAGTCGCGCCGGGGCGTATCAAGGGAGACGGACATGGATTTCGGCCAAGTCATGGGCGAGCTTATCGGCGGCAATGGCGTTCTGATCGCGCTGGCGATCTTCATCATCATCTGCGTGCTGCTGGGCGTGCGGATCGTGTCGCAGTCGGAAAAGCATGTAGTGGAGCGGTTCGGGCGGCTTCGGGCGGTGCTCGGGCCGGGCATCAACTTCATCGTGCCGTTCCTTGACCGGGTGGCGCACAAGATTTCCGTTCTGGAGCGGCAGTTGCCGAACGCGTCGCAGGACGCGATCACGGCGGACAACGTGCTGGTGCGGGTGGAGACTTCGGTGTTCTATCGCATCACCGAGCCGGAAAAGACGGTCTACCGGATTCGCGACGTGGATGCGGCGATTGCCACGACCGTCGCGGGCATCGTCCGTTCGGAGATCGGCAAGATCGAGCTGGATCAGGTCCAGTCGAACCGCTCGGAGTTGATCGGCAAGGTGCGCGAGCAGGTCGAGGCGATGGTCGATGACTGGGGGATCGAGGTGACGCGGGCCGAGATCCTGGACGTCAATCTCGACGAGGCAACCCGGGCGGCGATGCTCCAGCAGCTGAATGCGGAACGCGCGCGGCGGGCGCAAGTGACGGAGGCCGAAGGCAAGAAGCGGTCGGTGGAGTTGTCGGCGGACGCCGAGCTTTACGCCGCCGAACAGGTCGCCAAGGCGCGGCGTATCACGGCGGATGCCGAGGCATATGCGACCAGCGTCGTGGCACAGGCGATCAAGGAGCACGGCATCGAGGCGGCGCAGTACCAGGTGGCGCTGAAACAGGTCGAGGCGCTGACGGTGGTGGGGCAGGGTGCGGGCAAGCAAACGGTCATCGTTCCGGCCAGCGCACTTGAGGCGTTTGGCGATGCCTTCAAGATGCTGAAGGGGCGGGTATGATGTTTTGGGCCGAATGGTGGGTCTGGATGATTGCCGGCGCGGTGCTGGCGATCCTCGAGGTGGCGGTTCCGGGGTTCATCCTTCTGGGTTTCGCGGTGGGCGCGGCGCTGACCGGGCTGCTTCTCTGGCTGGGTCTGTTGGGGGAATCCCTCGCGATGCTGCTTCTCGTTTTCGCGATTAGCTCTCTGGTGGCGTGGCTCGCGCTGCGGCGCGTTGTCGGCGTGCGGCACGGTCAGGTGAAGGTCTGGGACCGGGACATCAACGACTGAGGCGCGGGAAGAATGCCGATCCTGATTATCGTGGCGCTGATCGTCGCCGGTATTCTCTGGCGGCTCTGGGCGCGCGACAGGGTGCAGGGTGAGCTTGGCGCCAGGCTCGACCCGCTGGCGAACCGGATGTTCCGGCGCAGACAGTGCCAGTGGAAACATGTCGGGCGCGGCCACGGAGCATTGGAAGAATACCGCTGCGAAAGCTGTTCGGTCACGGCCTACAGCCAGGGCGGCAAACCGCCGCGCGAATGCAAGCGCAGCCTGCGCGGCGGTTTGTAGGACAAGGCGGCATTCGCGCCTGACCATTGCCGTTCGGCGGATTGCAGCGGATGCGTTGCGGCGGTTTCGGCAATCTGTGGCTGAGAGAAATACCGCTTATGGAGCCATGGATGCGGATAGGCGATCCTTGGGGGGTCCTCGCTGATGAGGCCTGCAAGGAAAGGAGCCCTTCATGGACTATCAGGAGCAAATGCAAGGCCGTTCGAACTATGACCCGTCGCGGGCATACAGCCGTCCGCAGCGTCAGGGTGGAATTGGCGGCGTTTTCGCGGTCATCGCGATTCTGATCGCGGCGCTCGGACTGGTGATCTGGTTCGCCGGGTCGACCGCGACGTCTGATGGCGCCGCTCCGACCGAGGCGGCGCCGGCTGCGGATGCCGTTGCCCCGGCGACGGATGCGCCGGCAGCCCCGGCCCAGCCCGCGAACTAGGTCTTTCGACTCCCGGGGGCAAGGTGTGACAGGGTCCGCCAAAGACCGGTGAGCGCCTTGCCCTTCACCAGCCATGATGTGGCGAAGGCCGTCACGCCCAGGGTTTCGCACCAGAAGAGATATTTATTCGCCGTCATGACGGCCCTGGTATCGGTATCGGCGAAGAAATAGGGCCCAAGCGCCACCATTGCAGCAAGAATGATCGTGCCGCACGAGAGATAGGTTACGGTCCGCGCCGACCAGACAAGGTGGCCGTCCGGCCCGCGTTCGCCGCGGGGAAACTGCACCAGGCAGAAGAGCGCCATGCAGCCGAAGAAGGCGATGGCCGAGAGGTAGTGGACGGCCTCGGGATGCGAGGCGGAGCCGAATATCCAGCAGGGCGTCGTCTGACCACCCGCCTCGGGGCAGATCGGATAGCCTTCTCGGTGAACAGGAAAGAGTGCGACGCCAAGTGCTGCGGCACCGGCGATCCGGGAAAGCCACTTGTCGGACAACCATTCTCCGGGCAGGCGCTGGTAACCGCGATAGCTGATGAGGAAGACGCCGATCGCAGCGAGCGTGCCCGTCAGCACTCCGCCCATTTCGGTATAGTAGAAGTCGCTGATCGAAGCCTCTAGCCGGTGGCCGGGCCAGGCCGCGTAGACGAGCAGCGAGAGCGGCAGAAACAAGCCGAGCACGCCAAGGTTCTGACGAACGGTAACGTAGGACAGGACGAGGTCGTTCTGCCGCTCTTGCAGTTCATGCAGGGCGGTTGTCGGGGATTGCGGGGTCATCAGCGCCTCCGATTGAGACCGGCGCGTCCATGCTATCACAGGTCGCGTGATCCCGCGCGACTCAGCGGTTGGGTCGCCGAGCCTGGGGTGAGGCGAGTTCGCTGAGGATGGCTTTTGCCGCCGCCACGGGATCGGGCGCGGCCCAGACCGGGCGGCCGACGACGATGTGGTCGGCACCGTCGGCAATGGCTTCGGCCGGGGTGGCGACCCGTTTCTGATCGCCAAGGGCGGCGCCCGCGGGGCGCACGCCGGGGGTGACGACGAGCTTGCCCGCGGCTTCCGGCAGGGCGCGTATACGTGCCGCTTCCCGCGGGCTGGCGATGACGCCATCCGCCCCTGCGGCAAGTGCGCGGGCCGCGCGTTCGACGACGATATCGGCAAGAGTGCCCTGGCGGATCAGTGCGGCGTCGAGATCGGCGCGGTCGAGCGAGGTGAGGATGGTTACGGCGAGGATCCTGAGATCCTTGCCGGATGCCCCCTCCTTGGCAGCGCGCACGACATTGGGGTCGCCGTGGACGGTCAGGAAATCGAGATCGAACTGCGCCAGGCCCCGCACGGCGGCCTCGATCGTCGCGCCGATGTCGAAAAGCTTCAGGTCGAGAAAAATGCGCTTGCCGTGGTCGGCCTTCAACTCGTTCGCCAGCGCAAGTCCGCCGCCCGTCAGCATGCCAAGGCCGATCTTGTAAAAGGACACTGCGTCGCCGAGTTTTCCGGCAAGCTCCAGGCCATCGAGAGCGTTGGGCAGATCGAGGGCGACAATCAGGCGGTCATCGGCTTTCTGCATCTGCGGCTCCTTACTGGCAGGCCGCGCGGGTTTGGGGTGCAGGACGGGCTCTGTCAAGCTATGAAAGCTTTGGGGTTCCAAGGGGGAAGCAGATGAACGTGCAGCTTGAGGTCTGTGTCGACAGCACCGAGGGGATGCTTGCGGCTGTCGAAGGCGGGGCGGACCGGATTGAGCTCTGCTCGGCGCTGGAGGTGGGCGGGCTGACGCCGTCGGCGGGGCAAATGCGGCGGGCAGCGGAACTGCGAGTGCCGGTTCATGCGTTGATCCGGTCGCGGGCGGGCGATTTCCGCTTCGGCGCTGATGAGGTCGCGACGATGGTCGACGACATCCGCGCGGCGCGATCGGCAGGGCTGGCCGGGGTGGTGATCGGCGCGGCGCGGGCGGACGGGACTCTCGACGAGGCGGCGCTTGCGGCAATGATCGCAGCGGCGGAGGAGATGAGCGTGACGCTGCATCGGGTGTTCGATCTGGTGCCGGACTTCGGGGCCGCCGTAGAAGCCGCGGTGCGGCTTGGCTGCGACCGCATCCTGACCTCGGGTGGCGCGCTTGGCGCGCCGGAGGGGGCGGATGCCATTGCTTCGATATGCCGGATGGCCGCGGGCCGGATCGGGATACTGCCGGCCGCCGGTATTACGTCAGCCAATGTCGTGGCGCTGGTCACAAACGTGCCGGTGAGCGAGGTTCATTCGGCCTGCGGGCTGGAGGTGCCCATGGCGGAACGCGCCGTGGCGATGGATTTCTGTCATCCGACCCGGCTGACGACCGATCCAGGCGAGGTCCGCGCGATGAAGGCGGCGCTGATGACATTCAGCCGGGATCCCGCCTAGGCGGCATGTCGCCAGGCTGATTGAACGGGATCGCTTGCGAAGCTGAGCTTGGCCGCGCCCAGCAGCCGGTCGCGCAGGCTTGCCGCCCCTGGGGCGCGGGCCGGTGCCGTGACCCGTACGGTGGCATTGAGAGTGGCGCCGTTCCGCAAGACAGTGAGTGCGACGATTGCGGCCACGCGGTTGTCAGCACGGTCGCGGCGGGCGCGGGTGACGCGGGCGGAGAGGATGCGCATTGTGTCACCTAGCGTGGACGCGGCGCGAAGGCCGAGCGTCGCGCCGAGGGGCGCGGATCGGGTTCGCTGCGGACGGCGGCTGCGAGCGCCTTCAGTTGCGGCGGCATCGGCGCAAGGTCGGTGAACCAGCCCTGAGCGAGATTGCGGATCGTCGATGACAGGCGCGACATCTTCATTCCTCCGTTAAGGTTAAGTCCGATTAGGGCTGATTCTTCTTTCGATTTGGTTTCCCGATTCCAGCCGTAGCCGTCCTTGAAATCGCTCCGGCCGATTGCCAAGTCATTGCCAAGACCCGGGAAGTGTCGTGCTGCAACAGCGGGCGATTCAAAAGCCGGGTGCTAGCAAAGGAGAATGCCGATGAACATGGAGAAGTTCACGGAACGGTCTCGCGGTTTCCTTCAGGCCGCCCAGACGATCGCGATGCGCGAGGGACACCAGAGGGTCGTGCCTGAGCATCTGCTGAAGGCTCTCATGGATGACGATCAGGGGCTTGCCTCAAATCTGATCAAGCGCGCTGGCGGCGAGCCCAAGCGCGTGATCGAGGCGGTCGATGCCGCTGTCGGCAAGATTGCCAAGGTCTCGGGCGGCGACGGGCAGGTTTATGTCGATACCTCGCTGGTCCGCGTGCTCGACGAAGCCGAGAAGCTTGCCAAGAAGGCGGGCGACAGTTTTGTGCCGGTGGAGCGCGTGCTGATGGCGCTGGCGATGGTCAACACCAAGGCCAAGGATGCGCTGGATGCCGGCGCGGTGAACGCGCAGGCGCTGAACACGGCAATCAACGAGATCCGCAAGGGCCGCACCGCTGACAGCGCCAGTGCCGAGGAGGGCTACGATGCGCTGAAGAAATATGCGCGTGATCTGACCGAAGCGGCGGAGCAGGGCAAGATCGACCCGATCATCGGCCGCGACGACGAAATCCGGCGCACCATGCAGGTGCTGTCGCGTCGCACGAAGAACAATCCCGTGCTGATCGGCGACCCCGGGGTCGGCAAGACGGCGATCGCGGAAGGACTGGCCTTGCGCATCGTGAATGGCGACGTGCCGGAAAGCCTTAAGAACAAGAAACTGATGGCGCTCGACATGGGGGCGCTGATCGCGGGTGCGAAATATCGCGGCGAGTTCGAAGAGCGGTTGAAGGCGGTTCTCAAAGAGATCGAGACCGCAGCGGGCGAGATCATCCTTTTCATCGACGAGATGCACACGCTGGTGGGTGCGGGCAAGGCTGACGGCGCGATGGATGCGGCGAACCTGATCAAGCCTGCGCTGGCGCGCGGCGAACTGCATTGCGTAGGCGCCACCACGCTCGATGAGTACCGCAAGTATGTCGAGAAGGACGCAGCCCTCGCGCGCCGGTTCCAGCCCTTGCTGGTCGAGGAGCCGAGCGTTGAGGACACCGTTTCTATCCTGCGCGGCATCAAGGAAAAGTACGAGCTTCACCACGGCGTTCGTATTTCTGACAGCGCGCTGGTTGCTGCCGCAACTTTGAGCCACCGCTACATCACCGACCGCTTCCTGCCGGACAAGGCGATCGATCTCGTCGATGAGGCGGCCAGTCGGCTGCGGATGGAGGTGGATTCGAAACCGGAGGAGCTGGATCAACTCGACCGGCAGATCCTGCAATTGCAGATCGAGGCGGAGGCGCTGAAGAAGGAAGATGACGCGGCATCGAAGGATCGGCTGGGAAATCTCGAGAAGGAGCTTTCCGACCTTCAGCAACGCTCGGCCGAGATGACAGCCAAATGGCAGTCGGAGCGCGACAAGCTGGAATCGGCGCGCGGGCTCAAGGAACAGCTCGACCAGGCTCGGAACGATCTTGACCACGCCAAGCGCGCGGGCGACCTCGCGAAGGCCGGCGAGTTGAGCTATGGCGTCATCCCGCAGTTGGAAAAGCAGCTTTCGGAGGCCGAGGCGCAGGAAGATGCGCTGATGGTCGAGGAAGCCGTGCGGCCAGAACAGATCGCCGAGGTGGTCGAGCGCTGGACCGGGATTCCGACCTCGAAGATGCTGGAGGGTGAGCGCGAGAAGCTTCTCAAGATGGAGGAGGAGCTTGGCCGGCGCGTCGTCGGTCAGCACCGTGCGGTCGAAGCCGTGTCGAGAGCGGTGCGCCGCGCCCGTGCCGGGTTGCAGGACGAAAACCGGCCCCTGGGTTCGTTCCTGTTCCTGGGCCCGACGGGTGTTGGCAAGACCGAGTTGACCAAGGCGCTGGCCGAGTATCTCTTCGACGACGAGCATGCGATGGTCCGCATCGACATGTCGGAATTCATGGAGAAGCATTCGGTCGCCCGGCTGATCGGCGCGCCCCCGGGTTATGTCGGCTATGACGAAGGCGGGGTGCTGACAGAAGCGGTACGGCGGCGACCCTATCAGGTCGTGCTGTTCGACGAGGTGGAAAAGGCGCACCCGGATGTCTTCAACGTGCTTTTGCAGGTTTTGGATGATGGTGTTCTGACGGACGGGCAGGGTCACCGGGTCGATTTCAAGCAAACGCTGATCGTGCTGACATCCAATCTCGGTTCGCAGGCCCTGAGCCAGTTGCCCGAGGGATCGGACAGCGCCGCGGCGCGGCGCGACGTCATGGAAGCCGTCAGGGCGCATTTCCGGCCCGAATTCCTGAACCGCCTGGACGACCAGATCATCTTCGACCGCCTGACCCGCGGCGACATGACGGGCATCGTCGAAATTCAGCTTCGCCGGCTTGAGAAGCGGCTGGCTGAGCGTAAGATCACGCTCACCCTCGACGAAGCGGCGAAGAAATGGTTGGCCGAGGAGGGATATGATCCGGTCTTCGGGGCGCGGCCACTGAAACGGGTCATCCAGCGCAGCCTGCAGGATCCCCTGGCTGAGATGCTTCTTGCCGGCGACATCAAGGACGGCGACGAGATTCCTGTCGGCGCCGGTGCGGAAGGGCTGATCGTCGGCGACAAGGTGCTACAGTCGAACAGGCCCCGTCCGAACGATGCGGTGGTGCACTGAGACGCTACTTGAGCAACTGAGGAAGGGCCCCGCTCCGGCGGGGCCTTTTCGTCGTCTGAAAGGGCCGGGCGATGCCGCTTCAGTGCGAACGCGGAAACGCAATGGCCGACCTGATGTTTCAGATAGCCAACGCAGCCGTGAAAACCCTTTATTGGGAAGTGTGCGGCAACGACGCTAGGATTTGCGAAATGCCGTGGGGAGGGTGCGCGTGCCGATGCTTTTCAAGTCCGATCCGAACTGGTCCGATGTCACGCCGCAAGGCGCGTTCCTGAACCGGCGGCAGTTGATCGCAGGTGCGGCGGCGATGGGCTTTGCCGGTCCGGCGGCAGCGAAACTGGCCTATGTGAAGTCGGACTACTCGGCTGATCTTGAGCCGAACGCTTTCGAGGAGATCACCAGCTACAACAACTTCTACGAATTCGGCACCGGCAAGGATGAGCCGATGGCCAATGCGGGCGCGCTGACGACCGATCCCTGGTCGGTGAAGATCGACGGCATGGTCGACCGCCCCGGAAACTACGATCTTGGCGATCTCCTGTCGGGCGTGACCCTTGAGGAACGCATCTACCGATTTCGCTGCGTCGAAGCCTGGTCGATGGTCGTGCCGTGGATCGGTTTCCAGCTTTCCGATCTGTTGGGCAGGGTAGGGGTTCAGCCCGGTGCGAAATTCGTTGCGTTCGAGACGCTGGTGCGGCCCGAGGAAATGACGGGTCAGCGCTATCCTATTCTGGACTGGCCCTATCGGGAGGGCCTGCGGCTCGACGAAGCGATGCATCCGCTGACGATTCTCGCGACCGGGCTTTATGGCGAAGAGATGCCCAAACAGAACGGCGCGCCGATCCGGTTGGTGGTTCCATGGAAATACGGGTTCAAGTCGATCAAGTCGATCGTCGGGATCAGCCTGACCGACAAGATGCCGATGACCACATGGAACATGCAAAACGCCCGCGAATACGGATTCTATTCCAACGTGAATCCGGAGGTTGATCATCCGCGCTGGAGTCAGGCGAGCGAGCGCCGGATCGGCGGGGGGCTGTTCGCTGGGCGCGAGCCGACGCAGATGTTCAACGGCTACGGAGACGAAGTGGCCGGGCTCTATGCCGGGCAGGATCTAAGCAAGGACTTCTGATCGTGCTGGCCAATGCCTTGAACCGCCGGGTGCGCAAGGTTCCAGCGTGGCCGATATATGTAGTCGGTGCGGCACTTCCCGTCTGGCTCTTCTGGCAGGCGGCATCCGGTGGGCTTGGCGTCGATCCCGTCAAGGCGGTCGAGCATACACTTGGGCTTTGGGGGCTGAAGCTCATCGTGGCGGGGTTGTGCATTACGCCGCTTCGCCGCTTCGCGGGCGTGAACCTCATCAAGTATCGCCGCGCCATAGGGCTGACAACGTTCTTCTACATACTGCTGCATCTTCTGGCCTGGTTGGTGCTGGACATGGGGATGCTCTGGCGCCAGGCGCTGGGCGACGTCGTCAAGCGCCCTTACATTACGATTGGCATGATCGGATTGACGGCGATGATTCCGCTGGCGGTGACCTCAAACAACTGGTCGGTGCGGAGGATGGGCGCCGCGCGCTGGCAGAAATGGCATCGCCTGACCTATCTTGCGGCAATTGCGGGGGCGCTTCATTACCTTTGGCTGGTCAAAGCCTGGCCCTTGGCGCCGATCCTTTATGTCGCGGCGGTGGGCGCGCTGCTCGGGTTGCGTCTGGTCCCGGGGGGCCGCAAGAATCGGACGCCTATTCCGGCGCCGGCGACCGGATCCCAGGTGAATCAGCAGGTTGCGACAATTCTCGTGGTGTAGAGCACGGGAATTGAGGGGGCGAATCCCCACCGCCTGCACGGCAAACTCCTTGCCCTACCGGACCATTTTGCGGCAACGTCGTGGTCAAGCCGGAAAAGCCGCGTCATTCGGAGCCTTCGCGCGAAATCTTCTTGCGCCCGAACCCGCCCCATTGTTGCCTTCATTGCGCTAGCCCCCAGATTTTGGGGGCGAAACAGGGGGAGCGAAAAAAATGTCATCTTTCTTCAAAAAAGCTCTTGCGGTCCCCAGCGCCGATCCGTAAATACCCCTTCACCGAAGCGGACAACACCGCTACGGCAGACGGAAACGGCGGCAACGCCCGGAAGTCGAAACAAAAAACGAGCGATATGCAGGCGGGCGCGCCAAGTAAGATACGGCGCCTCCGGTTGATTTTGTCTCTCACGCTCTTTGAAATCGATGGTTACTGAAGAGATATGTGGGCGGTTTGGTCCTTTCGATGGACAAACGCTGCATATCGGCTCACTAGCCCCGGATCTCGGTTCGGGACGATGATGTGAGTGTCAGCTTCACTGTTTGACGGACTTCGTTCCCTTGGAACGATGTGCATCAGACAGAATGACCCTCCCCGCAAGGGAGGGACGATGTGCAGAGGTTCGAACGTCAAGGTTAGGCTGGTAACAGCCTTTCAACTTGAGAGTTTGATCCTGGCTCAGAACGAACGCTGGCGGCAGGCCTAACACATGCAAGTCGAGCGAACCCTTCGGGGTTAGCGGCGGACGGGTTAGTAACGCGTGGGAATATGCCCAAAGGTACGGAATAGCCTCGGGAAACTGAGAGTAATACCGTATGTGCCCTTCGGGGGAAAGATTTATCGCCTTTGGATTAGCCCGCGTTGGATTAGGTAGTTGGTGGGGTAATGGCCTACCAAGCCGACGATCCATAGCTGGTTTGAGAGGATGATCAGCAACACTGGGACTGAGACACGGCCCAGACTCCTACGGGAGGCAGCAGTGGGGAATCTTAGACAATGGGGGAAACCCTGATCTAGCCATGCCGCGTGGACGATGAAGGCCCTAGGGTTGTAAAGTCCTTTCAGCTGGGAAGATAATGACGGTACCAGCAGAAGAAGCCCCGGCTAACTCCGTGCCAGCAGCCGCGGTAATACGGAGGGGGCTAGCGTTGTTCGGAATTACTGGGCGTAAAGCGCGCGTAGGCGGATT